>NZ_CP113942.1 GCF_029392815.1 Bifidobacterium sp. ESL0682 | reverse complement strand
GCCTTGACCATCGTGCCGTCTTGGTGTTGGGCACAGCATTTCCGACTTCGCGATGCAATATTCCAGTTGTACTCCTACGTCCCGAAGTTATCCACAGTCTTGCGTGTTGAAAACATTGAATTGTGAATAACATTGGTGTAATTTGTGGATAACTTGTCCTCATATCCGCGGCGCGAGTAGGGTTTGCAGGGTTTGTCGTATGTCTATTTTCGTAAGGAAATATTTTCCGAAAAGTCCATTGTTTCATGGTTGCTGTGCATTGATATGCAGAATTATTTCGTGCGATATTTCGATATACCGAAGTTCTTCATACCAATAATTCATGAGTGCTGACACGTTTCGGCGATAAGCGGGAATGTGTCTAGTCGCCTGTTTTGGCGAATTTCGCAGCATATTTTGACTTGGGACTAGGGGTAGGAGTAATTTGGTAGAGCTTGACTCATGAGGAGCCGTGCTTTTGCATGGCTGAAAACAAACCGGGAGCATATTATGAAGAGGACATTCCAACCGAATAACCGCCGTCGCCACATGAAGCACGGATTCCGCGCTCGCATGCGCACCCGCGCAGGCCGCGCCGTATTGAACCGCCGTCGCGCCAAGGGCCGCAAGAACCTCACTGTCTGATTAATCGGCGGCACGGCATGGAGCGGCTGAAAAGCCATCGCGATTTTGTCCAGGTGCTGAAGCGTCGCAGAAAAGTCACTGAAAAGGATATCGTCGTGCATTTTTTGGTGTGCGACGATTCTTGTTGTGATTGCGCTCAAGCGCATCATGCCGCTACAGCACAAGCAGAATCGACCGACGAGGTTATGGGAGCTACGAGTGTTTCCGTACCTAAGGACGCCATTCGACAGAAAATGTCGAGCAGGCGCCTTGGCCTCGCTGTGTCCAAAAATGTCGGCAACGCTGTCTCGCGCAATCACGTCAAAAGACGCTTCCGCGTATTGGCCAAGGCATACGAAGATCGACTGCCCGAGCATTGTGACATCGTGATGCGCGCCAAGCCAAGCGCCGCACATGCCGATTTCTCTTCACTCGACAAGCAGGTGGGGGAGTTGTTCGACGCGGTCAGCCGAAAGGCAATGCAAGGCCATAAGGTTCGTGCAAATCGGCAGAGCGGCCAATTATGACTGTTAGCTCGAATGTCTCTGCCGCACATTCTTCCCATTCGCTCGTAGCTCGGGCGATGCTTGCTGCCGTGCGTTGGTATCAAGTCCATATTTCCGCCGGTAATCCGCCTTGCTGCAAGTATTATCCGTCCTGTTCCAACTATGCGATTCAGGCGGTGACCCGTTATGGCGCGGTTCGCGGTGGATTGCTTGCCGTGCTGCGTCTTTTGCGCTGCCGGCCGTGGAGCAACGGTGGCATCGACGATGTGCCCCAGCGCTATTCGATTTTTTATAGATTTTCTTGGTCCAAAGCTCACGAAGAGCCGCGACTGACCCCATTGGCCTCGGACGTGAAGGAGACGGCCTGATGTTTACCAATCCCGATTACAACAACTTCCTTCTTGATAAGGGGCTGTTCGGCTGGGTTTACAAGATCCTGACACCCATCGAATGGCTGATGAGCGAAATCATGTACTGGTTCCACAAGCTCATGACCCTTATCGGTTTGCCCTCGAAGGGGCTTTCGTGGATTCTTGCGATTGTCTTCCTCGTGCTCGTCGTGCACGCCATCATCCTGCCGATGTATATCAAGCAGATGAAGTCCATGGCCAGGATGCAGGCCCTGCAGCCCAAGATGATGCACATCCAGAAGAAGTACAAGGGCAAGACGGACCAGGCCAGCAAAGAGGCCATGAGCCGCGAGACCATGAAGCTTTACGAGGACAACAAGGTCAACCCGATGGGTTCCTGCCTGCCTATGGTCATTCAGGGCCCGGTCTTCATGTGCATGTTCTACATGCTTTCCGCCATTCCTTATATTGCACACGGTTCGCGTCGCACGCTCGGCGCCTTCGACAGGGCGACGGCGGCGGAATTCGCAGACACGCACCTCTTCGGACTTAAGATTTCCAACACCTTCGGCATGGCCGATACGTCCGGCAAGATCATCATCGGTATCTTCACCTTCCTGATGTGCGCGGCCATGTGGTATATGCAGTTCAACAACATGCGCAAGAACCTGCCCGCCGCCTCCATGGAAGGCTCGCAGTACAAGATGCAGCAGATGATGACCTGGATCTTCCCGCTGATGTACATCTTCTCCGCAATCTCCATGCCGTTTGCCGTGCTCGTTTACTGGCTGACCAACAACATCTGCAACATGCTGCGCTCGCTTTGGCAGGTCCACGCCTTCCCGACCCCCGGCTCTCCGGCCGAGGAAGCGAAGATTAAGCGTGACCATATCAACGAAAACAAGCGCCGCGCGAAGACCGGCCAGATGTCGATTGAGGAAGAGGAGCTGCAGAAGGCCGAAGAAGAGGCCAAGCGCCGCGAAGAGCAGGGATTCCAGCGCGCGCAGCCCAAGCGCAAACGCAAGAAGAAAAAGTAGCCGATTCCGGCTCCGATCGCAATGTATTACATTGACTGTTCGGGGCCGGGCATGGTTTAGACTTGAGAACATTACGTTGGTAATAAGGAGTGTGTTTTATGGCACGTGACGAGGAAAAGACAGTCGAGCAGCTCAATGACGAAGCTGACATCGCCGCTGACTATCTTGAGGGCTTGCTCGATATCGCAGATTATGAAGGAGATATCGAGATGGGCGTGCGTAACGGTCGTCCGACAGTCCAGATTGTGGCCGACGATGATGAGGACATCAAGAACCTTATCGGGCACGACGGCGAGGTCGTTGATGCATTACAATTGCTGACCCGTTTGGCCGTCCAGCAGAAGACGGGGGATCGTTCCCGGCTGATTCTCGACGTCGATGGATACCTCAAGAAGCGTCGTCAGCGTCTGCGTGACCTTGCGCTTGATGTCATCGACGAGGTACGTGAGACCGGTGAGCCTGCCAATCTTGACCCCATGAACTCCTTCGAGCGCAAGGTTGTGCACGACTTGGTTCGTGAAGAGGGCCTGAAATCACGTTCTCATGGCGAAGAGCCTCACCGCTATGTCACTATTTATCTGAAGCCGCGTCCGTCTGATAGCGACTTGGATGATGAGGAAGTCGACGAAGAGGATGTTGTCGATATTGACATCGACGAACGGGATGACGCTCGGATTTCTCGTCGCTCGCGTCGTAACTCGGCAGTTGATGATGAAGGTCACCAGAATGACGATGTTGAGGATGAGGATGAAGCGACGGATGAGGAACGTTACTAATTCTTCTGATTCGATGAAAACCATTCAACTTCATTAATATGTTTGGAAGCCATAGTGTCAAACTATGGCTTCTTTTTATTTGTTTTTCCTTGAGTTCGTGAAGACAGGTCTTGATTCTGGTTCCTGTCTTTCTTTATTTCTATATGGGCATTGTGTCTGATAGATTTTTTAATAGTAATTGTTTGATTAAGGGATAAGATGGAAACTCGTATACATACTGACGAAGAACTCGAACAATCCACAGTACTTACTGATGTCTTCGGCTCTGCATTCGATCAGATGAAACTCTTCAAAGATAAACTGGCCCGAGAAGGCGAGGAGCGTGGGATTATTGGCCCGCGCGATGTTGACATCATCTGGGAACGTCATATTCTCAATTCAGCTGCTATTGTTCCCTTTATCGAAGCTTCGACAGAAGATGAACGATTCAAGACCGTTGCGGATATTGGTAGTGGTGGTGGATTTCCTGGGATCGTCGTCGCTGCCTGTTTACCAGATCATGATGTCACTCTTATAGAGCCGATGGAACGTCGTGTTGACTGGCTCAACGAATGTGTCACTGAACTCAACCTTGAGAATGTTACGGTTGTTCGTCAACGTGCAGAAGACTATATCAAGGCTTTGAAGCACGGTAAAGAACTGCATCCTTTCGCTGTGGTCACTAGCCGCGCAGTGGCCCCAATGACCAAACTGAGTGGTTGGACTTTGCCTTTGGTGCGGCATGGTGGCCAGCTGATTGCTCTTAAAGGCCGTTCTGCTCCAGCTGAGGTGCACAAAGCTGCCAAGGAGATTCAAAAGAACGGTGGCCGTAATCCACAAGTACTTGATGCACCCATAGCTGATGGTTTTGAATCTACGTATGTAGTGATTGTCAACAAGAAGTAATCTGGTCAGTCAATCGGGAATGTTTCACGTGAAACATTCCCGATTTTAATATCATATTGTTTCACGTGAAACAATTTTGTATCTGATTCTAAACTCTCTTCTAATTTAAAATCTTTTATCCAAGACTTGTTGATTTCTCACTTGTTTTGCGAATGATTCTTTTCAACATTAGTTTTGTTTCACGTGAAACATCTGGTTTTCGGATATACCCGCTTTGGTTTTTGTAAAATTGATTCTCTGCAATCTTTAATTATGTAACGAATTGATTGAATCTTTTCCAATAAAACTTTTGTTTTCTTTCTTTTGTATTTAAAAATCGAATAAATATTTATTTGATGTTATATTTCATTACTCAAGAACCTAAAGTTTGTTTTGGATAGATTGTGCACACGTAACAGTTGAATAGAGTCTGTTTCTGTCCTCTTATATTGTTAATTTGTTTCACGTGAAACATTCTTAGCGTGCATCCAATTGTGGATAATGCCAGTGGATAATTGGTGCCGAGTGTGAGGGCATTGTAGTCGACTTATCCACAATTTTGAGAGCTCGAAAAGTTATCCACATTTTGAATGATATTACATTATTTTTGAAAAATGTTGAAATTTCAACTCTTTTACGAACAGATTTTCGAATGAACCAGCTTATGCACAAAAGTTACGCACACTTATCCACATGCTTGTGGATAAGTGTGTAGATATTGATTCTGTCCATACGAATGACGAAACTAGAGTAACTAGTTCAAAAAATACTGTGCACATTTCCACAGTCGATGATTGACGGCGGGTAGTCGTAGGGAGTTGAGCAATATGGAATCTGCCTCGGAAACCATCAAACGAATTTTCGGTGGAAATGGTAATTCTGTTGGTGCTGAAATGGCGGAGGTTTCCTCGCGCTATAACGCGTTGGAACGTGTCCGTTTCCCCAAGCCATCACGTACACGCTACATTGCTGTGGCGAATCAAAAAGGTGGCGTCGGCAAAACAACTACAACTGTTAATATAGCTGCAGCATTGGCTTATGCCCATTCAAGAGTCCTTGTTATCGATATGGATCCACAAGGTAATGCTTCTACGGCGTTGGGGGTGAAGCACAATACAGGAGAGCCTTCGACATATGACGTACTTGAAGGCCGGAAGAGTATTGAAGAAGTTAAACAACGAAGCCCTGTGTTCAAAACCTTGGACGTTGTTCCTGCATCAATCGACTTAAGTGGTGCCGAGCTTGAAGTTGCCGACATGGAAGATCGGAACAACTTACTGAAAAATGCTATTTTCAGCTTTACCGAGTCTTCGAAAACTCATTACGACTATGTCATCATTGATTGCCCTCCTAGCCTTGGTCTTTTGGTGATCAATGCGATGTGTGCTGTTAATGAGGTACTGATTCCGATTCAAGCGGAATACTACGCACTTGAAGGACTTGGTCAACTTATTCAGACCATTGGATTGGTTCAGGAACACTATAATCCCGCGCTTCTGGTTTCTACGATGCTGGTTACGATGTTCGACCGTCGAACGTTGCTCAGTAAGGAAATTTACGACAAGGTCTACGAGCATTATCCGCACATCGTTCTGAAAACGACCATCCCTCGAACCGTGAAAATATCAGAGGCGCCAAGTTTCGCGAAAAGTGTCATTGAGTATGATCCGCATGGCATGGGAGCTGTCTCATATAGGGAAGCGGCGTTGGAAATAGCCCGAAGGTCTCCTTCGGTTTTGAAGACAATACAGACTAGGAAGCAGAGGAGTAACTGATATGGCATCAAAGTCGCGTTTGGGAAAAGGCCTTGGTGCATTGTTCCCTGCTTTGCCTGGAGAACCAGCAGTTTCCGATGAAGATTCATCAGAGTCTGTGTCAAAAAAAGCGCATGAAGAACAGGCTAAAGGTGCAGTAAAGAAAGCTTCTCCGACATCTGTATCGGCCAATGTTTCACGTGAAACATCGCATGTTGCCTCTGAAAATGTGAAAGACCAACAGGCTGACCAGTCGTCAAAGCAAGCAAAGACGGTAAACCAGAAGAATGTTTCACGTGAAACATCGGGCAAACTGAGTCAGAAGGCTGAGCAAGATAAGAAACTTAGCGCAAAGAGCGTTAAGAAGAACAATTCTCAGAAAAAGAACGCTTTAGAGAAGAATGTTTCACGTGAAACATCACCTTCGGCTTCAAGAAGGCGCAGAGAGATGCCTTCTCTGAAAGAAGGAATGGCGCATCCAAGTGATTTGTTCTTTGGTAGTACGGTTAGTGATAAGGCTGTAAACACTGGGAATACCGATTCAAAGACATCAACTCTAAGTGAGAAGGGTGTTGCCAGCAATCGCGAGGCGTTACCAGGTACGGAATCTTCGAATACAAGCACGAAAAAGCAAGAAACTGCGAATCCAACCGAGTTGAAGCCGGTTCAAGGCGGTTATCTGGTTGAGCTGGAGCTGGATCAGATAGGCCCTAATGCCAATCAACCGCGTACCATCTTTGATGAGGATGAGCTGAAGGAACTCGCTGCTTCTCTTAAAGAAGTTGGCGTGCTGCAGCCCGTAGTGGTACGCAAGCGCCCGGCGAATCAGAAGATAAGGCAACAGATTTCGCAGGTAGTTGGTTCATCCAACAAGCACCAGCAGCAAAACATGGACAGCGAGTATGAGCTGATCATGGGAGAGCGGCGTTGGCGCGCAGCTCATCTTGCCGGTTTGAAGACCATTCCCGCAATCAAGACAACCACCGACGATCAAATGCTTCGAGATGCTCTCTTGGAGAACCTTCATCGGGTGGCATTGAATCCGCTTGAGGAATCGGCAGCCTATCAGCAGATGATGGAAGACTTCGGCTTGACGCAAGAGCAGCTTGCCAAGTCGGTTTCCAAGTCGCGCTCGCAGATTGCCAATACCCTGCGGCTCTTGAATCTGCCTCCGTCAGTACAGAAGAAAGTGGCCGCTGGAGTCCTTTCGGCGGGCCATGCGCGGGCATTGCTGGGCCTCTCCAGTGAAGAGGAAATGGAGAAGCTGGCGAACCGAATCATCGCTGAAGGGCTTTCTGTGCGCAGCACAGAAGAAATCGTGGCGATGAAATCTGGTGGAGAAAACGGATCGAAGAAGCAGAAGTCTAAGAAAGACAACCCTTGGGCTCAGTCTCTGATTCAGCACAATCTTGAGAACCGTTTCGATACCAAGGTTTCGATTAAGGGGAGTAAGCAGCACGGTCGCATTGAAATCGTGTTTTCGTCTCCAGAGGACATGAACCGCATTGTCAGCCTGTTGATGCCTGGCCAAGGCAGTAAGCCCGGTACTGAAAACGGTGGAGAAGACGGCTGGGTCTGATTGCGTCCTCGAAAGTAATCTCGTAGTTTTTGAGAGCATAGAACGAGAAAAGCCTTCGAACAATCATTCGTTTGAATGAAGTTGTTCAGAAGGCTTTTCTGTATAGGTACAGCCAATGGCGATTACTGAAACCAGATTGGTTCAGGATGAGTCGTTAAAGAGCTGTCAATATAGGGGCACAATCAGCTGATAATTACCAGAGGCCATCTGAAGCTTGACAAAAGCAAACTCCAGATAGGCATAAGATTGGTAAAAGACTAATTACTGAAGGCTGTCTAGGTATTCCTGAGCGTCAAGAGCGGCGCGGCAACCCATGCCGGCGGCAGAAACAGCCTGTCGATAGACGCTGTCGACCACATCTCCAGCTGCGAACACTCCAGGCAAAGAAGTGCGGGTAGAAGCCCCGTCCACTTCGATATAGCCCTTCTGATCGAGTTTTAGTGCGCCATTGAGGAATTCGGTGGTAGGAGTGTTTCCTACGGCCACAAACACGCCTGCAGCCGGTATTTCGGTGGTCTCACCGGTCTTTACGTTGCGGACGATAACGGATTTGGCGCTGCCGTCTTCGCCGTTGATCTTGTCGACGACGGAATTGACCATAAACGACATCTTGTCGTTGGCCTTGGCGCGGTCAACCATGATTTTGGCGGCACGGAATTCGTCACGGCGATGAATCAGCGTTACCGATGTACCGAAGCGGGTAAGGAACTCAGCGTCGGTGAAGGCACTGTCGCCGCCGCCGATCACCACAATGGGCTTGTTGCGGAAGAAGAATCCATCGCAGGTAGCGCAATAAGAGACGCCCTTGCCGGAGTATTCCTTCTCACCGGGCACGTCGAGTTTGCGGACATTGGACCCGGTGGTTACCACGATGGCTGGTGCTTGGTACACATCGCCCTGGTCGCAGGTAACGCTCTTCATTGCACCGGCATCCGAGCCGTCTCCAAAATCGACAGACACCACATCATCGAAGACAATTTCGGCACCGAACTTCTCCGCCTGCTTCTGCATGCTGTCCATGAGATCAGGGCCCATCACGCCATCGGGGAAGCCGGGATAGTTCTCGACCTCGGTGGTGTTGATGAGCTGTCCGCCCGGGGTCAAAGCGCCCGCAATGACGAGCGGCTTGTAGCCGGCGCGGCTGAGATAGATGGCCGCGGTATAGCCGGCGGGGCCGGAACCGACGATGATGACGTCGCGTACGTTTTTCTCGCCGTTATCTTGCTGTGTATTCTCTTGAGTCATAAAAACACTCTAACATTTTGCCGGGCTTATCGAAACCTCATACACAGGCTATTGATTTGAGGGCGGAAAATCGCGTTACCGCCCGCAAGCGATGTGTCACCTTATGCAATCACAATCAGCTCGTCACGGCAACATAATTCGACATTTGATGCAATATCGGTATATTGGATGCAGCCCATGGGCAGCCCCATTGCATAATCGCGACAGCGATGGCGAAGAGCAAAATCAACAACAGCAGAATCCGAACTGGTTTGATGCCAGGCTGCAGTCTCAGTAGCCCCCGTAAATACTCGCCGTGGGCCGTTTGACTTCACCGTCACGGATCTTGCGGCGAAGTGGCCAACGCCAGAGCAACGCGGCGAGAATGAACAGAATTGCGTACACGATTAAAGATGCAATCACCACGGGGATGAGTGAGGGCAACTTTGACGCTGGGGATTGCTTACCGTTGTTGATGAACTGAACAGCGCCGTTGGCACCTTGATGCGTAAGCTCGGCAGGCACGCCGTCGGACACCTTCGCCCAATACTTGAGTTTGCCGTAGGCGATCCAGCGCAGCACCGGTGTGCCGTATTTCGGTTCGCAAGTGGTGAGGGTGATCATCCGCTCCGTAGGCTTCGTGCCCGGATTCTCGGGATTCGCGTCGACTACCGACACCTGATCTGGCGTTACTTTCTTGAAGCTGGTGTAGTCGTAGACGTACCAATAATCCTTGGTACGCAGCACAATCGGGTCTCCTACCTGGAGTTTGTCAATGTCTCCTAACGGCTGTCCATAGCCGTTGCGGTGGCCTGCAGCGGCAAAATTGCCGACCTGTCCGGGCATCTGTGTGTGCGGATAATGCCCCATACCGTGCTGGTTGAGTTCCACCGCATCAGTGCCCTCGACGATATTGCGCTGCCATTGGTCGCCGAAGCGTGGGATGTAGATTTGCGCAATGATATCGCCGGAGTTGGCCGTGGTGGGCTGCACCGGGGAGCGTCGCTTTGCGGCTGGGCTATGGAGACGCCTTTCGCCGAATTCGCGGACTTGGCCGGGTCGCTCCACGAGACGGATTGGCGCTGTTCGGCCTGCGTATGCTCTGACTGTACGCCCGTCCACCACATCTGCCAGATGATATACAGCGCACAAATGGCGGCCACAGTAAACAGAATCTCCGCAACGATGCCCAACACCGTCCACAGGCGCTTTGAAGCGGAGTGAGAGCCTCCGACTGCGGTATTTCGTTTATGGGAATTTGAACGGCCAGAACGTCCAGAACGTCCGGTGCTGTGCGCTTCGTCCGCTAGCCCGGTAAAGTTGCTCTGCCAGTCCTGGTCAGCCTGGGCTGGCTTAATGACCTGTGTCTGAGAAGCTTGGATGGGTTGCGTGCCCTGAGCCTGCCCAGCCGCACGTCCGAGGCTGCTTGGCCCGTTACCCCAAGCCTGTCCGGTTGCGCCATTCCCGACTCCTGTACCTTGGCCAACCCCGGCCTGCATAGGAGGTAGGTCGCTCCGCGTCTGTTCCCAGGGGGCGCTCGCCGGCTCCTCCTCTGGTTCGGTCTCGCCGAAATCCTCAAAGGCTTCGTCAAAATCGGTGAGTTCGATGTTGTCTCCGCGCTTGCCTTTGCCGTGCACGTTGTCGTCGTACCGGCTGTTGTTAAGTCCCTGTTCGTATCCTTCGCCTAGGCGCTCGCTGTCATTATTCATATTGTCGTTCAACCCCTTCATTCCACGCCTCATTTCTTAATCCCGTTGCCGTTGTTCGTGCTTGCGTTGCCGCTGTTACCACCAGCCGAGCCGCCGCTACCGTCGTCTTCCTCATTTTCGGCTTCCTTGCCCGTGCCCTTCATCACCGTGGCATACCGCAAGGTCTGCAAAACCGGCGCTTCAGGGAACCGCAGGTCATTTTTGTCCTCGACCTTCCAGCCTAGGCCGAACGCGCTAACGTATTCCTGATATGTCTGAATCGCCTTCGAATTGTTCAGCGCATCGCGCATCGCGTCGCCCGGTCCAATAGCGGAGATGGTGTACGGCGGCGAATACTGTTTGCCTTGCAGCATAAGAATATTGCCCTTGCAGATGATTGCGGAATTGTAAAGCACGCGCTGATCCTGAATCATCATTGCCTCCGCGCCGCCTCTCCACAACGCGTTGACCACCGATTCGATGTCCTGCTGGTGAATGACGTAATCATTGATATTCGCAGTCGTCCCAGTGCCTGAATCCGAGACCATGTGCTGCCAAAGTGGGGAGTCGTTGAGCGTCACCGAAATCCCAGGCCCGGTGACTGCGGGAAGCATGGTGCCGGAGCCTGGGTCTTCGCTGGAATTCCCGGTTTTTGCGGCATCCTTGCCGGCATATTTATTGAGTGTATTGATTTGTCCGCCGAGCGATTTGACCTGTTTCTGCAATTTGTCGACCTGATCGACGCGTTGTTGCACCAGTTGCGCGGTATCAGAGGAGACGACGCTGGTCTTGTTGACGCGCAGGTTGGTCATCAGCAGAAACCCGGTGAGCGCGACCACCACAAATACAGCTACCCCGCCAAGCCGCGACCGCCTCGCCTTGTGCCTGCCCGGAGTTTCCTTCATGATTTGTATTGTCCTTCAAACTTACCCACGCTCTTGTTTCGAGTGTACACTAATATGACGTTTAGCCTATTGAATGGAGACTACGCTTATGGCTGACGAAGAGCTGGACAAGGGCACCGCTGCCGCCTCGACGCAGGATGAGGCGCAGAAGGCATGGGATGAGCCCGAAACGCAGACGGATAATGACGCCGTTGATGACGAGAAGGAATCTGCCGCGCAGGTTTCTGATGATTCCGACGACGCCAAAGCCGATGATTTTGCCGAAACAGACGACGCTGATCAGGAGGAAATCGACGACGCCGACCTCGATCTGCCGATGGACAAGATCGAGGAGCTGTTGAGCGCGACGAGCGCTGACAAGGCGACGATGACTCCGCAGATGCGTCGTGTGGCCCAGCGTCAGGCTGAGAACAACAAGCGCGTCGAGGAGACCATCAAGGGCACCAAGGCGAACCCCGGCTGGTTCGTCCCGCTGTTTTGCTTCCTGATGATTCTGGGTCTTGCGTGGGCCGTGGTGTACTACCTGACCAGTAAGTACCCGGTTCCCGGCATCGGCGCTTGGAACTTGCTGATTGCCTTCGGCATCGTGATGGTGGGCTTCATCATGACCATGTGGTGGCGGTGATTCCGACTAATCGCTGAGTCTGCGAACTGGTTGGGTCTGTTAATTCGCAACCCGTTAGTTCACGAACTCACTAAGTCCGTTAATTTGTCAGTTTTATCAGTCCGCTGAGGCTCGCGGGCTGATCGCATTGCTTAGATTAGTGCGCACAAGTTGTATATAGACAACTTGTGCGCACTTTTTATTTGGTAAGTCTTAAAGTGCATCGCATCGTTCGACGTATTGGTCGTTTGGCGGTGTCGCGAACCCATAGCCATATCGGTAAATAAGAGTAATTGACTTCCTCGGATGTACTACGTAATGTATAACATGTTTACATTTGACAGTGTATTATCACATTTTACGTAATTAGACATGTATATGTGACTGTTTACGAGGGAGAGAAAGCATGACGGGTTTGAAGAATCGATTGCCGCACATACGTAAAGGCAGGAGACCAGCAAAGCGCGGCGGTCTGTTCTCCGCCGTCGTTGCGTTGGTCGCTGGTGTGGCGATGGTGCTGCCATCCGGCGCTGCCGTGGCCGACCAGCCTTCCGAAGGAAGCCAGGCTTCGGCCCAGGTGCAATCCCAGTCGTCGCAGCGCCCGTCTCAGACTCAGCAAACGCAGGGGGCGCAGCAGTCCGGTCAGGCTACTCAGTCTGGTCAAGGACAAGCAAGCCAGTCGCAAACACCTAGCCAGTCCTCGCCGTCCGGCCACTCTCAAAGGCCAACACGAACTCAGGCGGAGGGGACGGGGCAGACGCGCTCGCATCATCAATCCCCGCAGTCCAGCGCCCAGGGCGGCAGCGCTGCATCTCAATCAGCGTCCCAGTCTCAGTCAGCGCCTAGGGGAGGGCAGTCGTCCCTTCCGTCGGCCCAGGGCCTAGCCCCGCGTGGCGGTAGTCTCTTGCGCTCCGGGTGCAGAATCGATATTGATGCAATTGCCGACTGCTTCCCGGACTATACGATGGAACTGGCAGTCATCGATGCGCTACGTCCAGCTTCATACACTTATGGTGACACATTCACGACAAGCATGGCCAACAGTATAACTACGCTTAATGCTGATGGCACCGCGAGTTTGACTGGTGTAGATCTGTTGCCTAATCTGGTTACTCTCAACGCGTCGGGTGACTGGACACTTGATGATGTGAGTCCATTGTCGGGGTTGACGCATTTAAGAACGCTGAACCTTCATGAAGATAATATTTCGAATATATCTGCTTTGTCCGGGCTTACAGGCTTGACAAGACTTGATCTGGGTAACAATAACGGCATTTCTGATTTGTCGCCATTGGCTGGCATGACGCATCTGACGTATTTGGATGTGTCTCAGAACGCTGTGTCGTCCATCTCTGCTTTGTCAGGGATGACGGATTTGGAAACGGTGATTTTGAAGGATGGCTACATCACTGATATAACGCCATTGTCTAATTCCAGCGCCAGCTTGCGGACTTTGGATTTGGAGAACAACATCAGTATTGCAGACTATTCGCCGTTGACGTCGATGACGAATATGACGTCATTGAGTTTGGAATTCGATCCGATTGGCGACGCTGTCTTGGCGTCGGTGGCCGGCAGTATGGCGAACTTGACGACGTTGAAAGTTGCAGAATGCAACATTACAAATCCGTCGCCCATCGGCAGTTTGACACGACTACAATTTTTAGAGATATTCCGTAACCATATCTCGAATGTGGCAGTGTTTGCCAATATGCCGACCCTCACCTACCTTGATTTGGCCGAAAACAATATCATAGATATCTCTCCTTTGACGGCATCCACAGCTCAGCTGTCTGGTTTGACGTTCTTAGGTTTGGTTGATCAAAGGGTGACGGAAGTGCCGAAGGCTCCGTCGACGGCTTTGACTGCGCATGGGGGCAAATTGACCAGTTCGCCCGACACGTATGCTGCCATGGACACGAGCTACACTCCTTCGCCGGCGACAGGTTGGAGTTATAACGCATCGACAGGTACGATGACGTGGCCTTCCACGACGCCGGCTCCAACATCATTGAGATTTGGATTCTCCTCGCCCGTGACGATTGGCGGCGCATCTGATACTTTCGACGGTACGGTAACACGCGGGGTGCAGGTGCTGCGTGGCGTGACGTATGAGATTGGCCCCGATGGTGGTTCGTGGATATCAGTGACTCCGGCAACTGACTCTGTAGATGACGGTGATCCAGTTGCCAGTGCGCCGACGATTACTGGTCTGACGCCTCCTACCGGTTGGCACATGGATGGCTGGGACTATGCCTCGTCTCACAATGGTGCGTCGCTTGGCACGTTCAAGTTCGGAACGTTGCCTACGGCTACCGCGGTGACGCAGGATATCTGGGTGCGTCCGCATTGGGTGCGTAATACGCATTATGTGCATTATACAGCCGGTACTGGCGGCACGTGGAATCCGTTGCCTGGCGCGGTGCAGGTAAGTTATGGTCTGACAGTTGCGCAACCATCCTTGACGGGACTAGCCCCCTCCGCTGGCTGGCACCAGAACGGTTGGGTGTATGCTGCGTCTGCCACTGGTTCGTCATTGGGCTCGTTCACGTTCGGTTCAACGACGATGCAAGATAAGGACATCTGGGTTCGTCCGAACTGGGTGCGTTCCTCGTATGCGATTTCCTATGATTGGAACGGCGGTTCTTGGGCAGGCAGTGCATTGCCGACAACTGCTGTTTATGGCGATGCTGTCAGAGCGCCTTCGTCGGCAGGCGTAACGGCCGCTGCTCATCAGCATTTTGGTCATTGGGAATATAAGACTACGCCTACTGGCTCGTGGACAAGATTTAGCGGTAGCTTTGCGATGCCGGCTGGTGATGTCGTGATTCGTCCGGTGTGGGCTCAGACCACGCATCAGGTGACGTTCGATCCGAACAATGGCAGCTCGACGACTACATCCACTGTCAACGACGGTGACACCATTGCTGAGCCTTCGGTATCGAAGGCTGGCTGGCATGTGGATTATTGGGCGACGGTATCCAATGGAAGGCATTGGAACTTTGCGACGGACACGGTGACTGCAGATGTGTCATTGACGGCGCATTGGGTACGTACGTCGTACACGGTTGCGTACGAGCCTGGTGCCGGTGCATCGTGGAGCCCGTTGCCAGGATCTGATTCGGTGCCGTATGAGTCGACGGTCTCGCAGCCATCAGTTGCGGGTCTGGTTGCTCCTGCCGGCCATCATCAGGATGGCTGGGTGTATGCGTCGTCGGCCGGTGGCCCGTCGCTGGGCTCGTTCACGTTCGGTTCGACACCAATGCCCGCATACAACATCTGGATTCGTCCGAACTGGGTTGTTGACGGTACGTCTGGCAATGGCGGTGGTAGTACACCTGGTCATGGTGGTAACACGCCTAGCCACGGTGGTGGTAACACACCTGGCCACGGTTCTCCTTCTAACGGTGGTAGCGGTGCCTCTACAGGCCCGAATGCTTCCGGCTCTCACACATCCAGTTCGCCGAATGCTTCTGATTCCCCGAAGACTGGTGTAGGTGCCACGATAAAGAAGGAATTGTCGAAGACAGGTTCGGCCATTGGCGTTCCCGCCGGTTTGATGGCGGCTTTGCTGGTGCTAGCTGTTGGGCTTGAGATCTTGAGAGCTGGCAAGTCCAGGCGCGGTCGCCATGGTCAGTTGGACTGATTTCGGAGACAGAGTGCTTAACCGATAAGTAGTAGTAATGAATGGGACGAACATGAAATGTGTTCGTCCCATTTTGTTTGGTGATTCAGTCTATGGCAAGAAACGCCGTAATGCATATATTTACGTGAAGATTTAGTGATGAATTACTTACGTAATTAGATTATTTGCGACAGTGAATATTGATGCTGCGTTACGGCCGACTTTAATTTTATGTGGCAAATAGAAACTGCATGTAGAATATTTCAATAGTATGACAAATAAGCAATGAGTCATTTCTGGTAAATTTTATGACGAAATAGTTTTTCGTTTAAAGTAAGAAAACGTCATGATTTGGAGTTGTGCACAGTAGTCAATCAGCTGTTGTGGATTGCTGTGGATAAGTTTAAGAAAAATTCATTGAGATTTAAAGATATGTGTATAACTTGCTGTCCACATTGTGCACATAGGTAAAGCCCAGCAAAATGAACGATTTTGCAACTTGTTGTGGATAAATTGGTTGTTTTTCCTCTTCCATTCCACCTCTTATACCCAAGTTATCCACACCGTTTTCCACAATTGTGGAAAACTACATGAATGTAATTAAAGTGCACGAGTGTCATCACGTTAATGATTAAGATTATGGATTTCAAGCAATTGGGTCGGATAAAAACTATGGCAAATACTTTTAGATTTATATTATTAGAATTTGCTAATTTTAGGAATCAGATAAAAAATGTCATGCTAATATGGGTAAAGATAGTTGGGGCATACTGTGTATGGATCAGTATTGCTAGGGTGAGAGCTTAAGTGGGGTTGTTCCCCACGAGGGAGAGAAAGACATGGCAATACGTAAAGGATTGCGCGACGTTGCCGCAGCATTATTGAGTGCATCGATGGTACTGGCATGCGGCGTTGTTGGTATGGGCGTCGCAAATGCTGCTCCGATCCCGATTACAGTGTCTGGTAATGATGGTCAGATAACGATTAAAAATGCGGGAAGCGATCACAATTATAAGGCAGTCCAAATTGCCAAATATGATTCGGCTTATCAAGTGAATTCCAAAATCTCTGAAGTTAAAGTCGCTTCGTTATCTTCGTCTTCGCAGATGAATACAGCGATTAGTACAGCATTGACTCAAATGGGCACTACCATACCGACGACGACTGAGTGCAACACCGATGCTATGTGCTGGATATCAATGCATTGGCTTGGTTTTAATAACGGATCTGCAGATAATAGCGATAAGACGTCGGAACGCAATCCTTATGTTGGCAAGTTGCGCGATTTTGTTACCGCTTTGCATAATGATCAAACAAACTTTAGGCCACTGATAAATGGTTCTGGATTTACAGCAACTACTAATGGCACGACGGCAGTGTTCACTGGCTTGCCAGAAGGTCTGTATGTCGTTGAGGATTACACGAGTTCTTCATCGAGTAATGAGCCGAATTCAATTCCGATGTTGGTCGGAACAACATTAGGTTCAAGTTCAGAGAAATTCAATCAATTTGAAAGTGCATCAGTACCGAATACAGGAGAAATAACTGCAAAGACAGATAGCCCAACGGTAAGTAAGAGACTCGAATATACGACTAATGCAGGTAACCGAAAGAAAAAGCAGGGGGAGGCTCTTGCCGATGGCGATATCATGCATTTCCTGTTGCTAACTAAAGTTCCTATGACTACTGGGTTTAGTAAGTACTTCTTTAGAGTGACCGATTTGCCTAGTGCGGGGCTCCAATATATTAATAATAGTCGATTCACTGCTCCCAAAGTCACTGTAAACGGCGTTAATAAAGATGTCATTCCTGCGCCGGGTACAGCTATCGTTCCGGCTCCAGACAAGGTATATCTCAATCAAACTCCGGTCAACGGTTCGCAGCAGCTAGGATTTACTTTCCCACAGATAATGAGTTACACTCAGGGCAGTAAAATCGAAATTAGATACAGCATGAAAATTACCGGGACTGGTCATCAGAACAACGTTGCGGGCATTGATTGGTCGAGTGACGTCAATAATCAGCCGAACAATAATTGCATCGCTGATCCTGCCGCAAATTGCGGCACAGTTCATCACAGTGATACTGCCACCTATAGCATGTCAAGTTATTACATGACGCTCAGAAATATCGATGGTGCTGATAGGGAAGTGCCAATCGGTGGAGCGACGTATAAAGTGTTGCAAAATGGCTCTCCATTGACATTCAGAAAACTTGGTGATGGTCATTATGTGTATCATTCTGGGGACGATACGCAAGTGACTACTAACGTGGTGGCTTCCACTCAAACTGGAGTGCAGGGAGCTCGTGCGATTTCCTTCGTACAGCCGAAAATTCGGCAAGTGGCCGAAGATAACGAAGGATTAGGTTGCTTGAAGCTCGACGGTCTTGCACTTGGTACATATACCATTGAAGAAGTCGCCCCGCCTGCAAGTAAGCCAAATGCAGAGCTGCTGAAGTTCGATGTCAAGTTCACAGCTGATGACAGCAATCACGGTACATACGTGAGCTTACTCAGGGATTACAATGGCGGATTGGTCCAAAAGCCTGTTGCATCGTCTGATCATCTGGGTGCAACCCTTAGCGTGAATGTCACCAAACAAAGTGGAGGCATCATGGGCGTGATTAATTCCTTCAGAAACGGAATGTTCGGTTCTGGGAGCTTAGCCCAAACTGGTGTATCTCTACTAATTTTGCTTGTTCTGTTGTGCTGCTTGCTTATCGCCGGCACGATGATATTGAGCCGGCGTCATCAGATTAGCCGATAGAAAGGCTGATATGTCAAAGTGCAGAAGTAGTTAAATTAAAGTCTTGGCTTGTAGTACAGTATTTGGTAGTGCGTGCTACAAGCCTAAAAACTTCAAGCTTGAAGGTTTTGTCAGTGACGTGCAAGGAAATGCTTTGAGGAGTTAAGCATGGAGATGTGATGTGTTTGGCAGAGCATCAAGGGCGTAAGTCCTGCTGCAAGCTTGGACAATCAGAAGTGTATTTCCGGAAAATACAAGGAGAAAAAAATATGAAGTTAGGAAAAGGGTTACGTGGAGCAGCGGCCATGGTGCTGTCTGCTGCCACCCTTCTCGCGCTGGGTGTTACTGGCGTAGGTTCGGCCAATGCGGCTGACCATGATCAGACCATTGGTGCTAATGATGGCCAAATCACCATTACCGGTGGTAAGGGACATACGTTCGAAGTTTCCAGGCTCGCAACGTATACCAATGTTGCTGCTGATGGCGACACCGCCACGAGCAACATCACCGGCATCGCCGTTACCACGGATAATGCCACAAGAGTCGTGCAGGCTGTTACCTATGCAAATGGTGGCGTGCCAACGGATGCCGCTTGGGATTCTGCGAACCCAATGAACTGGGTTGCACAGAACTGGCTCGGCTATACTGGAACTGATTCGACTTCGAGTAGCGACACCGCAAATCTCGGCGATCCGGATAATACGACAGCGAAGAAGCCGTACAGCGGCAAGCTGCGTAACTTTGTGACGGATTTGACGACTGCTGCTACGACGATTACTTACGCGTCGGCAACTCAGAGCGATTCGGCTGCTCCTGCTACTGATCGTATTATCACTGGTCTGACTGAAGGCATCTATGTCGTTAAGGACACGACTGCCACCGGCAACCGCGCTATCCCGATGCTTGTTGGCACCACTGCTGGTTCAAATCAGTTGACGAACTCTTCAACTAAGACCAACATGGTTGGTAAGATTGAGCTGAAGCAGAAGGACGTTACCGTTTCTAAGGCTGTGACCAAGCTCAACACCAATCCTTCGGATCCTGGTACGGCGACGATTTCGTCTCCTACTGAAGCACAGTGGAAATCTGCACCTCTCAACTCGATGTTCGGCTTCCGGATTACTGCCAAGGTGCCGATGACGACCGGCTTCAAGAACGGATACACTTTCAAGGTGAAGGATACCCCGACTGCTGGCTTTACGCTGCAGGACAGCCCTGCACCGTTTGCAGCTCCGGTTGTTAAGATTGATAACAATGGTACTGTAAGCACTTTGACTGCTGGAACTGATTATACGTACACAGCTCCGTCGGGATCGGATCTTTCGTTTACCTACGATTTCTCCAACAGTGTTCTGAAGTGGAGCTATGACTCAACGATTACTATTGATTACACGATGAAGCTCTCCGCTACCGGTGATCAGTCCAACAAGGCGACTGTGATTCATAGTGTTGATCCCAGCAATCCTTCTACTACTACTGAGACCACGCCGAACGTTGATCCGACGGATCCAACTCACAACTCTGAAATCGTGCTGTCAACTTATACGATCAACCTGACTAATGTCCTTAAGGGCACTTCAACTGGGCTTCCAGGCGCACAGTTTACTGTTAAGAACGGTTCAGCTGATCTTAAGTTCACGCAAGATGGATCTACCTATACTTACGATCCTAGTGGCACTGTTACTTCGGTAACCACTGGTGCTGATGGTAAGTTGGTCGTTGCTGGTCTTTCGCAGGGTACTTTTACGTTCACACAAACGACTGTTGGTACGCATAATCCGAGTATCTCGGAAGCTGTCAAGCCTACGTTCAAGATTGAAATCGCACCTGGCACTACTTCGGGTACCACTCCCGGCACGAAGTTCACGCTGACTCAGGATGTTTGGCATCTCACCACAGTCACCGATGGCACCGGTTCTCCGACGCCGTCCACCACTGTCAAGGACAGCACGGATAAGAATGTTGCTATTCAGGTTCTGTCTGTGACCAGCCTTGCCTCTCTGCCTCTCACTGGTGGTGCAGGCATCATCCTGCTCGTGGCTCTCGTTGTGCTCTGCGCTGCTATCGTGGTAGTCACCTCGGTCGCTCGCCGTCGCAACATGGCTTCCGCTCGCAAGTGAGGTCTACGTCTCTAGAAGTTTAATGTTGGGTTGAACTTGTAGAAGATATCTAAAGGTGGTCAGTCTGGAATGAAAATTTCAGACTGACCACCTTTTGCTATATGTGGCTTGTTATGTATTGCACTAGTGTATGGTAGTATTGTCTGCTTTTTGCGAGACAATAAAGTAATTATTTGGGTAATTGAAGTTGATCAGCGGAATGGGCGTATGAAACATACAAAGCAAAAAGAACCGCAGACTCTTGCGGCCTTGCCTTTCGATGAAGTCATCAAGCCCCATAGGAATCGTGGGCAGTATGTCTACCGGATTTTCATCGAGCTCGTCCACGACATCTTCGTTATCCTCACCGTCATCCTTATTATGTGGGCTCCTGTTCATTGGGCCGTCAATGCACGGTCCGAGTCATTGGCTGCCATTCAGGCTGAACGAGATGTGTTGAAGTGGCCGCGTGGCGATGTGGCAAAGCAATATCATGCAGCTCAACGCTACAATGAACAAATTGCTGCTTCAGGGCAGACCACATTGGGCGAGGTAAAGGACCCATTTGACCCCAATCCAGATGAAGATACTGAATCAGTCAAGGATCAAACGTATCAATCAATCTTAAATAGTCCGACCGGCGTAATGGGAACGATTCAGATTCCCAAGGTCTCGATTCATTTGCCGATTTATCATGGTACATCTCGTGCGATATTGCAGATAGGCTCCGGACATCTTTATGGCACTAGCGTGCCAGTAGGTGGCAAGTCGACTAATACGGTGCTTACAGGCCATCGTGGTTTACCTGACGCCTTGCTCTTTACTCGGCTCGATGAGCTCGACAAAGGTGACATCATCTATATAAAGACGATGAACCATACCATGGGTTATCGCGTTACCTCTATTCATGTGGTGGAACCAGACGATGTGCATCTGTATAAGGTGGTGCCTGGCCAGGATTTGCTGACACTCATGACTTGCACACCGTACGGTGTCAATACCCAGCGACTGGTTATTACCGCCAAACGAGGCAATATTCCGCAGAACATTCCTCCCCTGGAGGATGTTGCGGCAGATGCAAAACTGTACGGCCTCTTGACCGTCTTTATAGTGCTAGTTGTCGGCTTTATCCTCGCGCTGCGTAAGAACTATCGTGAATTGGTGCCGCCGCCGTGGCACTATGACGGTACACCGATTCCGCCATCACTGCTTCTGCCTCGATTCGTCGATGAGCGTGGATTGCCGCCTATGGGTGTCTTGGCCCATCGCAATCGCCCACGTCACCAAGGGCGAAAACATCCCCCAAGAAGGAATGACGCTGGATTCTGCGATGCAGAGGTTCTGCAAGCATCATGTGAACTCTCTGGAGCAGGCATCAGCGTGTAATGAGTAGTTACGCTGATGCCGGGGAGAATCCTATATGTTGAGATGCCATGGTGCCAAAAGATACTTGAGGCTTAAGGCATCGCAGAAAGCATGACATCCGAAGAGGATATCAAAAGACCAAGTTAATGAGTTGGTTTGCTATGACGGGTACTGTCACAGCAAACCAACTCGATTCTTGCTTAAGGGCACAATGAACTAGTCGCTTGGAAATACAACTGAAAATGCAAAAGGTGCGATGGAAAACATGATTGAATTCCATCGCACCTTTTGTGTTGAATGCAGATCGTCAGATTAGTGGGGCTGTAAGGCTGCAGTTACCTCCGGAGCACACCACACTCATGTCACATACCGCGTCAGGCGAATTAATCGGCCTGCATAGCGGTACTAGTGAAAGGATTCCGGTGTGTGTCTGAACCTCTGCCGTATAGCGTCGTCTGACGAATTAGTGGGCTTGTGGAGTAGTAGTCCCGCCAGAGGTCGTGCCGGTGGCGCCACCGGTAGTGGTGCCTGTTGAGCCGGACGTGGAACCTGAGCCGCCTGTGGTCGTGGGAGACGGGGCGGGAGCCTTGGTGCTCAGGGTGATGGTGCTGCCCTTGTCCACCTGCTGGCCAGGAGAAGGCGACATTCCCGTAACGATGGCGTTGTCGTCGCTCGGATTGCCTTCGGTGACACTGACGGTGAAGCCCTGCAGCATGCCACGGGCTTGTGCCAGGGTCGTGGTGCCGAGCGAGATAGTGTTTGGCACGGTGACCTTTGGCTTACCCTGCGAGACGTAGACGGTGATATTGCCCTTTTGTGCGAGGCTGGCGCCAGCACCCGGGTTGGTGCGTGTTACCAGGCCTTGAGCCACATCGTCGGAAGTCTCTTGCTGTACGACGACGGTGAATGCCTTGAGTTGGTTGAGCGCTTGATCCTGCTGCTGGCCGGTGACATCGGGCACCTTGGCCACGCCTGAAGAGATATAAAGCATCAACGAAGTGCCTTTGTCGGTAGAAGAACCGGCTGCCGGATCGGTGCGCGTGACCATATCCTTCGCCACGTCGTTGCTGTCTTCGGTTTGCGCAGTGGGTGCGACCTTGAAACCGGCCTTCTCAAGCACCTTACGCGCTTCTTCCTGCGACTTGCCCTTTACATCGGGCACCTGGCCGGATTGCGGGCCAGCGGAGAACCAGACATCAACAGTCGAACCTTTGGCGGCCTTTGCGCCGCCCTTGGGAGACTGCTTGGTGAATGTGCCCTGGGGCTCGCTCGAATCGGTGTCCTGCTTTACCTTCATCTTTAGGCCGACTTCATCGAGTTGTTCCTCGGCCCGCGCCTGCGTGGTCGTAGAGGTGAAGGTCGGGACGGTGACCATCTCGGTCTTCTTCATATGTGTGACGCCGAAAGCGATGCCAGCGATGGCCAGAATGGCCACAATGGCACCGATGACTGAGCCGATGATGATTTTCTTTTTCTTACGAGCCTTATCTGCTGCGGCTTTTTCGGCACGGGACTTGAGTGCGGTGTTGCCGGCAGGTTCAAGCTGCGTTGCCGCCGCGTCGCCGTACGTGCCGGTGAGCGGGTCAAAGGCCTGCGTAGCAGTGGTCTCGACGGGGTTCATCGCCTCTGTTGCCGCGGTTTGCTCGGCCTGCTTGCGTTCCTTCATGTTGGCAAGATCGGTGAGCGGGTTGAACGCTGCCGCCACCGGGACGCCGCCGTTCATGTAAGTGAGGATATCGTTGCGGAACTCGGCGGCCGTTGCGTAGCGGTTTTGCCGGTCCTTGGCCATGGCCTTGGCACAGATCTGATCCCACATCTTGGGCAGGCCGGGCACGAGCGTGCTGGGCGGGGTGGCCACTTCAGAAACGTGCTGATAGGCGATGGCCACGGCCGAATCGCCCTGGAATGGAGGGCGTCCGGTGAGCATTTCGTAGAGCACGCAGCCGGCCGAATAGAGGTCGGAACGCATGTCGACGGTTTCGCCGCGGGCCTGCTCGGGAGAGAGGTACTGCGCGGTGCCCACCACACCCTGTGACTGGGTCATCGTGGCCACGGAATCGTCGAGCGCGCGGGCGATGCCGAAGTCCATGACCTTGACCATGCCCTGCTCGCTGATCATGATGTTGCCGGGCTTGATATCGCGGTGGATAATGCCCATGCGGTGCGAGTAATCGAGCGCGTTCAAGACGCCGAGCATCACCTGTTCGGCATCGCGCTGGCTCAGCGGGCCGTTCGCCTTGATGATATCGCGCAGGGTCTGGCCCTTCACGTACTCCATGACGATGTATGGCACGCGCTCGGTGTTGCCGTCTTCGGTGGTGATTGCTTCTTCGCCGGAATCGTAGATGTTGACGATGTTGACGTTGTTCATCTGCGCAACGGAGTGCGCCTCACGAGCGAAGCGCTTCAGGAAGATATCGTCGTTGGCCATATCGGAACGCATGATCTTGACCGCCACAACGCGCCCCAGACGCGTGTCCTGTGCGATATGGACCTCGGCCATACCGCCTCGGCCGATGAGTTGCCCCAGCTGATAACGGCCGTCTGCCAGGGATGTTGGCATATTGGTGCTCATTGCTGCTCCTTCCGGTTGCGCGTAGTTTCCACTTCGCCGGCATTGTCTTGGGTTAAGTTGTTGGGCGTTCCGATGTCTTGTATGGCATGGACGGTCGCCGTCATGGTGTCCAATGCGGCTTGCACTTCCGGTGCATAGCCGCTGGTTGCAGTGCTGGTGGTCGTATCGTTGTCGTCGGATTCAATGGACGACTTGGATGAGTCGGTTGTGAGAACGCTGTCGTCAACGTTGCTGGCTTCGGTGGTGGCATTGCTCTCGTCAGGGTTATCGACGTGTTCGGTGCTGTCGGTTTCCCCGGTTCCGGTGACAGGCTCTGTGCCGTTGAAGGCAGTGTCGCCGGCATTCGTGTAGTTGCCAATGCTGACGATCTCGGTGCTGCTGACGATGAGGGCTTTGCCGGTGTTGTCGGCAGGCTTGTCATCGGATTGAGGTTCAGGTTCGGATGTGGGTTCAGGAAGCGATGGCTGCTGCGGGCGGAGCGCCAAAGCGTTGCCGCCGGCCACGCGTCCGTCTGCCGAATACGGGGCGCTGACGACCCGTCGTGCGATACGTCCGTCACGCGAAACCATTGTGGTGTCGTCCAGCGCGGCCTGCTGATCCATCAGCCGGCGTTCGATGTGCGAAAGCGTGCGGGAGACGACCAGCGCGTCCTTTGGCCGGTCACGTGGGTCTTTGGAAAGCATCGACATCACGAACTGGGCCAGCTGTACGTCGACCGTGTCTGGCAGCGGGGGTACCGCGTCATTGACGTGCGCGGCGGCGATGTCGACGGGCGTGGCGCCGGTGAACGGGCGATGCCCGCACAAGCCTTCGTAAGCCACCACACCCAGCGAATAGATGTCGGACTGTGGCGTGGCCTTCTTGCCCTGCGCCTGCTCCGGCGAAATGTATTGTGCGGTGCCCACCACCATGCCGTCCTGCGTGATCTGCGCCTGGTTGGTGGAATAGGAGACGCCGAAATCGGTGATCTTCACCTCGCCGTCCTTGGAGACCATGATATTGGCGGGTTTCACATCGCGGTGGATGACACCGTGCGAATGCGCGACATAGAGACCACGCGCCACCTGCACCAGGATCGGCAGCAGATGAAGCGGATCGACCGCGCCGTTTTCGTGGTACATATCGGCCAGCGACTCGCTGTCGACGTACTCCATGATCAAAAAGCCGATGCCGTCGTGCTCGTAGTAATCGAACAACGCAGCGATGTTCGGATGGGCCAGATCGGCAGAATTGTGAGCCTCTATGCGCAACCTGCGCCGCTTGGCCTCCACGTCGGTCAGGTCGCCGCGCAGCGCCTTGATGGCGACAACGCGATTGAGCTGGATGTCGTAGCCCTTCCAGACCTCGCCCATTCCGCCTTGTGCAAGCCGGCGGTCGAGGCGGTATCGGTTGTGAATCAGTTGACCCTCAACGAGCTTCATTTGCCCAGTGCCTCCCTCATCATCGCCTTCATAATCGGCCCAGCCGCGTCACTGCCTGCTTGGTTGGTATTATGAACGACCACGGCAACGGCGATTTTCGGGTCGTCTGCGGGAGCAAAGCCCATGATCCAGCCGTCGTTGCTTTGGTTGCCCGCGCCGATTTGCGCGGTGCCGGTTTTAGCGGCGACGGATACGCCTGGAATGGCCAGGTTGGGATTTTCTTTGGTAATTACTGCTTTCATCATTTCCGTTAATTTGTTCGCGGTGTCTTTGCTCATCGGCTGGCTCATCGCGCTTGGGCTGGTGGTTGAAATCACTGTGAGGTCGCTGGAACGCACGCGGTCGACCAGCGTTGGGCGCATAAGCGTCCCCCCGTTGGCGATGGCCGAGGCGATCATAGCGTTCTGCAAAGGTGTCTCCTGGGTGTCGCCCTGGCCAATCGATGCCAGCGCAAGGCGGTCGGGAGTCGGGTTGTCCGGGAATTTCGAGGCGATGGCCTGCATCGGGTCGCCTGTCGAATTCGACCCATCGATGGGGATGGAGGAACCGAAGCCGAACTTCTTGGCCGTGTCTTGGATAGCCTGTGCTCCGAGCGCGCCGCCGAGTTGGGCGAACGCCGTATTGGAGGAGTAGGCCAACGCGTCCTCGAACGAAATCTGGCCGTCTGCACCTCCGTTGGCCGCGCTTGATTGGTTGGTCAGTTTCGTGTTGGTGTTGGGCAACGTATAGCTTGCGCCTGCCGGGATACGTGTATCCGGCTGATATTTGCCGCTTTCCAAGGCCGCCGTGGCCACGACCGTCTTGAAGCTGGACCCTGGCGGGTAGAGCTCGGAAACGGCACGGTTGAGCATCGGGTTGGACTTGTCGCCGGTGAGCTTGGAATACTCCTGGTTGACCTTCGTGGTGTCGTGGCTGGCCAGCACGTTCGGGTCGTAGCTCGGGGTCGACACCATCGCCAGAATACGGCCGGTCTTGGGCTCGAAGGCTACGGCGGCGCCACTTTTGCCGTTCAACTGGTCGTAGGCGACGCGTTGCAACTTCGGGTCGATGGACGTTTCAATGGAAGCGCCCTTGTTGGCCGATCCGGTAAACAGCGACTTAAATTGCTGCCAGAAAAGCTGGTTGGATTCGCCGGTCAGAAGTTTGTTGCGCGAGTTCTCGATGCCACGGTCGGCGCGCTGACTGATAGAGAAATATCCGGTAACAGGCGCGTAAAGCGTGCCGTTGGAATAGGAACGCTGATAGGCGAACGGGTCGTTCACCGGGTCGGATTTGGCCATTACCGTGCCGTCCGAGGCCAGAATCGAGCCGCGCGGGGCGTTGAATTCGTGGTAGAGGCCGCGCTGGTTGCGCGGGTCGTTGTTGAGCTTGTTGGCGTCGATGGCCGTGATCATGGTGCTGGAAAGCCCGAGAATCGCGAAGAGGACGATGACGGCGGTGAAAATCTGACGCAGATATTTGTTCATCGTTCGCCTCCTTCAGAATTGACCGTGACACCGGCCGATGACGAGGCCGACCGAGGCTGTTCTGTAGGCGTGGATACAGGGAAGCTCGACGTTGCCGGTTCCTCATTCGCATCGCTCGCGTTAGTCGAGCGAGCAAGCGACCGGGAACGTGAATGACGGGCCTCGTTGCGCTTCTTTTGGGCATTGCGCTCATTCAGCGCTTCCATCGCCTCGTATTGCATCGTATTTGAAAGCTCACCCTCCGGTTCAGGCTTGTTGGCCTCGTTCGAGATGACAATGAGCAGGGCTGCGAGCAGATAATTGGCCACGAGCGATGAGCCGCCTGCCGCCATATACGGCATTGTCAGACCGGTCATCGGGATGACCAAGGTGAGGCCGCCGACCACGGTGAAGACCTGGAACGCCATGGTGAAAACGAGGCCGCTGGCCAGCAGCTTGCCAAAGCCGTCCTTGATTTTCATCGCCGTGAGTAAGCCGGAGGTGATGATGATGAGGTACAGCATCAGGATGGCCATCAAACCGGCCAAACCGAGCTCCTCGCCGAGGGAGGAGTAGATGAAATCGGAATTGCCCAGCGGAGTGAGCCCTGGGTGGCCCTGCCCGATGCCGGTGCCTAGCAAGCCGCCGGAAGCCAGGCCAAAGATACCCGTGACCAACTGGTAAGAACTGCCGTATTGGCGGTTGTAAACCGCGGCATCGAAGGGATGAAGCCAACCGTCGACGCGATAGCCGACGTGTGCGAAGAGCTTGACCGAGAAGACCGCTGCAACAACGAAGGCAATGCCGCCGATGATGAGCCAGCTGCCACGGCCGGTAGCGACGTAAAGCATGGAGACGAACATGGCGAAGAACATCAGCGAGGTGCCGAGATCATGCTGAACCACCAGTACGCCAATAGCAGCGAGCCAGACAATGATCAGCGGGCCCATGTCTTTGACGCGCGGAAGCTGCAGACCGGCTACTTTCTTACCGCCGACGGCCAGCTGGTCGCGGTGGTTGAAGAGGTAGGCCGCAAAGAAGAAAGCGAGGAATAGCTTGGCGAATTCGCCCGGCTGCAAGGTGTGCGAGCCGAAACCGATCCAGATGCGTGCGCCGCCGATTTCCTTGCCGAGGCCCGGAATCATGGGGGAGAGCAGCAGTACCAGGCCCACCACCATGCTGACATACGAGAAGCGCCGCAGAACGCGGTAATCGCGCAGGGCAACGATGAAAATACAGGTCAGCACCAAGGCGATGCATACCCAGACCAGCTGGCGGAAGGCCACGGTGGTCTTCTTGTCGTAATCGATGCGTGCAATCATCATTGTGCCGATGGCCGTCAACAGCATCACGCACGGCAGAATTTCCTGGCTGGCGTAGGGCTTGAATTTCAGCAGCAGCGCCCAGAGCACGATGAACAGTGCCGCCACCACTAAGAGAATGATGACATACTTGGCGGGGAAGCCACTGTAGACGCGGGCGAAGAGCTGGAAAAAGGCAATGCCACTGATCGCGATGGCGAGCAGCAGCAGACCTATCTGACGGAAACGGGTGGCGATCATGCGCTCGCCGCCTTTATACCGGCGACAGTGGTTGCTTGAGTTGCGGCAGCTGCCGCTGAGGTCGCGGTGGGGCTGGCACCGTTGAGATCGGCGCTTTCATTGCCTGAGTTGTTGGGAGTACTAGGCTCGACGTCGTTCGAGGCGCTTGAGTTATTCGTACCGTTCGAGTCACCCGCTCCGGAGCTGCCTGAGGATTCCTGCTCCGCCCATGGCAACGGTGTGCTCTTGTCCTTGGATTTGGACTTATCGAGGGTTTTGGCCTCTTTCTTGATCATCGCGACATGGCTCTTGGCTTGGTCGAACGAATCCACGGTAATGCCTTGGTTCAGCTCGTCCCTCCAGGATTGCGGCAGATCGGAAAGCTTGATATCGGTGGATTCGACCTTGTGGGACAGTTGCGCGCCAAACAGATTGGTGTTGACGCCTTGGTAGACGGCCACAGACCCACCGCTAGTACCGATGTAATATTTCGTTTGGCTCCAGCGATAGGCCCCGAACCCAACACCGAGCACGGCAGCTACGGCCACGATGAAAGCGACAATAACCGCTATACGGCCGCGGTTGCGCTTGCGGCGCTCGTTCTTGCGGTGGCGTTGATGTTCGCGACGGATGGCCCGCGCCACTTCCGGATCGTTGGGATCGGCGGAAAGTCGGCCGTCTTTCTTGGTGATCACCGGAATCTCGCCGGTGTCCATATTGGCCTTGTTGTCCTCTTCGTCTCGCACTGCCGAGGGCTGGGCCACGTGGACGACATTGCCGGTATCTCCTGGATCGGATGAGGCGGAGGCTTCCTGTTTCTGACCTGCCTCAGATGAGCCGGACTTCGAGGAGAGAGGTTGGCCGTTTGCATCCGGCGAACCTCCGTTTGCCTTGGCGTTGTTTTCGGCGTGGGTCAAGGCGGCGGCACGCTGCGCGGGCGACTGTTTGCCCAACCGCAGCGCGGGCGAAGAGGCGACGGGCTCCTTGATAATGTCTGCGATGGCTTCGAGGTTCGAACTCGCGGCCCCGCCGACAAGCGGCGTCTGGTGGGGAAGGTCGAAGGAATCGGCGTCGAGCGCGAGCGTGGCATCGGCGATAACGGCCGTGACGTTGTCGGTGCTGCCGGCCTTCAGTGCCATGGCGACCAGCTGCTGGGCGCATTCCTCTTCGTCGGAGACGCTGGCAAGCATCTGTTCGAGTGTATCGTCTTCAAGAACTCCGGAAAGGCCATCGGAGCATAGCAGCCAGCGATCGCCGGGCTGCGCGTGGAAGACCGCGATGTCGGGGTGCGGGTCGATGTCGAAATCGCCGAGCACCCGCATCACGACATTGCGCTGCGGGTGGTTGCGGGCTTCGGCCTCGGTGATGCGGCCGGTGTCGATCAGATGTTGGACGTAGCTGTGGTCCTGCGTCATGCGGCGGATTTTGCCGTCGCGCAGCAGGTAGGCGCGCGAGTCGCCGATGTGCGTGACCACCCAATGACCTTCGACGAGCGCCACGGCTGTCACCGTCGTGCCCATGCCGGCCAACGTGCGCTCGCGTTTTGCCTTGCCCACAATCGCGTCATGGGCTGCCATCACGCTGGTTTCCATCATCGAAGCGATGGAGGCGACGTCGTTTTTTGCGCCACTCTGCTCGATATGGGCTAGGGAACGAATGGCGATGGTCGAGGCTGTATCGCCGCCCGCGTGGCCACCCATGCCGTCGCAGATGGCGACGAGGTGCTCGCCGGCGAACGAGGAATCCTGGTTATTGCTGCGTACCGTGCCCACGTCGGAAACCGTGGTGGAATAAAGGAAAAGTCGTTGCTGTGGTCGCTCGCCCAGGCTGTGGCTGGGAATATGCACCGTGCTGCTTACTTCGGCCTGGTCTGTTGCTTCCGAAGCCGTTGTATCAGTCGTTTGGTTATCGGCCGCACCGTCATTGGAAGGCTCAGAAGATACAGAAGACGTAGAAAGTGCAGAAGACGTAGAAGACGCATCTGAAGAGAAGCCATCGGTCTCGTTTGCCGTTACCGGAATTGAAGGTGGCATGTTGGAATCGTTCGGATTGCTGAGTTCGTTCGGTGTCAATGAAGAATCTGAGGTTTCTGGCATATAGCGATCACCTCAATTCGAACGTTGTGGCGCCGATGCGCACCGGTACGCGTGCGGGCAGGACCACGGGCGAGGTGATACGACGATGATTGACGATGGTGCCGTTGGTGCTGCCGAGGTCTTCGATGGCCCAGGAGCCGGAGGCGGGGTCGGCATAGACGCGAGCGTGCTGCGAGGAGACGAATTCGTCGTCGAGCACGACGGTGTTGGAACTGGAGCGGCCGAGAGTAATGGTGCCGTTGCTTAACGGTACGGAGGAACCGGCGAGCGGACCGTCGATGATGGTTAGCAGCGTCGGTTTGGCGTTGGCGCCGCGTCCGCCGGCGTTACCCATCTGCATACCGGGGTTGCCGCGATGCGACGTGACTACGGGAGCGTTTGCCATGGCGGGCATCGGGTTGGATTCGGCGGCCTTGCGCGCGCGGCGGGCACTCTTGCGGTGCGACCACGATTTGTGCGGGCTCAGCGTATCGACGTCGCGCTTCAGCGAGCGGACCGCAAGCCATACGAAAATCCAAAGCAGGGCGAGGAAGCCATACTTAAGAATCGCAAAGGTAAGTTCGGTGATCATTGGCGATGTACCTGGCGTCTGGCCGTTAGTCCTGATCCTGCGACGAAGCCCAATAGAGGATGCGGGTGCGGCCGATGGTGATGGTGTTGCCGTCGAGCAGGGTCGCCGCCGGCACTTGGTGCCCCTCCACGTAGGTCCCATTGGTGGAGCCCAGATCGCGAGCGATGGTGCCGTTCGGCGTGATGTCGATTTCGAGGTGGTTGCGCGAGATGCCTGGATCGTCGATGACGATGTCGCAACCGGAGCCACGGCCAACGATGGTCTTGTCTTTGGTGAGGAGGTATTGGTTGCCATTGATCTCGAGCATCGGGCTGTCTTGCGACTGATTCTCGGTGGTTACAGGAACGGCGTTGCCCTGCACGGATTCGCTGGTGAGCTTGAAGTTGCCCTTGCTCAGGTCCAGGTCTTCCTCAAAGATCACGACGACAGGGCCGACGAAAGCGTAGTGCTGGCTTTTGGCGTATTGGGTGAGATTGTCGGCAAGCTCGTTAGCCAAGGTCTCGCTGCCCCATTGCTCGATACGATCGAAATCGGGTGTGCTCAGCTTGAAGCGGTATTCGTTCGGGGCAACGGTGCGGTCGCGACCGACCGGCATGGCCTCGTTGTCGATCTCGCGTTCGAGTGCGCTGGAGAGGTCGACCGGCTGAAGGTCTTTCGAACCGAATTTCGAGAAGACACCGTTCACGGCTCCCTCAACGCTTTTCTCAAAACGATCAAAAACGCTCATCGTAGCCCCTTTCTTATCAGTCACCATCTTACGCGAGGCCGCAAACGAGTTGCGAATTTACCCCTAATCCGTGCAATTTCTTCATTGTGGGAATGCAGATGGGTACCGACGTGGTGTTGGTTCGGGTTTGCTGATTGCTGCAGGGGCTTACCGCGGCTTTGCAGTGTGACAAAAGTGGCGTCCATATGCAATTCGTCGATACCAAGAACTTATATTTGTAATGCTTTGTGCGACATTGGCAAAGCGGTAGGTGTGGGTGGGTGCCGGCGCCGGGTTTGTTTGGGTTTGTATTAGCGTCGGCACCCGATGTTCCCGTCCGGTGGGTTTGGTTTGGGTGTTGGTTACCGGGCGGGAAGTGTTGTATGTGGCGCGGGGTCCGGCCCGTTGTTCGGGCCTCCGGCCGCGCCGGTTTTTGTGGTTTATCTGCTGTGGCGGGCCTGGCGTCTGCGGTTGCGCAGGGCGGTGGCGGCCGCGAGCAGGATGAGGGCTATGCCCAGTCCGGAGGCGAGGGCCGCGGCCGTGTGCTGCGGCTTGCCGCCGGTGAGCGGCATGGCCGTGAGGGCCAGGCCGTCGATATGCGCGTAGTAGATGGTGTCCACGTGGACGGTGCCGGCGGGGTCGCGCCATACGGTGTCGCCGGTGGTGATCGTGGCGATGATTAGGTAGGTGCCGGGCTTGTCGAGGGTCGCGCTGCGCGGGAAGGTGACGGTCCAGCCGTGCCGGGTGGTGCCGTCCCATGCCGCGCTCGTGGGCGTCCATGTGGCGTTCTGACAGGTCTGGGTGCTGGTGCTTCCGAAGGGGCTGATGCAGACCTTGAGGGTGTCGCTGCTCGTCCAGGGTGCCGCGTCGCCTTCGGTCGTGATCTGGTTGGTGGCGGCGGAGCGGCGCGTCTTCCCCGCGGTGAAGACGGGCTTGGCGACGGTGGTCCAGACGGGGTAGAGGGTGACTGTGGTGTGCCCGCCGGTGGTGGTCCCGTCGCTGGTGGGGATGGCGGTCGGGCCGGGCGTGGCGTACTGGGGCGTGGCCTGGTTCGCGAGGTGGCTCCAGCCAGCAATGAAACCTTGGTAGTTGTGGATTCCGCCGGAGGCGATGGATGCGAGCTTGGGCAGGGTGATGTCCGCCTTGCCGTCGTCGCTGCCGACCAGCGCCGGGCTGACCGTGGGCACTGTGCCCGTGCTGCTGCCCTTGGCGAGTGTGACGGTCATCCATGGCAGGGTGCCGACGAATATGGTCGGGGCCTGGCTGATGACCGTCTCTCCCGTTGCCGTATCGACTACATAACGATTCGCTCTGAGTTGGTACGCAGATCCGATGGAGTACTGGGCAGTGAATGTTGATGGAGAATAAGATACGGTCCACGATGATCCGTTGGCGACGGCGTCTTGGCAAGATGAAGTTGATAGGCAAATCCGTGCCGGAGTCGGGCTGATGGCCACCACCGTGTTGGTGGTGTGGTGATACTCGATTGATAAGGTTGTCGGGGCTGCGACGTCGGTCCATTGGGCGTAGAGAGTGACCGTTTTCTTCGGGATATATTGGCCTTTAGACAGTGAAGCGATGCGCTGTCCAGGTGCGTAAGCGGTGCCGGTGCCATCGCGGTTGGTGTTCCAGCCAGCGAACACGGCACTGGGTTTGTTTCCGGTAATCTTACTGGCTGCAGGCGCATCGACGATTTGCCCTGTGGACGAGGTGTCGAAGTCCTGGCTGTAAGAGCCGGTTCCACCGTTTGTGTCGACTACCAGATTCATGCCTACGTCAGTCTTGTCCATGTAGAAGCCCGCAGGGTTGGTGGCGGCCTTGTTGGCGAGGGTGGGCGTGGTGCCGACGGTGCCGATGACGGTGGCGGTGTTCGGGTCGAAGCTGCTGACCTGCATCCACGTGATGCCCTGATTAACCGATGCGAATGCGTTCTGGTTTATGCTAGGCGAGAAGGCGTATTTGCCTTGTTGGAGTTTGGTGTTGGGGCCGAGGGCCAGCATGCGCAGGTTTGGAGGCAGCAGGTTGTTTACTTCGATCGGGGCGTCGGTGTTCCAGGTGCGCAGATCCAGCGTGCTCAGGTGCGTGTCGCCGGCAAACATCGCCGTGATGCTGCCGTCATAATATGGGAGGGTGAGTTTGATGGCATTGGAGAGGTCGAAGTTGGACACATCGATCGCGGCTAGGTTCGTACAGCCGTAGAACATGGTCTTAAACTGGTGAACTTGGCTGGTGTTGAAGTGGCTGACGTCTAGGGTGGTCAGGCCAGAGCAGCCGTAGAACATCCGCTCAAGTCGTGTTACTTGGCTGGTGTCGAAGTGGGTGACGTCGAGGCTGGCGAGTTTGGGGCAGTTGGCGAACATGCCGAGCATGTCGGTGGTCTGGCTGGTGTCCCAGCCGGTGGTGTCGATCGATACTAGGTTTGTGTCGTTCCAGAACACCCCATAGCCGATGTTCCCGACGAGTTTGAGTATGGAGCTGGGGGCCATGCGGAAGTGTTGCAGATTGGACCAGTCGTGGAATATTCCATACTGGGTGAACATAGAAAATTGTCTGACGGTGAGGTTGCCGTCGATGATCACCGTGGTCGCTGTGGCGGCTATGGAGCCAGCTGTTGCAGGGGTGTTGTAGGCGCCCCCGTGCCGAATGCTGTGGCGCTGGTGACGGTTTGGGTGTCGCCGGAATGGATGGTGAGTGTGCAGTCGCTGGTGAAGTCCCAGTCTGCTGTGCCCCATGTGCCGGTCTTGGCCGTGCAGGAAGAGCGCGTGCTTACAGATGGTTGTTCGCTGGTGGTTGGTGCCGTGCTTGCGGACGGGTCGGCGGTGACCTGCGAAGCGGAGCGGACGGACGAGGATTGAGATTGCTCAGACTTGATAGACGATTTAGAGGATGATTGTCTAATTACTGTCGATTGAGCAGCAGTATTTGGTGAGGCGGCATTTTCAGTTACATGCTGGAATTGCGGGGGGTGCTAATTGCTAAAGTTATGCACAACGACAACGTCACTAAATTGTTGATAACACCCATAAGAAACCAGCCTTTTTGCTCTCAAAACGGTTGGCTGATGTAATGCATGAGCCAACCCCAATCTCCTAGTCTGTGGTCATACATTATACGGTTGGTCATACATTTTTTACGCTGTCTAATTCTTGTTCTGACAGTTTTTGCTTTTACGTAATGGCTTTAAAATGTTCGCAGCCCGCTAAAGTATTGCATTTTCGACAATTTTGTGAGTGCTATAAAAATCGGCTTAGTAAAAGCATTGCATCGGCGTGTCGTAATGGTCCTCAAAATCAGATTGTGGGGACATTTTTGCGGTAGGGAAATTTTGAAAGTGTGGGTGGGTGCCGGCGCCGGGTTTGTTTGGGTTTGTATTAGCGTCGGCACCCGATGTTCCCGTCCGGTGGGTTTGGTTTGGGTGTTGGTTACCGGGCGGGAAGTGCTGTGTGTGCGGCGCGGCGGTCCGGCCCGTTGTTCGGGCCTCCGGCCGCGCCGGTGGTCGATGGGGCGTTTTGTCGCCCCGGGTATCGGTTATCTGCTGTGGCGGGCCTGGCGCCTGCGGTTGCGCAGGGCGGTGACGGCCGCCAGCAGGATGAGTGCCGCGGCGAGCCCGGAGGCGAGGGCTGCGGCCGTGTGCTGCGGTTTGCCGCCGGTGAGCGGCATGGCCGTGAGGGCGAGGCCGCTGATGTACACGCCGCTGCTGAAGCGGCCGGTCCAGCTGGTGGCGGTGCCGGCGGGGTCGCGCCATACGGTGTCGCCGGTGGTGTCCGTGGCGGTGATGTCGTACTTGCCGGGCTTGTCGAGGGTCGCGCTGCGCGGGAAGGTGACGGTCCAGCCGTGCCGGGTGGTGCCGTCCCATGCCGCGCTCGTGGGCGTCCACGTGGCGTTCTGGCAGGTCGGGGCGATGGTGCTCCCGGTGGGCTTGATGCAGACCTTGAGGATGTCGCTGCCCGTCCAGGGGGCCGCGTCGCCTTCGGTCGTGATCTGGTTCGTGGCGGCGGAACGGCGCGTCTTCCCTGCGCTGATGAGGGGCGTGGCGATGTTGTTCCAGACGAGGTAGAGGGTGACGGCGGTGTGCCCGCCGGTGGTGGTCCCGTCGCTGGTGGGGATGGCGGTCAGGCCGGGCGTGGCGTACTGGGGCGTGGTCTGACCGGTGAGGTGGTTCCAGCCGGCGGGGAAGTGGTGCAGATAGAAGGGTCCGTTGGAGTCGGTGGATGCGAGCTTGGGCAGGTTGATGTCCGCCTTGCCGTCGTCGCTGCCGACGAGCGCCGGGCTGACCGTGGGCACTGTGCCTGAGGCGTGGGTGTCGCCCACGTCGAGTGTGACGGTCATCCACGGCAGGGTGCCGGTGAACGTGGCCGGGGTCTTGCTGCTGACCGTCGTGCCCGTCACCGGGTCGACGGCGTAGCCGCTCGCCGTGAGCGAGTAGGCCGTGCCGACCGGGAACTGGGAGGTGAACGCCGCGGGCGAGTACGACACGGTCCACGACGACCCGTTGGCGACGGACGTCTGGCAGGACACGGCCGATATGCAGACCCGGACCGGTGTCGGGCTGGTGGCCACCACCGTGTTGGTGGTATGGCGGTAGGCGATCGAGAGGGTCGTGGGTGTGGTGACGTCGGACCATTGGGCGTAGAGGGTGAGGGTCTGCTCGGGGACGTACTGCCCCTTGGCGAGTGTGGCGATGTGCTGGCCGGCCGCGTAGTGGGTGCCGGTGCCGTCGCGCTTGGTGTTCCATCCGGTGAACACGGCGGCCGGCTTGTTGCCGGTGAGCTTGTTCGCGGCGGGGGCGTCGACGCTCTGGCCCATGGTGGCGGTGTTGTATTCCTGGCTGTAGGAGCCGGTCCCTCCGTTGGCGTCGACGACGAGGTTGAGGCCCGTGGTGCTTCGTTCCATATAGAAGCCCCCGGGGTTGGTGACGGCTCTGGTGGCGAGCGTGGGCGTGGTACCGACGGTGCCGATGACGGTGGCGGTGTTCGGGTCGAAGCTGCTGACCTGCATCCACGTGATGCCCTGGTTGACCATGCTGAACGCGTTTTGCGATATAAAGTTGTACGTGTTTTGGTGGAGTTTGGTGTTGGGGCCGAGGGCCAGCATGCGCAGGCCGTCCGGCAATAGCGCGTTTAATTCTAGGCGTGCGTCGGTGTTCCACGTGCGCAGGTCCAGCATGGTCAGATTGGTGTCGCCCATGAACATGCCCGTGATTTTGCCGCCTAATCCGTTCGCGATGGCGTTAGCATCTCCTTTACGTACATTAGTCAGATCGAAGTTTGAGACGTCGATTGAGGCGAGTTTCGTGCAGTAGGCGAACATGGTCATGATCTCGGTGCAGTGGCTGGTGTCGAAGTGGCTGACGTCCAGGCTGGTCAGGTTGGAGCATTGGTAGAACATCTGCGACATCTTTGCCACCTTGCTGGTGTTGAAGTGGGTGACGTCCAGGCTGGCGAGTTTGGAACAGAAGGCGAACATGCCGATCATGTCGGTGGTCTGGCTGGTGTCCCAGCCGGTGGTGTCGACCGATTCCAGGTTCGTGTCCTGCCAGAACACCCCGTATCCGGCGCCTCCGACAGGCGTGAAGGTGGAGCCAGGGGCCATGCGGAAATGCTGCAGACTGGCCCAGTGGTGGAATATGCCAGACGGCACAGAAGATGTAGGGCTGACGGTGAGGTTGCCGTCGATGATTATCGTGGTCGCGGTGGCGGCTATGGAACCAGCTGTGGCCGGGCTGTTATAGCCGGTTCCCGTGCCGAATGTAGTGGCGCTGGTGACGGTCTGGGTGTCGCCGGTGTGGATGGTGAGTGTGCAGTCGGCGGTGAAGTTCCAGGTGGCTGTGCCCCATGTGCCGGTCTTGGCCGTGCAGGAGCCACGCATGCCTACAGATGGCTGTTCACTGGTGGCTGGTGCTGCGCTTGCGGACGGGTCGGCGGTGACCTGCGAAGCGGAACGGACAGATGGGGATTGAGATTGCTTGGATTTGGTAGACGATTTAGAGGATGATTGTCTAATTACTGTAGATTGAGTAATATCGTTTGACGAGGCGGTATCTTCCGCAGCATGCTGAGATAGCGAAGGAGGGGCGCCGATTGCTAAGGTAATACATAATGATAACGCCACTAAACTGTCAATAACACCCATAAACAACCAACCTTTATCTGCAACGTGATTGAATGATGTAATGCATTGCCTAACCACGTTTTCGTCTGCGTTGTCAAACATTATTCGTATAGACAACATTTTTTACGCTGTCTAATTCTGATTATGACAGTTTTTGCTTTTATGTAATGACTTTAAAATGCTTGAAATCCGCTAAAACATCGCGTTTCTATCGATTTTCGCGTATTGTAATACGTAGTTTAGTCAAAGCATTTCCCGGCGTGTCGTACAATTTTCAAAACACGTAGGCGAGGATATTTTTGCGATGAGAAATGAAGTGAATGTAAGTGGGATTTTCTTGGGCTGGTGAAAGCAGAATGAAGAGGGAGAAGAGTATGACTCATAATTCCGTTTTCACTGCCGAAGTTATCTCCAGAAAAGTGTAAATAAATACATTTTTATCTCCAAAAAAATGTAAATTTCTACACTTTTTTGGAGATAAAATAAGACGTGCTGCTGCAGTATGACTGCGTGGTAGCACTATCGCTTAGCGTCCCTGATAGCAATTTGAAAATTGTATGTCAGGTGAATGAGACTGAGTGAATTTACTTATACTGAAAGCATGGGCTTAGATAAGACGCAAGATGCTATTGATTTGAAGTCGCAAGCGAAGGCGATTGCGGAGTTTCCGGGGCGCGCAAGCTCGGACGCTGCGGTTTACGGGCGGGGCGCCGCGGGCCGCGCAGGCAATTGGCGATGGATCGAGGGCACTGTTTCTGCGTTCGGATGGGCCGGAGGATTTGGTTACCTCTCTGTGGATGAGTGTGATTGGTCGTGACAGTTCACATCGCGAGGTGCTCTTGGCCGATCCGCGCGAACTGTTGGCTGACGCGGACAGCGAGGATGTGCCGGCTGAGGAGAAGGCACGGCGTGAGCGTGCCCGCGAAGGTGGGCAGGGCATCGTTTCGTATTCGGTGGATGCCGCTGGGCGGCGCGTGGTTTTTACCATTAATGGCCAACTGTTCGTCAGTGAAATCGATGAGGATGGCGACGGTGCCCGCACCCGTCAGATCGCGATTGGCGACGCTGATGATAGTGGTGAAAATGGTCATAGCGATGCCGCGAATTTCAAGAATGGTAATGACGCGGCCAATACCAATTCGAAAGTTTCGTCATCGGATTGCAAGTGGTTGCCAGTGTTGAATCCTCGGATTTCGCCGGATGGGCGGCATATCGTTTACACAACTGGCACGCGCCTGGTGATGGTGGATATTGCCGATTGGGGTAACGAAAAATTCGACATGTCGGCCGAGGGCCAAGAAGATGGTGAAACCGATTTCGTCGTTGCAGACGATGCGGATAAAAGTGTCGTGGAAGTTGCCGGTGGAAGCCTGGCGGGTGGACGGAATGATAGTGCGACTGGGGCTCGACGTCTGCATAATAAACATGTGCATCCGCATACCTGCGCAGCCGAAGCGCAAGAGGCTTATGGGGCGGGGAATGTCAATGATACTAACGTTTCTGGTGATCGATTTAGCACGGTTTGGAGCGTTGGAAACGACCCGAGTGGGACGCTGAAAATCGGTTTGGCCGAGTTCGTCGCCGGCGAGGAAATGGACCGTTACGACGGATTTTGGTGGGCTCCTGATTCGCGTGGGCTGATGTTTGAAATGTACGACAGTTCGCCTGAGCCGTGTGGTATATCAGCGATCCGGCTGACCCGAGCAAGCCTGCGACTGGTCGCCGCTACGCGCGTGCACTCACCAAGAATGCCATTGTGCGGCTGATGCTGGCTCATCTTGAGTTCGATGAAGAACGCGATGGGCGTTATGTTGGCTGTGATGTGCAGAATGTTTCATGGGATCGCGAGGGCTACGAATATGTGGCGGCGGTGCGTTGGCAGACCGGCCATGAGCCGCTCGTATTGGTGCAGAATCGTCGGCAGTCGCACGACCAGGTGCTGGAGGTACGGCCTGACGGACGGACCCGTATTTTGGAAGAGCATGCCAACGACCAATGGATTGATCTCGTCCTTGGTACTCCCGCTTTCACGCCGGACGGGCGTTTGGTCTGCGCTTTGAACGATATGGATACTGACACGAACCGGTTGACCGTCGATGGCAAACCGTTCGCGCCGGTCGGCTGGCAGGTGCGCACGGTGTTGGACGTGAGCGACGAGAACGTGCTCGCGGTGGTGCAGCGTACACCGCATGAAGTTGCTGGCTCGGAAGTTGAAGATGCGGCGATAAATTCGGGATGCTCGACTCGGGAAATTGCCTCCGAGCGTGGTTCGCTTCCCGTTGTCCCTGAGGCCTGGCGGGGTGACGAAGCGTTGCATGATGCCCGTAGCTTTGATGTGGCCACCATTGATTTTGATGGGAATATTACGCCGGTGACTGCGCGTCCGGGCGTATGGAGTGCAAGCCGCGCGGGTGATGGCATCGTGATTTCGGGTCATGATATGGTGCATTCCGGTTCGATGATGGTACATGGTTTGGTAAGTCAATCTGACAATAACTGTACTGACAATGTGCTGACGAACGACTCAATTTATACCGTTCGAGCTGACATCTCCAGCTATGCCGAAACTCCTGGATTCACGCCAAATGTCAATTTTGTACGGCTGGGTGAGCATCGTTTGTTTACTGCGATTACCCGCCCGAGCGCGTCCAGTAAATTCGCGGGTGCAGCGAAACTGCCGGTATTGCTGAAGCCTTACGGTGGGCCGGGTGCGCAGCAGGTCACTTTCTCGCAGGCCGGTTATTGGGAATCGCAGTGGTGGGCTGATCAGGGCTTCATCGTGGTCACCGCTGATGGCCGCGGCACCACCGGTCGTGGCCCGAAATGGGATCGCGAGATTTTCGAGCGCATGAAGGACGTGACGTTAGCCGACCAGGTTGAGGCTGTGCGTGCGTTGCCAGATGTCGCGCCTGACGCCGATCTTGACAAGGTGGCGATTATCGGCTGGTCGTACGGTGGCTATCTTTCGGCGCTTGCGGTGCTTGACGCACCCGATGTCATCCACGCGGCCTGCGCCGGGGCTCCGCCGACCGATTGGGCCCTCTACGACACGCATTACACCGAGCGTTATCTCGGCCTCGACCCGGCGGTCTACGAGCGCAACTCCATTGTCGCCGACGCCCCGAAGCTCACTCGTCCGCTCATGCTCATCCACGGTTTCGCCGACGACAATGTCACCATCGCCAACTCGCTGCGACTTTCACAGGCGCTGATGGAGGCCGGCCGCCCCCATACCTACCTGCCGCTCACCGGCATCACCCACATGACCAATGATCCGAAGGTCGCCGAAAACCTGCTCACTCTCCAACGAGATTTCCTCTATGATGCGTTGGGAATTGCGCGATGATGCTGGATGGGCGCCAGTGCGTTCGCTGGGATTGGAATGAGTGAGAAATGTGCCGGCGAATGCCGCTAGACTGGCAGTATGCATATGCCGCTGATTGACGAGAATCATTATGCCGAGGTGATGCGCGATACCGTGCTGCCGGCGCTCGCGAAATGCCGCGAAGAAGGCTGGATGTCGCCTGCTGGGGTGGCCGATAACGTTGCTGCTTCAGCGCAAGGTGCTGCGGCGAACGGGGTTGCCGTCCCGATGCAGGGGACTGTTCCCAATGGCGCTGCCGATGATGCTGATAATGCTGGAAATTCTGCTGCGGCTGACGGTGTAGGTGGTGTAGATGGTGAGACCCGCATCGGTATGGGTGACGCGGGAATCGGAGTCAGCGGAACCGGTATTGACGTTGGGCCGGACGATGAGGAAGCCCAGCAGATTGCACGTGGCAAGCTGTTCGACATGTCTTCGCTCAAGACTCCGCCAACGCCCGGCAAGTTGCATTATGTTTGCTTTGATGCGCACAAGTTTGACGCTTTAAATATTCCTGGCGCAAGTGCCAAGTTCCGTGGGTCAATCGTCTTCTCGTTTGGATTTACGGAATTTGCGGCCAAGCATGCCGAAATGACATGGTATTTCCTACTTGCTGGCTATTCCGTCTGCATTCTTGAGCACCGCGGCCATGGCTACTCAGTGCGCGATGTTGCGAATCCCTCGCTGGTTTGGGTCGATGATTGGCGGCGATATGTCGCTGATTTGGCCAAGTTCGCGCAAACCGTCGGGCGGCGGTACGCGGGCGACCAGCCGATGCATCTTTATTCGCACTCGATGGGTGGTGGCATTGCGGCGGCAACGCTTGAAAGTTTTCCGATGCTTTTCAACCGGGCTGTGCTTTCCTCGCCGATGATCGAACCGGTCACCGGCATGCCCAATTCCATCGCCGGACCTGTCACCGCGCTCGCCAGCACTATCGGGCTTTCGCGCCACCGTGCGCCCGGCCAGAAGGAATTCTCGCCGACCATGAAACTCAAAGGTTACGAAGGCGCAGAACAGGCGCGTGTGCAATGGTATTTCGACTTACGTAAGAAAGACAAGCATTATCAGACCAATGCGGCCACCTTCGGCTGGGTCAACCAGGCGCTCAAGATGTCGCACGCCGTCCTTTCACGCGAGGCCTGCTCGCGCATCGAGACGCCGATTCTGCTCTTCCAAGCTGGCCGTGATACGTGGGTGCACAACGCTGCGCAGAACCGCTTCGTCGAGCGCGTCCGCGTCGAAAGCGGCGACGTGGTTTTGGAACGCGTCGAGCCCGCCGTCCACGAGATTTTCAGCATGCCCAACGCCGTGCTTGGCCCCTATGTCGAGCGCATCATCGACTTCTACGGCGAATCGGTTGAGGAGATGGTCGCCGAAGAAGAATGACGGCTCTGCTTCGATACGTGGTCGTAGCATTTCGTGCAATCGGCCGATGTAGAGTGGCATCATAACAGGCAATGGCGTAAGCGCACGGCGCTAGATAAAGGAGCAGACAATGAAGTACGATTTCACGTCGATTATGGATCGGCACGGCAAGGACGCCATTGCGGTCGACGGGCTCGGCTTGCGGCCGGGATTCGCGCCTGATCCGCCGAAGGATGGGTTCGATGTTATCCCGATGTGGGTGGCCGACATGAATTTTCCGACTGTTCCGACGATTCAGGATGCCATCATCGAGCGCGCGAAGCACCCTGCATTCGGCTATTTCAGCCCGACCGATGAGTATTTCAACTCGATTATCGACTGGCAGAAGACGCGCAACGGTGTCACCGATTTGAAACCCGAGGATATCGGTTACGAAAATGGCGTTTTGGGCGGGGTCATCTCCACCGTCACTTCGTTTGCGGCGCCGGGTGATTCGGTACTGCTGCACAGCCCGACCTACGTGGGCTTCACCAATGCCATCGAATCTAACGGCTACCGCATTGTCCATTCGCCGCTCAAGCGCGATGAGAACGGCGTCTGGCGCATGGACTTCGAAGACATGGATAAGAAGCTTAAGGAAAACAATATCCACGTCGCCGTCTTCTGCAGCCCGCACAACCCCTGCGGCCGCGTCTGGGAGCGCTGGGAGATCGAAAAGGCAATGGAAGTCTACCGCGAGAACGATTGCGTGGTCATCTCCGACGAGATCTGGTCCGACATCATTCTCGGCGATCACAAGCACATTCCGACCCAATCGGTGAGCGAGGACGCACGCAACCGTGTCGCCGCGATGTATGCGCCGAGCAAGACCTTCAATCTGGCCGGGCTCGTGGGTTCGTACCACATCATCTACAACAAGTATCTGCGCGATCGCGTCACTTCGAAGGGCGCAAAGCCCGATTACAACGCCATGAACGTGCTCTCGATGCACGCGCTGATCGGCGCCTATAAACCCGAAGGCCATGAATGGGTCGACGAGCTGAGGCAGGTGCTCACCGGCAATGTCGATTACGTCTGCGACTACTTCGCTGAGCACTTCCCGGAGGTCACGTTCGGCCACCCCGAGGGCACATACATGCTCTTCCTGGATTGCAGCGCTTGGTGCAAGGCCCACAACGTCACGCTTGACGAGCTGCTGAAGCGTGCATGGAACGTCGGCGTCGCCGTGCAGGACGGCCGCCAGTTCAAGGCCCCGTGTGCCATCCGCATGAACGTCGCTCTCCCGCTCTCCCGCGTGCAGGAAGCGATGGAGCGCCTGAACAAGTACGTTTTCGTGGACTGAATTTCCGTGCGAGACTACTGATTGTCAAGTCCGTTTGGATACAAGAAAACCGCTACCAAGTACACGCTTGGTAGCGGTTTTCTCTATTGCAACATAACGAGTCGTTGCTTGCTTTCTTCGGCTTACTCGGCTCTAAACGTTTCCGGAGTCAGGCAAGCCGAAGAAAACAATGGTTCCTTGACTTACTTGGCGGCCTCGGCCTTTTCGGCGGCTTCATTCTTGTGAATCTGGAAGGCGAGTTCGGCGACGTGGACGCCGTTGGTCACGAACTCGTGCACGCGGCAGGGGCAGTCGTTTTCGCGGCCGACACGGGCGATATATCCGTTGATGTAGTCCACCTCGGTCTTGCGGCCGGCAATCATGTCCTGGTACATCGACGGGTAGTGCAGCGGCATGACGACCTTGCTGGAGTTCTCCACTTCGTGGATGGCTTCGGCACGCGTCTGGATCGGCTGAATCCCGCCGCGTTCCAGCGCGTCGTAAGCCTCGTTGACGAGCTGCGTGGTCATGTCCATCGCGCCTGGGTAGGAAATGAACTGACCCATGCGGATCTGATACATCGTGCACAGCGAATTGACTACGGAGTTGAAGATGATCTTGGCCAGGCAGGTGCCCTGTAGGTCATGCGAAATTGTCGGGTTGAAGCGGGCCTTTTCGAAGTCGGCGGCCAGCTCCTTTTCCACCGGCGTCACCTCGCCGCTCATCGAGCAGATGTGCATGCTGCCGCTGCCCAGTTCGCCCTGGAAATCGACCTCGCCGGGCGCGATGAAGGAGCTGCCCTGCATGGCGGTGCCGCCGTAGACGTGGTCCTCGGGGAAGTACTTGAGAATCTTCTCGAAGTGGCCCCAGCCGTTCATTGCGCTGAAGACGTTCTGATGGTCCTTGAACAGCCCGGCGTCTGCGCAACGGGTGAGATAGTTCTGCAGGTCCATCTGCTTGACCATGATGATCCACATGTCCGGGTCGCCGCCTTTAGCCGCGTACTCCTCGGGCGTATAGACGTTGACCTTCTCCAGATGACGGTTCTTGTAATCGCGGGAAACGTAGACGCCGCCCTGCTCTTTGATTGCCTTGAGGTTCGGCTCCCAGATATCGATGTAATCGACGTCGCGGCCCACCAGATTGTGGAACAGCACTCCATACCTAAAGCCCATAGATCCTGCGCCGATAATTCCGTATTTCATAGTCATTCTTTCCCGTGTTTCAATTTTGTTGCCGCCGCTCTGCCTTTTGGGTATGGGCACCCATCGCTGAATCTTGTGGATCTGAACGCGATATGTAACTATTAGGCTTAAGCCCTAAAGCCAGAAATAGGTGATAAACGGTCAGATTGTGGACAAGATTCCATTTTTTATAGGCAGTGACGGGTGGGATCGCAGCGTTGCCTCATTGCCGCAAAACGTCAATAGATTGCTGGGAATATGTGTTTGAGAACGATTCTGCCTGTTTGCGGCGGTTTATTGTGCGGATATAACTTGCGTGAAGTGCACGAATGGCACGGGTCGATGGCACATTGTTGTTGAAAATGCAAATATCCCGTCGGAAAGTGTGCGTACTCAAATCTGGGTGGTACATCTTCCGGCGGGATATTTTCTTAGCGGCGTGAGGGCGGTGCGAGACGCAGCCTACTTGCCGGCCTCAGCGGCGGCCTTCTCGGCGGCTTCCTTCTTGTGAATCTGGAAGGCGAGCTCGGCGACGTGGACGCCGTGGGTCAGGAATTCTTGCACGCGGCAGGGGCAGTCGTTTTCGCGGCCGACCTTGGCGATATAGCCGTTGATATAGTCCACCTCGGTTTTGCGGCCCTTCGACATGTCTTGGTACATCGACGGATAGTGCAGTGGGTTGGAGACGCGGCTAACGTAATCGACTTCCTCGATGGCCTCAGCACGGGTCTGGATGGGCTGGAAACCGGAGCGTTCGAGCGCATCGTAGGCCTCGTTAATCAGCACGGTGGCCATGTCCTTGTAGCCGGGGTACGAAACGAACTGGCCCATCGTGATCTGATACATCGTGCAGATCGAGTTGATGACTGAGTTGAAGATGACCTTTGCCATGCAGGTGCCGCGGAAGTTCTGTGTGATCTGGGGGTTGAAACCGGTTTTGTCGAGGTCGGCCACGAATTCCTTTTCGACCGGCGTGACCTCCTCGGTCATCGCGCAGATGTGCATCGTGCCGGCTCCTGGCTTGCCAATGAAGTCCACGTCGCCCGGGCCGTTGAAGGCGCTCGCGACCATGGCCGTTCCGCCGTAGATGCGGTCTTTCGGGAAGTACTTGAGGATTTTTTCGAAATGGCCCCAGCCGTTCATTGCGCTGAAGACGACCTGATGGTCCTTGAAGAGGCCCGCGTCCGCGCAGCGCTTGAGGTAGTTGTCAAGATCCATCTGCTTGACCATGATGATCCACAGGTCGGGATCGCCGCCCTTGGCTGCGTACTCTTCCGGCGAGTAAATGTCAGCCTTGACGAGATGACGGCCTTCGTGATCGCGGGAGACGTAAACTCCGCACTGCTCCTTGACCTTCTTGAGATTCGGCTCCCAAATCTCAATGTAGTCCACCGGCTGGTGTGCCAACTCCTGTAGCAGCACGCCATATCTGAATCCCATGGCTCCTGCGCCGATGATGCCGTATCTCATAATCTTTCCCTTCATTTATCTGGCCCTTGTGGGTATTGCGACGAATGCCGCAAAATCTTGTGGACAACATCATGTGGCATCGCCGGTAACACGCAGTATGCGTTACGGGAGTAGGGTTTCTCAGCTTTGTTTCGCATCGTGGACTGTTTTCGTCGCAGTTTTGAGACGGCCAGATAAGAAGACATAAAGGCAATAATGTCTATTTATGTATTTCATGCGAAAATTTGACGATTTGGGATACTTTCAGCAAAGCTTATCGCGGATTTAACCGATGCGGATGGTGAAGCGCTGGGAAAGCTAATCCGACGGTCCGAATCTGGCAATTTAGGAGCCTTGGTGTGATTGCTGCGGCATTCCGTTGTGATGCCTCTCGTAGGCCGACTTTTTGCGCGGACGGTATAGTGGATTTCAAGATTACCGGTTGTTGAATGGTGACGGATAACTACAAGGAGAACGGCATGAAGATCACGGTATATTGCGGCGCGGCAAGCGGAAACGACCCGAAGTACGCGGCTGCAGCGAAGAAGCTTGGTGAGTGGATTGCAGCGAACGACGACGAGCTGGTCTACGGCGGTGGTGGCGTTGGGCTGATGGGCGTTGTGGCGCAGGCGGTGCTCGACGGCGGTGGCAAGGTGCATGGCATCATGCCGCAGATGCTCATTGATCGCAATGCCGCGGCGAAGGGTTTGACCACGATGGAAGTCGTCGACGATATGGATGAGCGCAAGCGCCGGATGATGGAGCTCGGTGACGTGCTTATTGCTTTCCCGGGCGGCCCTGGCACGCTGGAGGAGATTGCAGAAGCCTTCTCGTGGGCGCGAATCGGCCTCAACGATAAGCCTTGTGTTTTCTTCGATTTCGACGGTTACTGGCAGCCGATGGCTCAGATGTTCGATGCGATGACCTCTGCCGGCTTCCTTACCGCCCCCGACCGCGCGAAGCTTCTCTTCACCGATTCCTACGACGACATTTCTCGCTGGGTCGCCGCCTACCAGCCGCCGAAGATTCGTACGTTCCCTGAGCAGAAGTAAGCGGTCTACGGCAGACCAAATGCTGATTAATAAAACAAAACTCTCGGAAACTTGGTATTCCAATGTTTCCGAGAGTTTTGAAATCTCGTGCGAGTAGGGGGAGTTGAACCCCCACGAGCATTCGCTCACTGCCACCTGAAGACAGCGCGTCTACCATTCCGCCATACTCGCAGACAAATAATAAGGTTACTGCTCAGTACCGACGAGCGCAAGGGGTTTCGTGGCTATGCGTGTTGTTTGAGGCAAGATTTACAAAATGGGCGGAGCGCTGATGTTGGACCAGCGAAGGTCTGAGACGTCATTCTGCCCATTGGAAATTGTCTGTGCCGGCTCCGATTTCGAAGTTACGCTTGGCGCAACCCAGGCCGACGTGTGCGAAAAGACCGGGGTTACGCAGACGCTGACGGTTTGATTCTCTTCCAGTGTGAAGTGGAACGGCTGTTGGCTCAGTGATGTTGGTGCGAGCGAAGCGGCTTCGATACCGCGCTGGAACCAATCTGGGGCGGCGGCAAGTGTCGCATCGGGGCCGAAGTTTGCGGGCAATGAGCACACCGAATCCAAAGGTTTGCTGTGGTGTTTGGCACCAGGGCGTGCTGGGTGGCCGAAGGCGAGAATCCATACGACACGTTCGCCAAGCTCGAGCTTCCACCAACCGGTCGCAGCATCGTCAAGCACTGCCCATGAGGTCGCCAACCCAAGTTGTACAAGTTTTAGTGCCAGCTGTTCGCCGTAATAGCCGACTTTTTCCTCGGTTTCAGCCTCTTCGGGCGGAATCGGGTCAATGGATTGTTCGGCTGAGTTGATCCTCTGGTCGGTGTTTGCCGCTGATTCATTCGTCTTTGAGAGAGGGTGGACGGCAGAGATTGGCTTGCTTGGGCATCGATTGGCAGGTGGCTTGGTGTTCGATTGAGTTGTGTGTGAAGTTAAATCGGGCTGAGTGGAAGTCGCGGAATTATTGGTGTCGGAACGAGCTTTCTTTGCCGGATGCAGATCGTAAGGTTCGTTAATTTTCGTGACTAAAGCGATGGCGTTGTGCACATCAGTGAACCGGCCATAATGCGTTTTGTAACCACAGAAGGCGTCTTCAAGGCCGGCGGCCATCTGGAAATGCAAACCGGATGCCTCGTTGCAACGGTCAACTTCCGCGGAGATTTCATCGAGCAGAGCTTTACTGACTGGTTCGTCGGTGTACATACGTACGGAATGGCGCTCCGTTATCGCCTCATTCAGATCCATCTTGCCCCTCTGCCTATCTTCGCTAAACGTGTTCCATCATACAGATTGGCCTGGGATTGTATGTCAAAGTGCCTCCTACGCAACAGAAAAAGTGACGAATGACACATTTGTGGGGGTATGAAATTTTTCGTCGAAATGTGAGGCGTAGTTGGCACCGGTAAACATAGGTTTTTGGATTGGCAAGATTTTGTTTGCCGGTGCCGCAGGTCCGAAATTGCAGGTAGTCCGGTCGGCTCAGCCTTTGGATCCGTGGGCGTAGTAGCGGGCGAGGGTTTCGTCGCGGAACTCATCGAAGTAACCACCATCGATCGAGGCGCGGATGTCGTCGAGCAGGCGGATGAAGAACCGTTCGTTGTGGATGGTGGCGAGCGTCGCGCCGTTGATTTCATGGGCGCGCAGCAGGTGGTCGACGTAGGCGCGGGAGTAGTGCGTGCATGTATAGCAGTCGCAGCCTTCTTCGAGCGGTCCGAAGTCGCGCTTGTTGGCGGCGCGCTTGATGTTGTATCGGCCGTCGCGCGTGTAGATGGCACCGTTGCGGGCACAGCGGGCGGGGGCCACACAGTCGAAGGTGTCACCGCCGTTTTCAACGCAGGCAAAGATGTCATCCACTGCCGCGATTCCCAAGACGTGGCGAGGTCGTGATTCCGGCATTTCGTCGCAGATCCACGCGCAGGTGTCGCCGATGACACGCTTTTCGATGGCGCCGCCGATGCCCACGCCGTCGAAGTCGAGCGAGGCGATTTCGGAGGCTGCTTTATGCCGCAGATCCTCGTAATTCGCGCCCTGCACTACGCCGTAAAGCGCCTGATATGGCTTGCCGACTCGTGCCTCGGTGAGTCGCTGATGCTCCTCAACACAACGCCGCGCCCAGCGGAAAGTGCGCTCGACCGAGCGTTCCTGATAACCTCGCGTGTTCATCAGTGTGGTCAGTTCGTCGAAGGCAAACATGATGTCGGCGCCGATCTTGTGCTGGATGCCCATCGAGATTTCGGCGGAGAAACGGTGCTTGGAGCCGTCGAGCGGCGATTTGAAGGTGACGCCGTCCTCGTCCACGAAGGCCTTGCGCTCGCGGCCGGGCGCGATGACGTCGTCCGATTTCATACCGGTAACGTCCATCGCCAGCGTCTTCTTGAACCCGGCCCCCAGCGAAAGCACCTGGAATCCGCCGGAATCGGTGAAGGTCGGTCCGTCCCAGTTCTCGAAGCGAGCGAGTCCGCCAGCCTCGTCGAGCACGTCTTCGCCGGGGCGTTCAAACAGATGGAAAGCGTTGGAAAGCAGGCATTGCGCGCCAAGTGACTTCATGGTTTCCGGCAGCACGCCCTTCATGGCCGCCTGCGTGGCAACCGGCACGAAAGCCGGGGTACGAATATCTCCGTGCGGCGTATGGATGACTCCGGTTCGCCCATAACGTGCGCCGCCGCGCCCCTTTCCGGAGGCCGAATCCGAAAGCCGCGTGTGCTGCTCGAAATAGAACTTGCTGCGGTCGCCGGGCTTGCCCGGTTCGGCTCCGAGCGGGTGCTCAAGCAGGCCAGAGGCGCTCGCCGCAAGCTGCGAAACCGTTGTCGCAGAACGTGTCTGCGCATATGCAGTAGCCTCGGAGGCGATGTCTTTATGGCCAGGAACATGGTTGTCGCGGTTTTTCGCATCCGTGGTTGGCACGTTTGTATCTTTGAGCTGGGCGTCTGCTGTTTTATCTGCTGAAGTGTTCATATCCGTTTCCGTTGCTGCAAGTTCATCTCATTCGCTTCGCCCTACCAGCATATCGATGGCAATATACGGCGAAACTTGGTTCTAAGTTCACTTTAGGCGAAGCCATGGCACAAGTTTGTCAACCATCTGTTCGGTTCATAGGGGCCGATAAAATAGCTCCAGAACTAAGTTTTGGCGAGCATATCAGGATATTGGAACGAGGTTTGAAACTTCCTTTCAACTAACGTTCAGGAAACGTTCAGAACGGTTGCCTTTACTCGTCATTAGCGGTTCACGAGTGGTGGCGCGGTGGAAGTCGTCGAGCCGTGGCCATCCGAAATATAAGGAGCAGCAATGGCTGAAGACAACAAAGACGAGTGGAGCAGCGGTCAGCCTGCACGTCCGAACGAGGAAACGAATACCAATACCACATCAGACTTTACCGGTGCCGGTTCCAATTCTGCGAGCAGCGATGCCAATGCAGAAGCGAGCAACGCGGGCGTGGGCAATACTGCTGCCGAAGGAACTGGCTCTGTCAATGGCGGTGCTTCTGACGGCGATAATAATGAGGCTGGAAGCGCCGAGATCTCGCCTTCCTCAATGCAAGAAACTCAGAATTTCAATACCACACCTACCGAGGTGTTCAGCACCGGCTATCGCCCTGATGATGCGAATGCAGAGAACGATGGATTGCTGACCGGTTTCGGTCCTTCCTCCTACGCGTCTGCCGCTAATGAGACGGGTGCCTCTGATGCCCCCTCATCCGCAACGTCGAGCGATAATCCGTACCGTCCTGCCCCGGAATATGGCGCTTACGGTCCGTCGCCGAGCCAGTTTGGCAACAACAACGGCCAGCAGAGCTCGCCCACCACGCCTTTGAACGGTATCTTTGGCAACGGCAGGAACGCCAACAACGGCAACGGTTACGGCAATTCTTACAACAATGCGCAAGGTCAGCCAAACGGTTCCAATGTCAACGGCAACGGTGGCAATTTCGGCGGGCCGAACATGCCCAACGGTAACGGTTACGGCAATCCTGGCGGCTATGGCAACGGTAATGGCAATGCCAACGGCAATGGAACTTACGGCCAGACCAAATCGCACAGCAACATCATCACCGCCATTGTTGCGGCGGTAGTCGCTGCAGTTCTGTGCCTCGGCGTCGGTTACGCGGCCATTTCCAACGGCTGGGTTACGGTCCCGTCCTCAAGCTCGATGTCTGGCATCACCTCCAACAAATCCGGCTCCGGTTCGGCCACCGTTAAGGGCGGCCAGGCTCCGGATTGGGCTGCGGTTTCCGCGAAGGTGTCCGATTCGGTGGTCTCCATTACCACACAGGTCAGCCAGGGCACTGCCAAGGGTTCCGGTGCGGTGATTGACGACAAGGGCCATATCGTCACCAACAACCACGTGATTTCCGGCGCTCAGGACAACAGCATCCAGGTCACGCTTTCCAATGGTCAGATGTACAAGGCGACCGTCGTGGGCACCGACACCACCACCGATCTTGCGGTCGTGCAGATTCAGAACCCGCCGAGCAGCCTCAAACCTGTCGAATTTGCTGATTCCAGCAAGCTTGCGGTCGGCGAGAACGTCATGGCCGTCGGCAACCCGCTTGGCTACGACGATACCGCCACTACCGGCATCGTCTCCGCGCTGAATCGTCCGGTTTCGGTGATGGACGACAATCATGCCCAGATCGTGACCAACGCAGTGCAGATTGACGCGGCCATCAACCCCGGCAACTCGGGCGGCCCAACCTTCAACGTGGCCGGCCAGGTCATCGGCATCAACTCCTCGATCGCCTCTGCGTCTTCGTCTTCCGGCGAATCCGGTTCCATCGGCATTGGCTTCGCGATTCCCTCGAACCTCGTCAAGCGTGTGGCTGACCAGATCGTTTCGAAGGGCTCCGTCGAGCATGCGATGCTCGGTGTGACCATCAAGTCTGCAACCGTCGAATCCGATGGCATCACCCGCGGCGGCGCGCAGATTACCACGCCTTCTACCGGTGGTTCGGCCGTCGTCAAGGGCAGCCCGGCTGACAAGGCCGGTCTCAAGGCCGACGACACCGTGGTGGCCTTCAACGGCCAGGCGGTCGGCAGCAGCTCCGCATTGCTCGGTTACGTCCGTGCAGCCAGCCTCGGCGACAAGGTGAAGCTCACCATCGTTCGCGGCGGCAAGACCATGGATGTCGACGTTACGCTCGACCAGAAGGAAAGCGATGTCAGCGGTAGCAACCGTTCCGAAAGCGAGAAGCAGAACAGCAATGGCCAGGGCCAGCAAGGCCAAGGCAATGGCCAGAACGGTCAAGGTCAACAGGGCCAAGGTAATGGCAACGACGACGGAGATGGCGGCGGCCTCTTCGATCCCTTCGGTCTCTGGTAAAAACAAGATGACCCGATAAACAGAAGGTCCGGCAATCCATTCGGATGCCGGACCTTCTGTTGTAAATGCCGGCACCTGCCTGCGTTGCGTTTGTTGGTATTAAGTTGGGCGGTCCACACGGGTTTGGGCAGGATGTCAATGTGGTTCCGCTATACTGTAATTCATAATCTTTACGCCGTGTATCGGAGGGCTTCGCGCCGCCGGTGGGTTAACAAGGCGTGACCAACTTGCTTGGTTGCGCGACTTGTGCGCCAGGCAGTACACGCGCAAGGAGAATCATGCAGGTTTTTCGCAAGATTGCCAATATCTGCCGGCAAGTGCCAATGCTTCCCATCACCATCGTGTCTGCGGTGTTTGTGGCGTTGCTCTGGAATTATCGGCCGTGGCAAGGCGGCGTTGGGGCGCTTGATATAGGCAATTTCGTAGCAGCTCCGCCGAGTGCTGGAGCATGGCATATCGGGCCGTTCACATTCAATCCTTCCGTCGGCCAACTCATTGTGGTGTTGCTCGTTGCGTATTCCGTTTTCGATTCGATTCGTGGCATGATCGCTTCGCTTAAGGCCGGCCATGTAGGTATCGATATACTTGCAATTTTGGCACTGCTCTCGACGCTGGGAGTCCAGGAATATTGGGCCAGTTGGGCCGTGGTCCTGATGATCTGGTCGGGTGAAGCCATCGAGGAATTCGCACAGACCAAAGCCGAAAGTAACCTCAGCGCACTGGTCGCCGCCGCCCCACAGATGGCACATATCTCCGATTTGCCTGGTGTCGGTGTGGCCGCTGGCCATTCCATGGATAAAGCTGGGTTGCCGAATGCCAAGACTTCTGGGCCTGCTGGCAACGTTGAAAGTTTCGGTCATGTAGCAAATGCCGGCAGTGTTCGTGGCGGTGAGAATGCAACTTCTGTTGGAGCTCCAACGCCGGATGGTAACGGTGAGAGAGATCGTCTCGACGCGCTGTTTGCTAATGCTGACAAGCAATTGGCCGATGGTTTCCGGGCGACGTTGGCGACGGCTTTGCCGCGAGGCGACGTGCGCGATCTGCAAAATAATCTGTGCATGATTGATGCGGATGATTGCAACTGCGAACTTTCTTCTGTTGCCAAAGATAATGCGGCTAATGCGACTGACGGGCGCAATGGTTCTCGAAGTAGGCGTGCGCAGCCGGCGGGTTCATTGGCTCGTCACACCTTCATCGGCGGTTCGCTCGCAAGGAATTCAGAAGCTGCGAAAACGTTGGAATCACAGGCTTCTAAGGACGCACATTTCCACACGGTCCCGGTCGATCAGGTCGCGCTCGGCGATGTGCTGGTGGTCCTGCCTGGTGAGACGATTCCGGTGGATGGCGAGCTTTTGAGCGGAACCGCAACGCTGGATTTGAGCGCCATCAACGGCGAACCGTTGCCGCGTACCGTGTTCGCAGGCGCTCGCGTGATGTCCGGGGCGATCAATGGCTCAACGATGATCGTGATTCGTGCGACGCAGCTGGCGAAGGATTCGCAGTACCAGCAGACCATGCAGCTGGTCGATTCGGCGCGTTCCTCGCGAGCACCCGTGGTCAAAACCGCCGACGTGCTTGCAGTGCCGTTTACTGTCATTTCGCTTGCAATCGGTATCGTCGCGTGGATTGTTTCCGGCACACCCGAGCGCTTCGCGCAGGTGCTCGTGCTAGCCACACCCTGCCCGCTACTTATCGCCGCGCCGGTGGCGTATATGGCTGGAACCGGAAGGCTTGCGAAGGCCGGAATTCTGACAAAAACGCAAGAGGTTCTGGAAAATCTCGGCAAGGTTTCGCATATTTTCTTTGATAAAACCGGCACGCTTACAGTCGCGAAGCCGCAGGTCGTGCGGGTCGACGTTCCGGAAACCGCGCGCAAGCGGTTACCTGAAGTGTTGAAGTCAACGAATGGTCTTACCGATCTGTCCAGTGATAATAAGGCCAGCACTACTCCGGCGGGCAATATCGCCGTTCCGGAAGTTGTAGAGAGTGGCAGAACTCAGCTTTCGGGTGCGGTGCAACTTGAAGATGTTATCGTTGAGCTAGCTGCGGTCGTCGAAACCTATTCGGTGCATATTCTTGCGCAGGGTATTGTTGCCGCTGGAGCTGCCGCATCGAAGAAATTGCATAGCGGGCGTACCGCTTTTCCCGTGGTCAAAGATGTGCATGAGGACGCGGGCAACGGCGTGCAGGGTATGGTCGACGGCCATACAGTTCGCGTTGGTCGGTTGAGTTTCGTCGTGAACGAGAATATTGCTGAGGATAACGCATCTCCAGCATCGCAGTTCACGCCGCGATCGGCCGATGAAATGGCGGCGTACGTTTCCATCGATGGTATCCTCGCTGCGCGTATCGTGTTGCGTGACGTGCCTCGTGATAATGCCCGTGAATCGTTGCGGCGCCTGCGTTCCATGGGTGTTGGCAAGATGACTATGCTGACTGGGGACTCCCGCAGTTCCGCCGATGTTATCGCTGCCGAGGTCGGCATTGATGATGTTCGAGCCGATTTGCTTCCGCAAGACAAGGTGTCTGCAGTCAAGGCAGTTTCACGTGAAACGTTGCAGCATCCCTCGAAGATCGAGACATTCCTCGATCGGCTTTCTGGCCAACCTAAGCCGCGCCCGATTTCGGTGATGGTAGGTGACGGCGTCAACGATGCTCCAGTGCTGGCTGCGGCCGATATCGGTATCGCGATGACGGACGGTACCTCCACAGCCGCCTCGCAAACCGCGCAAGTGGTCATCATGAACGACGACATTGCCGATGTGCCCAAGGCCGTTGCCATCGCCCGCCAGACCAAGCACACCATGCTGCAGGCCGTGGTTACCGGTCTCGGCCTCGCTCTGGTCTGCATGGTCGCCGCTGCATTCAACCTCATTCCCGTGGTGGTTGGCGCGTTCACGCAGGAGGCCATCGATGTCGTTTCGATTCTCTGGGCGCTGACCGCCCTACGCGATCGCACATGATGTGCTCAACAATTATGCACTTGGACAAGAAATAACATATGGAAAGCATCTGCGCCACAGAATAGTTGTGAGAAACCATAATTCTTTGGCTAGATTACAGAAAATGAATGAATAGATCCATATCTGCTTAGTAGCTCGCATCAATATTGAGTAATCGGTTTCGTAATTTATTGTTATGTATTTGTAGCTTATTTTTCTCGACACGCACTTCCTGATTTTATTAGGACTACATAAAACTTGTAATAGAGCCGTTATATGAGGTTTATGCCAGGAAATTTGCTATCGAGTTTGCATTTTTCAAAAAGGAGCATATAGTGTTATCTACGTAACCGGTTACGTAATGGAATGCCGGCAGAATACCAACGAAGAGGTAGTGAAAGTTCTACGAGGAGGTAGGTATCAATGGATTTCTCCAAAGTCGTAGGCGCATTGGACCAAGGTTTCAATTGGTTCATCAGCCTGGGTGGCGCGGCAATGATGTTTATCATCATCACTCTGCTGTCATTGGCATTTGGTGTCAAACTGAGCAGGGCGTTTGAGGGCGGCCTACGTATGGCGATGGCTTTGACGGGCATGAGTGCGGTGATTTCACTGCTGACTACGGCATTTGGTCCGGCATTGAAGGCGTTCGTTTCCTTCACTGGCCTGCACTTGTCGATTAGTGATCTCGGTTGGGCGCCCATCGCGGTGATTACGTGGAGTTCGTTGTATACGTTGTACTTCGCGTTCATCTGCATCATCACCAACTTGGTAATGTTGGGTCTTAAAGTTACCAATACACTGAATGTCGATTTGTTCAACATCTGGAATGTTTCGATTCTCGGCCTGCTCATCAACTGGAGTTCGGGCGGCAATTTCTTCTTGATGTCTGTTTTTGTGGTCTTCATCTATGCACTGATGCTGTTCAACGCCGACGCGATGAAGCCAACCATCAACGATTTGCTAGGTTATGACGAATCGAACATCACCACCACCGCGCATCCTGAGCTGTTGGTCACACCCGTCGTGGTGTTGCTCGACAGGTTGATCAGCAAGATCTTCCCCTTCATCGATAAGTTTGATTTCGATGCGGAAACACTTAACAAGAAAATCGGTTTCCTGGGCAGCAAGGGTGCGATTGGCGCGTATCTTGGCGTGTTTGTCGGTTTGCTTGGACGTCAGGACGCACCGCATATTTTCACGCTGGCATTCACTGCTGGTGTGGCTCTGGAACTCTTCGGTATCGTGGGCGATTGGTTTGCTCCGGCCATTGAGCCGCTCTCGGAAGGCATCACCTCCTTCATGGAACGTAGGATGCACGGCCGCAAGCTTTATGTCGCCATTGATTGGCCGATTCTGGCTTCCCGTGCGGAAATCTGGGCCGTCGCGAACATCCTGGCACCGATCCTTCTGATTATCGCCATGGTGCTTCCGGGCAACAAGGTGCTTCCGTTGGGTGGCATCATTCTCACCGTCCTCGCCCCTGCGCTGCTTATCGGTACTCGCGGCAAGGTGGTGCGCATGACCATCATCGGTACCATCATGATTCCGCTCTTCTTGTGGGCTGGAACGTTGATTGCGCCATTCCTTACGCAGACCTCCAAAGCTATGGGTGTCTTCCCTGCCGGCTTGGGCAAGCATGAGATGTTCAGTGCCGTCGATTCCGACCCCATCGAAAAGATGCTTGCGTTGCTCTTTGGCAATGCGGCGAAGACGCTTGACTGGAAGCTGATTCTTTGCTCTGTGCTCGCATTGGTCGCTTACGTCGGTCTGTTTGCATGGTATGTGCATACGCTCCGTAAGGAAGCTAGACTGCGCGGCGAGAACAATGCTCCGACAGTCGCGGTGACTTCTGCCGAGGTCTCCGAAACTGTTGCTGAGGGTGATGTTGCCGATGCGACTGCACAGTCTGCCGAATCTGCCATCTCCGCTCAAAAGAACAAATCGTCTCAGAAAAGCAAGGAGCGTGCAGTCTCTTGCGAGGAGGCGATGCCGAACGCGTCGGTTTCATTGAAGCAGACGGGTAAACGGATATCGCGTTCTTTGCGAAATCGGTTGCGTTCATCCATAGTGCGGCACCCTGTCGCCATCGGGTGATCTGAAAACTTGGAATACGGCCGGAACCTAGATAAATCTTGAATTTTGGCCGTATTCCCCGTTGGATACTTGCCAAATAATCATGACTCCGGTTTAGTGTGAAAGATACCTAACCCTATCCGATACCTGACTAGAAGGTCAATGATGGCAACGATTAAAGACATCGCGCAAATGAGCGGAGTGTCCACCGCAACCGTGTCGCGCATCATCAATCAGAAGGGGGAGCGAGTGAGAAGACCATAAAAAAGGTCAATGCCGTAATCAACAGTCTTGGCTATGAGCCTGATTTCGTTGCAAAAACGTTGTCGCAGAAGGCTTCAGACCTTATCGCCTTGCTTGTCCCCAATCTGACCAATCCGTTTTTTGCGGAAATGGTCAGTCGTATCGAGAAGGCGGCGGATGCGCGCGGATATCACGTGTATTTGTGCAACAGCGAAGACAATCGAGAAAAAGTCGAATATTACCTTAAATTCATGTGTAATATTCGGGTTCGAGGAGCGATTATCAACTCGCTTTATGTCGATGAGCAAGATCTTGAAACCCTAAGCAATAGCGGGATTGTGCCGCTTACGATCGATAGGGCTTGTTTTTCGCATCCGTATGCAGCGATGGCGGTCAACAACGTAAGCGGTTCCTACCAAGCTACGAAATATCTGATTGAGGAAGGCCATAGTTCAAAGTTGGTCTTCGTTTCTGGTCCCGAGGGAGAAAAAGTTCTGAGGATCGGTACGAAGGCTATCTGAAGGCCATTAGCGAATGCGATGCCACGCACGCAATCAAGCTGTACAGCGATTTCTCTGTTTCCGGCGGCTACCAAGCAATTGGAGATCTGCTTAAAGTTCGCAGGGATATCGATGGTGTGGTGTGTTCGGATGATGCCATTGCATTGGGGGCGTTGAGGGCTATCGCCGATGCAGGTTTGCAGGTTCCAGAGGATATACGAGTAATCGGTTACGACAACATTGAAATGAGTAGGTATTCGGTTCCGCGTCTGAGCACGGTCAACCAGCTTCCCGAAAATATCGGAGATATGGTACTGGACATGTTCGAGCAAAGCGTCAAGGCCGGAAGCAAACCTCAAAAAAACGTGATTGAGCCGCACCTTGTCATACGTGACACTTCTCAGGCAAGGAGCGCATAAAGGAGTGTTATAAATGTGTGAGATAGGTCCCTCATTGATGTGCGCCGATTTGGGCAATCTGGAACGCGACATCAAACAACTGGATGCCGCGGGAGTCGATTTCTATCACATCGACATCATGGATGGTTCGTTCGTCCCCAACTTCACCTTGGGCCCTGATTTGGTAAAAAGTGTACGGGGTATGACTTCAAAACCGTTGGATATGCATCTGATGGTTGATAAGCCTGAGCGTTATATCTCTATGTTCGCTGACGCCGGTGCCGACAGGATCGCTGTGCATGCCGAATCTACGAACAATCTGCAGGGCACGCTTACCGCTATACGCAAAGCTGGTATGGAGGCCGGTGTGGCGATTAGTCCGGCGACACCTCTCGAAGCCCTAGACTATGTGTATGACGTTACTGATTACGTCATCGTCATGACAGTCAACCCGGGGTTCGCTGGTCAGAAATTCATCGATCCTATGTACGACAAGATCTCTGATCTGGCTGGGCGAATCGCCAAACGCGGCCTCGATGTTCCCATTGAGGTTGATGGCAATATCGGCGCTGAGACGATTCCGGAATGTGTTCGTCGTGGAGCCACAAGATTCATCGGCGGCACCAGTGCGATTTTCCGGAAAGATTCAACCTTGGCTGACAATGTGAAGGCGACGCGTGCCTTGTTTAGCAAGGCCAGGGCCGGCTCGCGCTGACGGGTCCGCACAGAGTGAGGCATCCGCGATACTTATTTCGCCAGATGGTTTGGTGCCTGGCTTTCGAGATGAATCGATGTCGTCTCAAGAACTGAGATTTTGCTTCTCGACAATTCGATAGCCGTCAGTTTTATAACTGAATAATTAATTCAAAAAATCACAACAGATTCCATCACGGATACGCGATTTTCTTACGAAAGGCGTGTACCCAGGCGAGAGCCATACCTTTTTATTGGCAATTGTGTATCAAAAAGGTCACGTAACCGGTTACTGCATCATGTTGTAGGTGATGGGATACAAGAAGGAATATAGCAATGAACATGAAATACGATGTAGCGGTTCTTGGCAGCATGCACCTTGATATCAAGGCCTTCACCAAAACATATCCTAAGCATGGCGATACGGCCACTGCTAAAAGCATCACGATGATTCCCGGCGGCAAAGGCTCCAATCAGGCTGTTTCTGCGGCTAAACTCGGCGGCAAGGTGGCTATGCTCGGTAGCGTTGGTGATGACGGTGCTGGCAAGCAGATTCTTGATGATCTGGCTTCGTGGAACGTCGATACCAAATTCATCAAGCAGACCAAGGAGTTGGGGACCGGAACGTTCATCGTTGAAATCGATGACAGCTCCGAAAACACGATGCTCGGCACCATGGGCGCGGATAATGCCACCACCGAAGAAGACATCAAGACTGTGATGAGCCAGATTGACGCTCCTGTCCTCGACCTGCAGCTGGAGACCTGCAAAGAATCGGTAATGGCCGCGCTCAAAGAAGGCAAGCGAAAGGGGATGTACATCATCCTTGACCCCGCACCGGCTGACAACTATTTCCCGGAAGCAATGCAATACGCCGATTGTGTGACGCCGAACCAACAAGAAACCGAGAAAATTACGGGCATCAAGGTCAACAATCGAGTTGATGCCATTAAAGCCGCAAAAGCGATTGTGGATCTTGGTCCTAAGACCGCCATCGTTAAGATGGGCGGTGACGGCAGCGTCGTTTATCACGATGGCCAAATTTATGAGATTGATGCAGTGAAGGTCAATGCGGTCGACAGTGTGTGTGCCGGTGATGTGTTTGCTGGTGCTTTGGCGGTTCACTACTCACAGCATCATGATTTCCTTGCCGCTGTGAACTTTGCCAATCGCGCAGCAGCGGTGAAAGTTAGCCGTGTAGGCAATCATGCCGCCTTCCCGACGCTCGCCGAAATGAAGTAGCAGATAGTAGATTGGAAGCTGACCCGTTCTCTTTGCCGTGACAAGCCTTTGGGAAAGTCTGGCGAGGGGAACGGAACCGGTTGGTTTTATGCTTCTGCGGTGACAATACAACAACAATATATTGATGAAAAGTTAGATAGTCGCAAAATGCCGGTATAGGCGTGACGGTAGGCTGTTAACGGCGGAATAACGCGTATCTTGGGAGGTTCATATGCCTGGAATTGTTCTGATTGGTACTCAATGGGGAGACGAAGGCAAAGGTAAGGCCACCGACCTCATTGGCACGAAGGTCGATTATGTTGCGCGTTTCAACGGCGGCAACAACGCCGGTCATACGGTGGTGGTCGGTGACGAGACATATGCGCTGCATCTGCTGCCCAGCGGTACTGTGAACCCCAATGTCACACCGGTTATCGGCAACGGCGTGGTGGTCGATCCCGAGGTACTTTTCGAAGAGATCGACGGACTTGAGAAGCGTGGCGTCGACTGCTCCCGGCTGAAGGTTAGCGAATCCGCGCAAATTATTGCTTCCTACCATCGCGTCATCGACAAGGTGACCGAACGCTTCCTCGGCAAGCATAAGATCGGCACCACCGGCCGTGGCATCGGCCCGGCCTACGCCGACAAGATCAACCGCGTCGGCATTCGCGTACACGATCTCTTCGACGCTGAGCGTCTGCGCGATAAGGTCGAGGCAAGCCTGCATCAGAAGAACGAGATGCTCATCAAGCTTTACAACCGTCGTCCGATTGATGTCGACGAGACTACTGACGAGCTGCTGAAACTCGGCGAACGCCTGAAGCCGTACGTTGCCAATACCTCCCTGCTGCTGAACAATGCGCTCAGTGAAGGCAAGACCGTGCTCTTCGAAGGTGGCCAGGCCACCATGCTCGACGTTGATCATGGCACTTACCCCTTCATCACGTCCTCCAACCCGACCGCCGGCGGTGCCTGCACCGGAACTGGCGTTGGCCCCACCAAGATCGACCGCGTCATCGGTGTAGCCAAGGCATATGTCACCCGTGTGGGCGAAGGCCCGTTCCCGACAGAGCTCAACGACGATTCCGGCGAATGGCTGCGCCAGCAGGGCCACGAGTTCGGCGTGACCACCGGACGCCCGCGTCGTTGCGGCTGGTTCGATGCCGTCGTCACCCGTTATGCCACGCAAGTTAACGGCTTGACCGATATTGTGCTCACTAAGCTCGACGTGCTCACTGGCCTCAACGAGATTCCGATCTGCGTCGCCTACGACGTCGACAATGGCGATGGTACGCACACCCGTTACGAGGATATGCCCATCGATCAGGAGGCGTTCGCCAAGGCCACTCCGGTCTACGAAACCATGCCCGGCTGGACCGAGGACATCTCTAAGGTGCACAAGTTCGAGGACCTGCCGGCCAACACCCAAGCCTATGTCAAGCGCCTTGAGGAGATCTCCAACTGCCGTATCTCCGCCATCGGCACCGGCCCGCAGCGCGACCACATCATTGAGGTGCGCTCGCTCGTCGACTGATTACCGTTAAAGATTATTCGTGATTTTGGCCCGCTAACCATCAATTTACAATGATGGTTAGCGGGCCAAAATTGTTTAAGGACATCGAAACGCTCTAGCGGCGGCAGATATATTGTGGCGGCGGGAAACGTATACCGATAGAGCCAATTTTCTGTCGGCCGTCGTTGCGTTTGCCGATCACTGCCGGCGGAAATGACGGCGTGGGCGGTAGCGGAAATCTGCTCCGACGGCGAGCAGAATGAGCGACGAAACGACAATGGCGGCCATGAGGATGGCGAGTCGATGCGACTTGTCGCCGGTCAACGGCAGCGCCGAAAGGTAGAGTCCGCAGATGGGCGTGCCCAGAAGCGTTGCGTCCTCCGAACTGACGATGCCTCCGGACGGCGTGCGCCACGTGTCGTTGATGTTGAGGTTGGCTTTGATGTCGTAATTGCCGGCACGGTCGAACGTGGTGCTGCGTGGCAGGTAGAGCGTCCACTGATGGCTGGCGGTGCCGTCCCATGCGGCAGAACTGGAATCCCAGATGGTGTTGCCGCAAACGTAGGCGCTGGACGCGGCTGCGGCGGGCTTCACACAGGCTTTGACGGAGTTGTCGGAACCTTGAACATCCGGGGTGACCATGAGCGGGCCGTCGATGCCGCCGTCGCCTTGGAATTGGGCGTAAACCCAGATGTATTGGTAACCGCTGACGTTGAGGTTGGCGGACCATGAGGTGTTGATGCCCGACAGCCAGGTTGGGTACGAAGGATAGTCGGAATAGGCCGGGGTCGCCGAAATTTGGGTGCAGCCGGCAGGAATGTCGCTGTTAGTGTTGCTCCAACCGGTTTTTGCCGGTGGTGCCGTGCCGTTGGGTCCGCTGGTGTTGACGGTGCAGGCGCGCACGTGCACGATGACAACCTCGCCGGCGACGGTGCTGCCAGTGCCGGAGGCAAGGCCGGTGAGGGAAAGCTTCCCGTCCGGGCCGAGGGAGGTACTGGTGACTTTCAAGCCCCTCGATGTGGTGCCACTGACGGTCGGTGTGCTGATGACGCTCCACGGCTGCCCGGTGCCGGTGACGACGATCTGGTTGGTCGATGGATCGCGGTGTGCTTCGGTGATGGTCGGGGTCTTGGCGGTGTGCCATACCGCGTAAAGTGTGGTGGTTTTGCCGGTGTCTTTGAACCAGGTTGGCGAGTGATTGCCGGGGTTGTAGGCAGCATCGGGCTGGGTGGCGTTCGGATTGGTGGACCATCCGGCGAACATGTCGTGCGCGCCTTTGGTGGGGATGGTGTCGGTGGGAATGGTGAACGCGGTCAGATTGTCGTTGCTGGCGTCCCCGAAACCGGACACGTTGCCTGGAGCCCCAGTGCCCCCGTTGGCGTTGAAAATGAGCCTGGCGTAGGGCAGCACGCCGTTTTTGCTGGCGTACGTGGAGATGGCGTTGCCGGTTATCGGATCGGTCATGCTGGTGACCGCCCTGATGCTGTAGCCGACACCGAGGTTGGGCTGCAGATTGGCCACTGGCCGGTTGGTGTAATTCCGTGCCCGGCCCGGTTTCGGTCGACCATGTGCCCTGGCCTGTGGTCACTGTGGTTGTGCTGCCGGTTGGCGCAGCGGTATTCGAGACTCTGAGGTCAACGGTTGGATTGCCACCAAGGGGAGCGTGGATGACCGGTGTCTTGTCGTCGATTAACGGCGCGGACATCTGGGTCCACTGGGCGTAAAGCGTGATTGTCCGTAAGGGGAAGGAGTCACCTTTGCTGACGGATATGGTGTCTCCCGAGGAATATGGCCTGCAACCGCCTGTGGTGCCGCCGTCTCTGCAGGTATTCCAGCCGGCGAACAGGGACGTCGGTCTGTTCGCGGTGAGGACGTTGGGTTGCGGAACGGTCAGCGTGGCGGCCGAGTTGGTGGTATCGACGGTGACGGGGACGAAGTTCGTGGTGCCGTAGTTGGCATCGATGACGAGTTTGGCGCCATAAATCATCAGCCGCTGATCGATGTAGCTGCCGGCAGGATTGGCCGATGCCGCTCGCGTCGCCAGGCTGCTGGTGGTGCCGATGGTACCCACGAGTGTGGCATTGCTGTCGAGGCTCGAGAGTTCTTTCCAAGTGATGGTGCTGTCAACGTTGGAAAATGCGCTGTTGCTGAGTTTGGTACCCGATCCCAGCTTTAGGCGACGCAGGCCGTTCGGGAGCATGTTGGCCGTCCAGGTCGTTCTGGAGACGTTGAAATGGGAGATGTCCAGCGTGTCAAGGCTGGTGCAGCCGGTGAACATGTCGCTCATGCTGGTCACGCTGCCTGTCGAGAAACTGCCGAGTTTGACGGAAGTGAGCGCGGCGTCGCCGGTGAACATGTTGCTCAGGTCTTCCACCTTGGCGGTGTTGAAACCGGAGAGATCCAGCTGCGTGAGCTGGGTGCAGTAGTAGAACATGCTGGGCATGCCGGTGGTCTGGCTGGTGTCCCAGTTGGCGATGCTGTTGATGGTGGTCAGCGCCGTGTTGCTGTCGAGCAGGCCGGCGGCCGCGGATTCGACCAGATGCAGGGTGCCGCCGGTGGTGTCGAAACTGGTGAGGCTATACATGTCGGTGAACATGGGGTTGAGCTGGATGTTGCTTTTGAACAGGGTGAGGTTGCCCTCGACCTTGACCTTGACGATGTCATCGCGCTGCGAATCCCACGGAATGCTGGACTGCGAGTTGGAGATGTCCGGGCTGGTGCCGCCGCTGAGGTGCAGGACGCAGCTGCTGTCGACATACCAACGGACCGCACTGCGGTCTTGAGTGCCGCTGATACCGGTGGCGCCGGTGTACGGGCTTCCCCAGCTGGTCGGGGAGGTTTGAGTGCAGGAGCCTCGAGGGCTTATTTCAGGTTGCGAGGCTGCTGACGACGATTGCTCGCCGCTTGGAGTCTCATCGGTTTCACTGACGGTTCGCACTTGCCCGCTGCGTGAACGCTGCGAGCTTTGCGCGTTTGATGAGTTAGAAAGGGCGCGGTCGGTTTGCGCTTTGGTTTCGACGGTTTCGGCGCTCGCGGAAGTATCCGCTGCCTGGCTGATGGCGCTTGGCGACGGTGCTGCGAACGATATGGCAGTGCATAGGACGGCAGCGATAACGTGGAAGATGATATTCATTGGTGTTCATCCTTGCGTTGTCTGTCTGAATGGATTTCGGGGCGTGGGATGTCTCGAGTTCGGGATTCGACAGACGTGCGGGCCGTGTGCGCAAGCTGCAAAGCCTCGGAACTACTTTCGTAGTTGGAGGCAAGGCAGGAAACCGGCGAAACCTGTTGTATTACCATAGGCCGAGCAACTTCCACCAAAGCGTGCCGACCCCGGCGTAAACGACGAGATTGACGAGGCTGATAATGAAGCCGACCTTCCACCATTCCTTCTGGCTGACGTAGCCGGTCGAGTAATAGATCGACGCGGTACCGGTGCCGTAATGGGTCATGCCCGGTGAGACGCAGGTTAGCAGTCCCAGCAGCATGGTCGCCACAATCGGCGGTACGCCAAGCGAGACCAGGATGACCGCAAAGGGAATGAAGAACGTCTGCACGTGGACGAGCACGCTGGTCAGCAGATAATGGACATAGAGGTAGAGCAATACGATCACCGTGATAGCGAGCCATGCGGGAATGCCGGCGACGCTGGAGGTCAGAACGCGCTTGATCCAGCCGACCACGCCGGTTTTGTTGAGATATTCAGTCACTCCGATGAGCGGGGCGAGCCAGAGCAGGATGTTCCAGCCCTGCTTTTCGGCGAAGACGTCGTCGAGATCGATGATTTTCAGAATCAGCAGGGCGGTGAGGCCGAGCATCGCGATCAGCGTGTTGTCTAGTTTCGTGATGGACGAGGTGCCCCAGAGCGCGACGACGATGGCGAACACGGCAATCATCAGGTACTCGTTCAATGCCATCTTCGGCATCTTCCTGAGCTCGTCCTGCGCGGTCTGATGCACGAGCGTGAGGTCGGCGCTCTGGTCTTGTGGGCGATGGATGGCGAGGATGATGATTGGCACGATTACTGCCGCGAGCAGCGTTGGTACGCTGGCGTAGGCGAACCATTGGAACCACGAGATCTTGATGCCGAACGTGCTGGCGGCCATGCTGGCGACCAACGGATTGGTGGCCATCGAGGTGAGGAAAAGCCCGCCGATGATGAGGTTCAGGTGGAAGGTGGCCAGCGTGAGGAACGAGCTGACGGAACGTTTGCTGGGATCCTTCGGCTCGTCAAGCGCCTCGACCAGCGATTGGTTGATGGGGAAGAGGATGCCGGCGCCGCGTGCGTTGGTGTTCGGGATAACCGGGGCCAGAATCAGGTCGCAGATGGCCATGACGTAGGCCAGGGCCAGCGGGCTGCGTCCGAAGCGGGCGATGAGCCAGTAGGCCATGCGTGCGCCGAGATTGGTTTTGCGGAAGCCGATGGCCATGAAGAAGGCGAACAGCACCAGCCAGACCGGCGCGGAGCCGAAGAACGAGATCAGCGTATCGGCCGGCATCGTGAAGGTGACGCCCAGCAGAGTCATCATCGTCAGTGAAAGGATTGACAGGGGAGCGACGTTGAAAACGCATCCGGCCAAGAAGAAGAGCACGATAGCGAAGCTATGCCAACCGCTGACTTGCACATGAGCGGGCGCGGGCGTAAACCACATGAAGATAAGTCCCACACAGCAAAGCAGGAAAAGGGCTAAGGGAAGTTTCTTCTTGGTGATTACCGAAGACATAAGGCGGTTCGCGGTCCTTTCAAGGCGCAGTGAATGAGAAAAGGATGGGTATCGTTGCGTTGCCTCGCTCGACCTGCTGCGCGCGCAATCTGTAACGACTTAAAACGATACACACTAAAGTTTTCTACTGCGATAGGTGGTAGGGGATGTTCTGTCTAATAGCGTTTGAAAAAACGGGCAGGTGTAATACTTTTGTTGAGGAAAATAATTTTTCCTTATATTTTGTCGTATTAGGATTCGGTAAAAAACTAACAAAGCACGAGGATTTTGTCTTCGCTGACAAAGAAACTCGAGATGAGCTTGCGTGCAGTGCCTATGTTGTTTCGTTTTTTGCCAGTGTAACGGGTTTTTCGGTGGAGGTTGCGTCGAGCCAATACGTAAATCGTATCTGCCTATTCAGAAGGATTGAACGAGCACTTTTCTTGGTTTTTCGGACAATTCGCTGGTGGGTTGGCTTCGCGGTTACCGGCGTTCGCGGACAGCTAAGGTGACTGTCGAAATACTGGTGAGCTTGCTGCCCATCCGTACTTCCACGTGCCATGTTTGCAAGGTTTTGCCGATGTTTTCCGGTGTCGCGGTGGCGGTGAGCGTTCCCGACGTCACCGGACGGAAATGATGCGTGTTGATGTCGACGCCAACGGCGACGCGCGAGGCATCCAGTCGTGCCATAGCACCCAAGCTCGCGGCCTCCTCGGCGAGTACCGCATTGACCCCGCCGTGGAGGACACCGAAAGGCTGCAGAAGGTTTTCGGTAACCGGCAATGTTAGGATGACCTTTGACCGCGAGATTTCCTGTTGCTTGATGCCCAGATAATTCGCCAGTGACATGACCGAACCTCGCATTTCGATTCCATAACCAATAACTTCAGACTCATGCGCCGAGCGGCCGGATGTTCCGTACCGTCGGCAGGCAGGCGCCGGTTTTGCCGGCCGGATGATCCTGCGACATGATGCTTAAGGAGCAACCATGACGACAAGCCAAGAGATCGGCAGCCCGCACAACGGGCATAAGCCGGACTTCGAGACCGTCAAAACGTATGATGAAATACTGTTCGAACGTCTCGACCACATAGCCAAAATTACCATCAACCGGCCCGAACGGCGCAATGCGTTCACGCCGAAGACCATCGAGGAACTGCTCGACGCCTTCACTATCTGCCGAGACGATGCCACCATCGGTGTCATCATCTTCACCGGTGCCGGCGATCTGGCCTTCTCGTCTGGCGGCGACCAGGGCGTGCGTGGCAACGGCGGCTACGTCGGCAGCGACCAGGTCCCGCGCCTGAACGTGCTCGACCTGCAGCATCTGATTCGCATCATCCCCAAGCCCGTCATTGCGATGGTCAAGGGTTGGTCCGTCGGCGGTGGCAACGTGCTGCAGCTGGTCTGCGACTTGACGATTGCGGCTGACAATGCCAAATTCGGCCAGACCGGCCCGAAGGTCGGCAGCTTCGATGCTGGCTACGGTTCCGGCTTGCTCGCCGATGTCATCGGCCAGAAGCGTGCGAAGGAAGTCTGGTTCCTCGGCCACTTCTACTCCGCCGAAGAGGCGCTGCAGATGGGCTGGATCAATAAGGTCGTCCCACTCGCGGACATCGAGACCGAAACGCTTAAGTGGTGCGACGAGCTGCTGACCAAGTCGCCTATGGCCCTGCGCTTCATCAAGGCCTCCATGAACGCCGCGACTGACGGACTTGCCGGCTTGCAGCAGTTCGGTGGCGACGCGACGATGCTCTTCTACACCACCGACGAGGCGAAGGAAGGCCGTGACGCCTTCAACCAGAAGCGCACGCCTAATTTCGAACAGTTCCCGAAATTCCCGTGATCCCAAGCTCGGTCGGTTGTGTACGGGAATAGGAGAAGGGTCATCGATGGATAATTGGGTGCTGAAACGAGCGATGCTCACGCCGGAGCGGACGGCGGTTTTCGACGGCGAGACCCGTTATACGTTCGGTGACGTATTCGACCAAGCACAACGGCTGGGCGCGGTGCTCGATGGCCTCGGCGCTTTCAAAGCGCAGAACGTCGCGATGGCCTCCAACAACGACATCCGCGGTTATCTGCTGGCCGTTACGCTTCTGCTATACGGCAAGACGGTGGTGTGGCTCAACAAGCGCCTGACCAACGACGAACTCAATCAGCAGATGCGCGATGCCGGGGTCGCCTGCTGCCTCAAGGGCGACAGCCTGCCAGCTGAGTTGCTGGACGGCGCATCGTGCGGCGACGATATTCGCGTCGTGAGTTTCGGCGAGATATTCGCCAAAGTCGATGAGACCAAACTGGTCGATGACGCAGATTTGCGCCAGAAATCGCCGATTCCGCGCGAATTCTCCGACGACCAGGTGGTGAGCATCATGTTCACTTCCGGTTCGACGGGCGCGCCGAAAGGCATTCGGCAGACTGTACGCAACCACTTCACCTCCGCGACGAGCGTGGCTTTGAATCTTGGCACAAATCCTGCCGACGAATGGTTGTGCGCCGTCCCGATTTTCCATATCAGCGGCTACTCCATCATTCTGCGCGGCCTCATTTTCGGCGTCGCCGTACGTCTGATGAATCATTTTGATGCGCCAGAAATGGAGCGGATTCTCACCAACGAACCGGTGACCTGGGTCTCCGTGGTGCCGACGATGCTGACGGCATTGGTGCCTGAGCACGAGCAGCGCATATCCGGTGCGTTCGCCATGCAGCACGGCGGATATGTGCCGAGCGATTCGGCTTCGGCGGTGCCGTCTGTTGAGGCGTCTGGCGATGCCGGTGCGGCCGGTTTAGAGCAACGGATTGCGGAATCATCTGATTCTGAGCGTTCCGCCGGTTCCGATGCTGGCAATTCTGCGTCGGAGGCTGTGGCGCTTCCTGCTAATTTCGGCTATTCGCCGACGTTCAAAGGTTTTATTCTGGGTGGCGAGAAGTCCAATCTCGCACTGCTCAAGCGTTGCCATGGCTTGGGCATGGTGGTTGTGCGCTCGTACGGCATGAGTGAAACCTGCTCGCAGATCGTCGGTACAGGTACCGGCGATGGCGCTCGTAAGTTGCTTTCCAGCGGCAAGCCATACTTCACCACGTCGCTGAAAATCGCGGATGAGACCGGCGAGATTCTCATCAAAACCGATGCGCTCACACCGGGCTATCTCAACCGGCCGGGCGTATTCGAGGCCAAGAAAACCGCCGACGGATGGTACAGGACCGGCGACGTCGGGCATCTTGATGACGACGGCTATCTTTACGTCGACGGCCGCCTTGACAACATGATGATTTCCGGCGGCGAACATGTATTTCCCGAAGAGGTCGAGCGCATCTATGCGGATTGCCCGGGCATCGACGAGATTGCCGTCACCGCAGAGCCCGACGCGAAGTGGGGCGAGGTTCCGGTGGCTTACGTGGTGTGCGGAGAGGACTACGCCAGGTCCGCGGAACATCGGCAATCCGACGTAACCGTTTCTGCTGCTGATGGCTCGGAAGCCGACGAACTTGCCGCGTCAAGCGTGCCCAGTGCCGAGGTTCCGGCTTCCTTGGCTGCGCGGTGGCGCGAGTTCGGCCGTGCTCGTCTGGCTCATTACAAGGTGCCACAGCGCTTTTATCGCGTCGAAGCGTTGCCTCGTACCAGCACGGGGAAGGTTCGCCGTTTTCTGCTTGAGCCCCGTCAATGAAGGCAGGGCAAGCAAGCAATCGTTCGGTTGAGCGTTGAATCGTCATTTATCGCAGGCGTTTTTAATAGCTGAATATTGATAGCTGAAAAGTAATACAAGTATTTGAGAATGATTGCTGCCTTGGGCTCGATGTCGTCTCAAAAATATTTATCGCCTGTTCGATTATTGGACAACGGTGTGGTTCGCAGTGTGGCCGGCGTTACAATGAACGAACAACGGGACAAAATCCCTTTTCGATTAAGAGCCAATTTTCTAGGCCGCGGCAGGCAGATTGCCTTTGCCGGGCACAATCAATAATGAATTATGCAAGGAGTGCATATTATGGCAGCACAAATTTGGTACGAAGACGACGCTGATCTTTCCGCTCTCGACGGCAAGAAGGTCTGCATCATCGGTTACGGCTCGCAAGGTCACGCTCATGCGCTGAACCTGCGCGACTCCGGTGTGGACGTCGTCGTCGGCCTGCGGCCTACCTCCAAGTCCGTTGAGTACGCCAAGGAACAGGGCCTGGAAGTCAAGCCCGTCGCCGACGCGGTCAAGGAATCGGACATCATCATGTTCCTGGCTCCCGATCAGTATCAGGGCAAGATCTATAAGGAAGAGGTCGAGCCCAACCTGAAGCCCGATGCGGCGCTCGCCTTCGCGCACGGCTTTAACATCCGTTACGGCTACATCAAGCCGGGCAAGGGCCACATGACCTTCATGGTTGCTCCGAAGGGCCCGGGCCACATCGTCCGTCGTGAGTATGTCGCCGGCCGTGGTGTGCCGGTGGTTGTCGCCTGCGAGAACGACGACAAGGGCGACGGCTGGGACATCACTCTGGCTTATGCCAAGGCTCTGGGCGCTCTGCGCGCCGGCGCCATCAAGACCACCTTCAAGGAAGAGACCGAGACCGATCTCTTCGGTGAGCAGGACGTGCTCATGGGTGGCGTCAACCATCTGGTCGAGACCGGTTTTGAGGTTCTCACCGATGCCGGTTATCAGCCGGAGATCGCCTACTTTGAGGTCTGCCACGAGCTGAAAATGCTCGTCGACCTGATGAACGAGGGCGGCCTGAACAAGGCTCGTTGGTCCTGCTCTGACACCGCTCAGTACGGCGACTTTACCTCCACGGTGATCGACGAGAACACCCGTCACAACATGGAACATCAGCTCCAGCGCATTCAGGACGGCTCCTTCGCCAAGGAGTTCATGGACGACCAGGCCAAGGGCGCTCCGCACTTCAAGGAGCTGCAGCAGAAGTACAGCCACGAGCGCATCGAGACCGTTGGCCCGAAGCTCCGCTCGATGTTCTCCTGGTTGAAGGACAAGTCGGCTGATGCCGACGAGAACGAGTCCTTCAACGGCGACATCGCCCGTACGCAGGTTCAGGAGTGAGCTGTTTGCTCACGTTGAGCCGTTAAGGCCGTTCGTCCCAGCTGTCTGAGCGTTTGCGCTCGTCAGCCTAGACGTTCAAAGGGGTTGCCACCAGGTTTCGGCTTGATGGCAACCCCTTTGCTTATTCGTAGTGGTTTTGCGCTTGAATTGCATGGTGCGGAAGACTGAATTAAGCATGGCTCAAATCCTCCATCAGGTCGTCTACTGATTGGAAGGTTTTTCCTTCGTGACGTTCGGCCTGACGGCGGGCGGCAATATTTTCGGGCTTGTCGCGTGTGACGCGGAATGGCATAGCGTTGTCAGTGATTGACTGACGCAGAAAAATATTGATGGCGGTCGAGAGATCCATACCCATTTCGGCATACAGCGCTTTGGCTTGTTCTTTGGTGGTTTTGTCTGTCCTGAAGCTGATGGTCGTTGTAGTCATTGTTGCCTTTCAATACCGTTTGCGTTGTTATAACAATAGCATAATATTGCAAACAATTAAAAGGTAAAATCTCCAGCAAATCAACTCAGTTCAATGAATTGGGCGCCGGTCTTCACAGAGATTGCTGCTGTGTGGACCGGCGCCCATATTCCCTATCTGCTTCGATGCCTTTTAAACGATGATCAGTCAGAAATATCTCCTTGGAGCTGGCAATATTTACTTGGCGATTGTCTATGCTTCTTCTGGCTGTTGTTTCAGCACCTCGGGGCGGGCGGAGGAGACGTCCATGTCCTCGAGCTTGACGATGTGGGTGTGGTGCGTGAACTTGAAGCCGAAGTAGAGGATGGCGACGAGAATGACGCTGAAGTAGGTCATCAGGATTTCGCCCCAGTTGCCAGACGCGAATGCTGGGATATCCTGCCCGCAGATCACGACCAGGCAGATAACAATGGCGAGAATCGGACCGAGCGGGAAGAGCTTTGCATGGTACTTGAGTTCCGAAAGCTTGTGGCCTTGCAGCTTGAACGCGCGACGGAAACGGAAATGACTCAACGCGATACCGATCCATGAGATGAAGCCTGTCAGGCCGGTTGCGGTGACAAGCCACATATAGAATTTCGGGCCGAAAATGCTGGACGAGAAGGCCAAGGCCTCGACGCAAAGCGTGGTGATGAGCGCCGCCAGCGGCACGCCGCGTTTGGTGGTGGTTCCGAGGAACTTCGGGGCATAGCCGTCCTTTGCCATACCGTAGAGCATGCGGCTGGAGGCGTAGGCACCGGTGTTGACGGCCGACAGGATCGAGGTCAGCACCACGGCATTCATGATGCTGGCAGCTCCGGCCAATCCGGCCTTTTCAAAGACGATGGTGAACGGCGACATCGCAACGTTGGTGTCGGAGGCGCCGAGCAGGTTCGGGTCGGTGTAAGGGATAATCGCCGCGATGACGAAAATCGAAAGCAAATAGAAGAGCACAATGCGCCAGAAGACGTTGTTGATGGCCTTCGGCACGGCCTGGCTCGGGTTCTCGGATTCGCCGGCGGTGACGCCCACGACCTCGGTGCCCTGGAACGAGTAGCCGGCGATGAGGAAGACGCCCATGATTGCGGGCATGCCGCCGATGAACGGACCGCCTTTATATGTAAAGTTCTTGAAGCCGATGGCCGGCTGGAACATGATGCCGCAGATCATCAACAGGCCGATGACGATGAAGATGATGATGGTGACGACCTTGATGAGCGCCAGCCAGAATTCCGTCTCGCCGAACGCAGAGACCACGAAGGCGTTGAGGCAGAAGATGATGACGAGCATCGTCAGGCTCCACACCCAGCCCGGCGACTTCGGGAACCAATACTGCATCAAAAGTGCGGCGGTCGAGATATCGGTTGCGCCCGCGATGGCCCAGTTGAGCCAGTAGTCCCAGCCCATCGCAAAGCCCAGCGCGGGGTCGACGTATTTGGTGCTATACACCGCGAACGAGCCAGAGACGGGCATGTTGGTTGCAAGTTCGCCGAGGCTGGTCATCAGGAAGTAGATCATGACGCCCATGGCCGCGTAGGCAACGAGTCCGCCGCCCGGTCCGGCCTGCGCGATGGTGCCGCCGGAGGTCATAAAGAGGCCGGTGCCGATGCATCCGCCGAGCGCGATCATCGAGATGTGACGCGTCTTGAGTTTGCGGACGACGCCGTTGCCGCCGTGTTTTTGTGGTTTGCCGCTGGTGCCGGTGCTTGCGCTAGTGCTTACGTTTGCGCTGGTACTGCTATTGCCTGTTATTGTGCCCGACTGGCTAGTCATGTGGCGCTCCTCTTTCACGGGATTCCCTGCTCGTGCTATATATTGCATGCCATATTTTCGACATGCTGATTTTCAGTGGAAATAAATCTGTGAACTGTTCTACCGCAATTGACGGCTGAAATTTATGGCTCGCCTAAAAATTCCCCAACTCTTGCAGTGTAGGAGGGCAAAAGGATATTTGCAGTCAATAGATTCGAGGTATGGCGATTCGCGGCACCTTGTGTGCAGAGATATATTCCTGTGGTTCGATGAGCGGGCGTATTAGCTCCTATAGGTGCAGTAGACATATTGGTGATGCCGAGTTTGCCGTGCGCTGTTCCGGGCTTTATTGCCACAGCTTCATTTCCTGCCAATTTTCGGGGAAGCCCATCTGATCCAACGGAATGTTTGGATATTGATTGATGAGGTCAATGAATTTTTGCTGCCAGGTCGTATTGCCTATTTGTTTGAGCAGATAATTTTCCATAGTCAAAAATGCGGCGGTTCCCTTTTTCTCGCGCAGAAAATCCCAATCGTTGCCCCACCACGTTTTTGCATGCGCACCGCTTCGATGCTTTGGAAAAGTGAAAGCAAGATTTGGCGTATCCCAAAAACGTTCGTGATGAGCCACCATGTTTCTAGCTCGGCGTATGGCTTCCAGCCAGCTCGCTAGGATTTTGACACTCCCATTGAATTCGGGGTTTGAGTTCGGTGTGATGATATGAAGCTTTGCAGCGAGATGACGTTGTATTTCGAGCGGTGCTCCAGAGAAAAAGTATTGTTTTAGCTCACCGTAAGTCAGACATCCAACTATCATCCAATACGGAGGTAATGGATTGTTGTAGGTTTCCTTGAAGTGCTTAATATATGGTGCATTCGATTTCGAATATCTGACTTTGAGTTTCTGTTGGCAATCGACCCAACCATAGTATGTTAGGTTTGGTAATCCTTCGGGGGTCATATAGCCAAAAGGTCCAGTTGATTTTGATAGCTCGGTTGCCAGATAGCTTTTCAAAAAATCTCAATCGGCACAATTCCGCTAAAAACAAGCACACGTAATTCTTGGTCGAAGTGATATCTTTCTAAGATTTCGTTAAAATTTGTCCCCTCGATAAAAGGCAAAATGCGTTTTGCCTGATTTGAAGTATCGGGAGTAAGGAAAGGATACCAATATCCTTTTAGTCGGTAGTAACCGATTTGTGACAGATAACGGCTCAAGGGCTCTTTCGCTATGCCCTGCAAATTGCCTTCAATGAGTTTTGTCGCTAATTCTAATGGAGTCTTCGCGCCGTGTTCAGGATAAGAGGTCAGCGTCGTGATTTCTGTGTTCCCGGTCATGGCGCTCCTTTGGGCATGAAAGTGCCACCCTAGTGTGCATCGTTGAGAGGCAGTGGTGGCTTTTAACGCTTTCAAGTATATTGAATAATAAAATGTTATGCAGTTAAAATCTCATATAATGAACTATCTTGTATTTCTTAATGCCAGATTCGAATGTAAATTTTAAAAACTAGGCCCAAAATAAGGGCGCAGCGGCAAATCTTATAAAGGATGAAGGGATTGTCTGATGTTTTCTGTGATTTCATGAGAGATATGTATTGTTCTTGCAACAAGTGCCACAGAAACATAGCACGAAATGTTGATGTTATCTACTTTGGCGTACTCTATTCACTATTGGGTAAGTAAGCATGACTATGCGAAGGGAAGACATGACTGAATCGGATAACGGCGAGAACGCTAATATGGCCTCCGGCGGCAGCGCCGGTGAGGAGACGAACCAGCTCGAGCGAGGCCTGAGCAACCGGCACGTCCAGTTCATCGCCATCGGCGGCACCATCGGCACCGGCCTTTTCCTCGGCTCCGGCAAGTCGATCGCGCTGACCGGCCCCAGCATCATTTTGGTCTATATTCTCGTCGGTGTCATGATGTTCCTGCTGATGCGCGCCATCGGCGAGCTGATGTACCACGATCCCGACCAGCACACGTTCATCAACTTCATCGGCCGCTACCTCGGCCCTGGCTGGGGCCATTTCGCGGGCTGGACCTATTGGATTGTCTTGATTCTCATGGGCCTTTCCGAGATTACCGCGGTCGGTACGTATTTCGTCACCTTCTTCGACACCTTCGGTTACGACCTGCGCAAGTGGCAGCCGCTGATCGAGGTCTGCTTCCTCGCAGTGCTCGCTATCATCAACCTCATCGCGGTCAAGGCGTTCGGCGAGACCGAATTCTGGTTCTCGATGATCAAAATTACCCTGATCGTCTGCCTCATCGTCACAGCGCTGGTCATGGTGTTCCTCGGCTACCATTATCCAGCCGTCCAGATTCACGGCGTCGACCACGTCAGCCCCGCAGGCCATGCCGGATTCGACAATATCGTCAGTGGCCTCTCGATGGCTCCGAACGGTTGGCTGGCCTTCCTGATGAGCTTCCAGATGGTCTTCTTCGCCTATGAGATGATCGAGTTCGTCGGCGTCACCGTCTCCGAGACGAAGAACCCGCGCAAGGTGCTCCCCAAGGCGATTAACGAGATCATCATGCGAATCCTGATCTTCTACGTCGGCGCGCTCGTCGCCATCATGCTCATCGTGCCGTGGCACACGTTCAAGCCGAACAAGGACGGTTCCTTCGCCTCCCCGTTCATCATGGTCTTCCAGTACGCAGGCCTCAACTGGGCTTCGGCGCTCGTCTTCTTCGTGGTTATCACCGCCGCGTCCTCCGCGCTCAACTCGCTGCTCTATTCCGCAGGCCGACACCTCTTCCAGCTTGCCGAGGTCTCCAGCTCGTCCGTGCTGCGTCCGCTCGGTGTCGTCTCGAAGCGCAAGGTTCCGGCGCGTGCCATCGTGGTCTCCGCCTGCTTCATCCTGCTTTCGCCGATTATTAACGCGATTCCGCAGATTTCTAACGTGTTCGTGCTCTTCTCTTCGGCTTCCAGCGCCGTGATTATCTTCGTCTACGTGCTGACGATGATTGCCCACCAGCGCTACCGCCAGTCCGCCGATTTCGACGCGGATGGCTTCGTGATGCCGGCCTACAAGTTCACCAACACTCTGACGATCATCTTCTTCGTATTCATCTATGTGACGCTGTTCCTCTCCTCCGATACGCGCGGTTCTGCTATCGCCGGCCTCATTTGGCTGGTCCTCTTTGGCGGCTACAGCGTGATTCGTTATCGCGGCAAAGAAGCGGTTGACCTGCTGAACTGAAATGGATATAAGCTGCCATTGTAAAATGGGTGTAAGCTATATTACATTACAAGAATTGATAAACAGGTAAAAGCAAGTTTTTCTTCAGTTAAAACTGTAATATATCAGGGCATTAAACGTTTGATGCCCTGATTGCTTTTATCGCGTCAAAACAATGATTCTCACGTTGCGATTAAAATTTTAGTGTGACAAATTCCGCAAAACGCCGTAAACGGATTGACAAACCTAAAATAGGTATTACCTTTAAAAATGTTGGTGTGGAATAAAGCTTCATATCGGTTGGTGTTACAGGTTGGTTTCTGTTTCTGAAATTAATTGGACAATATACCAATTTTTTTCTAAAAAAGTGATACTATATGTTGGTCTATGACACAATAATCCTATATTTTTACGGAGGTAGGAAATGGCTAAGGCAGTAAAGGCGCATCATGGTGGGCGCCAGCTTCAGGAGCGTACATGGTGCGTGCGCGCTACATCGGAGCTTGCTGATTGGGTGCTTGCGGGTGCGGCTGATGAGAGTGTTCGTCCCTCTGTGCTCATCCGTGAGGCTGTTGGGGAGTATCTGAAGCGCCACCATTCCAATCTTCGCCCGAATGCGGAAGAGAAGGCCTGATAGGGGCTGGCTGCATATATAAGCTTTTATAAATTAGTTGCTTTTGCGGTAAAATTGGGGATCAGGGGTTTAGGGCCGCATAAGTAACTTGCGTTTGGCCATTCGTCAGTTGTTCTGACGGATGGTTTTTTAATGCCCGCTGGACTGCGGGTGTGCGGTTCACGCGGTTTTGGCGTCGTTGCCATGGTGGGTTTTGTTTGTTGCGTCGGTGTTGGGTTTTGGGGTTCTTATTTATGTTTCGTAACTGGTGCGTATGGGTTGTGCACCGTCTGTTGTGGGGTTATTAGAGCGGAGTTTATATCGCGTAAATAATATTGGGCTCCCGGTTCCATCTTTGGAATCGAGAGCCCATTTGTTGTGTTGGGGTTGGGCGTCGGCGGCGGGGTTGGTTGGTTTGGGTTGTTGGTCCCGTCGCCGGCGTCCGGTTTGGTGTTCCCTCCGGGCGGGTGTTGGTTGTTGCCCGGAGGGAAGTCTTTCTATGTGGTGGCGTGGCCCGTGGCCCTGTGGGTTGCGGGCCACGCCTTTTCTTACTCGGTTGGTGGTTGCGGGCCGTTGATGGCCGTCATTGCTCGCGTCCGGTCTCCCGTCCGGTTTCCCGGCGCCGCCTGTCGCGCAGTGCGGTGGCCAGCAGGAGGGCGGCTGTGGCGATGAGGATGGCGAGGAGGAGGGCCTTGTCCTTTCGTCCTCCGGTCAGCGGGAGCTGGTGCTGGTAGGTGCCGGGGATGGTGAGGGTGATGGTGGCGTCCTCGCTGCCGACGGTGCGGGTGGTGCCGCCGCGCCAGGCGGTGTCGTCGGCGTCGGCGTGGGCGTAGACGGTGTAGCGGCCGCCTTGGGGCAGTTGCGCGGCGGTGAAGGCGTGGTTCCAGGCGTGGGGTGTGGCGCCGTCGTAGGCGAGCGGGTTGCCCTGGGCGTCGTCCGGGTCGGTGGACGCGTTCCAGAGGTAGCTGGTGGCGGTGTTGGACTGCCCGTCGAGTCCGGTGAGGGTCAGCCGGACGATATCCTGGCTGTCCCACGGGGTGGTGGCGCCGGTGATGGTGGCCTGGTTGGTGGCGGGGTCGCGCGTGGCGCCGGTGATCGTGGGGGCGACCAGGGTGTGCCAGACCGCGTGCAGGGCCGTCGCGGTTTCGGCGGAGCCGGGGGTGGCGGGCAGTTGGATGTCGCGGTGGGCGGGGTCGTTCATGCCCTGGTCGGGCTGGACGGCCTCCGCGCTTGTGGACCAGCCGGTGAACACGGCGTGGGCCGGCTCCATGCTGCCGGTGGCGTAGGCAGTCTGATCCATGCCTTGCCGCTGCCGGTGTCGACCAGGGACTTCAGCTCGCCGGGCGCCGTGCCGGTGCCGCCGTGCGTGCTGTTGGCGTCGAACGACGCGTGCACCCAGGGCAGGGTCCCGGTCACGAGCCCGCCGCCCGTGCCGGTGGCGTCGCTGGTCACGCTGTTGCGTGTCTGCGGGTCGGTGGTCGTGTACGAGGCGGTCATCACGTAGCTTTCGCCCGGTCCGGGGAAGGTCGTGTCCTGTCCCGTGGTCAGTGAGCCGGGCAGGGTGAACGCGTCGGGCGTGACCGTCTGCGATCCGCCGGTGGTGCTGGCCTTGGTGTGGCATTGCCCGGGCGTGTAGCTGCCGGTCTGGGTGGAGGGTTTCACGCATATGGTGAGGGTGCCTCCGGCGTCGACGGCGGGTCTGGCTGGCCGTCCGGGGTCGAGGCCGGAGGCGGGCAGGGCTGTCAGTGCGGGCAGGGCCTGGTTGAGTGTGGCGGTGGCGCCCACGGTGGCCGAGCCCTTGTCGGTGGTGTGGGTGTCGGTGGCGACCTGTGGCGTGCCGGGCGCGGCCTCCGCCGTCGTGTTCCAGCTGGCCTGGATGCCGGCAATACCAGTGGCGCCTTTGGGTGCGGTGAGCGTGTGGTTGCTGACCGTGGCGGTGCCGCCGGCCACCTGGCTGGTGTCGAACGTCCAGCCGTTGTACAGGCTGTGGGGCCTGTTGGCGGTGATGTGGTAGGGGGCGGTGTCGGGGACGGTGTAGGTGCCGTCGGCGAAGGTGGTGTCGATGGCGAGTCCCGTGGTGTCGGTGGTGCTCACGGTGGTGGGCAGGCCGGTGTCGCCGGTGCCGCCGGCGAGGTCGTATTTGAGGTCGGTGTAGGTGACGGTGGTGTCGGTGCGGATGTAGGTGCCTTGGGGGTCGGCGCTTGCGGCGCGTGCCTTGAGGGCGTCGAGCGTGCCGGCCGTGGCGGCGCCGGCGGGGTCGGTGACGGGTCCCTGGTCGACGGGGTGGTGGCCTTGGGGCCAGTCCCATGTGTGCCATGTGTGGGCGGTGTCCAGGTAGTAGAATGCGAGGCTGCCGTCGATCCTGGTGTGGGGGCCGAGGCGGAGGCGTTGCAGGTCGGCGGGGAACATGTAGCGTGTCGAGGTGTAGTCGTTCCTGAGGCTGCCGGTGTCCCAGCCGGACAGGTCGAGGTCGGTGACCCTGTTGGTGTATTCGAACAGGAATCCCATGTCCTGGACGTGGCTGGTGTCCCAGGTCTCCAGGCCGGTGATCCGCGAAAGGCTGGACAGCCTGCTGAACATGCTGCTGATGTTGTTGGCGGCGGACAGTTTCCATCCGGTCACGTCGAGCCGTTGCAGGTCGGCGCATCCGCTGAACATGCCGCCCAGGTTGGTTGCGGTGTCGGTGTGCCAGGCGGCGAGGTCCAGCCGGGCGATCGTGCTGTTGTTGTTGAACAGCATGGCGCCGCCGGAGCGGTCGAGGTTGATGTCGTGGCGGTTGTCGTCCACGGCGGTCAGGTTGTCCATCTGCCCGAACGGGGTGTCGTTGTTGTAGGGGTAGTAGCTGGCGGTGAGGGTCAGGTCGCCCTCGATCGAGATCCGGGTGATCTGGCTCTTGGCGTTGTCCCATGGGATGTTGCCGCTGGCCTGGTAGTCGGGGCTGGTGCCCGCGGTCAGGCGCAGCGTCTTGCCCGGGCCGCCGGGCGTGGTGCTGCCGTTGTCCTTGAGGGTGTAGCACACGGTGGAGCGGTCCTGCCGTCCTCCCAGTCCGGCGATCGAGGGCTTCTGGCCGTGGTCGCCGCCCCACCAGTCCCATCCGGGCTGCTGGTCGCAGTGGCCCGGAGCGGGGGTGTGTCGCTGACGTAGGACCACCTGGCGTAGAGCGTCGCGGTCCAGTGCCCGGTCCCGTCGGCGGAGCCTGCCGAGACGGGTATCGCGGCCGGTCCCTGCCGGTAGCTGTCCCCGGACCCGTCCGGATGGGAGGCCCAGTTGCTGAAGTCGAGGCCGTCGGGCTTGGTGCCGACGGTTCCGGGCAGGGTCGCGTACGCGTTGTGGTCCGCGCCGTCGACCAGGCCCTTGGCGGTCGCCTCCCCGCCGGGCGCCTGCTGGCTGCCCGGTTTCAGGGTGACGGTCATGTAGGGCAGGGTCCCGGTGATGTCGCCGCTCCATGCGCTGGTGACCGTGGCCCCCGCGGAGTCGGTGGCGACCGAGCGGACCTGCGCGGTCCAGACGTCGCCCGGCGTGAAGGCGGTATTTGTGGCGAAGGTGTCGGACGGCGTGAGCGTGTTGCCTGGCGCCTCCCACCAGTACCAGCTACTGCCGGCCTTGTACCTGATCTGCCAGCCCGTCGCCTCCGTAGGCAGGCCCGAGGCCGCGAACGTGGTCGTGCCGTTGCTGTATCCGCCGGAATGCGACCACGAGGCGCTCGCGCCGGTCGGCGCGGCCACGGTCTTCCATACCGCGTAGCGGGTGACGGTGCGGGTGCCGGTGGGCTGGGTGAACGTCTCGGTGGAGCCGGGCTGGTGGGCGGCCGAAGTCGCGGTGGCCGTATCGGCCCAGCCCTGGAACAGCTTGCCGGGCGCGCTCATGCCCGTGCTGGACGGGTAGGTGAAGGTGGCGGTGCCGCCGGCGTCGGACCACAGGGGCTGCGCGTTGCCGGTCCAGCTGGCGTCGGTGAGGGTGCCGGACCCGCCCTGGCTGCTGCCGGTGCCGGGGTTGGGGTCGAGTTTGAGGGTGACGGCCGGGCGCGTGTACGCGCTTTCGGTGGTCGTGCTGGACACGTCTCCGGTGCCGTCGCCGCGCCATTGGTCCTTGGTGGTCAGCGTGGCGGTGAGCGTGTACCCGGCGCCCACGGTGGTGTTCGTGTACCAGGCGGCCGGCAGGGTTATCGTCCACGTGTGCGGGGTCGTGCCGTTGTACGCGTTGCTGGTGCCGGACGGGTTGTCGGGCACCGTGGCGGTCAGACAGGTGGGCGTGGCGAGCGGGCTTGAGGATTCCCTGGTGCAGGCCTTGACCGTATCGCCGGACTTGAGGGGTGTGCTGGTGCCGGTGATTTTCATGGTGCCGTCGGCCTGGCGGGTGGCACCGGTGACCGAAGGGGCGGGCACGGTGCGCCAGATGGCGTAGCGGTCCGTCGGCCCGCCGGGCGTGGAGGCCGGACGCCCGGGGTTCAGGGCGGGGTCGCCGGTCGTGGCGTTCTGGTCGGTGTTCCATCCGTCGAAGACCTTGTGGGGGTCCGTGTTGGTGTAGCCTTCCGTGCCGCCCATGGTGTCGGGTTTGGGCGTGGTGGTCGTGGACAGGCCGGTGGCGGCGCTGGGTGTTGCGGTGACGGTCTGGTCGTCGCCCCGGCCGCCCTGCGCGGTGTTGGCATGGTAGGTGATGGCCGATTGGGGCCCGGCGGCGTATTGTTCGGTGCTCCAGGTGGTGCCGTGTTCGCTCTGGTGGCCCAGGCGGATGCGCAGCCAGTAGTAGGAATCGCTGGTGGTGGGTATGCCGGTGACGGTCCAGGGCTGGCTGGCCTGCCCGTCGGGGGTGGTGCCGTCGAACGTGATGGTCCTGCAGTTGGACCATGCGGCCGTGCCGGCGGTGCTGGAGCACACCTCGACCGTGTCGCCCGCGGCCAGAGGCCTGGCCGTGCCGGTGACGGTGAGCGTGTTGTCGGACTGGCGGGTGGCGGATGTGAACGCGGGCTGTTTGACGGTCTGCCACACCGGGTACAAAGTCCTGGCCTCGGGCGGGGTGAGGGTGAACGGGCCGGTCTGGCTGTTCGCGTTCGTCGCTCCCGCCGCGTCGAGCGCGTACGGGGTGGTGGACCAGCCGGTCGAGGTGGCGTGAGTGTTCGTGTTGGTGAAGTAGTAGGTGGGGTCGTGCAGGGTGAACGTGGCGTGGCCGGTGCCGTCGGGGTTGAGGCTCTGGGTCTGCGTGGTGCCCTGGCCGCCGGCGACGGTGTTGGGCTGGAGGGTGAGGGTGGCGGGGTAGACGGTGTAGGTGGCGTCGAGCGTGGTGGCGGCGCTCCATACCCATCGGCTGTTGGCGGTGTCCCAGGTCTTCATGCGGGCTCTGAGCGTGTAGTTGCCGCCTTGTTCGAAACTGGGGGTGTCACGGTCGCGGTCCAGGCGTGGACGGTGGACCCGTTGTAGGCGCCGGCGGTGGACGGGGCGACGGGTGCGGCGCAGTTGTATGCGGAGTCGGGGGCCCCGCTGGCCTTCACGCAGGTCTCTATCTGGTCGCTGCCGGTGATCGGCTGGCTGGACCCGTTGACGGTCAGCTGTGTGCGGCTGGCGCGGGAGTGGCTGGTGATGGACGGGGCGTTGACGCTCTTCCACTGGGCGTAGAGGGTGACGGTGTCGCCCGCGTTGGCGTTGACAGTGTAGGTGCTGCCGGGGAGTATTGGGTGCCGTAGCCGTCGGCTCTTGTGTTCCAGCCGGTGAAGACGCGGTTGCCGGTGTTGGACAGGCCGCTGCCACCAGGTAGGTTGTAGAAGGACATACCGGAGGCGGACCACGCCTGTGACCGGTCAGTGATGCTGCCGTAGCCGCCTTGTCCGCTGTTGGGGTCGAAGTGCAGCTTGGTGCTGCCGTAGGGGTAGCTTCTGGCGAGTGTGGTGATAGGGCCGTAGACGACGCTGTCGTCATTTGGATAGGCCCTGTATTCGTAGTTGTTGTGGCCCCAGGTGATCCATTCGGGGACAGTGATGGGTTGGACGGCGATGTCGTAGAGGCCGGCCCCGTTGCGGAACCAGTACGAGTTGAGGATGGCGCTCCATGTGAACGAGGGCCCCCATCCTGACTCCCATGTCTGGTTTTTGTAGTAATAGCCGTTGGTTACGCAGTTCTTGCCGTCGTATGGTATCTGGTCCCAGTCCCTGCTGTGCCATCCGAAAATGAAGTCGCTGTTGCTGCTGCTGCATCCGTTGCTAGCGTAGGTGGGGAGTCTGGGCCAACCGTCGTAGCCCTGGTCCGTGTTGAGTGCGGCCCAGCGCTCCCGGCAGCCGTTGGGCTCATTGTCGGTAGTGCCGGACATAACGGTGCCGGCGGGGCACACGTAGACCATGACGTATGTGGCTCCAGACTGGTACCACGGAAGTGATGCCCAGCAGGAGTTCTCACCGCCGGCGCCGTTGCTGCCGCATCCCCAGGTGATTTGGGTGGTCGAGCCATAGCTGGCGAGCTGGCTGGCGGTGCCCTGGAAGAGGAGCTCGGTGCCGTTGTTCCTGGTCTGGAAGTTTGTGTACGTGAGGTCCTGCGGGCCTACCGATGACTGTGCGCTTCCCGACCGAGGGCCGACCGGTGAGGGTGAGGCTGACAGTGACGGTGACTGCGGGGCCACGCTTCCGCGCAGGAGGTTGTTGGAGCCGGGGGCCGGGGAACCCGAAGCGGTATTGGACCCGCCTACTGATGGCGTGGGTGCCGTGCCGAGGGATTGCAATGATGATTGCGGGGAGGGAAGCGTGGTCTTGCCTGTACCGGGGGCTTGCGTGCCCTGTGACGGCGATGAGGATTGCGCAGGAGATTGAGAGGATTTGCTTTGCCCGGATGCGGTGCCTGTATCGCGTTCGACCTGCGAGACCGGGCGGACGCTGTGCGAGTTGGAGGCGGTTTTACTGGGTTGGGCGGCGACGGTGCCGTCCGGTTGTGTTGAAGATTGGCTGGAAGCCTGCGCGCTGGGAGCGCTGCTGGATGATTGTATTACCGAAGGCGAGGGGTTCAGATTTGCGGGGGGCAATAAATGCTGAATTTGTAATACACAAAGCTAACGCGACAATAGAGCGGAAAACACCCATAATCAAACCCATTCCCTAAATAACGAAAAGCGTGCCACTGCGGCGCACCCCAAAAAACCAAGATTAATTATACACAATATGTGATACAAGTATGTGTGCTTTGCTGAGTCTTATTTTGGGATAAGCATCTTTACGATTTTCCGTTTATTGGTGAGTGGTGTTCGTAAAAATAGGTGGACGCTCATGGATATACGGACTCGGATTTCGTCTTTCAATGTGAATTGCTTCACAATACATGAAATACTAACGGTGTTTACTATTTTTGGTGTTAGACTTTTTGGGTAGCCGAACGAGGAGGGGCCATGGGATTCGAACAAGAAGCGTTGCAGACGCTGCGTGACGAAGTGCATAGCAACAAATCGGCCATGTGGCACCAGGTTGAAGGTGCAGGCAAAGGCGAGCCGTTTGTGCTGCGCCATCTGCTCAAGCACGGTACGCAGACTCCTTCGCGGCTTGCTGAGGCCTTGCACGCCAGTTCCGGCAGGATCTCCGCGCTGCTTGGCAGCATGGAGAAAAAGGGCTACGTTACGCGGAAAATCGACGATCATGACCGTCGCAACATTCTCGTCTCGTTGACGCCGAAAGGTACGGAACAAGCCGAACACGACCGCGATGACATCGATTCCGTCGTGCGTTGGATTTTCTCGCAGATGGGCGAGCGGCGCACTCGCGAGTTCGTCGATCTTTCACGGGAATTCGTGACCTATATGTCCGTGTGCAAACCGGGTGCTCCTCGGCCTACCGCTGAGGAAGTTCACGAGGCGTTTGCCGCCAAGCGTGAACAAGACGAAGAGAAGGCGAAAGCCTCTTCGCCGGAAGTCGACGGGTAAATCGTATGTACTCGTGACGGGACGCGGGTTCTGAGGGCTGTTTTCGTGCTGCATTGTCCGATGAATGCTTCTTGGCATAAGGCGCGGTGGCTGCCAAAACCTCACATACGTTTCGCAGATTCCTACGCGTTGGGTGAAAACCAGACGCAATCCAGCGGCCGCGAGTATTGTACGTTCAGGCAATAAAATATTTAACATCGTTAATCATTATGGGTGCTCGGTAATTAAGACTCCGGGGCCAAAACAAAAATATGGAAGGGGATTCATGCTTCGCATCAGCAAATATCTCTCCAAAACGGAGATCGGGCAGATGCTGCTGAGCCTTGCGTTCATCGCAGGGCAGGTCTTTTTCGACCTGAAACTGCCGGACTACATGTCCAGCGTTACGGCGCTTGTTGAGACGCCAGGCAGCAAAATGGCCGACATCTGGAAAGAGGGCGGCAAGATGCTGCTCGTTTCCTTGGGGTCGGTGGTTTGCGCCATCGCCGTCGGTTACCTGATGGCTCGCATCGGCGCCTCGTTCAGCCAGCGCCTGCGCTCGCTCGAGTTCCGCAAGGTCGAATCCTTCGGCCCGGCCGAGATGAGCAAGTTCTCGACGCCGTCGCTGATCACGCGCTCCACCAACGACATCACGCAGATTCAGATGTTCATCACCATGGGCGTTCTGCTGATCTTCCGTGCGCCGATCATGGCCGTCTGGGCAATCTGCAAGATTGCTGGCAAGGGCTTCGAGTGGACGGTCGCCACGGCCATCGCCACGGTGGCCATGCTGGTCTTCGTCATCGTCATCATGATTCTGGTGATGCCGAAGTTCCGCTCCATGCAGCGACTGACCGATAACATCAACGCCGTCGCCCGCGAGAACCTGACCGGCCTGCGCGTCGTCCGCGCCTACAACGCCGAGGATTATCAGGAAAACAAGTTCGCCAGGGTGAACGATGATTTGACCAACACCCAGCTGTTCACCACCCGTGCAATGGCCGCGATGAACCCGGTCATGTCCAGCGTCATGAACGGCCTGGGCCTGGCAATCTACTGGATCGGCGCCTACCTCATCAAGGACGCGCAGCTTCCAGCTACCAAGCTCACCGACTTCTCGAACATGGTCGTCTTCTCCAGCTACGCAATGCAGGTCATCATGGCCTTCCTGCTGCTGAGCATGGTCTTCGTGCTCTGGCCTCGCGCCGACGTCTCCGCCCAGCGTGTGATGGAAGTGCTCGACACCGAGCCGAGCGTCAAGTCCGGCACCTTGAAGGAAGGCAAGCCCGGCGAGACCGGAACCATCGAGTTCAAGAACGTCAGCTTCGCTTATCCCGGCACTCGCCAGGCAATGCTCAAAGACATCAACTTCACCGCGAAGAAGGGTCAGACCATCGCCTTCATCGGCTCCACCGGTTCCGGCAAGTCCTCGCTGGTCAACTTGGTTCCGCGTTTCTACGACGCAACCGAGGGCGAAGTGCTCATCGACGGCGTGAACGTGAAGGACTACGATATCAAGTCCCTGCGCGACAAGATCGGTTACGTGCCGCAGCAGTCCGTGATGTTCAAGGGCACCGTGGCATCCAACGTGAGCTACGGCGACCGCCCAGGCGATTCCGAAACCGTCGAGGTTGCGGATACTTCCACGGCCAAGGGCCGCAAGCGCGAACTGGCGCTCATCGCCGGCGAGGACAAGCGCGACGAACTGACCCCCGAGCAGATGGACAACGTCCGCGAGTCCAGCGCTGTGGCGCAGGCTGACGAGTTCGTCGAGCGCATGGATGGCACGTACGATGCCCCCATCGCTCAGAGCGGTTCCAACGTCTCTGGCGGCCAGAAGCAGAGGCTTTCCATCGCCCGCGCCGTCTACCGTCACCCGGAGATCATGGTCTTCGACGACTCCTTCAGCGCGCTCGATTTCAAGACCGACCGTGCAGTGCGTGACGCCCTCAAGAAGGACGCCGCCGACTCCACCAAGCTCATCGTCGCCCAGCGTGTGGGCACGATCATGGACGCCGACACCATCGTCGTGCTCGACGACGGCAAGGTCGTCGGTGAGGGCACGCACAAGGAACTGCTCGAGAACTGCAAGGTCTACAAGGAGATCGCCGAGTCCCAGCTGAGTCCCGACGAGCTGGCTGCCTGATAGCTGAGGGGCGGCGGAGTCAGCGCGATGTTGGGATGCTGCACGATTGCAGCACCAAATCAATGCACCGATAAGGTGCTCGCGCTCCGCCGTTCCGACATCGGCAATGCCAAAGATCACAACAAACGTAAGAATCAATAGGAAAGTAGCTAACAAATGCCAAGAATGAGGGGACCGGTCGAGAAGCCGGCCGATTTCGGCGGAGTGATGCTCAAGCTGGTGCGTTACTGCCGCAAATACCTGCCCGCCATCGTCATCGCGCTCGTTTTGGGTGCCATCGGCACCGTCTGCCAGATTGTCGGACCGGACCAACTGAAGAACATGACCAACGCCATCGCCAAGGGCCTGCCTGCCATGGTGCACGGGCGTCCCGTGATGGGCGCGGTCGACATGAGTGAAGTCACGCGCATCGCATGGCTGCTGGTCGGCCTGTACGTCGGCTATGCCGTCCTCGGTTATGCGCAGCACTGGATGATGGCCACCGTCACCCAGCGCATCGCACAGAACCTGCGCAAGTCGATTTCCGACAAGATCAACAAGCTGCCGCTCAAGTACTTCGACCACACCAGCTACGGCGACGTGCTCTCGCGCATCACCAACGACGTCGACGCCATCGGCCAGACCTTGGGCCAGTCGCTGGGCATGCTGATCACCTCGACCACGTTGTTCATCGGCTCGCTGATCATGATGTTCTACAACAACGTCATCATGACCTTGTGCGCCATCGCCATCTCGGTCCTGGGTGTCATCATCATGATGACCATCATGCACTTCTCGCAAAAGTACTTCGCTCGCCAGCAGATCGCGCTCGGTGACGTCAACGGCCACGTCGAGGAAATGTATTCCGGCCATACCGTCGTTAAGGCGTACAACGGCGAGGCCGACTCCATCCGTCGCTTCGAGAAGTACAACAACGACCTCTACGATTCCGCATGGAAGAGCCAGTTCCTCTCGGGCCTGATGAACCCGATGATGAACATGGTCGGCAACCTGAGCTTCGTCGCGGTCTGCATCGTCGGCGGTGCGCTCGCCATCAACGGCAAGATCGAGTTCGGCGTCATCGTGGCCTTCATGATGTACGTCCGCCTCTTCACCCAGCCGCTTTCGCAGTTCGCTCAGGCCTTCCAGAACCTGCAGCGTTGCGCCGCAGCATCCGAGCGCGTCTTCGGCTTCCTCGAGGAGCCTGAGATGAGCAACGAGAGCAACAAGCCTGCGCTGCTCGGTCGCGACTCCAAGACCGGTGAACCCACCCGCGTGCGTGGTGATGTCGAGTTCAAGAACGTCAGCTTCGGCTACGAGCCCGGCAAGCCGATCATCCACGACTTCTCCGCGGATGTGAAGGCCGGCCAGAAGGTCGCCATCGTCGGCCCGACCGGCGCCGGCAAGTCCACCATGGTCAACCTGCTGATGCGCTTCTACAACATCGACGGCGGCGCCATGTACATCGACGGTGTCGATACCTCGACGGTTCCGCGCGCCAACGTGCACGACCAGTTCTCTATGGTGCTGCAGGATACATGGGTCTTCCGTGGCACGGTCAAGGAGAACGTCGCTTACTCCAAGAAGGGCGTCACCGACCAGCAGATCGAAGACGCGTGCAAGGCCGTCGGTCTTGACCATTACGTGCAGTCGCTGCCGCAGGGCTACGACACCGTGCTCGACGACAATTCCTCGCTTTCGCAGGGCCAGCGCCAGTTGCTGACGATTGCCCGCGCGATGGTGCAGGATGCCCCGATCCTGATTCTGGACGAGGCCACCTCGTCGGTCGATACGCGTACTGAGGAGCTGATTCAGAAGGCGATGGATGACCTGACGGTTGGCCGCACGAGCTTCGTGATCGCGCACCGTCTCTCCACCATCAAGGATGCGGACATGATTCTGGTCATGAACCATGGCGACATCATCGAACGCGGCACTCACGACGAGTTGCTGGAGAAGGGTGGCTTCTACGCCGACCTCTACAACAGCCAGTTCTCCACGTTGGTGGCATAGTCAACCAATCGGTTTGTTTTAGGGCCGTCTCCCGGGATTTCCGGGAGACGGCCCTTTTCTATGTTCGAATCGCTCGACTGCATTGATGAGACGAAGTGGTCCTCAAACTTCGTAATTGCGATACATAGCGTCATGATTTGTCTAATAACAAGACAAGATGTATGATGTATGTCACATTAAAATATGACAACATTCGTACTTACGTGCAGATAAATAGATAATTAGCCAAAAATGCTGATTTTCTTCAACGTGGTGATGCGTGGCCGAAGGAGATGAGACGAAAAGTGTTGTCGAGAACAAGCCGTCAACGTAATGGACGGTCTAAATCGTTCGTTGCCTTGATCCCGAGGTTGCTATGGGCGGTTGTCGTCATGTTGCTGGTGATAGGAAGCATGCTCTCCGTAAGTTCTGCCGAAGTCATGGCGGATTCGGCGAGCGTTGCGCCGCAGGATGGCACTGCTGTTCACGGGGTGGGTAATCTGACGCAGGCCGATTATCCGATGCATTGCGTGGAAAACAAGGCATCCACGGTGCCCATGGACGAGAGGGTGGAATGCAAGCCCAAGCTGTATGAGTTCTTGGGCGAGAACACGAGGATGCAGGGCTGGAACATTGCCGATGAGCTGCGTATGGACTTCGTGGTGCGTGTGCCGCATGGCATGGTGGATCCGAGTTGTGTGTCTCTCGGGCGTGCGGCCAGTGCGCGAGGAATTGGAGATGCGAACAAAAATTGCGGCATGCAGGTCGTCTTTTCGCGTGGCGGTCTGCCCAACACCAATCTCACGGTGGCACACTATCTCAATACGTATGGTGGTGACGAGGATTCCAGTGACACGTCCGGAGGCCAGGATGCGGCCACTGATTGGGCGCTGAACAACGCTCAGTTTTTCACGATTCATAATGTGATGATGGCCGGTTCATATGATTTTCTGACCATTTCCGTCGAAGGCGACATCGCATATGGTGAGTCCACCGGCATTAACGCTTCACCCAATAATGTCGGCGGCCTGAAATTTAGCCCGCAGTACGTGTATGTTGCTGCGTTTCCCGGACGCGCGAAAAACGAGGCAGATAGCATCAGCTATTCGGACTTCGCTGATCCCAGTTATGTCGCCAACATTGCAGAGAACAGTCCAGCGTACATGTACGATTACCGCTACGGTGGAACCGATGGTGTGACGACTGTGGCTGATGCCAATGCATTGTTGCCGAAACGCAGCAACGGGCCGCTTTCGTTGATCGGATGGGATGGCACACCGAGCCTTTGGAGCGGCAACCAGGCCAATTGGGGTTTGGTGACCGATTACGGGTTCTCGGGAAGAGCCACAGCCAATCCCATGGTCGCGCCTGCGAATTCCTTCTTCGTGCAGTGGTACAACGTGGTCTCCAGTAATTTGTATACAGCCAAGGACGCCCAAGGAAACACGGTGACGAGACCTTGGCCATGTTCGCGCAACTATTCGTTCTATTACCAATGGTTTGGCCTGAAGAACGGCAAGGAATGGTATCCCGTCGATGCGTTGACCCCCGACGTGCAGCAGGTCAATGGGCAGCCCAAGTCGACATCCAACAATGGAAGCGACGATTATGTCGCCAAAAATAGTCCCGCCAAGCCCTTCAACCTTATGCTCCCCAATGCAGGAACGTCGGGAAGCGTGATGAACGCCGACGGCAGCATCGACTTTGGAAAAGCTAAGGCGCAGCAGCAGTTTGATGGCTATTTCAAACTGGTGACTTGGCCGGTCACCACTACGCCGACGACTTCGAATTTCGATGGCCCGCAGTCGTATGACGGATGCATCGCGACGGATCCGCCGACCGGTGGGTCGTCCGCCAGCATTCGCGATGCCTACAATCCGCTCTATAGCGAGACGGATCCCAGTCATCACATCCACATCACCGATCAAACGTCCCAGGATGAGATCAAGAGCGTCATCGAAAAGGGCATAACGATTGATACCGCCTTTGCGAAATTTAGCGTCAAAAGGCCCAGCAAGCCGATTATCACGTCAGTGGATGCCGATTCGACTGGTAAATACGTCAATCCGAATACCCGCAGAATCACCGGAACCATACCAGCGAACGAAGTGAACGCCGATTGCGGCACCATCGCCAGTGATGGCACCAGGGTGAAGTGCAACACCGTGACGGTTTTCCGTGAGAACCCCGATAAGCCAGTCAATACCCTGCATCCCGATGACCCCGACACCCGAGGGGATTATGTCGGTACGACCGAGGTGAAACCGGATGGCACCTGGGAGATTCAGGATGACACGAAACTGGACTCCAACCGAGCCAAATATGTGCGTTACCACGCATGGCAAGTGGATACCAGTGCGGATAAGGTGAGCTCGAAATTCTCCGATCTTGCGGAAGGTGAGCTCAAGGTCGACGTCAATGTCAATCCTGAAATCACCAAACTGACCGTGCCGCACAGCATCCGAAGCGCAGATGGCACGACTTCGGCGTTGGCCAAAGGGGCCAAGGTCAAGATTGCTGGCAACTTCGATTCGGCTCGTGGCGACAATCTGCTCGATGTCTATGTGGTTCCTCAGGTCAATGGTGCGACTGCGGAGACGAAATCGGCTCTTGAGAAGAATGCGCCGATCGGGGCTGCTTCGACTCGCGTGAATTCGCTGAGTGTGCCGGACCAAAAATGGCTGATATCGGATTGCAGTGGGAAGCCGGTCAGCGCCGCGACTCCGGACAAGCCGTCGACCGGTACGTGGAGTTGCGACATCGACCCTACACATTTCGACGGTGCCGATTTCTCCGACTCCTCGGGCCATACCTACATCTGGTACCAGATTTATGGGGTGCTCAACGACAGCCAGCACAAGCAGCCTCCGACGGTCAGTATGGTGAACAACCAGATCATCGACATGTATCCTCCGACGGTCACCGTCGATCCGGTTGACCGTAGCTCCGGCTTTCTCACCGGCAAGGTGATCAAACCCAAGGTCGTCGACCCTAGAAACCCGACCAGATCCCATGTGTGGGTGCAATGGCCTGTCGGCTCGCCGGTCAAGCTCACCGCGGACGACAGCGGCGCGTGGAAAATATCGATTCCGGAGACGATGCGGGCAGGCAATATCGTTGTCACGGCTAGGGATAGAACGGGCGACAAGGAGCATGTGGTCAATGTCGGTGCTACTGGGCCGGTGCCGATCGGCAACGAGTCGGTAGCCGTTACGGCCAAGCTCACGGGAGCGCCTGCGGCCGAACAGCTTCCGTTCACTGGTAGTTCCCATATTCGCAGGACTCTGGCCATAGTCTCTTTTGCGGCCGCTTTGGCATTGACTCTCTATCTGTTGGAACGCATGTGGCGCCAGTCGTTACGTGATGGTTCGCCTCATGGACCTCATGAAGGAAGGCGCTCGCGATGACAGACAGTTTATCGGTGTCACGCTGCTGCGCGTCTCGTGTGCAGGATTACGGCGACGCAAGACATATTCGGCGCAGACCTGCGCATGCACAATTTTTCCGGCTCGCATTCGTTTGCAGCGGATGCGTTCGGATCAGATGTAACCAAAAAACAAGAGTAAAGAAAGGTTTATTCACATGAACAAGAAATCACGTCTCCGCGTGGTGACAGGGGCTGCGGTCGCGGCCGCGACCCTGCTCGCGTTGGCGCCGTTGGGGATGGCGAACGCTGCTTCGACGACTGTGGACCTGTCGAATGTCGCGCCGGTGAATATCACCATCAACGGCAGTGCTGCGTTGTTGCAGAAACATTCCTTCGCTGCACTGAAGCTCGGCGGATACAACCAGGTCATGGCTGACGGGGATGCCCTGTCGTCGCTTTCGGTCGATACCGAAGCGAGTGTCAAGGACGACGCAACAGCTGCATTGCTGGCTGCCAAAGGTACAGGCAGCGCCGCGGCTCCAGAGTTTACCGACAACCCTATTGGTGAGGTCACTTCGCTGTGGCCCGGCTATGCCGGAGGCGACACCACGTCGAATACCGCTACGGCCGTGTCTCCCGGCAAACATGGCTGGGACGGCAACCTTCGTACGTTCGTTACCAGTTTGTCTGGGGAAAGCGGCATTGCTAGCAAGATTGCTGCTTCCACGCTCAAAATCGGTCCTGTGACGGCGGGCAGCACTTCGACGTCCATCAGCGTCCCCACGCCTGGTATTTATCTCGTCGAGGATGTCACATCCTCGTGGGGTACCGGCGTTGCACCTCGCAACGCTATCCCGATGCTGGTGAGCACCGGAATCAAGCTCGGTGGCACGAACGGCAAGGAATATACCAAGATTGGTACGCAAACCCTTGGTGTGCTCGATATGAAGAGCGACGCGCCTTCGGTCAGCAAGACCATGGACGCTGCCGCCAGCGATGTCACCGTCGGTGGCCACGTGAGCTATAAGCTCACCAGCGCTGTGCCGCTGACCACTGGTTTCAGTCACTATGCCTTCACCATGACCGATCACCCGGGCCCCGGCCTGAAATTCGATGCGAGTAGTGTCAGCGTAAAGGTCGGTACCTCCACACTGACTACAAGCGATTACGCGGTGCAGACCACTACTGCTGCTAACGGTGATACGACCTTCGTGAATTTCGATTTCTCCAAGTCGATTCGCACCTGGACGTATAAGGCTTCCATCGTGGTCACCTACACCATGACGATTACCGACAATGCCAAAAGTGGCGAAGCGCTGAAGAACGGCGTCACGCTGTCGTACTCCAACGACAGCAGCCATCAGCCCCAGAGCGACACTCCCACAACCGATCCTGCGACCGGTCTCGTTGTCAACTGCAGCCCCACTGACTCTACCTGCACCAATGGTTCGGTCTTTAACGACAAGAGCAGCGACGATGCAACTAACGGCAGCGCTGCCGCTAAGGCATATCTCCGTCATTTCGATCTCATGAACATCAAGAAGACCGATGGCACTGGTGTTCCGGGCGCTCGGTTCCAAGTGACCGACAAAGCGACCGGTAAGACTATCAACTTCTTGAAGGTTGCGAACGGCTCCTACAAGAAGGCTGCCGACCAGACCAGCCCTAAGGCTGGCGTGCCGACCGAAACCACCGCAGGCACCGATCTCGAGGTCTACTCGACCCCGGCTTCCACGCCTACTCGTGCTTCTGACAATCCTGCAGCCGACGGTCAGCTTCTCGTCGATGGTCTGAAGAACGGCACCTATACCGTCAAGGAAGTGAAGGTTGGCGACGGCTTCTTCAATGTGTCCCCGTCCACCGATGTGACGTTGGGCGCTGATAAGACGAACGACGCCATTTCCGCCTTCAGCGACACCAAGGATTTGGTGTACGGCTTGATTGACGCCAAGGGAACGTCCACCAGTTTGATCGATGTGGCCATGGATCAGGACAATGCCGTCGTCGTCAGGAACATCTCCTCGATCGCACAGCTGCCGCTTACCGGTGGCGCCGGCGTGGCGCTGATACTGCTGATTGCCGTGGCGCTTGGCATTCTTGCTGGTGCGCTGATTTCCGTTCGTCGTCATATGGCGGCCGAGTCGGAGAATACCGCTGACATTCAGCTCTGAATGAGCGGATGGCTAAGCAACTGTTGCCCGGCGGGATGATTCGTCGGGCGGCCAAGGTGTGTTTGATGCCGAATCGGTTCGTCGAGATAGCGGTATGTCGGCGAACCAGGCGTCAATAACGCCGGGGTGAGACCCTGCCTGTTGGGGCCCCACCCCGTTTTGTCGTATTGGGCTGATTGAAGTAGGAGGGGATATGGCAGCGCCATCGAGAATGCCAGACAAATCTCCTGAGGATGATGAGTCGGTCTTTGAACGAGTAATCGGTCGGAACGGTGGCTACATCGGCCGTTCGCGTCGTCTTGCTTTCATCGTCGTCGATTGTTGCATCGCCGTTTCGTTGGTGGCATTCATCGTGGCGTTGGCATGGTGCCCGGCGCAATGGGTGAGGAGCATGTATCTGGAACAGATGCAGCAGTCCAAGTCCCTAAGTCTGGTCGCGAAATGGCCGAGAGGCAAGGTTGTGAACGAATACAAGCTTGCTCAGGCATACAACCGTCATATCGCTGACGACGGCGGGCAGGAGTCACTGGGCGAATTTGTGGACCCGTTTGATTCCGACAAGACGAATCCCCGCACTGTCAGTGAAAAGGACGGCCAGTACCAGTCATTGCTCAACGAGGGCGATGGCATCATGGGCTCCATCCGTATCCCCAAGATTTCGGTGAAACTGCCGATTTACCATGGCACTTCCGACAAGGTGCTGGAACATGGGGCCGGTCACCTGTACGGTACGAGCCTGCCGGTGGGTGGGCCGTCCACCAACGCAGTGTTCAGTGGGCACAGCGGGTTACAGAGTGCCTTGTTGTTCACACGGCTTGACGAGATTAAGCGTGGCGATATTTTCTATGTGCGGACGTTGGGCCGTACCATGGGCTATCGCGTTACCGGCATCCATGTCATCGATCCTGCGGATACGCATCTTTACAAGGTGGTTCCGGGGCGCGACTTGGTCACACTGATGACCTGTACGCCTTATGGTGTCAATACGCAACGGCTCATCATCACCGGCACGCGCCAGTCGATTCCCGACCCCATTCCCGATCCGGATGACGTCAAAGGTGATCCGGTGCTGACGGGCATGATCGTCGGATTTGTGGTGTTACTCGTAGGAGCGGCAGGAGTCAGACTCAGCCATCGTAGGCCCCGGCGAATTCGGCATTCTGCTATTGAAGGTCGTTTTGGGCGTCGGCGGCCTGAGGGTGCTGGTTCTCGGCGTCATGGGATTCCGGGTGGCTCTGCGCAGAAGCGTCTGAATCGTTCCCGGGATTATCTTCCGAGTCGGGGTCGAGGCGAGTTTCCGAAGCATGGTGGGTAACCGGGTGAATGTTTTCCGGACGCTGGGGAAGTGTCTGACCTGCCGGGATTTCTACGGTGATCATCGGCATCGGCATCGTGCTGGTGTCGAGATTCGGGTTCTGCTCCTGGGTCAGAACGAGTTCGCGTGCCTCTTCTTCGCTGCCTACCGTTGGCATGGAGCCGGGTAGCGGCGACTTGAGGATTCGCGCATCACGATGCAGGCGATGCCACTGAAGATGGCGAAGAACATGATGTAGAAGCCGGGGGCGTCGTGGTTGCCGGTCAGGGTAATCAGTGCCTGCGAGACCAGCGGCGTGGTGCCGCCGAAGAGGGATACCGCAAAGTTATAGGAGAGCCCCATGCCCGAGAAGCGCGATTCGGTCGGGAAGAGCGCCGGCAGCGTGCTCGCGGAGACACCCGCGTAGAAGGCTACCGGAACGGCAATCATCGCCAATGCGCCCTGAATGGACCAGAATGTGCCGCGATGGAGCAGTTGGAAGGCTGGATACACCAGAACGAACGTTGAAATGACAGCGATGGCGTAGATGGGCTTGCGACCGATGATGTCGGAAAGATGGCCGATCAGCGGCAGACACAGCGCCATAATGATGAGCACTGGTACAGTCGCAGCGGCGGCCATGGTTGGCGTGGTGCCGACTTCCTCGCGCAGGTAGGTCGGCATGTAGCTGGTGAGCACATAGCCGGCGGTGTTGGTGGCTGCGACGATGGCCACGGCGATAAGCAGGCGGCGCCAATGGCGCTTGATGACATAAAGCATCGTACCGGGGCGGTCCCAAGGCGATTCCTGCCTCCACGCGGCCTCGCGCGCCTCGTGCGACCAATGCTCCTGCTCTTCCTCTTGGCGTTCCTGATGAGCCGCGAACTGCGGGGTTTCGGGAATATGGGTACGCAGGGCCATTGCCAGAATGCCCAGCGGAATGGTCAGGAGATAAGGAATACGCCAGCCGCCGCCGACCACCATGGCGCTCGGGCCCCAGTGGTTCTCGACGAGGATTGTGGTGACGGCCACCATCGCAGCGCCGAATGCCGAGCCGATGTAGGAGCCCATGTCGAGCCAGGCGCTGTAGAAGCCGCGCTTGCGGTCGGGCGAGAATTCGGAGATATAGGTGGTCGCGCCGGAATATTCGCCGCCGGTCGAGAAGCCTTGTACCATCTGCAGCGCGTAGAGCGGGACGATGGCCCACGCGCCGATCTGCTTGCTGGTCGGCAAAATACCGATAAGCGCTGTGGAAACCACCATCATGCCCATGGTCAGGAACAACACCTTCTGCCGTCCCACGCGGTCGCCGAGCGGACCTAAAACAATGCCGCCCAAAGGCCGGACGAGGAAGCTCACTGCGAAGCCCAGCAGCATCACGATCAGGCTCATGCTTTTTGGCAGCCCACTGGTGAAGACGCTCGCCATGGTCACCGCAAGGTAGCCGTAGATGCCGAAGTCATACCATTCCATGAAGTTGCCGACCACGGTGCCCGCGATGGCTTGTTTCAGGGTCTTTTCCTCGACGACGGTGATGTCCTTCTCGCGCAGGAATTGGCGGCGGACGTGCACTTTCTGCATCTCTGGTTCTGCCGTCTTGCCTGCTGAACCGGCCTTACCGGATTCGCCGGTTGCCGAGCCTGTCCCGATATGCATCACATGCTTGACGCTCTGGATTGGGTGCACGCCATATGAAGTGTGTTTTGACCTCCCAGCGTCGTGGTTCTGCCCCTGATTAGCTGGTGATGACATGACAAATCCGTCCTTCCGTGTGCGCTGCAGCGCGACTAGTCGGCATTAGTGCAATTACACCATGATACCTTCCTCCCCTTTTTCATTGCATTGATGGGCTTAATCGGCATCCAGACATGCCTATTTTCGCCCGTTTCCTTCTACTGAGTTTTCTTCACTGCTTTCTATTTCTCTTATCCTTATCTCCTTTCTTTCTCCTGCCCCTTCATGTCTCAGCTGTTTTTCCGCAAGTGGTATTCAGATGCAGTATTCGAGCGCTTTGAAAAATTGCCTGGCTTGTGCGATGTTGGGCCAGAAACGGTTTTCGTCGAGGATTTTCAGACAGTCCGCCGGATCAACGTGATATTCCTGCATCATGGCGTAGGCCAATTCCGTTCGTTGCTTATGTGGCATAGTGCGCTCGTCCATCAGCGCGATATCGCAGGTCGTCCTGGTCGGCGAGGTGAGTTTGAGCCCGCCGATGGTGCTCAAGTGTCCGGCTGATACGTTGCGTTTGTAGGTCTTGATGGGCCGTCCGTAGACCATCGAGCGATAATGCGAGCCTGAGATGATGTCGATGACATTGGGGAATGTGCCGCCCATCCACACCCACAGCGCACTTCGGCCGCAAGCGATGCAAGGTCTCGGCACAACCTTGGTCATGATGACGCCTCTGCCGAAAAGCGTGTCCGAATATTCCGCGAGATAGGCGTTGAAGCCATCGAGACGGTGCACTGCGCCGACATCGTCGAGCCGGTTCATGCTCAACGGCCCCGGCAGATCGCGGTTGCTCATCAGCATTGGCATTGACGTCGGCATGGAATAGTTCGCTGGTGGTGGCGGACGGCCGGTGCTCAGGTATCCGTCTTTGCTTTCGGCCTTACGGGCGTTGGTGCGGTTGGTGCGTTGCTTGGTAATTGTTGTAGTGTTCATGGGTCGCAATGTAGCCGCCTCATTGAGGCATTGGCAAATGAGAAAACCGTAAAAGTGGATATGTGTATAACTCGCGACGGCGCCACGAAAATTGTGGAGGACACGGTCAATAAGTGTTTTCATGCCGCTGATTGCCTCGGTTGTATTGCAAAGCTATACAAAAGGCTTGTTTGCTGTCCCCGCTGGGCCCAATAATCGGTAGTTATGACTCATATTTTGGTGAACGTTGCATGGCCGTACGCGAACGGCCCCCGCCACATCGGCCACGTAGCCGGTTTCGGCGTGCCGTCCGACGTGTACGCGCGCTATGAACGTATGAAGGGCAATGATGTCCTGATGGTCTCGGGAACCGACGAACACGGCACCCCAATCCTGGTCGAGGCGGACAAGGAAGGCGTGAGCCCGCAGGAGCTGGCCAACCGTTACAACCGCGTCATTGCCAAGGATCTGTGCGATCTTGGTCTGAGCTACGATCTCTTTACCCGCACCACGACGGGCAATCACGAGCACGTCGTGCAGGAGCTGTTCAAGCAGTGCCTGGAGAACGGTTATATATATAAAGGTACGCAGAAGGTCGCGATTTCGCCTTCCACAGGCCGTACGCTGCCCGACCGCTATATCGAGGGCACCTGCCCGATTTGCGGGGCTGATGGCGCTCGCGGCGATCAGTGCGACAACTGCGGCAACGAGCTTGACCCGGACGAACTGATCAACCCTGTTTCCAAGATCAACGGCGAAACGCCGGAATTCAAGGAGACCGAGCACTTCTTCCTCGATCTGCCGGCGCTCGCGGAAGCGAATCTGGCATGGTTGAAGACCCGCGAGGGTTGGCGCACCAACGTCATCAACTTCTCGCTGGGCCTCTTCAAAGAAGTCAAGCCGCGTGCCATCACGCGTGACATTGATTGGGGCATCCCTGTGCCAGTCGACGGCTGGATTGACAACCCCAACAAGAAGCTTTATGTCTGGTTCGATGCGGTCATCGGGTATTTGTCTGCATCCATCGAATGGGCCCGCCGCAAGGGCGACCCGGACGCATGGAAGGCATGGTGGAACGATCCGCAGTCTCCTGGCTACTACTTCATGGGCAAGGACAACATCACCTTCCATTCTCAGATTTGGCCCTCTGAACTCCTTGCCTACAACGGCGAGGGCTCCAAGGGTGGCGAGCCTGGCGAATACGGAAAGCTCAACCTGCCCGAGCAGGTCGTCGCCAGCGAGTTCATGACGATGGAGGGCAAGAAGTTCAGCTCTTCGCGCGGCATCGTCATCTATGTCAAGGACATTCTGGCGCGTTACCCCGTTGACGCTGTGCGCTATTACATTTCCGTGGCCGGTCCGGAGACCTCCGATGCGGACTTCACCTGGTCCGAGTTCGTGCGTCACAACAACGAGGAGCTTGCAGCCAGTTGGGGCAACCTGGTCAACCGCGTTGCCAACCTCATGTACAAGAACTTCGGCGAAATTCCGGAGCTTGACGAGGATTCCATGACCGCCGAGGATCGCGCGTTGCTCGAAGAGACGGCTGATGCCTTCGATACGGTTGGTGGGCTCATTGAGCACCATCATCAGAAGAATGCCTTGAATGATGCCATGAAGGTTGTTGGCGACATCAACAAGTACATCTCCGCGGTCGAGCCTTGGAAGATCAAGGACGACCCGAAGCGCCTCGGCACCGTGTTGCACATCTGCGCGCAGGCCGTCAGCGATGCAAACCATCTGCTGGCTCCGTTCCTGCCGCACTCTGCGCAGAAGGTCTGGGAGGCGCTTGGCGGTACGGGCACATTCTCGCCGCTGCCGCGCATATCGAGGAAGTTGAAGACCTCGACAAGCCCGGTTTCAAGTATCCGATTATCACCGGCGACTACGAGCTCGGCAAGACCGTGCATCCATGGCAGAGCGAGGCGATTGTTTCGGGCACGCCAGTACCGAAGCCGTCTCCAATCTTCGAGAAGATTCCGAAGGAAGCTGTTGACGAGGAGCTGGCCCGTTTCGAGGCTGATCTTCAGGCGCGTAAGGAAGCAGAAGCCAAGCGTTTTGAAGAAGCCAAGGAGAAGCTGGCGGAGAAAGAGCAGAAATAAGCGGTTTGTATGGCGGCTTGCTCGGTGGGTTTTCGCTGAACAAGCCGCCATTTCGTTAGTTGTTCCGCAGTAGAACAGCCTTCTTGTCGAGTCGTTACAAAACCATTACAATTTTCACAGAGTTCTTTGAGTTTTGCACATCGTTTCTCCAAGGAAGACGTAGTTATATTAAAGATGTCAGCAGTTGAACTACTGACGAGATTCTTCTTCTTTGAATCCCATAATTGAACCTTCTTCTCTCTTCTCTCGCCCGGCGGCTTTCTCTCCGCCGGGCATCTCTTTTCTGGATTGTATTTGTGCATGCTGGGGCTATCAAATTCTTGTATTTGAACGAGTGCATGACTGTCTGCGGACGAATTTCAAAGTCATGTGTTTTATATTTTTGGCCTATAACCCTAGTTTGTGACTTATTGTGAATAAATAGATTGGGTTATTCAATAAAAAAGAGCCGCCTTACGGCGGCTCCCAAACAATTCACGACTAGTGAAAGCTAGCCTGTGATTGCAGCTCAACTACCTAAAAAATTAATGACGGCGATGACGGCGGTCTGTTGGCAATTGTTCGAATAGCTTCAACCACTGGGATAATAGTAACACACTTTCTGGATTCGTTTCCCCTGTTCTTCCATCAGCGTGCCCTTATTTTTTGATCATGTCTCCGTCACGTAGTTGGTGCAACCGTTGATGAAGTTTGGATTCCAGCATTACAAGAGATATTATTTTAACAGTTCCGGATTGGCTTCGAATCTGATTCGGGACAAAACAATTCACTACTAGTGAAAGGAGTGTCATGAGCACTCGAAGAGGACCGACGGGACCATTTTCCCGTCTTGTAGCAGAGATATTCAGGCTGCTCCGGATTTTGTCGCGCAGCTTGAGCAAGAGAACGGCCAGTGTGTGTTTTGTGCTGACTATGGTGCCACTCTGGCTTGTAGGTATTGGGCTCGCTGTGTATGTAGTACTGCATATGATCTAACCCAGTAGGGTCACGAATCGCAGCCGATTTGCCGGTAGGCCCGTCCCCTGCCGGCATTTTTATTATGTTTTCGGACTAGCATTTTGCGTATTATTAGCATTTTGAGTTGTCGTAAATCTTATGATTGGCGTCACTCGCAGCGGGCGCTGAGTGTTTGCCATGGGTCGAGCTTGACGGGTTCGGCTTGGGTGGCTTTTAGCGTCTTGGCGTCGAGGAATTCCTTGCGGATGATGACTTCGGTGACGAATTGGTCGAACCATTCGCCGTCTGCCACGTAGTAGCCGTCGGTGCCGGTGGATTTGCCCCAGCTGTTCTCGATCTTCCAACGGTTCGGCTTGCCGTTCTCGTCAAGGTTCACGCCGGTGATGGTCATGGCGTGGTTGCTCGGATAATCCCCATATTTGAGGCCGTTGGCCTTGTCGATGTTGAAGTCAGTGCCGAACAGTTCGTCCACGCGCACGGCCTGCTTGCTGAAGTAGCCGCCGTCGCGCACGCAGTATTGCATGCAATCGCAAGCAAACCAGATCGGGTGCCCGGCCTTCACTTGGTCGACCGCGGCCTGGCGCAGCACGTCAATCGGCACGTTGGTGAAGCTGAGATCGCCGCTTTCGGCCACATTGGTGGAGTATTTAAGCTCGTAATTCGTGTAGAACGTGCGTTCCTTCATCGGGTTGTTGCACAGCGTCACGAAGTCGTTGACGTCCACCGGCACATATTTGTGGTAGAACTCGAGCGGTGTGATGTCGTGTTCCACGATCTGTTTGCGTTCATCGATGCCCGATTCGCCTTGTGCGTTGTCGGATTTGTTGTTTGCGTCGGTCTTCGCAGAGTCAAGTTGGGTGGAACCATCCGAAGTCTTTGATGCCTTGTCGAATTTGGGACCGCTTTTCTGAGCTTCGGTCTTGTCGTCGTCCTCGTCGTCTTTCGTGCGTGCACGCCAATCGAACTTGGCCGGTGGTTCGCCCAGTGCAATCACGCAGATGCGATAAATGTCTTCCATGTAACGTTTCTTCAGCGTACGCAATTCATCTATGCTTGCACCCTTGCTGTGACGCTCACGCAACTCGATGGCATCTTGGTGCAGTTTCGTGGTCAGATATTGTGTAAAAGCGTCAGAATCCTTGGAATTGGCGGATTCCGGGTAAGCGGACTTCGGCATCAGCCCGTATTTGTTAACTAGATTGGCGAACATCTGCCACCATCCGCCGTCATCGGCCGGATAGGCGTTGATTGCTTCGAACGTGCGGCTTTCGGTCGGCTCGTCAAGCGTGGCAAGCACGTTTTCGAGGTAGGTGTTTGACTTCTCGAACTTGTCCCAGAAGAAGAGATAGGTCTCGGAAAACTCGAAATCCTCAAGTTTCCAGCGGTGCATCAGCTCGTAACGCAAGGTGTTGAGCGAGGCAAACATCCAGCATCGTCCGCTGCGCTGCTGGTCGGTGATGCTGCCTTGTTTCAGCTCGATGGAAAAATCGTGAGTCAACTCGCGTGTGCCCTCGTAGCTGGTTGCGGCTTTGATTACGCCGTTCTTGACTGCCGCATTCGCCGCGACATGGTTGGCCCGCGCCGCGCTGCCCATGTTGTAGTTTTCGCTATACGCGCGCACGTCCTCAACGCTCATCGCCTTCTCGGCATTGTTTTCGTTTGTCATATTGCCGCTGTCTGCCTTGTTATCGTTGGTCATATTTCTGGTCGCTTCTTGCCTTGTCTACGCTTATTTTCCTGTTTCGTATGCTCATATCCTATCGTGGTGCCTGTCTTGAACGTTCTGGTATATCTGCAGGAGATGATGGCCGGAACCGATGTCGAGATTAGGGCACAGGAATGGTACGATCTCTACACCGCCGCTGGCAACGATCTGCCGTAAATCAGTGGTCAATATTTTCATGCGGGTCAACCGCGTCTGGTTCCGAATCAGGCGCAGTTGACCCGCTTTTGGCGTGTATGAATTACCGCGACGTAGGTAACTGGTTGACATTATGCGTCGTCGCTAAGTGCTGGTGTGTGCGTGCGCTAGTTGTTCGTTTGCGCGGAATAAGGATTTGGCGGACGTCTGATCTGTGTAATCCCGCGTTGTTAGGGTAGGGGCGTGCACTACTTCACCCCGAAACGTTGCGCCAGCTCGCGCAAGATCATCTACCGCGACAAGGCCCAGGCCGAGCGCGCTGCCCGGCAGGCCTTCATCGAGCGCGATGCCGAGCTATGGGTTTATCGGTGTGAATATTGCGGCGGTTGGCACCTGACCCATCACGACCCCAAAGAGGAACAGTTTTTGCGGGGAGTCAGTGCCCAGGCCGCTGCGCAACGTGGCAAGCATCATTCCCGCAAGCGTGGGTTCAAACCGCGGAGGCGCTAGCTGGTAATTTCCTGTTTCTTGCGAATCGGCAGAGCTTATTGAGTCCGCATCTATAGTTCATTTTTTCTGACGATGCTATGAAAGTGCACTATCAGCCGGTTAAAGTGCATGTTTTCGATAGTGGCGTCTGAAAAGTGCAAGTGGCCAGTCGCAGAATGCATGTTTCTGACAGTGGTATCAGAAACATGCAAGTACGGTCATTGAATAAAGTGCACTTTTCTGACTGTGATGTGGGAAAAGTGCACTTTCGGGATTCAGATTATGTTCAGTGGTCGAGACGGAAGCCCTGTGCTTCGGCGGCAGGCTTGACGGCACGGCTGAAGACACCGGTGTCGACGGCGTTCTTGGCGATCTGGTCGCTGAAGGCGTCAACCGGGCGCTCAGTGTTGCGCAGGTCGTAATACTGATGAACCGTGTCGTCGAACTCGTCGAGGTCGCTCATCAGAGACGTGTCGTCGGCAGGATAGCGGTCGGCGAAGAACTGGGTGGAACGTTCCATGCGCGGCTTCAGCGCCGGGGCCTGGTCGGGCTTGCCAATGGCGAGGCCGAGCACGGGGTAGGTGAATTCCGGCAGGTGGAGGAGTTCGATGAGCTTGCTCGGATCGTTGAGTACAGAGCCGAGAATCACGCAGCCCAAATCAAGTGAATAGGCGGCCGTTTCCATGGCGTGCAGCGCAAGTACGGCGTCGTTCTGCGCCTGCGAGAAACGGTAGCTGGCGTTGAGTGTGAATTCGTCGGAGTGGATGCTGACGCCCTTGCGCTTGGCGATGGCGGCGTTGCGGTGCTCGTCGGCGATGAAGATGTACAGCAGCGGCGCCTCGGCCACGTAGGGCTGGTGGCAGATTGCTGCAATGGCATCCTTGACGTCTTGGTCTTCCACGCGTACGGCCGACCAGTCTTGCAGATACTGGCTTGAGGCGGCGTGCTGCGCCACGGTCTCGAGCGTGGCGACGGTCTGCTCATCGATGGCTTCCGGCTTGAACTTGCGGATCGAACGGCGGTTCAGCAGCGTTTCGATGGTTTCGTTGGTACGAAGGTTGTTTTTCGATTCAGTCATACCAATATTGTGTCAGCAAGGGGCGGCACAATTCTTGAATTTTTCTGCTCTGGGTAATGAGGCATATGTGATATTCGTATCTATTTATTCATCGTTGTACGACGATATTCGGTTTGCTGAACGCATTGGGCACGAAGCCGCTATGTGTCATAGCTCGGATTTGCCTTCGCGCCAATAGCCCATGAACGATATGCGTTCCTTGGCGATGCCGAATTCGTTGACCAAAAGGCGCCTGGTGTCACGAACCAAGGAGGATTCGCCGGCAATCCAACAGTAGGAGGGGAGGGGAAGTGCCTCATTCGGATGGCCTCGACCCGGTATGGGGTTGAAAGACCTATAGCGGTCAAGAAGCGCGGCTAGTACATGTTGGCCGCGAGGCGCACTGCCCCGAGAGATCCAATGAATGGCAGTCTGTTCCGGCCGAATCAAGTCAAGAGCATCGTCCTCTGAGGGCACTTCTGCGAACACTTCGATGCGTCCAAGCCAGCCATCGCGCACGACCCCTTCGAGAATCGAAGAAATGGCGGGAACTGCGGTCTCATCGCCGATGAGCAAGGCTGAATCGGCATCGTTCGGATGAAAATCGATGCCTATGGCCGAATCTTCTGAACGAGCATTGGGTCCGATGAGCGTGGCGATATCACCGGGTTGGCAAGTAGCGGCGAAACTGCCGGCAGGCCCGGCATCGTGATGCAGCACAAAATCAACGGTCACCTCTCGTGCGGCTTGGTCGATAGCGCGGACGGTATAAGTTCGGAAGACGTTGCGATTCTCAGGCGGCAGGGCTCGCCATTGCTCCCACCATCCGCCGCGTGCGATCGATTCGTGGTCGAACAACAGCGGATCGGCCCATAACGCCTGGCTTTCGCCGTGGGTAAGCGTCATTGGCAGCATGACCTTGATACGTTGGTCGTAGCCGTCGTTGCCGAAGTGGTCGAGTTCGTCGCCGGTGAAGACGATGCGCATGAAGTGCGGCGAAAGCCGTTGCTTGCGGGCGACGTGCACCAGATAGGGCTGGAACGCGGGTTCGGTCGCCATGTTCGTGCTATTCGGTGTCGTCTCAGCACTCATCGACAGCCTCGGCCGGTTGAAACAGTCTCAGGTCGCGCTGTGCGGCAAGGGAATGGGATTTGTCGGGTACGACCATCGGCAGGCCGGTGCTCGGGTCGGTAGCGACAGAGGCATTCAAGCCGAAGACGTTGCGTAGCAACGGTTCGGTGAGTACTTCCTGGGCGGTGCCCTGTGCGCGGATGGTGCCGTCTTTCATCGCCACCATCCAATCGGCGTAGCGCGCGGCGAGATTGAGATCGTGCAGCACCATGACCACTGTCACGCCTTCTTCGGCGTTGAGGTAGCTCAGCAGGTCAAGTACCTCGACTTGGTAAGCGATGTCGAGGTAGGTGGTCGGCTCGTCCAGCAGCAGGATATCCGTTTCCTGAGCGAGTGCCAGAGCAATCCAGGCGCGCTGACGCTGACCGCCGGAGACCGATTCGATGGGCCGATCGGCGAGTTCCGCGAGGCCAGTGACAGCCAGAGCGTGGGCGACGGCTTCCTCATCGTCATCATTCCAGCCGCCGGTGAGGCCGTGATATGGGTATCGCCCTCGGGTCACCAGATCGGCGATAGTGATGCCTTCCGGGGCAAGCGGTGATTGCGGTAACAGCCCGACCTTGGTGGCCACCTCGCGGGTGGGCACGTCGCTCAGGGATTGGCCGTCGAGCATGATCGACCCCTTGTCTGGCTTGATCAACCGCGCCAAGGCCTTGAGCAACGTCGATTTGCAGCATCCATTTGGCCCGATGATGACACCGACCTGATGTGCGGGGATGTCCAGCGACAGATCGGCCACGACTTGTCGGCCCTCATAGGAAAGTGCGACGTGCCGCGCCTTAAGGGTGTGCGCCGGATGCTGGTGATTGGCATCATGACTGGTGAGAACTCCCATATCAAACCTCCTTGTTGCGGGCCATGCGAATCATCAGAATGACAAGAATTGGTCCGCCGATAAGACTGGTGACTACTCCTACGGGCACGTGTGCGCCGGGCAGGTGCTGCGCCACGATATCGGAGGCCAAGACCAAGCTCGCGCCGACCAGACCGGCGCGTCCGATGGCCGGTTTATTGGGTCCGGCCAACCAGGCTGCGATGGGGCCGGCCAGGAACGAGACGAACGCGATGGGTCCGCTGGTGGCCGTGGCCGCTGAGAGCAGGATAACCGCCAGCAGCAGAACGGCAATCTGCGTGGGTGCGACGCGTACGCCGAGGCCGGTGGCCATGCTGGGGCCAAGGCGGAGCATGTCGATATGCCGGTTGAGCAAAGTGAGCAACAGACCCGTCACGATGACGATGACTGCGAGCGGACCGACCTGCTGCCATGAGGCATCGCTCAGCGAACCGGTCAGCCAGCGTTGGGCCGCCTGCATGTCCCACTGGTCGGCGCGGATGAGAATCCACGAGGTCAGGGCATTGAGCGCTGCGGCCAGACCGATGCCCATGAGAATGAGTTTGCCGATATTGGGCGTGTGCTCCCAGGAGAGCCAGATGATCAGCGCTGCCGTGGCCAGACCTCCCAGAAGCGCAAATGCCGAAAGCCCTACTCCCGAAAGGCCAAGGATGACGATACCGAATACCGCTGCGGTATTGGCGCCAGCGGTGATGCCGATGATGTCGGGGCTGGCCATGAGATTGCGCAGCATGTGCTGGAAACTGGCGCCGGCCATGCCGAATGCCACGCCGCACAGCGCGCCGATGATGACCCGTGGCATGCGCAGCTCGCCGATGGCAAAGCTTAGACCCGGGACGGTTTCGTCGTGCAGCATTCTGTCGATGACGGAGGCGATATCGGCAGACGAATAGATTTCGTGGCCGAAGGCGAGATCCAAGTAAAGCAGCACTAATAGTGCGAACAGCAGTAGTACTGTGACGAATACTGAACGCGACTTGGCGCGGCGGCGTGCACGGCGCAATCGCTTCCCGAGTTCGCGTTCCGCATCGCGCTGTGACATGTGGTTTTGTAGTGAATCGGCCACGTCACACCTCGCTTACTTTGCGGCGGCGGATGAGGATCAGGAAAATCGGGGCGCCGATAATAGTGGTGACGATGCCGACTTCAACGTCGGCAGGGCGGGTGATGACCCGGCCAATAACATCGGCCGCAAGAAGCAGCAACGGGCCGAGTGCCGCGCACAACGGCATGATGCGGCGATAATCGGCTCCGACGAGCAATCTCGCCGCGTGGGGCACGACCAGTCCGACAAACCCGATGGGTCCGGCCAGCGCCGTGGCACTCGAGCACAGCAAAACCGCGCCGGTCCAGGTGGTCACACGAACCAACGTGAGCTGTGCGCCAAGCCCAATCGCCATCTCGTCACCCAGGGCAAGGGCGTTGAGCGATGGGGCGACGGCGAACGCGATGATGAATCCCAAAGCAAGCAGTGGGAGGATTGGCAGCATGAGGCTGAATCGAGCGCCGGAGATGCCTCCGACCTGCCAGAAGCGGTAAGTCGCCATGGTCTGCGCTCGGGGCAAGAGCAAAGCGCTGGTCAACGAGCTCAACACGGAACTCAGCACCGCTCCGGCAAGCGTGAGCTTGAGCGGGGTGGCGCCGAAACGTCCCAAGGAGCCGATGACCCAGACCAGTGCCGCCGTGGCTGCGGAGCCGACCAGCGCGACCCATACGTAGGCGCTCGGCGTCGAAAGACCGAAGAACGTGATGGCGATGACGATGGCGAATGCCGCACCCGTGTTGAGACCCAGCAGTGAAGGGTCAGCCAGTGGATTGCGTGATACTCCTTGCATCAGCGCACCCGCGACCGCCAGCGCTGCTCCGACGAGGAGGCCCAGCACGGTGCGTGGCACTCGCGTGCGCACCGTGGCCGCCGCGATGTCGTTGGCGCCGGAAGTCAGTCCCCGTACCACATCGCTGGGCGAGACGATACGTGAGCCGAACATCACCGACAGCAATGCCACCACAATGATGCCCACCGCCAACAGCGCATAAAGCGGTACCGCGGGAATGCGATGTGACTGCTCTCCCGCGGTATTCATGGCCGACTTCTTGGACAATTTCGGGTTACTTTACCTTCGAGGCCGCGTCGCCCAGCAGCGTGGCATATTCGCCGTCGGTCTGCTGGATCGACAGTGCGCTCGGGTCAAGGGCGTTGGCCATCAGGCTGTTGTTGTCGATGACGACCACCGATCCGCGCGCGACCGCTGGAATCTTGGAAAGCAGCGGGTCCTTCTGCATCGCGGCGAGCAGGTCCGGGGTGCCGTAAGTGACGATGACGTCAACGTCCTTGAACTGGTCTGCGTTCTCGGAGGAGACGTCTTTGTAGAACTTTTGGGTGCTGCGCGAAAGCTTGGTCACCGATTCCGGGGTCTTCATGCCGAGGTCGTTGAGCATCTGCGGGCGCAGGTCTGTGGTGGTGTAGACGCTGAAGCTGGAGAGCTTGGAGGCGTCGAACGACATCACCGCCCCAGTTTTGCCGGCAATCTGCGGGTATTTCGCCGCGTCCGCCTTGATTTGCTCTTCGAGGCTGGAGATGAGCTTGGCGCCCTTCTCCGGTTCGCCGATGGCTTGGGCGGTCGTCTTGATCATGCTGCGCCATGGATCGCCCCAAGCGACCTTCTGGTAGGCGATGGTCGGCGCGATTTTGCTCAGAGTGTCATAGTCCTTGCGAGTCATGCCCGACTGCAGGCCGATGATGAGGTCCGGCTTGGAAGCGGCGATGGCCTCGGCGTCGATGCCATCAGATTCGTCGTGCAGCTGAGGCATATCGGCCGGCTTCACGCCCATCTTTTCCAATGAGGAGTAAGTCCACGGCAGGAATCCGCCGCACGGTCTTGCCGAAGGTGTTTTTCTCGATACTCACCGGCGCGACGTCCAGAGCGATGAGATTATCGAAGCTGCCCCAGCCGACGGTTGCCACGCGCTTGGGCTTGGCCTTGATGGTTGTGGTGCCATAGACGTGCTTGATCGAAACCGGGAAGCCTTGGCTTTTATCGGATTTGGACGACGAGCTCGTCTGGTTGTCGTTTGATTGGGCTTCGTTCGTTGACCCGCACGCGGCGAAGGCCCCGAGTGAGGCCACGGCTGCCACCGCGGCGATGGCGCGGACCAGCGGGCGGCGGAATTTGGAAATGAATGAGGTTGACACGGTGTCCCCTTGTCTATCGGGCGGCGTCCGTAAAGATGCGATGCCGACAATTGCTATGCCAGCGGCCAATATATCAGCATCTGTCTTTGATAAAAAGACTTGTTTTCCTCATGATTTTGTGCTAATTCGAGCGGATTATGAAAGAATACGCATAAAACCGTACGCAACATGATGTTGCAGAATGACTTATTTCCCGCTGCGACGATTGTGGCGACGGGTTACCAAAGCGTCCGAGCCGCGCGTGCCCAATGTGGAAATGATTGAGCCGAAAGCCGCCGATGCTGCGGCGAAGATTACGCTGGCTGCCAGCCCTTGCTGATCAGCTTCTTCGGCTGCTTCACCATTTGCGGGGCCGCGCTTGCTGGTGACCTGCTGGTCCCAAATTATCTTGAAAACCTTGCCTGCGATGGCGCCCAAGGCAGCAGGAAGGATGATCTTGAAAATCTTGTCGCCCAAAGTATCTGGGTCTTGCAAACGGTTCTGGCGCATGGTTTCTACTTTCTTGTCGACGCGATGAAGGCTCTCGACGATGCGGTCGGCTGAAGAGGGTGAGGACGAAGTGGTTGACGAGGCCGAGTTTGGCGAAACTGCGGACACTGTTGCAACACTGTTGGATTGCGGCGAAACTTCAGATGACGATGAAGCGTTTGAAGAAGACGAAACCGTTGTGTCGCCATGGTTTTCGGCGTCGTTATCGCGCGCGTCGGAACCTTTTGCGGAACTGGCATTGGAAGAAGTTGATGGCATAAAAGAATCCCATTCGGCGGAACGCGAATCGTTCGAGGCGTTGGACGAGCGTGCGAACTCGTCGGAATCTGCGGAGGCTCCTTCGCCGGTTTCCTCTACTGCGTTTCTGCTGTGTCGTGCGTGCATATCTTCATGATAGACGGCGCACTGTCCGTGGTGGCGAACGCAAAACTTTCGCTGTGGCGGGCAGTGTGTTGGTGCGGTGGGTATGCAGTTATGTACGATCTCTGTGCGCACTATGGCACAGTGAGATAAACAAGCGAATCCGCAGTCTCAAGCCAAAACCGCCCCTTGTTTTTGCCCGCGAACTCAGCCTGCGTTAAAGTGTCGGTATGACTAATTACCTGACTTCAGGCGAGGAAGCCTCAAAACCCGGTTATTTGGTACTGCTGCGTCATGGACAGACGGCGTGGAGCCTCAGTGGGCAATACACAGGGCGCACTGATGTGCCGTTGAACAAGGAAGGCCGGCGTCAGGCAATGGAGGGCGGCAAGCGGCTGCGAGAGGCGTTCCCCGAGGGCTTCGGGCGCGGGCATATTTTCGCCAGTCCGTTGCATCGTGCCAGCGAAACGGCACAATTGGCGGGCTATTCCGATTTCGAGACGCTCGACGATCTGATGGAATGGGATTACGGCCGCGCTGAAGGCCGCAAGCGTGAAGAAGTCGCCGCCGCTTTGGGGCATGATTGGTGCGTCTGGGACGAAGGGCCGGAGACGCTGCCGGCTTCGCTGGAGGGCGATTGGGTTTGCGAGATTCCCGACGGCAAAACGATGAACGTCCATAATGGGCCCGGCGAAACCGTCGAGGAGACGGCAGAACGCGCACGTCGTGTGATTGCGAAAGTGACTCCGCTGCTTCTTGCGGGCCACAATGTGCTGCTTGTTGCCCACGCCCATATCCTGCGCGTCATCACCACTCAATGGGTGCACGCCGACCCGCATTCGGGCCGTTTCCTGCGTCTCGACACTGCGCACCACTCGGTGCTCGGCTACTACAAAAACGACCCCGTCATCGTTCGTTGGAATGTGTGAACAGTTGCATTGAATGTGTACGCCTCGGAATAAGCAATAAAAATGCCTGAAACCTTATAAAGCAGAAGGTTTCAGGCATTTTGTATGAGCCTAATTATTGTTTATTCGTCGAGCAGCAGCCAGGCGCTCGCATCTTGCGGCAGACCGCCGTCTTCAGCAAGTTCGGCGGAAGTGAGCAGGACTCGACCCTTCGGCAGGGCGATCGGAGCTGCGCCGAAGTTCGTGACGCTGGCAAATGTGGACGCAGAACCCTGATAGATCGCCGGGCGTGTGTAAGCGATGACATCATCGCCCATATCGAGCCAATCGAGGCTGTCATAGTCGCCGGTCGCGGTCAGAAGTTCGGCGCGGTTCTTCAATACCGAGCGATAGAGCGTGAGCATCGAAGTCGGGTCATCTGCTTCCTTGTCGGCCGCGAAGTCCTTGAACCACAGGGGCTGCGGCAGATGCGGAGCCTCGGAAGGCGTGCCGTCGGCTTTCGAGGCCGGCGAAAAACCGAATGAGGCCCCTTCACCGAAGTTCTTATCCCATGAAGCAGGTTTGGGCTCATCGTCGGCGACCCAAGGAAGCGGTACACGGCATCCGTCGCGGCCTTTGTCGCTGGCGGCTTGTTTGGTGCGGGAAGCATTGGGGTCTTCCAAACGATTCCAAGGAATATCCGGCACTTCAAAGAGACCGAGTTCCTCGCCCTGATAGATGTAGACGGAGCCAGGAAGCCCCATTTCCATCAGCACGGCGGCGCGGGCGCGACGCGTTCCTAGCTTGCGGTCCTCGAAATAGGTCTTGCCGTCGCGTAGCAGCCAGTCTTTGGCGACCTGGTGCTTCTCATGGGAGGGCACCTGTGGCAGGCCGTAACGCGTTGCGTTGCGGGGGATGTCGTGGTTGCTCATCACCCATGTGGAAGTCGAACCGTTGGTTCGTGCCGCGGCGTCAAGTCCCTCGACGATGGCTTTGCGCATGTCGTCAACGTTCCAGTTGGATTTGGCGAATTCGAAGTTGAACACCTGCCCGAGCTCGTCGGTGGAGGCGTAAAGATACTGGTGCTCGGGAATCACCCAAGCCTCGCCGACCGCGAAGCGCGGCGGATTGTACTCATTGAAGACCTGGCGCCATTCCTTGTAGATGTCATGAACTTCCGGTCGGTCCCACATCGGGCTGCGGCCGTCCCGGTTCTCCTGGTTTTGAACGCTGAATTCTGCGCCCAGCTGCTCCAGCGACTCGGAGTCGAAGTCCTTGGCCAGGCCGTGCGCCACGTCGATGCGGAAACCGTCGACGCCGTGGTCGCTCCAGAAGCGGAAGGTCTCCTTGAACTCCTCGTGGATGTCTGGGTTCTTCCAGTTGACGTCCGGCTGCTCTTTCGCGAAGATGTGGAAATACCATTGGCCATCGTCGACACGTTCCCAGGCCGGGCCGCCGAAGAGCGACTGCCAATCGTTCGGTGGTAATTCACCGTTTTTGCCCCGTCCCTCGCGGAAGATATAGCGATCTCGTGCGGCCGATCCGCGTCCGGCCTTGAGCGCTTCCTGGAAGAAGCGATGCTTGTCAGAGGTATGATTTGGCACGATATCGACGATTACCTTGATGCCTGAGCCATGCGCTGCGGCGACCATGGCGTCGAAATCGTTCATGGTGCCCAGTCGCGGATCGACGTTGCGATAGTCGATGACATCGTAGCCGCCGTCGGCCAGCTCGGAGGGGTAGAAGGGTGAAAGCCAGATCGCGTCGACGCCCAACGTTTTCAGATAATTCATCTTCTCGGTGATGCCGGCGATGTCGCCGAGTCCGTCGCCGTTGACGTCCTTGAAACTGCGTGGGTAGATCTGATAGACAACGGCCTGCTTCCACCAGTCGTCGTGTGTGTTGTTAGCAGTCATGATTGCCTTCCTTGGATTTGATGATGCGTTCAAGCGGTAATAAATATTGATACTGACAACGTTAGCATATGATTGTCTTACTCTTGCTAAGAGTCAGAGATTAATAGCAGTTTTACTATTGATTACGTTGTCAGTGGTACTGGCTCGCGAAGTGAATAGGGCCGTTTAACAGGGCTCATGACCTGCCGCGATAGGCGGCAGTGGGCACGTAGGCAAATGATGAAGCCCTTCGCGAAACCGTGGAGTTCGGAGCGGTACGTTCATGTCGCCTTTCCGCATTAGAGATCTCTGCTGCTCTGTTTTGCCCGGTTTCGGCGGCGATGACTGGTGCGGTGGTGTCGCGCAGCATGAGTTGCGCCGGGAAAATTTGATATGAATCCGAGCTGTCAGGTCCGGCTTTATTGCCCATGGCCAGCAGGGTCTGGCGCGCGGCTTCGGCTCCGAGCTCGAAGGGATTTTGACGTAGGGTGGTCAGTCCTGTTGCGCCGGCAAGTTCGATATCGTCAAATCCAATGATGGACAGGTCTCGCGGGATTTCGCGTCCATAACGGTGCAATCGATACAATAACGGTAATGCGGTCTCATCTTTGCTCATACATACTGCAGTGAGCCGTGGCTGCGAGGTCAGGATGGCGTTGACGGCGTTATCCATAAAATCCGAGTCGGCGTCAAACAGCAGCACTTGCGGCCGTACATCGGCGTGCGCCTCGCAGGCCTCGCGGAATCCTTGCAGGCGTGATTCGGCGCCGTAATGCAGCTGTCGGCGGTTGCTCTCTCCGACATAGCCGATATTGCGATGGCCCAAAGCCGCCAGATGGTCGACGGCCGTACGCATGGCGCCTTTGTCGTCGATGCCGACGGTGGCGTCGAATCCGGCCGAAGACGGTACGTTAATACCGACGATCGGTACGTGCATGGTCTTGAGACGAGAGACCTCTTCCGGATCGATGTCGAACGAATCGACGATGACCGCATCCACGTTGCGGCGTACGGGCAGGTTCATGAAAAAATCACGGCGTTCGGTTGTGGTGGTCATTGTGAACACCGAGATGTCATATCCGGCAGGATGGAAGACGGAATCGAGGCCGGCGAATGCATGCGCGTCAAACCACGTAGATACGCCGTCGCTGGTGAGCAGGGCGACGCGCATGGTCTGCCCGCTTTTGAGCGCGGCAGCGGAACGAGAGATGTGGAAGTCAAGTTTTTCGGCTGCTCGTGTCACCTTTTCGCGTGTCCGAGGCGCAACGAGTTCCGGCTTGGTAAACGTGCGAGAGACGGTGGATATCGAAACTCCCGCCGCTTGTGCAACTTCTCTAATGTCTGTTGCCATGCGTCTGCCTCTCGTCTTGATTTCCGTATATCGCGCTGTTCATTCTATTCAGATTCTTTGAAAGAAGTGAAATCTTTGGGGAATGGTGGTCGGATATTCATCGGCAATGTTTATGGTGCCGGTGTCATATTCCCTATGACAAATCGGCTTTCCCGTGCTGTTTTATACACGACGAGAAAGCCGATTTGCCTATGGCATGTTGTTTCGGTACTATGCTTCCGCCGCTGAATTTCCGAAATTGCGCCGCAGCCAGTTGAGGAACAGGGGCATCCACTGCTGAACGCCAACGTCCACGCCATGGTCATCGCCTGCGCCCGCAACATCTTCGTTGGCGAGCGAAAGGCCGTGATGGCCGGTGGGGAAGAAATGGGCTTCAACACTCACGCCCGCCCTTACGCAGGCGGCAAACGTCATCATCGCGCCTTCAACAGGCACGGTCTCGTCTGTAACAGTGTGCCAAATGAAGGTTGGTGGAGTCTTGGCGTCGATGTGTTTATCGATGGAGACCTCCTCAAGCAGTTTGGCATCATTCTTGCCTTCGTTGCCGAGCAGTCGGTCAAAACTGCTGCGGTGTGCGTATTGGCCGGACGTGGTCACTGCATAGCCGAGCATTAGCCCGTTCGGCCGTACGGCATCGGCATCGTAACCGTGTGCGCGCATAGTCTCGTCTCCTGCGGTGGTGGCGAGGTTGCCGGCAAGGTGTCCGCCCGCGGAGAAGCCTGCGGCAATGATGGCATCTGGGTTGATGTGCCAAGCCTTGGCATTCTCTCGCAACAGTTTCATTGCCTCAGCAGCTTCCAGCAGCGCGGTAGGGTAGACAGATGGAGCACAGGAATAGCGCAGAATGGCAGCGTTATAACCCGCTCCCAAAATCTTGAGGGCAATCGGTTCGGCCTCGCGGTCACTGGTAAATTCGTACCCGCCGCCAGGAATGACGAGCACGGTCGGACGCCGGCGTCCTGGGTCCATCTCTTTGCTGTTGTCGATGGAATACACGCTGAAATTGGCTTCGCTGCCATCGATGCCAGCGATGGTCGTATTGATATATTGCATTGCTTTCGACCTTTTGGTGTTGTGGTCGTTCTTCGACCTTGGTTCGTAACCATTATAAAATTCTGCGGTAACAGTGTTTTATGTTAACAAAACGTCGCAAAATACTACTTGTAATATATGAAAACGTCGCAAAACTATGTTAAATTAAGTTATAAAACGTCGCAGAATAGTGGTGAAAGTGTTTCTCTGCGATGTCGGATTGCTGAGCGCAGCCAGTGCGGGTTCAACGGCGTTTGAAATTCTCCAGGGCAATTTAGGAGTGAACTGGGGCAGTTCGCTTGAGAATTTTGTGGCGCAGGAATTAGCAGCTCAAGGCTCTGAACTTTACTATTTCGATAAGGTCAAGCTTGGCGAAGTCAATTTTCTGATGCAATGCGGCAGTAATATTACGCCGATTGAGGCGAAATCGGGGAAGAATTTTACTGCTCACGCCGCACTCGATAAATTATTGTCGGTCAAGGAATGGAAGCTTGGTTCTGGATTTGTGCTCTGCAGCAACAATGTGAAGCGTGAGAAACAGAATGACACCGTCATTGATTTGCCTTGGTATATGACAATGTTCATGAAGCCACAGGAGCTTGGGTAAAAGCATCGCCAGCAAAAGAATGCAGTGGGGTATTCGGCTTTGCGTTTGCCGTGTGTGTAGTGCCTGCAACGCCTCATCGCGTGCATGCCACATTGTGGCGGCGTTCAGGCAAGTCTAAGGAATCTCGATAGACTTGTCTCGTTATCGGTTAGGCGTGATTATCTAAGCATAGTCCACGAAGGAAGGCTCATCATGGCAGATTCCAGCAAAGGCACGGTTAGCGGTATTGATTCGTCCGATACGGATGATTCCGGCGACATTACGGGCGCGAGCTACCTTGATTATCGTCCGACAGGAGACGGGGCGGGTGTCGAGATCGACGGCGTTCCCAACTCTCGCGGCATCGGCGGCTATCCAACGCAGGACGGTCGCAAGGTGCGTGATGGACTGTTCTTCCGCACGGCCGGCCTCAATTTCCTGGGCGAGCATGGCATTGATGACCTGCATCGCCTCGGCATTAAGGAAGTGGTGGATCTGCGCGACCCGCTCGAGGTCAAGCAGTGGCCGTATACGCTTCCCGATGACATCCATGTCGATCGCGTTCCGCTCCTGAAGACCTCCATGACCGATCGGGGAGGCATGGAACAAGTTGCCAATGGCATTGACATGTCCGAAATGTACCATGACATCGTTTTCGGTTCGGCCGAGCAAATCGTGCTCATCCTGCGCAAACTGCTGAAGGACGACGGCCATCCGATGCTCATCCATTGCACCGCCGGCAAAGACCGTACCGGTATCACCGCCGGCATTCTGATGAGCCTGCTTGGGGTGAGCGACGACATGGTCGTTTCCTGCTATGCCCAATCCGGCGCGAACCTCGGCTCCGCGTTCAAGAAGGCCGTGTTGCAAGGCCTTACCAGCGACGAAAAAGGCGTTGGCCAGATTACGGCCGCGCAGACCGCCATGCTGGCTTCGCCGCCGGAACTCATGCGCGATGTGCTCGCCGGTATCAAGAATGAATACGGTTCCGTCGAGCAGTATTGCTTGCAAAACGGCATGAGCGAAGACGAAGTGGCCGAGCTGCGTGCCATGTTTGTCGAGTAAAACCGAGCTTTTCATTTTTGGCTGCGGTATCGCGCGTTTCTAGCCCGTACATTCCCCAAATCGCTGGGGTATGTACGGGCTTATAATTTTGGGATTCCGTCTTTTAACATGTGCGTTGTGCGTTCTCTTCGAAGGCTTTGCGATAAATGCAACTCAATAAAAACGCTTTGAACTTGGCATGATTCGTGTTGCTGGAATTTGCAAGATATGGACGCAAAAATGTGGTGTATTCCACATTTCCTGAATGCGCTTAGACGTAGTTGGCGATAGACTGGAAGCGTGTGCTTCGGACTAAGAAATCTCCGAAAACGCTAGGGGCTTAGACGGCTCGTGTGGGAACCGATTGAGAGGTGCCGGTTGCCTTGGTCGTCGAAGGACTATCAATTTGAAAGGCAGACAATGACGGAAGCTATCGCAAATATTGGAGTCGTCGGACTGGCGGCCATGGGTTCCAACCTTGCAAGGAACCTTGCCCATCACGGCAACACCGTGGCACTTTACAATCGTCACTATGAGCGCACCGAAAAGCTCATGAAGGACCACGGCAGCGAAGGCAAGTTCGTGCCTGCCAAGACCATCGACGAGTTCGTCGCCTCGCTCACCAAGCCGCGTACGGCCATCATTATGGTCAAGGCCGGTGCACCGACAGACGCCATGATTGAGGCGCTCGCCGATGCTATGGATCCGGGCGACATCATCGTCGACGGCGGTAACTCCTACTTCAAGGACACCATCCGTCGCGAGAAGGACATTCGCGCTCGCGGTCTGCACTATGTTGGTTGCGGCGTCTCCGGCGGCGAAGAGGGCGCGCTCAACGGCCCGTCCATGATGCCCGGCGGCACCGATGAGTCCTGGAAGACCCTCGGCCCGATTCTCAAGTCCATCGCCGCGAAGGCGGAGGGCGAGCCCTGCGTCACCCATATCGGTGAAAACGGCGCTGGCCACTTTGTCAAGATGGTGCACAACGGCATCGAGTACGCCGACATGCAGCTCATCGCCGAGAGCTACGACCTGATGCGTCGTGGCATGGGCATGACCCCCGACGAGATCGGCGACGTGTTCGAGGAGTGGGATAAGACCGAGCTTAACTCCTACCTGATCGAGATTACCGCTGATCTGCTGCATCAGAAGGACAAGAAGACCGGCAAGCCGCTGGTCGATGTCATCGTTGATCAGGCCGGTATGAAGGGCACTGGTACCTGGACGGTTCAGACCGCTCTCGAGCTGGGTACTCCGGTCACCGCTATCGCCGAAGGCGTGTTCGCCCGCGGCCTGTCCGATCAGACCGAGCTGCGTGAAGGCGCTGCCAAGCAGAACATGGCCGGCCCTGACGGCAAGATTACGTTCGCGAACGGTGACGAGCGCAAGGCCTTCATCGAGGACATCCGTCAGGCGCTGTATGCCTCCAAGATCGTTGCCTATGCACAGGGCTTCAACGAGATCAACGATGGCGCTAAGAAGTATGACTGGAAGATCGATCTAGCCGCGGTCGCGCGCATCTGGCGCGGCGGCTGCATCATTCGCGCCCAGTTCCTCAACGTCGTCTCCGACGCCTTCGAGTCCGGCGAGGCTGACATTTCGCTGCTTTACGCACCGTACTTCAAGAGCGCCATCGAGAAAGCTCAGGAGTCCTGGCGCCGTGTCGTGGCGAAGGCTGCAAGCTGCGGCATCCCCGCACCGGTCTTCTCGACCTCGCTGTCCTACTACGACGGCCTGCGTTCCAAGCGTCTGCCTGCCACCATCATCCAGGCCCAGCGTGACCTCTTCGGCGCTCACACCTACGGCCGTGTCGATGAGCCCGGTGCCTTCCACACCCTTTGGGCTGAAGAAGGTCGTCCGGAAGAGAAGATGTCCGACTGAATGCGGATATCCGGTTTGCGCGACTGACTGATTATTCGGTTGGCAATAGCATTTGTGCCTCCGTTCCTTTTGGGAGCGGAGGCACAAATTGTATACCGTAGATTTATTTCATCAGTGACGCGTTATTTTCGTCATCCTCTATTGTTGGTGTTGTTTTACAACTCTGTTACTGCATCAGGCGTAGTAAACCAAACAAACTCTTCCGTCCCGGTAGCGAAGCTCGCAGGATAGGCGGGGTTGTTGGGCTGTGCAAAGACGTGGGCGGTGGCATCGGACTTGCCGGCGCCGCAGGTGAGCATCCAGGTGCGGCGGGTGCGGGCGAGCAGGGATGCGGTCATGGAGATGCGCAGTGGCGGCATCTTGGGGGAGTGCGATTCTCCTACGACCAAACACGGGTCGGTGATCTTGATGCTGTCATGATTGGGGAAGAGTGAGGCGAAATGGCCGTCAGGGCCCATGCCGAGAATCAGCAGGTCCATTGCCGGTTCGTCGCCGAGTTCACGCTTGAGTTCAGCCTCGTAATCGGCCGCGGCTTTTGCAAGAAGTTCGTCGTTTTCGGCATCGCTCGCTGCGGCGACCTGCTCGGGTGTTCGTGTATCGACAGCCATCTCGTGGATGTTGCTTTCTGGCAAGCGCCCGTCGGCTACCAGCTTGTCGAGGAAACGCTTGCGAGCCTGGTATGAGCTGCGGTCTTCGTCAGTGGCGGCCACAAATCGTTCGTCGCCCCACCAGAAATGAACGCGATTCCAATCGATGGCGTCAACGAGTGGATTGGAAGCCATATAAGTCAAGGCTCGCAGAATATCGGATCCGCCGGTGAGCGCCACGTCGTATCGGCTGCGAATCGGTTGGGTTGCAGCTGCAGAGCTGTTGCTATCGCGCTCGTCCAATCCGTCCAGAATAGCGAGCAATATGCGTTGTGCTGCCGCCTGAGCCACGGTTTCCGCGTCCTGGTACGCTTCCAGTTTCCTATCGGCCATGTGTTGTGCTCCTTTACGTTGTGCTTAAAGTATCAAATATTTTCAGTCTAGATGATTTGTTGTCCAGCAGGCTTTTGGCCATTGCCGATAATGAATTCAAGGCATGCGTTGCAATTCAGCAAGATACATCAATAGACTGTATGCAATTCCTAAGATGAATAAGAATAAGGTGCCGCAGAACCTTCATTACAGGTTTGCAGCACCTTATTAGGGTGGTTACAGTGCCAAGGCTGATGCTCAGTCCTGAACCATGTCCCAACCCTTGCGAATGACGTCGGCGTAGACCTCGTCCGGGTCAATGCGGCGCAATTCCTCACTCAGGCAGTCTTCAAGCGTACGCAACGGCATGGCGACGCGCTGCGGCGCCTGGCCGGGCTGGCTGATGACGGCTTCGCGTGAATCCGGGCGTTCCAGCGAAATCACGCCGTCGGAACGGTTGAGATAGACGCCGGTAATCGCTTCGGCATCCGTGACATATTCGAGCTTGACCGGCACGTTGAGCTTCAGTGCAAGCCAGGCGGCAAGCAGCTTAAGTGGCAAATAATCGCGCTGACCGCAGACCTTGACGCTTTCAATCGGCAGGTGCGGTGGCTGGTCGATGGTCGTGGCCAGCATCGCACGCCAAATGGTTAGACGTGTCCAGGAAAAATCGACGTCCTTCGGCTCCCAGTTGGCACGAAGCGTGTCAAAGGTCTTGTCGGGATCGTCGGAACGCAGCGCATCGGTAATGCGGCTTCCGGCCATGGCACCCAGCGGGTCCTGCGACGGGTTTGCCGGCGGGTTGGTCGGCCACCAAGTGACGACCGGGGCATCCGGCACCAGCAGCGGTATCACGAGGGTGTCAGTATGCTGGCAAAGTCCACCGCGCGGGCGCAGAATGATGATTTCGCCTGCGCCGGCATCGGCACCAAAGCGAACCTGAGCGTCGAGGTCGGTTTCGGCATCGCCGGAATCGGTGACGTAGCAATCCGGTTCCTTGTCCACATCGCAGAAGGGCAGTTCCTTGCTGTTTGGCACGATGACGATGACGCGGCAGGGGTGCTCGCGGCCTGCGAAATTGGCGATTTTCAGCGCATTCTCGAGTTCGCTCTCATCCGTTGAAATGATAAGCGTCAGGACGCGATCGTTACCTGCCTCGCCGCGCTCCTGATGGAGTTCGTCGATTTTGCGTGCGATGGCGCTGGTTTCGGTATCGGGCATTTTGATAATCATGGCATCCTCCAATGGCGTCCATCACGCGCGAGCATTTCATCGGCTTCCTTCGGTCCCCAAGTGCCGGCGCGGTAAGGCTGCGGTTGGCCGAGTGTGGACCAGTATTCCTCGATTGGATCGAGGATTTCCCAGCTCAGGTCGACTTCCTTGGTGGTCGGGAAGAGCGGCGGATCGCCGAGCAGCACGTCCAAAATCAAGCGTTCGTAAGCCTCAGGCGAGTTTTCGGTGAAGCTCTGGCCGTAGCTGAAGTCCATCGACACATCGCGGACTTCCATAGCGGTGGCTCCCGGCACCTTCGCGCCGAAGCGCATGGTGACGCCCTCGTTGGGCTGCACGCGGATGACGATGGCATTGTTGCCAAGCTCGCGGACCGCGGTCTGTTCGAAGGGCAGATGCGGGGCGCGCTTGAAGACCACGGCGATTTCCGTGACGCGCTTGCCCAAGCGCTTGCCGGTGCGCAGGTAGAACGGCACTCCGGCCCAGCGGCGCGTATCGACGTCAAGCGTGATGGCGGCGTAGGTCTCGGTGGTGCTGGACTTGTCGATGCCCTTTTCGTCAAGATAGCCGCAGACTTCTTCGGAACCCTGCCAGCCGGCGGAATACTGGCCGCGGGCGGTGTAGGCGCCGAGGTCACCAGGCAGGCGAACGGCGGAAAGCACCTTCGTCTTTTCGGCCGTGAGGTCGGAGGCAGCGAAGCTCACTGGCTCCTCCATCGCGGTCAGGGCCATCAGCTGCAGCAAGTGGTTCTGGATGACATCGCGCGCGGCGCCGATGCCATCGTAGTATCCGGCTCGGCCGCCGATACCCATGTCCTCGGCCATCGTGATTTGTACGTGGTCGACGTAGTTGGAGTTCCAAATCGGCTCGAACATGGAGTTGGCGAAACGCAGCGCCATCATGTTCTGCACGGTTTCCTTGCCGAGGTAATGGTCGATACGGAAGACCGAGCTCGGGTCGAAGACCTCGGAGACTACACGGTCAAGTTCTTTCGCGCTCTTCAGGTCGTGGCCGAACGGCTTCTCGATGATGACGCGGCGCCATGCATCGTCGTTGGACTTCGCCAGGCCGGAATCGGCCAGCTGCTTGGAAACGATAGGGAAAGCGCTCGGCGGTACGGACATGTAGAACGCGTGGTTGCCGCGGGTGCCGCGGTCGCGGTCGAGTTCCTTGACTGTTTGGCTCAGGCGCTCGAAGGCGGCCTTGTCGTCAAACGTGCCTTGCACGAAGCGGATGCCCTTGGCGAGGTTCGTCCAGGTTGATTCGCGGAACGGCGTGCGGCAACGGGCCTTCACGCATTCCTTGACAAAGTTCGCGAATTCCTCGTTGCTCCATTCACGACGGCCGAAGCCGGTCAGTCCGAAGCTTGGCGGCAACAGGCCACGATTGGCCAAGTCGTAAATGGCCGGCAGCAGTTTTTTCTTTGCCAGATCACCGGTGACGCCGAAAATCACCAGGCTGCAGGGTCCTGCAATGCGTGGCAGCCGCAGGTCTCGCGGGTCGCGCAGAGGGTTCACCCAAGTTTTTAGTTCACTCATACCCTCAAGTGTACCGGCGACCCCATTATTCGTGAGCATAAATTTGTCCCCATACCCTCCATTGTCGTGCGAATCACAGTTAGGTGCTTTTATCAATAAGTATTGAACCAAATAAATATCTTTTGCGAATCATTTATTTCCAGATTCCTGCTTCTTTAAGCGCGTCAGTAAGTATCTGTTCATATTTTGATCGTCGAAGACATTGTTTGGCGGATGTTGGGATTTTTATTAAGAAGTGTGTTGAGTTCTCTGAGATCATCGAAAATGGTTGGCTTGTCGAAGCAGTTGCGGCCTCAACAATAATGACTAAGTCCTATCTTCTGCTCTAACGGTTTCAAAATAAACTTGAAGCAGGCTTAAAACCATCAAGATATCCATATCATTTTGAACATCTAGTGAATAGTCGGTAGACTCGGGTGCATTGCAATGGAGTAAGAGTCGAGGAGAAATGTGATGCTGGGTGGCAATGTTGCGTGGGGAGATGAGAGCATCCGTAAGCAAGATGGCGGACCGTCCAGATACTTAATTGGTGTGTCGATTTGCGACCTCGATGAGTCGGAGGTTCGATCGGAGTTTATGAAGGCTGGGCTTTTCAAAACGAAGAAAGTCCATTGGCATGATATGGCTCTCAAAGAGCAAAAGAAATCCATTTCCTTGATTAACGGTTTCAATTTGCGACACATTGTTGTTTCTGCTGAACCGTTGCTTGATAACATGCGTTCCGAACGGGCTCGAAGAAAATGTCTTGAAACTTTGTTCCCGATATTGGAAGACCAATACGACATTAAGCAGCTCATCATGGAGGCTAGAAGTTCTAAACAGAATAAAGACGAATTATTGCTTATTCAGAAATTGCGCTCGCGAGGTTTTCTTCATTCTTTGCAATACAACCTGTTGCCGGGCCCTCAAGATGCGAGATTGTGGATACCGGATCAAGTTTTGGGCTCCGTAGGAGCTATAGGCATTAAGTATCCTTCGGTTGACAATGTGGAATTCTTCAAAATTAATCTCTAGATGGAATCCCGATAATTTTGAATTGCAAAAATCTGAGTTGCCGGATATATTATTAATTAGGCCTTATCTTCGAGGAGATGGGGAAGTGGAAGCCGGATGTCCCTGTGTTTCACGGGGCCCGGCTTCCGCGCTGTTTATGCGGATATAAGTAGGACCGTTTCGAAATACTTATTTTTTGTAATGCGGTTAAGCAATAATTTGTTGTTGCACGTGCACTGTTGATATCCATTGAGTTATCTGTTATTAAATACTTAGTACATTGTCTCTCGCGCTTGAGGGGTCGGCCGAAATGCTTAACGATTGTGCGTAGAAATGGACGATGGGGGATTCTGGGCGGTGTTCCTTGTATTCTTGCTTGGCATCAGGGTGGTTGAACGATACGTGAAGCGGCGAGGCGCGAAGTGGAAAACGAACCAGATGAAAATGAGGTTCAGGAATATATCCGTTCCTTTATTCCTGCGGTCGATTTTCTTGCCGAGATTCTTGGTGAACGCAGCGAAGTCGTGCTCAACGATCTGACGGATGTCGACCACTCGGTGGTGGCCATCCGCAATTCTGAAATATCGCAGCGCAAAATAGGTGATCCGGCCACTGATCTTGCACTGCGCATCGTTCAGCAGCACGGCAATGAATCGCGTAATTATCTGGCCAATTACCCAGGTGTCTCGCGCAACGGGCACGTGTTGCGCTCCTCGACGTTCTTCTTGCGCTATGGCGGCGAAATCGTGGCGATGATCTGCATCAATACCGATGACGGCCCGCTGCTGGACATGGGTTCCGAACTGGAATCGCTGAGAAAAAATTATGAGCTGTTGCGTGCGGCCGACCCGTCGATTCGGGATGGCGTGAAAAGCAAGGCGGACGCCATCGTCGATGACCGGTCTGAAGAGCAATCCGACGATATTGCCGGTTCTCCGTCGATGATGCTGGAGCATTTGGTCACTACCTCGCAGTCCATGGCGGATTCGGTGGTCAGGCAGGTTTGCGATGAATGCAACGTCGAGGTCGATTACCTCAAGCGTGACCAGAAGATAAAGGTCATCAGCCTGCTGTTCGAGCAGGGGTTCTTTTTGCTGAAGGATGCCGTCGCTGTGGCGGCCCAGAGTCTCAACGTATCCGAACCGACCGTTTACCGTTATCTGCACGAGGTCAAACAGGTTGCGAAGCGGGCAAAGTAGCCTTTCTACGCTTAAAAGATAAAAAATAATTAATTTGCAAGAAATTTATCAAAAATCGGCATTTCGTGTTCGATTTGCGCTAATGTGAGCTGTGCAACATTTTTATCCATTGATTCCCCAAAGGTGGGTCCATAAATGACGAAAACAGAGAATACATCTGATGTGGCGCCATCCGCGCCGCAGAGAAGTGGGTTGATGAGCGCGATGCTGATCGCGGCGCTGATGGTCGGCTATTCCGTGGTCTACATGGATAAGAGCATGATCTCGACGGCGATCATCCCGATTTCCTCCCAGTTCCATCTGGACACCAGCCAAACGGGCCTGATTATGTCCCTGTTCTTCCTGGGCTATTCCATCATGCAGATTCCTTGCGGCTGGCTGGCTGATAAGTTCGGCGCTAAGCGCGTGCTGATGGCTTCCATGCTGGTCATCGCCGTGTTCTCTTATCTGTTCGGCGCGATGAGCGGCCTGCTGCTGTTCATCGTCGTCCGCTTCTGCGCAGGTCTCGGCCACGGTGGCTATCCGCCGAGCTGCTCGAAGGCCATCGCCGAAGGATTCCCGCAGCAGAAGAGGACCTTCGTCCAGTCGCTGATTCTCTCCACGTCCGGCATCGGCGGCATTCTCGCCTTCACGCTCGGCGCCCAGCTGGTCTCCGCCAATTGGCGCATCGCCTACGCCGTTCTGGGCAGCCTCTATCTCGTCGCCTTCATCATGATCTGGATCTTCGTGCCTGGCGGCAAGAGCGAGAAGAAGGAGCTTGCGGAGCTCGACCAGAAGCAAGCGGCTGCTGCAGAGCCCAAGCCCGGATTCCTGGAAGTCATCAAGAACCCGAACGTCCTGATTCTTTTCGCAGCCATGTTGATGCTCAACATCGTGCTGTACGGCAACATGTCTTGGCTGCCTTCCTACATCACCAAGACCTTCCACCTGAGTGTGGGCCAGGCCGGTTACATCCTGGCCTTCAACGCCATCTTCCAGACTGTTGCGACGATTTTCTCGGGAACGCTGCTCTCCAAGTTCTTCCTGCATAAGGAGAAGCAGGCCATCGTCGGTTCTTCGATCGTCACCGGTTTGCTGATCATCTGCTTCGTGCTGAGCAAGAACCTCGTGGTCTCCGTCATCCTGCTGATTCTGATCAGCATGTGCAGCATGCTCGCCTTCACGGGCATCTTCACCTGGCCTCACAAGATCATGGACGCCCGCACCATCGGTTCCTCCATCGGCATCATCAACACCGGTGGCACACTTGGCGGTTTCCTTGCCCCGATGATCATCGGCGAGCTGGTCAAGGTAGCCGGCGGCTCCTTCACCCCGGCGTTCTTCTTCCTGGCAATTGTCGTCATCATCGCCGCGTTTGTGGTGTTGTTCGTCAAGGTTCCCAAGACCAAGTAAATATTAGGCATTGATATCCGCCATCAAAAGGCGCGATGGCTTCGGATATGTAAATGTAGTAATGACTGCCGGTGCATCGGCGCCGGCGGCTAACGAAAGGAAGTGTTTCATGGCAGTTGACGACAACAAGCAGCGGATCATGGACATTGTCGATGATAAGAAGGATGAGTTCATCGAGGCTGCTGATCGCATCTGGGAGACACCGGAGACGCGTTTCACCGTCCCGAAGTCGGTCGAGCAGCATTACAAAGTGCTCGAGAAGGAAGGCTTTGACATCAAGAAGGGCGTTGCGGGCATGGATTATGCCTACATCGCCACGTACGGTTCGGGCAAGCCCGTCATCGGCATCACCGCCGAATACGACGCGCTCGACAACCTGAGCCAGGAAGCCGGTAACCCCGAGCGCAAGCCGCTGGTAGAGGGTGCTCCCGGTCAGGGCTGCGGACACAACGTTCTCGGCACCGGAGCGTTGGGTGCAGCTGTCGCGCTCAAGACGCTGATGGAAGAGAAGCACCTCAAGGGTACGTTGAAGCTTTTCGGCTGCCCGGCTGAGGAAAGCGGCTATGGCAAGGCCTTCATGGCCCGTGCCGGCGTTTTCGATGATGTCGATGCGGCGTTCACCTGGCATCCTGCCGACGTCACCAATGTCGCCGGGGGCGGCGGCCTTGCAGTCATGCAGGCAAACTTCAGCTTCAAAGGTATTGCCGCCCACGCCGCGGCTGCCCCGGAGCAGGGTCGTGACGCACTCGATGCGGCCACGCTGATGACGGTGGGCGTGCAGTTCCTGCGCGAGCACATCATCGACGCCGCTCGTATTCATTACGCTTACATCGACGCCGGCGGCAAGTCCGCGAACGTCGTTCACCCCACGGCGACGCTGTACTTCTTCGTGCGTGCCCCGTTCCTCGACCAGGCCAAGGAAATCTACGACCGCGTGGTCAAGATCGCCAAGGGTGCCGCGATGATGACGGACACCGAGCTGTCGATTGATTTTGATTCCGCTTGCGCCAACTATGTGCCGAACCACCCGCTGAGCGAGGACATGGACAAGAATCTCGACTTGGTTGGTCCGCTGCAGCTGACCGACGAAGAGCTTGAGTTCGAACGCAAGATTCAGAACAATAACCCGCAGGGCTTCGAAGGCCCGCTGGCGGAACGTCTGAAGGCCGCGAACCCGGAGCTCAGCGACGACGAGGCGAGCGAGATGGCTCATTCGAGTATGGCGCTGCCGAAGTTCCCGCTGATCTATACCACCGACACCAAGGGCCAGGCGTCCACCGACGTTGGCGATGTCAGCTGGTGCACCCCGACCGCGCAGTTCAACGGTGGTTTTGAACCTCTGGGCACGCCGCCGCATTCCTGGCAGTGGGTCGCCAACGGCCAGTCGAGCGTGGCGCACAAGGGCTTGGTGATGGCCGCGAAGACCATCGCTCTGACCGCTTACGACGCGCTGACCGACGAGAGCCTTCTGCAGGAAGCCAAGGATTCCTATGCCAAGGAATTCAAGGGTAAGCCTTACAAGTCGGTCATCCCGCCGGAGACTCAGCCTCACGGCTGAGTCCGTGGTGCAGTGTTACGTTTCCCGCTGAACAGAATGGTGAGAGTTGTATATACCTTATCCAATGATGGATGTTCTGGTTTGGCGGCAAATGAACAGGTAGCATTACCGAACACAAGCCGCAGCTTCAGTGATCGATAATTTCAGCCGGCCGTACGTATGTATGGCGTATGGTCGGCTTTTTCTATACCCAAAATGATCAAGAGAGGTGTAATCATGGGGGTGTCAGCTGGTATCAGCGAAGAGTCGGGGCATGCAGGGGACATGCCTGACGACGGCCCGTCGTCGGAAACCGCGAACTACAAAAGCGTATTCGACATCATCGGGCCGGTGATGATCGGGCCGTCCAGCTCCCACACCGCTGGTGTGGTGGCCATTGGGCGGGTGGTCCATGAGGTATTTCGTGGAACACCAACTAAAATTGTGGTGGATTATTATGAATCCTTTGCCAGCACCCATCAAGGGCATGGCACTGATTTTGCGATCATAGGCGGTATTCTCGGGTTTGCGACCGATGACAGGCGCATCAAAAATTCGATAGAGATTGCAAAGCAGCGGGGTATCGACCTCACTTTCGTTGAACAAGAAGGTAAAAGCCCGGTCGGTCATCCGAATACAGCGGTCGTCAACATTTCCGACGGGGAAAAGTCCGTCAGCGTCGTGGGTGTTTCCATCGGCGGCGGTGTCGCCCAAATCAAGCGGATTGTCATGGATGGCTTTGACGTCACGCCGCGCGGCCCGTTGCCGATGTTGCTTCTGCGAGGCAGCGCGGCAGATAACGAGAGGCTTGGCAGCAAGCTTCAAGGCGTTTCTCTTATTGGTGATGTACGTTCCTTCGGCAAAGAGGGCACCGATGAGCGAATCTATGAGTATGATCTTGATGCTCCTTTGCCGCCGAATACGGTCGAGGAACTGCGCAAGGCCAATGACCGTCTGTTCTATCTGAGATGAGTCCTGCGGGCGCCGGATTGCGTTTGCGGGGAATGAAACTTTCACCTGATATGTGAGGAATGATATGTATTCGAAAGTTGCGGAACTGGTCGAGGATGCCGAACGACAGGGGCTGCCGATCCATGAGCTGATGATCAGGCAGGAGATGGCATACTCCCATGAATCCCGAGAAGAGATCTGGGAGAAGATGGGGCGTAATCTCGATGTGATGCACCAGGCCGTAGAGAGGGGTGCGGCAGGCGAGGGTGTGCACAGCACGACCGGATTGACGGGCGGCGATGCCGTGAAGTTGCGGAAATACCGCGAACACGGCAAGACCCTGAGCGGAGACACGATGATGATGGCGGTGCAAAACGCGATGGCCTGCAACGAGGTCAACGCCGCCATGGGCGTCATCTGCGCCACGCCTACGGCCGGCTCGTCGGGCACGATTCCGGGCATTCTGTTTACCTTGACAGAGCGTCTCGGCCTTGACCGCGACCAGCAGATTCGTTTTCTTTTCACCGCCGGCGCTTTCGGGTTGATCATCGCCAACAACGCCGGCATCGCTGGCGCCACGGGTGGCTGTCAGGCTGAGGTGGGCAGCGCGTCCGCCATGGGTGCCGCTGCGGCGGTCGAGGCGGCAGGGGGCACCCCAAGCCAGAGTGCACAGGCCATGGCTATGGCCATCTCCAATTTGCTGGGTCTCATTTGCGACCCGGTTGCCGGGTTGGTCGAGTTGCCGTGCGTCAAGCGCAATGCGATCGGCGCAGGCAACGGTCTCATCGCGGCCGATATGGCGTTGGCCGGCATCGTCAGCAAGATTCCGCCCGACGAGGTTATCGGCGCCATGGACGCGGTGGGCAAGAGTCTACCGAGCAAGTTCCGTGAGACGGGACTCGGCGGTTTGGCTGATACCCCGACCGGCCGCAGATTGCGGGCAAGTATATTTCCGAATCAGAAGGATCCGTCGGCCTTCAGGAAAACCGGTGCATGAGTGCATGCTCATGAACCGGTGAATCAACACGACGGAATCGGTTGTATCGCTAAGTAATAACTAAGCCGAAGGAGGCTATTATGGATACACAAGAAGCTAGGGAATTGCTGGACACTCTAGTGGCATTCCACACGGAGAACGGCAACGAGAAGGTCGTGGCCGATTATATTCAGGGCATTTTCGAGAAAGCCGGCATCAACTCGAAGGTGATTCCGCTCGAGGACGATCCCACTCGCGCCAACCTCGTCGCTGAGGTTGGTCATGGTGAGCCGGTTGTCGCGATTTGCGGACACACGGACACCGTCTCGGCTCAGCAGGATGGCTGGGAGACCGACCCCTTCAAGGTCACTGAGAAGGGTGACTTCCTCTATGGCCGTGGTGTGACCGACATGAAGGCCGGTACCGCCGCATTGGTCATTGCCATGCTGCATTTGAAGGAACATGAGTCCGAGATGCACGGCACGGTGCGCTTCCTCTGCACCGCGGGCGAGGAAGTTGGCATGCCCGGTGCCGAAGCCTTGGAGAAGCAGGGCTACATGAAGGGCGTCGAAGCGCTGCTTATCGGCGAACCTTCCGGATATTCGATCGTCTATGCCACCAAGGGCGAGTATGACATCACGGTGAACATGAAGGGCAAGGCCGCTCACAGCTCGACCCCGGCGCTCGGCATCAACGCCGTCGAGAACCTCATCGAGTTCCTCGATACGCTTTCCGCCCGCATCAAGAAGGAAGCCGAAGGCAAGAACAACCCCGATTTGGGCGGCACGGTCTACAACATCGATGTTTTCCACGGTGGTCAGCAGGTCAACGCCATCCCGGAATCGGCCAGCGCGCAGATCAACATCCGCATCGTTCCGGAGTTCAACAACGCGACCATTCTTGGCATCTTTGATGAGGAAGTGAAGAAATTCAACGAAACCCACAAGGCCGAGGTTTCTTACACCATCGGCATGGATATCGTTTCTGTTGTCGGCCCGAAGGATGCCAAGCTCGCCAAGATTGTCAAGTCCGTGGGCGAGGACCATCTCGCTGCAAAGGGTGAGAAGCCGGAGATTCCGATGCTCGGACTGTCCGGCGCGACCGATGGCAGCAAGCTGCTGGTCAACAGCCCAGCCGGCACCGCCTATGTGATGTTCGGCCCCGGCAACAGCACCATGCATTGCGTCAATGAGAGTCTGCCGAAGGGCATGTATGAGGACTTCATCAAGATGTATCAGGAGATTCTTGACCAGTACATGGGCATCGCCGAGTGAGGTTCTTGACGCGTTGATGTACTGAGCTGATGTACTGATTCGCTCTCGCCGGTAATGGCAGGAGCGAGAATCCGGCGGCTTTGCCGGATATCAAAAGTGGGGGATAACCGACCGATGGCCGGTTATCCCCACTTTCGCATTCGTAGTTCTTTATTGCTCCGGGTCAATTACGCCTTTGCATTCGTTCACCTTGACTGAGTGTCTCAATCTCGGTCGCGACCAGTAGATTCGTTTTCTTTTCGCCGCCGGCGCTTTCGGTTTGATTGTTGCTGAAAAGTTGGGACGCATCGCGTTGCCGAGAGCGGGCAAGTGAGGGCATCAGCGGGGATGAAGTTCGGTCAACGCAATTCGAGAATATAATTTTTGAGGACTCTATATGGCGGATATTTGAAGCGTTCATAAAAGGAAATTATTTTCGCTCAAAAGGGAATCGCATTTTTTATTTGTGAAGATTACGCAAATATGATTGTCGTTTTAATCTCTGATGTCGAATTTTAAAGGTAATTCGACGATGATTTTTGGTCAAATTGTCATTCATTTTTGTCAGAAAGTATCGCTGCGGGCTGAAAGCCGTTTGGGCGGCAGTGGATTTGGGCATCATCGTGAACTATGACCTAAATCACATTAGTTTTGAGACAGCCTGTTCGCGGTTCCTGTAGTGTTTTGATTCGTACTCAATGGCATAGGCGAGTAAGCGAAGTAGATGAGGGATATGTGTGTAACGGTGGAAGCGCCATGGCATGGCGCTGGTCTGGGCAGCTCGTTCCTTATTTCGATGAAAGCCTGTCGAAGAAAGAATCCCGTTGTCGGATATGCGATGCGGGATGTTGGATAACAAAGTAAGAAATAGTCCGGAAACGGAAACGAGAAGAGAAGAGCGCCGCCGGTCGTGGTCGGTATCAAGCGAAATCCACGGCTGACGGCAATGGTTTGAATTTTGGCGAATCCATAACCAGCTCTTCATTGTACAGCAAGATCTGTGCACAAGGAGGAGTCTATGTTTTTAGCATAGAAAAGCGGCATATCTCAGCATTTGCCGGACAAAGCGGCAATTTGGTAGACCAATGGGGTTCGATGGCGCGTTTTGGATACGTTGGCTGTATCCGCGCATAATCCATCAGGTATTGCTGCGTAAAACGATTTAAGAAACGAGTTCGGCGTCGTATATCGCCTGATCTCGCATCCTTGGGGCGTCTGAATGAGAGACGCCCTGCAAACACAGCTCCACTGCACCGTGCAATGTGCATGAGTGTGACTGTTGGATTCTTTCCGGCATGGGAGTTTGACCATATTCAATGCAACGCAACAGTTTGAAAGCGTCAACGCAAGGAACGATTCATGCGTCATGAAAAGGTGAAGGTCTCGAAAATGGCTTCGTTGAAAAAGAAATCAGCGTTTGCGATCACGCTGATGGCGGCGTTTGCGATTGTGTTTACTTCTTTCGCTGTCTCTGTCGGTCTGCGTGGCTCGACTCCGCAGGCGACATCGACTAGGAATTCAGCCCGTCTTCGGTGATTCGGAGCGAACAACGCATGCAGTTCCCTGACTATGGGCAGTCCGCCCGGTTTGGTGTTGCAGGCAACGATCGCCAAGGCTATGCCGCTGCGGCTTATGGCAACCATCTGGCCTATGTCAGTCAACAGGGCCGGCCTGGTATGTCAGGCGACGGTTCGGTGGTCATCGAGACGTTCACGGGGGATTACTCGACCCCGAATACAGACGCTTCTGCGTGGACGGGAAATCTTGACCATGCGGGCGGTGTGCTGCCTGGCTCGATCACAGTTGCTGCTCCGGCCGATGCTTCGGGATTCGGCTATGGGGTCGCGATGGATGCCAGCCGTCTTGTGATCAGCGCGAAATGGTCGCAGCAGGTTTTTGTTTATGATTTGAATGGCGTCTTGCAGCGCACCATCAATGCTCCGGTCGATGACGATCGGGTGCAAGCCGATAATTTCGCGGAATCTGTTGCATTGAATGGTGACATGTTGGCGATTGGTGCACCGAATTCAACTGTGGATGGCAAAGGCGACGCTGGTGCCGTCTTCACCGTTGACCTCGGGAATCCGACGTCAGCTCCGGCAGCCTTGTTGCCGGCGAAGGGTGATCCCTCGATCAAGGAGGGCGCTTTGGCGGGCCAGAGCGTCGCTGTGAAGGGGACCATGGTTGCCGCCGGTTTGCCTGGTTATGTCACGAAAGTCGGTGACGCTTCGGTGACCACGGGCCTGGTGCAGCTTTATCAGGCGAATGTGTGGAAGGCCGATCTCGTGGTCGACCCGGCCAGTGGGTCATATCCTTCTGCTAACGGTCCCAGCATGGCGGGCCTGGGCCGCGCGCTTGCTTTCAGCAATGACGGTTCGACCCTGTATGCCGCGGACCCCTCTTGGGATTCGGCTACTACTTGGGGAGCACAAAGAGGCGCGGTCCTCGCTTTCAATACCGAGTCCGGAGCAATCGCCCATACCATTACCTTGCAGAATGCCAATTACTTCGGCGGTTCCCTCGCTGTCGGTGACGCAGAGGCAGGCAACGACACCTTGTTCGTTGCCTACCGAGACACGGATGGTGACGATAAAGGGCGCGTCCGGGGCTATGCCGTTGCGAGCGATGGCGCCGTTGTCGACAAGGCAACACTGCAACCTTCGGATGCTGCTGGAGACGTCGGTTTCGGCTCGCTTGGTCTGTTGGGCGGTTCCATTGTGCCGTATTCGGTCGTCGGTCAGGACGGTGCGAAGCATCGTCGCCTCTTCGTCACCTCGCGCGACGCCAATTACAATTTCGAGACGCAGCATGGCCTCAGTCTGACGAAATCGGTGAATCCCGGCAGCGGTACTCGTGTGTTCCCGGGGCAAAAACTCACCTATACCCTGACCGCCACCAACTCGAATCCGAAGGGCAGCCTGATGGAGACGACGGTGAAGGACGACTTGACGGATGTGCTGGCTTACTCCAAAAGCGGAGCCCTGGAAGGTCTGAATGCGGTGTTCGATCCGTCGACCTCGACCCCGGCGGTTCCGAATGTGGATTTGGGATCTAAAACCCTTGTGTGGAGCGGATCGATTCCCGGAGGTTCCTCCTTGACAATCACTTATTCGATTGTTGTCGGCAAAAGTGAGAAGGCTAAGTATTACGACGGTTCCGTGAAGAATGTCTTCAGCTCCGATCGTTCGCAGGATGTGCCGGCCACTAACAACCCCTTGGGCAAGATCGATACGACGTTGGGCATCGAGGACGCCGACGGCAACCCGGTTCCGGCGGGAACTTCGCTAGGCAAGGATCAGGATTACGTCTATGTCGTCACCGTCGGCAATGACACAGATACCGATGCCCCTGCGTTCTCAGCCACCGGTGACCTCAACGGCATCGTGGACGATGGCACTGTCGGGCAGTCTGGCATCTCCACTGATTCGGGTTCAGCCGTCTACGACCCGGCGACGGGCAAAGTGACATGGAACGGCACTGTGCCGTCAGGCAAAAAGGTGAAGATCAAGATTCCGTTCCATACCAATGCAGCTGGCACCTCTCCGAACGGTGACTCATCGATTGTCGGCAACGTCGACAATCCGCTCGGACCGAACCCTGAGCAGTCCAAGGACGCTCTGGTCGATGTCGGGCTGAAGAAAGAAGTGTATAAGGCCAACGGTTCACAGCCGATAGCCACGGTAAAGCCCGGGGCGAAGATGCGCTATGACGTCGTCTACGAGAACACGACCGGAGTGACGCTCGGCAAAGCCGATATCCTCGACGACCTGAGCAACGTGCTCAAGAGCGCCACCGGGCCCACTGACTTGTCGGCCACCTCCTCGGATTCTGCTCACGTCTTGAAAGCGCCAACCTTTAATGCAGCCAAAAAACAACTGCAGTGGAGCGGTACAGGACTGAAACCTGGAGAACGGGTGACCCTCTCCTACACGGTAACGGTCCGGCGAGATGTCGAACGTGATGTCGAAATCCACAATGCAGTCTCCTCGCCGCAGACCTCGCTTGCCCCGAGCACCACAGTGAAGACGCTTGCAGCCGGAGAAACGGTGGGGACACTGCCGCTGACGGGCAAACAGGCATGGATATTGCTGCTCTGTGTGCTTGTCGGCCTGGTCGTCATTGGCGCTTCCTACGTCATAAGGCGTAAGTCGCGTAGCAAGTAATAAAGATTTCTTCCGTCAAACAGATACGGAAGACCTGCGGCGACGGCAATCGCAGTCGCCGCGCAGCGTAGGGGTACAACAACGAGATTTGTTATCGCCCCAACCGCAAGGAAAGGAAAAATAATGGGAAAGACAAAGTTGGCGAGGCTTCTTGCCTCAGCAACCGCGCTTGTGGCCGGAGCGACTATGTTCGCGTCCACTGCTATGACGGCCTCTGCGGTTGAGAGCCAGCCAGATGTGGACTTGACGCTGAAGGGCGAAACTGTTCAGGGCCGCACTTATTCGGCGGTCAAGCTCGGTGATTACGGCAACGCTGTCAGCGGCAGCGGCTCGATTGCGAGCAGCGTGGAAGTCTCCACAGTGGACAACGCCGCCATCAAGTCCTCTTCATCTTCGGCACTGACCACGACGCTCAGCCAGCTTGGCTCGGCTGATACATTCACCGATCCGATTGGTTATGTGGCCAGCAAATGGAACACTGCCGGGGATACGACCTCCGACAAGGCCACTGCCTATGAAGGCAATCTGCGTCGGTTCGTTGCCAATCTTTGGAAGGAATCCGCAATCAAGAGCGCGGCTGCCTCTTCCACCATCACCGCCACCGGCACCAAGGACAACGGCGCAAAATTCACCATGCCTAATGGCGTCTATCTGATTGTGGACACCACCGCCGATACGGCCACTGGCCTTGGTGAGCACACCGGAGCCTCGATTCCGATGTTGGTGAGCACTACCAGCCCGAACGCTCCCGGCATGGCTGGCGCTGTCAGCGAGATTAACGTCAAAGCTCCGTACCTCGGCAAGCCAGACAAGACCACGGACAAGCCGAGCCACAACGTCGGTGACGTCGTGCCCTTCAAGATCAGCACCACGGTGCCGACCTACACGGACTTCGACCAGGCCTCCTACAAGCTCATCGTTCACGATCAGCTTTCTCAAGGTCTGACCTACCAGGACGCGGCCTTCAACGCGGTCGTTAAGATTGGTGATAAGACGCTGGCCAAGGGCACTGATTACACCGTCACCGTTCCCGCCGACGGCACTAAGGCCGCTGCGCTTACCTTCGATCTCTCGCCGTATATGCAGGCTCAGATTGCCGCTAAGAACTACAAGCTTGCCGGCTCCACCATCACTATCTCCTATGGTGCCGTGCTGAACGAGGATGCCATCTCCATGGCTCCTGGCAGTGTCAAGAACTCTGCAAACGTCGAATACACCAACGATCCGAATTCCAGCACTGAGCACAACAAGACCAACACCACTGAGCCTGGTCAAACCCCGATTTACACCTTCGGTTTCGATGTCGAGAAAGTCGCTAAGGATACGGGCGAAGCCCTTCCCGGCACTCAGTTCCAGATCTCCTTCAACGGCCAGCCGGTCAAGTTCTTCGATGAGGGCAATGGCAACTACCGTTCCCCGATGAGCGGCGAAGCTACCGTCGATACCGTCACGGTTCCTGCCGGCGGCACTATCCACGTGCAGGGCGTCGAGTCTGGCACCTACACGGTGAAGGAAACCAAGGCCGTGGACGGCTTCAAGAATATGAACACCTCCTTCGAAGCGATCATCGCTCCCGTCTATGCCGCTGACAAGACGCTGACTTCGGTCAGCTATGAAGGTGGCAAGGACGTGACCTGGAATCTTGTTTCCCACAGCGACAACTCCTCCAAGAAGTACACCGTCACCAACGTGCGTAGCCTGGCTTCCTTGCCGCTCACGGGTGCGGCAGGTATCACCATGCTGGTCGCCTTCGGCGTCCTGCTTGTGGCTGTCGGCTCTGGCCTGTACGTCGGCGTGCGTCGCAACCAGCGTGCACACAACATGGACGAGCCAATCGCCCTGTAAACCAAACAGCAACGACAAAACAGGAATTTCGAAATGACCAAGGCCTTATGCGCGGGGAGCGGTGCGTCGGCAGACGATGTCGTCAAGCCGCGCAAGGCCTTGGCTTTTCCCGATAAAGACGATATTCAGGCCGCGCAGGAGAGGGCCAAAAAGGCCCGGAGAACACAACTTATCCTCAAGGCCTTGGCGGTACTGATGCTGCTTTCCGGCTTCGGCGTCGTCGCTTATCCTTTTACAGCTCAGTTCATCACCGGTATGAGCCAGAGGCGACAGTCTGATTTCTCGGCTGCGCAGGTGGCAGGTTGGCCATATCCCCATGCCAAAGAGGCGTTGGAGGCGGCTGACCAATACAACCATAGACTCGCCTTGAGTGGTCAGCCGGTGATGGGTGAGAGCGTTGATCCGTTCTCGTCTGGGAAGTCCGCTGGTCAAAGCGCCGAAGAGCGTGATCGGGCATATCAATTTCTGCTTGATCAAGGCGGAGGGGTTATGGGCTCCATTGTGATTCCCAAGATTTCCGTCAATATTCCTATTTTTCATGGCACATCAGAAAAAGCTCTCGCCGCCGGTGCCGGCCATCTGTATGGGACCTCGCTGCCGGTCGGAGGCACGTCCACCCATTCGGTGATTACCGGGCACAGGGGCATGGTGCAGGCGTTGATGTTTACCAGACTTGACGAAATGAGGAAAGGCGATACTTTCTACGTCAGGACGATGGGCAAGACAATCGGCTACAAAGTCGATCGCATCAACGTCATTGACCCGCAGGATACCAGCAGACTCAAAATCGAACGGGGTGCGGACAGAATCACCCTGATGACCTGCACTCCTTATGGGATTAACACGCATAGGCTACTGGTCTCCGGAGTCCGTTCAGAGATTCCCAATGTAATACCTGCGCCTGAGGATGCTCGGCCTGATTTCGTGCTGTTGATGGCATTGGTGCTTCTTTTGACGCTTGTGACCTTGGTGGTCCTCGCGTTCATTCGCAGCCGGAAGACAGCGTTCCCGATTCGCCATGCTCGGGATGAGAAACGATGATCAACACTTCGTATGGTTCGCAAAATGCAAGGTTTGGCAAGGAGAAATGATGGCAAAACACAAAATGAAAGCGAGATCATCCTCGATTCGTCGGAAAACAATCGTTGCGTTGGCCGCGTCCGCGATGCTCGTGTGCGGGGCGACGGTAAGCAGTGCAAGCGGGCCGACTTCGACGGGTACCGACTTTGATGTGGACATTCAGGCCGCTACTGGCCCTAATCCGCAGAGCAAGGGTACGGGATCGTCGGATGATCCCATCATCATCGATTTGGTCGATCCTCTGTCCAGCGGCACCCAGCATTGGAATGTCACTGTCAAATCGCTGGGTAATGACGTCGGGTCGTTGCAAATGAAATTCCTTGACCCGGACCCCAACATGAAAATCAAATACAAGCAGTTGCCTGCTTCGGCCACCAACGGTTCCATTGACCAGATGAACTATGCCTATTATCCCGACCTGTTCACCCAGCTGCGTTTCAGTGTCTCCGACGGATCCCGGCAGTTGTGGACGGGCAAGCTCGGCACGGAGGGGAACCTGAATCTCAGTGACCCCGCCGCGAACAACGCCAAGGCGCCAGGCTGGCTTTCGGCTCGTGTGCCGGCTCCTATACATGCAGGGGAAAGCAAGACCTATCAAGTAAACGTATATGTGGATTCGCCCATGAGCAAGGATCAGCTTGCCGCCTACAACGGCACCACCACTCGATTGGGTCTGATTGTGAAAGGTGAGACGAGATGAATTCGAACAAAACCAGATTCAGGGGCCGCATGATGCTGGCCGTCACGTTGGTGACTGTGTTGATTGCCAGCCTGTCGACGGTGGCCTATGGCGCCTACGTGAAAAGCAAGAGCGTCGCAGTCTCTTCCCCGAAGAGAACTTCACTACCGGAGCGGGCGTGCAGGGCGAATACGCTCTGGATACCCAGATTGCCAAGGATAAAAGCGGCAACATCTGGGTATGGGGCTACTACAATCTTTGCAACATCGACAATGCGGGACAAGGCGGCTACTATGGCGGCGGCAAAAATGGCGCTGTCTACACGGGCAATGCAAGTGGCAGTTGCGGGGGTGTTACCATCAACAACAAACCTTCGGTGATTCGTGGCTTCACCTGTGCTACCGATGTGGCTGGTTCTGCGTATGCGCTTATGGCAGTTGACTGCTACGGCAACCTCTATGGATGGGGAGACAACACCCAGAACGGTTCCGTAGTGGCCTCCGACCCTGCGTTCATTGCAGCGGGCGGGCCCAAAACCAATGTGACGGGAGGCGTCTACGGGCTTTACAAGAACCAGAAAGGCGCTTCGGAAGCTATACCAAATACGGTCAATCAGGCCAATCCGCAAGCTAGTCCCGAGACATGGAAGCCAATCGATGGTCCCGGGGCTCCTACAGGAACCTATCCCGGCGGCGATAATACCTCGAAGGTAGTCAAGGTCGCTTCTAATGAGTACGGATTCGCTTGGCTCAAGGATGACGGGACGGTATGGACTGCGGGTGCCAACACTTATGGGGCCCGAGGCGTGGGCAAATGGGGAAACACGGTCGACCAGTGGGGCAGCGTGGGCACCGCTGGATATCCGGTTGGTAACAGCTGGGGTGTGGCTCTTTCGCCCACTAAGGTGACTTTCCCTGGAAACGTGAAGATTAAAGCGGTCTATAGCGGATACTTGTCATACTTTGCAATCGATACTAACAACCAGGTGTACTTCTGGGGCCAGTCGTATGCAGGTGGCGCTGCCATGAGCAACGATGAGCTTGAAGCCTATTCCTCATCGACCGACACCAGTAAGCCGTGCCGCAGCCTGGCAGGTAGCAACTATTATTGCTTCGCGCCGGTGCCAGTGCCGAGCCTCACCAAGCTGATAGCAGACAATGGCGGATTTACCAAGCTCTTAGGCGGTTACAGCTATGGAGCCATGCTTACCAAGAACAAAAAGCTTTGGACATGGGGTGTCTCGACCGATGGTGTCGGCATGCCGGAATCGGACAAACAGAATGATTTGACATACCGGACAACCCCGCAGGTTCTTTCCACAACGGCAGTGGATGGTTCTACCGTGACCGCCGACAATGTGATCGATGCCAACGGTGCCTATCATGCCGGACAGTTTGTGACTGCGGACGGTTACGCGTGGGCTTGGGGGCAGCATAAGTGGGGCGGGGCCTTCTCGTCCAACATGTCGCCCACCCAGGACGCCCTGCCGACCAACGATAAAGACCGTCCTGGCATCGTCTGGGATCCCACTAAGGATCCGCAGCATCGTATGGCCGTAAAGGTAGGCGGCAACAAGGATGGCGCCAATCTCAACTTAAGCGACGGTTCCGTCTATACCTGGGGCGAGAACGGGGGCGGCGTCTCTTTGGGCGGCCAGGGCTATGGCACGACCGTATGCGCCTACGGGCAGCCAGGATGCGTCTCGCCCAAGGTCTTGGCGACGCTGGGCAAGAGGGCACAGTCCGGCCTCTACGTTTGGCCGGCCACGTTTGTGCCTGAAGTGCAGAACGTCGGCAGTTACCAGACGGTGATTAAGAACGCGTATCCCTTCCAAGCGACACCGGTGCACGATGGCGATGAAGTGAAATATACAGTGCTGGTACGCAACGAGCTGTCGAATTTCAAAAACCCGACTGTGAAAATTGAAGACAGCTGGGGGCAGAACGGTACATTGGTGCCCGGCTCGTTCTCGGTCAAATACACCTCCTCCAACAGCAAAGATACTGACATCGATATCGCCGATCGATTCGTCCTATCGCCGACCGGCTATTCGACGACTGACCCGAGCATGCAGCTCGACCCGCTCAGTGTGATAGCCATAACTTATCGGGTCAAAGTGAGTGGCACAACTGGCAACGTCGGTGGAACGGTCGTTCTGTCAAACACGGATGGCGCAGGGGGCAGATTGATTCCGATGAGGCCCTAAATCCTATTGAATGATTGGGTAGTCGTCGGGAGAGCTGTGACCTTCAGGCGACTGCTTGATTGGAAATCGAAAATGAAAGTGAAGGTAATGTAATGGCCCAGTCTGATAGTGGTGCGATTAATAAGAAGCATCGAGTCAGCGAGCGAATGTTGTCGGTGAGGGTTCCTGAGAAGCTGAATCAGTGGCTTCGTTGCGGTGCCGATGCAGAAAGCATCAAGCCCTCGGTCTTGATACGTAAGGCTATCGGCGAATATCTGGAGTTGCATCATGGGCGTTTCGAGGAGATTGCGGAAATCATGAGTGGCTGTTCCCAAAGTTCTATGAGGACCTCATCGGTAACGGATTAGGAGATTCTCGGCGAGTGCATGAACGTCGCTGGGTGAAGATTTATTCTTCATTGTTACGGTGAACAATCGGAACGAAAAGCGATGCACGCCATATAACAGAAGTGGGGATGACCGATGATTGGTCATCCCCACTTCTGTTATATGGATTGGTTTATATCCTCAGGTCAAGCATGACTTCGGTTTAAGGTTCAGGGGTAGAATTCCATGAACCTTAAACCAAGATTGGTCAGTGTAGGTCAGTCTGTTCTTCCGTCAGCAGATGTGGAAGAAATGGCCGATTTGTTTGACTGTGCCCGTGATGGCATTGCCTACGCCGCTGATGATATTGCCTACGCCATTGACGATGTTACCGAGACCATCGATAACATCGTCAAGGAACGACGGCTTGTGATCGGAATCGTCGGGCGCGGTGGCCGGATAGGCGACGCTGTCGTCGTGCCAGTTGGCGTATAGCGTGAGATCACCGGTCACCGGTGTATTGAAGTTGTAATCCTGATAGGTGACTTTGCCGTCAGAAGCAGCGTTCGGGGCTGGGTTGACGGCAATCTGCCAGCCGAGGAAGGTGTATCCGTCGCGCTTCGGCCTGGCCGGTTGCATGGCTGTCTTGCCGTCAGCGACAGTCTGGTTTGCCACGGCGCTGCCACCCATGGTGTTGAAGGTGACCGTATGCGAGGTCGCCTCGGCTGCAAAATGATTGCGGGCGATGGTGCCGCTGAAGGCGAGATGGCTTTTCCCAAGTTGGATGGTGTCGGAGAAAGACAGTGACAGCGAGGTGCTTGCATCTGCTGCGCTCGCCGCCCATGTGACGATGCCGGTCTTGGCGTTGTAGCTTCCCGATGTGGGGTTCATGGCTGTGGGCTTGAGATGTGAACCGTTAGGGGCTACCGCCGTTTCAAGCGTGGCTGAATTCGATGCGGACGGCGTCGCCTGATTTCCGGATTGATTGCTCAGGGTGCCGCCGGTGATGTTGGTAAGGCGGGCCAAGGGCTTGGTATTGGTGATCATGTTGTTGCTGAGATCCAGATAGGTCAGACTGGTCAGTCCTGCGAGGCTGGAAAGGTCGGCGATGCGGTTGTGCGCCGCACTGAGATAGCCAAGCTGCTTCAACGAGGCGAGTGGGCTGAGGTCGCTGATGCGGTTGCCTTGGTCCATTTCACCGAGATTGAGGTTGGCGAGGTTGGTCAGTTTCGACAGTGCGGAGATGTCGGTGATGACGTTGCCGGACAAATCCAGGTCTCCCAGCTTGCTCATCGCCTGCAGTCCGTCTGCCGACAAAAGTGCGTTGTCGTCAAGGTCGAGGCCGGTCAGATTGACGAGGCCCGCCAACGGCGTTGCGCTGTTGATGCGGTTGACCTGCAGCTGAAGTTGGTCAAGGTTGGTCAGGCCTTGAATGCTGGAGATGTCGGTGATGGCGTTGTCGCTGAGGTCTAGATAGGTGAGTTGTGTCAGCCCAGCCAGTGGCGTGGTTCCGGTGATCCTGTTGCCGTTGATGGTGAGGGAAGTGACTGCCTTGAGATTGGCAAGGGCAGAGAGATCGCTGATCTGATTGTTGCCCAGTTTGAGGGTGGTGAGCTGGGTGAGATTCCTCAGTGGGTCGATGCTGACGATTTTGTTGTGCCCTGCGTCGAGATTGTCCAGTGAAGCCATCTGTTCAAGCCCAGAGAGGGAGGAGATTTGGTTGTTGTTGACTTCAAGTTCCTCAAGCTGGGTGAGACCGGCGAGAGGAGTGATGTCAGTCACCGAATTCTGCTGAATATTGAGATTCGTCAGTTTGGTGAGATTGCGCAGCGGGGCGATATCGGCGATCTTGTTGTTGCTGAGGTCGAGGACGGTCAGCTTGGTGAGCCCCGCAAGTGGGGTGATGTCGGTGATATTGTTCCCAGCCAAGTGCAGACGGTCAAGGTTGGTGAGCAATTGGAGGCCTTCCAGATTGGTGGAAGGTGAAGTCGTATTGCCATAATTGTTGTCGTTGACGACGGTGGTCTTGTCGATGACCTGCTGAGTCAGCACCGCATCGGCAGAAGATTGCGAAGCGGTGGCAACGGCTGCGGCCAAGCTCTTGTCGGGGAAGCACTGAGTAATGGTGCTCTGCCCGACTACGCATCCCTGTGCGGTTTCGGCGGCTTGGGCCGAGATCGGCATCAGAGTGGCGATGCCAGCGGCTATGGCGATGCCGACGGCGCATACGCGTCGTGCGATTCCGGTTTGTTTTGTTGTACTGCTATGAAGTGTATTCATTCTTGCGTTTCTATGATTTTATTATTAGTGAGCGGTTCCTATTCTATGGTAATGGTGGACGGGTTTGGCTTCGGATACAGAAGTGGGGATGACCAGCGATTGGTCATCCCCACTTTTTGCGTAACAATCAGCTATTTACAGCTCCGGGTCGATCATTACCTTGACCTGGGACTTGTCAGTAGCCAGGGCCTTGATGCCTTCGATGGCGTCATCGAGGCCGAGCTTCTTGGTGACAAGCGGCTTGAACTGGTCCTGGTTGGCGGCGATGATGCCGAGCACCGTGTCGAAGCAGTTCTCGTAGGCGAGGGTCGTGGTGATGGTGAAGCCCTGCATGATGACGTCATCGGTGAAGTTGACGTTCAGCGGCTTGCTGAGCGCGACGAGCTGTACCGTGCCGTTGCGGCGGGTGACCTGCAAAGCGGTGTCGAATGTGGCCTGCACGCCGCCGCATTCGAAGGAAACATCCACGCCGTCGGGGCAGTCCTTGCGGATGATGGCGTTGACGTCTTCCTTGGTCGGATTTAGCACGTCGGTGAAGCCGAGCTCGCGGGCCTTGTCCAGGCGAACGTCGGAGACATCGGAGATGTAGACGCGGGGTGCGCCGGCGATACGAGCCAGGATTGCGGTGGTCAGGCCGATCGGGCCTGCACCCAGCACTGCGACGTTCTGGCCGACGCGCAGGCCGGAGCGCTTGATGCCTTCGAAGGAGACAGAAGTCGGCTCGCAAATCGCACCCAGCTCGTAATCCAGGCCTTCGGGAAGGTGGTGTGCGAATACGTCGTCGATATTGGCGTATTCGGCCATGCCGCCGTCATCGGAGAAGCCGAGGAAGTTACCGGCGCCATCTTCGGCCACAACCTTGTCGCAGAAGTTGTAGTTGCCGGAGCGGCAATTAGCGCACTTGCCGCAGGCGATCAGAGGCTCGACCGCGATGCCGTCGCCCACCTTGAAATCGGTGACCGCGCTGCCGACCTTGACGACCTCGCCGGAGAACTCATGGCCGAGGGTGATCGGCACCGTCTTGCCGGTCAGCGGGTGCGGCTGTGTGGGCAGGCCCCAGGCCGCAGAATAGGCATGCAGGTCGGAACCGCAGATGCCGCAGTCCTTTACCTTGATCTGTACTTGGTTCGGTTTCGGATCAGCAATGGCGACATCCTCGACGCGCACATCTTCCTGGCCATAAATACGAACAGCTTTCATCGTTGATTCCTTTCGTGCCAAGGCCCTGTTGCCTCGGTATTACGGTAATTATATAAAATTTTATGCAACGACTGGCAATAAGCGCAAAAAAGATCGGCAATGTGAATAAATGAACAAATCAATAAATCTATCGTTTCGTAATAGTCGATAAATGGAAATAGAGCAGCAAAAACAGCACAAAGGCCGGTAGATACAAGGTTGAAAATGGCTGTTTTCCTGCCAATTCAAATGTTGTATCTACCGGCCTTTGCGCTGATAAGAACTTAGAAGTCCCAGTCCTCGTCGTCGGTCGCCTCGGCGTTGCCGATGACGTAGGAGGAGCCTGAACCGGAGAAGAAGTCGTGGTTCTCGTCGGCCGAGGGGGAGGCGCGGCGATGATCTCGGGGCTCACCTTGGTCTCAGCGGCGCTGAACTTGGCCTCGTAGCCGAGGTTCATCAGCGTCTTGTTGGCGTTGTAGCGCACGAATGCCTGCACGTCGTCGATGAAATCGAAGCCTTCGTAGACCTGATCGGAGTACTTGACTTCCAGTTCGTAAAGCTGGTTCAGCAGGTCGTCGGTGTACTTCTTGAGCATTTCCTGGTCGGCCTCGGTGCGGTGCTCGAGGTGGCGCTGATACTTGTAGCCGGAATAGTAGCCGTGGATGGCCTTGTCGCGCAGGATGAGGCGGATCATGTCCGCGGTGTTCATCAGCTTGGCGCGGCTGGAGAAGTAGAGCGGCAGGTAGAAGCCCGCGTAGAGCAACAGCGAGGAGAGCATCACGGCCGCGACCTTGCGCTTTAGCGGGTCGTCGGACTGATACTGCTCCATGACGATGCGCACGCGCTCCTGCACGAGGTCGTTGCCCACGGCCCAGCGGTAAGCTTCGTCGATCTGCTCGGAGGAGCAGAGGGTGGAGAAGATGGAGGAGTAGGAACGGGCGTGCACCGACTGCATGAAGGCGATGTTGGTGTAGATGGCCTGCTCGTGCTCGGTGAGCGCGTCAGGGATCTGGACGAGTTCGCCCACGGTGGCCTGCTCGGTATCGAGCGTGGTCAGGCCGGCGAAAACGCGGACCGTGGTGGTGCGCTCATGCTCGGTCATGGAACGCCAGGTGGGGATGTCGTTGGACAGCGGCACCTTCTCAGGCAGCCAGAAGTTGGCGATGAGGCGGTTCCAGACCTCGAGGTCCTTGTCGTCCTGGATGTTGTTCCAGTTGACGGGGCGGATGCGCAGGCTCTTCGGGTCCGCGCCCTTCGCGAAGGCCGTCGACCACTGCGGGGGAGTGAGTGAATCCGCCATCATCTTGTCGTCGGCGAGTTTGACCTCGTATGTCATAGGTATTCCTTCTTTTCGTGCCGGTCTGTTTTTAAAGTTTCGTCGGTATTCGTAATCGCCTGGTCGGCTGCTTGCGGATACGTTTCAGAGGGTACATTCTTCCGTATTCCGTTGACATAAAGCGGCTGGTTCTCAACACTGGCAACACTACATCTAGTGGTTCGGCAACGTGATACCTCTAAATATAGTAATCGGTAGGCTGTGCCTCTGCTCTGCGGCACGCGGGATATTGCTGTGATGTATCTAACACGAATATGTTGAGCCTTCATTCGCCCTGAGCATCGAGCGGCGATTGTGCGGCGTTCGTACGTCGTGTGGTCGGAACGATTTTGAACGCCGCGGTTCACCGTGCCACTATGCGAACTGATGGTGTTCTGTGCAGATAAAATATAGTACGTTCGATTATCGAAATAGAGAATCAAGTGTGCTCAGTAAGGCTGGCACCATCAACCAAGATTTTCATGATTCATTTAATGCTATTAGAGATGAAGGATTAGGTATGGCGACGTTCAAGGAGCGTATTTTCCGAAAAGAGGATCCCAGCGTCTATGAGCAGAAGGATGCTCATCTGAAGCGGACCCTGCGCGTGCGAGACTTTTTGGCCCTGGGGTTGGGAACCGTCCTGTCGACGGCTATTTTCACCCTGCCCGGAACGGTGGCGGCACAGCATGCGGGCCCAGCCGTAGTGCTCTCCTTTATCGCCGCTGGTGTGGTTGCCGGACTGGTGGCCTTTGCCTATGCCGAAATGGCTTCGGCGATGCCGTTCGCCGGTTCTGCGTATTCATGGATCAACGTCGTTTTCGGTGAGTTTTTTGGCTGGATTGCCGGCTGGGCCCTGTTGGCGGAATATTTCATCGCCGTAGCCTTCGTCGGTTCGGGCCTGTCCGCCAATTTCCGCGGTTTGATTGAGCCTCTGGGTTTGAAACTGCCGAAGATGTTGGCCAATCCCTTTGGAACTGATGGCGGGATAATCGACCTGGTTTCCGTGGTCGCGATTCTCGCCGTGGCGCTTCTGCTTTCCCGAGGAGCCAACCAAACCAGTCGTGTCGAAAACGTTCTGGTGGTTTTGAAGGTAATCGTTATTCTGTTGTTCATCGTGGTAGGCTGCACGGCTATCAAGCCGCAAAACTACGTACCGTTTATTCCGAAGTACCATCTCAATCCTGATGGGTCGGCCTTCGGCGGCTGGCAGGGAATCTATGCCGGCGTTTCGATGATTTTCCTGGCATATATCGGCTTTGATTCCATCGCCGCCAATTCCGCTGAAGCCAAGGATCCTGCCAAGACAATGCCGAAGGGAATCATGGGTTCCCTGTTGATCGGCGTCGTATTGTTCGCGGCTGTTTCGCTGGTTCTGGTCGGTATGTTCCACTATCCGCTCTATGCCAACAACGCCGAACCGGTGGGTTGGGCCTTGCGCAAGAGCGGCCATGTGATCATTGCCACGATCGTGCAGGCAGTGGCCTGCTTGGGTATGTTCGCAGCGTTGATCGGCATGATGATGGCTGGTTCCCGCCTGCTCTATTCCTTCGGACGCGATGGCCTGCTCCCGCGTTGGCTGGGCAAGATCAACGAGAAGCACCTGCCGAATAACGCCTTGTTGGCGTTGACTGTCTTCGCCGTAATCATTGGTTCCATTTTCCCGTTCGCGTTCCTCAGCCAGTTGATTTCAGCTGGAACTCTGATTGCCTTCATGTTCGTCTCGCTCGGCATCTATGGTCTGCGCAAGCGCGAAGGCAAGGATATTCCTGAGCCTGGTTTCAAGATGCCGTTCTATCCGGTGATGCCTGCCTTGGCTTTCTTGGGTTCCCTGATTGTGTTTATCGGACTGAGCAATGATGCGAAGATCTATGCCTTTGGCTGGTTCGTCTTCGGCCTGATTCTCTATTTCTGCTACGGAATGCGACATTCCGCTCTTAACAGCGAAAAGTCTCTCAGCGCTGACAAGTAAGGAGGAGAGAAGTTGGATAACAATCAAGAATTATTGGCTCGTGAAGACGAGGTCCTATCTCCCGCGGTGCGTATCAAGTATTTTGATATCGTCATCGAGAAGGCTCGTGGGGCGGTGCTCACTGATGCTGATGGCCGTGACTATATTGACCTGCTGGCCAGTGCGTCTGCGACCAATACCGGTCATTGCCACCCTCATGTTGTGGAGGCGATTCAGAAGCAGGCCGCAAATCTGATTCAATATACGCCGGCCTACTTCGCCAATGGGCCTGAAATTGAATTGGCCCAGCGCCTCGCCAAATTGGCTCCGATGAGCGGACCGGTCAAGGTCGCTTGGGGCAATTCTGGTTCGGATGCCAATGACGCGATTATCAAATATGCCCGCGCTTACACCGGTCGCCAATACATCGTCAGCTTCACCGGTGCTTACCACGGCTCCACCTATGGCTCGATGTCCATCTCGTCGGTCAGCCTCAATATGAGCCGCAAGATGGCCCCGATGCTGCCGGGAGTGGTGAAAGTGCCATATCCCGACATTCATGAGCGCCTGCCTCACGAGAGCGAGGACGAGTTCGTCGAGCGCATGATTGCCGCTTTCAAGCTGCCTTTCGAAACCTATCTGCCGGCCGAGGAAGTGGCCGCAATCGTCATCGAACCGATTCAGGGCGACGGCGGTATCGTCAAGGCGCCGCAAAAGTATATGGATTTCGTTTGGGAATTCGCCCACGAGCACGGGATTCTGACCGCGATTGACGAGGTCAATCAAGGTATGGGGCGCACCGGCAAATGGTGGTCCATTCAGAACTTCGGCCTCGAGCCCGACCTGATGACCGTCGGCAAGTCCATCGCCTCTGGTCTGCCGTTGAGCGCCATCATTGGCCGCGCCGAAATCATGGATGCTCTGGGTTCCCCGGCCGTCACCTATACCACGGCGGGCAATCCGGTCACCACGGCTGCGGCGAACGCCACGCTGGATGTCATGGAGCAGGAGCACTTGGTCGAGCGCTCGGCGAAGCTGGGCCCCCAAGTCAAGGCCTACTTCGAGAAGAAACGCGAACAGTACGATTTCATCGGCGATGTCCGTTTCTACGGTCTCGACGGCGGCATCGACATCATTGACCCCGAAACCGGAAAAGGCGATCAAGAGGCCACCACCAAGCTGATCTATCGCATGTACCAATTGGGTGTCATCATCATCAGCCTTCGTGGCTATATCCTGCGCTTCCAGCCGCCGCTGGTCATCACCGAAGACCAGTTGCAGCAGGCCTTCAAGGCCTTCGACCAGGCTCTGGCCGAGTTGGCTGCAGGCAAGTTGAGCCTGCCGGAGGATGCCGGCAAGATCGGCTGGTAGCTGCAACTCTGCGGCAGATACGCAATGAGCCCGTTGTCAGTTTTGCACTGACAACGGGCTCAATATTTTTATTGAGGGCTCACTCCAGACCGATGCTCTTGATGTCGTGAACGGTGAGCTTGTCGATGGCAAGAACGCCGGATTCGGAGGAAAGCTTGACCGCACGCTTGCCCTCGGACGGGTAGCTGTAGGAGCTCAACACATGCAGGCCGTCGTTGACATAGACCTCGACTGAGCCGCGATCGACGTAGACGTGCAGCTTGAGCTGGTCGGCGTTTAATTCGGCGTCGGTGAGCTTGGCGGCACGATAGCCGCGGTCGCCGCGGGCAGCGGCCTGGCGGTCGACGACCACGGTACCGGCCTGTGCGTCATAAGCCACGTAGGTGTGGGAGCCGTCAGGGGTGGCGTGGACCTTGAGGCCGGCGCGTTCGGCGGTGGTGTGCTTCAGATCGATATCCAGTTCGATTTCCACGGCTTCGGCGTCTTCATCCACGAGTGCTTCTTCGTTGGCTTCGATGGGGCGGGCGACGTGGTCGAAGGTGTTGATGCGCAATTTGTCGATTTCTGGCACCGGCACGGTGTGAAGATCGCCGTCGTCGCCGAGGAAGCACTCGCGCGGCAGCGTCATCTGGCCGCACCATCCGTCGGACTGCATGGGTGCGTTCTCGCTGAACGGGCTCATCCAGCCGTACATGATCCGGCGGCCGTCGGCTTCGAAGGACTGGGGAGCGTAGTAATTCGCGCCGCAATCCAGCAGACGGAACTCGGTTTCCGGCTTGAACGCCTCGCCCGGCTTCCAAGTGCCGATCATGTAGCCGGCGTTGTTCTCGTTGCGGTTCATGTAGCCTTTGGCCTTCGAGCCCATGGCGGAGAAGACGATGACCCACTTGGTGTTGCCGTCTTTGTCCTTCAGTGGGAAGAAGTCGGGGCACTCGAGCATGAAAACGTCCGGGTCCGGGTCGTCGTACAGCACGTTCTGGAAGGTCCAGTTGATCATGTCGGTGGAGGTGTAGTCCCAGATTTGGCCGCGATGGTCGGCGGTGGAGACGCCGTGAACCAGATGCCAGACGCCGTCCTGCTTCCAGACCTTCGGGTCGCGGAAGTGGGAATCGACCTTCTCGCGCGGGCAGTCGATGACCATGCCGAGCTTGTTGAGCTTGGTGGCGTCGTCATCCTCGGCTTCGGCGAGCATCTGGACCTGCCACTGGCCGTCCGTGTCATCCTTGCCGTTGGTCCAGCGGTGGCCGGTGTAATAGAACTTGAGCTTGCCTTCGTCGTCGATCACGGCCGAGCCGGAGAAGACGCCGTCTTTTTCTTGCTCGAGGCTGGGGGCCATGGCGATAGGTTCGCGGCGCCAGGAGACCATGTCTGCGCTGGAGACGTGGCCCCAGTGCATCGGGCCCCACTGGGTGCCGTAGGGATGAAGCTGGTAGTAGACGTGCCAGCGACCCTTGTAGTAGCACAGGCCGTTCGGGTCGTTGATCCAGCCGCCGTTCGAGGCGATATGGTATTTCGGATACCAGCGGTCGTCGCGCTCGAGAGCGAGCGTTTCAACGCCGGCTTCGGCCTTGGCGAGCTCCTTGGCATGGTCGCGAATCGGAGTGTAAACGGGAGATTCAGTAGTCATCTTTGATGCCTTTCTCGTAACTATCATATGGTGATTGTTCTTTATTCACTACAAGGCCCCCACGCCTGAATTGATGGCTGCGGAGGCCTTGTGCGCTATGGAATTTTGCGGGAAGCGCCGTGCGCAGCTAAAGGCGCACGACACCGGTTTGATGAATCAGGCCGGGATCTGGTCGTTGGCGGCTTCGGCCTGAATGGCCTCGCCTTCCGCCTCGGCCTTCTTGCGGTCTTTGACGCGTATGAACGGGTCGCCGCCCACCTGTTGGTTGTCCCTCTTGATGACGAAGAATCCGTAGATCAGGGCGATGAACACGATGCCGGAGATGGTGAAGAAGGTTTTCTGCGGGCCGAGTGCGTCACGCAACGAGCCGAGCGGATTCGACATCAGGACCTGACCGACCTGCGAAGCGATTTGGAAGCCGACCATATATAAGGTCGCCGAAAGCTTCGTATCGTAATGCAAGGTGAAGTAACGGAAGGCGGGGAGGCTGAAGAGCGGGGTCTCGATGGCGTGGAACATCTTGACGATCGAAATCATCACCGGGTCGTGGAAGACGCCGCACAGACCGATGCGCAGGAACATGGTCATCGCGCCGAGCAACAGCGAGTTGCGCACGCCGATATGGTCCATGATCAACGGGACGATGCCCATCATCGCCGATTCGCAGAACACTTCGGCCGCGTTGAGGATGGAGTACCATTCCGCGCCTTGGTCTGGTGTGGCGAAGAGGCTCTTGTAATAGCTCGGGAACATCTGCTGGTCGAAGACCGTATAGAAAGTGTTGGTGAAGAGCATGAAGATGATTAGCGCCCACAGCGAGCCCATGGTGAGCACCGAGGCCATTTCCTTGGGTGTCGGGTTGGTGCGCGGGGCGTTCGGGTCGGCTTCTTTCTTGAGCTCCTCTTCCTGCTCGGCCGGGCGCCAGAACAGGTAGACGCACAGCATGCCGATGCCGAAGAGCGAACCGAGCCAGAAGTTCCACTTCATATCGATGTTGAACAGCGGGCCGGCGATGAGCGCCACGACGGCGTAACCGAAGGAGCCCCATGCGCGGGACTGGCCATATTCGAAGCCGAAGTGACGGCTGTAGCGTTCGGTGATGGCCTCCATCAGCGAGCAGCCGGCCATGAAGCCGGCGGAAAGGACTACCGAGCCCAGCAGTACGCCGATGAACTTGGTGGTACCACCCGCCGAGAGCATCGGCTTATAGATGAATTGGGCAAACGGGCCGACGCAGGCCGCGATGCATGAGACCGCGATCACCAGACGGCGCTTGATGCCGAGATTGTCTTGCAGCACGCCGTAGACGAACATAATGACCAGCGTTACCGCGGAATTGATGGAGTAGATGGTGCCCTGCTGAGCAGCGGTCATACCCATGCCCTTGGGGGCCGGGCTGGTCAGCCAGATTGAGTAGAAGGACCACCAGATGCCCCACGAGCAGAAGAACATAAAGATGCCGGTCGAACTCTGAAGATACGAGGGGTTCCGGTACGTTTTGGCGCCTTTGATTGCCATTGTCGTCACCTTTCTTTTCCATGCCGCTGCCGCGTGACATGGTCTCTACTGATGTTCTTGCCGATTTCGCGGCATTGCCTTAAGCAAGAAACTGGTAAAAATATATGACGAGAAACGATTCACGTCAAATTGTAAATCGTTTCTCGCGTTTTCGGATAAATAGAAACTATCTGAATAAATTAAATATAGAAATTCATCTAAATAAAAGTATTTCGACTTGACTTTCCGGTTATCTGTCGGCTTGACCATGATTGCCGTTTGAGATGTTGCGAAGCCTGAGGCTGCTTCAATGCAGTGCTCGAAAGCGGAAAAACAATTTCGCCGCCCGACGAGACCGTATCAAACTAATACGGGTGACGTTGGACGGCGAAATTACTTGGAAATCGCTATATTAGCGACTCACACATCCAGCAGTTCCTTGATTTGCTCGAACTGCTTTTCGGTGAGCTGGACTGCAGGTCTGCGAATATCCGTAGAAATCGGCTGTCCTTCCTCGGCCTTGACCGCTCCCTTGATGGCCGAGACGAACAGATCGGCGGTGTCGTAGATCGCCATCAGCTTGTTGATCTTCTTGGCGCAATCGAGCGAAGTGGCGTAGTCGCCGGAGAGGTAGGCTTCGTTCATCTTGTGGAACAGCTCGGGCTTGGCGTTGGTCAGACCGCAAATCACGCCGTTGCCGCCAGCGATGCGGTTAGGAGTGTAATACTCATCGAAGCCGGAGAAGACACGGAAATCAGGATTGATCGGGCGTACGGCCGCAATCATCTTGCGGGTGTGGCTGATGGTATCGACGGTGTCCTTGATGCCAATGATTTCCGGATGTGCCTTCACCAGGTCCGCGACCAGCGCGGGCGAAAGATCCATGCCCGTGCGAGGCGGGAAGTTGTAAAGGATGACCGGGATGGTCGTGGCTTCGCAGATCATTGCATAATAATCCTTGGCTGCTGCATCCGACGGGCCGAAATAATAAGGAGCGACGGCCACAACGGCGTCAGCGCCAGCCTTGGAGGCATAGCTCGTCAGTGCAACGACCTCGTCGGGATTGGTGCCACCGACGCCAATGAACACATTGGTGCGGCCGGCGACGCGCTTGACCGCGAAGTCCGTGACCTGTTCCTTCACGTCGAGCGGGAACGCATAGAACTCACCGATGCTGCCGAAGATGAGGATGCCGTTGATGCCGGCTTCGACCAAATGGTCCAGATGCTTTCCCCAAGCTTCGTAGTCGATTTCACCGTTTTCCTTGGTGATGGTAATGGATGGGCAAATGACTCCATCTAATTCCTTGTTCATATTCATTGGCTCCTTTGCTGAGCGTGCAGCGATTCACCAGGATGGCGGGTTGCTGCTAAATTTTTGTTGTTTGAATTGGCCTGTGACAATCCATGCACCGAATGGTTCAGAGCGTGGAAATCTTGACGACGATCTTGTGCACGTGTTCCGGCTTGTCGCCGACCTTGCCACGAGCGGCATGCATGTCTTCGGGATAGACCAGCACGTAATGGTGGTCGGTCAGCAGCGCACGGTTGTGATGGTCGGGATGCGGATAGAAAATGATGTCGTTTTCCTTGTTGTATTCCGTATTCGGCTCCACCGTGCCGGTGTCCCACCAACGCACGTATTCCTGTCCCGAAAGCATATAGTGCAGATCGATGTGATCATAGTGGCTTTCGTAGCTGATGCTTTCGTAATCGGCGGTGTCGTAGCTCTGCAGCAACAGGACGATGGAATCATCCAGCGGATAGCTTCCGTCCGGTTTGGCGGACAGCTCGCTTTCGTGGTTGATCAGATAGTCGATGGTCTTGTCGATGCGCGCGCGAACTTTGGGATCCGTGCGATACGATTTCGCATTCCCGTTTTCCATATGATTCTCCTTAATATAAGTACGCGGATTCCGGCGGATTCGTCGCAGAGTGACTGCTTGCGATGAATCCGCCGAATGGTATGAATGTTGCCTTCTTTTAGAACAGGAGCACAGATGCCGCGCCCATGATGAGCACGGAGCTGATCCATGCCACCGGGACGCCATTGAACAGGTATGTCTTGGTGTCCAATCCGGTGTATTCCAAAGACCATGCGTTCCAGGACTGGGTGAAGCAGGCCGAGATGCCGATCATGGAAGGGATGACCATCAACGCGTAAAGGAACCAGACGTTGAATGTGCCAAGGCTCAGCAGCAGAGTGATGGTGGCTGCGCCTGCGCCATAGAGTTCCAACGGGCCGCGGAACAGGGCCAACGGTGCGAGAACCAGGAAGATGACGATCAGGATGAGTTCGTTGTTCGGAATGACATGTGCCAGCATCGGGGTGACCACGCCGACCGCCTTGATGGCTGCGGCTTGGAACATCATCAGGCAGAAGAGCATGATGAGCAGTCCGCCGATGTCGCCGATAGCGGTTTTAGCGGTGGAGCCGATCACGCTGACCAGCTTTTTCATGGATTTCATGTTTCCGGTCAGCAGGAAGGCCAGGATGGTGGCCAGCAGTAGCGCCGGGACGGCGGGCCACTTGAAGAAGATGCTCAGAGCGGCCGGAACGATAGGCAGGACGTAGGTGACCGGAGAAACCGGAGCCCATTCCTGGTCGCTACCGACGCCGCCGATTTCGTAAGGCTTGCCGTTGCGGATGGTCTTGGAACGAACCAGGATGAAAAGAATGATGACGATCATCTGAATGACCATGGCTGCCATGCCGAAGCGAAGGTAATGGTCGCCCCAAGCGACAACCTGTCCGTCCGGGGACTTGTAACCTTGGAAGAACGGCTGGAATTGCACGAAGATCACGCTATTGATCCACATTGCGGCGCCGATTGAAAGCGTGAAGACGGGAACGGCGATCTTCTTGGGAACGCCGAGCGAGCCCATGATCGGGAAAAGGATAGAGCCGATGGCCACTGCGGAGCCGACGCCGTAAGCACTGGTGAAGATCAGGCAGGTGACCAGAGCGATCAAAATGGTGGCGATGACCGGCTTGTTCTTGCCGACGCGGACGGTAAGTTTGCTGATGCCGGCTGCGATGCCGGTATCGACGAGCACGCGTCCGAACCAGGCGCCAAGGATAATCTGCACGGCGGTGGAACCGTAATTCACGGCGGGCGTCGAGAAGATGTCAGTAATGAAATTAAACGGTTTCGCCAGGCCGAACGCCACAGCAATGAAGTAGATTCCCGTCCACAACACTGCCATGACGAAGAACGCGATGGTAAGATTCCCGCCTTTGACGGAAAATATGACAAAACCTACGAAGGTTAAAGCCAGCAATATGGCGACTATGGCAGACCCCATTATCATTCTCTCCAAAATGTTTGCCAGGCGGACGATGCCTCGAACAAACTAGTAGTTAACCTTAAGCGGTTAACTTCAAACTAGTTCAATGAAATAAAAAGCTCAAACTGTTTAGCCGGCTTGTGGGAGGTGACTTTAAGGAAATGGGTTTTTAAATCGTTGGAAAATATATGAAATGCGTCACATTTACTTTAATAAATTAAGCTGTAGGGTGAATTCTATTAAAGAAAAGTGTACTCAGACTGAATTTGCTTAATCGATAATGTTTGAAAGCCCGTTGATTGTTGTAACTGGTTGGCGTCGGTGTACGCTTCCTTTTCCCTCGATGTCTTCGTGAACCGGGGTTTGCCCTGCTGACTTTCGCGGTTATGCGGTATTTGGCGATAACCGTGTTGGGCTTAGGCTAAACGGAACGACAACGGCGAACTAATTCTTAGACTTCGTGACTACTGAACCGCGCTCGAGCAGGGTGCAGCGGATGCGCACGGGGCTGGGGGCATCGAGGGGAGGGATTGCGGCGACGGCTTTCTTGCTCTCGGAAGGTTTCAAATCCTGTTTTTCGATCATGGAAACCAGCTTGCGCGCGCTCCAGTAGCCCATCTCGTAATGAGGCAGGGCGATGGTGGTCGGCTGTGGATCGAATGTCTCGGCAATGATGCGGTTGTTGTCGACGCCGACCACGGAGATATCGCGGCCGATTTCCAGGTTGCGCTGTGCAGCGCATTGGTAGACGTACCAGGTGCGGGCGTCGTTGAAGCAGAAGAAGGCGTCGGGGTGCTCGCGATCGAAGAGGTCGGAGACTGTCTGCAATGCGCCTCCGTTTTGCCTACGCTGATGGCCAGGTTCGGGTCGAAGTGCCGACCGGCATCTGTGAGCGCTTTTTGGTACCCCTTGAGGCGCAGTGATTCCGCGAGCAGGCCTTCGTTGCAGCCGATGTAGGCGATGCGTTTGGCTCCGGATTTGATGAGGTATGTGGTGGCATCGTAGCCGATGGCTACCTCGTCGGGGACGATGCAAGGTAAGTGCTTGTCGGATGCAGTGGCATCGATGAGGACGGTGTGTTCGCGCGCTAGAGATGAAGGGATGCTCGAAACCCTGTCGTACATCTTCGCGTAAAGATAGCCGTCGACGCCGTATCGTTTGAGCGCCGCGATTTCGCTGGCTTCGTCGGCCTTGCTGTCGGTGTTGACCAAAAGCATCATGTAGCCAAGCTCGCTGGCGGCGTCCTGCGCTCCTCGGATTATCTCGCCGGCGTAGGGGGTGGTGGCGATTTCCTCGCTGATGAAGCCGATGGTGTGCGTGCGGCTGGTGCGCAGGGAACGGGCCAACGGATTGGGGCGATAGCCCATTTTCTTGGCGGTTTCGCGGATGTGTTCGGCAAGTTCCTTCTTGACATGCCCGTCCTCGCGGTGGTTCAGCGCCATGGAAACCGCGGTTACTGATGCTCCGGCTGCCTTGGCCACCTCTTTGATTGTCGTCATTCTTCATATGCTAGCCGCCGCCGGTGATTCGGCGACGTTTCAGGCATTATTGATGATGTCCTTCATTTCGTTGACGTCATCTGCGTGGGTAGGTTGCTCTTGTGCAGTTTTGAGTATCGGCTGCTCCAACGGTGTGGCCGAGGTTGGCTTTACTCGAGGCATATTTTTGGGCTTTGAGGTGACTGACGGCATATTTTGTGACCAATTTTATGGTCGAATGCTGTTTGTGAAATTCTATACACGCGTGAAAATGCTGGAATTACGCGGTTTTTGCCTCTTTTGTACAGTGATTTTCGATTGTCTAATTTCACACGTTTATTTTCGTCTTTTTCGCGCGATGAAAGCGGTAGGGTGGTCAATCTCAAAGGTATTTATGCATTTCTGCTTTAAGCGCCTATTGAGAGTGAACCGTATTGCCGATATGAAAGGACAGCTATGAAAGCCGTTGTATTCGAAGACTATAAGACCTTCCCGTCGTTGAAGGAAGTCGACAAGCCTACTCCCGGACCGGGCGAGGTGCTGTTGAAGGTCGCCGGTGCCGGCTGCTGTCATTCTGATGTGTCGGTGTTCCGCGACTACACGCCTGAGACCGGCAAGCAGACCAAGCCGCCGTTCATCCTGGGCCACGAGACCTCCGGCTGGATCGAAGAGGTCGGCACCGGCGTGACCGGCTTCAAGAAGGGTGATGCCTATCTGGTCTACGGCCCAACCGGCTGCGGCCACTGCAAGCGCTGCGTTGCCGGCGAAGAGAACTACTGCGAGAACAGGGCCACCAACAAGTCCCTCGCCATCGGCCTCGGCCGTGACGGTGGTATGGCCGAATACATGGTCGTTCCCGCGCGCAACCTCGTGCCGCTGGGCGATGCCGATCCGATTGCTGCGGCTCCGTTGGCCGATGCTGCCCTGACTCCGTATCACGCGATCAAGGCAGCTCTGCCTCACCTCAACGGTGGCGGCAAGTACGCGCTGGTCATCGGACTCGGTGGTCTGGGCCAGATTGCCATCCAGATCCTCAAGGCGCTGACCGGCGCCACCATCATCGCCACCGATATGAAGCCGGAAGCCATGGCCAAGGCTGAGGCAAACGGCGCCATCGTCGTGCCGAGCGACGAGAACGAGGTTGCTGCAATCCGCGAGATCACCGGTGGCCGTGGCGTCGACGCCGCCTTCGATTTCGTAGGCATCGCGCCGACCATCGCTGCCGCACAGGCTGCGGGTGCCACCGGTTCTCGCGTCACCGTGGTCGGCATCGCCGGTGGCAAGGCCGAGTTCGACTGGTATTCCAAGCCCTCCGAGCAGGAGCTCATGGGCGTTTACTGGGGCTCCATGCCCGAGCTGCACGAGGTCGCTGCGCTCTATCGTCAGGGCCTCATCACCCCCGAGATCGAGACCTACTCAATGGACAACGCGCTCGACGCCTATCACAAGCTGACCGACGGCAAGCTCTCCAAGCGTGCCGTTGTCGTCCCTCACATGGGTGAGTGAGCGGTAGCTTTTTAACTGAACGCGGCTGACGAAGTTCCTCAAACGGATACTTCGTCAGCCGCTTATATATTGGATGTAGAGAATTCGTAGTTAGTGTAATTGTCGGGAGTGGATATGGTCTGGCCTTGGATGCATTTGGTTGTTGGAGTGGTGCTGATTGTCGCGGTGGCCGTGGGATTGCTGGGGCCGGCGAAGGGCACCAAGATCTGGGCGATGATTGCCCGCGTTTGCTATATCCTGATTATTCTGAGCGGCTTGCTGATGATTGTTCACGCTTGGCATCGCAACCCTGTGCTGCTTGTTGTCAAGCTCATTCTGGCGCTCGCGATGATTGCGTTTGCCGAGATTGGTTTTGCCAAGAAGAGCAAAAGTGCTGCGACACCGATGACCATTTGGGTGCCGATTGTTCTGGCTGTCGTTGTCGCTGTTCTTGGCTTCGTACTCACCGGCGGTTTCCCGATTATCATGAAGTAGGTTTGCGACACGCAAAACCCGATATGCAAATCGAGAAGTGACTGTATAATGAAGTTTTGTTGCCCCTCTGGCTCAATGGTTAGAGCAGCGTCCTTTTAAGTCGTGGGTTGTCGGTTCGAGTCCGACGGGGGCACAAGCAAGGTATCGTCGTTCGGCGGTACCTTTTTTGTTTCTACACTTGTTGGGCCTCGCAACTTGCAGAGCCGGTACACGGTGAATCGAATACCGGTTCTACGATTTAAACTGGTTCTACGCTCTAAAAGAGGGGACGTGCACATGCTTTATCGAATTGGCGTCTCCTGCTAAAACTTATTTGCTCGATTTTATCGTATGGGCGAGTGGTGTACCAATCGCCGTATTTGTTATATACGGGTCGAAGAATCCACGCCCAAAACGGTGCGAGACCATAGATCGATGAGGGCATCGTTGTCGACGCTGTCGCACAGGTCAATGGTTACGGGAGCCGAACAATCATCGGCATAATCGGTATCGGCATCGTTGTTCTGCTCGCTGGTGGCATCGTTCATGCCTTGCGCAAGTATGAGCTTTCCGTTTCCGGCGATGCAGACCTTGGCTTGATGCGAAGTGACGACCTCCGGGTTCGAAAGCGCTGCGAGGGCTACAAGGTCGTGGATCCACATGCCGTTGACCGGTCGGGTCGCGTCGCTGAATTCAAGCCAAGGTTCGAGCCAGCCACGAATGGCGGACTTCCACGGAGACTGTTGCGAGTCGGCTTTGTCTATGATTTCGTCGAAACGAGCTTGCGAAAGATGCGTGGTACGCGTGACATCGAGTGGCGCCAGCGTCAGCGGAATTCCCGATTCGAGAACAATGCGTGCGGCTTGAGGGTCGACCGCAAAATTCGTGTCGACCAGATCATCGAAGCCTAGTGCCCCTCCCATCGCGTAGATATGCGAAATCTGAGAAGCCGTTTCGGGCTCTTCCTGAATCACATGTGCCACATTGGTCAGCGGGCCGATGGCAATGAGATTAACGGGTTTTCGAGCGCTTAAAATATCCGAAGCCAAATCGTGCGTTGTAGCGGCAACGGCAGCTGTGTTTGTATCCGAAGCAGGAACGTTCAAAGTACCGGCTTCTCGCCATTCCTCAGGAGCGTGAGGGTCGTTGGCCATGTGTTCGCGGTTTTCGATCCAGTGTTCCCGATTGCCGTTAAGGGGCGCGTCGCTTCCCTGCCGAACCGTGATTGCGGTTTCGTGCAGACTGCGCAGAAGCGATGTTGCGCTCGCATAGCCCATTGGTGACGGCGTATTGCCGAAAACCGTCCAGATTGCGTGCAAGTCAAGGTTGTTGTTCTTTGCAGCGAACGCAATGGCGATTGCATCATCGACATTTGCGCCCGGTACTCCGTTGCCGGGATCGCAGTCGATGATGACCGTTCGTTGGTTGTTCATGTACATTCCTCAGGATCTCAATGATTGTTGGCACTCGGCTGTTCGCAACCGCAGCTATGACGGCGAATCAGCAGGGGAGCGGCTGAAATAGTGTCGTCGGCGCTATGTTCTTCGCCGAGCAGTTCGTGGATGATGCTTACCGCTAAGGAGCTGGAAGGCAGCTGGACGGAAGTCAACGACGGTACAAGGTACCTTGCCGCATCGGTGGCGTTCATGGTAGCCACTGCGATGTCATCCGGTACGGTTCTCCCCTGCTCGGCAAGGCCGGCTAGCAGGCCGATGGCCTGCAGCGTGTTCGCGGTAAACACGGCATCCACATCGTCATGTAACGCAGACGTGGCCTCAAAGCCGCCTTCGCGCGAATACGGTGTCACGATTTCCTGCCCGGGCTCCAAACCGGCTTTGTGCAGCGCGTCTTTCCAACCGCGTAGGCGTTCGCGCGAATTGAGACGGGTGGTGGGCCCCATAACGATGGCAATATGGCGACGATGATGGCTGGCGAGATGCTCGGTGGCCATATACGCTTGTTGATATTCGTCAATGGTGACTCGGATTCTGCGTCCGTCCTGTTGAGCTGTCGGCTCTGCGGCCTCCGGTTGGTTGAGCAGTACCGCGGTTCTTGGGAAATGACGAATCACTTCGAGCGGCAACGGCTGATCGACGCCATACCAGACCAAGCCGGCCACTTGCTGGCGCTGGAAAGCCTCCAGCAACTCCACCTCATGCTGCGCGTTGTCTTCCGCGTCCCCCAACAGCAGCGTTTTGTTGTTGAGCAGGCACTCGTGCCCCAACGCCCTCGCCAATTGCGCCAAAAACGGGTTAGTCATATCAGGGACGAGCAGAGCGAATGTTTCGCTGTTGCCGCTTGCCAACGACTGCGCGACGGTATTGGGACGATAACCGGTTTCTCGGATGGCCCGCAACACTTTTTCTCGTGTGGCTTTGGAAACAGGGCGGGGGCCGTTGTTGATGACGTAGCTGACGACAGCGGTGGATGTGCCGGCTTTCTTCGCCACGTCATCCCTGGTCGGGCGCCTGCCCTGTTTTGTCATATAATCGCTCTTTTACTGCATAAACGGTTCAGTTTTAGATGGCGTCGTCGATCAGTGTCAGATCGCGGCCACGCGTCTCCGGGGCCACGAAAGTGGTGAAGAAGCCGATCAGCGCCATGACGCAGAAGTATACCGCCAGAGGAACCCAGGATTTCGTTGCTGCGAGTAGTGCGGAAGCGATCATAGGTGCGGTGCCTCCGGAAAGTATCGAGCCGAGCTCCTTGGCAACGGCCATCATCGAATAACGGTGCTGGATGCCGAAAAGCTCCACGCCGTATGCCGCCTGCACGCCGAAGATACCGAGCGAACCGAGGCACATGCCGACGATGATGACGATGCTGACCACCAGGGTGTTCTTGGTCTGCAGAGCCCAGAACGCCGGGAAGGCGTAGATGGCGAGCAGGGCGCAGAAAATGCGGTAGGTGATGCGACGGCCGAACTTATCGGACAGCCAGCCGGAGAACGGGATGACGGCGAAGCCCAGGATCGAGGCGATCATCACGGCCGTAGTCGGCACGGATTTGGAAACGCCCAACGTCACGACGTAGCCGACCAGGAAGCTCTGTGCAATATAGGACGGGCCATTCTCGCCGATGCGCAGGCCGAGCATGACAAAGAAGGCTTTCCAGCCGCCCTTGCGTTCTTCGGGCTTCTTGCCGGACTTGGCAAGGATGGCGTCTTCCTGCTTGCGCTTTTCCTGATACGAACGGAATGCCGGGGTTTCCTGCATGGCTTGGCGCAGATAGACCGCGAACAGCGCGATGAGCACTGAGAGAATGAAGGGGATGCGCCATCCCCAAGCGATGAGCTTGTCATGTGGCAGCAACAGCACCAGCAGCCAGACCACAGAAGCGAGCAAAGTGCCGGTGCTCGAGCCCACACCAATCAGCGAGGAGACGAGACCGCGATGCTTGACCGGTGCATATTCCGCGAGCATGACCGCGCCGCCGGAAAGTTCCGCGCCTGCGCCGAAGCCTTGTAGAATGCGGCAGACCAAGAGGAGAATCGGGGCCCAGATGCCTATTTGTGCGTATGTTGGCAGCAGGCCGAGGGCCGTGGTGGAGATGCCCATCAGCAGCACGGTAAAGACCATGACGAACTTGCGTCCGTGCTTGTCGCCTACGCGGCCGAGTACGAAGGCGCCGATCGGGCGGGCGATGAAGCCCACGGCATACGCGGCGAACGAGGAAAGCAGCGCAATGACCGGTGTCTGCTTCGGGAAGAACAGTTCGCCGAAGACCAAGCCGGAAGCTAACCCGTAGAGGGCGAAATCGACGTATTCCATCGTCGTTCCGAGCCATACCGAGACGATGTTGGTCCAGAAGCTTTTGCGACCTTCTTTGGTTCTCAGGTTCAGATCGCTGATTTGCGGTGAAGCGCCGCTTGGTTCTGCGGTGTCGGCCGGCTGGGTGCCGCCTTGTTCATTGCTCATACTCTCTCCTTGAGAATGCAACCCTGACGGCCTACCTCGGCCGTCAGCCACACCCATAGGGGTCTATAGGCATGCTTACGTTTCGGTATTCTACGCGCGTAAACCTAGCGAAGCAAATTGCGGAAACTGCTACTGCTGAAACGGTTTCCGCCAAAGTTGAATTGGTTTAGTTGAAACCGATGATGTTTTCGGCTACGTGATAGCCCATGCGGATAATCCAGCGGCCGATCGAACCTGGCAGGTTGATGGCGCGGGATGGCAGCTGGCGACGGACGTCGCGCGCGATGCTCGGCGAAACGGCTCGCTGGTTATCCCACAGCTCCTGCTTGATCTGATAGTTCGTGGGGTTGCGCGAGAGAATGAGGAAGACGCTTGCCACCACGCTCTCGATGGAGAGGAAGTGAATCATATAGCGGTAAAGGCCGTCGGGCACGGTGTCACGTTCGGGGGTTGCCGCTACCATCGCACGGTTGACGCGCACAAGCTGGTCCACGCGCCGAATCATCACATCGGTCTGCACGCTTTGCCCGTCGCGGCCGATGAAGTAGTGATACAGAGGCGTATCGATGTACATCAGCGATTTGACCCACGGGAACGGCTGGTAGGAGTAAATGAAATCAACGTAGAACGTATGCTCGGGCAGTTGGGTCTTGGCCTGGCGCAAGACGTCAGTGCGGAAGATGAGCGCATGCATAATCATGTATTGTGCAATGCCGAAATGCTTGAGGTCGTCCCAATCCAGGCGCCGATCCGCGTCCATCACGCTGTCGAATTTCACGACGTGCTTGCGTTTTTTGCCGACCTTGTCGTAGACGTAATCGGTGACGAACATGTCGATCGGAGCCATCTTGTCACGTTGCTGGCGCATGACATCCATGAGTCGCTTGAGCGAGTCCGCGCCCACCCAGTCATCGGCGTCGACGACCTTCAGGTACATGCCTTTTGCGTTGGCGATACCGGTGTTGACCGCGCCGCCGTGGCCTTTGTTGGTCTGATGAATGACGCGGATAATGTCGGGTTGTTCTGCCGCAATTCGGTCCGCGAGGGCCGGGGTGCCGTCTGACGAGCCGTCATCGACAATCAGGACTTCGATATCGCTGTTGTCGGGGATCGCGGTCAATGACGAGATGCAGCGCTCGAGGTAAGCGTCCATGTTGAACGTGGGCACCACGAAGGTGAGTGTTTTCGAGCTAGTTTCCGGCATGTTTCCTCATTATTGGAATCCGTCGCGTTGATGCGGCGAGCAAGCCTAATTTACCATGCAATCCCGAGAATGGCAGGCGTGCGCGCGTGAATTGCGTTACTTTTAACGTAAGTTGTGCAAGGCGTCGCTGGGGTTCTCTGCATTCACGAATTGCTTTTCATGGCAGCATTGTGTTGGTCAATGGCGCCATCATTGATGTTGGTCGCCGATATCATCGGAGTTATCGGTGTCGCTATTACCGGCTTCCTCATCGTCTTCGTCTTTGGCTGCATTGTCGTTACTGGTGCTTTGAGTGACACCGTTTCTGCCATTTTCATCGCCCTTATTGCTTTTATCGCTATCTTGGACGCCGAGATCGTTTTCAAATTGCAGCTTGGGCTTGGCTTCGAGACGCGAAAGTCCGTGCCAGGCGAGGTTGACGATGTGTGCGGCAAGCTGCTCCTTGCTGATTTTCTTCTGGTTGGCGGCCCAATACTGACCGGTGAAAACGGTCATGCCGACGAGCATCTGCGCGTAATACGGAACGCCCTTCGCCGGCAACTTGTGCTGCTTGAACGCCTTCGTGAGAATTTCTTCGACGCGCAGGCTTACATCACCCAAAAGCGAACTGAACGAGCCAGCTGGGTCGGTGGTGGGGAGTCGCGGACGAGCACGTTGAAGCCCTCGGAATTTTCTTCGATATACGTGAGTAGTGCCAGCGCCGTGCGTTCCACAATCTGGCGCGGATGGGTGTCGCCGGCGGAAAGCGCATCGATGAGCGTGCTGGTGAGTTTCTGCATCTCGCGGTCGACGATGACGGCGTACAGCCCTTCCTTGCCCCCGAAATGTTCGTAGACGATTGGCTTCGAAACTTTCGCCGCTGCGGCGATCTCCTCCACGCTCACTGCTTCGTAGCCCTTGGCGGCGAAAAGTCCGCGGCCGATGGTGATGAGTTGTTCGCGGCGCTGGTACGAGGTCATTCTTGAAGCGTTCGACATAGTTATATTGTAAAGTGCACGGTTCACAACGTTACTGATTTTGCGATTCTGAGAATAAATGAGCGCATTTGAACAGTTTCTATTGGATTAAGTGTTCCAAAATCGCCAATGTTCTGCTTTAAATAGCATTGAAGGCCGATGCTGATGGATTTTGCGCTTCCGCGCTGTGGAAATCGAGAACGTGGATTTTGGAATGCTGATATTTCGCGGATTTAAAATTTGGGCATTCCCGATGTGCAGCAGGGAACGAGGGAATCGACTGTAGAAAGCTTCATTGCTGCAGATTCATGTTTTGGATTGCAAAACCATTACAAATACTGTTGCTGAATACCTCATTTATATACGGGTTTTGAAAAGTTGCGGAAACCTTGCTGCAGGGCCGAATGCGTCGTGCCTCGCCAATAATCTTGAATCATGACTTTTACTATGAATCCGATGCTTATCGTGGTGGCGCTGGTTGTTGTCGCCGTTGTGCTCATTGCTGTGGCCGTGTTGGTGTCACATTCGCGCAAGAAAAATGCTGCGAATGCGCAAGATGCCAACGTTTCTGAGGCTGTTAAAAGCAGTACTTCCAGTGCTGAAGCGGAAGCTAAAAAAACTTCTGACGGGTCAGCCGCTTCAGAATCGTCTCTTGACAACGGTACTTCCGATACATCCACCGAAGATTCTGCCGACAAGACCGTTTCTTCTTCATCGAGCGTTGAGGTTCCGGAAAATAAGGCCTCTCGCGGCATTCGCCTCAAGGAGAAGCTCAGCAAGTCGTCGAATCCATTCGGTCGTGCGCTCTTCAACATCCTCGCCAAGGACCAGCTTTCCGAGTCCGATTGGGACGACGTCGAAGACACATTGCTGCTGGCCGATGTCGGCAGCGAAGCCAGCGAAAAGCTGGTGGACGAGTTGCGCAACGACGCCCGCATCACCGGTACCTCCGACCCGAAGGCCGTGCGCGAGGCCTTGCGTTCCAAGCTCATCGACATGGTCAATTCCCAGCCCGACCGCGCGCTTAATGCCGACAAGCCCGATGCCAAGAAGCCGAGCGTCATCATCATGGTCGGCGTCAACGGCACCGGCAAGACCACAACCGCCGGCAAGCTCGCGCGTCTCTTCGTCTCCGAGGGCAAGAGCGTGATGCTCGCTGCCGCCGATACCTTCCGTGCTGCAGCCGCAGATCAGCTCGAAACCTGGGGACAGAAGGTCGGTGTGCCGGTTGTGCGTAGCGAGAAAGAAGGCGGAGACCCGGCATCGGTGGCATTCGAAGCCTCCAAGCAAGCCAAGGAACAGAACGTCGATGTCCTTATTATCGATCGACACCGCCGGCCGCCTGCAGAACAAGGCGAACCTCATGGATGAACTCGGCAAGATTCGTCGTGTCACCGAAAAGAACCTGCCGGTCGACGAGGTGCTGCTGGTGCTCGATGCGGTCACCGGTCAGAACGGTATGGCGCAGGCCAAGGTATTTGCTGAAGCCATCGGTATCACGGGCGTCGTGCTCTCCAAGCTTGACGGCTCGGCCAAGGGCGGTATCGTCGTCTCCGTGCAGCAGGAGTTGGGCGTTCCGGTCAAGCTGGTCGGCCTTGGCGAAGGCCCGGATGACCTCGCACCATTCGATCCGGAAGGTTTCGTCGACGGCATCCTTGCCTAAGTAGCAAGAATCGTAAACGGGCGTTAACGCAGCAGCCGCATGTCATCTCAAACGGGTTGGTGTGCGGCTGCTTGTATATCTGCCTCGATCGCAGGTAACCAGCGTGTTTCGATAGAAGCATGAGTTTTACACCGCCGTAATCTTGCGTCAAACTTCTCCTTACGTTTTCCGTGTTGTATAGCCCCATACGGTTCAGGACGCGTCGGATCCCGTCGCGCAGGCAAGCCGAAGGGGAGGAAACGCGAAATGGATACTGGAAATGCCGCATGGATGTTGGTCTGTGCGTCGCTCGTATTTCTGATGACGCCCGCAGTGGCGTTCTTCTACGGGGGCATGGTGCGCCGCAAGGCAGTGCTGAACATGCTCATGCTGTCTGCGGGTGCGCTCGCGGTGAGCACCATCATCTGGGCCCTCTGGGGTTGGTCGATTGCATGGGGAGGCAAGGATATCGGCGGCATCTTCGGCGACCCCGCTTCCGGATTCCTGCTCGGCGACACGATGAAGGCCGGCAAGGACGGCGTCTTCACCGCCACTGGCCTCACGCCGAACGGCAACAAATATCCGGCGAGCATCGACGTCGCCTTCCAGCTCGCGTTCGCGATGATTACCGTCGCTCTGATCTCCGGGGCGCTCGCGGAACGCATCAAATACAGCACGTGGATGATTTTCGTGGCCATCTGGATCACGCTCGATTACGCGCCCATGGCCCACATGGTCTGGAATGGTGGACTTCTTTCGCCTGACGGCCCGATTTCCAAGTTCATCGGTGCGCCTGTCCATGATTTCGCTGGCGGTACGGTCGTTCATATCAATGCGGCCGTCGCGGCGCTGGTCATCGTTCTCTTGATTGGCAAGCGCAAGGACTTCGGCAAGGCGCCGATTCGCCCTCACAACGTCCCCTTCGTGATGCTCGGCGCGTTCCTGCTCTGGTTCGGGTGGTTCGGTTTCAATGCCGGTTCTGCCTTCGCCGCCAACGGCACCGCCGGCTACGCGTGGGTGAGCACCTCGCTTTCCGCCGCCGCGGCAATGTTGACATGGGGTTTCACTGAGAAAATTCGCACCGGCCACTACACGGCAGTCGGCGCGGCCTCGGGCATGGTGGCCGGCCTGGTTGGCATCACACCGGCCGCTGATGTGGTCTCGCCTCTCTGGGCCATGGTCATTGGCGCGATTGTCGGTGTCTTGACCTGTCTCGCATGCGGTCTCAAATTCCGATTCGGCTATGACGATTCCCTCGATGTGGTCGGTGTTCACGGTGTCGGCGGCCTGACCGGCACTGTCCTCATCGGTTTCTTTGCTCAGGGCACTGGCCTGTTCACCGGTGGCAGCTGGAGGCAGCTCGCGGTACAGGTGGTCGTGGCGCTCGCCGCAGTCGTTTACTCCGTAGTGGTCACGTTCGTCATTGCATTTGTATTACAAAAGACCATCGGCTGGAGGGTGAACGAGAACGAGGAACTGACCGGCGTCGATCTTGCTGACCAGGGCGAGAGTGCGTACGATTTCGTGGGTAAGGCCACCGCCCTCTTCAAGGAGATGAAGTGATGAAACTGATAACAGCGATTATCCAGCCGCAGAAGTTCGACGAGGTCAAGGAGGCCCTTGCGGCCGCCGGTGTTGAGGGTATGACGGTCAGCGAAGTCAACGGTTGCGGTGAGCAGCGTGGCTATACCGAGGTCTATCGCGGCGCGAGCTACTCGGTCAATCTCATCCCCAAGATCCGCGTGGAAGTGGCGGTGCGCGACGCCGATGCGAATCTATTGGTCGATATCATTGTGCGTACCGCCCGCACCGGCAATATCGGTGACGGCAAAGTCTGGGTCCTCCCGCTCGATTCGGTCACCCGCGTCCGCACCGGCGAAACAGACGGTGACGCCATTTAGCGCCTTTTAGTCAAAGAAGAAGTCGGCCGGTTTGATGTTCTGCACCAAGCCGGTCGACTTTTAGTTACCTAGAAGTTATAAGGCATTGATTATCTCCTTCACGTCCTTCGCGCTGCCTACGTATTCGGCTGATTCGGACTCGGCTGGTTAACGGCCGTTGCTGATGGATTGATATCATTTCAGGCGGTTCTGTGTCGGCTGAGTAAAAGCAGATCGTATTGATTATTTCTATGAGCTATAAAACCGGTTGCTATGTTATGAGCAATATCACATCTTGAAATAGCATAATAAGTCGCAGATTTTGTTATTTTAGGAATTTATTCATAATAAATATTCACTGATGAATATTTTATTTACCTAGTGGAATGAACAAATTTGCGTAAGAAGTGATTTACAAAGTGTTGAGCTGAAGTGAGATTAACTTCACATACGTACCATCATTTGTCTAATTAAAATACAGAAATCTTGTCTTTCTTGGTCTGCACACTTAATATCCGTAAATTTTCTTCGCGCGTTTAGGGGGGTAAACGCGTGCATTGCCTGCGACGACAATGCAACAGATAGAACTTGAAAAACATGATATTTATACGCATATATGAATAAATATAAAGATTGTATTTCAATGTCGGATGATGTTGAGGGGGTGATTGCTGTGAAGTCAACCTATTTCCGTGACGAAGATGTATCTGAAAAGCCAGCAGCGATCCCGCACCGCGGTCGTTTGCTTATGGCAGTGGTCATCGTGGTGTCCCTGCTGGTGGGAAGTGTTGGGCTGAGCCCGTATATCGCGTCTGCCGATCCGACGCAGATTGGGACGTATGTCGCCCAGAACATCGCGGCGCAGGATGCCGCCAGCGCCCAGGATGATATGGCAAACCTTTCGTCCGGCAACAATGTGACCCCTGACGCGAGCGGGAACGACGTGACCATCGACGACTACCCGGCGCTGTGCGCGCAGGACACCACCAGCACGGTTCCTGCAGACAAGCGCGTCGACTGCAAGCCCAAGCTCTACAAGTTCCTCGCGAACAACAACAAGATGCAGGGCAACGATGTCGACGACGAACTGCGCATCGACTTTGTGCTGCGTATGCCGCATGGCATGGTGAACCCCAATTGCGTGGACGTGTCATCCATCTCGGATTATGGCGGCAACGGCAAGACCAAACCACGCTATGGCAACGGCGAAGATCCCTACATCGACTGCGGCATGCAGCTGCTGGTCTCCCAGTCTGGCACGAAGGGCACTAATCCCAATACTTATCTCACCAGTTTCCGCTACATCAACACCTACGGTGGCGACGCAGACCGTGACGCCAATGCGTTGGCGCAGAACGCCGCTCTTCGTTGGGCAAGCAACGTCGACGAGTATTACACTATCCACAACGTGTTGGTCTCCGGCGACTACGATTACCTCACTATCTCCATCGAGGGCAATATATCCTACCGTGGAAAGAACCTTGACCCGCGCAATGTAGGCGGTACCGAATACGACCAGTACGTCTACGCCGTGGCGGCGCCCGGCAGGCAGATGTACGGCAAGACGCCGGCCAATAACGGCCGCTATTACTATTCGTCGCTTGATTCGCGTTACGTCACCAACATCACCGAAGGCGTGCCTTCCTACATGTATGCCAACTCGTGCAATTCCGGAGGAACCACGACGGCCGACAAGGTACAGCGGTGCAATGGTCCGACCTCGCATGTCGGCTTCGACGCGCATCCCAACTTGTGGAGCGGCGGTCAGGCCAATTGGGGATTGGTGACTGATTATGGCTTCCCCAGCCAGCAAACAGGTTCGGGCGTCGCCCCGGCCAATTCGTTCTTCGTTTTCTGGTACAACATCGCCTATAGCGGCTATCCCTGCTCGCAGAACACTTCGTTCTACTACCAGTGGCTTGGGCTAAAAGGCGGCAAGGATTGGGTGCCAGTGCAGTCACTGACACCAACTGTATTACGCGTTGACGGACAGTTGCCTTACTACAATTATGGTGCCAACGACTGGTATTCGGCGTTCAATAGCCCGAACAACAGAGGGTTCAACAGCACACCGAACCATTTGATGGTTCCCGGTGCCGGCACCGACCCGAACATCTTGCAGGACGCCAAGGGCAATATCGATTTCGGTAAGATCAAGCAGAAGGAAGGCCTTGACGGCTACTTCAAGCTTGTGACGTGGCCGATTTCCACCAATCCCAATGTCAAAGATCAGAACAGCGCTGCGGCTTACGAAGGCTGCGTCGTGCAGAACACGCCTACGGGCGGGCAGACGAAAAGCGTCCATGACGCATACAATCCGCTCTACAACAACGACGATCCGAGTCATCCGTTGACGATCAAGGCGGGTATGCCGCAGGAAGAGACCAACAAACTGCTCGACACCGGCTGGACCATCGACACCGCGTTTGCCAACTACAGCATCCCACGGCCGACCGCTCCGGTCATCAACCAGTTCAGCGGTTATGTGCCGACCGCTTCGCGCACCGTCACCGGTACCGGCATTCCCGGCGATACGGTCACGCTCTTTGCCGAGGACCAGTCGCATATCATCGATCTCAACAAACCGAACGACCCTGCCACGCGTGGTGTCAGAATCGGCTCCGTCAAGGTGGGCGTTGATGGTGCGTGGTCCATGACAGACCCGCGCAAGATCGACACTAACCTGCAGCACTCCATCCGCTACCACGCCTGGCAAACCGACAGCAGTGAGTTCCAGATTTCCTCGCTTTTCTCGAACGTCGTGCAGGGTAATTTCCAGCTCGAGACGAACAAGAATCCCGAGATCAAGCAGCTCAAAGTGCCGCACACTGTGCGCAATGCGTCCGGCAAAAGTGAAATGCCTGCAAACGCGACGGTGAGCATCAAGGGGTCTGTGGAATCGCTGCATGCCAATGATTCGCTCAAACTGTACGCGGTGGCCCAGTCCGGCCCGATTCACCACGACACCGTCACCGGCCAGCCCTACGACGATCCGAACAATCCTCAGCCGCCTGCCGATACGTATTTGCTAAAGGATTTCGGCCCGCTCGATGCCGCGCACCAGACTCAGCAACAGCGCGGGGAACACTGGTTTACCGATTGGAGCTGGCAGGAGCCCGTATCAACTTTCATGAAGGGCAATAACGCCAGCAAGATTCTCTACACGATCGTCGCGGTGCTCAAGAACTCGGACACGGGCGTATTGTCTTTCGGGCAGGTGCGCAACCAGCTGATCGACATGTATCCCACCGCGGTCCAGGTCACGTCCATCAGCCGAGAAAGCGGCATCGACGGCATGGTGACCGATACGGCTCATACCGGCCTCGATCCGACGCCGGTCAGCCATCTTACGGGGATGGAAGGTAACCACGTCACGGTGGCTTGGCCAGACGGCAGCGAGTCGAACGTTGTCACGGACAAGGACGCAAAATGGCACGTTGATATCCCGACGTTCATGCCGCCGGGGAAAATCACCATCACCTCGATGGATCGCGCCGGAACGCTGGACTTCATCTACAACATCAACACGCTCGCCGAGATTTCCGGCAACGAGCTTGGCAACCAATCCGATGCGATTACGGCGGACCTGACTTCGCCGGAGCCGGTTTCGTCCTTGCCGTTCACGGGCTGGAAACGTTGGTGGCTGCTGGTCGTTGCGGCTGTGGTCGCGCTTGCCAGTGCAGCGGGGTTTGTCTTCCTAGCCAGATTCAAGAAGAAAGTCGGCACACAATCGGGAAGACATCGCGGTACGCATGCCAAGCGCTGAGTTCGCCCAATATGGGTGTTCTCTCGCGCTGGCCAGTTTTCGCTGCCGAGCGTGCTGCAATGCGCAGCGAATGCAAATGCACAATGTTAAAAATTTGGTCCGACGAAACCTTCGGAAACAAAGGCAACAAGGGCCGATAGCCAATATCCGTATCAATTTGAGGAAAGAAAGACAAGGTTAGGGTATATGAGTTTCAAAACCACCATACATAAGCTTGCCGGGGCTGCGCTTGCCGCTGTCACGTTGCTGGCCGTTCCGATGGGTGCTGCGAACGCGGCAGGGGCAGGGGATGGCGGCATTTCCGTGCCGACCACCGTGGCTGCGCCGTACAAGGGCGAGACCATCACCGTTCAGGGCGACAAGAAGATGCTTGACGGCCACCAGTTCAAGGCCGTGCGTATCGGTACGTACGTCAACGCCAAGGGCACCGTGAACAGTGACGGCAAGACGGGCATGCTCAACGCCGTATCCGTCGGCACCGATCCGCAGCTTCGCAGTGAGGCCTCGAGCGCGTTGCAAGCGGTCAAGGGATCTGCGGAAGATGTGCAGTACCAAGGCAACCCTGTCGGCGAGGTTGCGGCCAAATGGCTTGGCTACGAGGGTCAGGCGAATAGCGACACCGCCAACGAGGACACCACTTCCAACAGCGGTAGCACCGCAGACGCCTGGGACGGCAAGCTGCGCCAGTTCGTCAGCAACGTCTTCTACACCGATAAGTTCGCGAGCTTGGTGAGTGCGGCCACGGCGCAGTCCACCGTTTCCTCTGATACCGGAGACCATATGACTGTGAGCATTTCTGGCCTGCTGCCAGGCATCTACATGGTCGATGATGTCACCGGCGAGGCCAATGTGAACGGCAAGTCCGGCGCGTCCGATCCGAAGATTGCCGGCAACTCCATCCCGATGCTGGTGAGCACCGCTATCACCGACGGCGGCGTGACCTACAACAAGATGGTCGGCGACAAGATGGACGACGACAGGACCCTCGGCTTGGTCGACATGAAGAACGATGCCCCGACGGTCAGCAAGGAGCTGGATTCGTCCAACGGCTACAACAACAACGTCTCCATCGGCGGCAAATTGCATTACAAACTCACTGGCAGCGTCCCGCTGACCACCGGTTTCCGTCGCTACATCTACACCATGATCGATCGTCCTGCGCAGCTCGGTCTGCATTATGTTGCCAATTCCGAAAAGGTGATGATTGGCACCACCCAGCTCAACGCCGCCAACGGCGATTACAAGGTGACCTCCCACAAGTCCCCATCCGGTCAGTTCCAGGACATCGCTGGCGACGATTCTACCGATTACGTGGTCTTCGACCTTTCGCCGAGCATTCTGAAGTTCCATTACCGGGACTTGATTGTCATCACCTACGCCATGTCAATTACCGATGATGCTGACGGCGGATGGCTGCAGAACGGCGTGACGCTCAGCTATTCGAACGATGCCAACAACCAACCTACGGCCACGAACGCGACCGATCCGACCGTCGCTACCGTCGACCCGGACTCCGGCAGCGTGACCGGTCCGAACACCGGTTCCGTCGCCTCCAATTCCACCAGCCCGCAGAACCCGGCCTCCGTGGCGAGCTTCCGTAAGTTCTCGGTGATCACCAAGCCCAAGGTGGCGTGGGATGATGCCAAGGATCAAAAGGAAAAGGATGCCATCAAGGGGCTTACGGGCGTGAAGTATCGTCTGTCTGCCGCAACGGCCACTCAGACTAAGTCCGGCGAAACGCCGGCCGACACTGCACTCAAGTTCATCAAGCTGGGTGACGGCAATTACAAGCTGGCCGCCGCGCAGAGTGCTACCAGTGCTGCCTTCGTCGAAGATCTTGAGGTCGGGGCCGATGGCACTCTCACCTTCAACGGCTTGGGTGATGGCGACTACACCGTCCAGGAAGTCACCCGTCCTGCCGGTTACTCGGACACCTTCATGCCCATCTTCAAGGTGCATGTGCAGGCTGATTCGAGTAATGCTACGAGGTCCGTGTACACGAACGAAGCCGATGCTTGGCACTTAGTCGAGGCTCACAGTCAAGCGGTCTCCAGCGATACGCCGATCGTGGTGCTTGCCATCTCTTCTATCTCGCAGCTGCCGCTGACTGGCGGTGCCGGCGCGATTCTCATTCTGCTGGTCATCGTGGTGCTCATGGTGCTCACGGGCCTGCTGATTATTGCTCGCAGGCGTCTTCGCCAAGAGTAAGGCGAACCTGACTGCCAACAGCGCAATGATGAGGGACGATTCTGCAACGGGTTTCGTCCCTCATCGTTTCATTTCCATTGCAACGTAATAGCAACTAGTAACAAGGTATAGGAGCGCCGTGGATTTCGATGCGATTTTACGCAACGAGAATGGCGGAGTGAGCAATTCTCGCAGGACGATCATGCTCGTGGTCGATGTGCTGCTCGTCTGCTGCGCCACAGCGCTCGTCGTGGCCATCGCTTGGTTCCCGACGGTCTGGGCGATTCAGTCATATCGGCAGAGCCGGCTCGTCGACGATTCCGTAAGCCGCGTTGATCGCTGGCCGCAAGGTAAGGTCGTCAACGAATACCGCCGGGCTCAGGCCTATAACCGTCATATCGCGGCTTCCGGGCAAAAATCATTGGGGGAGTTCGCTGATCCGTTTGCAAATCCTGGCTCGTCATCTGCTAAGGCAAAAACACAAAGCGAGAGTGATCGCGCATATCAGAGCCTCTTAAACACCGGTGGCGGCGTGATGGGCGACGTTCGTATCCCCAAAATCTCAGTCAACATGCCGATTTACCACGGCACTTCCGACGATGCACTTCTTCACGGTGCCGGCCACCTGTACGGCACAAGCCTGCCCGTTGGCGGCGCATCCACGAACGCCGTGCTGAGCGGTCACCGCGGCCTGAGCAGCGCCCTGTTGTTCACTCGCCTCAACGAGCTCAAGCGCGGCGATATCTTCTACGTCCAGACGCTCGGCCGCACGATGGGCTACCGCGTTACCGGCATCCACGTCATTGACCCGCAAGACACCCATCTTTACCGCGTGGTGCCAGGCCGCGATTTGGTGACGCTCATGACCTGCACGCCCTACGCCATCAACACCCAGCGCCTCATCATCACTGGTACTCGCCAATCCATCCCCGAACCGATCCCAGAGCCGAGTCGTGCCAAAGGCGATCCGCTGCTTTTCGCTGCGCTGACCGTGTTCGTGGTGCTTGTCTGTGGCGTTATCGCCATAATATCGACGCGCTCTCGCACTGTCACCACCCGCCACGGTTTGCTTGGTCCGCCGCTTCGTGGCTGGAATTCTGTTAAGTTCGGCGACTCTCTCGTGGTTGGCAAAAATATCGACCCAGATTTGATTCTCTACTAATAGCTGCGAGCTTGAGCTTTATAGCTGGCGGGATTGTGCGTTGGTAGTTACGTATGCCACGAGTGGCCTCAGCGTCATAAACGCTGATTCTTTTCCCCAGCTATTTCCCCAGTTAGATTACCTTATTTATGCAGGGTTACGCACAGTTGCGCAGGCAGGCTGGAAGAGACAGTATCGCTTAAAACCGTTGGAATAAAGCCGTTTTCGGCTAAACAAAAAGGTTCCGAGCAAATGCCCGAAACCTTGAGAGCGGAGAATACGAGATTCGAACTCGTGAGGCTGTTACACCAACACGCTTTCCAAGCGTGCGCCATAGACCACTAGGCGAATTCTCCAGCTTGTACATTTTCCGACCTGACAAGCAGGCCAGTCAACACACAACTTAAATAGAATATCATGCGTCCCCGAGCTTCGCAAGCAATTTCGCATCGGCGTGGCGGCAGGCGGTTTGGTTGCATTTGCCGGCAATTAGATTGGGAAAAGGACCGTGTGCAAGAGCAGGAATATATGTGATTGAACAAAGAACGGCACGTTTCGAAAGCTGATAACCGTTTCCGAAACGTGCCGTTGAGTAAATCGTTGAAGATTAAGCTGCCGTTCAGTCTTCCTTGAACTTGATGTCGAAGTTGCGCTCATAGTGCAGGAACATCGTGGCGCCGTAACGATCGACGTCGCGGTGGGTGAAGAGCATACGAATCGCGAAGGCGGTCTGTGCGTCATAGGGCAGGGCCTTGAAAGCTGCGTGCGCGTCCCAGTTCGGCGGCGCGATGGCCTTGTCGGGGACGTAGGCATAGCCGTAGCCGTCTTCGTCGATATAGCCCATAAATGGCAAATCCCAAGCGTTGTGGGAGGTCAGTTCCTTCTTGAAATCCTCTACCTTGGCAAGGGCGTCGTCTCCGATGCCAAATTTGCGGGCCACCCTGTTGGCCTCTGCGGTTTTCTCGGCCGTGGTTTCTCCGTACAGCGTCGGATCGACGATGATGGTTTTGTCATCTGCCATGATGCATTCCTCCTTATCGGTTCTTTGAACCGATGGACGACGTGCCGTTTTGTTCGAAAGATGTTATATTGAACATCCTTTTCGAAAGAACAACTCGTTCAGCTATTTCCGACACTTTGCTGTGCCGGTGCATTTAGTCTAGCACACGAATGGTGTCCGAAGGACTTTGTTCATGAGAAATTCATCGGTGTTAGAATGATTCGTTTTATTCCGACAAATTGGAAGCAACTAATGAATTTTACGAGAATTAAAGTGAGTAAATATAACATTTAAAATGTTTGTTTTTCTTTCCAATGTCATGGTTATTTTGCACTGCGAGTAATGATGGGAGTCAACGAAGGCAACAGTATTGGTAACTAGGAAACAAATGAAGCAAGCAGTCTGAGGGATACATACAGAACTGATGGCTGCCTGACTTGCATAAAGCAAATATATTAATTCCCTTCAAATTCCAATAAAGTGTCATGATTTCGCTAATATTTGGGTTCTTGCGCTGACGTTTTGTGTGTATGGCATTACCATAACAATGGATTGAACGAAAGCGTTCTCGATTAAGGGATGCCGGCTGTTCGTAGAACTAAAAGATACGTATCGTAAACGCGGAATCGTAAGTGATGACCCAGAACGGGATTCGTTGGAAACATTCAAGCGGATTTTACGGCAATGCGCGGTCTGCGACAGCTTGCGCGAAGGAAATGCAAGATGAAGAACAATATGGTGAGAGCAACGACCAAGGCCGTGTCTGTCTTGGCTGCTGCGGCGCTGGGAATGGCGCTGACGGTAGTGCCGGCGAGTGCGGCGACGGACACGAACCTGAGTGGTTTTGAAGGAGCCGGAATCGGCTCAGACGCTTCATCGGCGGCTGCCGGGCTGGGTACCGACGCTTCGGGTGCAACAGCTGGCGATCAGTCGCAGCCAGCCGGCTTCGGCATGAAGACCATTGGTAACCAGAAAGTGTCTACGGCCGCCGATGCACCGAAAGACGTGATGCCGGACAACCCGAGCCAGAAGCTGCCGGACAAGGTCAGCACCGAGGTGCCCAATGACGCGACCGTGGTTTCCAAGGATTTGGCGGTAACCAAAGATGGCCAGGTCAAGAATGTGGAAACGGGCCAGCCGGTGACCGATCCGAACCTGGTCGGCACGCAGGACCAGCCCGCCGACCCGTTGGCCAAAACCGACGGCAAGCGGTTTATTCCGGTTGAGGCGAACGAGGTGAAGCAAGCCGTCCAACAGAATGGCGGCGATGCCAATGCGAGCAGCGGTAGTGGTGCAACCTCGTCTTCTTCCAGCGTCAGCGGTATTTCCAACATCGAAACGGCAAAGAAGACATCCGGTACAGTGCAAAATGTCGGTCAGTGGGGAAGCCAATATGGTGCGTATTGGGGGTCGTACAACGGGACTGAGGCGTTCTTCGAACGAGGTGGCAAGTTCTTCGCTCAGCAGGCCAAGGGTGTGGTCGATGTTTCCGAGCACAATGGCACCATCAATTGGCAGGCAGCTAAGAATGATGGTGTTCAAGGCGCCATTATTCGTCTCTCATTTGGCTGGTACAATCGTTACGATTACCAAGCTTTGCGTAATATCCAAGAATGCAAGCGTTTGCATATCCCGTTCGGTATCTATATCTATTCCTATGCCTACGATAGCAATTGCGCATGGGGCGAAGGCGATGATACTGCCAAAAAGCTCTACTACGCCGGCGTGAAGCCAGGGGATTTAAGCTATCCAGTCTTCTATGATCTTGAGCATTGGACATGGACTGGTCATACTCCGCCTACTAATCCTGGAGTTTATGACGGCATAGTCAACACTTGGTGGCGCCGTATGCAGCAGAGTGGCTATAACAATTTGTCTGTCTACTCCTATGCTTCGTATCTCGATGGGCCGCTTAATTCATACAACACTCGCAGCAGTACACGTTGGGTCGCGAGCTATGGTTCGCGAGCTGGCTTCAACTATTACACCAACGACCGTGGTTGGCAGTATGCAGATAATGGCTGGATTAACGGTATTGGCAATGTTGACCTCAACGCTTTCGGCAACTATTACTATGCGGTAACCGGTATAGGCCAGCCTATGGCACTCGAATTTGATGGTCGTTCGTTGTCGTCGTTGGGTTCGCAGGTGAGGGATATTCGTGAGGGTGATTATCGTATCGCTTCGGCGTACAACGGCTTGTATCTGGATGTGAACGGGGCTTCGCGTTCTGAGGGCGCGCGCCTGATCACGTGCATTCTTAACGGCGGGGCCAATCAGGTGTTCCATATTCGTCCGGTGGGTGACGGGTCGTATACGATTTCGCCGAAGCATTCTGGCCTTATGGTGGATGCCTCGGGGCCGTCGTTCGTCAACGGGACGGTGATTGCTCAGTACCGTGGCAATGGTGGCGGCAACCAGCGTTGGCGTTTCTACCGTAACGGGCAGGGACGGATGCTGATCGAGTCGGTGTATGGCGGCTCTCATAACAAGGTGCTGCAGATTCACGGCTTGAACCCGAATCCGTTGGGCCGGATTGATGTGTGGGCTGCCGACGGTGGCCTCAACCAACAATTCAACCTCCAACTTGTAGATTTTGATGGTCGTTCGTTGTCGTCGTTGGGTTCGCAGGTGAGGGATATTCGTGAGGGTGATTATCGTATCGCTTCGGCGTACAACGGCTTGTATCTGGATGTGAACGGGGCTTCGCGTTCTGAGGGCGCGCGCCTGATCACGTGCATTCTTAACGGCGGGGCCAATCAGGTGTTCCATATTCGTCCGGTGGGTGACGGGTCGTATACGATTTCGCCGAAGCATTCTGGCCTTATGGTGGATGCCTCGGGGCCGTCGTTCGTCAACGGGACGGTGATTGCTCAGTACCGTGGCAATGGTGGCGGCAACCAGCGTTGGCGTTTCTACCGTAACGGGCAGGGACGGATGCTGATCGAGTCGGTGTATGGCGGCTCTCATAACAAGGTGCTGCAGATTCACGGCTTGAACCCGAATCCGTTGGGCCGGATTGATGTGTGGGCTGCCGACGGTGGCCTCAACCAACAATTCAACCTCCAACGTCTTTAGAAGAGAAGAACATATTTATTTGATATAGTCTTAAGTTGCATGGTTTTTCGCCATGCAACTTATTCATTTCATGAAAGAAAAACAGCTATGCATCGAATGGAATCTTGGCTACACAATCATATGTTTTTGGCTGCGGGGGCCGTTCTATTGGGTGTTCTATTGGTGGTTCCTTTAACCCGGACTACTGCAATCAGCCTATCTGGCTTGATTATTTTTTATGTGCTGATTGCGTTTATCGTGTCTCGAACTTCCGCTTGGCAGGTTTTGAAGTCAACATCTTCGATTGGGCATATTGCACTTATCATAGTTTCCGCAGTGTTTTTGGTATTCGGAGGGTGGTATTTTACCCGTTATCACTTCATTCCGATTTGGGATAACGCTTTCTATTGGATGGCGACTCTCAGTTTCAATAACACGCTATTCAACGCGCCTCATAATGCCATTCTGCAAATGTTCGATTCCGTTAATAAATCCGACTATAATCAGCTTCTCTGCTGGGTAATGTCATTTCCTGTTCATCTTTTTCCTGAGTGGACGGGAACCTTTTTCACTGAATTGGTACTGGCTATTATTCCTGCTTCGTTGTTGATGGCGGCATTTCTTTGGAATAAGGTGGATGTTTTTCTTGGTCCTAATAAAAAGCCGTTGCCGATGTGGATTTTTTATCTGCTGGTTTTGCTCACTCCAGTCGCGCTACGACCTGTATTCAGCGGTTATCTGGATGGAATGGGCTTCCTTCTTTTTGTTGCTTTATTTGTGAGCCTTTTTGATAGCGATTTGCCCAATCGTCGTTTTGGCGCCATTGCTATAGGTCTGGGTTTGTGCTGCACCTTTTTGATTCGTCGATGGTTCGTCTTCGGAGTTATCGGACTAGCTATCTCAGTCATCATTTATTGGGTTTGTCGGATTATTCGTTCCAAAGCGCAAGATCGTCTGTCGATATTCAAAAAACTTGTATTACGTGCTGTTACGATTGCTGTTGCTCTTTTCGCTCCCATCCTGCTGTTTTTCCAAGGATTCCTGAGCCGATCTTTCGGCGGTGATTATTCTCAGTCCTATCATTCTTGGACGTTGTTCGATTCTTATAGCGCAAAATTCGTCAATCTTTTCGAAGAGTTTGGCTGGATCTGGTTTGCGTTGTCGTTGATTTCAATAGCCGTCATAGTATGGATGTGTCTCAAAAAAGCCGGAAAAAACGGTGAGAGATTCGATTTTGCCGGTCTGGCGACGCTCGTGGTGTCTTCTTATATCGGTGTCTTGGCATCGTTGTTGGTCTTCTGGCGTATTCAAGATTTTAGCCCCCAGCATTGGTATATTGTCATACCCGGTCTGTGGGTGGCTGTTCTGTTGCCTCTGTTCGCTGTTTTATCGATTCCTGTATTGGCTCCAAAGCGGGTGATAGCTGCTTTGATTGCAGTTGTCCTTTCAGTTGCCAACTGTGCTACAGGTCTTTCTGCACTGTCAGTTCCGGGAATATTGGGGAAGGTCATGAACGCTCCGATTCAGACTCCTTTTGTCCAATCGGATGTCGAGCAAAAAGTGCTTTCGTCGAGTATCTTAAACAAAAAACTCAGGGAACCGACATGGTCTATTTCGCAGCCGCAAGTTCGGATCTCAATTCTATGCTTCCCCAAACATATTTCTTGCCTTATGCTTATATCCAGCCATTCCCTGTGGCCTCAGCTGATGTCGATTCGAGAGATGGGTTCAATACTCAATTCTTCGATTCCAAATTTGTGGTCACTTCGAGTCCGGTTTCAGTACATATGACCAAAAAGAATGAACGTGTGGTGTGTGAATTGAACTCTTTGGTTCGGAATAAATCGAGTTATCTGGGAAGGCACTATAAAAAAGATCGTTCTTTCCGATTCAGCAAGAAAACAACTGTTACCGTGTATGAAAAGATTTCTCCGTTTGAGAAAAAGGATATTGTTCGGTTACAACAGTATTTCGAGAAAATCTATCCAGGTAGTAATAAACTCTTTAAAGATAGGTTTGACGCATATTTGCACACGATGGATAAGAATAAGTCGGCCGCGATTCGATGATTACGATTGGCTGTCGACTGAGTGGAGGCTTGGACTTTGGATCAACAAGAAACCGTGATTCCGGATTCAGAAAACCGTAAGAAGCCGGTTGTCTTTTTTGTTCTTCCTTGTTACGAAGAGGAAGAGGGATTGCGGCATACCGCTGATGTCCTGCTTAAAAAATATCGGCATCTTGTTGCAGTGGAATCCATTAGTCAGAAAAGCAGGATTCTATTTGTTGATGATGGCTCTCACGATAAGACGTGGTCCATCATCGCTGATTTGCATAAGTCCGATCAATCGACTTTCGGCGGGGTCAAGCTGGCTCATAACCGTGGGCATCAGAACGCTCTTTATGCCGGTTTAATGGTTGCCTTGCGAAGCGGGTGCGACGCCGCAATTTCAATGGATGCCGATTTGCAGGATGATGTCGATGTTGTGGATGATTTCATCAGCGAATATCAAAACGGCAATGAGATTGTTTACGGTGTAAGGTCGAAACGTGCCAAAGACACGTGGTTTAAGCGAACTAGTGCCGAAGCTTTTTACAAGGTCTTCAATTGGATGGGTGCAGAAACCGTTTACAACCATGCGGATTATCGCTTGATGGGTCGTGCTTCTCTGCAAGCATTGTCCGAATACCATGAAGTTAACCTGTTTTTGAGGGGTATTGTACCGACTCTGGGGTTCAAGACAGCGAAAGTATATTATGAACGTGGTGAACGTGAAGCCGGCGAATCAAAATATCCGCTTAAGAAGATGATTTCTTTCGCGATTCAAGGCATTACGTCATTTTCGACTAAGCCCCTTTCTTTTGTAACCGCTTGTGGCGTGGCATCCATCTTGGTGGGTATTGGTATTTTTGTCTACGTACTTATCTCGCTGTTCAGCGGCAAGGCTATGGCCGGTTGGGGATCGTTGATGTGCTCGATTTGGCTTATTGGCGGTTTCCTTATGGTATGCCTTGGCATTGTTGGTAATTACGTAGGCAAAATCTACTTGGAGGCTAAACACCGTCCTCGTTTCTATATTGAGGAACAGTTTTAGTAGATAAACGCCTATAGGCATCGCAATGGAGGTTTAACGCAAATTAGAATCGGCATGTTTGTAAGTTTCAATGTTTTGTGCCGATTTTAGATTTTGTATATACAGAGGCCTTGCGTAGTATCACGCGTTCCAGCGGATGCACGATGCAGGTATCAAGTAGGAATGCTGCTAATGATGCCACCAGATAAATAATTACGATGATGGCGATGAAAATCAGCACTGTGGAAACATTGGAAGTCGGCGTCGGGAGCAGAGACGTCATCGTTGGCCATATCAACCTGTACAAAAACATATTTTCATGCAAAAGATAGACGCCGAAAGTGGATACTGCCAGTTTCAGCACAAAATTCCGTAAGATGCTCGGTGTTGCTGACATGTTGATTCGGTCAACAAGTATGAATACCGCGGTGGCGATAATCATTGGCAATATCTGAATTCCCTGTTTAGTTTGGCTCTGCCAGCCCAAAAGCGTGACCACGTGGGCTCCACTTGCCGAGATGTAATTGAACGCGGCCATACCTGCGGATGAAAGCAGTATTGCTGCAATAAGATATTTGGTTTGCAGCAGACGAGGATGGTTCGTGGAATAGTTGCGAATCCAACCACCGATAAGATAGCCGCAAATCGCATACGTTACATTGTTCCATGCCCCCACGCGGCCAAAGAAAAGAACCCAGATTGAGAAAACCGCGAGGAGTGCAATGAGTGCGTTAATATATTTTTCTTGGAGATTGTCAAACAGGCAGTTAAGGAATGGCAGAAGCAGGAGCATTGCGATATAGGCGGTAATGAACCAATAGCTGTCATAAAGGAACGGGAAGAAATTCCAAACCAGTGTTGTGACGAGATTATCTCCCCGGAAAAGAGGGGTGATGTCTTCCGGTTTTACGAAAGCTACCACCAAAGCGATGACGGCAAGTATCAGCAGGCTATAGGACAGCATCTGGAACCATGTTTTGAAGATGCGTGTCCAATTAAATTTTTAGTTACCAGAAAATATCCCGAAATAATAAAGAATATGGTGACTCCTACTTGACCATATTGCACTACGAGATATGACAGGGCATATCGCCAGCCGGGTTTAAACGTAAATCCCTGATCGACATTCAGCATCCAATGGATATGAAGAATCCCATGGCACGCGACAATAAGAAACATCGCCACTATTCGAAGTACTTCGACGTTCAGGTTCCGTGTTTTCCTTGTATTTGGCACTATTCCTCGATGTTATTGCTCAAAGATTCCAGACGATAACAGAATACACGAATGCCCACTACTTTGTTGATTGAATGATGCCTTCAAAGTGGGAATCGTTCATAGCCAGTCATTTCATAAGCAGGAGCCATTTTCTGGCAACAGGCACTAAAGAAAGCAACTTGGCGATAAGAACCGACCCGAAATAGCTGACAAGCAGGCAGATGAGAAAAACCATATATTGGTTTGCCATGTTGATTGGCGGCTTCGCAAGCAACGACATGCTCAAGTCATAGAGCCAGACGTGAATCATGTAGACGCCAAAAGAAAGTTTGGAGAATTGTGCATTGAGCGGGATGAGCTTTTGCGAAAAATCGGACGAGAATTTGAAAATCCTATGCAAGAGGGGGAAAAGGGCTGCTGCCGATATGACCAAGGCGAGATTAGCATAATATGGGTCACTTGCGAAATTGCTTTTCCATGCGCAAATATGAAGCAATGATTTAAGCGCAAATGCGACGATAAACACGGCGATAAGTACCCACGTAGCTATGCGTTCGATACTTGAGCTGAACCGTTTGAGAATGAAACCAAGCAGAAGGTACAATATCCACACCGATGCGCCCCAAACGTCAGTGCCGAAGATATTCATTTGCAATACACTGGTGATGTTGAAATGTACGGGACTCCATGCCAGGAGTTGTGTACAAGTAGGGATTACTGTACCGAAGAAAATGACGCAGAAAGCAAGAATATATAAATAGGTATGAGATTTTTGGGCGATGAAATAACGCAACGCTGAAGAGACTATTGGAAGGCCAAGATACAAGGCGAAAATCATGGGTAGGAACCAGAATCCCGTCCCGAATCTCCTGTAAACGTCGCGACTTTTATCAATGTGCTGATTCGCATTGGCGTGTCGCCGATGAAATGGCTGAGGAAGAACCAGACGACGTTCCAAACTTCAAGGCTCACAAATAGCGGCAGCAGATTCCGTTTGAGAAAACGGCGAATATATGTAGCGTCGTAAGTGCGGTCGAGCATGAGATACCCGGTGAGCATGACGAACAGCGGTACGCCCAAAGACCCGAGTGCTACGAGAATTTGCTGGACGATACCGGCAGGGAATGATCCGGCTGCAATATGGCAAATAACAATATCTAAAATCGCGATGATTCGTATGGTATCCAAAGCGTGATCACGTTGTTTTTTAGGAAGAGATGATACCATTTTTCTTTGAACTCCTAAGCATTGTCATTTGCAAATGTTATCCATTATAAATAATTTTAGATATATTGTCGGTTCTTTTAAGGAGGTAGCTTTGTCTTGAACCGATAACATCACAGGGTTTGATTTGACCCGCATTTCATTGTCGAACGTTGGTTATTCAAACATCTGAATTCTACTTTTCAGCTTCGTCAATAAGCCGATGCATCGCCGCGACGCTTTGCGATGACTCGATATAGTCGTCGGCAACGTGCTCGTGGGAATTGATGTCTTTCGGGATGGCCATGTAATCGCCGTAGAGCTTCGAAAGGTATGTTTTCCAGCCGGCAGGTACGGGGACTTCAAGGTCTCTGAAACGCAGATGCTCGACGGGCAGCCATTCCTCAATCGGGTAAGGCCCGGATGGATTAGTGTCGTCGATGTTTTCCGGCCCCTCGACCAGGCATGTGGCTCCTGTTTGGTTCGGGAGGATGTCGCACGTCGCCTTGAGATTGTCCAATTGCGCATCGAGCGTCGCTTCGAGTTTCGGGGCCAATGGGTCAGAGCTGGGCAGGTATGGGGTCTGCGGCCAGTTCGTGTCGCCGAAATGAGTTCGAATTTCCGAGACGAAGCTTTTTCTCTGTTCTACGCCCGCGTCCCAGACCTGCTGGGGATCGCCTTTGGCCCAGTCGAGGGTGAAGAGGTCGACGAAGCAGGGATTGTCCTCGTCAGCGGAGCGGAAGCGTATCTGCTTGCAGGGAACGTACCAGTCCCAAAGAACGGTCACCCGGAAACGGCCGTCTTCGCGCACCACCTGCTCAAGCTTTTGCAGCTGGTCGCGAGTGATATAGACGTCGATGTCATCGTCCCAGGGAATGAAATCCTGATGGCGGTAGGCTCCCAGAATGGTGCCGCCGCTGCCCCAGTAAAGGATGTCGTGCTGTCGGCAGAGCACATCGAATTGTGAGAACAACGCCGCTTCGGCATCCTGAAACAGTTTGTGGATACCGGTCTCCTTGGGCAGACCACGGAAGAACCGCAGTTGTGCCGCCTCAAGGCTTTCGCCATCCCGTCGAAACATCTGCCAGTAAAGCATCATGTCGCGGTCCTGCTCGTAGGCATGTTCCTGCTGGGAGGTTTTCTGCAAATCCTCGACCAGGGATATGAGCCGTTCGTTTTGGTTGACAAGACGTTGCGCCTGCGCTTCAAGATCGTGCGTTTGTGTCTGAAGATCGTGTATCTGCGCCTCAAGATTATCCATACGCTGATAGGAGTTGTCTTCGAAAGTATGGAACGAGCGTGAGGAAGGAGGTAGTAGACGTTTGAACTTGTTGATTGGGCGCATAGCGGCTTTGGACTCCTAACTCGCTGATTGGTTTCAGCATAGCGCAAAATGATTACTTTGTCGTTTTATATCTAGATAGTGCAAAGTATTGGTATGCGTATCCGGCGGATCGAAGTTTTTTAATACCTTCGAGTATCATCGTGAGTTATGTATGATTTTTTAGGATTTCCACGGACGATCAAGGCAAACTTGATTCGCTCAGTGAACGGTTGCGGCGTCTCGTTGTGGGAGCGATCAACTACAACGTGCTGATTCAGCCGGGCAGAACCCTTGTTTTCCATTTGTACATGGGGGAGAAGTGGCAGTATCCGAGGTTGACGGATCTGACTACGCTCAACGGACTGCTGACCCGAGAAGCAGGCTTGACGCCTTTCATGGAGGTGACGGTCACCTCGACGGTGGAACCGCTGTCCGCCTACCCTCCGCAGTATTTTGACGGCGACAATCAGGTGGTCGATACAGGGAATCGCTATCTGCTGCTCACCCCCGATGATGCCACCGACAAGGATGTTGAGCGTCAGCATCCCAACGACAGCGCGAAGTCGAAACTCTATGACTCCCTCGAATTGTCCGCTCCTGCGACATTCGACATCTTCCGCGACGCCAAGCGCAGCATCCGCGAATATCTCGGCAGGAAGCCGGTCGAACCGTGGATTCCACGGACTGTGGAACGGGAGAATGCCTGGTCCGGGCACCACCATCCGGTTGTCGAGATTAAACCTGGAAAGGCGCCGGCAGGTTCGAGAAAAGCCGTCATTATCGCGATGCACTGGTTCCAGGCGGGCGGTGCAGAACGTTGGGCCTTGGAAACCGTGAAACTGGTGAAACAGGCCGGGTTCTACCCGATTGTCATCACCGACAGGGACGGCCACCAGCCTTGGATTAATCGCCCCGAATTCGACGATGCGTTGCTGCTTCCGCTTACTGCACCGCTGCAGGAACGTCCCGGCGATGCGCCGTTGCTTCGTGCGCTTTTCGAGCATTTCGACATCAAGGGAATCCTGATTCACCACTGCCAGTGGATGTACGACAGGGCGTGGTGGGTCAAGAAGTATTTCCCCGATACGAAGATCGTCGATTCCCTACATATCATCGAGTACTTCTTCCGCGGTGGCTATCCGCACGAATCGGCCATCCGCGACCAATGGATCGACCTTCATCATGTCATTTCGCCGCAGCTGCAGCGTTGGCTGGTCGATACTCACCACCTCGATCCCAAGAAGGTCGTTGTCGCGCCTCTGGTCGGTTTGACCGCAGACAGCGAAAAGGCGACATTCAAGCCAAAGGACCCGAGCAAGCCGTTGACCGTTGTTGCTTTATCGGCCGTATGGTGCGCCAGAAGCGCCCCGAGGCGTTCATCCTCACCGCTCATGCGTTGCAGAAAGCCTATCCCGGCAAGTTCCGGTTCATCATGCAAGGCAATGGTGACATGGATATCTTCGCCGATACCCTGATTGAGCGATACGACCTCGGCAAGGTCCTGGAACGGCGTCCGATGACGGTTCCTGTGGCGAAGACCTATCAGGATGCCGATGTGCTGCTGGTCTCCTCGATCAACGAAGGCATCACGCTGACGACCATCGAGGCACTTGCCGCCGGTATTCCGGTGATTTCCACCGACGTCGGCTCACAGTCCACGTTGATTCCCAAGCAGGGGCTTCTGCGCCGTATGACTTCGGAAATGGTGCATGACGCCAAGTCTGCGCTCGCGCATCTGGCCAGCAACGAAGACGACCGCAAACAGCTGTGGGCAGTTGAGGAGAACCGATTGGAGAAGTTCTCGCAACTCGAATCGGCAGATGATCTGTTCGCACGAATGCTCAAGGGATGGAATAAGTAAGATGGCTGAAGACAAACGGAAAATAGCCGCAGTGGTGGTTACTTTTAATCGCCTTGACAAGCTGAAGACTGTGCTGCATTGCATGGAAACGCAGACCCGTCTGCCGGATCAGCTCATCATCGTCAACAACGCGGCGACCGATGGCACCGACAAGTATCTCGAAGAATATCAGGCCAATTTCAAGCTTGCCGACAAGATGCAGCTCGATATCGTCACGTTGCCGGAAAACCTCGGCGGAGCAGGCGGCTTTTCGGCCGGCATGCGCCGTTCCTACGAGCTCGGCGCCGACTTCGCCTGGATCTTTGACGACGACGGCTACCCGCAGCCCGACGCTTTGGAGAAGCTGGTGGACGGCTATGATGCGGCTTCCAAGCAAATGGGCACCGATATCCCGTTCGCATGTTCACTCGTCAAATTCATCGATGGCAACATCTCGGAAATGAACAACCCGGTCACCACGTGGGACTGGGGCAGGCTCATGGCACAGGGCCTCAATATTGCGCTGGTCAGCCGCTGCTCGTTCGTTTCCGTGCTCATCCCACGCTGGGTCATGGAGGATTACGGCCTACCGTACAAGGAATACTTCATCTGGTTCGACGATGCGGAATACACTATGCGCATCACCAAGGCCTGCCCCGGCATTCAGGTGATGGACAGCGTCGTGTTGCACGATATGGGCAGCAACAAGGGCGTCAACTATTCGATGATCGACGACAAGAACATCTGGAAATTCGAGTATGGCGCTCGCAACGAAGGCTCGTTCCACCTGCACCACGAAGGCGTTTATCAGTACGCGCGCTTTGTTGCGATGGTGGCGAACAACATGCGCCGTGGTCATGTGGCCAAGCCGTTGCAAAAGAGGATTTACAAGAAGCTTCGTGAATCTTGGGGCTTCAACCCGAAGATCGACTATCCGCAGGTTCCTGCCAAACGTTAAAGCGCGTTTGCGGCGATGCGGGGCCGGCATAAACCATAAGTATGCTGCGCCGTCAACTGTTGCATCGTTGAATGCTAGGAATATCGGCGTTAAAAAAAGAATGGTTCTGAAATCCTTGAAGATTTCAGAACCATTCTTCTATATCCGATATATCTGACGGTGATTGATCAGGTCTAACTATATTTGTCTGCGACCGTATAATTCAACGACCTGTCAGCGTCTATCGGACTACTTCGGTGAACCGACCTGAGTAATCTGCATGACCCTGTCGTTGATCAGCGCGTATTCACGGTTTTCCGAATCCCTGATGGCGAACGAGCAGGAGTTGGCGTCATTGGTGAATGCCACCATATCCGTGGTGTCGGGGCTCTTTTTCGAGAGCGTGCGCAATGAGGCGACCAGCCTGAAATCACCGTTGTTGAACAGTTCGAGCGGCATCTTGAACTCGACGGTATGGTGCCCGTGTTCCGTAAATTTGAGTGTTTCCGAGCCGGTGTCGAACGCGACGCCGCCGCGGCGCAGGTCGTGCAACGCGATGGCGAGGTAGAAGTCCTCGGGTTCGTTGAACTCGTATTCCACCTCGAAGCGGAGCGTATCGGAACTCTTGCAGATCTGATGGGAAATCGGCTTCACCTTGAGCACCGGGCAGCGGCTGTTGAGGCCGTCGGGGTACTTGCCGTTCTTCTGCTCGATTTCCGCCTTGTCCGCTTGCAAGTTTTCAAGCGTGTACTGGTTGGCGGCTTCCTCTTTATTGCCGTTGACGATGATATCGCCGTCTTTGATGAGGATGGCCTTGTTGCAGTACTTCTTGACGGCGTCCATGGAGTGCGTGACCAGGATGACCGTCTTGTTCGGGTCCTTTTTCACCTCGGTGAAGTAGTCGTCGCACTTTTGCTGGAACGCCTCGTCACCGACGGCGAGCACTTCGTCGAGCACCAGAATATCGCCTTGGGCCTTGATGGCCACTGAGAACGCCAGACGCACCTGCATACCGCTCGAATAGTTCTTGAGCTTCTGGTCCATGAACTCGCCGAGCCGCGAAATCGACGATATCGTCATACATATCTTCGATTTCTTCGCGTGTGAATCCGAGCAGGGCGCCGTTGAGGAAGACGTTTTCGCGCCCGGTGAGTTCGGGGTTGAAACCGACGCCGAGTTCAATGAACGGCACCAGTTTGCCCTTGACATTCACACTGCCGCCGTCGGGCACGTAGATGCCGGAGATGATCTTGAGCAGCGTCGATTTTCCGGATCCGTTGCGGCCGACGATGCCGAAAAAGTCCCCTTTGTGTACATCGAAGGAGATGTCGTTGAGCACCTGCTGCTTTTTGTAGCCCTTGATGCCCTTGGTCCAGTTGATGAAGGCCTGCTTCAAGCCGGTCGCCTGCTCGGTGGGCAGCCTAAAGTATTTGCCGACGTGTTTGGCCGAAAGGACGACTTCGCTGCTTTCCTCGGTCTTGCCTAAAGAGGTGAGCACGGAGGAATCCTTGTCGTCGTTTGATGAAGTAGTTTTGGAAACCATTTGTTTTGAAGAAGTCATCGTGCCTCGCTCACTACATGATTTCCGCGAATTTGCGGCTGTACTTGCGGAAGACATACACGCCGAGAACCAGGAATGCGAATGAAAGAATGTACGGAATAAGGCAGATGATCGGATTGTGAATCTCGTTCCAGATAATCTGCACGTTCTGTGGATCGATGAGATTGTGTCGTGCATCCTGGAAAGTCTGGGCTATCGGGCTCATCAGCATCAGCTTTGAGATGATCGGATAATTGTTCTTGACCATGGAAAGCGGGTAGATGATAGGCGTCGCGTAGAAGATGACCTGGCTGACGACTTCCCAGATGTGCTGGATGTCGCGGAAGTGGACATACATGGTGGCGAGCAACAGGGCGCAGCCAAGTGAGAAAACATAGAGCTCAATAAGATTCAACGGCAGAAGAACCACACGCCAGGTGAAATGAGCTCCATTGATAATGGCGAAAATCAGGATGACCACGAGGTTGATTCCCAAGCTGATCAAGGCGCGCCGCAGGTGGCGGATACGACGATGATGTAATTGGGGAAATGAATCTTGCGCAGGATGTCGCCGCGATCGACGATGGAACGCAGGCCGGAGCCGGTTGCTTCGGAGAAGAACTGCCACAGGCAGTTGCCCATCAGCAGCACGACCGGGTATTGCGGGGTGCCGTCGGTGAAGTGCAGGAAGCGTACGAACACCATGTACATAATGCCGAACAACATGAGCGGCTTGATGACCGACCAAGCGATGCCGAGGAAGGAGCCTTGGTAGCGCAGCTTGAAATCGGTTTTCACCAATTCTTTCAGAACGACCCACGAATAGTGGTATCTGTCCTTCATTTTTTCACTAATGTCTTCACAATCAACATAGTTTAGCAATGATGGTCGGATTATGGTCTTAAATCACCGAGTTCCCCATAAGGTTCACGTTGTCGTACCTGTTTTGCCGCCTCGAAGTTTATACTGAAAGCTATGGCTCAATCGAATAATGCGCAAACGCAGTGGGAAACCGTCAACCGTGTCGTCTTTCCCGTCGACGATCAGGAAGCCGTCATGCCGCTTTATGCGGTGCGATGGACGAGGCCTCATGTTTCCGCGTCCGTGTTCGACAGTGTTTCACAGTTGCAACGCGCCGATGTGGGTGCGTTGAACCCGACTGGCTTTGAGAAGACGTTGCGCGAGGCGACCGCTGACGCCGGGACTGCCTGCGACGAGCTTTCAGATTTCATGGTGTTTTCGCGCCGTTCGGTCTGTCTTGCACTGGATTCCCATATTTCTTTCTGCACGTATTTCAACGCTTTTCCGGCGTCGTATTGGCAGCGTTGGACGAACGTCCGCTCCGTCCGTCTGGTGATGCAGGTGCGTGGCGACGGTGAGATCAGCGTGTTCAAATCGACGGCTCGCGGTCTGTTTTCGACGGTCAAAACGATTCGGGTTCAAGGCAACGATGGCGAGAGCGCTGGCGATGGCTGGAAGCAGATAGCCGTGGAGATTCCGCTTTCCGGCTTGCTGGACGGCGGATATTTCTGGTTCGATGCTTACTGCCATTTGAACGCGAGCGACGGCAAGCTTGACGCTGAGAGTTTGATGATCCGTAACGCGGGCTGGCAGGTGCCGGCAGCTGATTTTTCCAGTGCAACGAGTCAGCGTCCATCCTGTTCCATTGCCATCACCACGTTCAACCGCACTCCATATTGCTTGCGACAGCTGAAGGCCATCGCGGGTGAAGCCGAGCTGCGCAAAAGGCTTGATACCGTTTATTGCGTCGATCAGGGCAGCGATAAGGTCTGCGAGCAGAACGGCTTTGACGAGGTTTCCGAAGATCTGGGTGACCAGCTCACTTACATCCAGCAGGCCAACATCGGCGGTTCCGGCGGATTCTCGCGCGGCATGCTCGAGTCGATCGATGCGGGCAGAAGCGCCTACACGATCCTGCTGGACGACGACGCCATCATGGAGCCTGAGTCGCTGTTGCGTTCGATTCAGTTCGAGGACTATGCCAAGCACCCCGTGTTGGTGGGCGGTGGCATGTTCCATCTTGACGACCGGACGATGCTACATGTGCAGGGGGAGCGCTTCGATCGCGGCAGTCTGAAGCCGTGCCCGCCCGCCGGAGCCAGCTACAACCATGATTTCGCCGTCTCGCCGCTTCGCGATTCGCCGGAACTGCACGCCCGTTTCGACTGCGATTACAGCGGATGGTGGATGTGCCTCATTCCCAACTCGGTCATCCGTGAGATTGGCCTGTCGCTGCCGCTGTTCATCAAATACGACGACGTGGAATATGGCCTGCGCGCTCGCGAGCACGGCTATCCGACGGTCGGTCTTCCGGGTGTTGCGGTCTGGCACCAGGGCTGGCATGATAAGGACATTTCGCGCACGTGGGAGGAATACTATGCCCAGCGCAATCGCTGGATCTGCGCGTTGCTGCACTTCCCGAGCGCCGGGAAGCGCTATGTGTTCCGCATGATGTACGAGGATGCCCATCTCGGTGTCAAACTGATGTATTCGGGCATGAAGCTGCACCACATGGCTTTGCGCGACGTGATGCGCGGGCCGGGTTATCTCGTCGACACGCTTTCGACCAAGCTGCCCGAAGTTCGAGCGGCTCGCGAAGGATTCAGCGATAGCGAAGTTTCACAAGACATCGAGTCGTTCCCGACTCCTGCTGCGTCATTCGAAAACCGTCGTCCTGTGCTTTCAGGCGGCGAGCTCGCGAAGACGGCCGCGAAGGAAGTCGTGAAAGCGGTGCTTTCCCGCCAGGACGGGACTGGCGACGCTGCGCCACAGGTTGCAATGGAATCCAAGGATGCGGTCTGGCCGTCGTTCGACGGGGTCAGTTCGGCTTTGGTCACTACTTCTGATGGCAACGGCGCAGCATGGCTGAAACGCGATAGCAAGCTGTATCGCAAGAATCTGCGTGAATGCTACCGAATCGCCACATCGTTGGTGCGTCACTGGGATTCGCTCGCGCAGTCCTACCGTTCCGCCGATCTGTCGAGTCCCGATTCCTGGCGTGTGATTTTTTCTTCGTAATTCCGCTGTCGTCTTCCCATTATCTTCACGCTCGTTTGCGCACAGTTCACAAATCGATTTCTAGACTCGGGAATCGATAGACAATTGATGCCGATATTCGTAACGGTAAACAGCTGCGGCACGTGAAGAGTGGAATTGTCTCGCTCGCTGTTCGGCTTATCGGTTACTGAGTTTGCTTTGAGCTTCGGCAGGCGGTTTCGCTGCGAAAAGTTTGAAACTGTTGATTGACGTTGACGAACGTGCGCGCATGAAATGCGTATGAAAGGTAAAGGCTCTAGATGGTGCACATGGGGTATGGCGAGACCTGGGCGAAGGTCATTCTCATGGGCGAACATTCTGTGGTCTACGGCTATCCTGCGGTTGCCGCGCCCTTGCTGTCGCTTAAGATGCGGGCTTGGGTCACGCCTGTTGAACAGGAACATGTCGAAGTCGTCTCCGGCCAGGCGCGGCACAGCGTTATCAGTGATTTCCGTCATTCCGACGATGACTTGTCATTGTCTTCCAAGCTGGAACCTTCTCGGTCTTTCTCTTCTCAATCTCATGTCGGCACGCTTAAGGCCTTGAACTATGAGGGGTCGCTTTCCGATGCCGGAAGCCGTTTCGGCGGCTTGGAACGTGCGGTGAAAGTCGCCACCGAGTTTGCCAGCCACCCTGCTCTCACCTTCGATGTGGTCACGGATAGCTCGTTCCCTGCAGGACGAGGCATGGGTTCATCGGCCGCCAGCGCGGGCGCGGTGATTCGCGCGATTCTCGATGCTTGCGATGTCAAGGCCAGCGAGCAGGAGATTCTGCGGCTGACCAACGAGGCCGAGGTCATCACGCACGGCAATCCGTCCGGGCTTGATGCGGCGACGACCTGCTCGCGCGATTTGGTCGCGTTCGAATCCGGCGATATTGAGAAAATGAGCGTTGATATGCCGGCTTACCTGGTTATCGCCGATTCCGGCATCGCGGGCAGCACACGCGAGGCCGTGGGCAACGTCCATAAACAGGATGAGCAGGATCATGCGCGCGTCAAGTCCATCATGGACGAGCTCGGCGAACTGGCTCGCGCTTCCGAAACCGATCTTGAGCTGGGTGCGGTGCGCATGCTGGGCAAAAGCATGAACCGTGCGCATGAATTGCTCGATGAGCTCAACGTCAGCCATCCTCTGGTCAACCATTTGGTCGAAGCGGCTCGTGCGGCAGGTGCAAGCGGCGCGAAAATGACCGGCGGCGGCTTGGGCGGCTGCCTAATCGCGTTGGCGGCCGATGCCGAAACTGCCAAGAATGTCAAGCGGACTCTGCTCCACGAGGGTGCGCGCGAAGTCTGGATTCATTCGCTGTCTGCGCAGGATTCTGACCAGGAGCTTTATCGTGAAGATGAAGCCGGCAACCGTTATGACGACAGGTCGTTTGTCGCTGCGCAGTAACGATTGGAAACCGGTATGGCAAGCGTTTAAAGGCATGCGATGCTAGGCTTGCCGCAAACGGCATAGTGAACCTGTATGATGTCGGCTCGAGTGGTGATTGGCTACTGCGAGATTCAGTGAATACGGGCGCAAATGATTGGCAATTCTGCGGGTTTGGTGGATAGTCCTGCATTTGTATAGACGGGTCCGCCCAAGCGGCATACACTCGTTGGTTGTGAAGGTCAGTGTATCGGATATGGCAGGTGCGCAAGAGTCGCAACGATCGGAAGAAGGCGTTGCGAGGCCGAAGCATACGGTAGATGAAGCTCGCCACGCAGCAAGTTCAACTGATGCGGCTAAAGGCAACGGTCATAGTGCTACCGCCGTCGCCAACGCCAATATTGCACTGATCAAATATTGGGGTAAGGCCGACGAGCACTTGATTATCCCGCGCGCTTCGAGTCTCTCGCTCACTCTTGATGGACTTTCGACTCGCACCACAGTCGAATTTGCAAAGCCGGATACGTCGCCGGCCGACGATTCTTTGACCATTGACGGCAAACCGCAGCAAGGTTCGGCGCTGACCCGCGTCTCAAGGTTCCTTGATATCGTGCGCGACAAGGCGGGCATCGCCCTTCCCGCACGCGTGACTTCAGCCAATACCGTACCGTTCGGAGCTGGTTTGGCCAGTTCGGCGTCGGCGTTTGCGGCGCTCGCGGCCGCGGCCTCCAAGGCGGCTGGGCTGGACCTGAGCCCGCGTGATTTGTCCCGTTTGGCACGACGCGGTTCCGGGTCGGCTTGCCGTTCGGTTTTCGGTGGATTGGTGAAATGGAATGCCGGGCATGACGATGAGAGCTCATACGCGGAACCGGTGGATGCCGACAATATGGATTTGGCCATCATCGTGGTGCTGATTTCCGGCGAAAAGAAGCCGATTTCCAGCCGTGAGGCCATGCGTCGCACCATTGCCACCTCGCCCTTATATGACGCTTGGATCGACTCCTGTGGGCAGGATTTGGACGATGCGCTCGCGGCAATTCGTGAAGGCGATGTGCAGCGCCTGGGCGAAATCACCGAGGCCAATGCACACTTGGCATGCATGCGGCGATGATGGCTTCGCGCCCAGCCGTGCTTTACTGGCTGCCACAGACCGTCTCCGCATTGAACGCCGTTGCCTCCATTCGTGAAACGGGCTTGGGCGCATGGTCGACGATGGATGCCGGTCCGAACGTCAAGGTGCTTACCGACGGCCGCGATGCACAACGCGTCGCCGACGAGCTGCGCAACCGCTTGCCGGATTGTGAGATTGCTGTGCATCGTCCGGGCAGTGGCGTGCAATTCGATAATTCTATGCGATGAATCAGTGCTCATTTGCAGTCTTGCATGAATTTGGCAGGCTCGGGTAGTTAAATGGTCTCTTGTGAAAAAACTTATTGAACAACTCGTGAAATTCGGACTGGTCGGTGTCGTCGCTTTCGTCATCGACGAAGGCATCATGAACATCCTGATTTTCATGCATGTCAACAACGTGGTGGCGAGCACCATTTCGTTCCTGATTTCGCTGGTGTTCAATTACTGGGCAAGCATGAAGTACGTCTTCAAGCACCGCGACGACATGGCACGCTGGATGGAAGGCCTGATCTTCCTGGCTTCCGCGGTGGTCGGCCTGTTTATCAACGAGTGGATCATCTGGATGAGCACGCTCGGTATGGCCGCCAACGCTGCCATGACGCAGCATGGCATGTACATCCTGCGCACCAACATCGGCAAGATCGTCGCCACTGTGGTCGTCGCCGTCTGGAACTTCATCATCCGCAAGTGGTTGCTCGACGACCGTTCCGGGCAGAAAGCTAGTGCCGAGAAACAATCCGAATCCGGTAATCCTGAATCCAAGATGTCCGCTCCCAAGCGCAAGACCTTCGCTCAAAAGCTTGGTGAATGGTCAATCACTCATACCCCTAAGGGCTGGCAGTAAAGCTTTCAGCTATCATATGAGTCTTCGGTGCTCTATTGCTTGTTATGTGACATTGTGATAGGCGGTGTCCAACAATGCCGCAGTCAGATCTACCAGTCGTCGGAAAGGCCATTCATGTCGTCAACCGCTTTGCAGACTACGTTGCATTTCGTCCGCCATGGCAAGGTTGAGAATCCGAATCATCTGCTGTACGAGCGTCTTCCTGACTTCCACCTTTCGGCATTGGGCTTGCGAATGGCCCAGGCCAGCGGGCGTTACATCGCCGCCGATACGACCATGAACCAGGCGGTTGCTCTCTATTCCTCGCCGTTGGACCGCACGTGCGAGACCGCGCAGGCGATTCTCGCTGAACTCAACCCGGTGCGCATTGCGCGCGGCGACGACGAGTTGACGATGGAAACCGATTCGCGGCTCATCGAAGCGGGCAACGAGTTCCGTGGCACGCGTATCGGCTATGGTCAGGGCGCGTTGTGGCGTCCAAAAACCTCAAGCTGGTACGCAACCTCTGGAAGCCGAGCTGGGGGAGAGCTATCAGCACATTGCTGCTCGCGTGAGTGATTTCGCGCAGGAAGCCGTGCGCAACCACCCCGGAGCGCAGGTCATCATCGTCAGCCACGAATCACCGATCTTCAGTTACCGTCACATGTTGGAAACCGGTCATCCCGAGCATAATATGCTTCTGCGCCACACCGCACTTGCCTCGATCACCTCGATTACTTACGACAGCGCCACCGGCAAGATGTTGCACATCACGTACGTCGATCCTGCCAAAGACGTCCAGTAGGCTCATCGGCGGTGTCGTAGCCGTGTAGGGATTACGATAGAGTGAGGAAACCGGCAGTTGGCAGCAAAGGCAAAGGAGCGACTATGGCGGTGGATATTGAAGGCGGCATCATCAAAGACGGTGACTTGGCGCGTCTGGCTTTGATGCCTGAGGTGCGGGATGCGGCGCAGGCTGGCGTCGATCTCATTGGGCTTTGGCCGTTGGATACCGCTCAAAAGCTGAGCAATGATGCGAAATACGCCGAGGACTTGCAGGTTCTCGTTTGCCGGGCTGTCGCAGAGGTCATCACTGGTGAAGAAATCCCCATGGCCGATGCCGAATTCGTCTATGAAGGTGCGGTCAGCATTCCCGGCCGTCCACAGTCGACGGTTGACGCGCTGATTGACGTCAACGATGCGTACGAGCAGATGGAAGACTATTCCCGTAACGGCGACACTACGCTCGTGATGGCGGGTGCCGGTGATCTCAACGTCGGCTGGGATGACAAAACGGTGAAGGCCGTAGCTGCCGCGCTTGAAGAAATCGAAAATGCAGCGGGTACCAGTGCGGTATTCGGTGATGACGATTCCACGCCGCTTGGGACGGACGTCGAAAGTGTGGCCCAGCGCCTCGCGGTGGTATTGGCCGCGATTGGCGGGCTGTTCGGTTTGGTTGAAAACGACGATGTTCCGGCTGGTTCCGATGCCGCGGCCCGCAACGCGACTCCTATCATGCTGTATATCAACGAGCTGTGCGAGCGCATGTCGATTCCGCGCATGAACCTGACGAGTCAGCAGTTCAAGGATCTGGTGAACAACTATCGTGAAGCGGCCGGTTCCGGCAACGCTGAGCGTGGCCTGGATGCGGTTGCTGAGTTTGTTGCGCCGCTGGCCAAGACTGAGTGGGAGAAGCACCATAACGACGTCGTCTACGATCCGGTGGCGGTGGCCAAGGCCGAAAAGGAAAAAGAAGAGAAGATGAAGAAGGCCAAGCTCGCCGAAAAGTTCAAAGACATTCCGGAAGATAAAAACAAGCCACCGGTGGAACTGTAAACCTGGAAGTGTCGTGAGGTGCAATGAGCTGGTGATGGCGGAACGATTCGCTGGTAGCGTTGTAAACCTCGTGACCAGACAGTGTCATTGCTGCATACGTTAAAGTAATAAGAATCCGCCCCGCCCGAAACATTATTCGGACGAGGCGGATTTCGTATATCATCGCCGACATTGTTGGTGCCGGTTAGCTGGATGATTTATTGCTGCGCCTGGTTTTCGCCATTTCCCGGGAACTGCGAAAAGCCGTTATCAGCATTGTTGTTGCCATTGTTGACGTTGTTGGCATCCGTGTAAGGCTGCTCGCCGGAGTAATTCTGGTTCTGCCCGTATGTTTCCGCAGATGTCGTGTATGGGTTGTTGACAGGATTTTGCTGCGTAGCTGGCGTCTGATATGGATTGCCTTGCTCCTGGTTGGTGGGCGGCATGTACTGTCCCGGCTGCGCATACTGTCCGTTGAAGGAATTCTGCTGACCCATCGTCGGCGCGTAGGAGCCATTCATGCCGGCCTGCATCGGTGGAACTTCATCGAACCGTGCACCCTCCGGCTTGGGGCCAGCAACCATGAGGACGATTGCCACGATGAACGCTGCGATATAGCAGATGAGCAGAAGAATAGCTGTGATGACGATACCTGCGCCCGCTCCGGCTCCGATACCGCTGGTATATCTGCCGGTTGAACTGACTGCGGCACCGATGCTGATTCCTCCGGCGATTGCGGCGATGATGAAGATAATCGTGCTTCCGAAAACTAGGCCGACGGGAAGCATCAACCACCAACCCGATCGGTTGGAATCGTGCAGACGGCGAATGCCAATGGCTATGGACGGAATGAGAATGGCCAGTCCCCAGATGGTGTCGAAAAGATTGTTGTTACCGCGGAATAGACCGGAGTCGACAATGTTGAGTACCAGATTGACTAAGAAGATGAATAGGTAGGTCCACCAGAACTCGCTACGGCTTGCGCGGCCCGAGAACTTGACGTACTTGAGGAAGAAGCGCTTGACGGCCTCCACCGGCGGGCAGCCGTAGAACGGCAGGCCCAGCGGAACTGTCGGTGAAGCGGCGAAGTTATTCGGATTCTGGTTGCCGTACGGTGGCTGGTTAGGCGCTACTGGCGGGAATATGGGAGCGTCGCCGCTGGGCTGTGCCGAGCCTTGGTACTGAGGCTGGTATTGAGCGTTTTGATACGAATCGCCCTGATACGGCTCGTTCTGATAGGGATTGCCTTGCGGCGGAACATTGCCGTCCGTCTGTTGTGCGGTGTTGTACTGCGGTATTGATGCGCTTTGCTGGATTGGGCTATTTTGCGGGGCTGAATCGGCCTGAGGCGCATTGTATTGCGGAACCGTTTCGGCTTGTGAGGTTGAGCCAAATTGCTGAGTTGAGCCGGGCTGCGAGGCGAATCCATAATTTTGCGAGTCTGCAGCATAGATATCGCCGGAGTACGGTGTGGCATTCGTCGCGGGATTTTCGTTCTGCGTCGCTGGAGTGGGCATGGATGGCAGGTCGGGCATCACCAGATTGAATTCCGGAGCGCTTTGCTGCTCCGATGTTGACGACTCCGAAGAAGGTGTTTGTGTCGTTTCGGCTTGATACTGCTGTTCCGGTGAAGTTCCTGTGGAATCGCCGAAAGTGTTCAAAGGATTTTCGCCCGTGTTCGAATCCTGCGTTGGATTGGTGTAATCCCCGTTGGTTTCTGGATTGGTGTCGTCCATCAATGTCCTTTCGTGAAACAGATATTCTCTCTCCGTGTGCGTTGACAACCGCGATATTTATGTCACTCAGCCATATTGCGAATATGCCGTCTTACATACACTTTCAAGCTTAGCCGATAGTGTCGTAACTAATCAACTTCAGATATCTTGGCGTCAAACAACTTCGGATTAATAGACATCAGCGGACGAAGTAGGCCAGCGACGATTCTAGAATTCGCTGTCATCCAGTGATAGGGCACCATCCTGATCGGCAGGTCCGAGCAACAGGCGTTCGGCAAGCGAGACCAGACCGAGCAGAATGCCGGTCAGTGCCACCACGACGAGAGCCGCCGAGAAGATCAGAGCGGTTTGGAAGGAGTTGAACGCGCCCTGCAGCCACACGCCGAGGCCGTTGGTGGCACCGAGATATTCTGCGGTGACGGCCGTGCCGAAAACGTAGGCGGCGCTGATGCGAATGCCAGAGAAAATCTGGCGGGCGGCGACGCGAAGTTTCACGTGGAACAGTGTCCACAGTTTTGTCGCTCCGCAGGTCAGCGCCACATCCTGATAGAAGCGGGGACGGCGTTCAGTCCGCGCGAGGTATCGACGGCGATGGAGAACAGGCCGAAGATGGCCACAAGCGTGATCTTGCCGGCCGGATTGAAGCCGAACCAGATCATGAACAGTGGCGCGATGGTGATGATGGGGATGGTCTGAGCTGCCACCAGCAGCGGGTAGATGGCTCGATTGGCGGTTTTCGAGGCGTAGAGGCCGATGCCGATGGCGATGCCGAGAATGACTGAGATCGCGAAACCAGCCAGAGCCTCACCTGTGGTTACGGCTGTAGCCGCCATAAGATCGGGCCAGGTCGCAATCATTGACGAGACGATGGCGGCGGGGGAGGCAAGCGTGGTTTCGGAAACCCAGTGGGCGCTCGCCGCGATCTGCCAGACGGCGAGCACAGCGCCGATGGCGACGGCCGGCGGCAGTACTTTGCGCCACCAGCTGTCATGGTGTTGTTGAGTTGCTGAATGTTGTTGTGACATGCCTTATTCCACGTATTTGTTAGTTGAAAGCTCGGCGGCCTGGGGCGCGCGGACGAGCTTCTTCTTGTGCGAATCGGTGTAAGTGCCAGCGTTGTACTGGAAGTCAAGGTATTTCTGACCGTCTTCGGTGTTGACGGTGGCGGCGAGCTTCTGGTCAGGTTTGCCGTTGGCCGCGTCATCGGCCATGCCGTTGCCGCTCCAATAGCCCTCTTTGACGACCTTCTCCATTGAGGCGCGGGCGAGCTTCGGGTCGAGGTGTGAGGTCTTGGTCTGGTTGACGAGGATGTTGGCTGCCTTGTCTGGATTGGCCAGTGCGTAGTTGTAACCGCGACGTGCGGCCTTGAGGAATTTCTTGAGGTTGGCGACGTTCTGCGGGTTCTTCAGCCACGAGTTCTTCACCGCGAAACCGAGCTGATCGGGATTGCCGGGCACGCCCCACTTGTCGGCGGCGAAGCAGTTGAGCGCCGGGCCGTTGAGCTGCGATTCGACCTCTTCCCAGTTGGCGTAGAAGCCGGCGAAATCGCCTTTGCCGCTCGTCAGTGTACGGAAAGTATTGGTGCCTGCCGTCGCGGTTTTGAAGTCACCGTTGCTGCCGGCGTAACGAATCATCTGGCGCACCGAAGCGCTCTGTTCCGCCGATCCGAAGGTGACGAAGGTCTTGCCGGCAAAATCCTTGGGCGTCTTGATGTCGGTACGGCTTTTCAGGCTGCACCAGCGGGCGATGGGTTTCTGCGTCAGGTCGAAGACGAGTTTCAGGTCAGCCCCGTGCGCATCGGCGTTGGCGAGGTCGGTCAGCTTGGAAAAGCCGATGTTGGCCACGCCGTTCTCCACGCTGGTTTCGGCTCCGGCTTGGGCGGTCGGCAGGATCTTCACGTTGACGCCGGCATCCTTGAAATAGCCGAGCTGCTGGGCGACATAGAGGCCGACGTGATTGGTGTTCGGCGTCCAATCCAGCATGAAGGTCAGTGTCGGTTTGCCGTTGGCATCGGCTGCGTTGCTGTTGCTTGACGATGTGTTGCCGCAGGCTGCCAGCGAAAGGCCCAGCGCTGCTGCGCCGATGATTGCAGTAACCTTTTTAATTGATTTGATGTTCACGGTGAATCACCTTGTCTTGTCTGCGGCTTGAGACGACGCATGCGGAAAGGTGAGGAGTCCGCGCGACGAATCAAGCCGGTGCATCGAGCTTGGGAAATCGACTATGTTTGCCGGCATTGCGGATATGACTGGATTCATCCCAGCAAATATCGCCGCAAAGCCTGTGTTTCCAAGCTGTCTGCGTTGCTAAATCGTCTTGGCGCAGCTGCTGCCACCAACCACGCGAACGATTCTTCAGTATAGGCATCAGGGGCCACAAATATGTCTTTTACCAAGCAATGGCACGGGGTTTGCCGTTGAAATGTAAGCAATCTCTTGCCATTCGGTCTTTCGTGGTATGACCGGTTGCGTTAATCTAGAACCATGAGCGAAAACAATAGCAACACATTACGCATCGCCGTCGTCGGGGCCGGCCCTGCTGGAGTTTATTCATCCGACATTTTCCTGCGCGAACTGAAGAAGAAGGGTGAATCGCTTGGTCTGCCGGCCAACGCGCGCATTGACCTGTTCGAAAAGCTGCCGGTGCCATTTGGTCTCGTTCGTTACGGTGTCGCGCCCGATCACCCGGCCATCAAGTTCATCGCCGATGCGTTGGAGAAGACGCTCGACAACCCAGATATTCATTTGTATTGCGACGTGGAATTTGGCCGTGACCTGACACTTGACGATCTGATGCCATGCTACGATGCGGTGCTCTTTGCCACCGGTGCGGTGGCCGACCGCCCGCTGACCATTCCTGGATCCGACCTTGATGGCGTGCATGGTGCCGCACGGTTCGTGGAGTGGTACGACGGCTATCCGACCGGCGCTCGCACCTGGCCGCTTGACGCCGAAAAGGTGGCCGTCATCGGTGGCGGCAACGTGGCAATGGATGTTGCACGTGAGCTGGTGCGTAACGCCGACGATCTCAAGTCCCGCACTGATATTCCCGACAATGTCTATGAAGGCATCAAGGCCAACAAGGCGCGCGAACTCCATCTCTTCATTCGCCGTGGCGTGGCCCAGGCCAAGTTCAGCGTGCAGGAGCTGCGCGAGCTCGAGAAGCTGCCGGGCGTGCAGATCATCATCAACGAGGACGATTTCGACCTTGATGACGACACCGTCGAGCAGGCCGGTAAAGACAAGCTGACCCGTCAGATGGTCGAGGAGCTCTATGCTATCCGCGACATGGCCGAGGATATGGACGACGATGGCGGTGTTGATTTCGAGGGCAATCCTGCACCCAAGAAGTATTATATTCATTTCAATTCCGCGCCTACCGAGGTTTTGGGCGAGGACGGCAAGGTCATCGGCCTACATGTCGAACGTACGGAAACCAGCGCCGACGGCGTGATGCGTCACACCGGCGAGTTCACCGATTATCCGGTCGAGGCCGTCTATCACGCCATCGGCTATAAGCCGGCGAGCGTGCCGGGCGTGGCCTACGACGAACAACGTGACGTCCTGGCCAATGAAGAAGGCCGCATTCTCGCCGAACCGGCGCTTACTGCCGAAACCGGCGAGAGCACCGTCCGTCCGCGCCTCTACGCGACAGGCTGGGCCAAGCGTGGACCGGTGGGCCTGATTGGTTCCACCAAGTCCGATGCGCTGATGATTGTCGGCAACATGCTTGAGGACCTCGCCAAGGCTGAGGACGTTGACGGTGCAGGCAAGGGCTGCATCGCCGCCGACCGTGACCCCGAATCCATCGACCGTCTGCTGGCATCGCGCGGCGTCAAGCCTATCGATTTCGCCGGCTGGAAGAAGGTTGATGCTTACGAGCGTGCCGAGGGTGCGAAGGAAGGCCGCGAACACAAAAAGGTGATCGATCCCGAGCAGATGCGTTCGCTCGCGCTTGGCTGAGTGGCGCTTTGAGATGTTGAGCAGGTTGGTGGCGCTCGGCGGATTGCTCTGACCGATTAGTTGACGTAACGCCGAGTTTCCATTCGGGTGCTTTCTGTTGTTGCGACAGAAAGCACCCTTTTCTTGATTTTGCCGCGAGCTCGATGCGGGAAGACGGGCGTAGGCCTGCTGTGGCCAAGATGCCTGTGTAGTCACAGCTGACGTTCAGCAAAAGTACAGGCTGATTCGCTACACTTTGGTTTATGAACGGCAAGATCAAAGTGCACGGCCATTTGAACGGCCTTAAAACCACACTGCTTTTCGGAGTGATGTGGGCCATTATCATGCTCATTTGGTGGCTGACCGGCGCCAGCCGCAACACGCTTGTCTACTATATTTTCATCGGTCTCGCTTCAACTTTCATCTCCTATTGGTTCTCAGACCGCATCTCGATTGCTTCGATGGGTGCGCGGCAGGTTTCTGAGGCCGAAGCGCCCGAGCTTTACCGCATCGTCCGCGAGCTTTCCGCTCGTGCCGGCAAGCCGATGCCGCGCATTTACATCGCCCCGACGATGAGCCCGAACGCTTTCGCCACCGGCCGCAACGAGCGTCATGCCGCCGTCTGCTGCACGGAGGGAATCCTGCAGATTCTGAACGAACGCGAATTGCGAGGCGTGCTCGGCCACGAGTTGATGCACGTCTACAACCATGACATCCTCACGTCGGCCGTTGCCAGCGCGATGGCGACGGTGATTACCTATCTTGGCTATATGCTGATGTTCTTCGGTGGCGGACGGGAGGATGATGACCGTGATTCCGGTCTTTTCGGGCTGATTGGGGTGGCGTTGAGTTCGATTCTCGCGCCGATTGGTGCCTCGTTGATTCAAATGGCGATTTCTCGCACCCGCGAATACGACGCGGACGAAGATGGCAGCAAACTCACCGGTGATCCGGCGGCGCTCGCCTCGGCACTGAGCAAGATCACTTCCGGTGCGCAGGCCAACCCGATGCCGCAGACCGCCGGCACCCAGTCCACCGCAGTGCTGATGATTGCTAATCCTTTCTCCGACGAGGGTTTCAGCCGCTTATTCTCAACGCATCCGCCCACTCAGGATCGTATCAATCGTCTGATGCAGATGGCTCAGGAGATGCAAGGTGTCGGAGCCGCTTCAAACCGCGGGCAACGCTGGAACCGCTTGGGTTCCGACAACGAAGCACAGGCCGCGTACTGAGCTGAAATGCGGTGTTTCAGCGTTGTGCTGTCAGCTTTTCGTTGATTTTTCGAGCATCCAGCTTGTTGTGGGCGATGCTGATTGCCCAGATTGCGCCATAGATTGCGATAAACACTAAAGCCACGGTAGGCAGACCGCCGGTGATGTGTGAGAAACTCCAACCGTTCATCAGGATCCACACGATAACCAGTGCAAAAGTGAGTACGCAGTGCGCAATATAACCGGCGATACGCTCATTGCCGAGCAGGAACGTCAGCTCTCCGATGAGAGCGCTCATGATGAACAGTGTAATGATGCTGAGCGGGGTGATAGGCACCCAGTTCGGAGCAATTGCCTCCACCAAGAGGTAGAAGAACGAACCGAATCCCAGCCCGATGGCCGCGTTGCGGGCGACATCGCGGAGAATTGTTGACCGGTGGTTCATATTCTCGCCTTTCTCGTCGCGCTCTTGGTAGTTGTCGAAGATGTTGTTGATATCATCGGAATTGTTTGTGTCGGTGTTCTCATCGATGAAGTATTCGTTTTGACGCATTTCAGACTCCCAATGTTTTCTTCAGGTCGGCCACATAGCGTCGGCTGACGGTTTCGTCGACGCCGTCGGTGAGCTTTGCCGTCATATTGCCGGAATAACTGGCTTCCAGCGATTTCAAGTGACGCAGGTTGATGGCGACCTGTTTGGATATCTGGACGAAGTCGGAAGGTGGCAGCGACTCCATGAAATGCTGCAGCCGGTCTTTGGTGTTCAGCGTGTGTGCTGGTGAGCCTGGTGTGGCGGCGAGCCGGAGCATGAGCGAGTTGCCATGCACTTCGATGGCGATGATGGCGCTTTTGCGCACGATTTCGATCCTGCCATCCGTGTCGATGGAGATGGTTTGCGACGTTCGACGTCCCAGGGTTTCCGCGGCTTTCATCACCGATAAGGCTTCGGCGGTGGGTGCTGTGGCCTCGATGACAATGTTCACCTCGCCATCTTCAAGCTCAGGATTCGCTCGAAACATGATGGTCACGTGTCCACCGCCTTCCTGATTGATCGGCCTTATCTCATCGGCCTTATTTTATTCGCTTGTGCATCCGTATTTTCACATGTTCATACGCAGACGGATACATTTTCGATTGTATAAGTGACTGTATATGCGTGCCGTATCCCATTATGGAACGCTGGGGCTGTCATTTTTCAGATTGCTGCAAGGCTGCGTTCCTTACTGATACCCAGCTTACGCATACTTACAGCAAGCACACGAATGGCCCAGATAATCAACGATATCAAGGCTGTGGTAGCGACAAGTAGAATGATCTCCCCGGCGGCCGAAGTTGGCTGGGACGTGCGGGGCAGCGTGTAGCCGATACCCATATCGGCACGGAATCTGGCGGCGACCGCAGCAGAATGGGGTAGGGGTGCGAATGCGGAATCCATCGCATTGTCCATAAGCAATCTACGGAACAGCGACGAGGTGTAGGCTCCCGGCCACGCTTCGATGAGGTGTTGCGCGAATTTCGGCATGGCGCTGACGGGCAGATAGACGCCGGCGAGGAATCCCGAGGCGGTGCCGACGATGGTGTTGAGCGCGGTGTTGGCGCTTTGTGAGTGGATGCCGGCGACGATTGCATAGGACAGTGCCGAGCTGGCAAGGGCGTTGAATGCCATCAGCATGAGTATCCCAAGGACAGTCATCGGATGATTCAAAGGTACGGAGATACGGTCGACGGGAAGAAAATAGGCAAGCATAATCGCAAACACAATCAATTGCATAACAAATCCGATAGCCACACTGCTCAGTACGTAGCCGCCGGCGATACGCCAACGTGAGTGTATGGCCATCCGAAAATCAATATCGAGGCCGTTTTCTCGGTCGTTGACCATTTGGCCGACCATGGCCAGAGACGTAGTGAGTCCGGTGATGGAAAGAGTGCCGCCGATTAACCAGTTGTCGAGCAGGGTGTTGATGGTGCTTGTGCTAAGGCCGTTGCCGCCCCAGCCGGAACGAACGGTCTGTTTGAGAAAGATGACGTAAAGTCCGAACGCGATAAGGGCGCTGAGCAGCGAAAGCAGGGCGCGGGCGTGGTCGCGCAGAAACAGTTTGAGATTGCGTTGCGATAAGGCGAGCATGATGGTCCTTTAGATGGTTTCGGCTCACATTTTCTTTAGCCGTTAAAATATGAGTTTTGAACAGTGGCGGAATATGAATAATCGTTGATATTTCAACGATATGCAAAGTTTTGATGGCTGGATTTGTCGGGTCGACTTACAAATTTGGGGGCGGCAAATTTTGTGATGGACTCATCGTTCCGTTAGTGCCAAGAACACGTCGTTCATTGTGCCTGGGCGGCACTGGAAATCGGTGATATACGGCCGGAGTTCGCTTAGGATTATCAGACAGTTGTTGGCTGATGACAAGGTGAATGACAGATGATCAGGGTTGTCGCAGCTGGTATTGCCGTTGCTTGTTGGCTCTTCAAATGCATTGTTTTGTTGGCTTTGGCTTTTGGTTGTGGGTACGGATCTGGGTAATTGGACAGGAATGTTGTCATCGAGCTGTTCAAGGGTGGCTTTGGCTGTTCGGCTCGTTCCTGGTTTTAGCGTGACTTCAAGCCGGTAATCGGCGTAACAGGAAATAAGTTCCTGCGCCGAACCGGAAGCCTTTATATGACCCTGATCGATGAGATAAACCTGATCGGCATGCTCGGCTTCTTCGAGATAGTGCGTGGTCAGCAGTATGGAAAGTCCGGTTTCGCGGCGAAGTCGGTTCAGCAGGGACCACAGCGAGTTGCGGGTGACGATATCGAGGCCGGTGGTGGGCTCGTCGAGCACGAGCAGATCGGGATTGTTGATAAGCGCCCGTGCGATATCGATTGAACGACGTTGACCGCCGGAAAGTGAGCCGTAGCGCTGATCCGCAAAATCTTCGGCATGGACGAGTTCAATGACTTCCTTGACTCGGTTGCTAGGAAGGTTCTTGTAAAGTCGGGCGCGGGATTGGAGATTTTCGCGGGCCGTCAGCAGATGGTCGAGCACGCTTTGTTGAAACACCACGCCGATTGCCGGGCGGTTGTTTGCGGATGCCTTGCGGATTTCGGTTTTGTTGGTGTTGCCTGTTTCTGCGTGGTTGTCGGAGGCATAAGAGTCTGGGAATTTGATTGTGCCCGCATCTGGTGCATTGATACCGGTAATCATCGAGATCGTGGTCGATTTGCCAGCGCCGTTCGGCCCGATGACCGCGGTAAGTGAACCTCGCTCGATGCTCAGCGAAACGTCGTGAACGGCTTCGTGATTGCCGTAGAACTTCAACAGATGTTCTGCTTGCAGCAGTGTTGACATGGATAAAACCTTTCGTGCCGATGTCAGATTGCGACGTGAACCGCAAAACTTGGTGATGGGACGATTGTGGCGCTGCGTGGTTATGGAAGGAAAGCTAATGTGGATAAGAGGTGCATAGGTATCGGTAAGAGGTGCAGTGACTGCGGTGAGAGGGCGGCTTGTATCAAATAATGTCGTACGAATGTAGAATTGTTCGGGATTTCCGCCGTGAATACGAATGTGACTCAAATTTGCGGATTGAGGCATGACCTGAATTACAGATTCGAATGATTTCGAAGTCAGAGCGAATCGACAATGATACCGAAGTTACGAATCTCGATAAGTCAAATCAGTGAATTGAGCTGAATCATTCGTCAGTGAAAGCTGACTGAGCCGATTCGGCACGCTGTTTCGCGTCTCTGTGCTAGACTCATGATTTGTATGTGCGCGACATTGCGTGCGTCACTGCGGATGTAGTTCATCGGTAGAATGGAAGCTTCCCAAGCTTCAGAGGCGGGTTCGACTCCCGTCATCCGCTCTTTGATATTCCTTGATTTTCCAACGATTCTAAGCCTTTTGTCAATTTTGATAGGTTGATGTGGCGCTGATGCAACAATCTAAAAGTTTCCAGATTATAGCTGTAACTACGTTCAAGAAATATATTGAAATCGAAAAACGGAAAATCGAAAGAAAGTGGAGGAGGCAGGAGTTGAACCGTGCGTCTCCGCCTTGCGGCGGGCTCTACCGTTGAGCTAATCCCCCAATTAGTGTGCCGTAGAAGGTTTGTTGTTCAAAACCCAGCATGAAGCACTTGATAACTATATCACACTATTTTTGCGTTTATTACAGACGGTGGGATGGCAGGCCCAATGGCGAGGCTCACGGCAATAATGGGAAACATGACTATTGCGAGCCCTGAACGATATCGTGAAATGCTGGAATCCGCGCGGCGTAACGGTTACGCCTATCCGGCAATTAACGTGACCAGCACCCAGACACTTAACGCCGCGCTGCAAGGGTTCGCCGAGGCTGAATCTGACGGCATCATCCAAGTTTCCGTCGGCGGCGCCTCCTATTTTTCTGGACAACGGGTCGATGATCGCGTTACGGGTTCATTGGCGTTTGCAGCGTTTGCGCATGAAGTGGCGGCGAAATATCCAAATATTTCTATTGCGCTGCACACCGATCATTGCGCCAAGCCGTATCTCGACGGCTGGGTGCGGCCGTTGCTTGCTCATGAGGCCGACGAGGTAGCGCACGGCAAGGAGCCGATTTTCCAATCGCATATGTGGGACGGTTCAACGGTTCCGCTCAAGGAAAACCTTGATATCGCTGAAGAATTGCTCGACCTTTCCGCCAAGGCTCGCACCGTTCTTGAAATCGAAATCGGCGCAGTTGGCGGAGAGGAAGACGGACATCGTGCGGATATCGATGAAAAGCTGTATTCCACGCCGGCCGACGGCATTGAGGTGGCACGCAGACTTGGTCTGGGGGAGCGGGGCGCTTACATGGCGGCGTTCACGTTCGGCAACGTGCATGGCGCTTACAAGCCGGGAGTCGTAAAGCTACGCCCGGAATTGCTTGGCGAGATTCAGCGCGAGGTTGCGTCGGTGGCAAAGGCTGGCAATCTGGGAAGCGATTACACCGACGCCGAGTTGCACGACGACAAGCCGTTCATGCTCGTTTTCCATGGTGGTTCAGGCTCGACGAAGGGCGACATCACTGCCGCGGTACATTACGGCGTGGTGAAAATGAATATCGACACCGATACCCAGTACGCCTTCACTCGCGCTGTCGCCGGCCACATGTTCGAGCACTACGATTCCGTGCTCAAGGTCGACGGCGAGGTTGGAGAGAAACGCTACTACGACCCGCGCTCATGGGGCCGCACGGCCGAGGACGCGATGGCCCAGCGCGTGGTCGAGGCCTGCGTCGAACTGGGTTCCGCTGGTAAGGCGCTCAAATAAACAGCTTAAATAACCTGTCAGGTAAGCCGATTAACGGGGGATAAGACAACACGGCATAACACGGTGAAACACCAAGAAAAATAAACAGTTCACGCTCGAAGGTAAATATCCGGCAAACCGGCGTTTGGACAAGGTGTTCCTGTTGGTGTTCATAAATTCCTATCAGACAGTGCAGAGGGATTGACCTTGCCCGTACTGGCGCGCACGATATAAGACGATTCCAGCATGATGGGCTTTCTGTCGTTTAGCGGTTTGGTATGGCGGATAAGGCCGATGGTTTCGGTCACGGCTTTCACGCCCAATGCCTTACGTGGCAGACGGACCGTTGACAATGCGGGGGAGACCAGCGAACTGAATTGCACGTCGTCGATACCCACAACCGATACGTCGTCGGGAACGCTGACATCCTTGCTGTGCAAAGCCGCGATGAACCCGATGGCCATGATGTCGTTGTAGGCGATGACGGCATCGGTGGGGTTGCTCAGAAATTGGTTTCCGGTGCCGAAGCCGCCGCTGAAAGTCGGTGTATTGGCAGGAATGCGGCGCAGTTTCAGATGGCGTCTTAGACAGATGGAGGAAAGCGTCCTCCAACGCACGCCGTCCTGCCAAGACGATTCCGGTCCGCTCAGATAGGTGAAACTGCGGTGTCCTAGCGTGACAAGGTGATTGATGGCCTGCGTAAGTCCTGTTTGTACCTCGGCGATCACCGACTGGATGCCGCGAATGGAGCGGTTAAGCGTCACCAATGGCTTGGTTTGGGCAAGTTTTCTGATGCCGGTGTCGGAAAGGCGGGACGAAGCGAGGATGATTCCGTCAATATGCTGCCCGGCGATGTGAATCGAGGTTCGTTCGATGACGGTATTTTCCTCTGAGTCGAGCACCAGCAGGCCGAAGCCATTCGTGAGACATTCGTGTTGCGCGGCTCGTGTGTATTCCGCGAAAACCGGGTTGCTGAGGTCGGCTACCACGATGCCTAGCATTCCGTTGAGATGGTCGTCGTTGGTATGCGCATTGATTGTATGCGAACGATAACCGAGCCGGTCGGCGACCTTGTAGATTTTTTCGGCGGTTGCGGCGCTGACGCGGCCGGGCCTTGCAAACGCTCGGGAAACAGTAGACGGCACAACTCCGGCAGCCTGGGCCACGTCTCTGATGGTGACGGGTTTCTTGACATCCTCCAAGGTGGCATGCGGATCTTGCAGATTGTCTTGGGAGTCTTTCGATAAGTCTTGAAGATTCTCGGCCTTGCCGTTATCCGTTATCTCGTCATTGCGCACTCTTTTGCCGTCCTTCGCCCTTTAGTATAAGCATACGTTGGCAAGTAATGGCAACAGCATACGGCCAAATGCTGCTGAGCGTAAACTGAGGCACGATTTAAGACTTTCGGGCAATCACCAGGGATTGTCTGTTGTGCTCTTCTGCTAGGAGAATTTTATGGCTGACAAATCAGGAACGTCTTTATCCCCAGACAGGCTATTTCCTGCCGAGGAAAAAACGTTGCATGCCGCACGCGAACTGTATGCCTCCGTCAAGGATCTTCCCATTATTTCCCCTCACGGGCATATCCCCGTTGAATGGTTTGCGCAGGACAAGCATTTCGCCAATCCCACTGATTTGTTCATCACCCCTGACCACTACGTCACTCGCGTGCTGCATGCCCAAGGCATTGCGCTGAGTGCGCTGGGAGTCAACCAGCCTCATTTCACCGAACGGCAGGCCCGTGACGCTTTCCTGCTGTTTGGTCAGCACTGGTTTGCTTTTGCGGGAACGCCGATGCGTTATTGGTTCGAGGATTCGTTGGTGCGCGTTTTCGGTATCGATACTGCTTTTGGCCCGGATACGGCGGGCGTGATTTACGATGAGCTCAACGAGATGCTCAAGACCCCAGAATTCAGCACGAGAGCGCTCGCCAACCGCTTCAATATGGATTTCGTTTCCACCACCGACGATCCCGTCAGTGATTTGAAGCTTCACGATAAGGTCAACGCCGATTCGGATTTCGAGCCGTTTGTCGCTCCTGCGTTCAGACCTGACGCTTATCTTGAGCCGGGCCGTGCCGATTGGCCGCAGCTGGTCCGCAACCTTGGTGCGGCCGCCGATGTGGATGCCTCCGGCTACGAAGGTTTCACAGAAGCCATGCGTCGCCGGCGCCGGTATTTCAAAGAGCATGGCGCGGTGCTGAGCGACCATTCCCATATCAGCATCAATTCCGAAAGGCTCACGGATGCCGAGGCAGATCGTCTGTTCCGAGAAGCTTATGCCGGACGAATCGATTCTCGCGATGCCGACCGCCTTCGTGCACATCTGTTTAACGATCAGGCGAGATTGGCCCAGGAAGATGGCTTGGTAATGACGGTCCATCCTTCCATTGCTCGTAATTACGACGCCGCTTCCTATGCCGATTATGGCGCGGATATCGGCGGTGACATTCCTGCGCGAGCCGAGTTCGTCGAGGCTTTGCGCCCGCTCTTGAATGAGTACGGAAACAATATCGATTTCCATTTTGTCGCCTTCACCACCGACGAAACGGTATATTCCCGTGAACTTGCGCCGCTCGCAGGCTTCTATCCTTCGTTCTATGTGGGTGCTCCATGGTGGTTCATCGACTCTCCGGAAGCCATTTCGCGCTATTTCCGTGCCACGGTTCCCTACGCCGGATTCACCAAGCTTTCCGGTTTCATTGACGACACGCGTGCAATCTGTTCGATTCCTTCCCGTCACGACATGAACAGGAGGATTACCGCGAGTTTCGTTGCTTCACTGATATGCGATCATCGTATTTCCATGGACGAAGGGCTTTCGATTATGCACTACGAGGTTGCCACGCAGCCCAAGCGAGTGTTCAAAATCGATACCGTGAAGCAACAATAAGGATTTGGAAAATAGAAGCGTAAGGAGCAATGATGTCAAAGGTAAGCGCTTCGGTTCCGGCGATTAGCCGTGAAAAGGATGGCCGTTCAGCGGCTCCGGAAAGAATCATTCATCTGGGGGTCGGCAATTTCACGCGTGCCCATCAGTCTTGGTACACCCAGCATGCATCCGATGCGGCGCAATGGGGTATCGCCGGTTTCACCGGTCTTGGGTCGAGGATGAGCGACTTGCTTGCAGCACAGGGCTGCGTGTATACCCTGATTACTTCCGGAGCTCAGGGCGACGAATTTGAAGTCATTTCGTCGATTTCCTCCATGCATGCAGGTGCGGATATGACGGCTTTGCGTCTTCGTTTCGCCGATCCGGATATCTCGATTGTTACTTCAACGGTCACTGAGGCTGGGTATATGCGTGCCCAGAACGGAGATCTTGATATTTCCGACGCCAATGTTGCTTCCGATCTTCAGGCTTTGAAGGCTGATCCGGAGGTGGACAGGCTCAAAACGATTCCTGTTCGTATGGTTGCAGGTTTTTGGCCCGCAGAAACGCGGGTGCCGGCCCGATCACCGTGCTGCCCTGCGATAATCTGGCTGGTAACGGTGCCGCGTTCCGTAAAGTGGTCGAGCAGGCCATTGCCGAAGTCGATCCGTCATTGCTTGACTGGACACGTCTCAACGTTGCTTGGGGTACGTCAATGGTCGATCGCATCACGCCTGCCACCACATCGGCCGATATCGAGCTGGTTGAACGCACGAAAGGTTGGCACGATGCCGCTCCGGTGCGCACCGAGCCGTTCCGCGAATGGGTGATTGCCGGGGAGTTCCCGTCAGGACGTCCGGCATGGGATGAAGTAGGGGCCGTCATTACTGACGATGTGACTCCTTACGAGCAGCGCAAACTGTGGATGCTCAACGGTTCCCATTCCACTCTGGCTTACTGCGGCCCGTTGTTCGGCTGCGAAACCGTCGCGGATGCCGTGGCCGATCCGACCCTGCGTTCGTGGATCAACGAGTGGTGGGATCTAGCTGGACGCTATGTCAGCGTGCCCACCGACGAATATCGCCGGCAATTGCTTCAACGCTTTGAGAACCCGAATATTCGTCATCTGCTGATGCAGATCGCCTCCGATGGAAGCGAGAAGCTGCCAGTTCGCATCGTTCCCGCTGCCCGTAAAGCCCTGGAGGACGGGGCCTCTGCGCTTCCGGCCGCCCGTGCCATTGCCGCGTGGATTTTGTTCCTTAACCGGTTTAGCGATGAACTGGCGGATGTCATCAATAAAGACAAGGTCGTTTCGCTTGCCAAACCCTGTTTCACCTCCGATGGCAACATCGACGGCGAAGCAGTCAGGCATGTCATCGCTTATCTTGATCGAGGTCTTGCGTCTTCGTCGTCGTTTGTCGACGAGGTCGTCCAGCAGATCAGCGAGGTGGGCAAGGCTGCCAAGGCTCGTTGCACATCATGATTGGTATTGTCGCGCTCTGTATCAGGGTTGGCGGCGTGATTGTCATGAAAAGCGTGAATGAAAATTGAATAAAGCGGATGCCGTCAAGCAGTAAGCATCTGTGAATAAAAATCTGTATAACAGAAAGGAATCGATATGGCTATCGAAAAGGCCGAGGTTTTCGTCACGAGTCCGGGGCGCAATTTCGTCGTTCTCAAACTCACGACGACGGACGGCATCGTAGGACTCGGTGATGCAACGCTCAACGGGCGTGAACTGGTCGCTGCCGAATATCTGAAGACTATCGCCCCCGCCCTCATCGGTAAGGACGAGGACAACATCGAAGATATGTGGCAGTATCTCTACAAGGGCGCCTATTGGAAGCGTGGACCGGTGACGATGGCCGCCATTTCCGCTGTTGATGTGGCATTGTGGGATATCAAAGGCAAGAAGCTCGGCGTTCCGGTCTACGACTTGCTCGGTGGTGCATCCCGCAAGGGCATTCTGACCTATGCGCACGCCTCTGGCACCGATCTGCCGAGCCTGTTCGATTCGATTGATATGTATCGTGACATGGGCTTCAAAGCCACGCGTATCCAGTACGCGCTGCCCGGCATCCCGTCGACCTACGGTGTCGCGGCTTCGGCCAACGCGCAGACTGGCAAGGGTGAGAAGGGCATGCGTTACGATTACGAGCCCGCCCGCCGTACCAGCGTGCCGGTCGAGGAAGTTTGGGACGCACGCACGTACCTCAACACCATTCCAGGTGTGTTTGAAGAAGTGCGCAACAAGTATGGCAAGGACTTGATTCTGCTACACGATTCCCATCACCGTCTACGCCCGATTGAGGCCGCTCGCTTCGGCAAAGCGCTTGAGCCTTATGACCTCTTCTGGATGGAAGACACCACGCCCGCGGAGGACAACCAGCAGTTCTTGCGTCTGGTGCGCGAGCACACCACCACTCCGATTGCCATTGGCGAGATCATCAACTCCTGGACCGACTACATCACCCTGATCGAGGAACAGCTCATCGATTACGTGCGTTCGGCCGTCACCCACACGGGTGGCCTCACCCACATGAAGAAGCTCATGGCCTTCGCTGAGCTTTTCGGCGTCAAGTCCGGCTTCCACGGCCCCACCGATGTTTCGCCGGTCGGTATGGCCGCGAACCTGCACCTCGACTTGGCGATTCCGAACTTCGGCATCCAGGAGTACATGAAGCACAGCGACGAGACGCTCGAGGTGTTCCATACTTCTTATACGTTCAAGGACGGTTATCTGCACCCGGGCAACAAGCCGGGCCTCGGCGTTGACTTCGATGAGAAGCTCGCTGCGAAGTACCCGTATCAGCCGGCTCCGCTGCCGGTCGATCGCCTACTCGACGGCACCATGCACGAGTGGTGATTTTTCTTAGTGACTGCCGCGATGGGGCGGGATATGTGTTGTTCTGGACACTCAAGGCCGTTCGGCCAAGCTTACGCCAGAACAACACATATCCCGCCCCATCGCTCTGACTAATGGTGCTTTTTGTAAGCGAATAAAAAGAGGCCAAGTCTTTACGGTCGAACAACGCACATGCCAGCCAAGGCACTCTGCGTTGAGTGGGTTTTGTAAGCGAATAAAAGATAAAGGACTCGAGTTAGTTCGGGCGGGACAGCATTTCCTGCTCTTGGCGATGGCATGAGGCTTGATAACAGGCTTCTTGCCATCGCTTTGGTGTTTTTAGCTTTGGTGACTGTATATTTGTCATATTAGTATAAATAGTACGTTAGGTTATTCAATGTCGAAATATGATTTCAAAGCAAACTATGGCAACTTTGAATATTCAAAAACGGATTTGGATATGTTTAAAAAGATTGACCTCCCACACGGATGTCGGGTTGCCAATATGCGGCTTTGCAAAGTTGTAAAGTCTTAAGGAGGAAGAATGGACGCGAACACAAGCGTTGTGCAATCGTCACGGAAATTTGGAAAGAGTTCCCGGTCAAAGAACATCCAGAAAGCTCATAAGCATCGTCGCAATGGCTTAATCGGTTGGGCTTTCATCACGCCTTTCCTTATTTTCTTTGTCATAGCAATTATCATGCCGATTATCTATGCGCTGTATCTCAGTGTGTTTACTGATAAATTGATTGGCGGCAGAGTTTTCACCGGCTTGAGCAATTATGTTGCGATTCTGACGAATGGTTTGTTCTGGGATGGTCTTTGGCGCGTTATCCGCGTCTTCCTGATTCAGGTGCCGATTATGTTGGGTCTCGCTCTTCTTGCTGCGTTGGCTATCGACAGCGCAAGGTTGGTTGGTCGCTCGGCCTTCCGAATCCTTCTGTTCCTGCCTTACGCGGTCCCTGGCGTGGTCGCCGTGCTTATCTGGGAATTCCTGTACGGCAATCAGTTCGGTCTGACGGCCAATATCAACACCTTGTTCGGCCTGTCGCTGCAGCCGCTGTCCAAGAACATGATTCTGTGGTCCATCGGCAACATTATGACCTGGTCGTTCACGGGTTACAACATGCTTATTCTTTACTCCGGTCTGAAAACCATTCCGACCGAACTCTATGAGGCGGCAAGGCTTGACGGAGCGAGCGAATGGCAGGTTGCCTGGCACATCAAGGTTCCTGCGATCAAGGGCCAGCTTCTGATTTCCTTCATGTTCTCGATCATTGGCACATTCCAGCTTTTCAGCGAACCACAGTTATTGCAGACGCCGGCACCGAATGCGATTTCGAGTAGCTATACCCCGAACCTCTGGGCATACAACCTCTCGCTGAACGGCAGCCAATACAACTTGGCGGCGGCGTTGGCCATCATCATGGGTCTGATCACCGGTGTGCTTGCGTTCGTGACGCAGAACCACGGTTCAAAGAATATCGACTGAGATCGCAAGGAGAAAAAGATGTCTCGTAAGAATACGAAAAACGCTGCGACCGTAGCGGTCTCCACCGGATCCGGTGTCAGGAAGAATGGCTATTCACGCCGTCATTCCCCCGTACTGTTCATATTCATGCTGGTATTGGCGCTCTATTCGATTATCCCGCTGTTGTGGCTGGTGCTGAATGCAACCAAGAGCCAGGGCGACATTCTCTCGACCTTCGGCCTCGGTTTCGGGCACAAGCTCAACATCGTCGAAAATCTCAAGGCGACATTCACCTATGAGGATGGGTCGTTCCTGAGGTGGCTGGGCAATACGGTGATGTACGTGGTCATCGGTGCGGGCGGCGCTACGCTGCTGGCAGCGCTGGCAGGATATGGCATGGCCATGTTCGACTTCGCCGGCAAGCAAATCGTCATGGCAATCATCATCGGCGCCATCGCCATTCCGGGCAACGCCTTGGTTGTCCCCACCTTCTTGCTGTTCGCGAAGTTGGGCCTCACTAATACCCCGCTGGCGGTGATACTTCCTTCACTCATTAGCCCATTCGGGTTCTATCTGGTCATCAGTTACGTACAGTCTGGTGTGCCAAGGGAAGTTGTTGAATCGGCGCGTGTGGACGGCGCTGGAGAGGTTCGAATCTTCTTCCAGATCGTTCTTCCTCTGCTGATGCCCTGCATCGTCACCGTGCTGTTGTTCGCCATCGTGTCCACATGGAACAATTACTTCCTTCCGTTGATCATGCTCAATGATCCGAAGTGGTATCCGTTGACAGTTGGCTTGGCGGAATGGAACGCGCAGGCGACCGGATCGGCCACTCCAAAGCCGATTTACAACCTGGTCATCATGGGCGCGCTTGTCACTGTCATCCCAATCATCATTATCTTCCTCATGCTCCAGCGTTACTGGGAGTCCGGTTTGAGTGCCGGTAGCGTGAAGCAGTGATGCAGGTAATCAGACTGTTCAGATTTTAGTAAATTAAAAAGAAAGGTACCTTCAATGAAACGTACAAAGGTAGTTCGCTTCGTGGCAGGAGTTGCAGCCATCGCTATGGCTGCTGCAGGCCTTGCGGGTTGCGGCGGCTCGTCAAACAGCGCCAGCGGCTCGAACGGCGGGAAAGAAGGCGATCTGGACGCGGCTCTGCAAAAGGGCGGTACGATCACCTACTGGACTTGGACCGACAGCGCCAAAGCTCAGGCGGCGGCATTTGAGAAGAAATATCCGAAGGTTCATATTAAGGTCGTCAACCCTGGAACGGGCATGACCGTCTACACCAAGTTGCAGAACGTTCTGAAGGCCAGCTCCGGTATCCCTGACATCTCCCAGATTGAGTATCAGGCCATTCCTCAGTTCTCGGTTCCGGGCAATCTGCTGGATCTTTCGCAGTACGGCTTTGCCAAGTACAAGAACCAGTTTGTCAAGTCCGCTTGGGAAGGCGTGACCAGTGGCAGCAGTATCTACGGTCTGCCCCAGGACACCGGCCCGATGGTCATGTTCTACAACAAGCAGGTCTTCGATGCCGCAGGCATCACCAATCCTCCCAAGACCTGGGATGAGTACATGCAGGATGCGAAGATTCTCCACGAGAAGGATTCCAGCGTCTACATCACCAACGATTCTGGCCAGGGCAACTTCATCACCTCCATGCTATGGCAGGCCGGAAGCCACGCCTACAAGGTCAACGGCACCAACGTCGAGATCAATCTGAACGATCCGGGTGCCATGCGTTGGGCCAAGAACTGGGACTACCTGTTCAAGAACCACTACATCTCCTCGTTGACCAACCAGGGCACTGAATGGTATCAGGCCGCCAACAAGGGCAAGATCGCTTCTGTGGTCTCTGGCTCTTGGATGGCCGGTGCCTTCAAGTCCTCCGTCAAGGAGACCACCGGCCAGTGGCGCGTCGCCCCGATGCCTTCCTATGATGGCAAGCCTGCTTCCGCAAACTATGGTGGCTCTTCCGAAGTCGTGCTGAAGAAGTCGGCCAATCCCGCTTTGGCAGCTGCATTCCTTCGTTGGCTCAATACCTCCCAGGAATCCATCGATCTGTTCAAGCAGAGCGGCGGTTATGTCTCCACCAAGAAGGAGCTGTCTTCTGAAGAGTTCCTCAACGAAAAGTCCGACTACTTCGGTGGCCAGCAGATCAACAAGGTCTTCCTCGAGAGCGGCAAGGACGTCGTGAGCGGTTGGCAGTTCCTTCCTTATCAGGCCTATGCCAATTCCATCACTATGGATACGGTCGGCAAGGCGTATCAGGGCCAGACCACTTTCGAGAAGGCGCTGAAGGAATACCAGAAGGCTTTGGTCACTTATGGTAACCAGCAGGGCTATAAGGTTACTGGCAAGTAAGTACTCCACGGCAGTTTAAAGAAGTGCAATTGATATTTTGAGAGCAACACATGTGTGGGTGATGTGTTGCTCTCAAAATATCTGTGCGTAGCTGTCTGGCTGCGTTTGTGACATAGCGGTGCGGATATTCGATCCGATAAGATTAGGTGGTTGTATACACATGTTTGTTCCTGAATATTATGAGGATCTTTCGCTGCTTCATAGTGGGACAGAACCCAACAGGTCATATTTTGTTCCATGTTCCCTACCTGCTGAGAAGAGTGCGTGTGAAGACGTAGCAAGGCAGAACATGCCTGCTTTAGTTGGTTTGGAGCAATCCGACCGATGCATCATGCTTGACGGTACGTGGAAGTTCCGTTATTACACGAGCATCTATGACCTGGATGCGCAAATGGCATCTACAGGTCTCAAGTTTTTCGACGAGTCCTGCGATATATCAGACGATGGCGTTTTAGGTGCCTTCGATTCAATCGAGGTACCGTCAGTCTGGCAGTGCAACGGTTATGACAAACCACAATATACAAACATGCGCTACCCGTACCCCTTTGATCCGCCGCATGTTCCAAAGGATGACCCCTGCGGAGTCTATGTACGGGACTTCGAGTATCGCCAAAATAGTGCCGCGCCCCGCGTCTTCCTTGATTTCGAAGGTGTGGATTCATGTTTTTATGTTTGGCTGAACGGCAAGTTGGTGGGCTACAGCCAGATTTCGCATTCGACCAGCGAATTCGATGTGACACAGATGCTTCATGAAGGCCGCAACCGCATTGCCGTGCTGGTGCTGAAATGGTGCGACGGGAGTTATCTCGAGGACCAGGACAAGTTCCGTATGAGCGGTATTTTCCGGCGGGTCTATCTGATGCAGCGTCCGCGAGATGCCGTTCGTGATTTCTTCGTCCATGTGGATCTCGCCGATGATCTTGACACGGCAACGTTGAGCGTCGATTTCAGCTTCCTGGGCTCGCAGGCCACCGATGTCTCGCTATCATTGTTGGACGTATCAGGTCAGCTGCTTGATACCACGCACACCCAGGCCGCACAAGGCACTAGTGCCAACTCCGGCTTCATCGCTGAGGCGACGGCGACATTCACTATCGCCCAACCGCATCTTTGGAACGCCGAAGATCCTTACCTCTATACATTGGTGATTTCCACAGGGTTGCCGGGCGATGGTGAAATGATTGTCACCCGGGTCGGTATCCGCAAGGTTGAGATCAACGACGGAGTGCTCGAAATCAATGGCAGGCCGGTGAAGCTGCACGGCGTGAACCGCCACGATTCCGATCCGGTCAAGGGCTTTGCGGTCAACCGCGACGACATGATACGCGATCTGCGTTTGATGAAGGAGCACAACGTCAACGCGATACGTACCAGCCATTATCCCAATTCGCCGGAATTCTACGAATTGTGCGACCAGATGGGCTTCTACGTCATCGATGAGGCCGATATCGAAAGCCACGGCGTGGAGAGCCTGTATTATCAGCCCGCCTCCGATACACAAAAGCTTGCGTGGCATGGCACGATCAACGATAACCCGCAATGGTTCCCGGCGATTTTGGACAGGGTTCAACATTGCGTGCTGCGAGATAAAAATCGTCCCTGCGTGGTGATGTGGTCGATGGGCAACGAAAGCGGTTATGGCCGCGCGTTCGAAAAAGCGCTGGCATGGACGAAATCGTTCGATCCTTCGCGTCCCACACATTATGAGAGTGCGATTCATCCGGCGGACGACCGCGAATTCGATTATTCCGATCTCGACGTTTATAGCCGTATGTATCCCTCCATCGAAGACATCGAAGGATATTTCGAGCAGGCCAAGGAAGGGAAGGGTGCCTACGGTGCCGGGGACACGCACACCCTGCGTCCCTACGTCCTGTGCGAATACTGCCATTCCATGGGCAACGGCCCGGGCGATCTCGAAGACTATTTCCATGTCTTCCAGAAGTATCCGGGTATAGCCGGCGGCTTCATCTGGGAATGGTGCGATCACGCCATCGACAAGGGCCGCACCATAGACGGCAAAACCATATACGCCTATGGCGGCGACCACCACGAATACCCGAATGACGGCAATTTCTGCATGGACGGATTGGTCTACCCCGACCGGACGCCGCACACCGGGCTCAAGGAATTCAAGAACGTCTTCAGACCGTTGCGCGTTGTCGGATTCGACCGGCAAAAGCAACTGCTGACCCTGCATAACTACATGGATTTCCAGAATTCATCGGCGTTCGAGATTTCGTGGCAGCTGCTGGTGGACGGCAAGGTCGTCGATCGGGGAATGCTCGACACTCAAAGCGAGGAGCCGCATATTGCTCCGCACCAAGAAGGAACGGTGAAACTGGACGGTATCTTGATTCCTGATTGCGGCAAGGCCACGTTACTGGTTGCCTATGCCACAGCCCAAGCCGGAGTTGTGCTCCCTGCAGGTTTTGTCTTGGGATTCGATGAGGTGCCGCTGAAAAACGCCGACGCACGCAATCAGTACGCCACGCATCTGCTTCAAGAGAATCACGGCAGATCAGGCGATGTTGAGATTGAGCAGGATTCGCGGCAGATTCGCTTGAGCGCAGCGCAATGGCAGTATATATGCGACAAGCGAACCGGCTTGTTCTCCTCGATGGTTTTCGGCAACCGCAGGATCATCGACCGTTCAATGGAAATCAATATCTGGCGCGCTCCCACCGACAACGATATGTTCGTCAAAAAGGAGTGGGAGGCCGCCGGCTACGACCGTGTGGAGACCAGGGCGGATAACGTGGCAGTGAGGCGTGATGCCAAGTCCGGCGACGTTTTCATCACCGCTCGACTTACGCTTGCGGCCGCCGCCGTGCAGCCGGTGCTTTGCGCCGATGCGACGTGGACGATTCACGGTGATGGTGCCATTGAGCTGGCCGTTGAAGTCAGGCGTGGGCAGGCGATGCCGTTCCTGCCGCGTTTCGGGCTTCGTCTCTTCGTGCCGAAGGCCATGAACCATGCGGCATATTGCGGATACGGACCCAACGAGAGCTATATCGACAAACGGAGGTCAAGCCATTACGGGCTTTTCGCCGGTTCGCCGGAAGATCTCTATGAGCCGTATATCAAGCCTCAGGAAAACGGCTCCCACTATGGTTGCGACTATGTCAGGCTTGAAGACGCCAGCGATGACGTAACGTTGACCGCAGTCTCAGAAGTACCGTTCTCGTTCCAGTTCCTGCCGTATACGCAGGAGGAAATGACCGAAAAGAAGCATCGTTACGAGCTTGAGCCTTGCGCATCGAACGTGCTGTGCCTCGACTATGTCCAAAGTGGTGTGGGCTCGAACAGCTGCGGCCCGCAGCTTGCTTCGCGTTATCGCTTGGATGAGCAGGATTTTGCTTTCAAGATTATGCTGCTTCCTCAAGCCAGCCGTTAATTCAATATCAAATTAAACCGAACCAGCAATTTCCGTTACATGCGGAAATGTGATAGGGAAAAAGATGAAGATTAAAGTTGATCGTGAATTGGCCAAATGCGGTCGGTTCCTACACGACCGGATCGAGCCCCATATCGAGCGTACCGTCGTTTCGTGCGATGTGGCGATGGTCGAGAATCCCGGAGAGCCCGAGCCGGCGGGTGCGTTCATAGAACGTGCGGAGCGTGGTCAAGTGGCATTTTCACCCGCACGTTTCGGCGAGAAGTGGGGTACGACATGGGGAACCACATGGTTCCGCATCGAAGGCACCGTTCCCCAGGAAAGCCTTGCCGGTGGGCAGACCCTTGAACTCGTGGCGGATCTCGGTTGGGAGCCCGACAAGGTCGGAGGCCAGGCCGAAGGTTTGGTATACCGCGCCGACGGCACCGCCATCAAGGGGCTGCACCCGTTGAATAACTGGGTCAGGCTGACTGGCAACGCAAGCCTGCCCGACCTGATCAATGCCGATGGCTCGTTCAGGTTCTATATCGAGGCGGCCAACAATCCTTATCTCGTCGGTTGGCCGGCGCGCAGCACGGATCTGGGCGAAGGCCCGACCGGCAAGCGCGATCTGCCGTATCTGCTCAAGCGCATCGATATCGCCGCTTTTGATGAAGAGCTATGGAATTACGCGCGTGACCTCGAAGTGGTGCGTGGCCTGATCAGGTCGCTGGATTCCTCGACCGTTCGCTATTGGAAAGCCGTCAAAGCTCTGCAGCGTTCGTTGAATGCCTATGACGATGACGATATCGAAGGCACATTGGGCGCTGCTCGCGCATGCCTTAAGGAAGTGATGTCAAGCGAAGCGCCGAAAGACGTGCTGCATGAAAGCGCCATCGGACATTCGCATATCGATTCAGCGTATATGTGGCCCAAGCGCGAGACCCACCGCAAGGTCGCCAGAACCGTTTCCAACGCCTTGGCCTTGATGGATTATGACCCCGATTTCCGATACGCCATGAGTTCCGCGCAGCAGTATGAGTGGCTTCAGCAGGAGCATCCGGATATCTTCAAGCGCATGCTGCAGCGGGTGAAGGAAGGGCGTTTCATACCGGTGGGCGGCATGTGGGTTGAAGCCGACGCGGTGATGCCTGCCGGAGAATCCCTGGTCCGCCAGATCACGTTCGGCCGTCGTTATTTCAAGGACGTTTCTGGGCGTCGAGCCGCGAGGCATATGGCTGCCCGACAGCTTCGGCTATACCGGGGCCTTCCCGCAGATCGCCCGACGTGCCGGGTACGGATGGTTCCTGACGCAGAAAATCTCTTGGAACGACACCACCAAGTTCCCGCATCACTCGTTCATGTGGGAAGGCATCGACGGCACCGAAATACTCACGCATTTTCCGCCGACCGATACTTACGCCTCCGAAATGCAGCCTGAAGAGCTTCGCTATGCCGAATCGAACGCGCAGGATAAGGAGCTCATCGACCAGTCGCTGATGCTCTACGGCTATGGTGATGGCGGCGGCGGCCCGACGCGCGAGATGGTGGGGCGCATGCATCGGATGCGCAGTCTTGAGGGGCTTGCGACCTGCCAGTCGACCGCACCGGACGAATTCTTCGACAAGCTAGCCCAGCAGATGGATGATGCCGGCGACGAGCGTCCCCATTGGCGTGGTGAGCTCTATCTTGAGTTGCACCGGGCCACACTGACCTCGCAGCAGGACATGAAAAATGGCTGCCGCACTGAAGAGTCGCAATTACGCGCTCTCGAATACCTGTGCTGTGTCGCGGCGCTCGCTGACCAGGACTATAAGGTGCCGCGCGAGCAGATCAACGGCATCTGGAAGACCTTGCTTTTGAATCAGTTCCACGATATTTTGCCAGGTTCCGCCATTTCTTGGGCCCATCGCTTGGCTCGTGAGGATTACCAGCGGGATGAGGCGCTGCTCAAGGAACTGACCCGGCAGGCCTGCGACGCGATTGCGAAAGCCATGCCCGGCGAGCAAGTTCTTGCGCAAGGCAAGATATCGCAAGCCGATTGGAGAGGGCACGACCTGTCAATCGGGCAACGTGGCGGTATCCCCGTGACCTGCGAACGTGAACATGATGGCTATGTCCTCGATAACGGAATACTGCGTATCCTGGTCTCGTCGGAGGGAACGGTTGATTCGTTGGTCGATCTGGCCGAGGGCCGTGAATTGGTCGCTTCAGGCGAGCATCTGGCCCAGTACGCGTTGCTGACGGACAAGCCTTCGGAACGTGATGCGTGGGAGATTGATCGTGATGCGTTCCTTGGCCCTGTGGCCAAGGGGCTGCGCGATGTCACTATCGAAAAGCAGGGTGACAATGATCAAGCAACACTGCGCATCAGCGGCAACCTCGGTCGGGCTTCCCGCGTCTCGATGACGGTAAGCCTCAAAGCCGGCGCGAAAAAGCTCGATTTCACTTCCCAGGTGGACTGGAACGAAAAGGATCGTTTCCTTAAGGTGATGTTCCCTCTGGCATTGGTGACCGATAACGCGACCTACGAATGCCAGTATGGCACCGTGCAACGTCCGGTCTGCAAGAACACCGAAAGCGACGAGGCGCATTTCGAAAGCTGCACCCATCGGTTCGTCTATCTCGCCGAATCGAATTATGGCGTCGGCGTCGCGAACGCTTCGACGTATGGTGCGAGCGTCCGTGAGCTCGACGGCGACGAACGGGTGTGCGGCACCCAGCTGGGGATGTCGTTGCTTGAATCTCCGACATATCCCGATCCGCATACCGATGCCGGGCGTGTACACAGCTTTGCCTGGTCGGTGTGCGTCGGGGCGAGCCTTCCACAAGTGGTTGACGAGGCCAGTGAATTGAACGCTCCGGTGCTCAGCAACCTGCCTGTAGTGGATCCTCTGGTGTCCCTCGATTGCGAGCGCGGCCATATTGTTCTCGATTGGCTCAAGGAGGCTGACGACGGGTCTGGCGACATTGTCGTGCGTCTCTATGAGGCCGTGGGAGGCCAGGCGTCGGCGAAGTTGCGCACAAACGTTCTTATGGCCCAGGCTACGGTTCGTGAAACGGATTTGCTCGAGGAAAATCCTGTGCAGGGCTCCTTGGCGACCGCTTTGGTGGAGTCTCGAGCCGGTGCGCCGATTCCTGCCCAGGGAGCGCAACTACGCATGGGGCCTTACCAGCTGGCGACTCTGCGCCTGCATCGTTCCGGCGTAGAACGCGTCTGAAAGCGGTCCGGCAATCTTGCGATACATCTCTAACGGGAGTTGAAAAAACTATGTCAAGTTTCATCACTTCGCAAACACGGGTAGTCGGCGACAAGCCCTCGAAAGCGGTGTCGTTTGCCGTCGAGGACGTGCTGCGCGACATCGGCAAGGTGCTGTTGCCGGCAGGTGGCAAAGGTGCGGATATCGTGTTGGTCGCTGGACCGCACGATTCGGAAGCCTATGAGATTGATGCTGCCGGTGGCAATGTCGAGATTCATGCCGGTGACGATTTCGGTTTCATCTTCGGTCTGTACGCTTTCAGCCGCCAAATCCTCGGCGTCAAGGATTTCTGGTTCTGGGACAACCAGCGTTTTGAGCCGTGCGAGCGTATCGAAGTCGCGGATGATCTTCATATCGTCAGCAAGCCCGCCGCTGTCACCTACCGCGGTTTCTTCGTCAACGACGAGGTGCTGTTGGAGAATTGGCAGGTTGACAATGATAAGACCAAGCCTTGGCGTCTGGCCTTCGAGACGATCTATCGTTTGGGCGGCAATCTGGTTATCCCGGGTTCCGGCCAACGCGGGGAGCCGCATCTGAAACTGGCCCGCGATATGGGGTTCTATATCAATCAGCATCACGTCACGCCGTTGGGTGCACCAATGTTTGCGACGGCCTATCCCGGCATCGAGCCGCTTTGGCCCGAACAGAAAGACCGGTTCCAGGCCTTGTGGCAAAAGGCCATCGACGAGCAAAAGGACCAGCGCACGATATGGACGCTCGGTTTTCGTGGTCAGGGCGACCAGCCGTTCTGGAACGTGGACGCGCGTTACGATACTGACGAGGCGCGGGGCAAAGTGCTCAGCGAAGTCATTGATTTGCAATATAAAATGGTACAGCGTGCTTACCCCGGTGCGCCCTGCTGCATTTATCTGTATGGCGAGATGATGGATCTCTACCGCAAGGGGTTGCTGAAATACCCTGAGGCGTTGATCAAGATCTGGTCCGACAACGGTTTCGGCAGAATGGTTTCCCGGCGACAGGAGAACTGGAATCCCCGGGTTGCGGCGATGCCTGAAGGCGACGGGGGCAACGGTATCTATTACCATGCCAGCTTCTACGATCTGCAGGCGGCCAACCATATCACGCAGTTGTGCTGCGATCCCAGGCTCATTCAACAGGAGCTCGAAGCGGTGATCCGTAACGGCGGCGATGATGTATGGATCATCAATTCCTCGAATATCAAGCCTCATGTGTACATGCTCAATATGATTGCGGCGCTATGGCGTGAGGGGACGATCGATTTCGAGCAGACGGCCAAATCGTATATCGCCGATTACTATGGCGAACATAACGTCGAGGCCGTGTTTGCCCTGTTTGAACAGTATTGGAATATCGCCGTCCATTACGGTCCGAACTGGGACGATTGCGCGGGCGAGCAATACTTCAACCATGTCCCGCGCATGCTCATTACCCAGTATCTACGCAATCACAACGAGCCTTCCCCGGATCTCAAGTGGATGTGCGACGGCCCCGATCTCCATACCCAGGTCCTTCACTACCGTGACCAGGTGGCCCCTGCCGTAAAGCGTTACCGTGATTTCCTGCTGCAGGTTGAATCCGTCGCCGCACAAATCGAATTGAACGGTGATGCTGCCGAGGCCGGGCTGGTTCGTGACAGCATTGGTTTGATGGCCAATATCTACAGCCATTGCGTGGCCGGTGCCTGTTATGTGTGCCAGAGCCTGCTTCAGGCGGATCAGGAGCATTGGCGCCACGCGTTCTATTACGCCGGTCTTGCTCGCGACGAGTTCGCTGCGGGCAACGCCGCCATGCAGGGGCGTGAACACGGCAAATGGGCCGGTTTCTGGGATAATGACTGCCTGGCCGACGTCAGTCAGAGCGTCTATATCTGCGGCAAGTTGATGTCATATGCCCGTGTGATGGGTGACGGTCCGCACTTCTACCAATGGAAGCGTGACTTCATGTACCCCGAAGGCGAGAAAACCGTGTTTGTGATTGCGACGATGGAGAAGTACAAGACGGATGACGAGATATTCGTCGCCATGAAAGCCGCTTGGCAGCGCTGAGCATTGTCGAGATTTTAATGCAATAAATACAGTTTACCTGATAAGGAAAGATGAACAATGAAAGATACGGATACAAGCAAACAAGACGTTAAGACGTCGCAAGCGAATCCGAAATATGAGTTGGGAACAGTGGCCAACCGCACGTTCATGGCGAGCGAGACCTACGAGCTGCTGGACTTCGGCAAAGGTTTCCCGGTGCCGCAGGGAGGCTCGGGCTGGCTTGATGACGAGGGACATATCGATCCGTCGCACGGCGTGCAAACATGGATTACCGGGCGCATGACGCACGTCTACTCCATCGCCGCGATGTTGGGCTGGCCAGGCGCCGAGGCGCTGGTGGACGCTGGCCTCAAGGGGCTTATGGGCGTCCTGCACGATGACGTGAACGGCGGCTGGTATCCCTCGATTCGGGCCGATGGCACCCCCGAAGCCGGCAAGACCTGCTATCCGCACGCCTTCGTGATGCTTTCCGCATCCTCCGCCCTGCTAGCGGGGCATCCCGGAGCCAAGGAACTGCTCGACGAAGTCCTGAAAACCTACGACGAGTATTTCTGGGATGACGAAACCGGTCTGGCGGTGGATACGTGGAACAGCGATTTTACCGAGCTTGACGACTACCGCGGCGTCAACGCCAACATGCATACCACTGAGGCCTTCCTCGCCGTCGCCGACGCCACCGGCGACAACAAGTACCGCGTGCGCGCCGGACGCATCGTCGACCATGTCGTGGTCTGGGCAATGAACAATAACTGGCGCATCCCCGAGCACTTCGGACCGGACTGGTCGATCGACCTCGAGTACAACGCTGACAAGAAGGACGACCAGTTCAAGCCCTACGGCGCCACCCCGGGCCACGGCATCGAATGGGCCCGCCTCATCACGCAGTGGGCGTTGAGCTCCTTCGCCAACCGCGACGGGGCCTGGCCGTACATCGACGCCGCCGAACACCTGTTCCGCCAGGCGGTCGCCGACGGCTGGAACCGCGACGGCACGACCGGCATGGCCTACACCGTCGATTGGAACGGCGACCCGGTGGTCACCGACCGCATGCACTGGACGCTGGCCGAGTCGCTCAACACGTCCGCCACGCTCTACAAGGCCACCGGCAAGGAAGAGTACCGCAATTGGTACGCTCAGTTCGCCCGGTACGTCGACGAGCATCTGATCGACCATGACAAAGGCAGCTGGTTCCATCAGCTCGACAAGGACAACCATGTCATCGGCACAGTCTGGCCGGGCAAGTCCGACGTCTACCACGCCTTTCAGTCCACCCTTATCCCGTATCTCGACCCCGCCGTCTCCATCGCCACCGCAATCAAAAACGCAGAATAGTCAAGCAAAAAAGAACCGCTCAACGTTGGAATATGGAAGCATGTTTCAACAGCAAGCATATTTATTGGGGAATAATGCATAATAATTCATCGAAGTTGCAAGCTCAGTTTGTTATTGATAATGATTTCGAAGTGGAGAAGGTTGACGACAGACTGTTTGGCTCGTTCGTTGAACATCTCGGTCGTTGTGTATATACAGGAATTTACGAACCAGGTCATCCCACTGCCGACGAAAATGGTTTCCGTCAGGACGTGATTGACCTGGTCCGCGAGCTCGGAGCAACGACCATTCGATATCCCGGCGGGAATTTCGTGTCTGGATATCGTTGGGAAGACGGTGTCGGTCCGAAACAAGAGCGTCCGAGGCGTTTGGATCTGGCCTGGCATTCCACCGAAACCAACCAGTTCGGTCTCCATGAGATGGTCAAGTGGCTGCGCAAGGTAAGCAGCAACGAGCTGATGGAGGCGGTAAATCTCGGTACTCGCGGACTGGAAAGTGCGCTTGATCTGCTGGAATATGCCAATATTCCTGGAGGCACGAAACTCTCCGAGCAACGTCGTGCCAACGGTGCTGATAAGCCGTTCGACATCCGCATGTGGTGCTTGGGCAATGAGATGGATGGTTCTTGGCAGCTAGGGCACAAGTCGGCCGAAGATTACGGCACATTGGCCGCATCGGTGGCTCGTGGCATGCGCCAGATGGACCCGAACCTTGAACTTGTGGTGTGCGGTTCGTCGTCGCATGGCATGCAAACCTTCGGTACCTGGGAGGAGACGGTGCTTTCCAAGGCCTATGATCTGGTTGATTTTGTTTCCTGCCACGCCTACTATCAGCCCCACGACGGCGACATGGCGAGCTTCCTTGCCTCCGGTGTGGATATGGACGGGTTCATTCGTGATGCCGCTTCCACCATCGACGCGACTAAGGCGAGGCTCAAGAGCGAGCACAACGTCTATCTTTCCTTTGATGAATGGAACATTTGGTATCACGATGCTGAGGAAAGCAAGAATCCTGAGGGAATTGGCAATTGGCCAGTTGCCCCGCATCTTCTCGAAGATGTGTATTCGGCAGTAGATGCGGTGGTGTTCGGCGATCTGATGATCACCCTGTTGAAGAACGCGGATCGCGTTCATGCGGCAAGTCTGGCGCAGTTGGTGAACGTCATTGCACCGATTATGACGGCTCCCGGCGGCCCGGCGTGGCGGCAGACGACGTTCTACCCGTTCTCGATCACCGCGAAGCTGGCGAAGGGCGGCACGGTGCTGGAGCCGAAGCTGGATTCCGCACAGGTGTCCACGCCGCGTTATGGCGAAGTGGACGTTGTCAACGCGGTGGCGGTGCGCGGCGCGGACGGCTCGGTGTCCGTCTTCGCGGTCAACCGTTCTTTGGAAGACGAGGCCGAATTCGAAATCAAGCTGCCCGCCGAGCTGTGTGGCAACTCCGAGCTGAAACTGGATGCCAAGACGCTGCATGATGACGACATGTTCGCGAAGAACACCCTTGAGCAGCAAAATCGTGTAACTCCTCATACCAATGAAACCGCTGCGCTTGACCTGCAATCCGGCAGCGTGAAGATTGCGTTGCCGCCGGTTTCGTGGACGGCGATTCATATAAAGTAGTAGTCGGTATTTTTGGCAGCCGGGAGGTGCTCCTGGCTGCCAATTTTTATTGTTTTATGTGTGTGAACTCGCTTTTTCTGGCGTGACGGGGAAGCGTACCAGTTTTTAAAGCTATATAACCGGTATTCCCGTCAAACTCGCGCGGCATAATGGGGCTATGACTGAAAACGCAACTGATTCTAGACCTGAACTGCCCAAAGACGTTCGCGTGCGCTTCTGCCCGTCGCCCACCGGCACGCCGCACGTCGGCATGGTACGCACCGCCCTCTTCAACTGGGCGGAGGCGCGTCATACGCATGGCACCTTCGTCTTCCGCATCGAAGACACGGACAACGTGCGCGACACCGAGGAAAGCTACAACCAGATCATTGATGCGCTGAACTGGCTGAACATCGATTGGGACGAGGGCATCAACGTTGGTGGCCCTGACGGCCCGTACCGCCAGTCCGAGCGCAGCGACATCTATAAGGACGTGGCTCAGAAGCTGCTCGATGCCGGCTATGCCTACGAATCCTATTCCACCGCCGAAGAGATTGAGGCGCGCAACGTTGCTGCCGGCCGCCCCAAGGCGTTCGGCTACGACGGCTACGACCGCAACTTGACTGAGGAGCAGAAGGCTGCGTTCAAGGCCGAGGGCCGCAAGCCCGCGCTGCGCATCAAGATGCCTGACGAAGACATCGCCTTCGACGACCTCATCCGCGGTCATATCGAGTTCAAGGCCGGTAGCGTTCCCGATTATGTTATCGTGCGCCCGAACGGCGATCCGCTCTACACGCTCACCAACCCGGTCGACGATGCGATGATGCGCATCAACGTCGTGCTGCGCGGCGAGGATTTGCTGAGCTCCACGCCCCGTCAGGTCGTGCTCTACCGTTACCTCATCGAGCTCGGTGTCGCCAAGGAGATGCCGCTCTTCGGCCACATGCCCTACGTCATGGGCAAGGGCAAGAAGAAGCTCTCCAAGCGTGACCCGGAGTCCAATCTTTTCCTGCATCGTGAGAACGGCTTCATTCCCGAAGGCCTGCTCAACTATCTGGCGCTGCTCGGCTGGTCGATCGCGCCCGACCGCGACGTGTTCAGCATGGACGAGATGGTCGAGAAGTTCGACATCCGCGACGTGAAGGCCAATCCGGCCCACTTCGATATCGACAAGGCCATCTCCATCAACGCCGAGCACATCCGCATGCTCGAGCCGCAGGACTTCCTCAACCGTTCCGTGCCGTACCTGCACCGCGACGGCGTGGTTTCCGCCGATTCGTGGGATAAGCTGACCGACCGCGAACGCCAGATTCTCACCGATTCCGCGCCGCTGATTCAGCCGCGCGTGCGTCTGCTTGGCGAGGTCGCCGGTATGGCCGGAAGCCTTCTGAGCGAAGACGAATACATCGAGCCCGAGGATGACGCGCGCAAGACGCTCAAGGATTCCGCTCCCGAGGTGCTTGACAAGGCCATCGAAGCGCTCGCTGCCGTAGACGAAGCCGACTGGAAGACCGACAACCTCCATGAAACGCTCAACAAGGCGCTGGTCGAAGACGGCGGTTTCAAGCCACGTCTGGCGTTCGGCCCGGTGCGTGTGGCTATGTCCGGCCGCCGCGTCTCCCCGCCGCTTTTCGAGTCCATGGAGATCGTCGGCAAGCCGCTGACCCTCGCCCGCTTGAAGGGGCTGCGCGAGCATCTGTAGAACGCATATAGGATTTTCTGATTGAACTTAATCGGAAGATTCATAGTTACAAGGGCTGTCCTGAGAAGGGCAGCCCTTTTGTTTTGCTGTGTATAGAGGCTTCTTTAGTATCGTTTGAGCCTTGTATTTTTTAAGAAGCTATGCGCTAAACTTCTTAAATATTTTTAGAAGTTTGTGTCATTCATTGAAATTTGATGAACGACATATGACTTCATCTTGCGGATTAGAAAAGGTAGATGGGCACCGGCACGGAGGTTGGTTTGGGTTTGTTGGTTTACCGTGCCGGCACCCGATATGTTCCCGTCAGGGGGTGTTAAGGCCGGGCGGGAAGTCTTTGGTTGGTTATGGCGTGGATGTGTCTTCTGTCCGCGCTTCTAAGACGGGACGGACGTTCGAATCGTCCCGCAAGTCTTTGGTTGTGTGGATGTGGTTCCTATATTGGGCGGTGTGGCGGCTGCGTGTTCGGAGCGCCGCCACACCGTTGGCCTATCTGCTGTGGCGGGCGTTCTTGCGGCGTTGGTTGCGTAGGCTGCTGGCCGCGGCGAGCAGGATCAATGCCGCGCCGAGGCCGCCCGCAAGCAGCGTGGCGAGGTGTTGTGGTTGCCCGCCGGTGAGTGGGAGGTTGTGGGCGTAGAGGCCGGCCAGCCGGATGGGGCCATTTTGGGCTTGATCGCTGGTGATGGTGCTGCCGGCGGGGACGCGCCAGGGGTCTTGGGCCGTGAGTGTGGCGGTGAGGTTCCATTGACCGCCGTTGTCAAGGGCGTGGTCGTCTGGTGTGGGGATGGTGATGGTCCAGTGGTGGCTGGTGGCGCCGTCGTAAGGGAGGGGGCTTCCGCTGGCGTCGGTGGCGCTGGTGGAAGCCGGCCCTTGGCAGGTGGGTGTACCGCCGGTGGTCGGGGTGTAGCAGGCGGTGATGATGTCGTTGGCCGCCCATGGTTGGCTGTCGCCGCTGAGGGTGATGTGGTTGGTGGCGGGGTCACGGGTGAAGTTGAGGTTGGTGGGTGTGTTGACGTGGTGCCAGACGGCATACAACGTGGTGGTGTGGCTGCTGGCGATGCCGGGTGCGCGGCTCCCAGGGTTATAGCTGGTGTCGGCGCTGGTGGCGGTGGCGGACGGGCTCCATCCGGCGAAGACGTCCTTGGCGCCTTTAGAAGGGATGGTACCGGTGGGTATGGTGATGCGACTGAGGTTGTCGCTTGAGTCCGCCAGTCCGGACAGGGTGCCGGTGGGCGCTCCCGTCCCGCCGTTCGCGTCGAACTTGATGCTGGCGTAGGGCAGTATACCTTGAGCTCTGCAGTGCCGCTTGTCACATCCCGCCCAGTGGCAGGGTCTTGTCTGGTGAGGGTGGCCTTCAAATCGTATTGGTCGGCCCAGTCGCTGCGTAGCTGGCTAGGATAGGCGTCCTGCCACGTGTAGGTGTCGCTCTCGCCTGTCGTATAGGTATGGGTGGCATCCCACTGGCTGCCGGTCGTGACCCACAGGTGGAGCTTGTCACCGACCAGGTGGTCGGTCACTTTCGCGCTCATGCCAACGGTTGGATCGCCGGTGGCTGGCACGTGTACTGGCGGCGTGGTGATCGACGGCGCGTTCAAGGTTTTCCATTGCGCGTACACGGTGATGGTACGCGCCGGGTATGAGTTACCTTGGCCGATGGTGAGTTGTTGGTTGGGCGTGTAACTGGTGCCATACCCGTAGGGGCTGGTGTTCCAACCGCTCAGGAGGCTACCGGGTTTGTTGTCGGTGATAGCGGTGGCGGGCATGGTGAGGGTTTGTGCACTGAGACTGGTGTCGACGTGGGTAGTCCAGTTGGCGGGCATCGACCCGCCGTTGGCATAGGCGATGAGTCGCACGCCAGTAGGAAGCAACTTTTGGTCTACGTACACGCCTGCCGGGTTACTGCCAGCGGCTCGGGTTTGTAGTTGACTGGTGGTGCCGCTCCATTGGGGGTTGGCGAGCGTGTAATCCCACGGGTCAGAAACCAATGCGTTAACCTTCACCCATGTTGACACTGAAACACCATTAAGAAAATCAGGCCACGACCCGTTAGTGGTTTCATGGAAGCTCGCGTTCGGGCCTAACGCCACCGCGCGCAACTTGCTGCAATAGGAGAACATCTGGCTCATAACGCCGTTGCTTCTGGTATCGAAACTGCTCAGATCCAGTGACGTCAGCTCGTAACAGCCGAAGAACATGAAGGCTGAGTTGTTGACTTTGCTGGTATCGAAACTGCTCAAGTCCAGTGATGTCAAGTGGGAGCATTCTCTGAACATATTGGCCATGACGTCGGTGTAGCTAGTGTTGAAACTGCTCAGGTCCAGTGATGTCAAGCTGCGGCATTGGTAGAACATGGTGTTTCCGCTATTTCGGGCGAGGTAGACCTTGTAGCCAGGCGCTACCTTAAACGATGACATATTCGAACACTCACGGAACATGTCGCTGCCGGTGATGGTGAGGTTCCCTTCAATACTTACTGCGCGAATAGAAGTCCTGATAGCGTTGCTCCACGGACCGTAAGTATACAAAACAGTTGATGTGGTGCCACCGGAGAGGTGCATGGTGCAGTCACTGTCTAACGACCAACTGACTGTGCTGAGGTCCTGACCAGGGAAATAGGCACCGTAAGGCGTACCCAGATTTCCCGAGGTCGGTGAGCAGGTGGCTTGCGGGCCGACTATCGGCTCATGCTCAGGGTTGGACTGTGGCGATGGGATAAGGGTGGTGCCTTTGGATCGGTTGATGCTGGCCTGCGAAACGGTGTGCATTTGATGGGAGGGTGCAGCGCTGAAGATCTTCGAGGAACGTGAAAAATGGATACCGTGAGGGGAACTGGAAGCCCGTTGGGAATCGGGATGGACTGCGGGAGTGTTGGAAGATGAAGGGTGGTAACGCGACAGTGCGGGATTTGGTGAGGCAGATGTGACGGAGGATAGGGAATTTAATATTTTGTCATGTATTGCGGGGGGCGATATTTGTTGTTGTAATACACAATGCGAACGCAACGATAGCTTTGAAAACATCCATGGTACCAAACCTCTTTTGAATCTACTGCTACGTACCCAATTACGCAGTAGTAAAAATTAATAACAATACAAATATACACATGCCGTCGAACTTTTTACTAAATTCTGAGGATACGGAGTGAGTCTGGACTTGCCGTATTGAGGGTAAGAGTGAGACTCATGGCCATCTTCGTGTATGTCTCGAAGCTCTTGAAGCGGGGTGCTGTTTTTGTCTGTCGTTGGCCGGCTAATACGCTGAGAGCAACACGCCGGGTTGCGTTCGTTCGTGCTTTCCTATAGACTACTGGTTTGTTGCCTTGGGAAGGGCAGCATATAAGTTGGCCTCCATCGTCTAGCGGTCTAGGACTACGCCCTCTCACGGCGCCAACATCGGTTCAAATCCGATTGGAGGTACGAAGTGCTATAGTTGCTAATCGGCTACAGCACCAAGCCAATTGGGGTATGGTGTAATTGGCAACACGGCTGATTCTGGTTCAGTTGTTCTTGGTTCGAGTCCAGGTACCCCAGCAAAGATGCAGAAAGCCTCGCAGCTTCGGTTGCGGGGCTTTTTTGTTGCTTGATTCGGTCGTGATGCAACGCGATGTCGCTGCACGAGACGCGTTGCTGAAAGGTGACGAGGCCGCCGTGCTGATGTATGGTGATGAAAGGTAACAGGTGCTAGCGCTAAGGAAAAGGTTGAGCGATGACTGAACTTACGCATGTGGCCAAGGATTCCACGGATTTTGAGTCCAAGCCGCGCATCCAACCGGTCCATCCGGGCGACACCCGTCCGGTGTCCGTCTCGGCCCGTCTTGGTCGTTTGCAGTTCCACGATTCCGGCAAGTTCCGCGTTCTGGTCTTGGCCGATATTCAGGACGGTCCGAAAGTCAATGCCGACACCATCAGGCTTATCGAGGCTGCGGTCGACAGCTCGCGTCCGGATATCGTGATTTTCCCGGGTAATCAGATTGCCGGGTACGACAAGGCCTACGCCAAGACCTTCCGTAAGCGCACATGGACGCCGCAGAAGTGGTCGATGGGCACGGCGGCCACGAACCAGCGCGATACCGAGCTTGAGCACACTCGTGAACTGGTACGGCAGGAGATTTCGCAGTTCGTCTCGCCGCTGATCGAGCGCAAGATTCCGTGGGCCGTCACCTATGGCAACCATGATTTTCAGTGTGGGCTTTCCAACGTCGAGCTTGATGAGATCTACCGCGAATTCCCGGGTTGCCTGAACCCGGAACCCACCATTAAACGTTCCGATCGCCCGCGTAAGCAGCCCGGCAGCGGTCTGCCGGACCAATACATCTATCCTTGTGAACCGGGCACATTCGCGTTGCCGGTCAGCGAAGACCACAAAGGCGATAATGTGTTTGGCCTGGTGCTGTTCAATTCCGGCGATTATGGCAAGCTCGGCGGATACGGGGCTCCCAGCCCGCGTGCGCTCGACTTTCTGAAGGCCGTGCCGGATTTGATCGGCGCCAAATCGATGGTATTCCAGCATATTCCGGTGCCGCAGTACTACGACTTGCTCAAGGAAGTGCCCGCCACTGCTGCACATGCAGTCGAAGGCTATCGCACGTTCGCCGGCCACAATTACGTGATTGATGAGAGCAAGACGTTGCCGGGCAGTTTTCTGGGGGAGGGCGTCAGTTGCCCCGACACCGATACCGGTGAATTCGATATTTTAAAGTCGACCGACGGCTATTTCGCATTGCTCGCCGGCCACGACCACCGCAACCGTTTCGTTGGCACCACTGATGGTCTGATGCTTGCCGCCACGCCGACCTGCGGGTTCGGTTCCTACGGTCCCGCTCCGGCCCAGCGCGCCGCGCGCCTGATTGAATTCGATATCCGTCACCCCTATCAACCGCGCACCCAGCTGCTCGAGTTCGGTGATCTGGTGGGCAAGTCAAGCTCCAACAAGCCTTATACATACGCGCTCAATGGCACTCCTGATGCCGCAAAAGAGGGCACGAATCTTCTGCGCCGTCCCCGCCTTCTGGCTCAGATTCTACGCAAGATGCATTTGAAGAAGTAGCGGCTGAGGGGACTTATTTTCGATAAGTAGCTGGTGCCAGGTGATGGTCGGTGCCAGCTATTGTGTTTTTCGCTGTTGCATGCTAGGTCCGCTGATGATTAGGGTCGAGTTCCTGTGATTTCCAATACGTCAATCGTTTCATGTTTGTTACAAACTATCCGATTGGAAACCCTATGTCAAACGATATATATTGCTGAGAGCAGAATTTTAAAAAATTTCGAAAAATTGCATTTTCTCGCGTAATTTTATATATTTTTCAACTCTTTTTGACAATAGTTAACTAAATCATAGTGATATATCTAATAAAACATAGTTCTAATTATCGTTTGATGTTTCTTTTTGATGTGGTCAAGGAATAACGGTTAACGCCGGCATTAAAGTGTCATTCGCAAGCGAAGTAGCTTCATGGGTTTGTAGCTGCGTTTTGCTGTGTTTCTGTGGTTTGAATCAGGATGTTGGTAAGGAAAAGTGAGATGAAGAAAAACATAGTTGTTGGTGTGCTGGTCGCAGCTGCTATGATAGCGGCCCCAGTTACCGCTTCTGCGAGCGAGACAAGCATGGTTGCCAAGCCCGCAGGCGTGCTTACTCGCAGTGGATGCCTTGGTTCGGCGCCGGCGCAAGGCGGGCATGCCGGTTGGATGAAGACAGTAGACAAATCCGGCGAATGCACATTGACCATCGCGGCCGATGCCTCTGGTAATGATGCCATGCCTAATGATGCCAATGTCATTTCGGGCGGCCACGTCGATTCTAATATCGACCATATTGTGTTTCAGGGCCCGAACAAGACGAAGCTGAACAATGTCAGCGCCGGCTATTTCAAGGCTACAAAAATAACGGTGGGTTCAAAAGCTTCGCGTCCAACGGTTTCGTCGACACTTCCGCAGTGACCAAGATGCACGCCATGTTCTCGTCCGATTGGGCATTACGCTCCTTGGATGTTTCTGGTTTTGATACCTCGAACGTGACGGATATGGGCTATATGTTCGCCGACAACCAGAGTGCGGCGGGTACTAAAGGACTATCCACCATTGATGGTCTGACCGATTTTAATACCTCGAAGGTCACTGACATGTCCGCAATGTTCTACAGCGGCCATTACAGTTCCTTGGACCTTTCGAGTTTTGATACTAGGAACGTCACGACTATGCGTTCCATGTTCCTGGTTAACACTCATCTGGAGTCCATCCGAGGCCTGCAGAATTTCAAGACCCCGAAACTGACCGATTTGGCCTACGCGTTCGACACCGTAGCCGTGAGTTCTTTGGATCTTTCCGGCTTCGACACTTCGCATGTCACCGATATGAGCTCCATGTTCACCGGTTCGTCCCTGCTGAATACCATCAAAGGCATTGAGAACTTTGATGTCAGCCAGGTGATGAGCATGAGCGGCATTTTCACCAAAACTGCTTTGACTTCGCTTGACCTGACCAAATGGAAGACGGTCAATGTGCAGGGCGGCCTTGGTGTCAGCCTGCCGTCGACGCTCCGGGAATTTACGGTCGGCTCGACGGCTGCGCCCGGCTCGCCTTTAACGTATCGCACGCAGATCAATGGCCTTCAACAGGCGAACGGCGGCCGTGAGCAAAACGGCTACACGGGCAAGTGGGCTCTGGTGGTCGACTCGCCGATTGCCAATAATGGTTCAATCACCGAATATGACGCCCCGAATCTGCAGGACGCCATCAACCAGAACCCGCGTAATCAGTCCGAGACCTTCGTATGGGAACGCTATCGTGACGTCACCGCCACCGTTTCGGTTCCTGACAAGAATCACAAGGTTGACGGCAACGATGTCACCTTGCGCAGCCATGGCTATTCGGCAAGCGTGCCGCAGACGAGTGGTGCTCCCGTCAAGGTTGAGCGTTTCGTTCCGGTGACCTTGCCTGCTGGTCCCACAAGGCTTCGTTACGCCAACGGTGACCGCGCCTCCTATGACTATGCGTATGCGGGTTGGAAGGACACCTCTTCCAACGCTTCTTACGCCGTTGGTGCCCAGATGATTCCTGAGAACGAGAGCACGACCGTCGCTTCGCAGTGGACTCGGGTGCGAGATGGCAGCGCATTGAACGACGAGGTCGTCAACGACTCGAACTTGGTGCAGAAGGATTACGTGTCTTCGACATGGTCCCCCTTCGACGAAGCATTGACTGCAGCGAACAAGGCGCTCGACGATGCCAGCGCAAGCCAGACCGCGATCGACAATGCCTTGAAGGATTTGACCTCAGCGCGCAACGGACTGGAACTGATGCCGAACAAGCTGGCTCTGACCACACTGTTGGACATGGCTAACGCCAAGCACCAAGACGATTACCGTCCCTCGACGTGGTCGCAACTTTCTGAAGCGGTCAAGCAGGCCGATGCTGTGAACGCCAATGTTGATGCGACGGGCAGCGATGTGAACTCTGCCGTCAAGGCGTTGAAGCGTGCCATCAACGGGCTTGAGCGCAAGGCCGATATGAGCGGACTTACCGTGCTGGTCAACAAGGCTGCCGCTGTGCATCAGGCCGATTACACTGCTGAGTCCTGGAACGCCTTGTCTCCGGCGTTGTCCGCCGCTCAGGACGTGCTCGGCAATGACGACGCCACTCAAAAAGACGTCAACGTTGCTCAAAACACCTTGCTCGCTGCACTCTCCGGACTGGAGAAACCGCAGAAAGTGGTTATCGAGCACGTCCACGATCACCAGTCTGCAAGCAATAACAGTGGTCAGGGCCATCAGGCAGACCACAGCCATGAGAATAGTCAGAATCAGCATGGTGACCAGAACCATGGAAATGGTCAGAATCAGCACGGTAACGTGAACCATGAGAATGGTCAGGACCAGCACCATAACCAGAGCCATGAAAACGGCCAGGAACACCAAACCGTCCAGCACCATCAGAGCAGCACGCAGCCGCAGCCTGTGGCATCGGCTCAACCCGCCACGCCTGCGCAACCTGCCGTGCCCGCTCCGACGTCGCAACCTACGCAGACCGTCAATCATTACTATTACGTTTCTGCGCCCAGCCTGCCGGCTCAGCCTGCGACGGTGAACCGTGTCGTGGTGCAGCGTCCGAAGATTCTTCCCGCTCCCGTGATCGGTGCACAGAACAGCACGCAAGGTGCTCCGCAGAATGATTCCACTAGTGATGGTGACACTATCAAGACTCCGAAGAAGGAATCCGGAAAACGCATCTGCAAGATGGACAATGGTCATTACGCCACCATGAGTAAATGGGTTGAACCTGCTTCCTCGTCGGATCTGCCGATGTGCTCGGTATTGTCGTCTCCTCAGCAGTACGTAGCGCCGAAGTCCCACTTCGATTGGTGGATTTTGGTTGACTTGATTCTCGCTGTTGCCACCGTTGTGTTGGGAATTATGTACTATCGCAGCACGCGTCGTGACGATCAGGACGATACTGTTTCGGAATATGATATGCAGTGATATTTGAGTTGATATAAACAGACGGCGGGCCACTCCCAGAGTAATCGGGAGCGGCCCGCCGCCTGTTATTAGACAGTGCTTATCTGCCGGCGCTGGCCTTCATCAGGGCATCGGACAGATACTTACCGCCGGCCATGACGTACGGGGCGTAACGACGGCCGGGTGAGGGGCCCATACGGCCGGAAGGGCCGGAGATGGAAATGGCAGCGATGACTTGGCCGGAGGAGTTGCGGATTGGTGCAGAGACTGAGCAGACGCCTTCCTCGCGTTCGTTCACTGAATCGGCCCATCCGCGTCGACGGACGGTTGCCAACGTGGAAGTCGTGAACTTGGCGTGGCGCAGGCCCTGGTGAAGTCGCTCGGAATCCTCCCAAGCGACGAGAATCTGTGCGGCACTGCCGGCCTGCATCGAAAGCATGGCGCCGACGGGAATGGAATCATGCAGCCCGCTGGCCCGCTCAACGGCAGCGATGCAGACACGTTGGTCACCTTGGCGGCGGTAAATCTGTGCGGATTCTCCGGTGCGGTCCAAAAGCGTTTGAAGGATTGGCCCGGCGGCTGTCAGCAAGCGGTCTTCGCCGGCGGCAGTGGCCAGTTCGGCGAACCTCGAACCTAGAATAAAGCGGCCATGCTGGTCGCGAAGGACGAAACGATGACGTTCCAGCGCAATGGCCAGGCGATGCGCGGTAGGACGTGCAAGCCCTGTGGCTGCAACGAGTTGGCCCAGTGTGGAAGGCCCACTTTCCAGGGCCTCAAGAATCTTGACTGTCTTATCAAGGACGCCGACGCCGGAATGAATCTCGTCGTGAATAGGGGCACGACTTGAGGTTTGGGCAGTATTGCCGGTTGCTTGGGGCGCGCTTGAGACCCGCGCCGCTTGGGGATCCTTTGATGATGAGTCCATACATGAATATTATACAGTGGGGTCTATCACCTTATTTATCTCACGATATGAAACAAAGATGTCCATATTGTTGACAAACGCCGATACTCAGAAATACACATCACCACAAAAATCCGTGTGGACGAAGTATTGACGGGAGACGGCCCGAAAACCGACGATAGGAGGTCGTATGGCGAGCACATTGGCTGAAAAAGTCTGGGCCGATCACCTGGTGTATCAAGGTAAAGAGGGCGCTCCGGATCTGCTGTATATCGACCTCATGCTCATGCACGAGGTCACCAGTCCGCAAGCGTTCGAAGGCCTGCGACTGGCCGGACGTAAGCCTCGCCACACCGACCTCTTGATCGCCACCGAAGACCACAACACGCCTACGGTCGACATCGACAAGCCCAATCCGGACGAGACTTCCGCCAAGCAGCTGAGCACGCTGGAGAAGAACTGCAAGGAATTCGGAGTGCTGCTGCATCCGTTGGGTGACGCCGATCAGGGCATCGTTCACGCCTTCGCGCCGAATCTCGGCCTGACGCAGCCAGGCATGACCATCGTCTGCGGTGATTCGCACACCTCCACGCACGGTGCGTTCGGCGCACTCGCGTTCGGCATCGGTACCTCCGAGGTCGAGCACGTCATGGCTACGCAGACCTTGTCGCTGAAGCCGTTCAAGACCATGGCCGTCAACGTTGAAGGCGAACTGCCGAAAGGCGTGACTGCGAAGGACATCATTTTGGCCATCATCGCCAAGATCGGCATCGGCGGCGGGCAGGGCCACGTCATCGAATATCGCGGTTCTGCGATCCGTTCGCTCTCCATGGACGCGCGTATGACCATCTGCAATATGTCCATTGAGGCTGGCGCCCGCGCGGGCATGATTGCCCCTGACGAGACCACCTTCGAGTACCTGAAGGGCCGTCCCTACGCGCCGACCGGCGAGATGTGGGACAAGGCCGTGGCCTATTGGAAGACGCTCAAAACCGACGATGACGCGACTTTCGATAAGGAAGTCACCATCAACGCTGCTGATCTTTCGCCTTACGTCACCTGGGGCACCAACCCCGGCCAGGGCGCTCCGATTACCGACGATGTGCCGGATCCGGCCAATATCGCCGACGCCGAGCAGCGTCAGGCCACGCAATCCGCGCTCGAATATATGGGCTTGAAGCCCGGAACGCCAATCAAATCGATTCCGGTAGATACCGTTTTCATTGGCTCCTGCACCAACGGCCGCATCGAGGATTTGCGCGCCGCCGCATCCGTTATGAAGGGCCATCACAAGGCTGATTCCATCCATCGCGTGCTGGTCGTCCCGGCTTCGTCCCGAGCCCGTTTGCAGGCCGAGGATGAAGGGCTTGACAAGATCTTCAAGGACTTCGGTGCGGAATGGCGCAACGCCGGTTGCTCGATGTGCCTGGGAATGAACCCGGACAAGCTGGTTCCCGGCGAACGTTCGGTATCGACCTCGAACCGTAACTTCGAAGGCCGTCAAGGCAAGGGTGGGCGCACGCACCTGGCCTCGCCGCTGGTCGCTGCCGCCACCGCCATTCGCGGCACGATTTCCAGCCCCGTCGACTTGTAATCAACGTCTGTTGCTTTTACGCACATACTCAAAGTGGTCATGCGAAAACGATAAGTGAGCAAGTTCAATGCTGTAAGGCATTTACTTATTGCTGTTGAGTTGGTAAAAGTAGCAGATAGACACGTTGAACGGTTTTTCGCCGATTCGATTCGGCTGTTGAAGACATTAGGTATATAAGGAAGAAACATTATGGAGAAACTTACGCAGGTCACCGGCGTTGGCGTCCCGCTTCGGCGTTCGAACGTCGACACCGACCAGATTATTCCGGCGGTCTTTTTGAAACGCGTCACTAAGACTGGCTTTGAGGACGCACTGTTTTATGCGTGGCGACGCGACCCGGACTTCATTCTGAACAAGCCCGAGTACCAGAACAAGGGCAAGATTCTGGTCGCTGGTCCTGATTTCGGCATCGGCTCGTCGCGTGAGCACGCGGTTTGGGCGCTGCGCGACTACGGCTTCCGCGTTATCATCAGCCCGCGCTTCGCGGACATCTTCTATGGCAACACCGCCAAGAACGGCGTGCTGGCCGCCATTATGCCGCAGGAAAGCGTTGAACTGCTGTGGAAGCTTCTGGAAGAGGAGCCTGGTCGTGAGATGACCGTTGATCTGAAGGAACGCACTGTGACCTGCGGCGATGTCACTCTGCCCTTTGAAGTCAACGATTACACGCGTTGGCGCCTGATGAACGGCTACGACGACATCGACTTGACGCTGCAGCATGAGGACGCCATCGCCGACTACGAAAAGATGCGCGCCCAGCGCTTCCCGTTCAAGCCCAAGACGCTGCCCGCCAAGCATGCCCCTGAAGAGCCTGTTTCCTCCGCGCGCCCGGTTGATGACAGTATTGGGCAGGACCGTTAAGCGCGTAGCCCTGTGGGCTACGCGTAGGTCCTGCGTGGTTCCGCGATTCTCGAGCGGAACCACAAAGCATTGAGCCCGTTTCCGGAGGAAACGGTCAATAATTACAGGAACAGGACCGTTAAGCGTGTAGCCCTGTGGGCTACGCGTAGGTCCTGCGTTACCTTGCGATTCTGGAGCGAGGTAACAAAGCATTGAGGCCGTTCCCGTAAAGGAACGGACAATAATTGCCGTTCCGGACCGTTAAAGGCGTAGATAGATTTTCAATTCGGATATAAAAACTGAGTCCTTACTCTGATTATTCATCAGGATAAGGGCTCAATCATATTCAACTATATGTTGAAAGGTTTAGAAGTTGTAGCTCAGCGCAATCTTGCCCTGCGGATGGTGGTTCACCGCGAATTCGATGGCTTCGGCGATGTCGGTGATGGCGAAGGTCCTGTCAATGACGGGCGTGATGGCCTTGTTTTCGGCGAGCTCCTTGATGTAGGGGTATTCCTTCTTCATCTGCGCGAACCCGATGCTGCGCAACGATTTGCCGGTGCCTTCGAAGCATTCCTTGCCACGCTGGTTGGCTTCGCCGGTTTGCTGCATGCCGCCGACGGGAACGTAGACGCCGCCGTCAGCAAGCAAGTCGCGGTACTGCTCGAGCGTCGCATAGCCATTGACGGCGAGGATGCAATCATAGCGATCGCTGGATTTTGTGAAGTCCTCTTTGGTGTAATCGATCACCTTGTCGGCGCCGAACGAACGCACGAGATCAACGTTGTGAGTGCTGCATACCGCGGTCACCGTTGCGCCAAACGCCTTGGCGATCTGCAAGGTGAACAGTCCGACTCCGCCGGTGGCGCCGTTGACGAGCACGTTTTGCCCGGGCTTGATGTCCGCCAGACGAACCTCGCTCAACGCAACCTGCGCGGCTGCCGGCAACGTTGCCGCTTCCTCAAAGCTCAGATTCGTCGGTTTCAGGTAAAGATCGCCGTCGTTGATGACTGTGTATTCCGCCCATGCGCCGATGAGCATCGGGGTAGCGCCGAACACTTCGTCTCCCGGCTTCACATCGGTGACCTTGTTGCCGACTTCCTCGACCACGCCGGCGACATCGACGCCGAGCACCTTGCCCAGCGCATGGATGACGTTCTCGTCCATATTGCGCATCATCGGGCTCATTTCCTTGCCCATCACCGGCTCGATGAACCGCATGTAATCCGCGAGATTCAGCGATGAAGCCTTGACATTCACCAGGACCTGGTTGTCCTCAATCGTCGGCTTGTCGACTTCCTCGACGTGCAGAGCCTCTTTGGGCGCTCCGAATTGTGTGTAGACGATGCCTTTCATGCGATGTCCTTTCACTGACATTGACGTTGGCCCGATGCGATTGCATCGAGTTTCACTTCAATCTCTGGCGGTTCGTGTTTGACTGCTGATCATTACAGATTGATACATCATCGTATCCCGAATCTCTGACCCTTGACGCTGAAGAACAGATGGTGTTTGGTTTTGGAATGACTAAAACGGAAACGTCGCTTGATGATTGCTCAATTGCTGTCTATCTTGGGTTTATTAGACAATGCCAGAGCCCGCGAAGTGGACGAGCGCATGTTGTTTGTCATGAAACATATCGTCAAAAATGAGACAGTAATAGTAATGACTGAACAATCGCTCTGAATGGCGGTTTTACACCATTTTGCCGGGTCAAATTGCGCAGTTGCAGCGAATCCGTTCGGCTTCGGGCGCATTTTCGTGGATGCTTCACCGAGCCACCACAACCGCTGTGGCACACTATGTAGTAGTAAGCTCGCTTAATAGAGAGCCGACGAAAGAGGTTGATTTTGGCAGATACTACACAAGATGTCCTGCACGTCGAAGGCGGCAAACCGCTCAACGGAACCATCAAGGTGCGCGGCGCCAAGAATTTCGTAAGCAAGGCAATGGTCGCGGCTCTGCTTGCGCCCGGTGTCTCCGTGCTCAAAAACGTTCCTGAGATTCGCGACGTCCACGTTGTCTCCGACCTGTTGCGTCTGCATGGCGCAACTGTCGACTGGGATGACGACAAGGGCACATTGAAGATTGACGCGACCAACGTTCAGCTCGCCGATGTGGCCGACGTTGATACGCTTTCCGGCTCCTCCCGCATTCCGATTCTGTTCTCCGGCCCGCTGCTGCACCGTTTGGGCGAGGCGTTCATCCCGCAACTGGGCGGATGCAATATCGGCGGACGACCGATTGACTTCCATCTGGAGACCCTGCGCAAACTCGGTGCCAATGTCGATAAGGAACATCAGGACGGCATCCACATCACCGCTCCCAACGGCCTGCATGGCGCGAAGATCCACCTCCCGTATCCATCCGTTGGAGCGACCGAGCAGACGCTTCTGGCCGCCGTTCAGGCCGAGGGCAAGACGGAGCTTTCCGGTGCGGCCACCGAACCTGAGATTATGGATCTGGTCGCGGTTCTGCAGAAGATGGGTGCCATTATTTCCGTCGATGTCGACCGTACTTTCCGTATCGAGGGCGTCAAGGAGCTCAAAGGCTTCACTCATACCGCGCTGACCGACCGTATCGAGGCCGCTTCTTGGGCTTCGGCTGCGCTCGCCACGCACGGCGACATTTTCGTCAAGGGCGCCACGCAGCCCGAGATGATGACCTTCCTCAACGTCTATCGCAAGATTGGCGGCGAGTTCAACGTTACCGACGAAGGCATCCGTTTCTGGCATCCGGGCGGGGATTTGAAGCCCGTGGCCATCGAGACCGACGTGCATCCCGGCTTCATGACCGACTGGCAGCAGCCGCTAGTCGTCGCACTGACCCAGGCCAACGGCCTGTCGATCGTGCACGAGACCGTTTACGAGAACCGTTTCGGCTTCACCAAGCCGCTGGTGCAGATGGGCGCCACCATCCAGCTTTACCGTGAGTGCCTTGGCAGCCTGCCGTGCCGCTTCCAACAGCGTAACTACAAGCATTCTGCCGTCATCTTCGGGCCCACGCCGCTCGAAGGCCGCGATATCGATGTGCCGGACCTGCGCGGCGGCTTCAGCCACCTCATCGCGGCGCTCGCGGCCAACGGCCCGTCGAACGTGCAGGGCATCAGCCTGATCGATCGTGGTTACGCCGACTTCCGCGGCAAGCTCGCCGCCCTCGGAGCCGATTTCGACTGAAATCGATAGGCCGTAACTGTTCACATGATCTCCCTGCCGGATATTCCGGTGGGGAGATTTTCTTTGTCGCAAAAATCAGTATGTGGCAGTAATGGGCAAGCCCGATTTTTGAGCAGACGAGCGATGTATCACAGGGTAGCGGAATAGGCAAATCGAAGGTTGATTAGGATTGCTCTATCCCCATATTATGCACTGAGTTATCCCCATGGTGTGGATAACTTTGTGTATTGTCCCCAGTGACACGCCTTGAATGTGGATAACTTATTTTCTTGTCCACATGCAATAGCCCGTGCGTGTCGCATTCGACTTTCGAATCCGAAGAGGACATCATCACCGCATGCTTGTAGAGCTTTCGGAGGAAGAGCGCGCAAAATACTGATTTTTTACGAGGAATTGGTTAAGCTAGGCGGCATGGCAGACGGAAATTCTTGGGACTCTTCGCGCTCGCGTTCGGGCGGCGATTTTGGCTTGGACAAGTTCAACAGCGATACTTCGGCAGCCAATGCGACGTTGTTCGATCGCGTGCCGCCGCATGACGATGACGCGGAAATGGCCGTGTTGGGCGGCATGCTGATGAGCAAGGATGCCATCGGCGAGGTCTCGCAGATGATCGACGTCTCCGATTTCTACCAGCCCAAGCACCAAACCATCTATGAGGCAATCATCACCCTGTTCTCCGCCTCTGAACCGGTTGACGCGGTGCTTGTCGCCAACGCGCTGCTCAAAGACGGCGACCTTGAAAAAGTGGGCGGCGCCGATTATCTGCACAGCCTGGTGGCCGCAGTGCCGACCGCAGCCAACGCCACGTATTATGCCGAAATCGTCCACCAGCGTGCCATCCTGCGCAATGTCATCGCCGCCGGCACGAAAATCGCCCAGCTCGGTTATTCCGCTGAAGGCTCGCAGGCCGAAGATGTGGTGAACCTGGCTCAGTCCGAGGTCTACGAGATGAGCGTGGGCAAGGTGCGCCAGGACTACGAGGCCATCGGCCCAGTGGTTCATGATGCGCTCGACCAGCTCGACGCCCTCCAGAACGGCACCATCGAAAAGGGCGTGCCGACAGGCTTCAAGGGTATTGACGATGAGACGCAAGGTCTGCAGCCCGGCCAGATGATTGTGGTCGCCGGCCGTCCAGCTATGGGCAAGTCCACGTTGGGCGTGGATTTCGCGCGTTCCGCTGCACTGCACAACAATCTGACCACCGTCATTTTCTCGCTCGAGATGAGCAAAACCGAGCTCGCACAGCGTATCATCTCCGCCGAAACCGGTATCCCTCTGGTTGCTCTGCGTCGTGCGGACAACGATAGCCTGACCCCGGAGCGCTGGAATACGCTCAACGACTTCTGGACGGCGATGCAGAATGCGCCGTTGTTCCTCGACGACAGCCCGAACATGAGCCTGATGGAGATTCGTGCGAAGTGCCGCCGCTTGAAGCAGACCAATGATCTGAAGCTCGTTATCATCGATTACCTGCAGCTCATGAGCTCAGGCAAGCAGGAGGAGAGCCGTCAGCAAGAGGTTTCAGGTTTCTCGCGTGCGCTGAAGCTGCTGGCCAAGGAACTTGAAGTTCCAGTGGTCGCGCTGTCTCAGCTCAACCGTGGCCCCGAAATGCGTAACGACAAGAAACCTCAACTCGCCGATTTGCGTGAATCCGGCTCCATCGAGCAGGATGCCGACGTGGTCTTCCTCGTCCATCGTCCCGATTTCTACAACGAAGAGGACAGGCCGGGCGAGGCCGACATCATCCTCGCGAAGCACCGCAACGGCAAGACTGGCACGTACCCGCTCGCCTTCCGCGGCGACGTCTCGCGCTTCCAGGATATGCCGCAGGACTACAACCAGGGGGTCTGATGGTTGGCAAATCGCAAATGAACGTCCGTCGAATAGTTCAATCAGCGCAGTCGTCTCAGCCGGTACACCCGTCGTTTATGCAAAGTCGGTGAATCATGAATACTCAGAACAACGTCAATGAGACCGGCCAGGACGGCAACAAGAAAAGCGGCATATCGGACGAAGCTTCGACGCTGCGCAAACCGTGGAACGCCTTTGCTACTCCGACCATCGGCAAGGCGGTTCGCGGGCTTTCGCGGCTGCTGCATCATGGCGGTAGTGCATTCCCGGGCAAGGTCGTCGAGACAATCGATCCGACGTTCCTGGTGCGAACGCTGGGCCAGTTGCCTTACGGAGTCGTGTTGGTTTCCGGCACGAACGGCAAGACCACGACCACCCGCATGATTGCCTCGATCTTGAAAGACCTGAATCTCAAGGTATTCACTAACCCGACCGGTTCCAATTTCACTCGTGGGGTCGTTTCAGCGTTGCTCACCGAGGTCTCAGCCTCCGGCAAGCTCGACGCGGACATCGCGGTGCTGGAGCTTGACGAGGCGTATGCGGTGCATTTCGTCCAGCAGGTCAAACCGCGTTACGCCTTGCTGCTGAACGTGATGCGCGACCAACTCGACCGTTTCGGCGAGATCGACAACACCGCGCGGCTGCTGAGCAAAGTTGCCGAGGCGACGACGGGGACAGTGGTGTTGAACCGTGAGGACCGCCGAATCGCGGCGCTCGCGGACGTGGTGCCGGAAGGTACGCAGGTCCGTTATTTCGGCCTTTCCGATGAGTTGCGCAAGCTTTTCCCATCCGACGATGATATGCATGCGGGGATTTGTCAGCCGCAGAAAAGGCGGCCGGGAAGGTGAAGGGCGTCAATACGGCATTGGCCAGTGCCGTTGCTCCTGGAGCCGTTTCACACGCTGATCATGATGGGATCGCCAAGATCTCCGCCGCCGGAAACCTCCAGCAACAAACTGAAAAAGCTTCATCGCCTCTTGCAAGTAGTGATGGTGTCAGGGCATCAGCGCAGGAAGCTGTTTCTAGTGATTCCAACACCGCTACTGATTCCGCGGGAAACCGCGTTATTCCTAAGCTTGACGCGCGCGAAACGGTTTCGGCCTCTGCGGCCATGTCTGATTCGTTGGCATCTCATCGCCTTGCGGACGTGGTGCTGAACCGCGTGGGCGATCACGAGGCGGAATTTGTGATGGATGACGCCGAATTCGAGACGAAAGTCCAACTGGAGGGCGTCTATAACCTGTTCAACGCGGCTGCGGCGCTCGCCGTGGTGCGTGCTGTCACCGAGGAAATGAAAAACGCGAACACCACCCTGCCCAGGGCGCGCGACGAGCGGCTGATGCGGGCACTTTCGCATGTCACCCCGGCGTTCGGCCGTGGCGAGGTCATCAACGTCGACGGCGCCCCCGTTGAGCTGCTGCTGGTCAAGAACCCGATGGGCTTCAGGATGTCGCTTTCGAGCTTTACGCCGGCTGGCCACGACACCATGATCGTGATCAACGACGAATATGCCGACGGGCGTGACATGAGCTGGCTGTGGGACGTTGATTTTACTTCGTTGTGCGGCACCGGTGTCAAGATGGTTTCAGGCGTGCGTGCCTGGGACATGGCGCTGCGCTTGGAATATGAAGGTGTAAACGTGGCGGAAACCGACACGAATCTTGAAGAGGCCGTTCGTAAGTTCGTCACAGCCAATCCAGGCACACCGAAACATATCTATTGCACGTATACCGCGATGCTTAAGGTGCGCTCGGAGCTTGGCAAATACGCCGAAGTCGCCGACGCCGGGGTGGGGAAGTGAGTCCGATGACCGAAAACAACGGTAATATGCAATCTCCAGTGGCCGCCCGTCCCATCGACGTGATGTCCATTTATCCCAAGGATATGAACATCTATGGTGACTGGGGCAATGTGCTCACCATCAAGCGTCGGCTTGCGCTTTACGGCTACGAACCGGTCATCCATACCTACAACAGGCGACCTATGGCCGGAGCATGTCGACATGATTCTCGGCGGCGGCGGGCAAGATAACGGACAGAAGAAGATTTCTGAAGACTTCTTCAAGCGTGCGGACATCCTGCGTCGGCTCGCACAAGAGGACGTGCCGATGCTTATGATCTGTGGCATGTACCAGCTCTTCGGCGAGTATTTCGAGACCATCGACGGCACTAAACTCGACGGTATCGGCGTTTTCGGTGTCTACACCGAGGGCCGCGAAACGCGTATGATCGGCAACCTCTTGGAACATTCCGACCAGTTCGGTGACATCATCGGCTACGAGAATCATTCCGGCCAGACCTTCCTGCGCGAAGGCGTGCAACCGTTTGGCCACGTCGACCACGAGGGCTGGGGCAACAACGGCGAAGACCGCACCGAAGGCGCCATCGTCCACAACGTCATCGGCACCTACATGCACGGCCCGCTGCTGCCCAAGAACCCAAAGGTCTCCGATTTCCTCATCCGCGCCGCCGCCGTCCACCGCTACGGCGAATTCGAGCCGCAGCAAAGTGCCGCTCAAAAGGCCGAGCTCGCCCACATCGACGAGCTTGCCGCCAATGCGCGTGACGTAGCCATTTCTCGCCCAAGATGAGAGGATTGTCTGTGCATTTCGCATAGGCATATCGAGGCCCGGACGCATGGCGTTTACCTGCTATACGCGCATAGAGCAGGAATTCAGCCATAAGATGTGCCATTAGAAGTTGTCTTTTATTGGGGGATGGCGCTAAACGAAGTAAAGAAGAAGGCTGAAAACGCGGAAGCTGGATTCCATGAAGTACAAGGAACCCGGCTTCCGTTTCTTTGTCCCTCAAAGGGTAGGGGCAAAGAATACGCACTTATAAGAAGTAAATCGGCTTTATTGCAGACGCATCCACGCGGAGGTGTCCTGCGGCAGCTTGCCGTCATCGGTGAGCGGGCTGGAGCTCAGCAGCACTTCACCTTCGGGCAGGGCCATCGGCTCAGCACTGAAGTTGGTGATGTTTGCCCAGCCGTTGGCACGACGATAGGCGATGGAGCCGCCCAGATTGCCGTCAGCTCCGTCATGGAGATTGGACTGGCTGTCATAGTCATCAAGCCAGGTCAGGGAGGTGTCTGGAGTCTGCAGCTCGTGGCGTAGCTTCAACACGCGGCGATAATGCGCCAGCATCGAATCGTCATCGGCTTCCTCGCTGTCCACGGCATAGTCGGAGAACCATGCGGGCTGCGGCAGATGGGGCTTCTCGGCGTTGCTGCCGTCGGCCTGCTGCTCAGGGGAGAAGCCGAAGGTGCTTGCGCTTGACTGCCAAGGCAGTGGCACGCGGCAGCCGTCGCGTCCCTTCTTGGTCAGGTCGCGGCGAGTGCCGAAGGCCCACGGGTCCTCGAGTTCGTCCCACGGGATATCGGGAACTTCGAAGAGTCCGAGTTCTTCGCCTTGGTAGACGTATGCCGAACCCGGCAGTGCCATTTCCAGCATCACCGCGGCACGGGCGCGCTTGGTACCCAGTTCGCGATTCTCATGATAAGTGGAGCCGTTGCGCAGCAGCCAGTCATTGGCCACGGCATGGTAGAGGCCATTGTCGGTCTTGATTTGTGGAAGAGCGTAACGCGAGGCGCTGCGGGGCACATCGTGGTTGCCCATCACCCAAGTGGAGGTGGAGCCGTTGGTACGTGCGGCAGAAGCGATGCCGTCCTCGATGGCCTCGTGCATCTCGTCGCGCAGCCAGTTGCACTCGGCGAACTTGAAGTTGAAGACCTGGCCGAGTTCATCAGGACGGGCATAGAGATATTGACGGGAAGCCGGCACCCAGGCCTCGCCGACCGCGAAACGGGCTGGTGTGTACTTGTCGAAGACCTCGCTGCGCCATTCGCGGAAGATCTCGTGCACTTCGTCGCGGTCATAGACCGGGTGCGTGCCATCTTCGACGGTTATGTGCATCGCGTCGACGTCATAGTTGTCGAGATCGTCGCGGTCAAGGTCTTTGGCCAGGCCTTCGGCCACATCCACGCGGAAGCCGTCGGTGCCGTGGTCGCACCAGAATTTCAGAGTCTTCAGGAAGTCGTCGCGCACCTCACGATTGTCCCAGTTGAAGTCCGGCTGTTCCTTGGCGAACAAGTGCAGGTACCACTGGCCGTCAGGCACGCGGGTCCATGCCGAACCGCCGAAGTTGGCGATCCACTTGGTCGGCGGCTCGTCGCCGTTTGGGCCTTTGCCGTCGCGGAAGATATAGCGGTTACGCGCGTCGGAACCCGGCTCAGAATTGAGGGCTTCCTGGAACCAGGGATGCAGACGGGAGGAGTGGTTCGGCACGATGTCGACAACCACCTTGATGCCGGCCTCATGGGCCGCCGCAACCATGTCGTCGAAATCGTCCATGGTGCCCAGACGCGGATCGACGTTGCGGTAATCCTGCACGTCATAGCCGCCGTCGGCCAGCTCGGAAGGGTAGAACGGCGAGAGCCATACCGCGTCCACGCCGAGTTCTTTCAGATAGCCCATCTTGCTGGTGATGCCTTTGAGGTCGCCCAAGCCGGAACCAGTGGAATCCTTGAAGCTGCGGGGGTAGATCTGGTAGACCACCGCTTGCTTCCACCACAGGTCGGCTGGGGTAGAGCCGTTGGCATGGGCGGATGGTTGCGGTGCGTTGTCGATGTGTGACATGGTGCTCCTTGCTGTCTGATCTCAATATGAAGTTATGGAACCGTGAATGGCCATGTGCAAGTCCGTATTCGAAACCACAAATTGGTGTGTGGTCCCGAATACGGACTTGCATACGGGGTGGCCGGCAGGAACAACTGTCATTGCCGCCGGCCACCTTCTGGCGAGGTGAAAGCTATTGCCGTCCCCGCTCGTAATATTCCGTGGAACCTACCGGGCCGACGATGGTGAAACGTCCATCGGCGTAGCTCAGTTTGGTGGTGGCGGTGTTGCCCTGATCGGACAAGTCTGCCTCCGGGTCCACGCGGTAAAGGAACTGGCGCAGGCTCAGGCCCGAGCTGACAACCAGCACGTTCCCTCCGCCCTGCTGTTCCGCAGACTGGCCGATGCGGGTCATGGCACGCATCATGCGATCCTGAACCTGTTGCGAGCTTTCGGCTCGGTCTTCAGCGTCCAAGTCGGTGTTCAGCACGTTGCGCTGGTCGAGAGCATACAGGGCATCCTGCAAGTCCAGATTCGCCTTGGTGCCGATGGCGTCAAGGCCGGCTTGCATCGAGGCGTATCCCAGCTCGTCCATCGCGGCCTGGGTGGAAGCTGCGATGTCGCGTCCTTCAAAACTGCCGAAGTTGTCCTCACGCAGATCCGGGTCGCGGGTGATGGATACTGATTCGTTCCCTGAATAGTCAAGAGCTCCGCGGGCTGTCTCGTAGTGGCGCTGCAAAGTGCCGCACCAAGCGGCCGTAAAGGTGATGCCCTTCAAACCGCGGCCGAAGCAGCGGATGATCTCGCGTCCCTCACGGGTGACCGGGAAGTCTGACCAGCCCTGCATCAGCCCCATCGCATTGGATGTGGTCTTGGTATGGCGGGCTAGGTAGATCGTTACCGGAGCAGTGCTGTTCGTGTCGCTCATTGTGCCGCGACCTCAGACTTGCGGGCGCGGATCTTGCGCTCCTCAGCGATGGCGACGATCAGCTGGATGACGAATGCGCAGGCGATGGCCACGTAGATTACGGTGAAGGTGTCGCCCCAGCCATGCAGCACATGGCCAAAGAGGTTGATGCCCTTAGCCGAGGAGTCGGCGATCTTGGCGAGCAGCGCCTTGGCGGTGGAGTCACCGAGCAGATAGGCGAACGCACCGAGTAGGCCGCCGGCCAGTGCCGAAGCCTTCTTGGGGACCTGGTTGAGCAGGGAGATACCGATGAGCACCTGCGGACCGAATGCGAAGAGACCGACGAAGAAGATGGCGATCAGTACTGCGGTGGGCGTGGTGCCCTTCTGGTAGAAGACCATCGGGATGTTCACGGCGGCGAGGCAGATCAGGGAAACCAGTGCAGGGCGACCCTTGAGGGCGTCGGAGACGGCTCCCCAGGTGATGCAGCCGATCATGGAACCGAGACCGAAGTAGAAGATGGCCTGAGCGCCGACCTCAGTGCTGAAGCCGAGCTGCTCGGTGAGTCGCAGGGACGACCAGTTATCAACGCCGGTGCGCATGATGTAGGCGAAGACGTCGGAGAAGCAGAGCAGCCAGACCAGCGGGTTCTTCAACAGATACTTGCAGAAGATGGTCCAAGTAGATTCACCTTCGGAGGAGACATCCTCTTCCTTGGCGGGTTCGCCGAAGATCGTCTCAGCGGATTCCCAGCCGAGGTCTTCGGGGCGGTTCTTGCCGACGGTGAAGCAGATGATGCCCACAATGAACGCAACGATGGCCGGGGCAATGAACATGCCCGCCACTTTGCCGTGGAAGAAGGTGTTGGCGCACCAGAGCGAGAACATGCCAGCGAGGCCGCCGCCGATATTGTGGGAGGCGCTCCAGATGCCGTAATAACGGCCGTAGTTCTTCTTGGTGGTCCAGTTCATGATGACGCCGGAGCAGCAGGGGCCAGCTCCGCACTGGAAGAGTCCGTTGACAGCCCAGAAGGCGAGCAGCCAGCCGATGGGCATGTTGTTGAAGGTCAGCAGGAAACCGAAGCAGGCTACGATCAGCGATGCACCCATCAGCATGATGGAGGCGGCCTTCTTGTTGTCCTTGTCGGTGACGAAGTAGCCGACAACAATCTTGCCGATGCCATACGCCAGAGAGAAGCCGGTGCCGATAAGGCCGAGGTCGGTCGTCGTCATGTGCAGCTGCGACTTGAGCAAAGGCTGCGCCGCCTTGAAATCATCGCGCACGAAATACATGAAGCTGTAGAGCAGCACACTGATGATGAACGGCTTCATGAACTCCTTGAACCACCGCTTGCGCTGTTCTGAAACCGGTAGGTTAATCTTTGGTACATGCTTGTCAAATGCCAGATTGAACGTATTGTTTGACACTGCGACCTCCTTGTTCCTTATCCTCGTTGAGTTGTCCAACGTCGGTTTGATCAAAAGCTTCTTTGCGGAGTCGGATCGTTTTTGTAAAAGCGCATGATTCGCCTGCTAAAAATAATCTCAGAATCCTTTTAAGAAAACCGACATTGTTAATAATAGCGCTTGCACAAAAGTTGTCAAATGTAATTCATCTGTCTACTGACGACGTTCCGGCGTGACGCATTGGAACGCGCTTGATATGTTGTTCTATAGCCGGAATGCCGCAGGTGAGGGCATTGGTTGTAAGATATTAGATGTTGTGGTCGGGAATAAAAGCGTTTGGAAAGGCATGATTGTGAGCAGAGTTACCATTCATGATGTCGCGCTTGAGGCCGGTGTGTCGGACTCGACGGTCTCTCGTGCCTTAAGGGGCTTGGACCGCGTGGATGATTCCACCAGGCGCAAGGTCCAGGAAGCGTCAAAGCGCTTGCACTTCCAGTTCTCACGCAATGCGTCCTCACTGGCGAGCGGTAAGACCATGCGCGTCTCGCTGTTGCTGGCGGATTCGCTCAACACCTGGTTCGATTCGTCGGTGCTGCAGGGAGCGTATGAGATTCTTTCCCCTGCGGGATACGACGTGGTGCCGAGTCTTGCCGGCACTTCCGAACGTCTCGATGGGTTTTTCGACAGGTTGCCGTCAAACGGAAACGTCGACGGGATTATGGTCGGGTCGATCAATCTCAATGCTGCCCAGTCCAACATTCTCAAACAGCTTTCCATCCCCTCGGTAGGGCTGGATTCCCGCACTATTGACGGGTTTGACGCTTCGGTGCTTTTGGATGACGGGCAGGCCATGATCGATGCTGTTGGTTTGCTGAAGAACATGGGCCATCGTCATATTGCGTTCGTCGGTTGGCCTGCTCCGGGCGATCTGCAGCTGAGCTCCCAGCTACGTGCCGATACGTTCATCAAGGCGGCTTTGGAACAAGGCTTTGCCGACGATGAGGTGCACAATCTCAGCTTGGGCAAGGCGAGTGACTATCGTTCCAAGGAAGATGCCCTTGAGGCCGCGGTTGCGCAGTTGCTTTCACTGTACCCGAGGCCTACGGCCATTTGTGTAGAGACTGATGGTTTCGCGGTTCCATTGATAGCGAAGCTGAGGCATTTTGGTATTCGTGTTCCCGAGGACATGTCGGTCATTGGCTTTGATGACAACGATTTGGCTTCGGTGGTCGGTTTGACGACGATTCATCAGAATCCTGTGGAGATGGCAAGGCTGGCGGCGCGAAAGATGCTGGAGCTGATGAGGGGAGGTCAGCCGGATGAACCTCATGCCGTCGTGCGACCTATTCTCATGATGCGAGGCACCACGGCTGCGGCGCGATGATAGGTGGCGGCGAAGCCGTAGTTATTCCGTTGCTTTGTTTTGCCTGGTTTGTTGCGGTTTTGTCTGCTGATTATTGACTGGATGATGGGTTCGGCAAAATTGTTTCGTTTTGTTATGTCAGGGAAGCCATTGCCGGTCAAATGGGCTAGAATCAATGGTATAGGTATTACCTCGGTTGAAAAGGAGCAATCATGGCTGATTACAAACTGGGTGACGGGCTGCGCACCGTATTTCTGGCAGGCATCGGAGCGCTGGCGACTACCGCTGAAAAGGGGCAGGAAATCGTCGACGAACTGGTTAAGAAGGGCGAGCTGACGGTGGAGCAGGGCAAGACGCTCAACACCGAGCTCAAGCACAAGGCTCAGGAAGTCAAGGACGACATGAAGTCGGAGGCTGTCAAGGACGAGAAGAGCTCCGACAAGACGGCTGCCGACAAGTCCGATGAAAGCGGCAACAAAGCCGAGTAAGACGTAACGCTCGTTGATTTGATTTCAGGTGACAATGGCCGATACAGTGCGCAATGCCGCTTTGAAGGGTGACTATGCCCAAAAAGAGACGGTGGATGACAACAATAAGGCCGAAACTGCATCGGTGTCGGATGCGGCCTCTTCCAATGCGGGCTTAAAGGCAGGTGTGTCAGACAACGCTTCCAAAGGCGATAGTGCTGTTCCGGGCTTAAGTGCTGAGAATGCTGTAAATACTGAAACAGCTGCGAGCGTTGGCAGCACTGCCAAATCCGCCGAAGATACCGGTGAAATCAGTCTATTTGGACGTAAGCGCGAATCGTTTGCGCAGCGTTATCACCTGACCCGGCGCGGCAAAGTCAAGCGACTTGGCCAGATCACGCGCATCATGGGTCAGTTCGACATCACCAAGGGGCTTACGCCGCGCAAGATGAGGCTGATGCTCGAGGCGCTTGGCCCCACGTTCGTCAAGGTTGGGCAGATGCTTTCGATGCGTTCGGAGATTTTGCCGCAGCAATATTGCGACGAGCTTGCGAAGCTGCGTGCGGATGCCGATCCAATGCCTTACCAGATTGTCGTCGAGACGCTGGAGCAGGAATACGGGCGTCCGGTGGACGAGATCTTTGCGAACATCGATCCCAAACCGTTGGGTTCCGCTTCGCTGGCCCAGGTGCATCGCGCGACGTTGGTCACCGGCGAGGACGTGGCAGTGAAAGTGCAACGGCCTGGTGTGCGGCAGACCATGGCGCAGGACGTTTCCATCATGCGTTCGATTGCCAAAGCGGCCACGAAATTCATGGGTTCCAGCATGCAGGTGGTCGACCTGGGCGGTGTGGTCGAAGAGCTCTGGGACACTTTCGAGGATGAAACGGACTTCCTCATGGAGGCGAAGCATCTCGCGGAGTTCAAGCGATTCTGCGCCTCGTACCGCTATATGGACTGCCCGAAGCCGTATATGGATTTGTGCACACAGCACGTGGTGGTGATGGATTACGTCGAGGGAATTTCGCTGAATCACACCGACAAACTCATCGCGGCCGGCTACGATCTCAAGGAAATCGGCACCAAGCTGGTTGACAACTATGCTGCGCAGATTCTTGACAACGGCTTCTTCCATGCCGATCCGCATCCGGGCAACGTCATCATTTCCGGCGGCAAAATCGTCCTGATCGATTTGGGCATGATTGGCCGGCTTGATCGCAAGACGCGGCAGGTGTTGCGGCAGATGATTTTCGCGGTCGGCGCTCAGGATTCGCCAGCGCTCGCCGATGGGCTGTTGCGTTTTGCCGACGTTCAGCCCGATGCTGAGGACTATCCGACGCTGTTGAGCGATTTGGATGTCATCGTCGAGGAATACGGCAAGGTCGATCTAGCCGACCTCAACATCGCTGAATTCGCCTTGGCCCTGACCAATCTGGCGCAACGTCACGGCATCGAAGTGCCTTCGACAATCACCACGATGAGTCGTGCGCTAGTCACGCTCGAAGGCCTGCTTGACGAATTCATCCCCGACGTCAACATGATAGAAATCATCACCAATCACGTCAAAACCAGCCAGCGTCTGGACGAGGCAGCCAAAAACGAGGCCAAAACACTGGCCATTGAAGGTAACAAGGCGTTGCATGGCTCGCTCGATGCGCTGGCGGAGAGCAAGGTTGCGATGCGTATGCTGACGCGCGGCCAGCTGCGGATGAACATGGAACTGGTCGGCAGCGAAGAGCCGCTGAAGCAGGTTTCTGACATGATCAATCGTCTGACGATGGCGCTGATCGTGGTCGGGCTGTTCGTCGGCTCGTCCATTGTGTATTATGCCGGCATGAAACCCATCGTTTTCGGCATTCCCGTCGTTGGTTTTATGGGCTACGTCATCGCCTTCATCCTGAGCGTCTGGATTGTTTTCGACATCTACTTCAAAGGTCGGAAGGCCAAGAAAGCCGCCAAAGGCAAGTAGTTTCAGTGTCATTGAGGTTGTCGGTTATGGCTTTTTGACGACGGTTCGAAAATATAAATAAAAGGTGCTTCCTGAATGCAATCAGGAAGCACCTTTTAAATGTTTGGAGCTAAACCGACTCAGTCGATGAGGCCGTAGAGACGGTCGCCCGCGTCGCCGAGACCGGGGACGATATAGCCGTGCTCGTTGAGCTTCTCGTCGACGCCGCAGACCACAACCTTGAGGTTGATGCTCGGGTCGAGTGTCTCCTCGACGCGCTTGAGGCCTTCGGGGGCAGCGATGATGTTGATGGAAGTGATGTCCTTCGCGCCGCGCTCGATGAGATAGTGCGTTGCAGCAATCGTGGTGCCGCCGGTGGCGAGCATCGGGTCGAGCAGGAAGACCTGACGGCCGGTGAGATCTTCAGGCAGACGGTTCGCGTAGGTGATGATGTCGAGCGTGTTTTCGTCGCGCTTCATGCCGAGGAAGCCGACTTCGGCTGTCGGCAGGAGCTTGGTCATGCCGTCGAGCATGCCGAGACCTGCACGCAGAATCGGCACCACTATCGGACGCGGGGAGGCGAGGTGCTTGCCGGTCATCTTGCAGATCGGGGTCTCGATGTCTTTGTCGACGATGTCGAGGTTGCGCGTCGCTTCGTAGGCTTCGAGGGTGACGAGCTCGCTGACGAGTTCGCGGAAGATGTTGGAGGGTGTGTTCTTATCCCGCAGAACGGTGAGCTTATGCTCGACCAGCGGGTGATCCAAAACTTGAAGTTGCATACTTCTAGGATATGCCCAGCCGTGGTTTTTTGAAAATCGGAAACGTGGATACGTTACATGATTCATGATTTTTTGAAAAAGAAAAGTAAAACGCTGAACCGTGAAAGCGCCTGTCGGCGCGAACGCCGCTCGCAGCGGCAAAAAATGAAGCCCGGGGCTTAAGCGCGGTCCAGCGTGTATCCCAAGTATAACGGGTTGGCCTACGTTTACACGCCGAGCGCGTAAAGTGCGGGTGTGACCGACGAAACTTGTCAGATTACTCGAGTTTGCCTTGACGCCAGAGACTCGCCCCGTGGCGGAAATCGGCGGAGGTGGTCATCAGGTTGCTGCCGGTGTGCAGCAGTCGGGCAGCAACGGTTCGTGGATCGTTGGATGCCGGGCCGGCCGAGCTCGCCGGGCCTTTGCCGGCACGGTACCGTGCATCGGCGTCGTTCAGTGCTGAATTGTAACGATTGGCGGCAGTGCTGTTACGGTCGCTTTCGCCGTAATCGGCATCATGGCCATGGCGATTATCGTTGCGATTCGTCGTATTGGTGCCGTCGCCATCATTGCCGGGATTGGTTCCGTTGGCATCACTAGCCTCGTCGGCGACTCGCTGTGCTGCTTCGGCTGCCTCTGCCGCCTCGACTTCTCGCTGCAGTTCCCGCAGGTGTGCTTCACGGCGGGCTGCCTCTGCCGCTTCTATCTTGCGAGCCTTGTTGGTCAGCATTTTCGCGCGGATGGCGAGACCTTTGGCGATGATGTCAATGAACGCCGAGGCGCGTTCAAGCGCAATGGCGAAATCACCGGTGAAGGCACCGGAAAGAATGGAGTCCGCAGTCCGCACAATATCGTCGGAACTTGGCGGAGTGTCGACGCCGGCGATGGCCGAAGCCGCAGTGTCCTCCGGCTCGGCGATGCGGTACAGGCTGGCCAGCGAACGCTGGTTCTTGCGCATCCACGTGCGCAGGAGGTACAGCCTCCAAAGAATGCCGGGCAGGGAATCGGGCTCCGATTTGCTCCACAGTTCCGCGATGATATCGACGCCTTCGCGGTCGACCAGTGTCAGCACGCGCTGCACGATTTCCGGATCCTGCGTGTGCTGCACGCGGTCAAGCATGGCCTGGGCGGAAGCATGGCTCATCTCATTGATCTCCTCAGGATCCATGCCGCCGGCCATTTTCTCGGTCAATGCCGGGTCAAGCTGAGCCGGACGGGCCGGACGCGAGGAACCGGTTCGGGTGGGCGTGAAGCCGGGATGGGCGGAATTGACGGAACCGGAACTGTAATGCACTGAGTTAGTAGACAACTGGAGCCATTCTTTGAATATCGATGATGCGCGGGCCTTCCGCGTCTGGGACAACGAACAATGCTACGGCATTGCCTGTAGGCATGTAAGGTGACTTTGCGATAAGCTGTTTGGCCAGCGACTTCGAGGCGCACATAGCGCGCAGATGCTCGAAGATGCCACCGATGACCGGTCGATGCATACAGATTGCCGTGGCTCGGCTATATTGTTTCGGCATTTCCGGTGTAGAAGAAACGGTATCGGATTGATTCGCGCTAGTGCCTAAATCGTTGCTAGATGCGGTGTCCGTTGCCTGTTTGCTTTCGGCCTTGTCATCTTTTCCATCGGCGCCGTTTGCAGCGTCGGCATGGTCGCTTTCGGATTTACCGTGATTCATATCAGCGGTTTGCTTGACATTATCGCTGATTTTGACCACGGCCTTGGTCGCCACTTGTACGGCGTTTTTCGCCACGGATGTGCCGTCGGTTTCGGCAAACAAATCATCAATGACATCGCGAACGCATTGCCATGCCGCATCCGGATCAGCCGCAAAAGCGTCTTCGGTCAGTGGTGGCAACGTGGTGACTTCAAGTCCCGTATGCCAAGCATAAGGTTCCAGAGTCTCCAGGCAGCGAAGCCAGGGTGAGGAAGTGAGCTTCTCAGGGGCATAGCATCCCAGTTCCTGGTCCAGCGCAAAGCTTGCTGACGCGCCGCGGGGGATGATGGGGCGGTTCGCGTCGGTGCCGTTCCAATGTTTGCGGGCAACCGCTTTGCTGTGGCGTACGATGATCAGTTTCTGCGCATTGAGTGCGCCTTCCTGAATGCGATCGACGAACTGGTCGAGGATATCGCGATCGTGCGAATGCGACAACAGCTTGCGAGCCTGGGGAATGGTGAGCCATCGGACTTCGTCGATTTCGCTGGTTTTCGCAGGCAAAATAGGGCCGATGGCCTGTTCTCGGCGTTGTGCTGCTTCGGCCGAAATGGGGTGAGCCATCCAATAGGCAACATGCTTGGTGTAGATGGTGCCGGTTTTCGCAGCGGTTTTGCTGCGCTTCGAATTCTTGCCCTCGGCATTCAGCGGATACTCGACTTCGCCGATGGTTGGCCCTAACGCCACGGGAACGCCGGTTTCCTCTTCCATCTCACGTACTGCCGCGTGGCGACTCGATTCGTGTTCCTCGAGCTTGCCCTTTGGCCAGCTCCAATCGTCATACTTCGGACGATGCACCAAGCAGACTTCCAGCTGGGTGATGATGGCGCGGAAGTGGATTTCGGCTGGCGTCAATGGCAATTTATGCTTATGACGTTTGCGCTTGCTGGTGGCATGCGTCGCTCGAGCTTCGGCGAATTTGTTCGCCTTTACGGCTCGTTCATCGACATTCGTGGTTTTGCCCGCAGCGATCCAACGGTAGGGGATGCCCCCTGCCGCCTCGACGATATGTGTTGGTTTCAGCTCGGAAGTCATCGCTATACCGCCTGTCGATCGCTATTTGCGACCACGTTGATGGGTCTTGATCAACAGTTCCTGGCAATCGATCAGAGGCTTGCCGTCCTTGTCGTGCGAATGGCGGATATAGGTGCCGTCTGGCTGCATGTGCCAGGACGAGGTGGTATCGGCCATCTGCAAGTCGACGTAATCGATCAGCGAAGCGATTTCCTCGGGGTCGGTGATGCGCACCAGAGCCTCCACACGACGGTCGAGGTTGCGGTGCATCAGATCTGCCGAACCAATCCAGACCTCCGGTCCTGTTGCCGGTCCCTCGCCAATCTGCGGTCCTGCGCTATTTGCGAAGGCATAGATACGGCTGTGCTCTAGGAAGCGACCAAGAATGGAGTGAACACGGATGTTCTCGCTCAAGCCGGGAACTCCTGGCTTCAAGGTGCAGATGCCTCGCACGACGATGTCAATCTTTACACCGGCTTGGCTGGCACGGTACAGCGTATCGATGGTCTTTTCGTCGACGATGGAGTTGACCTTGATCTTGATCCAGGCTTCTTGTCCGGCGCGTGCCGCATCCTCTTCACGCCGAATGCGCTGGATGATGCCGCTGCGTGCGGTGCGCGGCGCGACCAGGAGTCGATGGAAGCTGGAGCGCGGTGCGTAGCCGGAAAGCTGGTTGAACAGGCGCGTCAGATCCTGCCCGACCACCGGGTCGCAGGTCAGCAGGCCAAGATCGGTGTACTGGCGGGCGGTCTTCGGGTTGTAGTTGCCCGCCAACAACGTGGCAGTAGCGGCGCAGGCCGTCGGCTTCCTGGCGCACGACCAGAGAAAGCTTGCAGTGGGTCTTCAGGCCCACGATGCCGTAGACGACGTGAACGCCGGCGCGCTCGAGCTTGCGGGCCCACGCGATGTTGGCGTCCTCATCGAATCGTGCCTTGATCTCGACCAGCGCCAAGACCTGCTTGCCGGCGTGTGCGGCATCGACCAGCGCGTCGATGATCGGCGAATTGCTGGAGGTGCGGTACAACGTCTGCTTGATGGCCAGCACCTTCGGGTCGGCGGCAGCCTGTGCGAGGAAGGCCTGTACCGAAGTGGAGAACGAATCGTAGGGATGGTGCAGCAGGATATCGTGCTCGCGAATGGCGGCGAAGATGTCTTGTGCACGGCTCGATTCAACTGTGGCAATCTGCCGGTTGGTCGTTGGAATGAACGGCTTGTTCTTGAGGTCCGGTCGATCGATGTTCTGCAACTCGAACATGAGCTTCATGTCGAGCGGCGCAGGCAGACGGTAGATCTCTTCCTCGTTGACGCGCAGACGGTGCGCGAGAAGCTGGGAGAGGAACGGGCTGGTGGCGTCGCTGATCTCAAGGCGAATCGGCGGTCCGAAGCGGCGACGCAGCAGTTCCTTCTCCATCGCGTTCAACAGGTTCTCGGCGTCATCTTCCTCGACGTCGATATCTTCGTTACGAGTGACGCGGAACGAGCGCGCTTCCTTGATGATCATGCCGGGGAAGAGCGATTCGAGATGGGCGATGATGAGATTCTCCATGGTGATGAAGCCATAGCGTTCCTCGCGGCTCTCCTCGTCGGTCAGGTCGTCAACAGGCACGAGACGATTCAGGTTATCTGGCACCTTGACGCGGGCGAAATGCGTCTTGCCGCTGTTCGGGTTCTCCACCAGGACGGCGAGGTTCAGGGAACCGCCGGAAATGTAGGGGAACGGGTGAGCAGGGTCGAACGCAAGCGGCGTCAGCACAGGGAAGACCTGCTGGCGGTAATAGCGTGAAAGGCGTTCCTGCTCGGCGCTGGTGAGCTTGTCCCAGCTCAGCAGCACGATGTGTTCCTTCGCCAGTTCGGGAAGGATGTGCTTGATGGCCTCGTTGGCGTGCTCGGTCTGCAGCTCGTGCGCGGTTTCGCTGATTGAGCGCAGTTGCTGGCGCGGGCTCAGCCCGGAGGCGGATGTCACCGCGATGCCGGTGTCGATACGACGCTTGAGGCCGGCGACGCGCACCATGAAGTATTCATCAAGGTTCGAAGCGAAAATGCCGGCAAAATTGGCGCGTTCCAGCAGCGGGACCTCGGGGTCCTCCGCCATTTCGAGTACGCGTTTGTTGAATTTGAGCCAGCTCAGCTCGCGGTCGAAGTAACGGTCTTCGGGCAGGGGCTGCTCTTCCGGCAGCGCCTTGCGCTTGTCGAATTTCTCTGTTTCAGCGATGTGCTCGGCAATCTGGCTGCGGAGCAATGCCTTCGAGGGTGCGTCAAAAATCTGTGCCATATCCCTACTTTAGGCATGCGGGTGGAGCTATGGAAGCCAAGAAACGTAAAATTCACGATATTGTGGATAATTAATTTTTTCTCCACTGCTACACGCCCCAAATGTGCGTAATTCCGACTCGTGTTGGCTGACGGTTACGCTGCAGGGGTAGCGAAACGACAGAAATGCACAATCGATTTGTTGAACGGGCCAAAACGTGACATTTTCTGTGCGTTACCAGAGGGAAGGAAACGTTTAGCTACCAATAGCGCACAAACGTCCTTTTCGGCTTGTATCGGCAGGGCAGATAGTACATAATATGAATTACAAGAACAACTGAACAGAGCAGATCCACAAAAGGATAAGGTCTCGATGACTATTACGTTGAACGGGCCGTTACTAAAGCTTCCGTTGCAACGATGGAGTTGTGAAGATATCTGCTTCCCAGTTTGGACTTGTGGGAGACCCGCTTCGGCGGGTCTCCTTTATGTTTGGCGGGGCCGTTGCGTCTGAACACGACTTGTGGATATTCCGACTTGAGATGTGCGCAGGGGCATGCTCGTAGTCTGGGCCATCTAAACTTGAAACTATGACTGACGATTCCAGCGAACAGGTCAAGCCGACCGATCATTCTTCTGATTCCGCGTCGCAACAGCAGGCGCAACCGCGCATTACGGTGCCGGTGCCTCCGCGCGTGCCATCGGCGGCGCCGGAACAAGAACCGTCGCCGTTGCCAGAAGGGATGCCGGCGCAAGGTGCCGGTCAAACCGCAGTGCCGGATTCTGACCAGACTCCGTCACCGGATTTCGATCAGTCGTCAATCGATGATTCCGCTCGAGTCCAAAGTTTTGACCAAGTTTCGGAACAGGTTGCCGAACAGCCAATGCAGAATGAATCGAGAGGGTCAGAGCCCGTGAGTTTTGTGGCATTTGGCGGCGATAATGGCGCCTTTATGGCCAAGATTCCGGAAGACGGCGCTTCCGCCGCCAGCACCTATATCGGTGCTGGTGCCAATGCGGTCACTGGCGTTGCTGCAGTCGCAGATCTTGATACGGAAACCAATGCCGGCAACGATGCAGGCGCTGATGACGAAGTTGAAAAAGGTCTGGCGCAGATTGACCCGTTGACCATCCATCCAAGGATTTCCAGTTGCGTGCTGGCCTTGGTGCTCTCACTCGTCTCCTTGGCGCTCGCTGCTGGAATCTACTGGTTTGGCGTGCATACGTTGAACGGCCAGAGCTTTGACGAAATCGTCTGGAACGGTTTCGTGGGCAGCATGCCGGGCTGGTTTGTTGCCGTTTCACGCGCTTTGAACAGCGGATTAGTCATCGTAATCATCAGTCTGGCTCTGGCTGTAATTGCGTTTGTCGTCGCAGTTGTGCGCAAACGCTGGTGGTTGGTTGGCCAGATGGCCGTATGCGGTGTGATTACCTATGCCGCCGCATGGCTCAAACGTCTCCTGCCGCGTCCGATGCTCATGAATATCGCGTCTTCGCACAAGAACACCGCTCCTTCGGGGCACACATTGTTGGCCATTGGATGCTGCTTGGTGCTGCTCGTGGCCGTGCCTCGCGTCTGGCGTGCGGTGGTGGCGCTGCTTGGCGCCGCATACACCATTCTTGTCGCTGCCTCTTTGATCGTCGGCCATTGGCACAGGCCGTCCGACGTGCTGATGTCGTTGCTTATCGGCGGCGGGCTCATGATGCTCACGCTCGTCTTCACCCGCAAATCCGGCATGGACAGTCCAGGCAGTCGCGTCTCGTCGGCGAGCATACAAATCGTCGCCAGCGTGATGATTACGTTTGGCGTTGTCTCCTGCATCTACGCCGCCTACTTGCTTTGGCAGATTTATCCTGGCCTGGAGTTGAGCGCGGCTTGGGCGAAAAGCGGCGCGTGCGCATCGAGTATGGCCGCCATCATCGGCGTGGCCTGCTTGATGTTCGGTCTCACACTTGCCTTGCGTCAACTGACTGCCTCACCATTGACCCGCCTTGGCCTGGTCGGTGCACCTCCCGCCCCGCCTGAAGATTGATGCGACCAACAGATTATGAGTTCGACGCTCTAACCGCGCCTCCTGCGCCGCCCGAGAATTAATGATGAATCCGGCGTTCACACTTCGCCGCCCCGAGGCACAATAGTGGCATGACTTCCAAAGGAAAACCATCGCCGCGTTCGGCCGTGAAACCGTTGAGCGAGGAACAAGTCGAGCTCTTGGGCAAGCGTCATCGTCTGGTTGACCCGACGCAATATTTCCCAACCGGCCCGCGCGAGGCGAATACCGCCGAGATCGAGGCGCAGAACCCGAAGGGCACCAAGCGTCTGCTCGATGCCGTTTCCGCGGTTCTTCGTGCGCACAGCAAGGTTTACGCGTGGGGGCTCGAGCATGTACCCGAAACCGGTCCGTTCATCACCGCTGCCACGCACGTGACGATGTATGACGTTTTCGTTCCCATGGATGCGCTGTTCCATATGGGCCGCCGCCCGCGCTACATGGCCAAGGCCGAAATGGCACACTGGCCGATCATCGGTAAATGGTTCCAGCTGGTGGGCATGCAGCCCGTGCCGCGCCGCAGCGGTAAAGCGCTGGAAATCGAAAAGGAATCCATCGACATCATCACTTCCGGCCGCCCTCTGACAGTCTGGCCGGAAGGCACGCTTTCGCGCGACCCACTCAAATGGCCGATGAGTCTCAAAGGCGGCGTCGGCATCATCGCGCTTGAATCTTCGCGCCGGCTTGGCTACCAGGTGCCGCTTTATTGCTCGGTGACCTGGGGTGCGGCGAGCATCAACCATTGGTGGCCGTGGCCGCGCAAGAATGTGGTGATGTGCTACGACGATGCGCTGGATTACGGCGATTTGCTCAAAGACAGCGATTCATGGGGCGTCGAGCCGCCGATGGAGCTGGTAACGGAATTGACCACGCGTATCCGCGAGCGGATGGAGACGATTATGGCCGAGATTCGTGGCGAGGAGCCGCCTGCCGAAGGCTATTGGGATTTCCGGACGATGAGCCGCAAGCCGCGTCGTTGAATAGGCATCAATGATGTGGCAAACAGCCGAACGTCAACGTTTGGCATGAAGTCAGTCGATGCCTATGTGCGTCAGGTGACATGCACCCCGGAATTGACGAGGTGGTCGGTACGCGGCACAATAGTTGAGTTCTTGACGGCAAGCATGCGCTATTCATGGTGATATGGAATAACTACCACTACTATGGATAAAGTTGCGGATGCAAAGGAGCTGATTATGAAGGTGACGGTACTCGGAGCAGGTGCGTGGGGCACGGCATTCGGCCAGGTGCTTGCGGACGCGGGCAACGACGTGACGATGTGGGGGCGCGAGCCCGAGATCGTCGAGAGTATTCGCGACCGCCACTTCAACGGTGCACGCCTGCCAAGCGTCAAACGTCTGCCAGAAAACATGACCGCGACCGGCGACAGGGCCGAAGCGGTGAAAGATGCACGGATTATTGTCGTCGCCATAGCTGCCCAGCATGCTCGTGAGGCGTTGGAACCGTTCGCGTCGTTGATTCCTGATGACGCCATCGTCGTTTCGCTGATGAAGGGTATTGAGCGCACCAGCGGCAAGCGAATGGACGAGGTGGTGTGCGAGGCGTTGAACAGCTTGCCTGCAGACCGTTTTGTTGCGATTTCCGGGCCGAACCTGAGCAAGGAAGTTGCCGCCCGTGAGCCCAGTGCGACTGTGGTGGCCTGCGAAAACATCGACAATGCCAAAACTGTGGCACAGGCCTGCCGGACTTCGTATTTCAAGGCATTCGTCACCACCGACGTTATCGGTGTGGAGATGTGCGGATCGTTGAAGAACGTGGTGGCGCTCGCGGTTGGCATGGCGCGCGGCGCGGGCTACGGCGAGAACACTGCCGCGATGATTGAGACGCGCGGGCTGGCCGAGCTGGCCGCATTGGGCAAGGCGTCGCACGCCGAATCCAAGACGTTCCAAGGGCTTGCGGGCGTTGGTGATCTGATCGCTACCTGCGGTTCACCGTTGAGCCGTAACTACACCTTCGGCGCGAACTTGGGCCGTGGCATGAGCGTCGAGGAAGCCACCAAGGCGAGCAACGGCGTCGCCGAAGGCGTGCCGACCACGGGAGCCGTGGTGCGTATGGGTGCCGAACTGGGCGTGCCGACCCCGCTCGCCAGCGCGATGAACGACGTCTTGGAGCACGGCGTCACCTGCGAGCAAATGCTTCACGAACTGGTCAGCGGCGACGTCTCCGAAGAATAAAGTCTTTTGTCGCGGCTTGGGAGAACGCATGTAAGAAGTATTTCTCGTCATTAGTGACAGTTCAGCGTGCCTTTATCGGCGTGGCGTGCATCGGCTTTGTGAATGAGAGATTCATTCCCTTTTTTGGTTTTAGTGTGCCGTGTAGGCTTGGGCTCAGATTCGATTTCTACGGTAAAAGCGAGGGAAATATGCGTAAGCGGCGCGTGGTGGTTCTGTATGGCGGCAAGGCGGACGAGCATTCGATTTCCTGCATTTCCACGGCAGGGGTGCTCAAGGCGATGGACGCCGAGCGGTTCGAGCCGATTCCCGTTGGCATCACCAAGGCCGGCGAATGGGTGATGGGTGGCACTGATCCTCGTGATTTCGATGTGGACGATGGCGCGATGCCGACGGTCGTCGGACCGGATGCGGACGACGCGGTAAAGCCCGTGGTGCTGGATATGTCGCGCGGCAACAACGGCTTTTATGCACGAGAAAAGACGGGACGCTCACCTCGCTGGGCTATGTGGACGCGGTGTTTCCCGTGCTGCATGGACCGTACGGTGAGGATGGCACGGTGCAGGGCCTGCTGGAGATGATGGGCGTGCCTTATGTGGGCTGTGGCGTGTTCGCTTCGGCCGCCTGCATGGACAAGGCATTCACCAAGGTCGTTCTTGCACAGGCCGGTATTCCCGTAGCGCCTGGCGTCATCGTAGACACTCGTGATTTTGCCGGTTTTGAGGGCTCAGACGATAGGATGAAGTCCACTTCCCAAATGTTCGCCAATGGTGCTGAAGAAGTGTGATGAAGCGCATCAAGGCGGCGAAGTTGCGCTATCCGCTGTTCGTCAAGCCTTCACGCGCTGGGTCGAGTTTCGGCGTGACCAAGCTGGAACGCATGGGCGACACCGATGAACTGGCGGCTGCGCTGTTCGAGGCGTCGCACCATGACTGGAAGGTGCTGGTGGAGCAGGGCATTGACGGGCGCGAGATTGAGTGCGCCGTGCTCAACCCGGTGGCGGGCGAGGAGCCGAAGTCGGCTTTGCCCGGCGAGGTCGTGCTTGACCATCGCACCGAAGATGACGATCAGTTCTACGATTTCGATAGCAAATACACCGACTCCGAGGCCTCGCATGTCGAGGTGCCGGCGAGTCTGCCCGCTGAGACGCTCAAAAGGGCGCAGGATGTGGCGGTTCGGGCGTTCAAGGCCGTCGACGCGGCAGGGCTTTCGCGTGTCGACACGTTCATCACCAAACGCGGCGAAGTGATGGTCAACGAAATCAACACTATGCCCGGTTTCACGCCGATTTCGATGTACCCCAAGGCATGGGAGGCCACTGGCGTGAGTTATACGGAACTCATCACCAAGCTCATCGAGGGCGTGCTGCGCTAGAACCGGATAGCTTAATGTCCGGCTTTGGCTATTACCAGTGGTACCTCGCAGGCGGGTTGCGCTAAGAACCGAGCGATTTGATATGGATAAATGTTGGTCCTTGATGATGCAATTGAAATTGCGATAAGGTTGCATCATCGCTGAACGTATCACGTATGCTTGAGCTGAAGGGACGCGCCACAACATGAAGGAAGACGACTTTTCCAACGAACCAACGCCTGATTCGGGTGAATTCCGTCAAGACGACATCGCAGGAGACCAGAAGTCTTCACCAGCTGAAGATCAACAGTCCGAATACCAACCCGAGTCTGCCTACCGAACGTTGCAATCGTTGTCCCAGCAGAACACTGCCAATCAGTCGTCTCAGCCGTTCCAGACTTGGCAAAATACCGCCCAGCCGGGCCAATCTGAGCAAACGCAACAGCAGATGCCGGTTACGCAACCGATGATGCAGGGCAGCTCACCAATGCAGTCTGCGGCTCAAAGCCCGCAACCGCAACAGACCCCATCGTACCAAACGCAGGATTATCCAACTGGCCCGAGTCAGACTCAAAATCCAGGTCAGTCGTATCAGCTCAATCAGTATCCGCAATATCCTGGGCAGCCGAATCAGCCGATGACTCAGCCGCAGTACCAGACCTATCAGAATCAATATCCGCAGCAGCAAGCTTGGCAGCAACCGCAGTCGTACCAATATCAGCGGCCGATATACACTCAGCCCCAGCAGTACCAGTACCAACAGCCACAATATCCGCAGCCGCAATACCAGCTGCCACGGTATGGTCAGCCGCAGTACATGCAGCCGATGCCGCAACAGTATGGCTACCCCCGCCCTGCCGCGAACGGCTTCTGGTACCAGCCTGATCCGGCCCGCCAAGCTGCGTTATCCCGCTGGCTCGGCAACGTCCGCAAGCGTTTCTCGACCATCGGCTTCACCTTGACCATGGTCATTCTGGTGTGGAACGTGCTCGCCCTCGCCATCAGCCAGGTGGTATCGATGGTGGTTGATCCGAAGAACCTGCCAATGTGGGCCGAATTGCTGATGAGCAACGGCCCGCTGTATGTGGTCGCGATTCCGCTCTCATTGTTGATATTCCGCACCGTGCCGAAAGTCAAACGCAAAACAAGCAACATGAGTGTGGGCATGTTCCTGACGCTGATGGCAATATCGTTCCCGATTTCTTATATTGGCAGTTGGATCGGCTCCTTCCTCTCCGCCCTGTTCTCAGCCGGCCATGCGCAAAGCAGCATCGACAAAGTGATTCAGGGTCTCGACCCGCTGAGCCTGATACTCCTCACGGTCATCATTGGCCCGATCTTCGAGGAGTGGCTTTTCCGCCGCCTGCTGATCGATCGCGTCCAACAATACGGCGAGAAAACCGCGATTCTGGTCTCCGCCTTCGCCTTCGGACTGTTCCACGGCAACTTCTTCCAGTTCTTCTATGCCTTCGGCTTTGGCTTGCTGTTGGCCTATGTCTATGTGCGCACCGGCAAGTTGCGTTACACCATTGCCATGCACATGACGTTCAATTTCTTCGGCGGATTCCTGCCGGAAGCGATTTACCTGCCGATGAGCAAGTCCACGATGAAGGCGGTCACTTCCGGTTCCAGCGCGGCTTACAGGAACGTATTCGCCTCCGGCCATGGAGCCGAGCTCATTCCGTTGTTGGCCTATGAACTTTTCATCGTGGTGATATTGATTGTCGGTATCGTCCTGGCCATCATCAACCGTAAGAAGCTCGTTTTCTTCACCGCTCCAGAGGAATTGCCCAGGGGTGTGAGAATCAAGACGGTGCTGGGCAATCCCGGGGCCATCACCTTTGTGGTGATATGCGCATTGCTGATGATTGCGGCGTTATTCAACGTCTGATCAGTGCCTGAATCTGGGTGCGGGCCGTTGTTGATTGCTGATTGTCGACGAGGTATTCGTCGGATTTTCAGCGGCTTGTGAATCGCCATATTTAGAGAATGAAATCTTCTTTCGCCAGCGTTCGCACCGCGCAATCGCGTACGCGCGCCTGATCGATGCCGGAATTGGCGAAGAGCAGCGCGTCGCCCTGCACACCGTCGGCTGAGAATCCGGTGAAATTGATTTGCGGCGGGTTCCTGCGGTCGGTGAAATTGGCCGTGGATTCTTTGAGCACCGAGGTGATGCGTTTCGCTGCCATTTTCAGATCGGTACCAGGTTTCACAGTGAATGAGACCTTGACGCAGGCTTCGCCTTCGCGAGTGAGCCGTTCGAGTGCAGAAGTGTTGAGCACAGAATTAGGAATGATGAGCTGGTTGCCGTTGCGTTCACGCACCACCGTCTGCCGCCAGGTGATGTCTTCGACAGTGCCGGTGATGCCCTGGATGCTGACATGGTCACCGGGATGGATGACATGGCCAAGCATCAGCCCGAAACCGGAGATGACATTGGCGATGGTGTCTTTGAGACCCAGCGAGATGGCCACGCCTCCGACGCCGAGAGCGGTGACGATGGTGGTCGGATTGATGCCGAAAACCGGCTGAAGCACCATGGCTACGGCTATCGTCCAAATCGCCACCAGCGAGAGGTTGATGAAAATCGAGGCGTTCGGAATGCCGGAATGGTGTAAAAGTTTTTTAAGGCCGCGAGAAACTGCCTTTGTCCCCACAAAAGCAGCGGCCAGTACGACAACCAGAAAGATGATACGACTGTCATGCGCCTTAAGCCAGTCCAACAATATTTCCATAAGGCTTTAGCTTACCCCCGTTAGCTCTGCCCGTTGGACCGGCTGAATCAGAAATCAAGCCGAGTGGCTGATATCTCCCATGAGCTGAGGATGACCAGTGAATCCGTCAACATGCTGGTGCTGCATGTTGTGAAGGTCGTCAATCAGGGCATCGATCTCATGCTTGAAGTCCTGATCGGTGCTTTCGGCTGTGGCGATGCTCTTGAGCAACGAGCTGTCGCCCTTCTTAAGAGCGCTACGGAACATCTGCACCCAGAAGCCAGGCATGCTTTCGTCGGAAACAGCCATGTAGAGCGTACGGGCCACCAGGGCAGCGTCGAGATTGCTCCACTGTTCGACCGTGGTTTCCCTTGAAAGCTTTGGCCACATACCCAAAATCGCCAGAAGACCGCCCACAGAGAACTCCAAAAGGACCTGCTGATTCATGGTCATATTGCGGTCGAGGTGCTGCCAAGTAATAAAGGCGTCGCGAATGGCGTCATGAACGGTGAAGATCAGGAACGGCGAGCTATGTTCGCTGACTGTCAGCGACATACGGTCGATATAGAGACGGTTCGCCGGTACGCCGATCAGCTGCATGACGATGCCGTTCCAGGCTTTCGCCGGATCAACGGTGAATTCAGGCAAGCACCTGCTAGCACCTTCGACGGCATGCTGAATCGCGGCTTCGGCCAGATTGTTGAGCTTACAGTAATGGTAGTAGAAAGAGTTACGGTTGACACCGGCGATGTCCACGATATCGGTGACGGTGATTTTGGGATAATCTCGTTCCTCAAGCAACTTCCAGAACGCATTTTCCATGCGTGTCGTAGCCGGCAACTGATTGGAGTCTTGTCGGGGTCTAGACATTGTGATGCCTCCTGATAATTGAAGAAATTCCGTTGTGAAGAATTTCTGTACTGATTCTAGAGGATAGTGGCCGCTTATTGGCACCAAAATTCGAATATCGCGTAGAGAAAACACGAAAATTTAATGGGATGACCACAACGGTGCGCATTAAATCAGCTAAACCGCATGCTAGTGTAGTCCTCTTTACGCAATTCATTCTTATATTATAAACTGAAACGTGACGAAAATCACATATTTTTCGAACGCTGATTTTAAGTTGGTATGGAATGCTGGGAAAGATAAATTATCGGTATGGATACAAGAGTTTGCCGCCTAATCGTTGGTGGGTTTGAGTTATTGCATTACAAGCATAGCAAGGGTATCGAACATTAAGTGTTAACAATGTCTAGTTACGCCGTTGAAGAAGGGCAAAAGGCGTTGACTGCATCGGTGATTCTTTCGGGTCAAACGCGCTTGTCTCTTTTGGGTGGGGGCAGGAGGGCAGTGACCGAGACAACGAGCAGATTTGGATGTTGTCACTCCGGGCTGTGAGCGTTGCTGCGGTTCCTATCGTATCGTGAGCTTGTGCTGAACGGCAGCAAGCTGAGTCGGTTAGCTCCGGTAGGTGAGTATGGCTGTGAAGGCGGGCATATTCCTGTGACAAGAGATGCGGCTGAGATCGCACTATCTTGCCCTTGGTCGTCACTGGTTGTATACTTGATAAGTTGTGTGTCGCTGTTGTGCGCCCAAACGCAGGATGACGGCATCAAGACTTGCAAGTCAAAATAGTTTAGGGAGTCCATTATGGCAGCTCGTTGCGCAGTGTGCGGCAAGGGACCGCAGACCGGTTACAGCGTTTCGCATTCACATATCCGCAATAAGCGCACCTTCAGCCCGAACCTTCAGCCGGTTCGCACCACTATCGACGGACAGAACGTTCGCGTTCGTGTGTGCGCCAAGTGCCTCAAGGCTGGCAAGGTTCAGCGCGTGGTTGCGTGAATCGCAAGTAGCGAATAGCAATTTTCAAACCTCCGAACATCATTTGATGTCGGAGGTTTTTCCATGCCCGTACAGTGGATTTTCTGTGGGACGCTATATGGGTGAACGCTTACTCTCGCAAGACGAGGCCAATCTCGGATACTGTATTTCGGCCCGTGCTTTGCGGTGTAAATATCCAACGGTGCAATACTTGTTGTCCAGTGAACTGCTAATAATGAGATTTCGCTTTGGGAATTGAGGGGTTCCTGTTTTAGAAAAGTGGACGCCTTCCCGCGTCACCCTTACATATATAAAGGAATGCGCCTGAACGCGCGATACACGAATGTCCTGCGCAACCGTGAACGGCGATAAGACGTGGGAATGAAATGGAGAAGAAACACATGGGATCTGCCATGTCACAGTCAACTGCGCCCGAAAACGGGAACTTAAAAGAAGCTGAGGGGGCGAAACCTCAATCGCAACAACAGAACGCCGCGCCAGCAGGGCATGGGGCGTTGAAAGCGCGTGTGGATGTTAAACATCCGAACCTCACGATGCTGGGTCTTTATCTCGGTGCCTTCTTGGGAATGCTCAGCGAAACAGCCATGAACATCGCGCTGCCCGACCTGATGACGAGCTTCCACATCGGCTCCGGTACCGCACAGTGGATGGTGGTGGGCTATATGCTCGTCATCGGCATCGTGCTGCCGTTCACCAGTCTGCTGTTGAAGTGGATTCCGTCCAAGCCATTGCTGCTGTTTGCGCTGTCCATGTTCTTCATCGGCTCGCTGATTTCCGGCTTCGCACCGGGCAATTCGTTCGCTATCCTGCTCGCTGGTCGTATGATTCAGGGCATCTCGACCGGTTTGGCTTTGCCGATGATGTTCTCGGTCATTCTCGAGGTCTTCCCGCTCAACAAGATCGGCGCTGCCATGGGCACTGCCGGCCTCGTCGTGATGTTCGCTCCGGCCATCGGCCCGACCCTCGCCGGCGCGCTCATTGGCGCGTTCTCCTGGCGTGCGATTTTCTTCTTCTTTGCCGCTGTCGCGCTGGTCGCATTCGTTTGCGCCGCGATCTGGATGGTCAACGCCTATAAGCTCACCAAGCCGCATATCGACCTGCTGTCCTGCATCACCTCGATTCTCGGTTTCGGTGGCTTCGTGCTCGGCGTCAGCCTCATCAGCGATTTCGGTTTCTCACTGCCGGTCATCGCCATTCTCGTCATCGGCATCCTCGCCATCGCCTGCTACAGCTATCGTCAGCTGCACATGAACAACCCGGTCATCGACCTGCATGCGCTGGGCATCCGTCAGTTCACCGTCGGTGCGCTCATCGTGATGATGAACTTCGGCATCACGCTGGCCACTATGTATCTCATGCCTCAGGAACTGCAGAACGGCTTGGGCGTGAAGGTCGCGCTCACCGGCCTGGTGATGCTGCCCGGCGGCGTGGTCAACGCGCTGGTCTCCATGTTCTCCGGTCGTCTCTACGACATCGTCGGCGCGAAGTGGCTGGTCCGTGGTGGCTTGGTGCTTTCCATGATCGGTGTGATTCTGCTGATGCTGGCGAGCCCGTCGTCCTCCATCGCCTACATCATCTGCGCGCACGTCATCCTGATGATTGGCGTCCCGATGGCCATGAGCCCGGCTCAGTCCTCGGCTCTTGCCTCCCTGCCGCAGCAGCTTTCGACCGATGGCTCCACTATCCTCAACACCATGCAGCAGGTCGTCGGCGCGGTCATCACCGCGGTCGCCACGATTCTGCTTGGTGCAGGCGAAGCTTCCTCCCATTCCGGCGGCAAGGCCATGGCCTTCGTCACTGGCTCGCGCTGGGGCTTCACCTTCGCGCTGGCTCTTGCCATCATCGCCTTCATCGTCTCCTTCGGTCTCTCGAAGCAGACTTCGACGGACGATGCTTCCAAGCGCTGATGAGTGTCTGTGAATAGCAGTTGGAAAGTCGTTAGGTAAACGGCTTCAACTGATCAATTCCGCATAAGTCAACAAATAGGTTTTGCCAATTGGCTGAATACAGCCGTTTCAAGGCAATATATTTGTTGATTTATACGGAATTTTTGTATTAAAAGAGTGATTTCATCATTTTAAGGTACGAATGAACTTGTGTGATTGGTCCTTTATATAGCGCTCATCTAGCGCTGGTCTTCATGCATCAGCGTCGTCACATGCAAGGTTGGATATGCCTATGATTTCCAACCGTTCGGCGGCCTTCAATAGAATAGAAGTATGAGCAATACCGTCACTTTGACCACCCCGATTTCCGCGCTAATCGCCAACAAGCGGCGGGTCAGCGCGTTGAAAGGGCTTGGCATGGTGACGGTCGGCGACGCCCTGACCTACTATCCGTTCCGCGTCACCGAGCCCGTGCCCTTGCGCGCGATTCGTGAGGCGAAGGTCGGCATGCCGATGGCGTTCGCCGCAGTGGTGCGTTTCATGCGCGTCATTCCGATGGGCGGCCGGCGCGGTTTCCGGCTGGAAGCTGTTGTCGATGACACCGCGTTTGCCGCGAGCCGCCAGGTTCCGGCCTCGAGTTGTAGACTCGTCTTTTTCTCGCATAAAAAGCAGTATATGGACTGGATGAGTGGTCGCCTGCATTCTGGCGCCGAGGTCGTTCTTTCAGGCACTCCCACGGAGTTCAATGGCCAGTTGCAATTCACCCATCCAGAAGTGCTCACAGTGATGCTGGAAGGTGCGAACGTATTCGTCGATCCTGCAGTAGCGTCAGGTTCCGCCAGTGCTGGCGAACTTTCTTTCGATGATGCTTCCAGTCAGGTCAATGTGCAATTGGCGTCGGCAAATGGTGTCTCTGCCAGTGTTGGTGCTTCCGCTGCGAACTCACAGCCGGTTCAGGCCAATGCACTGAGATTTGATGCGTCAACCTCCTACGAAGCGTTGCAGCATGTCTGCCGCCCGCGTCCGGTCTACCATGCTACGTCGCGTATTTCCACCGAGCATATCCACGAATCCATCGTTGCGATGCTCGATGCGTTGCGAACGAGCGGGGAAGCGGAGCTAAAAAGCGGCAATAACAATGGCGAAACGGATACTCTGGCCTTGCGTGCTGCAATCCCCGACGTGTTGCCACAGAACGTGATCGAAGCTAAGCACCTTATGCACCGAGCCGATGCGTTCGCCGCCATCCATGACCCGCAATCCACCAAGGCATTCCACAGCGCACTGGACACCTTACGTTATGAGGAAGCGTTCGTTTCCCAGATTTCCGTGTTGCAGGAACGTGAGCATTCCCGCAAGGCCGAGACGGTTGAATGCAAGGATTCCGAGCTGCGGGAACGGTTCGTCGACTCGTTGCCGTTTGTGCTCACCAAAGGTCAGCAGGACGTTATTGACACCATTTGTGAGGATATGGGCCGAAGCTACCGATGCAGCGGCTGTTGCAGGGCGAAGTAGGCTCAGGCAAGACTGTAGTGGCGCTTGCGGCTATGCTGCAGGCCGTCGGTGCGGGTTACCAGGCCGTGCTGGTGGCGCCGACGCAGGTGCTTGCCGAGCAGCATTTCGAGACTATCAGTGGCATGGTCGGCAAGATTGCCGGCAAAGTTGAACATGAACCGACCATTCCTGTGACACTGTTGACCGGAGGTATGAAACTGGCGGCGCGGCGCAGGGCGCTCGCCACGGCGGCCAGCGGTGAACCTGGCATCATCATCGCCACTCATGCCGCGTTTTCCAAGATGTTCCAAGCGCCGAATCTGGCCTTGGTGGTCATCGACGAACAGCATCGTTTCGGCGTTGAACAGCGCGAGATTCTGCGTTCGAAAGGCGACAAGACGCCTCACCTGCTGGTCATGACCGCGACGCCGATTCCGCGCACCGCGGCGATGACATGGTTCGGCGATCTCGACATCTCGTGGCTCACCGAGTTGCCTGGCGGCCGCAAGCCGATTCGCACGTTCATCGTGCCTGAAGCCGATGGCAATACGATGGGTCAGATGTTCGTCCATATTCGTCGACGCATCGATGCGGGGAGCGGGCCTATGTGGTCTGCCCGCGCATCGACGCGGATGAAGCCGATGCAGAAGTTTTGGCCGCGGCAGGCGGCAAGGCGAGCGCAGGAGCTTCGGCAGGTGCCAGTTCCGGTGGTCGCAGTCGAGGAAAGTCTTCGATTTCTGGTGCGGGTAGCGACGATATCGAAAGCGGCTTCGTGGAAGTCGACGATTACGGCGACGAGAATGACGATGGCACGCCCCGCGAGCCGAAGCCACCGCTGCATGCCGTTGATGAAATTGCGCAGCGTCTCTCGTCCCTTCCGCAGTTCGCAGGCATCAAATTCGCGACTCTGACTGGACGAGATGATGACGAGACCAAACGGCAGGTAATGGCTGATTTCGAGTCCGGTGAAACGCCGATTCTGGTGGCGACGACCGTCATCGAAGTGGGTGTGGATGTGCCGCAGGCCAGTTGCATCACCATTTTTGATGCCGACCGTTATGGCCTTTCCCAGTTGCATCAGCTGCGCGGTCGCGTCGGCCGTGGCGGCACCGATTCCTGGGCGTTCCTCGTCTCCCGTGCCGAACCTGGCAGCATCGCCGAACAGCGACTGAAGGTCATCGAAGGGTCGCTTGACGGCGCTGAAATCGCTCAGGCCGATCTCGAGTTGCGCGGTGCCGGTGACGTGTTGGGTGATGCCCAGTCCGGCGGCAAATCCGGCTTGAAGCTCCTGCGCGTGGTTAAGGATGCCAAGATTATCGCCGATGCGCGCGAGCAGGCCGAAGCGCTGCTCAAGCAAGACCCGACGCTGGCCGATGAAACTCAGCTTGCCGGTGCTGTCCTTGACTTCACGCGAGGTGGTGAATCGGAAATCCTGAGCAACTGATTCATCACGGAAAAGGATCTGTGTTATCTGTCGCTTGTTGCCATCCGGCAGTCCGATGGAGCTTTCGATAGATTTATCGGTTTCGGCCAGACGCTACGATGGCGAATATGCGTGTAATTGCGGGACGATTCAAGGGATTTGAGCTGGCGAAAGCCAAGCCGGGTACGCGGCCGACTACCGACCGGACGAAAGAGGCTATTTTCTCGAAGCTTGAGGCATGGGGAGTGCTCGATGGCGCCCGAGTGCTTGACCTGTTCGCCGGAACCGGGGCGCTGGGCATCGAGGCACTTTCGCGTGGTGCGGATGAGCTGGTTGCCGTTGAGTTAGCTGGGCCTGCAGCTGCCCTGATTGATAAGGAATTGAGTAATCTCAAACGCAACCGTGCGTGGGATTCTCGCACGATGAAAGCCCGCGTGATGCGCAAGCGCGCCGAACGCATCGCCTCCGGCTATGATGGCCCTGCCTTCGACGTGATTTTCGCCGATCCGCCTTATGCACTCACCACCGAAGAGTGCAACCAACTCATCGCTGATTTGGCTGTATCGCCTGCCGCAAATGAACAAACGGTAATACTATTTGAGCGTTCGACCCGTTCCGACGCGCTGACGATGCCCGAAGGCTGGCAAGTTAGCGATCAGCGCCACTACGGCGAAACCGAGGTCTACTACATCGACCATGAGTAGCCGACTTGGGCAAAAGCAATAATAAGTAAACGGCGATGTGGCGATAGCAAGTACTCAGCACTGGTTATCGATTATGATCTTGCTGTTTGCTGTGTGTTTGTACCCGCGGCTTTTCTTATTATTGCAGCAGCCAATCTACTGCATTGACGATGTTGATGCCTTCGGGAGTCATACCGGAAGAATAGGAATCCAGCGTAATGACGATTCTCGGGAAAGCATCCGTCAGATTGAGCAGCGGTGCGAGTTCGCGCTGACTTGTCGTCTCTTCCAACATGCTTGCGGTGACTTGGATATAGAGTTTTTCGGATTTGACGAGATCGTTTTTGGTGGCGATGAAGTCGATTTCAGTATCGTCGTCAGTGCCGATGGCCACGTTGTAACCTCGTCGACGCAATTCCATGTACACCACGCATTCCAACCGCGCACCCAGATCACGTTGCGAGAAATCGGTGGCCAGATTTCTGAACCCGACGTCAACAGGGTAGAACTTGCTCATTGGCCGTAGCATGGATTTGCCCTGTATGTTCGTTTGTTCGGCTCGGTAAACGAGGAAAGCCTTTTCGAGACCATCGACGTAGCTATTCAAAGAGGTAGTACTGATGCTCTCGCCTGCGCTTTTGAGAGTATTGACCACTTTTCTAGTCGAGAACAGTGAACCAGAAGTAGCGAAAAGAAAGCGGCTGACTTTTTCAAGCACTCCCAGATTACGTATGTTATTGTGTTGCGCGACATCCTTGAAAACTATCGAATCATAGATGGATTGAAGTTCCGTGCCGACAGTCGTCGTGTTTCTTGCCCTCAAGGCGAAAAGTCCTGGCATCCCACCGAAACGTAAGAATTCGTTGAACTGCTGATCGGTTGAGACATTTCGTGAAAGGGCGGTTTCGGGATCCGTGGCAGTTTTCTTTGCTGTTTTGCTGGATGTGTGATGTTTGTTTTCAGCTTTGGAGAATACGCAATATTCCTTGAAAGAAAGGGGGTAAACGGGAATTTCTACGTACCGTCCTGTCAGATATGTGGCCAGATCGCTGGAAAGCAGGTTGGCGTTCGAACCGGTGATATACACGTCGGTGTTTTCCCGCGTATGCAGGCGCCGAACTATTTTTTCCCAGCCATCGATATCTTGAATTTCGTCGAGCATCACCGTCATCGGGTAATTGTTGTCGGCTTTGTCCATCGCTGTTTGGAGTTCGTTGTAGAGCGTTATCACGTCGTAATCGATTGGGGTGTCGAAACTATCGAAACGGCGATAGAAGAGGTTAGCTTTCGGAACGTTTTCGGTTCGTAAGAAATCCGCAAACATCTGCAGGACCGTTGATTTTCCACATCTTCTGACACCGATAAGTACTTTGATATCCGGAGTGTTGCGGAACATTTCGAGGCGCTTGAGCAGGTCGGGGCGTGGAATATAGTTTTGTACTTTTAAAACGGTCATATCGTCCACCTCTGGATGCTCTGCTTGCTTTACCGTGTTATTTATAAATAACATAATACCCTAAAACCGCTATTTATGTTATTTATAAATAACATTTATGGGTAAATAGGGTAGTTATGTTATTTATAAATAACATAAAAGCCAACTTGGCAGAATAACGAGATTAATCGTCCAGCTTGCGCGGGTGAGGGCCGGAGACCTCCCAGCCTAGGGACATCAGGGTTTTGCGGTCGGCTTTGTCGAGCGATTTGCAGTCGAGCTGCTGGATGAGGTCAGGACGGAGTTGGGCGGTGTGAGCGATGGCTTCGTCGCGACGGAAACGGTCGACCTTGCCGTGGTCGCCGCTGGTCAGGACATCGGGAACACCCATGCCGCGCCAGACGGCCGGTTTCGTGTACTGGTAGTGCTCCAAGAGCGCGTTCTGGCCGGTGTAGGATTCTTCCACGATGGAGTCAGGATTGCCCATGAAACCCGGCATCAGACGCGTGATGGCCTCAAGCATCACCGAAACGGCCACTTCGCCGCCGTTCAAGACGTAGTCGCCGATGGAGTATTCGCGTACATCAACGCCTTGCGCTCGGTAATAGCGGGGGATACGTGCGTCATAGCCTTCGTAACGGCCGCAGCCGAAGAGAAGGTGGCTGGTGTGCGAAAGCTCGGTCGCGTCGCGCTGAGTAAACAGTGGTGCGGAAGGATTGGGAAAAATCAGGACTGGCCTGTCAGCTACTTGGTGAGTGGTAGCGAATGTGGCAGGATTGTCTTCGTCGTTGATTTCAACGGGTTTTAAGCCCAGCAAATCATCGAGGCATTCGGCCCAAACTTCCGGCTTCATCACCATACCCGCGCCGCCGCCGACAGGCGTATCGTCGACGGAATGGTGCACGTCGTGGGTCCAGTCGCGCAGATCGTGTGTTTTCACATCGAGCAGCCCGCGTTCGATGGCCTTGCCGAACAGGCCGACGTTGAGGGCTTCAAAATACTCTGGAAATACGGACACGATATCAATCTTCATGGTTTCAACCATATCGTGACCCCATCCGTCTGGGTAACAAAAGACTGATGCGCGGATTTACAAGCCCGGAATCAAACCGACTGGCGGGTCGAGCGTGAGATAGCCTTCATCCAGATCGATGTCTGGTACGAGTTCATCAACAAATGGCACTAGAGCTGTTTTGATGATTGCAGTGTTCTCGTTCTCGTCGTTTTCATCGGAAGAGGCCGGAATAAAGCTGCCGTCTTTTTGCTCGATGACGGGCGTAGCTAAACGAATCTTCAGCAGGGATTGTGCCGGGCCGTCGATCACATCTACGACCTTGCCAATGACTTGGCCGGACTTCGCGGCATCGATTCCGTTGACGGGATTCTCTGCGACGCGTGCAACAAGACCGATGAGATCCTTGGGGTACCAAGCGTCTTCCTCAGCCATTTCTTCAGGATCATCGGCTTCGACGTACAAATCCAACCCATTTAGTGCCTCGGAAGCGTCACGGTTGTCAACGCCTTCGAAATGCAGAATCCAGCGGTCTTTGAACGTACGGGAATGAGCGACGGTATAAGCGTGCTCGCCATCTTTCGTATATAAAGCCGAACCGACAGCGAACCGGCGTTCCGGTTCGTCGGTAAACGAACGGACGTTGACCTCACCTTTGAGTCCCTGTGCACGCCCGATACGGCAGACCCTCAACAGTTCGCGCTGCTGAGGGTCTGCCTGCTGCGAAATAGTTTCGTCGCGATTCACTTGCGGACATCCATGATGTCGACGCGCACCTTGTGGTCGGACAAAGCCTGCACCACGGTACGGATCGCATTGGCGGTGCGGCCGGAACGACCGATCACACGTCCGATGTCTTCAGGGTTCACACGCACCCGCAGCAGTTCGCCACGGGCGTTTTCGTGAGACTTCACCGACACATCATCGGGGAAGTCGACGATATTGGAAATGAGATGTTCCACAGCTTGCGCGAGCATGATTACTCAGCCTTCTCGGTCTCAGCTTCTTCGGCCTTGGCCTCTTCGGCGCCGGCTTCTTCAGCCTTCTCCTCGTCAGCCTTGGCGGCTTCCGCGGCCTTCTCAGCCTCGGCCTTTGCCTTGGCTTCGGACTGCTTGGCCTTGAGCTTCTGGGCGTCAGCCTCAGCAGCTTCGACGCGAGCAGCAGCATCCGGGCCGGCTTCTGCGGTCTTCAGCGTGCCTTCGGCACCCGGCAGACCCTTGAACTTCTGCCAGTCACCGGTGATCTTCAAAAGATTCAGGACCGGATCGCTCGGCTGTGCGCCGACACCCAGCCAGTACTGAGCACGATCGGAATCGATCTTGATCATCGAAGGCTGTTGGTTCGGATCATACAGGCCGATCTCTTCGATCGACTTGCCGTCACGCTTCTTGCGCGAATCCATGACGACAATGCGGTAGAAGGCATAGAACTTCTTGCCCATGCGCTTCAGACGAATCTTGGTAGCCATTGTGGCTCTCCTTGTTGGTTCATTGCGGTTTCTCGCTCGTATGTGGGGCATACTTGCTCGAATCCACGTTGTCCCTCACGGCCTGCGGGATTGAGAGGGCCCCGCACCCGTGAATAACTTTTCAACTATAGCTCGCCCGCTGGATAGAACAGGTTCGTTTTGGCCGGGTCTTCTTTTAGTTGGCAATGTCTTTTCGTCGCTGCCATCAATCTGGCTAATAAACGATGAGCGTTCTTATAAAAAGGTGTTTCCTGCGAGATTTTTACAAGACTGTAGTAAGTACGAGATTGCACTTATAGTCATAGTGACTATATTAGAACTATCGATAGGTTGCCGAGAGAAGGTTGACGGATATGGAATCCGACATGGATGTGGTGCGAGATCATGCGATTGGCGCGTTGCGAGGGCTTTCGCTAGGTGATGCTCTAGGCATGCCGACGCAAAGCATGAGCAGGGAATGGATCGCGTCGGCTATATGGGAATGTTGCGGGGTTGGTGGATGCGATAGCCAATCAGCCGATTGCTCCGAGCATGGCTGCGGGCTCCGTGACCGATGACACCGAACAGGCTCTTTTGGTCGCAGAGCTGATCGCGGAAGGCAAAGGGCATATCGACCCGCAGCGTCTGGCGACGTCACTGCTGGATTGGGAAGACGATATGAAGCGCAGAGGTTCTTTGGATCTACTCGGCCCCTCCACCAAACTCGCGCTGGAACAAGTCAGGAATGGCGCGGATATTACCCAGACCGGGCGAACCGGAACGACCAACGGTGCGGCCATGCGAGTGACTCCGGTCGGCATCGCCCATGATGCCAGCCGCCCGTCTTTCGCCGATTACGTATATGAGTCCTGCCGGGTGACGCATAACACGGTGCCCGGTTTTCAAAGCGCTCTGCTGGTAGCGGCTGCCGTGAGTTTCGGCATTGCCGGTGAGGGCGTGCGCGACGCACTGGGCGATGCTGTTCGATTGGCGGCCGGTACGCCCTGCCAAAAAGCGGCTTGGAGTCCCAAAGCCAGTGTGGTCTCGCGTGTGAATCTCGCTCTTGATTTCGCGCGAGAAACGGGTGATGACGATGATCGCTTCGCGGATACGCTGCGCGACGAATTCGGTACATCTGTGGAGTCCAACGAGTCGGTGGCGACGGTGTTTGCGTTGGCATACCGCTATGCGGATGAACCGTTGAAAGCGTTGCTGACAGCGGCCAACATCGGCGGCGATACCGACACGATGGGTGCCATAGCCGGGGCCATGCTCGGCGCTGCGCTCGGAGCGGACGCGTTTCCTCAGGAGCTGACTGCGCAAGTCGCTGCCGTTTCGCATCTCGATCTTTCGAAATCAGTGGAGCCGCTGCTGGCAATACGTGCAGAGGAAAGCGAAGGCTGATTTTCAAGGTAGTCAATAGTCGATGATCAATTTCTGCAACGCATAGCAGAAAACCAATCCCGGAAATCTCTGGTCAATAACCGTTAACTATGTGAACAACAACAAGTAGAAGAGAGTCAATCAAATGTCAGCATCAAAGCAAGGCAGGATTCTTTCCCGTGTCGAGCAACGAGGCATCGAACCGGTGCCGGAGAATCAACGTAACGGGGCGCCGGGCGAGCTGTTCTGGGTCTGGTTTGCGGCCAATATCTCGATTCTGGGTATCCCGCTGGGTGCCACCATCATCGCGTTGGGCCTGAACGTATGGCAGGCGGTGTTGGCCACCATCATCGGCTCCTTTGGTTCATTCGCCTTGGTTGGGCTGGTATCCATAGCCGGCCGTCGTGGAGGCGCACCTTCCTTGACGCTCTCCCGTGCGATTTTCGGCGTTCGCGGCAACATCGGACCGACGTTGGTGGCGCTGATTTCTCGCCTCGGCTGGGAGACCGTCAATACCATCACCGGCGCATCGGCTCTTCTATCGTTGTGCGTGATCATGTTCCACACGCCCGCCGGCTACAAGGACATCCCGTTGCTGACCTTCGCCTGCGTGGTCATCTTCGTGGCCTTGACCGCTGTGATTTCCGTGGCTGGTCATGCCTTCATCCTGGAAGTCCAGAAGTGGGCCACTTGGATTTTCGGCGCGCTGACGCTGTTTGTCGCGATTTATCTCGTTTCAACGGTGAATTGGGGTACCCTGCTCTCCAGCAAGACCGGCTCCACCAGTGCTTTTATCGTCGCCATCGGCACGATAGCGTCGGGCAGTGGTATCGGCTGGGTCAATTCCGGAGCCGACATGGCGCGCTACCAGAAAACCAGCGTAAAAAGCGGATCCTTGGTACTTACGGCTGCGGCAGGGGCCGGGATTCCATTGACCATCGTCATCGGAGTGGGCTCTATCCTTACCGCTGGTGGTTCGGGTCTTGCTTCGGCCTCCGATCCTGTGGCTGCGGTGCGCGGCGCCTTGCCGGTTTGGGTCTCAGTGCCTTACCTGATTGCGGCGTTCGCAGGACTATTGATGTCCAACAATCTGTCGGTCTATTCCGCAGGGCTGACGACCATTACGCTCGGCATCCGCATTCCGCGCGTATACGCGGTGTCGCTTGATATTGTGGTCACCACTGTCGGCGCCATGTATTTCATGCTCGGTTCGGGCGGTTTCTATGGCCCATTCGTCACGTTCATCTCCCTGCTGGCGGTACCGCTGACGGCTTGGGTTGGTGTGTTCCTGGTCGATCTGATTGAACGCAAGAGCTACGATTCTGCCGCGTTGCTCGATCTCGGCAAAGGTTCCCGCTATTGGTACTGGCACGGTATCAATATCGCGGCCATGGTCAGCTGGCTGGTCGGTCTGATGGTTGGTTTCCTCTTCGTCACCGCGCGCGTTTCCGACAAAGTGGTCTGGTTCTCTGGGCCTTTGGCCAATACCGCGATCGGCAAGAACGGCTTGGCCTGGTTGGTGTCGTTGCTACTGGCAGGCGTGCTATATGCGATTTTCGGTTTGCCGCAAGTCAAGAAACAGGAAACGCAACTTGAACGCGATGAGGCCAACCGTGCGTGAACCCGAATTGATTCATCTGGCTCAGGTATGTGTGGATTTGACCTTGTCGGTTGACCACCTGCCTGAGCGTGGAGGCGACGTTTTCGCCACGCGTCAGGCCATGAGCGCGGGTGGTGGTTACAACGTGCTATACGCCGCCCGACAGATGGGTGCGCGTGCGTCATATCTGGGCGCCATCGGCACCGGTCCGATGGCGGATGTAGCCCGCAAGGCCTTGTCTTCGATTGGCGTCGAGATGGGCGGAGCCCAACTGCCCGACATTGATACCGGTTACAGCATCGCGATGACCGAGCCAGACGGTGAGCGTACGTTTGTTTCGACGCGTGGTGCCGAAACGCAGGTGCCGGAGGACTCGTACGAGAACATTGAGCTCGTCAACGGCGATGTGGTGTATCTATGCGGATATTCGTTCTCCCATCAAAAGAACACCGAGGCGATACGCAGGTTTGCCGCGAAAAACGCAGGATGGGACAACGGCTACGTTATTTTCGACACCAGTCCGATGATTGCCGATATCAGCGATGACTGCTTGAAAGACCTATGCGGGCTGCACCCGATATGGACGATGAACGAGCGCGAGACTGCCATTCTTTGCTCTCGGTTCAGGCTTGACGTTGTTTCCGATGATTATGCGGGACAATGCCGTGCGCTCGCGGGGTATCTCGGCGATCGGGTTATCGTACGTGTCGGCGCGTTGGGCGCATGGTACTGCGACGGGCGCCGAGGCAGCGAAGCGGCGGTTGCCCACATTCCGGCCCTTGAAGTCACCGCTGTGGACACGAATGGGGCAGGTGACACGCATGCGGGCGTACTCTGCGCGGCGTTGCTTGAATCGGACGACATCGTTCGGGCGTTGAAGTTTGCCAACTGCGCCGGCGGACTGTCAACATGCCATTCGGGACCTGCCACATGCCTGCCGAGATCCGATATCGAATCGGCGTTGCAAGAGCTGTCTTGAACGGGTTTGGTTGAATGTGTTGAGCGAAGAACTGAGATAGACGCATGGATTACCGACGAAATCGTTGTTGAATGTGCACAGTGCGTCGTTCTATCTTGATTCCGGCTTCCGGACTATCCTTGGGCATCGAAGCTGCAACGTGATGCCGCTTTGAGGAGATAGATATATGAAAATGACAGATATCAAGAAGATTGGCAATCTCGGCGCAGGCACGATGGGGCATGCCACGGCGTTGCAGTTCGCGATGAATGGCTACGACGTGACCGTGGTCGACACGGCGCAACCGGCGCTGGACCGTGGCCGCGAGCTGATCGAGCGCGATCTTGACACGTTCATCAAGGCTGGCATGGTTAAGGTCGAGGATCGGGACGCGGTGCTCGGCCGCATCGCCATGACCACCGATTATGAGGCGCTCGCCGATGTCGATTTCATCATCGAATCGGTGCTTGAAAACCTTGAGGTCAAGCACGATGTGTGGAAGAAGGTCGAAGGCATCGTCTCCGACCAGACCATTCTCGCCACCAACACCTCAGGCCTGAGCCCGTCGGCGATTGCATCTGGACTCGAACATCCTGGGCGTTTCGTCGTCGCTCACTTCTGGAACCCGGCTCAGCTCATGCCGTTGGTCGAAGTCGTTCCCGGCGAGAAGACCGACCAGGAAACCGTCGATGTCACCGTCGAGCTGATGAACCATATCGGCAAGCATGCCGTGCCGCTCAAGACCGAATCGCTCGGTTTCGTCGGCAACCGCATCCAGCTTGCGGTTATCCGCGAATGCCTGAACATTGTCAAGCGCGGCATCGCCACCCCCGAGGCCGTCGACGACATCGTCAAATACAGCCTCGGCCGTCGTTGGGCCATTCTTGGCCCGATTGCCAGCGCCGACCTCGGTGGTCTTGATGTGTTCGACAATATTTCTAAGTATCTTTATGAGGATTTGTCGAATGAGACCGGCGAAGACCAGGTCTTGAAAGCGAAGGTAGATGCCGGCGAACTGGGCTCGAAGAGCGGTAAGGGCTTCTACGACTGGCAAGGCGAGCAGGCTGCGCAAACCATCCAATCACGCGATGACCAGCTGCTCGAGGCGCTTGCCCGCGATAAAGACTGACGTCTGAATGTGCTTCGAAATGCTTGAGAGACAGGCATTCTAGACTCAGATATGCGAAAGCGGGAAACAGGCGTATAAACTGTTTCCCGCTTTTTGTAACGATTATTGTATGCTGGCTATGCCCTGACCGGATTTCTGTGATTTTGTGGTTGCACGATTACATAACGAAATCAAAACTTGCATAACGTCAGCATCAGATACTGGCAACTGGCCGACTTGTTGTTAGGCGTTGGCCGGGGCCTCGAACGTGGCGAGGATTTTATCGAATTCCTCGTTGACTTCCTGAAGTGTCACCTCTTGGTCGATGCCTTCACCTGCGGCCTCGAGCAACTTGTCCGTCGCCCAGTCCTGCACCGACCTCTCCTCAAGTGCTGCAGCTCGTTTCATGAAGGCGAGCTGGTCTTGGCTGAGGGAGATATTGAATTGAATGTCTGCATTTTGTGTTTCGTTCATAATATATCCTTCTTTGCATTCGACATTGAATTCGTACTTTTAGTATCTGTTCAAACTGTCGATATAGCAACCAAAGGGACAGCATATGGACACTCATCGGGAAAGTCAATAGACAGATCAGGAATGACTAGTTTTATCTCTATAAAATGTCTATTGCTGAACGTCGCTTTGGGCTTCGAAGCCCATATGTGAGTAAGTTTGTCTGGTTGATTGAGCAGTGGGAAACCGGGTGGATTGTTCTTGAGTTATTTTCTGGATTTTACTGCGAGTGAACGAATGTGGTTCAGGCACGATGAAGTTGGGCGAGCAATGCAAGATGGTCGCTGCCGGGAATGACGAGAGTGCGTACGTTCGCCGTGGAAAGTCCGGAAGTGACAAGGATGTGGTCGAGCTCAAGGCGAGGCCAGGGGAGCCATTGAGGGAAGCTGGCTGCATCGCGATGCGAGGCGCCGAGCCCGGCATCTTGGAATCCTGAGTCAAGCAGTTTGCGGAAGCTTGGATGATCCAAGTTCGAGTTGAGATCACCCATGACGATGGCTTCGGGCGCAGATGCAGTTGTTGTCGAGTTGCTTTGCGAGATTTTGTCGACAACCGCGCTTCCGTCGTCTGATTTCTCAGTCGAAGAAATGTCAAGACTATTGGAGGTTTGCTGGCAGAACGTTCCCAGGCTGATAATGCCGTGGGACCATTCCTTGCAGCCACGCATGGGGGATTTGGGATGAGCGCTGTAAATTGCTATTCCGTTGACCTCGCAGTGTGGCACTTCGGCTGCGGCAATATCGATGGTGCTCTCCGTCTGGATGTCGGGTTGGGCGCGGGTCCAGATGCCGTTGAAGCCGCCGTTGTCGCTTTCCTGCGCTTTACCGAGCTGGCAGTATGGGAGAAGACTTCCTATTCCTGCTTGCTTGAGTTCGGCAACGAGGTCGCGGCTGAGTTCCTGCAGAGCCAATATCGATACGTCATTGCTACGCGCGGCGGCGACGATGGCCTTCGGATCGGCACGACCGTACCGGCAATTCAACGTCATGACCGTGTAGGCAGTGCCGTTGTCCCGATTTCCCTTGTCTTGCAACGGTTGCTGTGTCTGGTCTCGTGCTGCCGGGACATTCTGACTTTTCCGATACCAAGGTGAGGCAAATATGCCGGTAAGCGCGGTCAGGATTGTGGCAAGAACCGCGATAATCCAATGATGGGAGAGAAGAGCCACGCCTGCAATGACCAGTGAAGGTATCCACAGAAAACGGACAAACGCAATGAGATAAGGCAACGGACGATGTCTGTCAACGCCCGCTGGCAAGAAACGCAACGCCCACCACAAGGCGATGAGGCCCAGAAGTGCGAAGAGCGTGATTGCCATGGATAGCTTAACTTCCTTGACTCGGAATGATTGGGATGATCAGGATGAATTGTAGCGGGTGAGAGACGTTTAATGATGCGTCAGGATTCTTGCAGAAGAGTAAAGAAAATCCTTACGCCTTACATATTTATGGAATCGTGATGCACAAACCTAGAAAATGAAGATATCGCAGGTTTAGTACATCACGATTGAGTCAGTATGCTTCAGTAGCTGCTCAGCCGAGCAGTCCGGAGAGACCGCCGCCGAAGTTTGGCGGAAGGTTCGGGGTGCCGTTTTCGTCGGTGCCAGCCGCATCCATAGCCTCCTGCAGACCTGCGGGAAGCGCGGGATTCTGCGGCTTCTTAGCGAAGGCCGAGCCGCCGGAAGAGTTCTTCTTGCCGGCGAGCTTGTCGCGCAATGCCTTTTCTTCGGCCTCGCGCTTCATCGGGTTGCCCGACTTGGACTTGCCCTTCTTCTTGCCTTTCTTGCCCTTTTTGCCGCCGAAGCCGCCGCCCATTGCAGGGCCACCCATGCCGGGGATGCCGCCACCGACCTTGTTGGTCATGCGCTTCATCATCTTGGCCGCCTGTTCAAAGCGTTGCAGCAGACCGTTGACGGAGGAAACCGTGTTGCCGGAACCGTAGGCGATGCGGGCTCGACGGGAGCCATCGATGATGGAGGGGTCACGGCGTTCGGCCGGAGTCATCGAGTGGATGATGGCTTCGGTGCGGTCGATCTCGTGCTCGTCGAGGGCTTCAAGCTCTTTACGGTGTGCGGCCATGCCTGGAATCATGCCCAGCAGGCTTTTCATCGAGCCGAGCTTGCGAACCTGCTCGAGCTGTTCCATGAAGTCGTCGAGGCCGTAGGTGCCCTTCGCCATCTTCTTGGCGGATTCCAGCGCCTCCTGTTCATCAAATTCCTTCTGCGCCTGTTCGATGAGGGTGAGGATATCGCCCATATCGAGGATGCGGGAGGCCATGCGATCGGGGTGGAAGACCTCGAAGTCCTTCAGACCTTCACCGTTGGAGACGAAGAGGATCGGCTTGCCGGTCACCGACGCGACGGAAAGGGCTGCGCCACCTCGGGCATCGCCATCGAGCTTGGAGAGCACCACGCCGGTGAAGTCCACGCCCTTGTTGAACGCTTCGGCGGTCTGGACCGCGTCCTGGCCGATCATTGCGTCGATAACGAAGAGAATTTCGTTGGGATTGACGGCATCACGGATGTCGCGAGCCTGCTTCATCAGCTCCTCGTCGACACCCAAACGACCTGCGGTATCGATAATGACCGTGTCGTACAGCTTGTCTTTGGCATACTGAATCGAGTCTTGTGCGACCTTCACCGGGTCGCCAGTGATTTGGCCGGGAGCTGCGACGGCCTCGCCGCCGTCGGACTGCACGCCCTTTTCCGGTGCGTAAACCGGTACATCCGCGCGCTCGCCCACCACCTGCAGCTGGGTGACGGCGTTCGGGCGCTGCAAATCGGCTGCGACCAGCAGGGGAGTGTGACCGGCGTCCTTGAGCCAGTAGCCGAGCTTGCCGGCCAGCGTCGTTTTGCCGGCGCCCTGAAGACCAGCCAACATGATGATGGTCGGCGGATTCTTGGCGAAGTTCAGCGGGCGGTCAACGCCGGCACCGAGAATCTGCGTCAGCTCGTCGTTGACAATCTTCACCACCTGCTGGGCTGGGTTCAGCGCCTGCGAAACCTCTTCGCCCAACGCGCGTTCGCGCACGCGGGAAGTGAAGGAGCGCACCACGTCGAGCGCCACATCGGCGTCGAGCAACGCACGGCGAATCTCGCGGATCGTCCCGTCGATATCCGCTTCGGTTAGTTTGCCTTTGCTCTTCAGGTGCTTGAACGCGTTGGAGAGCTTGTCTGTCAAAGAACTGAATGCTGCCATAATGTCTTAATTCTAGCGGTTCGTAAGGAAAACGAAGCGTTGAACGGTGAGAAGCGTCGTATGAAATGGTCTGGGGAATATTGCAACGTGTGCACTGTGGTGTCTTACTGTTTTTGATTTGCTTGTTTCTGGGATGACTTCTCATGTGCTTGCATTCGATGTGCCAGCAGAGTGACGATGTGAAAAATAAATAGCATAATGAACTAAATTACTTTAGAAGACTAATAATTTAGATATAAAATTAAAATTAGCCTAATTAGGCATGTCTTATTTGTATTCGACTTATGCTGAAAACGGAAATCTCATGGGCTGGCGGAGTTGTCGGCCTTGCAGCGCTGCGGTTTGGGAAGGTTGAAGAATATGAGATGCTCACGGGGAAAGTCGAGCATACATCAAGTGGTGTGGAGGGTTTACCAGGCGACGGCTTGGTTGGTGGGACTCTGCCTTTTACTGTTTTCAACAAATGTGGCCAATGGTGTAGAAGTGGCATCGACATCTGTGGGCAAGGTCCCGTCCACTTCGAAGGATCCGGAGACCGGTGAGAGTACGGCCAACACCCCTCCAATAGGTCACCCCAACAATCGTAACTCTGCTGTTCCGCAGGCCTCCAAACCGACGGTGAAACCCGATACGTCCAAGAATGATGCGGTCAAGAACAATGTGTCTAAGACCGGTGTGCCGGTTACAAAGGCCGCTCCCTCGTCAGACGCAATTTCTTCTCGGCAACCTGTTGCAAAGCCGGAATCCAGCAAACAAATCGCGCGTGAAGGATTATCGAAGAGCGGAGACGACACCTTCCTTGGCGCGGAGGATTTCACAGGTGTCAAACCCTTCGACGAAAAACGGTGGTTTGCTTTCGATGATGCGTGTATGACAGGTGGAACGCCGTTGACCACTCAGGCGCAGGCGAAGAAGAAGATTTCGGTTGATGCAAACGGCAATGATATCGGCGACAACACCATACCGCTCACCATTACCGACAAAGATGATCCGTCGAAAACGAAAACCATCAATCAGAGAACGCTGGGGACCTGTCATAAGGCCGATGGCACTTATGCGTTGATGGGCAATGTTGGCAGAGGTTTCCTGCAGCTGACTGATGAGAACAGCAAAAATACGATAAAAAGACTTCCGGCGTAGGCTCTGCGTTATACGACAGAACCCTACCGATTTACGACGGCCTGCACGTCTCTTTCAAGATGTACATGACCGGCACCGCTGACGGCATCTCGTTCTTCCTGGTGAAGAGTGACCAGACCTTGACGCAATCCGGGTTGCACGGCGGCCATCTGGGGTATGTCGGCATTCCCAATGCCTTATTGGGTATCGGGTTCGACCAGTTCGGCAATTTCGGAGCATACGACATTCCTGATGACGTGGCGTATAACGCGAACGATCCCACGAAGTCGGTGGCGGGTTACAAGCCTGTCAGATGTGATCCACAAAGCACTAACAATACGAGCCGGTATCCTCTGGTCACTGATACCAATGCTCGTAATTCCATTGAACGAGACCCATCAAGGGGCTTGAATTCATTCTATCTGCGCGGAACGAAGCCACATCCGCTGGTAGGGGTCCGTGATAGTGCGGCCAATGGCTATTGCCGTCTTGCACAGAGTGATCTTTTGCCGAGCAATGGAACAAAAACTCCTGACAAATCGCCGTTTTTAAGTACCGGTATACCCACGAGCAGCGCTGAGGTCGGCACGCAGGTCGACATCATTCTTTCCCCGGCCGACGCTCACGGGCGGCAGACGTTGGATGTGACGATGGTTGCGCACGATGGTACGACGAATCATGTCATCAACAATTTGCCGGTGCCGCCGTTGCCGAGGTCAGCAAAGATGGGCTTCTCATCTTCGAACGGTACGCCTGGCGCACACCTTATCCGTGGGGTGTCGGCCAACAGCATCAATCCTTTGGGCGATCTCAACCTGTTGATGCAGGATGGGTCGGAAATGGAGAACGTGCCGGCCAAGGCGCGCTACAAGATTGGCGACAAGATACCGTATAAATACATTGTCACCAATCCTGGCCGCGACAAGATGACCGGGTTGTCCGTCAAAGACGGGTGGGGCAATCCGGCGAACTGCAGGGCGACCGAAGTAGATGTTGGTTATGCCACCGAATGTTCGAACACGCATATCGTCACCGCGGCCGATGACGTCGACAACGGGCAGATTACCAACACGGCGACGGCCACGGCCACAGCCGCGAAGCCAGTGAGTGGCACCAGCTCGTTGGCATTCCCCATCAACAGCATGGGCACCTTCAACGTCAAGCAGATTATCCAGATCATCAATGACCCTGGAGGAGGCGGGCTAGTTCCTGCGGGGCAAACCTATACGGTGAATTGGAGCTATCCGAACGGCACCTACCAATACTGCATGAAGCAGGAAGACGGCTCATTTTCGGCACTGCCGGTGACTGCCGACTCGGCTGCGCAGGACGGAACTGAGCCGTTGTCCAATGACGACACGGTGAACTATGCCGGTAATTCGGGAACGCTGCAGATTGACACTTCCGCTGCGCATGGCCCTCAAGCTGCGGGAGGTGGCGAGCTCTATTTGCCGGTTGGCGCAACAGTGACCATCGCAGACAATGGTGCCATGCCGGCTGTGCAAGGCTGGCATTGGATGCCATCGGTGTTCTCTCCGACTCCCGTAACCATCGGGTGCGCTGCCGGGCATACTTTGGCGGTGACCAAAACCAATGATTTGATGAAGAACGTCGCTGTATCGAGCTTGCCCAACACCGGAGGCAACAGCTGGGGATGGCTTTCGATGATTATGGTTTCTGCCGCGGGGTTGTTGGTCTCGGGGCTTATGGCACATCGCCGTCGCGTCATGGGAATCTAACTGCTATAACCAGTTGGTGCTTGCGGAAGTAACATTCCTTCCGCAAGCACCATGCGATATTGGCAAAGGCTATATACTATATATGAATAGCTTCTAAGTGGTGCTATTCGGCCTGCTTGAGGCTCCAGGTGGAGCCGGTGGGTTTGTCTTCGATGGTGATGCCCATCGCGCCTAGGCTGTCGCGAATCTTGTCGGCCACTTCGAAGTTCTTGGCCTTGCGAGCGGCATTACGGGCATCGAGCTGGTGCTGAATCATCGAATCCAGCAGCTGGTGCTCGGCCTCGGCGTCGGCGCTGCCGATGGCGTTTTGGGTGTTGGCCCCGCTTGCTGACGCTGCGTTGTTCCAAGGCTCGGCTAACGGGTCCAAACCAAGGGTATCGAGCATCGCACGCACCGAAAGTAAGGTTTCGCGCAGAGCAACCCGTGAGGTGAGTGCATCGATGACCTCGGCCGAAACGTTGACGTGTGTGAGCGCGAACCGGGCTTTCGCGTCTTCTTGAACGGCTTCTTTGGAGATATCCGAATACCTGTCGTTGGCTTCATCAAGGACCGTACGGTATTCATCCGTAAGAATGGCCATGTCGGCTTCGCTGAAGAAATTAGCATCGGCCTGCTTCGCCTCGAGTTCCGAAATGAGCGAGTTGCCGCGTCGAATGGCGGTGAAAATGGCCGCCGTGGCACCGGAGACATTGATGTCGTCGTTCATGGCGTCAATGAAATCCGTGGGCAGTTGGTCAGCGGTAACTGCAGTGACTTCGCTTCTGCTTGGCTGCTCACCCGGGCCCAGCGCCTTGCCGGCGCGTTCGATGAAATTACTGATGCGTTCGTAGGCGGACTTCGCCTCGGCAAGTGTCTGGTCGCTCCATTCCAGCATCGAGCGGTATTGCACGCCGCCCAAGGCATAACGCACCACCCAAGCGGAGTTTTCAGCGAGCACGCTCGGCACGGAAAGTCCATTGCCCAGTGATTTCGACATCTTCTCGCCCTTGGCCGTCACCCACGCGGAGTGCATCCACACGTTCGCGGAGTCGTAGCCGGCTGCGCGCGTCTGCGCCATCTCGTTCTCATGATGGGGGAAGCGCAGGTCGAGGCCGCCGCCGTGGATGTCGAACATGCCGTCGAGGTAGCGATGGCTCATCGCCGAGCATTCAATATGCCAGCCCGGGCGGCCGGTGCCGAACGGGGTCTTCCAACGTGCCGTTTCGGGGTCGCTTTCCTTCGAAGCCTTCCAGAGCGCGAAGTCGCGAGGATCGTGCTTGTCGGGGGAATAGTCGGCCGGATCGGCGGGGTTGTATTTGTCATCACCGGATTGGTCAACGCTCGGGCCCATTTCATCGGCTACTGCCGCTGTGGAATCAGCTTCCGCAGTTTGCTTCTGGTGCGTCAGCTCGCCATAGTGCGGCCAGCTCGCCACGTCGAAGAACACGTTGCCGGTCGGTTTGCCTTCGTCGTCGGTGATGACGTAGGCGTGGCCGCGATCGACTAGGCGCTGGATGAGGTCGACCATGTCGCCGATATGGCCGGTGGCACGGGGTTCGTAAGTCGGAGCGAGCACGCCGAGTGTTTCGTAAGCATGGGTGAATTCGCGCTCATAGTGATATGCGCGCGCCCACCATTGCTGGCCTGCAGCAGCGGCCTTGTCCAAGATTTTGTCGTCGATATCCGTGACATTGCGGATGAAGGTGACGTCATAGCCGAGTTTTTGCAGCCAGCGATGGACGATGTCGAACGCAACGGCCGCACGGATATGACCGATATGAGGGGAACTTTGCACGGTGGCGCCGCAGACGTAGATGCCCGCTTTGCCGGGCACGATTGGCGTGAATGCGGCCACTTCGTGCGTGGCTGTGTTATAGAGCTTCAGGCCGTTGGCGGCATCGGCGAGCACTGGTTGTGAGCTTGATTCAGAAAGGTTGGAATTCTGCGGTTTCGTGGCGTTTCCCATAATCTCAAGGATATGGGCTTTTGCCGACAAAAACAGACGGATTGCGTTCGCTGGAAAGTCAATCGGTGACCATTTGGGGTGGCGAAATGCCACAATGGAACCATGACGACGCCGAAAGTGCTTATTCTGCAACATGTCCCGTGTGAGAAGCCAGGGCGAATCCTCGACAATCTTGATGACCTTGGTATGGCCAGCGAGACCTTGAGTATCGCGCGTGAGGCGAATCCCGATCTTCCCAAAAGCGAGGAGATTGCAGGGCTTGTTGTGATGGGCGGGCCGATGGGCGCGCAGGATTACAAGGAATACCCGGGACTTAAAGCCGAGGCGAAACTGGTACGCAAGGCCGTGAAGGCGGGTAAACCGGTGCTGGGTATTTGCCTCGGGCATCAGATCATCGCCACGGCGTTGGGTGCCAAGCTGCAAAGCGGGAAATGCTCGGAAATCGGGTTTGCGCCGATTAAGAGGGTCGCCAAAAGCGATTGGTTCCCGATGTGGGCTAACCATATCAACGTGCTCAACTGGCACAATGACGTCGTTTCCGTTCCCGAGGGTGGGCAGCTTCTGGCTTCGTCGAAATATACCGAAAATCAAGCATTTTGCTACAAAAGCGCGTTGGGATTGCAATTCCATCTCGAGGTGACGCCGACGCTTCTGGACGAGTGGCTCAGCGAACCTTCCATGGTCAAGGGCATGAAGAAAGGCGAGATCGCCAAGATTCGTGAGGATTTCAAGCGTTACGATGTCGAGCTTCAGCCGCTCGCCGAGCAGGTCTTCTCGGCGTTCGCCGTGCGTTGCGCCGCCAGTGCCCGTGAGATAGGTAAACAATCCTGAAATTTGAGGATGCGATGAACGTCTAGGACTCAGACTGTAAATGCTGATTCCTATCGCATCTCCAATCAAAGATGCAATGAAAATCAGGGAACCAGGGCAAAATCGTGATTTTCATCGTGCGCACAATGCAGGTGCGGCAGAAAACGCGAGAATGTGCACTAGCTGATTTGCTCGCAGGCTAAAGGGTGTTGAGAGTCGGCGGTACCATCGAATCACTATGCCGACTTATGACTTGGGACTTGAACACGTTTCGCTTGATTTCGCCACCAAAAACATTTTCACCGATGTGACGCAGGGCGTCTTCGAAGGCGACCGCATTGGTATCGTCGGCAAAAACGGCGACGGAAAATCTACATTATTGCACTTGTTGGCAGGCGCCCAGCAGCCTGATTCCGGGCGCGTGACCACCCGCAACGGGCTGACGTTCGGTATGCTCGATCAACGCGATCCGCTCGACGACAACGCAACCGTGCGCGAGGCCGCGCTTGAGGGGCGTGAGGATTATCAATGGGCGTCCGATACTCGCTCGCGCGAAATCGTTGAAGCGCTGCTTGGCGGATTGAGTCTCGACGCCAAGATTGGTTCACTTTCCGGCGGCCAGCGTCGTCGTGCTGATCTGACGCGGCTACTGCTGAAAGATTGGGACATTCTTGCACTTGACGAGCCTACGAATCACTTGGATATCGTCACCATCCACTGGTTGGCAGAACATCTGAAGAACCGCTGGGCCAAGGGGCAGGGCGCGCTGCTGCTGGTCACCCACGATCGTTGGTTCCTGGATGAGGTCTGCGAATCGATGTGGGAGGTCCACGATGGGGTGATTGACCCGTTCGAGGGCGGTTACAGTGCCTATATGCTTCAGCGCGTCGAACGCGACAGGCAGGCCGACATCCGTGAAGAACGTCGCCGCAACCTGGCCCGCAAGGAGTTGGCCTGGTTGACCCGTGGCGCTCGCGCTCGTGCCACCAAGCAGAAGTTCCACGTGAAACAGGCCAATGAGCTCATCGCCGATGTGCCGCCGATGCGCAACACCTTGCAGCTGAAGCAGATGGCGACTTCTAGGCTGGGCAAACAGGTTGTCGATCTGAACGATGTGACTCAGATTTTTGAGCATCCCCAAGGTGAAAGCGGCGACGGCGGGAATATCGTTCCTGCCTTATATGAAGAGCCAAAAGCCATCGGTTCGGTTGAACTTGCCGTTGACGATGATGAGACGACGTCCGCTGCGCAAAAGGTGACGGTCAGCGGTCGCGAGACTCTGGACGATGTTACTTGGCTGATTGGCCCAGGCGACCGGTTTGGCATTGTCGGTGCGAACGGTGCCGGCAAATCCACATTGTTGAAGATTATTGACGGCACGTTGACGCCGACAACTGGGCATGTCAAAATCGGCAAAACTGTTAAATTTGCGGTGCTTTCGCAGCGACTTGACGAGTTGGAGAAGCTCGGCAAATACAAAATCAAGGAAGTACTGAGCCGCTATAAGCCGACCTACGAAGTTGACGGCAAAGAGGTTTCGACCAGCCAGCTGATGGAACGGCTCGGTTTCTCGGCCGCGCAGCTGATGACGCCGATTGCCGATCTTTCCGGTGGGCAGAAGCGCCGCATGCAGCTCTTGCTGATTTTACTGGACGAGCCCAATGTTTTGATTTTGGACGAGCCCGGCAACGATCTTGACACCGACATGCTGGCCGTGATGGAGGATTTGCTCGATTCTTGGCCGGGCACGCTGATTGTGGTCTCCCATGACCGCTACCTGCTGGAACGCGTGACCGATGAGCAGTTTGCGCTGATTGGCGGCAAGGTTCGCCATCTTCCGGGCGGCGTGGATGACTACCTCGATATGGTCCGCAGAATCGAAAACGGCGAAACGCTTGATGAGATTGTCGGCGGCAATCGTGGCGGCAAATCTGCTGGCAAGAGCTCTTCTTCGAGTAACGGCGTATCCGGATCTCAACCGTCTGATGCGAATGCAAATGCCGACGGCAAGAGCGGCGATTCTGATTCACAATCGGGTGAGCAAAAGCTGACCGGTAAGGCGTTCCATGACGCGACCCGTCGTCTCTCGGCCATCGAGCGCAAACTTGCCAAACTCGAAACCGAAAAGGCAAAGATCGAGGAGAAAATGGCCACCCACGACCCGTCCGATTACGTCGGTCTAGGCGAACTCAACGAACAGCTCTCCGCCAACTCCGCTGAGTCTGAGTCTCTAGAAGCCGAATGGATGGAGCTCTCCGAGCAGGTGGAGTCATGAATTGTTGAATATATAGACCTGAATATTTGGGCAACGAGAATAAAAGGTGGACATGGTTTCAAATCATGTCCACCTTCGTAATCTGATATGAATATGTATGTTGTCAGCGACCGGTGATTTCGCTGCCGATCACCTTTTCGCTTAATGCGTGCGGGCCGCGGGTGACGGCGACGGCGCCGGAACGGACCAGCTCGATGATGCCGTAGTCGTTCAGCAAGCCGAGCAGGGCGTCGATTTTGCCTTCGTCTCCGGTGGCCTCGATGGTCAGGGACTCGGGGTGCACGTCGACCACGCGTACACGGAAGAGACGTACGATTTCCAACACATCGGAACGGTTCGTCTCGTTGGCCGAGACCTTGATGAGCACCAACTCACGCTGGACTGCGTCCATGTTGTCGAGATCGACGATTTTCAGGACGTGCAGCAACTTGTTGAGCTGCTTGATGATTTGCTCAAGAGGCACTTCCTCGACATCGGCCGTCACGGTGACACGCGAGATATCAGGGCGTTCGGTGGGGGAGACGGACAGGGAATTGATGTTGAAAGCACGGCGCGCGAAAAGACCTGCGATGCGTGCCAGCACGCCGGGTCGATTCTCGACGAGGACGGACAAGGTGTGACGCTCACTGTGCGGAGTGGATGCAGGATAATTTGCCATGATGTTCCTTTCGCCTCGTCCTTACTTTTCTGCAGTCGCAGCGCTCGTGGCTGCAGCTGCATAATCGCTGTCGTCTTGATTGCCGCTCGCGTCTGAGTCTGCAGAGTTGTGCAACAGCGGCTGCACGCCCGGCACATAGGTGACGGTGTCGTTGGACTGTCCCGCAGCCACCATCGGCCAGACCATCGCGTCCTTGTAGACCCGGAAGTCAATCAGCACCGGTCGGTCGTTGATCTCGTTGGCGCGCTTGATGGCGGCCTTCGCCTCATCCTGCGTCGTCGCGCGAATACCCACGCAGCCATATGCTTCTGCGAGTTTGACAAAATCGGGGACGTTGACGATGTCTGCATCATTTTCGCCGTCTTGAATGCTGGTCTGCGAATAATGCTTGTCGTAGAAGAGCGTCTGCCACTGACGGACCATGCCGTAAACGGAATTATTGAGGATTGCGATTTTCACCGGTGCGTTGTCGATGAATGCGGCTGCAAGCTCCTCGGAAGTCATCTGGAAGCTGCCGTCGCCGTCGATGAGCCAGACCGGCTTCTTGCCGCCGAAATCACGTGTGGAACCGATGCGCGCACCGATGGCTGCAGGGAGGCCGAAGCCCATCGTTCCGAGGCCTCCGGAGGAAATCCAGGAATGCGGATTCTCGAAATCGATGAGCTGAGAGGCCCACATCTGGTGCTGGCCCACGCCGGAAACCCAGATGGTGGATGGTGCGGCCTGACGGGAGAGTTCTTCGACCACCCATTGCGGCGAAAGTGTGCCATCCGGCGTCGTTTCGTCGTATTTCATCGGATAGTTTTCACGCCATGAATTGATGAGCTTCCACCAAGGTTCGAGATCTGGCTTGCCATGGACGGCTTGTCCGCGCTTGATTTCGGCGTTCAATGCGTCGAGTACTTCGGCCACGTCGCCGACGATCGGCACGTCTGCCTGACGGCGTTTACCGATTTCCGCTGGGTCGATGTCGATGTGGATGACGCGGGCTGCGGGTGCAAAAGCCTCGAGCTTGCCGGTCACGCGGTCGTCAAAACGGGCGCCGATAGCGACCAACAAGTCGCATTTCTGCGTCGCTGCCGTGGCGGCCACGGTGCCGTGCATACCCAACATCCCCAAAACCTTCGGGTCGGAATCGGGCACGATGCCGCGGGCTGGAAGCGTGGTGACAATGGGGGAATCGGTGAGGTCAGCGAGTTCCTTGACCTGGGCGCCAGCGTTGGAACGCGTCGCACCGCCGCCGACATAGAGCACCGGCCTGTAAGACTGTTCGAAAAGCTTGGCGGCCTCGCGCAGAACGTGTCCGTGCGCCTTGGTGGTCGGATTGTAGCCGGGTAGCAGCAGCTTTTGCGGCCAGGAATAATACATATCACTCACCTGGGCGGTCTTCGTGATGTCGACGACGACGGGGCCGGGGCGCCCGGTACGCGCGACATAGTGCGCTTCGGCGAGCACGCGCGGAATGTCCTGCGCGTCGGTGACGAGATAGGAATGCTTGACCACAGGATAGGTAATACCTACGGTGTCGGCCTCTTGGAAAGCGTCCGTTCCGATGGCGTCCACGCCGACCTGCCCGGAAATAACAACCAGTGGCACCGAATCCATATTGGCATCAGCGATGGGGGTGACCATATTCGTGGCTCCCGGCCCGGAGGTGACGATGCACACGCCCACGCGCCCTGTGGCTACGGCATATCCTTCGGCCGCATGCCCCGCGCCCTGTTCATGACGCATCAGCACGAAACGGAACTTGGTATCGTCGTGAATCTCGTGATACACCGGCAGAATCGCGCCACCCGGAATACCGAAAACGTCCTGCACGCCCAGGTCTTCCAGTGTGCGAATCAGCGCCTGTGCGCCCGTCATCTTCTCGCCGTCAACGAGAGTCTGTTTGCTTGTCTTTGATGCTTTCGGCACTGCACTGAATGCTTGTAAAGGCGTTGGTGACACCATCGTTCCTCTTATCTCTCTGCATGGGGTTTATAAGGATTGTCGGTGACCTGTGACGTATGGTGTACGCGCACGTGGTAGTGACGTTCGGCTTACGACGGGCCGTTTGTGACGGGTCACGCCGCTATGTCGAGGTGGTAGACATCATACCGCCGCGGCAACAAGGGCATCGCCGGTTGCCCAAATATTGGCAGAGTATCGGAGGAGCTTAATATTTCCTATTGATAATTATTGGCGATTACGGTTATTGCCTTTGTTGCCATCGTGATGATGCTTTTTTGCCTGATGCTTGCTCGGATGGTCGTCAAGCTCGTGCCAAGCCTCGCGGGCGGCAGCGAGCTGGGCCTTGCGTTTGCTGGAACCGGTGCCGACGCCGAGTACTTCGTCATTTTCGCCGACTACTGCACGTGCGGTGAAAACCTGTGCGTATTCCGGCCCGGAAACGGCCATGCGATAGCGCGGGTCCTCAAGTCCCATGCCGTGCGCCTTGACGGTCAGCGAGGTCTTCCAATCCAGCGCGGGACCTTCGGTGGCGACCTTCTTCAGCTCGTCGTCGACCAAGTGGTGCACGACTTTGCGAGCCTCGTCGATGCCGTGTTCGATGAATGTTGCGCCAATCAGCGATTCGACGATGTCGCAGAGAATGGAGCTCTTATCGGCGCCGCCGGATTCTGCTTCGCCGTGGCCAAGCAGAATGTATGGCCCTACTTGCAGCTTTTCGCGTGCGATCTGCGAGAGTGCCTTCTCCGAAACGGCCATCGCTCGCATCTTCGCCAGCTGACCTTCGTTCATATCGGGATGGACACGATACAGCGTTTCGGTGGAAACGAATTCCAAAACGGCATCGCCCAGGAATTCCAACCGTTCGTAGTTCGGCGCGCCCTCGTGCTCATGCGAGAACGAGCGGTGGGTGAGTGCCTGCACCAACAGATCCGGCGAAAGCGTGGTGCCGAGCCGGTCAAGCAGTTCCTGCTGCGGGGTGCTGGATTTGGCGGCATCGCCTTCCGAAGTCGAGCTGGTCAGAGTTTTGGTGGATTCTGAATCTGCATTGGAGGTTACTGATTCGGTATTTTCGTTGTGTTGTGAATCGGTCACGATAGTCCTTTGATTAATCGATACGACCCCGACGAACATATTGCGGGCACCAAGCCGTTCGATGATGAATATCGGAATGTCGAGCTTCATCAAGTGAAGTCAAACCGGATTGGTTCCTGTAACACATCTGCGTGGTGTGTAATGAATAATGAAATTATTTCCTAAATAAAGTGCAAACGCAAATCAAAACTTACAGCAGAGATGCAAAAGCCCTGCCACCCGTCGATGGCAGGGCTTTTATTTGCTAGCGTTTCACTTGCTCAGCGACTTGCTGATAGCCTCGCGATAAACGCGGCCGCGGAACGAACCGCAGCTCGGGCAAGCCATGTGCGGCAGGGTCGGCGCACCACAGTTCGGGCAGGCGACGGTCTTGGCCGCGCTGGCCTTCCAGTTGGAGCGGCGCGAATGCGTATTGGCTCGCGAAGTCTTGTACTTTGGCAGTGCCATGGTATTCCTCTATTTCGTTCGAACAAATTGAGCTTAAGCGTAGACAAGTCTAACGCAATCTCGGTACAAGCTCTACTTGCCCTGTTCCTCTTCCTGTTCCAGTTCGGCCTTGAGGCCGGCCAGAGCGGCGAAACGATTGTCGACCACATCGTGATGGTGGTCGGGATTGTCGTTCAAATTGATACCGCACTGTGAGCACAGGCCCTTGCAATCCGGCTTGCACAGCGGCTGAATCGGCAGGTTTTCCACCAACGTGTCGCGTAGGAGCGCTTCAAAATCGGCGAAATTGCAGTCTGCACTCAGCGGATAGGTGTCTTCCGATTCGTCCTCGCCGGCGATGATGTCGATGTCTTCGTCGTGCTTGCCATGCCCGTTATCGGCGTTGGCCGAGGCTTTCGCCGAATCGTAGGGGAAGAACGCCGTGACGTTCATATCCCAGTCGCGCTTAATTGGTGTAAGACAGCGCACGCACTCAGCGTGAACCGGCGCGTTGAAGTTGCCGGTGAAAATCAGCCCGTCGACGATGGAGTCGAAGGAGCCGCTCACCCTGACGGTAGCGCCCTCTTCGACGCCGATGACTTTGTCTCCGATACCGCTTGGGGCGGGGAAATCAGCGTCAACGGTTTTGCTTTGGCCGGGGCGCGAGATGATCTGTCCCACGGAAACGGCCCATTGTGAATCTTCAGGTCTGCTCATTTATTCGTTTCGTTCTTTCGAATCTAGTCTGTTATTTGGTTGTGTCGGTTGTCTGCGTGCGAGCCGCGGCTTCGGACTGAGCCTGTACCAGCTGCTGCGCCGCCTCGTGCTGACGCTTGTCAATCACATCAATGCCGTTGCGGATGTCGCGATCGTAAGCGGTGACTTGGTCTTTCAGGGCCTTCATCACATCTGCGCAGTAGGCGTTGGCGCCTTGTACGAGCTTAGTCGACTTGGTCTGGGCGTCGTCCAGAATCACACGGGCCTTCTGCTGCGCCAGATCCACGACGCGCTCCTGCCCGGCGAGAATCTGCGCTTGCTCTTCGGCGTCCTGCCTGATCTGCGCTGCTTGGCTTTGCGCCTTGGTGACGATGGCCTGGGCCTGGCTTTGTGCGTTCTGCAAACGCCGCTCGGCTTCGCGCATCAATGAGGAAGCGCGTTCAAGCTGAACGGGGAGCATGGCCTTCAACTGACCAAGCTGGTCGAGGAACTCATCGCGGTCGAGGCGCACCATGCCGGGAGCGAAAATACTCGACTTGGATTCCTCCACCGCAGTGCTCATCTGGTCGATGATGTCATAGACCGTGGTGAATTCGTCACGGCTTTTGTCCACGGCGTTGTTGTCGCTACCGGTTTCGGCGTCCGTGTGGTCGGCCGTGGCATCGCTATCGTGCTGCTCGCGCAGGTCGGGAAGGTCGGCAGGTGAGGAGAACAGCGGCTTTACGGGTTTTGGAGCGATCGAATCGTATGTGTTATCGTTTTCGGTCTCGCTGCCGTTTTCACCATCTTCGCGGTTGATATTCACGTCGATTTCGTCCGCGGCTTCGGTTTCGTTCAGTTCGGTTTTGACCTCACCGCCGGTTTGGGTGCCGTCATCATGGCTATGGTCATGGTTCGGCGAAAGACCGGTGACCGGGATGACCTTAGAAAGTGTGTTGTCTTCCTCTTCGGTGAGATTCTTGTCGTCAGCCATCATTGACTCTTTTCTTTTTCAGTGCCTCAGCGAGCATATCGACCACGCAATCGGGCACCATGCCGGTGACATCGCCGCCGTGGCGGGCCACGTCTTTGACGATGGTGCTGGAGATGTGCTCAAGAATCGGATTCGCAGGCAGGAACATGGTCTCAACGCCGGAAAGCTTGCGGTTGACGAGTGCCATGCCCAGCTCGGCCTCATAGTCGCCGTTCTGCCGCAGCCCTTTGACGATGACCGAGGCCCCGACCTTGGTGCAATAGTCGGTGATCAGTCCGTCGGTCGAAGTGACGGCCACGTTGGTGCAACCGTCTTTGGCCAAGGCACGCCTGATGACCTCTACGCGGGTATTTTCCGAAAACATCGGGGTTTTCGCGCTGTTGACAGCCACTACGACGTGAACCGTCTCGAAAATGCGCGCACTGCGTTCAATAACGTCTAAATGCCCTGCCGTGACTGGGTCGTACGAGCCTGGGCACACTGCAATAGTCATATCCCAAGAATAACGCCTGATGTTGATTTTCGGCGATTGCGTACGAGGTGATGCCGAGAGATGAAAGGCTTATGGATTCGGAGCCTTGGTAAACGGTCAACGTTATGATGTAGGCAGTATTGGAATGATTCGCAATTGGCCGGATAGCTGGCTAAGGAGACGATATGGCTGACTTTTTGGAAAGGTTGAACGCTGTGACTGGCCAGGCTGATAGTTGGCGTGACGAGGCTGGATTCGAGAACCCCTCCCAGGATCCGGATTCGGGCGCGGGAACGGCGGTGCTTGAGCGTCCTGAGACCGATGAGGAGACCAAGCGTAGTGACGACGGCGACGCCGATCGTTTTGCCCATTACGTTTCGCGCGACCGTATGCGCGAATCCCAGCTGACAGGGCGGCCTGTGGTGGCGCTGTGCGGCAAAATCTGGGTGCCCAAGCACGATCCGTCAAACTACCCGGTCTGCCCGGATTGCAAGCGCATCTACGAGGAAATGACTGGCAAGTAAATCACTTGTTGATTAGGGCTTCGGCTCTGATTTTGCGAATGGCCGCATATTCCTGATTGATCAGATATATGCGGCCATTCGGTTTTTGTTGCTTGTGAGTGTCGGAGGCTCAGAGCACTTCGATCTGGGTGGGAATGGACGGATCGCCCTTCATCAGCGACTGTGCGGTGATGGGCAGCTCGGCCAAGGCTGCCGCGTGATAGTTGTGAGCGTTGGCGATGGCATCGTGGCCTTGATATTGCGTGTTGGCTTCGCCGTGGTCCATGTAGTTGACCGTCAGGTCCTTCCAGCCGTTCTGTGGCTTGAACTGTGCGAGCTTTTCTTCGGAGCCGGAGATGATGTGTTCGCCGTTGGCGAGTCCATATTCATAGGAACGGAATGCGAGCTTGCGGCCGGGAACGGTGGCCTTGTTTTCGGAGTGCTTGGCGACGGGCACCATTTCGCCGTTGTCGCCTTCGCGTTCGGTGAGTTTATAAACCATCGCGCAGGTCGGGGCTCCGGAACCGGTGACGAGCATCGTGCCGACGCCATAGGAATCGACGGGGGCGGACTGCAAAGCGGCCAGTGCGTATTCGTCGAGGTCGTTGGTCACGGTGATCTTCGTGTTCTTGGCGCCGAGGGCGTCGAGCTGGTTGCGCACGCGCTGGGCGAGGGCTGCGAGGTCGCCGGAATCGATGCGCACGCAGCCGAGGTCCGGGCCGGCCACGTCAACGGCCGTCTTGATGGCCTCTTCAATGTTATAGGTGTCGACCAGAAGCGTCGTGTTCGGACTCATCGCGTTGACCTGCGAGACGAAGGCATCGCGCTCGGAATCATGGACGAGGGTGAAGCAGTGGGCCGAAGTACCGATGGCCTTCAAGCCGTAAAGCTTGGCGGCGAGAAGGTTCGAGGTACCTTGGAATCCGCCGACCACGGCTGCGCGTGCGGCGGCTACGGCGGCCCATTCGTTGGTGCGGCGTCCGCCCATATCCATGCAAGGCCGGTCGCCTGCGGCGCTGACCATGCGAGAGGCGGCGGAGGCGACAGCGGAATCGTAGTTCAGGATGGAAAGCAGCAGCGTCTCGAGCAGCGTGCATTCGCCGAATGTGCCTTCGACCTCCAAAATGGGGGAGTCGGGGAAGAACATTTCGCCTTCGCGGTAGCCCTTGATCGAGCCGGTGAACTTGAAGTTTTCGAGCCATTTGATGGTCTCAGGGCTCACGATTTTGCGGTCGGAAAGGAATTTCAGATCGTCGTCATTCAGATGGAAATGCTCGAGCGCGTCGAGAATGCGGCCGGTGCCCGCGACCACGCCGTAGCGTCGGCCGAGCGGCAGATGGCGTGTGAACACCTCGAAGACGCACTTGCGATTTGCGGTGCCGTCCTTGAGCGCCGCGTCGAGCATTGTGTATTCATACATATCGGTCATCAAAGCCGGTGAATAATCCAGCATCACATGCCTCCCTGAGGTGTGTATCGCTCGTGTCCCTAGTATTGCGGTATTGCCGCAGCGTCACGAGATAGTAGCGGCCTGCGCAGCTATAGGGCTGCGAGGCTTTCGTCGCCGGTTGCCCGGTGAAGTTGCTTTTACCTTGATTCTAATCCGACACGGCGATTAATAGTAATAATGACTATAAGTAGACATTATTGCCATAAACAAATGAAGTCTACTAAGTAATGATGATGCGTAGAAATGGTGCTACGAAGCGATTTCGAGTCTGTGATGATTGGGAAACAGAAGCGTTGCTGTTCAACGGTGTCGCTGTTTTCTTTTTGCTGGACCCTCATGTTTTCTTACGCTGTCCATAAACTGGCGTGCATGAAATATTTTGTCGGAATTTATCGCCTCATCATCGCATTTCTCTGCCTTGCGTGGACGAGTGTGGCTTGGGGAGAACCCAGCTATTGGGTCTACTTCACTTATGAAACCAACTTCCTGCTCGGCCTGGTGATGCTGTGGGCCGGCATTGCCTGCCTGATCGACGGCAAGCAGCCACCTGCCTGGCTCAAAGGTGTTCTGACACTGTATATATTGATCACCGGCATCGTTGCGGCCACGCTGTTGCCGCCAGCGGACCCGGCTACGGCAAAGTACGTGTTCGGCATCGTCACCAACCGGATCCTGCATCAGGTCGTGCCGATTATGGCAGCCATCGATTTCATTCTCTTTGACTCTCATCGCCGTTTCCAATGGCACTATGTGCTCACCTGGCTTATCTACTTCCCGTTCTATCTGGCGTTCGTGCTCATTCGCGCGCAGCTTTGGCCGCATTCGGGCCCTGAGGCCGGCGGCAATCCGTATCCTTACGGCTTCATCGACGTCAGCAAAATCGGCTGGAACCAGATGTGGATCAACATCGTGTTCTGCATCATCGGTTTCGCGATTCTCGGCCTGGTTCTCTTCGTCATTGACCGTATTTTGCCGAAGAAACCGCTGATTGGTTCTGTGCGCAGCTGACGTGACCGGCTGATGGTAGGTTGGCGGTATGGCTCAAATCAAGGATTTATTGAATACCGATACCGTCGTTCGTCCTGATGGACGTGCCGTCGACGAGCTGCGTCCCGTCAAAATTACCCGTCATTTCACCGATGCGCCGGAAGGTTCCGTGCTCATCGAGTGCGGCAACACCCGCGTGATGTGCACCGCGACGTTCGCACCGGGCGTGCCCCGCTGGCGCAAGGATTCCGGGCTGGGCTGGGTCACCGCCGAATACGCGATGCTGCCGCGAGCCACTTCCGAGCGCACCCCGCGTGAATCGGTGAAGGGCAAGATCGGTGGACGCACGCAGGAAATCAGCCGTTTGATCGGCCGTTGCCTGCGTGGTGTCATCGACATGAAGGCGCTGGGTGAGAACCAGGTGCAGCTGGACTGCGACGTGCTGCAGGCCGATGGCGGCACCCGTACCGCTTCCGTTACTGGCGCTTATGTCGCGCTGGTCGATGCACTGCATTGGGCCGAGGAACACAAGCACATCCGTTCCGCCGAGAAGGCCATCAAAGACCAGATTTCCGCCGTTTCCGTCGGCGTCATCAACGGCACCCCGATGCTTGATCTGCCGTATATCGAAGACAGCCAGGCCATGACCGACATGAACGTCGCCATGACCGGTTCCGGCAAATTCATCGAGATCCAGGGCACCGCCGAGCATCGCCCCTTCACCCGCGACGAACTCAATGTGCTGCTTGATCTGGCCGAAAAGGGCAACAAGGAACTCCAGCGCGCGCAGAACGAGGCGCTCGCCAAGGACTAGTTCCTGCCTGACAACATCATATAAAAGGAAACGCTATGAAAATCGTCGTCGCCACACATAACGAAGGCAAGCTGCCCGAGATTCGCACCATCATCGAGGCTGAGTTGGGCAAGGCCGCAGAACATGTCGAGCTGGTTTCGGCTGGGTCGATGAACCTACCGGATCCCGTCGAAACCGGTGTGACGTTCGAAGAGAACGCGCTGATTAAGGCGCGAGACGTGGCGAAGCGAACCGGGTTGCCGGCGCTCGCGGACGACAGCGGATTGATCGTCGACGTGCTCGGCGCCGCTCCCGGCATTCTTTCGGCGCGCTGGGCCGGCGCCCACGGGCATGACAAGGCCAATAATGCCTTGTTGCTCGCTCAGCTTGAAGACATCCCCGACGGCAAACGCGGTGCTCGCTTCAATTGCGCGGCCGCTTTGGTGGTGCCGAAGCATTGCGGTGAAGAACGAGCGAACGGAACAACGCCGAAAGCCGAGGAAACCGTTGAGCTAGGCGAGATGCGGGGCACCGTGATTCGCGAGCCTCGTGGCGAGAACGGCTTCGGCTACGATTCCATTTTCGTGCCGAATGATCAGCCCGGCCGCTTGAACAGCGACGGTGAAAAACTGACCAGCGCAGAAATGAGCGCCGAGGAAAAGAACGCGATTTCGCACCGTCATAAGGCTTTTGTGGCGCTTGCTCCGGCAATCAAGAAACTCATCGGCTGAGATTTGAGACTATCGTTTCCCAAGTTGGACGATTTTCGTGTATCGAGTCGACGTAATTTCAGTGGTCGAGTTGGTGAATTTCTCGTTTTCTAAGTCAGCTGGAATGAAGAACTTGGTCAGCACATTCACATGTGAATGAGCAGGTGAGCGACGGTCATCAGAATCGTGCCGACCACAGCGGTGACGCAGAGGATGAAGCCGGCGAGTTTCGCGTTGCCGAGCACCTTGTCGGTGAACATCGTGGAGAAGATGGCGGTCGGCGCGAGGCAGCACAAGACGACGGTTTCGCGGACAAGCGCGTTGAACGGCAGAACGTACCAAGCGAGTAATGCGAAAATGATGGCGCAAGGCACACGCCAAGCCATGACTTCGCCGACGAATTTGAAGTCGTGCTTCGAGCTGGGCAGATCGGTCAGCATGCCGACCATGACCATCGAGCAGAATGCGTTGGCCGCCGAGAACGGCTGAGAAACCTGCGCAATCCATGCGGGGAATCGGAAGTTGAAAAGCATCAGTACCACCATCAGAATATAGGTATCGAATGCTGGCGAAGTGACGAATCCCTTGATGATATTGCGTATTAGCGAGCGACGCTGAAGACGGCGGGCATCGGGATCGGTTGCCTTGAGGCGTGGCAGGGTCGGCGCGTCGCCTGCGTGTTGCTCGACCAGAGTCTTGCCCGGTTCGATGTGGAGCAGGTTTTGTGTCATCACATTCGTTCCGGCAGCGACCATGATGTCATTGCCGATGTCGAACATCGCGGCGGGAATCAGCGCCGCAGGGCCCAGAAATGCCTGGACCATCGGAAAACAGAAGCAGCCGATGTTGAATCCGCCGCCGTTGAGCATCAGGAAGGCGCGGTCGGCGACCGGACGGCGACGCGTGACGGCGAAAATCAGCAACGGCGGAATCAGCGCCGCACAAAACGAAAAACACGAGAGCAGCAAAAGATTGAGATGGTGCGGGTTTGTGGCAAAGGAGTAGATGATGGCGCCCGGCAGAACAATGTCGAACTCAAGCACCTGCACCACGCGATAGTCTTTGGGGCCCAAGATGCCGGTTCGCTTGAACAGATAGCCCAGCAAAATGATGAGCAGCAGCGTTGCTGGTTGGATCAGTGCTGACATAGTCGGTGTACGCCTCTTTCTTCTCGTGCGGTGAGTGGCCTGCAGTGGCTTCTTCGCTGTAATCATAGGCAGATGACATAACCATGGCCGTGTCATCTGCGCAGTTATGACTGGTTGGCGTGGATTGCAAGCCGACATTGGTGCTGGCAAATGTGGCTTACACGGTTTGTGCCGTGGTACCCATCGCACTGATACGTATTGCCAGAGACACCGGTGCTGTTATTGGACGGAAGAAGACCTGTGTTCTGCTCTAGCTACCTTTTCTCAATTCGAAGATGATGCGCTGGGCCACCATTTCGTTGGTGACCACGTCGGTGAACAGGTGGCCGCGCAACGCGCCCAACAGCGCTCGCGTCTTGAATGTGCTTTTGACCGTCACGAAGCGGATGGGCGTCTGCAGGATGGTGTTGAGGTCGAGCCCGAAAGTGGTGTCGTGGTGCTGGTTGAGGAAGTTGCCGTAGATGTCGTAGGGGCGTCCGTAGGCGAGTCCTGCGACTTGCTCGAGATTGACTTGAGGGAAGATCTTGTCGACGTTTTTCGACCATGTGGGAATTGATTTGATGGAATCCAGCGTGCCGAGGCTGGTGAGGATCAGTTCCATGCGCGCCGCCATTTTGAGGGTCGCGCTGGCCGCGATTTCCTTCAGCATGCCGTTGCGGGTGTCGTCGTTGATGATGTAGAGAGGCCCGGCAAGCGTCATGTATTCGCTGGAGAAACGGTCGGCGATACGCTCGACCATGCGCATTGACCCGGCCTCGGAATGGTATTTCATGTTTTCGCCGATGAATTGCGTGAAGACCGAGTTTTCCAGCACGCCGCCGTGGAATTCGTTGATGATGTTGTAAATCACTGAGCCCCAAGTGGTGCCGATGACGTGGCTTTGCAAAATGTAGTTTTCCACCTTGCGTGCGGCGAACCGGTTGATGTTGTCCAGGTTCTGCTTGGGGTCGGCGCTGTTCTTGAGGATGTAGAGGTTCTTGATGCCGAAGTATTCGCCGAGCTGTTGCTCGAGCTGCTGATTGCGCACGTCGGGGGACTGGATGGTGAAGGTCACGATGCCCTCTTCTCGCGCCTGATCGAGATATTTGTTGACCAGGTATCGGCTGAGGTTGTATTTGGTCGACAGCTCGGCCAGATTCAGGTTGCTTTGGTAATAGTCCTGCGCCAGGTTGGCGAGCAGTTCTTGGGTGACCATCGTTGTCTTCCTCTATCGATCGTTTCTCAAGCGATATGAATAAATTTAAAAAATTCAAATATAGTTTACATCTGTTAAGGAAAGTAAAATAATTTTTTTAATTTTTTAAAAATAAACAATGTAATTTTACTGAATTTTAAGTTTTTGTTACCCTGAAAAAGTTATCAATCTCGACGATGAGAGTCATCGGAAATGGTCATTGCGGACGGCCGGATAGTGCTGTTCCAGGGCTAGGGAGGAGCGGAAAATTTGGTAGATCAGAATCGTGTGCTTGAGTTGCATGAACGGCATACCGGCGTGCTGGGGATTCAAGGCGAATTGCCGGTCACGAGTCGTGCTCAGCTGGCTGAAGCGTACACTCCCGGTGTGGCCGGGCTGGCGAAGCTCATCGAGAAGGATCCTTCGGCAAAGAAGAAATATACCGTCAGCGGCAAGCTTGTGGCGGTCGTGACCGATGGGTCGGCGGTCCTGGGATTGGGCAACATCGGCCCCGCAGGCGGGTTGCCCATCGTCGAAGGCAAATCGTTGCTCTATAAGCAGCTTGCCGATGTCGACGCCATTCCGATGACGCTGGAACAGGTTTCCGCCGATGAGTTCGTGGACACCGTCGCCAATTTCGCCGGATCGTTCGCGGGCATCCATCTGGAAGACATCGCTGCTCCGAAGGTTTTTGAGATCGAGGAAAAGCTGCGCGAACGGCTTGATATCCCCGTTTATCACGACGATCAAACAGGCACCGCGATTGTGGTGCTGGCCGGCCTGATCAACGCGGCCAAGGTCGTCGGCAAGCCGCTGCAGACCCTGCGTGTGGTCATCAACGGTGTCGGAGCCGCAGGTGTGGCGACTTCGAAGCTGCTGCTGGCAGCGGGCATCCGTCATCAGACTCTCGTCGATATTCACGGCGAGGTCACGCCCGGCGACACTTCATATAACCGCTATCAGCGCGATCTGGCTGCTCATGTGGATATGGTGCCCGGCGAGACCCTTGATGACGTCATCGCCGATGCGGATGTATTCATCGGTGTTTCCGTCGACCATGTTCTCGATGGCTCTGAAGTCGAGAAGATGGCTGATTCGCCGATTATTTTCGCCTTGGCGAATCCGGTTCCCGAAATCGACCCCGATGAGGCGTTCGCGGCCGGTGCGAAGGTCGTGGCCACGGGCTCGTCCCAGTGGGCCAATCAGGTCAACAACATCCTCGTCTTCCCCGGGTTGTTCAAGGGATTGCTCGAATACGGCGTCAATGAAGTCAGTGTGCCGTTGCAGCTGCGCGTGGCACAGAAGCTCGCGTCCCTTATCGATCACCCGACGGCTGACAGGGTGGTTCCAGGCGTCTTCGATGAAGGCGTGGTCAAGGCGGTCGAAGGCGCCGTCGCCGAGTTCAAGGAGCAATAAACATGGCAGATTCATCAACATCCGTCGATCAAAACAAGAAAGCGGAGAACACCAGCGAGCCCGATAAGAAGTCCTCGAAGGGTTCCGATCTGTGGTCCAAGCTCAAGTCGCTCAAGATAGGCTTCATGCCTGTCGGCCTCTGGCTGGTGCTCGCCGTGGGCTATGTGCTGCTTGCCGTTACCAACGTCATGCCCGAGAACGACATGCTCATTTCCTTGGGCGTCATGGTCGTCTTCTCCTATCTGCTTGAGGAGATTGGCAACAACATCCCGGTTCTCAAGTCTTTGGGCGGCAAGGTTCTGGTAGTCACCTTCCTGCCTTCCTTCCTCGTGTTCAAGCACTGGCTTCCGGACAACACCGTCAAGACGGTCTCCGACTTCATGAACAACAACAACTTCCTGATGTTCTTCATCACGTTGCTGGTTGTCGGCTCGATCGCTTCCATGAACCGCAAAACGCTCTTGAAGGCCACCAGCCGCATCATCGTGGTGCTGCTGCTCTGCGATGTCATCGGTTCCCTGGTGGGCACCGGAGTCGGCATGGCGCTGGGTCTTTCGGCCTACAAGGCGTACTTCTTCATCGTCGCCCCGATTATGGCAGGCGGTGTAGGCGAAGGCGCGATGCCTATGGCTATGGGTTATGCCGCGATTCTGAGCGGCACCACCTCCGGCGACATCTTCGGCCAGATTCTCCCCGCGGTCATGCTCGGCAGCCTCGTGGCGGTCGTCTGCGCCGGCCTGATGCGCAAGCTTGGTGAGAAGAAGCCGGAACTGACCGGCAATGGCAAGCTCATCGACGACGAAAGCGACAAGCTCGAGAGCCTCAAGACCAAGGGCGGCGAAGTGAGCATCGAGAAGATGCTCATGGCCATGGTCATGGCCATCGCCTTCTATTTCCTCGCAGTGTGGTTCAACTACATCATCAAGACCTACCTGCACTTCAACCTGCCGTCCCCGATCATCGTGCTGATCGTGCTCATGGCCGCCAAGATGCTGGGCTACATCCCCAAGGATATCGCCGAAGGCGGCGCCGCGCTCAACACCTTCGTGGTCAAGGGCATTACGCCCCCGCTGCTGTTCGGCGTAGGCGTCGCTCAGACGGACTGGAACAAGCTTATCGAGGTGTTCAAGTCCCCGGCTTCCATGATTGTCATCCTGGTCACCGTGCTCGCCATTGTGGCGACGGCGTTCATCTCGGCGAAGATCCTCGGTCTCTACCCGGTCGATACCGCCATCGCGGTGTCCTGCTGCTCCGGTCAGGGCGGTACGGGTGCGCTCGCGATTCTCGCTGCTGGCGACAGAATGGAACTCATGCCCTTCGCCCAGGTCGCGGTCCGTCTCGGCGGCGCGATGACGGTGACGGTCGCCATCTTCATCATGGGACTCGTGGTCTGAGTTTGGAGAACAACGAATGATGACGGCGACGATGCGGGACCTGTATCTCTCAGACCGCATGACAATGCATCAGTGGAGGGAATTCCTGGAGTCGCAAGGCATTCAGGAATTCCCAGCCAACGAGGTCGAGCCTCTCGAAGAGACCATCGGGCTTTTCGACGAGGACGACCAGCTGGTTGCCACCGGTTCATTGGCAGGGCCGATACTGAAATACATCGCTGTTCGGCATGATGATGCCGGGCACGGTGCCTTGTTCAATCGCATCGTCGGCGAGCTGGTCTCTAGACTGGCCCAGCGCGGAATCACTCATTATTTCGTTTTCACCAAGCCTCGCTATATTGATAGCTTCGAGCATGTCGGCTTCACCTGCCTGGCCCGCGTCGAAAGGGGTGGGTTGCTGGAAGGCGGGATGCCCGGCATCGATACCTATCTTGAAACAGTTCGTGCTCTGGGTAGCTGGCCGGCTTCGGCAGCCATCGTCATGAACGCCAATCCCTTTACTTTGGGGCATCGGCGACTGGTGGAGATTGCTGCGCAGGAGAATGAACATGTCTATGTCTTCGTCGTTCATGAAGACCGCTCCCTCTTCACCACCGATGAGCGTCTGCAGTTGGTGCGTGCAGGGGTGGCTGATTTGAAGAACGTCACGGTTGTGGACGGGAGCGACTACCTGATTGGGTTCGCTGCTTTTCCGGCGTATTTCCTGCCTTCGTCGAAAGACGTCATCGATTACCAGACCAAGTTGGACGCGACATTGTTCCGCGACTGGTTCGTTCCCGCTCTCGGCATCACTCGCCGCTATGTGGGGCAGGAACCGTATTCGCCTACTACCGAGGCTTACAACCAGGCTCTCAAGGCAGTACTCGAACCGCCAACGCAGGTGACAGTCGTCGAACGCAAACGGGCGGGGCAGGAACCCATATCCGCTTCACGTGTTCGCAAGCTGATTGCTCAAGGCGACATGGAAGGACTCGAAGGCCTGGTGCCTTCGACTACAAGATTTTTCATACAAGATCATCTGGCTCAATTACAGATGAGAATCTAGAAAGGAACAGCAGTTTATGGATATCACACATACCGCGACTGCGGGAACCTTGGAGTCTTCGGACATCCAGGTGACGCTCGCGCCAGGAGGCGACGGGATCGACATCAATCTGACCTCCGACGTCATCAAGCAATTCGGCGATCAGATTAAGGCTTCGATCACCCAGGTGCTCAACAACTACGGCATCACTTCGGCCAAAGTCAAGGCCGTTGACAAGGGCGCGCTCGACATCGTCATCAAGGCGCGCACCGTGGCCGCCGTGCAACGAGCGCTCGATATCGTCGATCAGCCAAAGTGGGAGGTGCTCTGAAATGGCAGTAGATTCCGAAAGACTACGTAGGACGATGATGTTCGTCCCCGGCAACAACCCGGCCATGATCAAGGACGCCGGCATCTACGGCGCCGACTCGATCATGTTCGATCTGGAAGACGGCGTCTCGCTCGATCAGAAGGACGCGGCGCGTTATCTGGTCTATGAAGCGTTGACGAACATCGACTACGGCGACACCGAAATGGTCGTTCGTATCAATGGCGACGACACCCCGTTCTACGAGAACGACATCAAGGCAATGGTCAAGGCCGGCGTCGAAGTCATCCGCCTGCCCAAGGTCGAATCCGCGGCCATGATGCAGCGGCTTGAGGAAAAGGTCGAGGCAGCCGAGCGTGAGTTCGGACGTCCCGTCGGCTCCACCAACCTGATGGCGGCCGTCGAATCGGCTGAAGGCGTGCTGCACGCTGAGGAAATCGCGAAGGCATCCGACCGCATGATCGGCATCGCCCTCTCCGCCGAGGACTACACCACCGATATGAAGACCCATCGTTATCCCGACGGCCAGGAGCTGCTCTTCGCCCGTAACATGGTCGTCCACGCCGCTCGTGCGGCCAAGATCGCCGCGTTCGACACGGTGTTCTCCAACATGAACGATCCCGAGGGCTTCTATCGCGAGACGCGCCTGATCCATCAGCTCGGTTTCGACGGCAAGTCGCTGATCAACCCACGTCAGATTGAGATGGTCAACGAGGTCTTTACTCCGACTGAGAAGGAAATCGTCAACGCCCAAGGCGTCATGGCCGCCATCAAGAAGGCCCGTGAACAGGGCTCCGGCGTCATCTCCATGAACGGCAAGATGGTCGATCGCCCGGTCGCCCTGAGGGCCGAACGCGTCATGAAACTGGCGAAGGCCACCCACGTCATCGATGAGGAGGGGAATTATCTTGGAAAGTAAAGTAGGACGTCAGCTGCCTGACGATATCATGAACGAGCTCGGATTCAAGCCTTTCGAGACCACGGATTTCGGCAATCCCGTCATCCAGCGCAAGGCCCCCAAGGTCCGTGCCTCCACCGGCCAAGGCAAAGTGGTGAACTCCCTTGAGGACGTCGTCAAGAAGACGGTGCGCGATGGCATGACCATCTCCTTCCACCATCATTTCCGCGGCGGCGATTATGTGTTCAACAAGGTCATGCGCGTCATCATCGATGCCGGCTATCGTGACCTGACCCTGGCACCTTCCTCGCTGACCGGTGTGATGAACGACACCGTGGTCGAGGCCATCGAAAAGGGCGTCGTCACCAACATCACCTCTTCCGGTATGCGTGGCTCTCTGGGCGATGCGGTGTCGCACGGGCTGCTGAAGAACCCGGTGATCTTCCGCTCGCATGGCGGCCGTGCGCGCGCCATCGAAGACGGTGACATCAACATCGACGTCGCGTTCCTGGGTGTGCCCAATTCCGACGTCATGGGCAACGCCAACGGCATGGAAGGCAAGTCGGCGTTCGGTTCCCTCGGCTATGCGCTCGTGGATGCCGCTTATGCCGACACCGTCGTGCTGGTCACCGATGACATTCAGCCTTACCCGAACACCCCGGCCTCGATCAAGCAGACCCAGGTCGATTATGTGGTCAAGGTCGACGAGGTGGGCGATCCGGACAAGATCGGTTCGGGCGCCACCAGGTTCACCAAGGACCCCAAGGAACTGAAGATTGCGAAGAGCGTCAATGACGTCATCGTCAACTCTCCTTACTTCAAGGACGGATTCTCCTTCCAGACCGGTTCCGGCGGTGCGGCGCTCGCGGTAACGCGCTTCCTTCGCCAGTCGATGCTCGACAACGACATCAAGGCTTCGTTCGCCCTGGGTGGCATCACCAAGCCGACCGTCGACCTGCTCGAAGAGGGACTGGTCGGCAAGATCATGGACGTGCAGGACTTCGACAAGGGAGCCGCCTCGTCGATGCGCCTGAACAAGAACCAGCAGGAGATTGACGCGTCGTGGTACGCCGACCCGGCCAACAAGGGCGCCATGGTCGACCAGCTCGATGTCGCCATCCTGTCCGCGCTGGAAATCGACACCGATTTCAATGTCAACGTCATGACCGGTTCCGACGGCGTGATTCGTGGCGCGGTCGGCGGCCACCAGGATGCCGCAACCGCCAAGCTCACCATCATCTCCGCACCGCTGGTGCGCGGTCGCATCGCCACCGTGGTGCCCAAGGTGACGACGGTGGTCACGCCTGGCGATTCGGTTGACGTGCTGGTCACCGAGGTGGGCATCGCCATCAACCCGAAGCGCACGGACCTCATCGAGGCTCTGAGCAATATCCCGGGTCTGCCGGTCTATACGATTCAGGAGTTGCAGGAGCGCGCTGAGAAGGTTCTCGGCACCCCCGAACCGCTGAAGTTCACTGACCGCACCGTGGCCCTGGTCGAGTATCGTGACGGCACGATCATCGACCAGATTCGTGAGGTCGAGGACTGATTAGTCGGGAATTCCATGGTGAGCCGGCGGGGAATTGATGCGTCGCCGGCTTTGCCATCCCGTTCGTTTCCCGGTACCTGTACATCGGGAAACGAACGGGGCCTTTGTCGTTGCGTCGATGCAGATTCGCGGCGACTACCGGCGATTGCTGGCGACTGTGCTGTCTACGATATGAAGGTTTCTTGGATGTGGCGTCGGCGTTCATGTTAAAAATGGATGCATACCGGTCTGCAGGAGAGGTGAGTGAGATGATATTGGAGCACGGGGAACGGCAACCGCTCGCCGCCATATTGGACAACCGGGAATGGCGCGCACACCTGCAAGAAACGTTGATGGACGGGTACCCGGATGGTTGCGTGGTCGCCGCGAAGCTCAACGTGCCTGGTGCCATCAAGAACAATGTCTCGCTGCAGGCCATTTTCAGGGTCGGATTGATTGAGCTGGGGCGACGTATGCGGGGCGAATGCTTGTGCGTGGCCGAATGCCATTACTATGTGAACAGACCGACCGGCCCCGAGGCCTTCGCGGCCTTTGAAAAAGCGATTGGACTGCGGTAAAGCGCGTGGCCATCGGCTTTGAAGACGATTTTACGTTGGGAAGGCTTTTTGACATTGACGTCATGAAGCAGAGCAGCGTCCATCAGCTCTCGCGCACAGATTTGGGCATGCCTCCGCGGCGCTGCATGGTCTGCGAGAAACCGGCCAAGGAATGCGCTCGCGACCAGACCCACACGGCCCGCGAACTGAGCGAGGCGGTGGAACGCCAATATCTTGCGTATTGCTCTTCCGTGGGTAATGGCGGGCTTGCTGCGGGTCTGTGATGGCTGATGCAAGTTGCGAATCGTAAGTCTACAAGTAAATAGTCGTTGTAGTTCTTGCTGCTTTGCAGACAACCTGTATCCGGCAAACAGAGACTTGCGAACCATGAATAAGCCATCTGAATATATGAATCTTTTTGAACGTCTGACAGGAATCAGCGATGCGTTATAACCCCGAACAATTAGCCGACATGGCGCAGGCCGCGTTGCTCTATGAGGTGATGGTGCAGCCCAAGCCGGGGCTCGTCGATCCGGTCGACGCCGGTCCGCATCATGACATGAACGCCTTTACCTTCGTCAACAGCGCCATCTCGCTGAGGTCGTATTTCCAAGAGGCCGGCCGTCTAGGCATGAATTTCGCGGGAACCGACATGACCCGGCTCTTCGACCAGCTTCGCGCCGCCGGACGCAAGGCGGAACAGACGATGTTCGCCGCAACGCATGGGGTGAACACCCATAAGGGGGCCATTTTCTCCCTTGGCATCGCCGTCGGCGCCACCGCCCATTGGTGCAAGACCCGCGATTATGACACGGATGGCGTTCGCAGGCTGGTCAAGCGCATGCTGACTGGGCTGACGAAGCACGATATGGGCCGTGTGGAAGCCGCCGGTGGTGCTGAAACCGAACTGACCGCCGGTGAACGTCAGTATCTCCGTTTCCGTTCGACGGGCGCCAGGGGAGAGGCCGAGCAAGGGTTCCCCTCCGTGATGGAGGTCGCGTTGCCGTTTTTGCGCGATGCGGAAGGGTCACTGAATGTGCGCTTGTTGGATACGTTGATGACTTTGGCCGGCCATGTTGAAGACACCAATCTCGTCAAGCGCGCGGGAACTCGCGACGTGCTGGAATGGATGCGTGCGCACATGCGATCGGTATTTCGAGCTTGGAGGCGCCGGCAGCGCCGAAGGAATGGCATTTTTGCAGGAACTCAACAGAGAATGCCTCGAGCGCAATCTGAGCTTGGGAGGTTGTGCCGACTTGTTGATTCTGACCATTTTCTTCGGGCTTTTGGAAGGTGTCATCTGTGCGTGAACGCTTCATCGAGAAAAGTTCAATGGCGTATGCTGGGCTTGGGCTTGGGCTTGGGCTTGGGCTTGGGCTTGGGCTTTGGCTTTGATAGGTATGCCGTATTTTATGAGGGCTTGACCGAACGTTTGGGGCGGAGGCGTGATGAGTTTGAATGGCAAGGATGAACGACGAGAGAACGGCACGATTAGAATCTGCGGGCCTGACGATGTCGCGTTGCTGCATCGTATGAGCGTCGACACATATGTCGACACGTTCGCGGGCACCAGTTCTGATGAAGATATGGACAAGTTCCTCGAAGAGTCCTATTCCGAGCCGGTTTTGCGCGGCGAACTGAGCAATCCAGATTCTGTGTTCCTCTTGATCTCGGTGCAGCCTGATAGCGACTCCAAAGAACATGCGGATTCTGATTCTTCCGACTCGACCAAAACCGATGAGCTCCCTGCGGGCTATATGAAGTTGAATTTCGGCGAGGCGCAGGTCGAAGACATGGGATCTGGAACGATGGAAATTCAGCGCCTTTATATCGACAAACAGTTCAAAGGCCTCGGATTGGGTACGCAACTGATGAATTTTGCGTTGGATACAGCTCGCAAACGTGGCCTGCACAAAGTCTGGCTCGGCGTCTGGGAACACAACGAACCAGCCAAACATTTCTACGCCGGCAAGGGCTTCGTGCGCGTCGGCCAGCACGCGTTCTGGCAGGGCGACGACAAGCAGACCGATTACCTGATGGCTCGCGAGGTGTGATCAGCAGTTTCTGAAATCTCTTTGAGAAGCATCAATGCTGATTTCCCGATGACGTGTGAAGTATGGTGATGCCAAACCGCTGTGCTGTGCGATAGGTCTGACGAGCGAAGTTGCGGATAAAATCGGCCTTTTGGCTCTGTTTCCTGATTCTTATGTTGTATGAAGTAGATGGGCGCCGACACGGAGGTTGGTTTGGGTTTGTTTGGTTGCCGTGTCGGCGCCCGGTTGGTATTCCCGCTCGGTGATGTTGGACCCGGGCGGGAAGTCTTTTAATTGCTGCGGCGTTTAGACGTCGGGTCATGCTTGGTGGTCGCAATCTTTACGTCGTTATGGCGCGGGGCTGGTATGCTCCGCAAGTTTGGTTGTGATTTCGTAATGAGCCGGTAGGAGGTGCGGCGGTGCTGTGTTCGCGGCATCGCCGCACCTACTACCGGCACAGTGGTCTACCTGGTGTGGCGTGCCGTCTTGCGTCGTTGGGCGCGGAGCGTGTCGGCTGCGGCGAGCAGGAGGAGTGCCGTGCCGAGTCCGGCGGCCATCAGTGTGGCGAGGTGTTGCGGTCGTCCGCCGGTGAGGGGGAGGTTGGCCAGGGTTCCGCCGATCTGTGGGCTGGCGGTGGCGTCCAGTGAGGTGGCGGTGTTGGTCGCAGCCCAAGGGCCTTTGGTGTTGAGGGTGGCTTTGATGTCGTAGGCGCCGGCTTGGTCAATGCTGAAGTCGTGGGGTATGGTGACCGTCCAATTGTGGGTGGTGGCGCCGTCCCAGGTGGTGCTTCCGGTGTCCCACTGGCTGTCGGCGCTGTTGGTGTCGCCGCATTTCCACGCGGTCTCGGGGGTGCCGGTGCGTTTGGCGCATACGGTGACGGTGTCGGTGCTGTCCCATGGTGTCGAGCTTCCGGTGATCTGGATGAGGTTGCCGGAAGCGAGGCGTTTGGCGGTGAGCCCGGTGGGCGCGTTGACGGTCTTCCATACGGCGTAGAGGGTCCTGGTGCTGTTGGTGCCGTCGACGGGCTTGCCGGGGTTGAGGGTGGTGTCCGGGCCGGTGGCGGTGCCGGTGGTGTTCCATCCGGTGAAGGTCTTGTGGCTGTCGGTCTGCCCGGGGTCGGTGGGGCCGGTCATGGCGCCGGGGCCGGGGATGGCCAGCTGGGTCTTGTTGGTGGTGCTGTCGGCGAGCCCGGCGATGGTGGCGGGCGCGCCGGTGCCGCCGTTGGCGTCGAGGACGATCCTGGCGTAGGGGAGGATGCCGTGCAGTCTGCTGCCGTCGGCGGTGTCGGGCGTGGTGGTGACGGTGCGTCCGGTGGCGGGGTCGGTCATGGTGGCGTAGGTGTCGATGGTGTAGGTGTCGCCGATGTCGTCCTGGAGGTTGCCGGCGCCCAGGCCGGTCCAGGTGGTGGTGCCTCCGGTGCCGTCGGCGGTGTAGGCGGCGAGTCTGGTCCAGGTTTCGGGTTTGTGGGTGGTGGCGTAGAGTTGCTCGCCGTTGTAGTGGGTGGAGGGGTTGGTGATGTCCACGCTGATGGTGGGGTAGCCGCTGGCGGGCACGTTCACGTTGGGCGTGCCCGCCTTGGGCGCCGGCAGGGCGGTCCATTGGGCGTAGAGGGTGATGGTGCGCACGGGCCAGGAGTCGCCCTGCGCGATGGTGATGCCCTGGCCTGCCGAATAGGCGGTGCAGCCGGTGCCGGTCGCGGGGTCCTGGCAGGTGTTCCATCCGGCGAAGAGGCTGCCGGGCTTGTTGGCGGTGATGGTCGTGGCGGCGGGCATGGTCAGTGTCTTGGCGCCGAGGTTGGTGTCGACGTGGTCGGACCAGTTGGCTGGCATGGTGCCGCCGTTGGCGTCCGCGAGCAGGCGCACCCCGGTGGGGATGAGGGTCTTGTCGATGTAGACGCCCTGGGGGCTGGTGCCGGCGGCCAGGGTCTGCAGATCTCTGAAGGTGCCGGACCAGGCGGGCGTGGAAAGCGTGTACTGCCAGGGGTCGGTCTCGAGCGCGTCCACCTTCACCCACGTCGACACGTTGCTGCCGGGGAAATACGAAGTGGAGCGGAGACGGGTGTTCGCGCCCAACGCCACTCGACGCAGCCCCGAAGTCCTGTAGAACATGGAGTTCATGTTGTTGACGTTGGTGGTGTCGAAGTTGCTGAGGTCGAGTGTGGTCAGCCTTGAGCAGCCGTCAAACATGTAGCTTGTGTCGAAGGCTTTGGCGGTGGTGAAGTTGCTGACATCGAGTGTAGTCAGATCATAACACTCGCTGAACATGTAGCTCATGTCGGTGACTTTGGTGGTGTCGAAGTTGCTGAGGTCGAGTGTGGTCAAATTTGAACAGAAGTAGAACATGTAACGCATGTTATTGACGTTGGTGGTGTCGAAGTTGCTGAGGTCGAGTGCGGTCAGCTTCTTACAGTAGTTGAACATGTAGCTCATGTCGGTGACTTTGGTGGTGTCGAAGTGACTGAGGTTGAGTGTGGCCAGCGCAAAACAGTGGAAGAACATATGGCTCATGTTGGTGACGTTGGTGGTGTCGAGGGGGCTGAGGTCGAGTGTGGCTAGCCCTGCACTGCTGAACATGTAGCTCATGTTGGTGACGTTGGTGGTGTCGAGGGTCAGCTGAGGTTGAGTGTGGCCAGCCCCGTATTGTTGAACATGCCGCTCATGTCGGTGACGTTGGTGGTGTCGAGGGGGCTGAGGTCGAGTGTGGCCAGCGCAAAACAGTCGAAGAACATGTAGCTCATGCCGGTGGCGTTGGTGGTGTTGAAGTTGCTGAGGTCGAGTGTGGTCAGCCCCGTATCGCCGAACATTCGGACGCCGCCTTGGTTGACGAGGTTGATGTGTGCGCCGGGTTGCACGGTGAACGACGTCACGTACAAACAGTTGTCGAACATGGCTGGGCTGGTGATGGTGAGGTTGCCCTCCACACTGACTCCCGCCAGCGTTCGGCTGATCGAATACCACGGGGCGCCGGTGTAGGTGTGCCAGTATGGTGTGGTGCCGCCGGTGAGGTGGAGGACGCAGGCGCTGTCGACGCGCCATTGCACGGGGCTGGTGTCCCTGCCGGACACGTAGGGCAGGCGGTTGCCGCCTGGCCATGAGGTGGCGTAGTGGCCGGCCGTCGTCGGGCGTGCCCATGCTCTCCCAGCTGGTCTGGGTGCAGGAGGTTCGCGGACTAATCTGCTGTTGGACGGATGGAGACTCCGGGTCGGACCGAAACATAGGGGCGGGGGTTGTACCTTTGGACAGGTCGGTGGTGACTTGCGAAGCGGAGCGCGTCTGGTGGAGTTGCGTGGCGTTGGAAGCGTGCGGGTCGTGCAAAGTGCTGGACTTGCGGGAATTTTGCGGATTGGAAGATATGCGGGAGCTTTGTGGGGAGGTGGAAACCTGTGGTGATTTAGAAACCTGCGATGAGCCGGAATTCCGCAAAAATCGGAATGGTGCTGGGCAATGTCGGAAGATGAGGAACGGTGCCGCGACGGTGCGGGATCAGGTGAGGCGGATGCGGAAATGGATGAAGAATTTAGTATTTTGTCATACATCTGCGACGGAATAATATCGGGCGCAACTGTAATGCATAATATTAAGACAACAATGTTGCGAAAAACACCCATTTCGAAACCACTTTCTTAGTTAAACCCTTTGAAAAGCGCAAATTTAGTATTACATTTGACACTTAAACCTCTAATTAATTCTAGAGTATCGCTTGACATGTGTAAGAAGTACCGCGTTTTTTGCAGTTTTGTTGAAAAATTGGCAATTGTACTACAGTGCAAAATGGTTGCATATTGATTTTAAATCCGGTTGGAAAGGGTGCTAGGTTTATGGATAACACAGCGGTATGTTGTCAGGCGTGTCGGCTCGCGTTGGGCGATGGGTCTGATAGATTGAATCTGGTTACGCGAGCATGGCGGAATTGGTAGACGCGCAGGATTTAGGTTCCTGTGACTTTGTCGTGAGGGTTCGAGTCCCTTTGCTCGCACGTTTGCTTGTGGTTTTCGTGTATTCTTTGTCGCGCGGGAGCGGCTTGGATTCTGGCTTTCAAGCCTTTGAACTCTTGGCTTCGTAGAGGTCCGAACTTACAATGTACGGCAGTGTGAGAAGCGTCAGACAAAAGAGGTCAAAATGACTCATAAAACACTAGTAACGTATTTTTCTGCGACGGGGAACACGCGCGATGTAGCGCAGAAGCTGGCTAAGGCTGCCGGTGCTGATATCGAGGAAATCACACCGTCTATGCCGTATATCGCCTCTGATCTCAAGGCGGATGACGAGAAAAGCCGCGCGAGCGTGGAGCATGCCGTCAAGGCTCGTCCGCAGATGGCCAAGGCCATTAACGTTGGCGCTTACGATGTGGTGTTTGTGGGCTATCCGATTTGGTACGGTGTTGCGCCGCAGATTGTGCGTACATTCCTGGAAAGCCAGGATTTTTCGGGCAAGACCATCGTGCCGTTTGCCACTTCCGGCGGAAGCATGGACGGTGCGAGCGGCGAGCATTTGCATGATTCCGCGCCGAAGGGTATATGGAAGACGGGGCAGCGCTTCACTGCCGACGTCAGTGAGTCCACGCTTGGCCAGTGGGTTGAGGGGCTTGGCCTATAACCCACTGGCTTCTCAGCCTACTTGGTTTCCGGCGGAGCAGTGGTGCCGGCCAGCGGCTTATCGCCCGGACGGGCCAGCGGGCCGACCAGTTCGTGAGCGATGTAGGGTGCCTCGAGGTAGTCGACCTCATCGGGGCTCAGCTTGACGTCCATTGCGGCAACGGCTTGGTCAACGCGCTTGGGGGAGCTGCATCCGACAATCGGCGCTGACGGGCCGTGCGCCCAGTGCCAGGCCAAGGCGATCTGCGACATGCTTACCTCGCGCTTTTCGGCGAGTTCGGCGACGCGGTCGACTATGGGCTGGTCGATGGCGCGGTCGCGGTCGTACTTGCTGTGTTCGACCTTGTCAGTCTTGCCGCGCAGCGAATCGGAATCCCAGGTCTTGCGGGCGAGGTGGCCGGAAGCGAGTGGGCTGTAAGGAGTCGGAACCGCGTTATACTGCCGGGCGACCGGGATGAGCTCGCGTTCATCTTCGCGGTAGATGAGGTTGTAGTGGCATTGCAGCGTCGAGAGCTTCGTCCAGCCGTTCTCTTCGGCGACGACCTGCAGGTTGTGGTACTGGTAGCCGTACATTTCGCTGGCGCCGATGGCACGCACCTTGCCCGCGCGCACCAGTTCGTCGAGCGCCTGCATGGTCTCCTCCATCGGCGTGGTGTAGTCGAAGCGATGCAGGATGTAGAGATCGAGGTAGTCGGTCTGCAGTCGCTTCAGGCTGCCTTCGATTTCGCGCTTGATGGCCTTGGCGGAGGAATGGCCCTCGTTGAAGTAGACCTTGCTGGCGAGCACGACTTGATCGCGCGGGATGCCGAGGTTCTTCAGCGCCTGGCCGATGTATTCCTCGCTGGTGCCGCGCGCGTAGCAGTTGGCGGTGTCGATGGCGTTGACGCCGAGCTCGAGCGCCCGTGCGATGACGGCCTGCGTGCTTTCCTGGTCGATGGTCCAAACGTGTTGTTCCGGGTCCGGCTTGCCGAATGACATGCCGCCGATGAACATCGGCGAGACCTTGACGCCCGAATCTCCTAAAGTGATGCGTTCCATGATGGGCTTCTTCCTTGATTTGGCGGACGGATGATGATTGCTAGTCAGCGGGATTTTGCTGGTTTTATGGTCGCTTTTGATTTGCGGTTCTCGTTGTTGTGCCAGTGGCAAAATCAAGCAGTTTGGCGGGGAATAGCGGGCTTGCGCCGCCAAACAATTCTCTGAGAGTGCTGTAAACCGTGCGGAACGAAGGGTTCGCTCCCTTTTTCAGGGATTTATACAGGCTTGGCCTCCCCACGTTGGCCCGATCGGCGATGGCAGTCATTTTTTCTGAGCTCTTGCTACTTCGCCCAGAGCGGCGACGATCAGCGAGGTGGCCTCGTCCTCATCTTCGATGCTATCCGCTTCGGCGATGACTTCTTTCAGATAGTTTTCCGCGTCTTCCTTGGTGTTGAGGTAGTCGGATGCGTTGAATTCGCTAAAGTTTTCTTTTGTCGGTGTCGGCTTTTTCATTGCTGTTTCCATTCTTTCCACATTGCTTTTGCCCTGTCGATGTCTCTGGCCTGAGTGCTTTTATCCCCGCCTACCAGAAGCAAAACGAGTTGATCGCCGTTGCGGGCAAAATAAACTCGATATCCGGGGCCGGTGTTGAAACGTTGTTCGTAAATGCCGTCCTTGATTGATTTGCAATCTCCAATCAATCGGTCTGAAAGGCCGAGTCTTGTCAGCCAGGCAAGGATTTTTCTCTGTACAGGTTTATCTCGTAGATGGACTAGCCAATCATCGAAAGTTGCTGATTTAAGTATTTTCATACTTTACTGTATCTTACAGGATACAAATTGTCAAAATCATCTAGACAAACAGGTGGGGGCGGCGATAAAGCATTGCATGTAATAAGTCGCTGTCGGGAATTATTGTAGCTAGCTATGGGTAAGGACGATGCTCGGCCGGGCGAAGCCGGTGCGGATAAGCTGGGGCCGCTCATCAAGGTTGCAAATACCTTGATTGAGAAGGAGCTCAACAATCGTGTCGCCTCGATGTTTGAGGGGTACAGCCTCACTGGGCCGCAGATTACGTTGATGGTCTATCTGCACGATGCCCGCGGTCGCGTCGTCACTCAGCGCGAGATTGCTGACCGGTTCGTGCTCAGCCACCCCACGATTCGTGGCATTGTCAAAAGGCTGGAAAGCGCGGGGCTTATCAAGACGTCCCAGTTGGAAAGCGATCGGCGGCAGATTCTGCTCGAGCTTACGGCCGAGGGGCAGCGGTTGATCAATGCGCATATCGACGATATTCATGGCGTTATGAAGCAAATCAACGGGAAAATTACCGATGGTTTGGGGTCCGTCGAGCAGAAAAGGCTGATTGCTGCGTTTAAGCGGATCATCGCGAACTTTTCGGAAAGCTCGACGCGATGAATTTGACGATTGATGACGATTTCGTAGCAGGGAACGAGCATGTGAGGTTGATTGGTGCTTCCGTGCTGCGGCCAGCAATAAGCCGAATTTCCGAAACGTTGGAATTCCGCCTTTTTCGGGGTAAGCGATTTTTGATGTCGTTCATTTTTGCAGCATTGAAGCCGTTTGTAGGCATGAATGCAGTCTCAATGCTGCTATTGCCTGGCTGTACGGCAAACCGATTTGTTGTTTCGTGATGGAGAAAGCATATTTTTTTATCCAAACTGTAGCTTGCTATAAATTAAGGAAGGTTATATCGATGGTCAATCAACAATCGACACAACAGAAAGACGGGCAGCAGGACGCTTCTGCTTCGCAACCCGAGTCCGGGCAGGGGAGCGGGGGCTTCACAGCCTCGATTACTTCACGGCAGCGCGGCCTGATGATGGCCGTTTTGTTGCTCGGCTCGTTCACGGCGTTGATGGCCGAGACGTTTTTGAACAACGCGCTACCCACCATCATGGGCGCGTTCTCGGTGAGCCAGGCTACGGCGCAGTGGCTCACAACGGCCTACCTGCTGGTGGTCGGGCTCATGATTCCGATGTCTGCGTGGGTGTTCGAGTCGTTCAATCTGCGCACCACGTTCGTCACGTTGATGGGTGTCTTCTTCGTCGGCTCAATCGTCTGCATTTTCGCACCGAACTTCTGGGTGCTGCTCGCGGGCCGTATCATCGAGGCCATCGCAGCCGGCGGGCTCATGCCGTTCATCCAGAACGTCATCCTGATGATGTTCCCGCCTGATAAGCGCGGCATGGCCATGGGCATCACCGGCCTGGTCATCGGCTTCGGCCCGGCGGTCGGCCCCACCATTTCCGGCCTGATTCTCAAGGTTTCCAGCTGGAAGATGCTCTTCAGCATTCTCGCCATAGCCAGCGCCATCACCGCGATTCTCGCCGTCCCGCTGGTGCGCAACCTCACCTCGCCGCATCACACCACCACCGACGTTATCTCCTTCGCTGAATCCATCTTCGGCTTTGGTCTCATTCTTTACGCGTTGTCCGAGGTCGGCAACACCGGTCATATCACGTTGATGCTTGCGGTGCTGTTCATCGTTGGCGTGGTCATCATGGCGCTCTTCTGCGTCCGCCAGTTGAAGCTCGCCAAGCCGCTGCTCGACATCCACGTTTTCGGCAACGCCCGCTTCAACCTCTGCACGCTGTTGAGCACCATCAGCAACGTCGCCATGGTCGGCATCGAACTGGTGCTGCCGCTCTACCTGCAGACCACGCGCGGGGAATCCGCACTGATTAGCGGCTTGGTGATGATGCCCGGCGCTCTGGTCATGGTGATTTGCAACCCGATTTCCGGTACGCTTTACGACAAGCTCGGCATCAAGAAGCTCTCGCTATTCGGCTTCCTGATGCTCCTCATCGGCTCGGTACCGATGCTCTGGTTCAGCGCGAAAACCAGCCTCTTCGTGATCGGCCTGTGCTATGCGCTGCGCATGGTCGGCATCTCATTCACGATGATGACCACGTTCACCGCCGGCATCAACATGAGCGCTGGCAGTCTCACTGCACACGCCAACGCTGCTTCGTCCACGGTTCGCCAGGTCGGTGGCTCACTAGGCACCGCGCTAGCGATGCTCGTCATCTCCCTAGCCGCAACCTCGCAAGCTTCCGCCGGCAAGGCTGCAGCCCAAGCCATCGGCTACAACTGGGGCTTCATCCTGATGGTCATCTTCGCCGTCGTCGGCATGGTCGCGTCGTTCTTCCTCCCGAACGCCGAAGCTGAGCACAAGGCTATCGCCGCCGAGAACAAGTGAGGTTGTTGGAAACTATATTTCCGAGCGATTCGACAATCTATTCGGTGAGGTGTGGAGCCGTGAGGACGAGCTTTCTGCGCACGACCGTTCGATGATTACCATCGCCGCGATCATTGCTATGGGTGCCACCGAGCAGATGGATGCCCATTTCAACATCGGTAAGGCCAACGGCATCACCAAGGACGAGATCGCAGCTGAAATCACTCACCTCGCCTTCTACGTCGGCTGGCCCAAGGCGTGGTCAGCGTTCAACCGTGCCAAGAAGGTGTGGAATGATGATGAAACAACTGAAAAGTAACGGTTGATTTTTAAAAGGTTCGTTTTTGGTTATCTCATTTCTGATATAAAAATCGGTGCCACGGCGAATTAAGTCGTGGCACCGATTTCTTTTTGTCTGAGAGACTACGTAAGGTTTACGTTCTGCTTTACAGCCTCACGAAATGCAGCAGCGTGCGCACCATGTTGCAGGTGAAACCGTATTCGTTGTCATACCAGGCGTTGACCTTCACCAATTCGCCGTTGCCCTCGCCAAGCGGCACTACCTCGGTCAGCGTTGGATCGAAAATCGCACCGTGGGTGTCACCGATCATGTCAGAGGAGACCAGGCCGGTGTCGTCGTAACCGAAGGAATCGTTGTTGCGGGTGGCCTCGCGGAACATTTCGTTGATTTCGTTGGCCGTAGGCGTTTTTTCTAGCACCAGCGACAGCTCAGTCAGGGAGCCGGAACGAACCGGAACGCGACGGGCCTGCCCCTTCAACTTGCCGTCGAGCTCAGGAATGACCAGACCGATGGCCTTGGCGGCGCCGGTGGAATGCGGGATGACATTTTCGGCCGCCGCGCGGTTGTTGCGTGCGTTCTTGCTCTTCGGCCCGTCGGTCAGGCTCTGTGAGGCGGTATAGGCGTGGATTGTGGTCATCGAGCCGGCGCGGATGCCGTAATGGTCGTTCATCGGTTTGGCCAAAAGTGCCACAGACTGCGTGGTGCAGGAGCCGGGGAGATGATGCGGTCGTCGGCGGTCAGGACGTTCTGGTTGACGCCGTAGACCACGGTCGGCATGTCGCCGGCCGGTGCAGAGACGAGCACCTTCTTGACACCCGCCTTCAAATGCGCTGAGGATTTCTCGGTGCTGGTGTAGAAACCGGTGGACTCCACTACCAGCTCGACCCCGTCGTTGGCGACCCAAGGAATATTCGCGGCGTCGCGCTGCGCATAGACGGTGTAATGTTTGCCGTCCACGATGATGCCGGTCTCGTCGCTGGAGACTTCCGCGGGGAAGCGCCCCTGTACGCTGTCATGTTGCAGTAGATAGGCGAGCATGGCCGGGTCGGTCAGGTCGTTGATGGCGACGACTTCGACTTCGTCGCTTTTCAGTTCAAAAAGCCTGCGGAACGTGAGCCGTCCGATGCGGCCGAATCCGTTGATACCGATTTTCACTGCCATAATGGCTCCTTGTCTTTTTCTTCGTTTTCTAACAGCTTCAAGATACGACTTTGCCAGACGGATGCATAGTATTTGAAATAGATATACCTATCGCTAAAAATGATATGTATCGTAAATTATGAATAATGAGAACCGTTGTATTTATTAGGTACTTTATTTTGTATTTGCTGATAGCATATCAATACAGCAGATACTATAAATTGATTATCGCAGATGATTTGACGGACGTTCATCCATGACACAGAAACTATGGCCATCGCTGTTACAGGCAAAAGGAGTGCGATGAATCTCAACGATCTGGAAATTTTCGAGGCGATTATCGAAACCGGTTCGCTCAACAAGGCCGCAAAGGCGCTTGGCTACGCGCAATCGAATATCAGTGCCCGGCTCAAATCGCTTGAGCGAGAGTTTCACACGACGCTGATGGAACGTAGCGCGAAAGGCGTCGAGCCTACCAAAATCGGTAAGCGACTTTACCGTGCGTCGCTGCGCATCACGGCCGAGCTCGACGATGTGCGGCGTGAAGCGGCCGGTGTTCCCGGTGACTTGTTGATTACCGAAACTTTGCTGCACTATATGATGACCAACATGCCGTCGTTTCATCCTGAAAGCTACGGCACCATCGTCGTCCGCCGTCAAAGCGACATCGTTCCCGAAGCGCGGCGTCATCAATACAAATCGGTGGTGGCGTTCGTGGATTTGGGCGAACTAGACAACTATCAAGTGATAAGTGCCGGGATGTTGGAAGCTTCCTATCTCGCAGCGGAAGATGGAGCGAAAGGTTTTCCTGTCGGTATTCCGCTGTTAATTAACCATGACAAGGAATGTGTCTTCCGCAAGCGTTCGTTGCGCGACCATATTGCTACTCATGATTCGCGTCGACTGATGGAGGTCGATTCGCTGGAGACCATCGTCACCATGGTGGAGCAGGGCAAGGGCATCGCGCTGCTGCCGTCATATCTAACCGAACAGCGTAAGCTGCGAAAACTCGGCACTGAGCCCATCCGACTGCAATATCGAGTCTATGGCGAAGCGGAATGATCGCTCAAGTGTGGATTAGGCAGAATTTTAAAGGTGCCGTCAATTGGATTTTATTATTAAGTGCATTGGAAATATTAGAAATATTGGGAAATAAAGAGCCGCTTGACAGAATCGAACTGTCGACCTTCTCATTACGAGTGAGACGCTCTACCAACTGAGCTAAAGCGGCAAATGCCCGGGCGGTATGCACCACTCGCGCACAAAACAATAATACTACTGGATGATTTCCATTTTGTCCACGAGGCTTGCGTTCGGACGTGTCTTGCTGGGTGGTGCTTGCGTTTGCTTTGCGGTTATGGTGCGGTTACCATGCGATTTAGCGAATAAACGGCAGCATTATGGGGAACCGAACTGCTATCTCGGCCAACGGTGCGAAGGCTGTTTGCAATGACAACGGGCCGCGCGACAATATATTAAAGAGCAAGCAGGCTCAAAATCGCGCGAAAAGGGATGGGCAACTTGGAAAATGCAATGCCGGAGGTATCGACGCCAAACAATGGTTTCGAGGACTTTTATGCCATCATCCCCGCCGGAGGCACCGGTTCCAGGCTTTGGCCGCTGAGCCGTGGAGCGAGGCCGAAGTTCCTTTACGATCTGATGGGCAGCGGACGCACGCTGATTCAATCGACGTTCGACAGGCTCGCGCGGCTTGCCGGGCCGGATCGCATTGTGGTGAGCACGGGTTGGCGGCATGTTGCAGCGGTTGAGGCGCAGCTGCCTGAACTCAAGGAATCCAACATTTTCGCTGAGCCGGTGCCGCGTGATTCGACGGCGGCCATCGCGCTGGCAACGGCCATTTTGGCGAGGCGACATGGCGAGCAGATCGTTGTGGGGTCGTTTGCTGCCGATCATGTCATTCGTGGCAAGGATTCGTTCGCCGAAGCGGTGCGGCAGGCGGTGGCCGCAGCGCGCGCCGGATACGTAACGACCATTGGCATCGCGGCTTCTCGGCCCTCCACGGCTTTTGGATACATTCATCAAGGCCGGTCATTGGGCAGCGAAATACCAGGTGCACCGAACGCGCGTCTGGTGGAACGGTTTGTCGAAAAGCCGGATTCGGCCACGGCGCAGGCCTATCTTTCCACCGGCGAATACCGTTGGAACGCGGGCATGTTCGTGATGCGTGCCGACGTGTTGCTCAACCATCTGCGAGAATACAAGCCCGAGATGTATGATGCGATTTCGCATATCGCCGATGCCTACATGTCCGTAGACAACGACGGCGACGCTGAGTCTGCAAGAAATGCGGAAATCGCGGCGGCCAGATATGCGGCGCAGGGCGTCGTTGATGCCGAATCCAGCGATGTCGACAGCGATGCCATTGACGAGGCGATGGCGACTTATTGGCCGAGCATCGAGAAAATCGCGTTCGATTACGCGGTGGCTGAGCCGCTGAGTGTGGCCGGCGGCGTGGCGATGGTTCCAGGTGACTTCGGCTGGGACGATATCGGCGACTTCAATTCTGTTGCAGCGCTGTTGCCCAGCACCGGCGCCCGCAATATCAAGATTCTTGGCGACACCGACAAGGTGGTCAGCCTCGACAGCGCCGGAGACGTGGTGATGCCGCTTTCCGACCGTACCATCGCCCTGCTCGGCGTCAATGACATGGTCATCGCCGATACCCCCGATGCGCTGATGATCGCCCCGCGCGCTCGCAGCCAGGAGGTCAAGGACATGGTCGCCTATCTTGACCGCGAAGGCCGTGATGACATCCTCTAGCATTTCCACATCGGTGCCAGCGCGCCCAAAACGTCGTCGCCCGCGTATTTTTGCAGTCGAATTATTGCGTCTGCTGGCGATTATCGGCATCGCGGTATTTCACACGTTTTTACTGACTTTCGAGCAGATTGCCCTCAATGGGCCGCACGCGCTTTCAACAGCCATGCAGACCGGTGCAGCCCCCACATTCATCTCCATTGTTTCCTCAACTTCGGTGGCGGTGTGGCTGATTTCGATGCTGATGTTCCTGGGAGCCTGGGGCAACCACATCTTTTTCATGATTTCGGCATTTTTCCTGGTCCCGAGGCTGGCGCAGCGCTCGCGTCATAAAGGATTTGTGCGCGATGAGTGGAAGCCGACCGCGGTCCGCATCGCGAAAGTCCTTGCGGCCGTGGTGTTTTATATCGTGGTATTGATTGCGGTCAACCGCTGGGTCGTGCCGATTCAGTCGATCGGTGGCCTGCGTGATGTGATTCTGAGCTTGGAATTTGTCTGGCTGTATGTCATATTTGTGTTGCTTGCTCCGTTCATTGGCTGGTGCATTGAGCGCTGCCGGAAGAAATGGTGCGTGGCGTTGTGGGCGGTTGCCCTTGTCGCGATTTACGGTCTCAATATCTACGTCGCCATAAGCGGGCGCAACTTCTTCGATTCCCTGAGCATTCTGGACTGGCGCAAACAGATGAGCGCCGTCACCTATTTCGCCTCTTATATTTGCGCCGGCGCTTTGGGCTGTGCTTGGCAGCGGTGGTATGGGAAAGATGCTTCTGAGCATGACTCTGCGCCGTTCTGGCTCACTCGCCGTTTCTGGGCGCTTGCGTTGGTGGTTCTGGTCGCCGTGGCCGGTTGTATCGTCGCTTTTGCAGCGTTTGGTGGACATTACGGCCTACTGACGGTGCTCTCGTTCAAATCCACCTCGGCCATTTCGTTCCTACTTGCCGTCTGCTCGCTGATGTGTGCCGCGTGCCCTGGTGCGAGATTGCGAAAACGCAATTCGCTCGCCATGGAGCTTTTGCCGATTGGTGACGCAAAATCCGATGATACGGGACATAGTATGGAACCTTCGCCGGATAGCGTCAGAAAGTCGGATGAAGCTAAACTGAGTTGCAACGGTAATACAAAAAGAGCGTTCCAGCCAAGCGCAAAAGCCTTCTGCAGTCGTGCCGTCGAGGCGCTCGCTTCCGGCATTCTGGGCTTCTATGTCGTGCAAGCGTTGACATATTATGCGTGGATAGCCGTGCAGAACCGTTTCGCTGATCCCGTTGCCATTCATGTTGCCAGTGCCTTCGCCATCGGCGGTATGTCTGCTTCCGTGGGTTGGCTGATTAATTGGTTCCTGGTTGAAATCATTTTTCTCTGGCATTCGTGCTTGTGGTCTGCCTTATCGACCGTTTCATCCGTCAGCCCTTGCTGCGCTTGATAAAGTTAGCGTAGATAAAAACCGGTATTGACTCGAAAGAAGCTGTAGCCGCACAATTCGACTTGGCCGAGTGAAGGCGTGTGTGAGCGCTCTCTGTTTGTTTTCTCGTGGTTTGTATGTTTTTGAATCGTTCAAATTCCGTCGTTTTGATGTCAAATATCTCGTTATGTCAGGGGTGACTAGGGCGACGCTTTTTGTGCTGTTGTGTCCTCTTTTGTGAGTAAATTGATATCTGTAGCAAGCGGTGGGAACGGCACTTTGAAGAGAAGACTGACAAGGCCACGAAACCCCCGCGGCACGTGATGAAAGGACCTTAAGAATATGGCCATCAATCCTCCTATCGACGCCACCAAGACCCCGGAATGGGCGGCGCTGCAAAAGCACTTTGACGAACTGAACAGCGAAGGCATCGACCTCAAGAAGTGGTTCGCCGAGGAACCCAACCGCGTTGAGGAGCTCAGCTTCGACGCCGGCGATCTGCACTTCGACCTCTCCAAGAACCTCATCCAGCCCGAAACGCTGAAGCTGTTCGCTGATCTCGCCAAGGCCGTGCACCTTGAGGATCGCCGCAAGGCCATGTACGAGGGCGTCCACATCAACAACACCGAGGACCGTGCCGTGCTGCACACCGCGCTGCGTCGTCCGAAGTCCGACGAGGGCAAGTTCATCGTCGACGGCCAGGATGTGGTCAAGGACGTGCATGAGACGCTCGACAAGATTTATGCGTTTGTCGACAAGGTTCGCAGCGGCGAATGGCGCGGCGTGACCGGCAAGAAGATTGAGACCGTCGTCAACATCGGCATCGGTGGCTCCGATCTGGGCCCGGTCATGGTTTACGAAGCGCTGAAGCCGTACGCTGACGCCGGCATCTCCGCCCGTTACGTCTCCAACATCGACCCCAACGACATCACCGAGAAGACGAAGGATCTCGACCCTGAGACCACGATGTTCATCGTCGTCTCCAAGACCTTCACCACCCTCGAAACCCTGACCAACGCGCGTGAGGCACGTACCTGGCTGCTGAACAGCCTCAAGGCCTCCGGCGCCATCGACGGTTCCGACGACAAGAACGCCGAAGCCATTCGCAAGCACTTCGTCGCCGTTTCCACCAACCTCAAGGGCGTCGAGGAATTCGGCATCGACCCGCAGAACGCCTTCGGCTTCTGGAACTGGGTTGGTGGCCGTTATTCCGTCGATTCCGCAGTCGGCACCTCGCTCGCCGTCGTCTTCGGACCGAAGCGCTTCGAGGAGTTCCTCGCCGGCTTCCACGAGATGGACGAATACTTCGCCAACACCCCGCTGGAGAAGAACGTCATCGCGATGATGGGCATGCTCAACGTCTGGTACCGCAACTTCTTCAAGGCCGCGACCCACGCCGTGCTGCCTTATGACCAGTACCTGCATCGCTTCCCGGCCTACCTGCAGCAGCTCACCATGGAGTCCAACGGCAAGTCCGTGCGCTGGGACGGTACCCCGGTCGTCACCGACACCGGTGAGGTCTTCTGGGGCGAGCCCGGCACCAACGGCCAGCACGCGTTCTACCAGCTGATTCACCAGGGCACGCAGCTCATTCCGGCTGACTTCATCGCCTTCGCGAACACCCCGAACCCGGCCAAGGACGGCGACCAGGACGTGCACGAGCTCTTCCTCGGCAACTACCTAGCACAGACCAAGGCGCTTGCGTTCGGCAAGACCGCCGATGAGGTTCGCGCCGAAGGTACGCCTGAGGCCATTGTTCCGGCCCGTGTCTTCTCCGGCAACCGCCCGACCACCTCGATCTTCGGTGACGCGCTGACCCCGTTCTCGCTGGGCGAGCTCATCGCGCTCTACGAGCACATCACCTTCACCGAGGGCACCGTCTGGGGCATCGATTCCTTCGATCAGTGGGGCGTCGAGCTCGGCAAGCAGCTTGCCCGCCAGATCACCCCGGCGATCTCGCAGGACGATGAGGCGCTGGCGCAGCAGGATGCTTCCACGCAGAGCCTCATCCGCTTCTACCGCGCACATCGCAAGTAGTTTCGCGGCTTCGTGTCAGCTGATATTGGACTGACACCACGATAGAAAATGGGCACTCGCCACAAGGTGGGTGCCCATTTTCTGTGGAAAAGTCGGAGAATTGCTTATTTGCTCATATCGACTAATAGCGTATCGATTTTTTCTATCTCTTTATCTGGCCTGGCATCGGTCAATTCCTTGTACAGGGGATTCTGATTGCCGTATGTTTCGGCCTTGTACAGGTCGTCTCTGAGTTTGTCCTCTATTGGGCTAGATTTCAGGAATTTCGCGTGGTCGCCGAAAATATCGTCTGGGGAGCCGAGGGCCTTGAGGGCATCGAGCTGCTTTTGTGCGTCGCCCATGCGCTTGACGGTCGCCGTTGCATACTTTTTGATGACAGGGTCTTTGGACTGGGCGATGCTTTGTGCTGACGTCAGGCAGTTGGTGATCATGTTTTGCGTGTTAGCGTAATAATTGGGGTCTTCACCCATGATGGGGATACTGGCGTAGTTTTCCTGGCAGTTCTTCGCCGTGGCCGCGTATCCGACGGCAGCATCGGCAAAATTATTGAGTACGGTGACGTAGTTCTTTTTCCTGTCTTGATAGGTTTTGTAGGTTTCGCGCACGTCCTGAGATTGGCTGTATGCCTCCGTTTTGGTGAACTCGTTCCGGGAATTGCCCAATGCTGCCGTCGCGGATCTGAGCTTGTCGAGATCGGCTTGATTGACCGTCGTGCTTGGAGCATTGATTCCAACGCTCTCGATGACAGGGTAGACGGCTTGAACCGCTTGGGATTCTGGATTGAAGATTTCCGTGTGGAACACGTCGAGGGCCTTGTCGATGATGTCTGATTCTTTTTCTTGCGCGTCCAGTTTCTTTTGTCGTGAATCGAAGTAACTGGAGTAGCCACTGTTGTTGGAAGAAGTGCTATTGCTGGAGCTCGAGCGATGTGAAAACACGAGTACTAGTGCGCCGATGACGATCATGGCAACGATGGCAATGACAAAGTTTTTTGCGGTTAACGGTACGGGTGTGACATCGATGTCATTGTCATTGTTGCCGTCTTGACTCTGACTTCCGCGTTCATTCGTTGGCGGGTTTCCGTTGGCTCCAGCGTTGTTTTGCCCGGGATCATTGGCATCGTTGCTGAAGGGCGCCTGTTGAGTATAGTCGTACGAGCTGAATGGCGATGAAGTGCTGTCGAAGGACGCGCTGTCGTCTGGCGAGGTGCTATCGAAAGAAGTGTTGTCGTCTGACGGCGATAGTTGTGCCTTGTTTTTGGACGAGTTTCTCAATGAACGCAATCGTTGTCCTCTTTTCGACTTCATTGTTCAATCAGTGCCGACTAACGTCGGTCAACGTCGGCGGAAGCTGTTTATTTGTCCGTGCTGTACATCGCGGTGCTTATTTTGATCAGCGCCTTATCAGGTTTGGTGTCCACCATCAGTTCCTTATAGACGGGATTTTGGTCGCCAATTTGTGTAGTCGGATTGAGGTCTTTGCCGAGTTTGTTGGTGAGGTCTTCGAATTTCTGGAACTTTGTTTCGTCGCCGAAGATGTCGTCGGACGACCCTAGGGCTTTGATACCGTCGAGTTGCTTTTGTGCGTCGTTCATACGTTTGATGGTCGCGGCGGAGTAATCTTTGATCGGCCCGTCTTTGGAGTTTGCAAGGTCTTGCGCTGCTGCCTTACAGGTGGTGATGGTCTTTTGCTTGGCGTTCGTGTAAGCGGCAGCATCGGAACCCATACTGGACCAGTCGTGGAGTTCGTTGCAGTTTTTTACCGCTTTGGTATAGGCGATGGCGGAATCGGCGAAATTGTTCACCGCGTTGATGTAATCGTTGTCCTTGGATTGGTATTCTTTATAGGCCTTGCGCACATTTGAGTATTTGTGGTACGCCTTGGTTTTCTTGAAGGCGCCGATCGTTTTCGGCATTTTCGCCGTTTCGGACTTGAGCTCGTCGACCTGCGCTTGGGTGACTTCTGTGCTGCTACCGCTGCTTCCCGAATTTTGCATGAGGGTGCTCAGGGCTTCGCTCACCTTGGAATCCTGATTGGATATCGCTTGATAAGCGTCGCTGGCTTCATCTTGGATGATCTGGTTTTTCTGCTGTTCCCTGAGCTTTTTCGATTCAGGCGATGAAGAATAGGAGGAATAGCCGCCGCTGATACTGCTGCCATTGCCGGAATCTTTGCCGTGGATATAGAGGAACACCGCGACGGCCAGGATGACGAATAGGGCGATGACGACGAATAGGGCGATAATGGCTCCAGTGTTTTTGGTGTTTGCAGTTGCGTGGTTGGCGCTGTGACCGCTGTTTTGTTTTAACCACGGTTTGTCGTCGATATTGCTGGCATTTTGGGCTGTGTCACCGTTGCTGGTGGGCACTTGGCTATAAGCGGTCGAGTCAAAAGGTGCTGATGTGTCTGCAGAGTTGTCTTGCGAAGATACGTTATTGTAGGTTATATCGTCGCCGGATAACGGCATTTGCGAATCTCCTGCGGATTGATTCTTAAAACGAGGCACGGTGCGGTTCCTTCCTGGCTCTTCTTCTTGCAGCGATTCTATGATTGCCGTATTGCACTACTCTATCAAAATACGAGTGAACTTTTCATTGATGGGTACTTCCTGGCCGATAGTATGGATGTGATACGCAGAGAAGTGAGATGGCACGGGGCCGTCGTGTTGGTTGTGGTGAAGTGGAGAAGTCATGCGGAGGATACGTCAGGGGCTGAATGGTGAGCGAATTGTCGCGGCATTGAAAGCAGCGGTAATCGGTACGCTCGTCGTTGTCGTGTTCCTTGCTCTGTGCAGCTTCCAGTCCGGCGATCTCGGTTTTCATCGCGCCGATATGATTTACCATTCCTTGAACTACGATGTGTCGGTGCGGCCTGACGGAGATCTGCGGATTACCGAGCATGTTGACATGAAACTCAACAAGCGCAAGGGCGGCAAGCCGTGGCGGCAACTGTTCCAGCGCTATACGATTCAGCACAATGAAAAAAGCGACGGCATACTGAGCGCCATTACCGATGTATCGGTCACCAATGTTTCGACTGGGCAGAAATTCAGGCATGGTGATGGCTCTTCCACGCGTGATCTCTATAGTCCCAACTGGAACGAGGAGTATGCGGGCGAGTGGTATGCGGTCGCTCTCGCCAACACGCATAGCAACGAAGGCGACGAATATCTTCCTGCTGCCATGAATGGTGATCAATATCGGCAGAAAACAGCGGAACTCAAGCAGGCTTCGGAAAACCACGCGCCGGGAACCCAGAACCAGCGGGAACAGGCGGGAACTCAGACCAACGGCAATATTGCAGCTGCTCCTGATAGCGCCAAAACCGGGAATGCGCGCGATGGTGAAGATGCCGCATCAGACGCCGGCTCCAGTCAGTTACGCGACGAGAACGGTGCGGCGGCGAGCATGGGTAAGTCCGGCGACACGGTGGAGATCGGCTGGAACATTCCCGCAACTAAATCCGCGAAAAGCCTCAAATTCGATGTTTCCATGACGTTTAAGGACGTGGTGAAGGTCTACAACGATGTGGCCTACTTCAAGTGGGAGCCGGTTGGTGACAACAGTGGCGTGCCGATCGACGATTTCCGCGCGAAGGTCACTTTGCCGCAAGGCGTGAAAAGCGCAGATACGCGGCAGTGGATGCATTATACAGGCAAAGGTTCCGTTGCGAAGTCGGGCGGCCAGCAGATTGAGATTACCGCGCACAATGTCGCCGCAAACAGGCATATCGACCTGGTTTCGATGTTTTCTGCCTCGCCGATGAGCGCGGATGTGGTGCATCGCATTGCCAAGGACGGCAAGAGCTTGGTGCTCGGCCGCGAGGCTGCCGAACAGCGCAAGGCCGCGGATGATGTCACCATGCGGCGCAATGTGATTCTGGGCTACTTGGGCTGGGAAGGCGCGGCGCTGCTGTTTGCGCTGGCTGCCGTGCTGATCACGAATTGGCAGGCGTATTATCCCGACGAGCATCCTCGGCATGGTGTCAGCCATTCGAAGAAGAAGAAAACTAGGAAGAAAAAGTTGGCGAGTGGGTCTGAGCCGGAGACCGGACAGGTGCCCTATTCGCAAGACATTCCTGACATTACTCCTACAAACGCGGCGAAATTCATTGATTATCTCGATTTTGGAGAATATTCAGACAGCTTCAAGTCTCGTCAGATGAGTTCTACGCTGCTTTCGCTGGTCAGCAAGGGCGTCATCGCGGTCTATCCCGGTCGTTCCGAGTGGTTCAAGGGAATAGATCTGTCGAATGCCAGCGACGATGAGATTGCGCAACGGCTTCGCGACGTAAGCGAAATGCAAAAGAAGAATGCCGAATTCGCTGCTGCATCCGCAGGAAAAGCGGACGAGAAAGTGCAACGCACCGACCGAGAAGCTCAGAACGAGGAATGTATCAAGCGTGCCAGATCGCAGGGGCTTGCCAAAGGCATGGAAGCGGTGCGAGAAGTCATCGCTGACGAAGCGGACGATCGTATAAACAGTTCCAAACCGACTTCGACGGTAGTGATGCTGCCCGGTTCGTTCGCCGACTCCGTTGGCGAAACCCATGGTCTTACCGCTACCGAGCGTGCCCTGCTTAACTTGCTCCGGGCGATATCGCTGAAACTCGATACGCCGGTTTTTGATTTCCATGCTGTAGGTCGTAAGTTGGACGGCTGGTGGAAGGCCGAATGGCTGCAAAGCGTTTTCAATTGGACCGCGAATTTCGAATATCTGAAGCTGCGGGTGGTCAAGCCGTTGCTGTTCGGCTTCGCGGCGGCTGTGGCGATTGTGGTGGCCGGTGTGATGGGGGCGCTCTACGTTGATAGGCTAGCCTTCAACGCGGTCGGCTCGGGCACCGATGATTACGGCCATGTCTCCGATCAACTGCACGGGCAGTGGGGTGTTTCGCTACTGCTGGGCGTACCGGTGATTTTCCTGCTCATTTTCCTCTTCAAGTTGTTGCGGTATAGCGGTTTGACGCGAAAGGGGAGGCGGCTGGCTGCGCCGATGCTGGGCTTGGAAGCGTATCTGCGACATGGCGGCGACAGCACCGTAAACCAATCGGAAGCAGCCGGGTCTGTTGTAATGTCGGGTTCGGGCTCGATATCAGAGTCTGGTGCAGGGGCCGACTCTGGTTCTGGCGCGAAGTCGAACCCCGCCTCTGTTTCCTCGGATTCCAGCTCGACGATAGCGTCTAATCCATCCCCTGTTGTTCCGTTGTCGCCGGACACTTTTGATAAGTATTACATTTATGCCACCGCGCTCGGGGTATCCACGGGGCAGATGCAACGTTTTGGCGGGTTGTTCTCGTCGCTTGATGACAAGAATGGGCGCGGCAACAACGATTCGCTGTGCTATTGGTATCGCTATTCAACTGATTCGGGTTCAGCGATGGGTACGGACTCGTCGCTGGGTGCTCAATTCAGCGATTTTGCCGCTGGCATCAGCAACGGCATCGACACCATGGAGTCCACATTCAGCACATCTTCCGGCTCTGACGGCGGTTCCGGTGGTGGCGGTAGCTTCGGAGGCTCGGGCGGCGGTTCCGGCGGCGGCAGCTTCGGTGGCCGCTGAGCGGCCTATTCCGAAGCCGCCGTATGGCTTACTTGTTGGCGTCGTCGAGGGTGAGCTGGTCGTCGTCGGCGTCGTAGTCGAAGAGCTCGCCGTAGCGTCCCCAGGTCACGGCGATGTCGAACTGCTGCTGCGCTTCCTCGTCGGTGTGTTGGCTGCGCAGCAGGTCGAGGATAAGCTCGCCGCGCAGGCCGCGATCGGGGTGGTTGCGCAGCGCCCGGTCGATGGTGCGCACCAGCGGTGCATGGTCCATGATGAGCTGGGCGAAAAGCTTCTTGGCCTCGAGCACGTCGGCATGGCACCAGCGGTCGCCATCGCGGGTGATGGTGCAATGGCCGTTGTCAACGGTTAACAGGCCAAGCATTGTACCGGCGTCGATGAGCGGGAAGAGGTCGTCCACCTCGAAGGAAAGGTCGGCCGCGAGGTCCGCGAGGTCTACTCCGCCCTGATAATTCGAGACCACATCGAGCAGACCGGCAAGGCCGCCGGGGGTGGCGTTCGGCAGCAGTTCGGTGCGTGCGTTGTTGTCTTTGATCTTGGTGTCGTTTTCGTGGGCTGCAAGCTTTTCGCTGGCTTCGGTTTGCGCCTTGCTGTGGTCGTCGAGGCCGCCACGTTGGCTTTGACGACGGTTTGGCTCTGGTTCCGCACGATTACTGTCGGTGTTGCCTCGGCTCTCGCTTGCTTCGTGATTTTCAGCATCGGTCGGGTTGCTTGAGCCATTCGTGTCATTGGTATATGAGGTGTTATTGGAAGCGGAGGAACCATTATCGAAATCTTTCGATGCAGATGATTCCGCTGCCCCTGCCGTGTTGCTTTGCTCGGACGTCGAGTCGGTCTTGGCGCTCCCGGTGCCAGCAACCGAGGTATTGGTGTGACTGCTGCGCTGTGCCTCTTGCCCGGTCAGAATGGCGTATAGTTTGTCGACCATCGCCTCGAACTCGGGGAGTGCTTGTCTCGCGGACGCGGCAGATTGACCGGAACCTGCGCGATGAGGTGGCCGGGGTGCGAGCCCAAGACGACCACGCGGTCGGCCATCTGCACAGCCTCTTCGATGTTGTGCGTGACGATGAGGATGGACTTGATGCCGCTCTGGTTGTTGTTCCACAGCTTCAGCACTTCCTGACGCAAATTTTCTGCGGTCAGCACGTCCAATGCGCTGAATGGCTCGTCCATAAAGAGTGCATCAGGGCGCAGCACCAGCGCACGGGCGATGCCGATACGCTGCTTCATGCCGCCGGACAATTCCTTGGGGTAGGCAGATTCGAAGCCGTCAAGGCCGATGGCGTCGATGGCTTTTAGTGCCCGCTGATGGCGTTCCTCGCGCGGCACCCCACGCGCCTCAAGCCCAAGTTCCACATTGTCTTCGACCGTGAGCCACGGCATGAGAGCGAAGGTCTGGAAGACGAGCGCGACTCCGGGGTTCGGGCCGTCGAGTGCTTTGCCACGATAGGAGACCTGACCGCTCGTCGGCTGGATGAGCCCGGCCAGAATGCGCAGGAAAGTCGATTTGCCGGCGCCGCTGCGCCCGAGGATGGCGACGATTTCGCCTTCATGAAGGTCGAAGGAGATGTCGTCAAGGACGGTGGTCTCGTTGCCTTTTTCGGAGGTGAAGCTTTGGCTGATGTGGCTGGCTTCGATGACGGTGTGGGCGCCGTCGGCATTGAGATCGGAGTACTTCGGGTTCTGGTTGCGCGTGCGGGTTGTTGCGGCGCTTCCGGTTTCGGTACCGTTGGCGACGGTTTTGTAGAGTTTGTTGAAGTTCATCGTGACTTCCTTTAATTAAGTATTCGATATCTGATATTGATGGGTTGCGGCATACTCACCCGACGACGAAACGACGGTCGGCGAGGCGCTGCAGTGGGTTCCAGAAGAGGCGGTTGACGGCGACCACGAAGATGGCCATGACGGCTACGCCGATAAGGGTTTTCATGCCTTCGGCATGCGTGGTGGCTTCAGCGATATAGGAACCAAGGCCTTTGGCGACGAGTGTGTGGCGGCCGTAACTGACGATCTCCGAGACGATGGAGGCGTTCCATGCGCCGCCGGCCGCGGTGATGCCGCCGGTGACCCAAGAGCCGAAAACGGCCGGCAGGATGAGCGTCTTCCATTTCATCCATCCGGTGATATGGAAATTCTTGGTCATTTCTACAAGGTCATCGGGAATGGCGGACGCTCCGGCGATGACGTTGAAGAGGATGTACCATTGCGTGCCCAGCGCCATCAGCAGGATCGATCCCCAGTTGATGTCAACGCCGCAGGCGACGAAGACCATGACGACGAACGGGAAGATGAAGTTGGCTGGGAAGCTCGCCAGCACCTGCACCAGTGGCTGCACCAAGCGCGAAATCCTCGGGTTCATGCCGATGATGGCGCCGAGCGGCACCCAGATCACCGAGCAGACCACGGTCAGCAGTGCCACGCGCAGGAAAGTGAGGCCGCCGAGGCCGAAGGCTCGGCCGAGTTCGCCTAGCCCGGTGGTCTTCGCGATGGCGATGATCAGTTCCGCGGCGCCGGCGATGACCAGCACACCGACGATAACGCCGAACACCACATCGCCAGCGCGGCGACGGCCGGGTTTGGTGCCCCACTTGGCGCCGGTCTGGCCGAGCGGTCGGGTAATCCAGTTGAGGAATTCGCCGATCGGGCGGAAGAGACGGGCGATGAAATCGTCGATATGCGACTGACGAATGAGCGTCAGAACGGCGCTGCGCTTGGGCTCGCTCGACTCGCTTTGCGTGATGCGGAACTTCTCGGCCCAAGCCGTGAGCGGCTTCCAAACGAGGATATCGATGGCGAGCACGACGATGACCATCGTCAGGATGGCCCAGCCGATCTTGCCGGGGTTCTCCTCTTTGGCGGCCGCCTCAACGTAGCTGCCGATGCCGGGCAGTGCGTAGGTGCGATTGTTCACCGAAATCATCTCGGAAGCGGTCAGGAAGAACCAGCCGCCGCCGACGCTCATCATCATGTTCCACAACAGCGGAATCATGGAATTGGGCACGTCGAGCACCCAGAAACGCTGCCAGTGCGAAAGCCGCAGGTTGCGCGCCGCCTCGTCGAGTTCCTTGGGTTCGCTTTTGAGCGAACGATAGAACGAGAAGGTCATGTTCCACGCCTGCGAGGTGAAGATCGCGAAGATCGACGCGGCCTCTACGCCCATCATCGAGCCGGGGAAAAGCGCGAGCCAGATGGTCACGGTCGCCGAAAGGAATCCCAGAATCGGCACGGACTGCAGGATGTCGAGCAGGGGGATGAGCACTTTGCCGAGCCTGCGCGAGCGGGCCGCCGCCAGTCCGTAGACGAAGGTGAACACCAGCGAGAAGAACAGCGCGATGGCCATGCGGAAGACGGACCGCAACGCATAATAGGGCAGATTGCGCGGGTCGGTCGAGACGGTGGAGGGGATGCCTTTTGGGCCGACTGGCGCGTTGATGGCGGGCAGCACCCAGGCAATCAGGCCGAAGATGGCGAGGATGCCGACGGCCACCACGCAGTCCGAGACCACGCGCTTAGTGAAGTTAGTATTCCGCCCAGCGCCTGATGTTGCAGGTGCGGCACGGTTGAAATTGAAGAAAAAGTTGGTCATGATGATTCCTCATGAACGGCGTATCGTGGCGCTCGCGAATTTCAGCGGAAGTCTCGCTGCAGTCGCAGCGTTTATCGGGCTTGGCTATTGGGCCTCGGCTTGAAGTCTATATTGCGAACAACAGCAAGCCGGGCATCAGAAATGTACGATTCCTGCAATGCCGGCTTTCGATTTTGGCCAGTCAGGTGCAGACTACGAGTTGCGAATCGTAAATCCTTGATGCTGCTATATCCGTGGATTTGTGGCGTGACAGATACGTTCAGTTGAACTTAAAATGGGAATCTCGAAACGGAATCATCCGCATGCTGGAGGAATCGATTCACGTTGCCTTACGCTCGTAGCGTGACAGCCTAAAAATGAAGGTGAGATTTACATCCAGCGCCGAGTCATCGTGTCGAGATGAGGTTGCGCACAGCTGCACAAATGATGCAGATCGTTGATACTACTAGGAAGATCGTCAGCCATGATCCCCACCTCCTTCGACTCGGTGTGCCAAGCACGGAAACTATTACCGCCCCCAAAATAAAGGCCTCGACTCGGCTTGTCAAATTGGTTTGTTTTACAAAGAAGCGTCCACGATGTTTCCCGGCTTGATGTGTGGCATGGGTGTCGTCGTGAGTTGCTAAAATAAAAGTTTGTTATGCCAAGAAACGGGCTGCCGCATGGGCTTGTTTCTTCATTGGGTTCAGCCTTGTGGCCGCGTCCGTCAGCTCGGATGTCTCTGCAATGGCGAATCGGCAACATTCCGCCGGGTTTCGGCGGAATACGATAGTGGGCGCGTTCGGCTCCATCAGCCGCTGGGCACGAAAGTGCGGCGCCGCCCCTGACATGTACGCTGATATGCGGCAGCGACAGGTGAAACAATGGTTAACGCTATTGAGGCATTTGATGCCAAGCACATGAAGCCCTCGGATTCTATCCCGGAGTTCCGTCCCGGCGACACCGTCGAGGTCAACGTCAAGATTCAGGAAGGCAACAACTCCCGTCTTCAGGCGTTCACCGGTGTGGTGATTGCACGTTCGGGCGCCGGCCTGCGCGAGACGTTCATCGTCCGCAAGGTCAGCTTCGGCTGCGGTGTGGAGCGTCGCTTCCCGCTGCACTCCCCGTCGATCGATTCCATCAAGGTGCTGCGTCACGGCCGCGTTCGTCGCGCCAAGCTCTACTACCTGCGTGCCCTGCGTGGCAAGGCCGCTCGTATCACCGAGCGTCAGGACAACAGCGCCAAGGCGTGAATCTAGACCCTTGTGGCTTTGTGCAAACGGCAGCCGGACTCCAGGCGAGTTCGACCGCCGTTTCTTTTTGCCTTTTCGTCCCCAAATGTGATGCGCGGCCTGCATCGCTGCCTTTTGCAGGCGACGGACTATGATGTCTTGAAGAAACATTGGGGATTTCTGCGACTTGTCGGCGACGGCCGTTGCGGGGAATCGTGAAGAATTGTCTGGAGGCGCGATGGCAGCGGAAGATGCTCAGCGGAATACACGGGACGATGTGGATTCGCATATCATCAAAGTCGCTGATTACGGCGTAGACCCCGATCCTCGGCCGCGCAGCATTATCAACACCCCGGAGCGCGCCAAGCAGATGCAGGCCGATGAGAAGCTCACTCCACATGATGGATTCCGCTTCGTGGTCGAGTTCGTGGTGTTCTTAGTGGTCCTCGTGCTCTTACGCGTCTTCGTCATCGGCGTCTACGTGATTCCCTCCGGCTCGATGCTGGACACCATCGATATCGGCGACCGTCTGGTCACCAACCGCCTCGCCCGCCCGCTCAAGTCCGTGAAACGCGGTGATGTTGTCGTATTCAACGACCCGGCCCATTGGCTCGCTGGTGTGGACAACCACGGTTCCAACGACCTCATCAAACGCGTGATTGGCATGCCGGGCGACGTGGTGGCATGCAAGGGCGGCGGTTCGCCGGTCACCATCAACGGTGTGGCCATTGACGAGACCTCGTATATCAAGCCGGGCGTGGAGCCGAGCAATTTCTCGTTCAAGGTCAAAGTGACGCCCGGCAATGTTTTTGTGATGGGTGACAACCGCGCCAATTCCGCCGATTCTCGTTATCACGTCGACGATGGCAACAACGGACTGGTGCCGATGGGCAACATCAGCGGGGTAGCCATGTTCACGTTCTGGCCGTTCAGCCATTTCAAGACCATCAAGTCGCATCGCGATGTGTTCCGCTCGGTGCCGGACGCCCCGCAAGCATGACGACAACGTCCAAACGTGCAGTGAGTGACGGACAGCGCGGTGCTGCCCGACACTCCATCGCGCCCACATTGGATTTGGAGCGCGAGCTGGCCGAGCAGGGTTTCGATCTGATCGTCGGATTCGATGAGGTCGGTCGCGGAGCGCTTGCCGGGCCGGTAATGGTCGGTGCGGCTGCGGTATGGGCGCGTGATCTGGACAGCCTCGAGGTGCCGGACGGCGTGGCCGATTCCAAACTGCTCACCGAACACAAGCGCGAGGCGATGTTCGAGGATTTGCGAGCATGGTGCGCCGCCAGTGCGGTGGGGCAGGCCAGTAACCAGGAGATTGACGAATGGGGTATCTCCTATGCTCTGGGCATCGCTGCTTTGCGTGCGGTCAATGAGGTTGAGCGGGAACTGAAAGTTCTCTCCGGCCTCCGCGTTGGCGCTATCCTCGATGGGCCGAACGACTACATTTCCAAGGCTGCGGGGACGTTCGATGCGCCGGTGGTGCCGGTTGCGCCAAACGTCACCACAAAGGTGAAGGCCGACCAAAGTTGTGCGCTCGTCTCCACCGCCTCGGTTATCGCCAAGGTTACGCGTGATCGGCTGATGGTCGCTTTGGCGCAGGGTAATTCCAGCTACGCGCCCTACCAATGGCAACACAACAAGGGCTATGGCTCGGCCGTCCATCGTGCCGCCATCGCCAAGTACGGCCCGACTCCGTTGCATCGTGTCAGCTGGCATCTGGTCTGAACGCATGTCGCCGATAGGCAAGGCAGAGTAAACTTGTGAGCGTTCACTTAAATGGTGTGCCATGCAATGTTGAGCATGGCAACTGGCTGGCCGGGAGGCGAGAAATGGGCGTACCGCGCGATGAGCATAAGAGGCCCTCGATGTTCGAGGTGGCCAAAATGGCGGGGGTAAGCCATCAGACGGTTTCGCGCGTCATCAACCATTCCTCCGAAGTCTCCGATGCCACGCGAGCCCGCGTCCAGCACGCCATCGATGTGCTTGGCTATCGCCCGAGCAATTCGGCCCGTACTCTTGCATCCCATCGTTCCCACACCATTGGTCTCATTGCCGGAGGCCGCAATTTTCTGGGTCCGATTTCCGCTATTTCGTCTGTCGAGGCGGTTGCCCGTCGCCACGGGTTGTTCCTGGCGGTGTCCATGGTGCACGAGGCGCGATGCGCGCAAAAGGAATTCGAAGATCTGTGCCGCACATTCGAGGAACAGAATGTGGATGCCTTCATCTTCCTGACGCCGACCGATATCATGCTTTCCGCCGCCTGCCGCACCAATCTTGCCGAGCCGCGTGTGTTGGTCACTTCCACACACGGCAATCTTTCGATGAGCCGAGCGGGCGGACTGATGGACGCTGCGGGCCGCGATCGCACCGCCATCGTCGGCATTGACCAGTGGGGTGCGATGGAGGAGGTGGCGCGTCTGGTCGCCCGGTTCGGCCATCGTTCGGCGCTGTATTTCGCCGGTCCTTTGCAATGGCGTGATGCCGTGACCCGGCTGCTTGGCTGGCGCAAGGCCTCAGCTGCACACTTGGTGGAATCGCGTGAAGTGCAATGCAACTCCTGGGATTCCTCGGAAGCCTACGCACGTATGAACCATGAGTTGGAAAGTATCGGGTCGTCCGGCGCACGCAAACCGACGGTCATCGTTACGGCCAACGACGCGCAAGCGGTTGGCGTGACCCGCGCCCTGCACGAGCACGGCCTGCGCATTCCGCAGGACATCAGTGTGGTCGGCTTCGACGATATGACCGGTGTCAATGACATGTGGCCGCCGTTGACCACAGTGCGACCCGACTATGAAAGCCTTGGAACCGCTTCGATGCGTGAGGTGCTGCGTCTCTTGGGCGAAGGCAGCGAGACCACGTTCGTGGCCAATGCCCACGGGGCTGGCCTCATTCCTGCCGAACTGATTCAGCGGCATTCGCTGGGACCAGTGCCCCGGATGTAAGGTTCTCAGCGCTGAGCTTGGCCGTTTTGTGCGTCTCTGATGGTGCCGATGATGATGGCGGTGTGCAGCACATAGGCATCGCGAGGGTCGTTGGCATCCCATCCGGTGGCATCGGCCGCGCGTTTGATGCGGTAACGCACGGTATTGGGATGAACGTTGAGTTCCTTGCCGGTGGTGTCGAGTGAGCCACCAGAAGTGAGGAATGTCGCCACGGTCTGTAGGGTCGGATCGTTCTCATTTTCGCTTTTCAGGCTTTGGTAGACGTTCTGGTAGAGCTCGTCGATGGCGTCCGTGTCGCCGACCAATGCGCGTTCCGGCAGCATGTCGGCCGCACGCGCCGGGCGAGGCAGCGGATGAATGGCTGGCATCACGTGGAAAGCTGATAACGTGGCTGAAAGCGTGCGCGTTGCTCCGTCGACATTGCGCCGCGTCGGCCCAAGGCACACCGGCTTGGCGGGGTCGAACGCCGGCATCGCTGCCGTGCAGGTCACCTCGGGCGTTGCGGCGCTTTGCACCACGACGATGCCGACGGTCAGGCCGTTGCTGCGCCCGACCAGGCAATGTTCACTGCCCAGGTCGTGCGCCTTGCGTCGGATGATTGCCGCACTCCGATCGAAAGTGGCGGCCGCGGTGCCACCGATGGCGAAGCAGCTGAACTGCTCAGGCCAGCCGAGCACATGCAGCAGCGAGGTCACCCTTCGGTCGCTCAGGCCGTGGGCAAGGCATTCGAAGGCGATTGCCTCAAGATTGTCACGGTTGCCAAGGGTTTCGGCGGCTTTTATACGTTCTTCGTCGGTTTTGGGGTCATGCGAGTCCGCGATGACGGTGATTTGTGAAGGCTTTTCTTGCACCGATTTTTCGTTGTTCGTTGTCGGAGTGGTCGCGATATCGGCTTTTCCTTCGACCAGGTTCAGGAAATCGGCCTGTTCGGCGGGTTTCCCGTCCCTTTTGTCGGTATCGTGCGTGCTCATACTCATGATTCTAGTCCGGTGGCTTCGGCGGCGGCTGCGGGGAAGTCTATATCGTTTTGGTCGGTGTTGCTCGCATTGTCGATATCTTCGACATTTCCTATTGTGATGGCATTGCCGGCAGCGCCAGTATCGTCGGAAAGTTTGCGTGCGTTGGTGTCATCCGAGATGTGCGTAATATCTGGGGCAATTTCGGTTCTTTGCATGCTTGTTTTCGCGCGCTGTTCCCGTGAATCTAGCCAGAAGGTGAGCATCACGAAGCCAAGCACGAAAACCAACGGCAGCATGTGGCGTTCGAAATTGTTGGCGGGGGCGGTGACCATGACTCCCATCAGCAGCAGCAACGGCAGGTGGGTGGCCAGTGTGCGCCAACGGCGGAGAATCACTTCGGCCGCGCCCAGAAGCAGGATGACAATGACGTAGGTGTTGCCGTGGATGAGCCAGCCGACCACAGGCTTTGCGCTCCAATCCTTCACGAAGTCGGTCACCTGCTTGCGCCATCCGTTGCACCAATCGCCGATCCATTCGGTGAAATTCGCGTTGCGCGCATAGGAAACGTAATAGGTCATGTCGATATACGGCTGATCCTGGATGTCGAAGTACCCGTAGCTCTTGGAAAGCAGAGCATCCGTCGCGATACGTGGGTTGGCCTTGACGATTTCAAGCCATGCGGCGTTGAAGTTCTTCATGTCGGCCTTGGTGACGGTGCGCCAACGATAGCTTACTTTCTTGGCTTGGATGCCGGAGGATTTCACCGGGTCCGCATCCTGTTGGGAGTAGGCTTCGGCCATTTGATCCAGATTGAAAATCGGGGCGAGTTTTTCGCGCGCGTCCTGCGGAATGCCTTCCGGGTTGAGCACGGCGACGCGTGCGATCTGCTGCAGCTGCACGCCGTGGCTCTCGATGGGGTCGCCGTTGATGATGTAGCCTTTGTGAATCGCCAGATTGAGCCCGCCTTCGAAGACAATGACAGGGAGCAACATGCCGATGACGTAGGTTTTCCAATGTTTGCGGTCGGCCAAAAGAGCGATCAGCACCTCGAAGGCGACGATGTACATGGCGTATTTGGCTGAAATCAGCATCACCAGTGTCGAAAGAAGAAGCGCGATGAACGTGCGTTTGCGTACGTGGGCACCCGACGGGGTTTGGGAATGTTGACTGCTTCTTGACAGCTTTGCCGTGCTCAGCAGCTCGTAGCCGACGCCGAACCACCAGACGAACGCGAAGGCGAACAGCGGTGATTTCGTCAGACTGATGGTGGAGAACAGCACCAGCGGGCAGAGCAGGAAGAACAACAAGATGCAGAAGCGTGGCAGTGGTCCGACGGGTTTCGCGGTAGTCGCCTTGAGCCATGGACGATTGAAGAAACGGTTTGTAGTGGCGGCGATGCAGAAGGCCGCAAAGAGGAATTGCGCATCGGCGAGTACGACCAGCCCCCAGTCGTTCGAGCCGGTGAAATAGCGGGAGGCAGTGCCGACCCCGCCGTAGAGCAGCGTGAGCACGATGTTGTGCTGGTCGGTGAGATAGACGGGATGCTGGGGCCACAGGTAGTGCGCAGTGGGGTAGATGTCCATCGGTACGAACGAGAAGAAACCGATGTACGGCTGTTTGAGGCCAGTCCACTGGTTCCAAGCCCAGCTGAACTCGCGGAACTGGTTACGGATATCGGCGCCAAACGCCGCCACCAGGGTCATTGGCACCCACAGCCAGCCGATAATGAGAATAAGCGCGATTTTCCAGCATTTATCGGTGACGTGCATCATCACCGAGCGTGCAATCGCCGCGGCGCGTGAGGCGAGCTTTTTGATGTGTTGCCATATGGTGGCAAAGAAACCTGCAGCATGCTTGGTGACATTGGGTTCGGATGTTGCTGCGGTTTTGACCTTGGGACACCGAAGAACGGCGATTGCCTTGGTGACCCAATGCGTGAGCCACCGTGGCAGCAGGCGTTGGCCGCGGGCAAAACGAACCAGTTCGACGATGACAACGAGATAAATCGTAAAGGTTTCAGCAAAAAGCAGAGCGTTGTTCCACGAGAACGAGGTGAACGTTGCCGCGGAGGGATTGTAGTAGAACTGCCAGTAAATCGGTCCGAGCGCGGTGCACGCCGCCAGCCACAGGCACGCAGCCACCGCCAATGCCCAGCACAGGATGCTGAAGATTTTTTCATTCCCGTCTCGTGGTGCGCCTTGTGCCCGCCGAGTTGGCGGCCAGTGGCGCTCGAGGAATGGGAATTGCTCATAGTCGGCATTCTACCGTTTGACATCAACCGCATGAAAGGCCTGCAAGGCCGGCTTTGTATGAAATTACAACGCGACTTGCGCACCGTTGCCATAAGCTGGTTAACATGACCGATACCTTATATTCCGCAATTGCCCGACGCGAGGCAACCGTCAATCGTGACTATGCCGATTTCGCCCGGCAAGCTGGTGCCACCGCGCCGCAGTTGCCTAGGACTCGGGCGGCGGCAGATGAGGTAATGGCGCTCGCGGGTGTCGATTCCACAAATATTCTTGCCAGAACGATGCTGGCTAGCGGCGAATTGCCGGTGATTGATGCGGCCGGTCGCCCTCGTGTGGCCGCGATTTGCGCCGATGCGCAGACGGCGGGGCACGGCAGGCTCGGACGGCAATGGAGCGCGCAGGCCGGCGGTGCCTCGTTTTTGGTCACCTATGCCACGGCGTTGCCCGAACGGCTGGTGATTGACCCGAATCGTAACGGCTGGTTCACTATTGCTGCCGGGCTCGCCTCGCTGGACGCGCTCAACTCTGCGCTTGCCGAGTGTGGCGCCAAGCCGCGTGACCCGAGCCATCGACTCGAGCTCAAATGGCCCAACGACATCTTCTACAACGGCCACAAGCTTGGTGGCATTCTTGCGGAACTGGTGGAACTGCCGGATAAAGCGAATATGTTGGTAGCGCCTCAATTGCCAGCACAAGATGATTCAGAGAGAGAGCCCGTGGAATCCATGGCACAGCATGGTGAACGAGCCGTTGGAGTGATGTTCGGCATCGGCATGAACCTTGATATCGCCCGCGAGGCGTTGCCAACCCCGATTTCCACATCGCTGCAGTTGCTCTATGCCCCGTTGCCGGATCCGCCGATGCTGCGCGACATGGTGGCGGCGCGACTGGCCGAATCGCTGCGCTCGCGTTTGACGCGCCTGGCTTTTGGCCCGCAGGAAGCCTTCGACTATTTGCTCAACGAAGCCCGTGCGGCTTGCTGGACGCTCGGACGGCAGGTTGAGGCGAAATTCACCGATGGCTCCACACTGACCGGTTCGGCATTGTCGCTCAACCCCGATGCTTCACTGGTCATTGAAGACGAGCATGGCGCTCGCCGCACGGTGCACACCGCCGATGTGGGTGTGCTGGCGTAAAAGCGCCCTCCGGTCTGGAAACTCTTTGGATTCAGCAATATGTGCTTGTGCAACTGCTGGCAACCAGATAAGCGATTCATCGCTTCGTTTCATAAGCTAACGAGATATGATAGACGCTGGTTTGTGTAAACATGCAAATGAAGAAAATCAAAGTATTTCCGTCATTTGTTGGTAACGTGCGTCATCGTTGAGTGTGGAATGGTGGCGTTCAAGCTCAGTATTTTGTGTCGCCACATCTTGGAGTATTTTTCAGCTGCCTTCTCTGTTGTGGCGTCGTCGCCGTTTGTGATGGGGAAGAGAGGTGCCAACATGGAGTTGGTTTGCCGTGTCAGCACCTCCGCTCACGTGTTCCCACCGGACTGGGTTGGATGTGCGGTCTAATGGGAAATGTGTAGTTTGGCTTGGGCTGCGTGGCGGACGAGTCCAAGCCGGTTCAGGTTGGATGCCGGCTACCGGCCGTGAGAGGGAGTTTGAAACCGGCGGACAACGGGTTTTCTTGTTATTTGTCTTCCCCGCCGTGGTTCCCAACGGCGCGTTTGACCCGTAGACGTTTTGCCAGAGCGAGTAGCAGTAGGGCTACGCCCAGGACGATGGCGATGGATGTTACGCGTTGTAAACTGCCACCTGTCAGGGGCAATGCGTAGATGTAGCTGCTACCGATTTGGGTGCTGGGACTAATGGTATCAGGGCTGTTGGCGGTGGAATTAGTAGGCGTCCTCCATGGGTCGGGTGTGATGAGGGTGGCCTTGGCGATGTAGTTTCTGGCGTGCTCGAGGGCGCCACTTTGAGGAAAGACGTGGGTCCAGTGGTGGCTGACCGTACCATTCCATGCGAGTGGGGTGGTGTCATTCCATGTAGCTGTCTGGCATTGGTAAGCGCCGAACGGAGTATCTGGTTTGACACAGATTTGAATGCCATCGTCTTGTGTCCACGGTGTACCGGTGCCGTCCACGTTGATCCGGTTGGTGGCGGGATCACGTCGGAAGGCAGTGATTGCGGGGGCTGAGATGGTATGCCAGACAGGGTGGAGGGTAAGAGTGGTGTGTCCGGTGCTGTCAGTAGTGCCGAGGCTGGTGGAGAGCTCGATGTCACGCTGGCTGGGGTTGCCCATATCTTGGGTCGGTGTAGTGGCTCCGTTGGTGGTGGCCCATCCGGCAAGCACGCTGCTGGCCTTGCCTAACCCACCGTTGGCTGTGGGGTCGAGTAAAGGCAGAGTAATGCTGGCCTTGTTGGTGGCGTCGTCGGTGAACACGCTGGTGCTGCTGGGCGGTGTGCCGTTGGCACCGTCAGCTGTGTAATCGACAGTGGTGTAGGGCAGCATATCCCTCAGCTGGGTTGTGAGAGGCACACTGTTGCCGGTGACGGGGTCTCCGATGTTGCCGGCGTTCACTTCGAACTGGTATTGGCCTCCGATGGAGAACTCGTTGGCGGGCCAGTCAACGCTGAACGGTCCGCCCAGATCGATGTCGTAGTGCTGCCGGTAGTGGTAGTTAGTCGCCACTACCGTCGAGAAACTGTTGTTGCTGCCATCTCGTCCGACGGCCCAGATGTTGTAGTCACCGTAGCCCCATTTAAAGTCTGAGCCTGTCAGCGACATCGAAGTGAAATATGTATAGTGTTGCGACCCGGTAGGCATTCCCACGGCAGATTTAGTGGTACAGGTGACGGGGATGTTGTGGTAGGTAGGTTGGGCAGTACCTACTGGGCATACTATCACCTGCCCATCTGAGATTCTGTATTGAGCAAAGGTGATGTCGAGCTTGCCGGTGTCTGACGGACTGGTGGTGAAGAGGGTAGCGCTGGGCTGGCCGGATGTGGGCGTGGCGGGTAGATTACGGTCACTGTGCACGGTCTGGCAAGGTGCTACGCCTGTCAAACACACGCTCACGTCATTCGTGGTAGGGCTGGTGCCTGACAGGGTAACTTTGTCGCCCGTATAGTGATATGCGGCCTTCAGATTTGTGGGGGAGGGCGTGTCCCTCCATATTGCGGTGAGCTTGGCTTGCGGATCGAATGAGTCCGGGAGGAATGTTATGGAGTCGTCAGGCTGATTCGAGTCGTATCCGGTGTGGGTAGCGATGGATTTGAGTTCCCAGTGGTCGAAGAGCTTGCCCGTTGGGTTGGGTCTGCCGTTCATGGACGGCATCGTAAGAGTACCTTGGCCTGGACGTATGCTGTAGGTGTTGATGGTGGTGGTTGTGCCGGCCTGCCCGTTGGCAAAGTCGATGGAAACGGTGACGCCCCGGCCACGTTTCCAGATGCCGGCTGGGTTGAGGCGAGTACGATTAACCATGGCTTCCTTACCGTCAACACTGCCGGTAATTAGTCCCTCAAGGGCGGTGTAGTTGTCGCCCATGGACGACACCCTTATCCATGTGTCATAAACTCTGAAATGTCTGAATGCATACTCGTTGAGTTTTGTGTTGGCGCCGAGCTTGAGCGTTTTGAGCGTGGCGGGCAACATGGAGAGGAGCTTTTGATTTGAATCCATTTCTTCACGGGACAGCTTGGTGTCAAAGTAGGAGAGATCCAGCGTCGTGAGTTTTGTTTCGGAAAACATGTAGCACATGTCGGTAACGTTGGCGGTGGTGAATGTGTCCGGCAGAGTGATTGAAGTGAGACCTGTACAGTAATTGAACATGCGGGTCATCTTGGTGGCGTTGTGGGTGTCCCAACCGGTGAGATCCAGGCTAGTGAGCCCGCCTCGGCAGTAGAACATAAAACTCATGTCGGTGGCTTGACTGGTGTCCCAGTTGTTGATGCCGTTGATGGTGGTGAGGGTGGTGTTCGGAGCGGTCGGTCTATCGGAGGCCAACATGAGACGCATGGTGCCGACGAAATGGAGACCGTGGGTGGCAGTGAAGGTACGTAACGACGTCATACCGTTGAATATATAGTTGTTTCCGTTGTTGAGAGCAGTGTTGATAGTGGCAATGGTGAGGTTCCCATCGACGCTGACGTCGGTGATGCTTGTTTGGTAGGAGGCATACCAGGGAATGTAAAATTCCTCGGTGAGGTTTGGGGGTGGTGCCGGCGCTCAAGTGTAGCGTGCAGTCTTCGGGGCCGCTGGTGATGGACCAGACGACTGAATTGGTGTCGCGGTCGTGAATATTGGCTAGGGCGGGGATATCCGTCGGGGTGGCCGGCGTGCCCATGGTGCCATTGGCCGGAGCGCACAAGGTCTGCGGACCTACTGTGGGCTGGCTTCGAGTGAATGAGGTAGATGTGGCCGGTCGTGGACTATCGTGCGGTGCGGGTGTGACGGAATCGTGTCGAGATGTTGTGTCGACCGCATTGCCGGAGGTCTGATGGGTGTGGTGTCTAGTCACTCTGGACTGACTGGTTTTGCTAGCGCTGGACCGTGCAGAGGAAGAAGTGACGGCGCTGGAAGTGGAGGAAGCGGACGAACCCATTTGTTTGTCAAACAAATTCTGCGAGGGGACGATATTTACCATTGTGATGCACAATGCCAACGTGACGATATTACGGATAATAACACCCATGAACCCAAACCCTTTTTAAATAAACCAAACCCGTGTAAGAATTTTCCGAAGCGTTTCGGACGGCGACGAAATATCCTTAATGTCATACATTAAAGACACTGTCGTACATTTTGATTTCGGAGGGGTGTCGCGTCGGAACTCGGAATAGACTTTGTGCAAACATACAAAACCGGTCGGGCGATTTTGTCGATTCGCGCGGTTCCACAGGTGGGGGATAGACGATAGATTGGATAACATGGTCAAAAATGTCAATAAACTGCTGGTGGCGAACCGCGGCGAAATCGCGTTGCGGGTTATCCGCACGGCCCACGAGATGGGGATTCCGACCGTAGCGATCTACGCCGAGCAGGACAGAGATGCGCAATATGTTCAGATGGCTGACGAAGCCTATCTGCTGCATGGGGATTCCTATCGGGCCTATATGGACGAGGATTTGATTATCGACGTGCTGCACCGCAGCGGCGCGGATGCCGTCCATCCAGGATACGGCTATCTTTCCGAAATCGCCTCGTTCGCCGACAAGGTCATCAAGGCCGGAGCGACGTGGATTGGCCCGAGCCCGACGGCTCTGACCGATCTCGGCGACAAGATCACCGCCCGTCGCGTGGCCAAGCGTGCACACGTACCACCGGTGCCCGGACTGTCCGAACCTGTCAGCAACATGCGAGAGCTCCTGACCTTCGCGCAGATCAACGGCTATCCGGTGATGATGAAGCGCACCGACGGCGGTGGCGGCAAGGGCATCACCTTGGTGCACAACGACGACGAGCTGCGCAGCTTCTACATGAACCACGACGCGCTCGAAGGCGGCGACCTCAACGAATACTTCGTCGAGCTGTTCATCGACAAGGCCCGCCACGTCGAAACGCAGTCCGGCCGCGACAGCCATGGCAACTTCACTGTTTACTCCACGCGTGACTGCACCGTGCAGCGTCGCAATCAGAAACTGATCGAAGAGGCCCCCGCGCCCTTCCTCACTGACGGCGAGAAGGATCAACTCGAGCGCTATTCCCGCAGCCTCTTCAGCGCTGTCGATTACGTCGGCCTGGGCACCTGCGAGTTCATGGTCACCGAGCAGCACAAGGTCTACTTCCTTGAGGTCAACCCGCGCCTGCAGGTCGAGCACACGGTTTCCGAGCAGGTCTCCGGCCTCGATTTGGTGCGCGAGCAGATCAACATCGCCAACGGTGAGGAGCTCACGCAAGCCTCGCAAAGCCATGGCCATGCTTTCGAGCTGCGCATCACCAGCGAGGACCCGGACAAGAACCTCACCCCGTCCGGCGGCACGCTGACGCGCCTCGATTGGCCCAGCGGCCCCGGCATCCGTATCGATTCCGGCGTGAAGGTCGGCGACGTGGTCTCCCCGAAGTTCGATTCCATGATGGGCAAGCTCGTCATCACCGCACAGGACAGGCCCACCGCCGTTGCCCGCGTGCGTCGCGCGCTCAAGGAATTCAACCTTGAAGGCGTGCCCACGCCGAAAACGCTCTTCGAGACGATTTTCAACGATCCCGAGTTCACGGCCGAAGGTCAGCCGTTCTCCGTTTATACCAAGTGGCTTGAGCGTAAGTACCTCAACCGCAAGCCGAACACCGCCGACAGCGGCCAGCCTGCTTCGCTTTCAGGCAGCGAGGAGAAGCCCAAGAAGCAGAAGACCGATTCCTTCGTCATCGAGGTCGACAACAAACGCGTCAAACTCACCGTTCCGCGCGATATCGTCGACAACCTCACCGGTTCGGCCCGCGCTCGCGGCTCGCGTCGCCCGACTCAGCCGCTGCGCGGTTCCTCAACGGGGGCCGTCGAGGAGCGTGCGAAGGTCAACGACGGCAAGTCCGGCGTCATCGATTCGCCGATGCAGGCCATCGTCACGCGCGTCAATGTCGCGGAAGGCCAGAGCGTCAACAAAGGTGACCTGCTGGCCGTGCTCGAGAGCATGAAGATGGAGAATTACGTCTACGCGCCCGTCAACGGCACCGTGCAGAAGATCTTCGTCGGCCCGTCCGATTCCGTGGATGCCGGCACCAATTTGATGAAGATTGATGTGGATGGCGCCGCCAATCGCGAGAAGTCCGGTGCGAATGACCAGAATGCGGATTCCGCTACTTCTGCATCGTCTACGGATGACATCAAGAAAGAGGGGGAGCGCTGATGACCGACATCATGACCACCGCTGCCGTCGAAAAGGCCATGTCCAGCGACAAGCCCCTCGATCAGCAGCCCATCCGCGCCTCCGTCGCCCGCGCTGCCGAACTGGCTCGTGACGCCGAAAACCACGCTCACGAGCGCCAGAGCGCCAAGGGCAAATTCACCGCCCGTGAGCGTCTCGATCTGCTTTTCGACACCGGCACTTTCCAAGAGATTGGCCGCTTCTCTGGTGGCAACATCAACAAGGGCATCGCCGGCTCGGCCGTCATCACCGGTTTCGGTGACGTTTACGGTCGCAAGGTCGCCGTCTACGCGCAGGACTTTTCCGTGCGCGGTGGCACACTCGGCCACGCCGAAGGCGAGAAGATCTGCCATCTGATGGACATGGCGCTCGACCTGAAGATTCCGGTTGTCGCGCTCATCGATTCGGGTGGTGCCCGTATTCAGGAAGGCGTCGAAGCGCTGACCCAGTACGGCCATATCTTCCAGAAGACCTGCGAAGCCAGCGGCTTCATTCCGCAGCTTTCATTGATTCTGGGCCCCTGCGCGGGCGGTGCAGTCTATTGCCCGGCGCTTACGGATCTCATCATCATGACCCGCCAGAATTCCAACATGTTCGTCACCGGCCCCGACGTGGTCAAATCCGTCACCGGCGAGACCATCTCCATGGAAGATCTCGGTGGCGGCAAGGTGCACAACGCGGTTTCCGGCGTCGCGCACTATCTCGGTGAGGACGAGGCCGACGCGATTGATTACGCGCGTACGGTTCTCGCTTACCTGCCGTCCAGCTCGGACGACAAGCCGCCAGTCTACGCTTACGCCTCAACTCGCGCCGACCGTTCGACGGCCGAGCGCCTGGCCACCATCGTCCCCGACAACGATCGCCAGCCTTACGACATCAACGAGGTCATTCGTTGCATTGTCGACTACGGTGAATTCGTGCAGGTACAGGCGCTCTACGCCAAGTGCGCCGTGGTCGGTTTCGCTTGCATCGAGGGTCATCCGGTCGGCATTGTGGCGAACCAACCCAATGAGCAGGCCGGCATTCTGGACGTCGATTCCAGCGAAAAGATCGCCCGATTCGTTCGCCTGTGCGATGCATTCAACCTCCCGGTGGTCACCTTGGTGGACACCCCCGGCTACAAGCCCGGCAGCGACCAGGAGCACGCGGGCATCATCCGCCGCGGCGCCAAGGTCATCTACGCTTACGCCAACGCGCAGGTGCCGATGGTTTCGGTCGTGCTGCGCAAGGCCTTCGGTGGCGCCTACATCGTCATGGGTTCCAAGGCCATCGGCGCGGACGTCAACTACGCCTGGCCTTCCAGCCAGATCGCAGTTTTGGGTGCGGCCGGTGCGGTCAACATCATCCATCGCAAGGATCTGCACAAGGCCAAGGAACGTGGTCAGGACGTCGAGGCGCTGCGCCAGCAGTACGTCGACCAGTACGAAAGCGAAACGCTTAACGCGAACCTCTCGCTGGAAACCGGTCAAATCGACGCGATGATTGACCCTGAGCAGACGCGCGATGCCATCGCCGAATCCCTGCGGCTGCTGCGCGATAAGAAACGCACACGCCGCACCACCAAGCATCACGGCAACCAGCCGATGTAGTTTTGCGACATTCAGGCCAATCCAAGGCGGGAAGATAAAATGGTATTCAGTACCGCTTTGGGTTGGTGGTTTGGTATGTAGACCAATCCCGAGTTTTTAGTAACCGTAACCATGAGAATTTCAACAATATATAAGGAAGATAATGACTGAAAACACCTTCTTCTTAAACCGCCTCAGCACCGAGCCGCACGCGCTCGTCTTCGGCGGCCAGTCTACGCCGTGGGTCAGCTCGCTGGCCGACGAATGCACCGACCCGACGCTGGCGGAAAAGCTCAAGGCGCATGCCGATGCTTCGTCCCGCCTGCTTTCGGCGGTCACCCCGGACCTTCTGGCCACGACGGGCGGCACGGTCGATCTCTTTGGCTTCGAAGCCAATCCTGCCAAGCTCGGTGTTGCGGCCGACGCCGCAGCCAGCGTTCCGGGCATCGCCTTGGCTCAGTTGGGCGCGCTCATCGACGCCGAAGGCCTCGGCTACAGCGTGGCACAGGCCAAGCCCGTGGCTGTTCTCGGTCATTCGCAGGGCATCATCGCCGAGCACATGGTGGACGCCATCGAAGAAGCCGGTTCCATTGACGCGGCCGGCGATGCCATCGACGAGATTCTCGCCATTGCACGTCTGATCGGTGCAGCCGGCACCCGTCAGTCCCGCCTGCTGCCCGTCTCCACCAAGTCCGGCGACGCCACCCCGATGCTTTCGGTGCGCGGTGCCACCAAGCGCCAGATCGAGACGCTGGTTGGCCGGGTTGTCAAGCCCCGTGGCCCCATCGCCTTCGCGGTGACCAACGCCACTGATAATTATGTGCTTTCCGGCCATCCTGAAGATCTTGCGGCCTTTGCCGTCGAGGTTGGCAAGGAGAACCGTCGCCAGGCCAAGCTCCGCGCCGACAAGGTGCGCGGCGGCGAGGTCTTCGACCCCATCCTCGAATATCTTGAGGTCACCGTTCCCTTCCACTCCCCGCTGATGGCCGAGGCCGTCGAGTCCACTGTCAAGTGGGCACAGGCCTGTGGCTTGGATGCCGAGCGCGCCCGCACGCTGGCCAGCGAAGTGTTGGTCAATCACGTCGATTGGGCCGCACGCATCGATTCGCTCTTGAAGAGCACCGACCCCACCAAGCTTTGGATTGTGGACATGGGCCCGGGCAACACCGTCGGCAAGCTCGTCAGCGCACTGGTGCAGGGCACTGGTGTCGGCGTGGTCGAAGCCGACAGCGAAGAGGATCGCGCCGCGCTTTCCACCATGGAAGAGGAGCCGACCCGTACGCAGGATTGGCGTAAGTTCGCCCCGAAGGTCATCTCCACTCCCGCGGGTGACAAGATTCGCACCAAGTTCAGCGATTTGACCGGCAAGCCGCCGGTGCTGCTGGCCGGTATGACCCCGACCACCGTCAACGCCGACATCGTCGCAGCAGCCGCCAACGCCGGCTACTGGGTCGAAATGGCCGGTGGCGGACAGGTGACGTCTGATGTCCTTGACCGCAATGTCGCCGATCTCGACAAGCAGCTTGAAGAGGGCCGCACCATCGAGTTCAACGCCATGTTCATGGATCGTTATCTCTGGAACCTGCAGTTCGGCCCCGCAGGCATCGTCGCCAAGAAGCGTGCCTCCGGCACTCCGATCGACGGCGTCGTCATTTCCGCCGGCATCCCCGAGCTCGACGAGGCCAAGCAGCTTGTTGCCCAGCTCAACGAGCAGGGCTTCCCGTATGTCGCGTTCAAGCCCGGTACCGTCGACCAGATTCGTCAGGTCGTGCGCATCGCCAAGGCTGTCGCACCTGTTTCGGTAATCATGGAGGTCGAAGGCGGAGCCGCTGGCGGCCATCATTCCTGGGAATCCCTCGACGTTCTGCTGATGGACACCTATGCGGACGTGCGTGCCTGCGACAACCTCGTGCTCGTCGCCGGTGGCGGCATCGGCACCCCTGAACGTGCTGCCGATTACATTTCCGGCCAGTGGTCGCGCGTCTACGGCAAGCCTGACATGCCTGTCGACGGCGTGCTCATTGGTACCGCCGCGATGACGGCCAAGGAAGCCCATACCAACCCCGACGTCAAGCGCATGCTCGTCGAGACCCCCGGCATCTCCGCCAAGCCCGACGACTCCGATCCGTTCGCACCGCTCGGTGAGAACTGGGTTTCCTCAGGTGTGGTCGCCAAGGGCGGCGTCGCCAGTGGCCTGAGCCACCTGCACGCCGACATCTACGAGCTGGAGAACGCCTCCGCCCGTTGCGGCCGTCTGCTCGTGCGCGTCATGAAGCACCCGGAAGAGCTGGAAAGCCGTCGCGACGAGATCATTGAGGCTCTGAACAAGACTTCACGCCCCTACTTCGGCGACCTCGACAAGATGACCTACGTCCAGTGGGCGCAGCGTTTCGCTGAGCTCTCTTATCCGTGGGCCGATCCGACCTACGCCGACCGCTTCCTGCACTTGTTGCAGCGCGCCGAAGCCCGTGTCTGCGATCAGGAATCCGGCGAATTCGCCTCCCTGTTCAACTCTCGTGCCGACGTCGAAAACGACCCTCAGGGCGCGATTGACAAGCTGCAGCGCGCTTATCCGCGTGCCGCCGAGGTCACCGTGACTCCGTCCGACGTGGCTTGGTTCCCGACCTTGATTCACGAGTATCACAAGCCGATGCCCTTCGTGCCGCAGATTGATAACGACCTGCTGCGCTGGTGGGGTCAGGATCAGCTTTGGCAGTCCGAGGACCCGCGCTATTCCGCTGATTCCGTGCGTGCCATCCCTGGCCCGATCTCCGTGGCCGGCATCACCACCATCGACGAGCCCGTCGGCTCCATCCTCGGCCGCTTCGAGTCGGCCGCGCTGGATCGCACGCGCGAACTCAACGGGGAAGTGCAGCCGCAGTCTGCTTTCGCAGAGCTTGACGCTGCCGCGACCGCCGAGGACTTCATCCGCAAGTCCCCGAACATCTCCTGGGTCGGTCACCTGATGGCCAACCCCGCCTTCGGTACGCCGAACGGTGACAAGTATTATGAAATTCGCGAAGTGGGCGACGAGAACGGCACCCAGATGTTCGATCTCGACATCCATCTCGACACGTTCTGGGACAACGATCCTGACGGCGGACTTTCCAAGCACGCGGTGCGTGACATCGTCATCCCGCTGAATGTCAAGCCTCAAGAATCCGGCCTCTTCCCGGTGGTCGACCGCGAGCGTCTGCCCAAGCACGTCTATGCGATGCTGGCCGACACCGCCGGCATCGGCAACACTGCCATCACCGGCGACCAGCTGACCGCCATGCCGCAGATCGAAGAGATGAGTGACAAGGAAGCCTTCCCGTACGGCCAGGCCCACACCAGCTACACTCTCTCCGCCAACCTCGGCTACGACCACGAAGCCGCCACCGCCGGCAACATGCCCGGCTCGTTGAACGCCTCGCGCATCGCCCCCGACGCTCTGGTCGGCCCGGCCTGGCCTGCGATTTACACGGCCCTCGGCTCGGTCTACGTCCACGGCTATCCGGTCATCGAAGGCCTGCTGAACGCCGTTCATCTCGATCATCAGATGGAACTCGAGGTCACCGAGGATGAGCTTCTGACTCATACCGGCGAGACGGTCAACTTGACCAGCTGGGCCGATGCCTACGCCGAATCCGCATCCGGCCGCATCGTCACCATCCACGTCACCCACACCACCCTCGACGGCACCGTTCTGGCCCACGAGGTCGAGCGCTTCGCCGTGCGTGGCCGCTCCTATTCCGACGAGCTGCCGGTGGACGTGCCCGATTACGGCGACTACCTGAGCTATCGCAAGCGCCATATCGGCGCGGGCACCCCGTTCGGCGAGAACGAGGACGAGGGCTTGGATCAGGTCGTCTCCACACCGCGTCGCATGCTTCGTCGCGTCACCCTGACCGCCCCCAGCGAGATGACCGCCTTCGCGCGCACCTCGGGCGATTTCAACCCGATCCACACCTCGCACCGTGGCGCCGCGGTCTCCGGACTCAAGGCCCCGCTGGTGCACGGCATGTGGCTCTCCGCCGCCGCCCAGCACGTGGTGCAGGCTCGCGACGACAAGGGCGCTCACTACGAGATCGTCGGCTGGACCTACAACATGTACGGCATGGTGCAGCTCAATGACAAGGTCGAGATTTCGGTCGAGCGCATCGGCAAGCTGCGTCACGGCGGCATGACCCTCGAGGTCACCTGCCGCATCGACGGCAACATCGTCTCCCGTGGCACCGCCGCGGTTCGCGCCCCGCGTTCCGCCTACGTCTACCCGGGCCAGGGCATCCAGCAGCAGGGCATGGTCCTCGACGAGCGCGCCAAGTCGGCCGCTGCTCGCGAGACCTGGGAGCGGGCTGACAAGCTCACTCGCGAAAAGCTCGGCTTCTCGATCCTTGCCATCGTGCGTGACAACCCGAAGACGCTGACTGCCAACGGCGTGACCTATCATCACCCGGACGGCCTGCTGAACCTGACCCAGTTCACCCAGGTGGCACTCGCCACCGTCGCCTACGCCCAGACCTCACGTCTGCGCGAGGCCGGCAGCGACATCTGGCCTGCCTACTTCGCCGGCCATTCGCTGGGCGAATACAACGCTCTGAGCTCCTTCGCCGGCATCATCCCGTTCGAGACGGTGCTTGAGCTGGTCTTCCAGCGCGGTTCCGCGATGAACAGCCTTATCGACCGCGATGAGCAGGGCCGTTCCAACTATCGCATGGCCGCTCTGCGTCCGAACCAGTTCGGCATCGGCGACGACGGCGTGGACGACTACGTCAAGTCCGTGAGCGAGGCCAGCGGCGAGTTCCTGCAGATCGTCAACTACAACCTCTCCGGTCAGCAGTACGTCATCGCCGGAACGCTCAAGGGCCTCGAGGCTCTGAAGGCTGATTCCGCGCGTCGTGTCAAGGAATACGGCGGCAAGCCCGCACTCATGTACGTGCCCGGCATCGATGTGCCGTTCCACTCCATGCTGCTGCGCAAGGGCGTGCCCGACTTCCGCAACAAGCTCGACACCCTGCTTCCGGAACACATCGACTACCAGCGCCTGGTCGGCCGTTACATCCCGAACCTCGTGGCGACACCGTTCGAGATGACGAAGGAATTCGCCCAGAAGATCGTCGACGTCGTGCCGTCCACCCGCATTCAGGAAGCGCTCGACAACCCCGAGGTCTGGGATTCCTACGCAGCCGACGAGCAGAAGCTCGGCCGCCTGCTCTTCACCGAGCTCCTGGCCTGGCAGTTCGCCTCCCCGGTGCGCTGGATCGAGACGCAGGCCATCATGTTCGGCGACCCTGCTCAGGGTGGCCTCGGCGTGGAGAACTACGTCGAAGTCGGCCTCGGCAACCAGCCGACGCTGGCCAACCTCGCCACCAAGACTCTGCGTCTGCCTGACTTCTCGGGCAGCGAGGTCGCGGTCTACAACCTCGGCCGTGACGAGCAGCGCGTCTACATGACTGATTCGGATTCGCTCGTTCTCGACGATGACGACGCCGATGATGCTTCCGCAGAGGCTTCGGCTCCTGCCGCGGCTCAGGCCGCTGCCGCCGCACCGGCTCCGAGTGCACAGGCTGCTGAGCCTGCCGCTTCGGCACCGGCCGCCGCAGCTTCTGCCGCTCCGGTCGCCGCTTCCGGCGAACGTCCGGCGGACCTGCCCTTCAAGGCATCCGACGGCATCGAGATGCTCCTGGCCTACGCGGCCAAGGTGCGCCCCGATCAGATCGGTGAAAGCGATACCACCGACACTCTAACCAACGGCGTCTCTTCGCGTCGTAACCAGCTGCTGATGGACATCAGCTCCGAGCTGGGTGTGGCCTCGGTCGATGGCGCTGCCGAAGCGTCGATCGCCGATCTCTACGCGCTGGTCAACAAGGTGGCTCCGAACTACAAGCCGTTCGGCCCGGTGCTCTCCGACATCGTGCGTGACCGCATCCGTGGCCTCTTCGGCGCCGCCGGCGTCAAGCAGGCCCAGGTCGTCAAGCGCGTCACCGAAACCTGGCAGCTCGGCCAAGGCTGGGCTGACTACGTGCTCGGCACGCTGGTCCTCGAAACCCGCGAAGGCACGTCCTCGCGTGGCGAGGATCTCGCCAGCTTGAGCACCGCTCAGGTCTCCAACGCCAACGACGCGAACGCGCTCATCGACGCGGCCGTGCAGAAGGTCGCCGCCGACCACGGTGTGGCCGTGGCTCTGCCGAGCGCTGGTGGTGCCGGCGGTTCGGTGGTCGATTCCGCCGCGCTGGATGCCTTCGCCGAGAAAGTCACCGGTGCCGACGGTGTGCTCGCCAAGACCGCACGTTTCGTGCTCAATGAACTCGACATCAAGGCTCCTGTTGCCGCTGAGGACGAGGATGAGGATGCCGCCGTGGTCGAGGCTGTCGAAGCCGAGCTTGGCAGCGACTGGGTCGACCAGGTCGCTCCGCGCTTCGACGAGCGCCAGGCCTTGCTGCTCGATGACCGCTGGGCCACCGCGCGTGAGGATCTCGCCCGTCTTTATTACAACCACGACCAGAAGGTCGCCGAGCTGAGCTTCATCGGGGCAGGCACCGAGGTTGCCGACCAGGCCACTTGGTTCGCTTCCAAGGCCGCAACGGATGGCAACAGCATCCTGGCCTCCACCTTCAACCGCATCGCGGTCGAAGCACGCAGCAACGCCAAGACCGACCCGAAGGCATCCCGCTTCGCCGGCGACGTCGCCGTGGTCACCGGTGTGGCTCCGAACTCCATCGCGGGTCAGGTCGTCGAAGGCCTGTTGGCCGGCGGCGCAACGGTCATCGCCACTTCCCACAGCTTCAAGCAGTCGGTGAAGGCTTGGGCCGAGCAGGTCTACCGCGAGCACGCGGTCGGCGATGCCAAGCTCTGGCTGGTTCCGGCCAACCTCTCCAGCTACCGCGACGTTGACGCACTGGTCAAGTGGGTCGGCGGCGTGAGCAAGAAGACCACCGGCGCCACCACCACGATCCTGAAGCCGGCCTACGAGCCGAGCCTCTTCTTCCCGTTCGCGGCACCTCCGGTGCACGGCACCATGGCCGATTCCGGCCAGCTCTTCGAGTCTCAGGCACGCCTGATGCTCTGGGGCGTCGAGCGTGCGATCACCGGCTTCGCGGCCATCGGTGGCGACACCGACGTTCAGCACAAGCTCCACGTCGTCCTGCCTGGTTCCCCGAACCGCGGCGTCTTCGGCGGCGACGGTGCATACGGCGAGGTCAAGTCCTCGTTCGACGCCATCGTCACCCGCGCTCGCGCCGAGAAGGATTGGTCCGGACGTGTCACCTTCGCCCACCCGCTGATCGGCTGGGTGCGTGGCACCGCCTGATGGGCGGCAACGACCCGCTGGTCGATGTGGTCGAACGCCATGGCATCCGCACCTATTCGACGCAAGAGATTGCGCAGCAGCTGCTTGGTCTGGCCGATGTCAATGCCCGCAAGCAGGCCGAACAGGCTCCGCTTCGCGCCGATCTGACCGGTGGCCTGGGCAACGAGCCCATCGACATCGCCGCTCTGCGCGCCGAAGCCGAGGCCGACAAGGCCAACTCCGCTGTGGCAAGCGCTGACGAGAACGCGCAAGCCGATGCTGCCAAGAACAAGGACGGCAAGGCGACGCTCATCAAGGCGCTGCCCACCCCGAACCCGCCGCGTCAGGCTGCAGTGAACCTCTCCGATTGGAGCAACGTCACCGCCAAGCCCGAAGACCAGATCGTCATCGTCTCGATCGGCGAGCTGGGCCCGTGGGGCTCCGGCCGTACCCGTGCTGAGGCCGAGCTGGGTATCCATTCCGACGGCAGCGTCGATCTCTCTGCAGGAGCGGTGCTCGAGCTGGCTTGGAACATGGGCCTGGTCACCTGGCAGGACAGCCCGAACGCCGGCTGGTACGACACTGACGGCAACCTCGTGCCCGAAGAGGACATCGCCGAGCGCTACCACGACGAGGTCGTGGCTCGCTCCGGCCTGCGTCCCTTCGACAACGGCATGGGCAGCGGCGACTATCAGGACGACACCGCCAGCGGTGAGGTGGAGATCTACCTCGACCATGAGGTCACCTTCAGCGTGCCGAACGAAGAGACTGCTCAGCAGTACGTCGTCATGGACGCCGAGCACACGCAGATCGCCCAGGACGATGAGTCCGGCGAGTGGAGCGTTACTCGCGAGCCCGGTTCGATGATTCGCGTGCCCAAGCGCTTCGCGATGAGCCGCACCGTCGGCGGCCAGTTCCCGAAGGGCTTCGACCCGGTCAAGTGGGGCATTCCGGCCTCCATGGTCGGCGAAGTCGACGAGATCGCGCTCTGGAACATCGTTACCACGGTCGACGCCTACCTTTCCGCCGGCTTCACCCCAGCTGAGGTCCTGCAGACGATTCATCCTTCGATGGTCGCTTCCACGCAGGGCACCGGTTTCGGCGGCATGGCCAGCATGCGCAAGCTCTATCTCGACCGCTTCCTCGGTCATGAGATTCCGACCGACATCCTGCAGGAAGCCCTGCCGAACGTCGTCGCCGCGCACGTCATGCAGTCCTACATCGGCGGCTACGGCAACATGGTTCAGCCGGTTTCGGCCTGCGCCACCGCTGCGGTCTCGCTCGAGGAGGGTGTCGACAAGATCGCCCTCGGCAAGGCGGACTTCGTGGTCACCGGCGCAATCGATGACATCGGCGTGGATTCGGTGATCGGCTTCGGCAACATGGGCGCCACCGCCGACGCGAGCGTGATGTACGGCAAGGGCATCTCCGACCGCTTCTTCTCCCGTTCCAACGACCGCCGTCGCGACGGCTTCGTTGAATCCGAGGGCGGCGGCACGATGCTCGTCACCCGTGGCGACATCGCGCTGAAGATGGGCCTGCCTGTGGCGGCCGTGGTCGGTTACGTCCACAGTTTCGCTGACGGCGCGCACACCTCGATTCCGGCTCCGGGCCTCGGTGCTCTGGCTGCGGCTCAGGGCGGCAAGGACTCTCAGCTGGTTCGCCAGTTGGCTGCGCTCGGCGTCACCCCGGACGATATCGCCGTGGTTTCCAAGCACGACACGTCCACCAACGCCAACGATTCCAACGAATCCGAGCTGCACAACTCCATCCAGCACGCCATTGGCCGCAACGATGGCAATCCGCTGTTCGTCATCTCGCAGAAGTCGCTGACCGGTCACGCGATGGGTGGTGCCGCGATCTTCCAGATCGATGGTCTCACTCAGCTGTTCAAGTCCGGCGTCATTCCCGCCAACGCGGCCCTCGACTGCGTCGACCCGAAGATGCGCAAGGACGATCACATGGTCTGGCTGCGCAAGCCGCTGAACATCGGTTCCGTCAAGGCTGGCCTGGTCACTTCGCTCGGCTTCGGCCACGTCTCCGGCTTCGTCGCCCTCGTGCACCCCGGCGCCTTCGAGGCGGCCGTGGCCAACGAGTACGGCCAGGACGCGCTCGACAAGTGGCGCAAGCGTGCCAACGAGCGTCTGGCTCGTGGTGAACGTCGCCGCCTGATGGGCATGATGGGCGAGGCCCCGCTCTTCGAGGAGATTGACAACCGTCGCTTCCACGAAGACACGAAGACCTACAACGCCCACGACGCCGAAAAGGCGATGCTCCTCAACCCGGACGCCCGCCTTGGCTCCGACGGCTACTTCGAGTAGTCAGTTGCCGATAATAGGTCGGCGCAAGCTGGCCTGAGTCGTGAACAATAACCGCGCTCCGCAGAACTCATCTTCTGCGGGACGCGGTTATTTGTATTCGAATACCTTCTCAAGTTTGTTGGTAATGGAGATTGATTGCCTGCCGTGCCGTCCACGGCTGGCTGCTATGGACGGCACGGTGCTGGCGCTACTTCATTCTGCGGATTGCGTACAGTAGGCAGATCAGCAGGATTGCCGTTGCCCATGGGGGACTTACCTTGGGCGCAATCGTGACCAGCACTATGGCCACGAGCCAGCAGAGCCCGGCGTTTCCGGGCTTATTGTTATTGTGAGGTGCCATTTCTGGCTCCTATCTCTTTAATTTCAGCCGGCCTCTTGGTCCTGGCCGGTCGCCCGCACGTTTCTGGCTTTCCGTCTCAAGGGATTGCCGTGCCGCGTGCGTGCGGCTTTGTCAACGTCTCATATCAATGCTGCAGAAGTCAAGCTAGGAAGTCTGAATTGATGAAAATTCAAGATTTCTTGAGATGAGTTGTGGCCTTTGGCTGGGATGTGATACTCTCGTTGTGCTGGTTGGGATCGTCTCAACTCGAGGTATATCCGGGTCTTTGTGAGCTTTCGCCTCGTGGGTTCCACTGGTAGGGCGTTTTGTTATTCCGTCCTTCTCTTTAATTGTTTGTGTGGGCTGTCGGCTTTGGCTGGCGGCCCACACGGCTTTTTAGTATTAACCGCAAAATCAATGAAATTCAAGGTTTCTTGAGATGAGTTGTGGTCTTTGATTGGAATGTGTTACGCTGATTCTGTCGGCTGGAGCCGGTTCACTTCGAGGCATGGTCTGGGGCTTTTTAAAACTTCGCCTTGTTGGTCTCCGCTGGCAGGGCGTTTTCCATTGCGTCCTCGACTTGAGTATTTGTGTGGGCTGTCGGCTTTGGCTGGCGGCCCACACGTGTTTTGGGCATCGTTGCCGTGAGACGTCTTTGTCTATTTGGCTTGTATTGGTTTTCGTTGTTCTTTTATGCTCTGTGAACGTTTGTGGGTTGCTTGCCGTTTGATGGTGAATAATGTATTGGCACCTATGTCTTGAATGTTGTGGGTCCTTGGTTCCGTCTTTGGAATCGAGGACCTATTTGTTATGTGGGGTTGGGCGCTGGCGGCGGGGTTGGTTGGTTTTTGGGTTGTTGGTCCCGTCGCCGGCGTCCGGTTTGGTGTTCCCTCCGGGCGGGTGTTGTGCCCGGGGGAAGTCTTGTGTGGCGGTGTGGCCCGTGGTCCCTGTGTCGGGGTGCGGGCCACACCTTTTTCTTACTCGGTTGGTGGTTGCCGGCCCGGATGGGGCGGGCCGGCAGCAGGGGGCGCGGGGCGGCTGCCTTGGGCCGCGGTCATTGCTCGCGCTTGGTTTCCTGTCGTCTCCTGTCGCGTAGTGCGGTGGCCAGCAGGAGCAGGGCGATGGCTGCTGTGACGGCGGCGAGGAGGGCCTTGTCCTTTCGTCCGCCGGTCAGGGGAGGGCGTGCTGGTAGGTGCCGGCGAGGGTGAGGGTGGTGGTGCCTTGTTCGCTGCTGCCGGTGGTGTAGCGCCAGGGGTCGCTGGTGGTGGTCGTGTGGCTGATGCGGTAGCGTCCTCCTTCGGGCAGGGTGTCGGCGGGGATGGTAGTGGCCCAGTTGTGGGTGGTGGTGCCGTCGTAGGGCAGGGGGTTGCCGGCGGTGTCGTTGTCCTGCGGGTGGCTGTCGGGGGCGTTGGCCCACCAGTTGGATACGGGCTGGTAGTTGACGGTCTGTCCCTGGTCGGCGATGACGCGCACGAAGATGGTCTCCTGGCGGTCCCAGGGGTGCTGGTGCCGGTGATGGTGACCTGGTTGGTGGCGGGGTCGCGGCTCATGCCGGTGACGACGGGTGTGGAGAGGTGGTGCCAGACGGCGTGCAGGGTGGTGCGGGTCTCGCTGATGCCGGGGGTGGCGGGCAGCCGGACGTCGCGGTGGGTGGCGTCGGCCATGCCTTGGTCTGGCTGGGTGGCGCCGCTGCTGGCGGACCAGCCGGCCATGGAGTGGTCGACGGGGTCCATGCTGGCGGTGCCGTAGGGCAGGGTGATCCAGGCCTTGCCGCTGGCGGTGTCGACGAGCGTCCTGATGTCGTCCGGTGGCGTGGGCGTGCCGGAGCTGGGCGCGTTGGGCCCGGGCATGTTCGCGTCGAACACCGCATGGACCCACGGCAGCGTGCCGGTCGCGAGTCCGCCGCCTGCGGTGGTGGTGTCGCTGGTCACGGTGTTGCGGGTGGCGGGGTCGGTGGTCGTGTACGAGGCGGTCATCACGTAGCTCTCGCCGGGGCCGGGGAAGGTGGTGTCCTGTCCCGTGGTGAGCGAGCCGGGCAGCGTGAACGCGTCGGGGGTGACCGTCTGCGCGCCCGCGGTGGTGCTGGTCTTGGTGTGGCATTGCCCGGTCGTGTAGCCTCCTGTCTGGCTGCTGGGTTTCACACAGACGGTCACGCTGCCGCCGGCGTCGACGGCGGGTCTGGAGGACCTGCCGGGGTCGAGCCCGGACGCGGGCAGGGCGGCCAGCGCGGGCAGGGTCTGGCCGAGCGCGGCGGTGGCGCCCACGGTGGCCGAGCCTTTGTCGGTGGCGTGGGTGTCGGTGGCGACGGTGACGGTGGTGGCGGATTCCGCGGGCGTGGTCCAGTCGGCCTGGATGGTGGCGGTGCCGGTCGCGCCCCGGGAGGCGGTGAGGGTGTGGTTGGTCATGCCGGCGGTGCCGGTCACGCCGCTGGTGTCGGCGGTCCAGCCGTTGAACAGGCCGTGGGATCTGTTGGCGGTGATGTGGCTGGCGGCGGTGTCGGGGACGGTGTACGTGCCGGCCCTGAAGGTCGTGTCGACGGCCAGGCCGCCGGATGTGCCGGCGGTGGCGGGCAGGCCGGTGTCGAGGGCGCCGCCCTGCGGGTCGTATCTCAGGTCGACGTAGGTGACGGTGGTGTCGGCGCGCACGTAGGTGCCTTTGGGGTTGGCGGCCGCGCGGGTCTCGAGGGTTGTCAGGGTGCCGTCGCCGCGGGTGGTGCTGTCGGGGCCGACCAGGCCGAGGTCGGTGGGGTGGCGGCCTTGCGGCCAGTCCCATTCGTGCCAGAGCTCGTCGGGGTGACCACCGTGGTTGCCGCTGCTGGCGGGGCTGGCGGCTATCTCGCTGAACGCTTGGGCCCAGAGCTTGGTGTCGGGTCCGAGGCGGAGGCGTTTGAGGTTGCCGGGCAGCATGCCGTCCCAGTAGTAGGTCTGGTTGATGTGCGAGGTGTCCCAGCCGGACAGGTCGAGGTCGGTCAGGCCGCTGCCGGAGAACATGCCGTTGACGTCGCGGAGCCGGCCGGTGTCCCAGCCGGAGAGGTCCAGGTCGGTCAGGCTGGCGCAGTCCGCGAACATGAAGTTGGCGGCTCCGACGTGGCCGGTGTGCCAGCTTTCGAGGCCCTTCAGCGTGGCCAGGTGTGTGCACTCCATGAACATGCCCCGTAGGCTGACGGCGCGGTCGTCGGTGTCGTTGACCTGCCAGCCGGTCAAATCAAGACTGACCAAGGCGGTGTCGTCGGAGAAGGCCCAGTAGCCGCCGTCGCGGTCGATGGCGACCCGGTGGCCGTTGCTGTCCATGGAGGTGAGCGCGCCCATCTCGTTGAAGGGGTTGTCCCTGGTGTCGTAGTTGCTGCTGGTCAGGGTGAGGTCGCCCTCGATCGAGACCTTGGCGATGGTGCTCTTGCGCCCGTTCCAGGGGATGTCCGCCGCGGACTGCCAGTTGGGGCTGGTGCCGCCGGTCAGTCGCAGCGTCGTGCCGCCGTCGACGACCGCGTAGCAGACGCTGTTGGTGTCCTGCCCATCGATGCCGGGGATGGCCGGCAGGGTGGTGCTGTCGCCCCATTGGGCCCAGCCGGGGAGTCGGTGCAGTGGCCGGGGCGTGGGGGCTGACCGGTGTAGGTCCAGCGGGCGTAGAGGGTGAGCAGCGTCTGCCCGGGGTCGGCGCCTGGCGTGCCGGCGGCGGTGGGGACGGGCACGCCGGTGCTGGCCTGGTAGGTGTCGCCGGTCCCGTCGGCGTTGGACGCCCATTGCTGGAAGTCCATGCCTGCGGGGTGGGTGCCCGTGCCTCCCGGCAGGGTGACATAGGATTTCCGTTCGTCGAGGTCGGTGAGGCCCTTGGCGTGGGTGTCGCCGCCGGGCGCCTGCTGGTTTCCCGGCTTGAGGGTGACGTCCATGTAGGGCAGGGTGCCGGTGAGATCCCCGCTCCATGCGCTGGTTGCCGTGTTTCCCGTGGAGTCGGTGACGGTGGCCCGCAGCTGGACGGTCCACGTGTCGCCTGGCGTGAAGGAGGGTCCGTAGCCGTAGGGGTAGCTGTCGGCAGGCCGCATCGTGTCGCTGGGCTCGGTCCACCAGGACTGGCTGCCGCTGGGCTTGTAGCGGATCTGCCAGCCGGTGGCGCCGGAAGGCAGGCCCGAGGCAGTGAACGAGACCCAGTTGGTTGCGTGCGACCACGTCGCGCTCACGCCGGTGGGTGCGGCCACGGCCTTCCATACCGCGTAGCGGGTGATGGTTCGGGTGCCGGTGGGTTGGGTGAAGGTCTCGGTCTGGCCGGGAGTCCTGCTGGGTGTGGTGTCGTCGGGGTGTTCAGCCCAGCCGAGGAACAGCTTGCCGGGCGCGCTCATGCCCGCGGATGACGGGTAGGTGAACGTCACCGTGCCGCCGGCGTCGGACCACAGGCTCTGCGAATTGCCGGTCCAGTTGGTGTCGGTGAGGGTGCCCGAGCCGCCCTGGCCGCTGCCGGTGCCGGGGTTGGGGTCGAGTTTGAGGGTGACGGCGGGGCGCGTGTACGCGCTCTCGGCGGTCGTGCTGGTCACGTCGGCGGTGCCGTCGCCGCGCCATTGGTCCTTGGTGGTCAGTGTGGCGGTGAGCGTGTAGCCGGCGCCCACCGTGGTGTCGGTGTACCAGGCGGCCGGCAGGGTTATGGTCCATGCGTGGATGGTGGCGCCGTCGTAGGCGTTGCTGGTGCCGGACGGGTTGTCGGGAACCGTGGCCGTCAGGCAGGTCGGCGTGGCCAGCGGGCTGGAGGATTCCCTGGTGCAGGCCCTGACGGTGTCGCCGGATTTGAGGGGTGTGCTGGATCCGGTGATCTTGAGGGTGCCGTCGGTCTGGCGTGTGGCGCCGGTGACGGTGGGGGCGGGCACGGTGCGCCAGATGGCGTAGAGCGTGGTGGTGCTGCCGGCGGGAGCGGTGGTGGTCTTGCCGGGGTTCAGCGTCGAGTCGCCGGTGGTAGCGGTGGGGCTAGTGCTCCAGCCGTCGAAGAGCTTGTGCTCGTTCGAGTTGGTGTAGCCGCTGGTGCCGCCCATGGCGTCTGGCTTGGGCGTGGTCGTGGGAGCGAGGCCGGTGGTGTCGTCGGGTGTGCCGGTGGTGGTCTTGTCGTCGCCTTGGCCGCCCTGCGCGGTGTTGGACTTGTAAGTGAAGGTCGCGGCCGGGCCGGACTTGTAGGCGGCGGGGGAGTAGGTGGCGGGCTGGCCGGTGTGCCACTGGTCGGCGGTCTTCAGGCGGGCGCGCATGGTCCAGCCGGTCCAGGTGCTGCTGGTGGCGGCGGGGACGGTGAGGTTCCAGCTGCGGGTGGCGTTGGCGAGGGTGCGGTAGTCGCTGGCGTTGCCGCCGAATGCGGCGGTGCCGGAGCACTGGTAGCTGGTGTCGGGGGTACCGGCGGGTTTGGCGCACACCTCGACGGTGTCCTCGGGGCGCAGTGCGCGCACGGAGCCGGCCACGGCGATCGACCCATCGCCCTGGCGTGTGGCGGTGAGGTCGGTAGGGGCCTTGGCCTCGGTCCAGATGGCGTAGAGCGTGGCGGTGGTGTTGGCGGCGACGGTGTAGGTCTGGCCGGGCGTGTAGGCGCCCTGGGTGGTCGCGTTGGCGGGGTTGGTGTCCCAGCCGGTGAACACGAGGCCGGTTTTGCCGGTCAGGCCGTCGGCGTTGGGCAGGGTGAACGTGGCCTGGGTGCCGGCGTCGGCGTAGGCGCCGAGTGTGGTGGTGCTGCCGGGCTGGGCGCCGTGGGCGGTGTTCGGGTCGAGCTTGAGGGCGGAGTGGGGCAAACTGCCGGTGCGGGTGGACGCGGTGCTCTCGACCCAGACGCCGGTGACGGGGTCGCGGGACTTGAGCGTGGCGGACAGAGAGTAGTTGTCGGCGGGGTTGCGCTGCAGGCTCGTGGCGGACTGGCCGTTCCATGACACGGTGCCGTAGGAGCCCAAATAGGTATAGGTGCTGGACCAGGATCCGGTGCCCGTGCCGGTCGAAGTCAGGGTCATTACGTCGGCGTTGGCGAACCGGCTCGGCCCGTCCACAGCGAGGTCGACGGTCGCGGCTTGCCCGGCCGGCGCGTGTAGCGTTGGCTCATGCACCCCGCCCGGCGAAGGCAACGCTTTCCACTGCGCGTAGAGGGTAGTGGTGTAGGTCGAACGCGGAGCGAAGTAGATGATGTCGCCGATGGGACGGCTGGTACCGGTTCCATCGGGGTTGGTGTTCAGACCGTTGTAGAGACAGTGCGTCTTGTTGTACAGGAACGAGGCATCCTCGACGGTGAACGCGTTGCCAAATGTGGTATCCACCGTGATTTGCCGACTGCCGCTGCCCCCGTTTGCATCCACATAGAGCGTGGCCGAAGTTGGCCTGACATCGGCCACCATATAGGTACCTCTCGGGTTGTTGCGCCAACGGGTTGCAGTATCGATGTCGCTCTGAATCTTGTAGGTACCGCTGGCCGGTGCAGTAGGACCGCTCCACTCGTCCCAATGGGTGTAGCCATAGCTGCCATCAAGTGTGGTATTCGATCCTAGGGTTAGGCGCTGTATGTTCTGTGGCAGCATGAAATATATACCGTTATAATTCAATGGAGGAACGGTGGAGGATAGTGCTTTCCTGGTGTTCCATGATGATAGATCCAGAGATAGAAGACTCGAGCAATCGTTGAACATGTAGGCCATGTCGGCTACTTGTTCCGTCTGCCAATTTGACACGTTGAGGTAAGTAAGGTTGGTGCAGCCGGCGAACATACCGTGGAGATTGGTGGCGTGTACCTCCCAGTTGCGGAGGTCTATGGCAACAAGATGGCTGCAATGTGAAAACATGCTGCTCATGTCGGGGACGTTGCGCACATCCCAGTTGCGAACGTCCAGCTGGGTGAGATCATAGCATTGTTCGAACATACTACGCATATCGGTGACGTTGTGCACATCCCAGGCATGCGCGTCGAGGCTGGTAAGTTCGTTGCAAGTCTGAAACATCTGGAATAAAGAGGTAGCTTGGGAAAGGTCCCAGTTCTCCGCGCCGTTGATAGTGGTAAGGGCGTGATCGCTCGCGAACAAGCCTACTCCTGCTGTACCGGCGATATGGAGGTTGCCATTGGTACTGTCGAAGGACCTTAGCAGCCATGAGCTGTTCATACCGAAAATGCCACCGTTATTACTGCCGCCAACACTGCCGTTCCACATGTCAATTGTTGTGGCGCTGCTGTAGATGGTGAGGTTGCCGTCGATTTGGATATGCAGGATGCTGCTACGCAGACTGTTCCACGGAACATCGACGCTTCCTGGACGGATATTGGGGCTGGTGCCTCCGGAAAGATGCAAGGTGGAGTTCTCACCTAGACACCAGCTTACGGCTGAATGGTCCTGTCCTGCGACTCCGGTGTAGCCGGTATACGGCGAGCCCCAGGTCTGCCATGTGCTGCAGGAGCCTCGTGTGCCGATGGATGAGCCGTCGCGCGTTTCGATTCCGTTTGTTTCCGACTTGGTAGAGGGTGCTTGGACTGGGCTTTGACGCGGCGTCGCGGAAGGAGAAGTGGCGCTGGACTGTGGTGCGACCGGGCTGCTTGGTGCTTCCAGGGAAGGAGTTGCTTGCTGGGGTGAGGCAGAGATCGCCGAACCCGATGATGTGCCCTGCGTGCCGGCTGAAGAGTTGGGTGCCGCTGCGGATTCGGATGGCTGTGAAGGAGAATACGCCGGAGACGATGTGCTGTGATTCGTGCCGGGGTCTGCGGTCTGACTACCTTGCGATGGGGCGGTCGACTGCGGTTGCTGTGCCTGGGATTGTGGCTGCGGTTGTGACGCGGATTGGGTTTGCTGTTGGGTGGTGGTCTGCGGGTTGGTGGTGACCTGGGAGACGGAGATGGTTTCGTGTGTGCGGGCGGCGACGGTGCTGTCCGGTTGTGCGGATTGGCTGGAAGTCTGCGCGCTAGGGGCGTTGCTGGATGATTGTGTTGCTGGGGAGGGGTTTAGATTTGCGGGGGGCGATAATTGCTGAATTTGTAATGCATAGTGCGAATGCGAGAATACTGCGTAAAATACCCATGACCAAACCCATTTCGTGAAAATGTGAGCGGTGCGCCGACGGGCGTACCGCTGATAAACCGTAATCGATGATACAGCTTTCGTAGTACAAAACGCCGAAATGTCCAATTCCTGAAATAGTCGGTAGCGGTCAGGGCTTGGGAGTCTGATGAAATAGCTGAGCGGTATTTTCAGAGTCTTGACTGTTGCCGAGTTCCTAGTTGAGAATGGTTGGTGTCTGCCTGTTTTCATCTTGTGTCGATACGATGAAAGAGTGATGGATACAGGAATTGATGCTGGGTCGGCGAGCATGAACGCCGGCAGCACTTTTGGTGTACTCGGTTTGGGGCACGACGTCGTGGATGTTGCCGGGTTCGCCGCGCAGTTAAGTGAGCCGGGATCGCGCATGCGTAATCTGTTTTCGATTCGGGAACTGCGGCAGGCGGCGGCGCGAGCCAGAGTTAAGCATGACGGTGAGGCTGTGCACCTCGCCGCGCGGTGGGCAGGCAAGGAAGCCGTGCTTAAAGCCTGGTGCGAGGCGCTGGGGGAGCGAACTAACCCATATACGCTTGATAATTTCCCTTGGGCGCAGGTAGAGATTCTTGACGATTCGCGCTCGCGGCCGCGTGTGGTGTTGACACCTGATTGCGAAGCCACGTTATGGAAATCATTGGGGTTAGAGCGGGCTGAAACGATGCGTGCTGATCAGATGCCGCAGGATGAGAATCCGGTTACTTTCGGCGAGAGCCAGCAGAGCGTGGATGAGCTGTCGTCGGAAGAGGATTTGCTTGCGTTCGGTGAGCGCCTGCTGCACGTGAGTCCATCAATGTTGCGCTGGCATGTCTCGTTGAGCCACGATGGCCCGATTGCTTCCGCTGTTGTGTTGTTGGTCGGGGACGGACGAACAGTAACGACGAAGACTCTGCGTTGTCAATATATATGTCAGCAGATTACGTGCGGAGAGAACCTGTCGTGATTCGATAGACAAATTCTACTTATATATGCAAGGAAAGCTGGCAATAATGGTGTTAAGATGTATCTACCTACCGGTCGGTAACTAAGTGGTTATCCTCAGATTCCAGAGTCAAACCGGCGCGGCAATATAACTGAAACAAACGTAGTTGTATCGCGCATGGCTCAGGGATGATTCGGCGCGAAATATGGAAAGGTTGCACTATGACCAATCAAGCAACACCGGCGACAAGCGCCAAGGAACTCAGCGTTGAGCAGCAGGCGGCGCTGACCAGTGGCACTAACCCGTGGAGCATCGGTTCGGTGCCCGAAAAGGGACTGCCGAACTACACGATTACCGACGGCCCCCACGGACTGCGCAAGGCGCAGAACCTCGAAGGCATGGATGTGGAGAAGGCCGTTCCCGCCACCTGCTTCCCGCCGGCCGCAGGTATGTCGTCAAGCTGGAACCCGGAACTGGTGAAAGAAACCGGCGAGGCCATGGGTGAGGAATGCATCCAGGAGCAGGTCGCCGTCATCCTCGGCCCCGGCATCAACATCAAGCGCAACCCGCTGGGTGGCCGCTGCTTCGAGTTCTGGAGCGAAGATCCGTACTTGGCCGGGCACGAAGCCGTTGGCGAGGTCGAGGGCATCCAGTCCAAGGGCATCGGCACCTCGCTCAAGCACTTCGCGGCCAACAACCAGGAGACCGACCGCATGCGCGTGAGCGCGAATATGTCGCAGCGCACGCTTCGTGAGATTTATCTGCCGGGCTTCGAGCACATCGTCAAAACAGCCCAGCCTTGGACGATCATGTGCTCCTACAACAAGGTCAACAACGTCTATTCCTCGCAGAACAAGTGGCTGCTGACCGACGTGCTGCGTGACGAGTGGGGCTTCAAAGGCATCGTCATGTCCGACTGGGGTGCCGTGCACGACCGTGCCGCTGCCCTGAACGCCGGCTTGAACCTCGAGATGCCGCCGACCGATACCGACAACAAGATCGTGCACGCGGTTCGCGATGGTGAGATCAAGCCCGAGCAACTTGAGCAGATGGCCCAAGGCATGATCGACCTGGTCAACAAGACTCGTCCGGCCATGGAGAAGGGCGCTGCCGGCTATCGCTACGACATCGACGCGCATGACGACGTCGCTCGCCGCGCCGCACACGAGGCCATGGTGCTGTTGAAGAATGACGACAGCCTGCTGCCCGTCAAGCCCGGCACCAAGCTGGCCGTCATTGGCGAATTCGCCCGCACCCCGCGTTATCAGGGCGCCGGCTCCTCGCTTATCAACCCGAACAAGCTCACCAGCTTCCTCGATGCTCTCAAGGATCGCGGCATTGACGCGGACTTCGCGCCCGGCTTCACGCTCGAAGACGACCCGCAGGACCCGGCGCTGACCGACGAGGCCGTTGCCGCCGCCAAGGGCGCCGACACCGTGCTGCTCTTCCTCGGCCTGCCTGCTGAATACGAATCCGAAGGCTTCGACCGCACCTCGCTCGACATTCCTGCCAAACAGGTCGAGTTGCTGAAGGCCGTGGCCGCCGCCAACAAGAACGTCGTGGTCATCCTTTCCAATGGTTCTTCGGTCTCCATGCCGTGGGCCGACGACGCTAAGTCCATTCTCGAAGCCTGGCTGCTCGGCCAGGCCGGCGGCGCCGCAACCGCTGATGTCGTCTTCGGTGATGTCAACCCGTCCGGCAAGCTCGCGCAGACGATCATCAATGACCTCGACGACGATCCGACCATGATGAACTGGCCGGGCGAAGAGGGTCATGTTGACTACGGCGAAGGCGTCTTCGTCGGCTATCGCTATTACGACACCTTCCACAAGCCCGTCGTGTATCCGTTCGGCTACGGCCTGAGCTATACCACGTTCGAGGTCTCGGGTGCAAAGGCCGAGAAGACCGGCCCGCAGTCCGCACGCGTCACCGCAACCGTGAAGAACACCGGCTCCGTGGCCGGCGCCGAGGTTGTGCAGTTCTACGTCGCTCCGCCCAAGGAAGCCGTTCAGCGCCCTGTCCACGAGCTCAAGGGCTTCAAGAAGGTCTATCTTGAGCCTGGCAAGTCCGCCGAGGTTTCCGTCGACTTGGATTCGCGTGCGTTCGCCTACTGGTCCGAGCGCTTCGAGGGCTGGAAGGTTGAGGAAGGCACCTACGGCATCGAGGTCGGTACTTCGTCCCGCGACATCGCCGATACCGTCTCCGTTGATCTTGACGACGACGGCAAGATAGCCAAGCTCAACGAATGGTCCACGCTCAAGGAATGGAAGGACGACCCGATTGGTGGCCCGATCGTCGACAAGGCCGTCGCCAAGCTCAGCAAGCAGTTCGGACACAACATCATGCCCGACAGCAGTCTGCTTGTGATGTTCGTCGACAGCTGCACCGTTGGCGGCATGGCCATGATGCTCGGTGCTGATGTGTCCGAAGCCCTCACCAAGGAGCTTCTGGCAGAATATGCTGAAGCGACTAAGTGATTGGTTTGTTTTGCATAATTCGTTTGCGTGACTTGCCATAAATAACTGAAGTGAATGCAGGCGTGCCGTCCGTTATTGTCAGCGGGTGGCACGCCTTATTTTTTGTCGTTATTCAACACACCTTCTAAATGTGTTTGGACTTTTCGAATTATTGTGTATAATAAAACCAAGAACGTTCCCGTGATGATCATGGGTAGGTTTGTGAAACGCTGAATCGGTTTCAGAGTTCTCATTTTGGGTGCTAAGAGGTCTCTGGGCCGACATCGGATTTCGCTAATCGTGAAACGTTCTTGAACCAAAGAAGTTGCGCCAAGCGTTGCAATGATTGGCGGGTCGTCAATCGTTTGCCTCATTTCCTGGGATAACTGTATTACAAACGGTTTGATTTTCTTTTTCATTTACTTAATATTTCACTCATCACAGGGTTCGTATGACTTTTATACGTTGGTTTGGGTACGGGTATGGGTTGTTGTTGGGCGAACGATAAGATAAATGAAAAATTGGTTCAAAGCTGCCATAGCAGTTGCTGTGGCATGTGGAATGGTATTACCTATAAGTGCAAATGCGATGGATGCGGCCACGCCGTCTTCAACGCAAAATGTTGCATCGAGCGGTATGACTCCGAATGTTGGTGCGGGGTCGATAAACGGGTCTCAAGCGAATGCTTCGCAGACTCCTGCTGCTCAATCGCATAATAATCAGCAGGCGAATGCGGATTCAGCGCAGGCGTCATCTGCTGATACCTCAAATTCTCAGCGACAGCCGTCGTCTTCGGCCGCTTCCGGTCAGACGTCCTCGTCGTCTTCATTGCCGCTGAAGCAGGCTGATTTGCCTACCGCGTCGTCGTTGGCTACCAAGTCAGCTCCGACGCAGCAGTCCGGTACGCCTGCGGTGCAGCAGAATCCGTCGACGCGCGGTGGCTCCGGGCTGGAAGTCAAAATGAATGAGATGCTGGACAGCGACGTGGCCAGTGTCACGCAGCTGAAGCTCAGCGACGATTCCGGCATCGTGACGGGCACGGCCCCGTTCGATAGCGACGACAATGCTGGCGATGACAGCTCGGCCAGCAACAAGATCGTGCGCTCGTTCGATAAGATTACTTACAATTACGACTTCGCGGTCAATCCTGACGATCCGATGACCTATTACAAGAGCGCCCGCGTCGGTTTCCGTTTCGAGTTGCCAATTTCTTCAGACAAGGCCTCGTTTGATCTCAACGCAATGAATTGGGTCGATCAGACACCGGGCTATCAGCCGCAGTCCACGACCGAGACCATCGATGGTGTGCCGACGCAGGTACTGACGGCCTATCGTCTGATGACCCCGACTTCGACTTCTCCAACCGCGGTTCCTGGTGCTGCCGGAATCGCCTTGGGAGTCAATGTGAAGGCCGCCGTGCAGGGTGACGTCATTCAGCCGAAAGTGACGGCGTGGGCCGCGCCGAACGATGTGCAGCACCGTTCGATGACTGACACTCCCGCAGCCGTGACTGTTTCCGCCAAGCTCAATATGAACCTGCGTATCACCGGCATTCAGAATGAGATCTCTCCGGAGATGTCGTTTGACTTCAACAGAGCTGATCCGAGTGTCCTCAACTATGGTTTGGGCAAGCGTTCGGGCATGATGGCCATGGTCAATTGGGCCGTCGATATGCGTTGGCATGACCAGACCAAGGGACTCCGTGGTTTGGAGAAGCCTCAAGGCGATGTCACTTTCAGCATTTCCGCTTCTTCGCAATGGAAGAAGAATGGTGCGTCTGGGGCAGAGCCGGCTCGTGCAGATTTGCAGCCTTATTACTGGGATTACGGACCGGTTACCCAAGGCGATCCATTCCATGACTCTGGACGAAACACGAGAAACCAGGGATGGTCTCCGCGACTGGACAACTATCATTACGCCAGGTCGGCACGTGGAGACGCATCCGACAGCGTGTATCAGAACGGCAACTACAACATCGGCCAGGATCGTCAATCCGACAAGACCGTTTTCCAGTTCACGCTGAGCAATTACGACATCAACGGCACATTCCCCTATTACGGTGATGCGCATAACGTCGATGCCTGCAGCAATGTGCTGATGTCGGAAGGCTGCGTGACGCAGCGAGTTGGTGAGATATCGACCGGCTATCTGTATGTGTTCTTCCCGTCGTCGATTCCTGATTCCAGCGCGCCCAATGGACAGAAGAGTGTGGTCGACCTCTATGGTGGCGCGGCGATGAGTCTGCAAAGCAAGATTTCGGATGGCGGGCTCTCTGCCAATTCGATAACCCCTGGCGACAAGCTTCGTCAGCCCACCGATGCGAACGATGTTTCCAATCAGGCAGCTGGCGATGATGATTCGTGGTCCGCTTCCACCTTGCTGGACCCTCCAGGGCAGTTCTCCAATTATTTCTATTACTCATGCCCTTCAAGCAATACCGCCAGAGAAAACGGTACTGATTGCGGTACGTGGGAGGCATCGGATTGGCAGCATGGTACGGATACTGCTATGGCTGGGACCACGGCGAGGATTTTCTCGGCTTCTGATTTCGATACCGGCATACGTGACCTGCCAGTGGGGAGCTCAACCTCGTCAAGATTGATCCGACAGTGCTGGAGGTGCCTGAGAAAGGCGATCTCGACCTGCATGTCGCCGATGCGAGCAAACCGCAGGGCACGGCATATTGGAACGACTGGGAGTCACCGTCCGTTTTCGGCAAGAAGGGTGCCGGCATCCTGTATGCGACCAAGAAGGATGGCTCCTCGTGGAGCAGCGATAACGAGCAGTTCTCTGCCGATATCAAAGATCTGAACTTCTATAACACCAAGGCCGAAGCACAGTCGCATGGCGCGATCGTGGCCATGCTGTTCGTCGGATATTCGGCAGCTGATACCAGTAAAGCCGGTCATCATTCCGTGTATAGCGTTGGTTCGTTCAAGGCTCAGATCAAACCGAACGTTCCGATTGGCACCGTGGCGCAGGTGACTCAGCGGGCATATGCGTTCACTCGTAGGCAGTTGGCTAATGCGGGCAAGGCGGTGTTGGCAGACGGCACTCATCTTGATCCGATGACTTCTTCTGATGCGCAGTGGGAGCAGTTGGCCAATGAGATGGACCCGATGGCGTTGCGCTCGACACTAGCTCCTGCGTTTTCGGCTCCTGAATCGGGCTCTTCTTATGAAAAGGCTCGTTATGACTCCCATCAGGGTTATCTGGGCAACGATACCGGCGGCATCAAGTACGGTGATTCCCTGTATATTTCTGGTGAACAGCCAAGAGTCGACAAAGAGGTGGAGCAGAAATCTGAGGCTGGCGGCACCAAGTCCATCTATGATTTGGACAAGGAGCAGCGCACTGTTGATTGGGCGCTGACCGGAAGTGTCAGTGGGGCCGGTGCGTCTGGTCTGAAGACCGAGACCTACATCACCGATACCCTGCCCAAGGGCCTGCACTACGTCTATGATTCGGCGAAGCTTGGCGGCACCTACCAAGAAGGTGGCGCCGAGGGAGGCTCAGTGACCGGAGGAACGGCGTTGTCGCCCACGGTTACGGAGAATGCCGATGGCACAACGACGCTCAAGTGGACCGTTTCGGATGTGCCGGTGGACGGCTCGAAGTTTGTGATTCACTACCAGTCGACCATTGGCGATGCCACGGATCCGAGCAGTGACGTGCAAAACGCTCAGTCGTTTGTCAACACGGTTGGCATTCAGTCGAAGCGCGACATGGCCAAGCCGGATGGTGCAAAGGGCACGTTGGCCAATGCGACCATCAGGGTCTCGCGTACGCATGCCTCGTCCATCGCGGTTATGGCCGATCCTCTGACTGCCGATGTCTCTCAGCGACTGGGCTTCAGGATGATGCTTGGCAACATGGCGTCCTCCCAGAAGGTCAATCCGTATGCGGTGAACATCATGCCGTTCGATGGTGGCACACCGGTGTCTAATTTCCACGGTACTTATAAGATCACTGGCATCAAGGTCAGTGGTGTCACAGGTGCTTCTATAGCGGCCAGTGTGCATCCTCGAGTGTTCTTCTCGACGGATGAGTCGCTGCGTAGCAGGACGCCCGGTTCGATTTCGCGTGCTGAGATTCTCGCGAATCCCAGTGTCTGGCATGAAGGGACTGTTGACAACACCACTGGTGAGATGACGATTCCTGCCGGGTATGATGCTCCGGTGGCGTGGGCGTTCATGTCTGATGTCTTGCCGAGCAATGCGCGGTACAACTTCAAGATGGACATCCAGCCTACCGGCAACCAGGGGAGCGATATCTATACCGATGAGTGGATGAACGACACCAACATGGTGATCGCCCGCTCTGCGGTGGTACGTCGTTCTGTAAGCGGTATCGCCTGGTATGACTACAACAATGACGGCATTCGTGGGCCTGAGGACAAGACTCTCGAGGGTATCGAGGTGGCGTTGGTGGATGCCAGTGGCAACCCGGTGAAGTCGCTTGCCGACGGTACCACGCAGCTGACGGCCACTACCGCTGCGGATGGCAGCTACCGAATGGACGATGTGCCGGCCGGTTCTGGGTACAAGCTGGTGTTCAAGCCCGCTTCTGCGAACAGTTGGAAGACGCTTAAAGTCACCGTCAAAGACAATCCTGATGCTCAGCTGTCGGAGCGGTCTTGTGCCGACCCGGATCAGCGTCAGACCACGGGCGATCCGTTGCGTTCCGCATCCATCACCCTGGCCGATTTCCCGGCGGTGAGTGCGATGCATTCCTCGTCCTACGATGACACCTATGAGAATGCCGGCATTACCGGTAAACTCCCGTCTGCTCCGTCGATCATGGCGAATGGCTTCAAGGTGCAGAAGGTGCTCAACGGCCGTACCGGTGCGTGGTTGACCGGCGAGCAGTACACGTTCGATATCGAAGCCCAGGGCTCCGCTCCTGCAGCGGGGACTAACGGTCCGGTTCCGTCGAGCGTGACGGTGACGAACGGTTCGGTCAAGACCGTGCCGGTTGATGGCACGAAGTTCGACCTTCCTGGCACCTATGTATATAAGGTCACCGAGCATGCCAGCAGCCAAGCTGGTGTGACCCCGGACGCATCGACTTCCCAGTCGTATCTGGTGACGGTGACGGTCGCTGACGACATGACGACGATGACCCGCACGGTGACGACTTCGATGAAGGACGATCACAACGCCGATGTGTCGAGTGATACCGCGACCTTCACGAACCAGTACAAGGCGGCTCCTGTTTCGGTGACGCCTGCCGGTTCCAAGGTGCTCGTCTCCACTCCGGGCAACAGCCACGCTCCGTTGGCGGCTGGCGAGTTCGGCTTCACGCTTTCCGAGACGTCAAGGCCGGCGGGTGCTGCGGCGATTGCTGATCAGCACGCGACTAATGCGACTGACGGCAGCATCACGTTCCCGTCGATGACCTTCGACCAGGCTGGAACCTACAAGTTCCAAATGACCGAAGACGCCGTGTCCGACGTTCACATCTCTCGTGATGCGACGGTGTATACGTTGACCTACACGGTGACGGATGACCAGACCAATGCTCAATTGGTGGCCTCCGCACCTGTGGTGACTTCGGATCCGTCCGGTTCCTCGACGGCCAAGTTCACGAACGTCTACGATCCGTCGAAGTCCGTGTTCGAGATCAGGGCGTCGAAGTCGATGACCAACGCCGACCCTGCTACACATCGCGCTCCCGCTGCCGGCGAGTTTAACTTCAAGCTGGAAGCGGTGGACGGCACGCGTGCTGTTGACGGCGCTGCTGTGGCCAAGGCCGATGTGCCGATGCCTGCTGCTGCCTCTGGCAGTGCGATCGAGATGACGAATCAGGCCGATGGTGCGGTCGCGTTCGGCGGCATGCAGTATGCCTATCCTGGCGTGTTCAACTACAAGGTTTCCGAGATCGTGCCTTCGGGCTCGGCCAAGGATCCGAGCCTCGACTATGACACCCGTGTCTACGATGTAGCGGTAACGGTGACCGATGTCGCCGGAACCCTGACTGCTGTCTCTGCGGTCTCACTGGACGGTTCGCCGGCCGCCGGTAACACGGCTGCCTTTGACAACAAGTACACACCGGCTCCGGTTGATGTCTCGTTGGATGCGAAGAAGACCATGTCCGGTCGCCCGCTGGTTGATGGCGAGTTCTCGGCGCTGTTGGCTCCCGTAGCCGGCAATCCGGTTGACGGCAGTCCGTCGAACGGTTCGCAGGAAAAGACCATTGCGAAGGTGACGGATTCGGAAGGCTCGGTGTCGTTCGACTCGCTCAGGTTCAGCCGCGTTGGCGACTGGAACTACACGATCACCGAGAAGCCTGGTGCACTCGGCGGTGTGGCTTACGACAACACGGTTCACAACGTGCTGGTTCATGTCACGGAAGATGCGACGAACCACAAGCTCGTCGCCCAGGTAACCCTGTCTCACGACGGCATTACCGAGACCGACGTAACGCTGCACAATGCATACACTCCCGCTCCTGTGAGCGATGTGGTGGATGCCATCAAGAAGGTCAAGTCGAGCGAGGGCAATGCCTACCAGCTCAAGGCGGGCGATTTCTCGTTCACCTTGCATCGTGTGTCCGCGCCTGCTGACGCGAACGCTCAGGCTGACGTGAGTGCCTCTAATGCGGCTGACGGACGTATCGTTCTGCCTGCGGTGTCGATGGACAAGATCGGCGACTATGTGTTCACGCTCTCTGAGGATTCCACTGTGGTGCCGGGCATCACTCGCGATCCGACGGTGTACTCGGTCACCTATCGTGTCACCGATGACCTGCAAGGCCATCTGGTCATCAGCAGCAAGACCCTGAACAAGCTCGATGCTTCCGGCTCGTCTGTGGCTGCCGATTCCGCGGTGTTTACGAATGCGTACGACCCGAAGCATGTGGCAGTTTCGCTGGGTGGTGTGAAGTCGGTGCGCAACACCGACGCCGGCACTCATCGCACGCCTGCCAACGGCGAGTTCGAGTTCGCGTTGACGGCTCTGGACGGCACCGATGCGTCGGGTGCGGTCGCGGCCGACAAGGTGCCGATGCCGTCTGATGCCGCCAATGGCAAGTCCACAGTGAAGAACGTGGGCCCGGCGTTCACGTTCGGCTCGATTGCCTACGCTCATCCCGGCACGTATCGTTACCGGATCGGTGAGATTGCGGGCCATGATCCTTCGATTAGCTATGACAGCCGCTCCTACGTGGTGACGGTCACGGTGAACGATGTCGCGGGCGTGCTGTCCGCTGCGACTGACAAGAACGTTTCGGATGTGTTGATCGAAAATGTCTATACGCCGGCTGCTACCGACGCCGACCTCACGGTTGGCAAGGTGCTTGACGGACGCCCGTTGAAGGATGGCGAGTTCGGAGTCGTCTTGACGCCGAATAAGGACAATCCGAAGGACGGTGAGAAGGGCGCTCTGACTGCTCTGATCAACCGTGTCAATACGGCTGTTCCTGTCAGCTCCGCGATTTCCCCGAAGTCTGGATATGCCGCTGGTTTGGCGTCGAAGCCGTCTGTTGCCACGGTGAATGCTGAGGGCCAGGGCCAAGCCAAGTTCTCCATGAAGTTCTCGCATACGGGTGTATGGCGCTACACGCTGACCGAGGCTAACGGTGCTGAACACGGTGTCACCTATGACCGCACGTCCTATGGCGTCACGGTGAAGGTCACGGAGGATGCGGCTTCGCACCAGCTTGTTGCTGCCGTTGCTCTGGACCGCGATGGTTCGTCGGTGGATACCGCGGTGTTCCACAACGAATACCGCCCCGACCCGGTTGCTGCGAAGCCGAACGGTTCAGCGGCTGCAGCGCCTCGTGGCGAATCGCCGAAGGGCCTTTTGGCCAAGACCGGTGACAACATCATCGCTCTTGTGGCACTCGTGCTCACGCTCCTGCTGGCCGGTGGATCGCTGATCCTTGCCCGTCGCCGTAGGATCGAGTAGCTGAGTTCAATAGATAAAACAACCGTGGCCCAAACCGGATATGATGTTCGGTTTGGGCCACGGTTTTGTTTTCTGGTTTGAAATCGATTTATCGATAAAGCAAGTCTGTGCGTGCTGCCCGTTGCTGTCAGCAGCACGACACGCCCCATCAGTGATGCGGTTCGGAAACGTGTCGCAATTCCGTGCCTCGTGTATACTTGAACTCGTTGTTTTGTGAGTCCTAGTGATTCGCTCAACGGCACGCGGATGTAGCTCAATGGTAGAGCCTCAGTCTTCCAAACTGATTACGCGGGTTCGATTCCCGTCATCCGCTCCATTTTTTGTTAGCTTGCTCACTTTTTTGATGTTGCCTGAATTTTATTGCATTTTTGAATCGGGCGGATGCTGAATATTGCTCAGAACCCACATATTCATTGTATGACAACGATAAACTGAGAGTGTTTGGTATCGGACGGTGGTCGTTGTTCCGTTTCTGCAACAGCGCAGTAAAGTATTACAAATAATTTGACTTTGCTGTGTGAGATGTCTATCGTTTTTACTTTGCATGAAGATATTTTTTGTGTAATACAAGGATGATTTTTGCACATTGTTTGGGCGTGCAAATTTTTGACGGGTTTGGAAACGGGCGATATGAAGAGGATTGTAAGGGTTGTAACGGCTGTCGTGGCAGTATGCGGGATGCTGTTGCCTGTCAGTGCCAATGCGATAGGCGGCACGGCGTCGTCGGCGCAACAAGAGGCGTCGAGAAGCGTGACTCCAAGCATCGATGCAGGTTCTGCTGGAGGGTCTTCGGCGAATACTTCGCAGACTTCTGCTACCCAGTCGCACAATGAGGGGCAGCAGGCGGGTTCGTCGCAGACACCGTCATCCGGGGCTTCGGCTTCTCAGGGATCATCGGCTGCCTCTCCGTCGGCCACTTCTCCTTCGGCCGCTCCCAGCCAGACGACCTCTTCCTCCTCATCGGCTTCGGCTGCGTTGCCGTTGAAACAGGCTGACTTGTCTGCCGCATCCCCCTTGACGAGCAAAGCTTCCCCGGCGCTGGGACAGCAAAATCCGTCCACAGGTCAGCAGAATCCGTCCACGGGTCAGCAGAATCCATTGATGCGTGGCGGCTCCGGAATGCTGGACAGCGACGCGGCAAGTGTCACATATCTGGCGCTCAGCGCCACCAACGGCATCGTTACAGGTACAGCTCCTTTCGATAGTGACGACAATCCCGGCGATGATAGTTCGTCCAGCAACAAGATCGTTCGCTCGTTCGATAAGATCTCTTACAGCTATGATTTCTCGGTCCGCTCGGATGACTCCACGGTCTATTACAGCAGCGCCCGTATCGGTTTTCGTTTCGAATTGCCGCTTCCCTCCGACAAGGCCACATTCGATCTCAGTGCAATGGGTTGGGTTGATCAGACTCCCGGCTATCAGCCGCAGTCTACAATCGAGTCCGTCGGTGGCGTGCCGACGCAAGTGTTGACGGCCTATCGTCTGATGACCCCGACTGCAGCTTCTCCGACTTCGGTGCCTGGCTCTGCGGGCATCACCTTGGGGGTCGATGTGAAGGCTGCGCATCAGGGTGACATCATCCAGCCGAAGGTGACGGCCTGGGCCACGCCGAACGATGTACACCACCGTTCGATGAGCAACATTCCGGATGCGGTGACCGTTTCCGCCAAGCTCAACATGAACCTGCGTATCAACGGTGTGCAGAATGCACTTTCCCAGGAGATGTCGTTCGATTTTGATCGAAGCAGCCCTGGTTATCTTAATCATGGTTTGGGCAAGCGCTCGGGCATGATGGCGATGGTCAATTGGGCCGTCGATATGCGTTGGCCGGATCAGAACAAGGGGCTGCGTGGCCTGGAAAAGCCCCAGGGCGACGTCACTTTCAACATCTCCGCCTCTTCGAAATGGCAGAAGGGTGGGGCGTCCGCCCCGGAGCCGTCTCGCGCGGATCTGCAGCCGTATTTCTGGGATTATGGGACCATCGACCAAAGCCAGTCGTTCCATGATGCTGGTCGAGACCCGAGACCGCAGGGATGGTATCCGCGTTGGGACAACTATGACTATGCGGCATCACAACGCGGGAGTTCTCCCAACGGTGTGTATCAGAACGGCAACTACGCCATTAGCCAGGACCGCCAGTCCGACAAGACCGTTTTCCAATTGACGCTGAGCGGTTACGACATCGATGGCACTTTCCCGTCTTACGGCTTCAATATCGGGAGCAACCCATGTTCCACAATCATGATGTCTGCGGGTTGCTCGCAGCAGATTGTGGGTGAGATATCGACCGGCTATCTGTATGTGTTCTTCCCGTCCTCGGTTCCGGATTCCGGGTCGCCTGACGGGCAGAAGAACGTGATGGACCTGTACTCGAACAATGCGTTGACTCTGCAAAGCAAGGTTGCGGATGGCGGGCTCTCTGCCGATTCGGTGACCTCGGGTTCCGGGGTTCCTGCGCCGACAGGCGCGGATGACGTGTCCAATCAGGCCGCGGGCAATGACGATTCATGGGCTGCGTCCACCTTGCTGAATCCTGAGGGACAATATTCCAACAGGGTTTATTACGAGTGTGCTGCGAACAACACCGATCGTGAAAACGGCACCGATTGCGGTACTTGGCGAGGAAATGACTGGCCGCATGGCACCGACGTGGCCATGCAGGGAACCACGGCTCGTATGTTTGCGGCTTCCAATTTCAACACCGGCATACGCGACCTGCCGGTTGGGGAGCTCAATCTCGTCAAGATCGACCCCACGGTGTTCGATTTGCCGGAGAAGAACGATCTTGATTTGCATGTCGAAGATGCCAGCAAGCCGCAAGGTACGGCGTATTGGACCGATTGGGAATCCACTCCTACGTTCGGCAATAAGGGTGCCGGCATTCTCTACGCGACCAAGAGGGACGGCACCGCGTGGACCAGCGACAATGAACAGTATGCTGCTGGTATCAATGATCTGGATTTCTATGGCACTAAGACCGAAGCGCAGTCGCATGGCATGATCGTGGGCCTGTTGCTGGAAGGCTATTCGGCGGCGGACACCACCAAGGCAGGCCACGCGGCCGTGTACAACGTGGGCTCGTTCAAAGCCCAGATCAAACCGGATGCGACGGTCGGCACAGTCGCCCAGCTGACTCAGCAGTCATACGCATTCACCCGTAGCCAGCTGGCTGATGCGGGCAAAGCGGTACTGGCAGACGGAACCCACCTCAGCCCGCTGACGTCGACTGATGCGCAGTGGGAGCAGCTGGCCAATGAGATTGATCCCTTGGCGTTGTACAGAACTATGACTCCGGATCTTTCGGCTCCCCGTCCTGGATCCACTTATGTGAAGGCCCATTACGATTCCCAGCAGGGCTATCTGGGCAACGACACTGGCGGGCAGGAATTCGGTGATTCCCTGTATGTTTCCGGTGAGCAGCCGAACATCGACAAGTCGGTGGAACAGAAATCCGAGTCCGGCGGTGTCAAAACTATCTATGATCTGGACAAGGAGCAGCGGACCATCGACTGGGCGCTGACGGGAACCATCAGCGGAGCGCCTGGGGCAACAAACCCTGGCGTCAAAACCGAAGCCTATGTCACCGATACCTTGCCCAAGGGCTTACATTACGTCTATAACTCGGCGAAGCTCGGTGGCACCTACCAGGCTGGCGGTGCTGAGGGCGGCAGCGTGATCGGAGGTACTGCGCTTGCGCCAACGGTTACGCCGAATATCGATGGCACGACGACGCTCAAGTGGACCGTTTCGGATGTGCCGGTGGACGGCTCGACATTCGTGATCCATTACCAGTCGACCATCGGCGATGCTTCGGTGCCGAGCACAGACGCGCAGAACGGTGATTCGTACGTCAATACGGTCGGTATTCAGTCGAAGCGCGATATGGGCAAGCCGGATCTGCTGAAACGTACGCAATCGACGCTGACCGTCAGCGTCTCTCGTACGCATGCCTCGTCCATCGCTATTCAGTCTGACCCCAAAGTCGCCGATATCTCCCAACCATTGGGCTTTAAGATGATGCTGGGCAACATGACGGCGACGCAGCAGAGCGACCCGTATGCGGTGAACATCCTACCGTTCAACGGCGGCACTCCGGTTTCAAACTTCCACGGCACCCAGCAGATTACCGGCATCAACATCTCGGGTACTGCGGGCGCGTCAGTGGGCGCCGGTGTACACCCGAGGGTGTTCTTCTCGACGGACACGTCGCTGCGCAGCAGGACGCCCGGTTCGATCTCGCGTGCGGAGATTCTTGCGAATCCCAGTGTCTGGCATGAGGGAACTGTCGACAATGCCACTGGCGATGTGACGATTCCCGCCGGCTACGATGCTCCAGTGGCATGGGCGTTCATGTCCGATGTCTTGCCGGGCAACGCTCGTTACGATTTCACCATGAATATCAATCCCACGGGCAACCAGGGGAGCGATGTCTATACCGATGAGTGGATGAACGACACCAATATGGTGATCGCCCGTGCTGCGGTGGTGCGGCGAACCGTAAGCGGTATCGCCTGGTATGACTACAACGGCGACGGCATTCGTGGGCCTGATGACAAGGTACTTTCCGGCGTCAAGGTGGCGTTGGTGGACGCCAGCGGCGACCCGGTGAAATCGCTCGTCGACGGCACCACTCCGCTCACGGCCACTACTGATGCCAGCGGCAACTATCGGCTGGAGAATATACCTGCCGGTTCGGGGTACAAGCTGGTGTTCAAGCCCGCTTCTGCCGATGGCTGGAAGGCATTCACGGTCACCAACAAAGACAGTTCGGGAGCGCAGCTGTCGGAGCGTTCCAGGACCGTCCCCGACCAGGCGCAGACGCCAAGTGATCCGTTGCATTCCGCATCCATCGCCTTGGCCGATTTCCCGGTGGCAAGTACAATGCATTCGGCCGCCTATGACGACACGTATGAGAATTCTGGTATCACCGGAAAGCTTCCGTCTGCTCCGTCGATCATGGCGAATGGGTTCAAGGTGCAGAAGGTGCTCAACGGCCGTACCGGGGCATGGCTGACCGGCGAGCAGTACACGTTTGATATCGAAGCCCAGGGGACTGCTCCTGCAGCGGGGGCCATGGCCCGCTTCCCGCCAGCACGACGGTGACGGATGATTCGGTCAAGACCGTGGCAGTTGATGGCACGAAGTTTGATCTGCCGGGCACTTACGTATACAAGGTCACCGAGCATGTCAGCAGTCAAGCTGGTGTGACTCCGGACGCGTCGACCCCGCAGTCGTATCTGGTGACGGTGACCGTGACCGATGACATGGTGACATTGACCCGCACGGTGACGACTTCGATGAAGGACGATAACAACAACGACGTGTCGAGCGACACGGCGACCTTCACGAACAAATACGAGGCGGCTTCCGTTTCGGTGACGCCTACCGGTTCCAAGGTGCTCGTCTCCACTCCGGGCAACAGCCATGCGGCGTTGACGGCCGGCGAATTCGCGTTCACTCTGTCCCAGACGTCGAAGCCTGCAAGTGCTGCGGCGATTGCCGACCAGCATGCTACCAATGCGGCCGATGGCACTATCACGTTCCCGTCGATGACCTTCGACCAGGCTGGCACCTATAAGTTCCAGATGAGCGAAGATACTGTGTCCGAGGCTCACATTTCGCGTGATCCGACGGTATACACGCTTACCTACACGGTGACCGACGATCAGGCCAATGCTCAGTTGGTTGCCTCTGCTCCTGTGGTGACTTCGGATCCGTCCGGTTCCACAGCGGTCACGTTCACCAATACCTATGATCCGGCGAAGTCTGTGTTCGAGATCAGGGCGTCAAAGTCGATGACCAACGCCGACCCTGCGACGCATCGCGCTCCCGCTGCCGGCGAGTTCAACTTCAAGTTGGAAGCGGTGGATGGCACGCGTGCTGTTGACGGCGCTGCTGTGGCCAAGGCTGATGTGCCGATGCCTGATGGCGCCTCCGGTGGCGAGATCGAGGTGACGAACCGGGCTGATGGTTCGGTCGGCTTCGGCGGTGCACAGTATGCCTATCCTGGTGTGTTCAATTACAAGGTTTCCGAGGTCGTGCCTTCGGGCTCGGCTCAGGATCCGACCCTGAGCTATGACACCCGTGTCTTCCATGTGACGGTGACGGTGACGGATAATTCCGGAACCTTGACCTCCGTCGCTGCGTTCTCTGTAGACGGTTCGCCAGCTCCCGGCAACGTGGCTGCCTTTGACAACAGGTACACGCCGAATTCGGTGGATGTCTCGCTGAATGCGAAAAAGACGATGACGGGTCGGCCGCTGGTCACTCGCGAGTTCTCGGCGCAGCTGGATCCTGTGACCGGCAACCCAACTGACGGCGGCCCGTCGAACGGTTCGCAGCAGAAGTCCATCATCAAGATTAGTGATTCACAGGGCTCGGTGTCGTTCGATTCCCTCAGATTCAGCCGCGTTGGCGACTGGAGATTCACGATCAAGGAGGACTCGGGCACGCTCGGCGGTGTGGCCTACGACAACACGGTCCATGACGTGCTGGTTCATGTCACGGAAGATGCGACGAACCACAAGCTGGTTGCGCAGGTCACGCTGTCCCACGACGGGATTGCCGAAACCGAGGTGATGTTGCGCAACGCGTATACGCCTGCTCCGGTGAGTGATGTGGTTGAGGCGGATAAGGCGGTCACGTCGAGCGCGGGCAATTCGTACCAGCTTAATGCGGGCGACTTCTCGTTCACGTTGCACCGTACGTCCGCGCCTGCCAGTGCGAGTGCGCAGGCCGACGAGGATGTTTCCAATGCGGCCAACGGCCACATCGTCTTCCCTGCGGTATCGTTTGATAAGGCCGGTAACTATGTGTTTACCGTGTCCGAGGACTCCACCTCGGTGCCGGGCATCACTCGTGACCCGGCGGTGTACTCGGTCACGTATCGTGTCACCGATGATTTGCAAGGTCATCTGGTCGTTGCCAGCAAAGCGCTGGCCAAGCTCGATCCCTCCGGCTCGTCTTCGTCTGCCAGCTCGGTACAGTTCACGAACACTTATGATCCGAGTCATGTGGCGGTCTCGCTGGGTGGCGTGAAGTCGGTGCGCAACACCGATTCCGGCACTCATCGTGTGCCCGGCAACGGTGAGTTCGAATTCGCGTTGACGGCTTTGGACGGCACCGACGCGTCGGGAGTCGTTGCGGCCAATCAGGTGCCGATGCCATCCGGCGTGAGCAATGGCAAGTCCACGGTGAGGAACGTGGGCCCAGCGTTCACGTTCGGTTCGATTGCCTACGCTCATCCCGGCACGTATCGTTACCGGATCAACGAGGTCGCAGGCCATGATTCGACCATCGGCTATGACGGTCGCTCCTACGTGGTGACGGTCACGGTGAACGACGTGGCAGGCGTGCTGTCCGCTGCGGCGGATAAGAACGTCTCGGACGTGCTCTTCGAGAACGTCTATACGCCGGCTGCTGTCGACGCCGACCTGAATGTCGGCAAGGTGCTCGATGGGCGGGCGCTGAAGGACGGCGAGTTCACCGTGGTGCTCACGCCGAGCAACGGCAACCCCGCGCACGGCGGTACGGGCGCTTTGACCGCTCCGATCAACCGTGTCAGCGTGTCTGCCCCGATGAGCTCTTCGGTGTTGCAACCGCTTGTCGCCCCGGTGAACATTCAGAGCCAGGGCCGGGCCAGGTTCTCCATGAGGTTCTCGCAGACGGGCGTGTGGCGATACACGCTGACCGAAGAGTCTGGCGCGGAGCACGGTGTCACTTACGACCGCACGTCGTATGGCGTGACAGTGAACGTTACGGAAAATGCAGCTTCTCATAAGTTGGCTGCTTCCGTCTCGCTGACCCGCGGAGGTTCGTCGGTGGGCACGGCGGTGTTCCACAACCAATACCGGATCGCTCAGGTAGTCGTCAATCCAGGCACTCCCAACTCAGGTGCCTCCGAGTCCGGTAGCCATCATCCGCAGGGCCACAACCCTAGCGAACACAACCCTAGCGGTCATGACCCCAGCGGCCATAGCCCTAATGGGCACAACCCTGAAGCTGCGAATCCAGTAGTTGCCTCCGATCCGAATGCCCTTGGTCCGAATGCTTCCGGTTTGAACGGTTCCGACCCCGATGGTTTCAAGCCGAACGGCTCGAAACCGAAGAACTTCGGCGCGAAGGGAGCGGCGTCTTCCGCCTCGCAGGGCGGTTCGGCGGCAAAGCCGTTGGCCAAGACCGGCGATGACGTCATTGCCGTTGCGGTGCTCGGGTTCTCGCTCCTGCTGGTCGGCGGGTCGTTGGTCCTTGCCCGTCGCCGTAAGGCCTAGCAGCATAATTCAATGGATAGAACGGATGGCTCAAGCCGATATATCTCGGTTTGGGCCATCCGTCGTATGGTCCCGGCCCACGCGGTTTCCGTTTATTCGGGTTCCATTTCTTATCGCAGAGGTAGTATCGGGGTTAGTCTTGGTATCTGGTTTGACTGAATTAAGGACGTGTCTGAGCGCGTCTTGGCAAATAGTAAGGCGTGGTTGATGGCAGACGAAACGGAACAGCGGAATCGCGTGGCCGAAGCTGGCGGGTCGTTGGACTTGAACGGTCAAGGCACAGGCGAGGGGGCTTCGGCTCTCTTGGCCGATGAACACCGTTCCGACAACGAGGCCGTCGAAATCGTCGAAGGCAAGATCGAGAAGGTCAGCGTTTCCAAGCATCCTGAGGCCTCGATTCCACAAACCGACCTTTCGCTGGCCGACATCCAGCGCAGCCAGTTTCATCCGGTACGTTGGGCGGTTTACGTTGTCATCCTGTTGGTCGCCATCATCGTGCCTTACTGGATTGGTCGTGTGCTGGCCGTGCGGCAGACCGCGCCGGTGGTGCGGATTCTGAGTCACTTCTCTCCACAGGGCGTGGCGCTCATTTCATGGACGGTTATGGTCTTTGTCCTCGCCACGTTCGCGCTGTCGTTCGTAGAAGCGCACGCATGGCTTTGGCGCAATCTGTTCCTGCTCTCGCTGGCGGTCGAACAGCTCATCGGCGGTATCTGTCTGCTGAAATTCAAATTCTGGTTCTCCACGTACGTGGTTTACCAGGCTTCGTCGGTTTTGGTGAACGCGGCGAATCTGGGCATCATCGCGGCATTGCTGGCCGCTGGCGTCTTCGTGGTACTTTTCGTCGGCTTGCTTATCGGCATCAAGAAGGATTCGTCGCTGAACATCCTTACCCGTAGTTGGGCCGCGTTCCTGATGTTCTTCGTCATCGAAGGCATCGCGTTGCTGATTGTTCTCTGGAGTGGCCTGCTCACCGCGGTGTGATAGCTTCGGCGATTCATCCGTACCTCTTTCTATACTTGAAACTTGGCGTGAATTCGCCCGCGGATAAAGAGCGCTTCGGCATAATGCCGGTGGCACCGCGCAGCAACTATAAGGAGGATGCCGTGGCACTTACGGCTGAAGAAAAGCACGAGATCGTAACCAAGTATGCGACGCACGAAGGCGACACGGGATCTCCCGAGGTTCAGGTTGCGCTGCTGAGCAAGCGTATCTCCGATCTGACTGAGCACCTGAAGACCCATCAGCACGACAACCACTCTCGTCGTGGCCTGCTGTTGATGGTCGGCGATCGTCGCCGTCTTCTCAACTACTTGAAGAAGGTCGACATCAACCGTTACCGCTCCCTGGTCGAGCGTCTTGGTCTTCGTCGATAGCTGTTTGATGCCCGGGCTTCGTGCTCGGGCTTTTTCAGAGGTTTGATTGGACATAGGCGTTAGTAAACGTCTAACAATGTTCGCGGGTGAAGAAAAACCGACGGCCCTAAGGTGAGGGTCGATAATTGAAATATCTGGATATGTGTTCCGGCGTGATCGCCGACAATGCTGCTTCAGACTGAGAAGTGAAATTCAATGTGCCGGCACCAACGTTGGTGAGGCCAGGTAAGCCTTACAAAATAAACAAAGGCCGGACGTTGATAAAGCATTTTGCAGTATGTTGGAAAACAGGAATTAAACAAAGGAGGAACCCTTGGAGGGTCCCGAAATCAAGGCCGTAGAGGCCGTTATTGACAATGGTTCATTTGGTAAACGTACACTGCGATTCGAGACGGGTCGTCTTGCGCAGCAGGCCGACGGCGCTGTAGCCGCCTACCTCGATGACGATTCGATGGTCCTTTCGACCACCACCGCCGGCTCAAGCCCGAAGGAAAACTACGATTTCTTCCCGCTCACCGTCGATGTGGAAGAGAAGATGTACGCCGCGGGCAAGATCCCGGGCTCGTTCTTCCGCCGCGAAGGCCGTCCTTCGAACGACGCCATCCTGGCCTGCCGTATCATCGATCGTCCGCTGCGTCCGCTCTTCCCGCACACGCTGCGCAACGAGGTTCAGGTCGTCGAGACCGTCCTCGCCTGCAACCCGGACGATGCCTACGACATGATCGCTTTGAACGCCGCTTCCGCGTCCACCATGATCTCCGGTCTGCCTTTCGAAGGCCCGGTCTCCGGTGTGCGTCTGGCGCTGGTCGACGGCCAGTGGGTCGCCTTCCCGCGTTGGAGCGAGCGTGACCGCGCGGTCTTCGAGATCGTCGTGGCTGGCCGTGTCATCGAAAACGGTGACGTCGCCATCGCCATGATTGAGGCTGGCGCCGGCAAGAACGCCTGGAACCTCATCTACGACGAGGGTCAGCAGAAGCCGGACGAGGAAGTTGTCGCTGGCGGCCTCGAAGCTGCCAAGCCGTTCATCAAGGTCATCTGCGAGGCTCAGAGCGAGCTCAAGGAGAAGGCTGGCAAGACCAACGACAAGGAATTCCAGCTCTTCCCGGAGTACACGGACGAGCTCTACAAGCGCATCGACGAGATCGCTCATGCCGACCTCAACGACGCCCTGTCCATCGCTGCCAAGCTGCCGCGTCAGGAGCGTATCCACGAGATCAAGGAAGACGTCCGCGCCAAGCTCGCCGACGAATTCACCGATATGGATGACGCCGAGAAGGAAAAGGAACTCGGCAACGCCTTCAAGGAACTGCAGCGCCAGATTGTGCGCCGTCGCGTCCTGACCGAGGACTTCCGTATCGACGGTCGTGGCCTGCGCGACATCCGCACGCTTTCCGCCGAGGTCGGCATCGTGCCGCGCGTGCACGGCTCCGCTCTCTTCCAGCGCGGCGAGACCCAGATTCTGGGTGTTTCCACGCTCAACATGCTCAAGATGGAGCAGACGCTCGATTCCATCTCCGGCCCTCAGACCAAGCGCTATATGCACAACTACGAGATGCCGCCGTATTCCACCGGTGAGACCGGTCGTGTCGGCTCCCCGAAGCGCCGCGAGGTCGGCCACGGTGCGCTCGCCGAAAAGGCCCTCGTGCCGGTGCTGCCCAGCAAGGAAGAGTTCCCGTACGCCATCCGTCAGGTCTCCGAGGCCATCGGCTCCAACGGTTCCACTTCCATGGGTTCCGTCTGTGCCTCCACGCTGTCGCTGCTCGACGCAGGCGTGCCGCTGAAGGCTCCGGTCGCGGGCATCGCGATGGGCCTCATCTCCGGTGATGTCGACGGCAAGCACGTTTACAAGACCCTGACCGACATCCTGGGTGCCGAAGACGCGTTCGGCGACATGGACTTCAAGGTCGCCGGTACTTCCGAATTCATCACCGCGCTCCAGCTCGACACCAAGCTCGACGGCATCCCTGCCGACGTTCTGGCTGCCGCGCTGCAGCAGGCGAAGGAAGCCCGCACCACCATCCTCGAGGTCATCAACGAGTGCATCGACGCTCCGGCCGAGATGAGCCCGTATGCTCCGCGCATCATCACCACCTCCGTTCCTGTCGACAAGATCGGCGAGATCATCGGACCCAAGGGCAAGATGATCAACCAGATTCAGGAAGAGACCGGCGCCGACGTCAGTGTTGAGGACGACGGCACCATCTACATCGCTTCCGAAGGCGGCGAGGGCGCTGAAAAGGCCAAGGCCACCATCGATGCCATCGCGCACCCGCATGTACCCGCTGTCGGCGAGAACTTCAACGGCAAGGTCGTCAAGACCACGAGCTTCGGCGCGTTCGTCAATCTGACCCCCGGCACCGACGGTCTGCTGCACATCTCGCAGATTCGCAACCTGACCAACGGCGAGCGCATTGATGCCGTCGAAGACGTGCTCAAGGAAGGCGACACCGTTGAGGTGACCGTCCAGGGCGTTGACGACCGCGGCAAGATCTCACTGGCCATTCCTGGCTTCGAAGATCAGGAATCTGGCCCGCGCGGCGGTGGCCGTGGCGGCCATCGTGACCATGACGATCGCGGTGGACGTGGCTATCGTGGCCACGGACGCGATCGCGAAGACCGTGACGACCGTCGTCGTTCCGACCGCGATGATCGTGACAATCGTCGTTCCAGCCGTGGTCGTGAGGACCGCGAGGATCGCGACGACATCGAGTTTGAGGATCGTCCGCGTCGCCGTCGTGACGACCGTGACGAGGATCGTGATGACCGTCGTCGTTCCGATCGTGATGACCGCCGTGGCCGTGGTCGTGATGACCGTGCTGAGCGTGATGACGATGCTGATTTTGAGGATCGTCCGCGTCGCCGCCGTGAGGATCGCGACGATTACCGTCGTTCCGACCGTCACGAAGGACGCCGTGGTGGTGGCTACCGTGGTGGCCGTCGCAACGACCGCAATCCGCGCTACGCGACCGATGATCACTATGACGAATATCGCGAAGACCGCGAAGAGCGCAGCGAGCGCCCGCGTCGTCGTGTCCGCCGCGACTTCGATCCGTTCGATGACTGATTGATCGATTGATGAGCCGGCGAATTCGCTGATCGGTTGATTGTTTCAATCGGATAGTCAACGAATTCGGTAATCGGCTCATCGTTAGATAACGGATAACTGGCCTGCAACCTACTTGATTTGGTTGCAGGCCAGTTTGTTTTTTGAATACGCGACACGCCTCAAATGTGGATAACCACGAGCGTTCGACCACAGTACCCGTTCTGGCTTGCCATCGAGATCCATTGGCGGATTGAATAGATATATGGAAAATATGTCACCAATTGCAATGCGCCGTCAGGTAGATGCACCGTTTGCCCGGCATCAACGCATACCGTTGCCGGCTGAGGCTCGAGGCAAACCGGTTCAGATGGTAAAGCCTCGATCTCGCCGTTCAAGAGATTCGATGTCTGCGCGTGAGCTGTCGTATTCGCCTCGGGTGCTGGATGTGCCAAAACTGCCGCATCCGCCGATGACGCAGGAGATTGTGGTGCATCGGTCTCGGGCTGAGAAGCAGGGCGCTTTGGCGCTCGTTGAACCTCCGAGACTGCAGGCAGCCATGGTTGATTGTCAACCTTCCGAATCGTCGCTGGAGAACCAGGATTATGCCGGACCTACCTTTGGCGAACATACCGTGGTGTTTTTGTCGGCCAGCGGCGGCATCGGATTGAGCGCGCTTTGTGCGTTGACGGCGCTGGCATTTCATGATGAGGGTACGAACGTTGCGTTGGTGGATACGGATTTTGACGCCGGTGGTCTCGATATCCTGCTTGGCCTTGAGAACGATAAAGGGCTGCGGTTTGGCACATTGAATGCGCCGTTGGGCAGGATTGATGGCGAAGTGCTGCTGCGACGACTTCCTCGATGGGAAGGCATTCCGGTTCTCGCCTTTGATTCGTGGAACAGCGAGGTTCCTGAATGGTGGGAGGTTCAGGCCGCGATGGCGTCACTGGAACAGAGCACGGATATGCTGTTGGTCGACGGGGCGCATGGGCGTGTGCTCGGCATGGTTCCCGATTTGCACTCATCGCCGGTCGTGGTGGCTGTGGAGCTTTCGGTGCTTGGGCTGGCACGTGCCAAGGGGTTGCTGAGTAAAGTTTTCTCGTCGGATGCTGGCCGATCTGGTTCGCTCCATGATGATGAGTTCAGCGAGTTTGATGCTTTTCCGAAGTCATCGTCAAAAGTGGCATCTCGGTCGTCGCTTTGGCCAGCATCGTCACACAGTACCGGGAATGTTGCGGAGCAGGGCAAGATCACACAGAAAACGAGTTCCCGTGCTTCACATCCGCTGACGATTGTAGGCATCGAACCGCGTGGTACGTCGCGCAAGCGTGGTGTGGTGAGTGTCCGAGAGGCTGAAGAATATCTGAATCGCGAGGTTTTCGGCCCACTCTGTCCCAATAACGTGAAGGTCAGCGATGCGCTGGAAGGTTTGGGACTCGGTATTTCGAAGGTGGACCGTGCAGTGATGCACGAGTTGGTAGAAGCGATCGGCAAGTGCGCGAAAGAAGGCGATCGGCCTTGATGTTCGGACCTCTTGAAGAATTGACCCATGAGCGTGAGTTGACGGATATCGCCGTGACCTGCGAAGGCCGGGTGTGGATCGACCGGGGCGCAGGAATGGCGGAATACCAACCCGCAGTGCCCTTCCGTTCGCCTCAGGTGGTGCGCGAATATGCCACCCAGCTCTGCGCACAACTGGGCAAGCGACTCGATGATGCCTGCCCGATTGCCGATGCCTCAAGTGTGGAAGGTATTCGTGTGCACGCTGTCATCGCGCCGATTGTGCCATTCGGTGCCAGCATATCGATACGGTTTCCGAGCCGAACCGCGCCGCAGCTGAGCAGGCTAGGTGCGCAAGGCCTGTTTCCCGTCTCGTGGTTTCCGTTGTTATGCGGTCTGGTCAGCAATCGTGCGACGATTCTGATTACCGGTGGCACAGGAGCCGGCAAGACCACACTGCTCAAGGCGCTGCTGGGTCAGGCCGACCCGTCAGAACGCATCGTCAGCGTGGAAGAGGTCAGGGAGCTGGGTACGCTCGGGCGCGGCAACCACGTCTCCTTGGTGGTGCGCGAGGCCAATGTCGAAGGTGCGGGTGCGATAGGTTTGCCGGAGCTGGTCAAGGCGACATTGCGTATGCGGCCCGACCGCATCATTCTGGGCGAGTGCCGCGGTGAAGAGATCGCCGATCTGCTGCGGGCTTTCAATTCCGGCCATCATGGAGGCATGGTCACCCTGCACGCCGACAGCGTCGACCGCGTGCCTTCCCGTCTGGTTTCATTGGGGCTTTTGGCCGGTTTGAACCACCAGGCGCTGACCATGCTTGCGGCCGGGGCCTTCGATGTCGTGTTGCATCTCGAGCGTCGTCATGGCAAACGGTGCATCACCCAGATTGGTCGGCTTGCTGCCGATCCCGAACAGTTTGCCGGCGAGTCATTGGCGACTTGGGACGGCTCCGGCATGCCGGTTCCCGGCCCGGCTTTCCATGCTTTCGCCAAACGTTGGGCGGGATGAGTGTATGGGATATTTTCCTTTGTTGTCTGCGGTATTGGTGAGTTCCGCCATCATCTTGTTCTTTTGGCGGGGCAGCGAAGTATCGATGACGCCCCAATCTGCGACTATGGCGCCGTCGTCGACCAAAGAAAAAGGCATACTGTCGCTTATTGACGATTTGCGTGCACATGTTCGGGCGGGCGGATCGCTGGAGGAGGCATTTGCCGGGCTCATGGGTGCCCAGCCTCTTTCCCATACTCCATGCATGCCAAATCGTGAAGAATTGCAGGATATGCTGCGCGAAAATCTCGGCAACAAAGAAACGGTGGAACAAGCTGATCAGGCGGCGGCCGAGCTGGACCTGGCGTGCAGGCTGATTGGAACGCTCGGTTGCGAGGCCACACATTGCCTTGATGCAGTCGCCGCGTCTTATAAGCGCAACCGGATGATGAAAACATTGAAGGATAATGCCTTTACCGTACCGAAATCCACGGTAAAGCTTCTTTCTCTGCTGCCATTGGCCACGCTCGTCTTGGGCGAGCTGATGGGAGCTTCGCCGATTGCGTTTCTTTTTGGCAATACGGCGGGCCGGATTTGCCTGTTGTTGGGAATTGGGACCTACACGCTGGGGATGTTGTGGATGAAGACCCTGATGGATGGTGTCGACTCGTCTGGCGGCCAATCCTACAAGAACGACGGCATGAAAGACAAATAAGGCGGAATGGTCTTATATACAAAAAGCGGCCACCGAGAATGGGGATGAGCGATGAATGCATTGTTTGCGGGGATTCTGGTCGCGATCGCATGGCTGTTGTGGCGTTCGCCTGTCGAGCGTGCAGAAAGGCAGTTGCTCGCGCTGGATGTGACCTTCACGTCTGGGCCGTCGCTCGGAGTCGTCTTGGAAATGATGGCAGTGGCCATGCGTGAAGGATCGTCGATTCCCCATGCGCTCGAGGTCATAGGTTCGATTGTCGGCGGTTCCCTTGGTGTTGGGTTATGCAGGGCCTCGCATTCATTGATGCAGGGTTATTCGTGGGAGGATGCATGGTTCGCTGCCTCGTTGGCGTCCCAACAGCGAAGAAAGCGTGAGGGGCGAGCGCGAATTTCTGCCAAATCCCAAGATAAAGGCAACAAGAAATCGCAGAACGATTCATCTGCCGATGACACCACATTTGATGATGAGGCATTGAACATCATCAATGATGCGTTGCGAAGTACGTGGATTCGTGGCGTTTCGCCGGTTGGTCCGCTGGAGAGCGCGGTTGAGCAGATGGACGCCAGGGCTCGTGCTTCGATCGAGCAGTCGGCACAAAGGCTGTCGGTAAGTCTGTTGCTGCCGACTGGGCTCTGCTTCCTGCCGGCTTTCATGCTCATCGGTGTTATCCGGCCATTGGCTCGTTTATGGCGTAGGGGTAACGGGTTGTGTGCCTGTAGCTATTGCTGGTTTCATGCGTTGTCTGATTGACTTTTCAAAGTCATATTTTCATGGTGTCTTCATTCTTGTAGGACTTTGTTTGTTGCGCTTTGGGGAAGTGGATAAATAAGTGGATGAAAACCGCAACACGCCCGGATTGTGCATAACCTCTAGCGTTTGACCACAGTGGCCGTAATCGCCTCGGAGAAACGCGGAACTTTGCGAGACTGATTGTATCGCAACAAAACGGTTGCGGTAAAGCAAAACAGAACAATCAGAGGAGCAATCATGAGTATGGAACTGACGACTATCGAACAAAGCAATCATGGTGCCATCGGGCGTTTCGGCGATCGCATGGCCGAGCGCGGCAGGCAAGTCAAGGGGCAGATTTGCCTGCTTGATGCACGCGTACGCACCGCATTGGCCGAGCCGGACGAAGGTGCGGCCACGGCCGAATATGCAGTGGTTCTGGTGGCGGCGACCGGTTTTGCGGCGGTGTTGGTAGCGCTGCTCAAGTCCGGTGCGGTCAAGTCGCTGTTGCAGGCATTGGTCAACAAGGCGCTCAAGGTGGTCTGATGGCGGGCTTCGTGCTGCGTGTATTGGTCAATGCGGGTTCGAGAGGGGATGTGGAACGATGCCGCCAAACCTAAATCAATCGGAGGGCTTGGCCGTATGCTCGCCACTCGTTTGGTTGCGATGCCATGTTGGACGGCGAAGCAGCCAAACGAGTGTCATAAGTCAAGCAGGCAGCCGGGAAGCGGATACGGAAATATCGCATGGCGAACATGGCGTATGCAGCTACCTTCAACGACGGCATCGAGGTCTCTGGGATTTTCGATATGGCAAAGATCGGAGTCGGACTGGACGAGGCAAGGGTTTGTTCTGGCGAAGGAGAAGTTCGCGTGGACAAAGCGGAGGTTTGCGTTGGTGTGGCAGAGGCCTGCATCGGCATAATCTCTGGCATGGTCGTGGGCGCGACGACGAAGGTGCGGTCACCGCCGAATTTGCGGTGGTTCTTCCTGCCGTGATGGTGATGGCCGTGCTGCTGATGATGCTTGCCCGAGCGGTGACCGTGGAGATGAACTGTCAGGACGCGGCTTCGGCCGCAGCCCGTGTAGCCGTGGTGTCTGGCAGCGACCTCGAAGCGCGTGCGGCGGCTCAGGACGCAGCTGGCGGAGATGCCAATGTTTCGATATCGCACGGCCTCAAGCGCGTGAATGTGGTCGTCAGCTGCCGTGTCGTGCCAGATCCGATGCATGTCTTGCCGATGGCAGTGGTGGGCAAAGCGACAGGAGTGGTGCAATGAATCGGCTGAGGCAGAGGATGCGACGCGCTGTGTCCAGACAAACGGCGAAAGAACCGGTATCGGAATGGCAAAATTCTCAAGAATTGGTATTAGCATCGTCGGCTCAGAAAGAGGTGGCATCGCAACCGCGGGATTCCCGGAAGCAGGGATTGACGCTGCCGAGTGGACGAAAGCCGCTCAAGGCCTTTGAAAAATGCGACGAAGGCTCCGGCACCATCAATGGTGTCATGCTCATCGCCGTCACCGCCATCCTGATATCGGCGGTGGCTTTGGGCGGCAATCTTCTGTTGTGTATATCTGAGGCGAGATCGGCTGCCGACCAGGCGGCCATCGCCGGAGCGCAGTCGGCCCGTGACGGTGACTTGGATCCCTGTCTTCAATCTCATGCCGCTGCATCGGCAAATAAAGCTTCGCTTGTCAGCTGCAAAGTCGTAGAAGAGGATGTCACGGTGAAGGTCGCCGTGAAAACGGTGGTTCCGTTCGCCCCGCTGGTCTCGCGCATGGCACGGGCCGGACCGGTGGAATGCCAATGAGGATTTGCCGGCCAGTGCAGCAACACGAAGGGTGGTTGCCACATGAGAATGTTAACCAATTGGCGCGTTCATATATGAGTCCGGAATGTGTGACGTTGTTCGCGGGATGTCTTGAAAATAGTCGGGTGAAGGTAGGTTATAGAGTATGGCACTTGCATTGTATCGACGGTATCGGCCAGACACATTTGACGGCATTATTGGGCAGGATCAGGTCACTGTCCCGCTTTCCCGCGCCTTGGACGAGGGCAAATTGACTCATGCCTACCTATTTTCCGGTCCGCGTGGATGCGGCAAGACCAGCTCGGCGCGAATACTGGCCCGTTGCATCAATTGTGCCAAAGGCCCGACCTCCCATCCCTGCGGTGAATGCGAGAGTTGCAAGGACCTGGCCACCGGCGGTCCCGGTTCCATCGATGTGGTTGAAATCGATGCGGCCAGCCATAACGGCGTGGAAGACGCCAGAGAGTTGCGTGAACGTGCGGCATTCGCCCCGGCACGTGATCGCTACAAGATTTTCATCCTTGACGAGGCCCACATGGTCACGCAGCAGGGATTCAACGCCCTGCTCAAAATCGTGGAAGAGCCGCCGGAACACGTGATGTTCATCTTTGCGACCACCGAGCCAGACAAGGTCATCTCCACGATTCGTTCGCGTACTCATCATTATCCGTTCCGTCTGGTGCCTCCGGAGGTCATGGGTCCCTATCTCGAAGAGGTATGCGACAAGGAACACATCGACCTTGAGCCAGGCGTGCTGAAACTCACCATGCGTGCCGGCGGCGGATCAGTGCGTGACACGCTTTCCGTGCTTGACCAGCTGATGGCGGGTGCTTCCGACGACACAGTCTCATACGATTCCGCCGTAGCACTGTTGGGATTCACGCCTGATGAGCTAATTGGCGAGGCCATCGATGCTGTCATCGACAAGGATGGCGAGAAACTTTACGGCGTGATTGAGAAAGTGGTCGTCGGCGGTTTTGAGCCAAGACGTTTTGTAGAGGATCTGCTGGCCCGTGTCCGAGATTTGCTGGTACTGACGCTTGGTGGCGAAAAGGCCGAAAGCGCTTTGAGCGATGATTCGGCGGCAGAGGATATGAGCGACCTGCATCGCCAGTCCTCGGCGTTGGGCTTGTCGACACTGACGGGGATGGCCGAGACCATCAACGACACCTTGGGCAATATGACCGGTGCGATTTCTCCGCGCATGCGTCTGGAACTGCTCGCCGCGAAACTGTTGGCAGGTCGCGAGAACGGTTTTGCACCGGCATCGGTGGCCGGTGTTGCACAGCCGGTTGCAGGAGCTCCGATGCCAGCCGGAAACAATGGCGCAAGCCGCGGCAACGGCGGATCGCGCGGGCGTGGCGGTTTCATCGGTTCGAGCAGAAATGCGGCGAATTCTCAGCAAGGCAACCGCCAGGCTGCAGGACAGGCAGTTCCTGCTTCCAATGGTTTTGCGCAGAACATTCCTGCACAGACCCCGCGACTCGGCAACAATGTGCAGAGTCCCAGCGTGCCATCGCAAGCGCTTGGAGAGCAGAGGACGAGCGCGAATGGCGGTTCTATCACCGGACAAGGCAATGCCAGCGACAGCAACGGTGGTGGCATTGGCAATGGGCAGAACCAGCAACTTGCTGCTGAAAGCGGCACGTCTGATACTTCTGCAAATGCCTCAGAACAGCAGGATTCGAAGAGTGCCGCACCGGTAAAGGTGAATGTCGATCCGAATGCCACCGTCGAAGAGAAGTGGGACGTGGTATTGGATGTGCTGCCACAGAACGTGCGCGAATATGTCGAGCACGCCAAGGTGCCCACAGTTTCATTGGCGACGAATCCCGCCGGCAAATCGCGTCTGTCGATGACTTTTGACTGCGCGTTGAGCCAGCATGCCTTCGCGCTGGCGCTCGCTTCCGATGCCGAGCACAATGGGCAGAAGGCCGCGAATGTGGTCTTGGACGGTGTGCGCTCGGTCTTCGGCCCGCAGACCATGATTGCACCTACCAGTGTGGCGGCGAATGGTGAGAAAGTCATTTCCACCAAGCGCATGAAGCCTGAGGAACTTGCCAAGGTCAAGCACGATATCGCGATGGCCAAGGTCTCGTCTGCCGGTGGTTTAGGAATGGTCTCGGGGCAGGGCGGCCACGCCGCTTCCCAGCCCAAGGAACAGAAAAAGGCTGATGCCGATGCGTCCGGCGAGTCCGATGATTCCTCCCACCGAGCCGGTGGAAATGGCCTGAGCCAAGGGGGAAATGAAAACAAGGCAGCCGAAGACCCGTTAGACGACGACTTCGATCCATGGATGCACCCTCTGCCCGCGCCCGGTTCGGGTAATGGTCAAGGATTTGTTGCCGAGTCAGGGCAGGCCTCATCGCCTTCACAGCAGGTAAACACAAGTGTATCCAGCCATGTGGCACCGGTCGATGATTCGGCGAATCGTGCTCCGGAACATCATAAGAAGCATGTGGCGGTGCCCGATATCAGCGATGGTATCGACCCATGGGCTACTACGGCTCCAGTGCCAGCGGAAACAGGTCAGCCTGCTTCCGACAATGCCGGTCAGTCCGATAAGGGTTCTTCCGACCAAGTATCGGTCCATGCCAATGCCGTGAATGCTTCTCAGCAGCCTTCTGCAGCCAGTCCCGGCTCAGCGGTGGTGAATAATGCTCAAGCAGCTCCTACCGCGAATCAGGGTAAGCCAGCATCAATTCCTGATGATAGGGGAGATGTAGCCGCACGTTTCGAAAGCGCCGAAGCAGTTGGAGATGTCGAACAGCAGCCTGAGGTGGCGGCCGATGAGGATGACTATTCGCTCAACGACCAATCACTGGGCGATGCCGTATCGGTGGATATGGAAGAACTTTCTAAACTCTTCGAAGTCAAGAAAGTGGAGACGTTCGCCGCGGACGATCCGAAGAATCCCAAGAACATCAAGCCGGCCAACAAACATCAGGAAGACGAGAGGCGGTAGAGCATGGCTTTGGCGTATGACGGCGCGATTCAGCGTCTTATCGACGGGTTTGCTCGTCTGCCGGGTATCGGCCCCAAAGGGGCCCAGCGTATTGCCTTCTACCTGCTTTCGGCTAGCGATGAGGAAGCGCAGGATTTGGCGGATGCCATCCGTGAGGTCAAGGAGAAGGTGCGTTTCTGCGAGATTTGCGGCAACGTGTGCGAGACCAGTCCATGCCCGGTTTGTTCCGACCCTCGGCGCGACCATTCCATTATCTGTGTGGTCGAGGAACCCAAGGACGTGATGAGCATCGAACGTACCCGTGAGTTCCACGGTGTCTATCACGTTTTGGGTGGTGCCATCAACCCGATGGCGAACGTCGGTCCCGGCGACCTTGCCATCCCCAAACTGTTGGACCGGCTCAAAACCGACGAAGTCAAAGAAATTATTCTGGCGCTTGATCCCAATATCGAGGGTGAGGCCACCGTGACTTACCTGAGCCGTCTGCTTTCGCCGCTCGGCCTCAAGGTCACGCGCCTGGCCAGTGGTCTGCCGGTGGGCAGCGATCTGGAGTACGCCGATGAAATCACCCTCGGTCGTGCCTTGGAAGGTCGGCAGGAAGCGTAAATGCGTCCCATCATAGGGAATAGGAAAACGTTCAAATGAAGCGTTTCTGTGCCCGTATGATGGAGTGTTGCGGCTGCGGGCGTCAAGCTGGCATATAATTCAATCATCACTGTCGAAAACCGGTTGTGGCTATTGCGCCTTCCATGGCTTGAAGTCACGGCCGGCGGCGAGATTTCGGCTTTCATGCGTTAAACGCAAAAGCCTGAGAGACAAGGAACATCGTGGCACTTATCGTGCAGAAATACGGCGGGTCTTCCGTCGCGGACGCAGAGTCCCTCAAACGCGTCGCCAAACGCATCGTGGAGACAAAACGAAAGGGCAACCGTGTGGCTGTGGTTGTTTCGGCGATGGGCGACACCACCGACGACCTGATCGATCAGGCCATGAGCATCGATTCCAACCCTCCCGCCCGCGAGATGGACATGCTGATGACAGCAGGGGAGCGTATCTCGATGAGCCTTCTGGCCATGGCCATCCATGCCACCGGTGAGCGGGCCTATTCCTTCACCGGTTCGCAGGCTGGATTCATGACTGACGCGCGATTTGGCGCGGCGCACATCAAATCCGTCAAGCCAGATCGTGTGGCTCGTGCACTGCAAGGCGGCAATGTCGCCATTGTCGCTGGTTTCAAGGCATCAACGCCGACGGCGATTACACCACGCTTGGCCGTGGCGGTTCCGACACTTCAGCGGTGGCGCTCGCGGTGGCTCTTGGCGCCGATATCTGCGAAATCTATACGGACGTGGATGGAATTTTCACCGCCGATCCCCGGATCGTTCCTACCGCCAAGCGCATCCCCTCCATCAGCTACGACGCGATTCTCGAAATGGCCTCGTGCGGCTCGAAAGTGCTGGCCTTGCGTTGCGTCGAATACGCCCAGCGTTTCAAGATGCCTTTGCATGTGCGCAGCTCGTTCTCGCACCGGATGGGCACTCTGGTGGTTCCCGAGGGCGTCGATGCTCGCACCTTGCCGAACCTGCAATGATCATCAATGACTGGCAATGAGAATGACAGCCGATGGCGATACATCAATACTTGAAATTCTCAGCGACCATGAACGGCAACCTGCTCAACGGTTTGGTAGCCGGCACCAATAAGAACACGAGAAACAACAGCAACAAAGGACAACGACAATGAGCAGTGACAATGCAGCGGGCGAGAGTGTGAAGTCCGAAGGCCAGTCCGGGGTCGAAAACGGTCAATCAGCTCAGGCCTCGGCCTCATACAACACCAAATCAATGGGCGATATTTTCCCTGATCTCGGTCCTGAAACCCCGGTGATTTCCGGCGTGGCCCACGACCGCACCGAGTCCCTGGTCACCGTGCGCGGTGTGCCCGACGAGCCCGGCATGGCGGCGCGTGTGTTCACCGAGTTGGCGAAAAGCGGCATCAACATCGACATGATCGTGCAGGCCGGCGCGTCCACCGGCACGGCCGATATCTCCTTCACGGTTCCCGATTCTTTAGCGAAAACCGTAGAGAAGGCCCTTGACGGCAAGAAAGACGATCTCGGTTACGATTCGTATTTCATCAATTCGAATGTCGGTAAAGTTGCCGTGGTGGGCGTAGGAATGAAAACTCATTCCGGTCTTGCCGCGAAGTTCTTCGAGTCCTTGAGCGCCGAACACATCAATGTGATGATGATTTCAACCTCTGAGATTCGCATCGCCGCTCTTGTCCCGCTCGATCAGCTCGACGACGCGGTACGTGCGCTTCACACCGCCTATGGCCTTGATGCCGATCAGGTGGAGGCTGTGGTCTACGGCGGTACCGGCCGCTGAGTGCGGTTTTACGCGAGTTTAGTAGTGTCGCAGCCGTTTTTCTGCGTTACTGTCAAGACGTGTATGCCATTTCAGGTTCTTGGAGCTCAGTAGCCCTGCGGCCGCTTATCTCAACACAACCGTGATCTCCCGCAACTGCTTCGCCGTATCTCGCATAGTCGAATGCGCCGTTAACCGTGCAGTACCTCGCGCTATGATATGGCACATAATGCCTCGCCGCGTTTTCGTGTGCGGGTGATGAACATTTTCATGAGATTGCGGCGGTGCAAGCCAGAAGCGAGCGGCCGCTTAGAGGAGGAACTATCATGGCTGAGTCAAGCGGGCAGCAACGAAAGGTCAACGTCGCGGTACTGGGCGCCACCGGGCAGGTGGGTATGGTGATGCGCCGCGTGCTCGACGAACGCGATTTCCCGATCAACGGCCTTCGTTTCCTTGCTTCCTCACATTCGGCAGGCACCGTGCTCAAGTGGCGTGACCGCGATATCGTCGTTGAAGACGTGGCCAAAGCCGATTTGAGCGGCATCGATATCGCCATCTTCTCTGCTGGCGGCGGTACTTCCAAGGTCTGGGCGCCAAAGTTCGCCGAGGCCGGTGCCTATGTCATCGATAATTCCTCGCAATGGCGTATGCACGACGACGTGCCGCTGGTTGTGGCTGAAGCCAATCCTGATGACCTTGACGACATTCCGCGCCGCATCGTTGCCAACCCGAACTGCACCACCATGGCTTGCATTCCCGTCCTCAAGGCGCTCGATACTCACTTCGGCCTGAAGCGACTGATTGTCAGTTCCTATCAGGCGGTTTCCGGAGCCGGCCGCGCCGGAGTCGAACAGCTGATGAACGAAGCCAAGGCCGCCGTCGACCAAGGCGCCGACAAGCTGGTCTTCGACGGTTCCGCCATCGATTTCCCTGAGCCCACCAAGGTTGCGCGCACCATTGCCTTCAACGCCGTGCCATTCATCGGCGCCGTTGTCGACGACGGTAGCGAAGAGACCGACGAAGAGCAGAAACTGCGCAACGAAAGCCGTAAGATTCTGCACTTGCCGAACCTCGCCGCCTCCTGCACTTGCGTACGCGTCGGCGTCTTCACTGCCCACGGCATGTCCATCAACGCAGAGTTCGAGCACGATGTCACGCCGGATATGGCCCGTGAGGTCCTGAAGGACGCGCCGGGTGTCGAACTCGATGACATTCCCACCCCGCAGCTGGCCGCCGGCAAGGACCCGAGCTTCGTCGGCCGCATTCGTCAGGATCAGGCCGTCGACGGTAAGAAGGGTCTTGCCTTCTTCATCGCCAACGACAACCTGCGCAAGGGTGCCGCCCTCAATGCCGTCGAACTGGCCGAAATCGTGGCACGCAAGCATTTCGGTGCGTGACGTTTTCATAGCATTTACACGTATCTTTTCCAATGCGGCCAAAAGCGCGAAACAGCAGAAAATCGTGCTTTTGACCGCATTGTCGTCTTAGCTACGATGAAAATCAAGGACGATGGCTTGGAATCGTAATCTTCTCGCTGCTTCATCATGAGCAAGTGACATACTGGAACCATGTCGAAGGCATCTCAAGAAGCACAGAAACAACTGGACCGCATCGTGGCGTTGGGCTATCCCGATGTGGCCGATATGAGTGCGGCGGCGTTCCGTGCGCTCGCGCGTCCGCTGATTGATGCCTTGAAAGACAGCGATTTGGGCGAGAACATCCTGTTGGTGCCAACTCATGAACTGGTGAGCCCCGAATCGTTGATTGCTCGAACCAGCATCAACCGCATGGCCGGCTTCACCACCATGCCCCCGCGCGATGTCGCCAGTTTCCTTCCGCAGGACGGCTTCGAACCGCCGGAAGGCCCGTTCTACTTGGTGGTCGATCCGCACACCGGCACTGCCTATGTCAACCGTGAACCAGACGTCGCCCGCAAACTCATCGATTCCGACGAGCGCATGCCGCTGACGCTCGAAGAAGGCCTCGCCATCGCCACTCAGCATCCTGACTGGCTGGTCAAGAAGAATGGATTCAACCTGCTTGGTTCCCGCAGCGCCGACGGCCGCGTGCCCAGCATTTGGATGAGTCAGAATGCCCCACGCTTGGGCTCGGTTTGGCCGACTTCTCGTCACACTTGGCTCGGCAATGCTTACTGCCAAGCCCGTCGTGGCATCTCCTTGTTCCGCTGAGTGTTTCGCAGAGATTGTCTGTTGACCGTAGTTTATTGACTATGCGTTACCTATATTCTCGTTTCCATAGCAATTCCAAAATGATTCCTCTAAATTGTCAATGGGGAATAGCTTGCGCTTGCTCAGGGCAACAAAAATAGCTCTAGGAATGCGTGCAGTACCTTCGAGCGGCCGCAGTGAGCGTGAATGCAGATTTCGTTTTTCTGCGTCAAATGGTGGAATATAGGCGAATTTATTGCTGCAAGCCGCCTATTATTATCATTTATACGCTTTCGTAAGATTATTAAATTTATCGAAACGTATATCGTTTGTTGACATCGTGCCGCAACCCGCGGTGCGTTACACAAAGAAAAGGAGGAGTGATGGGTCAGGATCAAGAATCATCAGTATTCGATCTCGCGGCAGTCGCCGCACAGTCCAATGGAGGTAACAACGACCTGCTGCTGCCTCCGCCGCGTTTCGTGGGAGAACCGCAGAAGCCCAGCAAGATGCCGTACACGAAATATGTCGCGTATGATAAGCAGATTCCGTTCGACTATCCTGAGCGCACCTGGCCGGATAAGAGGCTGCGCCGTGCGCCGCGTTGGTGCTCGGTCGATTTGCGTGACGGCAATCAGGCTCTGGTCAACCCCATGGATTCCGAGCGCAAGCTGCGCTTCTGGAACCTTTTGATTTCCATGGGCTTCAAGGAGATTGAGGTCGGTTTCCCGTCGGCTTCCGACACGGATTACGATTTTGTACGTTTGCTCATTGAACGTGAACTCATTCCGGACGACGTTACCATCGTCGTGCTCACCCAGGCCCGCGAGCATCTGATTCGCAAGACCTATGAATGCCTGCGTGGTGCCAAGCGTGCCGTGGTGCATTTCTACAATTCCGTTTCTGTCCTGCAGCGTGAAGTCGTCTTCCGCAAGGACAAGGAAGGCATCAAGAAGCTCGCGACCGACGCAGCCGAGCTTTGCAAGGACCTTGAAGGTGCGGCTGAGGGTACCGACCTGTATTACGAGTATTCGCCGGAGTCCTTCACGGGCACTGAGCCGGATTACGCCGTTGAGGTGTGCAATGCCGTCATCGACGTCATCAAGCCGACGCCCGACCACAAGATGATCATCAATCTGCCGGCCACCGTCGAGATGACCACTCCGAACGTTTTTGCCGACGAGGTCGAATACGTCTCCAACAACCTGAAAGACCGCGATTCCATCGTTCTTTCGTTGCATCCGCACAATGACGAAGGCATGGGTGTCGCCGCCACCGAACTGGCCGTGCTGGCTGGTGCCGACCGCGTCGAGGGCTGCCTGCTGGGCAACGGCGAACGCACCGGCAACGTTGACCTGGTTACCGTGGGTCTCAACATGCTCACACAGGGTGTCGATCCGCAGATCGATTATTCCGATGTGCCGAAGATTCGCAAGACCGTCGAATACTGCAACCAGCTCACCATCTCCGAGCGTCATCCGTATGCTGGCAACTTTGTGTTCACCGCCTTCTCCGGCTCCCATCAGGATGCCATCAAGAAGGGGCTCGAAGCCCGTCAGGCTGCGGCCGAACGCGCAGGAGCCAACCTCGACGATTTCATCTGGCTCGTGCCTTACCTGCCTATCGACCCGAAGGATATCGGCCGCAGCTACAAGGCCATCATCCGCGTCAACTCGCAGTCCGGCAAGGGCGGCATGGCCTACTTGCTCAAGACCAACCACAATCTCGACCTGCCCAAGCGCTTGCAGATTGAGTTCGAGAAGGTCGTCCAGAACTACGCCGACACGACCGACAAAGAGGTCAAGGACGACGAGATTTGGCGTCTCTTCAAAGACGAATACCTGCCCATCGAGGAGAACGGTGCGTTCGCGGCCAGCGAGGCTGTGGGCGACGAGAGCGACGACAGCCTCGAGACTTGGGGCCGCTTGAAGCTGCTCAATGTCTCGGTCAGCTCCGGTGCGGATGGTTCCGACACCGTGCTCAAGGCCAAGCTGCTCGACCGCGGCGCCGAACCGGGTGCCGACCCGATCGAGCGCGAGGTTTCCGGAGCCGGCAACGGTCCGCTTGATGCATTCCTCAATGCACTTTCTTCAATCGGCTTGGTCGTCAGCGTCATGGATTACGCCGAGCATGCCATGACCGCAGGCACCGACGCTATGGCCGCCTCGTATATCGAATGCCAGATCGGCGGCGAGGCCAACGCTCAGATTATCTGGGGTGTCGGCATTGATTCGTCGATTACCACCAGCTCGCTGAAGGCGATTATCTCCGCGATTAATCGTTCGATGCGCTGATTGATTCACTGATTTCTAGTTGTTTGGTTGCTGCGTAGCAAAGAGATGTGGCAACCAATCGACTGAACAGCTGAACAGTGGAATAACCAAACCGTAAGAAATGCCGATGGCGTTCCGCGTAATCATTGTGGAATACAAGAATATCGGTAGTCGATTATTGAAAATGGGTTTGCACCTTATTGGTAAAGGTACAAACCCATTTTCTGTAGGGAATTGAAGTTGGCCTATTGCCCGCCGGTGTTTTGTTGCTGACCTTCGGTGTTGCTGCTGGTCCCATTGCCGGATTCGTTCCCACTGGCATTGGGTGTTTCGGCGGTTCCGCCACCGGTTGTGTTTTGTGTGCCGGTCCCGTTCTCATTGCCGTTATTGCCGGTTGTGCCGCCTGAATTGCCTGAAGGAGTGCCGCTGTTGCCGGAAGTGGAAGAGCTGTCGGATCCATTTGAACTACTGTTTCCGTAGCTTCTACGGCTGTATCCGCTGGAACCCGATGATCTTCCAGCACCGCTGCCCCAGGTCCCGTCGGGTCCACCGATCTTGCCTTCGTCGTGGGCGACGGGGAAGGTCTCGTTGGGCTGATTGGCCAGTGTCTGCTTCATGTATTCGGTGAACAGATGGGCAGGGTACATGCCACCGGTGCCGTAGCCGTCGCGCAAAGGCGTGATTTCCTGCGGACTGCCGTTCGCGCCTGGATTCCACATCGCGAAGACGGTGACCACGCTGGGGGTGAAGCCGATGAAGCTGCCTGCCGTGGAATCGTTTGCGGTGCCGGTTTTACCGGCGATGGTCTTGCCCACCTTCCGCACTTCCGTGGCGGTGCCATATTGCACGGTGCCCGTCATGGCCTTGGCCACCAGTGCCGTGTCGTTGGCGCTGAAGACGCGTTCGCTGTCGGTGGGGGCTCGGTACATGTCTTTGCCGGCGGAATCCTTGACGCTGGCCACGATATGCAAAGTCGGCTTGTTGCCTTGGTTGGCGATGGTGGCGTAGGCCTGCGCGATGTCGGAGACGTGCACGCCGTCGTTGCCTAGCACGGTGAAGGGGTTGTCGCCGGTAATCAGCTTCGGATTCATGCCCGCGGCCTGCGCGGTCTGTGCCACCTTCTTGGCGCCCAGGTGCTGCTGAAGGTCCATGTAGACCGTGTTGACGGAATTTGCTGTCGCATTGTAAAGATTGGTGTAGCCGTATTGCTCGTTGCCGAAGTTTCTGACCGGCTGGGTGATGCCCGCGTAGGTGCGCGGCGAATTGCCGTTGAAGGTCGTGTTGAGGCTCACCCCATCCTGAATGGCCGCCAACAGCGCGAACGGTTTCATGGTCGAACCTGGCTCGTAAGTAGCCTGTGTGGCGTTGTTGAGCTGTTTGGTGAGGTAGTCGTCACCTCCATAAAACGCGATGATGGAGCCGTCTTTCGGATTGACGCTCATCGCTCCGGTCTGCATGCCTTGGTTCAGGATTTTGGAATTCTCCGGGGTCGACGGACTTGCGGTGTTGAACATCAGATCCTGCTTGTCCTTGTCGATGGTGGTGACGATGGTATAGCCGCCAGTGTCGATGTCGTCGCGTGTGAAATTGCCGCTGCCAATCAGCTCGTCGCGAACCATCTGCAGAATGTAGCCGTTCGTGCCCTTATAGGAGCTTTGCTGCGATTGCGGCGGTATGGTCGGCGGCATCTGCTGCGCGGCCGCCGCGTCTTTGGAACTGATGTAGTTCTGCTTCTCCATGATGTTGATGACACGGGTGTAGCGCTGCTGCGCACGTTTGGGGTTGATCGCCGGGTCCCAGGTCGAGGGGGCCGGGATGATGCCGGCCAGCAACGCCGATTCGGGCATGGTCAGGTCTTTGGCATCCTTATTGAAATAGGCCTTTGAGGCTGCCTCGATACCGTACGCGCCTCGTCCGAGATAGATGGTGTTCATGTAGTTGCACAGCACCGTGTCTTTGTCCTGCGATTTGGTGATCTTCATCGCCAGAATCGCCTCGCGCACCTTGCCGGAGTAAGTGTGGGTGTCACCCATATAGTAGCGTTCCGCATACTGCTGGGTGATGGTGGAGGCGCCTTGCCGTGCTCCGCCGCTCACGTTGTTGAGCAGGGCTCGCACGATGCCCTTGAAATCGACGCCGGTGTCTTTGTAGAACGTCTGGTTTTCCGAGGCCACCATGGACTGTCCGACGTATTTGGGCAGTGCGTCGCAGCTGATGATTTCACGGTTCTGGGTAGCGAAGCTGCCGACCTCGGTGGTGCCGTCGCCGTAATAGACCTTGGTTTTCTCTGCCATGGCGATTTTCTCTGGCAGCGGGATTTCGGTGGTGGCGTAAAGGTAGGCGAAGGTGCCCACGCCTGCAAGGATGAGCACGGCGATGATGCCCAACGTCCATTTGAGGATGCGATGTTTGTGCTGCTTGGGCTGTTTGGGCGTATTGCGCTGTGGGCCGCGTGTGTTCGGGCGTTTGCCCGTGGTGTTGCCGCTCCGCCGCTGATGCTGATTGCGTGGCTTTGCGGAGTTGCTGTAGTTGGGTCGCGGTTTGGCTCTACCCGAGCCGATGGAACGTGCCGGAACTCTGCGGGACTCTCTAACCATGCCAACTACCGTAACTGCTCCCCCTGAAAAAGTACTGGGATTGACGGGTAAAAATGGCATATTTAGTCGAAAATGTGTAGTTTTAATATATGGTATTGCGCACATTGCGCGTGTGCTGCTGTCCTTTTCTTTATGAGGCGCTAAACTCAATAGTGGAATTTTGCACGTGAAATAAAGGAGTCGAATATGAGTATTCGCGTGGCAGTAGCAGGTATTGGTAACTGCGCCTCGTCCCTGATTCAGGGTGTCGAGTATTACAAGAACGCGAAGGACGACGAAAAGATCCCCGGCCTGATGCACAACAACTTCGGTGGCTACCGGGTTCGCGACATTGAGTTTGTGACGGCATTCGACGTTGATGCCCTCAAGGTAGGCAAGGATGTCTCCGAGGCCATCGGGGCTTCGCAGAACAACACCTACAAGTTCTGCGACGTGCCGAACATGGGCGTTGAGGTGCTGCGTGGACCGACCTATGACGGCCTGGGCGAGTACTACCGTCAGATGATCACCGAGTCCGACGCCGAACCGGTCGACGTGGCCCAGGTGCTGCGCGACAAGAAGGTCGACGTTCTGGTCAGCTACATGCCCGTCGGCTCCGAAGAGGCTGACAAGGCCTATGCTCAGGCCGCGATGGACGCCGGCTGCGCCTTCGTCAACTGCCTGCCCGTCTTCATCGCTTCCGACCCGGTCTGGGCCCAGAAGTTCCGCGATGCCGGCGTGCCGATCATCGGCGACGACATCAAGAGCCAGGTCGGCGCCACCATCACCCACCGTGTGATGGCTCGTCTCTTCGAGGATCGCGGCGTGCGTCTCGACCGCACCTATCAGCTCAACGTCGGCGGCAACATGGACTTCATGAACATGCTGCAGCGCTCTCGTCTCGAGTCCAAGAAGATCTCCAAGACCCGCGCCGTCACCTCGATCGTGCCGCACGAGATGGAAGACCGCAACGTCCACATCGGCCCGTCCGATTACGTGGCATGGCTCGACGACCGCAAGCTTGCGTTCGTGCGCTTGGAAGGCACCACCTTCGGCGATGTGCCGCTGAATCTTGAGTATCGCCTTGAGGTTTGGGATTCCCCGAACTCCGCCGGCATCGTCATCGACGCCGTGCGTGCTGCCAAGATCGCGCTCGATCGTCACCTCTCCGGCCCGATTCTCGCGCCGAGCTCCTACTTCATGAAGTCCCCGGCCGTGCAGCATGAGGACACCGAGGCTCGCCAGCTGGTGGAGAAGTTCATCAAGGGCGACGTTGAGGCTGATGAAGCTGAACTCGATGCCGACGTGAAGGCCGCCAAGGACAACGGCAAGGATGTCTGGCACGCCTGAGTGAAACGTTGATACGTGGCAAGCAAATAGCCGCGTGAATAGCATTGTGGGGCTGCAACCTGAATGGTTGCAACCCCACAATCGTTTATTGGCTGTTATCGGTGGTGACTACTTGCTCAGCAGCGGGCCGACCTGCTTTTCGTAGGCGATGAGCGCCGAGTTGATGACCTGGTGCATGTCGTAGTAAGCATAGGTGCCGAGACGACCGCCGAAGACGACTTCCGGCTCCTTGGCTACCAGGTCCTTGTACTGCTGATAAAGCTTCTGGTCGTCGGCGGTGTTGATGGGGTAGTAGGGCTCGTCGTCGCGTCCGGCCGAACGGCTGTACTCTTCCCAAACCACGGTCTTGTCCGGGTTCTGGGACTCCTTGCGCTCCGGGTTGAAGTTCTTGAACTCGATGGCGCGGGTGTAGGGCACGTCGGCGTCCACACGTTTCATCACCGGGCAGCCGAAGTGATCGCCCTCGTCATAGCGCTGCTCCTTGAAATCGACGGTGCGCCACTTGAGGTCACCGAGCGCGTAGTCGAAGTACTTGTCGACCGGGCCGGTGTAGACGATCGGCACGCGGCCAAGCAACGCCTTCTTGTTGAGAGGCTGGCTTTCGTCGAAGAAATCGGTGCTCAAGGTGACGTGAATCTTCGGGTCGTCGATCATGCGCTGCATCCAGGCGGTATAGCCGTCCTTGGGCAGACCTTCCCACGTGTCTTTGAAGTAGTGGTTGTCGTAGGTGAAGCGGACCGGAAGGCGCTTGATGATCGAGGCTGGCAGCTCGGCCGGGTCGGTCTGCCACTGCTTGCCCGTGTAGTTCTTGATGAACGCCTCGTAGAGCGGGCGGCCGATGAGCTGGATACCCTTGTCGTTGAGGTTGCTCGGGTCGGTGCCGGCCAGCTCGCCCGCCTGCTCCTTGATCAGCTCCTGCGCCTGAGCCGGGGTGTAATGAGAATGGAAGAACTGGTTGATGGTCCCCAGGTTGATCGGCATGGGGTAGACTTCGCCGTCGTGCGTGGCGTAGACGCGGTGCTGGTAGTCGGTGAATTCGGTGAAGCGGTTGACGTAATCCCACACGCGCTTGTTGGAGGTGTGGAAGAGATGCGCGCCGTACTGGTGAATCTCTGCGCCGGTTTCCTTATCCATATAGGAGTAGGCGTTGCCGCCGATATGCGGGCGGATGTCGATGATCTCGACGGTGTGTCCGTTCTCCGCAGCCTGCTGCGCGACGGTCAGGCCGAAGAGCCCCGCTCCCACCACCACCAGATCAGGCAGTGAGGTGTCCTTTTCGTTATCGGTCATTGCAGTTTCCCTTTCCGCCTCATAATCGGCTTTTCGTCAGTTCCTTGGCCTGCTCGAAATGCGTCTTTCGGCGTTTTCGACCACGGATGAGTTGAATTGATGTCGTTTTCAATCGTCATCCACCATGTACGTTGCCGTGTGTTTTCGGCGATTAACGGTTCCATGATACTCGTGGGCTTGGTTTTGTCAGCTCCTGTAGCACTGTTGATATTATTCAACTCCTTATCAAGGCCGTTCCCCAAGGGATAGAACAATATGGTTCTCTGCTTCAGGCGCTGATTGTTCACTGGATGCTGCGCGGTCTGGGCATGGGGTATACTGATTAAGCCTTCACGTGGCGTTATGTCACCCAAATCCCCCAGGGCAGGAATGCAGCAAGGGTAAGTGGCCTCTGTCGGGTGCGTGAAGGTTTTCTCATCTTTAAGCCCAGCTTCATCAATGGCGATGTCGGCTGTTGGGTCTTGATTCGGCTGTCAAGGAATTCAGGGTAGGCGACCACACCGGCCTTTAGACTGGAGCAATGGCTATGAGTGGAAACGGTACATTGGATTTCAGCGATAATGCCGCAATGGATGCGGTGAAAACTTTGCTGAATGAAACAGCTGATGTGTCGATGGCTGCCAATGCTCAATCCGTCGATATTGCTGAGATTCCGGTTTCCTCGAACGAGTCTACTGCTTCCTTAGCCGATTCCTCCACCGAGACCAATATTGACCAGAGCGCTCGCACTTATACGCTTCTGGTGGCTGGTGCACCATGTGCAGGCAAAACCGAGTTCGCGCTGTCGGCAACGCTCGAGGGCATCTCGCGATTCGGCGATTCCAAGGTGTTCATGGCGGTTTCGGGGCGACAGGCGGCCGATAAACTTTCCGATCGAATCATTCGTGCCGTCGGTTCCACTTCGAGTGCCCGGCCGGTCACCACGCTTTCGGCCATCGCGTTCAAGCTGCTTTCGCAAGTTCGTGAGAGTAGACACGAGCCGTTGCCGAAACTCTTGAATGGCGCTGAGCAGGATGCGTTGCTGCGCCAGGTTGTGGCAGTGCATGTCGGACATGCCCGATCCGGCGAGTTGTGCGATACCTGCGAGCTGATGCGCCAGTATTTCGCCGCCGATGATTGGGTCAATACTGTCTACGGCGATGACGGGAGTGAATCGGGCCGTGGTTCTCGTGAAGCGAATGGTCGTTCTCGTAGCACGCTTTCGGGCCAACAAACGTCGAATGTTTCGGATATCGATGGTCAACTTCGTTCGACATCGCAGGGCAGCGGTTCCAGCGATGTTCTTTTCGCCCGCGGTATCAACGATGCATTGGTCATGCAATTGCGTGACATGCTGGCTCGCATGGATGAGCTGGGCTTGGGTGCGCAACGCGAGGACGAGGTGCTCGCGATGCTTGCTGATGCGCAGGATTCTGGGGACGGCTATAGCCTATTGGTGGAACGGCTTGGCGTTCAGTGGCGGTTGGCGTTCGCGTTGCGGCGTGAGTATTCGCAGGCGGCGGCTGATAGCTATCCGGGGAGTTTCGCCTTGATTCCTCGCGTCTGCTGGTCGAAGGTGCACAGGCTGCCGCGCAAATTGACGACTCGGTACTTCCGAAATTCGTGGCGGTTGACGATTTCCAGGATCTGACGCTGGCCGGGCTCTCCTTCCTGGAGATGTTGGCACGTCGTGGTGTGAAACTGTTGCTCGTCGGCAATCCTGATGAAGCTGTACAGACCTTCCGTGGTTCCTATCCGGAATATCTGTTCACGCGTGCGCAGCAGGCTCCGCTTTCAGCCGAGTTGATGACCTTGCCAGCCCGACCGATTTGCAAAACTGTGAAGACTTCGGACGGTTCTGACACCACCGAGGGGAATGGTGCCTTTGCATCGCCGTCATATCTTGATCTTCTGGCTTCGCGAGTTTCGTTGTCCATTGCCGCGAACGAGGATACTTCGGTAGCGTTGCCCAACAGACCTGGGAAAATGCCACGTCTTGAGTCGAGTCTTCCCATTAAGGCATTGGATGCCAACAATCCCAAGCTGAACGACGGCAGCGTCGCGACCGCACTTTACCGCACTTCACGTGAAGAATTGGACGATGTGGTCTGGCGTATTAAGGAAGCGCATCTTTCCTCTGGCTGTCAATGGAACGATTTCGCGGTGATTGCCCACGACAACGATACGGTTCGTGCATTCGGCGAGCGGCTGCGGGGCGACGGGGTACCGGTGCGCTATTCCGCGGTCACCAAGCCGTTGAAGGATGATCCGAGCGTCCAAGGCCTCTTCGCGCTGCTGGAACTGGCCAAATTACGGCATGATGGCATCGACGCCTCCGATATGTCGTTGAGCGAGACCGCAAAGTATGTGCGCAGCCGGGTGCAGACCTTGCTGGAGAGCCCGTTGGTAAGTCTGCGTTCGTCTTCGGCGGGTTCCACTTCGTCATCACCTGCGCGTTTGGCGCCGGTGGAATCGGTGATGAAAGCCATCGCGTCACTGGCGCATGTCATCGACGAGTCCGCAGTCGACCGGGCGGATATTGCCGATGTCACCGCTGCATTGCCTCGTTTGCAGCAGTATTGGTGCCAGTTGCGTGACCATGTGCTGGCAAGAAGGCAGCAGGGCAACGTATGGGTCGACGACAGTCTCATTGACCAGAGCGCCGATGCTGTCGACGATGAGGCGGATATGCCATTGGGCGTGGATGCTCTCTATGTCATGCTTACTTTCGATATGGCTGAAAAACCGTCCGGCAATAGTGCCTCTCAAGAACAAGCGCAAACCGATGTACCGGAATCTTCCGATAGTGATGAAGCCCGAAGCGTCGCGGGCGAGGTATTGGAACTTATCGCAAACGTAGGCAGTGACGCCTATACGCGCGCATTCGCCCACGTCTGGGATCTGGTGGGAGAGGTCGAGCAAGGCTTGTCGGACTTACCGAGCCGGGAGCCTCAGTATGTGCTTTCTCTGGCCTGGGATGCATGCCATGTGGCCAGCGCGTGGCAGGTTCAGGCGCTCGCGAACAACGCCGACGGCCGAGCCGCCAACGACAGGCTCGATGTGATGATGCGGCTTTTCGCCTATGCTTCCGGGTCCGGCGCGAAGCAAAGCGTTGGGGACTTCATCTCCAGCGTGCGTTCGATGCGGATTGAGGCGGATTCGCTGGCCAAGGTCGCACCCGTTGACCAAGCCGTCACGCTCACCACCCCTGCCGGCGCTGCAGGCGGGCATTGGCGTTTCGTGTTCATCACCGAAATCCAGCAGGACGTCTGGCCGAATCTTGCCGCCCGCAACACCATGTTCGGCGGTGAAAATCTTGCCGATATCGTCTTGCACGGCAAGATGCGCGACGAGCGAGCATCTGGCATGGCCGGCGTCGATTCGGAACTTGCTCAGGTGCTTTCGGCCGAGCAGAAAAGCTTCCTGGTGGCGTTGACGAGGGCGAGCGAACGGGTGAGCCTGAGCGCCGTGCTGAGTGACGACACCGTGCCGTCCGATTTTCTGTATACCTATGTGCCTGAATTCTTCGACCGCTTACGTGATGCCGACCTTGAAACCCGGGATTACACGCCACTGGCGGATTCCGGCCGATTTGCTGGACTTGACACCGACCCGCGTGGACTGGTCGCTGCCTCCCGTATCGAACTGATGAGCCAAACCGATGCGGACACAAACGGTAATATGGAAGTTCGTGCTGACGGTGCTTTGGATAATGGCGGAGTCAATTCCCCGCACCTTAACTCGGGGGACGGCACGTCATCTTCCGCTGCGCGCGTTCGTGATGCCGCCGTCTCATTAGCGTTGCTTGCTGACGCCGGACTTGGAATCGCCAATCCTGATAGCTGGCCATATACCTTCAACACGAAGGACAATGCCGGCGTGCAATCCGAAATCCCGCAAAAGACGAATGCCGTGCATGTTGATCAATCGTCGTCTACGGCTTCGACGGTGACGCTTTCGCCTTCGCAGGTCGACCGAATCTGGGCCTGCCCGGTCTGCTGGATGCTGGAAAGCCAATTCGCCGGTCCGCGTCCTTCCAATGCCGCCACCAGTTTCGGCACCCTGATTCACAAGGTGGCTCAGCTTGCCAATGAGGCCGGCCTCGATGCCCCGGATTTCATGGCAGGCAGTTCCGAAGAGGAACGCATTGCAGAAATAACTGCCCGCATGATGCATATGTACCATGAGCTTGCCGACGACTTCGATGCCATCGACGACCCCGAGCAGCGCTATCGTGCGGAGAGCAAGGACGAAGGCGCACAACGGACGCTCACCGATATTGCCACGTATTTCGTGACTTCGAACGACGCGGACTATCCGTACGCCAATCTCAAGAACTTCACTGTGGGCCATCTGCGGCGTGCGGAGAGCGAATACGAGTTCGCCGCAAAATTCGGTCTTGACGATATTGGCGCAGCCTATAATGCCATCGACGGCATCGACCCGATTGGCAGTGATGAACTCGCGGCCATCATGGGCGTGCTGAATGGTGGCTGGCCCGAAGGCATGACCCCCGACTTGCAGATACGGTTGACCGGACGCATCGACCGCATAGAATGGCGAGATTTGGGGGACGGCAAAGAGCATGTGCGTCTGATCGATTGGAAAACCGGGCATAAACACGATGGCAAGCACATGTTCAACGATTTGCAGCTGGTCTGCTACCAGCTTGGGCTCGCTTTCCCTGAAGCAGAGCGAAATGAAAAGAACGGCGAAAACGGGGCTTCGGCGGTTCTGCCGAATGCCGGGTTGCATGGCGTCGATGCGCTCAAGGCCATGCCCGACATCACTCAAAGCGCGTTGTTCGATGTCGACCTGGCTGCGGCCCCGGCGCAAAGTCACGGGGTTCCGGAAACGCTTTTCCAGCCGCCGCTGTTCCATGGCGGGGCATTGAACAACACTGGTTTCACGCCACGCAGTTATTATTCCAATCTGCAAAAACTTGCGGACTCGCCCGATCTGCCGGACGACGCGCCAGAAGGCGTGAGTGCGTATGCCTGGGAGCAGTTCCTTTCATTGCGCGGAACCCAAGCCGTTTGGGCGTTGACCATGATCTCGCGGATCTTCTACGCCGCGGCGGCTTCGCGCTCGAGCATTTTAGTCGCCCGTCCGCAACCCGACCATGTCACCTGGTGCAACATGAAAACGGTGTGCCCGGCCTGCGCCGGCGAAGTGGATACGGTTTACGAAGTGAGGAGAGGCTGAGAGATGACGCAGGATAATCAACGGTCACATGGTCCAGCAGCTAACCAAGCTCCGACGGACAGCCCCGAGCAGGCCGCCGTCGTCAACGCGCCCAAGGACGCGGACGTGCTCGTGGTCGCAGGCGCCGGATCCGGCAAAACCTACACCATGACCCGCCGCATCATCAACCTGATCAAGGTCGGCGTGCCGCCTGAAAAAATCCTTGGTCTCACCTTCACCCGCAAGGCCGCCTCGGAGCTGCTCGGCCGAGTGTCGAGCGCCGTGGCCGAAAACGCGCGAATGGATGAAGCCGAGGCAAAAGTCTCCGACAACCCGCGTCGTGCCAACGTTTTCCTGAAGCCGCAGGTCTCCACCTACGATGCATTCTTCCAGTCCATCGTGCGCCAGTACGGCCTTTTGGTTGGCTTCGACCAGAATACCCAGCCGCTGAGCGAGGCCGGGGCCCATCAGCTTGCCGTCACCGTCATCGACGACAACATGGATATTCTGCGCGGGCAGGGATTCGGCAGTTTTTCGGATATCGTCACCAAAGTGTTGGATCTTTCCAATGCCATCAGCGGTTCGATGATCGGTGAACATTGCGCCAGCGTGCCCGAAGCCATCGCTCGAATCCGCGAATGGGATCAGGCGTTCATCGCACAGATGGACACCGTCATCGACGACGAAAAGGTGCCCGAGGACGAGCCGAAAGCGCTGAAACGCAAGAAGAACGAGACCGACGAAAAGTTCGCCAAACGTTTGTCCGAACATCGTGACGACTATCATCGGCTTGCGATTTACCGCAGTGCCGGCTTGCGTGATGTCGCGCGAAAACGTGAGATTCTGCTGACCCTGGTCGAGCGTTACCACGAACGCAAGCAGCAGCTCAATATGGCCGAATTCAACGATTTCACCGTGGCCGCCTACGCGTTGATCACGCGTTTCCCGTCGATAGGGGAGCGTCTTCGCCACCGCTATACCCACGTCCTGCTCGACGAATACCAGGACACGTCCACCACGCAGGCCGCACTTATTGCCGCATTGTTCCATCCTGATGGTGCGCAGCCGGAGTCAATGAACGTCTTCGAATCCGTGGACAGCATTGCCTCAGACGACAATTCAGAAGGAAGCGTTTCGCAGATTCACGTTTCCCGCCAGCAATTCGCATCGGACAGTTCCGCGGTCAACGCCGTCGGCGATCCTTTCCAGTCCATTTACGCATGGCGAGGCGCAAGCCCTGGTGCCTTCCGTATGTTCCAGCGCGATTTCGGTATGGACGAGACCGCCAGGCCGTATTCGTTAAGCGTTACCCGTCGCAATTCCCAGGTGGTGCTCGAAGCTGCCAACGACCTGACCCAACCGTTGCGCACTCCCGATGCAATCCCGTCAAGTTCGCCGATGCGGGAAGTGCCTGTGCCGGCGCTGACCACGATTGACGGCGCCAAAGAAGGCACGTTGGGCGTGCTTGGTTTCGATACGCTCGGTCAGGAAATCGATGCCGTGGTGCGTTTTGCCAAAACCTCCATCGCCCGGCACACGCCGACTGACCCGAGTGCGAAAGACGTCCGCCCGCATGTCGCCGTCCTGTTCCGAGGCAAAAGTAATATGCCCGAATTCGCCGAGGGGTTGCGCAAAGCTGGGTTGACGACGCTGACTGTGGGCTATTCGGCACTGCTGGACCGTCCCGAAATCCGCGACGTGCTCGCCTTGCTCCATGTTGTCGCCGACCATGCGGATTCCAATGCTTTGATGCGGCTTTTGGCCACGACAAGGTTTGGCTTGGGTAGCAAGGACCTGAACGCTTTGGCAAAGCTTGCCAGCCGTCGCAACGACGAATACCGCTTCCGTGCGTTGGCGCAGGCCGGTTTGGTGCCGAGCGATGCCAAGCCGAGTGAGCAGGCGAAACTGGTCGCCGAGCATCGCGACCAAGTGCCCAACATGGTCTTCCTTGCCGATGTTCTGATGGATAGTAAGCTTGAATCTTCGCTGGATTCGCCTCGGATTGCTTCGCGTTTCAGCGCTTCCGGGCTTAGGGCCATCCGTCATGCCGCGAAGGTCTTGCAGCAGGTCAATGCCGTCGTCAACCATCCGCTTGCCGAAATCGTCGAGACGGCGGTTGAGTCACTCGATCTTGATATCGATACCGTTGTGGCTCAAGCATTGCAGGAATCAGGTAGGACAATCGAGCCGGCGTTGGCGCGATCACCAATGAACGCTCTGGTGGATCTGGTCAACACGTATACCCAGGAAATCACGGAAGGTACCACGCCGACATTGCGCGGATTCATCTCCTGGGTAGATTCGCTGAGCAGCATTCCCGATGAAATGGCGGCAGTCCCGAGCGACCCGGTCGACGTGGTGCTGATGACTATCCATCAGGCGAAAGGCCTCGAATGGGATTCCGTGGCCATCGTCGGCATGAAGGCTACGAGTTTTCCGTCCAATCAGGGGGACAGGCTCAAGATTGAACTGGACGAAGATCATATCGGCGGGTTGCGTGATGGAGTCTGGCAGTCGCCGCAATATCACGAAACGGCCAATACCTGGCTGGATAACCCGGCCGCCGTGCCCGTCCCGGTACGTGCCGACGCCGATATCCTGCCTCGATTCCCTCACGATATGGCGGTCGGCGACGATCCGCTCGAGGCCCTGCAGGAACTCTCCAGCGTGGAGATTGTGGCGAATGAGTCCGAAGGTCTGATGCGCGTCTTCGACGCGATTGATGGCAACGACGGTAGCGGCGGCCCTGTAAATTACCTGTCTCAGCAGGAGGAATACGGTCGTAGACTTCATGCGGACGAACGTCGCCTCGCTTACGTGGCGTTGACGCGTGCGCGCGAAGAAGTGCTGATGACTTACAGCCGTCACGCCAATATTTCCCGTAATCCCGAAGTCGCAGGTACGCGCAATGCCTCCAAAGAATCGAATTTCTTCGCGGAAGTCCGGGACGCGTTGGCTCATCACGATGACGTGGCTATTGCGGGCAGCGGAAGCGATGACGGCAATGCAGGCAGGGATGCTGCAGTGCCGAACGCCAAAAGCAGCGGTTCGAAGGCGATTTCGGAAGCTGGTACCCCCGCAGAAGCCAACGTTTCCGACACTGATGCGATTATGCAGAACGGCACATCCGCACCTGTCACCTTGGCGCAGCTGGGTGCCGCTAAGCCCGATGGCATCTTCGTCGGCGCTCAGGCAAAGGAATACGAGCAGGCCGTCGTTGAACAAGCTTGGGAAGATCCCCTTGAAGACGAGCAGCAGGAAGGTGAATCGTTGCCATGGCCCGCTTCGATGAGCGAGGAAATGGACTCGCGGTTGCGGCGCTCGGCCACGCTGACCAGCAAAACGCACAAGCGTCTCGTTGCGCAAGCCAGAGACGCGGGAGCTCAGCATAGCGGTAGCGTTACGGCTGCATCTGAAACCGACAACGGAACCGAAAACGACGTCATTGCCGAAACGGTCAGTCGCGTAGCCGCCAATCTGCCGGCGGGTGAGTCGCTGGCCGAGCGGACCCGTATGTTGTTGGCCGATGAAGATTTGATGCCATCCACGGAAATCATCGGAAACGATGGTGCGTCACCGTTGGCGGGTGTTAGTACTTCCAAAAATGACCGTAACGGCAAATCGGGCGATTTCAGCGCTGCTGGCAAGATCGGTAATGCCGATGCATTGGATGCCGAAGTGCGTATCCGCGGTGAGCGTATTCTCGCCAACCACCGGCAGAACGTCACTTCCCTGCAGGCCAGCGCCGGCAACATGAACAAGCGAGAAGCCCAGGAATACTGGCGCGGCTTGGTTCGTCCGATTCCGCGAGTATCTTCACCTGCCGCAGAAGCCGGCACGCGTTTCCATGCGTGGGCGCAGCGTTTCGTCGATGCTTTTGGTGAGGACGAAGTCTCGGAGGTGGCTATTGACGGCGGGCTATCGGCCATCGCTGCAGGCAATGAGCCTGAAACGCGAGCCTCGCTGATTGCCGATCTTGAGGAGGCGGAGCAGCATCTGCAAGCCGACCAGACCGCAACGGATCGCAAGATTCAAACCTGGCAGCGGCGGCTGGTGGAAAGCCGCTGGGCCTTGCGTCGTCCGTATGCGGCTGAGCAGCAAATCGTCGTCGCGATTCCTGAGCTTGGCAACCGAATCGTCAATGGCAAGCTTGACGCCGTCTTTTATGGCGGACTTGACGAAAACGACAAGACCAAGCGTTTCACCGTAGTTGATTGGAAAACCGGCAAGAAACCGACGACGCAGGAAGATATCGACCACAAGCTTGCCCAGCTCGACATGTACCGGCTTATGCTTTCGGCGATGAAAGGTATCCCGCTGGAGAGTGTGGACGCTACGCTTTATTACCTGAGCGCCGCTTCCGAGAACCAGCGGGAGATCTACGCTTTACCCAAATCCGAGGCCGAGATTCTTGCCGAATTGAACGCGGGTATCCCTGTTGGGTCCGATGAAGATTAGTCATTTTTCGCGGCGATGTATATTATTTGGTGATATATTGTATGAGGATTACCCATTGGCGTATTGTATAAACCTTGATGGGGTTATGGGTATGGTTGGCAGCGTAACGGATTATGCGTATGATGCATTGACTTTATTTGACTTTGCTCGTAAAGGCTTCGGGATGAAAGGCCCATTGTCGCTCCGGTAGGGGCCGCAGGCGGCAAGAGGGGAAGATAACTATGGAGGAACACAAACTTATGCACAATGAACCAAAGGGTGATGCTGGAATCGGAGTGGTCTACGCGCCGATGCTTTGGGGTGACGTCGAGGCAATCACCAAGCAGTTCGATGAGACGTGGGGGCATTATGCGCCCATCGGCAACGACAAAAAGCTTTCGATGCTGCTGTCCTATCATTTTGTATTGCATTATCTTGAGCCGGCCACACGCGGCGAAATCGCCCACAAGAACGGCGAATTCATGGGCGTCACGCTTTCTCGCGTCGTCGGTCAGCCGGTGATGTTCCAGAATGTCGCCGAAGAAATGGCGAAGATCGATGAGCGAATCAACTCCATTCCGGCCGGACATAAGGCGCTCGCGGACCTCGAACTCGGTTTCGAGATCGAACGGCGTATGGAACGCCAGACCGCCATCAACGACAAGGCCCCGGCCGAGGTCGAGCTCTTCCTTGTTTCTCAGGCCTCCCGTGGCCATGGTGTGGGTGGCGAGCTGTGGCGCCGTGCCATGGAGAGCTTCGAGCGCTTTGAGGTGCCGATGTTCTATCTGCACACCGACACGGATTGCGATGTGAGCTTCTACGATCGTCATGGCATGGAGCGTATCGCCGAGCGTCAGGAGCAGCGTCATCCCGACGATGGCCGTGATCCGCAGATGGCACCGACCAAAATGTTCATCTACGCCGGTGTTCCCGCCAAAGTCAAGGAATCTGTATCCCAAAAGTAACGATGAATTATCGTCGGCGTCATTTCGGAAGATGATGCCGGGCATTGGATTTCAATGATGTGCTGACTTGGGAAGTCAGTACAAGCGTCCAATTGCGAAACGGATAAACGCTGGAAGCAACGGCTGCCAGAGACCTGCACGAGAGTGGTCTCCGGCAGCCGTTCGCATATTTATTCGGATCTTGTCTTCATGGCTTGCTGTTCTGTCTCCGTTGGTTTCACCGGAACCTCGATTCGCGAGACGTGTTCGTCGAAATGGTCGGATTCGTATGAGCCGATCAGACACATTTCGATGGGGTCTCCGTTTATCAGATAGCCGCGCTTGGCGATTTCCGTTTTCATTTCTTCATAGATTTTCGCGCATTCCAGGAACGGGCCTTTGAACGTGCGGCAGGCGTACAGGCCTTTGCCGATGATGTAGGGAATCTTGGGATTGCGCTCGCCAGTGTAGAGCATGATCGACTTTGATGGGAAACAGCCGTTCACCTTGTGTGTGGTGTCGACCAGATAGGTTGGTATGCTTCGTAGCGTTTTCAGACGCTCGTGTTTGTTGACGGCCATGTATTGCGCGAAGGCGTAAGGGATGTCCTCGTAGAAAAGCAGGTCTGTGGAGACCAGTTCGCAGGGCCTGTCGTCGAGTTGCTCGATGGTCATCGTCGAGGTTTGTGCGTCGGAAAGCGAGTTCAGGTCGTGTTTGAGTTCCTGGACGATGTCCTGTCGTTGCCGGGTGAGTCTGTCGATTTGCTCTTGCACCGATTCGAGCTCTTTGTCGAGCAAAGCCAATGTCGACTTGAAGTCGTGGTGTTTGAGATATTCCTGGATGTCATCCAGGCTCACGCCCATCGTGCGCAGCTCCATGATGACGTTGAGTTTGAAGAAATCGGCCGAATCGTAGACCCTGTATGCGTTATAGGGATTCCTTTTGGGCACCACGAGCCCGAGCTTTTCGTAATAATAGAGAGTGTCGATGCTGACACCGTAGGTTTTGGCGGTCTCTTTGATTGATTTGCCGCCGTTGATGAGATGTTTGACGTGCATGAGTGATGTCACCTTTGAAATCTCTGGACTAGCACAAGGGTTGTTTACTGTCATTTTAATCTTCTATTCATCAAACGGATACTGATTTACCTAGATTAATCGTTCTATGTAGATATTTTTGTCGTATTTTCTCGTGTGTTTTCGGCTTGACCCTCCTGCGGCTCAGGGGTATAGCCTGAAGCCGATTTGAGGATTGGACGGTGCTGTGTGCCTGCACATATCGGCCATGACCTCCTTAGAGAAAGGAACGATAATGCCGAAAGTCACTACAAAAACCGGCGTGCTGACCGGTAAGGAACTTGAAGGTGGCGTTCATGCCTATCTGGGCGTGCCGTATGCCAAGCCCCCGGTGGGTGCCATGCGCTGGCAGTCGCCGCAGCCTCTGGATCCAAGCGATCGGGAGATTGACTGCACCGAGTTCGGCAAGGTTCCGATGCAGAAGGTCGATCCCGTCATGGTCGATTCCTGCATGGAAATGAGCGAGGACTGCCTCAACCTGAACGTCTGGGTCAAGAACCCCGAAGGCAAGAAGGACCTGCCCGTCATGGTCTTCATCCACGGCGGCTCCTACATGGAGGGCGGTATCGCCGATCCTGAGATCAATGGTGCTCAGTTCGCCCGCCGCGACGGCGTGATCATGGTCAACATGAACTACCGTCTCAACGCGTTCGGCTTCCTCAACGTGGGTTCCCTGCCCGGTGGCGAGGAATTCCAGGATGCCAGCACCTGCGGCATTCAGGATCAGATCGCTGCTCTGAAGTGGGTTCACGAGAACATCACCGCGTTCGGCGGAGACCCGAGCAACGTGACGCTGTTCGGCGAGTCCTGCGGAGGCGGTTCGGTGCTGCTGCTGTGCGTGGCACCAAGCGCCAAGGGCCTGTTCAAGAAGGCCATCTGCGAGTCTGGCCCGATTCAGCTCTACAACACTCCCGAAACCAGCGCCCCGTATGCCAAGGAGGTCATGGAACTGCTCGGCTGCAAGACCGCGCAGGAGCTCGCTGCCGTGCCGGTTGGCATGGTTCAGGAGATCGTGTGCAACAAGTTCTTCTACAACCACGAGCATGACGTTTCGTTGCTGTACGCGCCGACCTGCGATGGCAGGGTGCTGCCCAAGAAGCCGCTGCAGGCTCTGAAGGACGGCGCCGCCAAGGACATCGAGCTGATGATCGGCACCAACAACGACGAATTCGCCTATTGGGGCCTTTATTGGGATCTCGCCACTCAGATGCCGGACTTCTGGCACCATCAGGCGGTCATCCACTTCGATGGCAAGCTTGACAACGACAAGTACGAGACCGCTTGGGCCGAGGCCTATCCCGACCAGGATCCCGGCCGCCGCTATCTGGAGTACACCAACCAGATCGGTTTCCGCGTGGGCACCGATCTCATTGCACAGTATCAAGCCAAGTACAACAAGGTCTATCACTATCTGTTCAAGTACGAGTCCAAGGTTCCGGGCATGGGTTCCTGCCACGCGCTCGAGCTGCCGTTCGTGTTCGACAACCGCGACGTGGTCGGCGTCAACAAGGGCCTGACCGGTGAGGTACCGCCTCAGGGTCTTGCCGATCGTATGCAGGACGCCTGGGCTTCCTTCGCCCGTACCGGCGACCCGAGCAACCCTTCGATTCCGAAGTGGGAGCCTTACGACGCCGACAACCGCAACACCATGGTCATGGATGAAGACGCATGGGAATGCAAGAAGAACATCAACGATAAGAATGACGAGCTGCTGCGTTCTGCATTCGAAGAGTGCCTGCTCGAAAAGTAAGAGAAAAGAACAATCATGGAAAAGAAACAAGCTCCCGCATACCGCTGGGTCATCCTGGTGGTCGTATGCCTGATCGGAGTGCTGTCGAATTACATGCAGTATCAGATTTCGGCCATGGCCGTCTCGCTGACGCCGCTGCTGAAGATCGACCCTGCCGGCTTCTCGACACTGCTGATGATGCCTATGCTCACCGCGGTGTTCCTGAGCATCCCCATGGGTACGTTGGGTGACAAGATCGGCCCGAAGCGCGTGGTCTTCTGGTGCCTCATCATCGCCGTCATCGGTGCGTTCCTGCGTACCTTCTTCCTGAACTTCCCGATGCAGGCCATCTCGATGTTCCTGCTGGGTGCCGGCATCGCCGCACTCAACGCGAACCTCATCAAGATCTTGAGCGTCTGGTTCGGCGACAAGGCGCAGGTCGGCATGGGCTTCTTCTTCGGCGCTGCAGGCGTCGGTGTTATTCTCGCCCAGATGGTCGCCCCTCGTATGAGCGTGTTCGTCTCGTACCTGACCGCCGCCATCATCCTGGCCGTATTCACCGTCATCTGGCTCGTGCTCATCAAGGATGTGCCTAACGGGGTACAGCTTCCGCCGGCTTCTGGCGAGTCCCCGGTCAAGTACTTCGGTGTGGCCGCCAAGTCCCGCAATGTCTGGCTGATCGGCCTGTGCTATGGCTTCTCCATGGCCGCCTCCACCGCGTTCGCCGGCTTCATTCCGCAGACGCTGCGCACCATCAACCACTTCGACGTCACTACCGCCGGCCTTGTCGCTTCCGCTGCCGCCTTGGGCTCGATCATCGGCTCCGTCATCGGCCCGCAAATCAGCTCCAGGCTGCGTACATGGAAGTGGTACCTCGTGTTCACCATCGTGGTGGGTGCTGCGCTCATGGTCTTCTTCTGGGCCGTCGTTCTGGGCATGAAGGCTGCGCCGGCCATCCCGGTGCTCTTCATCATCATGATGATCTCCGGCACCTTTGGCGCCATGAACGGCCCGATCGTGCAGGCCATGCCGTATGCGCTTCCTGAGATTCGTGGCAAGTACGCCGGCAGCGCCGGTGGCCTGGTCACCGCTGTGGGTCTGCTTTGCGCGTTCCTCATTCCGGTTATCGTCTCCAAGATCTGCGGTGCGAACCTGATTCTGAACCTCGCCATCGAAAGCGTCATCTTCCTGGTTTCCGCGGTGTTTGTCATCGCGATGCCGGAACTCGGCCCCGGTGGCAAGATTGCTCAGCAGATTGCCGCCAGCGAGAAGCAGCAAGCCTGAGGCTGAGTTGCGTTTGATGGCTTGATTCGTCTGTTCAGATCAATGCTGTCATCTCTAACAAGAGGGACTCGTCATTTTCGGCGAGTCCCTTTCTCTGTCTTGCGCGTCGCATGTTGTGGCATGTGCGCCGATAAGAGGCTACGCTCTTTGGTTACGCTGCAGGCTTTTCGTCCGTGACGGTTGGATAGACTGGTTAAACATATTGAAAGCATCGAATTAAGATGCATGGGGGATACGGCAACCCGCGATATCAGGCCATTGTGCTGTGTGTTGGGGTTGCCTGATTGGGCATAATTGGTGTCAGAAGGGATTGATGGGTAGTGAATAAGGCAGGTCGTAGCGTGCCAACCCAGCGTCATCGCTCGCCATACGGGCGGCTTTTCGCCATCCCTGGTGCCAAGGCGTTCTGTATTTCCGGAGCAGTGGCTAGGCTTCCGATTTCGATGATGAGCCTTGGCATCGTGTTGGCGTTGAACCACATGTACAACAATTGGACGGTCGCCGGCACGATGAGCGCGGTTTATATCCTCGCTGTTGCCGCCGTCACGCCGCTCTACGCCCGGCTGTTTGACCGGTTCGGCCAGCACAAAGTCGGCTGGGTGGCGTTGACGCTTTCCGTGGTGTCTATGCTTGTTTTCGCTTTCGCCGCATGGGCTCGTGTCTCGATTCCCGTCTTGTTTGTTTTGGCGATTCTGATGGGCTGCACGCAGTTCTCATTCGGTGCCTTGGTGCGTACCCGCTGGGCCTACGCGCTGCGCGACCCCAAAGATGGTGCCTTGCTCGATACTGCCTATGCGCTCGAAGCCGGCATCGATGAGATGGTCTTCATCTTGGGCCCCATCCTTGCCGCTTTCCTGGCGACTTCCGTGAGCCCTGTCTCCCAGTTGTTCGTGCCGACCATTGCCTGCGCGGTCGGGGGAGCAGTGTTCTTCTCGCTGAAAGACACGCAACCGCCGGTGATTGAAACCGTGTCGGTCGCCGCTGCTTCGCCTGGCGACGAGGATGTGAAGGCTGCCACTGCCAATCTCGGCGGTACACAGGGTGCGCGGCTTGACGAGGATGGCGTAAGCCTCCGCCAGCTGCATACCCATGCCCCGAAGCGCAAAAGCGTGTTGCTCTACGCTGGAATTATCCCGCTTCTGGTGGTTTTCGTTGTCTTCAACATGAGCTTCAACGAGTTCGATGTCTCGGTCACTGCGATGATGAAGGCCATCGGCCGCGAACAGTTGCTCGGCCTGCAGCTGGCCATGTTCGCCGTCGGCTCCTGCATCGGTGCGTTCATCTTCGGCTCCAAGAAGCCGAAAGGCTCCAACTGGCAGCACATGGTGATCTTCCTTTCGCTGCTCACCTGCGGCTACGTGTTCTGCCGCCTGACGATGGACAACCTCATTCTGCTTGGACTCTGCTCGGTTCTTTCCGGCCTGTGTGTTTCGCCGCTGTTCGCGACGGGCAACCTTATCGTCAAAGACATCGTTCCGCCCAGCAGCTTGACCGAGGGCCTTTCCTGGGTTACTACGGCCGGTTCGGTTGGCACGTCCTTCGGCTCGTCCCTGGCCGGCATGGTGCTCGATGTCTCCAGCCCTCACGTTGGCCTGCTTCTGCCTATCGCCACCACGTTCGCCGCGGTGCCGTTGGCGGTTCTTGGCTGGTTCCTGGCTCGAAAGCACGCGGAATAAATCGTTCTGCTCCGCGCATAGTGCAAAGCTATTGGTCGAGATTGCATAGCGTTGTATCGCTTGCCGAAAACTGTGAGGATTCGTTCAGATGTTCCCTTGCCGCCGTATTGTGGCGTATAGGTAGATAACAAGAACATCACGAAGGTGAGGTCAACATGATTCGAGTTTCGGTAGTCGGTGCTCAAGGGCGCATGGGCGGCAGCGTGGTCGAGGCCGTCAAGGCGGCGGACGATATGGAAATCGCACTGCAGATTGGTGAGAACGACGATGTCGCGGCCGTCACGCCTGACAATACGGACGTGGCCGTGGAGTTCACCGTACCGAGCGCATCGCTGGGCAACGTGCTGAAACTTGTGGCCCAAGGCGTCGATGTGGTGGTTGGCACCACCGGCTGGACCGATGAGAAATTGGATCAGGTCAAGGCTGCGCTTGCCGAGGCTCCACGCAAGGATCAGGTCGTGTTCATCGCGCCGAATTTTGCCATTTCCGCTGTTTTGGCCGACAAGTTCGCCGCCGAGGCCGCCAAATACTTCACTTCTGCCGAGGTCATCGAGTTGCATCACCCCGACAAGGTCGATGCGCCTTCCGGCACCGCCATTCACACGGCTCAAGCGATTGCAGAGGCCCGTAAGAAGGCCGGCTGCGCTCCGATGCCGGACGGCACTCAAGGCGAGGCAGCCTCCCGTGGCCAGATCGTCGACGGTGTCCATGTTCACGCGGTGCGTCTGCAGGGCCTCAACGCTCATGAGGAAGTCCTTCTGGGCAACACCGGCGAGCAGCTGGTCATCCGCGCCGACAGCTTCGACCGTGCCTCGTTCATGCCGGGCGTTCTGCTGGCTGTGCGCAACATCGCCTCTGGGTCTCACCCTGGCTTGACTGTTGGCCTTGACGCATTTCTTGACCTCTGAGATTCGTCGCTAATTCGTTTGTTATGCCGTCGAATATGGGTCCAGCCTGTATTCGGCGGTTTTGCGTATTCGGGCAAGGATAATATGCATCGCAATCTTGTTGTTTATTGATTGCTGATAAGCGTCTCGCCCGAGAAGTAGCGTTAAGGTATGAGTGAGTCTTCTATGCATCTACTTGATCCAGCGCCATTCGGCCGGGTTATCCCCGCTATGGTGACGCCGATGCACCATGATGGTTCCGTTGATTTCGAAGCATCTGCGGCATTGGCCAAGCATTTGGTCGCTTCAGGCGCCGATGGCCTGTTGGTCAACGGCACGACCGGTGAGTCGCCGGTTACCCACATGGACGAGAAAGTCAAGCTCGTTCAGGTCGTGAAGGATGCCGTCGATGTGCCGGTGATTTCCGGCGCTGGCTCCAACGACACACCGCCCATACGGTGCGCATGGTCGAGCAGACTCAGGAAGCTGGTGCCGATGCGGTGCTGGTGGTTGCTCCTTATTATTCCCGTCCGTCGCAGGAAGGCATTTTCCGTCATTATCAGGCGGTGAACGAGTCGGCGGACAAGCCGATTATCGTTTACGACGTCCCCGGGCGTACCGGCGTTCATATCGAGCTTGAAACTTATCGCAGGCTTGCGGAGCTTAATCATATTGAGGCCGTCAAGGATGCTACGGGAGATATCGCCGGATCAGTGCGAAAGCGCATGGAAACCGGTCTGACTTGGTATTCTGGTGATGATGCGCTGTTCCTGCCGTTCCTTTCCATCGGAGCGGTCGGTATTATTTCGGTGATTGCGCACGTGGCGTCGAACCCGATGCGTCAGCTTGCCGATGCCTTCGACCGTGGCGACATCCATGAGGCCCAGCGCCTTGCGGTTCGTTTGGCCCCGCTGGTCGATGCCATCAACGGCACCGGATTCCAAGGAGTTATGGCCAAGGCCGCGCTGCATGAGCGCGGATGGCTTGACGAGACCATGATGCGCCTGCCGAATGTCGGACCGAGCGATCCGGAGTTCAAGCGTGCTCATCAAGGCATGGTTGATGCCGGTATCTTGGAAGCTTAGGTTTTAGAGCGTTTGACAATCAGACACGGCAGAAGCATAACTCATCACAGCGGGGAGTCGGTGGCGCGTAAGCGGCCGCGGGCTCTGTTCCGCTGTTTTTATTCCTCGTCTGTGCACAGGCGCAGACAATAAGTAAACAGAAGTTCAGTAACAGATATGACAGATACAGAAGAAAACACTACAGCGCAGACCACGCATCGTCGTGGCAGCGCCAGCAAGGCGCGCGACCGCAAAAGCGAGGCGCCTGCCGAGAAAACTACGAAGCGTACCAAGCGCACCAGCACGAAGCGTTCCGGTTCGAGCGCTGACGCTAAGCGTGGCGAATCCCGCGGTTCCTCTCGTTCCGGCGGACGTCGTTCAGGTGGCTCCAATTCCTCGCGTAATGCGCGTGGAGGCAGCCGTTCCAATGGCCGTCGTAACCCGCGCGCCGTCTCCCGCACTCCGGGAACTTCGCCTAACCAGGACGCCGTGCTGATTGCTCCGCCGAAGTACCGCAAGGGCTCCATGCGCATCGTGCCGCTCGGCGGCCTCGGCGAAATCGGCCGCAACATGAACGTGATCGAATACAACGGCCACCTGCTGCTGGTCGATTGCGGCGTGCTCTTCCCCGATGAGGAGCAGCCCGGCGTTGATCTCATCCTCCCTGATTTCAGCTATATCAAGGACCGTCTCGACGACATCGAAGCGCTCGTGCTGACCCACGGCCATGAAGACCACATTGGCGGCGTGCCTTACCTGCTCAACCTGCGTCCGGACATCCCGCTCATCGGCTCCAAGCTCACGCTGGCCTTCGTCAAGGCCAAGTGCGAGGAGCACCACCAGAACCCGCGCTGCGTCGAGGTCACCGGCCGCGACAAGCTCAAGGTTGGCCCGTTCAACCTCGAATTCGTCGCCGTCACCCATTCGATTCCTGACGCGTTGGCCGTGTGCATCAGCACGCCTGCTGGCACCGTCATCGACACCGGTGACTTCAAGCTCGACCAGCTGCCCATCGACCACCGCATCACTGATCTGGTGGAGTTCGGCAAGCTCGGTGAAAAGGGCGTCGACCTCGTGATGGTTGATTCCACCAACGCCGAGGTTCCGGGCTTTGTCCGCCCGGAGAGCACCATCGGCCCCGAGCTCGAGCGTGCCTTCAGCGAGGCCACCCGCAAGATTATCGTTGCCTCCTTCTCCAGCCACGTCCATCGTGTGCAACAGGTCGTTGACGCCGCACACAAGGTCGGCCGCAAGGTCGTCTTCGTGGGCCGTTCGATGGTGCGCAACATGTCCATCGCCGCCGATCTCGGCTACTTGCACATCCCTGAAGGAACCGTGGTCGACCTCAAGAAGGCCAAAGACATCCAGGACAACAAGCTCGTCTACATGTGCACCGGTTCGCAGGGTGAGCCGATGGCCGCGCTTGGCCGTATCGCCGACGGCACCCACCGCGACATCACCATCAACGAGTTCGACACCGTCGTGATGGCCAGCTCTCTGATTCCCGGCAACGAGAACGAGGTCTACGGCCTGATCAACAAGCTCGTGCAGAAGGGTGCGCGCGTCATCAATCGCGACAACGCGAAGATTCACGTTTCCGGCCACTCCAACGAGGGTGAGCTCACCTATTTCTACAACATTTTGAAGCCCAAGTGCGTCATGCCGATTCACGGTGAGAACCGCCACCTGGTCGCCAACGGTCTTGTGGCCGTCAAGACCGGCGTTGACCCGCAGAACGTTGTGCTTGCTGAGGACGGCGACGTGGTTGACCTCTATCATGGTCAGGCTGCGGTCGTCGGCTCTGTGCCGTGCGGCTATGTCTACGTCGACGGCGATACCGTCGGCGAACTCACGGACGAAGAGCTCGAGAAGCGCAAGGTGCTCGCACCGAAGGTTTCGTTTCCGCGTTCGCCGTGGTCGATACCGACGCCAAGAACGTTATCTCCGGCCCGAAGGTCTACCTGAACGCGATGCCCGAGGACGAAAGCGAGTTCGAGAAGGTGCGTCATCAGATCGTCCAACAGCTCGAGGACGCGATGATGGATGGCACTCACGACACCTACAAGCTCCAGCAGATCATGCGCCGCACCATCGGCAGCTGGGTCTCCCGTCAGCTTCATCGCAAGCCGATGATCGTTCCGGTCGTCGCCGACATCGCCCACGACGTCATCGATGGCACGCCGTCAGGCCGCTAAGTCTGAACCTGGCTTGTTGATATTTGGATTGGTTTTATCGCAAATAATCTGAACAAGCTGTTATATGATTTCCCCGGTAGGTTTCGCACTTGCCGGGGATTTTATGAATGACAAGGAATGAACGTATGAAAAAGATATTTCCTGCAACGGCTATCGGCGCATTGGTGCTGCTGATCATCGGCACCTTTGCCGATCTGCGCATCGACCAGGTGCTTTATATGCCGGGCAACGGATTCTCGTCCTTCTTCGAGCGTTTGGCACCGCTCATCGGCGCGACGGTTCTGATGATCGGCGCGGCTTTGCTGTTCTGGACCTATAAGTTTGTCAAGGAAAATCTGGCGAAGCTGGTGGTTTCAGGCCTGGTCTACCTCGGTTCGACGCTTATCGCCTTGGTGCTGTGTCATAAATATTGCCATACGCCTGGCGTGGTATACGGCGTTATCGTCGCGGTGCTGATTGCCTGGCTCGTCAGCAGGATTCCCGACAATCTGAAACAACGCTATCGTTGGGCCGGCATCGCGATTGTGGCGGTATTCCTTTGCTCAATAGCCGTGTTGGAAGTTGCCAAAGTCATCTGGGGCCGTGTGCGTTTCCGCGCAATGCAGGGTGATTTCGACCTATTCACTCCTTGGTATCACCCCAACGGTAAGCATTTCCGTTCTGCCGTTGCCGTGGCAGACAATATCAAATCCTTCCCCTCCGGCCATTCGCAATTTGCCGGTGCGGTTTTGTCGCTCTGCTTGCTCGCTTTGGTGAACCCGAACTGGAAGGACAAGGAAAGCATGGTTTATGGTGTCGCGCTGGTCTATGCCCTGGTTGTTATGTTCAGCCGCATGATGCAGGGCGCTCATTTCCTCTCCGACGTCACCGTCGGTTTTGCTCTTCCGTTCCTCGCCCTTTGGCTGGCGCGTTACCTGTTGATAAAGCAGCTCGCGCAGCATTATCCGCAAGAATACGAGCTTGCGTGATTTCGTTGATAAGCAATTGATGAAAAACGGCGACTATCAGAATTTTGGTGGTTGCCGTTTTCCTGATTTAAAACTCGTGTGGGCCGTCAGTCAAAGCCAACGGCCCACACGAATCCATCAAATAGTAAGGGCGATAACGATAAGACGCCCTATCGATGAAGCCCAACAAGGCGAAGCTTTAAAGACCCGGGCAAGTGCCTTGAAGTGAACCGACTTCAATCGACTTTTTGAGCGTATCACGGTCCTTATGAATCTACAACTTTTCTCAAGATTCTTGATTTGTATATGAAGAAATCTTGATTTTCCTTGATTTTTTGCCAGTTAATTTGCAATTCATTTCTTGATATGTCACGTTGGTTATGCCGCACGTATGCGGCAGGTGATCCCTGAACCGGAGAACCGGAAACGTACGTGCGACCGGCTTGGGCCAAAAGGTCGGCCGACATTGAATAGTGGAGGTCAGAAATGGCGTCTTATAACGATAACAAGCCCGGGAACTCCGGGCTCTGCTGGCTCGTGGCAACAGTGTTGCTCACGATCGTGCGCAAGGTTGGCTCACTTGTAGCAGCGGCAGTCCTGCTGATTTGCCTGTTGTACGCGATTAGCAGGATGGAGTAGTGCCGGCACCTCGTTATTCTGACAGGTAGCAAGGCAGGTTTCGGCGGCGGAGCGATCTGCCGCCGTTTTCATAAGGGTTGTTATTTCACCGTGGAAACGTAGACCTTGTGGCTACGTGGAAATTCGCGTTTGAACGCCTGCTTGACAGCGCGCTTGCGGGCGTGGATGTCTTTGGAATCATTGGTAAAGGCTGTGCTTTCGTCACGATAGCCTTGCTCATGCAGAATGACGCCATTGTGGTCGTGTTCAAGGCAGAGCGAACGGTCCTTTTTGGCAGTCAGAAACGTAAGCTTCTTATACTCCGATTTTGCCGTTGCCGCGTTCTCCATCATGCTCAGCGCCTGTTTGACAGGAATCAGTCGCATAGTCCGGCCTCCTTCAGACTGTGTTCCAGCAAATGCGTGAACTCGTCTTTTGCAAGGTCGAGGAAATGAACAGCACCGTGACGTCTGGGATGGTTTCATCGTCGCTGTTGTTGTTACCATTGCCGAACGTATCGGTACCGTTGACGATAAAGGCGACGCGCGCCGATCCAGTGCGCTTGAGATTGATGCGGCATTCATAGACGCATTGACCGTTCACCCGTGCCGAAACGGCCCGCTTGACCTTCGACATTCCGGTCTGCAATTGTACGGTCAGAGCGTGTTCAATGCAGGTCTTGATGGTGCTTTCATCATCGCGGTGCTTCTTGAAAAACTGCTTGCATCCCGACCGCTCATAGGCGATAGTCGCTGCCATCATGACCTGATTTCTCGAACTGTTCTCAACTGCTTTCAGCATAAGGACGTCTTCGACATCCTCACGGTGAGCGGTGGATGAGTGTCGGTATTCGCGCTTCGCCTAGAAACGCAGCAAACGTAACTACCACTGGCATAATGGTAAGTAGCGTTGTCTTTCATCGTCCAAAAGGAGCGAAATGCCAGGAGCGAATCTCACCCGTGTCGAAGCCGAGGAACGTAAGTCGGTCATTACCGGACCGGTTAGCTATCATGTCGATCTTGATCTGACGAAGGGGCCGAAGAATTTCCCATCGATTGCGGAAATTACTTTTGATGCCAAACCTGGTACCTCCAGTTTCGCCGATCTCATTGCCGATGAGGTCAGTGACATCGAGCTCAACGGTGAGTCGCTGGACCCGGCCAAATACTTTGTTGACAGCCGCATCGAACTGCCGAATCTCAAGGCGCACAACACGTTGAAGGTTGTCGCATCCTGCCAATATTCGACCACTGGCGAGGGCTTGCATCGCTCCGTCGATCCCGCTGACGGCAACGTCTACCTTTATTCCCAGTTCGAGGTTCCGGATGCTCGCCGCGTCTACGCCGTGTTCGACCAGCCTGATATCAAGGCAACGTTCGATTTCGAAGTTACCGCACCGCAGTCCTGGCTCGTCACCTCGAACACCCCGGTCAAGTCCACTGAAAACCTCGATACGATGACCGCTGAGGGTACGTTGGGAACGCATCCTGCTGAATCTACCAAGCGTTGGGTTTTCGAGACCACGCCGAAGATGAGTTCCTACCTCACCGCCATCTGCGCTGGTCCGTACGCCGAGTGGCACACTACGTATGCCAATGAGGACGGCCGCACCATCCCGATGGCCCAATATTGCCGTCAATCTCTGAAGAGTGATTTCGACAAGGACGTCGACTATCTCTTCGACATCACCAAGAAGGGCTTCGCCTTCTACGCCAAGACCTGGGGCGTGCCCTATCCGTACGCCAAGTTCGACCAGATTTACGTGCCTGAGTACAACGCTGGCGCGATGGAGAACATCGGCATGGTCACCATCCGAGACTCCTATGTTTTCGGCTCCAAAGTCACCGACGCGTTGGCCGAGCGCCGTGTGGTCACCGTGCTGCACGAGCTCGCTCACATGTGGTTCGGCGACCTGGTGACGATGAAGTGGTGGAATGATTTGTGGCTGAACGAATCCTTCGCCGAGTTCATGTCGAGTTTGTCGACCGCAGAAGCCACGGAATGGAAGGATTCTTGGGCCACATTCACGTCGGGGAGAAGAGCTGGGGCCTGAACCAGGACCAGCTGCCGACCACCCATCCGATCACCGCGCCGATCAACGACCTGCACGATACCGAAGTGAATTTCGACGGCATCACCTACGCCAAGGGCGGCTCCGTCTTGAAGCAACTCGTGGCCTACGTCGGGCGTGACAAGTTCTTCAAGGGCATTAACAGCTACTTGAACAAGCACAAGTACGACAACGCCACGCTGAATGATTTGCTGATCGAGTTGGAAGCGGCAAGCGGCCGTGATCTCAAGACCTGGAGCAAACAGTGGCTCGAGGAAGCCGGCATCAACACCATTGCCGCTGATGTTGAAGAGAACGGCGACGGGACCATCAAATCGCTGACTCTGACCCAGACCGCACCCGCCGAACACCCTGTGCTGCGTACGCATCGCATGGCCATCGGTTTCTACAACCGCGACGCGGCAACCGGTAAGGTCGTGCGCACCGACCGGATCGAGCTTGATGTCAACGGCGAGACGACCGTGGCTTCCGAAGCCGCTGGTAAGAAGCGTCCCGATTTCATCCTTCTGAACGACGATGACCTGACCTACACCAAGCTGCGTTTCGACAGCAAGTCGCGCGAGTTCGCCGCCGATCATCTCTTTGAGTTTGACGACGCACTGGCACGTGCCGTGGTTTGGCTGGCATTCTGGGACATGACCCGAGACGCCGAATTCCCGGCGGAACGCTTCATCGACCTGAGTCTGAAGATGCTTTCGACCGAACACGAGTCCACTACGTTCCGCTATGCGTTGAGCTGCCTGAAGACCACGGCCACCCACTATGTCGCTCCCGCACGCCGCGAGGCCGTCGACAAGCACGTTGCCGAAGGACTGTGGGACCTGGCCAACGAGGCCGAGGCCGGCAGCGATGAACAGTTCCAGCTGGTCAGCGCCTATCTTGGTTACGGCGAGCAGGGCGATGCCCTCTTCATCTCCAATGTCAAGAATTTGCTTTCCGGCTCGTTGAAGCTCAAAGGCCTTGAAATCGACAACAACATGCGCTGGGCGCTGGTGAAGGCGCTCGCTGCCGTCGGTGAGATGGACGACGAGGCGATTGATGCGGAACTGAAGCTCCGCGACACCACCGACAACCGAGAATTCGCTTATGGTGCGCGTGCCTCCGTGCCGACCGCCGAGGCCAAGGCGTGGGCTTGGGGCGCCTCGATTCATGATCTGAGCCTTACCAATTCGCAGCTTGATGCGGCAGCGCTCGGCTTCTCGTCGAATCTCAAGGGCAAGTTGGCGGCGCCATATACCGCCAAATACTACGACACCGTCGATTGGATTTGGGAGAACCGTACCTTCCATATGGCCGAAACGCTGCTGGAAGACCTCTATCCCTCCTATGCCGACCCGGCGGAGCTGGTGAACCTGGGCGACGAATGGCTGGAATCGCACAAGGACGCCGCGCGTGCTCTGCGCAACATCGTCATCGGCAATGTTGAATCCTCCCGCCGAGCCCTCAAGGTCAGTGCCTACAACGCCAGCCTGAAATAGATATTCCTGGCCTGGGTGCCACGACTCGTCAGCGTTCATTTGCATCCTCGTCTCCGGCCAACATCTTTCCGAATCGCCAAATGCGACGAAATCGGGCAATATTGGCCGGGGCGTGGCGTTCGTGAGCGGCGTTGAGTTAGGATGGTTTGAGCAATATTCGTGTAAACGGAGGATGTGGCGGCATGCCCAATATGTTTGGAACCGATGGTGTTCGCGGATTGGCGAACAGGGATTTGACCGCGAAACTGGCGCTCGATTTGGGTGACGCAGCGGTACGTGTACTGGGTGATTCATCGGGAACCGAGGAAGAGCATCGGGAAGGGCGTCGCCGTGCTTTGATTGGCCGCGATACCCGTGTTTCTGGTGATTTCCTGGCTTCGGCGCTCGCTGCAGGCATGAGTGCCGGCGGGTTCGACGTCATCGATGCCGGCATTATTCCTACTCCTGGCGTGGCGTACTTGACTAGTGAATTGAACGTTGAGATGGGTGCTGTCATCTCCGCTTCACATAACCCGATGCCTGACAATGGCATCAAGTTCTTTGCTCGTGGTGGTTTCAAGCTGCCCGACAAAAAAAGACGAGATCGAAGCAGTACTCGGCAAGGACTGGGACCGTCCGACCGGCGCGGGTGTTGGCCGTGTGAGCCACGACGTTACCACCGCCACCAACATGTATATCGATCATCTGGTCGCGTCCATTGCGCCGATTGCGCCTGACAAGACGCAGCCGAAGCCACTCAAGGGCCTGAAGATTGTGGCCGACTGTGCTAATGGCGCCACCTCCGTGGTTGCGCCTGAGGCATTGCGTCGTGCCGGCGCCGAAGTGCTGGTCATCAATGCTTCTCCCGATGGCTACAACATCAACAAGAAGGCCGGTTCCACCCATCCCGAGCAGTTGCAGGCCATGGTCAAGGCATCCGGTGCCGTAATGGGCGTGGCCTTCGATGGCGACGCCGACCGCTGTTTGGCCGTGGATGAGGACGGCAACATGGTCAATGGCGATCAGGTCATGGGCATTCTCGCGCGTGCCAAAAAGCGCGAAGGCAAACTCAACCACGATACGCTCGTCGTCACGGTGATGAGCAACCTCGGCTTGAAGCTCGCGTTGAAGGACATGGGCATTGCCACTGTCGAGACCAACGTCGGCGACCGCTATGTCCTTGAGGAAATGCTCAAGGGCGATTACTCGCTTGGCGGCGAGCAGTCCGGCCACGTCATCAACCGTGAGTTCGCCACCACCGGTGACGGCACGCTCACCGCGCTGACGCTTTGCAACGAGGTCGTCAAGTCTGGTAAGTCGTTGAAGCAGCTGGCTGCCGATTTCCCGCAGCTGCCGCAGCAGCTGATCAATGTCCCCAACGTCGACAAGAAGGCTGCACCCACCAATGCCAAGGTGCAGGATGCCGTTGCTCAAGAAGAGAAGCTGCTTGGCTCCACCGGCCGTGTGCTGCTTCGCCCCAGCGGCACCGAACCTCTTGTCCGTGTAATGGTAGAAGCGGAAACGCAGCAGCAGGCCGATGAGGTCTGCCAGCGTCTTGCCGCAGTAGTAGCTGAGGAGCTTGCGATCTGATGTTTTCGCACAATGCAAAAGTAGATGTTGAACTCAATCATGCCGTCGAGCATCTGCTCAAGTCGGCAGGCAAAGACAAGGTCCTTCCCATCGTGCAGATGGGGGAGCCGGTCCTTCGTCAGAATGCTGCGGAATACGACGGACAGCTGAGCAAAAAAACCTTGACCAAACTCATCGAAGCCATGCGTGTCACCATGCTTGAGGCTCCTGGTGTCGGCGTCGCCGCCTCGCAAATCGGTTTGGGATTGCGCATTGCCGTGGTCGAAGACCATGTCCGTCCCGGCGGCAGAGGCATCACCGATAATCCCAATGGCAGTGTGGGACGTAAGGATGACGATGATTCTTCGGGTGCGGAAGAGAACTCCGAGAATGGGAACGTCATTGATGACACGAACGATCCGCGTGAAATCGCGGAATTCCCGTTCCGTGCCCTCATCAACCCGACGTATGAGCCCATTGGCACCGAACAACGCAGCTTCTACGAAGGATGCCTGAGTTTCTCGGGTTATCAGGCCGTGCGCCGTCGTTGGCTCGACATCACTGCCCGTTGGCAGGACGAAGACGGCAACAAGCATGAGGAACATCTGCATGGCTGGCCCGCGCGTATTTTCCAGCATGAGACGGATCATCTTAGCGGCGAGGTCTATATCGACCAGGCCGAAATTCGTTCTCTGGCTACGGACGAAAATCTTGAGGACTACTGGTGTGAAGACCCGGTGCCGACGGATGCCGCTCGCGAACTCGGTTTCAAACTGGCTTGATTGCTTCCTGGATGGTAGCCGCTTTCAACCTGTCCCGTTTTTCTGTTGACAGATGAGCAGTGTATCCATCCAGGTCTTTGCATGGCATTTGCTCTTGATGTGGCTACGATGAGAATAAACGGTGCTGGCGGAAATGCCCAGACGTTTGGCGATTTGCTGCGGTTTCAGGCCGAGGATGCTGAATTTGACAATTTGCAATTCTGTGGGAGTGAGCGGAACCGAGATTAATCGGTCTTGATGCTCCGACTGCATGTTTTGGTGTTGTGCTGCGAGATTGTGGCTTGTTGGCGCGGATGCGGCGAGGTCGTGAACCTGTTTTCTGCGATTGTTGCGTAGGGAAACTGCCTTGTTTTGTTGCGACATGTTCTTTTGACTCGATGATGAAGGCTGACTTTGCCATTGGCTTGCCGGTTTTGATATGTGTGTAGCGATTGCTGGTGGTTTGCGCTCGGAAGTCGCGGCGTGATGACGGTTTGGACTACAAGGACAATATGTTTGTGGCACCAGGCACAACTGTGGTTGACAGGCCTCAGGTTTGCAATGGATAAACGGAGATCTGTCGGCTATTGCTTGTTCCTCGGGTGATCGGTGTCGCGGCGTTCTTTCCCGATAGATGGCATCGATAATACGTGGGAGCTCATGGTTCAGTTGTGCTTTATCGACAATGCAACGCATTTGCGAAGTTTGTTTTGTTCGGTGCCGATATTTTCCGATATGAGAAGTCATACCGATGACGATGATGTCGGAACGGGCCTTGGCAAGTTCATGGAAAATGTCGCAGTCTTTCCGCTCTTTTAGAGTCATGTCGATGATGACGATATCTACAGGATGAAAGTCATACAGGCATTTTTGCACCCCATCTTCGAGTTTGGTGGTGCCCCATATCCTGACATGGCAGCCATTGCGATTTTGCAGATGACTGAGCATGGTTTTCTCGTAATGCAAGGCGCATGGGTCGTCGTCGATGACAACAATGTGCAATTCATCCCAAGAGGATGGTCTTCTCTCTTCCATCGTTCAAGCCTATATAACACATTGTGAAATTCCTAATTACATTGTAAAAGTTCAAGATTTCTTGATTTTTCTTCAAATTCGGCGTGACAATTTGACATTTCACAATGATGTGCAAGTCAAGATTTTTCGATGGCAGGCCGTGCGGCTCACAGTCGAGAATGCGGATGGCAGAGGTTGAGTGTAAGATGTGAGCTAAAGAAATGTGAGCGTTCACATTATTGCTGAGACATTGTCGTAAAGCAGTGATGAAAGGCTTGCAAACTGGCGAAAGATGGCTGGTTGGAACGATGAAGTATGTGCTTTGTCTGGGCGATCAGCGATTTCACCTGAACATAGCAGTCAGGATGACAGCAGAGGAGCTTGACGATGACAGTTGAGGCGGATACCACGGAGCAAGTGGCGGCGATAGCGGAGAAGATACGTGCAGGCAAGACCTCCCTTGGTATTGAATTCGGTTCCACACGTATCAAAGCCGTGCTTATTGACGATACCTATTCCACGATTGCTGCGGGCGATTATGACTGGGAGAACCACCTCGAAAACGGGCTTTGGACCTACTCGCTCGACGAGGTGTGGTCCGGCCTGCAAGCGGCATATGCGGCGCTCGCCTACGATGTCGAAAATGCCTACGGTGAGAAACTCACCAAAATCGGTGCCATGGGCTTCTCGGCGATGATGCACGGTTACCTCGCCTTCGATAAGGACGGCAAGCTGCTTGTCCCGTTCCGTACGTGGCGCAATTCCAACACGCACGAGGCGCACGAGAAACTTTCCGAGCTCTTCCAATACAACATCCCAGAGCGCTGGTCAATTGCGCATCTTTATCAGTGCATCCTCAACAAAGAGGATCACGTGCCGAACGTTGCATTCTTTACCACGCTTGCTGGTTACGTTCATTGGAAACTGACCGGCAAGAAGGTGCTGGGTGTTGATGATGCCTCCGGTATGTTCCCGATTGACCCGGAAACCCACGGCTGGAACAAGCACATGCTCGCGCAATTTTCGGCGTTGCCTGAGGTCGCTGCGCAGCCTTGGAAAATCGAGGATTTGCTGCCGACTCCGCTGGTTGCCGGAAGTGATGCCGGAACGCTTACAGCAGAGGGCGCTAAACTGCTCGACCCGACCGGAACGTTGCGGCCCGGCACACCGCTGGCTCCGCCGGAAGGTGATTCCGGCACCGGCATGGTCGCGACGAATTCCGTGCGCGTCGGCACCGGCAACGTTTCTGCAGGTACGTCGATTTTCGCTTCCGTCGTGCTCGATCACCCGTTGGAACGTCTGCATCCTGAAGTCGACCTCGTTTCGACCCCGGCGGGAGACCCATGCGGGATGAGCCATGCCAACAACTTCACCTCCGACCTGAACGCATGGATTAAGGTCTTCAGCGAGTTTGCCAAGGCCATCGGTACACCATTGGATGCCGCTACTCTTTATGGCACGCTGTTCCGTGCTGCCATCAGCGAGGACGCGGATGACAACGCCGGCGGACTCATCAATTATTGCTTCTATTCCGGCGAATTCTTGGCAGGGCTTGAAGAAGGTCGTCCGGTGTTCGCGCGTGGCCCGGAAAGTCACATGAACCTTGCGAATTTCATGCGTGCCCAACTCTTTGGTGCGTTCTCGCCGGTCAAGATTGGCATGGACATCATGACCAAGGACGAACACGTCAAGGTCGACTCGATGGTCGGCCATGGCGGCATCTTCACCACGCCGAAGGTAGCGCAGAAGATTCTTGCTGCGGCGTTCGATACCCCGATCAAGGTGATGTCGACAGCAGCGGAAGGTGGTGCCTGGGGCATGGCCGTGCTCGCCGATTATCTTTGGCACAAGGACACCCCACTCGATGTTTACCTCGATCAGCGCGTCTTTGCCAACGCCGAATCGACCACCGAGGAACCGGATCCCAAGGATGTCGCCGGTTTTGAAGACTTCTTCGCTCGGTTCACTAAGGCTCTCCCGATTGAGAAAGCTGCCATCGAGACTATCGATTTGGAAGGCTGAGGGTCTGGTTCAGAAAGCTAAGGCGAGTAAAGCCAAATAAGTGATTAACAGGACGGCGGAATGAATATTCTAAATTTTGTTAGCGCTCACTTTAGAAATTCACTCAATGTGCTTTCCAACAGATATTCAGTCAAAGACAACTTAACCAACAGTTTTAACCAAGAAACTTCATTAAGGAAGGAATAATAAATATGACTACGTTGGATGATTTTGGTCCTGAGGTGCGTGCCGAGGTGAAGCAGGTGCGCGAGGTCGTCGCCACTCTGCACGAGCAGCTGATCAAGTGGAATCTGGTGGTGTGGACTGCCGGCAACGTTTCCCAGCGTCTGCGTACGGCGGATCTGATGGTGATCAAGCCCAGCGGCATGCGCTATGAGAGCCTGACGCCGGAGTCGATGGTGGTGTGCGATCTGGATGGCGAGCCGGTGGACGGCCTGGCCTCGCCGAGCTCCGACACCAAGTCGCATGCCTACATCTATCGGAACATGCCGGGCGTTTACGGCGTGGTGCACACGCATTCGACGTATGCGACGGCCTGGGCGGCGACGGGTCAGGATATCCCGTGCGGTCTGACGATGATGGGCGACGAGTTCGGCGGGCCGGTGCCGGTGGGCCCGTTCGAGCTGATCGGTTCGGAGGCCATCGGCAGGGGCGTGGTGGATACCTTGAAGAAGTACCCCCATTCCCCGGCCGTGCTGATGCAGAACCACGGTCCCTTCACCATTGGCAGGGATGCTGAGTCTGCGGTGAAGGCCGCGGCGATGACCGAGGAGGTGGCGCATACGATGTGGGCCGCCCGTCAGATCGGCGACATCATCCCGATCGCGCAGGACGACATCGACAAGCTCAACGACCGCTACCAGAACATCTACGGCCAACACTAAATAATCTTGTTCCCTACAACGAAGTACATAACAATATAAAGGAAGTAATGATGACATTCGAAAATCCATTTGAAGGCAAGACCGTCTGGTTCGGCGTCGGCTCGCAGGACCTCTACGGCGAGGAAGCACTGCGTCAGGTCGCCGAGCAGTCCACGAAGATTGTTGACGCTCTGAACGCCACCGGCAAGATTCCAGTGAAGCTCGTCCTGAAGCCCACGCTGAAATCCTCCGATGGTGTGAAGCAATTTATGACCGAAGCCAGCGCCGACCCCAGCTGCATCGGCGTTATCGCCTGGATGCACACGTTCTCGCCGGCCAAGATGTGGATCCGCGGCCTGCAGGTGCTCACCAAGCCGCTGCTGCAGCTCAACACCCAGTTCCACAAGGAGATTCCGTGGGACACCATCGACATGGACTTCATGAACCTCAACCAGTCCGCCCACGGCGACCGTGAGTTCGGCTATATCGTCACTCGTCTTGGCATTCCGCGCAAGATCGTTGTCGGCCACTACACCGACCCCGAAGTCGCCGAGAGGATTGCCACCTGGGTTCGCGCCTGCGCCGGCTGGAACGAGTCGCAGAACATGCGAGTGATGCGCTGGGGCGACAACATGCGCAACGTCGCCGTCACCGAGGGCGACAAGACCGAGGCTGAGCGCGTCTTCGGCACGCAGGTCAACACCTGGGCCGTCAACGAGCTGGTCGGCTACTACGAGAAGGTCAAGGACGATCAGGTCAAGGGCATCATCGAGGACTACAAGGCCAAGTACGACGTGGCCCCTGAACTCTTGGACTCCCGTTATGAAGAGCTGTTCATCGCCGCCAAGGAAGAGGCAGCGATGGTCAACATGATGAAAGACAACGGCGCCACCGCTGCCGTCGACAACTTCGAGGACCTCGGCACTCTGTCGCAGCTGCCGGGCGTCGGCGCCCAGCGCCTGCCCAGCGAATACGGCTACGGCTTCTCCGCCGAAGGCGACTGGAAGACCTCGGTGCTCGTGCGTATCGCCAGCGTGATGGGTTACGGCCTTGAGGGCGGCTCCAGCCTGATGGAAGACTATTCCTACAACTTCGTGCCGGGCCACGAAATGGACATGGGCTCGCACATGCTCGAGGTCTCGCCCTCGGTCGGCACCATTGCCAAGCCGAAGCTCGAGATTCATCCGCTCGGCATCGGCAACAAGTCCGATCCGGTGCGTCTGGTCTTCACCGTTGCCCCGCACAAGGCTGCTACGGTCATCTCCATGGCCGACATGCGCGAACGCTTCCGTTTGCTGATGGACGTGGTCGACGTGGTCGAGCCGGAAGGTTCCTTGAAAGCGCTGCCGTGCGCCCGTGGTCTTTGGAAGCCGCGTCCGAGCCTCAAGACTGCTGCCGAGTGTTGGCTGCGCGCCGGTGGTTCGCACCACACCTGCATGACCACCTCCTTCGGCCGTGAGGGCTGGGAGGACTTCGCCCGTATCGCCGGCGTCGAGCTGGCCACCATCGACGAGAACACGACGCCGCGCGAATTCGAGCGCGACCTCGAGATTTCCGAAATGTATCATCGCCTCGACAATCGTTGCTGAAAGTCGCTTGTTGAGATAATGACAGCATGCAGCCATGATTCTCATTGATCGGTAAACGATTGATAAGGCACTCTACGGAATTCCGTAGAGTGCCTTTTTGAAAATCTCTTGGCTGAAAACCGCTTCTAAGGTCATCAACAGCATCAGTTGCATCCGTAACACCATCGGCGACACGGAACCGTTTACTCCCAGAATCTAGAATCTCGTGCGTTCCACAGCGAAGCAGTAACCTGACTATTGGTGTATGCGATGGCTAAGCGTCGATGATTCCGGCGCGCCGAAGCCTCATAATTATAGTGCTTTTGTGACGAATTTCGCTGGCGATTATCGTCGTATTCGGCCTACAGTATTGTGTAATAGGCGTTCTGTTTCAATGCGTTGCGCCCTTACTCTCGGGCCCGCTGCAGATAGTTGTTGGGAAGGTTTTTATGTTCGATCGTCGGCTGTTCACCCTCGTTCCGCGCAGTGGCGTGTTCGTCGCCGCGAAGGTGCTGAGCTTGTGGGTTTCCTTGCTGGCCGATATCGGGTTCGCTTTTATCGCCGTCGGTCTTCTTGGCAAGCTGTTCCCTGTGCTCACCGGTATCAACGCCAACGCCAAGCCCAGCGTGGCGGCCAAAATGCTGAAGGACTTCCAAGCGGTGCCGGAAGGTTATTCGGCTTTCGTTTTCGCTTTGGTCGTCATTGCCATCATCAAATATCTGGCTGTTCGATTTTCCCATTTTTTCGGTACCGAGGCTTCGGAGCGTATCAAGATATCGCTGCGTGAACGTCTATACAACAAGATGCTCGATTTGGGGCCGACTTATTCCGAACATGTGAAGACCGCCGATGTGGTGCAATCGCTGGCTGAGGGCATCGACCGGATACAGAGCTTCTTCGAATCGTTCCTGCCACAGCTGGCATTTGCGGTGCTGGCGCCATTGACGCTGTTTGTGGTGTTGTTGCCATTGAACGCGCCGACGGCCGGCGTGCTGCTGGTCTGTGCTCCTCTGATTATCGGTATCGTAGTTTTGGTTTCGATCGCAACCTCGCGTGCCTACGGGAAGTATTGGGATCAATACACCGACATGGGTGCTACATTCCTTGACAACGTTCAGGGGCTGGAGACACTGAAAACCTTCGATGCCGACGAGGCTGCCGCAAAGAATATGAGCCAAAAGTCGGAGAAGTTCCGCCAATCCTCCATGAAGGTGCTGCGCATAGAGCTGTTCTCACGGCTGGCGTTGGACCTGGTCTCGTATGGCGGGACCGCCGGGGCCATCGGCATTGTCATCTGGCAGGTCGCTTCCGGACACCTTAAATTGCCGGCGGCCTTGGTGTCCATACTGCTTGCGGTCATGTTCTTCGTCCCGTTGCGAAGGCTTGCGGATTACAACGACACGGCCATGAACGGGCTTTCCGCTGTGGAGCGCATTTATCGCCTGCTGGATGTTCCTGTTGTCAATGATGGTCAGGCTGCATTGCCGCAAGGTGTGGAAGACTGTTCGATTACGTTCCGTAATGTCAGTTACACGTATGCTCCGGTTCAGGAGACGAAGGACGACCCTCTGCCGACTCATCTCGTTCCTGCCGCGGCGTCTGTGGATGCGCAAACAGCGCCAACCAATGCGAAGGCCGACAAAACAGATCAAGGCCAGAGGGCGCTGGACTCGGTTAGTTTCACCACTCGTGCCAACGGATTCACTGCCATCGTCGGCGTCAGTGGTTCGGGTAAATCGACGGTCGCCTCGCTGATCGCCGGTACACGCAGCGATTACCAGGGGTCCATCAGGCTTGGCTATCGCGTTTTCGGCAGCGTCGGCAGCTGCGAATTGCACAGCCTGAAGAATCGCTCGCTCATGGACACCGTCACGTTGGTGGATTCACGCAGCCATCTGTTCACCGGAACGTTGCGCGAGAACCTGCTGATGGCGAAGCCTGATGCCACGGCCAATGAGATGTGGCTGGCGTTGGAGGGTGCGCATATTGACGATTTCGTCTATTCGCAGCCCCAGCGGCTCGATATGACCATCGAGGCCGATGCGCGCAACCTTTCCGGCGGCCAGCGTCAGCGTCTTTCGATTGCGCGGGCGCTGCTGCGTGACAGCCCGATTTACGTGTTCGACGAGGCGACCAGTAGCGTTGACGCAGACAGCGAGCATCTCATCGACGTGACCATTCGTGATCTGGCCAGAACTCACACGGTCATCGTCATCACCCATCGGCTTTCCCAGACGGTCGATGCCGGCAATGTCGTCGTGCTCGACGGTGGTCAGGTGGTGGAAAGCGGAACCCACGCAGAGCTTATGGCTCTGGATGGCCGATATGCCACGATGTTCCACACCCAGGAATCGATTGAACGCGTGTCTCATCGCAACAGCTGGGGAAGTGCTTACGCCAAGCCTCAGTCCGGCAATTCCGAGGTGAGAAGACCCTTTGATTTCACATTGTTGGATTATCGCACTCAGGATGAGCAGAACGATGACACTCAGCATGAGGAATCGAAGATGGCGTCCGATACGCGCAAGGGGAGTGCAGACGGTGCCGCCGTCCATAATGCGACAAGCGAATCTGCGCGCGTTCATTTCCCACTTACCAAGTCCAAGTCGAAGGCCGGCAATGACGATATCAATTCGGCCGCGGTGAAAGACGGTACAGCTGCTTCGAATGCGGGTAATGTCGCCACGCCTTCGCGTGAAGCGGGTCAGGGTTTCAACGGCACACGTTCTGACAAGCCGAACAATAGCGGCGATGAATCCGATTCGGTATTGAATGTCGGCAGCCGTCCGCACGATGACGGCAAGCCTATGGGCACCTTCCGCTTAGTGCTTCGGCTGCTTGGTTGCGTTGGCAGGCTCACCCCCATGATCATCGGTGCCAGCATTTGCGGGACTATCGGTCGTCTTGCCGATACCTTCCTGCCAGTCTTCGGTGTACTGGCGTTGATGGCGTTCTTTGGTCATCCCGTCTGGTCAATGAGCGTTGGATATTCGGCACTGGCCATGGTGGCATGTGTCTTGCTGCGCAGTTTGATGCGTTATGCCGAGGAATACTTGAACCACGACATGAGCTTCCAGATGCTTTCGCTCTTGCGTTCCAAGACTTTCGCGACTTTGCGCCGTCTGGCACCTGCAAGACTGATGAAGCATGGCGACGGCAACCTTACTACACTGATGACCTCCGACATCGAGCTTCTGGAGACCTTCTTTGCACATGCCATCTCGCCGGTAGTCATCGCCCTGACGACTTCGGCAGTCTTCGCGATTGCCCTGTGGACGCTGAATCCATGGTTCACGCTTCTGCTGGTGCTCGCCCACCTCTTCGTCGGAGTCGTTCTGCCTCGTTTCTATGCGGGCAATGTGCGCGGAATCGGCGGTAGGATTCGTAAAGATTCTGCCAAGCTCAGTGATCGGCTCATCGACGATATGCACGGGCTCGACGAAATTATCCGCTTCAACCAAGGGCGTCGTCGCTTGACCGATATCATTTCGGATGGCAAGAACCTCTGGCTGTTCAAAAGCAGGCTGAGCCGTAAAGACGGTGTGTTTGAAGGGCTTGGAGCCGTTTCGGTCATTGCGTTCACGTTCATCGCGATCAAGATGATGTTCGGCATCGTCCAGGCGAATCCCACATCGATGGCCATGTGCGTGGTCGCGGTCATACTTATTTTCAGCTCGTTTGGACCCACTCTCGCGCTCAACGCTCTGCCGGGCAGCCTCAATCAGCCGCTCGCCGCGGCACGCCGTCTCTTTGCGCTCTTTGATGAACAGCCGGCCGTCGAGGAAACTGGTAGAGACCAGCCAAAGTTCGCTAACGTTTCCCTGAAGGATGTGACGTTTGGCTATCCTGCCGCCCCTTCGAAATTCGGCAAGAGTTCTTCGCCGGCACTGGTGCTCAAAGACTTCAACTTCACGACCCTGCATTCCGGAATACTTGGTGTACAAGGGCCTTCGGGGCATGGCAAATCCACGATTCTGAAACTGATGATGCGCTATTGGGATCCGCAGAGTGGTTCGGTCGATTTCTCCGGCGAACCGCTGCCGAAGGTTGAGGCGCACTATCGCCGTCGCGTCGAGACGATGATGGATCAGGACACGTATCTGTTCGACGGAACGGTACGCGACAACCTGCTGGTCGCCGATCCGACGGCCAAGGACTCCGAAATGCATCGGGCGCTGGAACAGGCGTCGATTGCTGGTGCCATCGACGCTTTGCCGGACGGTTTGGATACCCCGGTCGGTGAGCTTGGCAGCAGGCTTTCGGAGGGGGAGCGACAACGCATCAGCCTGGCGAGGATTTTCCTCACCGGTGCCTCGTTGGTGCTGTTTGACGAGCCCACGAGCCGTGTGGACGCGCTGAACGAATCTGTGATTCTCCACTCGATCAACACGCTAGCCAACGAGCGTCCGGTCTCCATCGTCCTCGTTTCCCACCGTGCTTCCACCATGCAGATTGCCGATCGTGTGATAACGCTGTAAATCTTGGTGCGGAATTGGTTGCGTTCGATTTTCTGATTTGTGAGTGCGGGAGATTGTTTACTTGATAAATGCCGGTGAGTTTTGCTTGTACGTAGGGTTGCGCATGTAAGGAAACGGTCATCTGGAGGACGTGGGTGGCCATTTTTGAATGTGCGTGAAAAGGGTCTATCCGTTAAGAGACTATCGATGGCTGTTTTCGGCACCAACATTTATATGTTCTAAAACCATTGTCCCTATTTCATAGTTTGGGTGGACAGGGTCGGCTAGTACTGTGGGTAGCAATTGATGATCAAAGGAGCAATGACGATGAGTGCTGAAGAAACCGTTGGAAGCGTAACGAAGATTCCGGATATCACGCTGAGTGACGGCAACAAGATTCCGCAGATTGGCCTTGGCATGCTGCGCATCGATGATGACGAAGTGACGGATGTCGTCAAGTCCGGGCTCGAGGTTGGTTACCGCCATATCGATGCGGCTGCAGGGTATAACAATGAGCCGGGGGTGGGTCGTGCGCTCACAGAAACCGGTTTCAATACCGGAGAGCAGCGTAAGACGCTGTGGGTGACCACTAAACTCAAGGATTCCGAGCAGGGTTACGACAACGCGCTGAAGGCTTTCGACCGTCAGATTAATGATTTGCGTCTTGACTATATCGACATGTATATGCTGCATTGGCCGACGCCGTTCAACTGGCGTTCGGGCGAGACGTGGAAGGCTCTCGTCAAACTGCGTGACGAAGGACGTGTGCGTACGCTGGGAGTGTGCAACTTCCTGCCGGAACATCTCGAACGGCTGCATCAAGAGACCGGCGAATGGCCGACGATTAATCAGATTGAGCTGCACCCCACATGGCAGCAGCGTGAGGTGGTCGATTTCTGCCGTGAACATGGCATCGCCGTCGAGGCGTATTCGCCGATCGCTCGTGGGGCCGACCTTGACGCCGGCGACGGCACCATCGCCCGCATTGCCCAAGCGCACGGCATTTCACCTGCCCAGGCTATCCTGCGTTGGCATATCGAAAACGGCACCATCATCATCCCCAAATCGGTTCACACCGTGCGTCAGCGCGAGAACCTCGACCTCTTTGGCTTCTCTCTGAATCCTGCCGAGCACGCCGAAATCGATGCCTTGGACGGCCCGACTCGTGCCGGCCATGACCCAATGACTTTCACTTATGCGTGAGCAGTAAAGCAATTGGAGATTATCCGTTTGGACGCTACCGAGTTCTGATACGAGTGAGCGGTAATCTTACTGCATAGTTGTAAATTGTATCGAGCCAAGAACCCTAGATACAACTTACGGCTTTTTAGTTGGTGTGATTCCTTAGTCTTTAAGGAATCACACCAACTGTTTTATCAAGGACACGAGTGCTCTGAGCGATATATTATAAAGCTGATTTGCCTGTCAGATGTCTAAACAATTCAGGATCGACGGGCTTGTTCAGACGTAGGGTGGAAATCACAACGTTCAGCTCTTTCCCGTTATCATCGAGGTTGTGATCGGGATGTATATCACTGATATCGGCTACATGGCCGATGTAGTAATAAGTTTTTCTCTCTCTTCTTGTTTGCGACGAATAAAGATCGGAACGAAGTGAGATTGCTGCCAGTTGTTACTTTCAATACCATTCGTAAGCCAGACAAATTCATTTGAGCGTAGCGTACGCTGATTCTTGCTGAACCATTCAATTTCACTGGTATTGATGAAACGGTCGCCATATTGGCTTGCTTCGTATTTGATGAAGATAGGCAGCGAACTCGTTGCAGAATCGAGCTTATAGCCGCCTACATTTTGTGGCACTTGTTCACTTTCCCATCCGCATAGCCGCATCACATCGAAGATGCTGTATTTTTCTCCGTAAATAAAGCCGCGTGTCTGATCGAGGGATGTATCTGGACTCTTTTCATAGCGTATATCGCAATTGATCAGACCGGCTTGTACCGTGTCTGCGAAGAATGTTGCGAAAGTAGAATTTGATCGCAAAGCATCATACAACCAGTCGGCAAGAGAGAATACGTGTTCTCGGATTTGTGTGACTAGTGGTTCACCGCCAAAGCGTTCCTTGTTTTTAGTAATGAAATATGACAGATCTAGCACGTGAAATGCTTGTGTGCGTTGCTGCACACTGTTGTCGGCTTTCGGGAAATGATTCGATATCATCGTTCCCAGTTCTTCAATCGAAAGCGTGCGTTTGCCGATTGGACCACGGTAACGATCGGTTTTGTGCTCGATAGAGGTGTGCGTTGAATCAGGTAAGGCAATATCGCAAAGATTTGCCAGAATCAGTAGCTCATGAGGTCTCAATCCCCTTAAAAGCGTCGAAGTCAGCATTTTTAATGTGCCATCTTCGTCGGCATTGGTAGGTTCCAATGTCTCAATGTATGATGTTTGTGAGTTGTTGCCATGTGAGAGACTCTGTTCGCGAGAGCGGACGAATTGCAAATAGCTGTCTTTCTTATTCGCCAACGTATAGATCAGCGATGGGTCAGTTTTGGCAAAATCGGTAAGCATGGGAATACGGTTGAGCTGGTTGCGCAGTTGACGGTATTGGCTCGCAAGCAATTGCATCTGCGAGAGATCGGCTTTGTCGATAGAGGCAAGAACCTTCTTTTCGGCTATGGGGTCGAAACTTACTGACGAGAGGCCGATAGATTTTCGTTGCAAATTTTTACGAGCAATATCGCGGTCGCCGGTGTTGCCGTAAAGGGCAATAGGAATCAGGTAATTATTGGCGTAATTGCCGATGAAATCGATAATGGTGACTGATTCCTTGCCGGGGTATTTACGTAATCCGCGGCCTAGCTGCTGAGTGAAAATGATGCTTGATTTAGTCTGACGCAACATCACGATTTGGTTCAGAGCGGGGATATCAACACCTTCATTGAATAGGTCGACGGTAAAGATATAGTCCAACTCCCCATTCTCAAGCTGATTAACAGCTGAATCTCGGTCGACTGCGTTGTCTCCGGTCACAGCCACCGTGCGATATTTCCGTTCCGCTTGTTGATTCCATTGAGTGTTGAACAGTGCGGATAGTTCTTTTGCTTCTTTTTGCAAACTGCAAAAGACTAAGCCTTTTACTGGAATTCCCGGGTCTTCATAGGTCTGCAACTTGTCAATGATGTAATGGACACGATCGGCTGATACCAATTGTTGAATCCACTCACTCAGTGCACCGCGTTCACTGCTCTGTGTTACATCGACACGTTCATTCACCATGCCTATAGTATTTGGATCAGGTTCATCCTTGATGTACTCATGAACGCCGTAATAGTGGAACGGACAGAGCATATTCTCTTCGAGCGCTCTCTGAAGCCGAATGTTATAGGCGATATTGTTGCCAAAAAGACCGAAGATATCGGCATCATCAGTTCGTTCTGGTGTCGCGGTCATTCCTAACAGGAAACCGGGGGTGAAATGGTGGAGTACTTTTTGATAGGAATCCGCCGCGGAATGATGTGCTTCATCGATGAGGATGTAGTCAAAAGAATCTGGTGGGAAAGAATCGAGATTATTGGCTAATGTCTGAACTGTTGCGAAGACATATTTGCGATCGCCTTGCTTGCTTGTTCCAGAGAGCAAGCCGAGGTCTTTGCTCTCGCAACCAAGCACTTTCTGGTACGACTCCATTGACTTCTTGAGGATTTGCTGCTGCTGAGCAACATAGAGCATGCGTTTTGGTTTGCATTGACGCACGTCGAATGCTGAGAGGAATGTTTTACCGGTTCCGGTAGCTGAAACAATGATAGCTTGGCTTTCGCCTGCTTTCCTGAGCTGAGCCAGATTCATCAATGCTTCTTGCTGCATGGCATTGGGCTCGATCGTTCCGTTTTCGGGTTGCGGTAGCAGGCGTTGTGGAGGCGCGTAGTGCTCGAACTCTTCCTCATATTGTTTCAGCCAGTCATCAGTCAATTGGACCGATTCGCTTAGCTGATTAGCAATCTCACTGTTGATTTGGCGAGTAAGACCGCTGTTGGTCTGCGAAGAGACTCGAAGATTCCATTCCTTGTTGAGTTTGAGCGCGCTGGATGTCAGATTCGAGCTACCGATGTAGGTTGAATCCAGTTCTTCTTCGTTTTCAGTGCGGTGTCGGAAGACGTAACCTTTTGGATGATATCGGTAGTTTGATATTGCTTCTGAACGGTGGTTCTCAGACTCTGCTTGCCAGATGAATACCTTGATGTTGGTTCGATTCTGAATTTGCAGAAGGGTTTTAAAAGCTTCAGGCTTGTTGAAATAGTTATAGGTTGAGGTGATAATCCGGCCTGATCGCTCACTCTGGCCATTATCAAAATTGAGTAGGTACTGTTTGAGACTTTTTTGAGTTCCTCGTTGTTGAGGAAGGCAACGGACATATCGAAATCGTGACATTGTTCGAGTTCGGATTCTATGGCTTCTTCCATGGTTAGCCCATTGCGGTTTGCGATCAAGATTGGCGTGAGGGTGTCGTCGGCATTAGGATTTTGACGAATAAATCCTGACGCGAGGGCATCTACTAATGAATCGTTTGAGAACGTTGAATCGTTAGTCATATCTTTTTCATCTGTTTCTTGTTTAGTCATTGTTCTCTTGCTTATTGATCCAATTTGCCGTTGTCAGGTTTTCGACTGTTTTGCGGTCGGCTGGAGCCCAATCCAAAGTTGAGAGTTGGTTTACGGGAATCCAACGCAGCTGGGTATGTTCAGTTAATGCCGGTTCACCGCTAGCAAGAGAGCATAAGAATGTAGTGAGTTCGATAGTTCCGAAATCATAATCCTGCTGCGTTGAGCATATTTTTGGACCGACTTCGATATCGCAGAGCAATTCCTCTTTGATTTCCCGTTGCAACGCTTGTTCTGGTGTCTCACCGCGCTCGATTTTTCCTCCGGGAAATTCCCAATATCCAGCCAAAGATTTCGACGGACCTCTTTGCGCGCAAAGAATGGTATTGTCCTTTCTTATTGCGGCTCCGACGACTTGTACTGGTGCATTACTCATATCGCTGACATCCTTTACACAAAAGACACTGTGTCCAGGATAACTCAGAAATGTCAGTTGCTTTTATAGATGTCTTTGTGTTGTCAGTCCGTCGTTGGACCGCTCATGTGCTTTAGACATCAAAGTGAGGTAAAAGATTCCATGCTGGTGATTTGAAGTTTATCTCTCTATCGGCCAATCAAGGGCATAAATTTGCTGAGCTGTTATGGCTGGAATAAGTAAGTTAAAAAATACTTTTTAAACTTAAGGAAATCGGCCAAGTTGAAAAATACTTTTTAACTTGATAAGAAAATGCAGCAAGTTAAAAACGCTTTTCAACTTGCTGCATTGTGGGAATCGCATAGGTTTATTCGAATGGATACTTGAGGCCCCACTTGTCGCGAATCTGGTCCATGAGCTTCATGATGCGCAGGGTGTCGGCGTGGGGCATTTCGGCGCATTCGGTCTTGCCGTCGAGGATGGCGTTGACGGCGCTCGCAACCTCGTACTCGTAGCCGGTCAGCTGGGCGGGGACGTCGACGTGGCGGGTGAGCTTGTGGTCGAGTCCGTAGAAGTCGATGCCTTCGATGTTGTTGATGTTTTGGCAGACCATGTAGCCCTTGGTGCCCCAGATGGCGCCGGAGCGGTCCGAAGCGCACATCATCGAGGCGGTGGCCGTGGCCATCACGCCGTCGTCATAATGCAAAGCGATGGAATCGGTGGCATCCACGCCGGTTTTGTAGGGGACCATCGAAGTCGAAATATCCGAAATCTTGCGTTCGCTGGTATCGGCGCCCAGCGCCATGTCAAAGAAATTCAACGGGTAAACCCCGACGTCGAGCAGTGCGCCGCCGGCCATCTCCGGGTCGGTCATACGAGACTTGTGCGTGGTGGGGTAGCAGAGATTGGCCGTGGCAGCTTGCACCTCGCCGATTTCGCCGGACTTGATGATGTCGGCGACAAGACCGCGCGAAGGCATGTAGCGTGTCCAGATGGCTTCGGTGCAGAGCAAGCCGGTTTCTTTGGCGACGCCGAGCAGTTCCTGTGCCTGCGAAGTGTTGGCAGTGAAGGACTTTTCGACCAGAATGTTCTTTCCAGCCTTCAGGCACGCAATGCCTTGTTCAGCATGCAAAGCATGGGGTGTGGCGATATAAACGAGGTCGACTTTCGGATCGGCCAGCAGTTCGTCGTAGGAACCGTAAGAAACATCGAATCCATACTTTTGGGCGAAATCAGCGGCGCGGTCCGCGTCTCGCGCGGCTACGGCATAAGGCTCAACCAAGCTGCTATATCGTGGGTCTGCGGCCATTTCCACCAGTGTGTTCGCCATTGATTTGGCGATTCCACCGGCTCCAAGAATCGCGACGTTGATCTTGAGTCCTTGTTCTTCCGCTTCGGCGCGTTTGCCGTTCAGTCTGCTCATGGAAGCCCTTTCTTGCATGAAAATGTATGCAACGTCTCCATTCTAAAGTCAGGTACGCATTGCTGGTCAGGCAAATAAGCAGGGAGTTCCGATATGTGTTATTTGCCGTAAGAGTACTGTGAAGACGTAGCAATGAAGATCGCATTTCGTGATTCTTCTGTTCAGTGCTTTGTTGTGGGAATAAAGCTATGGTAAGAACCCTGGAATGGCGTTGTTTTGATATTTGGTATATAAAGAATTCGCAGCAGGGAACGTCGAAAAATTCAATTTAAACGTTCCGTGCTGCGAATCGAATGGTAGTTTTCTATTTCGCCGTCATTCCTAATAGCCTCAGCTCAGTTTCAGTCCTTCTAGACTGCCTTTGCGGTTTTACCGGAAGTATCCGCGGTTATGGCGAGCTATCTGTGGATTCTGCAGAGGTGTCGGAAGCCTTGGAATCGGCGGCTTCGAGAAAATAGTGGCAACCTTTGCAGAGGAATCTGCGGCTTTGGACAGTGCACTATCGTCAGGCTTCGCCGGCTTCGCTATCGTCGGCGGAGACCAGACCCTTCTTTTCATCGTGACGACGCCACCAGGAGGAGAGTACTGAGCCGGAGATGTTGTGCCAGACGCTGAAGAATGTCGACGGGATTGCGGTAATCGGTGCGGCGGCGAACGAAGTCAACGCCAGCGTGGCACCAAGGCCGGAATCCTGCATGCCGACCTCGAAGGTGATGGCCTTCTGTTGTGCGTAGCCGAAGCCCTTCGGATAAACCTTGTACATGAGCCTGGAGAATCCGAAGCCGAGACCGTAGCCGCAAAGGTTGTGCAGGATGACCACGGGAATGGCCAATGCGGTGGCCTTGCTGAAGAGGCCAGCGTGGTTGGCTGCGACGACGATGCCAATGATCAGCAAGATTGCGGTCTGCGAGATGATTGGCAGCACGTCGGTCACCTTGGAGATTTTATCCTTGAAAATGGTATGGCAGAGGACACCGAGGGCGACAGGGATGAGCACCACCTTGACGGCGGTGAGGAAGAGTGATTGCCAAGGAATCGCCACATACTTCGAGGCGAGCAGCTGCATCAATAGCGGAATCATGAACGGTGCAAGCAGTGTGGAAAGCAGGCCGATCGACACGTCGAGCGCCACGTCGCCTCGGGCGAGGAAGCTCATCACGTTCGACGAGGTGCCGGACGGGCAGCAGCCTACGAGAATAACGCCCACGGCGAGCGGGCCGTCGAGATGGAAAATCCAGCAGAGGGCAACGGCAACAAGCGGCATAATGATGTAATGGGCCACGGTGCCGACGATGATCATCAGTGGCTGCTTCAGAATTCGCGCGAAATCATCGAGTGAGAGGGTCAGCCCCATGCCGAAGAGCACAATGCCCAATAGCCAGCTCGTGTCGTGCTTGGCCCATTCGCTGGTCTGCGGCACGAAATAATTGAATACCGCCCAGACAATGACGATAAGCGTAAACCACTTGGTGATCCAATCCGCTACCGCTTTTACCTTTTCCATCTTCCTTCAACTTCTTTCTCTGGTGTGCAGGGATGAACGTCATGCTAGAGAGGTGCTGAGCGGATTGACTTTGTTGTCTCAAAAATAAAGGCGTCTATTTCATATAGTGGACAGTTATTGAAAATATTTTCTCATAAGACGGATGTTTTCTTCTCATCCATTCACCTTTTGTTGAATATTCAGTGGCAATTATGCAAGACGGCATCATAGAATGTCTGCTTCGTTTTCCTGATTGTTCATTTGTCGCGCAGTGATCGTGAAATGGAATGGTGGTACGGAAGTCGAAAACTCCAGAAAAATACGAACGAGGCACTCGTAGTTATACGATGTCGCATATTCGCGGCAAGAATACGAAAATCGAAGTGTTGGTGCGTTCCTATCTTTTCCGTCGTGGGTTGCGGTTCCGCAAAAACGACAAGCGTTATCCGGGGCACCCAGACGTGGTTTTACCTAAATGGCACACTATTGTGTTCGTCAACGGCTGTTTTTGGCACATGCACGAGGGTTGCAAGAAATTTTCGATGCCCAAGTCCAATGTCGAATTCTGGACCGCGAAACTGGTGCGCAATCATGACCGTGACATCCTTCAGCGCGCACAGCTTGAGGCCGATGGCTGGAAGGTTCTCGTGGTTTGGGAATGTGAACTGACCAAAGACCGTCGCGAACAAACCCTCGACCATCTCTATCGCCAGATTGTGGGAGAAGATGAGTCGGAGGAGACGCCGACAATAGCTGAGGCGTGACCGATTGGTGATGGTCGAAGGATTGGCGTGCGATCTACACGGCTGTTGCTGGTGATAGCTGACTCGTGACCAATATTGATAGTCTGATGACGGGTGGATGCCTGCTTGGTGATTAGTATTCACCAAGCAGGCAAATGATTAAGTGGCTATTTAAGGGTTGTCTAATAACTAATCAATAACCGCCTTAAACCGCCTTAATCTATTGCTGTTGCAGCTCTTCCAGCTGTTTTCTGGCCTTGTGCAGTTTAACGAAGATTTCGTTACGTTTGGCCCCGTCTTTTGCCCGTGCGTGGTCACCTTCGAGTTTGGTGATCTGGGCGGTGAGCTCGGTGATCGCTGCTTGCTTGGCAAGTCGTCCATCAAGATTGCTGCCATCAGGGTCGCCGAAAATGACCTGTGCACACAAGCTCTGCCAGGTGTCGTCCAACGTATTTCCGTTCACGCTGAGCTTTGCATCCTTGGCATCCTGCCAATCGCTGACGTACGTCTGCGTCTGCGCCTCGCCTTGGTGACCGGCGCGAACGGGCAGGATGCGCTGCACGCCGAATGCACATTGCCATTTATCGTTTCCAGCCGGTGTTGTGTGATTGCTTTCGGCATTGCCGTTCGATGCATCATTTGCCTCGGAAAGACTGGCATCTCTTGCGCAAACGAAGAGAATATTAGACGAGGAGCGCAACTGGGCAATATGCTCCATCACTTCGACCGGTGCCTTGGCGCAGTTTTGTTTGAGACCCATCACCAGGATTTCCCGCACTTTGGTGCCAGCGGTGACATTGACGGTGCCCGGACGCAGCAGTGCAAGCATAGTGATCGAGTCGATGTCGCCGACAAACCGTTGCTTGAGTCGGGCGGAAACCGGAGGTTTGAGGTAGAACATCTGCTTGGGCAGCGTGCCCTTTGCTTCGGGGATTGCGCAGGAATCAGGCAACCCCAGCGAGGTTGCGCTTACGGTTTCGCAGTGTGCGACAGTCATTGTCGGCCTTCCTTCCAGAAGCTGATGCATCTCAATGCGTGTTCACTCGTTCTAGCTGCCACTCGAGAAACTGCTGGGTAGCAACCGTTCATTGGCTAGTATATCCGAGATGGATAGAGCGGAGCGAATGTGGACCAGGCCCATTGTGACGGATTCTGTTGCGGATCGTTATATCGATTATTCGCTTATGCCTGCCGTGCCGCCGAATGGTGCTTGGCGCGATATTCGCGTGGGGAAGTGCCGTAACGTTGGCGGAAAGCGGTATTGAAGCTGGCGGAGCTGGGGAATCCCGCGCGCTGGCTGATGTCGGCGACGCTGCTTTTCGAATTGAGCAGCTTGGCGTGGGCGTCTTCGCAACGCAGTTCGGTCAGGTATTCCTTGAAGCTGTTGCCAGTGGCACGCTTGAAGAGACGGCTGAAATGCTCACGGCTGTAGCCGAACTGCTGGGCGACAAACGTCTCGGTAAGCGGTTCGGTGTAGTGCTTGTTGAGATATCCGATGATTTCCATGATGATGTTGCGGCCGCGGCGAATTTCTTCGGGACGTCGGATGCCGCAAGTGAACCGAGTGTAAAGCAGGCTGAGCATCTCGTAGAGAGCCGCGTTGATGAGAAAACTGCGATCCCGTTCGTGGCGACCGGACAGTTCCATGACGCGAGTCAGCAAGGCCGTCAAAGAGGCGCGGTCGTCAGCGCTCGCGCCTGATGCCGACCAGGAAAACCGATAACGGTCGGCGAAAGGATAGAGTTTGGCGATGCTGTCGCCGTTGAAGGTTACCGAGATTCCGCGATATGGCGAATCGATGAGGGCATGGTGCAGGTCGTAGGGGCTGATGATCAGGGTGCCGCCGGATTTGAGGTCGTGGACCTTGCCGTTTACGGTGAACCTGGCATTGCCGCTGGCGGAATGGACGATTTCCAACCCGCGATGCCAATGAGGATGCACATGTTCATGGTTGCCGTCATGGATGATCACCAAGGCGGGGTATTCCTCCGGATACACGTCTTCCTCGAGGTAGTCGGGAGTGATGACGGTGTTGTACGTTGAATTGGGTGATGAAAGAGCCATGTCTCCCTCCTTCAGTTGAGCATAACGCATCCGGCGGTGGAAATATGCCACATTGTACGAAAAAATAATCACAAAATCGATTTTTAATATCACAGAATACCTGTATTCCGATTTTTGAGCTTGATACATTCAGAGTTGCACATCGTTGTCAAAGAAAACGAAGGAGTAACAATGTCACAAAACACTGGTAACGCGCCTTCTTCCGATGAGGCTGTCGAAGTCCTCGATCCTAAGATTCGCAGAAGAATTATTCTGGTATGTCTGGCAGGTGCCATGGGCGGCCTGCTGTTCGGCTACGATACATCAGTGATTAACGGCGCCGTAGATGCCATCGCCGGCAAGGTTTCCGGTTTCAACCTCAACAGCCTGATGAGCGGTATCTCGGTCTCGGGCGCGTTGCTCGGCTGTGTCATCGGCGCTTGGTTCGCCGGCAAGCTGGCCGACCGCTATGGCAGGGTCAAGATCATGCTGGTCGCCGCCGTCCTCTTCCTAGTGAGCGCCATCGGTTCGGGATTCGCGCCCGGGGTTTGGGTCTTCGTGATCTTCCGCATTGTCGGCGGTCTTGGTGTCGGATTTGCTTCCGTGGTCGGTCCTGCTTACATTTCCGAGGTCGCGCCTACCAAGATGCGTGGCTTCCTCACCAGCTTCCAGCAATTCGGCGTCGCCATCGGCATGTTCCTTTCCACCATCGTCAACAATCTGCTGGCCAAAGGTTCCGGCAGTGCCGATAGTCCGTTCTGGCTGGGTATCTCCACGTGGCGCTGGATGCTGCTGATGATGGTCGTTCCCGCGGTTCTGATGCTGATTGCCTGCTTCAGGCTTCCTGAATCCCCGCGCTACTTGGTGATGAAGGGGCGCGACGAGGAAGCAATGACTCTGCTGCGCCGTCTCAACGGTTCCACCAATCCGAAGGCCAAGGTCGCCCAGATCCGTGCTTCGCTCGGCAACGACACCACGCCTCGTCTTTCTGATCTTCGTGGTCATACCTTCGGCCTGAAGAAAGTGGTGTGGATTGCCATCGCGATCGCACTGTTCCAGCAGTTCAACGGTGTAAACATTATTCTTTATTATGATTCCAGCCTCTGGCGCTCGGTCGGTTTCAGCGAGCAGCAGGCGCTCAACATCTCCGTGATTCGCAGCATCGTCGCCTTCATTCCGACAATCCTCGCCATGGTGCTGGTCGACCGAGTCGGCCGCCGTAAGATGCTTTCCTTCGGTTCTGCCGGCATGACCATTTTCCTGGTCATCGCGACCTTCGGCTTCTACCATGCCACGGTGACCCCGAACGGTGTTTCATTGAGCGGCGTCTGGGCTCCGCTGACGCTTGTGGCGGTCTATCTCTTCTATCTCATCTTCTGCGGCACCTGGGGCCCGGCGATGTGGGTGGTTATCAGCGAGATCTTCCCGAACAACATCCGCGCCATGGGCGTGGCAGTGGCCACGGCGTTCAATTGGATTGGCAATTTTGTTGTCAGCACCAGTTTCCCGTCGATGCGCGATGGCATGGGCGTGGGTAACGTCTATCTGCTGTATGCGGTCTTCGCGGCTTTGAGCTGGATCTTTGTGGTCAAGGCTCTGCCTGAGACTAATGGTGTCGAACTTGAGGACATGAAAGCCGAGTGAACGCCATGGGGGTGAAAATCGAAGATGATGAGCGCGAGCTCTTTTCGACATGGACCGAGCTTGACGGCGACCTGGAAGGCTGTGATGAGCACATTGCGCAGACCGTTTTGGCCTCGCGCCTGATGTTCGCTCGCGGCGACCGTTCCCGAACCGACTATTGGAAGGTTCCTGAGGATATCGACGTTATCGCCGACATTCCTTATGTCGATGATGGTTTGCGTGCGCACAAGCTCGACGTGTATCTGCCACACGATGTGGTAGTGCGCGGCGGCAAAACCGCTCCGGTGTATATCGACATCCATGGTGGCGGCTTCATGTATGGTCACAAGGAGCTCAACCGCAACTTCAACACGCATTTGGCTCAACAGGGCTTCGTGGTATTTTCGGTCAACTACCGGGTGATGCCGGAAGGCGATTTTCTGGACCAGCTTGCCGACGTGGAAGCCGCGTTCGCATGGATTCGCAACCATATCGGCGATTATCCGGTCGACCCGCTCTCGATTTTCCTTACCGGAGATTCGGCCGGCGGCACTTTGGCGCTGTATGCCACGGCTGTCGAACGCAGTCAGGAGATGGCGGATGCTTTGGGCCTCAACCGTTCGGGGTTGAATATTAAAGGTTCCGCTCTGATTTCCGGACTGTTCGACCTGAAGCCTTATCTCGACGCGGTCGATGGAGTTGGCGACATCGATGAAAGCTCGCCGACCGGGTCGATGAAGGTCATCGCTCCAGTTTTCTTCAAGACGTTGAAGGAGAGGGGAGCGCAGTGGGCTGATCTGGACTACATGGCCGCTCATGTCGACTTGCCGCCGCTGTTCCTGAACACCAGCAACGACGATTTTCTGCAAGGTGATGCCATGAGGCTCGGCGCGGCGCTTTGCGATGCAGGCCGTGACTTTGAACTGCATGATCGGCATACGTGCAAAGGCCAGACACTTGGTCACGTTTATCCGGTCTGCATGAGTTGGTTGGAGGAAAGTCAGGAGACACTGCGGCAGATTCGCGATTTCTCCTATAACCTGCTCTGATTGTTCTGTTGGTTGACTGCAATGAGCCGGTCAATGGATGATGGAGTTTTGAATGCTTCCGCTATCGTTTCGATGATGGCGGAAGCATTTTGTGTTCTGTGATCTGTTGTGAGGAACGAGTTTTGGGGAATAATCGACAGCCGGTTCTCTAGGTGTGGCGGGCGGGACAGGTTCCCGTGTACAATACGATATGTTGCCCGGGTAGCTCAGGGGATAGAGCACCGCTCTCCTAAAGCGGGTGTCGTCAGTTCGAATCTGATTCCGGGCACTTTTATGGCAGCTGTTGCGGGGAATGGGAACACAGTGGGCAAAAAACGCATATCTTTCACGGTTTCATACGTTTCGTGTGCGGTTTGCTGGCTTGGATATTTCTGCTGATTGCGCTGCTTGGCACTCTTTCTCGCACTTTGCCTGAAGAGTTGCAATCGCTGCCTTATGTACCAGTGGTGGCAGCATTCGCACCATGGTTCGCCTTGCTCGGCTTGGTGGCATTGGTTTTGGCCTTGGCCTCGCGAAAATGGATTGCCGCACTTTTGGCGTTGGCTTGCCTGGGCTTGCAGGTGTGGTGGCAATATCCGTATTTTGTTCCCCAGCATCAGCTTGACGATGCTGCTGTTGCTGCTGTGGGCGGCAACCATGTGAATACCAGCGATTCCTACGCCCGTGTGATGACTGCGAACGTCTACAAGGGCCATGCTTCGGCGAAAGCTATCGTTGAAGCCGTACGAGATCAGCGGGTGGAAGTGCTGGCGATGCAGGAGACCACCACTTCCTTCATTCATGCGCTGAAAGCGGAAGGAATCGACGACTATCTGCCGTATTCCCAAGTCGCTTCATCGGATCGAAAATACGGCAACGCGCTGTTTTCCGCCACTCCGTTGGATTCCCCTGACGATGACGACGTCGATTCGAGCGCCTCATTTATGCCCGGCGGCACGGTATCGTTTGGTGACGGCAAGATGCCGATTCGGTTCGTTTCGGTGCATACCACTTCACCCAAGCCCGGTTATTGGTCCGATTGGCGCAAATCGCTCGACGACGTGGCTACGATGCGCTCGCATACACAAGCCAAATACGTCCTGATGGGCGATTTCAACGCAACCACCGATCACACGCCATTCAGGAATATATTGGGCACACGCTTCCACGACGCGGCTCAAAGCTCCGGCCGAGGCTTTGTTTTCAGTTGGCCGGCGAATATGCCCTATGTTCCTAAATTCGCGGGTATTGATCATATCGTGCTTGATCAGGGCATTGTCGCCGGGCAGGTCGGTACTTTGCCGATTCCTGGGTCGGATCATGCCGCGTTATTGGCCACCATTGCCGTGCAATGACAGGCAAGTAAATAGGCAAACCGACAGAGCAATGAAGGCCAAGAATTTCATTCTGCCGGCCGATTGATTCATTCGCTCAATTCTTTAGATGGTTTTGCTGAGGTTCTGTCGTATTTTTATGAAACTGTGGCAAAGTGTACATTCATCTACATGGGCGGCTAAGATGGAGTCCAGGCAGTGAATGCCGAACGTATAAGTGAGATTACAATGAGGAGTGCTCATGGACGAAAAACATTGGTAGACAAGCTTTCCAAGGTTACTACCATCACTGATTTGCAGGAAGTCGCCAAGGAGGCCGGCAAGCCGATGACCGTTGAGCAGGCCGACAAGGCGTTGAATCGTCTCTTCGGCGCGCAGAACGACACGGGCGAACTCATGGGTGATTCCGTGGCCAAGGCTGCCAAGGACATCTTCGGCTGAGTTCCGAAATTCTGATTGTTGATAGTTGAGGCCCATCCGCTTTTCCTGCAGATGGGCCTCAATCGTTATTTTATTTATTTATCGCGTTCTCATCGTGTCTCGTTCACACTGCGTTGGAGATGGCCTCCACGCTGGCCTTCGCGTCGCCGAACAACATTGATGTGTTGTCGTTGAAGAACAGTGGGTTTTGCACGCCGGCGTAACCGGCACCCATCGAGCGCTTCAGAACGACGACCTGTTTGGCCTCCCAGACGTGAAGCACAGGCATGCCGGCGATGGGGGAGTCGGGGTCATCGGCTGCGGCAGGGTTGACGGTATCGTTGGCGCCGATGACCAAGACGACATCGGTATCAGCGAAGTCGTCGTTGATTTCGTCCATTTCCATGACGATATCGTAGGGTACCTTCGCCTCGGCCAACAGCACATTCATATGACCGGGCAAACGTCCCGCCACTGGATGGACGGCGAACCGAACCTCGACATTCTGTGCGCGTAGCTTATCGACCAAACTGGCCACGGCCTGTTGCGCCTTGGCCACAGCCATGCCATAACCGGGAGCGATGATGACCGAGTGTGCGTTCTTGAGCATTTCCGCCACGTCTGAGGCCGAGGTCTCATGCACCTCGCCGGTGACCTCCTTGGTGTCGCTTGCTTTGGCTGGCTTTTCGCCGAAACCGCCGAGAATGACAGACATGAACTTGCGGTTCATGGCCTTGCACATCAGGTAGGAGAGGATGGCGCCGGAAGCGCCGACCAGCGAGCCGGTGATAATGAGCAGATTGTTGTCGAGCATGAAGCCCGAAGCGGCTGCAGCCCAGCCCGAGTAGGAGTTGAGCATCGAGATGACCACAGGCATGTCGCCGCCGCCGATGGCCGCAACCATGTGCAACCCAAGCAGCAGCGCGAGCACGGTCATGATGGCCAGCGGCCAGATTGATCGTGTCGGGATGAACCAGGCGATCATGGCAATCATGACGATCAGTACAACCAGATTGATGATGTTGTGGCCGGGGATGATGAGCGGATTCGATTTCATCTTGCCAGCCAGTTTGAGGTAGGCGATGATGGAACCGGTGAAGGTCACGGCACCGATCAGCACGCCGATATAGGTTTCAGCTAGATGTGCGCCGTTCGGGTTCGTCTCGGTGAGCCATGAATTGTAGCCGATGAGAACTGCCGAAATACCTACAAAGCTGTGGAGCATGGCGATGAGTTCCGGCATCTGCGTCATTTCGACGGTACGGGCCTTCCAGATGCCGATGGACGCGCCGACGATGAAGACCAGGGCAATGAGCAGTGCGGTCACCCATACCGGGCGTTGGGAATCGACCAAAGCCAAGGCGATAGTGGCGACGATGGCGACGAACATGCCGATCATGCCGAGGATGTTGCCGCGACGGGCGGTTTCTTGCTTGGAAAGTCCGGCAAGAGAAAGGATGAAGAGCACTGCCGCCAGCAAGTAGGCGGATTGAGCGATGGATTCGAGTGTCATGATGTCACGCATCCTTCCTGAACATGCTGAGCATTCGGTAGGTCACCAGGAACCCTCCGAACACGTTGATCGAGGCAATAGCCGCCGAGATCACGGTAAGCACCGTCACCAGGGTATTGCTCGAGCCGATCTGCAACAGCGAACCGATGAGGATGATGCCGGAAATCGCGTTCGTCTGGCTCATCAACGGGGTGTGCAACGAATGAGTGACATTCGAGACGACATAATAGCCCACGAAAATCGCCAGAATGAAGATCGAGAACGTCATCAGTAGCTTCGTGTCTGCAAAGGCTAGCGCTATGGCGAGCAGGATGGCCGCAATCGCCGTGAACACGGTGTTGCGCTTGCTCTTCTGCGCTTTGATGGCTGCTTCCTTGGCTTTGGCAGCCTCTTCCTGAGCCTTTTGTTCTTCAGGGGTAAGTTTTGGCTTGTCGCCGACCTTGGCCGTGGCTGAAACCGAAACCTTTGGCGGCGGCCAAAGAATCTCATCTTCCTTGGTTACAGTCATGCCGCGTTGCACCTCGTCGTCAAGATCGAGAACAACGTTGCCGTCCTTCTTCGGTGTCAGCAGCTTCATCAGATTGACCACGTTGGTGCCGTAAAGCTGCGAAGTCTGCTGAGGCATGCGGCTGGCAAGGTCGGTGTAGCCGATGATGGTCACGCCATTGTCGGTGGTGATTTTCTTGCCGGGCTGCGTCAGTTCGCAATCACCGCCACCGCTTGCGGCGAGATCGACGATGATCGAACCGGGCTTCATGCCAGCCACGGCATCTTTGGTGATGGTGAGCACGCCTGCGCCGCGCACCAGGGCGGTGGTGATGACGATATCGGCGTTCGCTGCCTCTTTGGTGTAAAGCGCCAGTGTCGCCTTCTCCTGGTCGTCGCTCAGCGCCTTGGCATAACCGGTGTCGGATTTCTCTTGCTGGGCACCTTCGGCGCGCACGAACGTGGCGCCCATGGACTCGATTTGTTCGGCAGCTTCCGGCCGCACATCGAAAGCGCGAACTTCGGCGCCCATCGACACGGCCGCACCGATGGCCGCGAGACCTGCCACGCCGCCGCCGATGACGAAGACCTTGGCGGGAGCTGTCTTTCCAGCTGCAGTGACCTGCCCGGCGAACATGCCACCGTAGGATTCCGCGGCTTCGATGACTGCGCGGTAGCCGGAGACGTTTGACATGGTCGAAAGCACGTCCAACGACTGCGCTCGCGAGATGCGAGGAACGGCATCAAGCGCCAGTGCAGTGATGTTGTGATATGCCAGAATGTCCAACAACGCGTCGTTGCTTTGCGGTGCAAGGCGAGAAATCAGCATGGCACCGGGCTTCATCCGGTCGATTTCATCAGGTGTCGGGGTGTCGACGGTCACGACGATGTCGGCATTGAACACGTCGGTCGTCTCGCCGATGGTGGCACCGGCCTGTTGATAGTCGCTGTCGGAGAAACTTGCCTCTGCTCCTGCGCCGGCTTCTATGGAGACGTCATAGCCCAGTTTTTTCAACTGACTGACGGTTTTTGGCGTTGCCGCAACCAGTCGTTCCCCGGGAGATGTCTCCTTGGGTATTCCGATAATCACCATGGTTCCTTTCTTCTCGGTTTTGGCATCCGCGCATCAAGCTTGCGTTGCAATTTCCTTGTTGCTGTTCCATACTGCGATATCGGATACCTATATATACCAATATAGTGGTCTACCTCACATTTTGTCAGGGAACGACATTTTATGGATAAAACGGATGTGGTCTGTCGAGCTTCGTCGCTTCGAAGGTCCGAATGCCATGTGATATCCAATCTCAAAGGCTTAAGATGAATCGGAAACAAAAAATGGAGGACCCCATCGGATTCTCCATTTTTCATTAAATTATGCTTATTCGAGATTCGATTGCTGAGGCGTTAAGTAAAGAACCCTGTGGGTTCTTCATAGCCGAGGTGAGCGCGCCAACGCACGCGAAGACGCAATCTAATCTCGTGCTATTCGAGGTTAGATTGCGTGCCTGCCGTGGCGGCTGTAGATTGTTGTTCGGCTTCGGCGTTCTCGAGCTTTGCCCGCACATCGTTCAGCAGGCTTTGCGCGCGCTTGGCCAACGCTTCGCCGACTTCCCACTGGTGCATCGACTGGTCGAGATTGAGTCCGCCTGCTTCCAGCGCCTGTACGGCCTTGATGAGGTTGTCGCGTGCCTCTTCGTACGGCATCTTGGCGATTTGATCGCGCTCTTTGTCGGTGAGGCTTGAAGCGGGAGCGCTGGTTTGGTTCGCCTTGGCTTCTTCGGCCTTGTCGTCTTTTGCGTTGTTGGTTGTTGCTGCCATAATCGATCCTTTATATCTCTTGTTGGTATTGGTTGGTGTTATTCGATTTCGTTATGTCTAAAGTCGCGTGCCGTGTCTTAATGTGAATTCCGATTACGGCAACTCTATTGACATCGTCTGGCTTTATTCCGGATTGACGGTTTTGGCCTCGGTGACGACTTCGCCCCGCTTCAAGGTCAGGGTGAGCATGTCGCCGGGGAGACCGCTGCTGCGTCATCGAGCACATGCCCGTCGGCCGCCTGCACCACCGCATATCCGCGATCGAGCGTGGATTGCGGGCTCAAGGCACTCAGGCTGGCGTGCAGCTTTTCGACGGTCAGACTGGCGTCGTCCACAAGTCTGGTCAACCCCAATTGCATGCGTTGCACGGATTCATCGAGGAAGCGTTGGTGTGGCTCGAGCATCGTTTGCGGATGGGTGAGGCTGGGTCGGCTTGCATAGCCTTCGATAACGCGGATTTCGTTGTCAACCCGGGCGTGGACCCGTATGCTCATCTGTGCGCGGGCGTTGGCGATGAGCTGCCATTGTTCCCGAACATCCGGTACCACTTTCTTTGCGGCATCGGTGGGGGTGGAGGCGCGCAGGTCGGCAGCCAGGTCGATGAGCGTCCAGTCGTCTTCGTGGCCAACAGCGGAGACAATAGGAGTCTCACAAGCCGCGGTGGCACGCACTACGCCTTCGTCGGAGAAGCCGATGAGGTCCTCGAAACTGCCGCCGCCACGGGCAACGATGATGACGTCGACCTCCGGGTCGGCATCAAGTTTCTGAATAGCGGCAATGACATCTGATGGGCATTGCACACCTTGAACGTGCGCGTGAACGACCTTGAAGTTCACGGCCGGCCAACGAAGGTTGACGTTGGTGATGACGTCGCCTTCCGCACGGGCCTGTGGAGCGCAGATGAGACCTATACATTTGGGGAACTCGGGAAGCTCGACCTTGTTCTCCTGATCGAACAGCCCCTCACCTTTAAGCTTCTTGCGCAGCTCGTCGATTTGGGCCTTGAGGTCTCCGGCGCCGATGCGACGAATGTCGTCGGCCACGAAGCTCAAGCGAGTCGCCTTGACCCATATATCCGGCTTGCCATGGATGACCACGCGGTCGCCTTGATGGAAGTTCGAGGCCATCGCCACAAAATTGCGGAAGCCCATTACCGAGATGGAGATGTCTTCGAAATTGTCGCGCAAGGTGATATAGCCGGAGCTGGCGCGGCGCATATTGATCTCGACGATTTGCCCTTCAACCCACGAGCCTGGCCAACGTTTGACGGCATCGTGATATTTCTGGCTGACTACGCTGACCGGCCAAGGGTTCTCCGGAGTCGTGTCACGTGCCAGCCGTGGCAGTTCGTCAGGACGCCTTGGTTGCGCGGCGAGTGCATTTGCGCCGCCTTCTGGTCCGGCTGCTTGGTCGGGTGCTGCATACCCATATCTCGTGTTGAATGCCATGATTCCACAATCCTCTTTATGAAGGACAAGAATGCGCTTTCCCTGATGGGGGCATCAAGGTTTTGTATTGCATGTATGGACAAGTTTCGATGCCTTGAGGTGCGACACACCGGCGCCAAAATTTTTATGAGATTTTTCGCATTAATTATCCGCATCATTCCGCCGTTATTACTATATCTGGGGGCGAAACACCCGATATAACCCTAAATGTAGTATTCGGGAAGTCGTATAGTGATGGAAGACACAGAAAGTTACATGTGTGTGATTTCACACATATGATTGATAAATTTTGTTTTTGTGCCAAGGAAAGAAGGATTGGGATGCAGGATCAGGTTTTGGACGCACCGGCACAGCCGACTACGGCGACAAAAACCGTATTGGTGGAGAAGCGTGACGGACGTATCGTCGACTTCGATCCGGTGAACATTATCGCCGCAGTGAAGTCGGCCTTTAAAGACCTTAATAAAGAGGTTGGTCCTGAAGAAGAGCAGATGATTCGCGATCTTGCCAATGGTATTGAGGGCGAAGTCAAGGGGCGTTACGCCGGTCCGGCCAAGATCGAAGACATCCAGAATCTTGTCGAACACGGTCTGGTTGAAAACCATCTATATGACGTGGCTCGCAACTACACCAATTATCGTTTGAATAAGGATATCGATCGTGCCAAGGCCACCGATATCAACGCTGCCGTCGATCGTCTGGTCAACAAGGACGAGACGCTGGTGCGCGAGAACGCGAACAAGGATTCCAACGTCTACGCCACGCAGCGTGACCTGCTTGCCGGCGCCGTCTCCAAGGCTTCGGCTTTCTCGATGCTTCCCAAGCGCGTCGCCAATGCTCACATGAAGGGCGACATCCACTTCCATGACGCCGATTATTCGCCGTTCACCGCTGAAACCAACTGCAGCCTGCCGAACTTCGCCGACATGCTCCACAACGGTTTCGAGCTGGGCAACGCCATGATGGACACCCCGAAGTCCATCGGCACCGCCGCCACGCAGATTACGCAGATTATTAAGGACATCGCGGGCGACCAGTACGGCGGCCAGACCGTCAACCGCGCCGACGAGATGCTCGACGAATACGCCCGCAAGGACTACAAGAAGTTCCTCGATCAGGCCCACACCATGATTCCGGATTCCATGCCCGTGGAAGTGGCGCAGGAAATCGTCGACGGACTCAAGGCCAACGAGCCGAAGTCTCTGCACTTTGATGCCGATCGCGAGCCGATTCCGCAGGACACCCCGTTCCATGCCGATGCACCGAAGCTGGAGCAGATTCGTGAGATTTACGCCAAGATCATGACCCGCAAGGCCATCTATGACGCCATGCAGACCATGGAGTATCAGATCAACTCCAACCGCGTTTCCAATGGCCAGACCCCGTTCGTCACCGTCGGCTTCGGCCTCGGTACTTCGTGGTTCTCCCGCGAGATCACCCGCTGCATCTTCCTGGTGCGCATTCTCGGTCTCGGCCGCGACCACCACACCGCGATCTTCCCGAAGCTCACCTATGCCATCAAGCATGGTGTCAACTCCGAGCCCGGCGATCCGAACTATGACCTGAAGCAGCTCGCCCTCGAGTGCTCCACCAAGCGCATGTACCCCGACATTCTCTTCTATGAGAACCTCGTCAAGATCACCGGCTCCTTCAAGGCGCCGATGGGTTGCCGTTCGTTCCTGCCCAACTGGACCAATCCGGACACCGGCAAGGACGAAGAGGAAGGCCGCATGAACCTCGGCGTCGTCACCGTCAACATTCCGCGTATCGCGCTGGAATCTCGCGGCGACAGGAATCGCTTCTGGAAGATTTTCGATGAGCGCATGGATGTCGCCCACGAAGCCATGCAGTTCCGCATCATGCGCTGCAAGCAGGCCAAGCCGATCAACGCCCCGACGCTCTATCGCTATGGTGCTTTCGGTCGTCTGGATGCCAACGACAGCGTCGACCAGCTCTTCAACCGCGATCGCGCCACCGTCTCGCTCGGTTACATCGGCCTCTATGAGGCGACCAGCGTCTTCTACGGCAAGGATTGGATGACCGACCACAGCTGGGATGCGGAAGGCAAGGAGTTCGCACTTTCAATCGTCAAGAGGATGCACGATCTGTGCGCCAAGTGGGCCAAGGAAGAGGGCTATCACTATTCACTCTATTCCACGCCTGCCGAGTCGCTGACCGACCGCTTCAACCGCATGGACCGTGAGAAGTTCGGCCGCGTGCCGGGAGTTACCGATCATGACTTCTACACCAACTCCTTCCACTATCCGGTCTGGCTCTCGCCGACCCCGATGGAGAAGCTCGACTATGAGAAGGACTTCCCGTACTACGCTTCCGGCGGGTTCATCAACTACTGCGAGTTCCCGACCCTGCAGACCAATCCGAAGGCGCTCGAGGCCGTGTGGGATTACGCCCACAACATCGGCATCGGATACCTTGGCACCAACACCCCGATTGACCACTGCTACGTCTGCGGCTTCGAGGGCGACTTCGAGCCCACCGAAGAGGGCTTCAAGTGCCCTGAGTGCGGCAACGCTGATCCTGATAAGTGCAACGTCACCAAGCGCACCTGCGGCTACCTCGGCAACCCGGTGCAGCGCCCGATGGTGCACGGCCGCCACGAGGAGATCACCCATCGCGCCAAGCACATGAGCGGCGAGACTGGCCATGTGGTGCTGAAAGACGGTACCGAGCGCGAATGGTACGAAGAGGCCAAGTAGTTCGGTAGCGTTTGAGATACAGGAGCAAGGCGGTTCATCGTTCGGTGTGCCGCCTTTACTTTTGCCTGAAAGTCCGCGGAATCGCGGCAATGGTGATGGATTAAGGGAGAAAAGGAAAGCAATGGGAAAGCTGGCAGGCGGTAAGCTGCACGACTTTGCGAAGGAAGAAGACAATCGCGGACCGTGGATTCCCACGGCTTACGCCAACAATCCGAAGGCGGGGCAGTGGACCAGCGAGAGGCTGAGCCATGACATGATCGCCGACTACAAGCCGCTGGTGATGACCGATGGCGAAGGCATCCGCTGCTCCGTCTACGTTTCCGGCTGCCCGTTCCACTGTGTCGAATGCTTCAACGAGTCCATTTGGGATTTTCAGGCCGGACACCCTTATACACAAGACCTTGAGGACAGGATCATCAAAGATCTATCGCAAGGCGTGGTTCAAGGCATCACCTATCTCGGTGGCGAGCCGTTGCTCAACACCGGTGTGCTGCTGAAGCTCTCCAAACGCATCCGCAAGGAATTCGGCCATGATAAAGACATCTGGTGCTGGACCGGATACACATGGGAAGAGCTCATGCGCCCTGGCGAAAGTGCCGATAAACTCGAGCTGCTGCACGACATCGATATATTGGTGGACGGCCGCTATATGAAGGACCACCATGATTCGCTGTTGCAATTCCGAGGCTCAAGCAACCAGCGCATCGTTGACGTTCCAGCTTCGTTGCGCGCGCATGAGGAGACCGGAACGTCTGCGCCCGTCATTTGGTCGAAACTGCATGACCAGCACCGCTTCATTCCCGAGGTCTACGGCAAGGACCGTTCCGCCGGCGAAGGTGCCGCCAGCTGAAAACGATGCAGGCGATGATGCTCTTATGCGATGACCCGGTTGCCGTGAACAATCAGATGACTCGTCGGATTGATTCGGCGGGTTGGTCCGTCTGACTAGATTATGGTGATCTTTGGCAAAACGAGTATGACAATATGAGTAAGCATGAATCGTTCCCAATGTCAAGAGATGTAGGTCACAATGGTTGCTTCTGTGAGCTGAATCATAGTGATGTATCGCTCTGCTGGGAAGGACCACGACTAATCTGTCTAGATATATGTGTGTAAGCTCACGGTTGCAGATTGCGCAAAATACCGTAAGTTTACGGAAACGGTAAAGGATTCAGGCATGGCTGACGTGATGGAAACCAAGACAACGGAGCATGAGGTTACGCCCCTGCGGGTCGGGCTCGATATCGGCTCGACCACGGTCAAGGCCGTCGTACTCGACAAAAGCAGCGACCTGAACGATGTGCTGTTCGCGGATTACCGGCGTCACAACGCCAACGTGCGTGCCACGGTGGCCGGATTGCTGCGTGACATCAAGAAGCAGCTTGAGGAAGAGGGCCGCGGTTCGCAGCCGATTAATCTTGCCATCACCGGTTCCGGCGGCTTGGGACTGGCCGACGACATGAACGTGCCGTTCGTCCAGGAGGTCATCGCCGAAACCAAGGCGATCGATCAGGTCTATCCCGAAGCCGATGTGATTATCGAGCTTGGCGGCGAGGACGCGAAGATTACTTATCTGAAGCCCACGCCCGAACAGCGTATGAACGGCTCCTGCGCGGGCGGCACTGGCGCATTCATCGATCAGATGGCAACGTTGCTGGATACGGACGCTTCCGGCCTCAACGAAATGGCCAAGGACTACAAGCTTCTTTACCCGATCGCCTCGCGTTGCGGTGTGTTCGCCAAATCCGATCTGCAGCCGCTGATCAACGACGGCGCAGACAAGCCCGATCTGGCCGCTTCCATTTTCTCGGCAGTCGCCACGCAAACCATCGCAGGTCTTGCTTCCGGTCGCCCGATTCACGGCAACGTGGTCTTCCTTGGCGGTCCGCTCTTCTTCCTTTCCGAGCTGCGCGAAGCCTTTGCCCGTGCGCTGGAAGGCAAGGTTGACAAGTTCATCGTCCCCGAAAACGCCCATTTGTATGTGGCCTACGGTTCCGCGCTGATGTGCGGCAACGACAACGAGCTCGATGCCGGCCAGCATTTCGAGCCCCGCAGTTGCCAGGAGATTATCGACGACCTCGAAAGCCTCAAGAACAAGCCGGTCGATACGGCCACCATGCCGCCATTGTTCCCGACCGAAGAGGATCGGCGTAAGTTCAATGAACGCCATCACAAGGAACAGGTCAAGGTTGGTACGCTGGAAGGCGCAAAGGGCCCGCATTTCCTTGGCATCGACGCCGGCTCGACCACCATCAAGGCGACATTGATTAACGACGACCGCGAGATCGTGTGGTCGTCCTACGGCACCAACGAAGGCAGCCCGCTCGACGCGGCCATCGAAATCGTGCGCAAGATTGAGAACGCCATGCCCGAAGGTGCTTGGATAGCTCGCAGCTGCGCTACCGGCTACGGTGAAGGTCTGATCACCACTGGCTTGCACTTGGACGAGGGCGTCGTGGAGACCATGGCGCACTATCGTGGTGCTGAAATGGTGAGCCCCGGCGTCACGGCCGTCATCGACATCGGCGGGCAGGACATGAAGTACCTCGCCATTGCTGATGGCGTTATCGACTCGATTTCCGTCAACGAGGCATGCTCGTCGGGCTGCGGCTCGTTCCTGCAGACCTTCGCACAATCCATGGGCCTGACCATCGAGGAGTTCACGCAGGCCGCGCTGAACTCCGACCACCCGGTCGACTTGGGTTCGCGTTGCACCGTGTTCATGAACTCATCGGTCAAGCAGGCACAGAAGGAAGGCGCGAGCGTCGAGAACATCGCGGCGGGTCTGTGCTATTCCGTGGTTCGTAATGCGCTTTACAAGGTCATCAAGTTGCGCGATTCTGGACAGCTCGGCGACACGATCGAAGTGCAGGGTGGTACGTTCCTCAACGACGCCGTGCTGCGCGCTTTCGAATTGCTGACCGGCAAAGAGGTTACCAGGCCGAATATCGCAGGTCTGATGGGTGCGTTCGGTGCGGCGTTGACCGCGCGTATGCATTATGAGGATGCCCACGATATCGACGAGACGGCTGAACACACGAAATCCGCCATTGTCGAAGGCGACGAGCTCGACCACCTGTCGATGACTTCCGAGCGTGATGTCTGCAAGAGGTGCCAGAACCGCTGCAAGCTCACCATCACTACCTTCCAGGACGGCTCGCGTTACGTTACGGGCAATCGTTGCGAACGTGGCGCCGACGCGAAGGCGGAACGCAGCGATCGTCCGAACCTGTACGACTACAAGTACAAGCGCGTCTTCGCCTATCGTCGCCTGACCGACAAGAAGGCCTACCGCGGCGAAATTGGCATACCGCGTGCGCTCAATATGTATGAGAACTATCCGTTCTGGTTCACCCTGCTCACCAACTTGGGCTTCAAAGTCCGACTTTCCGGGCGAAGCAGCCATGAACTCTTCCAGTCCGGCATCGAATCCATCGCTTCCGAGAACATCTGCTACCCGGCCAAGATGGTGCATGGCCACATCAAGTGGCTGCTCGACCGTGGCGTCAAGACGATTTTCTATCCCTGCGTCTCCTATGAGGAGAACCTGGTCGAGAGCGACACCGACAACCATTACAACTGCCCGATCGTCGCCAACTACCCGGTCGTGATCGAAGCCAATATGGCCGAACTGCGCGAGCCCGGCATCCGCTATATGCGCCCCTACTTCAACCTTGCCGACCACGATTTGATGGTCGACCGCATCGTCGAAGAGTTTGCATGGACTAATGTCACGCGCGAAGAGGCCGAGAAGGCCGTTAAGGCCGCATACACCGAAGACAAGATCTTCAAGCACGACGTGCAGCAGGAAGGCCTGCGCGCGCTTGCCTATATGAAGGAGCACAACTGCCGCGGCATCGTGCTCGCCGGCCGTCCCTACCACATCGACCCCGAAATCAACCACGGCATCCCCGAGACCATCTGCTCGCTGGGGATGGCAGTGCTGTCAGAGGACTCCATCTGCGAACTGCAACCCGGCGAGAACCTGCACCTGAGCGAATACCTGAGCGAGGGCGAAAAGGACCCGAAGGCGAAGGACGAAGGAGGGTTCCGCGAGGTCGGCGATCGCAAGGTCATCAATATGCCTCTGCGCGTGGCCAACCAGTGGGCCTACCATTCGCGTCTGTATGCGGCGGCGAATTTCGTGTCGTCCTATCCGGGACTCGAGTTGGTGCAGCTCAACTCCTTCGGCTGCGGCATCGACGCCATCACCACCGACCAGGTCAGCGAGATTCTCGCCGACAAGGCCGACGTCTATACGCTGCTGAAGATCGACGAGGTCAGCAACCTCGGTGCGGCGAAGATTCGTTTGCGCTCGCTCAAGGCGGCCATTGAAGAGCGTGAAGCCAACAAGGCCAAGCTGAAGAAGGCTGCTGATAAGGCCGAACTTGAAGCAACGGCTGCCGCTGAAGCGGCCAATGAAGAGGGTGCTATGGAATCTGCGCAGGCCAGTGCCGAAGAAACGGCCAAGAAGGCTGCCGAAGTCAAGGCTCGTCAAGAGGCCGCCGCCAAGCGCGAGGCCGAGTTGAAGGATGCCGAAAGCAAGCTTGAAGAGGCTAAGGCGCAGTTGGCAGCCGCTCAGGCCGCTGTCGATGAGGCCGAGAACAAGGCCGAAACCGCCAAACAGAACGCAGAAGCTTCTGCTGCGGCTGATTCGTTTGATGCCGATGGCTCTGCTGATGTAGCCGAAGACGCCGATGTTCCTGCCGACAAGCAGGGCGAATTCCGCAAGACCGGTTCCGAGGCGCCGACCCCGGGTCGTCAGGTGCTGCTTGACAGCGTGATGAAGGCGAATCCGAAGCTCACTGAGTCAATGAAAGAAGCCTCGCGTCGCGCCAATGGTAAGACGTCGGCAGCAGGAAATGCCAAGGCCGATGGGGCTGATGCCACCGCGAAGGCTGGCAAGAAGTCTGCTGCAGACAAATCTAAGAAACGTAGCAAGGGCACCATTTCCGCTTACGCGCATAAGGTGCGTTTCCAGAAGGACATGCGCAAGGACTACACCATCGTTGCTCCGCAGATGAGCCCGGTGCATATGAGCCTGGTTGAGGCTGTGATTCGTTCCGGCGGCTACAAGTTCGACGTGCTCAAGATGGCCGACCAGCAGGATGTGGAAACCGGCCTCAAGTATGTCAACAACGATGCCTGCTACCCGGCCATTATGGTCGTCGGCCAGTTGGTCGATTCGATCATCAAAGGCAAGTACGACCCAGACAAGGTCTGCCTGGCCATCACGCAGACCGGCGGCATGTGCCGTGCGACCAACTATTACGGTCTGATTCGTAAAGCGCTGGTTGACGCCGGCTATCCGCAGGTGCCGGTCATCGCGCTTTCCACGCAAGGCATCGAGGACAACCCCGGTTTCACCGCGACCCCGACCCTGCTGTGGCGCGCGCTTAAGGCGTTGGTCATCGGCGATTTGCTGATGAAATGCCATTACCGCGTGCGTCCTTACGAAAAGGAGAAGGGCAGCGCCAACAGGCTTTACGAGATGTGGGACACGATTGTTCGCGAGACTATCGAGCACCATGGCTATTCCAAGACCGCCAAGCAGAAGATCGGCAAGGGCTATCTGCCGTATCAGACGTTGCTCAAGGAGATCGTCAAGAGTTTCGATGCTCTGCCGCTGCGCAACATCCCGCGTAAGCCGCGCGTCGGCGTGGTCGGCGAGATTTTGGTCAAGTATCATCCCGATGCCAACAACCACTTGGTCGACGTCATCGAATCTCAGGATTGCGAAGCCGTGGTGCCTGGAATCATGGAGTTCATGACCACCGGTCCGTACATCACGGATTGGAAGGAAAAGAACCTTGGTATGGGCGGCAACCAGAAGGCCTATGCTGTGATGCGTTGGGGTCTCGACCGGATTCTGAACCCGGTACGTCGTGCGATTGACCTCGCACACGGCAAGTTCAGCCAGGACACCCCGATGCCGGAACTGGTGGAACTCGCTTCCACCGTCACCTCCATCGGTGTGCAAGCAGGCGAAGGCTGGCTGCTGACCGGCGAGATTCTGGAACTCATCAAGTCTGGCTGCCCGAATGTGGTGTGCGCCCAGCCGTTCGCCTGCCTGCCCAACCACGTCACCGGACGAGGCATGTTTGGCAAGATTCGCAGGCTGCATCCTGAGGCCAACATCGTCTCCATCGACTATGACCCCGGTGCTTCTGCCGCCAACCAGCTCAACCGCATCAAGCTGATGATCGCGGCCGCCAAGAAGAACGAGCAAAAGCTGTCCAAGGCGGACTGAAATTGAGCTGCTAATTACAGCGCTCGAATAAACGAGTAAACAACAAAAGTCGGGCGATACCTTTGCATAAGGTATCGCCCGACTTTTTCAATGAAACAGTGGCGGAACCGATTAATGGTTCAGCCACTGATTGTCATCACCAGTTTCGCAATTCCGCTGATGCAGCGCTTTTTACCATTCAGCGCGCCAATATTGCACAGCGGCGGGATTGGCTTCGCGCGGAACACCAAGGCTGGCGGCGGCCATCGCGGGCCAGTGCGGGTTGCGCATGGCGGCGCGGCCGATAGAAACGGCGTCGACCTGATGGGTGCGCAGCATGGTTTCGGCCTGTTCCGGACTAGAAATGCCGCCGACCACGCTCACAATCGCGTCGGTATCGGCCAATGCCTGCTTCATCTGTGCGCCGAGAAGGGCGTGGAAACCCGGCCCGGAAGGTTGCAACGGGGTATTGACCAGACCGCCGGAGGACACATCGACCCAGTTGATGCCGTGGTGTTTGACCAACTCGCGCATAAGACGCGCGGTGGTCTCGATATCAAGTCCGTCTTCCACCCAGTCGGTGGCGGAGATGCGGATGCCAAGCGGCTTCGAATTCGGCCACACCTCGCGTACGGCATCGACGACCTCGCAGATTAGACGCGCACGGTTCTCGATGTTGCCGCCGTACTCATCGGTGCGGGTGTTGGTCAATGGCGACAGTGATTGATGCAGCAGATAGCCATGAGCGGCATGAATCTGAATGGCATCGTAGCCGGCAGCGTCGGCGCGGCCGGCGGCTTCGGCGAAATCCGAGACAATCTGCTTGATGCCCGTCTTGTCTAATTTTGTTGTCGGTTGATAGCCTTTGGCAATGGATTGGTCGGTCATGCCGACCGTCTGCCAGCCACCCTCTTCGATGGGTTCGGAGCCGCCGTGTGAGCCGGGCATCCAAGGCTTGCCGGAAGCGCGACCGCCGGCATGGTTGAGCTGCACGGCCGCCGCTGCGCCCTGAGAATGAATCAAGGAGACCAGATGCCGATGCGCGTCCTCCTGCTCATCGCTATACATCCCGAGGTCACGCGGTGAAATTCGGCCAACCGGAGACACCCCGGTCGACTCGACGGTGAGCAGTCCGAATCCGCCGGCGGCGATGGCCCCGTAATGCTGCAAGTGCCAGTCGGTGGCCACGCCATCCATCTTATCGACGGAATATTGGCACATGGGGGAGAGGATGGTGCGGTTGCGCAACTTCAACCCCGTTCCATCCGGTGTAGGAAGAGTCAACGGCGAAAACAACGTGTTGCGATTATCCGTGGTCATGAAGTGCTCCTTGAAGACGGTATGGAAAACAAAGCTATTGTCGTTATACCAAGGCCTTTGTCATTTGGACAAGTAGAACGTCAGGGCTTGAAACGGACCGTGTTCACCACCGAGTGCGAATGATGCAAGAGAAGTGCGCAACCTGCGTAATTCTTGGTTAAATGCGATAGAAGTGGATAGCATGAGACCATGAATATTACTCCACGGGTGAGCTACGCGCACGTAGGCGCGAAGGTGAACGGCAAGCATGTGGCCAGTCTGCTGCACTTTTTCGAATCTGGCGCCAAGCCGGAGCGCGATGATGGCTACGGGGTCGAGATTGAGCACCTTCCCGTGCGTAATGGCAGCGACCGGGCGGTAAGCTATGCCGAGCCCAACGGTGTTGAAGCGCTGTTGGAACGGCTTCGTCCCTATTACGACTCTGACAAGGAATTTGTGGAGGACGGCCACTTGCTGGGGCTTTCACGACCGGGCATCAGCCTTTCGCTGGAACCGGGCGGCCAGTTCGAGACGTCCATCGGTGTGCTGCACACTCCCGAGGAACTGCTCGATATCTACGGAAAGTTTCGCAGCGAGATCGATCCCATTCTGGATGATTTGGGCTTTCGTCTGATCAATTACGGCTATCAGCCGGTTACAAGTTTTGCCGACATTCCGCTCAATCCCAAGCGCCGGTACGCGGCGATGAACGATTATCTCGGCCACGTCGGCTCATACGGCCCCTGCATGATGCGCTGCTCGGCCTCCACTCAGGTGAGCATCGATTACAGCGACGAAGCGGATGCCGTCGCCAAAATGCGCATTGGGTCGGCGCTGGGCCCAATCATTTCCCTGTTCTTCCGCAACTCCCCGTATTTCGAAGGCGCGGAAAATCCGTTCCCGCTCCTGCGTCAGCGTATCTGGGATAAGGCCGACCCGCAGCGCACCGGCATCACGCCCGGATTGTTCGACCCGAGGTTCGGCTGGGAGGATTATGCTCGTGACGTTTTGGCTACGCCGATGATGTTCGCCGACCTGACGCACACTCCTGAGGCAGCCGACCTGAGCGAGGATGAGCAGGAATTCGTGGCGTTTGACCGCAATGCCGCCGATATTTACCCGGATCGCGAGCTTAACGATTACGAGGTGAGCCATATCCTTTCCACGCATTTCAACGACGTGCGCTTGAAGAATTTCGTCGAACTGCGGCACTGGGATTCGTTGCCTATCGAGCGAGCAGAACTGCTGGCTGAAACCGTCAAAAACGTGTTTTACGATGACGCGAATTTCGCTCGCTGGAAGTCATTTGTTGACGGTCTTTCCGTCGTGGACGTCGAGTTGGCAAAGGACGATTTGCAGGCGCGTGGCATGAATGCCCAACCCTTCGGCAAATCTATGGACGAATGGCAGGATATTCTCAACTTGGAAGATACTCGAGCCAATATCCCTGGCGATCCGGTTCGCCCCGACGTGTTCCAGAAGTGACTGCGTTTACCGGTAGCCTTCCCAAATCGGCATCGGCATCAGTTCGGCCTCGCATTCGGCCCACATCTGGTTCAGGTCGCGTTCCGGGGCGCGCAGCCACCGCAGCTGGATGCCGTCCATCATGCTGAAACCGGCCCGTAGTAGGTGATCGATATTGGTGCTCTCGGGCACATACCAAGGAATCTGTGTCATTTCTTCGACCAGATTCTGGTCTCGTTTTCTGAAATATTCGTGTGCCGGATGTTCGGCGTCGATTGCTTCGGCGTCCAACGTCGAAAACATGTGAACCTGCTCGGGGCGTTTGGCGTTGATGGCCACGACTTCGCGCCACATGCGCGCCACGTTGGGTTTGTCGGTCATCCGGAAATTGTCCATGATGGTTTCGGTGCAGGGGTCGTATATCTCATCGAGCACGATATCGAGCAGTCCCTCTTTGCTGCCGACATGATGCAGTACTCCTGCCTTGGTCATGCCTACGGTGTTGGCGATCTTCTGCAGTGAGGTTCCGTAATATCCGCATTCTCCGAACGATACGACGGCGGCATTCAATATGGCGGTGCGGCTGTCAATGCTTTTATCGCGGCTTTTTGCATGGGAAAGGTGCAGCATGATATGGGAAACCTCTTTTTTGTACGACAATTGTTCATTATTCCGTATGAGCTAGACCGAGTAAGGCTTGATGTCGTATATATCGGCATTGATGATGGTCGTGAATATACAGTGATGCCGTGCCTAGAAAAATATAAGGCACGGCATCACTGGAACATTATGAATTGCTTGTTGAGTCTTACTTCACCCGACGAATCATCATGATGAAGACGGTGCCCACGAGCAGGAAGACGATGGCGACAGGGAAGACGCCCTTGTAGCCGCCGCAGATGCCGATGAACATGGTCGTGAAGGCGGGGGCGAGAGCCTGGCCGATGGTGTTGGCGAGGTTCAGGATGCCGAGGTCCTTACCGGCTTCTTGCGGGTTGGGCAGGACGTCAACGTTCAGTGCTTGGTCGACGGACATGTAGCAGCCGTTGCCGAGACCGGCGAGCGTCGCATAGATATAGATGCCGGTGGTGGTGGGCATCAGCCAAGCGACAAGCATACCCAAGGCAATGATGACACAGGCAACAGCGACGATGAACTTGCGGCGGTGCAGATAGTCGGAAAGTGGGCCGGAAACCACTGAAGCGATAATCGTGGCGATCAGCGTGATGATCGACATGATTTGCATGGCGGTGCCGGCATCCTTGATGCTCAGGTGAATGTATCTCTCGAGGATCAGGAGTTGGTAGCCGGAGATCATGAACGTACCGATGACGAAGGCAAGACGGCCGAACAAGGCGAGATAGAAATCGCGGCAATTCTTGGTCGGGGGAATAAACGACTTGAGAATTTCCCCTACGGAAGTGGCCTTGGTGTTGTTTTCCGCGGACTTTTCACGTGGCCAGATCAATACGGTGATGATGCCGGAGAAGAGGAAGACGCAGGTGCCGATGGTCAAACCAGTGTTGAGCTTGGTCAGGAAGAAGCTGCCGATGAAGTTACCGGCCTGCATGCCGACAATCTGTCCGGCGCCGTACAGGGCGGAGAAGGTACCGCGCACGTCCTCCGGTATGCGGTCGGAGAGTACGGCGACAGCAGGGGCGATCAGGCAGTTGATGCCGACTTGCACGATGCACCAGCCAACGACCATCCATACTAACGAGGTCGAATGGGCGGTGAGGAAGTAGCCTACAGCGCCGATGATGCCGCCGGCTACAATCCAGGGGGTGCGCTTACCGATCTTGAATTTGGAAATATCGGAGAATGTACCGAAAACGATGTTCGCTATAAGGGCGAAAATCGAGCTGACGGCGTTCATCGTACCAAGAGCGCCCTCGGCAGACATGCCTTTGATGCCTGAGAACACTTGAGGCAGCAGGACTCCAGAGCCCATGGTAAAGGGAATGGCCCACAGGATGGAGACCAATGCGAAGCCTGTGGCGAAACGAACCTTATGTTCCAACGGTTTTTGCGTGTCGGGTGCCAGGTTAGCTGGTGTCACATAAATTTGGGTATCTTCTGCGGCCATGCATTTCCTCCTTGATTTATGGCAACTTCGTAGTTACCGTACGGTCGGTAAGTATTCTATCAGATTGAAAACTAGCAATAATTGTTTTTAATATTTTTTTGAAATTTCCCGCGTTGAACAATAAAAATCAATGGAAGGAGACGGCTCGCGATTTGACAGAATATTCTTCCAGCTTAAAAATTATCGATCGGGCGAAAAGTTCGGCGGTGGTGAATCTTGGCCTGTTTTGCATGCGCTTCGGCAGGCGGATTGTAGCAGGTTCGTAATAGCTTATATATAGTCTGCCGGCTTCAGTAGTCCCTCGTTTCTGCTCGGATATCAGCGCTGAATTTGATATGTCGTACCGGGCGTGAGCGGGACAAATGTCATGGGGGAGAAGCGGCGGTTTCGTCAAAAGCAGGAAAAGAGGGTTGGATGAGTAAGGCACTTGATGCTCCCCAAAGCGAACAGGTGATGGCAACGGATCAGGAACACCCCAAGCATCTGATACGTACGTTGCTGCATAGCTTGCGCGAATATAAGCGCGAAAGCCTTTTGGCTCCGGCCTTTGTGATGGTCGAGAGCATCCTTGAGATCGTGATTCCCACGGTCATGGCTCAGCTGATCGATCAGGGCGTCTCCGGCGGCTCGATGCCGGCGATTTGGAAGTTCGGCATCATCCTGCTTGGTTGCGCCGTTCTTTCGTTGTTCGCCGGGTTCATGTCCGGACGATATGCGGCCATCGGCTCGTCCGGTTTCGCCAAGAATCTGCGTCACGATTTGTTTGAGAAGGTGCAGTCCTTCAGCTTCACCAACATCGACCGCTTCTCGACCGGCTCGATCATCACCCGTCTGACCACCGACGTCACCAATGTCCAGTTTGCCTTCCAGATGATCATTCGCGTGGCCGTGCGCGCCCCGATGATGGTGATCGTCGCATGGATCTTCTCCTTCAGAATCAGCCATTCCATCTCGATGGTCTTCCTTGTTATCGTCCCGCTTCTGGGCGTGGCTCTTACGGCTCTGGCGCTTTCTGTGCACCCGACCTTCGAGAAGGTCTTCCATACTTACGACCATTTGAACAACATCGTTGACGAGAACCTGCAGGGCATCCGAGTGGTCAAGTCCTACGACCGCGAAGAACACGAGGACCGCAAGTTCGGCCGCGTCTCCAAGCGCATCTATGAGCTCTACTGCAAGGCCGAGCACGTCATGGCTTTCAACTGGCCGATTTTGAACACCTGCATCTACGGTGCGATGCTTGTTATCTCGTGGATGGGCACCAAGCAGATTGTCGCCTCACATAACAACCCGGTGCTGGGCCTGACCACCGGCGACCTGACCGCGCTGGTCACCTACGCCATGCAGATTCTGATGTCGCTGAACATGGTTTCGATGATCGTGGTCATGGTCGTCATCTCGCGTGCGGATGCCGAACGTATTTGTCAGGTTTTGAACGAAGTGAGCACGGTGCGTGACAATAGCAATCCGATCATGGCGGTTCCCAACGGCTCTATCAAATTCAACGACGTCACCTTCCGCTATTCCGAAGGTTCGGAACGGCCGGTGCTCGAAGACATCAACTTGGATATCAAGGCCGGCAAGACCATTGGCATTGTCGGCGGCACCGGATCGTCCAAGTCGAGCCTGGTGCAGCTTATTCCTCGTCTGTATGATGTCAGCTCCGGCTCGCTTGAGGTTGGCGGTCACGATGTGCGCGACTACGATCTGGTCGCCCTGCGCGACGCGGTGGCCATGGTGCTGCAGAAGAACGTCCTCTTTACCGGCACGATTGCCGAGAACATTCGCTGGGGCAATCCCGATGCCACTGATGAAGACGTGGTGCGCGTCTGCAAGCTCGCGCAGGCCGACGGGTTCATCCGCGAATTCCCGAGGGGCTACGACACTTATATCGAAGAAGGCGGTTCCAATGTTTCCGGAGGTCAGCGGCAACGCTTGTGCATCGCCCGTGCGCTCCTGAAGAAGCCGCAAATTCTGATTCTCGACGATTCCACGAGCGCGGTCGACACCAAGACCGACAAGCTGATTCGCAGCGCATTCGCCACCGAAATCCCCGACACCACGAAGATCATCATCGCCCAGCGACTGGCTTCGGTAGAGGAATCCGACGAGATTATCGTTATGGATGAAGGCCGCATCCTCGACCACGGCACGCACGATGAGCTGCTGAAGACATGCGAGGAATACCGTTCGATTTACGAATCCCAGACGAAGAACCAGGGCAAGGGGGATGACGACGATGAGTGAAGCAACCATGACCACGAAAAACAGCAACGAGCAAGACGTAATCGCTGGAGACAGCAACAGCCAGGCCAAGGGCGCGATGAAGAAGAATAAGCCATCCGGCATGCCCGCGGTTCAGAAGGCTCCAAAAGGCACCACCAAACGGTTGCTTGGCTACATCTTCCATTATCGCTGGCAGTGCATCGTCGTGATTATCGGCATTCTGATTTGTGCCTGCACTCAGTCGCTGCCCTCATTCGTGCTGCAGCCGCTGATCGACAACTGCATCATGCCCTTCATCCATGCGCAGACCCCTGACTGGGGCCCGCTGATTCACATGACCATCATCGTTGGTTCCATTTACGGATTGGGCATGATTGCTTCGTTCGTGTGGAATTATATGGTCGTCGCCATCGAGCAGGGTGTTCTGAGGACAGTGCGCGACGAAATGTTCGAGCACCAGCAGAAACTGCCGATTCGCTACTTCGACACCCACGAACACGGCGACATGATGAGCCGCTACACCAACGACACCGACACCTTGCGCCAGATGGTCTCACAGGCCCTGCCGCAGCTCCTGATTTCCGGTGCTTCCGTGGTGGCCGCGCTGTTGGCGATGCTCTGGCTTTCCGTGCCGTTCACCATCTTCACCGTCGTTTTCGTGGTGCTGATGATGCTGGTGGTGCGGGTGATTGTCAGCCGTTCCGGGCGCTACTTCGTGCGTCAGCAGGAGAACATCGGCGACGTCAACGCGTTCGTCGAGGAATCCGTCAACGGGCAGAAGGTCATCAAGGTCTTCAACCATGAGGATGCCACGCAGGCGCGTTTTGACCAGAAGAACGAGGAGCTGTTCGAAGCCTCCTCCAAGGCCAATATCTATGCGAACATCACCATGCCGGTCATCGGCAACATGGGCAACGTGCTCTATGTGCTGCTGGCCATCGTCGGCGGCATCGCGGGCATCAACGGCTGGTTCAATTTCGGCTTTGGCGGCTCAGGGTCGTTGACGCTCGGCGCGATTGTCTCGTTCCTGACGCTTTCGAAGGCCTTGATCAACCCGATTAGCCAGATTTCCTCGCAGATCAACATGATCATGATGGCGCTCGCCGGCGCCGCGCGTATCTTCAACCTGATTGACGAGCCGGTCGAATCTGACGACGGCACCGTTCGTTTGGTGAGCGTCGAGCTCGGCGAAGACGGTCGCACGATGACCGAAACAGACCGCGAGACCGGTCACTGGGCTTGGAAGCGCGCTGCGGATGATGATGGTACACGTTCGCTCGAGGCTGCCAAGAAGCTCAAGGGATCCGCCCGCGAAGTGGCCATGAAGGCGCACGAAAAGGCGATAACCTCGCCCGACGGACGCTTGACGCTGTTGCGCGGCGACGTACGCTTCACCAACGTCTCGTTCGGCTACAACCCCGATAAAACCGTGTTGCATGACATTACATGGTTCGCCAAGCCGGGGCAGAAGATGGCGCTCGTCGGTGCTACCGGTGCAGGCAAGACCACCATCACCAACCTCATCAACCGCTTCTACGATGTGCAGGAAGGCCAGATTCTTTACGATGGCATCGACGTGAAGAACATCAAGAAGGCCGATCTGCGCCGCTCGCTCGGCATCGTCTTGCAGGACGTCAACCTCTTCACCGGCACCGTGCTCGACAACATTCGCTATGGCAAGCTCGACGCTACCGACGAGGAATGCATCGACGCGGCCAGGCGCACCAATGCCGACGCGTTCATTCGCATGCTGCCGCAAGGCTACAACACCGTGCTGCAGGGCGACGGTTCCGGCCTTTCGCAGGGTCAGCGCCAGCTGATCTCCATTGCGCGTGCCGCCGTGGCCGACCCTCCCGCCATGATTCTCGACGAGGCGACCAGCTCCATCGACACCCGCACCGAGGAAGTCGTGGAACAAGGTATGGATGCGCTGATGAACGGTCGCACTGTTTTCGTCATCGCTCATCGGCTTTCCACCGTGCGCAACTCCGACATCATCATGGTGCTCGACCACGGTCGCATCATCGAACGTGGTACCCATGATGAGCTTATCGCCCAGCGCGGCGAATATTACCAGCTCTACACCGGCAAGCTCGAACTGGAGTAGCCGGTATCGATAGAAGTTCCCTTTAGAATTTCTGATGCCCGTCACGACCGCAAGGCTGTGACGGGCATCTTTCGTTGTCAGTGCTTTTTGCGGCGAAGCTCTGTTGCATTCAATGTCTATTTTTCTTGCATGCTTTTAACAGGAGATGTGGATTACTTCACAATAATTCGCTTCAAGTGATAAAAATTAGGCAGCTTGCGTTCCTCTGGCCACTCATTTATTATCGAGCTCTAGCCGGATATCGGTCAATAAAAATTTAGATGTCTAATTAATGCAATTCATAGTTTGAATGTAACCACGAAAGAATGTAAGTAAATCGTTTCCCAACAGGTATAGCTGCAGGCAATGATGCTGTGCCGGTCACGAAAGATTGGTAAGGGTGGCATGAAAGTAACATTATGGTCCAAACTGTTACCTAGTATTACTTCCCAATTCTCGACAAAATCGCTGGTGCTGATTCCTATCGCAGTGGGAATCAACCTCATCGGCGGCACCTTGTGTTCGACGCTGAAGCTGCCGCTGTTCATGGACATGATCGGCACTATGGTCATCGCCTGCTTGAGCGGGCCGTGGGTCGCCGCTCTTTGCGGACTCCTGACCAATGTTTTCCTCGCCATCGTGGCCAACCCGGTTTACCTGCCCTATGCGCTTTCAAGCGTGCTCTGCGGTTTGGCGGTCGGCTATATGGTGAAGGCGGGGTTGCTCAAGAAGTTGTGGGGCATTCTGCTGATCTGGCTGGTCTATTCTGCGGTCAATACCGTCGCCGCTTCCATGATTACCGTTTTCGTCTACGGTGGTGCCACGGGCCTCAACGGCACCTCCATCCTCACCGCGGCGCTCACTGTGGCGTGGAAGAACATTCTCATCCCGGTCTTTTCCTCCTCGATGCTGGAAAATTTGATCGACAAGGGCATCACCATTGCCATCGTCGCCATGATCGTGAATAAGATTCCTCGCCGTTTCGTGAGCCAGTACGCCTCGGAGAATATCGGGACCAAGACTGCTAATTTCAAGCCGATCAAGGCGGACGTGGACTCTCACGGTTACGATCTCGAATCGATTCTCGCCGATCTTCGTGAAGGTAAAAGCTCCAATGCCGATGCCAGTTCCTTGCTGTCCGATGCCGAAATGAACGAGCGCCTGCTTAAGGCAGACTCGGTGCATGATGTCCCGGGGGCGATGGGCAAAGCTAACCCGCTGGTCAAATTCCTTGGTGTGCTGCTCTTAGGTCTCGCGGCGCTTGCCTGGCCGGATTTCACGTTGGGTCTGGTAATTGTCGTTCTGCTCTTCGTCCTTGCGTGGCGCGCCGGTTGTCTGAAGGCGTTCTCCAAGCTGATGTTTGGGTTCGGCATGCCGATGGCCATTATGCTGATGTTTATTCAAGGCCTTTATAGTCCTAAGAATACGACTGTCATTGCTGATTTCGGGTTCGCCCAGCTGGGCCTGCAAGGCGTGCTTTACGCCGCGAAAATTGTGGTCACTGTGCTGGTATTCCTCGGCAGTTTCTATATCGCCAACAAAACGACCTATATCGGCTCGCTGGTTGCGGCGTTGACGCAGATTGGCTGCCCAAGCAAACTCGGTTATTTGGTCTTCGCCTCTCTGAACGTGGTGCCACAGATGCAGCGCAAGACCACCGTAATACGTCAGGCGCAAAGCGCACGCGGGCTGGCCACAGGCGGCGGCTTGGTTTCGCGGTTCAAGGCTTTCTTGCCGCTGATCGGCCCAGTTGTGATGTCTTCACTTACAGATGCTCAAGAACGCGGTATGACGCTGGAAACCAGAGGTTTCGGTGTCAAAGGAGTGCGACGCACGAGCTATGTCAAGGTTCCTTGGACTTCTAAGGATGCAATGGCGCTCTGGTTGCTCGTCGGTCTGTTTGCTCTCATCCTTGTCCTTTCGATTCTTGATCGCACCGGAACGCTTTCGGTGACCTATCCGTGGGGAGGTGTGCGATGAAACCCGTTGTTGAAGTACAGGACTATTCATTTACCTATCAGGACGCCGAAACTCCGGCAATCAAGGACGTGAGCCTCACCGTGCGTGAAGGTGAGTTCGTCTGCGTCGTCGGAGCCAACGGTGCAGGTAAGACCACGCTGTGCAACGCATTGGTCGGGCTTATCCCGCACTATTTCACCGGCAAAAGCGAGGGCAGCGTACGTATCAACGGCGCGGATACAGCCGAGACCAGTGTGTCAGACCTGTCTAATTACATCGGCTTGGTCTTTCAGAACCCCTTCAACCAGCTCACCTATGCCTCGGGAACGGTTGCCGAGGAACTGACCTACGGCCTCGGCAATCGTGGCATCTCCCGCGAGGAAATGCGCCGCCGGGTCAAGCTGGTCTCGCAGCTGATGCACATCGAAAATCTGCTGGATCGCGACCCGCTTGAGCTTTCCGGCGGCCAGGTGCAACGTGTCGCGTTCGGCTCCACGTTCATTCTGGAGCCCAACATCCTCGTACTCGACGAGTGCACCACACAGCTCGATCCACTCGGCGCTTCCGAGATCTTCGATATCGTCAAGCAGCTCAATGCCTCCGGGATCACCGTCATCATGGTTGACCACGATATGGAACGGGTTGCGGAATATGCCGATACCGTCGTGGTGATGGAGCGTGGGCAGATAAGGCTTGCCGGAAGTCCCCGTGAAGTGTTCTCCGTTTCCGATATCAACCGGTACGGCATCGATGCTCCTGATTACGTGAAACTCTCGAAAGGCCTTGAGCGGAGTGGGCTCAGTGACGGAAAGCTTGCGATTACCTATGACGAAAGTCTGGTGATGGCCAAGGAGGTGCTTGAGCATTGAAGATCGAATTCAACAATGTCGGCTACAGCTATCAATCCGGTCACCAGGCCCTTCATGACATTAACCTCTGCTTTGAAGGCGACCAATCGGTGGCCATCATCGGACAGAACGGCGCAGGGAAGACGACGCTGGCCAAGCAGCTCAACGGGATACTTCGCCCGACGCAAGGCTCATTGACGATTGACGGAACTGAAATTTCGGAGCGAACGACGGCACAATGGTCCAAGCGTGTGGGCTATGTTTTCCAAAATCCCGACGACCAGCTGTTCCTGGAAACCGTGCGTGAAGAGTTCGCTTTCGGCCCCCGGAACCTCGGGGTGGACGAAGCCACTATCGACTCTCGCATCGACAAGGTAGCAGCATTGACCGGCTTGCAAGGCAAGCTCGACGTTCATCCCGCCGATCTGAGTCCAACGGAAAAGAAATTCTGCGGCATCGGTGCGGTCATCATGATGGATCCGGATGCTGTGGTCTTCGACGAGCCGACCTGCGGGCAGGACTATGTGGGAGACGTGCGGCTGCATGACCTGATCGCCGAGCTCAAGCGCGAAGGCAAGCTGTGCATCGCCATCAGCCACGATATGAAATTCGTGGCAGCCAACTTCGATCGTGTCGTGGTGATGTGCCAAGGCGAAGTGCTTCTCGATGGCACGCCGCAAGAGGTGTTCTCACAGGTCGACGTATTGCGCAAATCCTATGTCACGCCGCCTCCCATCACCAGAGTGGCGCAGGGTGTCGGACTTGGAAAAACCGTCCTTACCGTTCCGCAATTTGTCGAGACGCTCGAGGAAACCCGTGCGGGTTTGGTCCCGCTCTTAAAAACGTCAGCAATCAACAATAACCACTATGAAATAGTCGGCCATGGCGGGCAATCGTCCATGACCCAAAGAAAAAACAAGGGGAATGAATGTCAATGAAAATTCTGAATTTCGGTTCATTGAACATCGATTTTGTCTATGATGTCGTCGATTTCGTCACCAAAGGACAGACGGTCACTTCAAGCGGGCTGAACCAATATCCCGGCGGCAAAGGACTTAACCAGTCCGTTGCCGCAGGTAAGGCCGGCGCGTCAATCAGCCATGCCGGAATGATTGGCAAAGACGGTCTCTTCCTGCGTAATCTGCTTGACCGGGCGCAAGTGGATACCAGCGAGGTGAAAATTTGCGAGGAGGAGCGCACCGGCAACGCGATTATTCAGCGCAATCAGGATGGTGACAATTGCATCATCCTGTATAGCGGTGCCAACCGCGCGTTTACCGAGGGTTTTGTGGACAAAGTGCTTTCGAAATTCGACAAGGGTGATTGGCTTCTGGTGCAGAACGAGACCAACCTGCTGGGCTATATCGTCGAACAGGCGCGTAGTCGCGGCATGAAAGTGGCTATGAATCCTTCGCCGGCCGATGAGCTTCTGGATGAGGTCGACCTGAGTCTGGTCGATTGCTTCATCCTCAACGGTGGCGAGGCCGAGGCGATCACCGGCGAGTCCGGTACGCCGGAAATCCTGCTGGATGCGATGTGCGAGAAGTTCCCGAACGCTGCCACCATCCTCACCTCGGGGTCGTGGGGCTCGGGCTACGCAAAGGGAACGCAGCGTGTGCGTCAGCGAGCCTACCGTGTGCCCGTGGTTGATACCACCGCCGCGGGGGACACCTTCACCGGCTACGTCTTGGCCAATATGGTGGCCGGCGAGGACATCGCCACAAGTCTTGAAAGAGCCTCGAAAGCCGCGGCGCTTGCGGTTTCGCGCCAGGGCGCGGCCCCTTCAATACCGTTGGCCGACGAGGTCAACAATTTCCAATCTTCACCGATTATTTCAACGGAGGAATAACTCATGAATACCCAACAACCAAAACCATTGATCATCGACACCGACCCCGGCATCGATGACGCCGCCGCCATCACTCTTCTGGTGGGCGAGCCCAGCGTCGATATCAAGCTCATCGCCTCGGTCTCCGGCAACGTCGGCGTCGGGCACACCACCAACAACGCGTTGAAACTGCTGACCTTCCTCGGCCGTAGGATTCCCGTTGCCAAGGGTGCTGTGGCGCCTTTGATGCGTGAGAACCGTTTCGCCACCGAAGCGCATGGCAAGGGCGGCATGGGCATGTTCGATTTTCCGGCGCCTGACACATCGCTGTTGACCGTCAACAATGCGGTTTTGGAAGAGCGCCGCGTCCTGATGGAAAGTGAAGAGCCGGTTACTCTCCTCACGCTTGGTCCGCTGACCAACATCGCACTGCTTTTCGCCACGTTCCCAGAAGTCAAGGAACATGTCGAACGCATCGTGATGATGGGCGGCTCGACCAGCCGAGGCAATATCGGCGTCTACGGCGAATTCAACATCTCGGTGGATCCGGAAGCCGCGAAAATGGTCTTCCGCTCCGGCCTGCCCATCACCATGGTGGGGCTTGATATCGGCCGCAAGGCGCACTTGGTGGTCGACGATCTGGAACGCATGGAAGAAACCGGCGAAGTCGGCATGATGATCGGCGCGCTGTTCCGTTCCTACGACGGCGGCCACATTGAAAACGGCATCAAGATGTATGATCCTTCCGCCGCGCTGGCCATGGTTGAACCCGACCTGTTCACCATGCGCGACGCCTTCGTGGATGTGGAGATTTCCAGTCCTCTGACCCTTGGTGCCACCGTGGTCGACTACGACGGCACCATCAGCGGCAACCACAACGTCAGCGTCTGCGTGGACGTGGACGTCGATCGGTTCCGTAAACGTTTCGTCCAACGAATCGCAGCCGTTGAACGGGAACAACAATAAAAACAATACTTTTCGAAGGGAAAGGAAAGTACATGACTGATACAGCAGTCAAGGAGCAGACCAACGGAATACCGGTTCCCGAGGAGGGGACCCCGGAGTTCGAGAAAATGAACAAGATGGCGAAAGTCGCCATCCCGGTCATTTTGGCCCTGTTCACATTGGGCGTGCTGCAACAGCAGGCGTTCGGCATGGTCTATGTCAACATCGGCAAGCAGCTTGGCCAGCCTGGGCTTGCGCCGCTGATTACCTCGATCCCGGGTATTGTACTGGGCATCGTGAGCGTCATCTATGGTTCGCTGGGCGATTTCGTATCGTTGAAGAAGATGGTCTGCCTCGGCACCATCGTCTTCATCCTGGGTTCGGTGCTTGGTTGCTTCGGCACCTATAGCATCTGGATCGTCATCGCGGCCCGCGTCTTGCAGTCCATCGGCTGGCAGGTCTCCGGCTCCATCTTCCTGGTGCTGGTCTCCAAATACGTCGAAAAGCGCAAGCGCGTGATCTGGTACGGCGTCTTCGTGGCCGTCTTCCGCATCGCCGCCGCGCTGGGTGTTTTCCTCGCGGGCTATATGACCCTGATTGATTGGCGTTGGCTCTTCGGCATCGGCATCATCGCGGTCCTCTTCCTGCCTGCCCTGGCCAAGAACCTTCCTGACCAGCATGCGAAGGGTGCCCACATCGACGGTGTCGGCTTCACACTCATCGGCTTGTTCGCAGGTGCCGTGACCATGTTCTTCACTGATATGAACTGGGGCTGGGGCGCCGCCTGCATTCTCACGCTCGTGGCGTTCGTGATCTACATCAACAAGGCCAAGAAGCCGTTCATCACCCCGAAGATGCTCACCAATCCGGCCTTCGCCGTGACCATGACCGTCATTTTCGTCGGCTACTTCTTCAGCTACACCCTGAATGCCGGCGTCAACAACATCGGCCTCAATGTCTACGGCATCGACTCTTCCAAGGTCTCCAACCTGCTGGTCTGGTCGATCATTCTCGCCGCCATCATGGGCTTCGCCGCAGGCCCGATCATCCAGCGCATCGGTCGCAAGGCCTCGATCATCCTTGCTTTGGCCTGCATGGGCAGCGGTTTGCTCGCCATTGCGTTCCTGATTCCCGCAGGCAAGATCTGGGCCCTCGCCGTGGCGCCGTGCCTCTACTACTTCGGCACCTCCTTCTTCTACCAGCCGATCGTCGATACCGCGACGTTGACGGTGGAACCCGAGGAGTCCGGACGTGCGCTCGGCTTCAACGACCTGGTCCAGGCCATCACCGGTTCCATCGGTGTGGCGCTCTTCGGGCAGATGATGGCCAAGACCTCCATGGGTGGCGGCAGTATCGCGGGAACCCCCGCTGGCGCTGCGTCCTCGTACGCCAATGTGTTCATCATCGGTGGTCTGGTCATCTTCGGCGCGCTGATCATCTTCGTCTGCTCGATGAAGATGATCTACAGCCGCTCCCGCGCAGACAGCAAGAAGTGAGCGTTTTGCTGCTGCGTAAGTGCGGGTTTCGTCTCGACTGAACCGCTTAGCTGGTCGGCGAACGCCGGCAAGATTAAATAACAACGTGTCCTGATTCCTTTACCTGATGGAGGAATCAGGACATTTTGAGATTGCTGCTTGTTTTTGCGTGGATGGCTACGGTTTGGCGATACGTCTGGTATCTTTGTGTCCGTTTGAGGATTGGCAAATCAGGATTTCACCAACCGTGTGATGGCGGCGATGGCCTCGTCCATTTTTTCGTCTGCGACCGGCCCGCCTTTAGCTGCGGCCGTCGTTACGCAGCTGTTGAGATGGTCGCCGAGTAGCAGCAGTGCCACGGATTTCAGTGCACTGTTTGAGGCGGCGATCTGTGTCAGGATGTCGATGCAATAGGTGTCGTTCTCAACCATCGCAGTAATCGCCCGCACCTGTCCTTCGATGCGGCGCAATCGGGTGACCAGTTTTTCTTGTCGTGAACGTAGCCGACGCTGGAGCCGGCGCAATGCTCGCAAGTCCCGTTATTGCCTGCTTCTTTCTCAATGTTGTTTTCGCCGTTTGATGTCTGCTGCTTCATCTGTGCTTTCTTTCCTGCCATACATGTACCCCCATCCGTGTCTTATTCGTTACGGTGCTGAGCTGAATAATTGACACTATATACCCTAGGGGGTATGGTGAGTTTCAGTTATAGCGAATAGATGCGTCCAGGCTGCCGGAAGCGATTTGGGCAGCGGAATGTGAGGGAACATGGTTGGCAACATCGCAGTGATTGTGGTGGCGCTGGTGGTGAGCATTGCCATTATCTGGTATTTCTTCGCCCCTCGAAAGGCGGCTCAGGCCAGCCGTGAGGGTGCCTTGCAGACGGCGCATATCGTCGTCAAGGGTGGCTATACGCCAGCCGAAATCGACGTGGAAGCTGGTTCGCCGGTACGTCTGCAATTCGATCGGCAAGAAGATGGTGAATGCTCGTCGCATGTCGTTTTCAGCGACCTCGGCATTGACCAGACATTGCCGCCGTTCAAGACCACCGATGTCGAATTCACGCCGAAGAAGCCTGGCGATCTGCCATATGCCTGCGGCATGAACATGCTGCATGGCGTCGTGCATGTGCTGCCGAAAGGCGGAAAGAACAAAAGCTGAGTTCATCGAATCCAAGAAATTTGCGGATACATTGATAACGCCGGTCAGCATATAACAATTGGCGATGGAAAAATAACGAAATCCTATTCAATAGGGTTCAAAACGAAGTTCGAACAAACAAGCTGAAACGGTGTACGGCGCGGGAATGATACGGAGTAACCAATGAGTCAAGTCAGTAAGCAGTCGGAGGCGCGACCTGCCGCAAACAAAGGCCAATTCCGGGAAGATGACCCGGACGCGGTGCGTAAGGCTGAGATCAAGGCGCTCGACCGTCGGCTCATCGTTGCTGCGGTGCTGACGATTCCGGTGTTCGTCTTTGCCATGTTCCATATGTGGTTGAAGGCGTTCATTCCCATGGGTGTCATCGATTTCTTCACCAATCCTTGGGTCGAGTTCGTGTTCATCACGCCGGTCATGTTCTATTCCGGCTGGCCGATTCATCGCACCGGTTGGCTTGCGCTCGCGCATCGTGCCCCGGAAATGAACTCGCTGGTAGCGCTGGGAACCGCCGCATCCTATGCGTATAGCGTGGTGGTTACCGTCGCGCCCGGTATTTTGCCGCCAAGTGCCCGTGAACCATATTTCGAATCTGTTGGCACCATCATCACGCTGATGTTGCTGGGGCAACTGCTCGAGGCCCACGCGCGGCTTGGCACCGGCGAATCGATTCGTGCGCTGATCAATCTCACGCCGAAAACCGCACATGTCGTGCGTGACGGCAAGGAACTCGATGTCAACGCCGATCAGGTCGAAGTAGGCGATATCGTCGTCATCAAGCCGGGAGAGCAGCTGCCAGTTGATGGCACGGTCATCTCGGGCCAGACCTCCGTCGACGAATCCATGATTACCGGCGAATCTCTTCCGGTTTCGAAAGGCGAAGGCGATACCGTCACCGGCGCCACCATCAACGGCAACGGAACGCTGCAATATCGTGCCACCAAGGTCGGGCGAGACACGGTTCTTGCTCAAATTATCAAGCTGGTGCGCACCGCCCAAACCTCGAAAGCGCCGATTCAAAAGCTTGCCGACAAGATCTCCGGCTACTTCGTGCCAGGTGTCATTCTGATTGCCATTTGGACGTTCGTCATCTGGTGGGTGTTCGGCCCTGTGCCGCAAGGACTGTACGGTTTGGTGTCCGCCGTGGCCGTTTTGGTTATCGCCTGCCCATGCGCGTTGGGTATCGCTACCCCGCTTTCGGTGACGATCTCCACCGGCAAAGCTGCGCGATACGGTGTGCTCATCCGTTCCGCCGAGGCGTTGCAGACCGCGCGCGACGTCGATACCGTCGTGCTCGACAAGACCGGTACCATCACTCGTGGCCAGCCCGAGCTGACCGACATCGGCTGGATTGGGGATGCCGCCAGCAGCGGCGGCAGCCGCGAGGCCAACGCGCAAACGCAGCGGGACCATCTGCTTTCTTTCATCGCCGGAGCCGAACAGGTTTCCGAGCATCCACTCGCGCAAGCCATCGTCAAAGGCGTCGCGCAACACAAACTCACCGTGCCGAAGGCGGACTCGTTCGAAGCTGTGCCAGGCAGCGGGGTAGTGGCGAAAGTAAGCGGCCACGATGTCATCGTCGGCAATGCCGAACTGATGAACAGTCGCAACATCGCAGCTTCGGTATCGTCTCATACGAACGATAATCAACAGGGTGCCGTTGTTGCCAAGAACGATACCAACACAAATATCTCTGATGTCAATAAAACAGACATCGAGCGTACGCATTCGGAATCAAGCCATGTTGAAGAGCTGTTCGCAAGCTATGCCCAAAAAGGCAAGACCCCGATTCTGGCGGCTGTAGATGGCAGGCTGGTCGCCGTGCTGGCCGTAGCTGATACCGTCAAACCGGATTCGGCCAAAGCCATCGCCGCACTGCGCGAACGTGGCCTGCAAGTGGTCATGCTCACCGGCGACAACAAAACGACGGCGACCGCGATGGCCAACGAAGTGGGCGTGGACCGCGTCATCGCAGGTGTTCGCCCTGAACGCAAGGCCGAGGAAATCGTGCGCTTGCAGAACGAGGGGCATACGGTCGGCATGGTCGGTGATGGCATCAACGATGCCCCGGCGCTCGCAGCCGCTGATGTCGGCTTCGCCATCGGCACCGGCACGGATGTGGCCATCGAATCCTCCGATATCACGCTGGTTTCTGGCAGCCTCACCGGCTTGGTGACGGCCATCGACCTCTCCCGCGCGGCCATGCGCAACATCAAGCAGAACCTCGGTTTTGCCTTCGGCTACAACGGCATCGGCATTCCGGTCGCCGCCGGCATCCTCTACCCGCTTTGGCATATCATGCTGAACCCGATGATTGCCGGCGCCGCGATGGCGTTCTCCTCGCTTTCCGTGGTGTTGAATGCGAATCGCCTGCGCGGCTTCAATCCGGCCACGGTCAAGCCGCGTCGCTTTACCTTTAAGCTCCGCGAGCGTCACATAGAGCTCAAGGGTGCTTCTTCAGACTCCGCTACTGAATCGGCCCATGATACGAAATCTGGTGCTTCGCCGGTGCCAAGTGAATCGGCGAGGAAAGCGCTGCAAATCACCCCAACTGTTGATGCGTCTCCGGATACATCAGACAACATAACCAATCAACCCGCGAAAGCGAAAGAAGGAACCACTATGGATATGAACATGAACAACGGCGCCAGCACTGTCAAGGACCCGGTCTGCGGCATGATGATCGACCCGAAGACGGCCGCCGGCAGCCAAGACTACAACGGCAAGACCTACTACTTCTGCAGCGACAACTGCGCCAAGAGCTTCGCCGCCGACCCCGCTAAGTACGCGGAGTGAGGTTCCCGAAGGCTTTTTGAAAGCTGTTTAAGGCTGCGATCATCGATGAATAGATGGTCGCAGCCTTTGCTTTTCAAATTTCGAGACGAATTTCTTTGAAGTGTCGCGAAAAATGCAAAAACGAGGTACACTATCAACGGTGATTCGCTAAAGGCCTTGTGCTGTCTTTCGGATAATCATTCGAGTGTTTGGCTTTACTGGAGAGCCGGAGCTCATAGCAGTGTGGTGGAGCTGTGTCGCTTGTCCTTTCTTCCCAATTCCTAGGGCCGCCCCACCATACCTGTTTTCGCAAAGCGTGGGTTAATGTGAGGATTCTTTATTAATGTGTTGGATTGAAACACGAGCCGTTTCGGCTACATAGCTTCCTCAAAAAAGGCCAGATTCATTGAGCTTTCAAATGTTGCAGCGCCGCGCCCCGATGAAGGGCTCGTTTTATGATTGGTCGAAGATGACCGGCGAGCGTGATTGGGAGAGCGGCAGATGAGACGAGCAGTGGTGGGAATCGCGGCGCATGTGGACGCGGGAAAGACCACGCTGTGCGAGGCGATGCTGTATCGCGCCGGTGAGATTCGCAAGCTTGGTCGTGTGGACCACGGTGACGCGTTCCTCGACACTGATGCCATGGAAAAGCGTCGCGGCATCACCATTTTCTCGAAGCAAGCTATTCTCAATATCGATGCGGGCAATACTGATAGTACTTCGGTGAAGCAAGGCGGGAATTCGAAAGCCGGTATAAGCGAGAACGGCTTTGAATTCACTTTGCTCGATACCCCTGGCCATGTCGATTTCTCGGCCGAGATGGAACGGACGCTGCGGGTATTGGATTACGCAATCCTTGTTGTCGGCGCCAACGATGGGTTGCAAGGCTATACCGAAACCTTGTGGCGACTGTTGGCTCGCTACAACGTGCCTACGTTTATTTTCATCAACAAAATGGACGCCGCTGGTGCCGATAAGGCTGGGCTCATCGCGCAGATGCGACAGCGCTTTTCCGAAGGATGCGTTGATTTCGAAGGTGACGTCGAGCCGGGCGAGCAGGAAGAAGTCGCGTTGCTTGATGAGAGCGGCTCTGCGATGGATGAGCTTCTGGATGGCGGAAAGATTTCAGATGACACCCTGCGTTCGATGGTTGCCAAGCGTCAACTTTTCCCGTGCTATTCAGGTTCTGCGCTGAAGCTTGAAGGCGTTGACGAGTTTCTTGCCGGGTTGGAACGCTTTACGAAGCAGGGGAGTTGTCCCAACGACTTCGGCGCTCGCGTCTATAAGATTTCGCACGATGAGCAGGGCAATCGCCTCACCTGGCTCAAGGTTACCGGCGGCTCGCTCAAGGTCAAGGCAACGTTGACGAATAGGGGTAAAGAAGACAACTCAACTGAATCCGGCACCGAACCTTGGCAAGAGAAAGTCGATCAGATTCGGCGGTATTCCGGAACAAAGTTTGAGCTGGCAGACGAGGCCTCGGCCGGTGATGTATGCGCGGTGACAGGGCTGACGCAAACCTTCCCGGGAGAAGGTTTGGGATTCGAGGCCGATGCCGGTGAAGCTGTATTGCAGCCAGTGCTGACCTATACGGTGCTGCCCGGTAAGGCAGATGATGGTGACGATGGGCAGACCGATGTTGATGAATCACAAAACGATGATTCGTCATCGGCCGAGCAGTCTGCCAAGCCTACCGAAGTCACGCCGGAGTTGCACAAGATTCTGGTGGCGCTGCGCACGCTCGAGGACGAGGACCCGGCGCTGCACGTGCGTTGGGTGGCGCGGCTTGGCGAGATTCATGTGCAGCTGATGGGCGCGGTGCAGGTCGAGATCATCACGCAGATGATGCACGACCGCTTCGGCATCGATGTTCATTTCGGTCCTGGCGGCATTCTCTATCGCGAAACTATCACCGCTCCGGTCGAGGGAATCGGCCATTTCGAGCCATTGCGCCATTACGCCGAGGTTCATCTGCTGCTCGAACCGGCAGATCCCGGCAGCGGTCTGCATTTCGAGTCGCGTTGCAGTCTTGACGACCTCGACCGCAACTGGCAGCGAGCGATCTTGACCCACCTTCGTGAGAAGGAACATCTTGGCGTCCTCACCGGTTCGCCGATTACGGATATGAAGATTTCTCTCATTGCCGGCCGTGGCCACGAGAAGCATACCGAAGGCGGAGATTTCCGCGAGGCGACCTATCGTGCGGTGCGGCAAGGCTTGATGGAGCTCAAGACGCGAGGGGAGTGCCGGCTGCTGGAGCCGTGGTACAGCTTCCGTCTGGAGGTCCCGCAGGACATGCTGGGTCGCGCGATGGCCGATATCCAGCGGATGAGCGGCAGCTTCGATGCTCCGAAATCCGACGGTGATTATGCTGAATTGGAGGGCCGCGCGCCGGTTTCCGAAATGCGCGACTACTCGATGGATGTCAACTCCTACACCCACGGCCGCGGCTCGTTGACTTGCGTTTTCGCGGGTTACCACCCCTGCCATAATGCTGATGAAGTCATCAAACAAACCGCCTACAATCCAGAAACGGATCTTGAAAACACCCCAGATTCGGTCTTCTGCGCCCACGGCGCCGGTTACACCGTCAAGTGGAACAAGGTCCCCGATTTCGCCCACGTCGACAGTGGGCTGCAATTATAAAATTGAGTTTTGTCTCTGAACAAAGAATGATTCAATATCGCCGTTGATTGGCCCGTGACTATCGCAACAGCTCGTCGTGGCTGCCGGTGCACATGAGGGTGATGAGCAAGACGCTACCTTCGACGCGGTAGATGAGCAGCCAGTCTGCGGCGATGTGCAACTCGCGATAGTCTTTGAGGCTTCCCTTGAGTTGATGATCTCGATATTTGCGGCGCAGCGTCTCCGCGTCATTGCTCGAAAGAACATGGAACACGTAGTAGAGCTTGCTCAGGTCGTAATGTTTCTTTTTGAGTTTCTTGACATCGCGCAGGAACTCGTTTGAGAACGAGATCTCATACATGTTCGATCATCCTTTGCGCCGCATCCGCGTCTCCCGCATAGACGAAGCCGCTGTTTTCTGCCTTGCGCACGGCTTTTTCGAGGGGGTGAGCGCCATCGGCTTGAAGGGCATGCCGCCCTCTTTGACCGCTTGCGAAAGAAACATGTTAATGGCCGCAGTCAGGTCGATGCCCATGTCGGCGAACACCTCTGTCGCCTGATCCTTGAGGGTTTTGCTGGTGCGGATCTGTATACGCGTTTGATTGACTGTTGCCTGTGCCATGATGACTGCCTTTGCTAAATAAAAGTCATTTGTCAGTATATATGACTCTAAATAGAGTATAACAGAACATTGGATGTATTTTCGTGGGGTAAAAAACATGTATTAAAAGTCTGTGCTTTTGGTGTTGGCTACGTAGCCAAGTGAAATAAGGCCTCTGATTCGCCCAGTAGATGGCTTTGCGGCTGTAAAGCAAAATTAAGACTCGTTCAATCGTTTTTGTTACATCGATGCAGCTGCGGTGTTGAAAGTTGGGTGGGGCGGGCGCCGGTTGGGTTTTTGGGTTGGTTGGTTAATCGGCGTCCGTCCCTTGTTGGTGTTCCCGTCCGGAGGGTGTTTGGGTTCCGGGCGGGAAGTCTTTTGGTTGTCGTCCGTGCGGAAGGCTGTGGGTTTTCGCACGGACGGGTTGGCGGTCGGATCGTGTGCGGTCCGACCGCCAGGGTGGTTTACCTGTTGCGTCGTGCCCGGCGGCGGTCGCGCAGGGTGGTGGCGGGCACGAGCAGGAGGAGCAGGGCGCCCAGCCCTAGGGCGAGCAGTGTCGCGAGCTGTTGGGGCTGTCCGCCGGTGAGGGGAGGGCGTGCTGGTAGGTGCCGGCGAGCCTGGTGGTCAGGCTGGCATCGGGCGAGCTGGCGGTGCCGGTTCCGTTGCCTCGGTAGGGGTCGGCGGCCTGGAGGCGGGCGGTGAAGTGCCAGTCGCCGCCGTCGCGGAGACGGCCGGCCTGGGTGTCGGGGATGGTGTAGGACCAGGTGTGGTCCCGGCCGCCGTCGTAGGCTATGGGCGCGCCCGCGGCGTCGTTGGGGTCGAGGGTGATCGGGTCGGAGCAGGCCTGGGCGAGGTGGCCGTCGTCGGGGGTGTCGCAGACGACGATTCTGTCATCGGTGGTCCAGGGCTGGCCGGTGCCGGTGACGGTGATCCGGTTGGTGGACACGTCGCGTGTGATGCCGGTGACGGCGGGGGTCCTGAGCTCGTGCCAGACGGCGTGGAGGACGGTCATGGTCATCGTCTGCCCGGGCACGCCCTCCACGCCGGCGGTCTGGCCGGGCGTGTAGGCGGGGTCGCCGCCGGTGGCGGCGGGGTCGGCGTTCCAGCCGGAGAGGACGGCGTGGTTGGCGCCGCCCGTGTCGGCATAGCCGTTCATGCCGTCGGCCTTGGCCATGACGGGCCGGGCGGTGTGGGTGCCGGTGTCGACGAGCGCCCGGGCGGGCGCGGGCGCGGTGCCGGAGCCGCCGTGGGCGTCGTTGGTGTCGAAGCTGACGGACACGAACGGCAGGATCCCGTCGGCCAGCATGCTGGCCTCGCTGGTCACGGTCCTGCCGGTGGCGGGGTCCGTGCGGGTGTGGACGACTTTGATGGTGAAGTAGTCGCCGATGTGGGCCTGGAAGACGTCTGGGGCGATGCCGGTGGGCCCTGAGGTGCCGCCGGACCCGTCGGACGTGTAGGTGTAGACGGGCATGGCGGTGCCGTTGACCGTGGTCCTGAGGGTGTCGCCGGCCTTGTATGAGGCGGGCCCGTCGACGGACACGTCGACCGTGGTGGCGCCGTCGGCCGGGGCGTGCACGACCGGTTGGTGCACCGTGCCGGGCTGGTCCAGCGGCGTCCAGAGGGCGTGCCAGGTCACGGTGCCGTCGTAGCCCTGCGCGTAGTCGATCGTCTCGCCGGGCTGCCGGGCCTCGCCCGTGCCGTCCGTCTTGCTGTTCCATTCGGTGAACACCTGGCCGTCCGGGTTGGCGAGGGCCGTGGGTTGGGCGACCGTCATCCTGACCGCGTTGAACGTCGTGTCCATGCCGGTGCCGGCTATCGTGCCGGTGCCGCCGTTGGCGTCGTAGGCGTGCGTGGCGCAGGACGGGGTCACGTCGTCGCGGATGAACCTCCCGTTGCCGGTCTGCACGCGTACGCCCAGTTGGGCGACCGTCATTGCCGGGCCGTAGCCCGTGCACGAGGTGTCCGTCTTCTCCCGCCATGTATGAGATTGGTCGAAGGAATAGGAATTAAAGGGACTGTTGTATCCGCTGCTCAGCATTGTTGCCTTTGGCCCGAGAATTAGTTTTTTTAGATAACGGGGGAAGAAGGAGCCGAAACGATCGTTATCTATTGTATGGGTTGTGTCGAAAGTACTGAGGTCGAGCTGTGTTATTTGTTGGTCTTCATAAAACATACTCGAGAAGTCCACTGTGGCGCTGGTGTTGAAAGTTGACAAATCGATCGATTGCAGGGCGTAGCATTCTGAGAACATATCACTCATGTCGGTAGCTTTGCTCGTATTCCAACCTCTGGTGTCGATGCTCGATAATGTGTGCTCTTTAATGAATAACCACCGTGTGGCCGTTCCTTCAAACGTTAGTGTTGCTCCTTCGGCCATCTTGAAGTCATTGAGGGATGAGAAATTCGAGAAAAACGCTGAAGAAGCACCGAATATTGAATTATCGGTGTTCAGTATGAGGTTCCCCTGGATGACGATGTGCTTGATATATTTTGGGTAAGTTGACCGAAGGATTTGATAGCTGAAATCAGGTTTGTGATACCAGTAATACATACCCCAATCTGGGTTGGCGGAACCGGTGCCGTATCTGTTGGGGTCATTGGCTGTGACGGTGCCGCTGCCGATGGTGAGGGTGCAGTCGCTGCTGATGCTCCAGGGGGCGGTGCCGTTCGTGCCGCTGCCGTGGCATGTCGCCACCCACTGCGCGTAAAGCGTGTAACGGCCGGAGGCGAGTTGCTGGTTTTGCTTGTAGGCGGTGCCGGTGCCGTCTTTTGCGGTGTTCCATCCGTCGAAGATCGGGGTGGAGGCCGGCGCGACCATGGAGCCTTGCCCGGGTGCGTTTGGCGGATAGGAGATGAAGGCCTTGATAGGGCTTGGCGCAGTGCCGGTTCCGCCGTTGATGTTGAAGGTGACGTCGAGGTAGGGCAGGGTGCCGGTCCTGGTGGGGGCGCTGGCGGTGACGGTCTTGCCAGTGGCCGGGTCGGTGATGCTGGTGGCGGCGTCGATCCGGTAGGCGACGCCGAAATTGGGTTCGAGCCGGCTGACGGGCCATCCGGCGAACGTGCATGAGGCGGGGCTCGTGCACGTGGTGGTGTAGTGGTTGGTGGTCACGGTCGTGGTGCCGCCGTCGGGCGCGCCGGACACCTTGAAGCCGACGGTGGGTGTTGTGCTGCTGCCGGTGAGGGCGACATCGCCGATGGACATGGTGATGGCCTTCCATTGGGCGGTGAGGGTGAGCGAGCCGATCTGGTGCAGGGCGGCGGTGGCGCAGGCCCCTCCGGCGGTGCAGCTGATGGTGCTGCCCTGCCACGTGCCCTGCCAGTTGGCGAAGAGCTTGCCGGCGGGGTTGGCGGCGCCGGTGGGTCTGGCGGCGGTGAACGAGGCCCCCGCGGTGGTGGTGTCGAAGGTGCTGCCGGCGGGCGGGGTGCCGGTGGCCTCGCCGAGGCTGTAGCTGATGACCAGGCAGGTGGGGATGGTGTCGTCGCGGTAGAACGTGCCGCTGGCATCGACGGCGATGTCCTTGAGCTTGTAGGCGGGCGCCTGGCAGGGCCCGGACGGGGTGTCTCGCCACAGGTGGGACGGGTCGACGTTGTAGAAGGCGGACGTGTTGAGCATGGTCCTGGCGCCCAGGGTGAGCTTCTTCAGGTTCCTGGGCAGCATGTTGGCCTCGCCCGGGTTCGAGGGGTTGCTGATGTTGGTGGTGTCGAGGCTGGTGAGGTCGAGGACGGCGAGCTTGTCGCATCCCTGGAACAGGCCGGTCATGCTTGAGCTGTAGGTGGTGTCCCAGCCGGTCGTGTCGACCGAGGTGAGGTTTTCCAGTCCGGCGAACAGGTAGCTGATGTCGGTGTAGCGGATGTTCCAGTTCCGCATGCTGATCGTGGTCAGGTTCTCGCATCTTAGGAACAGTGGGTTCGAAGTGCTGGAAGAGCCGAGGCTGAAGACGTTGTGGAGGTCCCATCCGTCGAGGTTCAGCGTCCTCAGGTTCCTGCAGTCCCAGAACATGGCGCTCACGCCGTCGGTGCCGAGAGTGCCGACGGGGCCGCCACCGATGACGTGGTTGGCGATTTTGCTGGTGTTGAAGTTGCTGAGGTCGAGCGAGGTCAGGCTCTCGCAGTCGTCGAACATGCCGTCCATGTTGGTGACGTTGCCGGTGTTGAAGCTGCCGAGGTCGAGGCCGGCGAGGCTCTCGCAGCTGCCGAACATGAAGCTCATGTTGGTGACGTTGCGAGTGTCCCAGCCGGTGAGGTTGAGGCTGGTCAGTGCGGTGTCGCCGAAGAACATGGAGCTCATGCTGCCGGTCTGGCCGTAGTCGTTGGCGTGGGTGCCGACCTGCAGGGTGTTCAGGTTGTGCAGGTCGAGGGACGTGAGGCTGGCGCAGCCGTCGAACATGCCGCTCATGTCGGTGGTCTGGCTGGTGTCCCAGCCGGTGGTGTCCACGCTGGTCAGGCTGGAATCGCCGTAGAAGAGATAGGTGGCGCCATCGGTGTAGTGGTTCTGTCCGTCGGTACCTCGCCAGGTGCGGTTGTTGAGGGTGAGGGTGGCGCCGGGCGCCATCTCGAAGCGTTGCAGGCCGGCCATCTCCGAGAACAGGCCGCCGCTCATGCGCCCGCCGTTGCTCCCGTCAGAATTGCCTATGTTGGGGTTGTAGACGTTGTATTGGAGGTTGACGGTGAGGTGGCCTTGGATGACGATGCGGGTGATGTTGTTGATGTCCGACTCCCAGGGGCGGATGCCGTTGTGGTTCGAGGTGCCGCCGTTCAGGGTGAGGGTGCAGTCGCTGCCGAGCTGCCAGGGGATGCCACCGAAATTGCCGCTGCCCGCCGTGCAGGCGCCACGCGGTCCGGGAGAGGGGTTCGAGCGGAGCAGGGGCGATGGTGCTGGTGTTTGGCTGTTTTGTGCTGTCTGTTCTGGGGGCATCGGCTTGTTTGGCTGTCCCGATGCCTGTGGCGTCGCGGATGCGGAAGGATTCCCGGCCTGGGATTGCGGCCGGGCCTGCAGCGGTGCCGTGGCACCCGCCACGGGGCTCCGGGGCGCCGTCAGCGACGGCTGGCCGGTGACGGGGGTTGTCGGCGCTGCCGGGAGAGACGTCTGCGCCACGGCTTCGGTGCCGGACGGCGCCGTGCGGCTGGAAACGGCAGGGGATGTTGACGCGGTGTGCTTCGCCTCGTGAGACGATTCGCCGGTCTTGGATTTCGATGGTGCAGTGTCTTCGGAACCGGTCGTGCTACTGCTGACGTTGGATTCGGCCTTGCGCGTGGCCGCGACGGGCGATGTTGCTGCGCGAAGCTCGGCTGTGACTGGCCTGAGTGAGGCACTGGAGGAAGCGGATTCTGAAACCGAAGCGAAAGGGGGTTGGCTGTGTCGGGCGGTCTGAACCGGGGGATTGCCGGATGCCGGCCGCGACGGTGCGGCGGCGGATGTGGAGGTGGGGCTTACTGGAGTGTCACGCGATTGCGGGGGGTACGATATTCGATGCCATTGTAATACACAATGCGGCTGAAACGATACGCGTGATGAGACCCATGACCAAACCTAACCCTAAACGTGATAGAAAAACGCCATCTCGACTGGGGGACGGCGAACTGTGATTCTCTTACCGAAATCAATATAGTAACCTTGCAATACAAAATTCGCAACCTCGTATCTAGTTTTCGGGACATATGCGCATAAGGTACATGTGGTCGTATGGGCTTAATGAAGGGCTGCGGCGTATTTATGGAAAACGTTATGCTAATGCCGAATTCAAGACGATTTTCAGTAAATGTATTATGTTCATCTAAATAAATGATTTTTGCGTAATTATTTGAATAATTCCAAACGCTAGAAGAACAATATGTAGTGCGTATAATCCGCGCAAAACGTTATCATCGAGATTGAAGATAGGCGCGTCATGGGGCATTGACGTGTCGGTGCCGACGAAGCGCGGAAGGGTTGAGATGGCATATATCGAGGTACGGGGCGAGACGAAGCAGTACAAGACCGGCGACACGACGATTTATGCGAATCACGACGTCAGTTTCTCCATCGAACGCGGTGAGCTCGTGGTCATTTTGGGCGCGTCCGGCGCTGGAAAATCGACGCTTTTGAACATCCTTGGCGGCATGGACACCTGCGATTCCGGGCAAGTCGTCATCGACGGCAACGATATCGCGCAATACGACGCTCGGCAGCTTACGACCTACCGGCGTTACGACGTCGGCTTCGTCTTCCAGTTCTATAATCTCGTCTCCAATCTGACCGCGCGCGAAAATGTCGAGCTTTCCGCCGAAATTGTGCCGCACGCGGCCGACCCGACGCAGACGCTCATTGATGTTGGCCTCGAGAACCGACTTGACAATTTCCCGGCCCAGCTTTCCGGCGGCGAGCAACAGCGCGTGGCCATTGCCCGCGCCGTGGCCAAGAAACCGAAGATTCTGCTGTGCGACGAGCCGACCGGCGCGTTGGACTACAACACCGGCAAGCAGGTGCTGCGCATTCTGCAGGACCAGTCGCGCGAGTTCGGTTCCACCGTCATCATCGTCACCCACAACGCCGCCATCGCGCCGATTGGCGACCGTGTCATCCATATGCGCGATTCGCGGGTGCAGTCCGTCGAACGGCATGAGACGCCGGCCGATATCGATGACATCGAGTGGTGACAGGCATGGCGAACGATAACACTATGGATTCTGAGACTTCGCGGTCTCGTACTTCCAAGCGCATGCTGTGGCGCGACATCCGTCAGGCCTTCTCGAAATCGAAAGGCCGTTTCTTCTCCATCGTTTGCCTCGTGGCGCTGGGTTCCTTCGCACTGGTGGGGCTCACGGTTTCCGGGCCGGATATGCGAGACACGGGCAACGCCTACTTTGCCGAGCACCATCTGGCCGATTTGAGCGTTATTTCGAGTTACGGGCTCGACAAGGCCGATAGGCAGCAGATTGACAAGGCTCCCGGGGCCTCGCGCATTGAATACGGGTATCTGAAAGATGTCGTCATCCGCAACAGCGATGAAAGCGTTCGTGTGCTTTCCGCGCCGAAAGACGTTTCCACCTACCATCTCGTGGCCGGGCGCATGCCCAAGAATGCGCGTGAGACAGCCATCGATTCTGCACATAAGAGCCAATATCCCATCGGCTCGACGCTGCGTTTGAGCGAAAAGCCAGATGCGCTGGGGCGTAAGGTCTTGCGTCGCGACAGTTTCAAAGTCGTCGGTGTCGTCGATTCCACCGAGATTTTGAGCTCGGTAAATATGGGGCCTTCGACTTCCGGTTCTGGGTCGCTCGACGGCTACGCGGTGGTGACGCCAGGTGCCTTCAAATCCGACGATTATATGATTGCCCGCCTGACCTACACCGATCTCGACCACATGCGAGACCACTATTCTTCCCAGTACAACGACAAACTGCAGGAGCACAAGAAGGCGCTCGACAAGATTCTCGCCGGGCGGCCCAAGGCGCGGCGGCAGAGCATCGAGAACCAGGTCAAGCCGCAGATCGACTCCGGCCGGCAGCAGGTCGCGGATGCCAAGCAACAGCTCGACAATGCGCGCCAGCAACTGGCCGACGGCAAAACGCAGCTGGACAATGGCAACCAGCAGTTGGCCGATTCCAAGCAACAGCTCGCCACTCAGGTGGCTTCGGCGCAGCAGCAGATAGTGGCGGCCCAAGCCAAGATCACGCAGGGGCAGAACGACTACAACACCAACAAACAGCAGTACGATGCCTCTGTGCCACAGGTCACGGCAGCGCAGCAGCAGGTCAACGACGCCTATACGCAACTGAAAACCGGGCAATCGCAGATTGACGATACCTCAGCCAAACTTGCGGTAGGCAAAAACAGGCCGATGACGCGGTGACGCAGGCTGCAGCCGCGCAACAATCCGTCAAGCTGGGGATTGTTGTGGTTCAGGGGCAGATTGATGCTGTCAACAAGCAATTGAGTAGTGGCGCCGTGTCGTCCTCCGATCAGGCAAAATTAGAGGGTGAGCTTGCTCAGCTGAAAGCTCAACAGACTCAGTTGAACGCTCAGGCTAAGGTTGTGGCGCAAAAGTCGACAGAGGCGAGCCAGGGCCGTGATGCGTTCATCAACGGCACCTACAACCCGGGCATTGCCCAGGTGCAGGCGGCGCAGGCCCAGCTCAACACCAAACGAGCCCAAGCGGATGCCGGCAACACCCAGCTGGTCCAGAAGCAGCAGCAACTGGCTGCGGCCAAGACCAAACTCGACCAGGCGGCGGCCCAACTTACGCAGGCACGAGCCAAGGTCCAGCAATCGCAGCAGGAGCTGGCCGCCAAGCAGAAGCAGGCCCAGGCGCAGATTGACGCCGCGCAAACCGAGCTGACCAATAAAACCAACGAATACAACACCAAGAAGGCGCAATTCGATCAGGCCGAGCCGGGCACGCAGCAGAAGATCAAGGACGCCGAAAGCAAGCTCAACGACGCCACAGCTATGCTGAACGCCGTGGAAGATCCGGTCTATTCCGTGGATTCCAAGCGCGAGACACCGGGCTCTGATGGCTACAAGATCTATGATTCCGTTTCGGTGATTGTCGATTCGCTCTCGCACATCTTCCCCTACTTCATGTACTTGGTCGCAGCGCTGGTCACGTTCACCACAATGACCCGTTTCGTCGACGAGGAGCGCATCAACGCCGGCACGCTCAAAGGCCTGGGGTATTCCGACCGCGACGTGATGAAGAAGTTCGTGGTCTACGGCTTTGCCGCCTCGATTCTGGGCGCTATTATCGGCATCTTCACCGGCCATACGCTGCTGCCGATGATTGTCTACAACGCCTACAAGATTGGCTTCAACGTGCCGGTCATTCATCTTGGCTTCCACTGGCAGGTCACGTTGCTTGCCATCGTGCTCGCCATGCTGAGCGCCGTGGTGCCCGCGGTGTGGAGCGCCGCCCGCGAGCTCAAGGAACGGCCGGCTGCGCTCATGCTGCCCAAGCCGCCGAGCGCCGGATCGAAGATTCTGCTGGAACGCATACCGTTCATTTGGAACCATCTGAACTTCACCCACAAGGTGACCGCGCGCAACATCTTCCGCTACAAGCAGCGCATGTTCATGACCATTTTCGGCGTATGTGGCTCCGTGGCGCTGTTGACTGCCGGTTTTGCAGTTCAGGGCTCGATTTCGGGCATCAACGAGCATCAGTTCGGCGGCGTGATGCACTACAATCTCATCGCTGCGGAAAATACGAATGTCACGGATTCCCAGCGCAAGGCTATCGATACACGGCTCGAGAAATCGGACATTCAACGCTCGCTGCCGGTCCACTATGAATCGGTGAGCAAGGTCGCCGGTCGCAATGGCGACAAGCAGTCCGTCACCATGCTCGTGCCGCGTGATACCTCGAGCTTCGACGAGTACATCAAACTCAACACGCGCCAAGGCCACCACCCGATTTCGTTGGATTCGAACGGCGCGGTGATTTCCGAACGGTTCGCGAACCTTGTGCACGCCAAGAAGGGCGACACCGTCGACTTCAAGACGGTGCAGGCAAGACCTACCACGTCAAGGTCTCTGGCGTCTGCGAGATGTACCTAGGCCACTTCATGATGATGAGCCCTTCGGCCTACCGTTCCGTGTTCGGGCAACGCTACAAGACCAACGCCTATATGGTCACCTTGAAGGACGGCAGCGTCGCGAACACCAAACGCCAATCGGCCTCGTTCATGCGGCTCGGCGGCATCGAAGGCGTGGTGCAGAACACGACGCTCATGCACCAGATTGACGTCGTGGTCAAGGCTTTGAACCAGATCATGTGGGTGCTGATCATCGTGGCGACCATGCTCGGCGTGGTCATCCTCTACAACCTCACCAACCTCAACGTTTCCGAGCGCGTCCGCGAGCTTTCCACCATCAAGGTGCTTGGCTTCTACAACCGCGAGACGACGATGTACATCTACCGCGAAACGATTCTGCTCTCCGTGCTCGGCATCTTCGTCGGCTACGGTTTCGGCGCGTGGCTGCATCGCTACATCATTACCGCCGTCCCGCCGGACGATGTGATGTTCGACCCGTCAATCATCTGGCTTGCGTTCGTGGTCCCGCTGGTCGTGGTCGGCCTCATCACCGCCGCGCTGGGCTGGTTCGTCAACTCGAAGCTCAAGCGCCTCGACATGCTCGAAGCGCTGAAGTCGGTCGACTAAAGCGACTGAACGCTTCCTAATTTAGTTAGCGGCTCATTCAAATGTGGCCTCCAACCATTCATCGGTTGGAAGCCACATTCGTCAGATATGGTATGCGCTACTTTTACCAGCGCACGGAGATACGCTCGCGGTCGTGCGGCTGGTCGCTGTCGATTTCGTCGACCATCGCCACCGCGTAATCGGCATAGCTGATGGCGCTCTTGCCGTCGCTGTCGGTGGTGTATTCTTCGCCGGCCAGCTCGTACTTGCCGGTGCGCTCGCCGTCGGCCTGGAAATCGCCGGCGGGGCTCATGTAGGTCCAATGCACGTCGTTGCGTTCGCGCAGCGCATCGAGCGCCTTACCCATCGCCAGCGGAACGCCCTTGATGTTGTCCGGGAACGAATCGGAAAGCTGATTGGTGTGTGCCTTGTCGGTGTAGAGGCTGCCGGCGCCGCCGACTACCAGCAGACGGGTGTCGCTGCCGGAAAGCGCGTCGGCCAGGTGCTTCAGCGAAGTGCTGTGCTCGTCCAGTTTGGCCGGGTCAAAGATGCCGAAGGCGTCAACGACGGCATCGAAGCCAGCGAGGTCCTCGGCGGTCAGATCGTAGAGGTCCTTGACGATGGCATGCTGCGCCTTGGTCTTGTTCTCGCCGCGCACGATGGCGGTGACGTCCATCCCTCGGTTGACGGCCTCTTCGACGATCAGTCGGCCGGATTTGCCATTGGCGGCCACAACAGCGATTTTTTTGCTCATGGTGAGTCCTTCCATAGATTTCAAGTTCATGAGGTGCCGGGCGACAAGGAGTCGTTAAGCAGCGCCTGCAATGTATTCGTCACTATAGCGAAGAAAACGCGTAGGGAAAACGGATTGCATGAGAAGCGTAAATCGGGAATAGCAAATGACTCATGCGGGGTCCGAATCAAGTGTGTTCGTGGCCTGCAAATGCCCGCCACACGACGGTCGTGGTCGGTCGTGCGTTGGGGTAGAGTTGCAAGACGAAGTTTTGATGTGGTGAACAACACAATAACTAGGCAGAGAGAGGGAATCTGTGCTACAAATCAAAGACATCAGCAAGCAGTATAAGACGGGTGATTTTGTTCAGCAGGCGTTGGATCATGTGAGTCTGACGTTGCGCGACAATGAGTTTGTCGCGATTCTGGGACCTTCCGGTTCAGGTAAGACGACGCTTCTGAACATCATCGGCGGCCTTGACCGCTACGATTCCGGCGATCTGGTGATCAATGGTACGTCGACCAAGAAATACAAGGATCGCGATTGGGACTCTTACCGCAACCACACGGTTGGCTTCGTCTTCCAGAGCTACAACCTCATTCCTCACCAGACCATCCTCTCCAATGTGGAGTTGGCTCTCACCATTTCCGGTGTCTCACGTGCTGACCGGCGCAAGCGTGCGGAAGATGCGTTGAAGAAGGTCGGCCTCGGCGAGCATATCAACAAAAAGCCGAACCAGCTTTCCGGCGGCCAGATGCAGCGCGTGGCCATCGCCCGCGCCCTGGTCAACGACCCAAGCATCGTGCTGGCCGACGAGCCCACGGGTGCGCTTGATTCCGAGACCTCCGTGCAGATCATGGATTTGCTTAAGGAAGTGGCCAAAGACCGCCTGGTGGTCATGGTCACCCACAACCCGGAGCTTGCCCATCAATACGCCAACCGTATCGTCGAGCTGAAAGACGGTGTGATTCTTGGCGATTCAAGGCCTGTCGAGCCCGAGGAGGTAGCCGACGAAAAGCCGGCCGTACACCGCACCATGGGCAAGGCCTCGATGTCGTTCGCCACTGCGGTCGCCTTGAGCTTCAACAATCTCAAAAGCAAGAAGGCGAGGACGATTCTCACCTCCTTCGCCGGCTCGATTGGCATTATTGGCATCGCACTGATTCTTTCTGTTTCCACGGGTGTGAACCGCTATATTGCGGACATCCAGAAGGAGACGCTGACCTCGTACCCCATCGAGATCAACGAACAGACCTTTGACATGAACAAGATCATGGACACGGCCCAGGCGGCGGCCGATTCCAAGCAGAAGGCCAAGCCGCGCAACGGCATCTATCCCGATGACTCCAGCGTCAAGGGCGCAGCGTCGGTCACCACGGGCATCACCAGCAACAACCTGAGTCCGTTCAAGCAATATCTCGACAAGCCGGACAATGACGTGCGCAAGCATGTTGGCGACGTCGGCATCCAGTACTCGTACTCACCCAAGTTCTCCGTGTTCACCCACGATTCCACAGGCGCCCTTGTGGATGTCGAAGGCGTGAAGTTGGGCGGCTCGGCCTCGCAGTCCGTGGCCGGCAAGATTGCCGGTCTCAATTCGTCCTCGACCGATTTCTCCAGCCTGCAATCCATGCAGATGTCCCAATTCACCGGCAAGACCGACAACAACAAGGCGCCGTCCGCGTTCACCGAGATCATGCCCGGCGAACATGCCGACAAGCAGCCCATCAGCTCGGTGATCACCGACAACTACCAGATGGTCAAGGGCCATTGGCCGAAGTCGAGCAACCAGGTGGTGCTCGTGCTTGACAAGAACAACGAGATTCCGCTTACTCAGGTCTACGAACTCGGTTTGCTGCCCGCATCCGATTACAACGACATGATGAACAAGCTCAACAGCGGTGAAAAGGTCAAGACCAACACCTCCCGTATCGACTATTCCAAGGCGATGAACCAGCCACTGACCCTGCTGCCCGCCGCCGACCAGTACGTCAAGGATGCGAACGGCCACTACCAGTACGTGGGCAACGACGCTGATCAGGTCGGCAAGCTCATGGATTCGCAGTCTGCGGTCAAGCTCAAGGTCGTGGGCGTCATCCGTGCCAACAGTGATGCCAAGACCACACCGTTGGCGCCGGGCGTCGGGTACACGCGTATGCTCACCAATTCTCTGATTGATCACGCGAAATCGAGTCAGATCGTCGACGCTCAGAAGGCCGACCCTGCCCACAATGTGCTCAACGGCATGACTTTCGCCCCTTCAGATGATGCGACCAAGGCGGCCAACGCCAAGGCTTACGTAGCCTCATTGCCGGTCTCGGATCAGGCGAACATGGCTAAAAATCTCATGACCCAGGCTCCTGGTGGCATGGGTGCAGCCAGCTCCAACCAGTCCGTGGATGTCACCAATCAGCGCAACGCCGCTGCGGCCGCAGCCGGTAATTCGGCGGCAGCCAGCAATCCGCAGGAAGCGGTCTCCGGCATGAACGAGCAGCAGGTGGCGCAGGCCTTCAGCAACTATCTCGCCACCGCTCCGGAAAACGTACTGGTCTCGATCTACAACCAATACGTCTCCACCGGCACCTACAACGGCAACCTCGCCGATTTCGGTGTCATCGGCCGTGACGCCCCAAGCTCCATCAAGATCTACGCCGACAGTTTCGATGCGAAGAACAAGATCGAGGACGCCATCAAGCAGTACAACGACGGTGCCAAGAAGAAGGATCGCATCGTCTACACCGATTACGCGGGTCTGATGATGAACTCGGTGACCACCATCATCAACGTCATCACCTACGTCTTGATCGCCTTCGTTGCAGTCTCGCTGGTGGTTTCCTCGATCATGATTGGCATCATCACCTACATCTCGGTGCTCGAACGTACCAAGGAAATCGGTATCTTGCGCGCGATGGGTGCTTCGAAGCACAACGTCTCCACAGTCTTCAATGCCGAGACGGGCATTATCGGCCTATGTGCCGGTGTAATAGGCATTGCGGTGACACTGATACTGATTGTGCCAGGCAACGCGCTGATGCACCACTTCATGGGCACCAACCGCGTCAATGCCGCCCTGCCGCTTTCCGGCGCGATCATCCTGATTGTGCTGTCGGTGGTGCTGACGTTGATTGGCGGGCTCATCCCGTCGCGCAAGGCCGCCAAGCAGGATCCGGCCACGGCGCTGCGTACCGAGTGACAGATTGCGAGTCGATAAAAAATAACTGAATATACATGCGGGGCATTGCTGATCAATGGCAATGCCCCGCATTTTTAATATGTTCAATCGTTGACGGTTTCGTCCAAACGCCGAAACCGTATTCGGATTATTAGTATCGTTCGCGACTCAGAACCGGCTTAATTTTGGACTGATCATAATTGCGCTTGCTGCCAGTTATCCGCAGCGCAATCCGCTGTTATCAGTCATCATTTGCTCTCGCTTGCGCCCTCTTCGTTGTTTGCAAGTTCCGAGTCGCGCTTGGCTACGGCGGCCATGGCCAACTGGCTCACATAATTGACCGGCTGGTTGAAGTTCGGCTGGAAAAGCATGTCCGTGGAGGCGAGCTGGTCAATGGTGAACCTGGCTTGGATTGCCACGGAAATGAGGTTGGCGGCCATAGAAATGTCGTGCTTGGCGGCGAACTGGGCTCCAAGGATGCGGCCGTTCTGTTTGTCATAGACGAGGGTCTCGGTCACGGGAGTGGTCGAAAGCATGAAGTCCGGTCGATAGTTTTCCTTGATGGTCACGGAATCGGCTTCGATGCGGCGGCGTTGGGCAAGATCCAAAGTCATACCGCTCGACGACATTGAGAGGTCATAAAGCTGGACGGCGCTGGTTGCCTGCGTGCCGGCATATTCCTTGGTCGGCTCTTCGATGTTCTCGCCGATGAGCATGGCCTCGCGAATGGCGTTGGAGGCGAGCGGACGGTATTCGTCGGAATCCGTAGGGTTGAAATGCACCGTGGCGCAATCGCCGGCGGCGAACACGTAATCGAGTATCTCGTTGTTAGGAGTGGAAGCGCGCATGTATTGGTCGACGATGATGGCGCCATACCCCAACGTGCGCAACTGCGAGGAGACGAGTCGGGTATTTGGCACGAAACCGGCTCCCATAACGACCAAGTCGGCGGTGTATTCGTCGAGCTCGGTGACCACGGTGATCTTCGAATCCTCCACCCCGTCGTCGCCCGTTTCAGGACGGAAAGCGACGACCTTTTGATTCATGGCCAAGGTCACGCCGTGGTCGCGGAACGCCGCCTCCGCCTGATCGGTGACGGACTTGTCGTAGTTGTTGTCAAGTACGTGAGGCAAGGCGTCGATCAACGTGACCTTGATGTCACGGGTGCTCAACTGCTCGGCCAATTCGCTGCCGACGTAGCCTGCCCCGATGACGATGATGGACTTGGCCTTCTTGGTCTGTTCGACGATGCGTTTGCCGTCGTTGAAGTCCTTGCACAGCATGGCCTGGCCGCTTTGCAGAGCCTCTCGCAGTCCTTGGATGAACGGGGTGGCGGGTGAGGAGCCGGTGGTCACCACGAGTTTGTCGAATCGATATTGCTTTGATTCACCGGTTTCGAGGTCGGTGGCGTCAAGTTTTTTTCCTTTGACGTCAACGTCGGTGACTTCATGACGCATGTGCATGCTTGCGCCGGCCTTTTCGAGTTCCTCGGGGAGGTGTAGAACATCTTTTCCGTACCGCTCACATGATCGCCTGCCCACAGCGCAATGGCACAGGAGAGGAAGGAAACGGTGTCGTTTTTCTCGAAGACGTCGACCGTCCAATTGGGATGGTTTTTCAGAATAGATCTCGCGGCAAATGTTCCCGCATGAGTGCATCCAATGACAGCAACTGTGGTCATGAAATCTCCTATGATATATCTTCCGGCCTTTTGCGCTGTGGCAAAAGATAGAACTTGAACCAATATGAAAGAATAGTGATAAGGCTCGACGGCAAGCAATGAAAAAGGCACTATTTAAAACGTTTTTAGTCTTATCTAACCATATAATTATTGAGTATAAATGAACATCAAAATTTTAAGTGATCCATTTTATCAGTTGTTGCGTCAATGAGTACGTTGTTTTGAATGGCTTGGACGGGAGCCGCAGGAGTAGAACGTAATATACGTCATTTGGCGTCGTTTTGTCTGCTGTGGCGGATTTGTCAAACAGCAAGGTTAGCTTCGGGAAATAAATAGTGATGTGGGCAGCAGATGGAGAGGCTTCGGATTCGCTGCTGTTCTGCTGAGAATCCCTAGCCGGGTAGTTGCCGGATCGTGGTCGTTTCAGGAGTGAAGTCAATGAAATCCGAAATGCGGCATGAAACCGAATCCGCCGTCGTTGCTCGTGGCGCAATCGCCGTGGGACTTGTCGCCGGAGGTGCTTGCGGGTCGTTGGTGCGTCTGGCGTTGAGCGCCCTGCAACCTGCCACGGCGGCATGGCCGTGGATGACCACCGTCATCAATCTCACCGGTGCGTTTTTACTTGGCTGTATCACGGCATACATGGCCGTGCTCGGCCCGGATATCGGCATCTGGAAGGTGATGAGGCTTTCCCTGGGGACGGGCCTGATCGGCGGCTATACCACGTACAGCACGTTGATGCTCGAAGTTGCTAAACGTTTGGAGAACGGCAAGGCGGGTATCGCATTGGCCTATCTGCTGGTGAGCGTCGTCGTGGGGCTTGTGTGCGCGTTGCTGGGTTTTGCGGCTGGCAGGTCCATCGGGGAATGGCATGTTCGCAGGATTGCCACGCGTAACGGCGATACTCGTGAAGGCGCATCTTCCGGTCGTGAATCCGCTGATGACGCATCTTCGTCTTCCGAACCTGACCGTGGCCCCCTGCAAAATTGCGCTCGTTATCTTCCTTTGCGTGGCCTTAGCTGCGCTGATAGTCAACGAGGACTGGCGGCACGGCAGTGCGTTTGGCCTGCTCATTGCAGCTTCGCTGTTGGGTGGGCTTGGTGCGTTCACTCGATATAGCGTCGACGCATGGGTCAACAACCATATCCGTCTGCCGTTTCCTTGCGGCACCGTCGTCGTCAACATCACTGCCTGTCTCGCAATGGGCCTGGTAGCGGGCTGGTGCGGTGCCCATGCCGGCACAGCGACATTGCAGTATCTGCTCGCTTCTGGATTCCTTGGTGGTTATTCGACCTTCAGCACCGCCAGCGTGGAAGGCGCGAAACTTCTGCAAGCCCGCCATCCATGGTGGGCGGTTGCCCATAGTGCGGGCATGATGGTGGCGAGCCTCGCTGTATTGGTGGCTGGTATGGCACTTCGATAATTGCCTGATGTTCTGCTACGATTTCATGTAGTGCATCGGCGGAAGCGATGAAGTCGCAAGCCGGTGGATGATGCCGGGCACATCGCGGATTCGCGGACGACGGCATCGAAACCTTGAAAGAAAGAGAGAACATGGTAGGGCTTATTTTCCTGATTATCGTTCTGATAATTATCATTGGGTTGATTGTCTCAGGTATTTTCGTGGTGCCGCAGCAGCAGGCATACGTTATCGAACGTTTCGGTAAATTCTTGAAGGTCGAGCTCGCGGGCATCCATCTGAAGGTTCCGTTCGCCGACCGCATCGCCACCAAGACCAACATGCGCGTCAACCAGCTCAATGTGAAGCTTGAGACCAAGACGCTCGACAACGTCTTCGTCACTGTAGTCGCCTCCACCCAGTTCCGCGTAGATCCCAACAATGTGGCCACCGCCTACTATGAGCTTCGCGATCCGGCCGGCCAGCTGCGCAGCTACGTCGAGGATGCTCTGCGTTCCGCCATTCCTGCACTTTCGCTCGACGATGCGTTTGCCAAGAAGGACGACGTGGCCGCCGACGTGCAGAAGACGGTGGGCGGCGAGATGTCGAAGTTCGGCTTCACCGTCGTCAAGACCCTGATTACCGCCATCGACCCGAGTCCGGCCGTCAAGACCGCGATGGATTCCATCAACGCCGCCCAGCGTGAGAAGGAAGCCACCCGCCAGCGTGCCGATGCCCAGCGCATCCAGATTGAGACACAGGCCACCGCAGACGCCGAGAAGACCCGTCTTCAGGGCGAAGGCCAGGCCAACTACCGTCGCGAGATCGCCAACGGCATCGTCGACCAGATCAAGAGCCTGCAAGGTGTGGGCATGGATATCGCCGACGTCAACAACGTGGTGCTGTTCAACCAGTACCTCGACGTGATGCGCTCGCTGAGCGAATCCGGCAATGCCAAGACCGTGGTGCTTCCGGCTTCCACGCCCGGCGGCTACCAGCAGCTTTTCGATGAGGTCACCAAGGCCATGGTCACCTCCAACGAGGCGAAATAAATAGGTTGCATAAATCGATAAATCTTGTCTGTTAATTCGGCAGATTTACGATTTATCCACTATAATAAGCAGTACTGGCCAAGGTGCCCAGCAAATCGGACGGCTTGACCTAGACACGACGGGGTGTCAATAAGTTGGGGCGGATTCCTTGCTCACCCAAGGAATCCGCCCCATCGTTTTGTATTCATCAATCTGACATATTGACGCCGATAAACGGTGTGAACATTACTCGTGCAGCCATTTGCCGACGCTGATATCAGATTTGGAACTTATCGAATCAGTTCGAGAGGAAATCAGGCACGGCTTCGGCCGCATCGAGTCCTTTCTGATACATCTCTTCCAATCCCTCGGCGTTCTTGCTCAGCGTGTCCAATCCGCACAGGTCGTCAGGAGCGAGAATCAACACATTGCCGTCGGCGGCCATACGCTCGGCGACTTGCATTTCTTCGTTGTATGTGCGATAGCGGTTCTTGAGCCGTTCCGCAGCAGCGGGGTAGGAGTGCTTCAATAACGCCGCCGGAGCTGCGTCCTTCTTGGCTTCACGCACGAAATCACGCTGATGCGTGAGAATGAGCACGATGCGGTCGTAACCCTCGTCGGCCGCCAGTTGCACGGGAATCGGGTCGGCGATACCGCCGTCGTAATAGGGAACGCCGTCGATGAGGTACGGTTCGCAAGCGACCGGAACCGCGCTTGAGGCCTTCATAACGTCATAATTGTCCTGATGCACGTCCGACTTGTCGAAATAGCGTGCGTAGCCATTGCGTGCGTCGCAGGCTACCACCGTGAATTCGGTGGGTGAGGCGGCAAAGGCGGGGTAGTCGACGGGATATTCGCCGTCGGAGTTGGACAGGGTGCCGTAGATATAGTCCAGATTAGCGTAATTATGCAGCTTGAAGAAGTTGGTGGCGCTGGCATATTCGGGGCGGAAGGCGTATTCCGTATAGAACTTATAGGTGCGACCACGCTGGCCGGAAATGTAGGAGATCATGTTCGCGCTGCCCGCAGAGACGCCGTAGCACTTGTCGAACACGATGCCTTTGTCCATCAGCCGATCCATCACGCCTGCCCCGTAAATGGAACGGAAGCCTCCACCGACATCGATCAAAGCGGTTTTCGTCATTGCGTCACCTTTCCTTCGTGCCGTAGTCATTATCCTTAGTTAACCGAGCATACGTCCGCCTTACGGACATCCTGGTTCCAGTGTCTCCATTCGGTCATGGTCTATCTTTTTGTCTTGTTTGTGACGCTAAAGAATGTCAAAAATGTAGTAAACGGAAGAAGAGCGCATTGCTCTATAGTATCAATAGTGATACCATAGAGCAATGGGAGACATAGGGAAGATTGTTCAGAGAATGCGCAGTAGCCCGCAGGGGATACGATATGCCGATTTGCAGAAGGTGTGTGAGGCGTATTTTGGACAGCCGCGACAACATTCGACGAGTCATTGCGTCTATAAGACACCGTGGGCCGGTGACCCACGAGTGAATATTCAAAATGAGCATGGTTTAGCAAAGCCATATCAAGTACGCCAGGTATTGAAAGCTATCGGCAGGCTAACTGAAGGTAAACGCTGAGAGGATATAAATGGTAGACATTCATCATTACACGTATCGGGTCAGTTGGAGTTCGGACGATGGCGAATTTGTGGGTACTGTCGTTGAATTCCCGAGTCTTTCCTGGCTGAGCAAGAGCCAGGTTGAGGCTTTTCAAGGTATCTGCAATCTGACGGCACAGACCGTTGAAGACATGGAAGCCAATGACGAGAGTGTGCCAGAACCAATAGCTGACAAGCATTATTCAGGCAAATTTGTGGTGCGCGTTACTCCTGAGCAGCATCGTGAATTGGCCATGGAAGCAGCTGAGCAGCAGGTCAGCCTTAACCGCCTGGTCAGCGGCCGCGTATTGGTTGATGCTTAAGGCGTTGGATCTCTATATGGTTTGTTGCAAGCGTTGATGTATTTTACGCATTAAGGCGTTTAGCGGCCAGAGCGGCCATACGCTCGCTGGTGTCTGAGTTTTCCAAGGTTACGCTGCCTTCGGCATCTGGGGCTGCTAGTTCGTCGGCGGCGGCTAGCAGGTCGTGCAGATGCCGGGCAGTGCCCTCGTTGCCGTCGATGATAGCGGTGGAAGCGGGGAGCAGCTCGCGGAAATAATCACGGTAGAAGACGAAATGCGTGCAGCCGAGCACCACCGAGTCGATGGATTCGAGATCGTAGCTGTCGAAATAACGGTGCAAGGTGCGCATGACGAGGTCGTGGTCCTCAAGCTGGTCATGTTCCACGATTTCCACTAGGTCAGGGCAAGGCTGACGGTAGATGGTGTTGGTGGCGCTGAAACGATTCATCAGTGCGGTGAATTTTTCTCTCGCAGTGTCAGCGGGGTGGCGGCGACGATGACGCGTTGCGGCTCGCCATGCCCGCGGTCGCACGCTACTTTGAGCGCCGGTTCCATGCTGATAATGGGCAGATCGTAAGTTGCGCGCAAATCGTTTACGGCAGCCGAGGTCGCGGTGTTGCAGGCGATGACGATGGCTTTGACGCCCATGGCGATGAATCGCTCGACGATGGCGAAGGAAAGTTTGCGGACCTCTTCAGGTGATTTGGTGCCATATGGTGCGTTGGCGGAATCACCGAAATAGACGATTCGCTCGCCCGGCATTTCCTTGCGGATTTCACGTACGACGGAAATGCCGCCCAGCCCCGAATCGAACACGCCTATGGGAGCGTTGCTTGCCATACCGTCCTCTTTCACCACGATTTTGACCAGTCTGATTGTAAGCCTAGCCATTTGTTGTTGTTTGATAACTGCCTGAGCGAACATACACATGATAGCCCAACTGTGCTAATAAGAACCATATCGTCGTGCCCAGAGGCGAAAGCGTTAATCGGGCGCTCCGGGTTCCGGTTCTCAGCTTTCGGCTCTTGGCTCTCGGCATGAGGCTCAGGAGCAGGTAAACTGTCGGTTATGAGTCTTCCGCAATATGTCTACAAGGGCCACGGCACGGGCAACGATTTCGTCATCTACATCGACAGGACCGGCGAGTTCGAGCCAAACGCCGACGAGATCCGCCATGTCTGCGACCGTCATTTCGGTGTTGGTGCCGACGGGCTGATTCGTTTGACCAAGCCCGAATGCGTCAGCGATCTTTCCGTCGAACAGGTCGCGCAATGCCACGATGGCGGTGCCGAATGGTTCATGGATTACCGCAACGCCGACGGAACGCTCGCGGAAATGTGTGGCAATGGCACGAGGGTGACCACGTTGCTTGCGCAGCGGGCAGGTATAGCAGACGCTCCGGGTGGTGCGCCGTTCAAACTGGGCACACGGGCCGGGGTCAAGACCCTGCGCTCGCTGGGAGCGCTTGAGCCTTATGGTCAGGATGTGTTTCAGGTAAGCCTGGGCGCAGGAAAAATCGGCGATGTGGATGCCTACGCGGTTACCATCCCCGGCACCTCCGGTGAGGCCGAAGGCACGTTCGTGGATATGGGCAACCCGCATGTTGTCTCGGTTTTGGAAGACGGCAAGGCCACGTTGCCTGCCGTTGAAGATCTGAATCTCATTGTCAAGCCGATGGTGAGCCCGGTGATCGAAACCGATCAGAATGCCGAATTCGTGCGTATCGACGCATGCGACAAAGCCGGGAATATCGGCAAGGCCACCATGCGTGTCAACGAACGTGGGTGCGGAGAGACGCTTTCCTGTGGTACGGGGCTTGGTGCCACGGCGGTGACGTTGCGGGCCAAAACCGGTGTCAGTCGTTGGGACATCACCATTCGTGGCGGCTTGGTACGGGTCGAAGTCAGCGATGAGGACGTGAAGCTGACTGGTGCCGCGGTCATCGTGGCCAAAGTGGAACTGCTGTAGGAGCGGTATGGATTTGGAACGCAAGATTTCGAGAAACGGCTGAAACGACGGTATCCAAATACCTGAGACAAAAGAACCCGCATGTTCATCGCATCAATGTGGTGAACATGCGGGTTCTTGAATAGTGCCGGAATGCTTATGCGAAAAGCGCGGAGCCTTCCTTCCTTCAGGAAAATCAGCGCGATGATGGCGACGATCCAGAGGGCGTCGACCATCCAGTCGTAACGCATGCGGTAGTAAGTGTTGAGCGCCTTGCGTTTGCGCGGAATCTTCTGTACTGTCACCGTGGCATGGCTTAGCGCTATGAACATGACTGTGGTGGCGAACATCATGGTCATGCACCAGGGGCAGAGCGCCTTGATGACGAACATGGACTGGCTCATCAGCCAGTAGGCGTAGCAGATGGCGAAGAGGCCACCTAACCAGGTGCAGGTGGAGAACCAGCGCGGCAGTTTGACATTGCACATGCCGATGACCGCAATGGTGATGAACACAGAATAGGCGGCGATGCCGAAGAAGGCGTTCGGGAATCGCAGGTCGCCGAACCGGATAATTTCGGCCTGCCAGGATTTGGCCACATCCGAGCAGGAGAGCACGGAGTTCACATCGCAGCCAAGGGCTTGGTTGGGGTTGCGGGCAAGTTTCAGGGTGTCTGCAGCGAGCATCAACGAAGCGAAGAGGCCGACAGCTGCGCCGACAAGCATGACGCCGTAATTCCACAAACAATCGTGGAAGAAGCCTGTGGGCTCACGGTTGCCGGATTGAGGAAGGAATTGCTTGAGATTCTCCACCGTTTCTTGCTGTTTTTGATCGCTGATGGCATCAGCAGAGTGTGTGGTTGACATATATGCGTTCCAATGGATTTGTCTTGTAGCTTGCTGTCGGATACGTGGGCTTACGATGGTCGTATGGCAAGCGATGAATATAACGATTATACTCCGAGCGCAGGTTGGGATCTTCACTGCCACACGGTTTTCTCTGATGGCACCAAGACCCCGACGCAGCTTGTTGAGCTCGCTTCTTCGCTGGGTTTGCACGGTGTGGCCATTACCGACCACGACACCACCGCAGGTTGGGCCGACGCGCAGCAAGCCGCACAATCCCAAGGTTTTCCATTGTTGCGTGGCAGCGAAATCACCGCTCAGGACGATCAAGTTTCCGTGCATATGCTGGCCTATCAGTACGACCCGGACGATGCAGGAATCATTGAGTTGTTCGCTTCTACAAGAGCTGCGCGTGTCACTCGTGCCAAGCGTATGGTTGCACACTTGGCAAAGGATTTTCCAATCAGCTGGGACGATGTGCTTAAACAGGCCAAAAAGGGTGACGAGACCACGGTCGGTCGGCCGCACATGGCCGATGCGTTGGTAGCCGCCGGTGTCTACCGCACCAGATCGGAAGCGTTTGCCAACGCCATCTCGGCTTCCAGTGAATATTACATTCCTACGCCTTCGCCGACCGCTCTGCAAGTAGTCGAAGTGGTGAAAGAGGCCGGGGAGTAAGCGTCGTTGCACACCCTGCAGATTGCAGCCGCAACAAGGTGCTGCTATCCGACGAGCAGATTCGGCGGTTGGCTGAGGCCGGGCTTAGCGGTCTGGAGGTCTGGCACCGTGGCAACAGTTCGGAATCGAGGCAGCATTTGCTCAATCTTGCCAAGGAATTGGGGCTTTTGGTGACCGGCGGATCGGATTGGCATGGTGCAGGTAAGCCGAACAAACTGGGGGAGAACCTGACCGAAGACGACGTCGTTGCCGAAATCGTGCGGCGCGGAGCCATCAAGCTCGTTTCATAGCGCTCTTGGCGGAGGAATCGGCAAACCGGATTATCGGTAGAGAAAATCATTGTAGAGGGACGCCGTTGCAACGTACCAGGATATAGTGTGAAACACTAAAAGGTAAAGCGATGCCCTGCTAGATGCTTAAAGCACCAAACAGGGCATCACTATGATTTATTCATCGAGGCTCGTAGAGACGTTGTGGCCTTCCCACGAAGACGATGATACGAAATTTAGAGGGCGCCGAAGCCGACAGCGTGCTTGGTCTCCGAACCCACAATGGCATAGCCCAGCGCGCCGGCCGGCACCATGATGTGACGGTTCTTGTCGTCGACCAGATCGATCGGCTGACCTTGGCTCACGGCCTGCGAAATCGCTTTGCTGACCTCGTCGGCGTTTTGCTCGGTGGTGAAATTGACCGGACGTGCCACATTCTGAATCCCGAGTTCGACATCCATGTATTGCCTCTTTCTGTTGAAATTGTTCTTAGGTTTTATTTTGCCCGAGGGTCGGTCATTACGCTTTTGGCTAGGATTGTGCGGATTTGTCCTAGTCGTCGATACTGCTGGTGTCGTCAGAGTCGACGGTGTCTTCGGTTTTGTCCGAGTCTGACGACTTGTCGATTCCATCAGAGCTATCGGTCTTGTCGGCACTCTCAACCTCTTCCGAACTGTCGGTTTCGGAGGAACCATCGCTGTTGCCGGTGGTCTCGGATAGCGAATGATTCGCCTTCTTTTCGGCTTCCTCAAGCCCTTCTTGGGCGTCGCGCAAGGCTTGTTCTTCGCGCTCGAGCTGGGGGATAAGCGTGGTGGGCGCATCGTGGCTGATGGATTTTGCGGCGGGCGATTTGTCGTACGTGTCGTCGTCTTTGGAATACTGCACGTGCCAAGAAATCTTATTGGCGGACGCTTCGGTGTCGTCTGAATCGTCATTTCTGTGGCTATAGACCGTTTCACCGGTTTCATCCGACTCGTCATCGATATCGTCGTCGACAGAGGCCTTGCCTGCCTCGGTCAACACCATGGTGGCCGAAGACGAGGGATTGGGCATATTGGAATACAACGGCGCAGAATGCCCGATTCGCGATTGCTTGTCATTGGTTCGATCGTCGTCTTCGCTCTTATCAAGAGAGTGCGCCGAGAATGTCTTGAAGTGCGCTGGTCGGTCGGCGGTGCTGTCGCTTTCCTCCACGAGCTTCGTGATTTCAGCAGAACCGGTTTTGTCGGTCTCTCCGGTGGCGTCATCGTCGAGTTGAGGTGAAGCGTCGGCGGAGTCTGAAGAATCCGAAGAGGAACCGTTCTTGGGCGCCACAACGGCCGATGCCGCGGTGGCTGCACCGGCGGCCTTGTTGGCCACAACGGTCAACTGATGGGCCAGATGTTCCACCTGGGCCTTGAATTGCAGAATCCTGGTGTTGTCCGCGCGCCCCAATGCCTCGATGAATTCGCCGACCTGCTCCATCTGCAGCCACAGGTTGGCACGCAAAAGAATCAAATCGTCGACGCGAGAACCCATCATCCTGCCGTAGGCACTCATCAGCGCATTACGATGGTCCTCGTCCAGCTTGGCGAATATCCAGGCCAGGTCACGCGCAGGATCGTTGATCTGCATGTCCTGCCAGTTGCTGACCTCGGTGATGGTGGAGTCGGAGAAAAGGAAGTCACCGTCGGAGAAGCCGCCGTGGGTCAACGTGGTGGAGAAGGACCATAGCCCGTCCGTCTCGATGATGTTCGCCCAGCTTGACGTGATGGCCGGCGGTACGTGGCCCGCCTGCTGCAAACGCTTGATCCAACCCGTCAGCTGTGCGTGAATCTGCCCGGTGGTGAAGGACGGGTATTTGGCCTCGGTCAAAAATTCGGTGCGTTGACGGTGAATCGCACCGATGGCTGTGCCGACGCTGGACGCATCCTGCAAAGTCAGTAGGTCGAGCTGGCGGGGTTCGCCCTCGACGTGCGGGGTTACTAGCACAGAGGTCTTGCCGGTCGGGCTGCCCGTTCCCGCCGGGCTGAACGCCAGCGCACGGTCGACCGCAAAGCCGAGTCCGCTCATCTCATGGGATTTGGCGAGTACCCGTGCCGCCTTGACTCGCCCCGCGAGGCGCTTCTTGCCTTTTTCCTCGCTCGAGACGAATACGTCATAACGGCGTCCTGCGGTGTCCTGCACCACGGCATAGTCGATACCGGCCTCGTTGTCGGTAGTATTGGCTTCGTCGTGTTCGCATACCCCTGCCACAGAGGTCTTCGGCATGGCGGCTGAGGCGAGTGCCGCCAACATAAACTTGCTTCGTAAAGTCACATCTACCAGATTAATACATCGTATGTCCTAGTGTTTTCTTGGATTCGCCGCGCTTGCGGGTCTATCGGGTGCGGCTGGCAGAATAGGCAGATATGACCACCCGCGATGCCGAAACGATGCTTGAGGGGTTGGACGACGCCCAACGTGCCGCCGCCACCGCCCTCGAAGGCCCTGTGCGCATCATCGCCGGAGCCGGAGCGGGCAAGACGCGCACCGTCACGCGCCGTATTGCTTACGGTTGTGCCAAAGGGCAGTGGGATGCCAGTCGTGCGCTCGCCGTCACGTTTTCGGTGAAGGCCGCCGACGAGATGAAACAGCGTTTGGGCGCGCTCGGGGTGGGGGACAAGGTCACCGCTGCCACATTCCATTCCGCGGCGTTGCACCAGTTGCGCCGGGTCTGGTATGAGGTCAGCGAAGCTCCATTCCCGCACGTCCTCGAGGATACGCAGGAAATCATGGCTCGGGCGCTCAAACGAGCTACCGGCTCCGATCAATTCGACGGCATCGCCAGACGTAATCTGCTCGCCGAAATCAACTGGGCCAAGGTTTCGTTGGTTGCTCCGGAAGACTATCAACGTGTCTGCGCGGCTACTCATCGCATCCCGCCTGCAGAGCTTGATCCACAACGCTTTGCCGATGTCTACACGGCCTACGAGCAAGAAAAGACCTCGCGTGGCGAGATGGATTTCAACGATATCCTGCTTCTCGACTGTCATGTGCTTGAGGCTTTCGACGAACAGGCCGCGCAGATTCGGCAATCGGTCGGTTGGCTCACTGTCGACGAATATCAGGATGTTTCGCCCCTGCAGCACCGTCTCATGGACCTGTGGCTGGGCGACAACCGCAACGTATGCGTGGTGGGCGACCCCGCCCAGACCATTTATTCCTTCGCCGGGGCATCCAGCTACGACCTGTTGAATTTCGCCGGTGAGTTCGGCAAACTGACCGCCGACGTCAACCTCAACACCGATTACCGTTCCACCCCGCAAGTCGTCTCGACGGCCAACCGTGTGCTTGCCGGCGCGCCCGACCGGGACCAGTACCTGCGTCTGTCTTCCGCAAGAGACAAAAACGAAGGCATGCGCGTGGTAAAAACCGCTTTATGAGAGTGATGAAGAAGAAGCGCAGGGTGTGGCCAAACGCATCGCCCAGTTCATAGCCGAGGGGGCGAAACCGTCCGATTGCGCGGTGTTGACGCGGCTCAACGCCCAACAGCAGGTGGTGTGCAAAGCGTTGAAAGATCAGGGTATTCCTTATCGCACTCGCCACGACGCCAGCGGGCAGGACACGGTCTTGGAAGATGACAATGCAAGCCGTCGCGAGGCGTTGGAAGTCCTTGCCAGCAGGCGTGAACCAGGTGTCACCATCTCTTCGATCCACGCCGCAAAAGGTTTGGAGTTCAAACACGTCTTCATCATCGGCTGCTCAGAAGGGCTGCTGCCGTATGGCTCGCCGGCTCCTGGCGAAGCGTTGGAGGAAGAGCGTAGACTGTTCTACGTGGCCGTCACCCGCGCCGAGGATTCGCTTCATCTTTCCTATGCGCGCAGCAAGGACGGGACTTCGACCTTTTCTCGTGCGCCGAGCCGTTTCTGGTGATGCAAATACATGAAAGTCCGTTATCGACGGTAATCATTCGATAACGGACTTTCGCTTATGAAATGCCTGATATTCGGCTGTTAGATTTGAGGACTATCACCGTCGTTCGGCTTGTTGCCGTCGGTTTCGTTCGATGGGTCATTGCCGTCATCAGGCTTCTTTGAATCGTCTGGCGTTGGCGAACCGTCTTCCTCACCCTTGCTGTTGTCGGCATTGTCTCCGTTGTCGGTATCAGCGTCTTCGGCGTCTCCGTCATCGCCTTGAGCATCGAGTAGTTTCTCGAGTTCGGCGTCCCAATCGATGGTCGGCTTGGATTCCGCGCCATTACTGCCGTCAGCGCTTGGAGCCGTGATGTTCGCATCGGGATTGGTATTGCTGCTGGATTCGATGGTTTCCGAATTAATGGCCTCGGCCTTGTCCTCCTCGCTATCCGGCAACTTCGGCAGTAGGTCGGGGTGCGACCACTTCTCGTCGCGTGCCTTGTCGCCTTGTTCCGCTCCGATTTTCTCCCAGATGTCGGCCGCCTCACGCATGCGCTTCGGGCGCAGTTCCATGCCGAGCAGACTTTCGAATGTGCGTTCCGCCGGCCCGCCGACGGCACGTTCGCGGCGCACCATCTCGCGCAGTTGCTCGATGTGCGGAATATGGGCCATGCCGGCCTTCCACGTCACTGCGTCGACCCAGCCTTCGACCAACGCCAGCAACGTTTCAAGACTGTTCAGCGCTTCCTTCTGTTCCGGGGTGTCGGCGATGCCCACCTTGGTGAGATCAACGGCTCCGGAAATCGAATCGGGATCCATCGAAGTGGCTTCGCGCAGCTGTTCTTCCATGGCGTCCAAATCAATGTTGATGCCACGGGCGTACTTGCCGATCAGTGCCTCGAAACGCGGCATCAGCCACGGCACGTGGGCGAAGAGACGGGCGTGGGCCACCTCTTCGAGTGCCAAAAATGCCAGCACTTCGGACTGGTCGATTTCCAACGTCTTGGCGTATTCGATGGAGTTCTGCGCGATGAGTGCGCCGGCGGGGTTCTTCTGCAAGGCGATGCCTTGGTCAAAGCTGCCGCGCACTTCGTGCGAAAGCTGGCCTGCCGCGTGCCCGAGCTGTGTTGAGAAGGCGGTGTTGCCGAGAATCTTGATGAGATTGGCAGGATCCTTCATGTTGTCCGGAATCGGCACCGGCACAGGGCCCGCGAAAATGCCTGCGATTTCGCCGCCGTCAAAAGCGTCGCCGAACCGTTCGGAAATCACGCTGGAGAGTGCGTTGCCCATGGACTCTTCGACTGGGCTGGCGAATTTCGCCCAGGAATTGACCGTCGCATTCACCCAGTCGGCGCGGGTGAACACCTGTGGTTCGCCCGGAGCCGGGTCGATGTCGCAGGCGGTATCGAGCCAAAGATTGGCCTCGCTCATGGCGCGGCGTACGGCTTCGCCCTCGGTAGCCGTGACAGTCTGCTCGCTGCCCTCGTCGTTGGCGACGGCCAGCGCCAGAGAAGTTGCCAGTTTCACGTTGATGGGGCCCTCATCGGCGCTTTGCTGCATGTCGCCTACTGTGTTGAGACCGCTGGAAGCGAATGCGCTCATCAGCGCCTTCACCTCGGCGGGCTTGGGCAGCTTGGACGGGTCCTGACCGATAAGCTGGTTCTTCACGGCGTCAGGCAGGGCGTTGAGCTGTTGGAAAGCCATATCGCCTTGAATCTGGCCAAAGCAATCGATCAGCCATTGGTGAATCGCATTTTCGTCCATACCGTTTAGTCCTTATCTAAAGTCTCGTCGAAGCACAGTGCCCATAGACGGTTTGATGACTCCATATTATGGTCTTCCATGGTCTTACGCCCGTTTCTACGCTACCGAATGATAATTCTTGATGACACTGTGTATTTTCGCTTTTTCTTTGTCTTGCGTCGCGGCAAAGCGCAATACTTGAGGACTATGGCACGCAGCAAACACAGCGCAACAGGCAACCATCGTGCGTCGGCAACCCAGCATGGCCGTCACACGGGCGGTTCGTCATCCCAGCAGCAAGAGAATTTCGACTCCAATGCCGAGGCTCAGGAGCATTGGAATGATCCCTCGGATGGCGACATTCGTATTCAAAGCGCTGCCGGTGAATCTTCGGATGGTAATGTGATTGAGGAAGACGCTGTGGCTGAGGGCGCTGGCGACGATTCTGGTGACATCCAGAACGGCGATATCGACTCCGATACCACTGTTGATGCCGATTCCGTTACCGATGACGGTATCGATTCTTCCGCTTCGGTCGCTGGGGACCACGGTTCCAATCGTTCCCGAACTGCTCATGGCTCTCGACGTGGAAGCCGCCGTTCCTCCCGCCATTCGCTGAAATATTTCGCCGGTCTATTCTGCGCGGCGTTATGTCTGCTGACTTTGGTACTCCCGAGTCCCTATGTCGTCGAATCGGCAGGGCCAACCCAAGACGTTCTTGGCAAAGTGGACGGCAAACAGGTCATCGCGATAAGCAATGCCTCCACGCATAAGAGCGAGGGCAAGCTTCTCTTGCTGACGGTCAATGCGCAAGGCGTTCCAGGTGCTTCTTCGACGCTTGGCATTCATACTCTGCTTGCATGGATTAACCCCAAGCAGCAGGTTATGCCCAGTGAGGCTGTGTTCCCTGTCGGGCAAACGCCCGAGCAGTATCACAAAACGGCTACCAAGCAGATGAGCTCTTCCCAGGACGCTGCCACCAGTGCGGCGCTCGCGTATGCCGAGAAGCGGAAGATCGCGGGAGCCGATACGGCCAAGGTCAAACTGCATGTTGACGATATTGGTGGTCCTTCGGCGGGCATGATGTATGCTCTGGGCATCATTGACAAGCTCACCCCGGCCGACGAGACCGGTGGCAAGACGATAGCCGGCACTGGCACGATCGACAAGCACGGCACCGTCGGCAGAATCGGCGGTATTCAGCTGAAAATGCTTGGAGCCAAGCGTGATGGGGCCACTTATTTCCTGGCTCCTGCCGACAATTGCAGCGAGGTTGGTGTGGGACATGTGCCTTCCGGTCTGCGCGACGTGAAGGTGTCCAATCTCGATGAAGCCTATAAGTCGCTTGTCGCCATCGGGCAAGGCAAGGATGCGGACCTGCCGCATTGCACGGCGAATTAATGAGCGAAGTTTGCGGGTAACCACGCTATTGAGCTCGTGACGATTTCACAACTGTATTTTGTTCATGGTTTGTTGCCTTCTGGCTGCTTGGCTCGATTGTCTTTCTGATTCGTCATTTCCGACGCTTTGCCTTTGCTGTGGTGGTTCCGCACGCTTCTGCTATCTGTCCGTAGATACAGTGGTGCCAGATATGCCTAAGAGTGACCGTAATGTGGATAACACCGCGTGTGGCTGCGTGCGCAATTCCCCACGGTTTGCTATATTGGAAGGGTGAATGAAACGGCATCAAAAAACGCTGAAGAGTTCGGTTTTCACGAAGGCGACATCGTGCAGGAATGGCTGTGGGATGACGATGTAAGTGAATCCATCCGAGAGAATCATGGAATTGACCGGCCAGGATTTGGTCGATGAGGATTATGATTCTGCCGTCGATGGCGTCATCATCTGGTGGCGCGACGGCGATGATGAAGACGCTTTGGCCGATACCATCGTCGACGCTTATAGCGTCATCGGCGAAGATGGGCCACTTTGGATTTTGACCCCGAAGCCCGGCCGCTCGGGAGCTGCCGCTTCCAATACGGTGCAATCTGCTGCAAAGACCGCCGGCATGAACGCGGCCACTCCATTAACGGTCTCTGACGACTGGAACGGCATCCGTCTCCGCGCTTTCGGCAAAGGCCGCTAAACAGGAATGTGAATTTACCTTTTATGCTAAAGTCCCCACCGGCGATAAACCGGTGGGGACTTTAGCATATCGAGTGTTCAGCTATGGCTCAGAGCCCCGGATAAAGCGGGAAGTCTTCGGTCAGTTTGATGACACGGGCGTGCAACGCCTCCATGTCTGCGTTGGCCTGCGCTCCCGAATGTGGCTGAACATTGGCGAACTCGGCGCCGAAAAGTTCCTTGGCACGGTTGCGAGCCAGGGTCTCGACGCCATCGACGAATTCGCAGCCGCCGTAATAGCGGCGTCCGGGGTATCCTTCTGCGTATTTGTTGGTCAAGATGGAACCCTGTGCGTCGAGGATGGCACGGGGCACGAAGTTTTCGGAAGCGATCATCTCAAGACCGTTTTGCTGGCGCTTGAGCTCGTCTTGGATCAGCGACGAGATTTCGGGGTCCGCTTGTGAGATAGGCGCATTGAACACGTCCGACGAACTCTGGACGACTGCAGGGTTGGATGTGTCGGCTTTAAATGGTTCAGCCATTTCAGACTCCTTTGATAATCTCGATGAACCGCCAGTGTTGTGGCGGATGAGGCCAGCGTTCGCCCCGTCTTTTTGGCAGGGAGATAAACGCAAACCGCATGACGCTTCGTTCTGACCGGCTGCCATGTGAGTCCCATTATGGCAGAACCATTGTGGAATTCGCTCAACTGGCTGTGGTTATGGACGAGAAGACTATCGTAAGAATCGATAATGCATTATCGGAATCCGTTGTTTTTATCAGATTCTGAAGAGGCCGATTGATAATAACAGTTTTCAAATAGGTTCATAGACAAGGGAATGAAGTCTGAAAATTCGGAGTCCAGGTGGGGCAAAAACCGATCAAAAGCTTCAAAACAAAAATAAACCCTTGGAATTGTTGCGATTCCAAGGGTTTAAGAGAGTGGGCGATGAGGGATTCGAACCATTAAAATTCCCTTATATGGCAGTAGGTCTTAGCTGGGAAACGTTGGAATTTCAAGGTTTTATAAATTTTGTGCATTAGTTGAAATATGATATTTTTCTAAAAAGTGTGCCTGATTTGTGCCTGATTTTCATGGAACCCGATGTGCAGCAAAAGGAAACAGTATGACAGAAGAGAATATTCAACCGTCTGGGGGCTTAAGCGAAGCCGGTATTGCTGATTTCATTCATGACTGGCGAACCAAAACCATGAGCGCTGTACCCAGAGATGGACTTTCCTTCAGCGATTTGATGTGGACACGCATATATCGGCAATGCCCTTCTTTAAGAGCTGTTGAAGGAATGCTGATTTTCAGAGTCCATCACGGCGGGGGCGACGAACCGACGTTGTCGGAATATGATGACTTTGGAGATAACCAACAAGAGGCGTTCCGGGAAGACCATCGTCGATGGGTTAGGCAATCAGATCTCAGAAGCATACGTTTTGACGGTCACTGGGTTTCTTTTACTAAGACTCCCAAAGCTTTATGTAGCCCATATTTTGCCAGCAAAGGCTTACGAGGTTTCGTTATAGTGCAAAAAGTTAAGAAAGCCGTGGACATAAGCGATATTGAAGCTTGGGGTGCAGTTAACGAAGAAAATGAGGTTGTGGCGCCCCTTGAGGAATCTCAAGTTGTAGAAATACTGTCGTTCAGCGAATTTGAAAATAAATATTGCAAACAATAAATTATTGATTGATTATCAAAAAAGACGAATTGTATGTTTAGACATACAATTTTAGTCATAATTGACAGGCTTGATTCCAGCGTTTTCGGGACGAAATGACGAAAACCTGTTTTGTGAGCGCAGATTGGTCCAGAAACGACGAAAGTCGCCCCGCTCCGGCTTTGATGCCGGTGCGGGGCGCTTGGGTTTAAAGATTCGACATCAACTTAAACATTTGATGTTGTTTTTAAGGATGTTGGTCTATTTGAGTTGTGGGAGGCTGGCGCCGTCTTGGACTTCGGGGACGCCTGCGATGCTGGTGAGGATGCTGCAGAGGGCGGCGAGCGCGGCGGTGCCGAGGACGATGGGCCAGTTGACGCTGCCGATGGTGGCGGCGGTGGTGGGTATCGTGGCGAGCGCGGCCTGCGCGCCGGTCTTCAGCGCGCGGATGGCGGCGGCCTTGCACCATTGCGTGAACGGCGTGCGTCCGCTGGTGTTGTCGCGTGCGGCGTGTTCGGCCTCGTGCGGTGTTTCTTCTTCTGCCATTCCTGCCTCCTTAGAAGGTTCCTTGGTTGAGCCGGGTCTGGAGGGCCTTGACGGTGGCGGGGCCGAAGACGCCGTCCTGGGCGACGCCCAGATGCGCCTGGATGCCGCGTACGGTATCGGGGCCGAGCAGCCCGTCCTGCGGGAGCCCGAGCACGGCCTGGACGCGGCGGACGAGCTGCGAGCCGCCATTGCCGTAGGAGTAGGCGTTGAGTGCGGGCCGTCCCGTCCAGCCTCCGGATGGCTGCACCTGCCCGCTGATCACCCCGTCTACCGGCGTGCCCATGACCTGCTGCCAGCGGCGTACGGTATCCGGCCCGCAGGCACCGTCGACGGCGAGCTGTGCCGTGGCTGCCGCTGACGTCTGGGGTACGGGGCTTGCACTGCCTGCGGCATAACGGTTCCACGCATCCCTATCGCCGTAGAAGAGGTCTAGGTCGAGCGGCTTGCCGTAGCCGTTGATGCGGCCGTTGCTGGTGTACTGGCGCATTGTGGCGGGCTGCCCGTTCCACGGGTGCTCCTGCCAGCCGGTGGGGTTCTCGCTGGCGTAGCAGGCGTCCCATACGCCGCAGTCGTGCTTCTTGGCGATGGAGTCGACGGTGCCGGCGTCCTTGCGGCCCCGGTAGACGAGCGGGTGCACGCCGGTGATGTCGATGTAGGCGGCGAGCCAGCGGTCGAGGTAGGAGACGTCGCCGTAGGCGCGGTTGTCGCCCTCCTCCCAATCCACCGACGGCACGAAGCAGTGCAGGTAGCCGGCGGTGGCGGAGGCGAAGAACTGCGCCTCCGCTTCGGCGCTGGCCCGGCCTCGGCAATAGTGCATGTAACCGACCGCTTTGCCCGCCTGCGCCGCGCGTTGAATGATGGGGTCCGCGCCCGGCCACACGCTGTTGACGATGCCGTTGTGGGTGAGCTCGCCAGCACCCCAGGTGCACTGGACGACCACGCCGTCGCAGTCCGCGGCAGCCGGGTCGAAGTCCGGCGTGTAGTTGCTGACGTCCACGAATCTCATTGTCATGGATATTCTTCCTTCCGCCCTGTCAGGGGCATGAAAAAGGCCGCCCCGCTTGTGGGACGGCCGTGGTCTGTTTTTCTGGATGTGCTATGCGGTGGCGAGCAGCCAGATGAGCGCAGCCCATTCCGCCAGCCCGCAGGCCTCCATAACCGCGAATATGAGTGCGCCGGTCGCGAGGCCGAGCAGGACGAGTGCGAGCAGGATGACGATTGCCTGCAGCATGAGCTTGTGTTGTGCGGCGAAGCGTTTGAGCGGTGTCATGGTTCCTTCTCCTTATTCTGCTGGTCATCGTGCGTGTAGTTCCAGTCGTCGTGGTCCTGCCGCCATTGCCAGCGCTGTTTGAGCCATTCGAGGCGCAAGTGGCCGATGCCGTTGCCGCCGAGCCTGACATACTCCTCGCCGGACTGGATGGCGTGCTCGTGGCCGGCTCGGTCAGTGATTGGCGCGAACAGGTCCTGCCGAAGGATCATGAGCTTGACTTCCGCCACCGCCTGTCGAGCTCTTGTCCGTGCTCCCAGTCGTTGTCGAGCTTTTCGTCCATGCGCCTGATGGTCGAAGACTCCTTGAGCTCGTCCTCGATGGCCGATTTGAGGTCCTCGTTGTCGGCCTTGTTCGATGCCGACGCCTGGTCGAGCTTGTGGCTGCTGATGACGGCGACCACGATGGAGCTGACGGCCGGGATCAGGGCGACGATGACAAACAGCCACAAAGGAGTGCCGGATGGATAATCAGGCAAGATAACCTCGTTTCTGTTTGATGCTGCCTTCAAGGAATTAGTCCATGTACCAGTTGGTGCCGTCGGATACGGCTGTGTGCAGAAAATCGGCGGCCCTTGACAGACGTATATTGACGCCGGCGTCGGTGTTGCCCGTCGGGCGCACGAGCGTGGTCTGGGGCTGCAGGACACAGTCATTGAGAGTAATGAGCGTAAGCACGGTGCCTCTGGGGGCCGAGGGGAGTTTGAAGACTGTAAGATGCTGGGCGTAGAAGATCACGACGCCGGGGTTTGTATCTATGGTCTCCGAATCCATTACCGTCACGGTCTGGCGCAGTCCATGAGTGGTACCGTCGTTGTCGATGCCGAAACCAGCGGACGGACTGTTGATGTCGTGGGCAGCGATAGCCTTGGCGCCAGCCCTGCCGGTGGAGCGAAACGCTGTCTGGAAGGTGGTCGAGGCGTTGGTTGACCTGACATGTACGCCGTCGATTACCTGTTTGACGCCCATGCTCACAATATCAAGACCGACGCTGTCGTCTGTATCGTTCATGGCGACCATGTCGATCTCTGACCCCGTCATGGCGTTCACGCCGGCGCGGTTGTCGACCAGTATGTTTTGCCCGTACAATTTGGTGGTCGGCGAGAGGATTAACGGGTTGTACGACGGAGGGGTGCCCATGACATCCGGGCCGTCATCGTTGCGGCACAGGTGCCAGCCGTCCTCCAGGCCCACATCTATGCCATCGATAGTGGATACCACGCCCACGTACCAGTCTCGGTTGACTCCGGACCGGGAGCCGGAGTCAACAATCATGCCCGGCAGCAGTCCCTGCACGTCAGCTGTGGTACGTGCCCGGAATCCGGCCGACGTATACGAGGCAGGCTCGATTGTGTGCATAGCCGGATCCATTGAGTTGCTGACATATGAGGCTGCGCTGTCGCGGTTGAGGTACTTGGCCAGACCAGCCCCGTCGGTGCCGAGCACCCGCACGGTGCGGTCTGTACCGGCAATCGTAGACTGCACCGCTGCGTGGCGGTAAGTGCCCCACGTCTGCGCGGCATGTACCACGGGGTGCGCCATCGCACCTACGCCCGGTTCGCGGGCTGGGGCGTCAGCCCGGTCGTCGTCGGTGATGTGGTAGTCGGCATCGTACACGGCCTTGTCGAGCTTGCCGTCCATGATTCGCCCCGAAGCCGCATCGGGGTCGGCTAGGTATGCTGCGACGGCCTTATCGGCCGGAACGGCATTGACTCCGGGCAGCCCCTGCCGCCCTTGCTCGCCTTGTTCGCCTTGCGGGCCCGGGATACACACCTCACGCTTGTCAAAAATCTGATCCACCATAAACTGGTCACTTCCCTTGTATATGTCAGAGGGCGAGACTCCAATAGCCCCACCCCAATATCTCCGTACTGTCGGAATCATCGCTCGGCCACGCGCGAATACGCCACTCGCCGCCCTGACGCTGCATCCAGACGTTCGTCACGAACGCGGTAGCGGGTATTGTGGCGACGGCGAACCCGTCGGCGGTCAGCCGGCACTGCTGCGAATACCACACCGCACCCGACGGCGAGCGCAGCTCCAGCACACCCTGCCAGCGCAGCAGGTCAACGGGCTGGAATCCTCTACCGTCACCACGGTCCTGCGTCCAGCGCACCCCGATCGTTTCCGTGCCGCCGCGGTGCAGGAGGATGTCCCCCTGCCCGGCAGCCTGCTGATCACACTCATGTGTTCCCCTCTTCCTTATGCGGTCTCGTAGGCGATGCTGGCGACCACCACGGTGCGGGAGGCCGCCACCGCCGACGACGGCGTAATCGCGATGCCGCCGTCGGGCAGCAGCTCGTAATAGCCGAGCGCACCGGCATCATCGGCTCCCGCCAATGCTCCTGAAACCCGGCTGTGGGGCCGGAATCCTTCAGGTATGCGCTGCGTGTAGACGGTGGTCGTGCGTGCCGGCAGGGCCAAGCCCACCGGATTCCGTCCCACGCTTACGGTCGCCAGATCGCCCATACGCGCGAAGTCGAAGATCCCCGCCGAAACGCGCGTGACCCCCGGCGACACCGCGCGCCTGGATTTGCCGTCGTCGAACCACGCGCGAACGCTCGACGTGTCAGCGACCAGCAGCACGCACGGCACCGACGGGCTCGACGCAGGCAGCGATGACACTACGTACACCGGCACCCCGCTGTTCTGTTCCACGATGGCATCGACCTTCTTCTGCAGGTCGGTAAAATGCTGGTCTTGTTCCCTGATTTTGTCGACGCTTGCATAGGTCTGTGTGCGCTTGGGGCGGGAGGCTTCGTCCAGCTGCTTCTGCATGGAGTTCAGACGCTCGACTATCCAACGCAATGGGTCGTTGCCGCTGCTCATTTCACCTCCACTGTCAGAAATTCGTCCGAGAAAGAGCCCTTGACGCTTTCCACGCGCAACGTCAGCTGTGTACGGCCAAGAACGGGGTCGTCCGTATGCAGGCCGATGGAGTCCCCGGCGAGCACGTTGTGCTCGCAGCCGATGCGCAGCTGATAGGTGTCCTGCCCATGCGAGCCTGCCGAGACGGTGCGTCGGGCGTACCCCTGCAGGCTGCCGAGGCTCGCTTCGGTCGAATGGCTCAGGTCGCCGCCCTGCAATAGGGGATATCCGTCATCGGTGAGCGCGGAGGAGTCGGCCCTGGCCATGAAGGCCTTGTCGTCGTTCGACCCTCCGACCTCCCATTCCTGCCCGATCATCTCCTGCCCGTCGTCGTCCACGTCGGTGATGATGACCCGCTGCTCCGGGGCGAGCGGGTTGAACGCCCATGAATGTTCGGCCAGCGTGCCAGACGCCTTGAAACGGTAGCGGAGAGTGTTGTCTGCGATGTATGGGTCAAAACGGGTCTCGTAGCCCCGCTGGGTGATGTCGCCCATCGCGTCGGAGATGGTCTTGAGGTCGGTGATCAGATACTTGATGCTCACGCTTCCGCCTGCAACCGGTGCGGGCGAGTCGACGGGCAGCGGCCCCCATTGCAGGGCTATCTGGACGAGACGGTACAGCACGTTCGGCCCGGTCGCAGAATATTCCACGCTCATGCCTGCTGCAGGATGCTGGTCGTCGATGACGATCTGGCGGTCCACCCATCCGGCACGGTTCGCGGGGTCGATGGCCAGACGTTTGCCGAGCAGGGTCATCATGCTGCCGCACGTGTATTTCAGCTCGTCGGACGCGCTTTCTCCGCCGATGGTGTAGTGGCGTGAGACCACGGGGCCGGCGTATCTGACCGTTTCGCCTTGTAGGACCGCCAGCGTCGCCTTCCATGGTTTTACTTTGGCCCAGACGGATTTTCGTGCGGTTTGGTCGGTGAGGGGCACGGTCACGTTGAGGCTGCCTTTGCCATTGCGTTCGTCGGACCAGTCGCATTCGCTGACGGGTATGCGGGTGATATAGGCTCCGGTGACGGTGTCGTAGGCATTGACGGTCAATGGTTCCATGCTTACCTCCATGCGGGGCAGAAGGACAGTGTGGTCTTCGCCGTCCGGTCCGCGGACACGGCGATGCTGTTGGCGCCGGGCTGGATGGCGAACAGGTCGTCGTCCGTGATGCTGCCGCTGCTGGGCGTCAGATCGCTGAAATCGATGTCGAGGCTTGCGGCGTTGCCCGACCACTGTACGGAATGGCCGCCGGAGGCTACGGAAAGGCTGGTGACCGGGCCGTCCACGTGGATGGATGGGAGGCTTGGGGCCATGCCGTTGTCTTCGATGTGCAGGGTCCCGCTCCCTGTGAGCGTGCCGGCGATGGGGTCGCCGAGTTTCAGCGGGTCGAGGCTGAGGATGAGTGTGAACCGTGTCGATTCGACGCCCGGCCATGACTGCGTTATCGGCTGTGTGAGTATCCCGTCGCTGTGCCTGCGGCCCAGCCCGTCCTCTACGGCCAGACGGACCCGTTGCGTGACAAGGCTGTTCAGAAGGTCGAGGAACCGCAGGTCGGCCAGAGACGACGACTGCCGCGACCACCGGTGCTGGCTGCGGCGGCAGTGCAGGGTGACGGTGCGGTGCGAGGTGAACAGGCGGAGCGGCATGTACGAGCCGTCGCCCTGCGGGTTGACGACCGGGGAGTTCCGCTGTTCCAGCGAATCGTACCAACCTTCCGGCATGGCCGACAGGAACGCCATATTGTCGGGAAACGGGTCGTGCCCCCACTGCTCATGGCTGTCGAGCAGGATGATACCGTGCTCGGGACGTCCCTTCGGCTCTACGGTGATTCTCAATTCACACCTCCAGTTTCTGCCTGAACAGCTCGTACGTGCGTCGTGCGGTGGCATCGGGGTCGCCGTTGCCTTGCACGATGATCTGTATCGGCCGCGTCTCGTGTTTCCGCTGGGGAATGCGGTCGACTTCCTCGCGTGTTCGGTAGACGGGTTTCGGATTGTGCAGACTGCTGCGGAACGCGTAGACGGCCTTCTGCCCGCCCATCGCGCGCACATCGTCAACCGTGAGCACATGTTCGCCCGGGTTCAGACGTGCATTCTGCAGAATCACATTGTCCTTGACGGGCGAATACGGGCCGGTGACCGCCCCTTCGAACTCGCCGCCGGAAGCATAACCTTTCAGGAAGGACCTGCCGTCAAACTCCCCGCCCGTATAGCCCTTACCAAGACCTGCTGCGAATGGAACCCCACTATTGTCGAAGTTGCCGCCTGTCTCGATATTGTTATGGATATAATCCGTGACAATCCTGAAATACTTGTCGTGGATTTTTTCCTGCTCGACCGTCGCCACGACACCGGATGCTTGGTCAATTGCGCGTAGTACTGATTGCTTGTCGTTCAATGTTGAAGCGTTGGCTATGCCTAGGGCCGACATGTACTGGCCGTTGTCTCCGATCAGCAGGCCAGTATGCGGGTCTATTTTCCAGCCGTTCGTCTGAGCTAGCTTCTGCCAGTATTCATTGTTGTCAGCCTTCAATTGCCCGGTCTTGGTATCGATGGCAGCGCCATTGGCGATGGCCAAGGCCACGTCATACTGCTGCTTGTCCAGAGTGAGCTTGCCGGTCTTGTCGTCGATTTTCGCCCCTGTGACTTTGGCGATGGCATCCATGGCCTTTTTGTTGTCGCCGGTGATGGTGATGGTCTTCTCATCCTTGGAAACGTTGGCGGCCGTGACTCCGAGATTCTTCAGCTCGCTCTTCGCCTGGTCGTCGTCCACCATGATGTGGGTCGTAGGGTCGGCGGGCATTTTCATGATCTGGTCGAGCAGTGCGGACACCTGATTGCGGTTGAGTCCGTTGGCTGCCGCCACATCGAGAATCTTCTGTCTGGATTCCGTCAAAGACTGGTTCGCATCCAGATACGCCTTCTGTGACTTGCCCTCGCTGTTGATAATGGAATCCGCTTCGTCCTGGGCGTCTTTCACAGTTTGCTCGATGAGCTGGTGGTTCTTCGCGCCGTACGTCGTGTTCACGTCCATGCTCGTGGCTTTGGCCTTGCCGACCTGCGAGATGTTCTGCCTGATGGTCGAAGCCATCGTGTCGAACTGCATCGTCAGCGTACTGGTAGCCTGATCCAGATTCTGCGCCTGCCCGTTCAGCAGGTCTAACGCCGACTTGTAGTCCTTGGCCGCAGCACTCGCCTGCGTCTCCGCATTCTGCAACCGGGTCCACTCGCCCTGGCTCAAACCGAGAATCTGCGCCTGCGCCGAAAGCTTCGTCGTCGTATCCTGCGACGCCGCAGCAACTTGCTTCTGGTCGTCCGCAGCCTTCTGATAGGCCCCGTGCTGCTCCTTCACCGTATTCAGCAGCTGTTGTGCCGCCTTCGCGTTCTTGTCCTGATACACCGACATGCCGTACTGCGTGGTCGTGTACGTCGTACCGGAATCGATGGTCTTCTGCAGACTCTTCGTCAGCGAATCATACGCGTCGTTCTGCCCGGTGATAGCATCGGTCACCTTGCCTTGAGCGATGCCCAGCTGGCCGGCGGTGTCAAGAGCACCGGAATCTTTCGCCTGCTTGGCGACGCTCTTCGCGACATTCTGGTCAACGACCCCGTTCGACTGCTGCAGCGCCGACGTGTAATCCTGCTGCGCATTCGTGGCCTGCCTGTTCTTCCCGGCAACCGCAGCATACGCGGCACCAAGCAGCCCCACAGCCACCGTGACCGCTCCCAACGGTGTCGCCAACGAAGCCAACGAGGCTGCAGCCTCACCGCCAGCAAGACCCTCCATGGCCGCCTGCACGCCCTCGATGATAGGAGTGATGGCACCAAACAGTTTGAAAGCCGTATAAGCGGCCATCGCCCCGGTCGCCAAAACCGACAGAACCGGCGTGGGAATCGCCTGGATCACATCGCTGACATCGGTCACGGCCGTGAGCACAAGGCTGCCCCACGGGCCGAACGCGCTGGCCACATGGCCTGCTGCGCCGATCAGGCTGGACAGCGCCGAGCCGACGGAAGGCAGCGTGGAAATAAGATAGGAGACGAACTGCTTCGCGCCGCTGCCCGTACCCCAGCTGGCGAACTTCGCGGAACTACGTTCCAACCCGGAATCCACACTCACCAACACCGGCGTCATCTCCCGCAGCAGGCCCAATACCCCCTGCAACGCGTTGCCGCTGATGGTGCCCAGACCCCGGCTGAACATGCTCACATCGCCGTTGAGCACCGGCATGCTGCCATGCAGCTCCCCAGCAACCTGGTTCATGCCGGACAAATAGGCCACTGCACCCGTATTCGAAAGCCTGTCCATGTCATTGCCAAGGGAACGCAGATCTGCACTGTACTGCTGGCCAGTCAGAGACCCCTCGTCCATGGCGGTGTTGACCCCGCGGAACGCGAGGATGCCGGAGGCCGCCATCCCGATCAGAGCTGTACCCGCGCCAGCGGCGGCACCGGCGATGGGCACAAGAGCCGGCGCGACGAGCAGCAGTGTGTTGCGGAGCATGTTCTGGGACGCCGCCTGCCGTTCCGACGCGTCAGCGTTGGCGTTCTTGGCCGCAGTATCCGTCTCGGTGGCCTTGGCGTCGGCCTGCGAGGCTGCGGCGCCGGAACGTTTCGCCTCGGCCACCCTGTTGGTTTGCGACGCCTCCCTGCCGCTGGCGGAAGCGTCTGCCGTTGATGCCGTGGCATCGGCCTGCAATGCGACTTCGTATTCGGCCAGTACGAGGTTGAGTTTTTTCTGGGCTGCGGCCTGCTCCTCTTCGACACGTGTCGCAGCAGCCTCGGCGGTCATCAGGCTCGACTGGCTGAACACGGTCTGAGACTGCACCGCGTCCAGTTCCGAATATGCTTCCGACAGGCGGGCGTTGGAACGTTCCAACGATGTTTCGGCAGTTCTCACGGCCTCGATCTCGCCGACGGCCTTGCCGGTCTTCGCATCCACGATCACCGTATGCGTCTTGGCGGCACCATCAGCCTTGGCTGTCACCTCGTCGATACGGGCCATGGCCTCGTCCACGCGAGCATCCACGCGCATCTGGACACGTTTGGCCTCGAGATCGTCGGCGACCGTAGCCACCTGCTCGACCTTGCCCATGGCCTCCTGCACATCGGCGCCTACCTGGACTTCCTTCTCGTCGCCGGTAGCCTCGTCGACAGTGGCGGCGACGGCCTGTATCTTGCCGACCGCCTCATCCACATCCGCATCCATGCGAATGTCTTTCGACTCGTCACCCAGCTTGTCGGCCTTGGCGGTGACCTCGTCCATCTTCTCGACGGCCTCGTGCACGTCCGCGCCGATACGGAGGTCGGTGTCGCCGTCGCCGTGCTTCAGCTCCTGTTCGGCGGTCTTGGCCTTCTCGATGCCTTCCATGTAGTCGGTGATGTCGAGCTCCAGCAGCCCCTTGATGCTGCCTACTTCGGTGCTACCGCTGGCCATGGTCCTTGTCCTTCCGTTCCGCTTCCAACGTTCTGCGCAGTCTGCCGTCCACGCCGATCAGCCCGATGACGCGGCGTGCCAGCCACGGCCACGGGCGTTGTTCCAAGAGCTGCTTGTTGTCGAGTTCGAGCTGGTACCGCTCCTGCGCGTCGGCGACCAGCAGGTCCCAATGGTCGAGCAGTTGGGGCCATGTTGGCGCTATCGTGCCTCCGTGGGCTTCTTCCGGGATGTCTTCGTACCATTCGTAGAGTCCGGTTTCCGGGTCGTATTTGCCTCGTCCCGCCTTGCGGATGCGGTCAGCCGTTCGAGTGCTTTTGGGTCGCCGCCGGTCTCCCACATGGCTTCGGCGCTCCTGCGGCCGTTGGTGAAGTCGCTGATGACGGTGAGGTACACGCGGTTGAGGGCCTGCCAGCTTATATCGTCGTTGATGAGCTGCTGTTGGACGTCTCCGAGCAGGATGCCGGCGATGTCCTCGACTTTGGCAGGCTGGCCGTCATCCTTCTTGCCGCTGCGGATCCACTGCCATGCCTTCAGACCGTCGGCTGCGCTGACTGCCGGAATGGTGTAGGTCTTGCCGCTGATGGACAGGTCCAGCGGTTCGGGTGCGATGTCTTTGAAATCCTTGAATGTCATTGTTGCTCCTGGGAAAGTGCCATTGCTGCTCTGCCGGTTGAATTAGAGAAGTCCCGCCTCTTCCCGGAGCAATGACAGGAAAGTGGAGGAAAAGGCGGGAAATGTTAAATGGTCTGCCGAAATTACTCGGCAGGTGTGGCGGATGCTGTGTCTTCGGTAGATTCGTCGATGGAAGGCACAGTGTATGAGGCGGGATTTTCCGGAGTCGTACCGTCGCCGGACACCGCGGATTCGGTGGAGGGCGTGGACGGGGAACTGGGCGCCGGAGAAGATGCTGCAGGGTTGTCGATTTCCTCGCATACACCGTCGCCGGTGAAGGTGATGGACACCTCTTCGAGGTCGGCGACGCCGGTCTTCGACTGCGTGTACCCGACGATGGCGCGGCCCTGATGGGCTTCCGGCATGCCGTTGCGGTCGTACCAGCGCACGTAGAGTCGCGCGTCCTCGCCGAACTTGCCGACGCATTTGCGGCACAGTTCCTGTCCTTCGTCGAACCTGTTGGCGGTGATGATGCGGTTGGCCTTGCATTCCAAAGACCACGTGTTCATCGTGATCTCCTTGGAACCCCAGCCCTCGTTCTCATAGTCGTTCGCGTCCTGCAGGGTCGGGTCGAACTTCGGGTTGAAATCCGTCAAGCCATTTAGGGGATTCCATGTAGTGCCGTCCTTCGAGATTTCGACCTTGAAGCGGCGTGCCAATGCGATGGTCATGATGATGTTCCTTTCGTTTTTGTTTTCAGGATTGTTTACCAGGTGCCGGTTGTCGGCCGGAGCCTGGTGGGAGGCAGGTCGAGGTCCACGTTGAACTGGACGGCGGTGACCCACCGTTTGCTCTCGTCCTGCCCCATGTTGACGCCGTTGCGCTTCCAGCACTGGGTGATGCTCACCCCGTCGCCGAGACCGAGGCAGGTGAGCCCGTCGAGCTGCTGCCTGCACAGGTCGGCGAGACGGTCGCTGTCGAGCGGCTTGCCGGGCAGCCCTCTGCAGGCGGTCTGCAGTATGCCGGATTCCCGTGGCAGGCTCGGGTCGGATTGCATCGGCGTCCAGTTGAGAATGATGCACCGGTCGGGGCTTGTGGGCATGGTCTTCATGATGATGGCCGTGTCGGTAACCTCATACGGTTTGCCGGTCCGGTAGACGCCGATATCGTGGTCGGCGAGCAGCTGGGCCACGCCTTCAAGCAGGGCGGCAGTGGGGTTGTATCCACTCACAGATCCTCCTTCAATGCGTCGGCCATGATGTCGATGCAACGGTCCTTCTCGGTGTTCATCGCGGTGGTCAGGAAGAAGCTTTGCCCGTTGTCGTGGCGGAGCGGGGCGCCGAACCGGCCGTGCCGGTAGAAGACGCCGAACTCCTGATAGCGTGCGTACGGGCCGGGGAACACGACCGTCAGATGGCCGTCTCCGGTCATACGCACGTCGGCGGAACCTGCAAGTGAGCCGGATTCCTTCGGCGCGAGCTCGGCGCTCACCTGCCTGATATGCTCTCCGGCCTGCATGAGCCCTTTGGTACGGGCCCGGTTGGCGCCCTTCTCGAGGTTTGAGAAGTCGAACGAGCCGTCGAACTTCATGCTTCTCCTTCAGACGAGATTGACGGTCGTATGGTCAGGCAGCCCCAACGGCCCGCTATCGGCCACATCGACCAATGCCACGCGGCCTCTGGAGACTTTCGTCCCATCGGCTGTTACTTGCAGCACCTCGCTGTCCTGCCGGAACAGGGGAGCATATTGGTTGCTGCAGATGACGGTGGTGGAACCTACGACCTGCTGCCCCTGCTGGTCGCGGATTAGTTTCGACTGGTCGTTGATGAAGCACGGGACGGCATCGGATTCCGTATAGATGTCCTCGCCGTCGCCGTTCACGCCTTCCGACGTGCGGACGACGGCACGATGCACGTAGAATTCGTCGAGCTCGTCCATATCAGCCTCCCAGCCACGGCGAGCCGCCAGACATGCCGGCCGCATCGAGTATCCGTCGCGCGGTAGGAGCGATGCCCTGAGCCACTTGCAGCCGTGCTTCGGCCTCGCTGTCCTGCTCGTTTTTGTTGTAGGTTATCGACGCGCCGTTGATGCTTTTCGACGTCTTGGTGCGGGTGTCGACCGCCCCACCCCTGTCGGGGTCGATATCGAGCTGCAGCATGGCCGTGGCATGGGCGCACGTGGCATCACGCATCGCTTCCTTGGCGCGGCGACCGGTAGGCAGGCCTTGCCCGTCAACCGGGTAGACGCATAACGCCGTGTATTCACGGACGGCAAGGGAACCGGCGTTCAGCAGCGAGTCAAGGTTCTGGGGAAGTTCTGCGTTCTCTTTCAAACCTCGGTACTGGCGCCAATCCTCTTTGGTCGCATACACGGGTTGCATGGTTTACTTGTCCTTCTTGGCGTCGTTGGCAGAGGCTTTCTTGTCGGCGGCAGCAGAAGCCTGTGAGGTTGCCGAAGCCGTTGGCGCAGGAGTTGCTGCGGGGACCGGGTCAATCGGTGTCTGTGTGGCTTCAGCATCGGCTTTCTGGAAGGCGGCAAGCTCCTGCGCATACTTGCGCTTGGCCACGAGTTCCTTGGCCGAGTAAACGATATGCGGGTCAACTTCACCAAAGAGCTGAGGATTTGACTTCCTGGCGTCCTTTTCCTTCAGCTCCTCGTAGCCGGGCTTCAGCTGGATGTTTCCGGCATCGTCCCTGACGGTGAGGTATTTGTCGTAGTGCTCGTCGCTGACGGCCTGCACGCCGCCCTCGGCGTTCTTGATGTACTTCAAAACAGTCTCTTTTCGTTTGGATATGGGTGTGCGCCGTGGAGTTTGACATGATTACCGGCCACGACGCACACGATTGAAACGAACCATTAAAGAATATTTAATGGTTCGTTTTGATTAGAGAGAGGACGACGAAGCCCTTCTCGTCGCGCAGCTTCTTGACACCGTAGAGGATGTCGAACGTGGTCTGCACTCCGAGGTCATCGTGGTCGTAGCTCATCGAGCAGCGGACGGTCAGACCCGAAACGGGGTCGGCGACGACGGACTGCACGGTACCGGAACCGGTCGGGGCCATAGGCAGCGCGCGGGACGCGAGGATGATGGCACCGGGATCGAACGCGAGGTTGTTGGTCACGGTGGGGGTGCCTTCGACGGCGGGCACGAGCTGTGATTCGTGCAGCTGGAGGCCATAGATGCGGCCGAGCTGGCCGGTGGTCACATCCCCGCGTGAACCGTCGTTGAACGCGAAGAAGCTCTGCAGGGAATCGTCGGCAAGCAGCGCGGCGGAATCCTTGGTGCTCATGACCACATGGCGGTCGCCTGCCGGCACCTTGTTGTCGGTGAACTTCTTGTTGATGGCGCGCAGCGTGGCGGCGTCGATGTTGGTGCCGGCGGTGCCGACGGAGCCGCTGAACTGGCTGTAGATGTTGAACAGGTCGGTCTCCACCTGCTCGGCGAGGGCGATGATCTGCGCCTTCACGTACTGCTGTTCGACGAGCGGGGTGGCGACGGCCTTCGCGAAGTCCTCGATCTCGACCGTCACCTCCTTGTGCTTGTCGAGCTTCACGGCGGTGTCGCTCGTGTTCGGCACCTGCTTGGTGACCGGTTGGCCCTGCACCTTGTCGTGCGCCTGCAGCGTGCCGACGTAGGGGATGTGCAGGGTGTCGCCGACGTTGAACGTGGCCACGTCGGCGTCCTTGGTGACCATCGGAGCGAGGACGATGTTGCTACGCAGGATCTCCAACGCCTCGTTCGCCCACACCTGGGGGATGAACGGTGCGATTGCGCCCGTGGTGATGTTGTCTGTCATGGTGATGTTGCCTTTCTAGAGCTTAACGGATGCGTCCCTCGGACATGGCCTTGAGGATCTCATCCCGGTGTTCGTGGTAGAACTTCTGGTCGCTGACCTGCGCCTGTGTGAACACCGGCGGCTGGTTGGAGCCGGCGCCAACGTCCACGCCGCTTTTGGAGGCCGGCTGCGGGGTCTTGAAATCGAGCAGCGCCTTTACCTGGACGTCGAGCGCGTCCTGCGTGGTGGCTGTGAGCAGGCTGACGGGGATGTTGTTCTTGGCTGCCGTTTCGGCTTGCAGGGACTTGACCTGTTGGGCTTCGAACTCGGCCTTGTATTTCGCGGCTTCGTCCTGCGCCTTCTGCAGCTCCGTCTTCTGCGATTCCTGGAACTCGTCGAACTGTTTGGCTTTGTCGGCGTTGGACTTGGCCTGAGCCTCGTTCTTGCGCGACATGGCCTTCCACTTCTCGGCTTCCGCTTTCCAGTCGGTGACTTCGGCGTTCTGGCTTTCGGTGCCGGTTGCGTCTTCAGCACCCGTTGCGGGGTTGGAAGTCTGCTGGCCTTCGAGGTTTTCACTACCGGTTTCGGTGTTGCCGGCTGCTTGTTCTGCCATTGTTGTTTTCTCCGTTTCGGATCTATTTATTATTTGCGGCTGCCCGTTTCGGACGGCCGGGAAATCATTTGGTGACGACCTTTGGCCTCAGACCGAGGTCGACTTGTTCGCGGTGCGGCCGTCGCAGCAGGCCGGTGGAATCCGTGAGCGCCTTGAGCTGCGTACGGTAATCGCGTATCTTCTTGCGTGCCTCGGAGCGCATTTCAGGTGCGGGGGAGGCGAGCAGCACGCGCTTCTGCGCCCGTATCCTGCGTTCCAGTTCGCGCTGCTGCTGCGATGCTTTCCACATGCGTTCGTCGTCCTTCGACCATTCGCGTGGCTTCTGCATTTTGTCGCCTTCGTGCCAGGCGACGATGCTGTGTTCGCAGTTCGGGTGGAACAACCCATGTGCCCTTGCCTCGTCTATGGTCGCGTCGGCCCTTGGGTCTGGAGTACGGCTTAAAAGTTTGCCCTGCCATGCGAAGCAGAGTGGGCAGGTGCGGACGTGCGTGGGGACGGTGAACAGGCTGATGCCTGCGGCCGTCATGACCTGTAGGTGCGCTTCGTTCAACGCGCGCATCGTGGCGGTCCTGACGGCCATCTCCACGTAGCTGGAAAGCTGCCATTCACGTCCTGCACGATCGGTGAACCCAGTCGTGCCGTGCTGCAGGAGGTCCGTCATCATCCGCTGCTGCGCGACTTTGATGGGATCGCCGTTGGTTTGGACGCTGTGGGTGGCGGCGCCTGCGGCGGTGAGCTTGTAGATGTCGTTCTGTTGTCGCAGGATGCGGGCGCGGATGCTCTTCAGCTCGGTCTGCAGGTCCACGCGTATCGCGTCGGTGGCGCGCTGGCCGAGCGGCACGGTGAAGTCGAACCGTGGAGGCTCCGGCGGTTGCGGCGTCCCGACATGCGACGGCGGCGAAGGCGGTATGTGCTTCGCCTGTTCCGCCGTTTCATGCCGGACGCTGTCTACCAGATTCTCCAACAGCACTGGGGTCTGCGAATCCAACCGGCTGACGATCAGCCGACCCTGCTGCTCCATGTAGCTGACGGCCGTCTGAAGCTCGCTGCCGTACTTGGCGTTGCGGATGCGGCTGAACGCCTTGCCCAGTGACTTGACCCACATCATGTCGCCCCACACATAGAGCGCGATGAGCGCATCTGCCGCGCTGCTGGGTGACTGTTGTTCCTGTTCGGTTTGTTGTGGCTGCTCGCTCACTGCTCGGCCTCATCGTCGTTGTCGTCGTTTCCGTCATCTTCCTTGTCTCCGGTGAAGGACGGCAATTGGATTGAGGGTTCGCCGATGGCGGGCATCGACTGGTCGGCCTTGATGAGCCCGACTTCGGCTGCCACCTGCTCGTCGTTCCAGTTCGGGTGGAGCATCTCCACCCTGACCTTGATGGAAGCCGACTCGGCCGAGGCGAGCATGTTGAGGGTCTGGGCCATCGTGTTCAGCGAATCCGTCGCCGCCGGCGGGAACTCCACGCTCGGTTTAGCTTCACCGCGCTTCGGACCGTCGAAGACGTAGCTGTTGACGTCGAGCAGGGCGGAAAAGAGCCTGACCAGCTGTGGACGCCAGTAGAGTATCTTCGAATCGCGGGTGAGCATCGTGAGACGTTCGCGCTGCTGGACTTCGGTGGCGGTCATGGCCACGTCGCCCGAATTGCCGAACGTCGAGGCGCTGAACCCGCAGGCCGAATAGGCCCGCTCCACGAGTTCCTCGCAGGTCTGCTTGTGTTCCTCCCAGCGGATTGAAGGCTGGAAGGTCTCCAGCATTTGCCCCTGATTCAGTGCACTGCCCGGCTGCCCGTTGAGCGGGGTGAAGATCTCCTGATCGGTATTGAACGAGGCTCCATGTCCGGGGCCGTGCTGCTCAAGCATCTGACGGTTGACGAACACCCGTGCCTTGCCGAGCCTGATGTCACGCATCCAGCTGGTATAGGCCTCGTCCAAGGCGTCGAATATGCCTTCGGCCCCTTCAAGGTCGCTGCGTCCCAGGTGCATGCTGGCGGGATCGTTGCGCAAACGGCGTTTGGGTTTGACGTTCGGGACGTAGACGGTGGTGAGCAGCGTGCTGCCGGTGCTGATGCCGCTTTGCGCATCCACTTCTAGTCCTTGGGTGACCGGGTGCGTGTCGAGCGGGACGCGATGGCCGAGCATGGTGTCTGAACCGGATTCGTAGAGGGCGTATTCGATGCGTCCGGAGGAATGCTCTTCGAGTAGCCGGTAGTCGGCCTTCGAATGGTCGAGGTGGGGCAGATCGCTCCAGAAGGTGACGGATTTGAGCCGTCCGCCCAATCCGAACACGGGGAGCGCATGGTCGGGTGCCACGGCTGTGATGAACGGCTTGGCGTCGATGCTCCGGTCCCATTGGATTTTCAGGTAGGTGCCGCCGAACACGCTGGCCAGTTCGCCTGCCTGCAGGAGTTCCGCGTGTGCACTGTCGTCCAACAGGTCAGTGAGTGCGGCAGCGAGCTTGTCGTTTTGACTGTCGTCGTCCATGCGGATGGACGGCATTTCGCTGAACAGCTGTTCGCCGCTCATTCTCGCGATTTCGGCAGGCAGCGGCAAGTGGAACTTGACGGGTCGCTGTTTGGCGTCGGCGGGTGTGGGGGTGCCCCAGAAGAAGCGTTTGACATGGCCGAACAGTCCGAGGCTACCATTGGTCTCGTTCATGTACAGGGTGCTGAGTGCGGTCTCGTCGCCTGCGTACCAGGCGTTTTCGTGCCGGTATTCGTCCTGGATGCGGTTCTCGCTGATTGGTGGCCAGATGGTGTCGTTTTCGGGCATTGCCATGATGAGCCTCCTTCAGGGTTTCACATGTTCAAGAGTGGCTGCCATTCGGTTTCGGTGCTGGCTATGGCGTAGCGGAGTCCGTCGAGCGAATGGTCGGCCTGTTTGATGGGCTTGTCGATGCCTTCGTCGGATGCTTTGGGGTCCCAGCAGTAGCCGGGGAACTCCTCGATGAGGCCTTTGCATTTGCTGCTGATGTGGAGCTTGCCGGTGTCGAGGAGGTTGGCGACCTTGCTGATGCCGTAGCTGACGTTGTTCTCGCCGTCGCCGAGATTCTGTATGCCGTCCTGTGCGAGCTGCACCTTCCATGATGCTGCGGCGGGGTCCACGAATATCCATTCGGGCTGCAACGCGGTCTCATAGGGGAGGTGCGGGGTGTTGAGCCATGTGCGGAAGCGTCGGCTGAGCTCGCCGTCGGTGATGCGCGGGTTTCCAGCGCGGCTGTCGTAGCGGAACTCGTCGATGGCGTACAGGTCGTGGCCGGTTATCCGACCGTACTGGTCGTGGTTGGCGTGGAGGCCGAGCATGATGCCGGTCGAGGCGTTGGTGGTGCCGTAGTCGCAGCCGACCGCGAGGATACGGCTCATCTGCGGCAGGTCATGCCAGTCGATGACGTGCTTGCCGGGGTCCCACATGGGGTAGACGGAGCCTTCTGCCGCGACCCATTCCGACTCGATCATGCGCCGATACCAGAGGCCCGTATACTGGCGCTTCAGCTCCTCGATGTACTGGGGGTTGTGCCTGACCAGCCACGTGTTGTCTTCGAGAACGAACGTGACTCGGTACAGGTTCAACGCCTTGTTGAAATCGTTATGGTGTTCGACGCCGTTCTTGTCGACCCACAGTCTGGCACGGTCGAGCCACTTGCGCTTCAGCCAATGCTCGGGCCCTTCGGGGTTGCAGGTCAGGAACAACCGTGCTCCCGGAATGCTGAGACGGCTGACCAGCATCGTGAACGCGGACTCTGGAATGACCGCAGCCTCATCAAGCAATGCGCCAGCCAGCGTGAGACCCTGTATCTTGGTCTGCGCTTGAGCGTCGTTGAAACCGACGATCAGGCATTCGCGGCCGAATATCGAGCACATGCCCGTCGCACGGGTGTATCGGATGCTCTTGGGGCCGAACCATTCGATGAGCGGGTGTATGAGATTGTTGGCGACGGTACGCTCCGTACGTCCGCCGATGAGCAGCAGCCCCTGCGGTCCGTGCAGGCAGTAGTGAATCCAGTAGAGCAGGTCGCCGACCGTCTTGCCGCTTCGCACCGCTCCGTCGAAAGCGACGATCTTCGCCCACTCGGGGATTTGGATGGCGGTCTTGGCTTTACCGGTGAGGGGTTCCAATGATGGCATTGTGGCTTCCTATAATTTATTTTATAGTAAGGAGAGCGATTATGAAACTAAAACTAAAGAAGTTCAAATATAGTAGAAAACAAAAGAAACTTATACGGTTCGTTTTTATTATTTCGATTATTGCCGCATTAGTCATTTCTTTTTATAACCCGTGGGGCTTGATAATTAATCTCGGTATTACGGTGTTGCTAAGTTTAGCAGGGGATTATGAATGTAAAAATACGATTATTGTTTATCTTGGGGTTCTGATGGAATTCTAGCTGGAACGTTCGTAGCCGAATTCGTTAAAGCAGTAAATGAAGCAGTAAATGTAGGATCAACAGCACAAGTGATTATGCCACTGATAATTTCAGCGCTCATGGTTACTTGGGGGTTCATCAAGATAAAGCATCTCGATAAATGGCAAATCTAAAAATCGATTCCTAATGTTTTAAGATAATCATCGATAACCGTCGTTGAAGCTTCCGACTGCTGATCAACCCGTTCCAAATCAATCGACCGTTGCAGGGCGATGCCCACGCTGGTCATGAGGTTGCGGATGACATCGGCCGAAGGCTTCTTCATCTCGTGTTCCAGATACTTGCCGGACTGGGTGAACGAGTACACCGGATAAGGCTTGTGCAGATCCTCGAGCAGCAGGGCCGCCTCGTCCAGCAGCCGGTTCTTCAGGTCGGCTCGTTTCGCCGCCGCGTCCGCCGACTTGGCTTTGGTCGCGTTCATGGTGGCCCCACGGTCGAAGGACAGGCCCATCAGGTCGGCGTATTTCTTGACGGTGCTGTTGGACCGGTGAAGCGTCTTGGCGATGCTGTTGAGGCTTTTGCCCTGTGCGTGGAGTTCGCGTATCCTGTCCTGTTCGGCTTGGGTGACGTTGTGGTGCTTGTGCTGTGCCATGAGCGGCCTCCTTCCGAAAGGCCTTTCATGGCGTGGAGGTGTTGGAATGCCGGAAGCCTGCATGCTTTGGAACCGCTATTTGAACCATGTTGACAGACCGCCGGCAAGAATGCTGTGGATATGAGAAAGGGTCGAAACCTGCTGGCTTCGACCCAATAATCCACTGACAATTATCGGTTTCACTTTTGATTTTGTCAAGCGGCTCCCGCGATTTTCAGCCGGTAGATGTCGCAGTAGGCGTATTCGGGTTTACCGTCCCGAATGGTTTGGGGCTTGATTTTGCCTCGGCTGGCCCAGAGGTTGATGAGGTTGCGTCGCATGGTGATGCCGCTGTCGGTGAATGCCTTGCTGATTTCCGAAGCGGTGCCGGTTTTGGACTGGTCGAAACAGAGCGTCTCGAGGCGTTTGAGTTTGACGGTGAGGACACGTTGCTCGATGCCGCAGACTGGGCAGGTGACCCATTGGTCGCGGCTTCCGGCGGTGAGCATGATGCCGCACAGCGGGTTGGTGCAGGTGCCGATCTCGCGTCGTTCCTCAGGAGGGTCGAGAATATTGTCCGCTTTTCTGGCGAGACGTTCGTATTGGCTCATGTACATGCCACAGTCGCGGAACGTGGCCAGTCTGTCCGCTGCTGCACAGTCGCAGAGCATATCGAACAGGGGGAGCGGCTGGGGTTCTCCGAGGAGGATGCGGTGGAGTTCGCCGGTGATGCTGTCGATGAGGTCGAGCAGGTCGAGGACCTCGAGCCTGATTGGTGTGGGAGGCGTGGCGAGAATGGTGCGGCCGGGTTGGTGTCCGCCTGGGTGGAGTGTGGCGTCGAGGGAGTCGTGGAGCGGGCGGAGGTCGCTGGCGGTCTGGTAGAGGAGGATGGCGAAGCGGAGTTCGCAGTTTTCGCAGAGGGTGTGTTGGGGGTCGGTTGGTTTGTGGCAGTGCTGGCAGGTGTTCATGGTGCAGGTTTCCTTTGGCGACGGTAGAATGGTGATGCTGGTCAGGGCCCTGCCGTCGTGGTGGGGCTTTGCTATTCCTGCGGTTTCAATTCGCTAAGTGGCGTGTGCCAGATTTTCTCGAATGTTTTGATCTCCTGTTCCGTGAGCTTGATGTTGGTGGGGAATGGTTTGCCGGGTTTGCGTGACTGGCGTGGCGGTTTGAATGGTGCTGTGCTGATGGGTGCGAGCCGGCAGTCGTGGAGGCTGAGGTATTGGCCGTCTGGTGTGATGCCGTATCGTCCGCACACATCCTCGAGCTGAGCCTGTCGCAGTCCCGGTATCCATTTGATGCAGGTGAGGGGGCGTTCGAGGATGATGGCGATGGTGAGATTGTCGCCAGTGATGATGCCGGGATCCCATGACTCCCACACGCCCTGCCTGCAACTGACAATCCATCGTCCGCATCCTTCGCACCGTTGCGCTTCGAGTTTGGCAAGGTTGCCTGACGGGCAGAGGATGCGCAGCCAAGACGGCTTGGATTCACGAGGCACGGTCGCGTCCCTCCCAGTGTTTGCGTTCTATCTCGTCCGCGTATTGCTGCCATGCTTTGGCGTTGACGCATTGGACTGGTTCGAAGCCGAAGCGTTTGATGCATTGCGGGCAGACGGAAGTCACGTAGACGGGCTTGTCGCCGTGGATGATGGTGCATCGCTGCATTTCGCAGGAGGAACAATGTTGTCCGCACAGATCGCAGGCCACGTAATCCTGAGTGACAAAATAGCCGGGTTCGGGCGGGTCGATGAAGTCGTTGCCGTCCAGCATGAGACGGAGGTTCTTGAGTATCGCCGATGCCTGTCCGAGGTGTTGCGCAGCCTGATTCCATTCGTCGGGGTTGCCCTTGTCGGTCAGCAGGATGTGGTCGCGGAGCGTGTCCATGTCTGTTCGGGCTTGGTTGATCTCGTTGAGGATGGTCAGCGCGAGCTGTTGGCTGATGATTAGGTTCTTGTCTGTCATTTTCTTTCTGCTTTCTGTGTTGATTTCCAATGCCTGTACTGACGATGATGGTCGAAGAACATCTCGAACTTGCTGACTGGTCTCCAGATGAGATGGAACTCGCGGTCGGGCGCGATATCGACCTGCCACCATTGCCCGCAGTCAGGGCAGCGGTAGAGATGGCCGAGATGAGCGTGTTCTGGTAGTCGGCATGCAGCGTCGATCATTTCAGTTGCCTCCCAGTTGCCGTTCGATGGAATTCCAAGTCGTAACCAGCTCGTCATCCTTCAAACCGCTGGCGCGGCCACGCTGGAAGAAATCCGAACGAATGTTCTGCCGATTCTCCGGATGATTCAACAAACGTCCGTAGGCCCAGTCGTGCAGCGTCTGGTTGCGCTGGCCCTCGGGTATCGGCGACATGTCAGGCTTCCCGTTCCGACCGCTGCCGACAGGCTCCGCCAGCAACGCGTCAAGCGACGACAACGAGACATCCGCACGTTTTGCCGATGCGACCGTTCGCGGCTTCTCGCCAAAGCCCTCGACGTAGCCGTTGTCCTGAAGCCATTGGGCCATCTTGTCTGGCATGACCGGCACTTGGCCTTTAGGCATGTCGAGGAGCTGGTAGTCGCCGTTTTGGGTGTGGCTGCCGGGGCCGATGACGTAGCCTTTGCGCTCGCATCTGATGTCGACGGGGATGCCGTTGGAATGCACCGAGTTTTTCAGCGTGCCCATGAGCTGGGCGGGTAGGGCGTAGTAGGCATGGACACCTCCGGATGGCGTGCCGACGAGATAGGTCGAGGGGAAGTCCTGGCTGCCGTATTCGCCGATCTGCTGGTTGAGGACGGTCCAGCCGTCGGCGGTCTTGTTGTCCTTGCATTTGTCCATGTCGATGATGGCCATGCCGAGGTTGGGAACGACCGCATAGGATTCCGTTGTGGGTCGGATGTGGGTATCAAGGTTTTGGTCTTCGGCGTGCCGTTTCCAGTTTTTGGCTACTTTCTGTTCGGCTGGGACGAAGTCGCAGGGGAATCCGAATTCGTTGGGCAACGGCAGTGGGTCAGCCTCGATAGGTTTGGGAATGTTGGGAGTGTCGTCAATCTGTTTGGCGAGCTGTTCGCGGTCATGCTCGTAGGCTTTACGGTAGGGGGCGAAACGTGTCTCGTCTTTCACGTTGAGAACTCGCATGGTTTTTCCTTCCTCTTTGACCCATTTGCTTCCTCCGCGAACGAGTCCGAATCGGGCTAATAGATCTCGTTGCTCGTAGCGTTTCATGCCTTCCAGCATGCTGGTCGGCGCGTATCCGTTGGCGCAAATTGTGTTGATGATGGATTGCTCTACGTCGGTGACGTCGGAGGCGCTGCCAACGCTCACGTCGTCGAATGGGTTTTCGCCGTGGTTCTCCCAGAGTTTGCAGCTGGCCATGATGAACGGGGCAGCTCCGTTCTCCGTCCGGAACTTAAGAAGTTCTTGGAAGTCGCTTGGTTTTCTGCCGTCTTTCATGCGAATATAGGCGAATCGTCTGGCGCTTGCGGCTGTCATGGTGGTGATGACGGGGTTGTTGGTGGCGATGATGAATGTGCATTTGGGTGAGAAGCTGACGGCGTTCTCTCCGATCCTTCGGGCGGTGACGCTGTCGCCTGTGCTGATTTTCTTCAGGTAGGTGAGCTGATCGATGCCGATGGTGTCGGCATCCTCGTCGTAAGCCCATAACGCTCCGATGAGTTTGCCGGTCTCCTGCTGGGTGTCGAATCCTCCGGATCCACGTCGTCCGCCGAGTATTTTCTGCGAGTCCACAGCGACGGCCAATCCGGGGAAGGTTGAGCTGAGTGTGCTCAATAATATGCCTTTACCGTTGCCTCCGTCGCCATACATGACGTAGGTGAGGTGCTTGTAGGGTTCGAGCAGAGGTGTGGCGAACATTCTGGCAAGGTTCATGGCCGAGTGCTCGTCTTCGGTAACATCGCGCATGTATTTGACGGCCTGCGTGGCGAGTTGGGTGTCGAATCGTTGGTCGATGGTCAGCTCGTATGGCTGGTCGAACATGGTGTCGCCTTGGTGGTAGCGGACGATGCCGTTGGCTTCTCGTTTGAAGGCGGTGTCCTGGAATTTGATGCCGTGGCGGACGCGTTTGTCGAGTTTGCGGCATTCGACGACGAGCTGCTGGTTCCAGGGTAGGTAGGCTTTGTTGCTTTTGACGTGGTATTCGGCTTCGAGGCTGGTGATTGCGTGCCAGGTGTCGAGTAGCTGGTTGTTGCCGGTCTGGTCGACATCACGAACATAGAGGGTGTGGTCGTCGTCGCCGAGCAGCAGCGAATCGTTGCGATAGTCCCATAACGCTTTGGCATATCCGTCGTCGGCGTATGGTGTGGGGTTTTTACCCCATGTGTTTCTCGGGATTTCGACGATCTGGCCGGTGCGGTCGATGAACGTGTTCGACGTGTTTTCGAATCTGGAGATTTTCATGTTCAGCAGCAGGTCGGAAACGTGTTGGGGGCCATTGGGAATTTTCGAGCAGGAATGAGAGTAAAGGGAATAGTTCACGGTTCTCACGCTTTCCTCACGGAAAAGTGTGAGGCTCTAAGGTCAATGATTACAACAGGTTTCAATGTGTCCTCACACTTCTTACGGTATTTACGGGAGTACGTGTTGATTAATAATTGGTAGCGTGAGGAAAAAGCGTGAGGGAAACTGATGCGAATCGTCCTGTTTCCTTTTGATTTCAGGGGGTTTGGTGTCCTCACAGTTTTCCTCACGGTTCCTCACGCTACTTTCCTGTTTTTAAACGACTCGAATTCGAGGGGTTTAGATTATGTCGTTCTAGAAGTTGCCTGCCACGTCGTCCTCGCTGCCATGGTTTGGCTGCAGGGCGTTTGCGACAGTGGTTTCGGGCAGTCCGGTGAGCGCGGCGATCTCCTGCTGGCTCTTGCCTAAGGCTTGGAGCTGTTGCAGTTGCTGCAGGTTGACTTGGGGGCCGGATTGCATCGGCGGTGTCGCGGGCTGCTGTGGCTGCGGCTGGTATTGCTGGCCTTGCGCCCGCGGAACCGTGTTGGCCTGCTGAAACTGGCCTTGCTGCTGTTGCGGCGTGTAGCCGGTCTGCTGGTTCTGTGCTGATTGGGTTTGCTGTGGGTTGAGGAGGCTGTCGGCGCTGTTGGCAGGCTGGATGATGAAGCTGTAGAGTTTGGCCGGCATGGCGGGGTTCTTGCTTTGCGGGTCGGCCCCTTTATAGGTTTCGGTGATGGTGTCGCCAGGTTTGGGCGCCTTCTTGATTCCCGCGTTGCGCATGGCCTCGCGGAACGCCTTCAGCTGGATTCCCCAGCCTTTCACGTACAGGCTGCGGCGCCCGTCGTCATCCTCGTCGTCGCGCAGGGTGGTCTGAATGACCATGTGGATTTCCTGCTGTGGCTTGCCGTCGTTCCAGAAGGCGGGCTGCTGGGTATTGAAGTCGCGCATCTGCTGGGTCTCGATGAGTTCCAGGGTTCCGGTGACCGAACTGCCGGGCTGGCTGTCGCGGCCGAAGAAGGCCTTGGCTCCGCTGCCGGAGAGCAGGTCGTCCAAACCGCTGAGCTGGCTTCCCTGTGTTTGGGCTTGCGGCTGTTGGCGTGGCTGGCCCTGCTGCTGCCATGCGCCGTTGCCGCCGTATTGTGGCTGCTGCCCGTACTGGTTCTGTGCCTGGTTGTTGTTTCCGAACATTGATGTTCTCCTTATTGGTTGTTGGTTTGCTGGGGTGAATAGGTAGGTTCGAGAAGCGGGATCAGCTGTTTCCACTTCTCGGGGACTTCTGGCCTGGGTTTCTCGTCGATGCCGAGGCCGAGCTGGTCACTGTCGGGCCATGTGCCGTCGTTGAAGTCGTGCGTCGGGCTTTCGGGCAGCAATGAGATCCATGCGTCTCGCATCTCCGCGCCGTCGGCCTGTTCGATGACGTCCATCAAATTGACGAGCAGTTGCGCCCTGGCGAGTGCCCATTGGCCGGGTTTGGGGTCGAACGGCCATCGTCTGGGGATGGTGTCGTTGAGGCTGAGTCCGGTGCGGGGCAGGAAGATGTCGCTGACCCATTCGATTGGCAGGTCGGAGTTGCGTATGCCGAGCCCGTAGAGCGAGACCTGGACGCGGTATTGCTGGCTGACGCCGTTGGCCTTGACGTTTTTGGCAGTGGTGGTGCCGACGTTCTTCCAGTCGATGATGGTCGCGCAGCCCGGGATGTAGAGGTCGATGCTGCCTGTCACGTCGTATCCGCCGTAGAGGCCTTCCAGATGGCCGACGGTGACGCTTTTCTCGGTCTCGAAGCGGCGGTGTCCGCGAATTCTGTCTCCGAACATGCGGTTGAGCATGGCGATGGTTTCGGAATCGTGGGTTTCGTTGAGGGCGTCGAACTCGCGTTGGAGCTGGGCGTGGACGGATGTGCCGACGAACGCGCCCCAGTTTGGCTGTTCGGGGTGGGGCCATCCGGCGAGCTTGGCAGCGAGGGTGTGGAGGCTGTCGGTGCCGAGTTCGCTGGGGCCGATGGTCTTCTGCAGGCTGCGCGGGTTGTTGGCGATGGAGTTCTCGATGACCGTGCGGATTCTCGGCCACAGTACGGTGTCGTCGCCGAAGGTCGGCTGCTCCTGTTTCGGAGGCTGTGCTTCCTGCTGTCGGGCTTTGGTGACGGCGAGTACTGGGTTTACGGTGCTACCGTTTGTCTTGCTCATGTTTCAGCTCCTTCAACGCTCGTCCTGCCTCGCGGCGGATGTACTCCACGTCCGTTTTGCTGATGCGGGTTCTGGTCACGCTGTCGGCTTGGACTATTTCCAGCTTGAATCCGATGCCGTTGCCGGGGAGTCACTGGCTTTGTCACGGGTGATTCTGAACCCTCCGTCGGTGATGTTGCTCATGCTTCAGACTCCCCTTCCTGCTTCAGGATCTGCTGTGCGGCTTCACGGCACAACTGGTCGAGCTCGTCGCTTTTGATGATGTACAGGTCGTCGGTGAGGTTCAGGTCGTGCTTCTGGATTTCATGGCCGATGGTCTTCTCGATGTCGCTTTTCAATTGCCGGATCATTTGGCTGCCTCACTTTCGGCTTTGAGAATGTTGTCTGCAATATTCAGACATAGGTTGCGAAGGTCTTCGGTACGGATGATTGCCAATTCGTCAACGGAGCTGAAATCGTATGAGTCAATTGCCGAGTTTGCGATTTCGACTATTTTTTCCTTGTCAAGCTGTTTCATTTGATGACCACCGTGCTCTTGCCCTGGTCGAACAGGCCGGCCAAAGCGTCCTCGCCGAGCTTCTTGCGTGCTTCCGTGGAGTCCGGGGCGATCTTGTAGAGTTCCGGATGGTCCTCGGCCGGATACTCTTTCTTGAACCTGCTGGCGTTCAGGCGCTTCGAGCCTTCGCGTATCTGTACCTTGAGGTCTCCGGCCTGGTAGGTGCCGGGCTCGTGGGTGTCGAGGATGTCCTGTTTCAGCCGGTCGACCCACTGCTGGCGTTCCTCGATCTCCTCCTGCAGGCTGACGATCTTCTTCGCCTGTGCCGTCAGCAGTTTCGTCCTGCCCTCGTCGATGCTCTGCTGTTCGGTGGGGTCGGGCTGGGTTTGCTCTTGGAGGGCGGGATTCCTGTCGATTGTGGTTGCTGTCATTTTGTCTGTTCCTTGCTGTTGTCTTTTTGGCTTTTGATGGGCACCCATTGCGGGCGGTGGTTGGGGTGGCTGATGCGGTGGGCCGCGCAGATCTGCATGGCCGTCTCGATGTGGCATGGCGCGTGCAGCGGGCCGCATATCCTGCATCTGGGGATGTAGTGGTTGAGGTCGGCCATCAGTCCACCGTCGCCAGTTTCGGCTGCGTCGCCCCGAGCTCGCGTTTGATGCGTTCCGACCATTTCTTCGAATTGGCTACGGCCGCGTAGGCGAGTTCGGGGCCGTCGTATTTGAACCGTTGCCCGCATTTCATGCAGAACACCGGCGTCGGGTCGTGGTTGTACTGGTCGAGCAGCAGCGGCTTGTTCAGACCGCTCGGCTTGCCCCACAGGAACGTTCCGCATCGCGGGCACGACGAGTAGGGAGGCTCATCCACGACTGCCTTCGGCCCGGCGGTGCAGTAGGCGACGATTTTCCACGGGTCACCGTGCTTGTCGAGTTGGTCGGGCCAGTCCGAAGCCATCTGCTCGAACGGGCGCAGCGTCTCCATCTGCCGTTTGAACTCCTCGAACGTCGTATAGTCGCCGAACATGGCGTTCTCCTCGGCAAGATGGAGCAGGGCCACCCGCAGGCAGTTCGGCCATGCCTCTAGGGGATTGATCTGGACCGTCACCGTCGTCGGCTTCGGTTCCGCATACTTCGGTACTTCCTGGAACACCTCCAGCGACACCGTTATTTTCTTGCTCATTGTTCCTGTTCCTTTCCGATGCTGCTGATTTCCGCGATGTGGATGTGCGTGTGCGCCTGGTAGGGGACGCCGTCGTGGGTGAGAGGGTCGCCGGCCTTCCGGTTGCGCATGCCGCGTTTGCCCTGAACCCTTTTGTCGGGAAGAATCTTGCGCACGGTGGCGTGCATGATCTGCTTGTCATCGAGGTAGGCGACGCCGTTGAGCGCGTCGGTTGCCAGTTTCGCGAGATTGTCCCAGTCCTTGCCCGAACGGTCGGGCATCCAGAAGCTCAACGCGACCTCGACGTCGCCGGTGAACGGCTGTGCGTCGGGGTACTTGGCGATGAACGTGCTGTAGACGCGGTTCTCGGCGTCCTTCGTCTTCTTCGGCGTGACGCCGTGCACGCCCCTGCCGCCGGGGTTCCGGTAGACCCGTGGCCGACCCTTTGACTGCGGCGGCCCAGGGACGACGAACCTGAATTCACTGGTCATCTTCTTCGCCTCCCCTCGAGGTCTCGTCGAGTTTTTCCTGAAGTTGTGCGTTGGCGTCGGCCAGTGCGATGCAGGTGGTCTCCAATGAGCTGATGCGCTTGTCGTGCCAGTCCTCGTGGGTGGCGAGTTCGTCCCAGCGGCATAGCAGGAACGCGGTCAGGGGGATGGTGACGAGCACGGCCAGCAGTTGGAGAATCCCCAGTTGTCCGCCGGCGAGGCCTGCGACCAGCCATGTGACGCTCACGCACATGGCCGCGGCGCTTATGGAGCCGCCTGCAAGGCAGATGAGCGCAATGGTTTGCCGTTTCAGGTGTGGTATTCGGCTGTGCCTTGGTGCAGGTTTTGGCTGAGCCATTTCTGTATGTCGCTCTTCCAGTAGCGGATTGTCCGTCTCCCGCATTGGATGAATACTGGTCCCTCGCCTTGGAACCTGAGTTGGCTGAGATAGTTCCTTGTCACTTTGAGGGTGTCCGCGGCCTGCTGGCTGGTCAGGATTTCGTCGTCCTCCAACGTGCGTGCCATCGGTTCCTCCTTTTGCTAGAATGCTCTTTGACATGGTTTGTGATTCTTTCTGTGTCGATTTGCCGCAGCTGTGACTGCGGCATTTTTATGCGGCTTGAGTGGTTGAGAGTTTTCGGTCGACTTGCTTCTGAGCGGAAGCAAGAGCGGAAAGTGCATAGGCGTCGTCGTAACCGAAGAACAAGGCGATTTTGTCGAGTTCTTCGACAGTCCAGGATTGTTTGTTGGAGAGTCGCTGATATAGGACACGACGTTGGATTCCCAGATATTTTGCTAAGTCATCGCGGGTTTTACCCGAGGAAGCGAGTAAGCCGTTAATTGTTTGGGATAGATATTTTTGACTGTCTTTCATTTCACCTCCTTTATCTCAAATGAGCTAATTGCTAATCTACGCTCTTTTTTGGGTTTGTCAACTCAAATGAGATAAATTTTGTAATGGGCATGTTGCGAAAGAACTCAAATGAGATATTATTTATGCATGGTTCGAAATAGTGAATTGTCTGAAATAGGTCACACGGCGAAGAACGTTGCCGCTTTTGTTTATGAACAGATAGAAGTACATCATCTCACGCAGGAAGATGTAGGGGCAATTATCAACAGGGCGCAGTCGTATGCGTCTCTGAGGATTAAAGGTCTTAAATCTTGGACGATTGATGAGCTGGATGCTCTTGCTCCGCATCTCGGGTACGAAGATGGTCTCGAACTTATGTGTGCGTCTAAAGATTCCGATACAGGTTCGAAGATTGTTGCTGACGTGCCAACGGAAGAGAATCGTTATCGTGCTCTTCATGCCAGTGATTTGGGCCTCGCGGCGAAACAAGGTGATATTGATGCCGAGCAGCAGGCGATGGAGGAGATGCCGTGAACACAGACCTTGAACTGTTCGCCCGCAACTGGGCCAAGGTCTATGTGCTGCCAATGGAAGACGGGTTCAAAGGCGCCTACGACATCGAACGCGACGCTATCTACCTGTCTGACAGGCTCACCGACGTACAGCATAAATGCGTGCTCGCCCACGAGCTCAGCCATGCCAGGCATGGCGACTGTGGTTGTCGCAATGGTCATGACGCGGCGGAGCTTCGTGCCGACATCGAAGCAGCAAGAATGCTCATAGATCAAGCCGACTACATGAATGCAGAGCGGTGCTGTGACAATCCGTCGTGGATTGCCAGCGAACTCGGCGTTACGCCCGACCTGATTCTGGCATATCGCTGCTGGTTGCACGATACTATACCGAATTTTTACCAAAATAATTTAGTAGATTAAAAGAATATCAAAGAAGAGAAAAATGACAGAAGAAAACGATGAGACTCAGCTGCATGATGAGGCTTTAAAAGACCCTTCGACAGGTTTAGCGGAATTCGAGGGGACAGGTGTTCGTGCTCAAGAGAGCACAAGGGCTGTCAGTGATCAAGATGCCGTGCCGGAATTTCAAAGCGAGATTTCGCAAAATGCGGCTGGAAGCCAGCCGGAGGCTATGTCGTCTACGTTCGTAGCGTCGCAACAGTCGTCTCAAGGGCAACGAGAAATGAGCATCGGAAACATCCCGCTCCCACCTCGGCACGTCAGAAAACCATTTTTAAAGATGGACGTTTCTGGACCGGTCTTGTAACGGGTATCGTTATAGGTGCAATAGCGGGAGTGGGCACGTTGGGCGGTATTGCCGCTTACAAGGTGGCCAAGCAGAATGATGCCGTCGCGGCCGAAAAAGCAAAATTGCCTGACTTCAAGAAAATAGGCAACGAATGCATAATTGGTGATGAAGAAACCGAGTTGACCGCAGGAAGCGACGGCCGCAGCCTTAGCATGTTCATACCGGAAAGCAACATGTACGAGGGGATGAAGACTCAGCAATGCGTCAATCAGCAACTGCATGTGCCCAGTGGGATTCTATCCAAAATGGAACAGACTTCAGGACTGGACGGTTCGCAGCACGATTCTTGGGGAAATCTCGAGGTGACATGGTCCTATAACGGAAATTCCGGCTTCAGGGCCACCTATGAAGTCAAAGAAGAATAAAAGACTCCATATTGCCGTTGGTTAAGAAAAGGAAAAAGCAATGACCAGTATTGAGCCGTACGATACGGCAAAAGGCAGGCGATATTCTGTTCGGTATCGAAAACCTGACCATTCGATGGGGCGGAAGAGCGGTTTTCAAAGAAAACGGGACGCCGAGCTCTGGGCTGCAGACCATGTGACCGACGCGCTCGCCAACGACACCTATGTCGACCCCGGAAAAGGAAAGATAACCGTTGGGGAGCTTTACCAAACATGGTATGCGGAGCGGAGCCCGCTCTGGAAGCCCTCGTGGGCGAGCACCGTCGGCATCTCCTGGCGGACCCATGTGGAGCCCGAATGGGCCGGGGTCAGAATATCCGATGTGACACGCAGCGGCGTGCAGCAATGGGTGTCAGCACTCAGCAAGCAACGCAGCGCCAGCACCGTCAACAAAGCCTATGGAATACTGAAGGGCATCGTCGAACTGGCCGTCCAGGACAAGCGCATCGCGAAAAGCCCGTTGACCGCGGTCAAGGTGCCGAGGAAGCCGAGAAGGAAACAGCGTCGCGTCTATCTGACGATATCCCAGCTCATCGCTTTCGCGGACGAATGTGGTAATGCCCAGGAAAAAGGCGACGAACGACGGGCGCTCATACTCCTGCTCGGATTCTGCGGGCTGCGCTGGGGCGAGGCCGCAGGCCTCCGGGTGAGGGATGTGGACTTCTCTGACCATCGCATCAAGGTCAGGCACAACGTTGTCATGGTCGAAGGTAAAGGTGTGGAGGGCACGCCGAAGAACGGTGAGATGCGTGATGTCCCGATGCCGAGAATCGTCGAGAATACACTGGACGGGGTCTGCAGTGGAAAAGCAAGGGACGAGCATGTGTTCCTTGACCCCTCGGGCAGGACGATACGGCCACAATCGGTCGCCAATCTGAAGAGCAATCGCACCTGGTACATCTCCGCCCTCAAACGTCTCGGATACCGGCCCGAGGACATGCCTTCGCCCCACGACCTTCGCCACACCGCGGCGTCGATAGCCGTGCATGCAGGTGCGAACGTGAAAGCCCTGCAGAGGATGCTGGGTCATGCTTCGGCGTCCATGACACTCGACGTCTACGCCGACCTTTTCGACTCCGATCTGGACGACGTGGCCCGCATGATAGACGCCTCGATAGATGTCGAGCAGCAGGAAATCGATGGTGTTCCGGTGTTTCCGGAAAAGGAGCTTGCCGAAAAGTGTGCCTGATTTGTGTCTGATTTCGGTTTTTAGGCGGCATCAGAGAGAAGTAAATAGGTTGAAAACCTTGGAATTTCAACGTTTCTGGACTATGGAAGTCCTAGTGGGCGATGAGGGATTCGAACCCCCGACATCCACCGTGTAAAGGTGGCGCTCTAACCAGCTGAGCTAATCGCCCGTTAATGTGACTAGTTTAGCGCAACGCTTGCCCATCGGAGTGTTGGTCGCGGTTGTTTGACAGTGCGGCCAGAACAAGGGGCAGTATTTTAAAGTCAATCTTCCATACGTGTAATATCGTTCGGTAACGATAATTTGTGTTGCTTTATGATGCAAAGACTGTTTCATTGTCGAGTTCGAAAACCTTCAAGGAGAGGTGAAGGTATGGATAACGAGTCTAGGAATGGTCCTGACGGTCTCTTGCATGGAGGAGAACGGTTATGAGTGGAAGTCTTTTGTCGGATGGACCGGTTTCGGACTCTCCATCGACGCTGTTGGGGCCGTTCCGGTTCGAGATCGGATTCGACGGATTCAAACAGATGTTCCACGCGGAGAACGACCGATACATGCGCAAGCTAGGTGCTGGTGGTGTGCTGTGTACAGGATGGATAATACCAGGTGAAATTTATTACATCGTGAAGGATTTATACCAGGGTACGTTTGTGTTTTCGTGGACGGATTTGTGGGGTTTCCTTTGTGGCGTTGCGATCTCGTTGGGTTTTCTTTGGCTTTTGATTCGTCCTCCGTTTAGTTTTTTGTTTCGTTTGGACGAGGTAGCGAGATTTTTCGCGGCGCGTGGCGCAGATTTTCCGGGTGAGGATGTCGATCCGCGTGGTGTGGTGGTGTCGGTGTCGACTTCATTGTGCGAGTTGGGCGGCGAGGAAGTAACGGCGGACGGGACGGTGATTCGTACGCCGTTCATGGTGATGCGGAAGCGTCCGGTCTGGACGCGTGATTTTCTCTTTCTGGCAGTGCGGGATCGTGGACGGGATTCGGTGTTATGGAATGTGGTGGCCGAAGGTGGCGGCCTGTTCCGTAGAGCGTGGAACGGTGATGGAGTGGCGTTACCGCGTACCTGTGTACAGAGCCGGTGTGCGGTGTCGCGCGAGGTGAGAGCGCGAGTGCGTGAGGCTTCGAGGCGTTACAAGCGGGCAGTGCGTCTGGCGAAACATGCCGGACACAATGAGGCGAGGCGTGATAAGGCGTTGGCGTTGGTGGCTCCGGAGTTGGCATGGCTTGAAGAGGCAGACCGGCTGAACGAGGAGAACAGGCGCCTGCGCAAAACTGGTGCCGCGCCGCCGGTGGCACAGAGATTGGTGCCGATCGAGGGCCCGGGCCGGGCGGTTCGGACACTTCGTATGCTCTGGCGTTGTGTGAAGGTAGTAGTCGGATGGCTGCGGGTATTGGCCGCCAAATACGACAACCACTTCCTGATATCTTGCGTGATATCAAGGAGGCTCGGACGCAGGAGCGCGTCGAGGTGAAATCCGGTCCGCAGGATGCCGGGAATTCTGGCCGGAATATTCGGCAAGAGCCGCAGTCTCCCGTGAACGACGAAGAAACCGATCTCAAAAGAAGAGAATGACCAAGTCGTGTGACCGGAAACGGCTCGATGGTGAAATAGTCAATCTTAAAAGGTGCGGTGCGAAACGGGTTTGATCGGGCGTTCGAGGGAAGTAATAGCAAGAATGCAAGGATGCTTCTGATAGTTGATTAACCAGTGGATACTCGAATAGTGATGGGTTGAAGTGAGAGCCGTTGATCGAAGCCGGCTTGCCGAGTTGATTGTGTATATCGAGTAGATTTCTTGGGTGTATAGCTTCCGTTTTCAGACTTGAACCTGCGCTGATAAGTGTGGTTTTGCGGGGTATTTCCTTCCTTTTGCCGCGTCGTAACGCTCACGTATACTAGCCACATTGCAGATAACACCTCAGGAGGCACGACTGATGGCTGGAAAATCCGATAACAGACAGAGCTCGACAGGGATCGAGTACGCGGGAAAGCGTAAATGGGGTTATGACGTTGATCAGGTTGATGATTTTCTCGAGAGCGCGCACGAAAAGTATGACAGGAATGACGGATCGCTGACGCAGCAGGACATTCAGAGTGCCTCGTTCACGTTCGCCAAAGGTGGTTACGTCATCGCCGAGGTGGATGCCGCTTTGGCGCGCCTCGAGCATGCGGTGGTCGACAAGAACGCCGCTCGTGAGATTGCGAGCAACGGTCAAGTGACTTGGCAGGCCCAGACCCAACAGATTTATAAGATGGTGAGCGACCACGCACAGCGTGCTCACAAAGAACGTTTTATTCGCGCGGAGAAAAAGCGTCCCGCTTACGACATGAAGCAGGTCGATCGGCTGATTGACCAGATTGTTACGCGCACGTCCGATGATTTGGGCATCAAGCCGATGAGCAAAAGCGAGAGGCCCGCAACCTTGCCGATCTCAATTCCAGCAGTGTTGCCAATGTCATTTTCACTCAGCGCAAAGGGCATCGCGGCTATGACGAACGTCAGGTCGATTACTTCCTGGACGCGTGCGTGCAGCTGCTGAGCCGCATTGAATCCTATGCGCGAGTCAGTGATTACGCTGAGATGAATGGTGCGGCATCCGTGTCTGTCGACCAGGTAAGCATGCCGGTAACGCCGTTGCAGGCGCAGGATTCTATGACTTCTGAAACGATGGGAGCTGCCGGCGTCAGCCCTCTGATTGACGAGAATGCTACGGCTGCATTCGCCACGCCTACGGTTCCCGCCCCTCAGCCCGAAGCTTCGTATCAGGCTACGCAAGCCTCCTCGTCGCCTTTTGATATGTCCTCTCAGACGGGGCAGAATTTCGGCATTGACACGTCTTCGCCTGCTTCGTTCGATTTCAATGTAACTGCAGCAGATACCGCTACACCGGTGATTCCGGACCTTCCCGATAACGCTGTTGTTCCAGGCGAAACGGCCACTTCACAGAATTCTTCTGCAGAGACTACGAACTTCGGCAGCACGACGGATACTAATGGCGACTCGTCATTGGCCGCTTTGGCGAGTATGGCACATACCTCGACAACTGAGCCGAGCTCGAATCAGACTGTTTCGTTCGCGCCACCGTCGCCGACGATATCGGCGTTGAGTACTCCGCCTCAGGCACCGGAACCGTCAGCTGCTTCATCAGCCGACGCGTCCGCGGATGCGAACACGGACGCAGCTACTCAGACGTTGTTCGCCTCGAATGATAACCATGCCGCTACCGCTGGTGATAACAGCCTCGGTGACAGCGACGATGTGGACATCCCTAGCCTTTCCTTCCCTGATTTCAATGTTTCCGGCACTGATAGCCCGAAGACCGGCGAGTGATTTTTCTGGCAGAAGGCGTGCCAGACGCCGTCTTTGTCTAATATGAGTACCGTGTTACATCCACTGTCTAATCACAACGATATTCCCGCTCACAACGAGCGGGTTTCGTCTGTTGACGCCAGTTTGAACGACAGCGCCTTGAGCGGCAATGCCGCAAACGGCAATGATCCGTCTCGAACCGACAAGTCCAAGACGGCATGGAGCCTTGGACGTCGTCTGCTGGTCACCATTCCTATTTTCATTGTTCTTTTAGGCATTCTGGTCACGGTTTCCAACCTGACCAGCGTGCCATGGAAACGTGATCCGACCGAGCAATCAATCGCCACGCTTTCGCCCAACACCGCCGTAACGTTCGACAATCCGCAAGGCGTGCCCCTGGCTCAAAAGGGAAGTTTCAAGGTTGTTGCGCGCACGGTCAAGCTGGATATCAAACGGCCGGCTACAGGGGAGATACAGCATATCAATGTCCTGATTCGCCAGCCTCAGGATTCTGCCGGCACAAACGCGAAGCATCCGGGTGTGGTCTTCATGCATGGAGCAGGCTACGGTACCGCCGAAAACAGCTTCGGCGATGTGGCCCAGGACCTTTCGTCTGCGGGATTCGTCACGGCCGTGCTCGACAAGCCGGTCTGGTCGACCAGCGACCTGACTCGAGATTATCCAGGAAGCGCCAAAGCGTATGACCAGGTGGTCAATTACCTGCGCACGCAACGCAATGTCGATCCGGACAAAGTCGGCCTTTATGCCACCTCTGAGAGTACTTGGATTTCGCCATACGTCATCAAATACGACAAGCATATCGCCTTCCAGCTGCTCCTGAGTCCGATGGTCTACGGCCCTCGGCAATCGCTGGGATTCTTTGTCGGACAGGATTTTTCGCTGGTTGGTGCGAACAACGGCTATCAGTCCATCGTCCGCAGGCTGTTCCATACCGACACGGAGATGATGGGGCTTCACAATCTTGACTTCCCGATGGATTTGCCGCAGGCTTACTCCGTACCGACCATGGTGGTCTACGGATCCAAGGACGTGCTCACCGCGCAGGTCGAAGGCCTCGAACACATTCTTTATTCGGCCCACCGAGCAGGCAACCAGAACGTAACGGTACGCAGCTATTCCGTGGCGAACCATGTCTTGCGCCTCGGCGATGAGGCTGACACTGGAACGCCGTTCGCCGACGATTATGAGAACGATGTCATCTCTTGGGCAACGGGCACCGTAGCAGGGCTGAAGCAGACGAGCGAACCAGTCGCCGGCACCACCATCCGGCAGTCCATCGCTGTGCCACGGGAACTCAAGGCGGACCGCAACCTCACCATTTATGGTGCCATTGTCAATGTCGGTATGGTGGTTCTGCTGCTTGCGGCCTTCCTGATGGCGTTGATTGGCTGTGTGATTAAGGCATTGCGTATGATTCGCGGCAACCATAACAAGGTGTTCGGTTTCATGCGCGGATTCGGCGGAGAGCTCTTTGCCATCACTCTTACGACGTTGGCGACATTCGTGCTCTTCGCCACAGGCCTCGGGCAGGTCATCATGGCTGTGGTCAAGCTTGGCTGGGGTGGTGCACCCACTGAGGATCCAGGCATGATGTACTGGAGCTGGCCGGTCATCCAGGTGGTCTCCACCTTGGTGGTGTGGGCTTGGGCCCGCATCCTTGCCCGGTGCATCGAAGTGGCCCAAGGGCGCGGATTGGCGCAGATTCCGCCTCGGAAAGGTGCCATCCAGGATGTGGTCAGCGGTCGCGAGCCCGTTTTCGCCTCAAAGCGTTTTGGCCGAGTCTTCTTCTGGCTGGTCGCTGCGGCCATGTTCAGTGTCCTGCTGTTCTTTGCCTTCTGGGGCTTGTTCATCTTCTAGAAAACGCAGGTTCGTGCGGCGTATAGGCTGGAAACATCTGAAAATATCGAGAGTCGAACCCGAGGAGGTGGTTTTCAGTGGCGTTGTATCGGGATGAAGGCGTGGTACTGAAAACCGTCAAACTGGGAGAGGCGGACCGCATTGTCACGCTGATGACCAAAAGTCACGGCAAGGTGCGGGCGGTCGCCAAAGGCGTGCGCCGCACCAAATCACGTTTTGGAGGCAGACTTGAGCCGTTCATGCGAGACGATCTGCTCGTCGCCGAAGGTCGTTCGCTCGATGTGATTTCGCAGGCCGCTTCGATTTCCTCCTACGCCGCCCGCATTTGCGTGGACTATGACGCTTACACTGCCGCCAATGTCATCGCCGAAACAGTAGACAAGCTCATTTCTACAGAACATGAGCCTGCCAGAAACCAATATATGCTCCTGATTTCAGCCTTGGCAGCGCTTGCCCGAGCGCGTCACCCCGCTGGAGCGATTAGCGATTCCTATGTGATGCGGGCACTTGCGCAGGCTGGCTGGACGCCACGACTCGCGTCTTGTGCGGTATGCGGCAAACGCGATGATCTCGATTATTTCTCCGTGGCCGCCGGCGGTGTCCTCTGTTCCACCGACCACACTCCGGACTCGCGGCGCATCGATCTTGACGGGCGCGAGCAGATGGAAGCATTGGTCGAAGGTGACTGGAGTGTGCTCGATCAGGCCCCGCTCAAAGCCGAAATTCGTCGATTTGTTGAAGAATGGGGAGAATATTACCTGGAACGTCCCCTTCGCTCGCTGAAATTGCTAGATTTTTAACTATGGCTTTTGAACACGTGGATTACCAGTCGCTAGACGTTCCGGCAGCGCCTTTTTCCGACCCCTCGATTATTCCTGACTACCCGAAAAACAAGGTTCCTCGCCATGTCGGTGTCATCATGGACGGCAATGGGCGCTGGGCTCAACAGCGTGGCTTGACTCGCACGCATGGCCACCAGGCGGCCGAACCGGTCGTTTTCGACACCATCGCCGGTGCCATCGAAGCAGGAGTGCGATATCTGAGCCTTTATACTTTTTCCACGGAAAACTGGAAACGCAGCCCCCAGGAGGTGCGTTTCCTGATGGGCTTCTCGCGTGACATCATTCATCGTCGCGTGGCCCAGATGGACGAGTGGGGTGTGCGCGTGCGCTGGTCCGGCCGCCGTCCGCGGCTTTGGAAATCGGTTATCGACGAGCTCGAGGTCGCCATGGAGCGCACCAAGCACAACTCGACCATCGACGTGGTTTTCTGCATCAACTACGGCGGCCGTTCCGAGATTGCCGATGCCGCGGCGGCCATCGCCAAGGAAGTGCGTGACGGCAAGATCAGCGGTGACCGCGTCACCGAATCGATGATTGCCGACCATCTTTACAACCCGGATATCCCCGATTGCGATCTAGTGATTCGTACGTCTGGCGAGCAGCGCACCTCGAACTTCCTGCCGTGGGAAGCCGCCTACGCCGAGCTTGATTTTGCTCCCGAACTGTTCCCGGATTATGGCCGCGAGGCCCTCTGGCGTTCCATCGACCACTACGTCCACCGTGACCGTCGTTTCGGCGGCGTCAAAACCAAGGCAACGGCTTAGTAACCGCTGATAGTCCAGAAGCACACGTGCGCTTGGGTTTGATAGTTGTTCACGAACGTGTACAATGTAATTTGTTCACGAACGTGAACAAAAGATAAGGTGGTCGAGCTGGTATGCGAGTCAGAACGATGCTGGATATGGGTTTGGCTGTTAAGAAACGGCGTGAGGACATCGGCCTTACCCAACAGCAGCTTGCGGATCAGTCAGGAGTCTCACGGAGTTGGATCGCCCAGGTCGAGACAGGTAAACCTTCATTTGACGTCTACAAGGTGCTCCAGGTGTTTTCCATACTCGGTCTACAACTGGAAGTGAAAGAGCGTCCCGGGTTTCAGGCTAAGCCTAGGGGGAGAAGGTCAACTGATGGCGAAACGTACACTTGATGTCTATATGGATGGTACGTTTGTCGGCTCGCTTGCCATGTCGACCGAGGGGCGCTTGACCTTTGATTACGAGGAACGATACCGCACATCTTCCAGGGCGACTCCGCTCTCGTTGTCGATGCCGTTGACGAAAAAAAGTTATGGCAACAGGTCCGTTCTTCCTTTTCTGCAGGGCTTGCTTCCCGATAACTCTGAGGCTTTGGCATCGATGGCTTCGACGTATCAGGTTTCGGCTTCGTCGCCGTTTTCGTTATTGCAATATGTTGGCCATGATGTTGCAGGTGCGTTGCAGATAGTAGAGCCTGGCGGAGTCTCTGAAGATGCGCAGGCTAACCGGACTCGTCCAATACAGGCGATGGATGATACGCAGCTGTCCCAATTATTGAAAAACACGATAACCATGTATGAGCATGGAGCTCGAGTTTCCAACAAGCAGCGTATGAGCCTTGCTGGTGCGCAAGCCAAGGTTGCCGTGACGCGTACCGATGATGGTAGGTGGTGCATTCCTGAACGAGGCGTGCCAACCACCCATATTTTCAAGCCATTGCTAGCCTCCGATATGATGCTACCTGATATGGATATCGTCGAGTTCTTCTGCCAGAAGGTGGTTGAGAGCGCTGGCATTCCTGCTGCAAAGACTGATTTGTGGCAGTCGCCTGACGGTGATGTACGGGCTTTGGTTTCGACAAGATATGATCGAAAACGTAACATTGATGGCACGTGGTCGAGATTGCATCAAGAGGACTTGTGCCAAGCGATGTCCGTTTCTCCTTCCAAAAAATATCAGCGTAACGACGGTGGCCCTGGCGTAGGGCAGGTAGCGCAGTTGTTGCGGACCCGGGTGACGCCGGAATATGCACAACAGGTGGCGGCTGATTTTCTGCGTGCGCTGAGTGTAAATATCGCATTGCTCAATACAGATGCTCATGCGAAAAACTATTCGTTATTGCTTGAAAGAGATTCGGTGCAGCTGGCTCCAATGTATGATGTGCTTTCCGTCGCACCATTTCTCAAGGATGGTGCCGTACCGCTGTCTTCTATGAAGATTGGCAAGACTTACGATATGCGGCAGATGTTCCCCGAAACCGTAGTGGCAGAAGGTATTCGTCTGGGAATTCCATCGGCGAAGAGCGAAAGCATTGTGCAGGATGCCGTTCACGGCCTGCGTGTGGCTTTGCCGGAGACTGCCGAACGATTATCCCCTATGGATCGGGATGGGGTTATTAGCCGGACGGTTGAGGGAATCACCAGGGATTCGGCGTTGTTGCGACAATAACTTTGCGAGTTTGGCGTCGGTTTTCTGCTCGTTCACCTTTGAATTTCTCGTGTGTTGAGTCAATGAGAAAGTTGTACTGTGCCCAGAAATTTGTATTTCATATCGGTTTTATTAGAGTAGAAGGGTGCTGACACGGAGGTTGGTTTAAGTTTGTTGCCGTGTTGGTATCCATTTGGGTTTCCTGTCCGACGGTGTTGGATTCCGGGCAGGAAATCTTGGTAGGGTTTGAGAAAAACAAAACCGGCACATGGCGAAGAAGCCGTATGCCGGAGAAAAGCAAACAATTCGGAATCAAGCCGGACTTGTCAACGCTCAGTCTTTGTCTGCGCTAACCACCGAATCGTTCTCGATTAATTGGCAGTGGATGCAGGCGGGAATTGCGGAATTGATCGGCGGCAGGTCGATGAGGTTCTTGGGGAACGGATCGTTGCCCAGCGAGCGCTTCTCGATCAGCGAGACCAGCTTGCACACCGCCCAATAGCCCATTTCGTAATAGGGCATGGCGATGGTGGTGAGCTTGGGGGAGAAGGTGTCGGCGATGTTGCTGCTGTCGCCCACGCCAACCACGGAGATGTCTTTGCCTACCGTGAGGCCGCGGCGGGCGGCGCATTCGTAGATGTACCAGGCGCGCGAATCGCCGTAGCAGAAGAAAGCGTCTGGCTTTTCCTTGTCGAAAAGTTCCGAGACACGGCCCAGAGCTTCGCCGTCCTGCGAGACGTTGACCACGAGGTTCTTGTCGAAGGGGATTTTGGCCTCTTTGATGGCCCTGCGGTAGCCCTCGATGCGTGTGGCCTGGGCGATGGTTGGCTCACTGTTACCGATGTAGGCGATTTTCTTTGCTCCGGCGTCGATCAGTCTCTTGGTGGCATCGTAGCCGATGGCGAATTCGTCCGGTTCGACGATGGGGAAGCGGTTGTCGACGGTGTTGGTGGAGATGAGCACCAGCGGGGAGTGCACGAGGTCTTCCGGCACCTCGGTGACTTGGCTCGAGGGTTTGGAATAAAGGAATCCATCCATGCCGTAGCGCTGAAGCACGTTGATTTGCTCGGCCTGACTTGCGGAACCGTCCGTATCAACAAAAAGAATGATGTAGCCGTAATGGCTGGCCGCGTCCTGCGCGCCCTGCAGGGTCTGCGCGGTATAGGGGATGTCGTAGATATCTTCGGCAATGAATCCTAGGATGCCGGTCTTGCTGGTACGCAGGCTTCGTGCCATCGGATTGGGCTTGTAGCCCAGCTCGTCTGCAATCTGGCGCACCTTTGTGGCGATTTTTGGTTTTACTCGCCCGGCGTCTCGATTATTGAGCACCAAGGAGACAGTGGAAATTGAAACCCCAGCTCTCTCCGCGACATCTTTCATTGTCAACATACTTTTAAGTTATACCTCTTCAAGGACGAAATCAAGACTTGTAATCACAGTTTACACTGTGGCTTATTTCGCCGCAAACTGGCGGTTATTTCGTTTGACTCAGGATTTCGTCAACAAGCTGTTGCTTCTCTTTGATTTGACCTGAAAAACCGGGGCGAATGTCAAGCTTCAACGTCAAACCGGTACGATAGCCCTGCTCGGCAAGCACCATGGTTGCGTCGCGCACCGTCTTGAGCACGTCATCAAGATTGCCCTCGATGTTGGTGAACATCGCGTTGGTCTCGTTGGGCAGTCCGGATTCTCGGATGACATCGATGGCTTGCGCGACATATTCGCTCAGCTCCGAGCCGGTGCCGCTCGGTGCAATGGCCACGGCGGCCACAGTATTGATATAGGGCTTGCCAGTTTTCGGGTCGGTGGGAACGGTTTGTTTGACGGCGTTACGGTCGATATCTTGGTCCATGATTGTTCTCCTTTTGGTACTTCCTGCATCCTACCTGTCAGGCTTGGCAATGCGGGTTCATGCGTTTGCCGGCTGTGTCACGATGTATCGGTAAAGTGGGCACACGAGTAAATGTCATGAAATGGCTGTTTAAAGCCGAAAGCGGAAGGTGTGTCGTGGCTCAATCCAAACTAGATGAAGTCGTATCGCTGGCCAAGCGTCGTGGTTTCGTATTCCCTGCGGGGAGATTTACGGCGGCACACGTTCCGCATGGGATTATGGTCCGCTCGGCGTCGCGCTCAAGGACAACATCAAGCGCGAGTGGTGGCGCTCGATGGTGGTTACCCGCGGCGATGTGGTTGGTGTCGATACCTCGATCATCCTTCCTTCCGCCGTTTGGGAGGCTTCAGGCCATGTCAAGGTCTTCAACGACCCGCTGATCGAGTGCCTGAACTGCCACAAGCGCCAGCGCGCCGATAAGCTCGAGGAATCCTATGCCGAGAAGCACGGTGACAAGATGCCCGAGAACGGCTTGAAAGACATCGTCTGCCCCGACTGCGGCACTCGCGGCGAGTGGACGGAACCGCGCGACTTCAACATGATGCTGCGTACGCATCTGGGTCCTGTCGACGACGAGAACTCGCTGCACTATCTGCGTCCGGAGACCGCCCAGGGCATCTTCGTGGACTTCAAGAACGTCATGACCTCTTCGCGTTCGAAGCCGCCGTTCGGCATCGCCAACATGGGCAAGTCCTTCCGCAATGAGATCACCCCCGGCAACTTCATTTTCCGCACTCGCGAGTTCGAACAGATGGAGATGGAGTTCTTCGTCGAGCCCGGCACCGACGAAGAGTGGCACCAGTACTGGATCGACACCCGTACCCGCTGGTACACCGACCTCGGCATCAACCCGGAGAACCTGCGCCACTACGAGCATCCCAAGGAGAAGCTCGCGCATTATTCCAAGCGCACCGTCGACATCGAATACAAGTTCGGTTTCAAAGGCTCCGACTGGGGCGAGCTTGAAGGCGTGGCCAACCGCACCGACTTCGATCTTTCCGCACATCAGGAGCATTCCGGCGAGGATCTGGCCTTCTTCGACCAGACCAGCGGCAAGAAGTACATTCCTTACGTCATTGAGCCGGCTGCGGGTCTGACCCGTTCGCTCATGGCCTTCCTGGTTGACGCCTATGCCGTCGACGAGGCACCGAATACCAAGGGCGGCGTCGACCGCCGCACTGTGCTGCGTCTCGACCCGCGCCTGTCGCCGGTCAAGGCCGCCGTCTTCCCGCTGAGCAAGAAGGCGCCGTTGCAAGGCATCGCCCATGACTTGGCCGCTGAACTGCGCCAGCACGACTGGATGATTGACTACGACGAGGCCGGAGCCATCGGCCGCCGCTACCGTCGTCAGGACGAGATTGGTACCCCGCTTTGCATCACGGTTGACTTCGATACCGCCGACGACCACGCGGTCACCATCCGTGAGCGTGACTCGATGAAGCAGGAGCGCGTCGACCTCGACAACGTGGCCAAGTACGTGGCCGACCGTATCGGCGAGAAGCGCGTGCGCTATCCCGAAGGCCCGGCTTCCATCGTTGGCACCACTGCAGCTGACGGCGGCGTGGACTTCGCCAAGGAGTCTGGCGTCGATGAGTCCGCCCCGGTTAAGGTCGCAGAGGCTGGCGGTCTCTACTAATAGCTATTTGAACTAACAATAATACCGTTGAGTGGTGGGGCGGGGATATGCGATGTCAGACCGTAAAGACTTGGCCTGAGCGGCCTGGAGCGTGTCGGACATCGCATATCCCCGCCCCACCACGTCAGTTAGATTTCGTTTCAATAAGTTGTGATTGAGAATAGGTGATACGTGAAGGATTTTAAGGAATGGCTGAGTAAGGTCGATTATTCGGAAGCTCGGCAGCGGTTTGATGATGGTTGGGACGAGGTGCTCAAGGAGTTGCCCGGGCTTGATTCGAGCGAAACCAGTGCACAGGACGGCGAATACGAAGCCAAGGATGATGGCAAACCGTTGCCGAAGATTGCGCCCGTCGATTTGGGACCGTTGCATATCGAGACTCCGGTCGTGCTCTCTCCGATGGCTGGCGTCACCAACTGGCCATTCCGCTCTCTGTGCCGCGCGTATGGTCCTGATGGTCTGTATGTGGCCGAAATGATCACTGCTCGTGCGCTGGTCGCTCGCAATCCCAAGGCCTTCCGTCTCTGCCGTTTCGCGCCCACCGAGAAGATTCGTTCGCTCCAGCTCTATGGTGTCGATCCCAACATCACCGCCCAGGCCGCGCAGATGGTGGTCGACGGCAATCTGGCTGATCACGTCGATCTGAACTTCGGATGCCCGGTGCCGAAGGTCACGCGTCGTGGCGGCGGTTCCGCGCTGCCGTGGAAGACCGACCTGTTCCGTGAACTTGTTCACCGCGTGGTTGAGGTGTGTAGCGACGCGAACATCCCCGTGACCGCAAAAATTCGCGTCGGCATCGATGCAGACCACACTACGTTCCTTGATGCAGCTCGTATCGCGGAGGATGAAGGATGCGCGGCCGTCACGCTCCATGCGCGCACCACCGCCGAATATTATGGTGGCCACTCCGATTGGAGCCGTATCGCTGAGCTCGTCCAAGCCGTAGATATTCCGGTCTTCGGCAACGGCGACATCTGGGGTGCCGAGGATGCTCTGGAAATGGTACGTGAAACCGGTTGCGCCGGCGTTGCTGTCGGTCGTGGCTGCCAAGGCAGGCCCTGGATTTTCTCCGATATCAAGCATGCCTTCGCCGGCTCCGACGAGCGCTTCAGCCCCACGCTCGGTGGTGTCTTCCAGATCATCATGGCCCACGGCCAACTGTTGCTGCGCTTCTACGACGGCGACGAGACGATGGCTGTGCACGATCTGCGTAAGCATATCGCATGGTATTTGAAGGGATTCCCCGTCGGCGGCAATACCCGTCGTGAGTTCATGGAATCCGAAACATTGGCCGATGTCAAAAACGTGATGGACAAACTTGACCCATCCATCACATATCCGGAACGTGTCACCGACAAGCCCCGCGGCCGTGTTCGCTACGCGAAAAAGGTCCACGTTCCCTACGGCTGGTTCGATTCACGCACCACGACCCACGAGGAACGCGAGCAGCTTTTCGGCGATGACCCGATGGATGCCAGTTACTGATCGATAAAAAATATAAAAAGATGTGGTACACACCGGGAAATAGTCTTAACATAGGCGTGTTCTGCGATAGAGTAATAGGCATAACCGTGAAGTGACAGGAGACTATGGTGAGCGAGATTGCCCAGAATGACAATTTCAACGATAAGACGAGCATCAAGGTGGTCGGTGTCGGTGGTGCCGGCGGCAACGCCGTCAATCGCATGATTGCCGAAGGCTTGCAGAACGTTGAATTTGTAGCGATTAATACCGATGCGAAAGATTTGCTCCGCAGCGACGCGGATGTCAAGATTTCCCTGAGCGATCATTCCAGCCGCGGGCTGGGAGCCGGAGCCGACCCCGAGAAGGGTGCCAAGGCTGCGCAAGATCACCAGTCCGACATCGAGGAAGCGCTGAAGGGTGCCGATATGGTCTTCGTCACCTGCGGCGAGGGCGGCGGCACCGGTACCGGTGCAAGCCCCATCGTTGCTCGGGCGGCACATCAGCAGGGTGCGTTGACCATTGCTGTGGTCACCCGTCCCTTCGCCTTCGAAGGGCCGCAGCGTGCGGCTTCCGCCAAGTTGGGCATCGAGAACCTGCGCAAGGAAGTCGATGCGCTCATCGTCATCCCGAATGATCGTCTTCTGGAGCTTTCCGACAAGACCATCGGCATCGTCGATGCCTTCAAGACCGCCGACACCGCACTCCTTGCCGGTGTGCAGGGCATCACCGATCTCATCACGATGAACTCCTACATTCACGTCGATTTCTCCGACGTCACCGCGATCCTGCGCGGTGCAGGAACGGCGCTCTTCGGCATCGGTTCGGCGCGCGGCGAGGACCGTGCCACCCAGGCCGCCGAAATCGCCATCAGCTCGCCGTTGCTCGAAGAGAGCATTGAGGGCGCTCACGGTGCGCTTATCAACATCGCCGGCCCAACCGACCTCAAGCTGCAGGAAGCCAGCGATGCCACCGAACTGGTGCGCAAGGCCATTCATCCGGAAGCACAGATCATCTGGGGTCTTGCCTTGGACGATGCTTACGGCGACGAGGTTCGTGTCACCGTCATCGCGGCAGGATTCGATTCCGAAAGCAAGAAAGACACTGAAAGCCTCGAAAGCGTCACCGCTGCCAAGTCCACGTCTCGCCGTGACGATGCCCCGGCACGCGATTCCTATCGATCCGATAGTGAGCCTTTGGTACACGAAATGCCTGATTTGGACGCGCCGACTGTGTCTCATACCCCGGAAACTCCGACGTATGAGGAGCCTGACAATTCCACTTCTCCCGATGATCCCGGCGATCTCGATATCCCGGATTTCCTGCGGTAAGCAAGTAGACGAAAGGATTTTTGATGGCTGGATACATGAAAAAGGCGATGTCATATCTGGGTATGACCGATGTCGTCGATGACGATGACATCGACGTGCAGGACGATGACGAGCCAACGCCTTCGGATTTCGATTCGGATAGCACCGTGACGCCGATTACGCAGCACACCACGTCTGCCGCTTCTCAGGATTCCTCGACGGTCTCGCGTGCCTCGAAGCCGTTCCCTGCCGGACGCATGAACCGCATCACTACCATCCATCCCAAGTCTTACGAGGACGCGCAGCAGGTCGGTCGTGCCATTCGTGACGGCATTCCCGTGGTCCTGAATCTCACTGACGTTTCCGAAGCGGTGGCCTATCGTATCGTCGATTTCTCGGCAGGTGTTGTTTTCGGCGTGCGTGGTTCGCTCGAACGCGTCACCCCGAGGGTGTTCCTCCTGAGCCCTGCCCAGGTCAACATCAAGGTCGAAAAGTCCCAGTCCGATGAAGCCGGCGACGGCTTGTTCTGAGGTCCTATGCTTTTTCTCATACTCTCCATTCTGCGTTGGCTCCTTGGTCTCTATGGAACCGTGCTCTTTATCAGGGTGCTTTTGGATTGGCTGTTCGTGCTCGCGCCGCGCTGGCGTCCGGGCCGTGTACTCGGATCGATCATCAATGTCTTCTATGTGTTGACTGACCCGCCGCTGCGCTGGCTGCGGCGCTTTATTCCGCCCATCAGGCTTGGCAACATGGGGCTGGATGTTACGCCGATGGTGTTGTGGTTTGTCATCGCCGTGCTCGAAGTGATTATTTGATTTAAGTTGGTTTGAAAGCAGTTCTGGGTGAAAAGAGGCCTTTATGTCAATACTGACTGCACGAGAGGTACGAGATAAGGCGTTTCAGACGGTTCGTTTTAAGGAAGGCTACGATGTCCGGGAAGTGGATGATTTCCTGGACGAAGTCGCAGAAACGTTGACTCAGCAAGAACAACGCATCGCCTATCTTGAAGGCAGGGTCCCAGGAAGCCTCCCTATCAATTCAGGTAGCAGCACCGGTAGCAGCCCTTCTCCGTGGCCTTCCGCGAATTCGCAAGCGGCTCAGCCTGTTCAACTCAATGACGGAGAGGAATCCGAAGGCGGAGAGAATGGTTCTTCCGCACAGCTGTCGTGGGACAGATAACCGTCCTTTATGCCGATTATAGCCCCTTATTTCGGGTACACTGGGTGGTGTAGCATTTATCGGAGAATAAAAATTAGAGGCATTATGCCCAAAGTGAGGTGTAAAAGTTTATGGCACTGTTAACGCCGAAGGATATCAGGGAACATGCCTTCCAAACCGTACGTTTTAAAGAGGGGTACGACGTCGAAGAGGTCGATGATTTTCTCGACCAGGTCACCGAGACCGTAGAAGCTCTTGGCAAGCAGGCTATGGCAGGCGGCAACGGACAGTCGACGCAATCGTTGGGCCCGGATGTCAGCAAGCTCAACTCGAAGATTTCTGATCTTACCTCACAGGTTCAGGCGCTGAGCCGCGAGAACCAGACGCTCAAGGATGCCAGCAAGCAGTCCGGCAATGGCAGCGATCAGGCCGCGACGGTTGCCGCGTCCAAGCTCGCCGAGGCTGAGGAAAGCAACAGGGGCCTGGCTGAGCAGAACAAGCAGCTGAAGGATCAGGTCGATCGCCTGAACGCGCAGATCGATCAGCTCACCGCCCAAGCTGCGCAAGCCGCAGGCAAGAAAGACGTCGATAACCAGCTCGCCGCCGTGCAGCGTGAACGCGATGAGTTCCGCAGCGGCAACGAGAAGCTTTCCCGTGAGCTTGAGCAGGCCAAGAAGCAGCTTTCCAACTCTAGCGAGCAGTCCAAGCAGCTGCAGGATCTCTCTCGTCAGCTTGAAGAGTCCAAGCAGCGTGAGAACCAGCTTCGTGCCCAGGTCTCCAAGATTGAGCCGAGCGCCGAGACCGGCAGCCTGCAGAAGATCGCGGGTGCCGCAGCCGGCGCCGCCAGCGAGCCTGAACGCGCTACTGCAATGCTGACGCTTGCGATGCAGCTGCACGATCAGTACGTTGACAAGGGCAAGGCTAAGGCCAAGGAAATCACCGAAGCCAGCCAGAACAAGTATCAGGAGCTGGTCAACAAGGCCAACGATTATTCCACCCGCACTCGCAATGAATCCGATGAATACGCCAAGCAGACTCGCGGCAAGGCTGAGGACTATTCCAAGCAGACCCGCTCGGAAGCCGACACCTATGCGCAGAAGACCCGTGGCGCTGCCGAAGAGTATGAGAAGCAGAAGCATACCGCTGCAGATTCCTATGAGTCCGAAGTACAGCGCCGCGCTGCCGATTACGATCAGAAGACCCGTTCCTCTGCCGATACTTACGCCAAGCAGGTGCGTGAGAATCTGGCTTCGGAGTCCAAGACCGCTGAGGCCAATATCCAGAGCCTCAAGCAGTTCGAGACCGAATACCGTACGCGCCTTACCGAGTTCCTCGGCCAGCTCGTCTCTCAGGTGAGCGATGGCAGCACGTACAAGAAGATGGAAGAGTCCAAGGACTGATTCGGCCATCGATATGAAGAATGTATCACCCAAACGGCCGCGCACTCGTGTGGCCGTTTTCGTTATCGTGGCAGTGGCGGCGCTTGTACTCGACCGTCTGACCAAACTGTGGGCGCAGGCTGCGTTGAGCAGCGATACCACCGTTGTGGTCATTCCCAAATTGTTGGGATTGACGTTGGTCCATAATCCCGGTGCGTCGCTGGGCATGGGCTCGTCGGTGACATGGCTTATTTCTTGCGTGGCATTGGTAGCCTGCGTGGTGTTGGTGTATCTGGCACTGACCACGATTTCGCTGTGGTGGACAGCGGCGCTAACGCTGGCATTTGCAGGAGCCTTCGGCAATCTTATCGACAGGGTGATTTTTGCCCATGGATTCCTCAACGGCTCCGTGGTGGATTTCCTCAACTATGGCTGGTCCGTCGGCAATGTGGCCGATATCGAACTTGGCGTGGCCGCTGTGATGATTGTCGTCCTGTTGTTGGCCAGTGTGCCGTTCAGCGCCAAGGAAGCGCAGGAACAGCGTGATGAACAAAGTCAAAGCCCGCAGGGCAGGGGAGTGAATGGTCGATGAGCCGATTGGTGCCCGCTCCGGATGCTTTGGTCGGCAAGCGATTCGATATTGCCGTGGCCAAGATGCTGGGTGTCTCACGCTCGAAGGCCGTTGAACTCATCGAAGACGGCGAAGTATCTGTATTACAACGTAGCATTTCGAAATCAGGAACACTGGCCGACGGCGACACCGTCGAATTCGATATCGTGGAGAAGGATCCGGATCCCGAACCGTTGGCGCAAGGCATGGCCGTGGTCTATGAGGACGAGGATGTCGTCGTGGTCGACAAACCGGTTGGTGTTGCGGCTCATGCGTCGGCGGGATGGACGGGGCCCACGGTGCTGGGCAGCCTTCTGGCGCGTGGCACCCATATCACCTCCCTCGGCGCTCCTGGCAGGCAAGGCATCGTCAGTAGACTCGATGTCGGCACCAGCGGATTGATGCTGGTATGCAAATCAGATCTGGCATATCGCGAGATGCGCCGCCAGTTCGCCCACCATGAAGTCGTCAAGATCTACCATGCCTTGGTGCAGGGCAACCTTACTCACGATAAAGCGACCATTGAGGCGCCCATCGGCCGTGCGAAAGTCTCTGATTTCCGTTTCACCGTCACGCCGTTGGGCAAAAAGGCGATTACCCATTGGGACGTACTTGAACGGTTCAGCGAAGCCACACTGGTGAGCGTGAACCTCGAGACCGGCCGTACCCATCAGATTCGTGTACATTTCTCCTCCATCGGTCATCCGTTGGTCGGCGACTCGATGTACGGTGCCAACCCCGTGCTGGCCGAACACCTGGGGCTGACACGTCAATGGTTGCATGCCATGCGCTTGGAATTCCGCCATCCCCGCACCCACCTCTGGACCACGGTCTCGTCCCGTTATCCCGCCGATCTCCAGCGTGCTCTCAGCATCGTGCGTGACGTCAAACGTACAAAAGAATAGGTGAAGATAGAGTGTTACGCTTACAGCTTTTGCTAAATAATAATTAGTGAGGTTGAGGTTGGAGGGGCGGGCATGCCTTGTTCGGGCATAAGACACGGTCGTACACGATTTGAAATCGTGTCTTCGCGCTCGTGCATCGCGCTCACTTCGCCTACGGAAAGCTCACAGAGCTTTCCGTTTAACGGCTTAGCCAAGGAACGTCCCGAATAAGGTATGCCCGCCCCTCCGACCGTCATGAGTGTAGCTGGAAAAGTTAATTGGATACTGTCTGTATGCGTCTGACCGAGTCGGTATCGTGGAACCTATGGCTGAATCGGGAAACTTTGTTCAATTGCACAATCACACGCATTATTCGCTGCTTGACGGTGCGTCCAAGATTCCCGACCTGGTCAATCGCGCCAAAGAGCTTGAAATGCCGGCTATCGGCATCACCGATCACGGCAACATGCACGGCGCCTACGAGATGTGGAGCACGTCTGTAAACGCTGGTATCAAGCCGATTATTGGCATCGAAGCGTACGTCACACCTGAAACTTCGAGAACAGACAAGGGCCGTGTGCATTGGGGTACCGAAGCCCAGCGTAGTGATGACGTCTCCGGCGGTGGTTTCATCACCCATATGACCCTGTGGGCCGAAAACGACGAGGGCTTGGTCAACCTGATGAAGGCCTCGTCGGTAGCCAACCTAGAGGGACGTGTCGGCAAATGGCCGCGTATGGATTACGATGTCCTGCAGCGTTATCACAAGGGTGTCATCGGCACCTCGGGCTGCCCGTCCGGCATTATTCAGACCCGTCTGCGTTTGGGCCAGTACAAGGAAGCCTTGCGCGCCGCACATCAGTTGCAAGACATCTTCGGCAAGGATAATTTCTATATCGAGCTGATGGACCACAACCTGGAGATCGAGAAACGGGTGACCAAGGACCTGCTCAAAATCGCCAAGGACCTCGGTGCACCCATCATCGCCACCAACGATTCCCATTATGTACACGAAGAAGATCGCGGCTCGCAGGACGCGATGCTCTGCATCAACTCGGGTTCGCACCTGGACGACCCGAATCGTTTCAAATTCGACGGTTCCGGCTACTACATCAAGTCGGCCGAAGAGATGCGTGCGCTCTTCAAGGAATTGCCAGAGGCCTGCGACAATACGCTGGAAGTGGCCGAACGCTGCAATGTCATGTTCGACGACCATGAGGATGGCGCGTTCATGCCGCTGTTCGATTGCCCCGACGGATGGGATGAGACCTCGCTGTTCCTGCACGACGTGCAGAAGGGCCTCGAGAAGCGCTACGACGGCAACATTCCTGAAGAAGTGCACAAACAGGCCGATTACGAATGCGGCGTGATCTGCCAGATGCAGTTCTGCGGCTACTTCCTGGTGGTCGCCGACTACATCAACTGGGCCAAGACCCACGGTGTGATGGTCGGACCAGGCCGTGGCTCCGCGGCAGGCTCCATGGTGGCCTACGCCATGGGCATCACCGAACTTGACCCGCTGAAGCACGGTCTGATCTTCGAGCGATTCCTCAACCCGGAGCGCGTCTCCCTGCCTGATATCGATATCGATTTCGACCCCGAAGGCCGACAGCGAGTACTCGACTACGTGGCCGATAAATACGGGCACACGACAAGGTGGCGCAGTGCGTCATCTACGGCACCATCAAGACCAAGCAGGCCATCAAGGACTCCGCACGCATCATGGGCTATGAGTTCTCCGTGGGCGACCGCATCGTCAAGGCCCTGCCGCCGAGCAAGAACGGCAAGGACGCGAGCCTCAAGGAGATGTTCGACCCGACTTCCAAGAAATACGCCGAAGCGCGTGAGTTCCGTGAGCTCTATGATTCCGATCCGGACGCCAAGCGCATTGTGGAAGAGGCCAAGGGTATCGAGGGGTTGATTCGCCAGACCGGTGTGCACGCCTGCGCCACCATCATGTCGGCCACGCCGATCACCGACACCTCGCCGTTGCTGGAACGTACCGACGGCACAGTGACCACAACCTTCGAATACCACACCTGCGAAACGCTTGGCCTGGTGAAGAACGACTTCCTCGGTCTCTCCAACTTGTCGGTCATCCGCGACACCTTGAAGAACATCGAGCTCAATGGCAAGGAACCCATCGACTACACCAAGATTCCGCTGGACGACAAGGAAACCTACGAACTGTTGACCCGCGGTGACACTCTGGGTGTCTTCCAGCTCGATGGCGACGGGATGAGGGCTCTGCTCAAGAGCCTCAAGCCCGATAACTTCAACGATATATCCGCACTCATCGCCCTCTATCGCCCGGGCCCGATGGATGTGGACTCGCACAACAACTACGCCAAACGCAAGAACGGTTTGCAGCCGATTACTCCGATTAACGACGAGGTGGCCGAGGCTCTCGCCCCCGTGCTCGACGAGACCTACGGCCTCATCGTCTACCAGGAGCAGGTGCAGTCCGCGGCACGAATCCTGGCAGGGTATTCGCTGGGCCGAGCAGACGTGCTGCGGCGAGCGATGGGCAAGAAGAAGCCCGAGGTGCTGGCCAAGGAACAGAAGCCGTTCTTCGAAGGCATGAAGGAACACGGCTACTCGCAGAAGGCCGCACAGGACGTTTGGGACATCTTCGTGCCGTTCGCCGGCTATGCGTTCAACAAGGCCCATTCCGCTGCATACGGTCTGATCTCTTATTGGACCGCGTACTTGAAGACCCACTATCCGGTGGAATTCATGGCCGCGTTGCTGCAGAACGAACGCACCAACAAGGACAAGACCGCGCTCTACCTGGGCGAGGCCAGGCGCATGGGTATTCAGGTCTTGCCGCCGGATGTCAACGAATCCCGACTCGAGTACGCTCCTGTCGGCAACATCATCCGTTTCGGCCTGGGCGCAATCCGCAATGTGGGCGACAAGGCCGTTCAGGACATCATCGACGAGCGCGAGACCAAGCGTGGCAAGTATGTCAACTTCATGGACTTCATCCGCCGTGTCTCTCTGGAAGCGCTCAACAAGCGCAGCGTGGAATCACTGATCAAGGCCGGTGCTTTCGACTCCATCGACCCGAACCGTCGTGCGCTCTTCCAGATTCACGAGTCCGCCATCGACTCGGTGATTAGCCTCAAACGCAAGCAGGCGGAAGGTCAGTTCGACCTCTTTGCCGGCTTGGACGGCGACGGGGGAGAGGACGACGCGATGGGCGACGCCCAGGTCTCTGTGCCCGATATCGAGGAATGGGACAAGAAGACCAAGCTCAATTTCGAGCGGCAGATGCTCGGCCTTTACGTTTCCGATCACCCGCTTTCCGGCATGACCGCAGTGCTCAACGGTCTACGCGATATGTCGATCGCACAACTGATCAACAGCGCGCCGAACATGGACGATCGTGCGCAGGTCACCATCGCCGGGCTCATCACCGCAGTGGACCGTCGTGTCTCCAAGAAGGGCAACCCTTGGGCCATCGTCACCATCGAAGACATGGAAAGCTCCATCCAGTGCATGTTCTTCGGCAAGGCCTATAGTTCCGCCGCCGAGCTGATGGCTGTCGACGAAGTGGTGCAGATTCGCGGTTTCGTCGAGCAGCGCGACGAAACGGTAAGCATGCGCGCCAACGAGATGACTGTCCCCAATCTGGAGGCCGAGGATGAGCGTCCGCTGATTATCACGCTGCCGAAAGCCGCGTTGAACCGGCCACATGTCATGAAGCTCGGGCAGGTGCTTACCCATCATCCCGGCATCTGTGAGGTCAAGCTCGCCATCATGGATTCCAGCGGCAATGCCCAGGTGCTCACGTTCGGTGACAGATTCAGGGTCAAGCGCGATACCACGCTTTTTGCCGAAATCAAGATTCTTTTCGGCCCGCGTTGCCTGCCGGCATCGTGAGTGACCAGATCTGGCAAAAGTTTCCGGCAAGGCCTAGGTTGAGGGTGGCTGATTGAGTTGAGAGAGCCTGGTTTCGGACACTTTTGTCTCGCATCATGAGCGCCGTGCACGGTTTATCTCAGCATGTGGCTTGTATCTCATATTGGTATTTGGTGCCGAATACGATAGTCAAGTATGGAAAATAACACCATGCGAATTATTGATCTGCGCGGAAAGCGCCTCACCCGCGCACAGATGCTGGAGGCCATGCCTCGTGCCGAAATGGGCACGAACAAGCCAGCAGTGCTGTGCGTCCTATCCTCGACGATGTCAAGGCTCGCGGAGCTGCGGCCTTGCGTGATTTCGAGGAGAAGTTCGATCATATTCGTCCGCACCATCTGCGTGTGCCTGCTGAAGCAATGCAGAGTGCGCTTGAAGAGCTTGATCCCGAAGTTCGTGCCGCCATCGAGGAATCGGTGCGCCGTATTCGTAAGGTCTGCACCTCGCAGGTGCCGAAGGACTTCTACACCGACTTGGCCGAAGGCGCGCGTGTCGCCGAACGCTGGATTCCTGTCGAGCGCGTCGGCCTGTATGTGCCCGGTGGCAAGGCGGTCTATCCGACTTCCGTGATTATGAACGCCGTACCGGCCCAGGTTGCAGGCGTCTCTTCGTTGGCCATTGCCACGCCTCCGAGCGCTGACAATGACGGTCTGCCCAACAAGACCATCCTTGCCACCTGCGCCATTTTGGGTGTCGATGAGGTCTACGCGGTCGGCGGTGCACAGGCTATCGCCATGTTTGCATACGGCGCCAACGGCTCCGAGCCGCAAGACGGTGAAGTGCTGTGCGAGCCGGTCGATAAGATCACCGGCCCCGGCAACATCTTTGTAGCCACGGCCAAGAGCATGGTCTCCGGCATCGTCGGTATTGACGCAGTCGCTGGACCTACCGAAATCGCCATTTTGGCCGACAAGACCGCCAATCCGAGCTGGGTCGCTGCCGACCTCATCGGTCAGGCAGAACACGATGAACTCGCCGGTTCCGTTCTGATTACCGATAGCGAAGAGCTGGCCAAGAAGGTGCAGGAAAGTCTCGATAAGCGTGTACCGCGCACCATGTCGCATGAACGCGTCGCCACATCGATCACTGGCCGCCAGTCCGGCATCATCCTCACGGATGGACTTGATCAGTCCGTCGATGCCGCCAACGCCTACGCTGCCGAGCATTTGGAGATCCAGACCGAGAACCCCGACGAGGTTGTGCCGCGCATCAAGAACGCCGGCGCCATCTTCCGCGGGCCGTATTCTCCGGTTCCGTTGGGCGATTACATGTCCGGCTCCAACCACGTGCTGCCCACCGGTGGTACTGCTCGCTTTGCCTGCGGTCTCGGTGTGCACACCTTCATGAAGCCTGTCGAAGTCATCGAATACGACGAGCAGGGACTCAAGCCTCTGGCCTCGCTTATCAATGCCTTCGCCGTTTCCGAAGACCTGCCCGCCCACGGCGAGTGCGTGCTGAGCCGTTTCGTCGACGACCCGTATGACAAGGCCACGTTGAAGGATCAGGAGCGCAAGGCCGGCCTGCGTAAGTAGCGCCCTTTCGGTTGAGATTTCAGCGGTTTTGCCATCCGGTCTTCGGCTTGGCAAAACCGCTTTGACATTTTTATGGGCATGGGCGACGTATAGGCTCATGCTTACCAGCAAGCAATTTTCTGGTCTCGATTGGCCGGAATTGCAGACGTATGCCATTACATGTATGTCGCCACAAGGCGAGGAGAGAAGAACAGACTATGACCGACACGATTCCGCAGAATCTGCCACTGCGCAATGACCTTATCGGCGAGGTCCCCTACGGTGCGCCGCAACTCGATGTGCCGGTGTGCCTGAACGTCAACGAAAATCCGTATGCGCCCGCGCCGGCTGTAGTTAATGAGATTGCAGAAGACGTCCGCAAGATCGCTCCGACGCTCAATCGGTATCCTGACCGCGAGCATACCGCGCTGCGTCAGGCGTTTGCCGATTATCTCGAACGCGAGTCCGGTGTAAAACTTGGTATCGAGCAGCTGTGGGGCGCCAACGGCAGCAATGAGATCATGCTCCAGCTTTTCCAAGCCTTTGGCGGTCCCGGACGCAAGGCTCTGGGTGCCGATCCGACCTATTCCATGTACCCCGAGTATGCGCGCGACACGTTTACCAAGTGGGTTACGGTACAGCGCAATCCCGATTTCTCGCTGAACCTTGATGCCGTGCTGGAAGCCATGGAACGTGAGCAGCCGTCAATCATTCTGCTGACCAGCCCGAACAACCCGACCGGCACCATCCTGCCGATGGACCAGCTGGAGACAATCCTGCAAGCCGCACAAAACGCGAAGGTCGAAGGTGCGGCAGAAGGTGTGCACCCTGTGGTTGTGGTCGATGAAGCCTATATCGAATTCCGTACTCCCGGCACGCCGACAGCGCTGGACCTTCTGGCGAAATATCCGAATCTCGCCGTGAGCCGCACCATGAGCAAGGCCTTCGCTTTTGCGGGCGCTCGTGTAGGCTATCTGGCGGCTGATCGAGGCATCATCGACTGCGTGCGTATCGTACGTATGCCTTACCATCTTTCCGCCGTCACTCAGGCCACGGCGCTCGCGGCATTCAAACATACCGACGAACAGCTGAGCCAAGTGAAGCACCTGCGTGAAACACGTGAGGCGACTGCCGCTTGGTTGAAGACCCTCACCTGGCATGGCAAGCCTCTTCAGGTTGCCGATTCTCAGTCCAACTTCGTGCTGTTCGGCGGTTCATTCGAAAACCGCGAACGCATTTTCGACGAACTGCTGAAGCGCGGCGTTTTGATTCGTGTTGTTGGGCCGGACGGCTGGCTGCGTGTGTGCATGGGCACTGACGAAGAGATGGCCCGCTTCCGCGAGGCATTGACGGAAGTGCTGAGCCAGCTCGAAAACGAATAGTGGTAATGTCTGCTTGACTTCGTGATGAATTATGATGGTGTTAAGCGTTGAAATGTGTGTGAATGAGCGATAAGGAGCGGTCATGGCAAGAACGGCGACGATAGTGCGCGAGACCAGCGAATCCAAGATTGAGCTGAGCCTGGATCTCGACGGCACCGGCAAAACCGATATCGAGACCTCGGTACCCTTTTACAACCATATGATGACCGCACTCGGCAAGCACTCGCTGATTGACTTGAAGATTCGCGCGAGCGGCGACACCGACATCGACGTGCACCATACCGTCGAAGACACAGCCATCGTTTTCGGCGAGGCGCTGAAGCAGGCATTGGGAGACAAGCGCGGCATCCGTCGTTTCGCCGATGCCACCGTGCCGCTGGACGAGGCGCTCGCTCGCGCCGTGGTCGATATTTCCGGCCGTCCGTATGCAGTGTGCACCGGAGAACCGGAGGGATTTGAATACGCCATGATCGGCGGACATTTCACCGGCTCTCTGGTTCGTCATGTCATGGAATCCATCGCCTTCCATGCCGATCTCTGCCTACATATGACAGTGCTCGCCGGCCGCGATCCGCACCATATCGCCGAAGCCGAGTTCAAGGCGCTCGCTCGTGCACTGCGTTTCGCTGTCGAGCCCGACCCGCGTATTGCCGGTATCATTCCAAGCACCAAAGGGGCGCTGTGATGAGCGAACGTCGTGACGACAACGAGGGAACCGACGGCTTCGAAAATTTCGATAATGCCGATAAGGCCAATAAACCCGATGGTTCCAACGACGAGAACGGCGGTCTGTTCAGCGACGAAGAACTCGAAGCGGCACTGGCTGGTTTCGAGAAGGAGTTTGCGGATGACCCGGATGGCAAAAGTTCGAACGATAACGATGCCGCAGGTTCCAACGATTTGGGCGTAGACGGCAAGGCTCCTGACGATGGTACAAGAGGTAGCGTTTCGCGCGGCAATGCCGAATCACAGTCAAACGCTGAAGCCGGTATGAGCGGCACGAATACTTCGGAACAGACCGATCGCAAAATCACCGACGAACTAGACCAGATAAACTTTGACGAAGAGCTCGAAGGGCTCATCGGCAACCGTGCCAAGGTCGCCGTGCTGATTACCAGGCTTATTTCGGCGGATTTGCTCGCTGCGTTCTGCCAGATTGCGGATATTTCCGCTGATTGTGTGGCCGACGAGAACGGGGCTGTTGCGATTCTGCACAATCTTGACGGTGATGCGCCGGAAGGTGCTGCAAAGGACCTGACCAGCGTGGTCAACGGCATGCCGGCCGTACTCTCGGTCAATCGTGCGGACAAGCTGGTTTCCACGCTCTACATGGCAGGGGAGCCGGGGCAGCAGTTCGCACCGCCGGTACTGTTCACCACCACTCCTGAGTTCGTCGAAGATCTGATGTTGGGCATCGTTGACGTCAAAGGGCTTGAAGAACACGGGGAACATGTGGTGAAAACCGCTGATTTCGACCGCAAAAAGGCTTTGGACGTGATTGCCAGCCATACGCGTTCGCGTGGACGCGGCAAGCCCAGCATTGAATAAGTGATGGGTCTGCTGTGCAAGCGACTCAGGCCAACGGCATATGTGCCAGAACCATTCATATCGTATCGTGAATGATTCTGATGTGCAGCGAGAATCTAGGCAATACTTAGAATATTCAGGCAAATCTATAGAACGGGGAATGGCAATGACCACAGTGGTGGTGTTCGATTACGGCTTCGGCAACGTGCGCTCGATGATGCGCGCGCTGGCGCATATCGGGCTTGAGCCGACCCTGACCAGCAACCGTCAGCAGGCTCTTGAGGCCGATGGGCTGGTAGTGCCTGGCGTGGGTGCTTTTGCGGCCTGCATGGATGGGCTTAAGGCCGTGGGCGGCGATCAGATCATTCTCGACAGGCTTGCTTCGGGGCGTCCGGTGCTGGGCGTGTGCGTCGGTTTGCAGATTATGTTCGCGCAGGGCACGGAAGGTGGTTCCGCCGCCGAAGGTCTTGGCGTTATCGATGGCAGCGTGGATTTGATTGATGCGGATGTGGTGCCGCATATGGGCTGGGACACGATCAGCGCTCCCGATGATTCCGTGATTCTTCATGGTCTTGAAGATCAGCGCTTTTATTTTGTGCATTCATACGCTTCGATGAGTGCAGCCATTCCTGAAAAGCCTGTGATGGCGGCGAATACAGTCTCTTTGGAACTTGATGGCTATCGCGGTCATGCGCAAGCTTCCATCGATGATGTTGCTACGCAAAAGGTCGGTTTCTGCGATTACGGACGTAGCCATTTTGTCGCATCCTATGAGCGTGGCCCGCTTTCGGCCACTCAGTTCCATCCTGAGAAGTCGGGCGAGGCGGGTGCGCAGTTGCTCAAGAACTGGGCCGCAACGCTGTAATGTAACGATTCGGCACTGGAGTGATGTCGAGGTTCAAAGCATATAGAGCCTCCAATATGTATTGCTGTCTGTTTGCCGAGATAGGGATGAACGTTTCAATTCGAAGGAGAAAACATGCTGACATTGCTTCCGGCAGTAGATGTCCGAGGTGGCAAGGCCGTGCGTCTGAGGCAGGGCAAATCCGGGTCCGAAACCGACTATGGCAGCCCGTACGAGGCTGCGCAGACATGGTTCGATGAAGGTGCGAGCTGGATTCATCTGGTTGACCTTGACGCGGCCTTCGGCACTGGCGACAACCGCTCGAAACTGCGTGAGATCGGCGAAAAACTCGGCGACAAGGTTCATATCGAAATGAGCGGCGGCATTCGCGACGACACCAGCCTTGAAGCGGTGTTCGAAGCCGGTGCGGCACGTGTCAATATCGGCACCGCAGCGCTGGAAAATCCCGAATGGACGGCCAAGATTATCGAGAAATACGGCGACAAAGTCGCCATTAGCCTCGATGTCAAAGGCCATACGCTGGCTGGTCGCGGCTGGACCAGCAAAGGCGGCGACCTCTTCGAGACCATGGAAATGCTCGATAAGGCGGGATGCCAGCGTTATGTGGTCACCGACGTCGCCCACGACGGCATGATGGACGGCCCGAACCTGACATTGCTGCGCGAGGTTGCCGAACGCACGCCGGCCCATGTTACCGCTTCCGGCGGCATTTCCAGCCTCGACGACATCCGTGCGGTCGCTCAACTCGAAAGTGTTGGCGTAGATGCCGCGATTCTCGGCAAATCCCTGTATGCCCATGCTTTTACGCTCAAAGAGGCATTAGCGCTTGCGGGGCAGGAATAACGCCGAATCTCGTAAGCTGGTTTGTTTGTGGAGTGCAAGTTAAATCATCTAGTTGGTAAGTTTCGGTCTTGAACTGGATTGACTAGCTGGGTTTACAGATTCGGCTTTATAAGCTGAATAAAAGTCGAAGATGAGACAAGTAGGAAATATCTCCGCTGTAATACGCTAAAACGAGCCATACGAATATTGGTCACATGAGTATCATGCTTTAATGAATGTGATTATCAAAAAGAAAAGAGAGAGTTTATGAAGGGTGCGCTTTTTGATTTGGATGGCGTAATCGCCGATACTGCAGTCTATCATTTCCAGGCCTGGCGCAAGCTGGTGAAAGACCACTTCGACCGCGAGCTTCCCGACGAACTTGAGGAGAAGACCAAAGGCGTCAGCCGTGTCGACTCGCTCAAGGTGATTCTCAACTATCTTGGCATCACCGTTCCGCAGGAGCAGTTTGACGCGATGGCCGCCGAGAAGAACGAGGCGTACCGCAGGCTTTTGGCTGGGCTGACTTCGGCCGATATCCTTCCCGGAATCCCTGAACTTATCACACAGATGAAAGAGCATGGTGTGAAGCTTTCGCTGGCATCGGCGAGTATGAACGGGCCGTTCATCCTTGAAAAGCTTGGGCTTTCGGATACCTTCGACGCGATTGCTGACCCGAGCAAGGTGGCTGCTGGAAAACCTGCGCCTGACATCTTCCTGGAGGCGGCTTCCGAAATCGGCGTTGACTCCGATGATTGCGTTGGTCTCGAAGATTCTGTTGCTGGTATTACCGCCATCAACGCCGCCGGTGCGTTCTCGGTCGGTGTCGGCAGTCCGAATGAGCTTGGCCACGCCAAGTTGCTCGTACCGAATACCGCCGCGTTGCACTTTGACGAAATCGAACAGGCCTGGGAACGTCGATAGCGAATCGGAAACGGCAAAATCGTTGGCATAACGCGCAGGTTTAACTGAAATGTAATAATGCCATGAGACCATAGTAATTATGGATAAACAGCAAGAATTCGCCTTGCGTACCGTTGAGGAACGCGATGTGCGATTTATTCGTTTGTGGTTCACCGACGTGCTGGGGACGCTGAAGTCCGTGGCCATCGCTCCGGCCGAACTTGAGGACGCTTTCGAGGAAGGTCTTGGTTTCGACGGTTCGGCGATTGAGGGCATGACCCGTGTCTCCGAAGACGACATGATCGTCAAGCCGGACCCATCCACCTTCCAGCTGTTGCCCTGGCGCGACGGCCCGCAAGGCACCGCCCGCATGTTCTGTGACATTCTGACCCCCGACGGCGAGCCGTCTCTGGGCGACCCCAGGCATGTGCTGAAGCAGGAACTGGAAAAGGCCAAAGAGAAGGGCTTCACCTTCTACGTTCATCCTGAGATTGAGTTCTATCTTTTCGAGCAGCAGGACGATTGGGGAGCGGCGCCAAAGCCTGTTGACCACGGTGCCTATTTCGATCACGTGCCGCGCAGCCCAGGGATGGACTTCCGTCGCGCCGCCGTCAACATGCTCGAGCAGATGGGCATCTCCGTCGAATACTCGCATCATGAGGCCGGCCCAGGCCAGAACGAGATTGATCTGCGTTACGCCGACGCGATGGCCACGGCCGACAACATCATGACCTTCCGTACCGTGGTCAAGGAGATTTCGCTCGAGCGTGGCATTCATGCCAGCTTCATGCCCAAGCCCCTGACCGACGAACCCGGCAACGGCATGCATACCCATTTGAGTCTCTTCGAAGGCGATTCGAACGCGTTCTACGAGGCCGGACAGGAATTCAACATGTCGCTGATTGCGCGTCAGTTTGCCGCTGGCATCCTTTACCACGCCCGCGAAATCAGCGCGATCACCAACCAGTACGTCAACTCCTACAAGCGGCTTTGGGGTGGCAATGAGGCTCCGAGCTACGTTTGCTGGGGCCACAACAACCGTTCCGCCCTGCTGCGCATCCCGCAGTACAAGCCTGGCAAGGGCAATTCGGCGCGTATGGAATACCGCGCGCTTGACCCGGTGGCCAACCCGTACCTGGCCTTCTCAGTGCTGCTGGCCAGTGGCCTCGACGGTATCGAGCAGAAGATGACGCTGTGCGAGCCCACCAGCGACGCGGTCTGGGATCTGACCGACGCGGAGCGTAAGTCGATGGGCATCGAGCCGTTGCCGGAGGACCTTGACGAGGCCCTGAAGGTGATGGAGAAATCTGACTTCGTCGCCAGCGTTTTGGGCGAGCATGTCTTCGAATACTTCCTGCGCAACAAGCGCCAGGAATGGGAAGATTACCGCCGCCAGGTCACTCGCTACGAGCTGGAGAAGTTCCTGCCGAAGCTGTGATGAACGTGCTTTCCGATTCAAGATGGAGCGGAACGGAGACTTATATCGCGGTTTCTATTAATGTTGAGATTCTATGGTCGGACGAGATGTAGGAATCGCGAGATGTTGAATGAAGTTGCGCTGATGTTTTAGGCGGTTTCAGCGCAACTGTCCTCATCCTGCTTTGCTTTGTCATTCTCAATGGCATTGGTTTCCGTATGTTCTGGATGTTCATCGTGATGGCGACGGCTCTGCCAGACGAGTACATACCAAAAAATGAACAGCGTGGTCAGAACAATGGCCATGAGCCCGGCGATATAGAAGATGCCGTTGCTATTTTCCTTGCTATCTACTACGCCGAAGGTCAATGCGATATTCCACAGTGCGAATGGTCGCAGTGGCTTGAACAATATCGTTACAGCCGGATAGCCCAAAAGCACGAGATACAGAAACACCCTTAGTGCGGTGTTAAGTTTCGTCTTTTCCTGCTCTCTGTGAGCCGTATTCACGCATATCAGTGCCACCCAAAAAGTCAAGCATGCGCCAAGCGCGATGGTGAACCACACTGTTTCCATCATTTCTCCTGACTGTCGTATCGGGATGAAGCTGATTGTATAAGGTCGACTTATATTTGATGATACCGGATACTATCGGAGAATGCTCGATATGCTGAAATTCCAGCTACTTGCGCGGGTCTCCGAACCAGTTGTTGTAGATCAGGGCGAAGTTGCGGTTGCCGTAGCTGGAGCAGGAGTCACCTTCGCCCATGCCCGCGGCGAGCGAGGCTGAGTTGGGCTGGTAGGGCGTGTAGACGTAGAGCAGGGCAGTGGCCTGGTTGCGGATATAGATCTGAGTGCCGCCGCAGCTTTTGTTTGGGTGATACTGCACGTAGTTGAGCGTGCCCACGTGATAACCGTATTGACTTTTGTGGGCCTGATAGTACTTGAAGCGCTTTGCCGAGCCGTAGACCTGATTGAAGAAACCGGCATATTGCGGGTCACAGTCGGCGTCGTCCGGGCAGCTCAGGCCCATGGCGGCCTTGTATTGAAAATCAGTGGGATTGGCGGAACCGATGAGATGCTGCTCTTTCTGCATCACGGTCAGGAGCACCTTTTCGCTGACGCCGCAGGCCTGCGAGGACTTGTAGATGATGGCGCTCGCGGATTCGCCTTTGGCCCCTTTATAGGCCTTACAAAGATTGTTGGCGGCTATGTCGGTGGTGTCGAAGGTCTTGACGGGCAGGCAGTTCGGCGAAGTGCAGTTCGGGCCATGCTTGATGATGAAGGCCTGCACTTCGGCCTGGCTCATCGCATCAGGGTTGAAGAATTGTGCGTCGGAAATGATGTTGCCGGGGTCGAAATCGTATTTCTGAACGAGTTCTTCCTGTCGTTTCTGAGCGTTGGTGACTTCGACATGCCACTGAACCATACGAATCAGACCCATAACCAATGCCATGACGCAGATTACGGCAACGATACCGCCGAACACCACCCCGACTTTGGCGGGTACGCCGGCCTTGCGCCACTTGCGTTTGCAGGTCGCAGCGAAGGATTTGAAGGGGTGGGAACTGGTGCGAGATTTTGAACGGGAAGACACATCATTCATGCTATCGTCCGCCCTTGAATGTTTTCCCAGAGAAAACTCGATGAATATTGGGTGGCTGGTGTTGTGTTTAGGGTTGGGCGTCGGCGGCGGGGTTGGTTGGTTTGGGTTGTTGGTCCCGTCGCCGGCGTCCGGTTTGGTGTTCCCTCCGGGCGGGTGTTTGGGTGTTGCCCGGAGGGAAGTCTTGTGGTGGCGGCGTGGCCCGTGGCCCCTGTGGATGGGGTGGACCACGCCTTTCTCTTACTCGTGGGTTGCCGGCAGTGTCTTTTCCTGTCCTGGTCTTATCCGGTTAGCGGCTACCGGTCTGGGATGGACAGGCAGCCACCAACCGGATAGGTGGGGCGGCTACCTGTCGTGGCGGGCTGCTGTCATTGCTCGCGTCCGGTTTCCCGGCGTCTTCTGTCGCGCAGCGCGGTGGCGGTCAGGAGCACTGCGGTGGCAACGATGATGGCGGCGAGGAGGGCCTTGTCCCGTTGTCCTCCGGTCAGGGGAGCTGGTGTTGGTATTGGCCGGGGATGGTGAGGGTGGTGGCGGTGTCCTCGCTGGTGGCGGTGCGGGTGGTGCCGGCGTGCCAGGCGGTGTCGTCGGCGGTGGCGTGGGCGCTGACGGTGTAGCGGCCGCCTTGGGGCAGCTGCCTGGCGGTGAATGTCTGGTGCCAGCCGTGGGGTGTGGCGCCGTCGTAGGGCAGGGGACTGCCCTGGGCGTCGTCCGGGTCGATGTTGGTGTCCCAGAGGAAGGTGGTGGCGGTGTTGGACTGGCCGTCAAGGCCGGTGAGGGCCAGGCGTATGGTCTCGTGGCCGTCCCATGGCGTGCCGGTGCCGTCGATGACGGCGGCGTTGTCCGCGGGGCTGCGTGTGGCGCCGGTGATGGCGGGCGCGTGGACGGCGTGCCATACGGCGTGCAGGGTGGCACCGGTTTCGGTGGCGCCGGGTGTGGCGGCCAGTCGGACGTCCCTGTTGGCGGGGTCGTTCATGCCTTGGTCGGGCTGCTGGGCCTCGTTGCTGGCGGACCATCCGGCGAACGCGGCGTGCGCGGGCGTCATGCTGCCGGTGGCGTAGGGCAGTTGGATCCATGCCCTGCCGCTGCCGGTGTCGACCAGGGACTTCAGCTCGCCGGGCGCCGTGCCGGTGCCGCCGTGCGCGCTGTTGACGTCGAACGATGCGTGCACCCAGGGCAGGGTGCCGGTGACGAGTCCGCCGCCGGCCGTGGTCGTGTCGCTGGACACGGTGTTTCGGGTCACGGGGTCGGTGGCCGTGTGCGAGGCGGTCATCGTGTAGGCCTCGCCGGGCCCGGGGAAGGTGGTGTCCTGTCCCGCGGTCAGGCTGCCGGGCAGCGTGAACGCGTCCGGCGTCAGGGTCTGGCTGCCGCCGGTGCTGCTGGTCTTGGTGTGGCATTGCCCGGACGTGTAGGGTCCGGTCTGGGTGGCGGGTTTCACGCAGACGGTCATCGTGCCTCCGGCGTCGACGGCGGGCCTGGCTGGCCGACCGATTCCGTTGGCGGACGCGGGTACGGCGGTCAGCGCGGGCAGGGCGGTGCCGAGTGTGGCGGTGGCGCCCACGGCTGTTGTGCCTTGGTCGGCGGTATGGGTGTCGGTGGCGACCTGTGGCGTGCCGGGCGCGGCCTCGTCGGCCGTGTTCCATGCGGCCTTGACGGTGGCCGTGCCGGTCGCGCCCTTGGGTGCGGTGAGGGTGTGGTTGCTGACGCTCGGTGTGCCGCCGGTCACGCCGCTGGTGTCGAACGACCAGCCGTTGAAGAGGCTGTGGGCCTTGTTGGCGGTGATGTGGTCGGTGGCCCGTCCGGTGTCGGGGTCGTCGGGGATGGTGTACGAGCCGTCCCGGAAGGTGGTGTCGATGGCGAGGCCGTCGCGTTTGGGTGTCGACCCGCTGGCGGCCTGGCCGATCTGGGCGGGCAGGCTGTTGTCGCCGGCGCCGCCGGTGAGGTTGTAGGTGAGGTCGGTCCAGGTGGGGGTGACGTCGTCGCGGATGTAGACGCCTTGGGGTGTGGCGCTTGCGGCGCGGGCCCTGAGTGTGGCGAGGGTGCCGTCCCCGGCGGTGAGGGGTGTGGGTCCTACGGGCCCGTTGTCGGTGGGGTGGTGGCCTTTGGGCCAGTCCCATTCGTGCCAGTGGCTGGCGGGGTCCAGCCGGTAGAACGCGTCGCCCGGCCCCATGCTCGCGGTCGAGGTATTGGCGGCGTTGGGCAGGGTGGTGTGTGCGCCGAGTGTGAGGCGTTTCAGGTTGCCGGGCAGCATGTAGCTGTCGGAGAAGAAACCGGCGGGGACGTTGCGGGTGTCCCAGCCGGACAGGTCGAGGTCGGCGAGCTTGTCGCAGCCGTCGAAGGTGCCGTACAGACTGGTGACGTTGTGGGTGTCCCAGCCGGACAGGTCGAGGTCGGTCAGGTTCCGGCTGTATTGGAACATGCCAGACATATCGGTGACGTTGTCGGTTTGCAAGCCGGCCACGCCGGTGAGGGTCTTCAGGTTGGTACAGCGGCTGAACATGTAGTTCATGCTGGTGTTGTGGCTGACGTCCCAGTGGGACAGGTCGAGGCTGGTGAGGGATTGGTCGCTGTCGAACAGGGAGTTGCCGGCCCAGCGTGACAGGCTGACGGTGTGGCGTCCGCTGTCCAGCGTGGTGAGGGCGGCCATCTCATTGAACGGGGAGACCATCATGCTGTTCTTTCCGGCGAGGGTGAGGTCGCCCTCGATGCTGATGGCGGTGATGGTGTTTATCTGCGCGTTCCAGGGGATGTCGGTTCTGTGGTAGTAGTCGGGGGCGGTGCCGCCGGACAGGCGCAGGGTCGTGCCGCTGTCGATGGTCCAGCACACGGCCCTGGGATCGGGCGGGGTGAGTCCGCCGGTGTCTGTGACGGGCGTGCCCCAGGTGTGCCATCCGGCGGTAGCCGCGCAGTTGCCGGGCGTGGCGGTGGGTGTGCTTTGCTTCCATTGGGCGTAGAGGGTCACGTCGGTGGCCTGCCCGTCGGGGGTGCCCAGGCCAGTGGGGATGGCGGTGTCTCCGTTGGGGTAGGAGGTGCCGTTGCCGTCGGGCTGGGTGTCCCAGCGGTCGAAGACCAGGGCCGCCGAGGGTGCGCTCATGCCCTTGTCGGTGGCGGCGGGCAGGACCGGGTAGGCCTTGCCCTCGGCCAGATCCACGAGAGCTTTGATGTGCGGTTCGGGCGAGGGGCCGGTGCCCGAACCGGGCTTGAGGGTGATGTCCATGTAGGGCAGGATGCCGGTGAGGTCCGCGCTCCACGCGCTGGTGGCGGTGGCGCCGGTGCTGTCCGTGGCAATGGCACGCAGCTGGGCGGTCCACGTGTCGCCGGGCGTGAAGCCGGAGTCGTAGTAGGTGTAGGTGCCGGTGGGTGTCATCGTGTCGCTGGGCGTGTACCACCAGGACTGGCTGCTGCCGCCCCTGTAGCGGATCTGCCAGCCCGTCGCCCCCGCGGGAAGGCCCGAGACGGTGAACGTGACCCCGTTGTTGCCGTAGTAGCCGTTGTGCTTCCACGTCAGGCTTACGCCCGTGGGTGCCGGGATCGTCTTCCATACCGCGTAGCGGGTCACCGTGCGGGTGCCGGTGGGCTGGGTGAACGTCTCGGTGGAGCCGGGCTGGTGGGCGGCCGAAGTCGCGGTGGCCGTATCGGCCCAGCCCTGGAACAGCTTGCCGGGCGCGCTCATGCCCGTGCTGGACGGGTAGGTGAAGGTGGCGGTGCCGCCGGCGTCGGACCACAGGGGCTGCGCGTTGCCGGTCCAGCTGGCGTCGGTGAGGGTGCCGGACCCGCCCTGGCTGCTGCCGGTGCCGGGGTTGGGGTCGAGTTTGAGGGTGACGGCCGGGCGCGTGTACGCGCTTTCGGTGGTCGTGCTGGACACGTCTCCGGTGCCGTCGCCGCGCCATTGGTCCTTGGTGGTCAGCGTGGCGGTGAGCGTGTACCCGGCGCCCACGGTGGTGTTCGTGTACCAGGCGGCCGGCAGGGTTATCGTCCACGTGTGCGGGGTCGTGCCGTTGTACGCGTTGCTGGTGCCGGACGGGTTGTCGGGCACCGTGGCGGTCAGACAGGTGGGCGTGGCGAGCGGGCTTGAGGATTCCCTGGTGCAGGCCTTGACCGTATCGCCGGACTTGAGGGGTGTGCTGGTGCCGGTGATTTTCATGGTGCCGTCGGCCTGGCGGGTGGCACCGGTGACCGAAGGGGCGGGCACGGTGCGCCAGATGGCGTAGCGGTCCGTCGGCCCGCCGGGCGTGGAGGCCGGACGCCCGGGGTTCAGGGCGGGGTCGCCGGTCGTGGCGTTCTGGTCGGTGTTCCATCCGTCGAAGACCTTGTGGGGGTCCGTGTTGGTGTAGCCTTCCGTGCCGCCCATGGTGTCGGGTTTGGGCGTGGTGGTCGTGGACAGGCCGGTGGCGGCGCTGGGTGTTGCGGTGACGGTCTGGTCGTCGCCCCGGCCGCCCTGCGCGGTGTTGGCATGGTAGGTGATGGCCGATTGGGGCCCGGCGGCGTATTGTTCGGTGCTCCAGGTGGTGCCGTGTTCGCTCTGGTGGCCCAGGCGGATGCGCAGCCAGTAGTAGGAATCGCTGGTGGTGGGTATGCCGGTGACGGTCCAGGGCTGGCTGGCCTGCCCGTCGGGGGTGGTGCCGTCGAACGTGATGGTCCTGCAGTTGGACCATGCGGCCGTGCCGGCGGTGCTGGAGCACACCTCGACCGTGTCGCCCGCGGCCAGAGGCCTGGCCGTGCCGGTGACGGTGAGCGTGTGGTCGGACTGGCGTGTGGCGGAGGCGAACGTCGGCTGCTTGACGGTCTGCCACACCGGGTACAGGGTGGTGACGGTGTGGTCACGGACGCTGTAGGGCCCCTGGCTGCTGTTGGCGTTGGTGGCTCCGGCGGCGTCGAGGCCGTACGGGGTGGTGGACCAGCCGGTCGAGGTGGCGTGGCTGTTGGTGTTGGTGTAGTAGTACGTCGGGTCGTGGCCGATGGCGATGCTGGCGTAGCCGTTGCTGGCGGGGGTGCCGGTGATGTCGGTGGCGTTGCCCTGGCCGCCGGCGGTGGTGTTGGGTTGCAGGCGCAGGGTCGGCGGGGGCACGACGAGAGTGGCGGTGGAAGGGTTGGACCAGGCGCGGCTGCTGTGCCATTTGTCGTAGGTGGACAGGCGGGCGCGGACGGTGAACCGGTTGGTGCCGGTGAGCCAGCTGGCGGGCAGGGTGGTGGTCCAGGTGCCGTCGGAGGCGATGCCGGGGTTGGTGCATTGGTAGCTGCTGTCGCCGCTGCCATAGGGTTTGGCGCAGACCTCGAGGTAGTCGCCGGAGGCGAGCTTGAGGCGGTGCCTGATACGGTGCCGGTGCCGTCGTTCTGGTAGGTGGTCGACGTGATCGATGGGACCGGGATGGTCTGCCACTGCGCGGTGACGGTGGCGGTGTCGTAATCATTGTCTGCGATGCCGAAGTAGTTGTAACTGGACTGGTAATAGCTTTGGTTGCCGTATTGGTCTTTGGGGCCGGTGAAGGTGTAACGGCCGTTGTTGTCGTAGTAGAGCGAGCTGGAATACAGGTACCATCCGGTGAGCAAGCTGCCGGCCTTCGTGACCGTGGAGGAATCGGGCACTCTGATGCTGACCGAGTTGAGGCGGCTGGTGCTGCAGTTAGGCATGCAGTTGAGGCCGGCCCTGTAGGGAGTCACGTGTCCCTGCCCGCCGTTGTAGTCGGGAAACACCCACATGCTGCCCAGAGCACTCCAGGTGAAAAGCGTGGGATGATAGATGCGGCTGGAACTGGTGTAGTCGGCGAGGGCCTGGGAGTTGCCTATACGGGTGAGCTGGCTCTGGTCGACACGGTACCAAACGTTGGCGTTGGAAGTGGGGAAAGCGTTGGCTGCGAGGACGGTGTCCGGTCCAAGGACCACGCCTACGTAGCGGCTCAGTTCCGTGAGGCCTGCCGCTTGGTTGGTCATGCGCCTGGTGTTCCAGTTGCTGATGTCGAAGATGCCGTTGCTGCCCAGGCGTGATCCGCCCACGAACATGTTGTTCGCGCTGGTGACGTTGCTGACATTCCAGTTGGAGAATGCGTCGCCTTTGAAACTTTCGATGTTCAGGCCGAACATCGAATCCATGTTGGTGGCCTGGCTGAGATCCCAGTCGTTCACCTCGAAGTAGCTGGGGTCGCTCGGGGTGGTCATCTCGCTGCTGTTGGTGACAATGAGGCTACTCTGGCCGTTGGCAGGGCCGAAGAGGTTACTCGCGGCGGTACCTGCGAGGTGGAACGGGTTGCCGTGCTTGGAGACGAGCATCCGGTTGTTTCTGTCGAGGCCGACGTTGAACGGGCCTGCCCCCTGAGCCATGTTCCCGGTGGAATAGAGGGTGAGGTTGCCCTCGACGGAGATCTTGTCGATGGGGGAGTCGCTGTTGTTATAGGTGTAGCGTCCGGTGGGCCATGGATAGCTCGCGGTGCCGTAGGAAGGCCTGAAGTCCGGGCTGGTGCCGCCGGTGAGGTGCAGGGTGCAGGTTGGCCAATAATCGGCGTTTATACCGGAGTCGTCCTTGGTGATGCGCCAGCGGACGGTGCCGGTATCGCGGCCGGGGATGTAGGGCACGCCCGAGGCGGGCGGGCCCCAGTCGGCCCAGCTGGTGTTGTAGCAGCTGCTCATCTGGCTGCTGCTCCGTGGGCTTATGCCAGATTGCTGCGACTGGTCCGCGCCGGAACGCGGTTGGAGAGACGGTGTGGAGGGCGACTTCGGGCTGACCGGGGAGGTCGGTGCCTGCAGAGCCTGTGTTTTAGATAACCCCTGCCCTGTAGATGTTGGCTGCTGGCCGTTCTGAAGAGTCGAAGTGCCCTGTCTCAGTGTGGTCGACTGTGATTGCTGTGTCTGGGATTGCGTCTGCGGTTGTGACGCGGATTGGGGTTGCTGCCGGGTGGTGGTCTTGCCCGGGTCGGTGGTGACCTGGGAGACGGAGACGGTTTCGTGTGTGCGGGCGGCGACGGTGCTGTCCGGTTGTGCCGGGGATTGGCTGGGGGCCTGCGCGCTAGTGGCGCTGCTGGATGATTGTGCTGTTGGGGAGGGGTTTAGATTTGCGGGGGGCGATAATTGCTGAATTTGTAATGCATAGTGCGAATGCGAGAATACTGCGTAAAATACCCATGACCAAACCCATTTCGTGAAAATGTGAGCGGTGCGCCGACGGGCGCACTGCTGATAAACCGTCATCAATGATACAGCTTTCGTAGTACAAAACGCCGAAGTGTCCAATTCCTGAGAGCACATGACGGGAATGACAATATCGTCAGGCAGAGTTCCTTGATTCGGCCTTCAGTTCCCGGTCACGCACCTGTCTCATAAATCTTTCCGGCTTGATCGCTGTTTACCGCTATGAAACGTTGATAGTTGGTAAGACTGTGCGTCTTATCTTGGTTATGCCAACAACTTACGAATGCGCTTGAGACTGGCGGGGGACTTGGTGCCGAGTTCCTGCGCCCACAGTGAGACGTAGAATTCCTCGAGCATCCAGCGGGCCTGTTCTACTTGCTTGCCGAATTGTTCACGACGTGGGCCGGCGGGTTCGGCTTTGAGCTTTTCCTGAGCTCTGGTGACCAGATCCTTGGCCTCGTCGGCCTCCCACGCCCAACGTACGTCGCGATTTTTGTCGGCCTTGGCCTTTTCCAGACGCATCAGGTCGGCGTGGAGGTAGCGTTCGATGTTCGGCAGTGCTTCGGGCGGTGTCGCGCCTATGAAACCGGGGTAGACGAGCGTGGCGATATGTTCGCGCACCGATTGCAGCACGGCCAGCATCGTGAGATCGGCCTTGCCGCCTACCACGGAATCAACGGCAGCGTAGCGTTTGAGGATCGTGATGACATCGTGGGCCACGGCGTAAACCGTGTCTTCGAAGGTCTGCGTCACTCCGCTCACGGCCTCTGCCAACGCGGTGTCGTCAGCAAGCTTGTCGATATGGGGCAGCAAGCGCTTGACGGCTGCCAGCTCAAGGTCATCGACCAAGAGTTTTGTGGACTTGTACGGCGCGCTGGCCAGCATCAGTGCCTCGCTGCCCAGCCAGCGGGACGAGATGCGGTCCTCGGGAAGCTTCAGCTTCTCGTATGCTGCCTGCCAAAGCATCTCGGCGCGGGAGACCGTGGTGGCGCCAGCTTTGTTCAAAAGGTTCGCCTGTGCGACTACCTTGCCTTGCGACTTGGCCTTGCTAGCTTGGCGCTCCACGGTCTTGCGGGCGCTGGCCTGGGCTTCGTGAGCAAACTTGCGCTGCAGTTCGACCAGCGATTTGCCGGTTCCGAGTACCCGATACCGCTGGGCTTTGCCGTGGCGTTGGGCGCGGAAGGTTGCGTCGTCGATGATGGTCGGGTTGCTGGTGGCATTGCTGGCGTTGGGATTGGCGTTGGCTGTGCCAATGTGGTTGCCTTTGCCGTTTCGTTTGTTGCCATGTCGGCCTTTGCCGGGTGCCGGCGGCAGTGGCTCCTCGACGCTGAACGTCACGCGCAGATATGAGGAGAGCTTGTCGAGCTGGCTGCTGTTGAAATCCTCGGGATGGATGGTCGCGTTGACGCTGGTGATGGCGGCGTAGGTGAAGGTGTGGGCGAAGTCGGGCCAGCGTGCGGTGCCGGTTGCCTCGTCGACCGGCGGCAGGTTCGGTTTGCCTTCAGAGCCCGAACCGGGTAGGTCGGGGTAGCGAGCGTCAATGGCGGCGCGGATGGTGCGGGCGGTGTCGGGAGCAGGCACGAACTGGACGCGTAGCGATTTCGGCAACGACTTGATGTAGCCAAGAATCAGCTCGTCCAGCAGCCCTGGAACGTTCCATGTGAACTGTTCTGGAGTCAGGCGGGACAAGGCTTTGATAGGGATATGCACCGTCACGCCATCGGTAGGGTCGCTCGGATTGTAGATATAGCTCAGGCGCAGATCGATCGGGGTGCCGTCGGTGCCCAGCGTATGCCACTGATTGGGATAATCGCGCAAATTCACGGATTCGTGTGACTGGAGGCGTTCGACCTTGTCCGGGTCGAAATCGAGCAGATGCGGCTGTTCGACGTGGATGGACTTGACCCATTTGCCGAGATCGGCGACGCTGGTGACGTCTTGAGGGATGACGGCATTGTAGAAGTCGAAGAGGTCTTCGTCGCTGACGCTATCGGAGATCTGGCGGGTGCGGTTGGTGTCATCCACCGCATCGAGCAGAATGTCGCGGTTGGCTTCGATGAAATCGTCGTAGGAGAAGCGTTGCTGGATATCGCCTTCGACCAAGCCTTGGCGAATCAAGAAATCGCGGGCTTCGGGAGGATTGATGCGCCCCCATTGTACCTGGCGATTCTGCACAATCGGCAAGCCGTAGAGCAGTACTTTCGAGCTGGCGATGGCACTGCCTCGTGAACCCGACCAATGCGGCTCGGCGTAGGTGACACGGGTGAGATTGCCGGCCAACGGTTCGGCCCATGCCGGGTCGATGGCGGCGGAATAGCGGGCCCAAAGGCGCGAGGTCTCGGTCAAGTCGGTCGACATCACCCAAGGCGGGGTCGATTTGGACACCGATGAGGCGGGGAAGAGGGCGAAGCGTGTGCCGCGCGCGCCTTGGTACTCGTTCTTCGACTGTTTGGCAGCACGTTTCATGGCTCGCGCTTTTGCTGCACCTTTGAGCCCGGAGAAATCAGAGGCCTTGGGCTCGCGCACCACTTGCATGCCCATCATCGAGAGCAGACCGGCAAGCATGGAGGAGTGGATGCCCTGCGAATCCCACGAGCAGCACAACGAATGTGCCGCCTGTTGGTTGATGGGCAGCATCAGAATTTCAGGCGCCGGACGAGAGATTGGGGCGGGCTTGCCGACCTTGAAATGCATCTGCTTGCACATCTGCCGCAACTGCGAGACCAAATCGCGCCATTGCCGCAGCCGAATGAAGCTGAAGTATTCGGATTTGCAGATCTTACGCAACTTGGCGTTGCCGGTGTGGTTGCCGTCGTTGCCTTCGTCGGGGCCGAAGATATGGTCCCACATGTTCAGGGCGGTCAGGAAGTCGCTGGTCTCGTCGGCGTAACGGTTGTGGACGCGGTCGGCTTCGGCGCGAATCGCGTCGGGTCGTTCTCGTGGGTCCTGCAGGCTGAGGAAGGCGACGATGACCAGTACCGCGGCCAACGTGTTGGGTGTAGATTTCTGCGCCGCTTCGAGAATCATGCGGCCCAAGCGGATATCGATGGGAATGCGCGAAAGCTGACGGCCGGTGTGGGTCAGCCGCACTTCGCCGTGCTTGCGAGCGATGGCCTTGAGCTCGGTCAGTTCGTTGAAGCCGTCGGAGACGGAACGGGTGTCGGGTGGGTCAATGAAGCCGAAATGGGTCACGTCGTCGGCCGTGCGGGCCACGCCCACTGAAAGCATGTGCAGCACCACTGCGCCCAACGAGGTACGCAGGATCTCAGGCTCGGTGAAGCGTGGGCGAGATTCGTAGTCGTCCTTGGAATAGAGGCGGATGGCGATGCCGTCGGCGATACGCCCGCAACGGCCCGAGCGCTGATCGGCGCTGGCCTGGCTGATGGCCTCGATCGGCAGGCGCTGCACCTTGGCGGACTTGGAATAACGCGAGATACGGGCCTCGCCGGGATCGACCACATAACGGATGCCGGGTACGGTCAGCGAGGTCTCGGCCACGTTGGTGGCGATGACGATGCGCTGGTGAGAATGGTGCTCGAAGACGCGATGCTGCTCTTTGGAGGAGAGGCGGGCGTATAGCGGCACGCGATTTCCAGTGCGTCCGGCCGGCGCATATCGGCGGCGCGGGGGCCGAAGTGGTGGCGGATGGCATCCTCGTATTCATGGATGTCGCGCTCGCCGGAAGCGAAGACCAGAATATCGCGTGGACCGCGGTCATGAGAGGAGTGGATGACCAGTTCGGCGCAGGCTCTCGCCACGGCGCGTGGCATGTCCTCGCTACCGGTGTTGCCGAAGTTGCCGTCACTATTGCTGCTGTCGGCTCCCGGAATCTCGCCATTTTGATCAGGCAAGGAGCCGTCCGCGAAGCCTGGTACATGCCGCATCAGCGCGGGCATGCCGCCCAGTGGTTCGTAGACGATTTGCACAGGGTATGTTCGCCCGGAAACTTCGATGACGGGCACCTTCGTATGCAGCGCATCCTCGAAATGCTCCTTGAACTTCACCGAATCGATGGTGGCCGAGGTGATGATGAGCTTGAGGTCACGGCGTTTGGGCAGTAGTGCGGTCAGATAGCCGAGCAGAAAATCATGTTGTTGAGGCTGCGCTCATGCGCCTCGTCGATGATGATGGTGTCGTAGCGCGAAAGTCGCGGATCATGCTGGATCTGGGCGAGCAAAATACCGTCGGTGACAATGCGCAATCTGGTTTTCGGCGAACTTTCGTCCGTGAAGCGCACCTGATAGCCGATTTCCTCGCCGAGTTTCACGTCCATTTCGTCGCAAAGGCGTTCGGCTACGGTTCGTGCGGCCAAACGACGCGGCTGGGTGTGCACGATCTGATGGCCGTGGGTGCCGCGGCCCATTTCCAGAAGCATTTTCGGAATCTGGGTGGTCTTGCCCGAACCGGTCTGGCCGGAGACGATGACGACCTGCGAATCGCGTACGGCGTGCTGGATTTCGTCGCGCGCGGCGCTGACAGGCAGGTCCGAAGGATAATGGTATTTCATGTGTTTCTCTATTGTACGCACACCCAAATGGTCTATTTATAGATAATGAGCGGAGTTCCGCAGGTCTTGTTTTACGTGTTCCGTTTGGATGTACGAATTTGTCAGTGCTTTACTTCGATGACGCGATAGCCTTTGGAACTCGCGTATTTTGATACCTGATAATCGTCGCCGAGCGTCGTCGATAGCCACTTGATCAGCGAATCACTGCCAAGGTTTTTCTGCACGACCAGATAGGCGTATCCGTTGGCGCTCAGTCGGGGAAGCCAGGTCATCAGCAGTGCATGCAGTTCATCCTTGCCCACGCGAATCGGCGGGTTCGACCAGATCAGGTCAAAGCTCATGTCTGTCGGTATATCCGCGGCTTTCACCGCGTGAATGCGTTCGCCCAGCCCGAGTTTTCCGGCATTCGCTGTTGTCAGTTCCAACGCGCGTTCGTTGACGTCGAGCGCCCAAATATCGGCCTTAGGCGACTCCATTCCCAGCGAGAGCGCAATGGGCCCCCAGCCACACCCAATGTCAAGAAAAGTCCCGTTTTCCGGGGTCTGTGGAGCGTGCCGCAGCAAAACGGAAGTGCCCAAGTCGAGCCGATGCCCTGAAAACACCCCATTCGAGACTTCAACATTCACATCGTGCCCGCGCAAAGTAACGTGCAGATTCCGCCGCACGTCGCGTGAGGTCGGTTCCGCCGAAAAATACTGTTCTGCCGATTGATGCTCGGCGTCCGTTCTCTTCTGCTGTTTTTCCGCTGTTTCGCTCATCATGCCCCGTCAGATTTCGATTTCTTTCAGCCTTCGCTGTGCCACAATAATAGGTTTTCAATCTTAGTGGCATACCAGAACAGTGAAACGAGTTCACCGCACCGAATATGCTTGGTTCTAGAAAGAGTATTGACCAGCGAAAGGTTGATTTATTGGCAACAAACGACGGGCGTAAGGGCGTTCAAGCTGAGCATGGTGAGCGTGACGAGCAGAACGAAGTGTTGGGACGGCAGTCCGACATTTTGCAGGAGACCAGCGATGGCCGCGCTCCCGGGGCCGAGGAATGGAGCGAGCGAGAGTCACGCAACGAGCTCAAGCATGTCACTGGCTTGGGCGAGATGCAGGACGAGACCGACGTCGAATACCGCAAGGTGCGCCTCGAACGCGTCGTGTTGGTGGGGGTGTGGTCGAACGTCGACACCACCATCGAGCAGGCTGAGGAATCTCTGCGAGAGCTTGCGGCACTCGCACATACGGCTGGTGCCGTGGTCTGCGACGGTGTATTGCAGCATCGTCTGAAGCCTGACGCCGCCACTTACGTCGGCCGAGGCAAGGCCAAGGAAATCGCTGGAATCGTGGCGCAATGCGAGGCTGATACCATCATCGTCGACGGCGACTTGGCCCCGAGTCAGCGCCGTGCGCTTGAGGATGCCACCAAGGTCAAGGTGGTTGACCGCACCGCCGTCATTCTCGACATCTTCGCCCAGCACGCCACCAGCCGCGAAGGCAAGGCTCAGGTGGAGCTGGCGCAGCTGGAATATATGCTGCCGAGGCTTCGTGGCTGGGGTGGTTCGCTTTCTCGTCAGGCCGGCGGCCAGGCTGCAGGTGTCAACGGCGGCATCGGCTCCCGTGGACCGGGCGAGACGCAGATCGAGTTGGATCGTCGAGTCATCCGCACCCGTATCGCTCGCCTCAAGAAGCAGATTCGCGCCATGGCCCCGGCACGAGCGGTCAAACGTGGCTCTCGCCATCGCTATGGCCTGCCTACCGTTGCCGTGGTCGGCTATACGAACGCCGGAAAATCCTCGCTAGTCAATCGTCTGACGAACTCCGGTGAGTTGGTCGGCAACGCGTTGTTCGCCACGCTCGATACCGCGGTTCGCCGCGCCAAAGCTGCCGACGGACGCCTTTATGCCTACGTCGATACGGTCGGTTTCGTGCGACGTCTGCCCACGCAGCTGGTTGAAGCCTTCAAATCCACTCTCGAGGAAATCGGTGAGGCCGACGTTATTCTGCACGTCGTCGACGCTTCCACCACCGATCCGTTCGCCCAGATCGAGGCGGTCAACGACGTGTTGGCCGGTATCGAAGGTGCTTCTGATATTCCGCACATCCTCGTCTTCAACAAGGCCGACCAGGTCGATCAGGGTACGCTTGACCGTCTGCATAACATCCGTCCCGATGCCCTTATCGTCTCCGCGGCCGATCAAAGCGGTTTGGACGATTTGCGCAAGAAGGTGGAGCAGACGTTGCCTGTTCCGCAAGTCCACGTCGAAGCGCTGCTGCCATATACCGATGAGGCTGGGGCCCTGCTCTCCCGTGTGCGCGAATACGGCAAGGTGGAGCAGGAGGATTACCGCGCCGACGGCGTTGCGTTGCAGGCGGATGTCGATTCGCGTCTGGCGGCCCAGGTGATGGATCAGGCAATCGACTGATTTGCATTTCCCCTTGCGGAAGTGACGTTTATCGACACGCGGATTTTCCAGTTGTGATCGAGCAGCAGCAAGAGGAACAATAAAGGATATTCAGCTATTTTCAGCCTTTCCTGAACTGAAATGAGACAAATCTATCAATGTGACGAATTTCAAATTTATGAGTGCCTCATGCTAAAATTTTATAAGTCACAAAGGTTCCGTTTTGGCACCGATTTGAATTCGGTGGGCGGTTACCGGCAGTGCAGGAGCGGTTGTTCTTCGCTCTGAGACTGTGCCGATTAAGGTTTGTGATAAATCACAATGACGAGATGCAAAGCGTTGCCCGTTTGGCACGTTGCGGCACGCTCGCGTAATTGTGTGAGGGAGGTTCATCTGTATGCCGGAATTGGTTCAGCACATCAGTGGCCTTCTTGCAAACACTCATTTTGAAAGGGGCCAATCACATGGCCAATTCGATTAAACCAACCAAGCTTGCCATCATCGGAGCCGGCGCTGTCGGTTCCACGCTCGCCTTCGCCGCCGCCCAGCGTGGCGTCGCTCGCGACATCGTGCTCGAAGATATCAACAAGGAGCGCGTCGAGGCGGAAGTTCTCGATATGCAGCATGGCTCCAGCTTCTATCCCTCCGTCTCCATCGACGGCAGCGATGACGTGGAGATCTGCCGTGACGCCGATATGGTCGTCATCACCGCAGGTGCACGCCAGAAGCCGGGCCAGACCAGGCTCGACCTCGCCAACGCGACCGTCAACATGATGAAGTCCATCGTTCCCGGCGTTATCAACGTCGCCCCGAACGCCATCTACATGCTCATCACCAACCCGGTCGACATCGTCACCTACGTGATGCTGAAGCTTTCCGGCCTGCCGGCCAACCAGATCTTCGGCTCCGGCACCAACCTCGACACTGCGCGCCTGCGTTTCCTGCTTGCCGAGCAGACCGGCGTCAACGTCAAGAACGTGCACGCCTACATCGCCGGTGAACATGGCGATTCCGAAGTGCCGCTGTGGGCCTCCGCCACCATCGGTGGCGTCACCATGTGCGACTGGAAGGCACTGCCCGGCCATGAGCCGCTCGATGCCGACAAGCGTGAAGAGATTCACCAGGAAGTCAAGAACGCCGCCTACCGCATCATCAACGGCAAGGGCGCGACGAACTTCGCCATCGCCATGTCCGGCGTCGACATCATCGACGCGGTCTTGAACGATTCGAACCGCGTGCTGCCGGTCTCCTCGCTGCTGCAGGACTTCCACGGCATCTCCGACATCTGCATGTCCGTGCCGACGCTTGTCAACCGCTCCGGCGTCAACTCGCACATCAACACGCCGCTTTCGGACCATGAGCTCGCGCAGCTGCGTCGCTCGGCCGACACGCTCAAGGAGACCGTCTCCAAGTTCGGCTTCTGATGCTCGGCTGTTGATCGTTCAGCGATAACGATACGCGTAATGCCGCTTCTGTCTTCTGCGAGGCAGGGGCGGCATTCGTGATTTCAGCGGGTGTTTGATCGATAATTTCCGCTGTCATTTCTGTTGTCCGTTGGTTGAGACAGAAACATCAAGAAAATATTCGTCGTGTACAGTAGCCCTAATTCACGCCAGAACGTCTTACGTGCGGTGTCGCTGTTCAATGATGTGCGTTGAGACGTTTATCGGGAGGCGTGTGAGAGATTGGGTGGATTATGCTGAAAACTGTCATATTTGCGCTGTTGCCGATACTTGTTACCATGCTGCTTGGCGCGTTCGCTGCAAAGCGCGGGGATTTCGATAGCACTGACAGCAGCAGGCTCATCAAATTCGTGATGAATTACGCTCTGCCCATGCACGTTTTCGGTGGTATCTGGGGCACCAAACGCCAATTGATTGTTGAAGACATCCCGTTGGCCCTGTGGATGCTCGGCGCGATGCTCGTTTCCTATTTCGTGTTGTATTTCATCTACTGGAAGATCGTCAAAAACGAAAGCGGGCTCTCCTCGCTGCGTGCGCTTTCGGTGGCTGATCCCTCCATTCCGTTCATTGGTTCCGCGGTGCTGCCGCTCTTCTTCGACGAGACTGTCAGCGCCATCGATATTGGCATCGCCAGCCTCATCATCAATGTGATTCTGGTTCCGTTCGTCTACGAGGCGCTTGCCGCGGACGTCAACAAGGAGGGCGGCCCGAAGATTTCGGTGGGCAAGCGACTAGTCAAAGGGCTCACCAAGCCGTTGGTGCTTGCAGCGTTCCTAGGCTTCATTCTTTCCATCTGTGGTTGGTCAATGCCTAGCGTGCTTGAGCCGACGTTCACTGTACTGGGCAAGACCGCTGGCGGTGTCGCGATGTTTGCCACTGGCATCGTGCTCGTTACTCGTAAGATTTCCTTCAGCCCGCACGTCTGGCTCACCGTGGGCCTGAAGAACATCGCTTACCCGGCTATTATCTGGGCGTTGATGGCTGCCACTGGCATGCCAAGCGATTTGACTCGCATTGTCGTGATTACCATGGCCATTCCTACTGCCACCTTGCCTACGAATCTGGCCATCGATTACGGCATCCACGAGTCGGAGATGGCTTCGACGCAATTCTTGAGTACGATTCTTTCGTTCGTCACCCTGAGTTGCGCAATGCTGCTGTTGCAGTAGCAGGAAATCGTTGGAACCAAAGGATTCTGGCTTTTTAGTACTGCCATTCATGGCGCTTGTTGACAATGGAAAAGATTGTCGGTTTTAGTGTCAAAGAAAAATGAAATACACAATATTGTGCGACCTGCTTGGTCTTCGGCTCTGAGTCGTAAAACCCAACTGAGGCAGAGATTCTGACGCGTATAGTGTCACCAGTAACAAGACGTATAGGTCATGCGAAAGCGAACGTACGTCAATCGGCGAAGGCCGACGGAATATGAGTTCCGGCTTCGTCGACGGTGATGAATCGAGCAGGGAGCGGATATGGCTTCGCGAGGGCAGGAAACCAGCACGCAGGAAAGTCAAGGGACGAAAGTTTTGGACAGCCAAGGCAGGGCGAGGGAACACCAGACCAGGCTGATGGTCACGTTGGGACTCACCTTGACGATCTTCTTGGTCGAAGTTATCGGTGCTATCATCACCGGCTCTCTTGCGTTGCTCGTCGATTGTGCTCACATGCTCACCGATGTCGCAGTGCTGACCGCCTCAACGATTACCGCCATATTGATGCGCAGGAAGCCTGATAAGGAGAGGACCTGGGGGTGGGCGAGGCTCGAGCCGATCACCGCAGGCCTGGGTGCGTTGATTCTGATGGCTGTCGGCGTCTATGCGCTGGTCGAAGCCGTGCTGCGCTTGGTCGGCATCTCCGGCGATGAGGTGCAAAGCGTCGGCATGCTGCTCGGTTTCGGTGTTCTGGGCCTGGTCTTCAATGTCATTTCTGTGTTCGTGCTTTCCGGGCAGCACAAGGACAATATGAACATGCGAGCCGCTTTCCTTGAGACCATGAACGACGCGCTCGGCTCATTTACTGTGGTGGTGTCAGCCGTCGTGATTATGACTACCGGCTGGCACGGCTTCGATGCCGTTGCCGGTGCGATTATTGCGTTGTTGATTGTGCCCAGGGCGTTCATCCTGATGAAGAACGCTGTCAAGGTATTGCTTGAAGAGACACCGGACGGCCTCGATTTGGACGAGGTTCGTAAGCATATGAAAAGCGTCGACCATGTCATTGATGTCCATGATGTGCACGCCTCAACTGTGGCGACCGGCATGCCGATTCTTACGGCGCATGTTGTGGTGGAACCGGGGCTTTCGATGGCGCAAGGTGCCGAGATTTTACATCAGCTGCATACCTGCCTGACCAATCATTTCTCGGTTTCGATTCCCCACACCACATTCCAACTTGAACCGAAGGGATTCAGTTCTTCTCAGAAAGAGAAGATTCACCGCTGATTCAGATCTTGCGTAGCACCGTGACGACTTTGCCCATCACCTTGGCATAAGTGCCGTCGATGGGGGAGTAGGAAGGATTGTGCGGCATCAGCCACACGTGGCCGTGATCCTTCTGGAAGGTTTTGACCGTGGCCTCGCCGTCGAGCAATGCGGCGACGATATCGCCGTTTTCTGCTGTCTCCTGCTCGCGGACCACCACAAAGTCGCCGTCGCAGATGGCTGCGTCGATCATCGAATCGCCATGAACCTCCAGCATGAAGAGGTTGCCGTTGCCGGTGAGCCGTTCCGGCAGGCGCATCACGTCTTCGACATGCTGTTCGGCCGTGATGGGAGCACCCGCGGCAATGCGGCCGACCAAAGGAATGTCGTGCGATTGAGCGATGGCCTCGTCGGTGTCTTCATCGGACGAGAAGGGAAGAACCGTGGAGGTGCGGCTCTCAGCGGCGACATTCGATTCGTTCTCCACCAATTCGATGGCGCGTCCTTTATTCGCGTTCATCCTGATGTAGCCCTTGTCTTCAAGGACCTCCAGCTGATGTTTGACCGAAGAGGGACTTTTGAGCCCTGCCGCCTCGCCTATCTCACGGAATGAAGGTGCAAAGCCATAACGCGAGACATGCCGACGAACCGCATCCAAGACTTTCTGCTGACGGTCGGTTAATTGTTGCGAAGGGGTGGCCTGCGCAAAGTTGCCATGCGGATGATGGGTAGGTGGGAGGGTGCTCACGATGCTTCCTTTCGGCGTTTGACTTACAGCATAACCCTGTTTTGCCGCAAAATCAAACAGATGTTCGATTCTGTCTTGCTTTTTTCGAACAAGTGTGCCAATATAGAACAAACGTTCGTTAGTACAGATGTTCGAAGGAGTGCAGAAGATGAGTGGAAATGCCAACAATTCAATGGTTCGCAGCGCAGCAAAGCGTCGTCAGATTGCATTTCACCGTTTCATCGTGGTAATGGTGATGGCGGTAGTCGTGTTCTTCGGTTGGCAGGTCGTCGCCCCGCATGTTGCGAACTCAGCACAAAGCGACGTTAATGTGGTCAGTTATACGGTTCGCCCGGGAGACACCTTGTGGTCTTATGCAAGGAAGATTACTCCGTCCAATAAGAATGTTGGTGACACGGTCAACCAATTGATGGATTTGAATCAGCTTGATTCCGCCCAGTTGCAGCCCGGACAGAAGATTGTCGTGCCTGAGGAATAACACGCTATTTTCGCGGCCTCTGGCTATGGTGTCAGTATGCACTGCCCTTTTTGCCAGAATAATGACACTAAAGTTGTCGATACGCGTATCAGCGAGGACGGCCATTCTATCAGGCGTCGTCGTGAATGCCCGGAATGTGGCCGTCGCTTCACGACGGTTGAGACAACCATGCTGCTGGTCACCAAAAGGTCAGGCAATCTCGAGCCGTTCAATCGCCAGAAAGTCATTGATGGAGTGCGCAAGGCGTGCCAGGGCAGGCCGATTGATGAAGGTGCACTGAAACAATTGGGCCAGCAGGTTGAAGAAGACCTACGTAGCCAGGGGCTTGCCCAAGTGAAATCGGAAGATATCGGTAAGGCTATTTTGAAGCCTTTGCGCGAACTTGACGAAGTGGCCTATCTGCGCTTCGCCAGCGTCTATCAGAATTTCAGCGGGCTCGCTGATTTTCAGAATGCCATTGACGATCTTAAGCGTGATCAAGCGGCAAACAAGTAGTAAGCAGTCGTTTCGCATTGAATATTTGAGCGTTGCATCCGATTTCAAATTCGGATGCAACGCTCAAATATTTTCCGTACTTTTGGGAGTAATGAAGTGGAGACTCGTAGCTTGGCGTGGCTAGGCAGCGAATCTATATGGTAAGCAACTCTCGGTCGGACGAAGTCTGAACGATAATCAGACGTTGGGTCGGTCGGGTGAGAGCCACATAGAGGTTGGCGGCGCCGGAAAGCCGTGATGGTGCGTTCTGGGTGATTTCCCCAGGTTCGACCAAGATGACAGCGTCGTATTCCAGTCCCTTGATCATCTGGGTGTCGCAGACGCTCAACGGCGCATCGCTCATGGCATCCTCTGTATATTCACCGTTGCCGGTTTGCCGGGTGTCGGAGGAGATGCCCATCAAAGTCGAAGCCCGTTTCTCCCCAACGTTTTCAGAGAGATGGTGATAGAGGCTACTGCGTAGCGGTTTGACCAAGGCGTCCGGCGCAATCACGGCGACACGGCCTGTTCCGTCATCGGCGATGAACTGCTGGACCGATTCCAAAGTCTCGTGCTCGATGGTGTGCATAAGATCGCTGTCCGATTCGCCTTCGGCGACGGCCACTCGTTTCACGGAGTCGGCCATCGTGCGCACGCCCTCGGTGGTGGAGACGTAAAGACCCTCGTTTTCGGCGAAACGCGATGCGAGTTGTGAGACTTCCTTAGGGTTGCGGTAATTGATGGTCAGCTCCTTGAGGTCCCAGCCGTCGGGGCCGAAGAGCCGATTCATGGTCCGATCCCAGCGGTGGGTACCACCCAGCGCAGAAGTTTGCGCAACGTCGCCCACGATAGTGAAGGAGCGCGAGGGGCAGCGGCGCATCAGCATCCGCCAGTCCATCGCCGTGAGCTCCTGGGCCTCGTCGATGACGATATGACCGTAAGTCCATTCGCGATCCGAGCCGGCCCGCTGCGCGACAGCCTCGGCATCCAGCCCGTTGATGTTGTCCACCAGCATCGAGGAGGTAACGATGCCTGAGCCGATGCCAGCCTGGGCCAGTGTGTCCTTGGCAAATTGCTCTTCCTCGGCCCGTTTGGCTTTTTCCGCAGCTTCGCGTGCCGATACTTTCGGATCAGGGCCAAGCAACTCCATGGCCTCGTCCAGAAGTGGAATATCAGAGACGGTGAGCGGGGAATGCTTCGGTCGTGTCAACGCCTCGATGTCATCCTCGGAAAGCCATGGCGCGAAACGTTTCAGCTGTGCCGGTTTGGCGAACATCTGATCGATGAGCCATGCGGCGTTCATCGGCAGCCACGCGAGATTGAGCGTCTTGCGAATCTCGTCGTTCATCTTCAGCTGCAGGGCCGCGTCCGAGATTTCGGATTGCTCCGGGGTGTAGTCAAGGTTGTTGACGTAACGGTTGCGCATGGCACTCAGCACGCTGCGCACAAAAGTTTCGCGGGCTTTGTTGTGCGGGGAACGCGTGCGCTTGGCGTCTTCGATGGCCTGCTGGACGTCGGTTTTGAGCATGCGCACGTCCATGCCGTTGACGCGTACGGTTGGCAAGTGCTTGGGCACGCGTTCACGCGCCGCAACGGCGTTGGCGACTGCATGCGCCATACGCGCCTCGCCCTTGAGCTTCGCCGCATGAGGTTCGTCCGTGCCGGCGGCGTTGAATCCGGGTACCAGATCGCCGATGGTGCGCGAGACCACTCCGGTTTCGCCCAGCGACGGCAGCACCTGGTTGATATAGCGCAGAAAAGCGGAGCTTGGACCGACCACCAGCACGCCGGAGCGCTCAAGCCTGCGGCGATGGGTGTAAAGCAGATAGGCGGCACGGTGCAATGCCACGGCGGTTTTGCCGGTTCCCGGGCCTCCTTGCACCACGATGGCACGGTCGAGCGGGGCGCGGATGATACGGTCCTGCTCGCCCTGGATGGTGGCCACGATATCGGTCATCTTGCCGGTGCGCTTGGAATTGAGCGAGGCGATCAGCGCGCCTTCGCCGGTCAGTGTCCCCGCCTGCTGGGCAACGCCGACTTGCCCGGAATTGACATCGAGCACCTCATCTTCGATGCCGACCACCTTGCGGAAGTTCAGCGTGAGATGGCGACGCATGACGATATCGCCATGATGGGAGGGCGTGGCCTCGTAGAAAGGCCGAGCGGCCTCTGCGCGCCAGTCGGTCAATATTGGCTCATGGTTCTCGCTGGAGAGGCCCATGCGTCCGATGTAGCGTTTTTCGCCTTTATCGTTGTCAATGCGTCCGAAAACGAGCCGGTCCTCGACGCCACGCAGCTGGGTGAGCCTGTCTTCGTACATCGTGGCGAAAGAGTCGCGTTCAGTGCGCATGGTGGGGAGCCGTGGGCGCCGGCGGCACGCACGGTATCGAGTCGTGTGCGTGTCTGGGCCCTCAAGGAGTCCAGGCGTCCGTAAGCGCGATCGACCGCGTGCTGTTCGTCGTCGATTTGTGAGGAGTAGCTCGACATATATACAGTCCCCTTTTATGCGGATTGTTTCGGCATGGAGATTCAAGTGAAAACTCGAATTAATAATTCTAGTCTGCGCTCCCTATTTCCGCCGCCTCGATTGCGCTTATGGACGATGCCGAAACAGTAATGACGAGATGTGTGCGTCAACAAAACGTCAAATTATTCGTATTGGTCGCGGTTATCTAATTTTTGTCGATGGTCGAATCGTGAAGAAACGCCGTAATGCAGTTTTTCCGAAGAAAAAAGTAGTGTTTTTGCGTTTTTGTGGGGGAGAATGGTGATTAGTGGGGTAAAGTGGTGAACTAGTTGTAGGACTCGTCAATTCTTGACATTCGGGTAAAGGGGGTGGCAGATGACCGGACACGATGAAAATCCTGATGAAAGCGTGGCATTTGCCGCTTCCTCAAGCCTTCCGACAGCGATGAATGCCGGCCAGACAGCTCAGCCTCAGGATACCGTTTCCCCGATGACCCAGCCTGAACCGCTGCTGCTCGGCACCTATACTCCGAAAATCGACAGCAAAGGACGTATGGCATTGCCTGCCAAAATGCGTGCCCAATTGGGGACGGGCATGGTGATGGCGCGTGGCCAGGAAAAATGTGTCTACTTGCTGCCCCAAACGGAATTCAGGCGTATCGCCTCGCGAATCCAGCGTGCGTCCATGGGCAACAAAGCGACCAGAAGCTATCTGCGTGTCTTCCTCTCCGGTGCCGTTGAAGGCGAACCGGATAAGCAAGGCCGCGTTCTGGTGCCACAGAACCTGCGCAGCTATGCCGGGTTAGGCGACGATATCGTGGTCATCGGAGTCGGCACCCGCGCCGAGATCTGGAACAAGGAATCGTGGGATGCCTATCTGGCCGCCCAGGAGGAGGGCTATTCCGATATAGCCGATGACGTATTACCGGCGGTGGAGTGGTGATGGCGGAACTGGCGAATATTCATCAGCCCGTGCTCCTGCAGGAGTGCGTGGATCTGGTCACCCCTGCGCTGCAGCATCCTGGAGCCATTGTCGTCGATTGCACACTCGGCCTTGCCGGTCATGCACTTGCGTTCCTGCAGGCTTCGCCGCAGGCTCGTCTCATCGGCATCGATCGCGACGAGGAAGCGCTGGGCATGGCTACCGAACGTATGAAGGAAGCCGGTCTCGACGACCGGTTCACTCCGGTGCATGCCGCGTTCGACGAATTCAGTGATGTGCTTGATGATCTGAAGCTGCGTCGTGTCGATGCGGCCTTTATGGACTTGGGGCTTTCCAGCCTGCAGATTGACGAGACCGACCGCGGATTCTCCTACTCGCACGACGCTCCGCTCGACATGCGCATGGACACTACGCAAAGCTTTGACGCCGCGCAGATTCTGGCGCAATACTCGGAACAGGATCTGACCCGCATTTTCCGCGAATACGGGCAGGAACGTTTTTCCAAGCCGATAGCCCGTGCAATTGTTCGCCAACGCGAAACCGAGCCGCTCAAGACTTCACGTCAGCTCGATGAGCTGGTCGACCGTGTGGTGCCGAAATCCCATCGCGCCAAGGGCAACCCCGCAAAGCGCGTTTTCCAGGCGCTGCGCATCGAGGTCAATGGTGAGTTGGACAAGCTCAAATGCACCTTGCCGCAGATTGCCAATCATCTGGCGCTTGACGGCAGACTGGTGGTCGAGTCTTACCATTCGCTGGAAGACCGCACCGTCAAGACGTTCATGGCCCAAGGACTCAAGGTCGATGCGCCGGCCGATCTGCCGGTGATTCCTGATGATGCGCAGCCCTTCTTCCACGAGCTCACCCGGGGTGCAATCAAGGCCGATGAGGCGGAAATCGAGCACAACTCGCGTTCGGCGCCGGTGCGTCTGCGTGGTGTCGAGCTTTCCCGTGAGTTGCCTCAGCGTTGGCGCAATCGCTTCGAACGGGACGCTGAAAAGGAACCCGAACCGTTGGAACGTCTGAGCGGCGGAACTATGTATAGCCAGAAACATTCAGATAACCAGAGGGAAAGGAGGGCATGATGAGCAGCAGTGCAAACGCAAGATCGATTCGTTCCCATGTGGCGCCTGCCGGACGTGAAGACGACAATCATGCAATCTCCTCGCGTCCTCGCTTCCAGGTTGTTGCCGGTGGCAAGGCAGATAAAGACAAAGCCCGCGACGCCTTCGGCATTTTCAGCCATATCAAAACGGTGTCGGTGGTGCATATCGTCATTGCCGTGGTCTTTCTTTTCGCATCGTTGCTGGGCTCTCTGGCTTTGCGTACGCAGATGGTGCAGAATTCCTTCGAACAGGCGCAGGTACAGTCGAACATCAGCAAATTGAACCAGGACGTGGAAGACGATCAGGCTCAACTCGACAGCCTGCAGGCCAGCCTGCCCGATCGTGCCCAGAAGATGGGCATGGTGCCTCAGCAAGGGCCACTTTCCATTGATTTGCAAGGTTATCAGGCGCCGCCAAGCCAACAAACACCGACGAGCAAAGGCCAGTGACATGCGTACACCTGCCGATAATGCCAAAGCCAAACAATTCGTATCGCGTTGCGCCGTCATCGGGACGGTGCTCGCGATTGTTTTCGTTGTTTGCTTTGGACAATTGGCCAACATTCAGTTGTTGAATGGGCGTTCCATGGCCGAGGCCGCCACGGCGGGCCGCACGCTGAAAGTGCCGGTGCACGCGATGCGCGGCAAGATTCTTGATACCAACGGTGCGGTGCTTGCGCAAAGCGTGGAACGCTACACCATCATCGGTGACCCCGAAGCGGCCCAGGCCTATGAGCCGGTTTGCAGCAAGCAGGTCACCAATAATTGCACCCAGCCGAAAAGCCAGGGAGGCAAAACCATCGGTGTGGTCGGTGCCGCGCGTGTGGCGAGAATGATTGCCCCGATACTGGGTATGGACGCCATGGAACTCGGTGGTCAGCTCGCGACTTCCGGCCGTTATGTCGTGCTGAAAAAGACGTTGAGCCGGCTACCAAGCGCAAGCTTGACAAATTGGATCTTGGCGGCATCGTCTACGGCGAGCTTTCGCAGAACCGCGTCTATTCCGACGGCACATTGCTCGGCGCGTTCCTTGGCGGCGTCGATGCTCAGGTCAATGGCGCTTCGGGCATGGAGCAGGTGCAGAACAAGGTACTTTCCGGCACCGATGGCTACAAGATCTACCAGCAAGGCAACAACGGCGTCGAGATTCCCGGCACGTTGACCGATTCCAAAGCCGCCCAGAACGGCAGTGACGTGAAATTGACCATCGACTCGGATGTTGATTGGTACGTCAAGAAGGTACTCACCCAAGGCAAGGCGCAGTATCATGCGGATTGGGCGGTGGCCTGCGTCGAGGACATACGCACGCACCAGATCATCGCGATTGACGATTCCGATGATATTCAGGCCGGTAGCGATCAGGCCAAACTTAATGTCTCGCGTGCTGTCTCCGAGACCTTCGAACCCGGCTCGATTGGCAAGACCTTCTCGATGGCGGGCCTCTTGCAGCATGGCATCCATCAGATGACCGACCAGTTCCAAGTTCCGGACCATCTGAACAAGAACAACCAGATCTTCACCGATTCCTCGCCGCATGCGGTTTCCAACTGGACGTTGGCCGGCATTCTGCAGCAGTCCTCCAACGTCGGCATGGTGATGGCTTCCGACAATTACCAGGATCAGGACCGCTACGACATGCTTACCAAGTTCGGCATCGGACAGCCCACCGGCCTCAACCTTCCGGGCGAGTCTCGCGGAACGCTTACTAATCCCAAGGCGTGGGACAAACGTACGCGCGATACGATCCTCTTCGGACAGGGCTATGCCACCAACATTCTCCAGCTCACCAATGCCATCGCCACCATCGCCGACGGCGGCATCTATCGCAAACCGTCGATCGTCGTTTCGACCACGGATGCTAATGGGCATGTCATCAACCAGCCTCAGGACGAAGGCACTCGCATCCTCGACCCGAACGCCGACGCGCAATTGATGAACGCCATGGAATCCGCCGCCGAGGAATATCACAGGACAGCCGGCATCGACGGCTACCGTATCGCCGGCAAGTCCGGAACCGCGCAGGTAGCGGGCCCCAGTGGCGCGCTTGATGGCATCGTCGGTGACTTCACCGGCATCCTGCCCGCCGACAATCCTCGTTTCGTGGTCACGGTGGCGATGAAGAATCCGCAAGGCATATATGGTGGCCTCACCAGCGGCACGCTGTTCAAGCAAATCGGTGAATTCCTTATGCAGAAGTACGAAGTCCCGGCCTCGGCCCCGCGTACTGGTGCTATTCCTGTGTCGTGGTGATGGCATGCGGCAACATCAGATAGTGACGTTTCCGTGTGCCGCGAGGCAGAAGGACGTAAGGCTATGAGTGCGGTAAGTGAGTCGATTTCACGGCGTGTGACCCTGGGGTACATCGCCAGCCATTACGGCTTCGATCTTGAACCTGGATTCGCCGATGGCGTCACGGTTACTTCTCTCGCCGACACCCCTGATTCCGTTCGTCCGGGAGCACTTTATGTTCTTCAGGATATCGAGGAATCCTCTTTGCTTAATTTTGCAGTGAGTCGGGGAGCCTACGCCGTGCTCGTGCCGCCTTCGATGGCAGCTCTGGCACAATCCGCAGGGGTTCCCGCGCTGCTGGCCACACCGAGCAAGGCCACCATTGGCGCTTTGGCAGCCGACATCGCCGGAACGCCGGCCAATACGATGGCCGTGTTCGTCGTCTGTGGTGATGACGATGAAGAGAACCAGGCCGATGTGGTGCGTCTGGCTGATTTTCTGCACATGCTTGGCAATCCGGTAGGCATTGTCAGCGCTTCCGGCTCGAGTTCGCTGGAACGTGAACTCGCCATGACCTATCCTCTGGGAATATTCGACATCCAGCACATGCTCGCCGTCTGTTCCGAGGACGGGGCTGCGGCCATGGTGATTTCGGCGGACAGGCAGACGCTGCGACCGGGTGCGCTCGAAAGTGTCAATGTCGATGTGCTCGGGTCCATTGAGCCGTTGGATAAGGCCGGTTCTCAACGGATGTTTGACGAAGTTCAGCAGCGTTATGGTTTTTCGATCGACGAGCACAAGCATCTAGTCGTCTGCAACGAGGAATCCGGTTGGCTTGCAGGCCAGACCGCGGTGATTCGCAATCTGGACGGGCAGCGCAGACTTTCGCTGGCCATTGCGATGGCGATGGACGCCGGCGTGCGCCGCAGCAATATTCGCAATGCCCTGCGCGTTTCGAAGGAGATGCAGTGAAGGCATTCTTCCCGGTTCTCGTAGACGGATTGATTTGAAATTGATGCCTTTTCATGGTTTGACTTTGAAAACGGTGATATGTAATAAAGGAGCGCATAGGTTGGACGACAACAAGGCCGGGACGCAAGGGGAAACCGGCATGATGATGCCGATGACGGTCGCGGAGATTGCCGAAGCGGTCGGCGGGCGTCTGGTGGCCGGTGCCGCTTGCGCTGTGCCGGAGGGGCCGGTGGCCACCTCGACCGTGAGCGATTCCCGGCAGATTCGCGCCGGTTCGGTGTTTGTGGCCATTCCCGGCGAACGGGTGGACGGCCATGATTTCGTGGCCGGTGCTGCGCAGAAAGGTGCGGTCGCTGCGCTGGTCGACCACGTTGTGGACGGCGCCGACGATATCGTGCAAATCGAGGTTGACGACACGGTGCAGGCGCTGGGCGGTTTGGCACAGCATAATATTGAGCGTCGCCGTGAGCTGGGCGCGGATTTTTCGGTAATCGGCATCACCGGTTCCGTCGGCAAGACGACCACCAAGGATTTGCTGCGCTCATTGATGGCGAAGCTTGGCGAGACCGTGGCTCCCGTCGGCTCGTTCAACAATGAAATCGGTCTGCCGCTGACGGCGTTGAAAGTTGGGGAGCGCACCAGGTTCTTTGTCGCCGAGATGGGGGCCAACCATGTCGGTGAAATCGCGAAGCTCACCAGCATCGTGCCTCCCGACCTGGCCGTGGTGCTGAAGGTCGGTGTGGCGCATCTGGGGGAGTTCGGTTCCGTGGAACGCATCGCCCAGGCCAAGAGCGAGATTGTGCAAGGTCTGGTGCCTGGAGGCATCGCCGTGCTCAATGCCGACGATCAACATGTGGCGGCAATGACCAAGTTTGCTCCGGGCGACGTGCTGTGGTTCGGACTTGACGGCGACGCACAGCCGAATGCCACAAGGATGAGCGCAGAAGCTGTCACGGTAGACGCCTTGGACCGTCCGAGCTTCACATTGGTAGATACCGATGGTTCCCGTGCCTTGGTGCATTTGGGCATCGGCGGTGCACACAATGTCATGAACGCGCTCGCAGCGGCCACGGTCGCCCGGCATTTTGGAATGTCGCTAAACGATATTGCTGAGGGGCTGGGTGAAGTCGCGCACATCAGCCCGCATCGTATGGCCGTCTCCCAAATCGGTGATGGCGAGGATTCTTTCACACTGATTGACGATTCCTTCAATGCGAATCCCGACTCTATGCGCGCCGGTTTGGATGGCTTGGCTCGCTGGCAGGTCAACGGTAATCCTCAAGAATCCGAGGCTGGTACGTCCGCCGCAAATGCTGCGAAACCTTATCGTGTCGCCGTGCTTGGCGCGATGCTGGAGCTCGGTGCCGACGAATTGAAGCTGCATCGACAGACCGGAGCTTATGCCGCCTCGCTGGGCATCGACGAGATCATCGCCGTGGGCAACAAGACGGACCAGCATTTTGATGAGCTGGCCTCGGCCTTGGCACAAGGGGCCCAAGAGGAATTGGGCCAAGACGCCGCTCCGAGTGCTGTTGCCGGTGCGTCCAACAGTGATTTGCGTACCCCCGTCGTGGTGCAATGGGTACATAGTGCAGGTCAGGCTGATCGGTTGGTTGCCGAAATAGCCCACCAGCATCCTAATACCGTCGTGCTGCTCAAAGGCTCCCATATTTCGGGACTTTCCGCCTTGGCCGAGCATTGGGCGCACGTCTCTTCGCAACAGCCTACAGAAGTGGAGCCGAAACATTGATTTCCCTCATCATCGGCATCGTGGTCTCGCTCGTGGTCACGATGGTCGGCACGCCAGCCATGATTCGACTGGTTCACCGGTTGCATTACGGCCAGTATATCCGTCAGGACGGCCCGCAATCGCATCTTCTGAAGCGCGGTACCGCCACGATGGGCGGCGTGGTCATCATCTTCGCAGTGGTGCTTGGATGGGGGCTTCGGCGCTTTATCGCGGCTTGACTGGCGGGCAGAGTGTGTCATGGTCGGCCGTTCTGGTCCTCTTCGCCATGGTGTCGATGGGGGCTTTGGGCTTCATCGACGACTTCGCCAAAGTGCGTAAAAAGCAAAATACAGGGTTGAGCGTTGGCGGTAAATTCTTCGGCCAGTTCGTCTTCGCGACCATTTACGCGGTGCTGGCGCTGCTGATCCCCACCAAATCCGGATTTCCTTCGGCACAAGCAGGCATGAGCTTCATCGAGCATCCGTTCTTCAGCTTCGAGTTCGCCGGCAAGGCCGTTGCCATTGTCATCTTCGTCATCTGGGTCAATTTCCTGATGATTGCATGGACCAACGCCGTCAACCTGACCGATGGACTTGACGGACTCGCCACGGGTTCCTCGATGATCTCCCTGGCAGGCTACACCATCATCGCCTTCTGGGAAAGCTACCACGTCAAAGGCGGCCCGAAGCCCGGTTACTCGTATGCGGTTTCGGACCCGCTGGACTTGACGATCATTGCCGCCTGTGCTGCCGTGGCCTGCTTCGGCTTCCTCTGGTACAACTCCAACCCGGCCACCATCTTTATGGGTGACACCGGATCGCTGGCTCTGGGCGGGCTTTTCGCAGCCCTCTCCATCGCCACACACACCGAATTCCTCGCCATCATTCTCGGCGGTCTTTACGTCATCGAGGTGGCGAGCGACATCATCCAGGTCGGTTGCTTCAAGCTCACCCACAAGCGCGTCTTCAAGATGGCGCCGATTCACCATCATTTTGAACTGATGGGGTGGAGCGAGCAGAAGGTCGTCGTGCGCTTCTGGATGATCGAATTCATGTTCATGCTCATCGGCTTGGTCATCTTCTATACGGATTGGGCGTCACGCACCGGTCTTTTGATCTAGAAGACAAAGACATCGGATGGAACGGTTTACGGGTGTCAAAGGAAAGGTTGATTCAAATGCAGACAACGACGGATTCTGGTTTTTCGCAGGTGAACCGCGAGAACACGAATAGTGCTTCGTCTCCTTTGGATGTTGCTGGTAAAACCGTATTGGTGGTTGGCCTAGGCGTTTCCGGCCGAGGTGCCGTCGAGGCTTTGCAAGGTCGTGCCGGCCGTGTGGTGAGTCTGGACGAGAAGAAACCGGAAGCCGATCTGCACTCCTTTGATGACATCGATTTCGATGACGTCGATATCGTGGTGGTCTCACCGGTATTCAATCCTCGTACTCCCTTTATTCTTGAGGCTCAGCGTCGCCATATCCCGGTGATCAGTGAAGTCGAACTGGCTTGGGCACTGCGTGTGCCTGCCGAGCATTCCGCCTCGCACGCCCCAGCGCCATGGGTCGGCATCACCGGCACCAACGGCAAGACCTCTACCACGCAGATGGTTTCGGCCATGCTCACCGAATGTGGCATGAACGCGCCAGCCGTGGGCAATATCGGCAAATCCGTCAGCCTCGCCGCCGTCGATCCGAAACATGACGCGTTGTGCGTGGAACTGAGTAGCTTCCAGATGCATTTCACCGATTCCGTGGCTTTGGATTGCGCGGCCATCACCAACATCGCTGCCGACCACCTCGACTGGCATGGCGGCATGGCCAATTATGCGGCCGACAAATCCAAGGTCTTCCACAATGCCAAGCGTGCGCTGGTGTTCAATGCCGATGATGAACGAGTTACGGCCTTGGCGCAGACTGCTCAGACTAGCCCCGAATGCCGTAAGGTGGGCTTCACGTTGCATGCCCCTGAACCCGGTCAGATCGGTGTATCCGATGGCTGGATCGTCGACGCCAGCGGCCTGGCCGGGGCTCCAGAGGGGGATATGAACGCGCTGGCCAAGGTCACCGAGTTCTCCCATCTTTGCGAGCCGGACGGGACGGTTTATCCGCATCTGCTGGCCGATGCCATCACCGCGTTGGCGTTGGCGATGGGCTTGGGTGCCGACCCCGGACGCTGTCTCGATGCTCTGCGCGCTTTCGCCCCTGGCGGCCACCGTATCCAAACCGTTGCCACCGCACATTTGCAGGACGGCGGTACCGTGCGGTTCGTCGATGATTCCAAGGCCACCAACGCTCATGCGGCCCACGCCTCGCTTTCCAGCTACAAGCCCAAGTCCGTGGTCTGGATTGCCGGGGGACTGGCCAAGGGCGGGCATTTCGAAGATCTCGTTGCCGATCAGGCCAAGACCATCAAGGCCGCCGTCATCATCGGCGTCGATCAGGAACCCATGCTTTCGGCTTTCAAGGCCAGCGCTTCTGATATTCCGCTTACGGTTATCGACCCGAAAGACCAGGACAGCGTGATGGCCCGTGCGGTCGAGACTGCCGGCCAGTATGCTGCGGACGGTGATGTGGTGCTGATGGCACCGGCCTGCGCTTCGATGGATCAGTTCGTCTCCTACGCCGACCGCGGTTCGCAGTTCGCCGATGCCGCCCGTCAGTGGGTGCGTGTCCATGGTTAAACGCGTGTATGACCACGGAAATGAGGAACGTTCGAAACGTTCTGACAAGGCAGGGCAAAGGCATTGGAATTCGATAGCCAAAGCCTTCAAATCTTCCTTGCCGGCGCGAGATAAGCAAGATAAAGCAGCCAGCAGAAAAGCGAAGGCAAAGTCGCTTTTCGATGTCTTCTATCAAAAAGCCTCTCCATCGCCATCCTCGCTTTCCAAGGTCGACAACTCGGGTGGAGCGCTTCAGATTTCTGACTATACCGGCATCCGCGCGTTGATGAATCCGCTATGGTGTTATTACGGCTTCCGCATCGCCGTTGTTGCATTGACCTGCTTCGGTGTAGTCATGGTATTTTCGGCCTCTTCGGTCACCATGATCGCCGCGAATCTGTCTCCGTGGAAACAAGCGCTGAGCCAGGGACTGTATTGCATCATCGGACTGGTCGTTTGTCTGCTGGCCATGCACGTTCATTCCGATTCCTATCGGAAAATCTCGTTCTGGTTCACGGTTTTCTCCATCGTCCTTCAGCTGTTGACCATGACGCCGCTCGGTGTGGAAGTCAATGGCAACAAAGGCTGGATTGGCATCCGCAACGTGTTCACCATGCAGCCGGCGGAAGTCATGAAACTGGCGCTGTGCATGTGGATGCCTTGGGCCATTTCCGTTGCCGCGAAACACTATAAGGCTGAGGGCTTCAAAGCGTATTTGCCGTCCATTGTCGTGTTCCTGGCCTGTCTGGGGGCGGTCATGCTCGGCGGCGACCTGGGTACCGCACTCATTCTTGTGGCTATTGGCGTCACTGCCATGCTCGTCGGCGGATTCCCGCTTAAATGGCTGGTTGGTTCTGGACTGGCTTTGTTGGCAGTGGTTGTGCTCTTTGTGGTCACCAGCCCGAACCGCATGATGCGCATCACGGCGGCCTACCGGCCTTGCCCCACCTCAGCCTTGCAAGGCGAATGCTATCAGTCCATGCACGCCAAATACGCCATGGCCTCCGGAGGCTTTTTCGGGGTAGGCATCGGCAATTCACGCGAGAAATGGAACTATCTTCCCGAGGCGCACAACGATTTCATCTTCGCCATCATCGGCGAGGAGACTGGCTTCATTGGTGCCGCCATCGTCATTATTCTGTTCGCCATCCTCGGTTGGTGCATGTTCGCCATCGCCTTGCAGACCCCCGACAAGTACGCTTCCAGGGTGTTGATCTGCATCGCGATCTGGATTGTGGGCCAGGCGCTTGTAAACATCATGGTCGTCATCGGACTGTTGCCGGTAATGGGCGTGCCGTTGCCCTTCGTCTCGGCCGGTGGCTCCAGCCTGGTCATGTGTCTGTTCGCGGCAGGCGTGGCCACCAGTATGATGAAGATGCAACCACAGATTCAGGCTAATGTTGCATCATTGAGCGTCTGAACGCGCTGTTGCATGTGAACAAGCAAGGATGAATGGAATGAAACATATCGTACTGGCCGGCGGTGGAACCGCCGGACATGTCAACCCGTTGCTCAGCGTCGCATCTGCCATCAAAAGCGCCGATCCACAAGCCGCATTGAGCGTTATCGGCACAGATGTCGGGCTTGAACACGATTTGGTGCCACAGGCAGGGTTTGAGCTCGATACCATTGCCAAGGTTCCTTTTCCTCGGCGCCCCAATATGCAGGCGCTGCGCTTTCCCGGCCGTTGGAAGCATGAACAGCAGAAGGTCCGTGAGATTCTGCAGCGTCGTCAGGCCGATGTGGTCGTCGGTTTCGGCGGGTATGTATCGGCTCCCGTCTACACCGTGGCACACTCGATGGGCTTGCCTATTGTCATCCACGAACAGAACGCTCGTGCCGGTATGGCCAACAAGCTCGGCGCACGTTGGGCCTCGTTCATTGGCACCGCTTACGATGGCACCGGCCTTAAAGTTCGTAACGGCGCGGAAATACGCCGGGTTGGGCTGCCGTTGCGCCCGGTGATGGCCGATCTTTGCCGGAAGCTCGGAGAGAACAAGTCGTTGGCTCGTCAAGAAGCCGCACGTCAGCTGGGCATCGATCCCAATCGCCCGTTGATGGTGGTCACCGGCGGTTCGTTGGGAGCGGTGAGTCTTAACGAGGCGGTCAGCGATGCGGCGGCCCAGCTGCTCGATGTCACCCAGGTCATCCATCTGACTGGTCGGAAGAAAAGCGACGATGTGCGCCGACGTGTGGCGCAAAACGTGGGGAGCAGGTCATCACCGACCTTGACCCGGCCCATGCAGGGCAAGGCGATTATCATATTGCCGAATATCTGGAACGCATCGACCTGGCATTCGCTGCGGCGGATTTGGTGGTCTGCCGTTCCGGAGCAGGCACCGTCAGCGAGCTGGCGGCCATCGGCATGCCTGCGGTCTATGTGCCGTTGCCCATCGGCAATGGTGAGCAACGATTCAACGCACAGCCGGTGGTTGAGGCCGGAGGCGGTTTGATGGTTGTTGACGATGATTTCACGCCGACATGGGTACGTGAGCATGTGCCGGCGCTTCTGGCCGACCGCCAACGGCTCGAGGCCATGGGCCACAAGGCTTATGGCTATGGCATGCGCGATGCCGCAGAGACCATGGCCGCAGTGGTGCTTGACATGGCTGACAGGAATTCGTGACGCGCGGTATCCGCTTTTGGCTTTTAAGGCGAGCGCCGCGTTCGAAGTATCTGATTGATGGTTCTGACATGGTCAGGGTCAATCGAGACTACTCGCAAATGTCGTCCGAGTCCGGCAATTGCAAGTAGTCTGCGTGGGTTTGGCGTTTGGGCTTAGGTCTGGTACAGATATCGGGTATAACGGTCATCGAATGATGTTTTTATCGGCAGTAACCAACGTCCAAGGAGCGTATCGTGCAGTCAACAACCAGCTCTGAATCCATCGTGCTTGATCCGACGGTCGCAGCGTTCGGTCCCACGGAGACGGTGGCATCGCTTGGGCGTACCCATTTCATCGGTATCGGCGGCGCGGGCATGAGCGTGCTCGCCGAGATGCTTCACGAAGAGGGCGTCGAGGTCTCCGGCTCTGATCGCGAGGCCAATGCCAAGACTGACCGTCTGGTTGCGTTGGGCGTCAAGGTCTATTTCGGACAACGCGCTGAAAACGTCGAGGGCGCGCAGACCGTCGTCTACTCCAGTGCTATTAAGCCGGACAACCCCGAAATCGTGGCAGCGGCGAATGCTGGAGCCCATATCGTCCACCGCAGTGACATTCTGGCGCTCCTGATGGCTGCGAAATGTGCGGTTAGCGTTGCCGGAGCTCACGGCAAAACGACCACCAGTTCCCTGATTTCCCATATTCTCGTCAACGCCGGGGGCAGGCCGATGCTCAATCGGGAACCAGTGCCGCAGTGAAACTGGCAGACCCCAGCTATGCCATCGGTGGATCGATTCAAGGCCCTGACGGGGTGGCGATCGATGGAGGGCACGCCGGCCATGGTGATGTACTTGTGGCCGAATCCGACGAATCCGACGGCAGTTTCGAGAAATACCGTCCGCAGTTCGCGCTGATCACCAACGCCGAAGCCGATCACCTCGACCATTACGGCGATGCCGAACACTACCAGCAGGCTTTCGTGCAGTATGCCGGTCATGCCAAAGGCCATGTCATCATGTCCGTCGATGACGGGGAGCGCAGGCAATCGTGCGTGCATTGCCGGCCGACGTGGCAGCTAGAACAATCTGCTATACCACGCAGGCAACGGATGACATCACGCAAATCGCGGGTTCTGACGGTCAGCCGCAACTCGTTCGTATTCTCTCGGAGCAGGAGAGCGCCGGGGATGGGACGGAACGTTTCACCATCGCGTTCCCGGCAGGGTTCGCCGGTTGCAGCGAGGAACGCAGTGTCTCCGTCACGCTTCGCGTTCCCGGCATTCACAACGCGCGCAATGCGACTGCTGCCATCATCACCACGACGCTGCTGGGCATGGATCCCGAGCTCGCCGCGCGTGCGGCTTCCACGTTCAAGGGAGCCTCGCGACGCTTCGAGGTCAACGGCGTGGAAGACGGGGTGACGGTGGTCGACGATTATGCGCACCATCCCACGGAAATCGCCGCTTTGCTTGATGCGGCCCGTCGTCGTTATCCCGATTCAACCATCCGCGTGCTCTTCCAGCCTCACCTCTTCAGCCGCACCAAGTTCTTTACTGACAGATTCGCAGCGGCGCTCGCCAAGGCCGATGATGTCGTCATCGCGCCTATTTTCCCGGCCCGTGAGCGGCAGGAGGATTTCCCGGAGGTCACCTCGCAGGTTATTGTGAATGCTGCCGCCGCGTTGGCGCATGCTCCGGCTCAAGGATGGATCGCCACGTCAAAGGATCTTCAAGAAGGTGCTGAAACCTTGGTCCGTCACGCTCGGCCGGGAGATGTCCTTATTACCGTCGGCGCAGGTGATGTCACCGCCATGGACGATGTTATGCTTTCGCAGCTCAAAGACCGAGCGAAAGAGTTGCGCTGATGAGCGGCCGACGTATCACCAGCGGGAAACGGCATGATGCCGACCATGACGAATGGTCGCGTCAGCCGCGTTCCGTGAAATCAGACTCCACTCGTTCCGGTTCCGAAAAGACAGGGAAGAGCAGCGGGCGCAAGCGTCGTTCATCGGTCCGCTCATCGTCTTCGTCTGCAGAAGCGACCATCGGCAAACAAACGGGACATAGCGGCAAGTCCGTCAGCGTGTCCCGTCGTCGCCGATCCAAGCGCCAATACGGGATTGACAAACCTCTGGCAGATGGCGGGAATGCTGGTTCTCCAAGAACCGCACGCTCGGCAAGGTCTGGGGCAGCGGCGACCAAAAGCACTCCTGGTGGTTTTGTAGATGCTAGGCAATTGCAGGACGAGGACCTGGTCGGCGAAACATTGGAGCAGACTGCCGGTCCGCTTGGTGTTGCCTCGCGTCCGAAAGTCATTGATTTTGACGCCCGTCTCAAGGAACGGCGTCGGATAAGCGCTTGGAAGATGACGACTCGGGTGTTGGTGGCGTTGCTGATTGTGGCCGTGATTGTCGCCTTGTCGTGGACGCTGTTTTTCTCGCCTCTGTTTCGGCTTGACGCACACCAGATTGCGGTTTCCGGGGAAAATCAATGGGTTGGCAAATCTCAGATTGTTTCCATCGCCGACAAGCAGGCTGGCAAATCGCTGTTATTAGTGTCTTCGAATGATGTGGAACAGGAACTCAAAAACATTCCCGGCGTTTCGAAGGCCAAGGTCGACAAGACCTATCCCAAAGGTCTGAAAGTCAGCATTACGGCACAAGAGCCTGCGGCGATGCTTAAGACTCCTGATAACACCGAAACGGCCGTGGACGGTTACGGGCGAGTGCTCAACAAGGTCGGCAATGTCTCCGCCGATGGCATCCCGGTTATCGAAGTGGACGACGTTCAGACCAGCCTTCGTGACCGTTCCGTTCAGCAGGCGCTCAAGGTGCTGAACCTGCTACCGCACGACATGCGTGCCTCAATCACCAAAGTGAGCGCGAAAACCCAAGATTCCATCACCACCGAGCTCAACGGCGGGCAGCGCGTCATCGTCTGGGGCGACGCTTCCGACATGAAGCTCAAGAAGGCCGTGGTCGACAAAATCATCAACGACCCCACCAAGATCGGCGATAAACATCAGGTTGACGTTTCGGCCCCGCTGCGTCCGATTATCAAGTGACCAGACTCCGTATGCGGGCGGTGTGCAACCCGAAATGCGATGAGAATCAGTGTTCTGCTGTGATTTGCGTGATTTCGTTCGCGTGCTCGATGGAACATGCGAACGAAATCAGGATTCGTGACTGGTTTTCTTGATTTCTATTGCGTCTTTGCCGCACTTTAGTGACGAGACTTGCTGTCAGTGCTTGGACATCAGCTCGTCGGTGTCGAAGAGAATGGTCACCGGGCCGTCATTGGTCAGACTCACTCGCATATGCGAGCCGAAACGGCCTTCTTTCACAGTGATGCCTTGTGCCCGTAGTGCCTCATTGAAATCCAGCCATATACGCTTGGCATGTTCTGGTTCGCCGGCGTTGATGAAACTCGGCCGGTTGCCTTTTCGCGTGTCACCGAAGAGGGTGAACTGCGAAACCGACAGAATTGCGCCGTCGACCTGTTTCAGAGAAAGGTTCATCTTCCCGTTCTCGTCTTCGAACACACGCAATTTGCTGATTTTACGGGCAAGCCAGTCGATCTGCTCTTGTCCGTCCTCGTCGCTGACCCCGACGAGCAAAACGTATCCGATACCGATATGCTGTGGCTCAAACGTCGTATCAACTTTCCCGCTGATTTCGTTGACGACATCGATATCGGCTTTACTGACTTTCTGCAACACGATTTTCATGGTTTCAAGTTTAGCTTGATTGGCGTATTGATAACAAGGATGCGATGAGAGCGACATATGAGATGACGTATACCACTGCCTGAAACGCAGCGAGATGAATCTTGAGAATTGGTGTGTGAATGCAAAAACGCCACCAAGGCGAACCCCGGCGGCGTTTGAACAGTGGAGATGCGGGGAATTGAACCCCGGTCCGATGGCCGAACCCTCAGTCTTCTACGTGCTTAGTCCGCTGGCCGTATGGCAATTTTTCTGCCCCCATCCGTGTCGCGGACAATGGATGGCGAGCATATCTACAGTTAAAGTCCCTGAGTCACCCTGTGGTTCAATGGCTCAAGCAAGTCCTCTAATGACGCCCAACATCCTCCCGAAGACGAAAAGGAGTGGACGGAGCAGCAGCTCACTGGTTAATCCTGGCGCGAAGCTCAGGCAGCGAGAGCGAACTCAGTGCGATTAGATTTAGCACTTGTTGTTTCGTGGAGGTCATCTCGAGTGGACTCCACATTCTCGGCACGCTTCCCTGCGACGAACAGGTCACCGTCGAAACCGATCATCCCCAATTTTGAATTATCAAGCCCCGGCTTGCACCGGAATTTCTTATTTTAGCTTGCCACTACGACGGTTAGCGCAAGACGGTCTCTGAGCGTAATTTTTGCATCAAGTGCCGTGGGTTCTTTGCCTGATCTATCCAATAAGAGTCGGGACGCCAACATAACGTTCGCACCCCGACTCTTATTGGAATGTAATAAAGCAAAAACTATTTTGTTTTCAGCGGTTTACTTCTCAGCTTCACCCAGATAATCCGGAATGTTCTCCGGATACTTGGGCCATGCGCCGTTCTGTGTGCAGACGAAAGCGGCGGTGTTGACGGCGGCGCGATGCGCTTCCTGCAACGACGAACCGGTAAGTACCTTGGCGGTGAACGTGCCGGAGAAGGAATCGCCGGCGCCCACCGTGTCGACCACGTCAACGCGCGGGGTGTCAAGGGTGGAGGATTCGCCGTCCTTGGCGATGATGGTGCTGAAGGTCGAGCCGCCGGTGAGGATGACATAGTTCAGGTTGTACTTCTCCATGAACCAGTTGCATGCCTCTTCGTCCGAGGTGCCGCGAATGTTGAACATGTCGCGCAGAAGTAGGAGCTCGGCATCGTTGATCTTGAAAACGGTGGCGTAGCCGAGCAGCTCCTCGATCAGTTCCTTGGAATAGTGGTCGCCGCGAATGTTGATGTCGAAGAACTTCATGGCGGTGGGTTTGGTGTGCTTCAGCAACTCCACGATGGTGTCGTGGGATTCCTGGCTGCGCAGGGCAAGCGTGCCGTAGCAGATAGCGTCGGCCTGCTGCACCAAGTTGATCAGCTCGCGGGTGTAGAGGATGTGGTCCCATGCCACGCCCTTGATGATGGTGTATTCCGGGATGCCGTTCTTCAGGGCGACCTCGACGGTGGAGGTCGGCCATGCGTTGCGCTGCACGATGGATTCCACGCCTGATTTTTCGGTGGCTGCGACGAGTTCATCGCCCAGAGGGTCCTCGCCCACAGCGCTGATGGCGTGGCCTTCCGCGCCGTTCATCGTGGCGTGGTAGGCGAAATTGACGGGAGCGCCGCCTGCGCGCTTGCCGGTGGGGAGCATATCCCAGAGCAGTTCTCCCAGCGAGACAACGATTGGCTTGGTCATGATGTGATCCTTTCTTACTTCTCTTTAAAAGTTTTCAATTATGAGTTTGTTGATTGGTTGATTCGACCGTCCGTTTTAGCTCAGGAAGCTGGTGCGGAGTCGGCTGTGTTGTGCAATCAGCCTGTGTTTCCTGGAGGTCGTGTCATGAGGAAATATGACGGATGGTCCAGAAATTGGGTGATGGCTGTGGCGGCGGCGCCGAGAACCGCCGCGTCGGTAGGTAGTCCGGATAGGGTGATTTCGGTCGATTGCGTTATCTCTGGGATAACACGTTCGTTCACCACGGCTTGGGCGGTGGCGAGCAGTTGTTCGCCACCGAGCGCTCCGATGTCGCCGAGGACGATGCGGGACGGGTTGAAGACGTTGCAGATGATGACGCATCCGTAGCCCACGTATCGGCCGATTTCGGTGACGAGTGTACGCGCTTCATGGGTTTGTTTCTCATCGTCATTCTGCTGTTCGGCAAGCGCGAACAAGGCCTTGCATGCTTCGATATGGGTCATTGCTTCGGAACCTGGGACGATGCCGAGTTTGTCGATTTGTTTGTGGATTGCACCCGCTGAGCAATAGCACTCAAGGCATCCGACATTGCCGCATTCGCATTTTTTGCCATTGACGGCATCGATTGAGACGTGGCCGAGTTCGGTGGATGCTCCGAGATTGCCGTAGATAAGCCTGCCGTTCTCGATGACCCCGAGACCGACCCCTTCGCCAAGCAGGAAATAGGCTAGGCTTCCTGCGTCATCAAGACCTCCAAAAGGCGTTGTGCCAGAGCTCCGGCCCGCGCGTCCTGCTCGATGAAAACCGGAACGGGACAGTTCTGCCCGAATTCTTTCTGGAAATTGATGTTGCGCCAATGCGGCATGCTGGAAACAAGTGCCGCATATCCGGTGCCGTGCAGATACGGCCCAGGCACGGCCATGCCGATGGCGACGATATCGGGGTCGTTGGCCAGCAGAGAGTCGATGGTCTTGTGCGTGGCGGCGATGGCTGCGTCTATGGTGTCATCGCTGACTCTTGGCATATCCTCGAGGCTCAGACGAGTGCCCTTCAGGTCGAAGACTCCGATTTGGACGAGACTGCGCGCGAATTTGACGCCGATGAAGTGGAAACGTTCCGTATCGATTTTAAGCCCGATGGACCGCCGGCGTTTGCTGCCTTTCATATCGCCAGTTTCGGCGACGATTCCGGCATCGATCAGACGTGCGGTGATTTTTGTGATGGCAGCGGGTGTCAAACCGAGCGTCTTGGCGATCTGTGCACGCGATGAAATGTCATAGTGATACAGGTGCCACAACGTTCGAGAGCGGTTGCGTTCGGAAACGACGGATTGTGACGCAGCTGCATGCGTATGGCCGTCGGGAAAGTCCGGAGTCGAAGGTGCCAAGTGGTCGAATGAGAGGGGCCGCGTCGTTGGCTGAGGTGTTGATGCTTCGCTATTCTCGTGCAATCTGACGCCTCCTTGGGCCAATCCTGCATCTCAACCGTCGTTATTAACGGTTGTGTATTGATGAACTGACTTCATATATTAACGAGGTTAATAAAAAACCGCAAATCGGAATAGCAAGATTCAAGAAAGAAGTTAATTTGCCGCGGTTTTCTGCTGATTGGTGTCTGATGTCAGGCCAACGATATTGTGCCCAGTTGTTCTCATTGGAGGCACGATATCGGCTTTTAGGTCAGTGGAGTTGCCCGTCGCTCACGAACAAGGCGTGTACGTCGCCAGCGGCCTTATTGCGTTGGTATGCATCAAAGATTTTCAGGCGTTCGATGGTGCTTTTGGCAAGCGGTTGGGGAAGGTTGTCGCGCGAGAACCAGCCGACTTTGAGACTTTCGTCGTCGCCGACGAACGGGTCAGCATTGCCGCCCGGCTTGAGTCGGCACAGGAATGAATGGTCCATATACTGCGTGCGGTCGCCATTGGCATAGGTGATGATTTCCGAAGAAGAGGTCACCGCAACCAAATCGGTGACTTCGGCATCGATGCCCGTCTCCTCTTTGATTTCGCGCACTACAGTGTCACCCGGTTGCTCGCCGGGTTCGTTGATGCCATACACCATCGCCCATTCGCCGGTATCGGCTCGCTGTCCAAGCAGAATCCGCCCTTCGGCATCTTCGACGAGTCCGGTGACCCCGTTGAGCCAGAGCAGATCATGCCCGATTTTCTCGCGCAGCTCGACAATGAACGATGGTGTAGTCATCTGGTCCTCTTTACTTATTCGCCGCCGCGCGCTGGGCCATCCAGTCTTCAACGTCGTCGATTTGCTTCGGGATGTCCTTGGAAATCCATTCCGGGCCGTTTTCAGTCATCAGCACGTCATCTTCGATGCGCACGCCGATGCCGCGCATTTCCGGCGGAACCATGAGATCGTTCTTGGCGAAGTAGAGCCCTGGTTCGATGGTGAAGATCATGCCTGGCGTGATCTTCGCGCCCTGATAGGACTCGTAACGCGCCTGCGCGCAGTCGTGCACATCGAGGCCGAGATGATGGGCCACGCCGCAGGCAATCCAACGACGGTGCTGCTGGCCGTCGGGGAGAGCGATTCCTCGACGTCGACCTTCAAGATGCCCCATTCGTGCAGGCGCTCGGCGATGACGCGCATGCAGGCGTGATGGATGTCGGAGTAGGTGGCGCCCGGTTTGGCCGCCTCGAACCCGGCCTGCTGGCTGTCAAGTACCGCCTGATAGATCTTCTTCTGCAGCGGCGTGAACTTGCCGTCCACCGGGAAGGTGCGGGTGATGTCGGCGGTGTAGAGGCTTTCGACTTCGATGCCGGCGTCGATCAGCACCAGCTCTCCGTGGCCGACGACACCGGTGTTGCGCATCCAGTGCAGAATCGGTGCGTGTTCGCCGGAAGCCACGATGGTGCTGTATCCCACGCTGTTGCCTTCCTCGCGCGAGACCGAGGTAAACGCGCCCTCCAACATGCGCTCGCTGCGAGGCTTGCCGACAGCCTGCGGGATGCGGGAGAGAATGCGGTCGAAACCGTCCTTGGTCGCGGCCACTGCCTTGCGCATTTCACCGATTTCATAGGAATCCTTGATCATGCGTGCGGTCGAGGCAAACTCCTGCAACTCGTTGTCGGCCTTCTCGTTGGTATCCGAATCGGGGAACCCGTTGGCCTCGCGTATGCTTTCGACCTCGGCGGTCATCTGCGGGTCGGCCTGACGCACCACGCGCATACGCACCGCTCCGGCTTCGGTACCGACGTCCTTGCCCAAAGCGTCGGGCAACTGGGCGATGTCGTGCGTGGGAATGCCGGTCATCGCGGACAGCTCCTTGACGCCGGCTCGCGGCCCGACCCAGTATTCGCCGTACTGCGCGTTGGCATAGTAATCCACGGTGCTGTTGTCGGCGCGCGGGGCGACGAAAAGCTCAGGGGCGTGCGTCTTGCCGGCCTTGGCTTCGTCGGAATCGGGGTCAAGCGGGTTCAGCACGAGTACAGCACCCGCCTCGTAGTCCTGACCGAGGCCGGTATAATACGAAAACTCGGTGTTGGGGCGGAACGCATAGTCATCGTCGTTGTTTCGGTTCTTATAATTGCCTGCCGGGATGACGATGCGCTCGCCCGGGAAGCGCTTACCCAGCGCCTCAAGGCGGGCGGGCGTGAACTTGCTGGATTCCAGCGGCTCGATGTCCGGCTCCTGGTTGTCCCAGCCCGTTTTCATGAAGTTCTGGAATGCCTTGGACATATTCGGCCGCAGCGTGCGGTTGTTGGTCCGATCCTCCATGGGCTGCTCGGCCCCAGGTGCCGCTGCCAGTTCCTGTGCCTCGTATTTCTTGTCGTTTGGCGTAATCACGTCAGCCATACATGCTCCATTCGATGAATCTGTTGCTTCTCATCCTAATAATCCAGTGTGACTCCTCTCGGCGCAACTGGAGTTCGTTACTCAAGTCGAAATAATCGGTTCATGTCGCGGAAGTTGCCGTTAGCGGTTATCCCTCTCACGCGTTCGCGGTGGCTGCCAGGACGGAACATGTTGGTCTGTTCGTCGTTCGGCGTAGCGCTTTTCGAGGCTGTTTCATAGAATAGGTATGTCTATTTTTCAAGGGATTCAAGCCAAAACGAGGTCTTATGTCATTCGAGCATCCGAAAACCAACGGGGTCACCATTCGCGACGTCGAGCGCGAGATCATGAGTCGGCGTACCAGCCACGAGGAACTGGGCCACGACCTCGAGGTCATGGATCTGATGCTTGACCTGCTCGGACATCCGGAAGACACGTTCCGCATCATCCACATCACCGGCACCAATGGCAAGGGTTCCACCGCCCGCATGGCCGAGGCCATCTGCCGCGCCTATGGCATGCGTACTGGTCTTTACACCTCACCTCACCTGGAGAAAATCAACGAACGTATCGCCGTGGATGGCCAGCAGCTTTCCGACGACGATTTCATCGACACATGGATGCAGATCAAGGATTTCGTCGCGCTGGTCGACCACAAGATGGAGTCTGACGGCAAGGCGCCGATGAGCTATTTCGAGATTCTGACTGCCATGGCCGTCTGGAAGTTCGCCGACGCACCCGTCGACGTCGCGATTTTCGAAGTAGGCATGGGCGGCAAGTGGGATGCCACCAACGCGCTCAACGGCGATGCCGCCGTCATCGGTCCGGTGGATATGGATCACATGCAGTGGCTGGGGGACACGGTCGAACAGATCGCCACCGAGAAGGCCGGCATCATCAAGCACGAGTCCACCGCCATCATCGGCGTGCAGCCGCACGAGATGGAAGTCATGCCGATTTTGGAAGAGGCGGCCGTCAAAGAACATGCCACACTCGTCCGCGACGGCGAGGAGATGGAGGTCGTCTCCAGGCAGCCTGCGGTCGGCGGCCAGCTGGTCACGTTCCGTACGCCCAACGGCACCTACGAGGACATTCCAGTCGCCAAGTTCGGCGAGCATCAGGCGCACAACGCCTTGGCGGCGCTCGCGGCGGCCGAGACGGTCATTCCCGTTTCCGGGCAGCTCACGCAGGATGTTGTGGCTGAGGCACTGGGCGGGGTGAAGATTCCCGGCCGCATCGAGCAGGTGCGCACCTCGCCGACCATCATCGTCGACGGTGGCCACAATGTCAACGCCGCCGAATCGCTGCGCGCGGCCCTCGAGGAGAACTATAGCTTCAAGCAGTTGGTCGGCGTAGTCGCGATGATGAAGGACAAGCAGGTCGAAGAATATCTTGGCACGCTTGAGCCGATGCTGAGCCACATCATCGTCACCGAGAATTCGTGGCGAGACCGCGTGATGCCCGCCGAAGACCTTGAGAAGATCGCCGTCGGCGTGTTCGGTCGTGATCGTGTCACCCGTATCGACGATCTTCCCGATGCCATTCAGGAGGCCGTCAATATGGTCGATGCTGACGATGAGTTGGGCGTCGGCTACGGCCACGGTGTGCTCATCTGCGGCAGCTTCGTCACTGCAGGCGACGCCCGTACGCTCCTGAAAGAGAAAAAGAACCCGGAACTGGCGTTGCCCAAGGCCCAGCGCGTGTCTGACAAGTCAACGGAAGACAAGAATGAGGCCGATTCCGACAACGTGAAAGACGAGGACGAGGACATTGTCTCCGAGGTCTTCGGCGATGCGTTCGGTGATTTTGGAGTCAAGCAGGTTCCGTTCGAAGGCGAGCCCGAGCCGGGCGACACCGCTGAGCAGCTCCGTCGTAAGCAGAACGGTGATGAAGACAGGGGCTGAAACCGTATAACTTCAGCGGTCTGGGACGATTTGTTGGGTTGCCCCAGACGGTATGATGGCTAAGGAAAACGGAAGCGTCGTGCAATGGCGCTCAAGGGCAAACGGGAAGAGCAGAGGAAGCATCGTCCATGTATTTGAAGGAACTGACGCTCAAGGGATTCAAGTCCTTTGCCTCTGCAACCACTCTGCGTTTTGAGCCGGGCATCACGGCCGTCGTTGGCCCGAACGGTTCCGGCAAATCCAACATCGTCGATGCGCTGACCTGGGTGATGGGTGAGCAGGGCGCCAAGAACCTGCGCGGCACCTCGATGGAAGACGTAATCTTCGCCGGCACTTCCTCGCGTCCGCCGTTGGGGCGTGCTCAGGTGAGTCTCACCATTGACAACACCGATGGTACGCTCGACATCGACTACACGGAAGTCACCATTAGCCGTACCATCTACCGCAACGGCGGCTCCGAATACGCCATCAACGGCTCGCCCTGCCGTCTGCTCGACATTCAGGAGCTTCTGAGCGACACCGGCTTGGGCCAGCAGATGCACGTCATTGTCGGTCAGGGTAGGCTTGACGAGATTCTCAAAGCCGACCCCGCCGGCCACCGTGCGTTCATCGAAGAGGCTGCCGGCATTCTCAAGCATCGCAAGCGCAAGGAACGTGCGATACGTAAGCTCAAGAACACCGAGGCAAACCTTGCTCGCACCGACGATCTGCTCCACGAGATTCGGCGGCAGCTGGGTCCATTAGGTCGACAGGCCAAGATTTCGCGCCGTGCGGCGAGTATCCAGATTTCCTTGCGTGACGCGCAATCGAGAATCTTTGCCGAAGATGCGCAGAAATCCTTGAAAGCCGTGCCAAGCTGCGCAATGAGTTGGGGGATGTGCGGCGAGAGCTGGAAACCGGTCAACGTGAACTGGCGAAAGTCAAGGTGCATATCGAGCAGGTCGAGGCGCTGAGTTCCGAATCCAGCCCGGCCATGGCCAAGATCAACGACACGTGGCATGAGCTTTCGAGTATCGAGGAACGGTTCCGCTCGCTGGCCTCGCTGGCCGACGAACGTGCACGTTCTCTTGCCGGTCAGATGATTACGAACTTCGGTGAGGATCCGGATATTCTCGAATCTCGTGCCAAAGAACTCGACGAACAGGCCGAGGCGCAGAAAAAGGCCGTTTCCGACATGCGTATCGCTTATGACAAAGCGACCGAGGCGCGCGCCGGCAATGAAAAGCAGCTCGCTGCGGCACGTCAGACTTTGACAGAGCTGCGCAAGGTGGCGCAGGAACATACCTCGAAGGTCACCAATCTGCGTGAACTCAAGACGCGTGAGGAATCTGCCATCGAACTGGCGCAAAGTCGTGCCAAGGATTTCAATGGGCAGCGTGAATCCATCGCCAAGCAATGTGATGATGTCACCGCTCAACGCAATGCCCTTGAAAGGGAAATGCAGAATACCAACGAGGAAGACAGTGCTTCCGAGCTTGAAGCGGCGAAAACTGAGATGCAGCAGCGTCAGGAGGAGCTTGACGCCTTGCAGGAACAACTGCGGGCCGCAAATGCCAGGGTAACGGCGCTGAAGGCGAAGGCCGATGCGCTGAACGAGACGTTGGAAAGTCGCAACGCCTCTGGTGAGCTGGAACAGGACGATGCCGTTGCTGCATTGGGCAGGCTTGCAGACTTCATTCATGTCGAAGATGGCTGGGAAGAAGCCGTTGCACATGCGCTCGATCAGTTCGCCAGCGCCATCGTGGTGCCGGGCAAGTCAAACATGGTGGAAGCGTTGCGTAAAGCCAGCGAAGGCAAGCTGGGGCAGGCGGTGGTACTGCATCCGCTTGAAGGCGGAAGTGCTGATGACGCGGAAATTGAAAAATCCGACGGAAAAGACGACCAATATCCGATTCGTTGCGCTTCGACTCTGGTAAGTGCCAATAATTCCGCGAAAGATGCTGATTTCGCGGCCAATGTCGTGCGTGCTGTTCGTCTGTTGTTGGACGACGTAGCGGCTGTGCTCGATATGAACACAGCGTTGGAAGCCGTGGAGGGGGAGCAGAAGCGCTTTAACCAAGCTGTCACGAAATCCGGCGAGGTCGTCAACGCTGTTGGCGCTATCGGCGGTTCCTCGCGTTCGCAAAGTGATTTGTCATTGGCTGCAAGACGTGACAAGGCTGCGGCAGAAGCCAAACAACTGGAGAGTGAAACGGCTGTGATTCAGCCGAAAATTGAAGCTGCGAAGGAAGCCCGCAACAAGGCTAGACTGGAAGTTGACCGCCAATCGCAGCAGCGTATTCAGGCCAAGGTGAGGGCCGATCAGGCGCGTAAAAATCTTAAGAATGTCGAAGAACGGGTCAAACAGCTGACACGGCAGCTGAACGGGCTTGATGAGAAAATCAAGCAGACGGACGACGACCGACAGACCCACCAGCTCAAGCTTGAGGATTTGAGTCAGGCGCTGGAAGCCGCTGAACATTCAGATGCCGAAAATGAAGATTTCGACGATCTGGACAAACGTGTCCACGAGCTCGAAACCACCCTTGACAAGGCGCGTGAACAGGAAGTCTCGGCCAAGATTGTCTGGAATGACGCCAATCGCAAGGCCGATTCGTTGGTTCGTCAGGCCGGGCTGCTCCATGACCAGGCCAGTGATGCCGTGGCAAGGCGTGCGAAGATGAGGGCGCTCAATGAAAAGCGTGAGCGCCAGCAGGCCCACGATCGGCGGATTGCTGCAGATGCGAGGGGCATGGCTGCGTTGGTCGCCACTGAGCTCAAGACCGTGGTGGCCAAACGTGATGAGCTTTCCAAAGCGGCATCGAGCCATGATGCCGAACTGAAGCAGTTGCGTGCGCAACGTGATGAGGCCGAGCCTAAGGTTGCCGCTTTGCAGCAGCGTGAACACGAGTTGGACGTGAACCGTGAACGTTTGGCCGCGCAATATGGGCAGATTGAGCAGAAGGTTTCGGACACGCTGGGCATGGGCCTTGAAGCGTTGGTCAACGAATATGGCCCCGACAAGCTGATTCCGGTGCTCGACGACGAAGGCCATCCGATTCCGCTTGAAAACAGTGGCGTCATTGATGGTTCTGGTGCTGAAAATGGCGAATCGACGTCGGCTTCAGCTGATGGCACCGATAACCTCGACGCAGTAGATAGTGCAGAGCATGTTTCCGGCGTTGAAGTTCCTCACCACGCAGATGAAGATACGTCTGAAAACGATGATCAGGATGATTCACGCGAGAACGCACCAATCGATGCCGACCATTACCAGATGGTTCCATTCGTTCGTGCGGAGCAGGAGAAGCGCTTGCAGAAGGCCGAACGTGACCTCAAGGCGTTGGGCAAGATCAATCCGCTGGCGGCCGAGGAATTCGACGCGCTCGAGACGCGCAACCAGTACCTGAACGATCAGCGCAATGATGTCGCCAAGAGCCGTGACGACCTGCTGAAGCTCATCAAGGACCTCGACCACACGATGATCGAAGTGTTCAAGAACGCTTTCGACGACACGGCGGCAGCCTTTGAAAAGGTCTTCGCCACGTTGTTCCCGGGCGGTAAAGGCCGTCTGCGTTTGGAGAACCCGGACGATTTGCTCACCACGGGCGTCATCGTCGAGGCGAGCCCCGCAGGCAAGCGCGTGAAGCAGTTGAGCCTGCTTTCCGGCGGCGAACGCAGCCTCACGGCGCTGGCGCTGCTCTTCGCCATCTTCACCGCGCGTCCCAGCCCGTTCTATGTGATGGACGAGGTTGAGGCCGCGCTTGATGACATCAACCTGACTCGTCTGATCAACGCGTTCAATGACCTGCGCCAGCACGCCCAGCTCATCATCATCACCCATCAGCAGCGCACGATGGCCATCGCCGATGCTCTCTACGGCGTGACGATGCGTTCCGATGGCGTCACGGCTGTGGTGAGCCAGAAGCTTGAGCACGATAGCTGATTCATCTGCCGTGAAATTCCTGATAGACAATAATGCTGTTCGATTGTCAATCGTCAGTTGCAGCGTCGTTATTTGACTTTTCTGAGATGAAATTCAAATAGTCGTTCATGATAAACGCCATGCTCAACGTCGTGTAATCATTGAGATCTCGGGGATTGTATCCGGTGCGTTCAGCGAGCTTGTTCAGCCGGTTCTGCAAGGTGTTTTTGTGGATGTAGAGTGATTGCGCCGCGCGGGTGATGCTGCCATTGTAGGCGGTATAAGCGTCGAAAGCCTCGCGGAATTCCTTGATTTCGCTCTCGCTGAGTGATCCCAACAGGGCATTCGTGAAACGTCGAATGAGGTTGATGGGAGTGGACGTGACAATGAGCCCGATGCGTAGGTCCTTGTAGTCTCCGATGCCTTTACCTGTAGTGAAGGTGTGCCACTCGGCGGTTTGATGGGCTTGCTGGTAGCTTAGATGATATTGATCGACATCCGATGCGGGCAAGCCGATACCAAGGGTGAACTGTATTCCGGTCTCTGCTTTGAGTTCGTTCAGGCATTGGCTCAATCTGGGTTTCCAATGTTGTCCATCGCTGATATTGACCAGAAGGGTGAAGCCCTGAGCTGTTATGCAGAACAGATTGTTAGTATCATCTCCGAAATTCGAATCAAGTATTTTCTGCACTTTGTCGCGCGGAGGAATCCTTTTCAACGGATATGGCATGCGCCCGACAACCGCTTGCCGTGGCAGGTCGAGATCGACGTTGAGTGCGGATGAGAGATAGGCGGTGAACCCCACGTCATGTCGGGGGAGAATAAGCGTGTTGATGAGGTTCTGCATAAGCATGGCACGGTTGAAATTGAAATTTTGCTCCAGGTTCTCGCGGATGAGTATTTCGGTCATTTTCTTGACGGTGCCGCCAAGGGGCTTGACTTCATTGGGATTGCCTGTCACTCCGACCACGGCCACCACCGAATCGTTGAATAGGACGGGCATGTTGATGCCTTTTCGTGCGCCCTCGTATTCGTGATTGCTGTGAACGACGTTCGTCTGTTTGGTGATGATCGCTTCTCTCGCGCCGGCATGGGTTGTTCCTATTCTGGATGTATCGGTGCTGGCGATGATGACCCCATCGGTGTTGAAAAAGTTGATTTCGTGTTGGGTCACATCTTTCAAACTGCTGACTATGGTGGTGGCGATAGCCGGATCTATTTCCATGGATGACCTCTTTGCCAAAATAAAGAATTTGTTACCCAGAACAATTACTCAGAGAGCAAGACATGCAAGAACAAGTCTTGGGGATATGGAAACAGCGAGCGGATCGGACAACAATACAGTATGTAAATGTGATGTATCTCATATTTACGTAATGACACTGTTGGTCATAACTGGAAGCCGAGGAAGGCTGTCAGGCGACTTGGCTTGAAAAGGAGAAATAAGTCATGAATAGCTCTCTTGCATGGTGGGCGGCGCTTATTGGTCTTGCGTTGGCCATCATTCTTATTCTGGCGAAGCTGAATACCACGTATTCGCTTTTACTTGGTGCGATTGTCGGTTGCATCATCGGTGGGGCCTCGTTGCCGAAAACGGTCACCATCATCGTCGGCGGCACACAGAGCGTGATGGGTACCGTGGTGCGTGTCATCGCCGCCGGTGTGCTGGCCGGCGTGATGATGGAATCCGGGGCTGCCGATCGAATAGCCCGAACCATCGTCGATAAACTCGGCGAAAAACTGGCGATCTTCTCTCTGGCGCTCGCCACAATGATTATCTGCGCCGTTGGCGTCTTCATTCCGGTTGCCGTCCTCATCGTCGCCCCGATCGCCCTTGAAGTGGGTTCAAGGCTCAAGATTTCGAAGCTCGCGCTTCTGGTCGCTCTTTCCGGTGGCGGCAAGGCCGGCAACATCATGTCGCCTAACCCCAACACCATTGCGGTTGCTTCAGGGTTCAAGGTCCAGGCTTCGTCCGTCATGATTCAGAGTTTCATCCCTGCGCTGTGTGGACTGGCCATGGCGGTGTTGTTGGCTACGCTCGTCCAGCACAAGGGCGCCATGCCTACTGCTGCGGATATCGACTCAGGCACGGACGGCGACAAGAAGGACGAGAAGGAACTGCCTTCCATTGGCCGTGCGCTCGTCGCTCCGGTGGTGGCTGTGGTGCTGCTGCTCATCAATCCGATCGGTTCCATGCTTCACATCAAGCTTCTGGAAAGCTTCCAGGTCGATGCCATGTACATTCTGCCGATTGCCGCAATCCTCGGACTTCTGGCCATGGGCAAGGGCAAGAAGATTCTCTCCTACACCACCGCAGGCCTCAACCGCATGATCGATGTGGTCATGATTCTTATCGGTGCGGGCGCTCTGAGCGGCCTGATCTCCAACTCGAATCTGCCCCAGCAAATCGTCAGCCTCATCAACCACATGGGTGTTCCTGGCTCGCTGCTCGCACCTATCGCAGGCATTCTGATGGCTGCGGCCACAGCTTCCACCTCCACCGGCGTCATCCTTGGCAGCAATTCGTTCGGCAGCTCCATCCTCGCTTTCGGCACCTCTCCGGTCGCGGCCGCGGTGACGATGCAGGCGGGTGCCACCGTCATCGATGCGTTGCCTCATGGCAATTACTTCCACGTCACTGCCAAGTCGATGAACATGACTCTTGGCGAGCGTATGGGCGTGCTGCCGTTCGAGGTGTTGGTCGGCCTGACGATGACGGTTGTGGCAACTTTGATGTACATCGTGTTCTGATCGTTGATCATAGTGATTCGAAATTCGAAGGTTAGGAGATGAGCAAATGACAGCTCGACATGGCGCAAACGAAGAAACAAAGGTATTGATAGCGCCGGATTCGTTCAAAGGCAGCCTCACCGCAAAGCAAGTGGCCGATGCCATCGAGGCTGGCGTTCTGAAGGCCGTTCCCCATGCCAAGTGCGTAAAAGTGCCCATGGCCGATGGTGGCGAGGGCACGGTGCAGTCTTTGGTTGATGCGACAAACGGCAAGATTGTCACGGTAAAAGTCACCGGTCCGCTCGGTACCCCTGTCGATGCGGCCTACGGTCTGTTGGGAGATGGCAAAACCGCCGTCATCGAGATGGCTGCGGCCAGTGGCATCCAGTTTGTTGATGACCATACCAAGAACCCTCTGATCACCACGACTCGTGGCACGGGTGAGTTGATTGTCAATGCGCTCGAGCGTGGTATCAGCGACATCATCGTCGGTTTGGGCGGCAGCGCCACCAACGATGGAGGCTCTGGTATGGCCCGTGCTCTTGGCGTCCGTTTCCTTGATGGTCAGGGCAATCCGCTTCCGGAAGGGGGCCTTGCGCTGAAGGATTTGGCCACTATCGATGTTTCGGATCTTGACCCGAGACTCGATGGGGTGTCCATCACCCTGGCTTCGGACGTCACCAATCCATTGACGGGTGCCACTGGCGCATCCGCGGTGTTCGGACCGCAAAAGGGCGCTACGCCGGAAATGGTCAAACAGCTCGATGCGAGTTTGGAACATTATGCCGGACTCATCGATCGTCAGCTTGGCCGTGATATTGCCGATACGCCTGGAGCGGGTGCTGCCGGCGGTTTGGGCGCAGGATTCCTCGCGTTCACCGACGCACATATGCGTTCGGGCGTCCAGACGGTTGTGGGGGCTACAGGGCTTAAAGCCAAAGCCCGTGGTGCCGACTACTGCTTCACCGGCGAAGGCGGCATCGATTTTCAGACGCAATACGGCAAGACACCGATGGGTACCGCGCAGGCGGTGAAAGAGGTTGCACCTGATGCCAAGGTCATCGCCTTGGCCGGCAATGTCGGCGACGGGGTTGAGGTGCTGTACGGCCTTGGTATCGATGCCATTTTCGGTGTGCTGCCTGGTGTCTGCACGCTTCCAGAGGCGATTCGTGAGGAGAGCGCTGAAAAAAAACATCAACCGTACGGCAGAGAACGTCATGCGTCTGTTGGTCTGAAGCGAAGTCCGCTGATATGGCGTTCCAAAGCTGCAAGCGGTAAGCCGGTTTCGTTTTGACCGTTTGCAATCTCGGATCGGCAGTCCGGAGTTGTTGTGGGGCCTGCGTAAAACCTATGTTTACGCAGGCCCCACAACGTGTTATAAAGCTGGAATGAATTTATTGCCTTAGCGCTTTTGCGCGTGCGACCGTGTCTTCGGCGAGGATGGTCTGGGCGTCGATGATGGGCAGATCGGGCAGCGGGAAGGTCTCGTTCAAGACGGAGAGCTCGGTGCAGCCGAGGACCACGATGTCGCAGCGATAACGAGCCGAGGAGGACTTGTCAAGGAAGGTGTCGATGACGTAGCGGTAGCGTTCGAGACTCAGCGGGCCGCCGCTTTTCACATCGTCGTAGATGAGTGAATCAATGCGCTTCTGCAGCTCGTCGTCGGGCTCGATGAACGTGTAACCGGCGGCTTCGATCTCGCGCTGGTACAGGCCGGAATGACGTGAGCCCTCGGTGCCCATGAAACCTACGCGCGGGTGCGTGGAAACGGGCAGGGTGGCCTTCATGCGCTCCACGGCGCCGGTCAGCATATTGAGAATCGGCACGTCAGTGAGTTCTTGGAAGCGTGGCAGCATGAAATGCGCGGTGTTGCAGGGAATTGTGATGAAGCTGGCACCGATGGATGTGGCCTTTTCGATGTCGTCGGCGATGACAGGGTAGGGGTCATCGGTACTGTTGCCGAGCATGAAATCGGTGCGGTCGGGCACGGAAGCGTCGTTGAAAACCACGTAGTCGAGGAAATCCTGATCGTTGGTGGCGTCGCTCATCTTGTCAATGAGCCGGATATACGATTCGGTCGCCAAAGTGCCCATGCCGCCGATGACGGCGAAAAACGGTCGTTTCATAGCTCTCCCAGCCAACAGATACGGTATCCGCTCGAAACGGAATATAACGATGCTCCCGACTTATAGTACCAGCGTCAGGTGCCTTATGCGTTTGAACATGGTTGCGTGTTTAGAGAGACGCGCTTCTTACGCGATCTGCTACTTCCTGCTTTTAGCAGTGAGTAGCAGATCATCAAGTTTATTTCGTATTCCGAAAATAGATATCGGAAGTTCAGTCTTAGCTCCGTTTCGGTGCATACTGCTTGAAATCACGAGAGATATGCAGCTGCCAGCGCCACAATTGAAGCGTGCGCTTCAGGTTGCGGTCGGCTGGATTGAAGCAGGAACGGCTCCACTTTCCTTCGCTAATGAGTCTCAGTGCATCGTCTTTGAGCTGCCCGGCGGGAGCGTACTTCTTGAGCACTCGCTTGGGAATTTCCATCCAAAGGTGTTCGCTGAAACATAACGACGGTTCGGCGTGGTGGTTCATCACCAGATCTTCGGCAATCCAGCTGGCCAGGTTGAAACCGGCCTGAGTGACGTAATCGCTGCTCCCGCCCGGCCTCGGGTTGATCTCGAAGAAGCGGTAGCTGCCGTCGCGCGGGTCACGCTTGATATCGAAGTTCACGTAGCCGGTGTAGCCGAGTTCGTCGATGAGGCGCTTGCATTGCTCGTACACGGTTTTGTTGCCTTCGGAGATGATGGCGGCGTAGTTGCCGATGCGGTTGGGTGCGTATTCCTCCATGACGGGCCGTCCCATGCACATCATGGCCACGCTGCCGTCACTGTTGACGTACGCGTTAAGCGTGCGCATGCCGGTGTCGTCGCCGGGAATGAACTCCTGGATGATGAGGTCGCCGCGGTATCCGTTGGTGTAGATGTCGTGCGCCACTTGGTTGAGCTCGCTGGCATCGCCGATGGTGTAGGCCTTCTTACGGCCAGGGAAATCGATGCTCAAATACGAAACGCTGTCCGCTGCCTTGAGCTCCAGCGGAAAAGCGGAAGGCTGCGGAACCTTTTGACCAGCTTCAAAATCAGCAAAGGAATACACCGCGGTCAGGGGAGTATTGACGTTTGTGGTCTCGCAAAGTTTCCAGAACGAAACCTTGTCGACGGCGCGTTCCAGCGTTGGCCCGTCGATGGTCGAGGTGAGGTAGTCCTTGCGGATTTCGTCACGATGTTCGGCAAGCAACGCCGCGGAAGTGTCGCCGCAGGCGATGATAAGCAGTTGGCGGTTGGGATTCTGGGCCTTCAGCTCCGTGGCAAGCCTATGCAGTTCGGGAACAAAATGCTCGTCTTCGGTCAAGTCCGCAATGATACGGATATCGACGATGGAAGAGTTCCGGCATTGAATCAGTGCGGCGGGCCCCACGGCCAGTGATTTAACGCCGTAAGTCTGGTAAAACCCGCAGGCCAGTCCGTAGGCGTTGGCCCCGGTGCCAATCAAAACCGGCAGGAACTCAGTCTGCTGGTTTCGTGTCGAGGCGGGGTTTTCAACGCCGCTAGTGACGTTTGTATTGTTTGCCATGTTATGCAATCCTTTGCAGGTTTACAGCCTGTTCCTAAGCTTTTTGCGGCCTTAAGTGCCTTATAGAAGGTCTTCTTGATCGGTACGTCACGTGCCGGAGCCACCGGTGTGATGTCCTCGGTGAACTTGCACTTGAACTCGTTCAAACCCGTGAGGCTTGGCGCGAAGTCGTTGCCGATACCCATCAGATCATAGTCGGTGATGCCCTGCGAGCCGAGGATGCAGCATTCCTGATAGAGCAGTTTGTCGGTGACGTGCAGGCGCATCACGTCGTTTCGCATCGCGGCATAATAGCGTACGGCGCGCGTGCCGTTGACGGTGACAATGGACCAGGCCACCACACGATTGTCGATACGGGCGGCGAAGACGCGGCAGTGCTCAGCTCCCAGCGCTTCGATCATGTCCGAATAATCGGTGATAGGGGCAGGGGTGAAGCCGTCGCGCTTGCCGGTTTCTACCATCACATCGTAATATTCGTGGAAGTCGGCGATGGCCTGTTTCGTTTCGTCGGCCACGTCGGCCGGGCATTCGCGTAGTGCCTTGCGTACGTCGCGGCGTCCGCGCTTTTTCATGCGGCTGATGATGGCGTCATCGCCGCCGGTGACGTCGATGATAACGGTTTGATTGTATGGAATGGTGGAAAGCACCGGCGTGGTGCCGTCGGTGTACCAAGTGTCAATGCGGAGGAAAACGACCTTCTTATCGACCCGTTTCACCTCGGCAACAATGGCATCGATGGTCTCGCGTTCCAGCGCTTCGTCCGGTTTGGTAATCCAGGCCGGTCCATGAACCGCACGCAGATAGTGATAGCCATGCGTTTCCATATCGATGAACCCAATGAACGCCAAGGTTTTGCCGTCCTGCAGAATCCGATACGAGCCCCACGGCGTGCGCCCGGGGATATCCGCCTGGAAGTTGGCCCAAATGCCGGTTTGCTCAATCGGCAGCGTGATGCCGGCTTCGGCTGCGGCCTGTTCCAGCTGGGGGTATTCGATTTTTTCTAAGCTGATCATGCTTTCCTTTGTCGTTTCGCTTTCACCGTACTAACGTTCAAGTTTACGTCTACGAATGTAATCGAATCCGGTATATCGTCTATCTGTTTTCGCCGTTGCTTCGATTACGAGAACAATCTGGTGACGATATGCGTATCGCCTTCGTAGGGGGCGTGCTTGCCGTCGACCTTGATCCACTGCTCCTCGCCTTTGCCGACGACCAGAATGACGTCGAACCCATCATGGGCCTGCGCCTCGGCGATGGCGGTTTCGACGGCCTGCTGGCGGTCGACGATGATGCTCGATTGCACATCAGGGTCGTTGACGGCGGATTGCATCGTCTCGCAGATGTCTTCCGCTCGTTCCTTGTCCGGGTCGTCGCTTGTGATGATGATGCGGTCGACGCGATGTTGCGCGGCATCGATGATCTCTTGTCTGCGGTCAACCGCTTTGCCGCCTGCAGAGCCGCTGACCAGAGTAATACGCGGTTTGTTCGAGCCGTAGCGTTCCATGGTGAAATCGATCAGTGCAGAGACACTGGCGAAATTGTGGGCGTAATCGACGATGGCGATGTTCGGCCCGTGCGAGTCCTTGAACCGTTCCATACGTCCGGAGATACGAACGTTTTCCAGGGCGTGTGAGATCTTTTCGTCGCCCAGATCCACGCCGGCGAGCCGTGCGATGGTCAGCGCCGCTGCGGCATTGGCGTAGTTGAAATCGCCGTCCATGCGGAGCTTGTAGGTATTGGCTGTGCTGGCAACCTCAATATGGAATGCCGTGTGATCTTTATCTGCCGGCCATGCGACGGTGTTGGCTTCTGTGCCGCTGTCGCGTTCGTCAGTATGCAACGCAAAGGTCGTGACGGGAACATTGGCGGCCGCGGCGTCCTCGGTAATCAAATCGGCATGGTCGCAGTCGGCTCCTAGAACCAAGGCCTTGCTATTGGCCGTAATCTGTCGCTTGCAATACAGATAATCCTCGAAAGTAGGATGCTCGATAGGGCTGATGTGGTCGGGGAGATGTTCAAAAAAGCCCCGACGTCGAACGTGAGCCCGTAAACGCGGTCGACCTTGTAGGCTTGCGAGGAGACTTCCATCACCAGGTAACGCATCCCGTTGTCAACGGCCTGTCGCATCATCGCGAACGCGTCCATCGATTCCGGTGTGGTCAGTGCCGAGGTGGTGTAGGTGTGTCCGTCGAGGCAATTGTCGACCGATGAGAACAACGCGGCCTTGCCGTCGCTGGAGGCATTGAGGATTGCCTGGACGAAGTAGGCGGTGGTCGTCTTGCCTTTGGTCCCGGTGATGCCGATAACCGTAAGCTCGTCTTGTGGTCGCCTGTAAAACTCTGCAGAAAGCAGACTCATGGCCTTGCGTATGTCATTGACGATGATGCCGATGGCGTCACATTTCGCGCTGAAATCCGTCTCGGCCACGTAAGCCTTGAGCCTGCGTTCGTCGCAGCCGTCAAGATACTCAGCTTTGAAATGGCCCTTGCAGCACAGGAGTGTGCCCTCACGCACTTGCCGCGTGTCATACGTAATGGAGGTAAAGGCGTCTTCGGCGCCGGCGAAGCGGGCCGGATTGCGGGACCATTTCTTGCCTTGGATGATTTCGCGAAGCAGATGGTGCTCGTCGAGCAGTTCAACCGCCGATGCCAATGTCAGAGCCATACCGAACCTTTCTTGCCATAGGTAAGGCTACCGCATGGTGTGGGCGAGGGAAGCCGGAATTGCAACCGTGATTGCAATAATTTGCGATAGCTCCGGCATCTTTTAATGTGCCGTGTTTTGGTTCGCGTTCATGGCTTTGCCACGCTTCGTTTGTGGCGAGGCTTTCGTCACAGCCAAGTATCGGTGACCGGTCGGCGGCCTTTCGATTTCATCCACTCGTTGAACGAGTCTTTCCACTTCTTGTGGGCCTCACGCTGCCAATCCATGAGGTCGGCGAGCTTGAGATTGCCGACCTGCGGATACAGCGTGGACATCGGCTTGATGAGATCGACGGCCGCGGTGGTGTCGGCGGTGGCGTCATGGAAGTCGCCATGCGGTTCGATGCCGTAATATTCGGTGGTGTAGGTCAATGTTCGTTTGCCATGGCGCTTGGAGATTTCACGATCGATGACTAGTGGATCGACGACCAGCAGCTCATCGGGAAGCGGATCGAGGTCCCAGCGCTTGAGATCGCCGGAGAGCATGCGAACATCAAACGGCGCGTTGTAGGCGAGCAGTGGAATGTGTTTGTTTTGCGCTGCGGTGACAATGGCGGCGATGGAGGCGATGGCATCGCCAGGTTCGGCTCCGTTGGCTTCGAGGAACTCATCGGTGAACCCGTTGACACGGCTTGCACCCTCGCTGATGTGTCGGTGAGGGTTAATCATCCATTCCGCTACGACGTCGCCTTCATAGCCTTCTGCCGGGTTGCGGAGTACCAGTGATGCGGAGACGATGGCGTCTTTAGCTCCGGTACCAGTGGTCTCGGTATCGAATCCCAAGAGCCAGGCATCGGAGAGTTTTGTATCGTCCGATTGGGTTGGAGCTTTCGCGATTGCTTCGCTGATCGAAGTGCTGTTGTCCTTATCGAGGTTCTTTGCTGTGTCCATGATTCTATTGTGCGTGTCCATTCCGACATCTGGGCCGTGTCCGTTGAGCCGTCAAAAGCCTTACGGCACAACGTTTATTGCGTGATTGTATAACAATGAGAATGGAGTCTAAAGAATCAAAAGAAAGTATGAGAATCGTCTATTTTAACAGTGTGGATGGTGCGTGTCGGCTGATAGGTGCGTGATGTTTAGAATGGTGATGTGACACAAACCGATGAGGCGCAGCTAGAACACCGCGAAACCGAGACGACCGCGCAGAAGCGCGCACGTTTCGAAAAACTCGCCATGCCTGCAGTTGATGCGTTGTATCGGCAGGCCATGAAATTGACCAATAAGCCCGAGGATGCGCAGGATTTGGTTCAGGATGCCTACGAGCGCGCATTCAAGGCGTTCGACAGCTTCCGCCCCGGCAGCAATTTTGAGGCGTGGATGACCACGATCGAGCGCAATGCCTACTTCAATCAATATGCGAAGGCCAAGCGTCGGCCACAGCGTGCCAACGACTCGACGGGGAGTACGACGACTGGGATATCTATTCCGCTTCCGATCATTCCTCTGAAGGGCTCAAATCCGCCGAACAGGAATATCTGGATGGATTCGCGCCAGCCGAGATCATGCAGGCGTTGGATTCGCTTTCGCCGGAACGCCGGCAGGTGTTCATCGATACCGCCATTGACGGCAAATCGTATAAGCAGGTAGCCAAGGAACAGGGTATCAAGATTGGCACGGTGATGAGCCGGCTTAATCGAGCTCGAGCGCAGTTAAAGGATGAGCTGACCGAGTACGCCCGTCAACGTGGCTATGGCAAAGAGGAATCAGGGAAAACCGCAATGCCCTCGGAATCTGCAGGCTCTGCGAATGCGACAAAAGCCACAAATAACATGAAAAACGGCGATAAGGCGGCGTCTTCACTGTCCGCGAACCCCAAAACGGCCAAAATGAGTAATAATAGTGATTTATCGGCATCACGAAAGGAGAGCAACGATGGACGGACGAACTGAACGCACCAGCCGAGTGGTGGTAACAAGCCAATGCGCCGACGGTGTCAATCGCGCCGACATCGAGATCTCTCGTTATGATTCCAACAATACTGTGGCTGATGAAGAGTGTTTCAACCCGGAATCCTGTTGTGATGCGCGTGAGAAAGCATTGATTGCCGAATTGCGTGAATTGTTGCGTCCGACTTGCGCTCCGCAATGCCTCATTTCAAGCTCCAAGCAACGCTCGATCGTTGCTGCTTGGAGGAATCTTGCGGTGGGGAAATCGCTACCGCATAGTCTTGTGCACAAGCTTAAATCTTGTAGCCACGCTTCAATGCGTGGTTTTTTTATTGGTGTTACTGTGGACGATGCTGAATTCGGCCATATTCGGTTTTCGTGTATATCGTCAGGTTGATGGCATCATTGCTGTCTGTGATTGTTGCAGATGTTTTTCGTGAGCGGTATACAAAAATGCCTCGCAATTGCTGCGAGGCATTCGTTATTTTTGCGTACCTAACGGAACTCAGGCATTTGGCCTTTTGCCGTGGTTGGCCGCCTTTTTGCGGCGTGCCTTACGTTTACGTCCGCGCATTCCCATGATGGACTCCTTTACTTTCCAATGAATAAGCCTTAGGTATTATCGCACGTTGTTGCGACTTCGTATCTGGTTTTGCTGCTGGATTCAGGTTAGTTCTGCTAGTTTTCGTATGTTTTAAGCACCAAGGTGCACGGAAACTAGCAGAACTGGCTGGTTAGCGGCAGCTGGACCATGCCGATCGTGCTACACGTTAAATCAGCTGGTTGCTCAGTGTTGCTCGGCCTTGAAATAGAGGTTGGTTGTGCTGGTTTCGCCAGGACGCACGACAATGAGGTCGCGGCCGGTGTTGAACGCATTGGCGTACGCGGTCTGCGGCTCGATGGCGACGCCGGACGGATGCGACTCTGGTGCAAAACCGGTGCCGGTGCACATCTGGAAGGAGGTGATGGTCTTGTCGCCGCCGACGCTCACCGTCAGGCCGTCGGGACGGGTCAGCGTTGCGAAGGTGTTGCCTTCGGCATCGCGCTCCACGTCGGTCCAGGCATCGTCGAACGGCTGCTCGGTCAGCGCCGTGGGCTGACGGAGATCATATTTGCCGCTGACGGGCTCGGTGCCGGTGGGCAGCAGGCGCTCGTTGACGGTGACGTGTGTGCGTGCCGGGATGGTGACCGAGCATTGCGCGTTCTGTCCATCAATTTCATCGCCATAGCCATCAAAACCATTGGCAATCCACGGATGGATGGCCAAGGCCCAAGGCGCGTTGACGTTGTCGTTATTAGCCGCGGACAAGGTCAGCTGAAGTCCATCGTCGCTGAGGCTGTACACTGCACGAACCAGCAGGTCGAAGGGATAGCCCTTCATATTGCCGGTGCGCCAGGTGAGCGTCACCTTATCTTCTTCGAGGCTTTCAAGATTCCAGAAGGCGCGATAGCCGTAGCCGTGAATGGCATTGTGCTTTTCGTGCTCGTCGATTGGCAGCTTATAGGTCTTGCCTTCGAAAGTGTAAACGCCGTCTTCGATACGGTTGGGGAAGGGAACGAGCAGTTCGCCGTTGGTGCAGGGCACGATGTTGTCTGGGTCCCACGAGGCGATCATATCCTTGCCGCGATAGGTGAGCTTACGCAGGATTGCGCCGAGCTCGGTAATCACAGCAGTGTAATCGCCGTGCGAAATAGTGAATTGCTGACCCGAACGAAGGGGAGAACCGATGAAGTCATGTCAACTCCTGAAAGATGAAAACGTAATGGTTATCGTTCGCTATTCTAATCGGATGTCGCGCAAATGCGATATTGAACACACTATTTGTCGTAGTCTGCACACCACGCAATGGTAGGTAGCCTTTATTAAATGTCCATGATGGAAACGCTGGTTAAGGGCGTGCGGTTATACGAGACGACAGAACCCCCGTTTCACTCTTTCGCGCGCGAGGATTACCATGTACCGATTTCGGCGACGGTCGCCCCAAGCACGTTCACGAGGTCGTTCGGGTTCACGCCGATGCTGAAGCCACGTTTGCCGCCGGAGATAATGATTTCGTCAAATTGCATCGCACTTTTATCAAGCACCGTCTTGTGGTTGGTACGTTGGCCAAGCGGAGAAATACCGCCGACGACGTAGCCGCTTTCGCGTTGTGCGACCTTCGGATCAGCCATCGTGGCTTTCTTGGCTCCTACTGCTGCAGCAAGGTATTTCATATCCAGATGTCCGCTGACCGGCACCACGCCGATGACTCGTTCCTCGCCGGTGTCGGCCATCAGCGTCTTGAACGATCGATGCGGGTCGACACCGAGCTTCTCCGCGCCTTCGAGTCCGTATCCTTCGTCCATGTGATCCGAAGAATGCTCGTACTCGTAGATGGTGAAGGGAATTCCCGCCTCGGTCAGTTCGCGCGTTGCCGGAGTGGAGGCGGTCCCGCCGTTTTTCTTATGCTTCTTGCTCATATCGTTTAAGTCTAATCGTCATAGAGTATGCCTATGAAACAGAATGCTTCGGGTTTTGTGCTGTTTGTCTGTACGGAAGGCCGATTTCATTGAATTTGCCAGGCTCGTATGAACGATTGCTGTTATATACAAAAATCCCCAACCACTTGGCTGGGGATTTTTGTATTAATCACGTTTCCTTGATGAAACGGATGTGCAGCTTAACGTCGCAACGGCTCACTTGCTGAGTTCAGCGAAGTAGAGCAGGGTGCGGATCATGTTGCAGGTGAAGCCGTACTCGTTGTCGTAGAAGGCAACGGTGCGAGCCAGCGTCGTGCCGTCAACGGTGTTGACGTCGGTCTGCGTCGGATCGAAGACGCCACCGTGGGTGTCGTCGATGATGTCGGAGGAGACGATGCCGTCAGCGTTGTAGCCGTAGGTCTCGTTGTTCTCGAAGGCCTTCTTGGCGGCAGCGTTGATGTCGTCAGCGGTGACATCCTTGTCGAGCACGGTGAAGAGCTCGGTGATGGACCCGTCCGGGACCTGGATGCGCTGGGCATGGCCCTGCAGCTTGCCGTTGACCGAAGGAACAACCTTGCCGATGGCCTTGGCGGCACCGGTGGAGTGTTCGATCGTGTTGATGGCGGCAGCGCGGTTGCTGCGCGGCTTGGAACCACGCGGGCCGTCGAGCAGCATCTGAGTGCCGGTGTAGGCGTGGATCGTGGTCATGAAGCCGACCTTGATGCCGAAGTTGTCATCAAGCAGCTTGACGAGCGCCGCGAAGGAGTTCGTGGTGCAGGAGCCGGCGGAGACGATGTTGTCGCTGGCCTTGAGGGTTTCATGGTTGACGCCATAGACGATGGTCGGAGTGGTTTCATCCTTCGCGGGAGCGGAGATGAGGACCTTCTTGGCGCCGGCGTCCAGGTGAGCCTGGCTCTTCTCGGCGGAGGTGTAGAAGCCGGTGCACTCGAGCACGAACTCAACGCCATCGTTCTTTACCCACGGAATGTTGCGGGCATCCTTCTCGGCATAGACCTTGTATTCCTTGCCGTCGACGATGATCGCGTCATCGGTGGACTTGACGTCGACCGGGGTGCCGTCGTCGTGACGGAAGGTGCCGTGGGTGCTGTCGTACTTCAAGAGGTAGGCGAGCATGGAAGGCGTCGTCAAATCGTTGATTGCTGCGACTTCGATGTCACCGGCCTCGCCACCGCGGGCCTGAAGTTCGAAAATGCGACGGAACGCAAGGCGGCCGATGCGGCCAAAACCGTTAATACCAATCTTTACTGTCATGTAATTCTCCCTAAAGGAAACAGCTTGAAGACACGGGCTCGTGTCCTTCGCTGTATATTTACCAACACTTTTACTGTAACCTGTCTGCTGTACTAGCGAAGACGTTTCCCCACGCTTCAGGAGAAAAACCGACCAAAATTTTGTTAGCGCTCACAATAATTGGTCGTTTGACCAGCATTCCGTTGCTGGCGAGGACATTCAGCTGCTCATCTTCGCTCATGTCAGGTAGCTTGTCTTTGAGCTTCATCTCCCGATACGGCATGCCGGAAGTGTTGAAGAAACGCTTCAGAGGCAGACCGCTTGCCTTCCACCAGCGCCTGAGCTCCGTGGCGGTGGGATTGTCGATTTTGATGTTGCGTTCCGTGAAGTCGATGTCGTTTTCGTTGAGCCATTTGCGGGCCTTGGCGCAGGTGGTGCAGTGGTTGTAGCAGACGAAGAGCGCCTTGCCGTCCTGCTGCGCCGGATCTGGTTTCACGGTTGTTTTTCGTTGGCCATAATGAGCCCTTTCACTATATTGTTGATTTGATTTTAGGTTTTTCCTTGGTGCTTTGAAAGTGAGAAATGCCGGAAACGTGACCAATCTATGTTCGCTGATTCACAGTTGTGTTAGCGATGGGGCATCCGTGGATTTGCGCACTTTGAGGCAGAGTGTAATGGGAATCGTCGTTTCGATGGCATGCAGGCCGGAAGCGCTGGGAGACGCTCAGTGCTGATTGGGGTTCAACGTGACTTATTGAGCAGTGCCGAGACGTGGGAGGCCAGCGGTCCCAACGTCTCAGCGCTCTTGATTTCGGTTTTGAATGTCGGCGAGGCTGCTTCGGTGGGGAATGTGACGATCAAAGTTCCGTCAGCCACGCTTATCGTTGAAGAGCGATCATCAAGCAGTTCATTGCTCACTCCGAGCACGGTGTCATTGTGCATCGTGCCGTTTTGCAGTTCGTATTTGAGTCCCGTTTCCGTGACTCCGTGCGAAACATCGCTGTGCGAAAAGACCGAGACCATGCGATTGTCGGCATTGACGGCATCACCAAGGTGCAAAGCATGAGCAGGGAAGTGCATCGAACCATTGCAAATGGCGGTGATGACGCTGTGCTCGCCGTATAGTAACCCGTGTCCGCCGTTGCGGGCGAGCAGTGCAAGCAACTGGATATTGGCGATGGTGTGGTCTAGTCGTCCACCCAGGCCGCCATAAATGCGAAAATCCCTGCATCCTCTCGACCAGCCGACCTTGAGCGCTGAAAGCATGTCGGGATCGTCGTGTTCGGGAGGCAGTGTGATGACCTCGATATCTTGCGGAACTTTGGTTTTTGCGGAATCAAAATCCCCGATAGCCAGATTGGGGCGAATGTCTGCTTTGCAGACGTGATCGAGTCCGCCGTCAGCAGCCACCACGAAGGCGTGGTCGGGCAGCTCTCTGGCTGACGGTTCATTGCCGTAATAGGTTCCTGCCGCGAAAACGACGCAAGTTTGAGACATAAGGCAATTGTAGAGGTATGGGTGCGCCGTGGCTCGGTGATACGGGCTGAAAATGTATATGCGGCACTGTTAATATGACATGCGATATATTCATCGTTTCGAGGAGTAGCCATGATCAATCATATCGGCGTGTACACGCTCAATTTCGACACCGAAAAGGCCTTCTATCAGGCCGCGTTGGCCCCGCTCGGCTACGTGCAGGGAGTGGAGTTCCCCGGAGCCGTGATGTTTGCGGACAGCAAGGATGGCGACAGTGTTTGGATCGAAGCCGCGCAGGGCACGACTCCGGCGCCGATCCACATCGCCTTCACCGCTGCCGACGAGGATGCCGTCAAGGCGTTCTATGAGGCTGGCCTCAAGGCTGGCGGCGCCGACAACGGTGCGCCCGGTCCTCGTCCGAATTATGGCCCGGACTATTATGCGGCCTTCGTTCACGATCCTGACGGCAACAACATCGAAGCCGTGTGCAGGAAGTAGTTGTTCATGAGTAACGCAGAGGTGGGGTGCCGATCGATATCGGCACCCCACCTCTTATATATATCGTGGATTAATCGTCACATCTGGACGATGATCTTGACGTGGTGTTCGGCATCGTTACGCAGGGCCTTGAAGCCCTTCTCCACGATGTCGTCGACCTTGATTCGATCCGTGATGAACTGCGAAAGATCGATGTGCTTGTCATGAACCAGCTTGATAACGGGCTCATGATCGTGGGCGTAGCCGATGGATGCCCCGATGAGCTTTTCGGGCATGATGAGTTCGGGCAGGACATTGAGCGTGACGGGTTTGGCATGCAACGCCACGATTTCCAGCCTTCCTTCAGGGCGCAAGGCAGAGAGCAGCTGATGAACGACGATTTCTGATCCTGCCGCATCGAACGCGATATCCGCGCCGGCGCCGCCGGTTTCTTCGTGCACCCGCTTACCGAGATCCTCTTTGCTGGGATCGATGACGATGTCCGCCGACTTGGAACTCAACGCCTTTTCCTTACGGGCGCTGGAAAGCTCGGAGATGATGACTCGGACGCCCTTGGCTTTGAGCACGGTGCCGATCAAGAGGCCGATGGGGCCGGCGCCGCCGACTACAGCAGTCTGGCCGGGTTGAGGGTTGGTGCGGCGGACCGCATGATAAGCCACTGACATGGGTTCGATGAGCGCAGCCTGATCAAGCGGCAGATCGCCGATGGGATGCACCCAGCGGGATTCGACCACAATGTGCTCGCTCAGGCCGCCGCCACCGCCGTTGACTCCGATGAAGCCCATCTTTTCGCAGGCGTTGTAGTTTCCGGATTGGCATGCGTAGCATTTGCCGCAAACCATAAGCGGCTCGACCACGACGTGATCGCCGACCTTGACGGGGGTATCGACGTCATCCGCGATTGCCTCCACAACACCGGAGAACTCATGGCCGAAGCCGGTGGGAAGTTTCTCTCCGGAAAGTGGGTGAGGGGTGCCGGGCGTGATGCCGCCACTCTCCGGGCCGTCGAAGTAAAGGTGCAGGTCAGAGCCGCAGATACCGGTATAAGCCGGTTTAATTTTGATGGTTCCCGGTTTCAACTCTGGTTCCGGAATGTCATCAAGCTGGACATGCTCCTTGCCGTAGTAACGGACCGCTTTCATAATCTCTCCTTTAAGAATGTGATTGAAGTCACATTCAATGATAAGCCATTGGTTGAGAGTCTGCTTATAGGGTGTTGTTATTGTCTGGAGGCCGGGTATACTTAAACAGGCTTGAGAAATCAAGAAAGTGGGTGCGCCCCACCTGGAAGCTTATCGTAGCTTCGGGTTCAAAGCATTCCGGTTTTATCCGGAAGTAGGAAATCGGCTTTGCCGAATATTCCTGGTGTCCGTTTTGCGATGCCTTTGTTTTGAATTCCTGTTGCGATGGTTGTCGAATTGTTCGATGATGTGTGCTTTCCGATGATGACGCGTCCGACGGCAGCAAGGATTGGAGTTCATCATCAGCGCAGAACCACGCATTAACGACGAGATACGCGTCTCCCAGGTACGACTGATCGGCCCGAACAGCGAGCAGGTCGGGGTCATCGCGACCTCCGTCGCATTGAATCTGGCCAAGGAAGCGAATCTCGATTTGGTTGAGGTGGCGCCGAATGCAAAGCCTCCGGTCGCCAAACTCATCGACTACGGCAAGTACAAGTACAACGAGAAGATCAAGCAACGTGAGGCGCGTCGCAACCAGAGTGCGGCCGAGATCAAGGAAATCCGTTTCCGCTTGAAGATCGACGAACACGACTTCGAAGTCAAGAAGAGCCATGTGATTCGTTTCCTTTCCGGCGGCGACAAGGTCAAGGTCACCATCATGTTGCGTGGCCGCGAGCAGTCCCGTCCGATCGGCGGTGTGGAACTCCTGCAGCGTCTGGCCGATGAGGTCTCCGAGTACGGCACCATCGAGTTTTACCCCAAGCACGAGGGACGCAACATCTTCATGACGTTGGCTCCTAAGGGCAAGAAGGTGCACGCTCAGTCTGAGCAGCGTCGTCGTGGCGCCGACACCCGTGCCGACCGTCAGGCCCGCCAGAAGGCAAGGCTGGCAGCCAAGGAAAAGGAAAAGGCACAGGAGGCCGGCGAGGCCAAGGCCGCGGTTAGCGAGATTAGGGCAGCGGAAGAATCTGCTCCCGCAAAGCCCGCGAAAGTTGCCGAGAAGACTGCTGCCAAGGTAGCACCGAAGGCCACTAAGTCTGAAGCTGCGACCAAGTCGGACAAGCCGGCAAAAGCCGCCAAGTCTGCTACCACCGCTACAAAGTCGGCCAAGCCAGCACCTAGGGCAAGCAAGAAGTAACAACGAAATTTTTGTGCAGGTCGGCGAAAACGTCGGCAGGTACAGGGCATCGAAGAATGCATTCGATATCCGAAGGAAATAGGAGGGCAGCAATGCCGAAGATGAAAACCAATTCCGCCGCGAAAAAGCGCGTCCGCGTCACCGGTACGGGCAAGCTCATGCAGGCTGGCACCTCGATGCGCCACAACCTTGAGCACAAGTCCGCGCGCAAGCGCCGCAACCTCTCCCGCGACCAGGTGCTGGCCACGGCGCAGAGCAAGAACATGCGAAAGCTGCTCGGCCGCTGAAATCGGCTTGGCGTATAGGTTTTAAAAGGTTTATAGAAAGCTAGAGGAAACAATATGGCACGTGTCAAGCGCGCAGTCAACGCTCACAAGAAGCGTCGCGTCGTTCTCAAGAGGGCTTCGGGCTACCGTGGCCAGCGTTCCCGTTCGTACCGTCGTGCGAAGGAACAGCTGCTCCATTCATTTAACTACAACTTCCGCGACCGCAAGGCGCGTAAGGGTGACTTCCGCAAGCTGTGGATCCAGCGCATCAACGCCGCTGTCCGCGCTCAGGGCATCACTTACAACCGCTTCATGCAAGGTGTGAAGCTCGCAGGCATCGAACTCGACCGCCGCGCGCTTGCCGAGCTCGCCGTTTCCGATCCGGACACTTTCAAGACCATCGTCGACCAGGCGAAGGCCGCACTGCCCAAGGATGTCAACGCCCCAGTGGCTGCCTGATTCTTTCAGGTCGCGTATTTTCGAACCCTGCATTGTTTGATGCAGGGTTCTTTTTATACCAGTCTGGTGCAGTTTGACGGTTTGACCAGCAAAAAATTTACGATATGTCGGAATAAACATAGATAATAAATAGTAAAAACTAAGACAATCGAAGCAAAGATTGCTTGTGATGGTCGTGATCTTTGATAGGCAGTGAAAGCCGAACGACAGCTGTTCGGTTGTGGGAGGCCTGCGATGAGCGGATCGACGAAGCCGCGCCATAAAGGTGCTGTTGCTAGTAATATCCCGGTTTTCGACGAATCATTTAGCAGGGTGCTCAGGCATGCCAAAACCCATTATCATGTCATTCATCGCAAACGGATGCTCATCAATGCACTGAGAGCGTTGATGGCGTTGTGTGTTGTCTGCGCCATAGGGCTGGCTCTATGGTTGCCGGCCAATCAATACATCAATTCTCGCAAGCAGGAGGCAGAGGCGGTCGCTGCCATGAACCGCGTCAAGAAATGGCCACAGGGCCGTGTGGCGCAGGAGTTTGCGGCTGCGCAGCAATACAATGCCGGCATAGCCGCTGGCAAGCAATCATTCGGAGAGTATGTCGACCCCTTTGCTTCGGGGCCCGAGAGCCAACAAGGCAAGAAGAAAGTGGCCACCCGTTCTGAGAAAGACACGGCTTACCAAAGTCTGCTCAATGAAGGCGGTGGCGCCATGGGCATGATTCGCATCCCTAAGATTTCTTTGAAGCTCCCGATCTACCACGGTACTTCGGATAAGGTGCTTGATAATGGTGTCGGGCACCTGTATGGCACCAGTCTTCCGGTGGGCGGTAAATCCACCAATGCCGTCCTGACCGGTCATACCGGACGGCCCTATGAGCTGTTGTTTACGCGTCTTGATGAGCTTAAAAAGGGTGATGTCATCTACATCAATACGCTGGACCACACCATAGGCTACAAAATCGTCGCCAGGCATGTCGTCTTGCCGGATGACACCCGTTTCTACTCCGTTGTGCCAGGCAAAGACCTCGTTACGCTGATGACTTGCACTCCCTATGGCGTCAATACGCACAGATTGATCCTTACCGCCGAACGGCGGCCGATTCCCAAGGACATTCCCTATCCTGAAGACTCGTCCGGCGACGGTGTGCTGATGGGTATCTGCGGCATGTTGGCGGTTCTCGCTGTGGGAATAACCATCAACCTAATTCGCCACCGGCGTAAGTGGCCGATTCGTCATCGCCGTTGATTTCGTTTGCTGTGGTTCTGTAGTTGGATTTTAGAAAATCCGTCAATCATTTTATATAGGCATTTCTCGATAGATAAATCTAAATAAATCCCGCTGAAAAGAGGATATTTCAGTAATTTCGCCCGCCGTTGTACCAATTGTTATATACTAGTTATTGACAGCATAGATTAATCAACAGATGTAACTGTTATGCCAAAGGTGGCGATTATGTTGCGCAATGGTGAGAGAAGCAAACGACTGGCAACTTCCCTATGCGCGCTGTTATTGGCGATTCTTCTGATAGTGGCGCAGGCGGGGATGGAGTTGCTCGCTCCGGTATCTTCGAAAAACGTCGCGAATGCCGACGAGGTGTCGACGCAGGATGTTCCGTTGACCAGCAAGCCGGTGTTGACCAAGATGCTGGCCGACAACCAGCACATCGTGCTCAACAGCGACCCGGCCAGCAGCGAACAGATGCGTGCTGATTTTGTTGTACGTGTGCGCCACGGCCAAGTCAATGCTAATGCGACGAGCACGGCAGATCTGGCTTGGCAATGTGCCGATGGAACCAATCATATTGGAGCCAGTTGTGGCATGGTCATCCGATACAACTCCACTTTGAATCTGCTTGGGGTCGGCGCAATCATTACCCTTACCTACAAGAACACCTTGTCAGGCAAGGCCGGTGCCATGAACTGGGCGGCGAACCAAGACAATTGCTTCACCATCCATAGCGTGCTGACTGCCGGGGATTTCGATTACCTTACTATTTCGGTGACCTGCGCCATTGCCATATCGGGTGTGCTGACCACCAGTCCGTACGATTTGGGTGGGTCAAAGCTCAGCCAGTACCTATGGGTTGAGGTTCCCACGGCCGCTACAACGCTTTTGCCTTACGGAGTTTACCCTGTACTGGCCACAGAGCAGGCGGGTATCGATACTGACTACATGACCAATGTTCTGGCGGATTATCCGGCCTATGTCTATCAGGACCTGACATGTGGGGCCAACGGTGACGGAATGGGCTGCAACGGGCCGCGTGCTATGGTCGGTTGGAACGACAATCCGGATCTATGGAGCGGCGGTCAGACCAATTGGGGATTGGTCACCGATTATGGGTTGACCGCCAACAGTATTGATTACAATATCGGTGTCGCGCCTCCCAACTCATTCTTCGTGAAATGGTTCAATCGCGCGTCCTCCTTATCGCCTTGTTCGTCTACTGCCGGTTACTATTTCCAATGGATTGGCCTTAAAGACGGTAAATGGGTGCCGGTGACTGATTTGACACCGCAAGCCCAGGAAGTCTCGCAAACGGCGATTAACGATAAACTCTTGACCTTCGCATGGTCGCAGTCGGCCGGATACGCGTTCAACAAAAGTGGCTCCTCACCGCATCTGCGTGCCATGCAAGGCCCGGGAAATACGTTGAGTCCTGCTCAGAATGCAGATGGATCCATTGATTTTGCGAAGGCCAAAACTGATCAGGGCCTTGACGGTTATTTCAAACTGGTCACCTGGCCGATTACCAGCGTTGGCAACAGTTCATGCAGAGCGACCACTGTCGCCTCGGGGCAGGATTTCAGCCCGAAGGAGATATTCAATCCTCTGTATGGACAGACCAATCCCGGGATTTCGACCTCTATGTCCCAGTTCGATATTGCAGCACTGGTCAACAGGGGCTGGGTCATCGATACGGTGTTCAGCAAGTACGGTCTGCCGGTACGTCCGCCGGTCATCACCACGCCAAACGAAAATGCGTATGTTGACCAGCATCCGACGATTTATGGCACCGGCGAGCCAGGAGCCACCATCAACCTCTACGCCGAAGACGACGCCCATCCTATTCAGTCGAGCGACCCCAACGATCCGGCTACGCAAGGCCGTCTGGTCGGCACCGTGGTAGTGGACGTGGATGGCAATTGGTCGTATACCGATACGGACAACACGAAGGTCACAGGATCCCAGCGCTACCATGCTACGCAAACCGCGACCAGGGATTCAATGGACATCACCTCGGAGTTCTCCAACATCCGTACAGTCCAGTTCGCAGTGCCGAGTACGGCTCCGCCGGTCACGACGGTTGACGTGCCGCACACGACCAACCCCAATGGCGGCGTGCTCCTGGGCACCGATAGGGTGGTTATCCACGGCACGGCGACCCCCAACTCGGCAGGAGAGACGCTGAAAGTCTACGTCAGGCATGTGTCTGATCCGCCGATGAGCGAGAGCGATATCATCAGCGGTTGCACGCAGGTTCTCACCAATGCTGGATTGCAGAACTGGTCGTGTGAGGTGGATCCGTCATTCTTCACCAGTGAGTTGGCGCAGGGCGAAGACTATGTGTTTGTTGCGAAACTGGTCAACACGGCGGGAGGTGTGGATTCTGGCTTCTCGGCGGACAAGGAGCAGGTCGTTGATATGACGGCGCCGTTCGTAGCATTTGACGCTTCGCAAGCCTTGAATACGGTCAGTGGCACTGCATATCTCGATGCCGCCCATACGGTTCCGGCCAGCGGGGCAACGGTTCATATCCATTGGCCCAACAATAACGAGGAGACGGCGACCGTTCAGGCGGATGGCACGTGGTCGTTCACCGTACCGGATGGCATGACGCCTGGTCAGGTCAGGGTGTACGGCATCGATCCGCAGACCAACGAATCCGATTGGATTGTTCACGATTTGGATTTGTCCGCGCCGGTCTATTCGTTGCCGATAACCGGTGACCGCAGCAGGCTTGTGCCGACCATCGCCGGAATTGTTGCGGCGTTGCTGGTGATCGGAGCCGGAGTCTACACGGTGATCAGCCGGAAAATGAGGTTTGGAAAGGCGGTGGCCGATGATCCTTAAATTGCTGTGTTCCCGGGCGACGTCTGCGTTGACGTTGATGTCGCTCTCGCCGCCCGGGACGTTCGGCCGACTGCAGGTCGATGGAGGTGTAACGACCGAATAAACAGTTGATTGCCGAACATAACCAATATTTGAAACCGAAATTTCACAGAGAAAGTGAACCATCATGAATATCAACAAAGGATTGAGACGCGGCGTTGGCGGTGTTGTTGCCGCTGCGGCTCTAGTGGCGTTGGCAATGGTGCCTGCGGGCACCGCGTCGGCGGATGACAACATTCCCATCGATCAGAACGCCAATACGACGTTGAAGATCGAAGGCAAGGGCTCCAAGCTGCGTGGACATTACTTCACCGCGATGCGTATCGGTGCCTACGGCAATGCGCAGACCCCAGCTGTCGGTGGCGGAAAGTTGTCCTCGGTTGGTGTGGATTCCAGCCAGGTCGATGCCGGCAGCGTACCGGCCAATGAGCAGATCATGCAGGCCATGAAGGATGCCTATACAACCACCAGCACCAGTGGCTCTTTGCCATCCGGCTATGCCAACAACCCTGTCGGCGCGGTCGCGGTGACATGGCTTGGCTTCCCCTCGTCTGTCGCACCTCCTTCCGGAGAAACAGCCGATACCACCTCAAATTCAAGTTCGGCGGCTTGGAGCGGCAGCCTTCGTAAGTTCGTCACCACGTTGACCAAGAACGCGAACTTCAAGAACCGTCTTGCCGATCCGGCCCATGGCCATGAGGTTCAGGCTTCGACTACCGTGCTTGATGATGATGACACCACCGTTCAATTCAGCGTCAAACAGGGTATCTACATCATCGTCGACACCACCGCCAACCACGGTGCAGTGAATCTCACCAAGATTCCGGCATCGATTCCGATGCTGGCAAGCACGGCAGTGGTCGACACCGCAAGCACCCCGAATGTCTACGATGCCTTCTCCACGAGTCCGTTGGTCAAGCTCGGTGAGGTCAGTGTGAAAAACGATCCGTTGACCGTGAAGAAGAAGATGATTGCTCCGACCACGGGTAATGCTTCCGTCGGCGACACGTTGACCTACATGATTGTCTCCAAGGTTCCGTTGACCACCGGGTTCAGCCACTACACCTATGTAGTCAAGGATGATCCGTCAGATGGCTTGACCTATCAGGGAGTGACCAGCATCAAGATCGCCGATAACGCCGATTTTGCGGATACCGGAATTCAACATACCTTGGCTGGTACCGACTATACGGTGTCCGGCGGCGCCTCTTCTGGCGATCCGGTGGAATTCAACTTCTCCGGCAGCATCATCAACTTCACGCAAGGTACTCCCTCGTACTACGGCGATTATTTCAAGATCACCTATACGATGAAGATCGATGACAGCGCACGTGAAAATGTGCAGCTGCAGAACGGCGTGTCGTTGACTCATTCCAATGATCCGAGCAATCCGCCAACCGGTGACGACGGAACTCCTGGAGACGGCACCACCACCGATGTTGACAACGACGGCGATCCGATCGGTACGGTTAAGACATATATGTACGGCTTCGGTCTTGCCGATGTCGACAAGAACAACCATTCGACCTATCTGACCGGTGGTGAGTTCCAGATCAAGCAGGGTGCCACGGTGATCAAGTTCATGAAGCTGGGCGATGGAACGTATCAGAAGGCAGCGGACCAAACGGCTACTGTCGATAACTCTACTGTCTTCGATACGTTGACTCCAGCTGACGGCAGTGGCACTGGAACCTATGACCTGGCTGTCGGTAGGATGCGGTTCACCGGTCTTGCGGAAGGAACCTACACTGTCGTACAGAACACGGTACCGGTACCGTATTCTGCACTGGGCAAGTCGACCTTCACCGTCACGGTCTCGACTGATACCCCCACCACTTCCGTTCCTGATCCGTCCGCTGAGGAGCCTGCGTACTCCAACTCTCATGACGGATGGGACCTGGTGGCCGAAGGTAACTGGGACAAGGCGGCCGATCCTACTCACTACATCCTCGTCCAGGAAATCAATTCCTTCTCGCAGCTGCCGATGACCGGCGGTGCAGGCGCGATTGTGGTCGGACTCATCGTCATCGCCCTGCTCGGCGGTGCGGGTGCGCTCTTCATCTACACCCGTCGTGGAGAAAAGGCCCTGAGCCAGGAAGGCTGAGGTGATGTCGAAGCGTTAGGCTGCGGGTTCGGTTCGCGCAAATGCTGAAAGCCGGACCGGTGGCCTGACACAAACCATCAAATGCTGTGTTTGCTGGTTTTGCCTTCCTGAAGGTCCGTGTTTTCAATGTATTGCTTGCAATGGCGATTGTTGCGAACACGGACCTTCTGCTATGCGCCAGGGCTGGAGTGACCGTATTCGTGGATTTTTTAATTTATGACGCTGGCAATGATGGCGAAAGTCGTTCAATGCGGCGAGAATGGAATTATGGATGGATCAGACGCATTGCTTGCGCAGTTTTTGGCGCATATCGACGTGGAGCGCGGGCTGGCGAAATCCACGGTGAAGGCATATGCGGCCGACATCCGCAAGTATCTGGATTGGCTGGATGCGCAAGGAATCAAAGATCTGGTTGATGTAACCAGTCACGATGTCGAGTCTTATGTCGCCGCGCTTGACGAGGCGGGGGAGAGCGGGCGCAGCAAGGCGCGTCGGCTGGCCAGCGTCCATGAGTTTCATAATTTTGCGCTGAGGCAGGGCGTGGTGGCCGATGATGTTTCCTCGCGTGTCAAGGCGCCGAAGGCCAATGGCCACTTGCCTGATGTGCTGAGTGTTGACGAGGTTATTCGTTTGCTCGATGCCGCGTCGATGGGCGGTTCCGATGACCCGGTGGTTCTGCGTGACAAGGCACTGCTCGAGTTCATGTACGCCACCGGCTGCCGCGTCTCCGAAGCGGTGGATGCTGATTTGAATGATATGGATGTTGACGAGCGGGTAGTGGTGCTCACTGGCAAAGGCTCGAAGCAACGGCTGGTGCCGTTGGGCGAGTACGCGATCAAGGCATTGCAGCGCTATACCACGATTGGACGGCCGCAGCTTGAATCCAAGGGCAAAGGAGGCAAAGAGCGTCGTGCGATATTCCTCAACAAACGCGGGCATCGCATTTCGCGGCAATCGGTGTGGGAGGTTGTCAAAACCGCCGGGGAGCGAGCCCATATCACCAAGCCCTTGCACCCGCACACATTGCGTCATTCCTTTGCCACCCATCTGATTCAGGGCGGTGCCGACGTGCGCACCGTGCAGGAGCTGCTGGGCCACGCTTCGGTGACCACCACGCAGATCTACACTCATGTGAGTCCGGAAAACCTCATCGAAACCTATCTGACCGCCCATCCACGAGCGCGTTGAAACAGCCGATGTATGTCGTCGATTATGATGGCGTATGGAAGACGGAATGCGATGAAGCTGGAGGGGTGAGATGGCAAAGAAGAAGCACAAAGCCATGCAAGGTCAATTGCCGTTGCCGGGCACGATTTCGGTCAAACCGCCGCCAGTTCCGGTGAACAGGCCTGTTGATAGCATAAAAGACATGCCTACCGATCTTCTTGGACGAAAATATGAGACGTTTCCCGCGCCAAAGCAGCTGAGCCACCACGGCCCGGCGCGTATCATCGCGATGTGCAACCAGAAGGGCGGGGTCGGCAAGACGACCAGTTCCATCAACATCGGTGGGGCGCTGAGCCAGTATGGCCGGCGTGTGCTCATCGTCGATTTCGATCCGCAGGGTGCTGCCAGTGCCGGCTTGGGCATCAATGCGAACACCGTGGATGCCACCATTTACAACGCTTTGTTCGATTCCTCGCTTGATGTGCATGACGTGGTGCAGCATACCGCTTTCGAGAATCTCGACATCATCCCCGCTAACATCGACCTTTCTGCGGCCGAGGTGCAACTGGTTACCGAGGTCGGGCGTGAACGCATCCTCGCCAGCGTTTTGGAAGGCGTGCGCGATGAATATGACGTCATCATCATCGACTGCCAGCCTTCACTGGGGCTGTTGACGGTCAATGCGCTCGCCGCGGCCGACGGTGTGATCATCCCTGTGGCCGCCGAATTCTTCGCCTTGCGTGGTGTGGCGCTGTTGATGCAGTCCATTGAAAAGGTGCGTTCTCGCATCAACCCGCAGCTTGAGGTCTACGGCGTTCTGGTGACGATGTACACCTCGACGCTGCACTGCGAGGAAGTCCTGCAGCGCATCTACGAGGCCTTCCAAGACAAGGTCTTCCACTCCGTGATTTCCCGTTCGATCAAACTGCCCGATTCCAATGTTGCGGCCGCGCCGATTACGATTTATGCGCCGAACCACAAGACGGCCAAGGAATACCGCGAGACCGCACGTGAGCTCATTGCCCGCGGCATCGTGGAATGAGATTTCCGGCATAGGCAGGGTTCTGGTTTTCAGGTGGTGTTGATTGGTATAAGCGAGGTGTCATGGACGAGGACGGGCTTGAGTCTCACGTTGATGACATGACTGTTGATGATTTGCCTTTGGCGTCGAGTCCGGCGGATGGTGTCGAAGATTCGCAAAAGCCTGAAAATGTGGGATTCTCCGTCAATCTTTCGGTCTATTCCGGGCCGTTTGACGCGCTGCTGACGATGATCGCCAATCGCAAGCTTGAGCTCACGGAGGTCTCGCTTTCGGCCATCACCGAAGAATTCATCGAATACGTGCGCGGACTCGACATGACCCGCGATATGGAGCAGGTCAGTGCCTTCCTCGATGTCGCTTCCGTCTTGGTGGAAGCCAAAAGTGCGGCGATTCTGCCTGGTGACGAGAACGGCGAACGTGACGAGCAGAGCATGGAAGCCCTACGCGAGCGGGATCTGCTGTTCGCCAGACTTGTGCAATACCGCGCATTCAAAAGTGCCGCCAATGATTTTCGCGCGCAGCTCGCCGCCAATTCCGGTCGTTACCCGCATCCGTCTTTCAGCGACCCGGCCATCGCCGCGATGCTGCCGGAACTGGCGTGGACGCTGGGGCCGGAGGATCTGGCCAAGATTGCCGTCGAAGTGTTTTTGAACGCTCCGGCCGATCAGGTACGGCTCGACCAGCTGCACGTCTCGCAGGTCGACTTGAAACAGCAGTCGCAGATCGTGCGTAGTCGATTGCGGGAACTCGGCGAGGGCGGCTCGATGACCTTTCGTGAGCTGACGGCCGACGCCTCAAGCACATTGGTTATTGTGGCCAGGTTTTTGTCTATTTTGCTGTTCTTCAAACAAGGGGTATTGCAGTACAAACAGGCAGGTCCTTTTGAGGATTTGCATCTACGATGGGTACCAGGCGCCGATGACGGGGACGACGCCGTGGACGTGAATGAAGGTGATTTCGCATGAGCGAGACCAATGATATGGCCGAAAACGGTACGAAATCGATGTTTGATGTTTATGAGGAAAAGTCAGACATCAAAGGGAATCTTGAAGATACGGACGTTCGAAACGATGGCGATTCCGCATTCGATAATGCCCAAAGCGAAACCGAAGAGATGACGAACGAAACTGACGAGACAGTGGACGATTCAGCTGAAAACGTCAATGGACGTCATGACAATCGCGGCAGCGAAAGTTCTTCGTCAATCGGACCCGATGCAGACTCCACGCGGCCTGAATATGTGGACTTTAGCGTCGACGATTTTCCGGGCGGATTGGAATCCTGCCTTGAGGCGATTCTGATGGTCGCCGATCAGCCGCAGCAGGCCGGCGATCTGGCTCGTGTGCTGGCCTTGGAAGAAGATCAGGTCACTGCGGCGCTGCAGGCGATACAACGCGAATATGACGGTGACGAGGCATGCAATCTTGCCCCGCGCGGCTTCGAGCTGCGCCATACCGCGCGCGGCTGGCAATTCGGCAACCGGGCCGTGTTCGAGCCGGTGGTCTCGGCCTTCGTCACGGATGGGCAGATGGCCCGGCTTTCGCAGGCGGCGCTCGAGGCACTTGCCATCATCGCTTACAAACAGCCGATTACCCGTGCGCAGATTGCCGCCATTCGCGGAGTCAATTCCGATGGTGTGGTGCGTGCGTTGAGTGTGCGTGGTCTGATTCGCGAAGAGGGCACCGACGAGGATTCGCGTGCGGCGCTTTTAGTGACGACAGGCCTCTTCCTGGAGAAGATGGGTCTTGAATCGCTTGACCAGTTGCCGCAGTTGGCCCCGTTCATGCCGGCGGCCAGTGATGTGGTCAATCAGGCGAAGGACTGAGTATTCGCCAATCTTATAAGCTTCGCTGATAAGGCCTGTCATAGCGTTGTCATGAAGATTTGAGATTTTCCAACTAAGCTGCTTTCCAAAATCCTGAGAACTGACTTATGGCAGACCTTTTGCGCTCTACGGGATAAATAGGCTAGGGCTGATTTTCATCTGTATTGTGCCGTCGGCTTGCTAATCTCGTGAGGGTAATCTTCAATGGCGGAGCAGAAGAGCGGAGGCAATCGGCAGATGCGACAAGGCAATGTGACGGAACGCAAGGCTGGCCCGCCCGAGGTTGGGGTCTCCGTCATTATTTTCGCGCTCGCTCCTTCGCCTCAGGCACCGCAAAACGCCAAAGATCAACGTGACGAGCTTTGGATACCGCTGGTACGCCGTGTCCGTGAACCGTATAAAGGCATGTGGGCGTTGCCCGGCGGCGATGTGCAGGCTGGGCGTTCGTTGGAATCCTCGGCTTATGACGCTTTGGAATCGACGACGAACCTGCGCCCTGGCTACCTTGAACAGCTCTATACGTTCGGTGACCCAGGTCGTTCGGGTTCCGGCTTACCCATGGTCTCCATCGTCTATTGGGCCCTGATTGGCAGTACCGAGGCTGATGATCTGCAAGGCGGCGAGAACGTGCAATGGTTCGCCGAATCGGCCTTGCCGTCCCTCGCCTTCGATCATTCGGTCATCGTGCATTATGCGCTGGATCGGTTGCGCTCGAAACTCTCGTATCCCGATGTCGCTTCGAAATTGGTGGGTCCGCGTTTCACCTTGCGACGTCTGCACGATGTCTATGAGGCCATCGCAGGGCGTAGGTTCGACTTGGGCAATTTCCGGCGCAAGATGCTCGCTTCCGGGCAGCTTGAGGAAACGGGGAGAAGCTGGCGGAAGGTCGGCATCGCCCGGCTACCGTCTATCGCTTTGTGCCTGGCGTGGTCGTCGGAGGCAGCGAGATGTGGAAGCCATGGGGCCCGCAGGTTGGTCTTTCGGCATCAGGTGACGATGGCCGTAAAGACAATGGGTTTTCGCGTGGAAACGATGATGCGCTTTCGCCGTTGACCACGGACTGAATGGGCTGCCTGGTCATTGGTCGGCTGATTGTTTTGCAAATAGCATATCTGTGTCGGGATACGTGGATACTATTGTGAAGGTTTATGTGTAAGTAGAAGGTTAGAATAACTCTATCTGATAAACACTCAGGAAAAGGTAATTAGGAGAGGCTTTTATGGCGGTACGTGGTGATATTCGAAATGTGGCGATCGTGGCTCACGTCGATCACGGCAAGACCACGCTGGTCAACGCGATGCTTCAGCAGTCGCACGTGTTCAACGAGCGCGAGGAAGTGCCGGACCGTGTGATGGATTCCAACGATCTTGAGCGTGAGAAGGGCATCACCATCCTCGCCAAGAACACCGCTGTGCGTTACACCGGCCCGCTGGCCGCCAAGTACGGCGAGCCCGACGGCATCACCATCAACGTCATCGATACCCCCGGCCACGCCGATTTCGGCGGCGAGGTCGAGCGTGGTATTTCCATGGTCGACGGCGTTGTGCTGCTGGTGGACGCCTCCGAAGGCCCACTGCCGCAGACCCGCTTCGTGCTGCGCAAGGCCCTCGAAGCCAAGCTGCCGGTGATTCTGTGCGTCAACAAGACCGATCGTCCCGACGCCCGTATCGAAGAGGTCGTCAGCGAGTCGACCGATCTGCTGCTGGGCCTGGCCCAGGACGTGAGCGAGGAAGGCGTGGACCTCGATCTCGATTCCCTGCTCGATCTGCCGGTCATCTATTGCGCCGCTAAGGCGGGGTATGCCTCGGTCAACCAGCCCAAGAACGGCGAGCTGCCGGACAATGACAACGTTGAGCCGATTTTCGACGCTATCATCTCCAACATTCCGGCTCCGGAATACGAAGAGGGCGCTCCGCTGCAGGCCCATGTCACCAACATCGACGCCTCCGATTACCTCGGACGTCTCGGCCTGGTCCGCGTCTACAATGGCACGCTCGAAAAGGGCAAGCAGTACGGCCTTTCCCGTGTTGATGGCACCATTGAGAACTTCAAGCTCACCGAGATCCTGCGCACGCAGGGCCTTGAGCGCACCCCCGCTGAGAGCGCCGGCCCCGGCGACATCGTCGCGGTCGCGGGCGTGGACGACATCATGATCGGCGAGACCATCGTCGACAAGAACGATCCGAAGCCCCTGCCGCTCATCCATGTCGACGACCCGGCCATCTCCATGACCTTCGGCATCAACGACTCTCCGCTGGCCGGCCGCGAAGGCAAGGACCACAAGCTTACCGCTCGCATGATCAAGGACAGGCTCGACAAGGAGCTCATCGGTAACGTATCCATCAAGGTGCTGCCGACCGATCGTCCTGACGCATGGGAAGTACAGGGCCGTGGCGAACTCGCGCTTGCCATTCTCGCCGAGCAGATGCGTCGCGAAGGTTATGAACTTACCGTCGGCCGCCCGCAGGTGGTCACCAAGACTATCGACGGCAAGCTCAACGAGCCTATGGAAGCGAACACCATCGACGTGCCCGAAGAGTACATGGGCGCGGTCACTCAGCTCATGGCCGACCGCAAGGGCCGCATGGACTCCATGTCCAACCACGGTTCCGGTTGGGTTCGTCTGCAGTTCACGGTTCCTTCCCGTGGCCTGATCGGTTTCCGCACCGCACTGCTGACCGCTACCCGCGGCACTGGCATCTCCAGCTCCATCTCCGCCGGATACGCTCCGTGGGCTGGCGAGATCTCGACCCGTCTGAACGGTTCGATGGTTTCCGACCGCGCCGGCACCGCTACTCCGTATGCGATGCAGCGTCTGCAGGCTCGTGGCAACTTCTTCGTTGAACCGCAGTCGAACGTCTATGAAGGCCAGGTCGTCGGCATCAACAACAAGCCCGACGAGCTCGACGTCAACATCACGCTGGCCAAGCACATGACCAACATGCGTTCGGCCACCGCGGATGTGCTCGAGACGCTTACCCCGCCGCCGATCAAGATGAGCCTCGAAGAGGCGCTTGATTTCGCCAACGAGGATGAGTGCGTCGAGGTCACCCCCGAGGCCATCCGCGTGCGCAAGGTCATTCTCGACCGCGACGAATGGTACAAGTGGCACGCCAAGCAGCGTCGCCAGAACGCCAACAAGAAGTGATATTGGTGGCTGCAATGCTCATCTAGACATACGGATATAAATCCGTGAACAACGCCATGCTTTTGCTCTTCAAGAACGAAAGCATGGCGTTTCGTTTGTTGTGCATTAGTAGTCATTGACATCTGGAATATGGCGGTTCCTGCCTGTTGACCGCCCGGTGAGGCATACTGGCACTATGACTTCTCACGCCGCTTCCCATGCTGTCGTATCGTCCGTGCCTGCTGTTGCTCCCGCCCACGAGACACCTCAACCTTCTACCAAGCACTTGCCATGGTCGTTCCGTCAGAACGTCGTGGTTCGTGCACTTATCTGTGTAGTCTCCGGCATCGTGGTCGGCGTGTGCGGCACACTTGTGCACCGGATCGGTGCACAATACAACGTGCCGATTGGACTTCTGCTGGCTTGGCTGATTCTCATGATTTCCACTTGGAGCGCACGCGCTCGCAGCGGCATCGTAGGGCTGGCGTTGCACCTTATGTTCTCGACTGCCGTGACGGGATTCTTCGCCGATTTCATGGGCGACGTTCTGTTGCCGATGGGCTTCTACAGCACAACGCTCTCGTTCTTCAGCCAGTACGTCGGCTGGTTCTGGCTTGGCGGTCTTATTGTGGTACCTGTCATTTTCGCGTTCCTGCCGAGGCGCTGGTTTGTTATTGCGAATAAGGACAAGGCGAACGCAAAAGAAGAATCGGCGGATGATTCCGATGAAGCCAAATCCGTCGAGGAAGTTTGAGGACTTCCGTGGATAAACGCAAGAATGCCGATGACGGTCAGACGTCACGCGATGATGTGAATACTCTGTTTTTCCTTGGTCCGCAAGGGTCGTTCACGCATCAGGCGGCGGCCATGGCGGCCCGGCAACTCGGGCAGCGAGACGATTCGGTCGCGCTGGTCGCGCGTGAGAACGTCCCGTCCATTATTCATGACGTCGAGGCCGGACTCGGGTGGGGCGTCATCGCTTGGGAGAACAGCGTCGAGGGGTATGTCGTACCGAATCTTGACGCCGTGATTGATGCCGACGATATAGCAGGTCTGGCCCGTTTGAGTGTTGATATCGCGTTCGATGCCTTCGTGCGTCCGAGCAATGGTGATGTTGACGGAAACGTTGAAACCGTGCAAAGCAAGGTTGACGGCGATGGCGGGAAAGATGCAAAAGCTCAAGATGGATCAGTTGCTTTGCACGAGGTGGTTGCGCATCCGCACGGGTTGGCGCAATGCAAGCGATTTGCAAGAGACCATCATCTGACACCCGTGCCTGCATCGTCCAACGCTGCGGCCTGCCGGGACGTCAAGCCCGGCCAGGTGGCGCTGGGACCGGGTTTGTGTGGTGAATTATACGGGAAGAGAAATGCTGGAACGCAATGTGCAGGATTTCGTTGGCGCCAACACGGATTTCCTGGTGGTGGCTCCACGTGATGCGGTACGTCGTCGATTGCAGGCTGAACGGCACAGCGGTGTCACCGATTATGAGACGATCATTGCGGTGATTCCCTTGAGCACAGGGCCGGGCGTCATCGCCAAGCTGCTTGATTCGGTGCGTGATGAGGGCCTCAACATGACCAGCCTTATGTCGCGGCCGATCAAAGGCAACGCCGGCACCTACAGCTTCATCATCACGCTCGATGCGGCCCCGTGGCAAGAGAACTTCAACCATCTGCTTTCGCAAATCGTGGCCGAAGGGGATTGGGTCAAGACCCTGGCCGTCTATCCGCGAGGTGAGCATCCGAATCCGCCGGTCGACACCTGGATGTTGCCTCAAGGTGGGATATGCCTGAAACGTGCGCACTCCGGTGAGATTGAAAGCAAAGAGGAAAGAGAACTGCTGTGGTGAAAACCGTCGGAATCGTGGGGCTTGGTCTCATCGGTGGCTCGCTGGCAAGGCGGTTGGTTCAGCGTGAGGTCGAGGTCATCGCATGGAACCACACCGAGCGCCCGTACGCGGCGGCTCGCGAGGATGGTATCACCTGTGTCGACTCGCTGGAGGATTTGGCCATAGCCAGACCCGAAATCCTTTTCCTGTGCAATCCGCTGAAAGCCATGCCTGAGATGCTGGAGCAACTGTCTTCGGTGCTCGATCGTGATGCCACTACGCTGAGTGATGTCGGTAGTGTCAAGGGCATGGTACGTCAGCAGGTTGAGGCCGCCGGCCTTGGCGATTGCTATGTTGGTGCCCACCCGATGGCTGGCACCGAATTTTCAGGGTTTGCAGCCAGTGATCCGGCGATATACGATGATGCGCTTTGGGCGGTGAGTGTCGATGACACTACGGGTTATCAACGATTTTTGAAGGTGGCCACGTTGATTACCGGTGTCCTCGAGAACCGTATCATCGTGCTGGATGACGAGACACACGATTGCGCTGCCGCGATGATTTCCCATACCCCGCATGTCGTCTCGACGGCGTTGATTAATGAATTGAGCGAAAGCCCAGACCGCAACATCGCCGCTGCGCTCGCCGCCGGTTCTTGGCGCGACATGACTCGTGTGGCACTGACCGACCCCAACCGCACCCGCGCGATGGTTGAGGAGGACGCCGATAACGTCGAGGTATTGCTACGTGATCTGGCCAATCGTCTCACAGCATTTGCCGATGAACTGCACAATCATGACGATGCAGCGTTAACGCGATTCTTCGAGGCAGGCCAGCCATTCCGTGACTACAAGGCTCGCGAGCGCGAGCTTAATGAGTCGGGCAATGCTCACCAATTCGATGAATTCGGGAAGTCAGGGGAGTCGGATAAGGACGAACGCATCGCCATCTCCATTCCGGAATCCGGTTGGCAACACACATTCCTGGATTCTGCTCGCCGGGGTGAGCACATCATTCGCTTCATTCAGCCTTGGCAGGTTGAGGTTGAGACTCGTTCGAAAGTATGAGCTGATTATCGCTGACGAATACAATGTGTTGGGGCAGGTGAAAGCAGCTATTAGCGATTGCTGATGGAGCCATGAGGCTCGTGTTTTTTCCGCTCTGGAATGGGCTTGAGGGCGACGATGCGGTTGCGCGGGATGTCGACGTCTTGCGCAGGGCGTGAGCCGTTGGCGGCCGGGTCTCGGGTGATGGAAAGTGTGTCGCCGTCCCAGGAGCGGACGTGGCCTATGTAGTCGCGAAACTGCTGACGGCCGGTCTGTGGATCTTTGCCGTCGAGTGTGCGTACCATCAGCCGGGCGCCGACAGGAATGGATTTCGGCAATGGCATAGGTTTTGCTTTCTTTTTTGTGACGTTGGTTTTGAACGCCATCCTAAATTTTGTTGTTATCCACTATACGCAAACATTGTTGTAATCAGTCATTCCGTTCTTGTAAAGTGTAATCACATTGTTTCGGTGCTAGTTTCTGAGTGTACCGAGCTTTGCAAAACCAAAGGAAAGTGGGACAATATGGCACGAGATAAGATACTTGAGCGCGCCAAGGCACCGACTGGCCGAAATCTTAAGCAAGAAGAGTATTGGCAGTCTTTGGAACGTTCTTTTAATAAAGATTTTATTGAAGCCGCACGGGAGAAATATGACAAGCGAGAGCGACTGCCGCTGGACTGAAGCGTCTCCTGATTACAGAGCAAGATTACAGCAGTTTGCATGTGCCGCCCCTTTGGGCGGCTTTGCTTTAAATGCTGTGCGAAAACACAATCAATATTACGCAGAATATGAGTATGAAGTTCAATCCACGATACGTGATATGAGATCATGGGACCGGAAGAGTCAGTGGGTGGATATTTGTGTATCTCGCGAGAAGAAGGAACGTATCTGGTCGTTTGTCTGGTTCGGTATTGTTGGCGGAACAAAGAAAGATTCAATGGGAACCTATATGGTTGGGTACATCGCCAGATCTTTAGATGCAAAAGGTTGCCATTTTGGAGATTCGACGTTGAAACATGCCCTTTCTGTCATGGAAAGCAACCAAAAGGAAACTGGGAGAGACCCAGTTATCGGTGTGAGAATAGATCCTGACAATAAAAACAGCATGGCACTTTTCGAAAGGAATGGATTTAGCGACACGGGGCGAGATCCAGAAGCAGAGGCATATCATAGATTAGTGCGTTTTGGCTTTGATGAGTCTTAAACTGTTCGCAATATCGTAATGTGAATATGTCATTAGAGGAAACAAAGTCTACGGAATACCAACGTCAGATAGACCGGTTCCTTGACTTTCTCAAAGCCAATCGCGGGCTTGCCGACAATACTATTAAGGCCTATCGCTCCGATTTGGAGGAATGCCTGGGATTCCTTGATAACCGAGGTATGAACGAACTCAGCGACGTAACGTTGGAGAGCCTGCGCGAGTGGATGGCCAACGAATCACAAGGGCATGCCCGCAGTTCCATGGCACGTAAGACGGTGGCAGTGCGCAACTTTTTCGCGTGGGCCGACGAGCATGATGTTATCGCCACCAATCCTGCAGCGACGCTGATGACGCCAAAAATCCCGAAGACCTTGCCGACCGTGCTCAACGAATCGCAGGCCGAACGGTTAATGGATACCGTCGATGCGGATTGTGAGGATTCGCCGAGTCATGGAAGCAAAGTCAAGCATTTGGCTGATGGTGATGTCATAAACGACACCGATCAAGAGGGAACCCGAGAGAATCCCCAGAAACGCACACCCAGAGATGAGGCGTTGGCGTTGCGAGACGCGGCGATGGTGGAGCTGCTTTATGCTACGGGTATCCGTGTGGCGGAGCTGACCGGGCTTGATATCGGTGATGTCGCGTTTGATACGCGTACCGTTCGAGTGACCGGCAAGGGCGACAAACAGCGGGTTGTGCCGTTCGGCGTGCCGGCGTTGCGTGCGCTTGAAGCTTGGCTGAGTGATGAAGGTCGACCGGTGCTCGCCGGGGCAAAGAAGCGACTTGCCGGACTCTCGGGAATTACTTCGGAGGGAAGAGCATTGGCTCAATCTGCAGAAGTCGACTCGAGAAAAGGGAAACCAGGCAAGTCCATTGATGTCGGGAATGCCCTGTTCCTTGGCGCTCGTGGAGGGCGCATCGACCAGCGTGTCGTACGCGAAGTGGTCCATGAAAAGGCTGAAGAGGCGGGTGTGCCCGATATTGGCCCGCACGCCTTGCGGCACAGTGCTGCGACCCATCTGCTTGACGGTGGTGCGGATCTGCGTGAGGTGCAGGAGATGCTGGGCCATTCCTCCCTCAAAACCACCCAGCGCTATACGCATGTCTCCATCGAACAGCTGAAATCCCGTTATAAGCAGGCGTTTCCTCGAGCATAGGTAGCATCGAAGCATTTTAGGGCGAGATTTGATTTTCCCTGCTATGACGACTGGTGAATGTGAACAGGCAATCGTTGATATCCCAGCCTTTTTAAGGTTTCGTGTTTTTCATATCGACGCCTTTTGCAGCATTGAAGCAATAGCTCAACAGAAATGGTCTTCAGTGCTGTGATTGATGTTGATTTGTCAAAACTGATTCTGAATGGCTGCCTGAAACCATGTGACCCAGCAAGCGGCGAAAGCTTGGTTCTTCGCCATTTTCATTTCGCACTGTATTGATTGTTCGTATGCGTCACGATAGACTGACCGCATGAGCATTACTGTGACTACTTCGAATCTAAACGGCATCCGCGCGGCCAAACGCAAGGGCGTGCTTGACTGGGCCGAGGCCAATACCCCCGATATCTGGTGCATGCAGGAGGTGCGTGCCCCGCAGGAGGAGATCGATCCGATTTTCGCTGCAATGGCTGAAGGGTATGAAAAAGCTGGGAAGGTTCCGGGGGCCGACGAACTGGGACGTATGGATGAAGTCTGCCGCATCAAGGGCCGTGCCGGTGTCGGTTTGTTGAGCGACCTCAAGATCGAGGAGCAGCGCTACGGGCTGATGGACCTGAGTGATGACGTGGATTCCGGCCGTTGGATTGAGGCCGATGTCACCACTCCGGAGGGGATGAAGCTTACGATCGCCAGCGTTTACGTGCATGCCGGTAACACCGATGACCCGAACAAGATGACCCAGAAGTACCGTTTCCTCGACCGGATGCTGGAGCGTATGGGGCAATTGCGCGACGAGGCCGAAAAGGGCGGACGCCAGGCGTTGCTGTGCGGTGATATGAACATCGCCCACACGCCGTTGGATATCAAGAATGCCAAAGCCAACGAAAAGCATGCCGGCTTCCTGCCCGAGGAGCGTGCTTATGTCGATAAATGGCTGGACCCCGCGCAATATGGCTTCGTCGATGTGCTGCGAAGCCTCGCCGGCGATGTACAAGGTCCCTACACGTGGTGGAGCCAGCGCGGACGCGCCTTCGACAACAATGTCGGCTGGAGAATCGACTATCAGCTGGCCACGCCGGGGCTCGCCGAAAAGGCCGTGTCCTTCGACATCGACCGTGCACCTTCCTACGACACCCGTTGGTCCGACCACGCGCCACTGAGCGTGGTCTATAAGGTCTGACAATCGGAAACTGAGGCTCTCAACAACAGGGGCCGGAATTTGATGTCTTGAGTTTCGGTGCCAGTTTGAGGTTGTGGACAAAGCGACGTGCTACGCTTGCCAGAAGTATAACGCGTTTTGAAACGAGGAACTATGGGATTGTTCGGATTCGGCAAAAAGAAGCATCGCAACGAGGATGACGAGGCCGAAGCGAAGGCCAAGGAAACTGCTGCCGAGGATGAAGACGCGGGTGTGCAGGCTGAGGATGATCAGGCTAATGAAGCCAGTGAAGACAAGGCCAAAGACACTGATAATGACACCGTAAAGGCTTCTGACAACACAGGTTCGGAATCGGATGCCGATGATGATGCGGACGAACACAAGGTTCCAGACGAGCCGAGTGACGCGTATCCGGAGCGCGGCGAGCTTTACGGGCCGTGGGACATTGACGAAGAGGAAACACCCGATTACGACGAATACCTCGATATGGGCGCTTTCTATCTGCCGTTCATGCCGGGCATCGAACTTCGCGTGAAGGCCAAGCGTGCCACCGGCGAGGTCATCGGATGCACCATTTCCTATAAGGCTTCCAGCTTGGAGATCGAAGCGTTTGCGGCGCCCAAGTCCTTGAGCCTCTGGGAAGGAATGAGTGAGGATTTGCTTGCCGACCATCCCAAAGCCAAGGCGCAGCCTGGCATTTTCGGCACGGAAATCCAGTTCCCGATTACCGTCAAAAGCGGCAAGAAACTGGTCACCCGTTTCGTCGGCGTCGATGGCCCGCGTTGGATGCTTCGCGGCATCTTCTCCGGTCGTGCTGCCACCCATCCGGAAAGCCCGGAGACCAAGGCATTGAACCAGTTCTTCTCCGACATCGTAGTTGATCGCGGTGAGGAGCCACTGGCTCCGCGCGACCTGATCCCGATGCATCCTCCGGTCTCGCCCGAGGAACGTCGCAAGGCCGACGAGGCTGCTGCGGCTGCAGCTGAAAAGGACGGCAAGGGCCACAAGATTCCCAAGCGCATCAAGGGCCCGTTCGTGGCTGATCAGCAGACCGAGGTGCAGACCACCATTTCGCGTGGCCCGATGTTCTCGGAATTGCGCTGATTGTTTGCTTATTCGTTTCGCCGGTCATGTCTTCGGGCAGGCCGGCGAATTATGTATCGGTATCGATGGATGGAATGATAGGAAATCATGGCTGACGCGAACAAGAAACAAGGACTGGCGGCACTGGCCGCGGCAGGAAGCGGCGAGGATTTTTCCGTCATTGACGCCATCGGCGGGATACGCGGCGTTGTCGAATCGATGCTGCCGGGCTTCGTCTTTGTAGTCATGTTCGTGGTCACCAGTGATCTCAAGCTCACCATTATCGTCTCGGCGGTTCTGGCACTGCTTTCGGTCGTGGTGCGTTTGGTGCAGCGCCAGACCGTACTCGGCGCGTTGGCCGGCCTGATTTCCATCGCCATTTGCCTGATTTGGGCATGGAACACCCACGAGGCCCGCAACTATTACATGTACGGGTTCATCACCAACAGCGTCTATATCGTGCTGCTAGCCATTACGCTAGCCATCCGCGTACCCGGCGTTGGTTTCCTGGTCGAGTTCATCCGTTCTTTGCCCACCGAACATTACCGTGCATGGCTGGCGGATTGGCGCGGCGACAAAACACTCATGCGCGCCTACGACATCGTCACGGCCATGTGGATCGGTGTCTTTGCGCTGCGGCTTGTGGTGCAGGTGCCGCTCTATCTGACCAATCACGTCACTTGGCTTGGAACGGCGCGCCTGTTGATGGGCCTGCCGTTCTGGGCGCTGGCGATTTGGGTTTCCTACCTTCTGATAGCCGATCCGATGAGGCACCATCCCAAATTCAGGTCGGAAGATGAAGATGAAAACGACGACGTGAAGACTGATACCGCAAGATAGGTACATGTATCAAAGCAACGTGAATGCAAAGCTCACGGTGTCGGCGATGCCTTGAAGGCTGACAAAACCACGCGAGCTGCGGACGAGGGTGAACGATAGACTGGGATTCCAGTTATGAGGATATGCCGGTTCCAATTTGCATATATCGACATCGGAACTCGCGGCAATATGCCAAACAACATGAATGATGAGTCACGGAATCGAATGTTTTCGTGTCGCTATTGAATTTCTAGAAGCAGAGGTCAAGCATGCAAGCCACAGTACGTATCGAACGCTACGCCGACCAAGGGCGCTGCGTCGCCCATATCGACGGGCGGGTGGTTTTCGTGCGTTTCGCGCTGCCCGGTGAACTGGACACCATTGAACTTGATGAGCCGCACGAACGCGACGATCGTTTCTGGACCGGAGAAGTCGTCGATGTGGTGGAACCTTCCGAGGATCGTGTCGAACCGTTGTGGCCGTTGGCTGGGCCGCTCTCGCAAGGCGGGGAGTCGGCGGTGCCGACCTGATTCACGTCTCGCTGCCGGGGCAGCTCAAGTGGAAATCTGCCGTGATTACCGACCAGATGCGGCGCATGGGCCATCTCGACATCGACGACGTGCCGGTGGCACGCATGGACGGTGATGTCGAGGAAAAGGGCCTGCATTGGCGCACCCGCATCGAACTGATTGCCGATGAAGAAGGCCGTGCTTCGATGCGCCGTCGCGCCTCGCATACCCGCGTTCGTATCGACACGATGCCTCTGGCCACCCGAGCGTTGCTGGCCGTGGCGCGAGAGCAGAAACTCTGGGACGAAGCATTCGAACCCGGTGCCAAAATCCGCGTTGCGGTGCCGGAACCGCGTGATATCCACACCTCTCGGGTGTCCAACAAGGCCTTGCTTGAGGCCATCGGCGACAACTTCGCCATCACGGTCGACGGGCATCTGCATGCCGGTTCGAAGCGTCTTAAGGAAGTCGTGGATGTGGACGGCAAACGCTACAAATACGGCGTCGAGGATGACGGATTCTGGCAGGTACATCGCATGGCCCCGCTCACGCTGGTCAAGTATGTCATGCGTCTGGTCAGCCAGGAGCTTTCCGGCGTGCAATCCGCCACGCTTTGGGATCTGTTCTCCGGTTCCGGTCTGTTTACCGTGCCGCTGGCCAAGACTTTCGCTCACACCAAGATGCTTTCGGTGGAAGGCGGACGCATGGCGGTTCGCAACGCGGAACGCAACCTGCATATCGCCAAGGATGCCAATGTCACCGCACTGCAAGGCGATGTCTCCCATTGCCTGCGCAATGTTCCCGAAGAACTCGCCAATCCCAACGTCGTCGTACTCGATCCGCCCCGTGCCGGCGCCAAGGCACAGGTCTGCCGCCAGCTCGCTGATTCGGGTGCGCACGCCATCGTCTACATCGCCTGCGATCCGACCAGCCTTGCCCGTGACACGGCCACGCTCACCAAGCTCGGGTATGGCCTCAAATCGATTCAGGCGTTCGACATTTACCCGATGACCCACCACGTCGAAACCGTGGCACTGTTCGTGCGAAATCATGAATGAGGTAGGTGCACGGTGCGGAGGGTGCGAGGAATCGTTCTAGGTATCTGCATGGCATTATTGGTCATGCCGGCCCTTGCGTCCTGCACCCCGAATAATGCCGCTGTCGGTGACACCGCATCGGTCTCGGGGCATGTTCCGCACGATAGCGTCGACAAATCCGATATGCTGATCGGCGTGGTCACAGCCGGTGACGCGCAACTCGATCGTACGGTGCTCAATGCCTTCAACAAAGCCGGAATCAAGGCCATCTATGCGCAGGCGCCCTATGGAGGAATGGCTTTGGATCCGGTGCAATCGTTCAAAGACATGGCCCGACGGCCCGTCCGCGCTTTTGTCGTCGATAGCCTCGACATGGGTGGTCAGCTTGCTGATAGCTGGACGAAATCCCTGCAATCGGCGAGGAACGCCGGTATTCCGGTGATATTGGTCAACGCTGTCAAACCTCCGGCCGACGGGAAACTGTATGCCGAATCCCTGCACATCGTGTCCTCGGATCAGGCCGACAGCTCGGCGCAAGATGGCAAAGGGGCCATACCGCTCGATCAGGCTGTGCAATCGGCGGTCAATGACAATCCTCATGCCAAGACGATGAGCGTGACGTTACCGTAAATATGCAGCAAGCGCCCAACGCGAACGTTTGAGACACGGTAGAGTGACACCGCATATACTTTTTAATAGATCAGGCCGTCCAAGTATTTCAGGGATTGGCGGCAGATGAGATGACACGACACGCAGCAATGAACTGTGGATAATCCGCAGGGCGAATGGGCGCGGGTAAAGGGGCGACCGATGAGTGCAACCGGAATGTTCGGGCAGAATAACGGCGAGACTACGGCAAGAACAATGGCAGACGGACAGGGCGGCAATGGCGGCTCGGCCGTCAACGGCGGAAAAGATGGCAACAATCGCAACGGTGGCAATGACGGTCAGCAGTCCGCGATTCGTCTTCCTCAAATCAGCGAAGCGGGCCTGAGCACTGCCGAAGTCGAAGAACAGGTTGCGCAGGGCAATGTTAACAAGATCGATACCGAGACCTCGCGTTCGCTGGGACAGATCATTCGCGAGAACGTCTTTACGCTTTTCAATGCCATCATCTTCGTGGCGATGATCTTGGTGCTTTTGACCGGTCAATGGAAGGACGCCGTTTTCGGACTGGTCATCATCGTCAACTCCGGTATCGGTGTATTCACTGAGATGCGAGCGAAGCATACGCTCGACAAGCTTTCCATTCTGGTCGCTTCGAAATCTCTGGTACGCCGTAACGGGCAGGATGTTGAAATCGAGCATGAAGACATCGTGCTTGGCGACCTGCTGTGGCTCAGAAGCGGTGAGCAGGTGCCGGCCGATGCGACCATCGTGCATACGTGGGGGCTCGAACTTGACGAGTCGATGCTCACCGGCGAATCCCGCACTGTTAAAAAGGGCGAGGGCGCCGAGGTCTATTCCGGTTCCAACGCCACTTCCGGCATGGCGCTGGTGCGTGTCGACGCGCGGTGGGTGAGCACGGTTACGCCGCCAAGCTGACGGCCAAGGCCAAGGTCTATAAGAAGACCGTTTCCGACCTGAGCAGGGGCATCAACACCATTCTCAAGGTGATGACCGTCATCGTCATTCCGCTCTGCATTCTGCTGGTGGCCTCGCAGATTCGCACGGTCGGTGGCTGGCAGGTCGCTTTCACGACAGGGGCTTGGCGTTCGGCCATCGTCTCGGCCGTTGCTGGCGTGGTCGGCATGATTCCTGAGGGCTTGGTTCTTCTGACATCGCTTAATTTCGCCATCGCCGCGATGCGTCTGGCACGTCAGCATACTCTGGTCCAGGAGCTGGAAAGCGTGGAAACCCTGGCCCGCGTGGATGCTCTGAACCTTGACAAGACCGGTACCATCACCGACGGTGGCATCGTCTTCAATCAGGTCGTGATGCTCGGTGAGGCCGATACGGCCAGTCCGACGGCCGACGCCGATATCGTGGTTGATGCTCCGTCCGGTGAGCACGCCGTACATGCCAGCGTTACCGTCGGCACCACCGATGACGAAAAGTCCGCGGCCGTACAAGCCCTTTACGATCTTTCCAACGAAGAGAATCCCAATGGAACCGGCGCCGCAGTGCTCAAGGCGTTGAACGCCAAGGGTGTTCGCGCTCAGCCGGTCGATGCCCGTGTGCCGTTCTCATCGGCTCGAAAGTGGAGCGCCATCGTACGCGACGGCGACGTGTGGTACATGGGTGCGCCCGAAATGCTCCTGAGTGGCTTCGAAGGGGACGGCGCCGCGGCCAAGAATATGGTAGCCAAGTATGCCAATCAGGGCATGCGTGTACTGCTGTTGGCGCGTGCGGCGGGGGCGGGAAATACTCCGGAAGCCACGAACGATTTCGCCAATACCCCTGTGTTGATTCCTTCCGCTCAGCCGGTCGCGCTGGTGCTATGCAGTGAGCACATCCGTGACGACGCCGAAGAGACGCTGGCATGGTTCCGTGATCAGGGCGTGCGCTGCCGCATCATTTCCGGCGACAGCCCGGCCACTGTCGGTGCCATCGCCAGAACCGTCAAACTGACCGGTGACCGCGAACCGGTGGCAATGGATGCTCGTGAGCTGCCCAGCGATATCAAGAAACTGTCCAAGGTCATGGAGAATGTTGACGTACTCGGCCGTGTCTTGCCCGAGCAGAAAAAGGCTATCGTCGAAGCGCTGCACGAAAGTAAGCATGTCGTGGCGATGACCGGCGACGGCGTCAACGATGCTTTGGCGCTGAAAGAGGCCGATCTTGGTATCGCGATGGGCAACGCCGCGCCTGCCACCAAGGCCGTGGCGCAGGTTGTCTTGGTTGATTCCAAGTTCTCGCACCTGCCGAGCGTTGTGGCCCGTGGCCGTCAGGTCATGGCCAACATGGAACGCGTCTCATCGCTCTTCCTGGTCAAGACCGTCTATTCCGCACTGATTTCTCTGGGCGTGGTTTGCACGTTCATCCCGTTCCCGTATCTGCCGCGTCACATCACCTATATCGGCGCGCTGACCATCGGCATCCCCGCCTTCATTCTTGCGCTTGCTCCCAATAATCGGCGCTATATTCCGGGATTCCTGGGACGTGTGGTGCGTTTCGCCTTGCCGGGTGGCATCGCGGTAGGGCTTTCCGTCTTGCTCACCGCCTGGGTGTTGCCAGGTTTCATGAACTGGAACCTCTCCAAGCCGGGTGATTTGTTGAAGCTGCGTGATGTCTGTGCCATCATCGTCTTTGTACTGGGTATTCTCGTGATGGCCCGTGTGGCCCAGCCGCTCAAATCTTGGCGTGGCGTCCTTGTGGCCGGTTTTGCACTGGCCGGACTGATTGGCATGTTCATTCCGATTGTCTCGAACTTCTTCGAATTGGCTTTCCCGACCGGTTGGATGTTGGTCGCCACGATAATCGTGCTGGCGCTCTCCATCGTCATCTTCGCCGGCGTCCAGACCATCGCCGATCTGATTGGCCGTGTGTATTCCAGCCTCGTCAATCGCAAGAAGGACAAAAACAAAATCAAGTAGATTCGCAACTCTGCTGTGGTTGCCAAGCGTGCGGATTCGATATCGTTTCTCATAACGAGAATGTCGAATCTGCACGCTTTGTTTATATAATGAAAATTTTGCTGGTTCCGATCTTGCCTATGGTTCCCTTGGCATCTTTATCCCTAATAGTCTCACATAGTGGATTGGCTGCTTTTGTTGATTTTCCACTGTTTTATCTAGAAATCAAAGGCGAGATTGGCAGAGAAACGATGCAATTAACGTTTTTGACTTTCGATTGACCGATAATGAAAAGTCACATTGCCACATGTTCGGAGGGTTGAAATGTCATTGCGGGACGAACAGCTCGATACGTTGAGGGTCGGGGACAAAGATGTTGATTATTACCGGATTGCCGATTTGCCGGGCATCGAACATCTGCCGTATTCGTTGAAAGTTCTGGTCGAAAACCTGTTGCGTCGCATCAACGACGTCAACGTCACTGAAGATCAGGTCAACGAGCTGCTCAAATGGGATCCGAACGCCGAACCCAGCCATGAGATCGAATTCGGCCCATCACGCGTGCTGATGCAGGACTTCACCGGCGTGCCGTGCATCGTCGACCTCGCCACCATGCGCGACGCGGTGGCGGATCTTGGCGGCAATCCTGAGGTCATCAACCCGCAGGTCGAAGCCGATATGGTCATCGACCACTCCGTGCAGATCGACAATTACGGTGTCGCCGATGCGGTGGCGCGCAATATGGATTGCGAATATCAGCGTAACGGCGAACGCTACCGTTTCCTGCGCTGGGGCCAGCAGGCGTTCAAGAACTTCCGCGTGGTGCCGCCAGGGACCGGCATTATTCATCAGGTCAACATCGAATACCTCGCCAAAGTCGTTATGACGAAACCGGGGAGCGCGGGCGTGACCTTGCCTATCTTGACTCCTGTGTTGGCACCGATTCGCACACCACCATGGTAGGCGGCCTGGGCGTGCTCGGCTGGGGCGTCGGCGGCATCGAGGCCGAGGCGGCCATGCTCGGCCAGCCCATCTCCATGCTCGTCCCGCGCGTTGTCGGTTTCAAACTCACCGGTTCCATCCCCGAAGGCGTCACTGCCACCGACGTGGTGCTCACCATCACGCAGATGTTGCGCGAGCATGGCGTGGTCGGCAAATTCGTGGAATTCTATGGCGATGGCGTCTCATCCGTGCCGCTGGCCAACCGAGCCACCATCGGCAACATGAGCCCCGAGTTCGGCTCGACCTGTGGCATCTTCCCAATCGATCAGGTCACGCTGGATTATCTGCGTCTTACCGGCCGCAGTGACGAGCAGGTCGCGTTGGTCGAAGCTTATGCCAAGGCCAACCGTCTCTGGGGCGACACGAGTGACCCCGATTATGTCGAACCGGAATATTCCGAATACATGGAATTGGATTTGAGTACGGTCGTCCCCTCCATCGCCGGCCCGAAGCGTCCGCAGGATCGCATTCGCTTGGACGAAGCCAAAGCAACGTTCGAAAAGACGCTGCCGGATTACGAGACGTCGAAGACCAACCAGAACCCGGTGCCGGTACATACCGATTTCCGCGGCGACTTCGAGATCACGAACGGCGACGTCGCCATCGCTTCCATCACCAGCTGCACCAACACTTCTAATCCGTCGGTGATGATCGCCGCCGGTCTGCTTGCCCGCGCCGCACGCGAGCATGGTCTGAAGCCCAAACCGTGGGTCAAGACCTCGCTGGCCCCAGGCTCGCAGGTTGTGGCCGATTACTTGAAGAAGGCTGGTCTGCAGGAGGATTTGGATGCCTTAGGTTATGAGCTCGTCGGCTTCGGCTGCACCACCTGCATCGGCAACTCCGGCCCGTTGTTGCCCGAGACCTCCAAGGCTGTCAACGATAACGATCTCACGGTGGTTTCGGTGCTTTCCGGCAACCGCAACTTCGAAGGGCGCATCAGCCCCGATGTCAAGATGAACTATCTGGCCTCGCCGCCGCTCGTGATTGCATATGCCATCGCTGGCACCCTCGACTTCGACTTCGAAACCCAGCCGCTGGGCACTGATGCCAAGACCGGACGTGAGATTTTCCTGCGCGATATCTGGCCTTCCAACGAGGAAGTTGCCAAGGTCGTTTCGTCGTCCGTCAACCGCGAGATGTTCGTGCGTGATTACGCTGATGTCTTCGAAGGCGACGAACGATGGAAGTCGCTCGATGTGCCGAAGGGTGAGCGTTTCGCGTGGGATCCGGATTCGACCTATGTACGTAAGCAGATTTTCTTTGACGGCATGAGTGCCAAGCCTCAACCGGTCGAAGATGTTCGTGGCGCTCGCGTGCTGGCCCTGCTTGGCGATTCGGTGACCACCGACCATATTTCGCCGGCCGGTGCTTTCCCCGCTACAAGTCCCGCAGGCAAATACTTGCTGGAACATGGTATCCAGCCCAAGGATTTCAACTCCTACGGCTCTCGGCGCGGCAATCACGAGGTCATGGTTCGTGGCACGTTCGGCAACATTCGCCTACGCAACCAGTTGCTTGCTTCGGTTGGAGAGGAAGTGCGGCCCGGCGGATTCACCTACGATTTCGTCACCGGCAAGCCCTCGACGATTTTTGATGCCTCGCTCGATTACCGCGAGGCCGGCACTCCGTTAGTCGTGCTGGCGGGCTCGGAATATGGTACCGGTTCCTCGCGCGACTGGGCGGCCAAGGGCACGCTGATGCTCGGTGTCAAGGTCGTCATCGCCCGTAGCTTCGAGCGCATTCACCGTTCTAACCTCATCGGCATGGGTGTGCTGCCTCTGCAGTTCCCCGAAGGCCAATCAGCTGAGTCGTTGGGGCTTGACGGTACGGAAACCTATGATTTCCAGGGTATCGATGCACTTAATGATGGGGCAATCCCCGATACCGTCCATGTTGTAGCTACCAAACCCTCAGCCGACGGAAGGCTAGTGTCAAAGGTAATCGAGTTCGACGCCAAGGTCCGCATCGACACTCCCGGCGAAGCCGAATACTACCGCAACGGCGGCATCCTCCAGTACGTCCTACGTCGACTGATGAAGTAGCGTAAGTCAATCAATGGCATCTTCGTAGCGAGCGCCGATGCCGAGATTAGATATATCTCCAATTTGTACAACAAAATAAGGCCTGTCAGCAACTAGGTTGCCGACAGGCCTTTTAATATCTGTCGTTATCTATCAGTTGTCGTTGTTGCCGAACAGCTGGAGCAGATAGAGGAACATGTTGATGAAGTCGAGGTAGAGGTTCAGCGCGCAGAGAATCGAGATGCGGTTGAACGTCACGGTGTCGCCGGTTTGCTCAGCAGCGTCGAACATGGCCCGCGTCTGCTGGGCGTCATACATCGTCAGACCCGCGAAGATGATGAGACCGATGGCGCCGGTCACCATAAGCGTGGTGTGCGAAGGCGCGAGGAACATCATGATGACCTCGCCGACCAAGAGCACCACCAGCGCGACCATGAGAATCGGGCCGGCTTTGAGCATGTCCTTCTTAGTAGTCAGGGAAAGCATGGTCAGCACGAAGAAGAACGCGACGCACAGGCCCAGCGCGATGCCGATGGACGGCAAACTGTAAGCCTCGAAGATCGTGGCAAGTGTAAACCCGGTGAGTGCCGCGTAAAGATAGAACATCGCGCGTGCGGTACCGACCTTCATCTTGTTGATACGCCAACCCAGCACAACCGCGATGGCCACCTGCACCACAGCCAGGCCAATCCAGCCGATCATGCCCGTGGCCATCAGGAAACTGTCAAGAGCTCCGGTCATCTGCGTGACGACGGCGACTACTGCAGTGAGCAGCAGGCCCAGCGTCATTTCGCCGTAGGCTTTGGTGGTGGAGACGTGGCGCTCGCGCTCGAAGGAATAGGCGGCCTGCCCGTTCATCGTCATCGTCGGTGCCGCTGTTCCTGCACCAGCTGCGGCGTATGCGGGCTGCTGATATTGCGGCTGTGCGTAAGGCTGGCCGTACTGCATGTTCTGCCCCTGGCCATAAGGCTGGTCTTGAGGCTGCCCGTATTGGTTGTACTGTGGTTGCCCGTAGTTCTGCCCATACTGCGCCGGTTGCCCATAAGGCTGCTGTGCGTTGTTGTTTTCCTCAGGTCTGTTCCCGAAAGCCATATCCGCTCCTTTATCGATTTGCGATTGACATTTCGTGTATGGCTCAAAGTCTATCGGTATACGCTGGCAATTGGCTGAGTGTGAACAACGAAGGTGCTGCAAGCGCGATATGGTGCGAATTGACCGAGTATTTTCCTATGGAGCTCCCAGCGTAATGTTCTCCGATTATCATAGCCAATGAACGTCTTTAAACCTGTCTCGAAAGGTCAAGACAGGTGCTATACGGCTACACAATTTGGAGGCTGCAATGATTGATAACAAGGTTCCGAATATCACACTGAACAATGGCATTACCATCCCGCAGCTGGGGCTGGGCGTATTCCAGACCCCGGAAGGCGAAACCACGGCCAATGCGGTCGATGTGGCGCTGCGTTCGGGCTATCGCCACATCGATACGGCGAAGGTCTACGGCAACGAGAAGTCGGTGGGCGAGGGCATGCGTCGTTTCGGACTTCCTCGTCATGATATTTTCCTCACCACGAAGCTTTGGAACGAGGACATTCGTGCCGGACGCACACGCGAGGCCTTTTATGAAAGTCTCGACCGGCTGGGCACCGATTACGTCGATCTCTATCTGATTCATTGGCCGGCGCAGGGTTGGCAGCAGGCATGGGAAGACATGGTCGCGCTGTATAACGAACGACGCATCCGTGCCATTGGCGTATGCAACCTGCAGGAGCATCATGTGCGAGAACTGGAGGCGTTGGGAACCGGCGTCAAGCCTGCGGTCGACCAGATTGAGTCCTCGCCGCAGTTCCCGAATCAGGAGCTGATCGATTTCGTCAAGTCGCAGGATATTGCTGTTGAAGCGTATAGTCCGCTTGGTGGCACCGGCGGTTCGCTGCTTTCTTCTCCGCAATTGGCTCAGATTGGCGCGAAATACGGCAAGTCGCCGGCCCAGGTGGTGATTCGCTGGCATCTGCAGCGCGGTGTCATCGTCATTCCGAAATCCACGCATGCCGAGCGCATTAAGCAGAACATCGACGTGTTCGACTTCGAGCTGAGCGATGAGGAGATGCAGCAGATTGCGGGTTTGGCGACTGGCGTGCGTACCGGCGGTGACCCCGACAACTTCGATTTCTAGATACTGTTCATTGATTCGGGATTGATTTCTGAATATCTATAGAACCGATTTCGCCGGTTCCTCGATCAGGAGGAACCGGCGAAACCAATGTTCGACAAAGAATGTCGTTTGCCGCTGTGCTTTATTTCTTCGGATCGAACGTCTGTGAGATCGGGGCTTCCTCCTGTCGAGGAGCGCCGTTGATGTCGCGGTGGATGTTCTGCATCTGCGTCTCGATGTTCTGCAGACTGCGTGCGCAGTCGAGTAGCGTCTGAGAGTGCTCACTCAGCTTGGCGTCAGGAAGGTCGGACTTGTAGCGCAAAGCATGTTCGAGGCTGGCCCAATAATCCATGGCGATGGTGCGGAACTGCACTTCGACCGGCGTGTAATGCTCACCGGTCGAGAGGAAGACTGGCACGGCGTAGATGACGTGCAGGCTGCGGTAACCGTTCTGCTTCGGGTTCTTGATATAGTCCTTGACACGCAGGACCTGAATGTCGGACTGGCTGGAAAGATAGTTGGCCACCGAGTAAACATCATCACGATAGTTGCAGATGACGCGGATACCGGCCACATCGAAGAGGTTGTCGCGAATCGATTTCGTGCACATCGGCAGATCTCGGCGCTGCAGTTTGCCAAGAATCGAGTTGACGGACTTCAGCCGCCGTTCCATATGGTGGATGGGGTCGTGGGCGAAATGGACGTGGAACTCGCTGTCGAGCACCTCCAATTTGGTGCTGATCTCGTACATTGCGCCTTCGTAGACCTGCATCATGTCAATGAATTCGGTGATTTCTTCCGCAGGGAAAATCCGCTTGTTCGGCTCTCCGTTGCCGCTCTGCGCCACTTTTTCAAGCCGGGCCTGGATTTCTGCAGTGTTAATCCGTTCGTGTCGATCAAGTATCACGGCCTCCATCTTAATGAGTCCCGTCTATCTAAACTGGATGTTTCCTCAAAATTGTGAGGGAAGTTGAAGGTTATGCCCGTCGTTAGAATCGCGAATAACGGGTAAACGGGATGATCGGAAGGCGGACGTATGGCGACGAATGACAACAGAGGACGTGTCGTTTCCATCATTGGCCCGACCGCCTCTGGCAAAACTGGTTTGGGTATAGCGTTGGCACGTGAACTCGCGCAATGTGGCCAGAAAGCGGAAATCGTCAACGCCGATGCCTACCAGATGTACCGATCCATGGATATCGGTACGGCCAAGGCGAGTGCGCAGGAACAGGACGCGGTACCGCATCACCTACTTGACATCATCGATCCCTATGAAACGATGACCGTTGCGAGGTTTCAGAAGCTGGCACGTGAAGAAATCGCAGAATTACAAGGTAGGGGAGTCCGGCCAATTCTGGTCGGTGGTTCCGGACTTTATGCGCGTGCGGCCATTGACGATATTTCGTTTCCCGGAACCGACCCGCAAGTGCGCTCGCAGCTCGAGCAGCGCGAGCAAAACGAAGGGGCGGGGGCGCTTTACGACGAACTGAAGCGCAAGGATCCCGAGGCTGCCGAGCGTATGGATCCGCACAACGCCCGTCGTACTATCCGCGCGCTCGAGGTCATCGAGATTACCGGTCGGCCCTATTCCGCGAGTCTGCCGCGATATCGTTACGTCATCCCTTCCGTCCAGATTGGTCTGGACTTGTCTCGTGAGGAACTTGACCGGCGCATCGACATTCGCACGGCCCAGATGCGCGAGCAAGGATTCGTCGATGAGGTGCGCCGCATCCGGCCGCAGCTGGGCGTCACGGCGTCGCGCGCTCTTGGATACTCTCAGATTGAGGCGTATCTGGATGGCGAAATGAGCGAAGATGAGGCATTCGCCGATATTGCGCAGAAGACGAAGCGCTTGGCCCGCAAGCAGATGGGCTGGTTTGGCCGCGACCCGCGGATTCATTGGCTTGATGCGCTTGATGACGGCTTGGTGGACAAGGCGTTCGATATTGTCGCTTGTGCTGATGCCGGAGAATACGACGAGGCCGATGCACACGCCGACGAGCAGCATATTGCTCATCATTTGGGGGATATTGCCAACATCAAATAGTGCGAAACAAAGTGAAAGCGCTATTTTACTGAGCTCTGGTTCGGAAAGAGCCAATTGATTGAAAATGATGCTCTCACGCGAGACCGCGGAAAGTGCCCAAAGGCCCTGAAAACGCTTTTCTCATTGCTCTTGAGCTCAGTGTGCAGGGCCTTGGTCCCAACCGGAGATCAGGAAAATACGCGTCGGATTGGCAAGTCGAATGATCGAAGCGAACATGCGCTCCAATCCTGAGATATCGTGCTCGACCAGTGCTTTGCGGGTTGCGTCGTGGTAACTGTCGAATGTCACTGTGCCCCAGTTCAGATCCCAGCCCACCGCATGTGTGAGTTCCGAAATATAGATGCGCAGCACCATTCCGTTGCCGTAGGCGAAAGGGCGCAAGGCGTTCAGTTCGTCGTAGATACTGGCCAGGGCGTGGATGAATCCTGCGCGGTCGAGCCTGGAGAAATAATCCTGCTCGGCCAGCTGCGAGAAGATGTTGGCCGCTCCGGTTTCGATGAGCGCCGCCGGAAAATACGGGCTCGATGGTTGGTGCTGTTGATTGCGAGGTTCGTCGGTTGGGCTCGATTGGTCCGTTGCGAGATTGGCGTCGACAATGGCATCATTATCGGTGCGAAACCGCCCCGCACCTGGCATCGCGCCGACGAACAATCCGCGATGAATGGTCATGAGTTCATCCAGCCCGCCGACTGCACGCCATCCGTAATCGATCAATCGCACCGAACGCGCGAAAATGCGGTCGCCCCGAAGACGGGTTTCGTTACGTTTTCCTATTCGCTTGCGTTGATTGGTTGGATGAGCGTCATCGCCGATGCCTATCTCGGTGTGTCCAAGCAGAGAATTTTCATTGCTACCGTTGCACTCAGAAGGTTGGTGTTCCTCGTGTTGTGCATTCGAGTGCGGTTTATAGCGCTCGGGGGTTGCGGCGAAATTCGAAAGTTTCAACGTTCCGCGCTGGTAGCCGTTCGCGGCCTCGACCATCACATCGCTCGGCACAATCCCGGAAAGCTCGCAGTTCTTGTAAGAGAACGCGACGGCGCTCGCACGTTCGGCAGGAGTCATGACCATGCCTCTATCGTAGGGCTATGGGCGAAGTTGTCTCCATTTGCGTGCAGTTGCGTAAGTCAACGCAGACAGCCTGAACCGTCGGGACCATTCCCATAGCGTTGCCAACATGATTTGCGGACAATTGCTTGGAAACTCGATCGCATTTGAAAGGGTTGGGCAGGTTGACCGTTCAACGTTTCCAAGGGGGCGGGCTTGAAGTAGAATCGCTGTTGTTATGGCACGTAAGACACAGACGAATAGCAAGAGCTCAAAGACCCGTCGCAGTAAGGCGAACGGGTCTTCTTCTGATAAGGATACCGAGACGACGAAGGTCATGCCGCCCGATGGTGCTTCGTTCTTCGCTCGTCATACCACGCTGTGCCGCATCGCCGGTTTCTTCGCGTTGGTGATATTGGCCATTATGTTCTGCGCGTCCGAATGGTTCCATGTCGATGGCTTCCTGGGCCATTGGCTGCACATGGTTGCGGCTGGGCTCTTTGGTGTGATGAGCGTGGTGTTGCCGGTCTTTCTGGTGGTTGTGGCATACCAGGTGTTGCTCGACCCTGCCAAGCATAAGCGCAATCTGCGTCTGATTATCGGCTGCGCATTGCTGTTCTGGTCAATCTGTTCCATCATCGACGCCATCGTCGCTTCGCCCTCCCGTGACTTCAGCATGGAAGTGCTGCGAGGTGCAGGTGGTCTGCTCGGATTCGTGTTGGGATCGCCTTGGCTTGGGGGCTTTCCAGCATTTTCGCCGTCGTTATTTTTGTGGTAGTGGCGATATTCTCAATACTGCTGATTGTCAAACTTGACATCACCAAGATTCCCGAACAGCTGCAGAACTGGTTGCAACAACGTAAAAACAGTGCCGAAAACGATGCTGCTGACAATGCTGATGTCCAAAGTGAGCAGTTCCCGAACGAGGTGCGCGTCGGCGATGAAACGTTGGAGCTTGCCGCGGGTGTACCGACGCATGATAGTAATGACGCGGAACCTGTATCTGACAATGCCTCACAGCCCCACAAACGTGGTATCGGAGCGTTCTTTTCTCGTCTTTTCGGTCATTCCGATGATGACGACGGTGCAGCCAAGCTCGAACGTTATGCCGGAGATGAGGCGTTCGACAGGGCCGCCGACCTCAATGGCAATACCGACGAGACCCAGCTCGTTGCCGGCGGTGCACACACACTGGTGGACCCTGTTACCGGTGAACTTCGAAGTGTTGCTAGCGACGCTCATATGCCTACTTCTCTGCCAACTAGCATGCCCGATTACGACGTCAATAACGCCATTAATACGACAGTGCCGAACACGGCTGTGAACGGGCAGACCGGCGCTTTCCCCGCTGCGGTTCCGGCAAACGCGTCTGGCGCTTACGGGTCCGATGCTGATTCTGAGGCTTCTGTTGGAGGGCACGCCTCGGATCCTTGGGCGGCGGTTGGCAAAGACGGTAGCGCCACGGAACCAGTGACACCCGAAGTCAAAGGTATCGCCGGTGGAGCGGCGAATCTTCCGGCTTCCATTGCCAACCATGATGGCGACGATCCGGTTGCGCGTCATGAGGCCGAAAACGCGGAAGACGAGGAAGACAACAAGCCTTACCATCTTCCCAACCTCGATATTCTCGTCAAAGGCAAGCCTCATCTGGTCCGCACGCAGGCCAACGACAACGTCATCAAGGCGTTGACCGCCACCTTCCAACAATTCAACGTCGATGCCAAGGTCGTCGGCTTCCTGCGCGGCCCATCGGTCACGCAGTACGAAGTCGAGCTTGGCCCGGGCGTCAAGGTCGAGAAGGTCACCAACCTGCAGCGCAACATCGCCTACGCCGTGGCCTCCACCGATGTGCGCATCCTTTCCCCGATTCCCGGCAAGTCCGCCATCGGCATCGAGATTCCGAACATCGATCGTGAAATCGTGCACTTGGGCGACGTGTTGCGCAGTGACAAGGCCATGAACGATCCGAACCCGATGCTCGCCGGCGTCGGCAAGGATGTCGAAGGCCATTTCGTTACCGCCGACCTTACCAAGATGCCGCATCTGCTGGTCGCCGGCGCCACCGGTTCCGGCAAGTCGAGCTTCATCAATTCGATGCTCACCTCGCTGATCATGCGTGCCACCCCCGAGCAGGTGCGTCTGATCATGGTCGACCCCAAGCGAGTGGAACTCTCCGCCTACGCCGGCATTCCGCACCTGCTGACTCCAATCATCACCGACCCGAAGAAGGCCGCACAGGCTCTGGAATGGGTGGTCAAGGAGATGGACGCCCGCTACGACGACCTCCAGTACTTCGGCTTCCGCCACATCAAGGACTTCAACAAGGCCGTGCTCGCTGGCAAGGTTCACGCGCCGCTTGGCTCGAACCGCAAGGTGGCTCCCTACCCGTATATCGTCGTGGTCGTCGACGAAATGGCCGATTTGATGATGATGGCCAAGAACGATGTCGAAAGCTCCATCCAGCGCATCACCCAGCTCGCGCGAGCCGCCGGTGTGCACCTTGTGCTGGCCACCCAGCGTCCGTCGGTCGATGTCATCACCGGTCTGATCAAGGCGAATATTCCTTCTCGTCTGGCGTTCGCCACCTCGTCGGCCACCGATTCTCGAGTCATCCTTGACTCCACCGGTGCCGAATCGTTGATCGGCCAGGGTGATGCGCTCTTCCTGCCGATGGGCGCCGCCAAGCCGATTCGTGTGCAGGGCTCGTGGGTAGGGGAGTCCGAGATTCGCAAGGCCGTCGAATTCGCCCGTACCCAGCGCAAGCCGCACTATCGCGAGGACATCGAGGAAATGGCCAAGAAGGCCGAGGAGAACGAGACCCATCCCGACGAGGAAATCGGTGACGACATGGACACGCTGCTGGAAGCGGCGAAGCTCGTGGTCACTACCCAGTTCGGTTCCACCTCCATGCTCCAGCGCAAGCTGCGCATCGGTTTCGCCAAGGCCGGTCGCATGATGGATCTGCTGGAATCCCGCGGCGTGGTCGGGCCTTCCGAAGGTTCCAAGGCCCGCGAGGTCCTCGTTCAACCGCAGGATCTGACTCAGGTCCTTGACTTCATCCAAGGCAAGACTGGTGCCGTGTCGCCTTCAGCTTCCTCGGGTTCTACGGCACAGTAACGGGCTGTGCCTTCTCGACGGCAATGTCCTCGCTGATTTCGGCACGTCACAGTATCGCCGCCGCGCTAAGGTATTGGGTATGCAACAACAACGAGATGGTAAGAAATCGCTTTGTGGACGGCTGGAACAGCCCGCCGAATCTGGTGACCTATACCCGCATCGTTCTGGTGCTGGTATTTTTGTGGGTAGATATCGCCGCGGGCCCTTGGGGGCAGCGCAGCCCATGGATGCGTTTTGCCGCGGCGATGCTCTTCATCGTGGCTGCCTCGACCGATAAGCTCGACGGCTGGATGGCTCGTACCTACAACCAGGTCACCGAGCTCGGCAAGCTGATGGATCCCATCGCGGACAAGCTGTTGATCTGCTCGGCGCTCGTTGTCGCCTCGGTTTTCGGCGAGGTGCCGTGGTGGGTCACCGCGCTGTTCCTCATCCGTGAGATTGGTATCACGGTCATGCGTTTCTTCGTCATCGATACCGGTGGCAAGGTCATTGCTGCGGACAAAGTCGGCAAATACAAGACACTTACGCAGTGCATTGGCTTGGGAATGCTGTTGATGCCGGTTTGGGCGCTTTCCTCGCATATCACCAATCCGGGATTGGTCGCTTTCGCTGGCGGCATTCCCGCGTTCTCTCATATCGGTGCAGGCGTTCCTGTGTGGTGGTTCTGCTACTACAGTGTCACTGATTTGCTCATTCTTATCGCGTTGATTCTGTGCCTGTATTCCGGTTATATTTATGTCCGCAATGTGGTGCGTGCGCGGAAAGTTGCATGAGCAGCTTGTAAATTTGCCCCAAACTGCTACCGACCGACTGGTAGGTAGGTTTGGGGCGGTTTTGTATGGTCTTGGGTTCCGGGTTTGCAGCCGTGACGGCAAGGCCGCAAAAGTGGGGAATATGGAGCGATATATTCAGACACCGGACGGCGCATCCTATGCGATACAGGACATGGACGGTTTGACTTCAAGCGGCACGGTCGCAGCCGTCCAACCGCAATGTGACACTTTGGCCGCGAATATCCTTGAAACAGCGAAGACTCGCGGCTGGAAGATTGCTGCGGCAGAATCGCTTACCGCCGGCCTCCTGGCTGACGCCTTTGTTCGTATTCCGGGGGCTTCCGAGGTCTTCCTTGGCTCGGCAGTGACCTACGACATCAACGCCAAGGCAAGCGTTCTCGGAGTCGATGCGGACCTGCTGCGTGCCGAGGGGGCGGTGCATCCCGAGGTGGCCCGTCAAATGGCCGAACGCACGGCGTATCTTTATGACCAGCCGCAATACGAGGGTCATGTCTTGGGCTTATCGACTACCGGCGTCGCTGGACCCGGTCCGGATGGGAACAAGCCTGCGGGACTTGTCTATATCGGTGTCAGCATCCCCGCAGGGGCCCTCGCCGATACCCGCAAAACCGTTGCGGTAAAGCTGCGACTTTCCGGCTCACGCGAGGAAGTGCGGCACCTTTCGGTACTGAACGTATTGCGGTTTGTGACGCAGTTCACAGCGTCCAAAAAGGAATAAACTTTTCCCCTCAGTTGTTGATTGAAGTGAACAGGTCAATACGAGGTAAAGAGGGGTGGCGTAATGGAAACGATGACTCGACCACAGGAGCAGATGGCAATGAACACGCTTGCAACAGGGGCCACGCGCCCGAGCAATGCGCGCAACAGGGACTTGACCCCTGCTCAGCGCCGCGCGGTGGCATTCGCGCAGCAACAAGTTTTGAAAGCACGCGCCGCAAAAAGGCGAAGGACGAACGCCAGGCGGTGCTCAACAGGATGTGGCAGGAAGAGGACGCCGAGCAGTCCAAGCCCAGGGCGGCCACGCGCAAGCATGACGCCGACGGTGAGACGCGCGACATCTCGTTGCGCGAGGCGATCGGCCACGTGCTGCGTGACCTGCGTACCCGCGATCATAAGACCCTGCGAGAGGTCAGTGAAAAGGCCGGCGTCTCGCTCGGTTACCTTTCGAAGTCGAACGCGGGCAGAAGGAAGCCAGTTCCGAACTGCTGGCGTCCATCGCCGAATCGCTCGGACTGAGCACCGCGCAGATGCTGCGTATGGTGGCGGATTACCTTGACTACAACGAGGCGTGATTTGCGTTTGTAAAGCGTCCCGCAGGGAAGGCCCATCGGTATCTAACCGGTGGGCCTTCCCTTGTTTCCTCGCTGTTTGTGCGAGATTGCTTATGACGGAATTTGCGACAGACAAAACGATGTCGGATTATAGGGTGTTACACGATGTTTTAGAACAAGCTCGTGGTTGGTGGCGTCGAATATCTGACGGCGCCTTTTGTGACTTCCTTCATGAATATTGGAAATTCGTCCATGAATTTCGCGGACAGATTGCTATTCATTCGCGCTGATAGACTGCTGCATGTGAAGGAACGTGAATTTTGGCAATTGCTCGAAGAAGTGCTCGGGCGGACATACGGGCGTTCGCTGGCGCGCGATCAGGTGTTGACCGCGCTTGACGACATGACCGTCGTCGAAGCGCTTGCGGCTGGTGTTGAGCCGCGTGTCATATGGAACGTGCTGTGTGACCAGCTGCAGATTCCGGATTCGAGACGATGGGGCAAAGACCATAACGCTCCGCCGCTGCCGGCGAAGTAGGCAAGCGGCGTAATGGAGGTTTTCTGCTGAAGGTTATCTCGGCGCGTCATTCGAACAAATGTTCGTATGTTGTTCTATGATTATGTTGAAAGCAGGAACGAATAAACGGGGTTTGGGTCTCAAAAGCCCGGAAAACCATGGCGTGTCGAAAAGGCAAGCGTTCGACCACATAACCCTGTTCGGCTTGCGCAAGTGACGGATTGCTCCGTACTCTGGTAGTGCAGGAGCGAACGTAAAGGAGAACGATGGCACAGCAATCAAAAACGACGAAAGGCGCCAAGGCCAAGAACGCCCAGACCGAGTCTGGTAGCGGGAATGGCATCGATCCGCGCAAGCAGGCGGCGCTCGACACCGCACTGAAGCAGGTCGAAAAGGACTTCGGCAAGGGATCGGCCATGAGGCTTGGCGACAAGCCTGTGCAGAATGTTGAGGTCATCCCCACGGGCTCTCTGGCTCTTGATATGGCGTTGGGCATTGGTGGCCTTCCGCGCGGCAGAATCGTCGAGATCTACGGACCTGAGTCTTCCGGCAAGACCACGTTGGCGCTGCACGCTGTGGCCAACGCGCAGAAGAACGGTGGTGTCGCGGCATATATCGACGCCGAACACGCGCTCGATCCGGTCTATGCCAAGAAGCTAGGCGTCGATACAGATTCCCTGATTATCTCCCAGCCGGATAACGGCGAGCAGGCGCTTGAAATCGCGGACATGCTGGTACGCAGCGGCGCACTTGATATCGTGGTCATCGATTCGGTGGCGGCTTTGGTGCCGAAGGCCGAAATCGAAGGCGAGATGGGCGACAGCCATGTCGGTCTGCAGGCCAGGTTGATGAGCCAGGCGTTGCGTAAGATGACCGGTGCATTGGCCCAGTCCAACACCACCGCCATCTTCATCAACCAGTTGCGCGAGAAGATCGGTGTCTTCTTCGGCAGTCCAGAGACCACGACCGGTGGCAAGGCCCTGAAGTTCTATGCTTCCGTGCGTCTCGACATCCGTCGTATCCAGACGTTGAAGAATGGTGACGAGGCCATCGGCAATCGAACCAAGGTCAAGGTCGTCAAGAACAAGATGGCGCCGCCCTTCAAGTTTGCCGAGTTTGACATTCTCTATGGAGAGGGCATTTCCAAAGAGGGTTCGGTGCTCGATATGGCCTTGCAGAGCGATGTCGTCAAGAAGTCCGGTTCATGGTTCACCTATGAGGGAGACCAACTGGGGCAGGGGCGTGAAAACGTCCGCCAGTTCCTTAAGGATAACCCGGCACTGACCGAGGAAATTGAACGCAAGGTCAAAGTGAAGTATGGTTTGATTCCCGATGATTCCCAGCCGGCTGACGGTGGGGATGCAGATAAAGGCGAAGGCACTGACTCGGCGGCCGATGCCAATGGCGATGCCGCGCCCGCTTCTGAATCGGTGTCGAACGCCTGATTCATTGGTCTGAGACATGATCAGCGTCGAAGAGTTTCTCGAAGGTCGTCATATTCCGGTCGCGCAGCTGGATTACGACGACCCTCGGTCGCAGAATGGGCAGGCCCCTCGTCGTCTTGCCGATGCAACGCAAGATGATGAGCGCTTAGAGGACACCCCTCAAGTTCGTGAATCAACTCCTGGCTCTCAGATTGAGAGTGCAGGAACCCACGCGGAAACTGACGGGAAACGTAAGCGTGTCAAAAGGCCGAATAGAGCCCATACCCACGCCGTACCAGTGACCAGCAACTATACCAGTGGGTTTGGCGGTAGCCTTGACACTGAAGATACCGGCTCCGGCAAGCGCAAGTATCGACGGTATGGTCGAGGTAAAAGTAACAATCGTTATCGTCGATATCGCACGGGTGCACCGGTAAAACGCGTTCCTGACGATCCTGCAGATGGGGATGCGTGCCGTGAAGCGGCGCTGACGCTGTTGGATGCCACTGCACGTTCTTCCGGGGCGCTTATCAAACGGTTGATCGATAAGGGCTATGACCCTGTTGTCGCCGAAGATGTTGTGACTCGTCTGGTCGAGGTGCATCTGATCGATGACGAGGAATACGCACGTTCCGTGGTGCGCAGCTGCGCCGGACGAATGCTTGGTTTTCGCGGCACCGTCATGGAGCTGAAACGTAAAGGTGTCGATGACCACATGGCCCAGCAAGTGGCCGTGCAAGCCCGTGAACAAGGTGTGTTCGAAGATGCTGCCTGGCAGCTGGGACGCAAGGTGGCTGCGAAAACAGAAGGTCTAGAACTTGAGGTTCGTCGACGCCGTTTCTGGAGTGCCGGGGACGCAAAGGTCATGATCCGGAAACACTGAGACGTGTCGCTCACGAGTTGTTCGACAATGTTCCGGAAACGGGAAAAATAAGCCTGACTGAGTGTCGAGAGCGGTGATTTACCTTGGCGACTATATGGTTATTTCTTCTGTGAAATCTGTCGTTTAAAAGTGAAGTGAGACCTCGTATACCCCGGGTTCTGTCGCGCGTTGCCACGCGGATGGCCATCCATCTCGACCTGACGTTGCCGCCAGGCTCCAGCAGCCTACCCGAAGGCCGGACGAGCAGCCCGTGTCGAAACTGAAAAATCCGACGTGCCTTCTGCTTGGCCTTGCTCCCGATGAGGCTTGCCAGCGGCCAACTGTTACCAGTGGCCCGGTGGTCTCTTACACCGCCGTTTCACCCTTACCCGATTGCTCGGGCGGTTTGTTTTCTGTTGCGCTTGCTCTCAGGTCGCCCTGGGCGGACGTTATCCGCCATCGTGCTCTATGGAGCCCGGAAGTTCCTCAGCCGACTCGGACGAGCCGAATGCGGCCGCAGCCATCAAGAGGTCTCACAAGAAATCAATTATAGCAAAACGCGCATGCTCGGCGTTGCGACCATGCGAATGGCGTATTTTTCGGGGAATACTCAGCTAGTCCCAAGGTATGACGCTAAACTGGAACTAGCAGCGCGGCAGTAATGGCGCTGCTGGTACGCAGGCGGATTTAACCCCGTCGAACCTAGTAGGAGGTCGACCATGGATATTGTCGTCACAGGACGTCACATGCAAGTCAATCAGAAGTTCCGCGATGTTGTGGATACCAAGATGAATCGCGTCACGTCCATCGCTCCGGACACTGCACGCGTTCAGATTGTGGTGTCACGCGAAGGCAACCCGCGCCAGGCCGATACCGCCAAACGAGTCGAGATCACCATTGAGGCCGGAGCAACCGTGGTACGCGCCGAAGCCTCGAGTTCCGACGAGTATAGCGCTCTCGATATCGCGTTGGACAAGCTGACCTTGCGTCTGCGCCGTGTGCGCGATCGCCGCAAGAGCCATCGTCCGACTCGCAAGGAGCAGAAGGTCGTCGATATGGGCGTGGTGCCCATTGACGAGCCGATTAATCCTGAGCCTACGGAGCTTCAGGAGCCCGAAGACGTGGAGCATCCGTTGTCCACCGATCTCGGCCCCGGCGAAAGCGTTGAGGTGCAGGTTGGAGACACCCCTATCGTCATTCGTCGCAAGCTGCATATCGCCGAACCGATGACCATTGATGAAGCGCTGTATGAGATGGAACTCATCGGCCATGATTTCTTCCTGTTCGTCAACAGTGAGACGCATCGCCCGTCCGTAGTCTATCGTCGTCACGGCTGGAGCTACGGTGTCTTTGAGATTGATACTGCAGAGAACGTTGAGAAGGCTCAGAAAGCTGCCAAGAAGTAAGCTTGTCTGGTTGTGATTGACATGCGGTTTGCCGCTAGCGGTTGGCCAAGTGTCGTCACGGCGTTGAATGTTCTTGAATGACGGCCCATCGGGAAGCTGATGGGCCGTCATTCATGTCGTCATAGAGAAAATATCACACATCGTATCATTGTGAATAAATAGTTCGGAAAATCTGCGCCGTCGCGTAAGATAAAATACAGTCTGTGCCAAGCCTCGGTTGGCTTGGTCTTGCTCGTTTATGGGAAGCGAACTAGGGAGCGAAATTGGTAGATATCGTCGACAAGGCCCTACGTATGGGTGAAGGCCATCAGCTCAAGAAGCTCGAGAATGTGGCCAAAGCGACCAACGCCCACGAAGATGAGATCGCGGCGCTGAGCGACGAGGAACTTGCCGGGCAAACCGCCAAGTTCAAGGAGCGTCTCGACAACGGCGAGGAACTGGACAAGCTCATGCCTGAGGCTTTCGCGACGGTACGCGAGGTTTCCAAGCGCACGCTTGGTCAGCGTCACTTCGACGTGCAGCTCATGGGTGGCGCGGCCCTGCATTGGGGCAACATCGCCGAGATGAAGACCGGCGAAGGCAAGACCTTGGTCGCCACCCTCCCTGCTTATCTGAATGCATTGGAAGGCAAGGGCGTTCACATCGTCACGGTCAACGACTATCTCGCCAGCTACCAGAGCGAACTGATGGGCCGTATCTTCCGCTTCCTCAAAATGAATGTCGGCTGCATTATCACCGACCAGAAGCCCGCTGAACGCCGCAAGCAGTATGAGGCGGACATCACCTACGGCACCAACAACGAGTTCGGTTTCGATTACCTGCGCGACAACATGGCGTGGGAGAAGAACGAGCTGGTGCAGCGTGGCCATCACTTTGCCATCGTCGATGAGGTCGACTCCATTCTTATCGATGAGGCGCGTACTCCTCTGATCATTTCCGGCCCCGCAGAGGGCGGTGTCACCCGCTGGTATCGTCAGTTCGCCAAGCTCGTCACCAAGCTGACGCGTGACGAGGATTATGAGGTCGACGAGAAGAAGAAGGTCGTCGGCATTCTTGACCCGGGCATCACCAAGGTTGAAGACTTCCTGGGTATCGATAATCTTTATGAGCCCAGCAACACTGCGCTGATTGGTTACCTTAACAACGCCATCAAGGCCAAGGAACTCTTCCTGCGCGATAAGGACTATGTCGTCACCGGCGGCGAAGTGCTCATCGTCGACGAACACACCGGCCGTGTGCTTCCCGGCCGTCGTTACAACGAGGGCCTTCATCAGGCCATCGAGGCCAAGGAAGGTGTCGAGGTCAAGGCCGAGAACCAGACCTTCGCGACGATTACCCTGCAGAACTACTTCCGTATGTACGACAAGCTCGCAGGTATGACCGGTACGGCAGAAACCGAAGCCGCCGAGTTCATGAACACCTACAAGCTGGGCGTGCTGCCGATTCCGACCAACAAGCCGATGGTCCGCAAGGACAACGACGATCTGATCTATCGCACCAAGAAGGAAAAGCTCACCGCCATCATCAAGGATGTTGCCAAGCGCTACAAGAAAGGTCAGCCGGTCCTGCTCGGTACAGCTTCCGTCGAATCCTCCGAGGTCGTTTCCTCGCTGCTTGATGTGGCAGGCATTCCTCATCAGGTCCTGAACGCGAAACATCACGAGAAGGAAGCGGCGGTCGTCGCCGTTGCAGGCCGTAAGGGCGCCGTCACTGTGGCGACCAACATGGCCGGCCGTGGTACCGACATCATGCTCGGCGGCAACGTCGAGTTCCTTGCCGATCAGAAGCTCAAGAGCGAGGGCTATTCTCCGGATGACACTCCCGAAGAGTACGAGAAGCGTTGGCCCGGCACCTTGGCCGAGATGAAGGATCAGGCCAAGGACGAGCATGAGGAAGTCACCAAGCTCGGCGGTCTGTATGTGCTCGGCACCGAACGCCACGAATCCCGTCGTATCGACAACCAGCTGCGCGGCCGTTCCGGTCGTCAGGGCGATCCGGGCGAATCCCGCTTCTATCTGAGCCTTGAAGACGATTTGATGCGTCTCTTCAACACCCAGCTCGTTGCGCGCGTAATGGCCAAGGGCCTGCCTGAAGGCGAACCCATCGAGTCCAAGAGCGTTTCCAAGGGTGTGCGCACCGCACAGAAGTCCGTGGAATCCCGCAACTTCGAAATGCGTAAGAACGTCCTCAAATATGATGACGTGATGAACAAGCAGCGCAAGGTGATCTATGCCGAGCGTCAGGCTGTATTGCGTGGCATCGATATTCACGACGACATTCTGCGTTTCATCAATGAGACGATCGAAAGCTATATCAAGGGTGCCAACAATGGCAGCGACAAGCCTGATGAATGGGATTGGGACGGTCTGTTCAGCGCATTGAAGACGGTCTATCCGATTGCCGTTGAAGAGGATGAAGCCAAGCAGAAGGCAGAAGGTCTCAAGGGCGAAAAGGCCGTCAACGCGGTCAAGGAATTTATCGTCGAAGACGCCATGAAGCAATACGACGGCTACGAGGACAAGATTGGCTCTGACGGACTGCGCCAGCTCGAACGTCGTGTTGTGCTCGCGGTGCTCGACAAGAAGTGGCGTGAACACCTCTACGAGATGGATTACCTCAAGGATGGTATCGGCCTGCGTGGTATGGGTCAGCGTGATCCGCTGGTTGAATATCAGCGCGAAGGCTTCCAAATGTACAACAAGATGATTGACGCCATCAAGGAAGAAAGCATTCAGTTGCTCTTCCATGTTGACATCGATCAGGTTGCCAAGACCGAAGACATTGAAGCCCAGAACGCAGATGCCGAATCTTCTGCCGAGGATGAGGCCGTTGATATGGCCGCTGAAGCCGCTGGCCTCGATTCGATGGATAATGGTGAAGCGGATGCCGAGGCCACGGTTGCCTCCGCACCGGCCGATCCCGATGCCACCGATGAGGACGCCGAGGAAGCGGACATCGCCGAAACGGAAGAAAGCGAGAAAGGCAACCCCGAGCCCAGCATCGTCGGCCCGGAGCCTTCAAGCCACGCCGAAGGCAAGGTACCAGCCAACAAGCGTCCGAAGGCCGAAGAGCTCAAGAGCCCGTGGTCTGATGGCAGGACGTTCCCGGGCACTAAAAAGAACGATCCGTGCCCCTGCGGTTCGGGACGCAAGTACAAGATGTGCCACGGGCAGAACGAAGAGAAGTGAAGCTTGTGTTGATTATCCGGTAACTCAATGTTGCCGGATATGAAAGACGGTGACTGACATTGTGTATGTCAGCCACCGTCTTGTTTTGTTTTAAGAAGGTATTTCAGACCCTGGATCCATCATCAAAATAGTCCATCCGTGTCTGACTGTGTCCCTTATGCACACTGAGCAGCCCCACGCCTCCGATCAGAGCGCATAAGCCGAACACAAGACCCATGATGGTGGCGAATCTCGGGAAGAAGACCAGAGCGATCAGCCCGGCGATGCCGACAATCAGCAACCCCCAGAAAACGACCTTTACCGGGTCAAAGTGGCCGAGATCGGGGTTCGGAGGTGTGAAGTCATCGAAACTGTCCATCACATCATCGGCGTCAAGCCAGCTGGAACCTACGAAATCACGCGGGCCGTGCGGTTTGGAAGAAGAAGATCCGCGTGCGAAAGAGTCGGGAGTGATATCTTCGACGGAAAGCAGTGCCTTCTTCTCCTCACGCTTGGCATGTTTCTCGAAGCGCTTGGCGTTGTGGGAACTGCTGATATCGCTCAAATCGTCGGCATGTTCGGCTTCAAATTGCTTCCACATGTCATCGGTGTTCCCACCGTTTGTATTATTCATGATCGCACTGGTCTCGGTGGCATCATCGTGATGATCAACTGGTGTCGCGTTCGAATCGGCGTCACCATGGTTATCGTCAGCGTTGTTGCTATCCTTGAGACTAGTCATACCGACCACTTTAACCCAGTGGTCGGCCAATTGATGTGGAATATGCACGCCTGTGAGATGCGTGTGCCATGAGGAGGGAAGAGTTCGTGCTCTATTGGTTCTTTGTCCGTGGACTTGGTCCGCTCGCGCGTTGGCGCATGCATCCCCAGGGTATCGGTGTGGAGAACATTCCCAAGACCGGCGGCGGCATCATCGCCTCGAACCATCTGGCGGTCATCGATGATGCGCTTATTCCGCTCACCAGCCCGCGCATGATTCATTTCATGGGCAAGGCCGAGTATTTTGAAGGCAAAGGCATCAAGGGCAAGTTCATCAAATGGTGGTTCACCTCGGTCGGTGTGTTCCCGGTGGATCGCTCCGGTGGCTCGAAATCGCTCGGTGCGCTTGCCCATGCGCGCCAGATTATCGAAGACGGACACCTTTTCGGCATCCACGTGGAAGGCACGCGTAGCCCCGATGGCAGGCTTTATCGCGGTCATACCGGTGTGGCGAAGTTGGCGTTGGAAACCGGTTGTCCTATCATTCCCACGGCTGTGGTCGGCAGCAGACAGGTACAGATGCCTGGTCAGATTATCCCGAGTTCTGGCCATACCAAGGTCATCTACGGCAAACCGATTTCAGTGCGCAAAGTCGATCCGGATACCATCACGCATGAAGAGTTACGTGATCTGACAGATCGTGTCATGGCTGAAATTGCCAAGCTCAGCGGGCAGGAATACGTGGATGAATATGCCCAGAAGGTCAAAGCGGAGATGAACAAGGCGAAGCAGGCCAAACAGATCGGGCAGTGAAACAGATTGCTTTGACCATGTGATGATGAAAATAATCATTGCAAGTACGGGTTGAAGCGTTCCAAATCCGTGATGCTGAAAGTAATGGCGCCGGTTAAAGACTCAATAGGTCTTAAGGCTGAGCGATTGCTAAACCACGGTAATCGTGATGACGGTGGGATTGCCATCGTCGCCGCGTACGCGAACCTGGGCTCCGGGATCGGGGGACTGGAAGCGGACCTGGTGGGTGATGTCGCCGAGGGGCGCTGAGACCTTGACTGTGAGGCCCAGATCTTCCAAAATCTTCTGTGCATCGTCCTTGTTTTTGCCCCGCACATCGGGAATGGTCACCGTTTCCGGCCCTTTGGAGACCACAACGTCGACCTTGTCGCCCCAGTGCAGTTGCGTGCCTGGCTTGATGGAAGTGGAGACGATGGAACCGGCGGGCACCGAATCGTTGAACTGCTCTCTGTAGTTCGGCTTCAGTTTCGCATCGTCGAACGCGGCTTGTGCGTCATCCTTCGAACGACCTGTCACGTCGGGCATGCTCACGGGCATGGGTCCTTTGGAAAGGACCACCGTTATTTTGCTGTTGTGGGCGATGGTTGTTCCGGGCTTGGGGGATACGGATTTTGCCGCACCTTCGGGAAGGTCTTCGGAGTATTCGTCCGTGCTCTGCTCATGGACCACATTGGTGAAACCAGCCTGGGAGAGTGCTTCCAGCGGCTTTTGGCCATCTGTGCTCGACGGGTCGAGAATATCTTCGGGAATGGTGATATGGCGGACGCCCTTGGAAATGACCACCTTGAGTTTTGCATCGGTGCGTTTGCTCACCTTGCCGCCCACGTTGCCAGGGTCGGTGGAAATGACCTTGCCTTTAGCCGTTTTGTCACTGAACTGTTCTGAAGTCTCATAGGGGATGCCGGCGATCTTGAGTGTGCTTTCGTACGGTTTCCACTTGACATCGGTGATGCGGCAGGTCGTGTTTTGCGCGCAATTCAGATCTTCGGGCTTGGGCAGGCTGTAGTAGCTGCCGGGGCCGAGGAAATACCACCATGCCACGCCGGCGGCGCCGAGTATCGCCAGAAGAATGAGAATGATGGTCATGATGATTACCGGTTTACGCAGTTTCGAGGGTTTGCCGGATTTTGATGTGGCGGCGGTGTTGTCCAGTGCCACAGATTCTTGTTGAGCCGTCACCGGGACGTCCATTAGACCTATCGACATGGTCGGGTTGTTCGCTGCGGCAGTGCCGTCGTTGGCCAAGGTACGCCCGTCGATTGCTTGTGTGGCAGCGTTTGGCGCTGATTGCCGCTCATAAAAGTCGGATGGCATGTCTTTTATCGCTGAGGGCGCCTGTGATTGAGGGGTCGTATTCTGCGCGATCGATGGAGCCTCTGATTGGGAGGGCATGTCCTGCGTTGTCGGAGAAGCCGATGACGGTGAAGATGCCTTTTGCGCCGTTGAAGCGGCAGACGGTAGAGGAGACATCGGAGATGTGGGTGAAACCGACTGCACTGCGGGAGCGGCGGCAGCCTCGTCAGGAACTTCGGCAACTGTGGCAGGAGGTATCGGCGGGGCCGTGCCGACAAGTGGCGTAGTGGTCCCTTTTCCGTCGGCTTCACGGCTGTCAGCTGACACGACATAACGGTATTGCCATCCGTCAACGCCAATCTTTGAACTGAGCGTCTTCAGTTCTTGCAAGGCCTCTGTGGCATCAGCTGGTCGAGCCTCGACCATTCGGGCCGTCAGGTGGCTGATGAATGCCGAAATCGAGGGGTCTATGCCCGGGCAGACAGTGTCCAGTGCGGGTACGTCCTCATGGACGTGTTTGAACACCATCGTCACAGGGTTATCGGAGGTGAAAGGTACGCGTCCGGCCAGCATCTCCCAAGCCATGATACCTACGGAATAGAGATCGCCTTGTGGAGTGGCGAGATTGTTCTCGATCATCTCTGGTGCCAGATAAGCCGCCGTGCCGAGTAGCATACCGGTGGTTGAAAGCGTTGCTTCGCTCATTGCCTTGGCAAGTCCGAAATCGGTGATCTGTACCCGTCCACGGTCGTTCAACAGGATGTTCTCGGGCTTGATGTCGCGATGGACCACCCCGGCTCGATGGGCGCTGGCCAGACCGTCGAGCGTCTGGGAGATGATACGCACCGTCTCGTGGACGCTGAAAGTGCCGCGCTCATTCATCTCGTGGCGCAGATTGACGCCGTGCACGTATTCCATCACCAGATAGTCGCGTCCGCCGGCTGTACCGGAATCGTAGACCTGTACGATATGCGGGTTACTGATGGCCGCTGCGCTGCGGGCCTCACGGTGGAAACGGGCCACGAACTGGTCGCGGTGTGGGCCTTGCGCCAGCTGCGTGTGCATCACCTTGATGGCGACGACGCGTTCAAGCCGTTCGTCCTTCGCCTTGTAGACCGTGGCCATGCCGCCGTCCGCAATCGGCCCCAAGACGCGGTAACGTCCATCGATCAGCTGGGTTTGCGGCTCCTGCTCGGCTTCGCTCATGGCTTGGTTGCTGTTCCTTGGCTCGAATGGTGAATACGGATTATTTCAATATTACATGCGCCAAGGTACTGAGCCGACAACGTTTTTCTTGTCTTTGCGATTTTGCCTATGAAACGATGAAATATAGCATCTTGTGCTTTGCTGTCGGGAAATGAAGACCTATTGGAAATCTTTGGGAATGAAATGGGAGCAGGCGTCCTGTAAGATCCTCTGGTTTTCGGTATCCAAATCCGTCCAGTTGATGGCCGTTTGCACTTCCTGCCAAAGCTGGTCGATGCGCTGTTTAGAAGTTTCGATGGCACCGGTGACGGCAAACAGATTCAGTGCCGTGCGCACATCTGCGTTGTCTCGTTGCTGGTGGGTGTAGATATTAATTAGGGTTTTCTTTTCACTGTCATCCGACGCGAGCAAGGCGTCGGCCAGCAATACCGTGCGTTTGCCCTCACGAATATCGCCTCCTACGGGCTTGCCGGTGTTTTCCGTCGTGCCAACAACATCGATGAGGTCATCGGCCAGCTGGAACGCCAAACCCAGTGGCAGACCGATGGAACGTGCTGTCTCGCGTGCTGTCTCCGGGGACATTCCTGCCGCGCACAGGCCCAGCTGCAACGGTGCGATGGTGGTGTAACTGGCCGTTTTCCAAGCAAAGACGTTGAGTGAGGCGTCGATCAGCTCGTCCGGTTTTCTCAAGCTGATGGTCTCGGCCCCCAAATCCATGCTCTGGCCGATTTCCACGGCTCGCTGCATCTCAAGGAAGGTGTGCAGATTGGCTTGCGAGTGGTGCAGGGCATCGTTTTCAAGGGCATTTGCCGCGATGTCGACTGAGGCTGTGGCCAGCATGTTGCCGAGCATAAGTGCCAGCCCGGTTCCTGAATTGCTTGGCCCGCCGGCTTGAGACAGGGCGATGTGGGCGCTCGCGTGCCCGCGGCGCAGGGGTGAATCATCGATGATGTCGTCGTGGATGAGCGCGCTGGTCTGATAGATTTCGATGGCGCAGGCGAGGTCGAGCATAGGGGAGAGGTCGTGGTTGCATTCAGTGCCATATGCCTTGAAAGCAGCCAAGGCGAGCAGGGCACGCAACCGTTTTCCGCCCCGGTTTGCAGCCGCTCCTTCGTCGATGACCGCCTGCAATGTCGGCTGTAAGCTTGCGGCGATATCGTCCCCGTCATGGCATTGCATCCACTTGTCGGTCAGTTCTGCGATGCGTTGATCGATGACACGGCTATCCACACTTGTCTGCATATTGCCCAAGATTATCCACATCGCCATACTTGGCTATTCACATTGTTGTTTTGGTGTAGAAAATGGCGAATTTCCAACGTTAAGAAGCCTTCGACCACAGTGGCCGAAAATCACGCGGAAATGTTGAGAAGTATGACATAGTGAATTGAACAAGATGCCTTCGCACATTTCTTTTCCAGGATCGGATAGGTGCGGAGCACCAACCATCAAGGAGCGATTATGACGCAACTAACATCGAAGTTTGCCGAGGACGAAACGGAGACAAGAGTTTCGGCTCAAAGGTCTTCAGCCAGTAGAAGGCGTGGCGATAAAGGCAGAAGAAGGGCCGAGGCGGAAAGACAGGATTCAGCCGAAAATAGGTATGGCCGCAAAACAAGGAAACGTCCAACTTCTCAAGCATGTACGGGTTCACATGCTTGCCGTCCGCCTTGCAATCGGCCGGCAAATCGTTCTCGTGGCGCGTCTGGGGAGCGAGGTGCCCCTTTTGATTTTGATGAAGGCAAGGCAAAAGCTGCTGATGAATCGCAAAGGCCGCACGATGATGACCGGTTGGAAGTTTTGTCCCGTCGATTGCAGCATTGCAAGATGGAACGGGGCATCGCCAAGGCCAACCGAGATTGGCTTGATGCTCCCTTCGACGAATGGAACGGCAATCTCGATGGCCGCGTGCATCGCATGTCGCAGGAGCATGCGCAGGAGCTATGCGTGGCGATGGCGGATATGCTTTCCGCGCGTGATGCCCTGATCATGTCGCTGGTGTCCGGAGCGCCGACCGTGGTCGATACCAAAGCCATGCTTGATCTGGCCTCAAGTCCCCACGATCCGGCCAATGTCATCCATCTGTACCGGCTGCTTGACCGTGCCTTCAACGACGCCGACTGTTTGCCTGATCGTGAGCGTTGCGTATGCGGCATTGACATGCTTGAGAGCATGGCCGACCAGGTATCGGGCCGTTTCGAAGTGCAGCCTCTCACCGTGGCAGCATACGGTTCCTGGTGGCTTGGCAGCGATGACGCGCTTGATTACGCGAAGCGCGCGTTGGAGCTTGACAGTCAATGCACGCTGGCGCGTATCGTGGCTTCGGCTGTGGCTCAGGAACTGAGGCCGGCTTGGCGGCTGAAATGCTGACATAGTGACGAAAATGGATTTTTGAAACTGCTCCGGGTGGACTTGATTGAACCCTTTTACGGTGAATAAGACATTCTGTTATTTTTTGACGAAGCGATTTGCCGGAATCGGGAATAATCGTCCTTATGAGATGGTTGACTCTTATAGTCACAAAATTTGTAATATGGCGTATTCGCGTCGTTTTTGGATGCGTGGAATAATCGGATTTACTTGAGGAGGACAAGTTTGGCCAAGAAGGAACAGACAACAACCGCACAGGCTAAGCAGAGCGAGGATAGCGAAGTCACTCGCGCGTCGGAGTCAAGCCGTTCGTCTTCCTCATCGTCATCAGCCAAAAAGTCGACCAAAACGACGAAGGCCAAGAAGACCGCCGCCTCAACAAGCGCTTCCAAGAAGACGGCCAAGAGGAACAGTACCGGTCGTTCCGCCAAAACTGCTACGAAGAATTCTCGTAAGAAGCCCAAAGAGTCTGAAATCGAAAATCAGAAGGCTGAGGACATCGTCGATGACGATGAGTTCCAGGAAGAGGACATGGAGGATGTCGGCGAAGTCGACGAGAACGAGGATTTCGACGACCTTACAGATGATTCCTCGACATTGCCCGATGATGACGATGAGGATTCCGAACCGGAGGATGATGACGACGATGAGGACGATGCCGCTTCGCATCGCCGCGCCGCCGAACTGCCGAAGGCCAAGGGCGCGTTCGTTGTCAGCAACAATGATGACGATGATGACAATCTGACTCCTTCCGGCAATCCGAAACGCCGTGTGGTCGCCGCCGGTGCGACAGCCGATCCTGTCAAGGATTATCTGAAGCAGATCGGCCGCGTAAGCCTGTTGAACGCCGAGCAGGAAGTCGACCTTTCCGAGCGTATTGAGGCTGGTCTTTACGCCCAGCACTTGCTCGACACCGAGTCCGAAGGCATGGACTTCAAGCGCAAGCGCGAGCTCAAGTGGGCGGCAAACGATGGCAAGAAGGCTAAGGACCACCTGCTGGAAGCTAACCTTCGTCTGGTCGTTTCGCTGGCCAAGCGCTACACCGGCCGCGGCATGCTCTTCCTCGATCTGATTCAGGAAGGCAACCTGGGCCTTATTCGCGCCGTCGAGAAGTTCGACTGGAAGAAGGGCTTCAAGTTCTCCACGTACGCTACCTGGTGGATTCGTCAGGCCATTACCCGAGCCATGGCTGACCAGGCCCGTACGATTCGCGTGCCCGTCCATATGGTCGAAGTCATCAACAAGCTTTCCCGCGTTCAGCGCCAGATGCTGCAGGATTTGGGTCGTGAGCCTACTCCTGACGAGCTGGCCCGCGAGCTCGATATGCCTGTCGAGAAGGTTCAGGAAGTGCAGAAGTACGGTCGTGAGCCGATTTCACTGCACACCCCGCTTGGTGAAGATGGCGATTCTGAGTTCGGCGATTTGATTGAAGACACCGACGCGATTGCACCTTCCGAAGCCGTCGCCTTCTCCCTCTTGCAGGAACAGTTCAAGCAGGTGTTGGAGACGCTTTCGCCTCGAGAAGCCGGCGTCATCAAGATGCGTTATGGTCTCGAAGACGGACAGCCCAAGACGTTGGACGATATCGGGCGCGTCTACGGTGTCACCCGTGAGCGCATTCGTCAGATCGAATCCAAGACCATGTCGAAGCTGCGCCATCCGTCTCGTTCGCAGACGCTGCGCGACTTCCTCGATCAGTGATTTTCGGTGCCCGTCGCCTTGGTGCGGCGGGTTTTCCGTATCCTCTTAAGTTTTGTAAGAACGGACTTGAACGTTTCGACCCCGCCTGGTGCGTTGAATTTGTTTTGCGTATGAAACAGGAAATCAATGTCGGCTGCTGTGATTGAGGTTTCATAGGCTTGAAGGTGCGGATTTGGCGAGGCTGTTGGGTATGGTGATAATTCGTGGCCGAAAGCCAAAAGTGTTTATAAGGTAGGTAGAGAAGCGAATGGTTGAGGAATACAGTGCCAAGAACCTGTCCGTGCTGGAAGGGCTTGACGCCGTGCGCAAACGCCCCGGCATGTACATCGGCACCACCGACAGCCAAGGGCTCATGCACTGCCTGTGGGAAATCATCGACAACTCCGTCGATGAGGCGCTCGCTGGTGCCTGCAACAAGATCGTGGTCACTCTGCACACCGATGGTTCCATCGAAGTGGCCGACAACGGCCGTGGCATCCCCGTCGATGTCGAGAAAAAGACCAAACTTACCGGCGTCGAAGTCGTGCTCACCAAACTGCATGCAGGCGCGAAATTCGGCAATTCCTCTTATGGTGCCTCCGGCGGCCTGCACGGTGTCGGCTCCTCTGTCGTCAACGCGCTGAGTTCACGCCTGGATGTCGAAGTTGACCGCAACGGTAAGACTTACCATATGGCGTTCCATCAAGGTCATCCCGGGGTCTATGACGATCCGGATGCCGAGCATCGCTCGCCGGACAACAAATTCAAGAAGACTCGCAAGAACAAGCCGACCGAGCTTGAGGTTATCGGCAAGGTGACGTCTAAGACCACCGGCACCCGTATCCGTTATTGGGCTGATCCCGAGATTTTCAACGATACTGCGCGATTCAGCTACGAGCAGTTGATAGACCGTGTGCGCCAGACCAGCTTCCTGGTACCGGGCCTCAAGATTGTGGTCATTGACGAGAACATTCCAGAGACCGGCGACGCTTCCGTGGATGACATGTTTGAGGTTGATGCGCCGCAACCGGTGCAAGAAGCCGGTACGGAATCGGAAACTGATGCCGCCAGTGTGGGGCAGGCACCCACGTTGGCTTCGGCATTCGATGAGGGTAACAATGTTCTGTCATCGCAAGCTGGCGAAAGCGCTGACAACAATGCCGATGAGACTGGCGTTGGTGAATCATCAGACGACGGTGATGCTGACAGCATCGAGGACAACGCTGGAAACGATGACAAGGAACCGTCATCCAACGATACGGAACTCGACTCCTCCGATGGAGAAGGAACGGATTCCGCAGATGACGATTCGACGAATGACGGAGCCGAAGACGAAAGCCAATCGCAGAGCGATGCCAATGCATCGTTGAATGTCGAAACCAATGGTGCTCCAGAGCGCCCGCACAAGCGCGTCGAGGAGTTCCTGCACACCGGTGGCGTCAAGGATTTTGTCGATTTCCTTTCTCATGGAGAGTCCGTCTCGAGCGTTTGGAGCATCTCCGGCGACGCCACCTATACCGAGGAAACGCAGGCGGTCGACGCCAATGGCGATTTGCATGCCGAGAAGATCAAGCGTGACTGCTCGGTCAATATCGCCTTGCGCTGGGTCAACGGCTACGACACCACCATTCGCAGCTTTGTCAACGTCGTGGAGACTCCCGGTGGCGGTATGCACGTCGACGGTTTCCTGCAAAGTATCACCAAGCAGGTGCGCAAGGCTGTTGAGGCCAACGCCCGTAAGCTCAAGGTCAATCTCAAGGACACTAAGAACAAGGTCGAGCGTGACGACATTCTTGCCGGCCTCGTCGCTGTGGTCACCGTACGTATCGCCGAACCGCAGTTCCAAGGCCAGACCAAGGACGTGCTTGGCACGGCTCCGGTGCGCCCGATCGTCTCCAAGATGACCGACAAGCAGTTTGGCGAGATGATCAACGGATCGCGCCGCGGCTTCAAGGAACAGTCCGGACGTGTACTCGAGAAGATTGTCGGCGAGATGCACGCCCGTATTCAGGCACGCAAGACCAAGGAAGTCACTCGCCGTAAGAATGCGCTCGAGTCCGCCTCCATGCCGTCCAAGCTTTCCGACTGCCAGCCGGGAAACGACGATGTGGCCGAACTGTTCATCGTCGAGGGCGATTCCGCACTCGGCACCGCCAAGGCCGCACGCAATTCCGGTTTCCAGGCGCTTCTGCCGATTCGTGGCAAGATCCTGAACGTGCAGAAGGCCAGCATGACCCAGATTCTCGCCAACAAGGAATGCTCGGCGATTATTCAGGTCATCGGCGCCGGGTCCGGTGCGAACTTCGACGTTACTCAGACCCGCTACGACAAGGTCATCATGATGACCGATGCTGATGTCGACGGCGCACATATCCGCATTCTCTTGTTGACATTGTTCTACCGGTTCATGCGTCCGCTTATTTCGCATGGCCACGTTTACGCTGCGGTGCCTCCGCTGCACCGTATCGCGCTTGCTGGTAAGCACAAGGGCGAGTTCATCTACACCTATTCCGACGATGAACTGGCCGGAAAGCTCGCTGAACTCGACGAGCAGGGCATCGCCTACAACCCTGATGTGCAGCGGTACAAGGGCTTGGGCGAGATGGATGCCGACCAGCTGGCCGACACCACCATGGACCCGCGCACGCGAATGCTACGCCGCATCTCGATGGAAGAAGCGGAGGACGCCAGCGGCATCTTCACGCTGCTCATGGGCGACGAAGTGCCGCCGCGCCGCCAGTTCATCGTCGACAACGCCGATGATTTCGACCGCACCAAGATCGACACCTGATCTCTGACGCCAACCTTGATTTTTGCCCATGCCCCTTCAACGCCGGCATGGGCAATTTTTGTATTGTTTGTTGGACCATGCGGGTTGAGATTCTGCAAATTGAGACAAATATGAATAAACCGTTTGCAAAATAGACGCCGATTTCATATCGCGAGATGAAGTCAGCGTATTGTTCGCCTCGTCCTCACGGGTGTGAGAGAATGAAAACGTTGTCTGCAATTTGCTCTCGGAGCCGTAAAGTCTGCTGCCGTCGGCATGGCACAAAGGAGCCATTGTGACCAATCTGCTGCTTGCCGTCATTTATTTGGCGTTCATCTCGCTGGGTCTTCCCGATTCGTTGCTTGGTGCCGCGTGGCCGAGTATGCGCCCGCAGATGGGGGTTCCGCTCTCATGGGTCGGTGGCATCTCGATGATTATTTCGGCCGGCACCATCGTCTCGGCCTTGCTTTCCGACCGCATGACGTTACGTTTCGGAACCGGTAAATTGACCGCCGCTTCGGTCGGCCTGACTGCGGTGGCCCTTTTCGGCTTCTCCGTGGCGCCTAATTACTGGGTGCTGGCATTGATTGCGATTCCCTACGGCCTGGGCGCTGGCGGAGTGGACGCGGCTCTCAACAATTACGTCGCCATTCACTACGCCAGCCGACACATGAGTTGGCTGCACTGCATGTGGGGCATCGGAGCCTCGGTTGGCCCCTATATCATGGGATTCGCTCTTTCCAACGGGCAGGGCTGGCCGTGGGGCTACCGCTATATTTCGATTATCCAGATCGTGCTTACGATCATCATCGTCTTCTCGCTGCCGTTGTGGAAAAATCGCGATGAGGTTTCGGATGCGGTTGATGCCGGCCACAAGGAAAGCCAGACTCCTGTAGATGAGACCGAGGCTGTTGCCGAGGCGAAAACCGAGTCCAAGCCCGTCAAACCGCTGGGCGTGCGAGGGGTACTTGCCATCCGCGGTGCCAAAGAGATTCTCGTGATGTTCTTCTGCTACTGCGCCATCGAGACCACCTCCGGACTTTGGGCCTCGAGTTACATGGTCGGCCATGACGGCATCAGCAAGGTCACCGCTGCGTCTCTGGCCAGCCTGTTCTACCTCGGTATCACCGCGGGCCGTGCGTTGAGCGGATTCATGACCATGAAGTTCGACGATCCCGCGATGATTCGTATTGGCCAAGCCGTTCTTGGCTTGGGCGTTGTCGTGATGCTCATCCCGCTTCCGGGGCATGTTGCTACCGTCGTCGGCTTGGTGCTAATCGGGCTTGGCTGTGCGCCGATTTACCCGTGCGTCATTCATTCCACTCCTGCTTATTTCGGTGTGGAGCGTTCGCAGGCGATTGTCGGAGTGCAGATGGCATGCGCCTATGCCGGTTCGATGGTCATGCCGCCGCTGTTCGGCCTTATTGCTCAGCATATCTCGATAGCGCTCTATCCGTGGTACCTGTTGGTGCTGTTGGCGCTCATGGTGGTGATGCATGAGATGTTGCGTCGCAAGGTGGGTCATAAGGCTTGATTGCTGTTCGGCAACGTCTTGAGGCATTGCGATAATCGAACATATGTACGAATGTCTGGATTTGTTTTCTTCGCCTACCAAGGCGTGGTTCAGACATGCGTTTTCTGCCCCTACTGATGCCCAGCAGGAGGCCTGGCCGCACATCAAAGCCGGAGAGAATGTCTTGGTGGTGGCCCCGACCGGTTCCGGCAAGACCTTGGCGGCGTTCCTTTCGGCTATCGACGGGTTGATGGGCGAGCAAACGGGCCAGATCAGTCAGTCTGATGATTCCGAGGATGAATCCAAATCAGGCAAGAGCGGTACGCGATCGAATCGATGTGATGGCGCGGCTAAACGAGCGACTACATCCAAAGCGACCAAGTCCGGTAAGGCAGGCAAGCCAGGTGTCAAGGTACTTTATATCTCTCCGTTGAAGGCATTGGGCGCTGATGTCGAACGTAACCTGCGGGTTCCTTTGGAAGGCATAGCCGCCGAGTGCGTTACGGAAGGTCTGCAATCGCCGGATATTGACGTGGCGATTCGTTCGGGGGATACCAGCGCCAAGGAACGGCGTCGCATCGCCTCGCACCCGCCGAATATTCTCATCACCACTCCCGAGTCGTTGTATCTGCTGTTGACTTCGAAGGCGCGGCACATCCTGAAGAACGTCGAAACCGTCATCGTCGATGAGGTTCATGCGCTCGCCGCCACCAAACGTGGGGCCCATCTGGCTTTAAGCCTTGAGCGACTTGACTTGTTGACTAAGCGAAAGGTACAACGCATCGGCCTTTCGGCTACGGTTAATCCTCCCAAGGAAGCGGCGTTCTTCTTGGGAGGCGATCAAGCGGTCACCATCGTCGATGCCACCGATCCGGTTCACATGGATTTGAAGATTGTCGAGCCCGTTGCGGATATGGGAGCGCTGGGCACATCATCCGATGATGATAACGGGTTCCACGTCGGCGGCTCGAAAGCTGGAAAATCGAAGTCGGTCGGAACCGTTAAGGGGCATAACGGTCCTCGTCATATCAGTGGGGTAAGTCCTGCTATGCGCGCCCTGGCCACAACCCGCAACGATGGCATAAACCGCGAACCGAATATTGATGAAATTTCCAAGCATTCGAGTCGGTCGGCCAAACACGGTGACTATTCCTCACCGACTTCGGCCGCCTCACATTCCATCTGGCCGGCTGTTGAGCGCAGTATTCTGGACGAGATACTGAGCCATCACAGTACGCTGGTGTTCGTCAACTCCCGAGGATTGGCTGAGCGGCTCACCGCGCGTATCAATGACCTTTACGCCGAAACCGAATGCGGTGCAAAAGTCGACAATCGTTCTTACGGCGATGGCAAACATTACGATTCCGTCGTTGGTTCCTCCACGTCTCTGGTGGGTTCACACCCGAAAAACAAGACCATCGCCATGGCACACCATGGTTCCGTCTCCAAGGAACGGCGCAAGATCATCGAGGATGATCTCAAGCATGGACGTCTGCGTTGCGTAGTCGCCACCAGCAGCCTTGAGCTCGGCATCGATATGGGTTCGGTCGAGATGGTGATTCAGGTGGCGCCGCCTCTGTCGGTCTCGTCAGGCCTGCAGCGCGTTGGCAGGGCCGACCACCGAGTCGGTGGCGTCTCGCACGCGCTGTTCTATCCGCTGACCCGTCAGGAGCTGATTACCTCCACAGCGACCGTGGAAAGCATGAGACGTAGTGAAATCGAACCGTTGGCTGTACGCCACAATCCTCTTGATATCCTGGCTCAGCAGACTGTCGCGGCAGCCGCGATGGACGACCTCAAGGTCGACGAGTGGTATGCGGCCGTCCGTCGAACGGCACCATTTGCCAAGCTTTCGCGAGATATGTTCGACAATGTCATCGGTATGCTCACCGGTGCCTATAACTCCGAGGAATTCTCGGCTTTTCGGCCACCGTTGCAACTTAATGCTGAACAGGGTATCATCTCCGCCCGTCCCGGAGCGCAACGTCTTGCCGTCACCAGTGGCGGCACCATTCCCGACCGCGGTACCTATACCGTCGTCCTGCCTGAGGCCGATGCCGGGTCTGGACGCAAGAAGGTGGGGGAGCTTGACGAGGAGATGGTCTATGAATCCCGCGTCGGCGATGTCATCACGCTTGGCACCTCGACCTGGCAGATTGACGAAATCACCAACGACCGTGTGGTGGTCACCCCGGCTCCCGGTCGCACCGCACGACTGCCGTTTTGGCATGGCGAAGGACCGGGACGCGACGCAGGATTTGGTGCCTTGTTGGGCGCGTTCGTCCGTGAGATCGGTAACGGCCTGATACCGTCGTCATCGTCGGATATGGGTATCTGGCAATCCGATAACGACAGTGCCGAACCATTTTCTACCACTGTCTCATCAAGTATCGCTAATTCCCCGGATTCCTACGATTCAAACTGTGCTGACAAGACTCATTGGAACGATAATAGAGAGCCGCATTTTGATGCCGTCACCGCGCAGCGCTTGCGTGACGATGGTTTGGACGATAACGGCTGGGCCAATCTTGCTCGTCTGCTTGCCGAACAGAAGGCTGCCACTGGCGCGTTGCCCACAGACAAGACCATCGTCATCGAACGGTGTCAGGACGAAGAAGGCGACTGGCGCATCATTCTGCATTCTCCGTATGGTCGGCGTGTGCACGAACCTTGGGCGCTTGCCATCACGAATCGGCTCAAGCGTAAATATGGTTTTGACGGACAAACCTATGCCACCGATGATGGCATAGTCGTACGGTTGCCAGAGCAGGACAGCCACGTCAGTGCCGCCGAGCTTTTCCAATTTGATGCCGACGAATTGCTGCGGGATGTGGAGGAAGAGATCGGCGACTCGGTGCTCTTCGCCACCCGATTCCGCGAGTGTGCCGCTCGTTCGCTCTACATGCCAAGAATGAATCCGGGTAAGCGGGTGCCACTGTGGCAACAGCGTTTGCGTGCTTCGGAGCTTTTGGCTGCTGCCAAAACGCAGCATAATTTCCCTCTGGTTCTGGAGACCGCCCGTGAGTGTTTGCAAGACGTCTATGATTTGCCCGCGCTGAAGCGGTTGATGACCGATATCGATGACGGCAAAATCGAAGTCAAGGATGTGGAGACGCAGAGCCCATCACCGTTCGCACAGAATTTGCTCTTTGGTTTCGTGGGCTCGGTGATGTATGAATACGACTCGCCGCAGGCCGAGCGCCGCGCCTCGTTGTTGGCGATGGATCCCGAGGTCTTGGAAGAGCTACTGGGCAGCGACCATATTGCCGACGTCCTTGATCCAAAGACCATCAAACAGATCGAGGAGGAGCTGAGCCATCGGCAGTTCTGGAATGAGCTGGAACCCGATGACGTCAATGGCAGAATGGTGCGGTTCGCCAAGACGCACGGGCCGTTCACCGCGGATCAGGCCATGAAAGAACTTGGGTTGGATGCGGCCGCGGTCGTCCATGAACTTGACGATTTGAAGGCTCGTGGCGTGCTGATGGCCGGCGAGTTTGTGCATGACTTGCCGAGCCCGCAATATCTGCACCGCGAGGTCTTCCGACGCATTCGTTCGCGCTCGCAGACGTTGACCCGCAAATCTCTGAAACCTGTAAGTTCCGAAACATATCAATCGTGGTTGCTGGTACGGCAGGGGATTGGTGCGAAAGCCAGTAGTGCAGCTTTTCGAAACGGTGTGCCAGATAACAGACCATTGGCTGGTGATGAGGATTCGACAGAAAACGAGTCCATCGAAGAGGAATTGAGAAATCCTCAAGCTGTATGGTCGCGTTTTACCGGAACGGACGGTCTGCTGCACGTCATCGAGCAGTTGGAAGGCATGCCATTACCTGCCGCGATGTGGGAATCATCGGTATTCCCGGCCAGAGTGCCTGACTTCAATGCAGCCATGCTCGACGAGTTGCTCTCGGCGGGAGAGGTTATTTGGGTGGGCTCCAAAGACCAAAGCGGCACTACCGGCCCAGAATCGTCGATGAAGCCAGGCAAAATCGCGTTCTATCTTGCTGATTCGCCTCTGTTGAGCAGGGTCGATGAAAATAGCGATTCTACAGGTAATCACATTATGGCCGCGCTGAGTTTAGGCGGTTCCTATCGTGCGGAACAACTGAAACAGCAATGGCAACTTTATGGTGGCGACAAACCGCAGGAGGTCGTGGATTCGCTGACCGGTGAGGTACGGCTGTCGTCTGCCGGTGACACCGGCTTTGAACGAGCTGTATGGTCGTTGGTGTGGCGAGGACGGGTCACCAACTCATCGTTCGCTCCGGTTCGCGCCTTACTGCAGAGCGGAAGCAATGCTCAAGCGTCTCGTCGTTCGTATACAAAAGCGTCACTGAGCCGTCATCGGCTATATGGGCGGCCTCGGGTTGAGCGACGTCCACAATTGCCGGGCACGTTGGCCGGTTTGTGGTCTGCTGTGCCACAATTCCAAGAGGTTGGACCGGAACAGCGTGCCATCGCACAGGTTGAAACGCTGCTTAACCGTTATGGCATCATTGCACCGCCTTTGATGGATATGGATCCGGGAAACCTGAGTTTTTCGGATATCTATCCGGTACTGAAACGAATGGAAGCCGTAGGTACGTTGGTCCGGGGATGTTTGTGAAGGGTCTGTCGGCGGTCCAATTTGCTGAGCGTGAGACCATCGATCAGCTACGTCAATGGCGTACACAGGACGCCCCATTCGCGGTGGCGCTCGATGCTGCAGATCCAGCCAGTCTTGCCGGTGGTGCCGTCACATGGCCTTCCTTGAATACGCTCGCTGATACCGCCAATGGCGGAGATGATTCCGTCGACTCCAGCCAAGAGCATCAAGAGCATGGATTGGCGGCAGGGTCCAATAGGCGCAGAAAATCAGCGCAGCCTATGCGCAAGACTGGTTCCGTGGTCGTCTTTATTGAAGGCAAACCCATACTGTATGCCATGGTGTCCAGCCATCATCTGGTCTGTTTCGAAGCCACGGATTTTGAATTGCAACGTGCTGTTACCCAACTGGCCGATATCTTGCGTGCACAATACCAATCAGGTCACCAGCCGGGGAGCAGGCATGGCAGCGCCACCTTCCGTGACGTAAACGGGGAGCCGTTGACGGCTTTGAACCGTTACACTCAGCTTTTGCGTGCCGCCGGTTTCATATCGTCACCGCAAGGCATGAAACTTTACCGGTAGCCGATTTTGGGCAGCACAAAACGGACGGAATCGATTAGCCATCGTTCCGTCCGTTTTGTGCTCTGTCTTGCTTTATGCCACATATTCAATCGGCGCAGGCAGGTCTACGCCCGATGCGTCGCGGCGCATGTCCGGCTTGGGCAGCTCGACGGGCTGGCCGCCGGATGTGCTGGCGTAGAGAGGATAGGTGCCGATGGCCGCGCAGGTCAGGATGTTCTGGCCCTTGAGGAAGCGCTGCGAACGTACGCCGCCGGTGCCGCGTCCCTTGGTCGGGTACATCTCCAGCGGGGTCACCTTGGCTGCTCCGGTTTCGGTGCCGGGCAGGGCCGCGTCATCGCCAGCGACGGTGAGCACGACGGCTCCTGATGCCGAATACAGGCCGTTCTCGCCTTCGTCGTAAGTCCATGCGATCTTGCCGGCCGGAACGACGTTGAAGGCTACGACGTGCTGCCCTTCGGCAAGCCTGATACCGTTCATGCCACCTGCGGTGCGGCCTTGCGGACGCACGACATTCGCTTCGAACGTCAGAAGCGAGGAATCCGAGGAGATGAAGACGATGCGGTCGTCGTCAGCTGCGGGCGCGGCGAATACGACCGTGTCCCCGTCTTTCAAGTCGATGACCGGCCAGGAGTCCATAGTGCTGGGCGATTCGCGGTTCCAGCGCTTGACAATGCCGTTACGCGTTCCGATGGCTAGCGGAATGGTGGTGGTATCAGCGTTGGAGGCGTTGGCTTCGCCTGAATCAGCGGATTCGGACTTCCCGGAAACGTCGCTCATCGCAATTGCTGCCACGACATGTTCGCCGGGAACCGGTTCGGTGCTGGTGGTCATGCCGAGCAGCTCATCGGCGTTCACGCCGCCGGAAACGTTCAGATTCTCGCTTGCCTGAAGCAACGGCAGATCGGCGACATGGGCCAAGACCAAGCGCCCCGCGGAAGTGATGAGTCCATAGCTGGAAAGTGTGGTACTGGCGAAGATGGAAATGATCTGGTCATCGTGCGCACGATTTCCGTTCGCTTCACGCGTCTGCCAAAGGTCGACGGCGCTCGGCGAAGTGCGCGCGATGAGTCCAGTGGCGCTCAACATCACGGCGCAGGGCTCATCATCCAGTCGCAATGCTGCGGCTGCTTCTTCGACATTGCCGGCCTTCTTGGCTTTCTTCGCAGCTTCGACGTCCTGCGCGGCCTGTGAAACGGTGTTCTCCACGCGGATGGCGGCCAAGGCGGAGGAATCCGGATTGGCATTTGCAGCGTCATCGGCTGAAGAGCTGGAGGAAGCCAACGAACGCACCGGCGTCAGGCTGCCGTCCTCATGGCGTTCCAGCAGCACCGTGCGTCGCGGGTCGCCCCACTTTTCCACGGCCTCGTCCATTTCGGAGACGATGACCTCGTCAAGCCGTTCGCGCGAAGCGAGGATTTCATTGAGTCCGTCAATCTGCTTCTTCAAATCGTCTTGCTCGGCCTCGAGCTCGATACGGCTCATCTTGGTGAGTCGACGCAGTCGCAGGTCGAGAATGTATTGTGCTTGGATTTCGTCGAGGTCAAAGACGGCAATCAACCGTGTCTTGGCGGCATCGGCGTTGTCCGAAGTGCGAATGACCTGGATGACCTCGTCGATGTCGACCATGGCCAGCAGCATGCCTTTCGACCAAGTGCAACCGTTCCTGCGCCTTGCGCAGGCGGTATTCGCTGCGACGGTGGATGACGTTGCGTCGGTGCTCCACCCAGACTTCGAGCATTTCCTTGAGGCCCATGGTGTGCGGCCGGCCATGCACGAGCGCCACGTTGTTCATGGCGAAGTTGTCTTCCAGCGGTGTGTACTTGAAGAGCTGGGCAAGTACGGCATTGGGGTCGAACCCGGTTTTGATTTCGATGACGATGCGCGTGCCGTTGTGCCTGTCCGTCAGGTCGATTGCCCCGGAAACGCCTTCGATGTGATGGTTCTTCACGCCCTCCGAAATGCGTTCGAGCACGTGCTCAGGCCCGACCATGAACGGAAGCTCAGTGACCACGATGGCCTTTTTGCGTGCGGTCACGTTTTCGATGTGCGTGGCCGAGCGTGTGGTCAGTGTGCCTCGTCCGGACTCGTAGGCCTCTCGGATGCCGTCGCGGCCGATGATGATGCCGCCGCCCGGCCAATCCGGCCCCGGTACATAGTCCATCAGCTGGTCCAATGTGGCATCTGGATGCTTCATCAGGTATTTCGCCGCAGCCACCACTTCGCCGAGGTTGTGCGTGGCCATATTGGTGGCCATGCCCACCGCGATGCCGGAAGCGCCGTTGACCAGAAGGTTCGGAATAGCGGCCGGCAGCACGTCCGGTTCCTTCAACTTGTTGTCGTAGTTGGGGGAGAAGTCGACCGTATCTTCATCGATATCAGCGTTCATACCCAGCGCCGCGGGGCCGAGCCTTGCCTCGGTGTAACGCGAAGCTGCCGGGCCGTCGTCGAGCGAGCCGAAATTGCCGTGTCCGTCCACCAGTGGCAGACGCATCGCGAACGGCTGTGCGAGGCGCACCATCGCCTCATAGATTGAGGAATCGCCGTGGGGGTGGAGCTTGCCCATCACCTCGCCGACGGCTCGTGCGGATTTCATGTACGGCTTGTCGGGGGTGAGGTTCATCTGGCCCATCTGGTAGATGATGCGCCGCTGCACCGGCTTGAGGCCGTCTCGCGCGTCAGGCAGAGCTCGCGCATAGATCACCGAATAGGCGTATTCGAGGAAGGACTTGCTCATTTCCTCGTCGAGCGGCGTTTCGACGATGTTCTCCTTAACCGTGTGCGGGTCATAGGAAGGTTTGGCCGTTTTGCGACGTTGAGCCATACTGAAAAGCACTCCTCTTCACGAAAAAACAATCCGTCTCATCATATCCGTTGCCCTCGTCGAGGTTGTGGATCCTGTTGTACTGCGCGCATGATGATGCGTGGATGCGTGTATGGATGGATGATTGTTTACGAGCATGGCTTTTCGGCGTGCGGTGATTCAATGGAAATATGAGTGTTGAAGTCGAACCGATGAATGAACTGCTGAAATTCCGCAAAATCGATGCGTATAGCAGCTCCCGTCACATTTCCGGGGTTCTTCCCGCTTTGAGCGACGCCATCGGCCATCCGATGCCGACTTCCGTTCATCCCGACCCGGAGGCCACAAGATTGGCATTGGGCTTTCCAAAAGCCGATTCGGCGATCGTCGTTCTGGTGGATGGCTTGGGTTTCTGGAATCTCGCCATGCGTGCCGGCCATGCGCCGTACCTGCGTGGTCTGATGAACAAGGAATGTAATGCAAAACCGATTGCGACCTGCATGCCCAGCACCACACCGATTGTCATGGGATCCTTCGGCACCGGCACCTGCCCTGGCATGACTGGCATGACCGGTTTCACTCAACGCAACCAAGAGACTGGTGAATTGGGGCAGCTCATCAGTTTCGCCGGCGCTCCCGATCCAAAGGAGCTTCAGCAGCAACCTACGATTTTTGAGCGTCTTGTCGAGGCCGGTGTGCGTGTGACCAGTGTCGGTTTGCCGAAATTTGCTCATTCGGCCCTGACTCGCGCCGCCTTGCGGGGACCGGAATATCAAGGCTCACGGCATGAGGAGCTTCGTGTGCGTGCCGCCCTCAAGGCTGCCGCCAAGCCGGGATTGACATTTTACTATATCGATGACGTTGATAAAGCCGGGCACCATTACAGTCCGTTTGGCGAGGAATGGGCCACGGCGCTGGAAAACACAGACGAACAGTTGCAGACGTTGAGACGCGGGTTGAAACCCGGCACCCTGATGGTGATTGTCGCGGATCACGGCATGGTCGAGGTCGATTTCGACCATCAGATTGATATTGCGAACAACGAGAATCTGACACGCGATGTCGCCTTAGTAGGGGAGAACCTCGTATGACGATGCTGTATGCCGAACCGAAAACGGATATCGGGGCGATAGCGGCACGTTGGCGAGAAGAATTGGGAGACAAGGCGACAATCTTCACTCGTAACGAGGCGATTGAACACGGTCTCTACGGCAAGGTCGAAGCTCGAGTCAGGCCGTTGATCGGTGACGTGATTGTTTGCGCCAAAGGCAACGCCACGATTGTGGATTCGCGCACTCAGAGTGAGAGTTCGCTGGGGCTCAAAGGTGTTCATGGATCATTGACACGTCTGGAGCGCGAGATTCCGTGCCTCATCGATGTGACCTGAGCGGCTTTTTGATATGACGCCATAGCGGTGTCTTTTATCTAGAGCTATCTAGAACTACAGCAATATATTGAGCCAATAAATAATCTGTTCGTAGCTTATAGCCAACAATCAGCTACGACTGAGAAGCTGGCTTTTGGACTCACTCTCCGAACAGGATTTCGTCCCAGCTCGGCACAGCCGAACGGCCCGACTTGCGCTTGCCCTGTTTGTGTTCCTTCTGGTCGGTCGCGTTTTTCTGTGCAGATGCGCCGGATGGAATGTTGGATGATGTGTCCGAAACCGTTTGAGAACTGTCATTTCCTGTTGTTTGGGCAGAAGCGTTGGATGTATTGAAAGGCTTCGGTTGCTCGGCAGGTGTGCGATTGGGCAATGGCAACGAAAAAGCATCGACAGGTGCCGTTGTTGGCTTGGTGGCGTTGGAAATCTGCTTATTGGCAGAAGTCGTGGTCTGTGCCGTTGCCGACGGACTCGGCATAGAGGGTGCGGCGGATGTCGTATTGCGATTCTCGTGCAGTGCCTGACTTGTCTGATTTTCCGCATTTACCGAGGTCGCAGTGGTCGCATTGCCTTCTGGCTGCACGCGTTGAGATTGCTCTTGCATCGAAGCCACTGTGTTGGCGATGCGAGCCGAGCGCACCGAGTCACCCGGCAATTGCCGATTACCGCCAAGTTCCGTGACTGCCGCCTGTTCGACGCCGTTCGCAGGCTGATTTGATAGGGCTGGCGCTTGTTGAGGTTGCCTGTTCTGGGCTGCTGGTTGGCCGGCCTCGCCGTTTTCTGCAGAGGTGGTCTGGGACTCAGTCTTACCGTTTGCGGCAGCTGATTGATTCGCATTTCCCTCGCCTAAGAGGATTTGTGCCACGGCGTTCTGGCATTCCACGGTGTTGTCGTGCATGTTCCAGGTCCATTCGGCGCGCACACGATTGCGCTGGGTGCTGAATGTGGCCGTGATTCGCCAAGGTTCGCGCCCTCGGCGTGTCGCGCCCCAGGTCACCGATTCCATGCCGATGCGAGCTGCCGCCAACGTGCGCGCGATGAGTTCCTCGACGGAATGCACCTTGCTGCCTTTCGGCGCCGAGACCGAAAGAAACTGTTCGATGGCGTACTGTTTTTCGGTCTCGACGGCAGCGGAAAAACGTCGTACTAGTGCCTGGCTCAGTCCGTATTTCTCTGCGACTTTATCGGGCTGTGCTCCGGCGCGAATAAGCGCTTGAATGCTTGAAATTGGAAGGGTTTGGGCAAGACCCGGATTCTCGGGTTCTCTGACTTCGCTTAAGATCTGGCGTGCCTCGAGTATGGCGTGTTCCAGCGTGTCATCCACCGGCACACGGAACTCGAGTCCCCGTGCGCGGAACACCAGCTCGCCGTCCTCATCGACATGGTCGAACTGTGCCTCCTGAACTGAACTCACTGGCATACAAGCACCACTTTCCTCAACAATAAAACCCCGAGAAATTTATTTTATTCCATTATGTCCCCCGTGTCGTACTTTACGAATTGGCTAAATCGTGTATCCTTTAGCCCGTAAAACACTTTTTGTCAGATATAGACATCTTGGCAAACGCCGTGAACCGATAAGAAAGGACGACACATGGCCCAGGATTATGATTCCCCCGCAACAAGGATGAAGACGAGGAATCGCTGCAGGCGCTGAGCAAAAGCAACAGGGATTCGGCGGAAGACATCGACGATGACGAAAATGCCATTGCCGAGGATTACGAGCTGCCTGGTGCTGATCTGAGCAATGAGGACTCTTCCGTGACCGTCATTCCTATGCAGGGCGACGAGTTCATCTGCTCGGAGTGCTTCCTCGTCAAGCATCGCAGCCAGCTTGACCACATGGGCGCCGACGGCCCGGTATGCAAGGAGTGTGCCGCCTGATGGCCTACGCCGAAAGCTACAACGAACCGGAAAACGTCGAGGTGCTGCTCAAGGCCGACGCGGACGGCAACGTTCTGCGTTGCGTTATGCCCATGCAGGCGATGCCGGTGCCGATTTGGTCACCACCGAAGATGTCGAGCTCAAGCCGTTTGAACGCGCCTTGGTGCCGACGGGCGTCTCCATCGCGTTGCCCAATGGTTATGTCGGTCTTGTCCACCCGCGTTCCGGTCTGGCAATCAAGATGGGTGTGACGGTGCTGAACGCGCCCGGCACCATTGATGCCGGCTATCGTGGTGAGATTAAGGTGCCGCTGATCAATCTTGACCCGGAACAGACCGTGGTGCTTCACGCCGGAGACCGCATTGCGCAGTTGGTTATTCAGCGCTACGTCGAGGCGAAGTTCGTTCCTGCGGCGACCCTTCCGGGCAGCGATCGGGCCGAACGTGGATTCGGTTCTACTGGAATGGCGAGCAAGTAGCGTCAGACCGTCTTCCAATCAGATAGAATGAAGACAGCGACGATGATGGGAGCGGACATGGTCGATACGGTTTCAGACAACAATTCAGCAAGGGTGCTGGGCTGCGAGATTAGCACCGACCCTCTCGACCCTCTGCAACCCATCGTGCGCGCCTGCCGTGCACACCATCCAGATGCCGATATGAGCATCCTCGAGCGTGCCTACCGCAGGGCAGTCTGGCAGCATCGCAACCAGCGCCGTCGTTCCGGCGAGCCTTATATCATCCATCCTTTGGCCGTAGCCCAGATTCTGGCCGACCTCGGCATGGGCACATTGGTGGTTGCCGCCGGCCTTTTGCATGACACCGTAGAGGATACCGATTACACGCTCGACCAGTGCCGTGAGGAATTCGGCGATACTGTCGCCGGCCTGGTCGACGGGGTCACCAAGCTGACCCGCATGGAGGTCGGCGATTCGGCGCAGGCCGAAACCATCCGCAAGATGGTGGTCGCCATGAGCCGCGACGTGCGTGTGCTTGTCGTCAAATTGGCCGATCGTCTGCACAACGCGCGTACCTGGCGCTATGTCAAGCCTTCCAACGCCCAGCGCAAGGCCCGTGAAACCCTTGATGTCTACGCGCCTTTGGCCAACAGGCTCGGCATGAACGCCATCAAGACCGAGCTCGAGGAACTGAGCTTCAAGGTTCTTTACCCGAAGATCTACAACGAGATCGTCGTGCTCGTCAATCGTCGTGCTGGCCAGCGCGATGTCTACCTCAAGCAGATCGTCAGCGAGATCAACGAAGACCTCGACGACGACCACATCAAAGCGACTGTCACGGGGCGGCCGAAGGACTATTTCTCGATCTATCAGAAGATGATTGTGCGCGGCCACGATTTCTCCAATATCTACGATTTGGTCGGTGTGCGCATCATCGTCAACACCATCCAGGACTGCTACGCGGCGCTTGGTGCTGTCCATGCTCGCTGGAGCCCGATTCCCGGCAGGTTCAAGGACTACATCGCCATGCCGAAGATGAACATGTACCAGAGCCTGCACACCACGGTCGTTGGCCCTGGCGGCAAGCCGGTCGAGATTCAGATTCGTACTTGGGAAATGCATCGGCGCAGTGAATTCGGCATCGCCGCGCACTGGAAATACAAGGAAAACGGACAGGCCGGACGCAGGCTGAGCGAACCGGACAAGGGCGATCGCAAGCGCGAAAGCGAAGAGAACCAGGACTTGAGTGAGGCCGACAACCTCAAATGGATTCAGCAGCTGGCCGATTGGACCAGCGAGACCCCGGATTCCGACGAATTCTTGGGATCGTTGAAAGAGGATTTGGGCAGCGCCGAAGTCTACGTCTTCACGCCGAAAGGCAAGATCATCTCGCTGCCGGCCCATGCCACGCCTATCGATTTCGCGTACGCCGTGCATACCGAAGTCGGCCACCGCACCATGGGTGCTCGCGTCAACGGCCGTCTCGTTCCTCTCGACACGGTGCTCGAAAGTGGCGACACCGTCGAGATTCTGACTTCCAAATCCGAGACTGCCGGCCCCTCGCGCGATTGGCTGAGTTTCGTCAAAAGCCCGAAGGCTCGCAACAAGATTCGCCAGTGGTTCAGCAAGGAACGCCGCAGCGAGGCCATCGACGAAGGTCGAGACGAACTCACCCGTGCCATGCGCAAGCGCAATCTGCCGGTCTCGAATCTGCTGACTCCACAGGCGCTGATTGGTGTGGCCGACGAGCTCAATTTCGACAACGCCGATGCCGTGTTCGCCGCCATTGGTGACGGCCAGATCTCCACGCAGAACGTCATTTCACGTCTGGTCAAGGACGCCGGGCAGGACGAGGTCGAAGAGGATGTCGAGCAGGAAGCGTTGCCGCTCAAGCACGCCGAACGCCGCCGCGATACCAACAAACTCGGCATTTCGGTCAAGGGTGTGGAAGGCGTGTGGGTCAAACTCGCCCGATGCTGCACGCCGGTTCCCGGCGACAAGATTGTCGGTTTCATCACCAAGAACGAGGGTGTTTCCGTGCATCGCGCCGATTGCCAGAACATGCTGAATCTCGAGAAGCAGCAGCCAGATCGCGTGGTTGAGGTCGCTTGGACCAGTGCCAAGGGCCTGTTCATGGTCAAGATTCAGGTGGAGGCGCTCGATCGGCCGCATCTACTGACTGATGTCACCCAAGTGCTTTCCGATCACGGCGTCAATATCATTAATGCCGCTGTCGCCACCGGCTCGGACCGTGTCGCCACCAGCCAGTTCTCCTTTGAAATGGCCGATCCGCAGCATATGAACACGCTGCTGAGCGCCGTTCGCAAGATCGATGGCGTCTTCGATGTCTATCGGCTCACGGGAGCGAAGGATTCCGCCGTCCCGCATATGCGCAAGATGTAAGGTTCATGCCGACTGAGGGAGAACATCGAAGATGCGGACGACAATCAAAATAAACAGGCCAAAACCGTAATTTTCATCGAAGGTTTACTCGAAGCTGTGATGAAAATCGGCAAAATAGAGTTGGATGCTGATTCTGGCGCATGTTGAGTTGAAATATGCGAAGTCCCCGCCATTCTGATTGCGAATGGCGGGGACTTCGTGCGTTTGATGCGTCTGTTGGTTACTTCACGACTTCAACGGAGACGATGCCGGCTGGTTCCTGCGGCATGTCGTTGCCGTCGGTGGGCAGGTTCTGGAGGCGATCGACCACGGACTTGCTCGCGTCGTCAGCGACCTCGCCGAAAATGGTGTGATGGCCGTTGAGCCATGGGGTCGGCACGGTGGTGATGAAGAACTGCGAACCGTTGGTGCCGTGGATTTGGCCGTCACGCCCGCGACGAACACCGGCGTTGGCCATGGCGAGCTTGAAGGGCTCGTCGAATTTCAGGTCATCGACGATCTCATCGTCGAAGTCATAGCCAGGGCCGCCGGTGCCGTTGCCCAGTGGGCAGCCGCCTTGGATCATGAAATCTTTGATGATGCGGTGGAAGGTCAGGCCGTCATAGAAGGGATCGTGCGATTTCTCACCGGTCTCGGGATTGGTCCATTCCTTGTCGCCAGTGGCCAGCCCGAGGAAATTCTTCACGGTTTCTGGAGCTTTGTCATCGAAGAGGTTCAGAGCGATGTCGCCCTCAGTGGTATGCATGATTACATTTGTCATGAGGTTCATTTTCCCACCGTGTTAGGACGAGCCGCTGTCTTACGTAATATGGCATTACGCTGTGTAATGCTGAGTTTTAACCGTTATTGCACGGGTTATAACGAATGTCGATAGGCTTTTCTGGGTTCTGCGTTGTGTCATAGGCGAAAGCTCAGGTATGGTGACCACAGGCACCTATCGAAATGAGGCAAAATATGTCATCATCCAACAACCAACATCTTGACGATCGCACACCCGAAGAGGACGCATTGTCTGCCGACGATTTCCAGAGCCCGCAGGAGCCGGTCAGGGTCAATCACACGGTCCGCAACGTCATCATCGCGGCCGTGGTCGTGGTGCTTGTCGTGGTGTTGGCTTTCTTCGGTTATCGTGGATTCGCAGGCAACAAGGCAGCGGCCACCAAAGGCAGCGAGTCCAATCCCATCAAAATCGGCGTGGTGGGTGTTATCAGCCCTGAGTGGCCGATTTTCAAGGAAGAGGCGCAGAAGCAGGGAATTTACGTGAAGCTGGTGGATTTCCAGGACTACACTTCCGAAAACCCGGCTCTCGATTCCAACGACCTTGATTTGAATGAGTTCCAGCACATCCTCTACCTTGCAGATTACAACGTGAAGAACCACAAGGATTTACAGCCTATTGGTGGTGTTGCAGTCTACCCGTTGGGCATCTATTCCAGTAAATATAGGGATGTCAAAGATATTCCGGCCGGCACCACGGTTCCCGTTCCCAATGACGAAACCAACCAGGCTCGTGCGCTCGGTGTGCTCAAATCCGCTGGGCTCATCCAACTCCATCATCCATGGACGGCATTCACCACCCCGGCCGACATCGACACCGCCGCCTCAAAAGTGAAAGTGCTGCCGCTGAAGGCCGAGCAGGTCGCCAATTCTCTGAAGGATCCGCAGGTCTCCGCAGGCGTCATCAACAATGATTATGTCAAGGATGCGGGGCTTAAGGCCAGTGACGCCATTTATCATGACAGCGCCGAAAGCAAAGAGGCGAGGCCTTATATCAACATTTTCGCGGCGAGAAAGGCCGATGCCAGCAATCCTACATATCTGAAACTGGTCAAGATTTTCCATTCCAAGAAGGTTTCTGAGGGCATCATGAAGAAATCCGATAACAGTGCCTCGCTGGCTGGTGAATACAGCGCCAAGCAGCTGCAAGGCTTCCTGCAGGATGTCGAGCAGGATGCCAAGGCCAAAGACTGATACGTACGTTTGAGCATTCGGTTTGATTGGCGACAGATGGAATCTGTCGCCAATCGTTGCCGTATGACACAAAAGAATGTGAGGATTGAGGAATATGAGCGAGGCAATCATCGAACTCGACCATGTGGTCAAGGAATTCAGGTCAAAGGACAGCAAACAACCGATGCGGGCGGTTGATGATGTGTCGCTTACCATCAATAAAGGCGACGTCTTCGGTATTATCGGCTATTCCGGTGCCGGCAAATCGACCATGGTGCGCATGATCAACGCCTTGGAGCGGCCGACTTCCGGTTCCGTGCGCGTTTTGGGTCAGGACATCACTTCCTTGAACGAATCGGGTCTGCGTCCTCTGCGTCGCAAGATTGGCATGATTTTTCAACAGTTCAACCTGTTTTCCACCAAAACCGTGGCGCAGAACATCGCCTATCCGCTGGTCCTTGACCATTGGCGCAAGGATTACCAGGAGCGCCGTGTAAACCAGCTTTTGAAATTCGTCGGTCTTGAGGAACACGCGAATAAATACCCTTCACAGCTATCTGGCGGGCAAAAGCAGCGTGTGGGCATCGCCCGGGCGTTGGCCACGAATCCTGAAATCCTGCTGGCCGATGAGGCCACGAGCGCTCTCGATCCTGAGACTACAGGGGAGGTGCTCGACCTGCTGCAACAGATTAACCGTCAGCTGGGCGTCACCATCGTGCTGATTACTCATCAGATGAACGTCGTGCAGCAAATCGCCAATCGGATTGCTGTGATGAGCGATGGCCGTGTGGTCGAACGCGGGGACGCCTACAGTGTCTTCGCCGCACCGAAGCAAGAAATCACCAAACGTTTCATAGCCACGGCCATTTCTGGCATTCCCGGCTCGGAACGTGTCGTCGATATGCACCGGCAGTGGCCCGGACGCCTCGTCACCGTGCTCATTCGGCAGAAGGACGCGCAAAACGAGTTGGACGATTCGATCGTACCGTCTTCTGGACAGAACATTTCGGGGCTCATCTCCAAATATGGCGTCGCCACGAATCTGGTTTATGGCGGCATCGATACCGTCACCGGCTACGCCATCGGCGCGATGACCTACGAATTGGCAGGGGAAGCGTCGCTCATCGATGCTTTCCTCGACGAATTGTCGCGTGACAGCGATGTGTTCGATTTCGGTACGGCGCAGGCCCCGGTGGAGTATGACACGGCAGTTTCCGCACCCCTTGGAGGGCCGAAGACGCGTCCGGTGCACAGTGCTGATGATGACGGTTCTGATGGCGACGAGAAAGAGGAGCGATCTTGATGAATACCTTTAACTTGGCCGGCTCATCGGCCATAACAACCACGGGAACCGTGACTTTGGCGGCGAACCAAGATTGGTCGATCTTGAAACCGATGCTCTTCCAATCCATCGCGCAGACACTCGAAATGGTCTTTGTCACGCTTGTCGTCGGCGGTATCCTCGGATTGGTATTGGGAGTCATACTATACGGCACCAGGCCGGGCAACCTTTTCCAGAATTCGGTGGTCTATCGCATCCTTGATGTCATCGTCAACATCGTCAGGCCCATCCCGTTCATCATCTTTTTGGCTGCGATTCAGCCGCTGACCATGAAGGTCGTCGGTACGTCGATTGGTACGGCCGCGGCGATTTTCCCGATGATCATCATGGCCACGTTCGCCACATCAAGGCTTGTCGAGCAGAATCTGGTACCAGTCGACCGAGGGGTGATCGAGGCGGCTCGTTCCATGGGTGCCTCCACGTTCACCATCGTGCGTACGGTTCTGATTCCCGAGGCGTTGGGGCCGCTGATTCTGGCCTATGCCTTCCTGTTCATCTCGATTCTCGATATGTCGGCCATGGCCGGCTATATCGGCGGTGGCGGTCTCGGTAATTTCGCGATTTCCTATGGCTATCAGAAGTTCGATCCCGTTGTCACGTGGACGGCGGTCATCATCATGATCGTGCTGGTGCAGGTCGTGCAGGCCATTGCCAACATGCTTGCCAAACGCATTCTCAAGCGGCAGAAGTAATTTGAGAAGACCTTTGCCGTCTAGCGTGACGTTTGGTTGAATTCGTCTGTCGCGCGGCTGACTTTATCGATAGCGCCTTTTCTGCAGATTTCGCAGAAAAGGCGCCTCTTTTTTTCTTATGTATTTGAACGACAGCGATCGCAGAATATCGTGGTTCTTATACGCGTCATAACGAATACGGATAATTGTTTTTAATTTTTCGATATTTTCCGCGGTTTGCGCCGTGTATTCTTGCCGCAAGACATCAATTGCAAATCAGTGAGAAGGGAAGCACATGTCATCAACCAACCTGCATACGCAACCCAATCCAGACTTGAGCCCGCTGTCGGCAGGCGGCCTCCGGCCGGAGGAACCGGTACGTGTCAATCACACAAAACGAAACGTCGTGATTGCGGCCGTCGTCATCGTGTTGCTCGCCGCGCTTGCATTCTTCGGCTACCGGGGTTTCGCAGCGAAGCAGGCGAGTGCTGCCAAGGGCACGCCTTCCAACCCGGTCAAGATCGGCGTGGTCGGCGTGACGAACCCTGACTGGGTCGTCTTCAAGCAACAGGCGCAGAAGCTCGGCATTTCGGTTCAGCTGGTCGATTTCCAGGATTACACCTCCGAAGATCCCGCTGTGGATTCCGGCAGCCTCGATATGAACGAGTCGCAGCATATTCTTCTGCTGGCCAATTACAACGTCAAGAACCACAAGGATTTGCAACCGATTGGTGCCACCGGTGTCTTCCCGCTCGGCATGTACTCCACCAAATACAAAGACGTTTCGCAGATTCCGGCTGGAGCCAGCATCCCTGTGCCTAATGACGAGACGAATCTCTCCCGAGCCTTGGGTGTGCTTGACCAAGCCAAGCTCATCAAGTTGAAGCGCCCATGGACCCCATTCGTTTCGCAAGCCGATCTCGATGAGGCCAATTCCAAGGTCAAGGTCGTGCCGGTCAAGGGAGCCCAAGTTCCCAAATCGCTCAACGATCCGGATGTTGCAGCAGGCATCATGAACAATGATTTCGTCGCCGACGCTGGTCTCAAGCCTTCGGAATCGATTTTCCGCGACGATCCGCACAGCGACCATGCCCGTCCTTACATCAATATCTTCATCGTCAAGAAGGCGGATATCAACAACCCGCTCTACCTGAAGCTCGCAGGCATCGCCCACACCAAGGAATTTAAGGCGGCTTTGCAGCAGAAGTCCAAGGGCACGTGTGTATTTGCCGACCAATACAGCGGTTCCCAGCTTCGAGGGTTCCTGAGTGATGTCGAAAAGGACATGCGCAAGTCGCAAGAAGCATGAGGTTTGCGCGCATCAGGTCCGAAAAGATAACGGAGACCAAAGATCAGCAGGCCCCACAGATGTGGGTCCAAGATCCTGCAAGATAACGGATTTCAGGCTGTTAACGAGTGGAATCGGTGTTTCGATAACGTTAACCGCTCAATGCGTTTAATAAGGAACAGACAAAAGGAGCATTGCACTATGGCAGAGCAATTGGAAATTTCCGACGATTTGATTGCAATCAGGCATCATCTGCACCAATATCCCGAACTGGGTTTCAAGGAATACGAGACGACCAAATTCCTGCGTGACCAGCTGACCTCCCATGGCATCGAGGTCTTGGACACTTCACTTGAGACCGGATTGGTGGCGGAAATCAAGGGCGACAAGCCGGGGCCTCGTGTGGTGCTTCGCGCCGATATCGACGGTCTGCCCATCCATGAGCATTCCGGACTGCCGTTCACTTCCAAGAATCCCGGCGTAATGCATGGCTGCGGCCACGACATCCACATGACCGGTCTGCTCGCCGCCGCCTTCTGGCTGGCTGAGCATCGTGACCGTGTTCACGGCACCGCCGTCATCCTCTTCCAGCCTGCCGAAGAGACCGGCAGGGGAGCGCGGCACGTCATCGAGACCGGCGCCTTGGGCAAGGTCGACGCACTCATCGGTACTCACAACACGCCTGACCACAAGCCGGGCGAGATCGCAGTGAGCAAAGACCCGATGATGGCCGGATGCGTGAGCTTCGCCGTCACATTCCACGCCGAAGGCACCCATGCGGGGAAGCCGCAGTGCGGCACCGGTCCCATCGAGGCTCTGGCTTCGACGATCCTTTCGTTGCAGACCATCGTCAGCCGTAATGTCTCGGCGTTCCGTCCCGTTGTCCTTTCGATCACGGAAGTGCACGGCGGCGACGTGTGGAACGTGATTCCCGACACCGCCGGATTCCTCGGCACGGTTCGCTATTTCTATAAGGATGACCATGATCTGGTCACCAAGCGTTTCCGCCAGATTGTTGAATCCACGGCGGCCGCCTACGGCATAACGGTCGACATCACATGGGACGAGCTTGCGGTTCCGCTGGTCAGCGCCGCGACACTGATCGAACCTGTGTCCGAAGACCTGCCGAGTTATGCCACCTCCGTCCCGGTCATCACGTCGATGGGAGGCGAGGACTTCGCGGACTTTCAGCAGCTGGGCCCGCTGGTATTCGGTTCAATCGGTTCCAACGGCCGCCCCGGGCATCGCGGCATCCATAATCCGGAATTCGTGGCCTTGGACGAAGCCATCAAACCCACGGCGGAATTCCTGGTCAACGCATTGCTGCGGGTCGAAAGCGAACTCGCCTGATCGGCTGTTTCTGATTAGTGGCTTGAATTGATGCCGCCTTTGCCTTTCAGAGTGGGGCGGCAATTTCATACACCTCATGTAAGAAACAAGACATTGCGGAGGCGCTATTGCTCGGGGTATTGGCCCAAAGCGGCAGACGAACGGATATGATGAAGGCATGACTCAACTACGTTTCGCTTTGGCCCAGATCGACACCTGCGTGGGCGATCTTAACGGCAACGCTTCCAGCGTCTTGCAATTCACTCGCATGGCCGCGCTCAACAACGCTCAGGTGGTCGTGTTCCCTGAGATGACACTGACCGGTTATCCCATCGAAGATCTGGCATTGCGGGCCACCTTCCGCAAGGCTGCGGCGGATAAGGCCGACGAACTGGCCCGGACGCTCGAAAAGGAGGGGTTGGGCGATCTTTACGTGGTGGTGGGAACCGTGGGCACCTCCGCGGTGACCGATGTCGACGACAAGCCCACGAATCGTTTGGTCGTGCTGCACGGCGGATCGGTATGGTCAACGTACGACAAGCATTTCCTGCCCAATTACGGCGTCTTTGACGAGTTCCGTATCTTCGAGCCCGGTCAACGTTCCGTCATCCTTGATATCGATGGCGTAAAGGTTGGCGTCGCCATCTGCGAGGATATCTGGCAGGATGGCGGCCCCGTCGCCCAATTGGCTTCGAGCGGCATCGACGTGCTGCTCACCATCAACGGTTCTCCGTATGAAGAAGGCAAAACCCACACAAGGCAAGATCTGGCCGTTCGCCGTGCCCACGAAGTGGGCGCCCCGTTGATCTACCTGAATCAGGTCGGCGGCCAGGATGACCTGATCTTCGACGGCGGCAGCTTCGTGGTCGATGCCGACGGCACGCTTATCGAACGTTCGCCGATGTTCATGGAAGACCTGAGCTACTTCGATTTCGATTCGGCAGCGGAACATCAACAGGTCGGCGCCATCGATGCACCGCGCGATCCGGACGAGGAAGTCTACACGGCCTGCGTTCTGGGACTCAAAGATTACATGGCCAAAAATCATTTCACCGGCGTTGTGCTCGGCCTTTCCGGAGGCATCGATTCGGCGCTTGTGGCGGCGATGGCGGCCGACGCGGTGGGTGGCACCAACGTGCAAGGTGTTTCCATGCCCAGCATGTATTCCTCTGACGGTTCCAAGGATGATGCCGCCGATTTGGCGCAGAACCTCGACGCGCATTACGACATCCAGCCTATCGAACCCCTGTTCAAGGCATTCCAATCCCAACTTGACTTGGATGGTGTCGCCGCCGAGAACCTACAGGCGCGCATCCGAGGGGTCATCGTCATGGCCTATTCCAACTCCAAGAACCTGCTGGCGCTCGCCACTGGCAACAAATCCGAATTGGCGTGCGGTTATTCCACCATCTACGGTGATGCCGTGGGCGGCTATGCGCCAATCAAAGATTTGCTGAAAACCCGTGTCTGGGAGCTTTCCCGTTGGCGCAACCGTGCCGCTGCTGCAGGTGTGGGTGTCGGAGGGCTGAAAATCGTCGGTAACGAAAACGGGGAGCAGGAGTGCCGCTCAAAGACGGTGTGATGATTCCTGTTGCCAGTATCGAGAAAGCCCCGAGCGCCGAATTGCGTCCCGGACAGAAAGATTCTGATTCGTTGCCTGAGTATGCGTTGCTCGACAAGGTCTTGGCTGCATATATCGAAAAGGCCCATGGGCGTGCAGATTTGCTGAAAGATGGCTTCGATGAGAAGACGGTCGATACGGTGATGCGTCTGGTCGACCGCGCAGAGTGGAAGCGTCGCCAGTATCCGCTCGGCCCCAAGGTCACCTCGTTGGCCTTCGGCCGCGACCGTCGCCTCCCGGTGACCAGCGCGTTCCGCGAATAGTCGGATAGTGCAAGGAAAGCATCTCAGCAAACACCCCGTTGTTCGTGGGTTTGCTGAGATGCTTTGAGATGCGATTAGATGCCGTCGACGCGTTTGTGCAATATGGCTACGCCCACGGGTAAGACAAGCATAACCGTGAACTAGGCTGGGTTAGAGTTGAAACATTGACGTTGACAATGAAGGGGAATGGCGATGGCACAGGATACGCAGAATATGAACGATGACGGTGGAAACGAACAGTGGTATTTCAATACCGTCACGGGCAAGCCGGAATTGGGTAAGCTTTCGCCGGTTAACCAACGCAGCGGTCCATACAAGTCCCGTAAGGACGCTGAGAATGCTTGGAAAATCGCCAAGAAGCGCAACGAGGTCTGGGATGAGCAGAATCGTAAATGGAATGCGTGGGACAGGGCCGGAGAGGATGACGGCTCTGGTGAGGGTTCTGATAGCGAATAGACAACAGCTCTGAGAGTCTTCACTATAAAAAGGTCGCGCTCAATCAACAATGGGTCAGTGGACGGAACGTCGTCTGCTGGCCTATTGTTCTATCTAAAGACAAAATGTGACGTACATCACTTTATTTTTGCTTGATGTTCCCGATTGTGTATGAGAATCGATTTTTGTTAAATCGTTCTTGTGGCTGGGTTTCCGTATCGTTGCCGTATCTCTGCTGGTTAACTGCGTGTCGATAAAATCCAAAAAGTGACGTATGTCACATCTATTTTGGTGCTAATGTGACACAAACCACTCTACAATGGTAAACGAACGCAACGTGAAGATGCGTTGCTCCACAAACAAGGAGTGCTAAATGACCGCAGTAGATCAGACTGCTCTCTCTCAGGAAGAGCTCCAAGCAAAGGCTTGGGACGGCTTCGTCGGAGGAAATTGGCAGAAGGAAATCGATGTTCGCGATTTCATTCAGAAGAACTACACGCCGTACGATGGCGATGAATCCTTCCTTGCCAAGGCGACCCCCAAGACGAAGGAAATGTGGGAGTACCTCGACAACAACCAGCTTGCCGTAGAGCGCAAGCAGCGTGTGTATGACGTTGATACCCACACCCCGGCTGGCATCGACAACTTCGGCCCTGGCTACATCATGGACAAGGAACACGATAACGTGATCGTCGGCCTGCAGACCGACGAGCCTTGCAAGCGTGCCATGATGCCGAACGGCGGCTGGCGTATGGTCGAGCAGGCCATCATTGAGGCTGGCAAGGAGCCTGACCCCAACATCAAGACGATTTTCACCAAGTATCGCAAGACCCACAACGACGGCGTCTTCGGCGTTTACACCAAGCAGATCAAGCTTGCTCGCCACAACAAGATTCTCACCGGCCTGCCTGATGCTTACGGCCGCGGCCGCATCATTGGCGATTATCGCCGTGTTGCCCTCTATGGCGTCAACTATCTGATTGCTCAGAAGAAGATTGACAAGGATTCGATTCCTTATCGCAACGACTTCACCGAGGCCGAGATCGAACACTGGATCCGCTTCCGCGAAGAGCACTCCGATCAGATCAAGGCCCTGAAGGAACTCATCGCTCTCGGCAACGAGTATGGCCTCGACCTCTCCCGCCCGGCGCAGACCGCGCAGGAAGCCGTGCAGTGGACCTACATGGGCTACCTCGCCTCCGTCAAGAGCCAAGATGGTGCGGCCATGAGCTTCGGCCGTAACTCGGCCTTCTTCGATTGCTACTTCGAGCGCGATCTGAAGAACGGTGTGCTCGACGAGCCTCATGCTCAGGAGATCATCGACCAGATCGTTATGAAGCTGCGTATCGTGCGCTTCCTGCGTACTCTGGATTATGATCAGATCTTCTCTGGCGATCCGTACTGGGCCACTTGGTCCGATGCAGGCTTCGCCGATGACGGACGCCACATGGTCACCAAGACCTCGTTCCGTCTGCTCGCGACCCTGACCCTCGATCACCTTGGGCCCGGACCTGAGCCGAACATCACCATCTTCTGGGATTCCAAGCTACCTGAAGGCTACAAGCGTTTCTGCGCCCGTATCTCCATCGACACCTCGGCCATCCAGTATGAGTCCGACCGCGATATCCGCAACCACTGGGGCGACGATGCAGCCATCGCTTGCTGCGTCTCCCCGATGCGTGTGGGCAAGCAGATGCAGTTCTTCGGCGCTCGTGTGAACTCCGCGAAGGCTCTGCTCTACGCGATCAACGGCGGCCGCGACGAGATGACCGGTATGCAGGTCATCGACAAGGGCATCATCGATCCGATCAAGCCCGAAGCCGACGGCACTCTTGACTATCAGAAGGTCAAGGACAACTACGAGAAGGCCCTTGAGTGGCTCTCCGAGACCTACGTCGAAGCGCTGAACATCATCCATTACATGCATGATAAGTATGCGTATGAGTCCATTGAGATGGCTCTGCACGACAAGGAAGTCTACCGCACCCTCGGCTGCGGCATGTCCGGCCTGTCGATCGCTGCAGATTCGCTCTCCGCACTGAAGTATGCAAAGGTCTATCCTATCTACAACAAGGATGCGAAGAACCTCGAAGGCCATGAGAAGGAATATGTCGAAGGTGCTGACGACGACCTGGTGGTCGGCTATCGCACGGTCGGCGACTTCCCGATCTACGGCAACGACGATGATCGCGCCGATGACCTCGCCAAGTGGACCGTCTCCACGGTTATGGATCAGATCAAGGCTCTGCCGGTCTACCGCAACGCGGTGCCGACGCAGTCCGTCCTGACCATCACCTCGAACGTGGTCTACGGCAAGGCGACCGGTTCCTTCCCGAGCGGACACAAGAAGGGCGAGCCTTACGCCCCTGGTGCCAACCCGGAGAACGGCATGGATTCGCACGGCATGCTGCCGTCCATGTTCTCGGTCGGCAAGATCAACTACAACGACGCGCTGGACGGCATTTCGCTGACCAACACGATTACCCCTGACGGTCTCGGCCGTGACGAGGAAGAGCGTGTCACCAACCTGGTCGGCATCCTGGATTCCGGCAATGGCCATGGCCTCTATCACGCCAACATCAACGTGTTGCGCAAGGAGCAGCTTGAGGACGCCGTCGCGCATCCTGAGAAGTATCCGCACCTCACCGTGCGCGTCTCGGGCTATGCAGTGAACTTCGTCAAGCTCACCCGCGAGCAGCAGCTCGATGTGATTTCCCGTACGTTCCACCAGGGTGCTGTCTCTGAGTGACAGTTCATTGAACGGTAAAATGTGGTGAATGATTGATTGAAGGGGCGGGGCTCTGGCTCCGTCCCTTCAATCATGTTTCATGGCCGTGGAAACCATTGCCGATGGCGGCAACCATTGGTTTTCAGCTATGGAATATTTCGCGCATCACATTGTGTTTGAGGCACACCGAACGACTGGGATTTCAACCTGAAATCCGATAGTATGAAACCAGAATTTGACAAGGAGGGCAACGATGTCCGAAACCACTCAATTTAGAACCACGACGCAGCACATGCTCAAGGAGTCGAAGGTATATGCCAAGCACACGTTGATGGGCGGTCTTTCGGGCTTCGAATCTCCCATAGGCTTGGATCGTCATGACCGTATCTCCGCGCTGCGCACCGGAGACATCGGCTTCGTCCATTCCTGGGACATCAACACGTCCGTCGACGGGCCGGGGACCAGAATGACCGTGTTCATGAGCGGATGCCCGCTGCGTTGCCAGTTCTGCCAGAACCCTGACACCTGGAAGATGCGTGACGGACAACCGGTCTATCTTGACGACATGATTGAACGCGTCACCCGTTACAAGGACGTTTTCCAGAGCACTGGCGGGGAGTGACGTTCTCTGGTGGTGAATCCATGATGCAGGGAAAGTTCGTCTCACGCGTCTTCCACGCGGTGCACCAGAATGGCATCCACACCTGCCTCGATACCTCCGGATTCCTCAACAGGGAATGGACCGACGAGATGCTTGACGATGTTGATTTGTGCCTGCTCGATGTCAAGTCCGGTGATGAGAAGACCTACCACGAGGTGACCGGCAGCCAGCTCGCTCCGACCATCGAGTTCGGCCAGCGTTTGAGCAAGGCCGGCAAGAAGATCTGGGTACGTTTCGTTCTCGTTCCCGGTCTGACCGACAGCGTTGAGAACGTCGAGAACGTGGCCAAGATCTGCGAGTCGTTCGGCGATGCCGTCGAGCATATCGATGTCCTTCCGTTCCACCAGCTCGGCCGTCCGAAGTGGCACGAGCTCAACATTCCGTATCCTCTGGAAACCAAGGAAGGCCCATCCAAGGAACTGAAAAAGCGTGTCCATGACCAGTTCAAGGCTCACGGCTTTGAGGTCTATTAAAGAGCACTAAAGCCCAATAAATAGTCAATAAATGCCCTGATCAAAGATTAATCGGTATCCGACCTTTGATCAGGGCATTTGTTGTTTGCCCGTTAAGACGTTATGTAATTTTTAGAATTTCTTCGGATATGACATGGTTTCTCGGTGTGGGAACTCGGTTGATGATTGTATGTCGTTGTTGTATGCAAAGATAATAAAATCTATTTTAATAGACTGATAGATGACATGAAAGGGAATCGTAGCTAACTGGCGAAATCAGTGGACTGGTTTCTTTAAAACTTTTTGTCTTGACTTTTGAAACCTTATTGGGGATAAGGCTTTCGCAAGATATCAATCGTACTTCAACATGGCTTGAAACAAGGTGATTCGACACCGTGTGATGACACGCCTGTGATTCCAGCCTTTCTACTGAATTGAGAATTGTCATTATGGACGAAGAATCCGAAGCTCTGGCTTATCAGAAGAAGCGCAAGCAGAAAATCATCAGACGGGTAGTGCTGATTGGCGGCGGCGTGCTGGTGTTTATTGTCGTCAATTGGTCTCAGCTGATAGCCCTGATCTGATTCGTTTCTTCAATGAAAGGCCATCACAGTGTCTGACTATGCCATCAACGCCCAGAACGTGACCGTGAAATATGGTAATTTCTCAGCTTTGCGAGACTTGACTTTTACGGCCGAGACGGGCAAAATTATCGGCTTGTTGGGGCCCAATGGTGCCGGCAAATCCACGTTTGTCGATGCGGTCATCGGTGCCAGAAAGGTCTCGGACGGCAGTATTCGCACCCTCGGGGTTGATCCGATAGGCGATGCCGCCAAGTTGCGACCGGATGTCGGCATCGTGCTGCAAAGCGCTGGTTTCCCGACCGGGATGAAGGTCAAGGATATTCTTTTCAGCTGGAGGCGCTATGTGCCTGAAATGACGAAAAAGGATGTCTTGGACATCGTCGAACGGGTGAATCTCAAGTATCTGTTGGACAGGCCGCTGAGTTCGCTTTCTGGCGGCGAACGGAGAAGAGTCGATATTGCCATTGCTTTGTATGGCAATCCGAAACTGATTGTGCTCGATGAGCCGACGACTGGCCTCGATCCCGTCTCTCGTGAGAACGTCTGGGGCATCATCCGTAGCCAGCGAGACCTTGGCGCCACCGTTTTGCTGACCACCCATTATCTCGATGAGGTCGAGGCGCTTTCCGATTCCGTCAGCGTCATCAAGCAAGGACATATCACCGTCTCGGGAACCGTTGATGAGCTGGCTGCATCCGTTCCCGCGCCTCGAGCCAGTTCGGTGGCGGCGAGTCAGGATGTTTTGGATGGTCTGGCAGATTGCTTGCCACAACATGGCGATGGTGCAAGCCGAAAAGATGGTCGTCTGGAATGGCAATCGCATGATCCGGCTCGCGATTTGGAGGCCATCTATCGCACTTGTGCGGATCACGGATGGCAGATCGCTGATGTGTGCGTGGAAAAGCCTTCCTTGCGTGCGGCCTATTCGGCATTGGTCGGGACGGAAAAGTCGAAAAACAATATCCCAGCGACGAAAGACGACAAACGATGAACGACACCATTCTTCCCCAGTTCCATCTGCAAACGCTGAGTTTCCTTCGTAACGGCAAATCGGTGTTTTTCACACTCGCTTTTCCTGTCGCATTGGCGCTTCTCTTTGGACTGGCTTACAAAGGCGACAATCTTCCGCTCGGCGGGGAGCACAGGTTTCGGCTGCAAGTTGGTCGGCCCTCGGCCTTACTTCATACGTGGTCCTGATGGGTGGGTTCGTCAAGGTGGCTGGCGACATCGTTTCGCAAAGAGACTCGGGCCTGCTCAAGCGCATCAGGTTGAGGGGACGTTCCGATGGTTCTGTGCTCTTTGGTTATGCGCTTTCCGGATTTGTTGTGGCTTTGATATGCCAGACAGTTCTGCTGTTGTCCGCCGTGCTGTTCCTTGGCCTCAAAGCTCCTGCCAATATTCCCGGTGTCATCCTCGTCACGATTTTGGGTGCGGTGCTTTGTACCGTCATCGGCGTTGCATATTCCGCGTTGATTCCTTCCGCTGACTCCTCGCAGATGATGCTTCTGGTTCCTACGCTGATTCTCATGTTCCTTTCCGGTGTGTTCACGCCGTCGTGGATCATTCCCTCGTCGTTGCGTACGTTGAGTGCTTTCTTCCCGGTCGGCTATTTGGCCGAATCGATGCGTTCCATGTGGCTAGGTCAGGATTTCGTCCACGCTACAGTGCGAAACGGCGGTTTGATTTTGGGTAGCCACACGGGACTGGCAATGTTGGTTTCGCCAGGCTTGGCGGTCTGTGCCGTATGGCTGGTCGCCTCGGTTGTCATTTCCCGCAAATTCTTCAAGTGGGACGTAAGAAGCGGCCGCTAGTGATTTGCATGTTGAACAATCAGTTCCGTTAGAATTTGTCCGCAGAATGAATCTGGAGAGAACTTTTTCAGAGGGCGTTGCTAATATAACAATGTGTAAGCGCTGATCCGTTATCGGCGGGGAGCTTTCGGAAGAACGGTTGCTCACTTGAGGTGAGCGGCTTATTAGAACCGACGGGTGGGCCCGACATAGCCTGTACTTCAAGCGGTTGCGTTGCGTGGTGCGTTCGAGTACCGGTGATGTGACAAGCGAGGTGGTACCGCGGTAACGGCGCGTGCTAGCGTTCGTCATCGTCCTCGTGGTAGTAATGACATCTGCCAAGCGAGGAGACAGCGGTGAGCGAAACCACCAATTCCCATGTGTATCCCAAGGCGTCCGTAGGCGAGCAAAGCGCGCACGTCGCACCGAACCCGAGCTTCCCCAAAATGGAAGAATCGGTGCTCAACTATTGGGACAAGGACGACACCTTTGAAAAGTCCGTTGAGCGCAACCCCAGCGGCGACCACAGCGACAACGAATTCGTCTTCTTCGATGGTCCGCCGTTCGCCAACGGCCTGCCGCACTACGGCCACCTGCTGACCGGCTATGCCAAGGACGTCATTCCGCGATATCAGACCATGAAGGGCCGCAAGGTCAACCGCGTCTTCGGCTGGGACACCCACGGCCTTCCAGCCGAACTTGAAGCGCAGAAGGAACTCGGCATCGAATCGGTCGATCAGATCGAGGAAATGGGTATCGAGAAGTTCAACGACGCCTGCCGTAAGTCCGTTCTGAAGTACACCAACGAGTGGAAGGACTACGTCCACCGCCAGGCTCGCTGGGTCGATTTCGAGCACGGCTACAAGACCCTCAACACCACCTATATGGAATCGGTGATGTGGGCGTTCAAGACCCTGTACGACAAGGGCCTGGCCTACAAGGGTTATCGCGTGCTGCCGTACTGCCCGAAAGATCGCACCCCGCTTTCCGCGCACGAGCTGCGCATGGATGCCGACGTCTATCAGGACCGTCAGGACATCACCCTCTCCGTCGCCGTTAAGATGCGTGATGAGGACGACGCCTACGCCGTCTTCTGGACCACAACGCCTTGGACCGTGCCGACCAACTTCCTTATTGTCGTTGGTGAGGATATCGATTATGTCGAGGTCAAGCCTACTGAAGGCAAGTTCGCTGGGAAGAAGTTCTACCTTGGAAAGCCGCTGCTCGGCTCGTATACCAAGGAACTTGGCGAGAACTATGAGGTTGTTCGTGAACTTAAAGGCAAGGAGCTGGTCGGTCGTCGCTACTGGCCGGTTTTCCCATATTTCGCAGGTGAAGAAGCCGAGTCTGAAGGCCATGTCCCTGGGCCGAACGCCTACCAGATTCTCGCCGCCGATTACGTCGACACCGTCGAAGGTACCGGCATGGTCCATCAGGCTGTCTATGGCGAAGACGATATGAACACGCTGAACGCAGCCGGCGTCAATTGCATCGACGTGCTCGACGCTAGCTGCACCTTCACCGCCGATTGCCCGGATTACGAAGGCATGTACGTCTTCGATGCCAATATGCCGATTCTGCGCAACCTGCGCAACGGTGACGGTCCGCTGGCTCGTATTCCTGAGGACCACCGCGCCCTGCTCTTCCAGGAGAAGAGCTACGTGCACTCCTATCCGCACTGCTGGCGTTGTGGCACCCCGCTGATCTACAAACCGGTCTCCTCCTGGTTCGTCTCCGTGACCAAGATCAAGGATCGTCTGCTGGAGAACAACCAGAAGATCAACTGGATTCCCGAGAACGTCAAGGACGGACAGTTCGGCAAGTGGCTGCAGAATGCTCGCGACTGGTCGATCTCCCGCAACCGCTTCTGGGGTTCACCGATTCCCGTGTGGGTTTCGGATGATCCTAAGTATCCGCGCGTCGACGTCTACGGTTCGCTCGACGAGCTGAAGGCCGATTTCGGTGATTATCCGCGCGACGGCGAGGGCAATGTCAACATGCACCGTCCTTATATCGATAACCTCACGCGCGTCAACCCCGACGATCCGACCGGCAAGTCGCATATGCACCGCATCTCCGACGTGCTCGACTGCTGGTTCGAATCCGGTTCCATGCCGTTCGCCCAGTTCCATTACCCCTTCGAAAACAAGGAGTATTTCGAGCAGCACTTCCCGGCCGATTACGTGGTCGAATACATCGGACAGACCCGCGGCTGGTTCTATGTGCTGCACGTCATGGCTACCGCCCTCTTCGACAAGCCCGCCTTCAAGAACGTCATCTGCCACGGCATCGTGCTCGGCGACGACGGGCAGAAGATGAGCAAGCACCTCAGGAACTACCCGGACGTCAACGGCGTGTTCAACGACTATGGTTCCGACGCGATGCGCTGGTTCCTCATGTCTTCGCCGATTCTGCGTGGTGGCAACCTCATTGTCACCGCTGACGGTATTCGCGATACCGTTCGTCAGGTGCTGCTGCCGGTGTGGAGCTCGTATTACTTCTTCACGCTCTACGCCAACGCGGCGAACGGCGGTAAAGGCTACGATGCGCGTGCGTTGAAGCCCGAGGAAGTTGCTGGACTGCCGCAGATGGACCGCTATTTGCTGGCCCGCACCCGCAGGCTCGTGGTCTCGGTCGAGCATGCGCTCGACACCTTCGCCATTTCCGACGCGTGCGCCGCGGTTCAAGACTTCATCGACATGCTCACCAACTGGTACATTCGCAACAACCGCGAACGCTTCTGGGACGAAGACGAGAACGCCTTCAACACGCTGTACACCGTGCTCGAGGTGCTCATGCGCGTCATGGCGCCGTTGGCCCCGATGGAAGCTGAGTCAATTTGGCGGGGACTTACCGGCGGAGAATCCGTGCATCTGGCCGAATGGCCGTTTGTCACTGTTCAGGACGAACAGTCCCACGATGTCGGCGCGAACGCCGAATCGACCAGCGAGCTCAACAAGGGCAAGGAAACCGAGCTGGGTCGCGTTTTGGTCGACGAGCCGGCGTTGGTTGAGGCCATGGAGCAGGTGCGTGAGGTTGTTTCCGGCACGCTGTCGCTGCGCAAGTCCTGCCAGATTCGCGTGCGCCAGCCGCTCGCTAAGCTCACCGTTTTGGTCGATAATCCCGATGCCGTCGCGGAATATGATGACATTCTCAAGACCGAGCTCAACGTCAAGGACGTGGAATTCTCCACGCTCGCGGACGCCGGCAAACACGGCTTGAAGATCGTTCATGACCTCAAGGTCAACGCACGTGCCGCCGGCCCGAGGCTCGGCAAGCAGGTGCAGTTTGCCATTAAGGGTTCCAAGTCTGGCAACTGGCATGTCGACGAATCCGGTGCGCCGGTTGTTGAGACGCCGAATGGCGATCTCAAGCTGGAGGAGGGCGAGTACACGCTCATTAACCAGGTCGAGGAAGTCGGTGCGGACGACCGTGCCAACGACGTCTCCGCAGCGCTTCCTGGCGGCGGTTTCGTCATCCTCGACACTGCACTGACCGACGATCTCGTCGCTGAAGGCTATGCACGTGATGTTATCCGCGCCGTGCAGGACGCCCGTAAGGAAGCTGACCTCGACATCGCCGACCGTATCAGCCTTAAGCTCGATGTGCCGTCTGCCGACGCTCCAAAGGCCGAGCAGTTCCGTGACCTCATCGCTCACGAGACGCTCGCCACGTCGCTTGACATCAATGCCGACGCGTCCGCCGATGAGTTGAAGGTGACGGTCGCCAAGGCCTGAGGAAGTTTGGAATAATATCTTCTAAGTAATTCAGATAATTCGGCGGGACGGTTTCCATTAGGAACGTTCCGCCGAATGTGTATTGAAGTGCACGGCAGGCGCATTAATCATTGTTGCTGCTCCGTTGAAATGAATAGCACAAAGACGACTTGTGCAGTAATACTGTAAATAGAAATCGGGTCCGCACCCATAAGGTGCGGACCCGATTCCATATCAGATTGTGTGCTGACTGTTTCAGTCGTCTCTAGCTGTGTGGGTTTTCATGCAGATTTTGGCGCGTTATCGGGGCCGAGCGTTGGTAGGACCTTAGCGTTGCCGACATCCTGAGCCTTCAGGCCGATGCCGTTTTCAAAGTCGGACGCTAGCTCATCATAAGAGCGGTCTTTCAGCGACCAGACGGATTTGTTGATACGGATGAGCGGGGTGGCGAAGGTGCCACCTTGCGGATACATGGCGGTGTCGCATAATTCCGGTCGATGCAAAACAGTGTAATTGTTTGCTTTGCTCATATATTCAGTGTAAGTGCCTTGTGTGGCTTTGGTTGCCGTGGTCTTGTCGACACCAGCTTTGACGGCTTGGCAGATGATTTGGTCGTCGCTCACTGGCTTGTAGGCGGTTTCGCTGGGCTGGAAGTCTTTTTCGAACAAGGACGATACAAAATCCATCAGATGGTCGGGGTCTTTGCTGGCAATATATGCGGCGGCGCTCGCTGTGCGCAGTGAATAATGATCGGTCGAATTGCCATCGAGGAATGTGACCGGATGCACCTCGATATTGATTTGGCGGGCCTTGTTCATCTTCTCTAACGTGGCGTCAAGCTTGCGGTTAAGCTCGCCGCAGGTGGGGCACATGAAGTCGAGATAGATTTCGACAGTGGGTACCTTGGCGTTGAGCTTGGCCTTCTTGCAGGCGAGCAAGCCGGCTTGATCGGTGGTGTTCGCGGGTTTCTGAGCGACTGCCTGCAGCTGGCGATAGGCACCGGAAGTGGTCTGAGCTTTGATTTGTTGTGCCTTGCTGTGCTCACCCCATGCGGTTACGCCAATTACTGCGACCAGTGCCACAACAACCAGCGTCACAATAGCGCCGATGATTGTCTGCTGCTGACGTTCCTTCGCTGTTACCGCAGCCGCTTGCGCTTCAGCTGCTAGTTTGGATGCGAGTCGTTGCTGCTGAGCTCGCGTTGAAGTAGTGGAATTGCTTGATGGGTGAGCCGTTCTGTTCTGTGGCTTGCGGTGTTTGCGTGACATACTTTGCCCCTTTTTGTGCTTGCTTATGGACTCTGTTCCTTGAGTGTTGTAACAAGCGCTCAGTGTTGTATAACAAGTATATCGGCGGAGACGAAAACGGAAGATAGCTTGACAGTATGTGGGCTTAACGATTCAATTCAGTGTCATTCCGAATAATTAGACAGGCAAGAATAATATTTCATCCTGCAGAACGATGGCGTAACTGTCACTGGCCCGTATTCTTGGAGTTCGTAAGGATGCTGGTTTCCGTTGGGGAATCGAGACGGCATTTGGGATTTTTATGAACACAAAGCAGACACAGTATTGGCTTTAAAACGCCAATTGCAAATGGGGAAATATACGAATGAGTAGAAATATCACTATCGCTAGCAACGGAACCGGTACGGTCGGCAAGGGCCATATCCGGCGGCTTGGCCTGACGACTTTCGACATCAAGATGATCGGCGTGGTACTGATGGTGGTCGACCACGTCCATCAGATGTTCGCCACACAAGGTGCGCCGAATTGGCTCGACTGGTTCGGGCGACCCGTGGCCACGCTGTTCTTCTTTGTCAGCGTCATTGGCTTCTCGCACACGCACAGCAAAAAGGCCTACATGGTGCGGCTTTACGTGTGCATGGTCTTGATGGCTGCACTTGATATGGGCCTTCAGCAGGTGGTCAATTATGACGGTGCACAGCTGGTCAACAACATCTTCCGAGACCTCTTCATCGGCACGATTTTCATGGTCGCTGTCGATTGTTTTGAGGCTGCGTTCAAAAAACATGATGTCACCCGCGGTTTCCGCGTCAAGAAGACGGCCGAAGGATTGTTGCTTTTTGCCCTTCCGTTCCTGCTTTCGCTTGCCCTTTTGCCGTTCATGGCTCAAGGTGACGGCTCACAAAGCCCGATGATGCTTTGGGCGTTGCGAGTGCTGACTGCGGTCGATCCTGCGATCCTGCTCGCTGAAAACACGGTTATGGTGTTACTCATTCCGGTGATGTACGCTCTCCGCAACGTCAAACGCAGCGCAATCTGGCAGAGCTTGGCTATCGCTGTGGTTGCGGTGCTCTACGCTTTAGTAGGACAGACCCAATGGATGATGATTTTCGCCATCATTCCGATCCTGCTTTACAATGGCGCGAAAGGACGCGGAGACAAGTATTTCTTCTATATCTTCTATCCCGCCCATATCGCCGCGCTGTATATTCTGGCAAGCATTGTCTGAGTGGTTTTAAACCCTGCGAGTATGAATTCGAGTGTTTGACTCGGGTTGTATTTGCTTATTAAAAGGGCCGTTGCAAACTGATTTGCAACGGCCCTTTTAATTTCGGACTCAACTAAACATTGAATATGCTGTGAGTGATGAGTCGGCAGTGGGGGAGGCAAGGACGATGTGCCCGACCTCTTGTGAACCGGTTTGATTGGCTAGTCTGTTTTGTTGACAAGGATTCCGGCATCAATCTTCGGTGGTCACAAATATTGTTTTGCCATCGCCCTGACTTGCCCATGCGCACCAATCGACGGCATGACCTGGGGGTTGCCAACGTCTTGCTGGCGCAGACCAATGACCTGAACCAGTGCAGGCGAGACGTTCTCTAGCTTCTGCATTGCCCGGTATTTCCACATGGTGCCGTTAATGGCGATGGTCGGTGACGAGAAACGATGTTCGCCATGTACGTCGACAAACAGGTCTTTGCGAAGCAGAGTGTATTTCGTGGCCTTCTGAACGTAATCCGTGTAGGTACCGTTCGTAGCTGCTGAGGCCACTTGCTTGCTCACTCCGGCCTTTATGGCCAGGTCGGTCAACTGTCGGTCGGTGATGTCTTTGCCGTTCTTTGAGCTCGGCATGAAGTTATCGGCATACATCGCCATGGTGAAATCGAGTAGTTTGTCCGGTTCGTGGGAAGAGATATAAGCGGCAACGCCTGCAGCTCGGGTGGAGTAGTGGTTCTTCGTTTTGGCGTCGAGGAAATTGACTGGGTGCAGATACAGGTTGATCTGTCTCGCATCGGCCAGTTTCTTCAGCGTGAGGGAGAGGACGCGGTCGAGATCCGCGCAGTCGGGGCAGAAGTAATCGACGTACAGGTCGACGCTGGGCGCATCGGGATTGAACTCGCCGGCTTTAAAAGTCGGCAGGCCGCCTTGCTTGGTCATGTCTGCTGGCTTCTGCGTCAGTTCCTGCAGCTGTTGGTAAGCACGATCTTCCGCATGCTGCTTGTCCCAATACGCATACCCCACAACCGCCACAATGACCACGACCAACACGGCCGCGATGATCGCGAAGATAGTGAGCGTGTGGTGCTTTTGCTTCGTATCAGCTGAATGAGGAAAACTTTTGTTTGTTTCACCATAATAATGAGTTTGTGAGTTATCGTTTATCGCAATGTTTGGTCGTTGAACGTTGTTTTCATTTCCGTTGTTTGCCATATTGCGTTTCTCCCTGATTCTTTATAACTGTCCTCCAACGCTTTCTTCTGATATTTTACTATTCTTTGCTGCGAGATATTATCGGTTGCTCATCAATAAAGAAATCAGTTAAATAAATGAAGTATCAATGTTGAGGTTTTAATAACCGTGAAGATTAACTGGTTCTATTAGCAACATGTATTGTATTGATTGCTATTTTATATAGGAATGAAATCTTGATTTTTTTGACATCTTCCTAAAACTGATTTGATTATTTTGATTTTGGATTGATAATCTTCCAAAGAGATGGGCTGTAAGCAACGGAGAGGTGTCAAAATGGGTAAATGGCAAGTTAAATATTTAAATGAGGCAAAGGTTGACATTAAAAACTTGGTGAACCACGTGCAAGCCATGTGCGTAAAGCAATTCATAAGGTTTCCGATAACCCTTTACCGTTCACTGAAGGTGGATATGGTAAGCCTTTAGGGCATAAAAGAAATAACGATTTAACTGGCTTATTGAAAGTGAAATTAAGAGGCGACGGGATAAGAATCGTTTATTCCCTCGAACGAGTTAATGAAACGATGACTGTTGTGATTGTAGGTGTACGAGATGATGAAACCGTTTATAGAGAAGCGGCAAAGCGATTATAATGATTGATACTACTGATTTGAATTATGTTTTAAATTTAAATAACATATATTACATGGATTATAATTGTAAGAAAGAGGTATTATGGGAACTGTTACTCTTTTGAATAATTTGGTTTCGGTCAGCGATTTTAACCACGGTAAGGCGAGTCAGACGTTCAAACGTGTACAGGATGATAACCCGGTTGTTGTTTTGAAAAATAATAAACCGACAGCGGTTATTGTAAGTCCAGATGATTATCGTCGGCTGAACGAGGCTGAAGAGAATTTCGTGCTGTATCAAGAAGCACTGGAACGATTAAAAACGATGATGGCAAGCGTCTAACTGAAGAGGAAGTGTTTGGTGGAGAGTCTGAAGCGGATGACGGGTATGAACCTGAGTTTGAATAGGACTCTGGGATTAGGGCTGATTTATGGGCATGATGGACGAATAAACCAATATCTTGTGATAAGACTTACTGTTTTAGTGCTGTATTCAAGAAAGAATTGGTGAATAAGCTCATCTTGTTGCGCTGCAATAATTATTGTGGCGCAACAAGAATGTTCTTAATCATGCATTAATTTCAATCCACATCATTGCTGATGACGTTTTAAAGTATACAGTCATGTTTCAAATAAATTATTTTTCTATTCTAATGAATGATTAAATAAAAACGTGATATACTTATTCAAAAGAAACGCAAAGGAGCGGCCAGAATGAAAGCTTTACTTGCACATATTAATGATGAACATACTCGTGAGCAGACGTTGCAAGAACATTTATTACATACTGCTACATTTTCTAAGAAATTCGAAAACCGGTTTGGAAATATCGCTTTTTTGGCGGGATGTCTGCATGATATAGGCAAGGCGACCAATCGTTTTCAAAGTTATTTGCTCAATGGAGACGCCAATCGCGGTGATGTGATTCATTCGTTGCAAGGTGCATTCGTCAGTGCTGGATTCCCGATTTCAGATGAATTTGAGATGTTGACACAAGAGGTGTTGGAGGGAGCCATTGCGAAGCATCACGGCGATTTGCCTGATTATCTCAGTCCAGATGGTTACAGTACCTTTTTTGATTCAGTGAACAGTGACCGGCAAAGCGATGAAAAGTATCATTTCGATGAGGTGAAGAAAAATCTTACAGGAATGAAATTGGATTTGTCTGATTACTTCAATACCGCAGCATTGGATTCCAAAAATTTTGTGGAAGGTTTGATGAACGACGGCTATCAGGGTGCACAACGGCAGGGTTCATTTAATTTCGCCTTGGGGCTATATACGAAATATGTTTATTCGAGACTGATCGATGCCGATCGGTTAGATACTGCACAATTCAGCGAGGGGGCGAAAAGACAGCAGCGGGAAGTTGATTGGGATGCTTTGATTTCACGATTTGAATCTCATCTGAAAGATTTTGACAACACGTCTCTGGTCAATCGCATCAGAACCAGTATTTCGCAGCAATGTCTTGATGCATGCGATAGGCCTACCGGAATTTATCGTCTGTCTGTTCCGACAGGAGGTGGCAAAACGTTGGCTTCATTCCGCTTTGCCCTGCATCACGCTCAGAAGACTGTTAAGAGGCGCATTATTTATGTTATTCCGTATCTATCTATCACTGAACAGACTTCACGCGATTTGCGAAAATTCCTAGATTTATCGGCGGACGATGACACCTTGCTCGAACATTATTCAAGTGCCGTCAATGAGTTTGACGATATGAAAATACCCGAGCAGATGCGCGATGAGTTGCAGAGAAAGCGTCAGGAGGCTGCGCAACGCTGGGACAACCCCATAATAGTGACGACCATGGTGCAGTTTCTTGAAACGGTTATGTCCTCACATGGTACTGATTTGCGGAAATTCCATAACATGGCCGACAGCGTGATTATTTTCGATGAAATACAGTCGTTGCCAATCAACACAATCCATCTGTTTGATGAAGTTGTCAGTTTCCTCTCAAAGGTGCTGAACACGACGGTTTTATTGTGTACGGCAACCCAGCCTCCACTGGAAAAAACACAGAGGAAGAATCTTCTGATTTCGGACAATCCTGATTTGATTGCCGAATCAGAAGGCTACCAAGAACAATTGCGTAGAACGAATATCATTGCGACCGCAGAAGAAATAAGCATCGAGGCGCTCGCCGACAGGATTCTTGAACTGGCGATGACAGAAGGTAGTTGTCTGGCAATTGTCAATCTTAAATCAGAGGCGCGCAGAATATACCAGATGATTGCGAATGATGATCGGTTCAAACAATGTAACGTCATCCATTTAAGTACTTCGATGTGTGGTCGTCACAGACGAGATCAAATCAGTCATATGGAAACCCTGCTTAAACCCCTGAATGAGACAATTAGGGACAAACGTGTGTATACAGGTAAGCCCGTTATCTGCATCAGTACGCAGCTCATTGAGGCTGGCGTCGATGTGTCTTTTTCCAGTGTCGTGCGCGCGATGGCTGGTCTGGACAGCATTATGCAGGCAGCCGGGCGATGCAATCGAAGCGGTGAATCCGAGACCCCGAAAAATGTGTACGTCTATCCAATCGCAAATGAGAGAGGACTAAGCAGACTCAAGGACATTGAGTTGGGCAAATCCATTACTCTGGGCCTGATGCATGACTATCCGGATGCGGATTTGCAATCAAAGGAGATGTTGGATGCGTTTTACCAAGAATATTTTCATGAATGTGATAAGGGCGGAAGAATGGATTACCCTATGGCAAATGATAGGACAGCCTATGAGTTGTTATCTGTAAATGAGACGGCGCGAGAATCGTATATGGATCATATTGACAATCGAGGTTATGCGCACTGTCTCGCTCAGTCGTTTAAGACGGTAAGCGATAACTTCCATGTAATATCGAATGTCGCAAGGAATGTTGTGGTCCATTATGGAGACAGTGATATTTGGGTTGATTGTTTGCGAAACGGCGATGCCAAACAAAGAGTAAAGGCTCTAAGGAAGTTACAGGATTATTCTGTATCTCTGTTTGATTATGAAGTTCAAAAACTGATGAGCCACCACGCTTTGGAATGTATCGATAAGGATTTCGACGTGTGGCAGCTTAATGAGGTTTATTATAAGGATGACTACGGTGTGGTAACTGAGACGGAGATGCCCCTTTTGATGTTTGACAATGAAACAGGATGTGCAATATGAAAAATATCGTAATTCCATAGAATTTGAGGTGTTCGGACCTTATGCGTTGTTTTCTGAAGTGGCAACGCGTGTAGGAGGTGAGAAATTCTCCTATCAGATTCCCACGTACCAGGCACTTAAAGGCATCACCGAAAGCGTTTACTGGAAGCCGACGTTTATTTGGTATGTGGATGCCGTCCGGGTCGTCAACCGAATTCAGACCGAAAGCAAAGGCATTCGTCCCATAAAATATACACAAGGTGGCAACGATCTTTCGTACTATACATACCTGAAGGATGTACGTTACCAAGTACTCGCCCACTTCGAGTGGAACAAGCAACGAGAAGATTTGGCAGCTGACCGGGATGAAAACAAACATCATAACATCGCTAAAAGATCGGTGAATCTTGGTGGTAGAAGAGATGTCTTTCTTGGGACGCGCGAGTGTCAAGGGTATGTCGAACCTTGTGAATTCGGTTCAGGCGGAGGTTTCTATGATGATTATGGCGAGATGGACATGGGGTACACCTTCCATTCCTTCATTTATCCAGATGAAAACGATCAGCATGATTTCATCGCTCAGTTCTGGCGTCCTGTGATGCACAATGGGGTTATAGAATTTCCGCAACCTGGTTCGCGGGAACTTGACTCGAATCTTATTCGGGAAAATCGACATATTCGTCAATTTGTGCCTGGTAACAATGTCAATTTGGGCGAGGAGGAGTCATGAGTCTGTGGTCCAATTTGTTAAAAACTTACGATGGGATTGAGTCCAGCACAGGCATCGTGCCTTTTGATGAAGAAGGTAATCCGCAAGTCAAAAAAGCTCTGTTGCCTTTGTTCCATATGACGTTTCCAACCAAGCTGCAGATATCGCTCGATGCCGCAGGTAATTGTATTGGCGTTACAAGAGATGCCCAGGATGTCACGATTATTGCACCCTGTACGGAGTCTTCCATGGGGCGTGCTGGAAAAGACCCAGCTCCGCATCCGCTGTGTGATCAATTGCAATATATTGATAGTACATTCGATAAGAAGAAATTCAGTCAGTATATGGGACAATTGGGTGATTGGAAAGGCGGCAATGTCAAACTTAATGCGATATTTGCCTATCTGAGTCAGCACAGTCTCATTTCCGATGCATGTGATCACGGTATTTACGAGCGCAATGAAGATGGAAGCGTCGCCTTGCCAAAAGGTGAGGAGAAAGCCGGAGTTCGTTTTTCCGTAAGGGATCTTGACAGTTCTGAAAGCAACGTCTGGGAGGATAAAACATTATGGCAGCGTTGGATAGCGTATGAAACTGGAGATAAACCAGCCAAGGGTCGGGATTCATTGGGAGGCATTTTCCGCTCACAGGCAGCCAATTATCCCAAGAACATTGTCGGTACTGCGGGCAACGCTAAGCTTGTTTCGGCAAATGACAACAGTAATTTCACGTTCAGAGGACGATTCTCTTCACAAGCTGAAGCTAGTAGAATCGATTCGATAACATCGCAAAAAGCGCATGCTGCCTTGAAATGGCTGGTAAATAATAACGGCACTATAACCGATAAACAAGCAATAGTGATATGGGCGGTAGGGCAGAGGCGGCGTATTCCTTTGCCTTTCGGGAATTCCTATGTCGTCGAACAAGCGACCGAAGCGTATTTGACGGATACAGAAATCCTTAGCCGGGCAAAATCGAACACAGACACTGATTATGCAAGAAAATTTGGAGCATTGGTCCGTGGCTTCGGTTCTGCTGAGCAAGTGAAAAACATCCAAGAACTGTCGTCGTGTCCATATTCGATTCGGCCACTACGGGCAGGCTAAGTCTTACCTATTATCAAGAGCTGCTAGAAGATCAGTATTTTGAATCGATAAATCGTTGGCATGAAGATTCGTCTTGGCCGTTGGTGCGTTTTGATATGTCGTCCGCAGAAGGCTCGCGTACAAGTTCTGCGTCTAGCAAGCCTATAGAGTATTTTGGTGCTCCATCATATTTGGACATTGTCAATTGCGTATATGGACCAGGTGAAAAAGTGGTAACTCCTATAGTAGCTTGAAAATGAAAGTTGAGAAACAGCTGATTCAATCGATGTTCAGCAACTCAAGTCTGCCCAGAGGGTTGGCGCTTTCTGCGTTTAATAACGTTATTCGACCTGCCAGCTATGAAAAGGAAAACCAGTGGAAACGCGACCTTGAAATTACCTGCAGTATTTGGAAGAGCATTTATATACAAAACGGGAAGGGAATAACTATGGAGTTGGATGAACAACGCCAGGACAGAGATTATCTGTATGGCAGACTGCTCGCACTTGCAGATCATTTGGAAAGGGGAGTGCTTTGGAAGCAGAACGCTGATAGGCCGACTACGGCGGTGAAACTGATGACGAATTTTGCAGCTAAGCCTTATACGACTTGGGGAAATATCATGCTTCAGCTTGCCCCCTATATAAAATCGCTCAATGGTAGTCAATGGTTCCAGAATGATATTGATGAAGTGATGGCCTTATTCAAAAACAACGAATATGAGGATAATCATCCGTTGACGCCACTGTATCTGATGGGGTATTCGCAAGAGCGCAGAAAACTGCAAAAGAAAAAACAGCGGAAACAAAAATCGATAAAAGTGGAACTAGCTAAGGAGAAATGATGGAAACTTTACAGAACAAGATTGATTTCGTTGTGGTTTTAGGTGTCGATAACGCCAACCCTAATGGTGATCCATTGGGAGGGAATCGGCCAAGAACCACCTCCGATGGCCTTGGAGAGATTTCCGACGTGGCCATCAAACGTAAGATTCGCAACCGTGAGCAAGACGAGGGCGAGAATATTTTTGTCCGGATGCAAGAAAGGTCTGATGACGGAGCCAAGTCTCTTTCCGACCGTTTGAACAAATTCCTTAAAGGGCTTCCGAAGGAAGATCAGAAGAACAGAGATGTTGTATTCAACAAAGTGTGTCAAGAATGGTTTGATGTAAGGTCATTCGGACAGGTTTTTGCTTTCAAAAAAGGTACAGGTGTTGAGGCTGTTTCTATCGGTGTTCGTGGACCGGTGTCCATACAATCTGCTTTTTCCCTTGAGCCGGTTGCCGTTGACAGCGTGCAAATTACCAAATCGGTGAATAGTGAGACAACCGATGACGGTAAGAAATCTAGTGACACTATGGGTACCAAATACCGAATTTCCGGTAAAGCCGTTTATGTTACTAAAGGAAGTATCAGTCCACAGCTCTCTGAAAAGACTGGATTCTCTCAAGAAGATGCCGAAAAGATTAAGGATGCTCTACTCACCCTCTTTGTCAATGATGAAAGCTCTGCACGTCCGGCAGGGTCTATGGAGGTGTTGAAAGTCGTCTGGTTCACCCACAACTGCAAAGCCGGGCAATATTCTTCTGCAAAAGTTCATCGTTCTGTTCATATTGATGATGGTGGTAATGTGTCCGTCGATGCTACTGAAATTCCGGGATTGAAGTATGAAATCCTCGATGGGCAGTGAGGTCATGTTGGTCGTAACGTTTTTGAGTTTAGACAAAGACGAATTATGAACTCCAAGTTTCCAACATACCGAGAATTGTTGAACGGGTCGGCCGATTATCCTGAGGGCGATTGGCTGGCCCTTTCGGGCATTCAACATTATGCCTTCTGCAAGAGGCAATGGGCGTTGATTCATATCGAGCAGCTTTGGCAGGAAAATGCGCGTACAACAGCAGGGCAGCTGGAACATGAACGTGTGGATGACTACAGCCAGTCCGAAACGCGAGGGAATCTATTGATTTTGCGTAGTCTAAGAGTGTTTTCAAGGAAGTTGGGAATCACGGGAATTTGCGATGTGGTTGAGTTTCACCGTGATGATAATGGTGTCGAACTTCACGGCCGTGATGGGGAATGGTCGCCATATCCGATTGAATACAAACACGGCCACGCCAAAGTGCGGGATGAGGACAGACTCCAACTCTGTGCTGAAGCGATGTGCCTGGAGGAGATGCTTGCATGCGAGATTCCGAATGCGGCGTTGTTCTATCGGGAGACAAAACGTCGGGAAATCGTTGAGCTGGATGATAATTTGCGTGACACTGTGGTCAGTCTGACTCAACAGATGCATGATCTCTATCGTCGGGGATGCACACCAAAAGTGAAACGAACAAAATCTTGTAATGCATGCTCGTTGAAGGATTTATGTTTGCCGGAATTGAGCAAAACCATGTCGGCAAAAGAATATATCAAAGAGAATATTGCGGTTGATAGATGAAGGGAGAAACTGTGAGACAATTACTCAATACTTTATTTGTGCTTAGTGAAGGTGCCTATCTGTCGTTGAAAGACGACAATGTTGTCGTCCAAAATAAAGACAAGCGTTTGGCTTCAATCCCTTTGCGCTCTATTGAAGGAATAGTATCTTTTAGCTACAAAGGCGCATCTCCGGCATTGATGGGTAAATGTGCTGAGTTTGGTGTCTCGATTGCGTTCTTCTCACCACACGGACATTACTATTGTTCAATTCTTGGCGAGAAGAATCGCAATGTGTTGTTACGCAGAGAGCAGTTCAGGGTAGCCGATGACGAAAGCCGTAGTTTGCCTGTCGCTAAGTCATTTATTCTTGGCAAAGTTTTTAATTGCCGTTGGGTTTTGGAAAGAACCAAGCGTGACCATGCTATGCGTGTTAATGTGGAGAGAATTTCGGCTCAAAGTGCTGCGCTAAAGTGTGCGCTAGGGGAAGTGGAGAATTGTTCCTCAGTAGATGAGCTTCGTGGAATAGAAGGGAATGCGGCTAAGGACTATTTTGCTGCATATGATGATTTGATTCTTCGTTCAAAAGATGATTTCTATTTTGAGGGGCGGAGCCGTCGACCACCGATGGATCGGATGAATGCGCTGATGTCTTTTGTGTACACGCTTTTGACCGGTGATTGTACTGCGGCATTGCAAGGTGTTGGCCTTGATCCTTATGTGGGATTTATGCATGTTGATAGGCCTGGCCGCGCTTCTTTAGCATTGGATTTAATGGAGGAGTTCCGGCCGGTTGTAGCTGATAGATTCGTGCTTAGTTTGGTCAATACAGGAGCAATTAAACGGAAGGATTTCGAAGAACGTGAGAATGACGGGATTTTCCTTAATGAGAAGGGTAGAAAAACTGTTTTAGCGTCGTGGCAGAAACGTAAACAGGAGCAAATGACTCACCCATTTCTTAATGAAAAGATACCTTGGGGTCTCGTGCCTTATGTGCAGGCGCTGCTCTTGGTGCGGGCATTACGAGGAGATTTGGATGCATATCCGCCACTGCTGTGGAAGTGATAGGCCAAATGGAAGTCGTTAATTTCCGTGAGCTTCATCGCTAGAAGTGTGAGAAAACATGATGGTCGTCGTTGCTTATGATGTGAATACAGAAACTCCTCAAGGGCGTAGTCGTTTGAGAAGGGTTGCGAAAGTTTGTACGAAATATGGACAGAGAGTACAGAACAACAGCGTTTTCGAATGTACTGTTACACCTTCGGATTTATTGGTTTTAAAACATGGTTTGACCGAAATCATTGACACGGATTGTGATAGCCTTCGTTTTTACAATCTTGGTGCCAAATATTCAAATCGCATTGAACATATCGGTGTTCAAAGGCATTTGCCTAATGATGAAGTCATGATGGTTTAGTGCGAAGGGTAAGGACTCATAGTTTATGTATGAGGTTCGCACCAATTGATTTGATAAATTTTCAAGATTTTGAGTTTTCTCTTCATCTTTGATGGTCATTTGATAACTTAAAAGTGATTTTTTGTTTTGAAGATAATTTTATCTTTCATTTGGCTCGGCATTTGCTATTATGATGTTCGTATAGTGGAATTATTGATTCCATCACTGCTGTCGCTCCCTTCGCGGGAGCGTGGATTGAAATTCAGGGTCATTGTGCAAGCCCTTGAAGGTTATGAGTCGCTCCCTTCGCGGGAGCGTGGATTGAAATTTAGTGTCGATTACACTGGCCAAATCCTCAGCCGGTCGCTCCCTTCGCGGGAGCGTGGATTGAAATACGGATACGCCGTTGGTCGGCAAGCTCGTTAAGGTCGCTCCCTTCGCGGGAGCGTGGATTGAAATCAGCTATCCGCGCCCAACGTATTGCCTTTACTGGTCGCTCCCTTCGCGGGAGCGTGGATTGAAATTCGCCGAGCGGCTCGACCGCGGCCCATCCGTCGTGTCGCTCCCTTCGCGGGAGCGTGGATTGAAATCTCTTTCCTGTGTCATGCGGTCTCGTAGGCGAGGTCGCTCCCTTCGCGGGAGCGTGGATTGAAATAATAACCATCCAATACGCTGACGATGCCGAATTTGTCGCTCCCTTCGCGGGAGCGTGGATTGAAATAACCAGGTGGCCGACCATACTGCTCCGATTTTCCGTCGCTCCCTTCGCGGGAGCGTGGATTGAAATAACCAGGTGGCCGACCATACTGCTCCGATTTTCCGTCGCTCCCTTCGCGGGAGCGTGGATTGAAATTCCTTGGATTTGTTCGATGATTTTCTTGATTTCCGTCGCTCCCTTCGCGGGAGCGTGGATTGAAATTCCCGACCATCCGCAAGACAGGCGGCTACGGCAGGTCGCTCCCTTCGCGGGAGCGTGGATTGAAATAATATCAGACAAGGCGCAGGTGGAACCCTTGATGGTCGCTCCCCTCGCGGGAGCGTGGATTGAAATACCGCACGGAAAATCATGTCATGGAACATTGCATGTCGCTCCCTTCGCGGGAGCGTGGATTGAAATATGGCAGTGGGTGGCAGACAAGATTGGGAATATGGTCGCTCCCTTCGCGGGAGCGTGGATTGAAATACTTGATGATATTGGCGGTGAATGATGATTGGTGTCGCTCCCTTCGCGGGAGCGTGGATTGAAATAGGAACTCGCCGGAGTTTCTGAACTCGCTGCCGAGTCGCTCCCTTCGCGGGAGCGTGGATTGAAATCATTTGGCCGTGGCCGCGTTGCCGGCGGCCACGAGTCGCTCCCTTCGCGGGAGCGTGGATTGAAATGTTTTTGGAGGTGTCCGCCATGGGGCAGCGCGGGTCGCTCCCTTCGCGGGAGCGTGGATTGAAATAAAACCGTCATCGACATGCTCGCCCAACAGGTAAGTCGCTCCCTTCGCGGGAGCGTGGATTGAAATGATAGCCAAGACGTGAAGCTTTGCCATGCCTTGCGTCGCTCCCTTCGCGGGAGCGTGGATTGAAATTTGGCTATCTTGCTCAATCGGTCAATGTACGCATGTCGCTCCCTTCGCGGGAGCGTGGATTGAAATTGGCTGAAGGCCGCGCAACGTGCCATCCGCCGGTGTCGCTCCCTTCGCGGGAGCGTGGATTGAAATACGCTCGCCCATGAGATCGGCCATTACGTCCAGGTCGCTCCCTTCGCGGGAGCGTGGATTGAAATCACTCGCTAATGGTCTTTCTGCGCACCTTTAAACGTCGCTCCCTTCGCGGGAGCGTGGATTGAAATATATGGCCCCACCTCAGTATGCCGGCCATCAGATGTCGCTCCCTTCGCGGGAGCGTGGATTGAAATTGGTCCGGGGCGAGCGGGTGTTTGGCGCCCTGCTGGTCGCTCCCTTCGCGGGAGCGTGGATTGAAATTGCCATGCTGCATCATCTCCATAGAACTTGTTGAGTCGCTCCCTTCGCGGGAGCGTGGATTGAAATAACAAAGGATCCGCACGATCGAGAAGAACCGTGTTGGTCGCTCCCTTCGCGGGAGCGTGGATTGAAATCCCTCTCAATACGAGCACGCCGATGAGAAACCAGTCGCTCCCTTCGCGGGAGCGTGGATTGAAATGCCGGTTCGTGCAACCCCGGCCACGGATGGCTGGTCGCTCCCTTCGCGGGAGCGTGGATTGAAATCTTGATCACACGGCCGTGACCATGTGGGAGTCGCGTCGCTCCCTTCGCGGGAGCGTGGATTGAAATGACTCGGCGCGGAGTGCGGGTTGAGGCGTGCTGAAGTCGCTCTCTTCGCGGAGGCGTGGATTGAAATGAGTATTTGCGTATGGTGCAGGTGATGTTTTTGAGTCGCTCCCTTCGCGGGAGCGTGGATTGAGATCAGGACATGCTCAGGGACGGCAAGCTTACCCATCGTCGCTCTCTTCGCGGGGGCGTGGATTGAAATACCCCCAAGATCCTCGTCGCCGGCAAGTGTCTGTCGCACCCTTCGTAGGGCACGGATTGGAATCGGACGCTTCTGGAGGCGCGTGGCGGGAGAAGAAGCGTTACTTCCTTCGCGGGAATAAGTGGCAACGTTTTGCGGGCCGGGTGGAGTAGTGATTCTTCGTCTTGGTGTCGAGGGGATTGACTATACGGGTTAATCTGTAGTGAGTCGGTCACTTCAGTGTAGGTGCGATGGCGTGGTCGAGAGTTGCGCAGTCGGGGCAGAAGTAATTGACATGCGGGTCGACGCTGGGTGCATCCGGGTTGAACTCGCTGGCCTTGAAGGCCGGCAGCCCGCCTTGCGTGATTGCGTCCTTCGGCTTTTGCTTCAGCCCACCGATAACTTGCTGGTAAGTGTGTTCTTCCATATGAGTTTGTCCCAATGTGCATATCCACCACCGGCACGATAATCGTGAAGATGTGTGTGGCGGCTCTGTTCTTCTTATACTCGGTGCCATTTTGCGGTTTAGAGTGAAAATTTCCGTACGTCAATCGTTGACGTAGTACATGGAAGACAATGCTCGTCGGGTTGAGCGTTTATCGTTATACGACGCTATTCCAATAAAATAACGCAAATTGTAATAACGATTGCAGAAGGGGATTAAATGAAGATAAAAACTGGGATTGTGAGCAGCGTTGTTGCCGTTGCTCTTGCTTTTGGGTTTTATGCTGTTCCTGCAATGGGTGACACCGCATCATCCCAGACGGATCCGAATGAGGAAATTGCTGCTGACACACAGGCAAGCACGGCGCTTAATGAGTTACGTGTCGTTGCCAAAGATGATCGTGGTGACTACAACCGAGGAAAAGATTTCGCAAAAAGCTGGGCTAGTAAAGATGGCTGCAACACGCGCAACAGCATTCTGAAGAGAGATTTGACCGGAGAAACGGTCACAGGCAAATGCCATGTTCAGGGTGGAACCATGGTCGAGCCGTATTCCGGCAAAACCGTTACCTTTATTGCCGGTAGCAGCAAGCCGTACGTTATGAGCAATCTTGATATCGAGCATAGTGTGGCAACAGGGGACGCGTGGAAATCAGGTGCTCGTTCATGGAGTGCGGCCAATCGACGATCCTACTATAACGATCCTTATATTCTCTTTGCCGCTGATCATTTAGGCAATATTGACCATGGTGATATGGCCGCAGACCAGTGGCAGCCAACAGACTGGAGTCGCAAAACCGACAAGGCCGGTCAGCTTAATGGCATCAGCATGGATTACTCATATGATTGCGAATTCGTTACTCGACAGATTGCGGTGAAACACAAATGGAATCTGACTGTCAGTTCCACTGAAAAACAAGCTATGCAGCAGACGCTTGATACGTGTCCTGCGAGTAAGACCATTATTCCCACCGATCAATTGGATGAAGTAAAGCCTGACGGCACTGAACGTGGAGCTTCACAGACGCCTTCGCAGCCTTCGTCTCCGTCTCAGCCGGGCAGCCCGTCTACTCCGTCGCAGCCGAGTAATCCCACCACTCCGCCTTCACAGCCGACGAATCCCGTAACTTCGCCGTCTCAGCCCTCGTCTCCGTCTCAGCCAAGCAGCCCGACTACTCCACCTTCGCAACCTGGTGATCCTACTGCTTCGCCTTCACAGCCGACCAGTCCTGTGACTTCGCCTTCTCATCCGGCGGAGTCGACGGGTTCATCGGGACAACCCAGTAATCCGGTCTCTGAGCCTTCTCAGCCTGCAAAACCGAATGTGCCTTCATCGTCTGAAGGTTCGGTGACGGTTCCGTCCCCGCCAAGTAATGCGTTGGCTTCGCCGTCTCAGCCAGTCAGCCCGGCTACTCCGCCTTCGCAGCCAGTGAGCTCGGCAAATTCGTCGTCGCATCTAGGTGGCCCAGTGGCGGTTCCTTCTCAAGTGAGCAATTCGACGAGTCAACCATCCCAAGCGAGTAATTCATCGCAGTCTAGTGAAATCAGTGCCGCTGAAGGACACCATGGCGTTGAGCAAAATCAAGGTCATCAAGATGCAGCATCTTTGACTCCTGCAGATCCCTCTTCCAGTAAAGCGTCTAAAACTTCCGGCCAAGCAACATCTGATGATGGTACTTCGCTCGCAAAAACTGGCTCTGATGTCAGGGGAATAGCAATAATAGCGGTGGTTGCCCTACTGATTGCAGGTTTGTTGATCATCGTGCGGATGCGTGCGAGTCGAAACTAGTTGTTTTCAGTATCGATAGCGTATTGCTATTCTATTGGCTCGATTACATACGATAAGTAAATATTGATAAAATCTATACAGGAATCGTATTGAATACGCGCTTTTGTGTAGGAAAGCAGGTATTCGCGCGCTACACTGAAATCCTAAGGTAAATATTAACGAAAGAGGCAACATGACTGAAGAAGTCAATTCGGAAAACAAGCCGGAACCGGAGAGCTTTAAGCTCGATCACACCAAGGTGAAGGCGCCGTATGTGCGCTTTATCGACACCGAGACGGGCGAGAAGGGTGACGTGATCTCCAATTACGATTTGCGCCTGGTGCAGCCTAACGAGAACGCTATACCGACCGGCGGTCTACACACCATCGAGCACACTATCGCGGTGCTACTGCGCGAGCGCATCCCGGGCTACATCGACTGCTCGCCGTTCGGCTGCCGCACCGGTTTCCACCTGCTGACTTGGGGCGAGCACAGCACCGAGGACGTGGCGAAGGCGCTCAAGGAATCGCTCGAGTTCATCGCATACAAGGCAACCTGGGACGACGTACCGGCCACAGACATCACGAGCTGCGGCAACTATCGTGACCACAGCCTCTTCACCGCCAAGGAATGGTGCAAGAAGATTCTCGATGAGGGCATCAGCTCCGATCCATACGTCCGCAAGGTGGTCTGATTTCGTCAACGTCCTGACCTCGGTTTGAGGTTTGTGAGTAATCGGAATTTGAAATGCAAGAAGTACCGGCAAATATTCTGCCGGTGCCTCTTGCATTTTGTTTATTCCGTTTTGCTGTTTGGGGTTTGTGGGCAACGATGGTGCTTTGCAAAGCTGCCGATGTGTGCCTGGGGTGTCCAATGAAAATCAGGATTAAAGAAATCTGTCAGTATTCGGCGATGAAGCCATAAGTGATGTGACAACTTGTATAGGTCATTTCAGTGCTTTTCTTTGAAGGCGATACTTTGTTCTCTGGAACATCTCTATGTTAGGCTTTCGTTCGGCATTCGTAGTGGTTGATGATGTATGAAAAGGGCAGGCAATTTCATGAGCGAGCAACAGTCAGGCGAACACATCCGTAAGGCGACACAGGCGGATTTCGAAGCGATTCAGCACAACTTCGAGCGGGCGCGCAAACTTATGGCGCAAAATGGCAATCCGACGCAGTGGGGCACGACGTGGCCTCCGGCCGAGCTCGTTCAACAGGACATCGACGGCGGCAATGCTTTTGTTTTGGTGGATAACGAAGGCGAGAACGGTGCGGAGCGCATTCTTGCGCAGTTCGCGATGTTCACCGGATTGGAGCCGACCTATGCCGAAATCGAAGGTGAGTGGCTTAACGATGACGAATACGCCACGATGCATCGTCTTGCGGCTTCAGGACTCAAGCTGCATAGTGCCAAAACCTGCCTTGACTGGGCAGTCAAGACGTATGGCAATGTCCGTTGTGACACCCATCCGAACAACAAAGCCATGCAGCATGTGTTCGAGAGTGATGGGTTCCAACGTTGCGGGCTGATTCATGTCATGAACATCACCGACAAGCCTGACGTGCGCATCGCCTATCAGCGCCGTGATCGCTGAGGCTGTCCCGCGACTCGCTGAATTTGCCGGTTGTGTAGCTGTTTTGCCACGCTTATTGCGTTCGTTACTTACGCGCGACACAATAAGAACATGACATTGAATGCATTGGAACCATGGCCGTTTTCCTCCACCCTTGGCAAGGCGAACTATACCGCAGCGTTGCGGCGTTACCCAGGGCAGGCCATCGTTGATTTGAAGGTGATGCGCGACAATATGCGCCACATGGTCGAGGTCGTCGGCGGGCCGAAGTCCGGCACGGCTGTGATGGGCGTGGTGAAGGCCGACGGTTATGGGCACGGGCTCATTCCCTCCGCGCTGGCGGCGCTCGCGGGCGGTGCGACGTGGCTGGGAACCGCACAGCCGCGTGAGGCGTTGCTGCTACGCATGGCGGGTATCGATTCGAGCCGTTGCCACATTCTCACGTGGATGTACAACGGGCGCAACGCCCCGCTAGTCGAGCTCATCGCCAGCGACATCGACATTTCGGTCGGTTCGCTTGACGGCATCGACGCCGTGGCCGCTGCCGCGCGCAAGCTCAATATGCCGGCGCGAGTGCATATCAAGGTCGACACTGGTTTCGGGCGCAACGGCTTCACCACAGAGGGGTTCCAAGCTGCGCTCGACAAGCTGGTACCGCTGGCCAAGGAAGGTGTGCTCGACATCGTGGGGCAGTGGAGTCACTTCTCTGTGGCCGACGCGCCCGATGTTCCTGAATTCGTAGAGGTGACGGATCAGCAACTCGAAAACTTCAAAGAATTTACTGCACGCATGGAGAAGGCCGGCATTCCGCCGCGCATCCGTCATATCGCCAACACTGCGGCCACGTTCTCGCGTCCGGAGGCACGCTTCGAGCTGACACGTCCGGGTATCGGGCTTTACGGCTACGAGGCCGATCCGGCAATGGGTACGTCGTCGCAGTATGGCCTGAAGCCGGCGATGACGTTGCAGGCCCAGCTTGCCACGGTCAAAAGCGTTGAGGCCGGTCACGGCATTTCCTACGGACGCACCTACATCACAGACGAGGCGACCAGTACTGCCATCGTGCCGCTGGGCTATGCCGACGGCATCCACCGTTCCGCCTCAGGTTTCGACGAGTCCGGAGCGAAACATACGCGTAAACCGGGCGGTCCGGTGCGTGTGATGACCAATGAGGGGCCCAGGCTGATGCGGGTCTCCGGACGCGTGTGCATGGACCAGTTCATCCTCGACCTGCATGGCGATTCCGAGAAACTTGGCGTGCATGAAGGCGATACGGTCGAGCTGTTCGGGCCGGGGCGTGGCGAGGACTACGCGGAACCAACAGCCGACGATTGGGCGCGCGCCGCCGACACCATCAGCTACGAGATTTTCACTTGCCTACGTACTCGTATCCCTCGGCTTTACCTGCATGCAGCCGAGGTGCTCGAGCCGCAAGACATGAGCAAACTCAATTCCAAGACCTTGCTCTGATTCATAGTGCTGTAGCGATAATGGATGAATGATGTATTCATCGGTATGGTTGTGTTGCATTAGGAAAGGGCTTGTAGAACTGCGATGACGACAAGATAAGGCGACGGAAAGAGATTTACATGACTGAGACGCGAACTGCGGATGGTGAAGAAGTGCTGACGGAGGAAGGCTATGATGCCTTTGACGAGGAGCGTTGGGCTTCCGAGCCGCCAAAATCGCAGTCCCGTACCGCTTTTCAACGTGACCGTGCGCGTCTTATCCATTCCTCGGCGTTGCGCAGACTTGGTGCGAAAAGCCAGATTCTGGTGGCAGGCACCGATGATTTCGCCCGAACCCGTCTGACGCATACGCTTGAAGTGGCACAGATTGGCCGCCAGATCGGCTCGATGCTCGGCTGTGACCCGGACGTGGTCGATTGTGCCTGCCTTGCCCACGATCTCGGCCATCCACCATTTGGGCATAACGGCGAGCGTGTGCTGGCCGATATCGCCTCCGGAATCGGCGGTTTCGAAGGCAATGCGCAGACCTTGCGTCTGCTGACGAGGCTTGAGCCGAAAGTCTTCCATGCTGATGGGCGTTCCGCAGGCGTCAACCTCACCCGTGCTTCGCTCGATGCGGCGGTGAAATATCCTTGGACGCTTGCCGAGGCCGCACAGCACCCGAAAGGGGAGCGGAGCGCGAAATTCTGCGTCTATCCAGATGATGTCGATGTGTTCAACTGGCTCAAACAGAGCGCGCCGAAGGACGCCAAACCGATGGAATGCCAGGTCATGGACCTTTCCGACGACATTGCCTATAGCGTTCACGACGTGGAGGACGCCATCGCCACGGGTGCCTTCAACCCGCTGGCTTTGGCCGATTCGCGTGTGCTCGACGGCATTGTTGAGGTTACCCGCGAATGGTATGGGCAGCAGTGGGATCCTGATAAGCTTCTCGAGGCATTCCAACGTTTGAAGAAACGTCATATGTTCCCCTCGCATTTCAACGGTTCGCGCCAGGCGTTGGCGCAGTTGAAGAACATCACCAGCTCGTTGATCGGTCGATTCGCTGGCTCCGTGGAACGGGCGACACGCGAGCAGTACGGGCAGGGGCCGCTGACACGTTACAGCGCCAATGTCGTCATTCCAGAAGAGACCAATTACGAGATCGTCGCGCTCAAGGGTATCGCGGTGTACTTCGTTATGGCGCCGCGTGAACACGAACCATTGCACGAACAGGAGCAGCAGATTGTCGCCGATCTGGTCGATGTGCTGATGGCCGATTCGCCGCGTCCTTCCGACGCGTTGGAAACCGTGTTCCTTGAGGACTGGAACGAGTCCACCAACGATGACGAGCGCCTGCGCGTGGCCATCGACCAAGTGGCCAGCCTCACCGACGGCTCCGCGATGACCCTACATTCGCTGATTTGCTGAATTTGGGTCATTCGTGTGGCTCATGAACAGTTGAGCCGGTCGGTCGTTGGCAAATGAATCTCCATGATTGGGTTGTTGCTTTTTTGCGTTGATGGAAAAAGGAAGTCTTGATTTTCGGTTTCCGGTGTTCGCTGTGATTGCCTCTGATGCATGGTGCGCGGTAAGGTGAGCAGTTATGGTGGGAATGATTCCGAAAGAAGACATTGAAAAGGTGCGCGCGACGGCGGACCTTTACGATATCGTCTCGTCGACGGTAACGCTCAAGGCTGCGGGCACCGGCACATTCATGGGGCTCTGCCCATTCCATGACGAAAAGACTCCCAGTTTCAGCGTGCGCCCATCATTGGGAGTCTGGCATTGCTTCGGATGCGGGCTCGGCGGTGACGTCTTCGGCTATGTCGAGCATAAGGAAAACATCGATTTCCGCGAGGCCGTGGAACTGCTGGCCGACAAATACCATATCGAGCTGCACTACGTCAGTGACAACGGGGACAAGCAGGAGCATCGCGGCTCTAAACGCGCTCGCTTGCTCGAAGCCAACGAAGAGGCCCAGCGCTTTTTCGTCTCGCAGATTCTGACCCCGGAGGCGCTCGCCGCCCGCAAGCTGCTTGGCGGACGCAACTTCAGCCAGGCGGACTGCGAACGGTTCGGCTGCGGTTACGCGCCGCAAGGGTGGGACAATCTCGTCCGTCATCTGGCAGAAAAGGGCTTCACCCAGAAGGAGATGCTGGACGCCGGACTTGCGCGGCAGGGGCAGCGCGGTGTTTACGACTATTTCCGCGGTCGTGCCACATGGCCGATTCGCGATTCCACGGGCCGCACCCTTGGCTTCGGAGCACGCAAACTGTATGACGATGACACCATCAACGCCAAATATATCAACACTCCCGACACCCAGCTGTATCGCAAGACCCAGGTGCTTTACGGCATCGATCTGGCCAAGTCCAGCATCGTCAAGAAGCGCCAGGCCGTCATCGTCGAAGGCTATACGGACGTGATGGCCTGTCAACTGGCCGGCATCGACACGGCCGTCGCCACGTGCGGCACCGCGTTCGGCGAGGAACACGCCAAGATCATCCGCCGATTGATTTCCGATGATTCACTCGGCGCCGTACAGCTGGTCGGTCCGCTGAAAGTAGAGGGACAATCCCTGAGCTCGCGTATCGTATTCACCTTCGACGGCGACGCGGCAGGGCAGAAGGCCGCGATTCATGCCTTCGGGCTTGACTCTGCGTTCCTTTCGCAGACCTTCGTGGCGGTAGCCGACAACAATCTTGACCCATGCGACCTGCGCATTCAGCAAGGCAACGAGGCCGTGCGCTCGCTGATCGCCCGCGCCAAGCCGCTTTATGACTTCGTCATCGATACCGCCATCGGCCGGTTTGACACGTCGTACACCACCGGGCAAATGGGTGCGGTCAAGGCCGCGGCGCCGCTCATCGCGCAGATTCGCGACCGTTCGCTGCTGGACATCTATACCCGCAAGGCGACTCGTCGTATCGGCGTGGATCTCGATATCATGCGCCGCGAGGTCGACCGCGCCCGGCACCAGCTCCATGTGCGCGACGACGATGCATATGCATCCAAACGCCGTGGCGGCAACGGTTATGAAGCCAATGCACAGAGCCGCGAGAACGCTTACGCCAATCCCGCAGCTCGCAAGGCGCTGCAACACCGTGATGCCGCCGATCAGACCTATTTCCGGGTCGATGACGCCGTGTTTATCTGCGAGCAGCAGTTCATGGCGGTGCTGATCCAGGTGCCGCGTGCCATCGACCCCAATGCGTTCGCACAGCTGACATTGGCCGATTTCATGACGCCGGTGTTCCGAACCCTGTTCCAGGCAATTGCGGCGGCGGGCGGTCTGCCGGAGAACAACACGCCTCAGGGTCTTTGGATGCATAATCTCACCAAGGCCGGCGGCCCGATGCTCGAACAAGTCATCAACGAGCTTGCCGTCATGCCGTTGCCGTTGCCTGGTGGCGATGATCAGAACGCCAATGCCAATGGAGCAAACAACGTTTCTGCAGTAAATAACGGACAGAATGGTGACATTAATGGCACGGGTGTGCCCAATCCTGCAGCCGCCCAATTGCGCACACCAACGGCCGAAGAACAGCGCTATGCCTCGGAGCTGACAGCACGGCTGCTCGATGTCGGTTACATGCGCCGTATCGGCTCTGCAAAGCGCAAGATGGCACAATTGCCGGACGGCGAGGAAAAGATCCGGCTTCTGGGCAAGATCACTGAAATGGAAACCGCACGAAAGGATCTTCAAGCGCAGGTTTATGGCAATACTGTGGCATAGCATTGCCGTTTGAGCCTTAAATACGACAGGCTATGAAGAATTTCTTAAGAATTTTTGAGAATTTTGGTCGCTTTTGAACGGACGAAACAATATCAATATTTTCTAGTATTCTTCCATTTCGTTTCGGTAATACATCGGCAAAAGGTCGCTAAAAGCCCGTTTTTTGGTCTTTTTCTGCTTTCAAATACCCATACAATGGGTAATAGAAAAACGAATATATGCGTCCGATATCGTGATGGAACTCATTATGGGACGTGTTTTCGTTGGCCGCTTTGCCGGCCGAAATGATGGATGGGAAGACGGATGATCAAGACGCTGGAGATTGCCGGGTGCGCGCACCCGAAGACGATTGGACTGCACCAATGAGAGATCTTCAATGCGTCGTGTATTCCCTGTTGACGGTTGGTTGGTGAGTCAATGCGCCAGTGGATTATCAAGGAACTGAAAAACGACACCATTCTCGTGGTGGCGATGATACTCGCCATCATCTCGTGTTTTATTGTTCCACCCGATCGTCAGTATCTTGGTTATATCCACCTCAACACCATCTGCCAGCTGGTCTGCCTCATGCTCGTGGTCTGCGGGTTCCAGCGCATCGGCGTGTTTCATATCATCGGAACCAAGCTCCTCTCTCACGTCCACAACGAGAGCGCTCTCGTAATTTCGTTGGTTTTTCTAGCTTTCTTCTCTGCAATTTTCATCACGAACGATGTTTCACTGGTCACGTTCATTCCCTTCGCCATTTCGGTGCTGGTCATGGCGGAAATGGAGGACAAGGCCGTTCTGGTGGCCACGTTGATGACCATCGGCGCCAACACCGGCAGCATGCTCACGCCTGTCGGCAATGCACATAATCTCTATTTCAAATCGATCTCCAAGATGCAGACCGCGGAATTCCTCGAGGTCATGGGGCCGTTTTCCTTGGCTTCGGCGGTACTGCTGCTGGTCGTCATTCTTGTTGTTTTCCGTCGTCGCGACAGCCAGGCTGATTTCTCGGGACTTGGTAGCAAGGGCATCGAGCAGTCGTTGTTCGCGCCGGAAAGAAAGCAAAAGCCGGATGAGGTGCGGGTGGTAGATTATGGTGCAGGCTACGGCGGCTGGCGCGTAGTCGTTTACATTGTCCTGTTCCTTATCTGCATTTTCACCGTCGGCGGCTCGATTCCGCTGTGGCTCATGTGTGTGCTGGTGTTCGTGGCATTCCTGTTCTGCGACCGTCGTGCGTTCCTCAAGGTCGACTGGAGCCTGCCGCTTACCTTCGTCATGTTCTTCATCTTCATCGGCAACATGCGTCGGGTTCCGGAGTTCTCAAACTTCGTGGCGTCCATCGTCAACCAGCACCCGATGGAGGTCGCCGTTGCCTCCAGCCAGCTGATCAGCAATGTGCCCACTTCGATTCTGCTCTCCGGTTTCTGCAGCCAGTGGCGTGAACTGATTATCGGTACGAATCTCGGTGGTTTGGGCACACTGATTGCTTCGATGGCCTCGCTGATTTCCTACCAGCAGATCGCGCGCAAATATCCCGACAAGAAGGGACGTTATCTGCTGGTTTACACAGTCACCAATGTGCTTTTCCTGGCGGTGTTGCTGGGACTGGCGCTGATTATCAACTGACAGTGACGGTCAGATTGATGAAATGAGACTGCTGGACTATCGGGGCAGTGAATACGTGGTGGTTCCCGAGCGGATGAAGCTGCTCAACTTACCCTGATCGGTGAGTCCTTCGAGGGCATCGGTAAGACCGTTGGAGTTCGTGCCGAGTCGAGTCTGAATTTCCTTGAGGCTCAGTTCAGTGCCCTGCTGCGCGAACAGATGCATGGTGATTTCTTCAAGCGTGTTGATTTGGTAGGCTTCTGAATCCGTGTTGATTTGCCGTCGTCCGCGTTCCTTGCCTTTGGCTAATTGAGAATTTTCGGAAGTTGGTATCTTGTGGGAATCATGTAGTTGCTCCCACGCTTTTGCTCCGGCCAGAACCATGGAAGGCAGTGAATTCAAAGAGGCGACATTCAGCACGCGGCTGCCGTTCAGGGCTTCCGCGGGGATGGTGGTGAAAAGATGTTGCCCGCCAAGCGGGAATGTATAGCGCTTGGCTTTGCCTGAGACAACGCCCGAATTATCGTTATCGGGATTATCTGTTTCGTTTCCCGATTTGTCTTCATTCTCGTCAGTGCTTTGAGGCTCGGGCCATGCCGAATCCAGCACTGGCTTTGGCAGAATCATTGCCACCGAACCCGGCCCGACACGAAGTTGGGGGCTGGCAAGGCTTTCGGAATACGAGTCAAGGATGCGTTGCACACCGGTGCCGCAGTTCTCGCTCAAGTGCAGTGCTTCGAACACGTCCGCGAGCCATGGGTTGCGCGATTCGCTGACGCCATTCAACAAATCGTTGACTTCGAAACCGTCGACCAAGCCGCCGGGAGAGACGATTTCGATGCTTGAATCAAAGATGCTGATAAGAATCGGGCCATTCTTGTCATAATCACGGTGCATCACCGCATTGACCAGCGACTCACGCAACGCAGCTTGTGGCCATGCGTTTTCGGGATTGTGCTGGTTCAGAAACATCATCGTGGCATCGATCTGATTTAAAATCGAGCCGGAAACATGGTGTCGCTCAATCAGATTCGTTTTGGTGTCGCCGTCGAATACCGCGCACTTGACGCGAAATGGGCATTGATCGGAGAGCAACAGAGCTGTATTGGTGGCTTGCTTTTCGGCATTGAAAAGATGCAACTTAATAAGGTTTTCGTCGGACCATTCAAATCCGGCCGAAGCAAACGCCGGCTTCGCATATTCGAAAGTCAGATTCTGATCGGCGCTCAAACGATGGTCAAAGGGCAACGTAGAGGAAAACGCGTGGGCTGTTTGCCAAGCGTCGTCATTGTCAACAGTCTGAGGCGTTTCCTTGTCCGTGTCCATGTCTTGAGTTTATCGTCACTTTACGACACGAATAGTAATTTTTCCATTGCAATTCCGCCATATTTCGGCATTTACGCAATCGTTGCACCGTTCGTTCGAATCCTTTTGCCATGGTGAATTTTCATATCGTCGTCGCCAATCAGTAATTCGGTATTTCAGAACACCTAAGGGAAAACAGTGACTTTCGACACCGGGCATGGCACGTTGAAATATGTGACGATAACAATATGAAAATCCAACAGACTACATCGGATTCCACGATTGCCAATACTGCCCAACAGCAAGCAAAACCAGAGCCGAGCGTGAAAGCGGTCGGGTTGTCGAAGGTGGTCTCGCCCCGTAAAGGCGACTCGGTCACGATCCTTGACAAGGTCGATTTCTGTGCCTACCCCGGCCAAATCACCGCTATTGTCGGTCCTTCCGGATCAGGAAAGTCGACGCTGCTTTACTGTCTCTTGGGCTTGAAACGTTCAGCGATGGTGCCGTTTCATTGTTAGGTACGCCGATCAAAGATACGAAACCTACGAAACTGACCAAATTTAGGCGTAACCATCTGGGTTTTGTCTTCCAGTCATACAATCTTGTGGCCAGTATGAGCGTTGAGGAGAACATCGCTCTGCCGTTCACGCTGCGTAGTGCCCGTTTTCCGCGCAAACAGGCTGAAAGCATGCTGGATTATTTCGGACTGCTGAAGCAACGCAAAGCCAATGTGACCGAGCTTTCGGGCGGCGAACAGCAGCGTGTGGCCTTGGTCCGGGTGCTGCTGGCAAGTCCGGACATCATTTTCGCCGACGAGCCGACGGGTGCATTGGACCAGGAAAACGGCAGGAAGGTCATGGAAATCCTACGTGATATCGCCCAGAACCCTCAGAAAACCGTCGTGCTGGTGACTCATAGCGCTGAGATTGCCAATCAATGCGACAGGGTCGTCGAAGTCCGAGACGGCAGAATTTCGCAGGGTTCGGCTCAAGACGGGGTGACGGCATGAAATGCGCATTGAAAGACCTCAAAGCCGCTCCGATGGTCTGGGGTGCAGTCGGGCTGGTGCTGGTCGTCGGTCAGACCATGCTCTCGCTGTTCATGGCCTTGTGGGAATCGCTGAAACGTGCCTGCACAGGGCCGTGTATAGGCACGAGCGGCGATCAGTCATTCATGATGACCATGCCGTTGTCCTTCCTGATTGTCATGTTCGCCTTCGTCGTGCTGTGGACGGTATCTTCGGCGTTGGCCCAGCGTCGTCGTCAGCTCGCGTTGCTGGTCTTGCAGGGTGCCACGCCGATTCAGCTGCTCCTGCGCACGATTGCGGTGGTGGCGGTGTTGTTCGTAGTGGCGAATATGGTGGCGTTTGTCGTTGTGCCGCTGGTTGCTCCGGGATTTTATGGATTCTATATGCCGATTGCGATTGATGTGGATTCGTTTTCGCCGTATGTAGGCTCCGGAGTCTATTCCGCTTTGGCTAAGGGTGCGATTTTCGGCGGTGTGACGGTGCTGGTCGGCACGGTATTCACCATGCGTTCGATCGCGAGAATCAGCCCGATAGAGGCACTGCGGCAGTCACAGAATCCTCCGCGCCGCTCCGGTATCAAACGCTTGGTAATGACTGTAATACTCCTTGTGGCGGCTTTGGTGGTCTTGAGCATTTCCGGGCTGACACTCAAACCCGTGAGCCAAGCGACGATTATGCGTGGCAAGGCGTTCACCGATTCGACAAGCACCTTGCTGATGCTGACGGCGATTCTCGGTATGTTCCTGTTGGTCTTCGCGTTGGCTACGGCGGCACCGTTGGTATTGGGCCGGTTCGCTTCGTGGTGGACCTCGATTCCCATACCTTCGGCTACTTGGAGACTAGCCGGCCAGCAGTCCAGCGGTCGCATCAATCGGCAGCGGGGCACGGTGATGCCGTTGGTGATCGGGTTGGCAATGACCATGACGGTTTCCAGTATTTTGGCCACACTCAGCACGACGATGCGTCACATCGCTCCGGGCGTCAAAGGGTATGGGGCTGCAAGTCTTGAACGGATTCTCGCCAGCTTGGCACCGGCCATCATCGTGGCTCTGGCCGGAGTCGTGGCAGGGTTGTGCATTTCAGCAGGAGCACGGAAAATCGATGCGGCGCTGACCTACGTCGCCGGTGCCGATATCGGCCAGTTGACGGTGCTCTCGTTCTTGGATGGTGCCATCATGACCGCGACCGCGGTGCTGCTGGCATTCATCGTCACGAATATCTCGTTGCTTTCCCTCGATTTCGGCTTGCTGAAATTGGTGGGCCATTGTGTGCCGAATCTGGAGTTGCTCGGCTGGCTCGGCATTCTCGTTATCGCGGTTATCGTCGGCGCCGTCGCCACGGGGATTCAGGGCTTGGCAACCAAGTACCAGGATTCCGTGCACATCATCGCTTTGGCGATCGGGGAGTGACAACATTCGTGAATGCGAGGCAGAATGCTGGCTGTTCTTTGATTCTCAATTGAAAATACCTAAGGGAAAACAGTGACTTTCGGCACTGAGCTGGGCATCTTGGAATATGTGACGATAAAAATATGGAAAACGAAAACATCACAAGCTATGCAACACAGACATATCCCATACAGCAAAAGACAAGAACCAAAGAGGTTTTGCGATCCGAAGGTTTGGTTCGTGACTTCGGGTTCAAGCTGGGGCCGATCGATCTGACGCTTCGCGAAGGCGAGACGGTGGCGGTCATCGGGCCATCGGGATGTGGCAAGTCGTCGTTGCTGCGGTCGATGGCGGGCATGGACAAGCCCACCAGCGGCAAAGTGATATTCGATGACAAGGTGCTGGCCAAGCTCGGCGAGAAAGAACTGGCCCAGCTGCGTGCCTTGCGTTTCGCGTTCATCTTCCAGGACTACATGCTGCTCGAGAACCTGACCATAGGGGAGAACGTGGCATTGCCTGCCTCGATTCGCGGCGAGCGGATGGGCGACGATGAGATGTTGCGGGCCCTGGCATGCGTGGGGCTTGCCGCCAAACCATTGGGCACACCTGTCACCAGCCTTTCCGGCGGGCAACAACAGCGGGTCGCCATTGCCAGGGCGCTCGCAATTGGAGCCGATGTGTTGTTCGCTGATGAGCCGACCGGCAATCTTGATCCGAAGGCCCGTGATGAGGTAATCGAGACCATCCATGCCTCCATGCGAGCTGGGCTCAAAGCCGCATTGATTGTCACGCACGACCCGGTGGTCGCTTCATCGGCCGACCGTGTAGTGCTGATGACTGACGGCCGCATCGTAGGGGAATACGGTAATGAGCTTTCCTCCGCACAGATTGAAGATCTGCTGCTGGGAGGTCGCCATGAGTAAGTCCAAAATCGGGAGGATGAAGCAAAAAGACGGCATGGGTGTTGCCGACTCGAGGCATACAACTGGCGCGGGTGGCGTAGAAAGTACGGGTAGTCTGCCGTCATACAGGGCTTGGATGAACAGCGTGCATATCATGTCCTCGCTTTGGAGAGGCAACAGGCGTCTGCAGCTGCTCAACGGTGTGGCGAACATGGTGGGGATGGCTCTGGTGTTTGTGCTGGCTTGGGCCACGAACTCGGTGCCGGCGTTGGGATCGGAGTTGGGGACGTTCCTTGTCTTCATGGTCATTGGTGTTGTACTGATTGACAAGACCACTACGGACCACGCCTTCATCGCCAAATGGAGCGATCTGATGCGTCTGCGGATGATGGGCGCCACCCCGCGTTGGCTGATTGGTGCCATGATCGGTGTGCAACTGCCTATCGCCTTTGTTTCGGCGTTCGGCGCTTGTGTGCTGGGTGTGCCGGGCAATGCGATTTTCACGTTCTTCTTCAAAATAATGGGACCAGAGGCGCTGAATCGCACCGGTTCCGGTTTCGTCAAAGCAGTCTGGCAAACCGTGCTGATTTCGTTGTTCTGCGCCGTGGTGTCCGCATATTTCTCAGGCAGGAAAGTCGTCAGATCGAGACTGACGCTCTCCACACGTTTCTGAACCCAAGACGAGACGTACCGTGTATACGCGGCTTTCAACGGTATCTCGTAACCTCATCACCTTGGCGATGTTCATTGTCGGTATTGGCTGGGGTGTTGTCTCATCTCGGTCCGGCAGCGAGATGGCCCAGATGGGTAATGGCGTGATGCCTCTGTTGGTTTGCTGGGGTATTGCTCGTCTGGCCAAACCGTTGCTGCGAGCCATAGGCGGCGGCATCAGCAAAAGATTGCATGGTCGTTCATGGGCGGATATCGCTTTGCGTGATTTGGCTGCGCTCAAATCCATGTCGATTTTCAGTATCACCGTCGTCGCGGTGGCTGTGTTCGTGTTCTTCTATGGGTTGCAGACGTCTCTGGACAACGCCGCCCGCAGCTCGTTGCATGCGATGTTCGACGGTACGGCGATTGTCCAGACAACGAGCGCTGGCAAATCCGGTACCGACAGGCTGAGAGCAACGGCGATTGAAGCCGATCCTCATGCGTTGGTATTGGCTCCGACTGGCGTGCAATATACGGATTCGTACTCGACCAGTTGTGAAGGGCAGATCAAGGAGGAAATCGCGGAACATGAGCCGTTGAATGAGGGGCTTTCTTCGGTGATCGACCATGGGTCGCTTTCGAGCTTCGTGCCGGCAGATGCAATACAGGGAGACGTGGATGCTCGCGATGGTGTGGTATCGACTGATTATGGCGGAGAATACGGCAAGATCGGTCAGCCGGTGTGCGTAGCCGGCGCGGATGGGCATTGGCATCGCAGCAAGGTTACCGCAATCGTGCGGATGGCCAGCGGTATGACCGGTAATTTCTATGTTCCGCGCTCGCTCAAGCCGATGGAGAACCAGCATGGCAAGCGCATGGCGATGATTCATAACAATCGTGTGGGTCAAGTTCGGGCGCTGGTATCTGACGGCAGCAGGAAATCTTTGCAGGTTTCGGATACGCGGAACATCATCGACCAACTGCCGCTTGGTGCGGTCGCTCAGCGTGAATATTCGGCTGGCAACCGAACCAGTCTCTATTTCACGGTCTATCCGATTCTGCTCATCTCGGTGGTCGGTTTGGTCTCGGTGGTCGCCAACGATGCGGAATCTCGTCGCCGTGAGGCCAGGGCCGCCTGGATGATTGGCATGAGTGAACGACAGTGGGCCACAATCGGTTGTGTTCGCACCGGTGTCGAGGTCGGTGTGGCAGGGTTGCTCACTATGGTGGCTGTCGTAGTCTCCAGCAACCTCACCCAACAACAGAGCCTTGCCGGCTATTGGCATGCGGCTCGGGTGTATGTGCCGTGGCCGCAACTGGGCATGATGGCGCTCGCATTGCTGTTTGTTGTTGGCTGCGGTGGCTTGTTGTATCGTTCGGTCTATCGTGGTGTTGCACGAAATGGAGGACGATAAGAGACGGTTTCAGTCCAACGTTCCGCCAAGCATGGCGGTCAGCTCGGTGCGGTTGCGGACATTGAGGCTGGCGAAGATGTGGCTGGCGTGGTTTTTCACCGTTCCAGGGGAGAGGAACAGCTGATCTGCGATTTCCGAATTGGTGCGGCCTTGCGCGATCAGTAGGGCAATCTGCTGGTTTCGTGGCGTCAGCTCGGCGAGCAGCGCACGGGTTTCCGGACTGGTTTGAGAGAAGTCCGTGACGCTGCTTGCAGTTGTATCGGGATTTTCGATAGCTTCTACATGGCTGTCAGCATTCCGGTCGAACTGGGATTGATGAGCGGTTCCGGTAGGAGAGGCGTCAAATCTTCGTAGGATTCTTTCATCCGTGGACTGTTCGCCGGGATTGTTCGAAGAAGCCGTATTTTTATGGCTATTGTCGTTACTCGTGCCGGATTGCGAGATGAGACGCATGACATGAGCGGTGGCGCTGGCTCCGATGATGCGCCCTCCTTCGGCTGCTCGATGAATGGCATCGTCGAGGTCGGCCGTGGAGACGTCCTTGAGCAGATAGCCGACCGCCCCGGCTTGTAAGGAATTGATGAGATTGTCATCCTCGTCGAACGCAGTGAGCAAGATGCATTTGATATTGGGATATTTGTTGTGCAGTTGCGCAATGAGTTCGGGGCCGTTCATCTGTGGCATGCGCGCGTCGATGAGTGCGACATCGATCGAGCTGAGTATCTCGTTTTTCAGTGCCAGTGCCGCTTGTCCGCTCTGCGTTTGGGCGGTCACTTCTACGCCGGGCATATAGGTGACGAGTTCAGCGAGTCCGGTGAGAATGAGCTCTTGATCGTCCACAATCAGGAGGCGGATAGGACGCTCGGGCAGGTTAACTTCGGTTTCGACGGTATTGTTCACGACTCGTCTGTTCCTTTCATCGGCGTCGGCGCGTTGCTTTCTGTATTGTTTTTAGTGGTCTGGTCTGCTTGGTCAAAACGCGTTGGTTGTTTTGGCGGACTCTTGTGCTGTTCCGTGATGGTCAGAGTCACCTTGGCCCCGCCCAGCAATTGTGATTCCCCAAGTGTCAGAGTCCCTCCGGTTTGTTCCACGCGCTGGCGCAACGCCGCGAGGCCGAATCCGTGATCGATGTCGTTCGGATCGATGCCCGGTCCGTCATCCTCAACGCACAGTGTTGTTTCATGGCTGCCGACAGTAATGGCGAGCCGTACCTTGGCGGCGTGGGCATGACGGACGGCGTTGGTCAACGTTTCCTGCAGAGCACGGAAGAGCAGAGTCTGCTCGGTAGAGCTGAGTAAGCTCACTTCTCCCGTAATGTCGGTCTGCATCTCGAGTCCTGTTTGGCTAAACGAGTGCGCCATCGCGTCGATGGATGCATTCGTCAGTGTTTGGCCGAACGCCGCTGGATCCAGAGCGCGTGCCATCTGCCTCACTTCGGACAGCGCGCCTTCCGCAATGTCGTCGGCTCTGGTGATAGGTTTGCTGATGGCTACCCGTTCTGTTTCAGTGAGATTGGTAGCGGCAGCGGTGGCATTTGCCGCAGATTCATGGGCATAATGCATCGCGGTAAGTTGTTGCCCCAGCGAATCATGCATTTCGCTGGCCATTCGTGCCCGTTCGCGCGAGAGGGTCAGCGATTCGATCTGCTCCACGTTCTCTTGCAGTTGAGTATTGGCCCGTTGCAGTTTCTCTGATTGCACGGTATAGACCATGAAAAGGATTCCGGCGAATAATATATAGACTGAAGTAGCGATGGAATCGAAGAGATGCAGGCTTGACAAATTATTGAGTATCGGCGAGAGTAACCACATGGCAATTGCGGAAACCACGATGGTGATGTACCCGAATGCGGCATTGAACAACATCGATGCTTCGGCAATGACGATGTAGGCGAGCAGCTGCCCGCCATGGCGCAGGTAAGGCGCCGACCATATGCAGACCACTATCAGAACCAAGGCTGCCGTGCGTTGCCAGAACAGTTTCGGTGCCTTGAACATGGCGATATAGAGCAGCAGAATCAGTACCGGTTGCAGCACCATAAGCACGAAATGGCCCACATACGCGGAATCGGGAATGATAAAAGCAAACGCCAAGCCGAATATCAATGCCGAGTACTTGGGGAATCGGCGGCGCGGCGCCTTCCCATCGATACTGAATATTGACGGTTTTCCTGCCGCCTTGCCTTTGCCGTGATCGGTCATCTGACTCCTTCGGCGCGGCTGGCAAAATTCGGCCAGCAAAACAAAGTGACCCCGGCGAGATTCGAACTCGCGACCTACAGATTAGAAGTCAGTTGCTCTATCCAACTGAGCTACGGGGCCAGACACCAATGTTCGATTATATCAGCACGCGGGACGCAAAATGGCCGGAACGCCGTCAAAGCTAGTCGCGGTTGTGTTCCGGCTAGAAAACCACCTTGAAACTGAACCTTCCAACCATCTGAAGTCTAATAGATGGAGATCATTTTTCTGCTGATGTTGCGGTACTGGTTTAAGCCCGTGTTGATGGCATCATGTCTGAAAAGCAAATTGTGATATATGCTGTTCCGTCGAAATGCCACAGGACAAGCCTTTGGGATATGGTGTAATCATATGGAAGGCCGGGCGTTGTCTACTCGATGAGAAGGCAAGGACCGATTACGGCAATAGGCGATTACGAAGAATGGAATGTTACATGGCAACAAAACTCAACAAGCGACAAGTCAAGCAGCTCAAGGCGTTGGCGAGCAAGATTTCGCCAATGCTGTGGATCGGCAAGAACGGGGTTACCGACGCCGCCGTGAAGCAGGCTTCGGAGACACTTGAATCGCACGAGTTGCTCAAAGGCGTGGTGCAGGACGGATGCCCGATTGATGAGCAAGAGGTCGGTGAGACCTTGGCCGGTCAGATCGGTGCGCAGCTGGTACAGGTGATTGGTCATCGTTTCGTGCTCTACCGGCCTTCGAAGAAGCCCGGCATCACTAAGATTGAGCTCGTTCATTAGTCATTTGTCATAAGTTTTATGACTTGTGTGCCACCGGTATGTGCCGGTGGCATTTTTGATGAAATGAGACGTTTTGTATAAGGAATTGAGCAGTCGTATTGTCTTGTAAGTGTCGCGTAAAATTGGGAACGGCTCAGATCTCCCAACGATACTTCGGAGATATCATGGCAGCTCACGTTCCATCAATAGCAGTGATTATAGTTCGGCAAGCGATTGAGAGACGATGCATCATGAACGGTCCGAACTTGAGGCCACCGGGTGCTGGGATGATTTGCGACAATAGCCAGGACCAGTCAACAGTGCTGAATGATGACGGACTCATGGTTTGCTGCGTTTCGCGTTGAGGGGGCTTTATCTCAACGTTGGTTGGTAATTGATTGCAGCGTCAAGTCTCTTGGATTGAGCTGCTCTTTCCAAGCCATGCGATTGCGAGTAAAATGCCGTTTACGTCCAATGGTGAGTCCGCAGAACAATCAGGACAGCACATTGGCCATAAACATGATGACGAAAGAGGTTATGTGACGGTGGTAGCCAACGGGCAAAACGAAGAGAGACATTCTATGCGTAGAGTGCTCACCAGGCATGGCCGCCGCGGCAGCCAGCATACCTGGCAGAAGGATGCCGTACTGAAGGCGCTTTCGGGCTGCGACGATTTCATCTCCGCGCAGGACCTTTATCGAATCCTCAGCGAGAACGGGCAGGGTATCGGACTTTCCACCGTGTATCGGCAGCTCAACGCATTGGCTGATGATGGCAGAGCCGACACCATTCATCTTAATGATCAGCAGATGTTCCGCATCTGCGACGACGGCGAGCACCATCATCATCTGGTCTGTGAGAACTGCGGCAAAACGGTGGAAATCGAACCGCCCGAGGAGTGGGTTCGTAAGGTCGCCGTGGAACATGGCTTCACCGTTAGCTCGCACACGCTGGAAGTATTCGGCCTTTGCCCGGACTGCCAGCGCTTGGAAGCTGAAACGGAAACCCGGAACAAGTCGGACTTGTAAGAATCTGTATCAAATTTCTCGTCAGGAGAATAGTTAAATAGAAAAGGATGGTGGCCAGCCTTGATTGACTGGTCACCATCCTTTTTCATATTCACGGAACTTCCAGATGTTACTTCTTGTCTGGTTTATCCGTAGTCGTCATCTGCTTGACGATCTCCACAACCTGCTTCGGCTTGAGTTCCGGCACATAGGCGTTGATTACGGCGAAGGCGATCTGTGCCAGCTTGGCCGAATCCAGGTAGCAGATATAGATCGGGGCCGGGCTAGGCTGGAACTTCTTCTTGAAGAAGAACAGGGACTTAAAAGCGTACGCCGGTTCAAGGATGTCCGCGGCAATCTGCAGGGCGTGCTCGATGATTTCCGTACCTGTCGGTGATGCAGGTTTCGATTTGGCGCTGTCAGCAGACGCAGGCTGAGCATCTTTGGTATCTGATTTGGCATCAGGTGCAGAGGCATTTGCCTTGAGGCTGTCTGATTTGTCATCTGCGGATTTGGCAACAGAGACGGCTTCCTTTTCTCTGCTGCTAGCTACCCTATCCGTAGAGACTTTGCTGTTATCGGTATGCTCGGATTCTCCGGTTTTCTTTGGTTTCCTGGTTCTTGTGTCCTTGTCGCCTTCAACCGCCTTGTCGGCGGCAGCCGGGGCCTTCTCGCCCATGCCGGCCAAGGGTGCGGCCGAAAGACTCATGAACTCTATCGCGTTGGCGGGGTCGGTCAATCCCTGGTCGCGCAGGCGTTCGGCCATGCGTGCAATGAGGAATTCCATGGTACCGTTGGGGCTGTCGGTGCGGTGACGCATGAAATCAAGCGTCCAGCCGATGATTCGGCCGCCGCGATAGGTGGGCAGCCAGCTGGTGACACCGAGCACCTTGCCGTTGGAATCCACCGCATAGAGCAGTGCCACACGGTCGTCGCGCAGTTCCTCGATGCCGCCGAGCGTGAATTTCATTTCCGGCAGCGCCTTGAGCTGGGACCACTGCTCGGAGATGTCGACGATCTGTTGGTCGATATTGAAACCGGCCTGGTCGTAGGTGGTGAGCACATCGGTGATGCCGTCGCGTTTGGCCTTGTTGATGGCGGTACGAATATCCTGCCATTTCTTGCCACGCGTCTCCCAGCGGTTGGGATCGAGCACCATTTCGGTACCGACCTGAATGGAAGACCAGCCCAATGATTCCAGCTCTTCGCGCTGATCATCGTGAACCGCGTAGAAGGAAGGGGACCAGCCATTTTCATAGCAGAATGCCGTGAATTGGCGCAGGTCGTTCATGTATTCGCTGGGCTCGCCGAACGGTCCGGTGACAGTCAGGGCGATACCGTGCAGGACGCGATAGGCGATGGCGGAACGGCCGGTGGGGAGAACCAATAGTGGTTGCCTTCCCACGTGGTCATGAAGCTCATCGATTCGCCGCCAAGAGTGACCAACGCCTCGGCCCTCTTACGATCGCGTTCGTCTGGTGTCACGTTGTCGCGGAACCAGAGGATGAAGACGATAAGCACGGTCAGCCAGAATACGACGGTCAGTCCCTCGCTCACCAATGTCGCCAACGTGGTTTGTGGCATGATCAGGGCAGTGGACTTGCGACCGCCGAAACCGGTGGGCAGGAGCCTGCGCAGCATATCCATCACCATGAGTTTGACGGTGGGCCGTGGTCTGAAGTCCTGAGGAGCGGCCACAGCAAAACCGATATAGACGAAACTGGTGATCAGCAGCATGCCGACCATGGCGATGATGCCGTTACGTATGCGCGACGATCCCGTGGAGACGCTGAAGTGAGAAAGTTCCTTGATCATCAGAACAATCAGCACCAGAGGCGGTAGGGCCGTGGTGAAGAACGCAGGCATGAAGTCGTATTTGTTGGCCATGCTCTGGTTGCTCGGTGTGATGGTCAACGGGAAGATGACGTAGTAAAGCAATGAGAACACGACGACAGCGCCATTGAGCACGATACTCACCCAGGCTGCCAATCGACGTCCGTGGTAGAGGCCCCAGGCCACCACCGCAAGGGCGGCGATGGGCAGCAACATGTGCAGCCACAGTCCGGCCACAGCGAGATGTTTCTGAGTTGCGACCAGACGCAGGCAACTGGTTACCGATTTGTTGACGCTGCATGAGGTGAGCAGTGAGGAATCACTCCAGAGCGACGAGGTAAAGAGGCCGAAAGTGGTCAGCGGGCCGAGGTGGGAAGTGGAGGTCAGGGCGAGCAGCGGGCCGACGGCGAGCACCAGCTGGGCGAAGGCGAAGAGTCGCCTGATCTCGTAATCGGAGGTGTTGGTCCAATGGATGCGATCTTTGATGGGGCCGTGCATCAGCATGCCGGTGAGCTGACCGACGATAGCGGCGCCGAGAGTGCAGTAATCGCCCGGGTTGCCGCTGAAGAGCAGGAGCGTACAGATGAAGGTGTATCCGATGAGAATGATGCGGCGCCGCCAGAGGATGGACTCATAGGCACTGTCAGCCATCAAGGCGCCGATGATAATGGTCAGTGGGGAAAGCAGTACCGGCAGACGTTCCATGCTTTGCCAGTCGTGCATCGCCATATCGACCAGCATGCAGACAAGCAGACCAATCGTGGAACCGATGACGGCGCTGAAGAGGGCGGCGAATGTCGTCGTTCCATGCGCCAAGTTTGGATTGGGCTACGGAGAGGATGATAACAATCAACAACGTGTAAATGATCAGCATCAAGGGGCTGCGCACGATAACCGAGGAGCGGAAGATCTGCGTCAACCAAGGGATGATGTCCTGACTATGCAGCGTTTGATGGAACGGATTGTGCGGTCTCATTCCATTTCTCGCCCTTCCGAACAGAATTTCGGTGAGGCTCAGGTTGCGTCCGTTAGCTGGGACATGCATATGCCGCATGGCCGAAAAGACCATATCGACGATATTGATGACGAGGAACAGTGCGGCGACTACGATGGCGAAAAGATGGCCACGCATCCAACTGACAAGGTCATGGCCCAAAACGGTCCAACTTGAGGGGCCGCGTTTTTTGCCTTTTGAGGATGTGGAACGATTGGGATTGGAGCCATGCTGATTTGGCTTTGAAGGCTGGCCGGACGAATTTCTCCGGCTATTGCCGGCCCGGTCGCCTTTGGCGGTTGCTTTTCCGCCGTTGCCGGCCGATTCACTATTGGCCGGTGCCTTCGATGCATCAGGCGCTGCAGCCGAAGAATCCGGGTTCATGGCAGAAGGTGCTGATGAAGGTGCCGGTGGCTCGGTATTGTTTTCAACGTTGTTTTGCATCTTGTGACTTTCGTTCTTCAATCTTATGGCTTCCCGATTATCAGTGAGTGGAATCGCCAAACAATGGGATTCCACTCTAGACATGGGCATTAGTCGCTTTCGCGATTCGTGTTTGCGGCCACTACTTCAAGATTCGGATAGGAGGATATCTGCCTTCCGGTTTCTCCCAATCCTGTATCTGTGCCAAAGAGATCAATCTGTGCTGTCATTCCCGCGTTGACGGTATGCCAGTCGTGTGCGCTGTTTTTGACAATTACGGTGGTCGTTGACATGCCAGCCCTCATGGCAGCCATGGATATGGCTTTCTGATTCTTCTGGGACTTGGTATCCAGCTGGCCGGCCGCCGAGAACCAGCTTTGAGTTGAAGGCGCGTGGCTCTGGATGATGGAGATGGGGACGTGTTTGTCGAATTCCTTTTCATCGCCACCGAAGAAACGCTTCACCGTGGAATTGTGCGAGCCGTCGGTCGGTTCTATTTCGCCGCCCGCGCTGTAGATATGACTATAAAGATTGGGATAGGCCGCACCCAGCTGTGTGGCGCATGTGCCGCCTTGGGAATAGCCGCCGATCAACCATTTATCGGGGGTCTTTTCCACAGGCAGGGTCTTTTTGATCCAATTGGTCACATCTTTGGTCAGGTATGTTTCGGCATTGCCGAAGACAGGAGTATCCGAGCAAAGGGAATTGTGGGTGATGGATCCGTTCTGGTCGGGGAGACGGCGATGGGTGCCAGACCGTAATGCTTTGCTGCGTATTTGTCGAGCTTCTGCCCGAGTACTCCGGCGTTGAAGAAACGGTCTGGAGTGCCGGGTTGCCCTGCCATAACGACCATGACAGGGAGTCGTGGCGGATTCTTGGTCAGTGCAGCCGGAGGAAGATAGACGTTGGCGGTACGGGCGTTGAAATGCGAGATGGTGGCAGGAATATCCACCGAGCGGACGATACCTTGCTTGGGCATGTCCTTAGGCAATTTGTTTTCCTTGCCGAGCTTTTTCCAGTCCTCGACGGTGCGCGGCTGGGTCGTCGAAACCTTATGAACGACCTTGGGATCCAGCGTGGCAAATTGGTTACGTCCGAACAGTGAACCGACGGTCGTGTATTCCCCGTAGATGATATCGACGCGAAGTGCGAAGGTGAGGAGAGTCAGGATTGCGGTGATGATCGCCAGGACCTTTCGCAATGTTCCCGAATCGAAGCACATAGCAATCAATGCTGAAATGAAACCGATGCCGAAGGCGATGTTGAACTCGATGACTCGGCCCAGACTGACGCCGAAGACCATGAACACGTCGGAAAGCAGCCACACGACAATATATCCGACGATGGTACCGATGAATCCCCATCCGAGCTGCTTGAGCAGCGGATCGCGCCAGCCGTCCTTCGACTTGAGCACGATGACAGCGATAAAGCCAATTACCGTGATTGTTTTCAGGGAGTTCGGCAGCCATCCTTCAAGCAGATTGATATTGTAAAACCAGTCCATCTTTTCCTCTCGCCATCCAAAGCGCGAACATCATTATCTGATGATTCTAGACTCCCGAACTGTGAGAGGTCTATCGGTCGGAAGAATGATTCCCTTTTTAACGCAATTCGGTGCCTTAGATATAGTACTGTGTCGTTATGATATAGGGAAAATACGTGAATCGTGGCATGGGTGAGGTCCATAGCCTTGCGGTACAGCACAACGAATGCGGCCGGTGATGGGGATCATAGGCTTATGACGTGAAACGGTCGCTTATGAAGGTGGTGGCGATTCCTCTTTGCGGGAAATCTGAAGTATGAAGGAAAAGAACAATATGGACGGTGTTGAGGAAAATGCACTCGCTGAAGACAACGGCAGGCACGTTGCCGATGCCAATGCGACGGACGTGGAGGAGCCGATGAATCAGAACAACAATGGGCAGACGGGGGATGCATCCCATCGGTCAGGCAAAGGCTGGCGTATGCACATTCCCGGTTGGGTATATGTGCTGCTGTTCATCGTCTTCGACATCATGATGACGCTTATCCTGCAACAGGGCGTCTCTCAAAACGACACCCGTGTGAAGCTTGCCAGCCCGCTTACCGGGGTGTGGGGCATGATCTCCAAGATGTGGGAGAAGGGCAATTTCGTCCTGGTGCTGAACCTGCTGCTGTTGGGGCTTATTTACCTTGCGGTGATCATGGCGTTCAACCGGTTCTGGATTGCCACTCCGGTGATGTTCGTGTTGATCATGCTGATTTCTGTCATTGAGCATTTCAAGGTCAGTGTGCGCTACGAGACGATTCTGCCTTCCGATCTGAGCTTCGTTTCCAACGGTGACGCCGGTTCGTTGATGAGTTTCATTCCCTCTGGCTCGGGAGGGTTGATTGCCTCTGTCGTGGTTGCCATGGTGCTGGTCGTCGTGTTGTTCGTGGCTCTGAGCCATTTTGACGCGCGACATGGCAAGGTGTTCGGTTTTCACCGCCATGAAGCCAACGGGAACGACGATGATAGCAGTGAACGTGCCGTGAAGAGCGGGGTCGAGAACAACAATAAGGAAAGCGACAGCAACACTAGGAGCAAGAGTCTTGGTGCCGCGTTGCGTATTGTGTTCATTCTTATTCCATTGCTTTTGGTGACCGGCTTCAGCTACCAGGTAGGGCAAGTCAATACCTTCACCAATTCCTTCGCCAAGACCATGGGCTACATCCCCTCCATGTGGGATTCCGTCTACGATGCGCAGCGCAACGGGCCGCTGGTCTCGTTCTTGGGTCAGGCACATCCCAAGGTGATGGATCAGCCAAGCGACTACAACGAAGCGACCATGAAACAGATCGCTAAACGCTATAACACCGAAGCCGTGAAGATCAACAAGACGCGCACGTCCAAGATGAACGACAGCAGCGTCGTCTTCATTCTTTCCGAATCGTATTCCGACCCTTCACGCGTACCGGGAATCAAACTCAACCATGACCCGATTCCCAATACCCGAGAAATCAAACAGCATACGACCGGCGGGTACATGCTCTCTTCTGGCTATGGTGGCGGTACCGCGAACCTTGAATACATGAGCCTGACCGGCATGTCGATGGCTAATTTCGACCCGTCGCTCACCAGTCCATACCAGCAGCTCATTCCCGGCGAGAAATGGACGCCGACCATCAACCAGCTGTGGGGAAGCAAGGAGCATTCCGTAGCCTTCCACCCCTACGAGCCTTCGATGTATCTGCGCGCCAACAATTACAAGAAGTTCGGCTTCTCGCACTTCTACTCGCTGGAACCACCGGAGGTCATCGCGCACCGACAGAAGATTGATTCCTCTCCCTATGTTTCCGATGCTTCGGCCTATCAGAGCGTCTATGAGTCGATGAAAAAGAACTCGCAGAACGAATTTGTCCAGTTGGCCACGATGCAGAACCACATGCCATACCATAACTGGTACAAGGACAACGATTTCAAGGCCGAATCCACCGATCCCTCGCAGCCGCTCGATGCGGACGAGAACGAGTCGATCAATACCTATGCCAAGGGCGCGAACATCACCGACGAGGCCACTGCCAAGTTCTTGGAACAGATGGATTCCCTCAACAAGCCTGTCACCGTTGTCTTCTACGGCGACCATCTGCCAGGCATCTATAAGACCGCTTCGGCCGACCAGAAGAACTCGCTGGCGCTGCACACCACCGACTATTTCATCTGGTCGAACAAAGCCAGCGGCAGGCAGGGGTACAAGAGCCCCGACGGTGAGTATTCCTCTCCGAACTTCTTCATGGCGCAGACCGCTGAGCAGACCAATTCCAAGGTGACGCCGTTCCTCGCCTTCCTGACCCAGCTGCACGGCAAGGTCTCCGCGATGGAGCCGCCTGTGGTCAATCAGATCCAGGGTTGGTCGCGCATTCCCGAAGGCCAGCCGATTTACCTCGACCCCAAGGGCCAGCCGATGGCTGAGAGTGATTTCGACAAGGAAACCAAGCAGCTCATGCACGACTACAAGCTCATTCAGTACGATGTCACTGCCGGCAAGGGCTACCTCAAAGACGCTAAATTTATGGGCTGAGTCCTCAGATTCCGTCAACAAAAGGTCGGTCGAAATCATGTCAGATTCTCGAAACGCCGCAGTCGATGCCGACAAGCCATTGACCATCGCGCTGGTTGTGGATTCTGTTGGCAATCGGGGCAATGGTACTTCAAATTCGGCGTTGCAATATGCCCAAGAGCTTGAGCGGCAAGGCCATCATGTTCGGCTGATAGGTGTAGACGCACCGGATTATCCCGTCGAAGTCCACCATCTTCCGTTCGTTTCTTGGCTCGCAGCCAAACAGCAGATGCAATTCGCGCAGCCTGACGATGCCGTCTTTCGTCAGGCTTTCAAGGGCGCTGACATCGTTCACATCTACATGCCGTTCAAATTCGGCAGATGTGCGCTTGCCGTCGCACGCTCGATGGCGATTCCCGTAACCGCAGGTTTCCATCTCCAGCCTGAGAACGTTACCTATTCGGCAGGTCCGTTGCGTTATATTCCCGGCATTCCCTCACTGATTTATTATCTTTTCGATTTCTGGCTGTACCGCCATATCGGACATATCCATACCCCAAGCCAGATGATTGCCCGTCAGCTGCGCGCACACGGCTATCGGGCACGGCTTCATGTCATCTCCAACGGATATTCGGGCCGTTTTCATCCCGCGAAAGCGCAGTCGTGCAGTGCCGACGGCGATGTTTCTCGGCGCGTGTTCCGTATCGTCGCATCAGGCCGACTGACCCACGAAAAGGATCATGAGACATTGATTCGTGCAGTGGCGATGAGCCGTCACGCCAATCAGATCGATCTGACCATCTGCGGCACCGGCCCGTTGCAACGGCATCTTCGTCGGCTCGCCAAGCGGTTGCTGCCGCGGCCTGCACACATCGGATTCCATGCCAACGAAGACATGCCTAACTTGCTGCGTGAAGCTGATTTGCTGGTTCATCCATCCATTGTCGATATCGAATCGCTCAGTGTGCTCGAAGGCATTGCCTCTGGCCTGGTCCCGGTCATCGCTGATTCGCCGCTTTCGGCAGCCAGCCAGTTCGCGCTGACGGATTCCTCAATCTTCCCGGCCCGCAATGCCAAGGCTCTTGCTCGGCGCATCGACTGGTGGATCGAACATCCGCAGAAGCGCGCCGAGTGGGGGCCACAATACGCGAAGGAAGCCCGCGAGGAATATGCGTTGCCGCAGTGCGTGCGCAAATTCATTGCGATGGAGCGTGAGGCCATCGCCGACGAACGCAAAAAGCGATGAGCATCAGGAAAACAGCCTTGTAGTCCTGATGCTCATCGCATGTCCGAATCCGTAGGGCGTTACAGCAGCGTGATGAGCTGGTCGGTGTGCTCCTGCGTGGTGGCCCAGCTGGTGCAGAGGCGCATCACCGAACGGGTGTCGTCGTATTTCTCCAGGAAGCCCATGGCGACTTGCGGCGAAAGGCGGTCGATGGTCGACTGATCCATGGCCACGAAGACCTGGTTGGTCGTGTTTTCGTAGACGAGCTGATAACCTTTGGCTTTCAGCGCGGAGCGGATTTGATCGGCCATGACGTTCGCGTTCTTGGCGATCTTCGTATACAGTCCGTCGGTGAACAGCGTATCGAACTGCAGCCCGAGCAGCCAGCCTTTGGCCAATAGCGCGCCATGCTGCTTGATCTGTGTGAGGAAATGCTTGGGTGTGTTGTTCTTGGTGAAGACGACCGCTTCGCCGAACAGGGCGCCGACCTTGGTGCCGCCGATATAGAAAACATCGGCGATACGTGCGATGTCCTCCAGCGACAGGTCGTTGTCGGCCGCCGTCAGCCCGTAACCCAGTCGTGCCCCGTCAAGGAAGAGCGGCATGTCGTAACGGTGTGCGACTTCGGCAATGGCCGTAAGTTCCGCCTTGGTATACATCGTGCCGTATTCGGTGGGGTGTGAAACATAGACGCAACCGGGGAAGACCATGTGCGTGTAGTTGCCGTCGGCGTAGAAGTCCTTGCAGAACTGGTCGAGTTCGCCGGTATCGATTTTGCCCTCGTGGCTCGGCAACGTCAGCACTTTATGTCCCGTCGATTCCACGGCGCCGGCCTCGTGCACGTTGATGTGCCCGTTGGTCGCAGCAATGGCGCCCGCATAGGCCGGGGTGATGGTGTCGATGACGGTCTGATTGGTCTGCGTGCCGCCGACCAGGAACCATACATCGGCGTCCGGGCAGCCGCAGGCCTGACGAATCTTTTCCTTGGCGGAATCGCAGTATTTGTCGGAGCCGTAACCTGGCAGCTGTTCCATATTGGTCTCGGCCATCCGCTTCAGAATCGAGGGATGAGCGCCTTCCGTGTAATCACTGGTGAAGTCCAGCATATCGCTCCTTGCTTTGCGCGTAATAATATGCCTCAACCATAATCCCAAGGGTGGTTACGACAAGCCAGAAAGGGCGCGATATCGCTCTCTCATTTGGCGGGATGGCGAATAATAAAAGAGATAATTCGCGTGGAATGCGAATTACCTCTTATAGTTCACGGTTAAGTGCCGTTTACATGCCGGATACGGAAATCTGCGCCGGAGAATAGAACCTATTTCTCGTCTGCTTCAGCGGTGATGCCGCGCTCGTCGTTCATGGTCGCGAAGTTGAGACCGATGAGAATGCCGCCGCCCACAAGGTTGCCGAGAATCGCCACCACGATGACGAGAATCGCCTTCCATGCGTTGATGACACCGTGCATGCCGAGGATGAGGAACATCGCAGAATCAGCCACGGAATGTTCGAAGCCGCAGAAGGTGAAGACCAGCACGGCCACCACCATGATGATGCACTTGGTGAAATCGTTGGAGAGCTTGCCGTTGTAGACCATCAGCATGGCGATGTTGATGCAGAAGTTGCAGAAGATTGCACGTACGAAGAGGTCACCGACACCGCCGACGGAGTTCAGGTAGTTGAGCTTCGTGTTGGCTGCCGCAAGCATGGCGTCGTAGCCGGCACCGGAGATGATGGTCGAGAAGCGCAGGATGACGGCGACAATCAGTGCGCCCAGCAGGTTGCCGAGCAGGCACAGGCCGAGCAGTTTCAGCGACTGCAGCCAGCCGATGCGCTTGTGGTAGGCACCGACGCTGACGACCATCATGTTGGAGGTCAGCAGCTCGGAATTGGTGTAATAGATGAGCACGAGTGCCCAGCCGAAGGTCGTTCCCGCCAGTACTTTGCCGGCCAGCATCAAGCCCGGGCCGCCGTTGGAGCTGGCTCCCATCATGACCCAGAATGCGGTGAAGAAGACGCCGACGAGAATGCCTGCCATCATGGCCCGCTGGATGTAGCGTCCGGTCATTTTGCCGGTCATGGTCTCTTTGTTGTCAAGCGCGTCGAGCACGGTCGAGATGAATGCGCGCCCGGGGAACAGGGGCTTGGTTTCGTCCTCAGTGCCTTCGACTTCGGAAATGGTCGTTTTGAGTTCTGATAGTTTGCTCTTCAATGTGTATTTTTCTTCTTGATCTGTTAGTTTTTGCAATTAAGTCCGCTAAATCTCATTATGAGACGGTGACACGTCACTTTTTGAAAGAACATGCCACTTTGTAAGCAAGAACACAATAATTATGTGATAAATGTTACATAATTTGAAACTGCATTGCCAATCGGCTCGCTCAATGATGATAAAAGTTTACAGATAGACAAAAATAAAAATATCGATTATTTTCCCGTGTCGCCTGCGGCTCCGTCGATTGATAAAGAACTATTGATTCTGTGTATATCGTTCAGGTTGCAATTGCCAATTCATGCCTAATAAACTCAATGTTTAACGCCAATGAGCTAGATGCAACAAGGGTTTTGTGCGTTCGGTTTACAGTCGGTTTTGAGAAGAACGGAAGTGGCGCGGCAGTTATTTGAGCAAGAAGGGGTACGATGTCACAGGCTATTACGATACGCAACCTCACCAAGAAATATTCCAGTGAAGATGGCGAAAAGACCGCGCTGAGCGGTGTGAACCTCGATATCGAATCGGGGGATATCTATGGCATTATCGGTCTTTCCGGCGCCGGCAAGTCCACGCTGGTCCGTTGCATCAATGGGCTTGAACATTATGACGGTGGAACGCTTCGCGTTAATGGCGAGGAAGTCGCCAAACTGAAGCCCAAGGATCTGCGCGCCCTGAGAAGCAATGTCGGCATGATTTTCCAATCGTTCAATCTCATGCCGTCACGTACGGTCGCCGCCAACGTCGAGCTTGCATTTCGGGGAAAAGCCGATGCTCGGACCAAGCAGGCCCGTGTCGCCGAGCTTTTGGAATTGGTTGGCTTGACCGAAAAGACCGATGCCTATCCCAATGAGCTTTCCGGCGGCCAGCAGCAGCGCGTCGCCATCGCCAGGGCCTTAGTGAACCGGCCCAGTATCCTTTTGAGCGACGAGGCAACCAGCGCTCTCGACCCGACCACGACCAAATCGATTCTTGCCCTGCTGCGCAACCTGCACGACACATTGGGCCTGACCATCGTCATCATCACCCATCAGATGGCCGTTATCAAGCAGATCTGCAACAAGGTCGCCGTCATCGACCACGGCACTATTGTCGAAAAAGGCGATGTGTTCGACATCTTCGCCAACCCGAAGGCCGCGCTGACCAAAGCGTTCGTCGCCACGACCTCGAATCTCGACAAGGTCCATGATCTGCTTGACGAGCATTCGCCGCTGGTCGAGCCACAGCCCGGGCAGGTGCTGCTACGCATGAACTACATCGCCAAAGAGGTCTCCGAAGCCTTGGTCTCGCACATCTCGCGCGAGTTCTCGATTGACGTCAACATCATTTTCGCCGACATCGACATCGTGGAAGACGCGCCGCTCGGCGGGCTCGTGGTGATGCTCAAGGGGGATTCCCAAAAGGCAAATGACGCGCTCGTCTATCTCAAGGAACGCAATATCGGTATCGAGGTGATCGATCGTGCTTAATCTGCTCAACCAATGGTTTCCGAATGTGATGAGCCGTTTGCCGGAGTTCTTCGATGCATTCGTGCAGACGATCATCATGGTCACCGTCGCTGGCCTGATCTCCTTCGTTCTGGCGCTCATCCTGGGTGTCGCCGTCACCATCACCAAACCTGGCGGACTGCATCCCAACAAGATCGTCTTCAACGTCATCGACAAGCTGATTAACCTGTTCCGCTCGATTCCGTTCATCATCCTCGCGGCCTCGCTGGTGCCGGTTACCCGTTTCATCATGGGCACAGCCATCGGCACAAAAGGCGCGTTGTTCCCACTGGTCATTGGCATCACGCCGTTCTTCGCCCGTCAGATTCAGTCGGCTTTGGCTGGTATCGATTCTGGTCTGATCGAGGCAGCGCAGGCTATGGGCATGGGCCTGCCGGAAATCATCTGGCGAGTCTACTTGCGCGAGGCGATTCCCTCGATTATTCGCGTCAGCGTCATCACGCTGGTCAGCCTCATCGATATGACCGCAGTGGTTGGTGTGGTCGGCGGCGGGGGACTCGGCGATTTCGCTATCCGCTACGGCTACCAGCGTTACATGATGGACGTCACCATCGCCACCATTATCGTCTTGGTGCTGCTTGTCGGTTTGGTTGAACTCATCGGCCGGCTGCTTGTGGAAATCACCGAACCCTGACGGTGACCTGAACTCATTTCCGGTAACGATGTCGACTTCGACTTCAACAACGACCATTCAGCGGCAATGCAAGCAACGCGAAAATGATGGATATCTGATAGATGAACTCATGAAAGGGGCTTTCCATGGCCACTAAAAAGCAAATCAGAGCCAAGCACGAACTTATCGCTCTTCTGTCGGCAATTGCTGCGGTGGTGTTAGTCGTCGCCGGCATCAATATCTACCATAATGCCAAAGCTTCCAAGGAACAGGTCGTCACCGTGGCCCTTGTCGGAAACTCCGACGAAGCCGAATGGAAAGCCGTGCAGGCGCGGCTCGATGAGGAACATGCCAACATCAAACTGAAATACAGAACTTTCCAGGACGCCATCTACGCCGACCAGGCGGTCGCCAACCATGAGCTTGATATTTCCGCCTGTGAGCATTACGCCTTCCTCAATCAAGACATCAAGAAGAGGGGATACAAGCTGACTCCCATCGCCGAGACCTACATTTCTCCAATGAACCTGTATTCGCAGAAATACAAGAGCGTCAAGGATTTCAAGCCCGGTGACAAGGTAGCCGTGCCCAACAACGCCACCAACCTTGGCCGTTCGCTCAAGGTGCTGGATTCGGCGGGTCTTATCAAGCTCAAAGACAACACGAAAGCCGACCCCACAACCGATGACATCGTCGCCAATCCCAGTGGCATCGTCGTCGAGCTCAATGACGCGGCCTCTATCATCAACCTTCTGCCCGACTACGCCGGAGGCGTCGTCAACACTAACTTCATCGTTGATGCGGGCAAGAAGCCTGAAGACGCCATCTACGCTCCAAGCCTCAAGCCCGGTGACGCAAGTTTCAAGCCCTATGTGAACATCATCGTGGCCAGCACGAGTAACAAGGACAGCAAGACACTGCGCAAGGTCGTTGAGGCCTATCACACCAGAGGCGTCGCCGAGGAACTCATCAAAGACCACAACATCCCGATGTTCAAGTACTGAGAATAGGCGGTATTGGACAACTCGCGACGCGCCGATTACCTAAGGTCTCGAGAATCATGTATAGTTCTTATCTGTTGTGCGGATGTTGATTCGGTTCACTGAATCGGTCAGTTTCTCACTTCGATGGTGGCCATAGCTCAGCAGGTAGAGCATCTGATTGTGGTTCAGAAGGTCGCGCGTTCGAACCGCGTTGGCCACCCCATCGATCCCCGAAATCATTAAGGTTTCGGGGATTTTGTGTTTTGGCCTTTTCACCTATCCTTGATTCAGAAGTTCCAAATCAATGCCTACCTCGTGACTCTGTTTATTTTGTAAGTCTCCTATATGGCGGATAAGCGATACGCAACGTGTCCGGGAACGTCGGTTTGCTGGTCACGGTTTTGACGTGGCTGAACTCGAGGAAGCCGGCTTTGCCGTGATAGGAGCCCATGCCGGAGGCGTCGACGCCGCCGAAGGGGAGGCGGTTGGAAAGCAGGTGCCCAAGAGGTAGATTGAACCCGAGTGCGCCGGAGCTGGTGTGTTGTTCGAAAAGCAAGCGGGTCGTTTTGGAACATGTAAATACATACAAAGCCAGCGGTTTCGGCCGTTCATTGATGAACGCCACGGCTTCTTTTGCATCTTTTACCGCAAGAATCGGCAGAATCGGCCCGAAGATTTCCTCCTGCATCACCGGGTCGTCTGGCTGAACGTCAGTGAGAACGGTCGGGGCAATATAAAGGCGCTCGCGATCTGTTTTGCTAACGCTAAACGCTTTTCTGTCAGTTGGTAGTAGTTTCACGAGTCTATCGAATTGTTTGGTGTTGACGATGTGGCCGTAGCTGGCAGATTCTGTGGGATTATCGCCAAAGAATTTCTTCGTGAAGGCTGTGATTTTTTCTGCCAACGGTTCGATAAGATCAGGGGTTGTTAAGACATAATCAGGTGCTACGCAAGTCTGACCGGCATTCGTGAAGCGTCCCCAAGCGATACGTCCGGCAGCAGCGTCGAGATTGGCACTCGAATCCACAAATACCGGTGATTTACCGCCCAATTCGAGAGTGACTGGCGTGAGTTGCTTCGCTGCCGCTTCCATCACAATCGAACCGACCCTGCCATTGCCGGTGTAGAAGATATGGTCAAACGGTTGTCGCAAAAGCTCTGTGGTTTCGGGTACTGCCCCTTGAACAACGGCGAACGCACGCGGGTCAAGGTATTCGCCAATCAGCCGTTCGAGCAATGTGCTGGTATTGGGGGAGAGCTCGGAAGGCTTGAGGCATACGCAATTGCCTGCTGCTATGGCATCGACCATCGGTTCAAGGCTAAGCATCAGTGGGTAGTTCCACGGCGAAATGACCAGAACGACGCCTTTGGGCTCAGCCATCGTCCAACTTCTCGCCGGTTGCATCAGCAGTGGCATGACCGCATGATGTCGCCTGCTCCAGCGTTCGATACGTGGCTCGACAAAGCGTATCTCGTCCAGAACCAACTTGATTTCCATCAGTGCCGTTTCGGCAGCAGGTTTGCCGAGATCGAGGAACACCGCCTGTTCGATATCCTTTCGATGGGCGGTAATCATGCGTTTCATCCGCCCGAGCTGTTCTCGTCGCCAGGCAAGAGGGCGTGAGACTCCCTCGTCGAATGAACGGTGCAATCGTCTGACTGTCTGTTCACAAGTCTCTGTCATCTTGCTTCGTGCTCCTATGTCGATTTATCGGTACGCCGCATCTGCCGATATCGTTCAGTGTAGGTTCCTTGTCTGATACGTATTGGTTACCACGCGGCTTTCCAAAATGTCCGAAGTGACATGCTATAGTTCTGAACGTGTGTGCCAGTGGCATGCCTTATGTAACAGGCGTGGGTACTGGGATATCCCGGAACTTGTTAGATTGCGCGCAGCAATGCGGCGGCAGGAGAGTGAAGGGCCATCGGGCCGGTGGACTGTGGCTGTCTCATTTCGATTCGTCGATTGGGGCTGCAGCGAGGCGGCTCCGCAAGTAATAATGATTAACGAATCGGAGAACTGAAGTTGCCTACTATAGAACAACTTGTCCGCAAAGGACGTAAGGCAAAGTCAAAGAAATCCAAGACTTTGGCCTTGAAGGGTAGCCCGCTGCGTCGTGGCGTGTGCACCCGTGTGTATACCACTACACCGAAGAAGCCGAATTCTGCGTTGCGTAAGGTCGCCCGTGTGCGCCTGAGCTCCGGCATCGAAGTTACCGCCTACATTCCGGGCGAGGGCCACAACCTGCAGGAGCACTCCATCGTGCTCGTCCGCGGTGGCCGTGTGAAGGATCTTCCTGGTGTGCGTTACCACATCGTGCGCGGCGCGCTCGATACCCAGGGTGTCAAGGACCGCAAGCAGGGACGCTCCCTGTACGGCGCAAAGAAGGTGAAGTAAGAGATATGTCACGTAAAGGACCATCCAAGAAGCATCAGCTGCTCCCTGATCCGATCTACGGCTCGACCGTGGTCGCTCAGCTCATCAACAAGATCCTGCTCGACGGCAAGAAGTCGATCGCCGAGGACATCGTCTACTCCGCACTTGACATGGTCAAGGAGAAGACCGATCAGGAACCCGTTTCCGTACTGAAGCGCGCACTGGACAACATCCGTCCGTCCCTCGAGGTTCGTTCCCGCCGTGTCGGCGGCGCGACCTACCAGGTCCCGGTCGAGGTCAAGCCCAACCGTGCAAACGCTCTGAGCCTTCGCTGGCTGACCGACTTCTCCCGCAAGCGTCGTGAGAAGACCATGGCCGAGCGTCTCGCCAACGAGATTCTCGATGCCTCCAACGGCCTCGGTGCTTCCGTGAAGCGTCGCGAGGATACGCACAAGATGGCTGAGGCCAACAAGGCCTTCGCTCATTATCGCTGGTAATCTTCGCAGACGAGTTAAGGTAAGGAAACACTTATGGCACTTGATGTGCTCAACGACCTCAATGAGGTCCGCAACATCGGCATCATGGCTCACATCGATGCCGGTAAGACAACGTGTACGGAACGTATTCTGTACTACACCGGTAAGAACTACAAGATCGGCGAGACGCACGAAGGCGCCTCGACCATGGACTTCATGGCCCAGGAAAAGGAACGCGGCATCACCATTCAGTCTGCTGCGACCACCTGCTTCTGGAACCGTCAGACCCATGATCCCGACAAGAAGTTCCAGATCAACATCATCGACACCCCCGGCCACGTGGACTTCACGGCCGAGGTGGAGCGTTCGCTGCGCGTGCTCGATGGCGCCGTTGCCGTCTTCGATGGCAAGGAAGGCGTAGAGCCCCAGAGCGAGACCGTGTGGCGTCAGGCCGACAAGTACGGCGTGCCGCGCATCTGCTTCATCAACAAGATGGATAAGCTCGGTGCTGATTTCTACTACTCCGTCGACACCATCAAGAAGAAGCTCGGAGCCACCCCGCTGGTCGTCCAGCTGCCGATTGGTGCTGAGAACGACTTCGTCGGCATGGTCGACCTGATTCGCATGAAGGCGTATGTCTGGAACGATGTCACCACCGATCTCGGTGCCCACTACGACACCGTCGACATCCCTGATGATCTCAAGGACAAGGCCGAGCAGTATCGTTCGGAGCTTCTCGACCAGGTGGCCGAGTCCGACGACGACCTGATGGAGAAGTACCTCGAGTCCGGCGAGATGAGCGATGAGGAGATCCGTGCAGGAATCCGCAAGCTCACCATCGAGCGCAAGGCCTACCCGGTTCTTTGCGGCTCTGCCTTCAAGGACAAGGGCATTCAGCCGCTGCTCGACGCAGTGGTCGATTACCTGCCGAGCCCTGAGGACGTTCCCGCCATCGTCGGCTTCAAGCCCGGTGACGAGTCCCAGGAGATCGATCGTAAGCCCACGATGGACGATCCGTTCGCCGCTCTGGTCTTCAAGATCTCGACCCACCCCTTCTATGGCAAACTCGTGTTCGTGCGTGTCTACTCCGGCGCCATCAAGCCGGGCGACACCGTGCTCGATTCTACGAAGGACAAGAAGGAACGCGTCGGCAAGATCTTCCAGATGCACGCCGACAAGGAGAACCCTGTTGACGCTGCCGAAGCCGGCAACATCTACACGCTCGTCGGTCTGAAGAACGTTTCCACCGGCGACACCCTGTGCGCCGACAGCGCTCCGATCTCCCTCGAGTCCATGACCTTCCCGGACCCGGTGATCGAGGTCGCCGTGGAGCCGAAGACCAAGGCCGATCAGGAGAAGATGAGCCTGGCTCTGGCCAAGCTCGCCGACGAGGATCCGACCTTCCAGGTCAAGACCGATGAGGAAAGCGGCCAGACGCTGATTTCCGGCATGGGCGAGCTTCAGCTCGACATCATCGTCGACCGTATGCGTCGCGAGTTCAAGGTGGAGTGCAACGTGGGCAACCCGCAGGTCGCCTACCGCGAGACCATCCGCAAGGCCGTCATGAACCAGGAATACACCCACAAGAAGCAGACGGGTGGTTCCGGCCAGTTCGCAAAGGTCCTCATGAACTTCGAGCCGATCGACCCCGCCGAGGGCAAGGACTACGAGTTCGTCAACGAGGTCACCGGCGGCCACATCACCAAGGAATTCATTCCTTCGATCGATGCTGGTGTGCAGGAAGCCATGGAAGCCGGCGTGCTCGCCGGGTTCCCGATGGTCGGCGTCAAGGCGACCGTCACCGATGGCCAGATCCACGATGTCGATTCCTCCGAGCTCGCGTTCAAGATCGCCGGTTCCATGGCATTCAAGACCGCGGCCCCGAAGGCCAAGCCCGTCATCCTCGAGCCGATTATGGCCGTCGAGGTGCGTACGCCTGAAGAGTACATGGGCGACGTCATGGGCGACATCAACTCTCGCCGTGGCAACATCCAGGAGATGAAGGACGCCACCGGCGTCAAGGTCATCGAGGCGAAGGTCCCGCTGAGCGAGATGTTCGGCTACATCGGCGATCTGCGTTCCAAGACGCAGGGCCGCGCGATGTTCACCATGCAGATGGATTCATATGCAGAGGTGCCGAAGAACGTCGCCGACGAGATCATCAAGGCCCAGCGCGGCGAATAAAATACTTCGCTCAAGGCGTGTCTGTCTCCAGTCGGCGCTAGAATTTTCTAGCGCTGACTGGGTTCGGGCACTTTGTGGCAAGTAACCCAGAAACCCAGTAAATTGTAGCGAGTATCTCAGGGCCGAAAGGTCTGAGAGTAACTACGAAACGTCCAGGAGGACAAAGTAATGGCAGAAAAGGAAAAGTACGAGCGGACTAAGCCGCACGTTAACATTGGCACCATTGGCCACGTTGATCACGGTAAGACGACCCTGACCGCGGCCATCTCGAAGGTGCTGCACGAAGAGTACCCCGATCTCAACCCGGAGTATGACTTCGATCAGATCGACGCCGCTCCTGAAGAGAAGCAGCGTGGTATCACCATCAATATCGCCCACATTGAGTATCAGACCGAGAAGCGTCACTATGCTCACGTGGATTGCCCCGGCCACGCCGATTTCGTGAAGAACATGATCACCGGCGCTGCTCAGATGGATGGTGCGATCCTCGTTGTCGCCGCCACTGATGGCCCGATGGCTCAGACCCGCGAGCACGTTCTGCTCGCTCGTCAGGTAGGCGTGCCGAGGATTCTCGTTGCGCTCAACAAGTGCGATATGGTCGACGACGAAGAGCTCATCGAGCTCGTCGAAGAAGAGGTCCGCGACCTCCTCGAAGAAAACGGCTTCGATCGTGACTGCCCGGTCATCCGCACCTCCGCTTATGGCGCTCTGCATGATGATGCTCCGGATCACGACAAGTGGGTCCAGACCGTCAAGGATCTCATGGACGCCGTCGATGATTACATCCCGACTCCTGTTCACGATCTCGACAAGCCGTTCCTGATGCCTATCGAAGATGTCTTCACCATCTCCGGCCGTGGCACCGTGGTGACCGGCCGTGTTGAGCGTGGCCGTATCCCGGTCAACGCCCCGGCAGAGATCGTCGGCATTCGTCCGACCCAGACCACCACCGTCACCTCCATCGAGACCTTCCACAAGCAGATGGACGAGGCCGAGGCTGGCGACAACACCGGTCTGCTGCTCCGCGGCATCAACCGTGACGACGTCGAGCGTGGCCAGGTTGTGGCCAAGCCGGGCTCCGTGACCCCGCACCACAAGTTCGAGGGCGAAGTCTACGTCTTGACGAAGGATGAGGGCGGCCGTCATTCGCCGTTCTTCTCCAACTACCGTCCGCAGTTCTACTTCCGCACCACCGACGTCACCGGCGTCATCACGCTGCCGGAAGGCGTCGAGATGGTTCAGCCTGGCGATCACGCCACCTTCTCCGTCGAGCTGATTCAGCCCGTCGCAATGGAAGAGGGCCTGACCTTCGCAGTTCGTGAAGGCGGCCACACCGTCGGTTCAGGCCGTGTCACCAAGGTGATCGAGTAGTTCTAGAACGTAAGTTGTAGATTTACTTAACTGTTTGTGCCCCGCATCGAAAGGTGCGGGGCACAACTGTATATAGCAGTGAAGTTTTGGAGACATACGGCTTGTAGGCTGTACATACGCTGTGGCATAATTGCTGAGGCATTTTATGGAATGCAAATCGTTTGAAAAGTAAATGACTAAGGTGACGAGACGTGGCACAAACAAGCAATGACATCAAAAACGGGTCGGTATTGAACCTCGACGGACAGCTCTGGACCGTCACGAAATTCCAGCACGTTAAGCCCGGCAAGGGACCGGCTTTCGTGCGTACCACCATCAAGAACGTGCTCTCGGGCAAGATCGTCGACAGGACGTTCAACGCCGGCATGAAGATGGAATTCGAAACCGTCGACAACCGCACTCTTCAGTATTCCTATGAGGAAGGCGACACCTTCGTCTTCATGGATATGACCACCTATGACCAGGTCAGCATCCCCAAGGAGCTCGTTGGCGATCAGGCCAAGTTCCTGCTGGAAGGCACCGATTGCATCGTCAGCTTCCACGATGGCACTCCGCTGAGCGTCGAATTGCCGGCATCAGTGATTCTCAAGGTCACTTCGACCGAGCCGGGCGTTCAGGGCAACCGCGCAAACGCTGGCACCAAGCCTGCCACCGTTGAAACCGGTGCCGAGATCCAGGTTCCGCTCTTCGTCGGCGAAGGCGAAATGGTCAAGGTCGATACCCGCGACGGTTCCTATCTTGGACGTGAAAACAACTGATTCCCATTTCCGACTTGGAGCGGCTTCGTCGCCCAAGTCGGGATACTCTATCCGGCTAACGGTAAATCGCGAAATTTTTGACTGAGAGGTAACTGGTACATGGCACGTTCGACAGCTCGTAAACGAGCGCTGAATACGCTCTACGAAGCAGATGAGAAGGGGCAGGACATCCCGTCGTTGCTCGCCGAACGTATTGCCGAACCCGGGGCTCAGACCCCGTTGCCGGATTATGCCATTCAGATCGTTCGTGGAGTGGCCGACGAGCAGGCTGGCATCGACAAGGCCCTTGAGGCTCATTCCACCAAATGGCCTCTGCGGCGCATGGCGGTCATCGACAGAAATATTCTGCGGATTGCAGCTTGGGAGATTCTTTTCAATGATGACGTGCCCGAGCGTGTAGCCATCGATGAGGCGTTGGGGCTGGCGAAAAGCCTTTCCGACGATGAGTCGCCTGCGTTTATTCATGGTTTGCTGAGCGCTCTTTGCGACGATAAAGATTCGGTTCTTGCCGATATTAAGGCTGCGCACGAAGCAGAAGCCAAGGAAAAGGCGGAACGTGAGGCGGCCGAGCGCAGGCTCAATTCACCTACTGCGCCTGGTTTCCTTCAATCCGGAGGCATTTCCGGCAAGGGCGATGGCGTGCCGTTTGAGACGGAAAACGACAATGATGACTCTGCAGCCAGTGGTGACACGGATTCTGCGGAGGCTGTCGATTCTGCAGAAAAGGATGAAGCTAATAATGACGGAGAGGTTTCGGCGGTACCTGCTGTAGTAGGAGACGTTACTGCTGATGACTCTTCTGCTGTGGAAGCGAGTTCATCTGGCGGAGTCGGTGACGTTCCGATTCCTGCTGTGGTTGATGAATCGAGTCAGGGAGCGAGCGATTTGCCTTCATCTCCTGATGGTTCATCCGATCAATCCGAGTCATCGGGTGAGGATCAACCGTTGCCACCGGATGGTGACAATAATTCAATAATTGTGTAATTAGTCTGACCGCGGTACGGTGGCCGGGCCGCGAATTTGTTTTTCCGGTCCAGTTATTCCGAGTCCGCACACGGGCCCGGAGCAAGGGGGACTCGTGGTGAGTCAGCAAACAGCTTCTACAGCACGGTATTCCGCAGAGGATGCCGTGCTGTTGTTGGAAGATGGGCAACTTTACGTCGGCGAGCCTTATGGAGCGCTCGGATCGACGTTTGGCGAGATCGTGTTCGCAACGGCCATGACTGGCTATCAGGAGACGATTACCGACCCAAGCTACGACCAGCAGATCGTCGTGCAGACTTTCCCGCATATCGGCGATACCGGGGTCAATGACGAAGATCCCGAATCCAAACAGATCTGGGTTGCAGGTTATGTCGTGCGGCAGCCCAGTCCGAATGTCAGCAACTGGCGGGCCAACGACAGCCTCGATGATGAGCTCAAGGGTGATGGCATCGTCGGCATCAGCAATATTGACACCCGCAAGCTGGTGCGTCATTTGCGCAGCGCAGGGGTGATGAGGGCCGGCATCTTCTCGGGAGACGCCTTAGTCGACAATGAGAATGGGGAGTTGCGTTCGCCGGACTCGTTACTGCAAGAGGTCTTGGCTTCGCCGAAGATGCAGGGAGCCAGGCTGTACGATCATGTCAGCACTGACGAAACCTATACCATCGAGCCGTGCGGAGAATTTGAAGGCAAAGAGCCGTTGTTCACCGTTGCAGCGGTCGATCTTGGCATTAAGGGCATGACGCCGCATCGTTTGGCCGAACGTGGCTGCCGAGTGAACGTTGTGCCATCTACCGTTACCTTTGACGAAATCCAGTCCTTGAATCCAGATGGTGTCTTCTTCTCCAACGGTCCTGGTGATCCTGAAGAGGCTGCCCCTGAAGTGGACTTGCTGCGCGAAGTACTCGATGCCGGATACCCCTTCTTCGGCATCTGCTTTGGCAACCAGCTCTTTGGTCGCGCGCTTGGCTTCGACACTTATAAGCTCAAATTCGGCCATCACGGCGTTAACCAGCCGGTGAAAGACATGACCACCGGCAAGGTTGAGATTACGGCGCACAACCACGGATTCGCCGTGGATGCACCAATCGGCAAGATCGTTGATTCGCCTTATGATAACGGCAAATTCGGCAAGGTGTTCGTCTCTCATATCGACTTGAACGACGACGTGGTCGAAGGCCTTCAATGTGTTGATATCCCGGCCTTCTCGGTGCAATACCACCCCGAAGCCGCCGCAGGCCCGCACGATGCGGCCTATCTTTTCGACCGCTTCGTCGCGCTGATGCGGGCACATAAGGCAGGGGAGCCAATCTCAACCGTGCTTGCCGCACCAACGTCATTATCGTCATCGAATACCGCTGCAACCGGCCAAACCGTCGCCGCTGACAAGGAGAACAAGTAATGCCGAAACGTCAGGACATCAAATCCGTCATGGTCATCGGGTCCGGCCCCATCGTCATCGGACAGGCCGCGGAATTCGACTATTCGGGCACCCAGGCCTGCCGCGTGCTGCGGGAGGAAGGCATCCGAGTAATCCTTGTCAACTCCAACCCGGCCACCATCATGACTGATCCGGAAATGGCCGATGCCACCTACATCGAGCCCATCGACGTGCCGATTCTCGAGCGCATCATCGCCAAGGAACGGCCGGACGCCTTACTGCCGACGCTCGGCGGCCAGACCGCTCTGAATGCCGCCGAAGCATTGGGCAAGGCCGGAGTACTCGACAAATACCATGTCGAGCTCATCGGTGCCTCGCTTGAAGCCATTGACCGTGGCGAAGACCGCGAACAGTTCAAGAAGGTTGTGGATTCCGTTGGGGGAGAATCCGCAAAAAGCGACGTGGCCCATACTCTCGAGGAAGTCGACGATATTGTCGCTGAGCTCGGCTTCCCGGTCGTTGTGCGCCCGAGCTTCACCATGGGTGGCCTTGGATCCGGTATCGCCCACAACGAGGAGGAACTGCACCGCATTGCCGGCGCTGGTCTCCACGATTCGCCGACCGACGAAGTTCTGATCGAAGAGGGCATCGAAGGCTGGAAGGAATATGAGCTGGAGCTCATGCGCGACCGTAAGGACAACGTTGTGGTCGTCTGCCCGATCGAGAACGTCGACCCCGTCGGCGTGCACACCGGTGATTCCATCACCGTGGCCCCGACCTTCACATTGACCGACCGCGAATACCAGAAAATGCGTGACCTCGGCATCGCCATCATTCGTGGTGTCGGCGTCGACACCGGTGGCTGCAACATCCAGTTCGCCGTCAATCCGAAGAACGGCCGCATCATCATCATTGAGATGAACCCGCGAGTTTCCCGTTCTTCCGCCCTCGCCTCGAAAGCGACCGGTTTCCCGATTGCCAAGATTGCCACGAAACTCGCGCTCGGTTATACGCTCGACGAGATTCAGAACGACATCACCCAATCCACGCCGGCCTGCTTCGAGCCGACCATCGACTACGTGGTCACCAAGGTGCCGCGCTTCACCTTCGAGAAGTTCCCGAATGCCGACCCGACGCTCACCACCTCGATGAAATCAGTGGGCGAGGCGATGGCACTCGGCGGCAACTTCCAGGAATCGTTGGGCAAAGCCATGCGTTCCATCGACAAGCGCCACATGGGCTTCAACTGGGATGGCACCAAGCCGAGCCAAGCCGAGGTCGACCAGCTGCTCGAAGACATGCGCACGCCTACAGAGAACCGCTATCTGCAGGTGCAGCGGGCGATTTGGGGCGGGGCAAGCCTTGAACAGCTTTTCGACGCCACCAAGATCGATCCGTGGTTCCTCAAGCAGTTCGCGCTGATCAACCAGACCGCGATGGAGGTGCGATTCACGGAAATCCTCTCGCCGAAGCTGCTGAAAAAGCCAAGCTGGCCGGACTTTCCGATTTGCAGATCGCCCATCTGCGGCACTTGGGTGATGAGGGCGAGAACACGATTCGCGAGCTGCGCCACAGCTACGGCCTGCGCCCGGTCTACAAGACCGTCGACACCTGCGCCGCCGAATTCGACGCGATCACACCGTACTACTATTCCTGCTACGCCGACGAATCCGAACTCAAGCCGCGCGACCGCGAAGCCGTCATCATCCTCGGCTCAGGCCCGAACCGCATCGGCCAGGGCATCGAGTTCGACTACACCTGTGTGCATGCCGTGCAGGAGCTTGGCAAGGACTATGACACCATCATGGTCAACTGCAACCCCGAAACCGTCTCCACCGACTACGACATGTCCGACAGGCTCTACTTCGAGCCGCTCACCTTCGAAGACGTCATGGAGATCTATGATGCCGAAAAGAAGCTCGGTCCGATCAAGGGCGTTGTGGTTCAGCTTGGCGGACAAACCCCGCTTTCGCTGGCTGCACGTCTCAAGGCTGCAGGCGTCCCGATTCTCGGTACCTCTCCCGAATCCATCGACCTGGCCGAAAACCGCGAGCTTTTCGGCGAAGTGCTGCGTCGTGAAAAGCTCAACGCGCCACGGTACGGCACTGCGCTCAACCTTGAAGAAGCCCGTGAAGCCGCCCATTCCATCGGCTATCCGGTGCTGGTACGCCCGAGCTATGTGCTCGGCGGACGAGGCATGGAAATCGTCTACGACGATGAGCAGCTCGAGAAATACGTCGATCGCGCACTCGATGAGGCCCAGGCCGATACGGTGGTTTCCGGTCGTTTGCCTTCACCGTTGCTGATCGACAAGTTCCTTCAGGATGCTATTGAAATCGACGTGGACGCACTTTATGACGGCAAAGAACTCTACATCGGTGGCATCATGGAGCACGTCGAGGAAGCCGGCGTTCACTCCGGCGACGCGGCATGCACCCTGCCGCCCTCCACGCTTTCCGACGACCAGATTCAGCGCTTGCGCAATGCGACACTTGCCATCGCCGAAGGCTGCGGCGTGCGAGGCGTGATGAACGTCCAGTTCGCCTATATGGCCAACACGCTCTACGTCATAGAAGCCAACCCGCGTGCTTCTCGCACCATTCCCTTCGCCTCGAAGGCGACTGGTGTGGCTCTGGCCAAGGCCGCTGCGCGCATTATGGTGGGGAGACCATCGCCGACCAACGCAAGCGTGGTCTGCTCTTGCCCAAGGGCGACGGCGGCACCATCCGCCCAGGTCAGCAGGTCGCTGTCAAGGAATCCGTGCTGCCGTTCAAGCGCTTCCGTACTGAAGCCGGCAGATCCGTCGACACGTTGCTTGGCCCGGAAATGCACTCGACCGGCGAAGTCATGGGCTTCGACCGTGACTTCCCGCACGCCTTCGCCAAGTCCCAGCTCGCCGCCTACACGGGCGGTCTGCCCACGCATGGCAACGTGTTCCTCTCGGTCTCCGATACCGACAAGCGCCAGCTGCCGCTGATTGCCACACGTTTGAAGGAGCTCGGATTCACGGTATGCGCCACCGAGGGCACGGCTTCCGTCCTGCGTCGTTACGGCATTGATTCCAGGGTAGTCAGCAAAATTACGGAGACACCAGAGCATGAGCAGGAGGTGCAGTCGGAATACGGCGACGATTATATCGGCAAGAACCCTGTTCAGATGATCGAAGACGGCGAAATTGACATGGTGCTGAACACTCCGAGCTCCCGTGGGTCTCGTTCCGACGGTTACGCCATCCGTGCCTCGGCCGTGATTGCCGACATCCCGCAGTTCACCACCATGACCGAATTTTCTGCGGTCCTGCTTGCCATAGAGGCAGTCAAAGCCAATGATTATCAGGTGATGAGCATTCAGGAACACGCCAAGCAGCTTTTCGCTTCTGAAAAGGAATAACCGGTACTGTCTGAAAGCTGATAATGGCTTTCAGGCACTAGCTTGATAACACTCCGTGGAAGTTTTTAAAGGACTTCCACGGAGCGTTTTTGTTTGTGGTTATGTTCGTTCCCGGGAGGTCATTCCCTATGGCTTGGTAGACTGGGACGCATCGAGAGGAGCGCTATCTTGAGCGAACATGACGGTAACGAGAACAGGCAAGAGACACATAAGGGACGTTTGATTGTTCTGACCGGTCCTACGGCCGTCGGCAAGGGGACCGTCGAGGCCGATCTGCTGAGTAAGCATCCTGAGGTGTGGGTCTCCGTTTCCGCCACCACGCGCGATCCGCGACCAGGGGAAGTCGACGGGAAGAATTACTGGTTCATGAGCGAGGACGAGTTCGTCGCCAAAGAGAAGCAGAACTGGTTCCTGGAAACCGCTGTCGTGCATGGCATGGCCCATTACGGCACGCCGTTGCAGCCGGTGCTCGACCACTTGGCCGAGAACATCCCGACCATTCTTGAGATCGATTTGCAAGGTGCCCGGCGTGTGAAGCAGCGTGCCGCGGAACTGAACCTTGAGATTGTTTCGGTGTTCATCGCTCCGCCGAGTTATGACGAGCTGGTGAAGCGACTGGTCGGACGAGGTACAGAGAACGAGGAACAGCGCAAAAAGCGCTTGGAAACCGCGAAAGTCGAGTTGGCTGCAGAACCGGAATTCGATGTCAAGATCGTTAACGATACCGTCGATCGTGCCGCCGATGAGCTCTGGGGCGTCATCGCCAAGGAATATGGCATCAAGTAGCAATCGAATGCTTCATCGATGGCAGCATATCGTTGACCACTTGATTGTTTAGATTGTTAGATAATAAAAGGGCTGATTCTATTTGAAGAATCAGCCTTTTATTAGTTTATTGAATCATGCTAGGCCAGAGAGCTTATTGATAAGTTCAGGATCTCGGGCCGAGCCGTGAAGCGGGGAGTTCTGTGGACTCCCCGTAGGCGAGGTGAGCGACCGCTAAGGTCGCGAAGGCTACTTGAGGCCAGAGAGCTGATTTATCAACTCGGGGTCTCGAGTAGCACCCTTGTCGGCAGAACGGGCGAAGGCGGCGTAGGCCTTGAGGGCCTGCGAGACCTTGCGATCGCGGTGGGCAACGTAGCCGTCTCCGGCTTCGAGTTCCTTGCGGCGCTCCTCGAACTGCTCGGGGGTAAGCTCCACGTTGATGGTGCGGTTGGGGATGTCGATGTCGATCATGTCGCCATCCTTGATCAGGGCGATCGGGCCCTTGTTGGCCGCTTCAGGGGCGACGTGGCCGATGGAGAGACCTGACGAGCCGCCTGAATAACGACCGTCGGTGATCAGCGCGACATCGCGGCCGATGCCCTTGCCCTTGACGAATGAGGTGGGGTAGAGCATTTCCTGCATGCCCGGTCCGCCCTTCGGTCCCTCATAGCGGATGACCAGTGCTTCGCCCTTCTTGAGCTTGTCGCTCAGAATGACCTCAACGGCCTGTTCCTGGGATTCGACGATGTGGGCCGGTCCGCGGAACTTCCAGATGTTCTCGGGGACGCCTGCGGTCTTGACCACGCAGCCGTCGGGAGCGAGGTTGCCGCGCAGAATCGCGAGACCGCCTTCTTTCACGGCCGGATGGTCGATGTCGTGGATGGCGCCGTTGACGCGATCGGTGTCGAGCGAGTCGGCCAGCGTCTCGTGCGTAAACGGTTCGGGGGATTTGATGTGGCCCGGAGCCGCGCGATAGAGTTCCTTGGCCTTGTCGAGGCAGGTCGGGCGCATGATATCCCAATCGTCAAGCTTGGCCTCGAGCGTCGGATAATCGACGGAATGCACGTCCTTGTGGAGCTTGCCTGCGCGGTCGAGCTCGCCCAGGATGCCGCAGATGCCGCCGGCGCGGTGCACGTCAGTGATTTCCCAATCGCCGGAAGGGCTGGCCTTGCAGATGCAAGGTACGGTGTGGCTGATGCGTTCGATATCGTCAAGTGTGAAGTCGACGTCGGCGCTCTGGGCGGCGGCGAGGATATGCAGCACCGTGTTGGTGGAACCGCCCATGGCCACGTCCATGGTCATGGCGTTCTCGAAGGCGTGCTTGGTGGCGATACTGCGCGGCAGAACACTCTCGTCGTCCTCGTCGTAGTAACGGTGCGCAAGGTCGACGATCTTCTTGCCAGCGTCGATGAAGAGCTGCTTGCGATAGCCGTGCGAAGCGAGCGTAGTGCCGTTACCGGGCAGGGCCAGACCAAGCGCCTCGGTCAGGCAGTTCATCGAGTTGGCGGTGAACATACCGGCGCAGGAGCCGCAGGTGGGGCAGACGGTCTTCTCGTAGGCGAGCAAATCTTCGTCGGAGACGTTGTCGTCGGCGGAGGCGTACATCACGTCGATGAGATCGGAGGTCTCGGTCTCGCCGTTGGACAGCGTGGTCTCGCCGGCCTCCATTGGGCCGCCGGAGACGAAGATGGTGGGGATGTTGAGGCGCAGTGCGGCCATCAGCATGCCGGGGGTGATCTTGTCGCAGTTGGAGATGCAGATCAGGGCGTCGGCGCAGTGGGCGTTGACGGAGTATTCGATGGCGTCGGCGATGATATCGCGGCTCGGCAGCGAATAGAGCATGCCGGTGTGGCCCATGGCGATGCCGTCATCGACGGCGATGGTGTTGAACTCGCGGGGGATGCCGCCGGCTTCCTTGACAGCCTTCGAGACGAGACGTCCGACCTTGTTGAGGTGGACATGGCCAGGCACGAACTCGGAGAATGAGTTGGCGATGGCGACGATGGGTTTTCTGCCCAAGTCATCTCCTGGCACGCCTGCGGCGCGATAGAGTGCTCGGGCGCCGGCGAACATGCGGCCGGTCATGATATTATGTGAGCGCATTTGCATGGTTCCATATAAGTTCATTCGTCTCATATTTGCTGATTTTCGACCAAATGTTGAAACGCGTGAACGATTTTCATTGATTTCACGGCGTTGCGCAATTGATAGGCGGTCAACATGGTCAATATGAAGAGCGGATATAAAAAGCTCGTACAGGCGGTGTGGATTGTATTGGCCGTCATATTGGTACTTTGCTTGCTGGCGGCTGCTGCAGTCACTGCTAAGGGCGCATGGAATAACCATGAAATAAAGGAAGAGAAACGGACAATATCGATAGAGCCCGATGTAAAGAAATCGTTGGATGCCTATGTTTCCCTGCTTGAGGCGACATTGGAAAACAACCAGACGGTGATGTCAGAATATTCGCAAAGGGAACGGGACGTCGCCATGGACTGCGAAGACGGGTATCTTCAGGCAGATGGTATGCCGGACATGAATCACGTGAAAATAACCGTCCAAGTCCACTACATCCAGCATGAGAACGGTCGTGTTACGCTGGGCGTTAGCACCGGCACGGAGATTTTGGCAAATAAAGCCAGTTGTCTTTCGGGCTCGGGATGGGAAGACGATGGTTGCGATGTCAGCAGTTGGAGCGATGACCATGTCTTGACCTTCACCACAGCGTCGATGGCGGGTTTGGAAGGGAAAGCCAAAGCGCCATATGTCATTCGTGACGACGAGACGTTGTTCGGCCCGGACGAGCCCGGTTACAAACCGTTGAAAGACTTGCGTAAGTGGGATAAGCGCTGAAATTCGGCCATTCACAGGGTTCTGAGACGTTGGGTTTTGGCTTCTCATATTCATCAGAATGTAGTCAGATATCAATTTGCGTAAGTGTATTGTTCTTTCACATGGAAACAGTGAAATATCAAAGGTATTGAGTATACTTAAACTTTTGAGTAGCTTTATTCTTCTTTAGGGAGCAAACAATATGGCATTTGGCACCGAGCCTACACCGAGCGGTCTTGCCGATCCGACGATCGACCAGTTGATGGAGCATTCCGAGCACAACAAGTATTCGCTGTCGATTTTCGCCGCGAAGCGCGCTCGCCAGATTAATTCCTATTTCACTCAGCTCAACGAAGGCCTTCTGCAGAACGTTGGCCCGTTGGTGGAGTACCAGAACAACGAGAAGCCGCTTTCCATCGCCTTCCGTGAGATTAACGAAGGTCTGTTGGAGGAGACTCTTGGCGAGGATGACCTGAGCGAAGGCAGCCTCGACTAAGGCGGTTTCGTCCTTTAAACGTTACAGGTGCCCGGTTCCGTGATTGGAGTCGGGCACCTGTTTTTGTATGTGGGTGGTTGCTGTTGGTTGTTGATAAGGGTTGCAAACCAAATATTCTGGCCTATAACCTTGTGATTATCTTATTGATGGATGGTTGAGTGCTGTTGTAAGTGTATGGCGGGTGCCGGTGGCAGGTGGTTGGTTTGGGTTTGGTTTTACCTGCCGCCGGCACCCGCCGGGGTTCCCGCCGGACGGGTGTTGGGGGCCGGCGGGAAGTCTTGTGTGGTGTAGGGGCGTGGCCCATGGCTTCTGTATCGGGTTGCGGGCCATGCCCTTTCTTACTCGGTTGCCGTCATTGTTCGCGACCGGTTTTCCGGCGTCGTCGGTCGCGCAGCGCGGTAGCCAGCAGGAGAGCAGCCGTGGCGATGACGGTGGCGGCGAGGAGGGCCTTGTCCTGTCGTCCGCCGGTCAGGGGAGCTGGTGTTGGTAAGTGCCGGGGATGGTGAGGTGGGGGTTGATGGCAGAGCTGTCGCTTTCGGCGTAGCGGAAGGCGGTGTCGTGCCAGGCCCCGTCGTCGGCGTCGAGGATGGTGTAGCCTCCGTATTCCCCTCCCTGGGGGATCCGGTCGGCGGGGATGGTGAGCGTCCAGGTGTGTTCGGTGGCACCGTCGTAGGACAGTGGGTTGCCCTGTGGGTCGTCGGGGCTGGTGGTGGTGTCCTGGTAGCCGAGGAGGGCGAGGTGCTGGCCGGCCATGGGGTTGATCTGGACGCGGGACCTGTCGCGGCTGTCCCATGGGGTGGTGGTGCCGGTGATGGTGACGTTGTTGGTGGCGGGGTCGCGTGTGGCGCGCAGGGCGTGGGGCGCGGCGAGGGTGTGCCAGACGGCGTGCAGGGTCGTCCCGGTCCGTGTGGCGCCGGGGGTTGCGGCCAGTTGGATGTCGCGGTGGGCGGGGTCGTTCATGCCGGTGTCGGGCTGCTGGGCCTCGCTGCTGGCGGACCAGCCGGCGAACACGGCGTGGGCGGGTGCCATGCTCGCGGTGGCGTAGGGCAGTTGGATCCAGGCCTTGCTACTGCCGGTGTCGACTAGGGACTTCAGGTCGCCTGGGGGTGTGCCGGCGCCGCCGTGCATGCTGTTGGCGTCGAACGATGCATCCACCCATGGCAGGGTTCCCGAGACGAGCCCGCCACCCGCGGCAGTGGCGTCGCTGGTGATGCTGTTGCGCGTGATCGGGTCGGTGGTCGTGTACGAGGCCGTCATCACGTAGCTTTCGCCGGGTTCGGGGAAGGTGGTGTCCTGTCCTGCGGTGAGTGAGCCGGGCAGAGTGAACGCGTCGGGAGTGACCGTCTGGCTGCCCGCGGTGGAGCTCGTCTTGGTGTGGCATTGCCCGCCGGTGTAGGCGCCGGTCTGACTGGAGGGTTTCACACAGACGGTCACCGTTCCTCCGGCGTTCACGGCGGGCTGGGGGACTCGGCCAGGATCGGTGCCGGACGCCGGCATCCAGCCAAGTGCCGGCAGGGCCGCACTGAGCGGGGCGGTCGCTGCGACGGTGGCGGTGCCCTTGTCGGTGGCGTGGGTGTCGATGGCGACCTGGGGCGCAGCGGTGACGGCCTCCGCGATTGTGCTCCAGACGGCCTTGACAGTGGCGGTGCCTCCTGTGCCTTTTGGCGCTGTGATTGTGTGGTTGCTCACCGTAGCCGCACCGCCGGTGACTCCGATGGTGTCATAGGCCCAGCCGTTGAACAGGTTGTTGGGTTTGTTGGCAGTGATATGAGCCGTGGCGGTGTCGGGGACGGTGTAGGTGCCGGGCTGGAAGGTGGTGTCGATGGCGAGGCCGTTGCTGTCGGTGGTGCTCGCCTGCGTGGGCAGGCTGGCGTCCCCAGTGCCGCCGGCCAGGTCGTATTTGAGATCGACGTAAGTGATGGTTACGTCGTCGCGCACATAAGTGCCTTGGGGTGTGGCGGAGGTGGTGTTCGTCTGGAGGCCGGTGAGATTGCCGACGATTCTGGGGTTGGAGGGGTGGTGGCCTTTGGGCCAATCCCATTTTGTCCAAGTGTGCGAGGGGTCGAGGCCGTTGAGAGTGTTGGCGGCGAATCGGGTGTGCTCGCCGAGCCGGAAACGTTGTAAGTTGGCGGGCATCATGCTGGCCATGTTGTAGGTGCCGGAGGCTAGGGCCTTGCTGGTGTCCCAGCCGGTCAGATCGAGGTCGATGATACCGGAGTCGTTGAACATCGACCTCAGGTCTGTGACATTGCTGGTGTCCCAACCGCTGAGGTCGAGGCTGGTGAGCGCCTGGTCGTAGCCGAACGTTTGGGTCATATCGGTAACATTGCCTGTGTCCCAATTCTCTAGGCCGGTCAGCCGCGACAATCTGGTGCATTCGGTGAACATGACCGTCATATTGGTGAGGGTGCTGGTTTTCCAATCGCTCAGGTCCAATGATTGCAAGGCGGAGTCGTTGTAGAAGAGGTAATAGCCGGCTTTCCCATCGAGGGTTACGGTATGATGTCCGTTGTCCATTGCGGTGAGCGCGGACATGTTGTTGAGGGGGCCGTTGCCGGCGTAGCTACTGGTGGTGAGGGTGAGATCACCCTCGATGCTGATTCTAGTGATGCCACTTTTCCGTGCAATCCAGGGGATGTCTGTATATCCGTAGTAGTTGGGGCTGGTGCCTCCGGACAGGCGCAGGGTGTCGCCGTTGTCGATGGTCCAGCACACGGCTTCGGGCACCGGAGGAATGAGGCCCGGTGTCGGTTGGCCGGGGCCGCCCCAGGTGTGCCAGCCGGCGGTGTCCTCGCAATGGCCGGGCGTGGCGGTGGGCGTGCTTGGCTTCCATTGGGCGTAGAGGGTCAGGCGGGTGGCCTGCCCGTCCGGGATGCCGAGGCTTGCGGGAATGGTGACCGGGCCGTTCTGGTAGCTTGTGCCAGATCCGTCGCCGGCGGTGTTCCACTGGTCGAACTTCATGGACGTGGGAGGTGTCATGCCTTTGTCCGCAGCGGTGGGCAGGGTCAGGTCAGCTTTGCCGTCGGTCTTGTCGAGCAGGGCTTTCACGTGTGGATCCGGTGCTGGGCCGGTGCCCGACCCGGGCTTGAGGGTGGCGTCCATGTAGGGCAGGACTCCGGTGATGTCGCTGCTCCATGCGCTGGTGGCGGTAGCTCCAGTGCTGTCTCTTGAGGTCGAGCGTAGCTGGGCTATCCATGTGGCGCCCGGCGTGAAATCGTTGTAGGCATACACCTCGCAGGAGCTTGTTAATGCCGGTGCGCAGCTCGGAACGTGCCACCCGTACTGGCTGCTGTTGGGCTTGTACCGGATTTGCCAGCCGGTGGCGGCGCTCGGCAACCCCGAGGCGGTAAACGTGACTTTGTTGGTGGAGCGCTTCCATGTAGCGGTGACGCCGGTGGGTGCGTCTAAGGCCTTCCACACCGCATAGCGGGTAATCGTGCGGGTGCCGGAGGTTTGGGTGAACGTTTCGGTCTGGCCGGCGGTCTTGCTGGGCGTGGTGTCGGTGGGGTTCTCGGCCCAGCCGAGGAACAGCTTGCCTGGGGCGCTCATGCCTGCGCTGGACGGGTAGGTGAACGTCACGGTGCCGCCGGCGTCGGACCACAGGGATTGTGCGTTGTCGGTCCAGTTGGTGTCGGTTAGGGTGCCGGAACCACCTTGGCTTGCACCTGTGCCTGCGTTCGGGTCGAGGGTTAGCGTGACGGCCGGGCGTGTGTATGTGCCGTTGGCCTCGGCGCTGTTGACGGTGTTGGTGCCGTCGCCGCGCCAGGAGTCTTTGCTGGTCGTGAAGGCGGTAATGGTGTAGCCGGTGCCGAAGCTGGTGTTGGTGTACCAGGCGGCGGGAAGGGTGATGGTCCATGCGTGCGGGGTGGTGCCGTCGTACGCGTTGCTTGTTCCGGCTGGGTTGTCAGGGATGGCAATGCTTTGGCAGTTCGCCATGGCGACCGGGTTGTTGGTCTCTTTGGTGCAGGCGGTGACGGTGTCGCCGGACTTGAGGGGTGTGCTGCTTCCGCTGATCTTCAGTGTACCGTCGGTCTGGCGGATTGTGCTGGTGATGGTGGGGGCGAGCACGGTGCGCCAGATGGCGTAGCGGTCGGTGGGTCCGCCGGGGCTGGTGGCGGTGCGACCGGGGTTCAGGGTCGGATCGCCGGTGGTGGCGTTCTGATCGGTGTTCCAGCCGTCGAAGACCTTGTGGAGGTCGGTGTTGGTGTAGCCGTCGGTGCCGCCTACGGTGTCGGGTTTGGGCATGGTGGTGGTGCTCAGGCCGGTGGTGGCGTTGGGCGTGGCGGTGACGGTCTGGTCGTCGCCCTGACCGCCTTGGGCGGTGTTGGGGTGGAACTTCCAGGTGGTGTCGGGTCCGGCGGCGTACTGTTCACTGCTCCAGGTGGTGCCGCGTTCGCTCTGGTGGCCGAGGCGTATGCGCAGCCAGTAGTAGTCGCTGCTGGGTGTAGCGACGCCGGTAAGGGTCCATGGTTGGCTGGCCTGCCCGTCGGGGGTGGTGCCGGTGTAGGGCGTTGCGCTCGCGCAGTTGCCCCAGTTGGGTGTGCTGGCCGTGCCTGGGGTGGCGGAGCATATTTCGACGGTATCGTTGGCGCTGATGGGCTTGGCTGATCCAGTCACGGTGAGCGTCTGGTCGGACTGCCGGGTGACGGAGGCGAATGTCGGCTGTTTGACGGTCTGCCACACTGGGTAGAGGGTGCGTGCCTCGGGCGGAGTGAGGGTGAACGGGCCCGTCTGGCTGTTCGTGTTCGTGGCGCCCGCCGCGTCTAGGGCGTAGGCGTTGGTGCTCCAACCGGTCGAGGTGGCATGGCTGTTCGTGTTGGTGAAGTAATAAGTGGGGTCGTGCAGCGTGAAGGTCGCATGGCCGCCGCTGTCGGGGTTAAGGCTCTGGGTCTGCGCGGCGCCCTGGCCGCCGGCGGCGGTGTTGGGCTGGAGGGTGATCTGGGAGGGGTAGACGGTGTAGGTCACCGTGGTTCGGGTGGCGTCACTCCATACCCAGCGGCTGTTGGCCGAATCCCAGGACTGCATGCGGGCGCGGACAGTGTAGGTGCCGCCGGTCGGGAAGTTGTAGGGGCTGATGTTGGTGGACCAGTAGTGGCTGGTGCTGCCGTCGTAGCTGCCGTAGCTGGATGGGTTGACGGTGGTGCAGGTGTAGTTGTTTTCGGACTCGGCCCAGCTGGAGGGTTTGGAGCAGACCTTGATTTGGTCCGAGCTGGTGAAGGGCTGGCTATAGCCGTTGACGGTCATCTGGGTGCGGCTGGTGCGCGATGTGCCGCTGATGGACGGGCTGTTGACGCTCCGCCATTGGGCGTAGAGGGTCAATGTCTGACCGGTGGAGGTGTAGGCGCTGTATGTGCTTCCGGCGTTGTATTGGGTGCCGTTGCCGTCGGCGCGGGTGTTCCATCCGGTGAAGAGCTTGTTACCGGTGTTGGCCATGCCGTTGCTGGTGGGCAGGGTGAAGGATGCCCAGCCGGACCCGGCCAGGTTCCGCCATTGGTCGTTGACGGACCCGTAGCCGCCTTGGCCGCTGTTGGGATCGAGGTGCAGGTTGACGCCCCCGTAGGGGACGCCAGTGCGGATGGTCACGATGGGGGCGGTCTGCTGGTCGTAGGGGAGAAGGCTGCTGAAGGGCTGTGAGAACCGGCCGACGGTCTCGAGCTGGGCGTAGATGTCGTAGGTTCCTGCGCCGTTGAACCAGCTGCTGTCGAGGTTGGCGGTCCAGTTGAACGGGTCGTTTTGGTAGACGGTGCGTTTGATGACGCCGTAGTTGTTGCTGCTTTTCCCGTTTGGGTACCAGGCGTGGAGGTCGAGTTGGTTGTATTCGCGTAGGTCGGGGTTGCGGGGAACACGTTCTCTGGCTGCGCCCATATCCTGGTGCAGTTGAGGGGGACGGAGTCAATGCCGGTGCGGCAGGTGTAGATGGCGATGACGGTGCCTCCGGATTCCCACCATGTGCCGCCTGACCAGGAGCCGGGGTTGTATGTGGGTATGAAGAGGTGGGTGGCGGTGCCGGTGATGGTGATGGTGCCATCGCTGTTTTGCGTGAAGCCGGTGACCTGGGGGTTGGAGTCGCGCAGGCTGATGCCGGACTGGCCGTCTACCGGTGAGCCGAGCGATGGCAGGGATGGTGTCTGTGGTGTCACGCCCCCGCGCAGCAGCGGGTTGGAACCTGATCCCGAAGTAGCATCCTGCTTGTTTGCGGATGCTGGGGGTGTGGATGTGATACCGGAAGACTGTAGCGGCGATGACGGGGATGGAAGTCGGCTTTGACCTATGCCGGAGGGCGACTGTCCTTGTAACGGTGACGGTGCTGATTGGGACTGTGGCGTCTGCGAGGGGATTGCGTGGTCGTTGGTTGCCGGGATGTGGCACTTGTGTTCGGCTCGGCCTCCGAAGCGGAGCGGACATTGCCCGAAGAAGTTAGGGAAGTAGTTCTGTCTGGATGGGCGGTATTGCCCGATTGAGTTGAGGAATGGCTGGAAGCTGTTGCGTCAGCGGTGGTGCGCGGCGACTGTGCCGCGGATGCGGAGTTTAGTTCTTGGGACTCAAATCGCGGGGGGCGCGATAAAAGCAGTATTCGCGACACATAGCGCGAAGGCGACAATTGTACGGAAAATACCCATGATCAAACCCAATTCCTAGAGAATTATGTGGAGTTCGCCGGAGCGGCGCACTCCATAACTATCCGTACTTAATCATATATCTCATAATGTGTAAATCTGGAAAGTGTCCAAATTGTGATACAAAACTTAATGAAGGTGCTCTTTCGGTAAGCGCTGTCTTCGCAAGATACAAAACGTTTTTGTTGTTAGCGCTTGCGTCTTGTTCATTATGAATGCGTCTTCGTTGACATATGGTCGTCACGCATCTACGCCAAGCAACCATATTGGGTGCGGGAAATGAACGTGATGCTGTCTGTAGAAAAAATAGGGTGGGTGCCGGCGGCGGGTCGGTTGGTTTGGGTTTGTTTGAACCCGTCGTCGGCACCCAGTTGGTGTTCCCGCCGGGCCGGGTGTTGGGTGGCCTGGCGGGAAGTGTTAGGAGGGGACGGATGGCACAGTCGTTTGTAATCTGGCCGCAATCACGTCCCCTATGGGTAGAGCTTATTGTGGGCTCTTCGTGTGTGGGGATTATCGCGTGTAGAGGTGCGCCCGTGCGTATGGCGACCTTTGTCAGAGGCCGTCACACGCAAAGGTTCCACTACGCGCGCCTGGCGTGGCGACGTCGCCGGTCGCGCAGGACCATGGCGAGTCCGGCGACCAAAGCAGCGAGAACGATGCCTAGGGGCAGGACCCGTCTCCAAATGCCGCCGGTCATGGGCAGGCCGTGGAGGAAGGGCTTGAGGATGGTGTAGTCCTTGGTGTCGCTGGCCTCGACGGTGCGGCTCGGGTCGCGCCAGGCGTCCTCGTTGCGTGAGATCTTGGCCTTGACGCGGTAGCTACCGCCCTTGGGCAGCTGCGCCTCAGTGAGGGTGAGCGTCCAAGGATGGGTATTGGAGCCGTCGTAGGGCAGGAGACTGTCGTCGAAGGTGACGGGGTTTCCGGTGGTGTTGCCGGGCTGTCCATCCAGTCCTGTCACGTCGACGAGCGGTTTGTCAGCGGTGGACCAGGGCTTGCTGGTGCCGGTGACAATTACCGTGTTGTCGGACGCGTTTCTGTACATCCCGGTGACTACCGGGGCCTCGACGGTGTTCCAGATTGCGTAGAAGGTCAGGTCGGTCTCCGCGTTTTCGGAGGAGGCGTTGACGACGATCTGGCGGTGGCCGGGGCTGCCCATCCCGATGTCGGGGGCCGTGCTCGAGGCGGTCTTGGACCAGCCGGTGAAGATCGCGGCTGCGGGCGTCATGGTGGCGGTCGGCTTGGGCAGGATGATCGTCGCGCTCTGGTTGGTGGTGTCGGCCAAGGTTTTGATACCATCGGGTGGGTCGCCGGCGCCGTGGTGGGCGCTGTTGGCATCGAAGGTGATGTTGAAGAAGGGCAGCACGCCGGTCTTCTCACTGTATTCGCTGTGCACAGTCTGGCCGGTGTTGGGGTCGGTGGTGCTCGCGTCCGCCTTCAGGTCGTAGGTGTCGGTCCATCCAGCGCGCAGCTGAGCGGGAGTCAGGCCGGTCCATGTGTTGCTGCCGGTGTCGCCGTCGCTGGTGTAGGTGTAGATATTGGTATAGCCGGCGCCGTTCAGGGAGGTCAGATAGATTGCATCGCCGGTTTTGTGGGCGTTCGAGTCGACCGCTTTGACATCGATGGTTGGGTCGGCGCCGGTCGGTGCGTGCGTGGTCACTGTGTCGATGGTCGGACCCTCCAAGGTCTTCCAAATCGCGTACACATTGACTGGGATGCCGACATCGCCTGGCGAGTATCCCACGTCGAACGTCTTGGCCGCACCTGGCTGGAACGCGTCGGTGGGCGGGCTGGTACTGTCTGTAGCCCAGCCGGTGAAGAGTTGGTGCGCCGGGTTAACCAGCGCGTTCGGCTTGGGCAGGGTGACATTGATCGAGTTGCTTGTCGTGGTGTCCACGAGCGCCTTGGCTCCGTCGGGAGGCGTGGTTCCGGTTGCGCCGTTGGCGTCGTAGTGGGCGTACATGTACGGCAGCGTTCCCTTCATCGTCAGTTTCTCCACTAGGTTGCCTGTGGCTGGATCGGTTACCTGGCCTGTGGAATCGGTGACATCGACGGAGTACTGGTTGGCTATCGGGAACTTGGCCATGAACGTGCTTGCTGGGAACGACACCTTCCACGGGCTTGTGGAAGTGCCCATCCTGTAGGGGTAATCAGCTCTGAGTTTAAGAATATTAGTAAAATTAGATGCCGGTCCCAAAGCTTGTACGCACACGTAGATGTCATAAAAACCAGGGGCTTCAGGTGTATCGGGGACGGTGACGTAAGTCCAGCGACCTGTAGCGGGATCTTGTGCAGGATATGTATAGCCCGCTTGGATGAAATCTTTACTGGAGAGTTTTACAGTCCACATGTTTTTCCCGCTATTAAGCGGATAAATAAGACCAGACTCTCCTTGTCCACAACTTGTGCCGGGGAACATGTCGGAAGTTGTCGGAACGGGGCAGGGTATACCAGTACCTCCAGCGGGAATGGAGGCAAGCGATCGAGGAAAAACGACCACACGTCCGAATGTGCCTTTGCCGTTTAAGATGTTACTGCCCACTTTTCCGCTGATAGTGATGTTCCCGGGGTCTAATGGGTCAATGGTCACGCTGGTGATGGTATTTCGGGTGTTGCTTTGAACATTGTCCATCGTTGTCGGGCCGGATATCGTTTGTGACTGGCAGGTGTCGGCTGATATGCAGGCATTAATTGTGCTGTATTGCAGTGCGGTGCCGCTGGCCGTGACCGTGTCCGAGTCGCGGTGATAGGCGACGCTGGAGTCAAAGGGCACCATCCGCCATTGCGCGTACAGGGTTACTTTGTTGTCCGGCTGATATTGGGCTTGCGTGAATGTGATGTTTCCTCCAGGCGAGACACTGCTGCCGGAGCCGTCTGCGTTGGAGGCCCATTTGTCGAACGCGAAATTGGGTTTACTTATAGTCGTTAGTCGGGTGATGGCGAATGTGGCCGTAGAACTATCTGTGTCGATTGGAGATTCCACGATAGCTGGTACTTTGCCGTCGCCTGTATTCAGGTCGAAGGACAACGTCACATGTGGAATCGTAAAATCCCGAGCAAAATAGTTGCGCAATCGTGCTCTGCTGCCGGTTTTACGGTCTATCGTTTTGCGCTGGACTGCGATACCAACTTTCCACTGGGTTTGTTGACTAGCGAGTGATGAGACAGGTTGTGCCGAAAAAATGATGGGTCCTGCGTACCCGTCTGATGGAATGGCATAGGATGTTGAGTACCAAGTAAGCTGATTCTGTCCACTAGGTCCTGAAGATGAATAGGCTGATATTGCGTCTCCTGCTTGGAACGAGCTTTGGGAGTTTATGGTGAGGTCGAAGGTCGGGTTTTGACCGGTCAGTGCGTGCACTTTGATGTTGTTGAACGTGGGTAGTGGGATGTCGTACCATTGCGCGTAGAAAGTGACGGTCGTGTTGGTGCCTTTTGGATAGCTCATGGACTGTTGAGCTGAGGTGTATGCTGTTCCACTGCCATTTTGTGAGGTGTTCCAGTTGGCAAATAACGAGCCGCTCTTATTGATAAGGTTTGTTGCAGAGGGGACGGTCAGCGTACCGCCGGTGTGAGCGCTGTCGAATCCAGTGCCGGCGTTGGACATAACCCCTCCGTTGGGGTTGATAGCGAAGATGACGCAGCTGACGTTCGAAGGTATAGCGACATCATCGCGGACGTAAGTGGCGGGCTTGTCGAGTCCGACCTGTGTGGGAGCCAGGGGCTGGCACCAATTACCTTGTTCTCGCCACCAATGGCTGGGGTCTAAAGAACCCATTGGGCCAGAGGACACCGGATCGTCATCATGGGATGATGTGACGGATGAAGGAGGAAGGACAGTGTTGGTGCCAAGGATGATTTTCTTTAGATTTGGTGGCATCATGGCATTCGCGGTTGTGACGTTTCTTGTATCGAAGTTGCTGATGTCCAGGGATTCCCAACTGCGGCAGTAGTGGAACATATTGTCCATATTGGTTGCCCGACTGGTGTCCCACTTGCTGGTATCTATTGGGGCAAGATCATTGCAATTATTAAACATATTTGAGAAGTCGGTGACTTGGCTGGTGTTCCAATTAGTGGTGTTCAATGAGTCCAAGTTTCCACAGCCGTCGAACATGCTGTGAAGGCTGGTAGCTTGGCTGGTATCCCATCCTGTCGTATCCACTGATTCGAGATCTGATAACGACCAGTAACCACTGTAAAATAAATTGATTGCTCCTGTTCCGCTGAAGGTGAGGGAGGCTCCATTGCCCATCTTGAAGGTTTTGAGATACTGCAATTCTCCGAACACACCTGCTTGATAGCTCGAAGTATTGCGGATGGTGAGGTTGCCTTCGATGATGACTTGCGTGATGCCATACACGGTTTCCTGGTCGTACCGCGGGGAGGAAACGAACGTGGATGGTGTGGTGCCACCGCTGACGTGGAGGGTGCAGTCCGTGCCGTCGTCCGAGATGTGCCATTGGATGTTGGAACCTGCCCAGGTCGCTGGGCTGGTAGACGTGCAGGTGGCGGAGCGGGGGCTGACTTCGGATCTGGATTTGATTCCCTTGGCTTCTGGGGTCTGAGAGGCATTGTCTTGGCCTTGCGAGCGTTGCGGACTGCTGATCTGGCCTTGCGGGTTTGGAGTCGGGAGCGTTCGACTGTTGGTGTTTTGCACGTTCGAGGCATCGATGGGGCTGGGCTGCGCGGCGAGTGATGGGGTCGCCGGACTCAAGCGAGTCAATGATGAAGGTTCGCTATTGTCTGCATCTTTCTGTTGCAGGGAAGACGACGCTGGTTGCGGGGACTGCGTCTCGGCTTGGCTGGCTGGGGCCGAAGGCTCTATGTGTTGGTCACCATCATTGGTGACTTGCGATGCTGGATGAGTTTGGACTGATGAGGAAGTGGGATGGGTTGATGTTGAGGAAGCGCTAGCTGTCTGACTGCTTTGGTTTATCGGGACATCATGAGATTTCGCGGGGGGGGCGATATTCAATGATGTTGTAATGCAAAGTACAAAAGCAATAAAGTAGCGGAAAACGCTCATGGTAACCAAACCCTTTGTTTAAACCCAAATAAATTCATGTCTAAAGACACTGCAATACAATTTATAATTGGTGCTGGACTTGTCGGCTTGGGCTGTGCAAATAGTAGAAATCGCACGGCCGAGACTTCTCTGTTTTATAAAGGCGTTTCTTCATACCTGCCTGCGCGTAGAGTGACATTTCGTATGTATACACGTCGGCCGCACTGCGGCTCTGGCATGGAAGAAAGAAGTTCACTGTGTCTACAGAAGTGACAAAAGAGCGTCGCCTGATCTCCGCGGAATCGGTTACCGAAGGGCATCCCGATAAGGTCTGCGATCAGATTTCGGACGCAATTCTCGACGATATGCTTCGTCAGGATCCCCATTCCCACGTGGCCGTGGAAACCTCGGCCGCCATTGGGCAATTCCTTATCTTTGGCGAGGTGACCAGCTCCGGCTATTCCGACATCCAGCGCATCGTGCGCAATGTCGTCAAAAACATCGGCTACACCTCCTCCGAGGTCGGCCTTGACGCTGATTCCTGCGGCGTTCTGGTCTCGCTGACCGAGCAGAGCGCCGAGATCAACCAAGGTGTCGACCGTCTTAACCCCGAGCAAGAGTCCGCGGTCTCGCGTGAGGAACGCTACGAGGCTCAGGGCGCTGGCGATCAGGGCATCATGTTCGGCTATGCCTGCGATGAGACGGATGTGCTGATGCCGTTGCCGATCTATCTTTCGCACCGTCTGGCGTTCCGCTTGGCTCAGGTGCGTAAGGAAGGCATCGTGCCGCATCTTCGTCCGGACGGCAAGACGCAGGTCACCATCGAATACGACGACAACGACCAGCCGATTCGCGTCGACACGGTCCTTATCTCCACGCAACACGACCCCGAGGTCAATCATGACTGGCTCATGGAACAGCTGCAGGAACATGTCATCAAGCCCGTGCTCGAAGAGGTGTGCGGCACCAAGATTCGCCACGACGATTACCGCGTTTTGGTCAACCCGACCGGTTCCTTCGTCCTCGGCGGCCCGGCGGCCGATGCGGGACTCACCGGCCGCAAGATCATCGTCGACACCTACGGCGGGGCAGCCCACCATGGCGGCGGCGCCTTCTCCGGCAAGGACCCGAGCAAGGTCGATCGTTCCGCGGCCTACGCCACGCGTTGGGTGGCCAAGAACATCGTCGCCGCAGGTCTGGCACACAAGGTCGAGGTGCAGGTGGCCTACGCCATCGGTGTCGCCGACCCGGTGAGCATCAACGTCAACACCTTCGGCACTGAAATCGGCGGTGTGACCCGCGAACAGATTCAGGCTGCGGTGCGCAAGGTCTTTGACCTGCGTCCGGCCGCGATCATCGACGAGCTCGACTTGATGCGCCCGATCTATCTGAAGACGGCGGCTTACGGCCACTTCGGCCGCACCGATCCGGACTTCACATGGGAGGCCACCGACAAGGTCGACGAGCTCAAGGCGGCCATCGCCGAGGGCTGAGCGTGTCTAACTGGTCGTAATTGACCTATATGCAGGGAGCCGTATCCGAGGGATTTCCGAGGATACGGCTCTTTTTTTGCTCGTGGGCCTGCGAAACTCCGAGAATTTCACGGCCAGCAAAACCGTTATGGTGTCGTAACTGGGCAATAGTCTAAATATGGTTTTGCATGAGGAAAATGCAATGAAATGCACTTATTTTGGAGGTTGCGCATGGCCGCTATGACCGTAGCCGATATGGTTTCAATGTTCCTTGAGGACAATGGGAAAATCAACATCACCGCTTTCGACGGTTCTTCGTTCGGGCCGCAGGACGCACCGCTGCACATCACGGTGAACAACTCGCGTGCCGTGTATTATATGGTCGACCATCCCAACGATCTCGGCCTCGCGCGCGCCTATCTGCAGGGCGACATTGCCTCCCCAGAACTCATCCCCGGCGATCCGTATGAGGTGTTCAAGAAGCTTGTAGCCCTGAAGCCGGATATGAAGAAGCCGAGCCCGGCCGACCTGGCCCGCATCGTCGCTTCCGTCTATTCGCACGGCATCCGTCACCCCGAAGCTCCGTCGATCGAAGGCCCGAGCCGCTGGAAGCGCCGCACCGAAGGCCTGCTGCCACACTCCAAGGCCGGCGACGAGGCCACCGTGAGCTATCACTATGACCAGTCCAACGAGTTCTACCGTCTCTTCCTCGGTTCCTCGATGACCTACACCTGTGGCGTGTTCACCTCGCCTGAGGATTCGCTTGAGGATGCCGAATGGCGCAAGCTCGATCTCGTGCTCGACAAGCTCAACCTGAAGCCCGGCGACCGGCTGCTCGACATCGGCTGCGGCTGGGGCTCCATGGAGATTCGCGCCGCACAGCGTGGCATCAAGGTCCTCGGTGTCACCTTGGCCGGTGAACAGGTCAAGTGGGCTCAGGAATGGATCAAGCGCGAAGGCCTCGAAGACCTCGCTGAAGTGCGTCAGATGGATTACCGTGACGTGCCGGAAGGTGATTTCGACGGCATCTGCTCGATCGGCATGATGGAGCACGTCGGCTTCAAGCACTATCCCTCCTACTTCAAGGAGATCTTCGACAAGCTCAAGCCCAACGGCCGTCTGCTGAACCACCAGATCACCCGCGTCAACTCCATGACGGGCAAGGCCGCCGGCGAGTTCATCGATCGCTACATCTTCCCTGATGGCCAGCTGGCTTCTCCGGGCGAGATCGAGACCGTGATTCAAGACACTGGTTTTGAGGTTGTCAACCAGGAGAACCTGCGTCAGCATTATGCGCTGACCCTGCACAACTGGAACAAGAACCTGGTCGCCGGCTGGGACCGCGCCGTCGAGCTGATGGGCGAGCCCAAGTCGCGCCTGTGGGGCCTCTATATGGCCGGCTGCGCGCTGAACTTCGAGCTCAACAATATCCAGATTCACCAGTTCCTCTGCGTGCGTCCGGATGACAAGCAGATGACCGACACCTACCCGCTGCGTCCGTGGTGGATCGAGGATTCGACCGTCAAGCCGACCAAGATCTGAGTTTCTATCAGATTCTGCTTTTTGAATGTGGCTGCATGCTCAGGCATGTGGCCACATTTGCGTTTCAACAATCCACGGCCTTGCTATCCTTGAAGCATGAGTGAACCGCAGGCTGAACAACCAGCGCTCGCCGGGCTGGCCCCGCGCAAGCGCCGCAAGCCGGTCACCCATACCCCGGCGAAGGAGAATCCGATTGCGCAGGTGGTGCTCGATGTGCAGGCCACCCATTTGGGACAGACGTTCGATTATCTCATCGATGAGAAATTCTCCGAAGCTGCGCAGCCGGGCGTGATGGTACGGGTGCGTTTCGGCGGCAGGCGTGTCAACGGGATTGTTTGGGATCGTGTCGAGAGCAGTCACACCACGGCTTCCGCGTTGCGCTATATCGAACGGGTGATGACCCCCGACGTGCTGGTCTCGGCCTCGATGAGGCGTGACATCACTGCCATTGCCGAAGCCTACGGCGGTACTCCTGCCAACATTCTGCGTCTTGCTGTTCCTCCGCGAGTCGCCAGAGTAGACAAGGAACAGCATCTGGCGATGGCCGGAACATGGGCCGGAAGCCGGGGTCGTGTAAGACTTGACGACAGCGCTGTTGAGCACGGGGCGGAACGCTTTCGGGCTGGTTACGACAATGCTCCGGCCCTGCAGCAAGCTTTGATCGGTGGCGGTTTTGCTTCGTTCGTGGTCGATGCCTTGCCGGGAGCGGTGCGCTGGGCCGATGACTTGGCTTATATGGCCGCTTGTGCGCTGCAGGCCGGGCGAGCTGCGGTGTTGGTGCTGCCGACGATGCGTGAGGTCAACTATGTGGCGGCGGCCTTGCGGCGATTTGGTCTCAAGCCGTTCAAGCAGACGAACGCGAGCCATAGTGGTTACGACGGTGATTTTGCGTTGTTGGCAGCTGCCATGGCGCCGGCCGAACGCTACCGCTCCTATCTGGCGGCTGCCAGTGGGCAGGTGCGCTGCGTCATCGGCACCAGGGCCGCGATGTACGCGCCGGTGGAAGGACCGGGTCTTTTCGCCATTCTTGAAGACGTAGCCTACCAGAACGCCGACGGCATGATGCCCTACGCCGCCGCACGCGGGGTCCTGCGGCTTCGTGCCAAGCTTCACAGCGGTACCTTCGTGGCCATGGCCAATGCTCGAAGCGCCATCAGCGAGTGGGAAGTGAGCGGCAATGTACGCAAGACTGCGGCGATTGCCGATAACGCGTCGCAGGCTGTGGTTGATGACACGGTTGCTGTCGATAATGTTGAAGAGGACAGTGTAGGTATTGTCGATCAGACGAAGGCGAACAACGGCAACAATTCCGATGGCAATGACCCAACAAACCCGATATTGGAGACTGGCGAGACCTACTCGCTCGATGCTCCCAACAGAGGGCAAAAAGACACGAACGTTTCGATGGCTGGGCAGGAACAGTCCGATGATGCGATATTCTCCATCGAACCGGCCGCCTACGTCGAGGTTTGCGAAACGCCGGTCAGCGGATTCAGCACTGCCGTGCATCCGTTGCCTGCCGTGGTCGAGGACGTTTCGCCGTGGATTCGCTGGCTCAATCGCGACGAACTCGCACGGCTGGCCGATCCGTCGATTGGCGCTCGGGTGCCGCATACGGCGGTCCGGGTCCTTTCGGAGGCGCTGGAGAAGGGGCCGATTCTCTTTTCCATTCCCCATGAGGCATCGCCGAAGTGCTGAGCTGCGCCCATTGCCATCGTCAAGCCCGTTGCCCGCGTTGCACCGGGCCTTTGCAGCAGATTCGCGGGGAGCGCCGCGCTGCCGCTGGTGCGGGGCACCAGCTAGTGATTGGAGCTGTCCCAAGTGCCATGGCAAGCGGATGAGCGTCGTGCGCGTGGGCGCGGCAGGCACAGCGGCGCAATTGCAGCATCTATTCCGTGATATTCCGATGGTGCTTTCCAGCCCAAGCCAGTCCAACGGCATCGTTGATTGGATTCCGGACCAGCCGCTTATCGTCATCGCCACCCCGGAGGCTGAGCCTCGGGTGAGGCGCCAAGACGGGACCACCGGCCATTACCAGGCCGTGGCCATTCTCGATGCATGGACGAGCCTTTACGCGCCCGGTGTCGACGCGCGCATCGACGCGCTGACCGCTTGGATGCGAGCAGCGTCGATGTGCGCCTGCCACCAGGAAGGCGGGCAGGTGCTGCTGATCGGCGAGACTGACCCGATAATCGCCGAATCTCTGAAACGGTGGGACTCGCGTATCCTCGCTGCACGCGAACTTGACGAGCGTGCGGAGACCGGACTTTCACCTGTTTTCGCGCTGGCTTGCGTTTGGGGCAGACGGGAAGCGGTGACGGCGACTCTGGCACATATCGGAGCACTGGATGGAGACTGGAGCCAAGTGCAGACACAAATCGGCCCGTTGCCGGCTGTCTTGGGGCCGGTGCCCATTGCCCAGCCTCGGACGGTGGATGCCCGCGAACTGGAGGCCACGCAGGATCGTGTCAAGGCCGTGGTGCGTGTGCCGCAGGCGCTGCGGGCGCAACTGGCCCAACGGCTGCACAGCGAGGTTGCCAGGCATGTTGCCACCCGCACGCCGGGGAGCTGCGCTTCCAGCTTGACCCCAAGGACCTGATCTGAAACCAGCGGGTTCTCGTCGTCGCGCTATGAAAATATGAGAGCAGATAGGGTATCAACACGCAGTTGAAGGAGGCACCATGAAAGGTTGGCCGGGCGAACCGGAAATGGACTATAACGTGATCAAGTCGGAGGATGCGGCCCAAGGTGCTGCGGGCAAGCCCATCGAGAACGTGATCTTCGATTTCGGCAACGTATTGGTGCGCTGGGACCCGCAGGCCGCAATGCTGCCGCGTTATTCGCAGGAGCTGACCGACAAGTTCCTCGACAACGACATTTCCGGCTTCTATGACGCCAGCGATGCCATGGATATCGGCGGCACAGCCGTTCAGGCCGTGAATCAGGTGCGCGGACAATACGGCGATACCTGGGCCGATATGATGGAATACTACTTCGCCAACTTCGAAGATTCGCTGGTCGGCCCGGTGGAAGGCGCTCGCGTGCTGGTTAACGACCTCAAAGAGGCCGGCATCGGTGTGTGGGGCCTGTCGAACTGGGCGACAGAGCTGTTCCCTCCGGCCGAGAAGATGTACCCGATTCTCAGTGAACTGGACGATGCGGTGGTTTCCGGCTATGGAACCTGCGCAAGCCGCACCGCGACATCTTCCAATACGCGCTGAAACGCTTCGATATTCCCGCCGAGACCGCCATTTTCATCGACGACAAGGCGATGAACATCGTCGGTGCCAACTCCGCCGGCATACGCGGTGTGCGGTTCAATGACGCTTCTCGGCTTCGGGAACTCCTGAGACAGCAAGGCGTCAATATTCCCGATATCCAGCGCTGAAAGGATTGTCATGTTGAAAGTATTGTTTGCAGGGACGCCTGATGTGGCGGTTCCTGCGTTGCGCCGGTTGGCGGATGACGAGGAGCATTTTGAGGTTGTTGCGGTGCTCACCAGGCCTGATGCCCCGCAAGGTCGCGGGCGCAAACTGATGCCGAGCCCTGTGAAGCAAGCGGCTCTCGAGTTAGGTATCCCCGTGCTGGAAAGCGACCCGAAGGAGCCGACGTTCCTCGACGAGCTCAAAGCCACAGGAGCTCAGGCCGGAGCCGTGGTAGCCTACGGCAAGATTCTCAAGGAAAACGTGCTGGATGCGCTGCCGATGGGCTGGTACAACCTGCATTTCTCGCTATTGCCGCAGTGGCGTGGCGCAGCTCCCGTGCAGCGCTCGATCTGGAGCGGGGACACGCTCACCGGTGCCACCGTGTTCAGGCTGACCAAAGGTATGGATACTGGTCCGATTCTGGCTCAATCCACCTGTGAAATCGGCGCGCACGAAACTTCCGGCGATTTGTTGTCGCGCTTGGCCGACGACGGTTCGTATCTGCTGGCCTCCGCGTTGACAGCTATGGCTGAAGGGCGGATTCTTATGCAGGAGCAGCCACGGGGCGCCTACGAGGTGGCTCAAAAGATTACACACGATGACGCCCGCATCCGTTTCGATGTGCCGGTCTTCGCTATTGATCGCCAGATTCGTGCCTGTACACCAGAGCCTGGAGCGTGGTGCATGCTGCATCCGCATGGTGCGGTTTCCATGGATAACGTGGACAACGGGAACGATGGACGTGACGGTGTGAATACTTCTGTTTCCGCTGGTACGAGCGTCGAAAGCGATATGGGTGATGCCGAGCCGTTCCATGTGCTTGAGGCACGTCCGGCCGATGTCAACGATCCTCAAGTGCCGTCTGACCTGAAGCCAGGTATGCTGGCCGCCACCAAGAAGCACGTGTGGATTGGCACTGCAACTGCGCCGATTGAGCTGCAACAGGTCAAGGCACAGGGCAAAAAGGCCATGCGTGCCGCCGATTGGGCCCGTGGTGCTCGTCTCGCTGCTGATGCTTACGTCGATTGATTTCGACGCACGGATCGGATAGCCGGACTCATCGGTAACGGCGAAGGAATGCAGACCTTCGATAGGTAGTGTGCTTGAATGTTTCGGCTTATGCAGAATACAGGCATATCGTGAGGGTTCTATTCGATTCGCATTGTCCAATATCCATCAATCTACGGTGAAACCTCGTGGTCGAATCATAAGATGGGATTACCGAAACGATTCGGAACGGCAGATGCGGGGGACACATGAGTAGCGATGAAAACGGTTCGGAGGGGTTGGCGAAAGAGAACGACAACCTGAGGGCCAAGAACCATGCGCTGGCGGTGGCGCTCACGCGAGCCGGCAAGGAGCTGCAAAGGCCAAGTCCCAGCTGGGGCAGATGGCTGCGCCTCCCTTGAACTTCGCCACGATGATGCGTGTGGATTCCTGCAGCACTGACGAGCAGGGTGTGCAGCATGCCAAGGCCGAGGTGCTTTCCGGCGGCCGTCGATTGATTGTGCCCGTGGCCTCGAACGTACAGGTCTCACGTCTGGTCGGCGGTCGGACGGTGCTCCTCAACGAAAACATGGTGCTGGTCGAGCAGCGTGGGCTTGAAATCTCCGGTGCCGTGCGCGTGGTCAAGCAGCCGTTGGATGATGGCCGGCTGATGGTTGCCGACGAATCCGGCAATGTCACACTGATTGAACGGGCCAGCGCGCTCGCGGACGTGTCCATCGAGCCCTCCGCTAGGATTTTGGTCGACAGCACTGCGCGCTTGGCGCTGGAGGTCTTGCCAGGCGAGAATGCCACCGATCTGGTATTGGAACAGACGCCTGATGCCACATTCGACGACATCGGCGGGCTTGATGATCAGATCGGGCGTATCAAGGATGCCGTCGAACTGCCGTTCCTCCATCGCGAACTCTTCGAACGCTACGATCTGCGACCGCCCAAGGGTGTGCTGTTATACGGGCCTCCGGGCAACGGCAAGACGTTGATTGCCAAGGCCGTCGCCAACGCGCTTTCCGGAGGTGACGCCGAAAACGGCGTGTTCCTTTCGGTCAAGGGCCCGGAATTGCTCAACAAATATGTGGGCGAGTCCGAACGGCTCATCCGTCTGATTTTCAAACGTGCCCGTGCCCGAGCCGCCGAGGGCAAGCCGGTCATCGTGTTCATCGATGAGATGGATTCGCTGTTGCGCACGCGCGGTTCCGGTGTATCCAGCGATGTGGAAACCACTATCGTGCCCCAGTTCCTGGCCGAACTCGACGGCATCGAAAGCTTGGACAATGTCATCGTCATCGGTGCCTCGAACCGCGTGGACATGATCGATCCCGCCGTGCTGCGCCCCGGGCGGCTCGATGTCAAGATTCGCATCGACCGGCCGGGCAGGAAGCAGGCGGCACAGATTGTTTCGCATTATCTGACCGATAACCTGCCCTATGAGCATGGGCAGGACGCGGCGTCGTTGACCGAGATTTTGGTCGATAGCGTCTACGATGATGGCCTGCAACGGCACATCTGCGATGTGTGTGACGACCAAGGGCGTTGGTCGAGGGTCATGCTCTCTGATGTCATGTGCGGGGCGATGCTGAAGAACATCGTCGATCGCGTCAAGACGCATGCCGTCAAAGACTCGATTACGCTTGGCAGACCCATGGAAATCGGCGCCGAAGCGGTGCGACGGGCCGTTGACGACGAATATGCCGAGACCAGCGATTCGGTCATGGATTCCGACCCGGTGCAGTGGTCGAAGATCAATGGCATCGCTGGCGGTCATGCCGTGCACATCCGTCCGGCACAATAATCTGTGTTGAATGATGCGGAAGAGATATACATTGTCTGGGATATTAGGGCGTACAAGCAAGGTAGGATGTCGATATTGACACAGAGGGATGACGCAGAAAGAAAGCGTGGCAACGAATGACTGTACGCAGAATGATGGGCACCGAAACAGAATATGCCGTTTCTGATTTGGGGCGGGAACATTACAATCCCGTTCAGCTTTCGTTCGATGTGGTCAGCGGTGCGGCGAACCCTGAAACGCAGCATATCCGTTGGGATTACCGGCAGGAGGATCCGCTGAATGATGCCCGTGGTACCCGTCTGCCCCGTGCAGCGGCCCGACCCGACATGCTCACCGACGAGCCGCAACGCCAGATTGTCAACGTCATCGCGTCCAACGGCGGCCGTATCTACGTCGACCATGCGCACCCCGAGTATTCCGCGCCTGAGACGATGGATCCCTTCGAAGCTGTCTGCTACGACCATGCCGGTGATGCACTCATGCGTGAAGCGACACGTAAGGCCAATGAACGCAACGGTTCTCATATCGTTCTGCATCGTAACAACGTGGACGGTAAAGGCGCCAGCTGGGGCACGCACGAGAACTATATGATGCTGCGCAACGTTCCGTTTGAAAAGGTCGCCGCGCTGATGACCTTGCATTTCGTTTCGCGCCAGATCTACGCCGGTTCCGGACGTGTCGGCATCGGTGAGAAAAGCGAGGAGGCTGGTTATCAGCTGAGCCAACGTGCCGATTACGTTCATTCCATCGTTGGCTTGCAGACCACATTCGACCGGCCGATTGTCAATGCCCGCGACGAATCCCACGTCACCGGTGACTTCCGTCGTCTGCATGTCATCGTCGGCGACGCCAACCGCATGGATGTGCCTCAGGCGCTGAAACTTGGCACAACAAGCATGCTGCTGTGGCTGCTTGAACAGACCGAGGACGGGAACTCAGCATTCGATATTGAAGGTCTCCTTGCTGACTTGCAGCTTGTCGATCCCGTTGAGGCGATGCATATCATCTCGCATGATTTGAGCCTTGCTGCGCCGTTACCGCTTGAGCAAGGCGGCAACACAACGGCCTGGCAGATTCAGGTGCGTTTGCTTTCGGCGGTATCGGCGCAAGGTGCGGCCACCTATGGCACCGACAGCAGGGGAGATCCGCTATGGCCCGATGAACCAACCAAACGGGTCATGGCGATGTGGCAACAGGCGCTCGCCGACGTGGCCAAGGTCCGCCACGCGAGTGACGACGAACGGCTCACCATGACAGACGAAGGTTCCCGTCTGGAATGGCTGCTGAAATGGCAGCTGATGGAACGCTTGCGGAGCAAGATTGGCGAGAACTGGTCCAGTCCCAAACTGGCCGCTCTGGACCTGAGTTGGGCTGCTCTCGACCCGTCGCACTCGGTATTCGCGCGCCTGCAATCGCAAACCGAGCGTACGTTCGTGAATCTGCATCATCAAGCCGATTCCGAAGAATCTGACATCTCCGATAGCGATTCTGAACCATCGCAGGTTTCCACACAACAACAGGCTGATGCCGAACTCGAACGCGCCACATCAACACCTCCGGAAGATACGAGAGCCTGGCTTCGAGCCGAAATCCTCAGGCTTTTCCCGCAAGATGTTGTTGCTGCCTCATGGTCGCACATCACCGTTTCGGAAGACAGCAATGACGATGCCAACGCCCATCCCGATTACACGACAGATGCCGAAGGCAACCGCATGGCGCGCAGGTCCGCACATCTCTATTCGCTAGACATCTCAGATTCCGCTCGCTGGACCAAGTCCCAATGTGAACAGTCGCTAGTCTATTCTGAAGCTCATAATGAATCCGCTGTTCAGGCCCTCAAGCGTTTGGCAAATTAAACTGATTGCGTAAAAATCGTAGTAGCGCAAGCCATAAAAACAAAGTGAGTGGAGGGGAGGGATATGCGATGTTGAGACATAAAGCTTGGCCTACCGGCCTGGAGGGTGTCGAAATATTGTATATCCCTCCCCTCCACGACAACGCTGGGAAGAAACGTAAAAATAAAGCAATTAGCTGATGAAATTTATCTCAAACTATTCATCAGTTGTTCATAATCCGAATCGGGCTTAGATGCAAACGGATCGATGAGCGTGGCTTCGCAGCGGATCGGGGTGGTTGTCTTCAGATGCGTCCAATCGCAGCTGAAAGCGGCTCCACTGTGCAAAGCCTGGTGAATGAACGCTCCACGTAAGGCTGCGCGCGTATCCGTCGGCGGATTCCCCAACGCATGTTCCACAGCATCGTCGTCAACCAATGTTTCCATCAGCCCATGCTTCAGCAGCGATGGATAAATGGTTCCGTTGGCGATGTCATGGTAATTCAGGTCGATTTCCTGCGCTTGGACCGGCGAAAGTGCAGGGTTGCGACGTTCCATTTGCGTGAGCAGCTGATATTTCGCCACCCAATCGACGCGGTTGCTCAACGAAGCGAAGTCGCCTTCCGACAGCGCATCAAGCGTTCGTTTCCATTCGTTGAGAATGTCCTTGCAGCTGGTGTGCGGTAACGAGTTTTCGAGTTCATCACCATGGTATTCAACGAATCGGGAAACGATATGCCAGTAAAGGTATTGGATTTCCAGTGCGGTGACCTTGCCGGTGCTATCGGCATTGCCGACTATCTGGGTTCCAAACTTTTGCTGCGCCGCCCGGAATGCTTCGATGTCTTCCATTTGCATGGTGGCTTGATGGCAACTCAGGTCGGCGCTCATCGCCTGATTGGAGGCGCTGGGGTCGGTGAGACCACAGGCTTCCAATCCTGAGGATACGCCCCTGCACGCAGCATCCTCGATGACGCAAAGCACCAAATGCGTGGTGGCCAGCTTCATAAATGTGGCCCACTGCGAGCGGTTCGAATCGCCGATGATGACGTGAAGCCGACGGAATTCGTCCGGGTCTGCGTGCGGCTCGTCGCGGGTGTTGACCATTGGTCTGGAACGTGTGGTGGACGAGGAAACACCTTCGTCAAGGAACGCCGCGCGTTGCGTGATCTCGAAACCGTTGTCGCTCACGCGTCCGGCACCGGTGAAGAGTTGCCGGGTCACGAGGAACGGCAGCAGCTGCTGCTTGATGACGGGCAACGAGACATAGCGACGCACCAGATAGTTCTCATGGCAGCCGAACGAGTGGCCGGCCGAGTCGACGTTGTTCTTGAACAGATGAATGGTGGCATGTTCGCCATGTGTCTTGCGCAGCCGTGCCTGAGCGCCCTTGACGAGTCGACGCATGATTTCCTCGCCAGCCAGGTCTTGCACCAGTGCCTGAGAGGGGTCGCGGGCTTCGGCGGTGGCATATTCCGGGTGCGAGCCGACGTCAAGATAGAGGCGAGAGCCGTTCTCCAGATACGTGTTGGTCGAGCGTGAGCGTGAGAGGATTGGTGCGAACATCATCATCGCGACCTGCCCTGGGTCGCAGGGTTGATTGGCTCCGGTCACCGATACACCGTATTCCGTTTCAATGCCGAAAATGCGGGCGTATGAATCATATTCGGCAGAACGTTGTGTGCGGTTGCCGGGTCCCTGATTGCTGCTGTCTCGCAGCTGTGGCATCACTCGCCGCCTTTTTGCACGAAGCTTGAGACATATTGCTCCGCATCGGTCTCCAGAACTGAGGAGATGTCATCAAGTACCGCGTCCAGTGCATCGCTTTGTTCCTGCACGTTGCCGGTCTTCTTGACTTGCTCCTGGATCTCGTTGTCGGACTCGGCCGATTGTTGCTGCTTCTTCATTTGCTGTGCCATGTCGCTCCTTGACATAAGAAAACTGAAATGAACGTTCGTTCTCGCTGTTGGCGATGGTGCTCACTTGAAGGGATAGGCCAGATCGACCAGATAAGGCTCGAGTTCCTTGTCGATGAGCCCGTTGGTGGCCACCACATCGTTTTCGCTTCGCCAGTGAATCGGATTGCCGTTCCAACGGCTCACCTTGCCTTGAGCCCGTACGACGACAGTGCCTGCCGAGACTGCGGGGATGTCCCAACGATGCAGGTGAGGCTCGAAATACGCGTCGTACGTGCCATCAGCCACCTTGCACAGATCGAGGGAGACAGGGCCAATGCGCTTGACGTCGGCAGGCTTGCCGGCGATGTCGCTCAAGACATGGAAGGCACGTTCGGATTCCTCCGTTACATGAGACATGCCGAAACTCACCACCGAACCGGTAAGGCTGCTGATGGTGGAGGGGATGACCTTGCCACGTTTTTCGCCGATCGGTGTGCGGCGGATGCGGATGGCGCCTTGTCCTTCGGCGGCCAGATAGGTCAGGCCGAGCGCCGGGGCATGCACCACACCCAGAATCGGCTGCGCAGAGCCTTCCTCGTTGAATTCGAAAAGCGAAACGGTGATGGCCCATTCACTCATGTTGCGCCGGAAGTTGATGGCGCCGTCGATGGGGCCAACACACCAGAACTTGTCGCCGGGCTTCGCATCGTCAGGCCTGTCGCGCCACATGCCGTTATAAGGCTCCAGATAGTTGAGACGGTTCTCGATGAAGTCGGTGAGTTTTTTGTCGATGCTGCTGCCGACCCTTTGGCTGGTGGTGGGAATCTCTAAGGTATCGAAATCTTGGGGGTTGATCTGGTCGTGCAGGGCGTATTTTCCTGCATCCTGCGTCACCTGGGCCACTTTCAGCGCGAGCGCGCGTGGATTCGTCGTCATATTCGCCTGCCTACCTGCCTGATTCTTTTGCCGCTTCTATAGTATCCTGCAGGCTTTATATCCTTCAAAGCCATGAAAAAACCTCCGATCGTATTGACGACCGGAGGCATACAGATCACAAGACCTGCTGTTTAACTCACTTGGAGGCAACGGCCTTCTTGAGGAGGCTGCCAGCGGAGATGCGGACACCATAGGATGCCGGGATCTTGATCGTTTCGCCGGTGCGCGGGTTGCGGCCGGTGCGAGCAGCACGACGAACGCGCTCAGCGGAGAAGAGACCGGTCAGCTTCAGGCCTTCACCGGACTGCATTGCCTCGACGAACACATCCTGGAAGGCGTTGACGGCAGCTTCGGCCTGGGCCTTGGTCAGGTTGGACTTCTGTGCAATCTTCGAAACGAGATCAGACTTGTTGTATGCCATGAAGAATCCTTTGTGATTAGGGGCTTTCCTGTTTGGTGAAAGCCACGTTTCAGTTATACAGTTTAACTCAAACTCTGACCAAATACCGCCAATTTATAGGGATTTTTCTTTGATTTGTAAAGATTTGACCCGATTGAGGGCTTATTTTTGCGTTATGACCGTCCAATGGAATGTTTAGCCCATTTCTTGACGCAAATATTGATATGAATGAACCGATGACTAGGGTGTCATCGGTTCATTGAATGTCTAGATACATTTGGACTGTCAGAGGAGATTGCGCTTGTCGAGCCATTTCATGGCCAGTGCACCGATGGGGATGCGCAGCCAATAGAATCCGACGCGATACAGCAGTGTGGCGCTCAAGGCGACTGCCGGGGGTACGCCGATGGAAGTGAACGCGAAGGTCAATGCAGCTTCGACTGCACCCAAGCCGCCGGGAGTGGGCATCGCGCTACCCAGCGTATTGGCCAGCAGGAAGACAAAAGTGGTCTCCAACGGGTTCGAAGTCGTGCCGAACGCCTTCAACGCCACCCAGAAGCCAAGGCCGGTGGCGATGTTGAGGAGGATAGCGCCGATGACACCGCCGACGAGTTTGGTGGGCTGGGCCAAGACCTGAACCAACTGTTGCGCGTAAGAACGTAGTAGCGGCAGGTATTTGTCGACGAGCAGGCGGCGCAACGGCGGGATGGCCATGCACAGGCACAGCACGAGCACGATGGCGCCGATGACAACGACCAATGTGTTGGTGGGCACCATTCCGGAGAACATGTTGCGTCCAGTGAACAGGCCCATAAGCAGGAGCAGCACGACTGTCGTCACTCCCTGCACGGCCCACGTCACGCTCATGATGGCGGTGGCCGCTGTGTTCTTGTAGCCGTTCTTGCGCAGGAACTGGAGGTTGACGAAAGCCGGTCCCACGCCTGCAGGCATGGAGACAGCCGTGAAGCCAGAAGCTGCCTGTGAACAGAACAGGTCGAACCCATGGCGTTTGCCGTCGTCCATGAACGCGCCCAAGGTGATGGCCGAGCCGGCCCAGGCGAGCATCGAGAAGAGCAGACATGCCAAGGCCCAGCCAATGTTCGCGTTCTTTACTGCGTCGATGACTTCGTTGGGGCGCAACTGGGTGAAGATGACGGCAACGGCGATAATGAGCAGGGTAATGGAAACAAACGATTTGACATTGAAACGGGCCAATGTCACCGGTTCGGTGGTCTCGACCTCTTCGTGGGGTGCCAGCGCGTTGAGTCGGTCACGCACGTCGCCGATGATCTGCTTGTCCCATCCCGGCAGACTGCGGGTGGCCGAGGGGATGGCGACCTTCTGCACGAATGGGGCCAGAGAAACCAGTGTTTCGCGTCCCCACGTCTTCAGCGCTGTATTGATGGCGAGTTCCGGGCTGGTGAGCGTGCACAGGAGCATCAGCAGCTGGACCTTGTCCATGGCCACGTTGGTGTTGCCGCTGGCGTAGTCGCCGTTCTGCCAGCCGATGATGGCGGGTTGACCGTCGATCAGCGCCAGGGTGTCGGGGGTGATGCGCCGATGGGTGTAGCCGCGGTTGTTCGCCTGGGCAAGATAGTCCATATAGCCGGCCATGGTGCTTTCGTCGAGGTTTTCAGGGCTGCTGGCGTTCAAGGTGTCGGTGACGTTGAACACCAACACCGACGATTCCTCGCTGTCCGCCACTCCGTAGGGGCTTGGCGTGGTAAGACCGCAAGATTTCAGTCCCAGAAGCATGTCAAGATGATGATGGATGGCATCGCTGGCCGAACGATCCCGGCGCATGGTGACCCCGGTGAAGCGCAAGCCTTGCCATATCTGGTTCAGGTAGCCGGCCGCATGGGGCAGTGAATCCAGTACGGAGATGATATAGCGTCGGCTCTGTCCGTCGCGTGCATCATAGATGCGGGAGTTTTCGATGAGATCGTCGTCAAGCCTGGTCTTGAGTACGCCCGGCTCGTTGTCGGCGTCCATGCGACGATGCAGCTCGGTGATGTCCAGTCCGATGCTGTGTACGGCTTGGACTACGCCCGTGCCCCAAAGCCCTTGGGTTCGTGTGCCCATGGCAAAACGAAGAACGAGGCCGATGATGCGTCCGACGGCGAAGGAGACGATAACTCCGGCCACGGAGTGCCAGGAGACGATGACGAACACGGCCGCTGCCACCAGCAGGGTATTCCAGCTCCATTTCACCGATGAACGGGAACGTTTCGGCCCCGCAACGGTGAGGAAGGCGCCGATGCCCGCATAGAAATCGGGCAGCATCGCCGGTCCCGCCCCTTCGCTGGAACGCAGGGCGGCCAGTAATGCGGGGACGCCCAGATGCGCCAGTACAAACGAAAGACCCAGAATAAGTGCATAGCCGCAAAACAGGGCCACCACCGAAACCGCCGATTGCAGCCATTCTCGGTTGATGAGCAGATGCACCAGCACGCTGATGATGATGACAAAGCTCAGGAACTGCTGAAGCACCGAAACCGGAAGATCCATCAGCCATGTCAAGGCCTGCCCGGCCGTCTTGGCGTCGTATTCCACGCCACGGGTGATGCCCTTCATATAGGTGGCGAACACGATGACGATGACGGCAATAATCAGAGCTCCGACAGCATGGAGCAGATCGTTGGCGTTGTGCGTGCGCTGCGGGGCGACATCTTCGATGTCTGCCGGTTGACGACGCTTTGGCGTCTGGCTTGGTGTCGACGTATTCGTTTCAGCATCGGCAACCAGTTTGGGTTCGTCTGATGTCAAGGTCACAGCAGCGGTCGGCTCGTCGGCCGAAGAAGTTGCAAACATCTCGTTGGTCATTGCTTGTCGAAATCCACCAGTTGTGCGGCGAGACCGGTATAGGTCTCTGGGGTGAGTGCTTTCAGACGGGCAGCCGTCTCCTCGTCGAAGTCGAGGGAATCGATGAATGTTTCGATGTCGGCCTTGGAAATGCTTTTGCCGCGCATGAGCTCCTTGACTTTCTCATATGGACGTTCCATGCCTTGGCGTCCGGCGAATTCCTGGGCGCGCATGGCCGTCTGGATGGGTTCGCCCAATACTTCCCAGTTCTCGTCGAGTTCGCGGGCAATGACTTCGAAATTGGGGTGAATGGATTTGAGTCCGCCGAGCAGATTGTCCAGGGCGAGCAGCGAATAGCCGAGAGCTGCGCCGATATTGCGTTGCGTCGTCGAATCGGTCAGATCACGCTGCCAACGGCTTTCGACCAAGGTATTGGAAAGCGTGTCTAGGAACGAGCAGGACAGTTCGAGGTTCGCTTCGGCGTTCTCGAAACGGATCGGGTTGACCTTGTGCGGCATGGTCGACGATCCGGTCGCGCCCTTGACGGGAACCTGCGCGAAGACTCCGCGGGAGATGTACATCCATATATCCACCGCAAGGTTGTGCAGGATGCGGTTGGTGTGGCTGATGGTGCCATAGAGTTCCGCCTGCCAGTCGTGGCTCTCGATCTGGGTGGTCAGCGGGTTCCAGGTCAGCCCCATGCGGTTGGTGACGAATTCGCGTGAGATGGCGAGCCAATCGGCCTTCGGGCAGGCGATGATATGGGCGCCGAACGTGCCGGTCGCCCCATTGAGCTTACCGAGATATTCCTGGTTCTCGATGTGATTCAATTGGCGGTTCAGGCGGTGGACGAAGACCGCCAGTTCCTTGCCCAGCGTCGTCGGTGTGGCCGGTTGGCCGTGGGTCAAGGCGAGCATGGGCAGGTCTTTGAATTCCTCGGCCTTTGATGCAAGGAAATCGGTCAGTTCCTGAGCTTTGGTCAGCCAGACCAGCGTGACGGCCTTCTTGATGCAACGGGCATTGGCCAGATTGTTGATGTCTTCGGAGGTGCAGGCGAAATGCACCAAGGTCTTGAGATTCGACAGCTGTGTGTCGGATCCGAGAACGCTTGATGCGCGGTCCAACTCGTCGTCGATGTAATATTCGACAGCCTTGACGTCGTGATGTGTCTTGGCCTCATAGGCCGCATGGCGTGCGATACCTTCGGCGTCGAAATGCTCAGGGATGTCGCGCAGATAATTGATTTCAGCGTCGGTAAGTGGCTTGATACCATCAAGCACGGGCTTATTGCCATTGCCCTCGTAGCCGTTGGTCAGAAGAATCATCCATTCGATTTCAACGGTGATTCGTTCTCGGTTCAATGCCGGTTCGCTCAAGTATTCGACGAGTGGGGCGGTTTGCTGGTGATAGCGCCCGTCCAATGAAGTCAACGCGATTGCCGGTGAAATTTGGGTCAGCTGCATAAGCCCGAGCTTAGCGCAACCCGTTGTCTGTGACGGAGCTCACCAAGGCTTGACGTTGGTATCCGTGTCGTTTTTTGTCTGGGCATTTTTGTCGCCGTTGACCGGACCATTCGGCTGGTTGGCCTTGAGCGTGTCCTCGACCTGCTTGCGCTGTTCGTCGGTCAGGCCCTGATTCTGCCCATTGTCCTGTCCGTTGTTGGATGATTGCGAGCCTTGGCCGTTCGCCTTGCCTGCGGAACCGTTCCCGTTAGCCTTGGCTATCTTGCGTTTGGTGGAGGAGGTGATTTTGTCGGAGATGTCGCTATTGGTGTTGATGAGTTCCTTGGTGTTGGGCGCCAGCAATGCGCCCAGGCGGCGCGCCTCGTCAAACTGGGCGTTGGCCTGATCGAGCTGCGCCTTGAGCTGCTGGGGATCCGCATTCGGCTTTTTGGCGTATTCGAGGCTGGCATTGAGTGACGCGGTGGCCTGGTTGTAGGTGTCGATTGCCGTCATATTGGCCAGCAACACCCCGGCGACGGCGATAAGGATGACCGCTGCCACTCCCATCGTCACACGTACGGGCAACGAGACAATGGCTTGTCGCTTCTTGCTTTGGGCTTTTGTACTCGCAGAGCTTCCGATATCGCGTTTCCTGTCGGTCTGCTTCGCGGACATTTTGGTCGGCGCCACAGGGGAGCAGGAGTGGTGATCTTTTTGTTCTTCTTCACAGCAGCCTCCTTGAGGTCGCCAGCCAGCTGGCCATCTCCATAGCCAGCAATGCTGCCAGCGCGATGGAGAACGGCCAGACCACAGGCATGATGCGTTCACGCCGTTTCGGTGTCTCGACGGTTCTGAAATGTCTGGAAAGCGAGGAGACCGAATGTTTGCTGAGTCGGTGCGTGGCATCGAGGATGACACTTTTGCCGCCCATTTCGTCGGCTATTGTCTTCAGATTTGTCTCGTCCATCTTCGATATTCCGGGCTGGCCGGTGGCGGGATCTTTCACCCAAGCATCATCGGAATTTGCGGTAGCGGCCGAAGACGAGTCCTCGGTTCCGGCCTTGATTTCCGGGATCTGCCCGCCCTGGGTGCTGCCAACGCCGATGGTGAAGGCGTCGTCAAGATATTGACGCAACGAAGAGAAAGTACGCCGGGCTTTAGCAGAGGTCTGTTCTCCATCCGATATGTAATACAGAACGATGCGGTCCTGTGGATGCGCGGCACGCATGGATTTGAGCGTAACCAGCAGAGGATCGATGGGGGCGTCGAGAGTGGAACCTGCCGAGACGGCGGTAGGCTCGGGCTTGAGACCGGTGGCCCAGTTCCGTATCGCGCCGACGTCAGGGGTCAGGGGCACGTCCAGTGTTGCACTGGCGCCGAAATGCACTGCCGCGAAACTGGAATTCTCGTAGATGCCGGTCAGGTCATCGATGGCTTTCCTGGCTGCGTCCAGACGGGTCATCGGGGTCTGTGAACCGTAATGTGCATCGTTGACTGCCATGGAGCCGGTCACATCAGCGGCAAGGACGACATCAGTGGTATTGACCGCCCGACTGGTCGTCGTGGCCAGCGTCGAGGGGGTCAGCGCAAGAATGGCAATGAGCACGCAGATGGCGCACCGGCGTGCACAGGCCCATACCGTCTCATCGCTTTTGCCTTTATTTCGCTTGTGAATCACGATGACGGCCACCGCGAATGCGAACATGATAGTGGCGATGGCGATGCCGGCCGGCCAGCCTAATGCCGGGGCGAAACGAAGATTTGTCAATTGTTGCAGGTTCATCGCTTGAGCCTCCAAGCCATGCAGATCCAGACGGCGACAAGCAATGCCAGAGCGAGCGTCCACCAGCCAGGAGCGTCCACCAACGCGGCCTTGCGGACCTTCTGCTCATCGCGGTTCTTGCGTTTCTCGATGGTTTGCACCAGATTTTCGATTGGTTTGCCGGAGTGCACCGAGAAGTACGAGCCGCCGTGCGAGGTGATGTCACGCTGCATTTCGATGGTCGTGGTATCGTGCTCACTGCTTGCCGGCCCTGCGTAGAGTCCATCGACCACGATGCCGGCCTTGTGCGTCAGATCCAGCGCCGAAGAAAGCGTATAGGTCGATTTGCCGGAGAAGTTATCCGTCGCCAGCACGATCGAGGCGCTCTCACGCTCGGTGCCGGTGGTGCGGGGCTTGCCATAGGTGAACCCCGGAAGCATCGCGGCGCAGCTCACCAGACCGTCGCCGATAAGGCTGGTCTGGTCCTTGCGGTTCTGCGTGCCATCGATCAGGTCGGAGAAATCCTGCAACGTACGCGGATTGGTTTTGTCAATCTTGTCCTGAGAAGATATACGCCCCAGAATGTCACCCGCGTTCTTCAGCTGGCTGGAAGCCAATTGGTAGTCATCGGTCAACGGGAACAGTGTGCGCGAGGTCGAATTGAACAGGCTCAGACCGATGCGCTCACCCTTGAAATTGGCGATGAGCTTCTGATAAGAGGCAAGTACTTCATGATCGTAGGAAAGCATTGAGGGGGAGACGTCCAGACACAGTACAATGTCGCGATTTCCTGCCCGTTCGTCCGCCTCGTCGATCGTGGAGGGGCGCGAGATGGTCGCCAACGAAAGCAGCAGCGAGGCTGCCAGCATTATGGTGGCTACACGCCCGAGCACACGCCACTGATGGAATCGTTCTTCAACGTGTTCGGTGTTGAGATCTTCATCAAGGTTGAAGACTGGGATCTGTGGAACTTTGGGGTGGCGATGCGAGGAAACCAACATCCAGGCAACAATCAGGACGATTGCAAGAGCCAGTCCTATCGCTGCTGCCCAAGGCCAATGCCATTCGAGGTTCACTTGCGCCACCTTTCGATGAGATTGGCGACCCATTCTCCTGCCTGTTCCACGCTCGTCTCACGAGCCTGGGAATGGCGTTCGACATCTGCGAATTCCGGGGGATAGAGGGCGCTAATGGTTTGACGCAACAGTTTCAGACCTGGGTCGGCAGCGGCGGAAACCGGCATCTGGCTGATGTCGGAGAGCGTATACGAACTCATATCCTTGCCGGTCTGCATGCCGGCGAAATCGCGGGCGACCTGCGCCAGATCGCGCAGTGCCTCGTCACGTGTCGAAGCACCTTGTGCATGGTTATCGACGATTTCATTGATGCGTTCTCGCCATACCTTCTTGTCGTTGTTTGCGCTGTGGGCTCCGTGAGGTTTCGCGTCGGTCTGTTTTCTGGGACGCGAAAGGACCGGAATCGCGACGATCAGCAGCGCGGCCACGCAGAGGCATGCAACCAGGGCAATGATGAGCGTTTGCGGTACTTCGATAAGTCCCTCTGGCCTGGGAGCCGAGAAAGGGACGCCGACGATTTGTCCATCGAGGAATCCTGATATGCCGTGTGGTTGCTGCCCATTGGCGGCGAGAGAGGTGAGCCAATGCGTTGCTGTCATCATGCACCTGCCCCAAGAGCCATCGGTGTTGTGGAAACATCGCCTGAAGAGCTCTGTTTCAGTGCCACGCTCACCAGACGGATGAACTTCGAGAACATGTCTTCGCTGGAAGTGGCACGCAGCAATGTTGCCTCGCATTTCCTGAGCTCATCCTCAAGTCGCGTCGCCAGATATTGGCGGTGCGTGTCGACGGCGGCCGCACTTTCCTCGTCCATCAGGAAAGCGGGGATTCTGCGTCCGTCGAACCCGTCAGTGACTTGGCCGAAGGAAATCGGACGGAACGGGTTGAGCGTCGCCACATCGATAAGCATCAGAGGATGCATGGCGGCTATCAGCCGAATGGTATGAAGATGGTCTTCGCTCAGCGCATGGTCGTCGGTGGCGATGACCACCAGCGAACCTTTGTCGTTCAGCGTACGCGCATAGTCAAGCAGCGCCCCGAAATTGCGTGGGGGATGAGTTTCGGCACCGGTTCCGGCGTCGATGGCCTGTTCGAACTGGGCCAGTCCGCCCTTGAACGGTTTGCGGATGATGCTCTTGCTGTCGGCGAACACCAATGAGATGCTGTCGTGCCGTCTGGTGCTCAGCGCCGCAAACATGCACATGGCATTCGTTGCGATTTGAGCCGCCGTTTCGCCGCTGGCGGTGCGTCCCTCCATCTCTATGCCGTTGTCAAGGAGCAGATGGATGCGTGAGGTGACCAGGCGCTCACGGTCAATGACCATGGGGCGTCCCTGTTTGGCGCTGGACTTCCAGTCAATGAGCCTCGCCTCGTCCTCGAGAGTGTAATCCCTGATGGACATGGGGTCGTTGTTGCCGCCGAGACGTGATGAGGAATGCTCACCTTCGAGCACGCCCAACGCACGGCGTACGGTCGGCAGGGTCAAGGTCGATGAAAGGGTCTCGATCTTCCTGCGTACTCCCGTCTTGTTCGGCGAGAGATCACGTAAGGAGGAACTCATGGAACCGGCACCGTTTCCACGATGGTGTCGATGATCTGATCGGTATTCAGCCCTTCGGCCTGAGCCTCGAAGGTCAGCAGGATGCGGTGACGCAGAATTTCGTGGACAAATTTCTTGATGTCCTCGGGAATGACGTAGTCGCGCCCGTTCAGCAGCGCCTGGGCCTGGCCGATGCGTACGAGTGCGATGGAGGCACGGGGACTGGCGCCGAGACGGACCTGAGACGCAAGGTTCTTGATTGGATGGCTTCCGGCGCCGCGCGAGGTCGCCACCAGATCCACTGCGTAATCCATGATCGATTCGCTGACATGCACACGGCGTGCGGCGGCCCGCAGGAAATCCACATCTGCGACACTCAGCGCATCTTGGGCAGGCGCCGTGGGATCGACCACATCCGTGCCGCGCTGAGTCAGCAGTGCCAGCATGCGTGTCTCGTCTTCGGCACTGGGGTAGGTCATAACGGCCTTCATCATGAAGCGGTCCATCTGCGCCTCAGGGAGGGTGAAAGTGCCTTCTTCTTCGATGGGGTTCTCGGTGGCGATGACCATGAACGGTTTCGGCAGGGCAATGCGCTTGCCACCGATGGTTGTGGCGCCTTCTGCCATCGCCTCAAGCATGGCCGACTGCGTCTTGGCGTTGGAACGGTTGATCTCGTCGAGCAGCACGAAGTTGGCATGAATCGGGCCGATCTGCGTGGAGAACTGCTGGGTCGAGAAATCAAAGATCTGCGTGCCCACCAAGTCCGAGGGCATCAGGTCCGGCGTGCACTGCACGCGGCGGAACGAGCCGGAAACGGAGGTGGCCAGGGTTTGCGCCGCGGTGGTTTTGGCCAGGCCCGGCACCGATTCGATGAGAATATGGCCTCCGGCGATCATCGTGGTGATGAGGGCCTCTCGCAGGTTCTCCTGCCCGATAAGGGTCTGGGCAAAGCGCGAGCGGATACGGTCGGCCAATTGCTTGGCACGTGCGCCATCCGTGGCACCGGCGCTGGGAGATGTCGGAGTGGGTATCGAACTATTGCTTGGTTGCTCCGCGGGCTGTGCCTGCTGCGGGCGTGGTGGGAAAAATGCCATGATGTTTCAATTCTTCGATGTGGTGATGATTCGTATCGCTATTGCTCTGTGTGTGGCATTGTAGCGGCTGGTGCGGTCGAGGGCGAGGTGAGGTCCCAGTTGATGGGTTCGGCCCCCAGCTGTTGCAATGCGGCGTTGGTCCGCGAGAATGGCCGTGAACCGAAGAAACCGCGCGAGGCGGAAAGCGGGCTTGGGTGAGGCGATTTGATGATAAAGGCATTGGTCAGTTTGGGCTCAAGACTCTGTGCGTTGCGGCCCCAGAGGATGGCGACCAATGGTTTGGGCCGGCCTTGTTCGTCGGTGCGGGCATTGAGTGCGGTGATGGCGGCATCCGTCACCTTTTCCCAGCCTTTGCCCTGATGGCTGTTGGGTCGTCCGACACCTACGGTGAGGCAGCGGTTCAGCAGCATGACGCCTTGTGCGCACCATGGCGTCAGGTCGCCGTTTTCCGGAATCGGCACACCCAGATCGTCGTGCATCTCCTTATAGATATTCTGTAGGCTTTTGGCACAGGTCGCACATCGGGAGCCACGCAGAAGCTCAATCCCACCGGATGCCCTGGGGTGGGGTAGGGATCCTGTCCGACGATCAGCACTTTGATGGAGTCAAACGGAATGGTGAAGGCGCGGAGGATGTTGTGACTTGCAGGAAGGGACGGGCGTCCGGCCTGATGCTCCGCACGCAGAAAGTCTCCCATGCGGTGGATATCCGGTTCGACGTCAGCCAGTGCCTGGGCCCACCCGGCCTCGACCAGCTGCGACAGTGGTTTGATATGGGTTTCGCTCATGGCTATAACCTTAGGTTCCGGTCCCTATGTTCGCTGAATTTTCTCGATATCAGGCCTTTTGACAGTGCCAAACGCTACACTTACACGTAAACTCTAGTGAAATTATTTGGAGGGGAAAACATGGCGCGCGATGAACAAGATACGTACGAGTCCTATCCGAAGGACGCGTTCGACAACCCGCCCAAAGGGCCGGTAGGCGTCCATCGTGGCAATACCTCTCTGATCTCCCGTTTCATTCCTTATCTCATCGTGGTCATCGTCGCTGTTTTGGCGGGACTTCTGGTGTGGGGCCTCTATTCCGGCGAGCTGCAGAAGACGTTCTCGGGTCACGGTTCTGATTCCTCGCAGAGTGTCAGCGCCTCCAAGACGGAGAAAAAGAAGACGACCGAAAAGAAAGACACTGCAAAGAAGGATGCCGCAAAGTCGGATACTTCTTCCGAGTCCGAGCAGCAACAGCAGGCAACCTCGCAGCCAGAGCAACAAGTAAATAAGCAGACGGCGGTCCAGGTCGTCAACGCTACTCGTATCAACGGTTATGCGGCCAAGAAGCAGAACGTGTTGCAGCAGTCTGGATATTCCAGCGTCACTGCAGCGAATCCCAGCGGCAAGGTGCCCAGCGCCTCTGTGGTCTGGTACCAGAATGAGGACGAAAAGGCCACCGCGCAGGATGTGGCGAACACGTTGGGCATCACGTCTGTCCAACAGCAGAGCGGAATATCTCAGCCAATCGTTGCTGTCCTTCTTAATTAATTAGACGCTTTACATGCGATTGGCTGGCGAAACTTTTTAGTATGAAGGTCATGTTTGACTTTCCACCTGGTTTTGTTTATTTTTTCGGCGTGTTGCGACATTTTGACCGTGGTCTTGGTTATCATGGTTGATATCACGTGATGTGGTATCCGGAATCAGCCGGGTTCCTCATATTGTTTTCGCGTGGTAACTCGGATGAGAGAATGGTTATTATGGCACAAGGTACCGTGAAGTTCTTCAATGCTGGCAAGGGTTACGGATTCATCAGCCCCGATGATGGGAGCGAGGATGTGTTCGTGCACTATTCCGCAATTCAAAGCGAAGGCTTCAAGAAGCTCGATGACGGCGACAAGGTGGAATATGAGTTTGAGCAGGGCCCGAAGGGTCTGCAGGCCACCAGCGTCACCAAGCTCTGATTGATTAATCAGTAGCAGTATTTATATCAGGCTTTGATTCTTCAGGAATCAGAGCCTGATTTTTTTCATGCCAACAGCGCAATTTCATCAGTTTTGGCACTCGACGGGTGGGAGTGCTAATCTTGCAATTAGCACTCGAAGCCTGAGAGTGATAATCGGCAGCTGACGGTTGGTTATTGCGTTTCCAGGATTTTGGGTGAGTCAATATTAGATGTGAAGCCACTTGTGGAGGAAACAATGGCAAAGATGATTGCATACGACGAGGAAGCTCGCCAGGGAATGCTTGCGGGTCTTGATGAACTCGCCAACACCGTCAAGGTAACGCTGGGCCCGAAGGGCCGTAACGTCGTGCTCGACAAGAGCTACGGCGCTCCGACCATCACCAACGACGGCGTTTCGATTGCCAAGGAAATCGACCTTGAGGATCCTTACGCACGCATTGGCGCTGAACTGGTCAAGGAAGTCGCCAAGAAGACCGATGACGTCGCAGGCGACGGCACCACCACCGCAACCGTGCTCGCCCAGTCGCTCGTGCACGAAGGCCTGAAGAACGTGGTCGCCGGATCGAATCCGGTGGCTCTTCGCCGTGGCATCGAGAAGGCTTCCGACTCCGTAGTCAAGGAACTCGTCTCCGTCGCCAAGGATGTTGAGACCAAGGAACAGATTGCCGCAACCGCTACGATTTCCGCCGGCGATCCTGAGATCGGCGAGAAGATCGCTGAAGCGCTCGACAAGGTCGGCCAGGATGGCGTCGTGACCGTCGAAGACAACAACCGCTTCGGTCTCGATCTCGACTTCACCGAGGGCATGCGTTTCGACAAGGGCTATATCTCCCCGTACTTCGTCACCAACAACGATGAGCAGACCGCTGTTCTCGACAACCCGTACATCCTGCTCACCAGCGGCAAGCTCTCCAGCCAGGAAGATGTGGTCCACATCGCCGAGCTCGTTATGAAGAGCGGCAAGCCGCTGCTCATCATCGCCGAGGATGTCGACGGTGAAGCGCTGCCGACCCTGATCTTGAACAAGATTCGTGGCACCTTCAACTCCTGCGCCGTCAAGGCTCCTGGCTTCGGCGATCGCCGCAAGGCCATGCTGCAGGATATCGCCATCCTGACTGGTGCTCAGGTCGTCTCCGACGATCTGGGTCTCAAGCTCAACTCCGTGGATATGTCCGTGCTGGGTCAGGCCAAGAAGGTCATCGTCTCCAAGGACGAGACCACCATCGTTTCCGGTGCCGGCTCCAAGGAAGATGTGGATGCCCGCGTCTCCCAGATTCGTGCCGAGATCGACAACACCGATTCCGACTACGATCGCGAGAAGCTGCAGGAGCGTCTTGCCAAGCTCGCCGGTGGCGTGGCCGTCATCAAGGTAGGCGCTGCTACCGAGGTCGAAGCCAAGGAACGCAAGCACCGCATCGAAGACGCCGTGCGTAACGCCAAGGCCGCCATTGAAGAGGGCCTGCTGCCCGGCGGTGGTGTCGCACTCGTTCAGGCCGCCAAGAAGGCTGAGGACTCCGCTGAGATCAAGGCTCTGACCGACGAAGAAGCTACCGGCGCTGCCATCGTCTTCCGTGCCATCGAAGCCCCGATCAAGCAGATTGCTGAGAACTCCGGTGTCTCCGGTGACGTTGTGCTCAACAAGGTGCGCGAGCTCCCCGACGGCCAAGGCTTCAACGCTGCGACCAACGAGTATGAGGACTTGCTCGAGGCCGGCGTGGCCGACCCGCTGAAGGTCACCCGCTCCGCTCTCCAGAACGCGGCTTCCATCGCCGGCCTGTTCCTGACCACCGAAGCTGTGGTGGCCAACAAGCCGGAACCGAAGCCGGCTCCTGCTCAGGGCCAGGGCGCTGACATGGGCTACTGATCCGTCACTGATGCCCGATCATCCGCAGGCGGTTTGCCGCCAAGGATGAGCTAAGACATCGATAGGATTTCTGAAGAGGCCGATATCTCGTGATGAGGTATCGGCCTCTTTGTATGGTGCTCGAAGCGAACCATGATTTCGTTGGTGAAGCTGACCGGTACAGTGGTGGATATGCCAGCCATCATCTCGCAATATCCAAAAGCCTCCGAGTCGGTAGCCGATACTGGTTTAGTATTGAGCGGCCATATCCGTAGATTTGAGAAAAAGACTTCAGAAGACTGTTAGTGCAGTTCGTGTCGTTGGTATTGACATTGGCGATAGCGCTGATGACTGGACCTGGCCTCTTTGTTGTCACTGGGAGCAGGGAAGCCGCGGCGGCGACTCCTGCGAAAGTCGACATTAGTTCGGACATCACCGATCCGCAGAATCTTCTGGGCGGAGACGCGTCTCATGTCAACGATGAGATTGCAGCGGTCAAAGAGCAGACCGGGGTGACCGTGCGTCTGCTGTATTTAGCGAATTTCACTGGCACGAACGATCCGGACAAATGGGCTGCGGAGACTCTGCAATCCACGAACCCGCCAGCCAATACAGTGCTGCTTGCGGTAGCTTCCAATGATGGAAGACTCGTGGTCGCTGTTTCACACAATTCGGACAATTGGATTAAGAGCAAGGATCATGTAGCCGCGCTTTCGCAGGCTGCATTGGGTCCGATACAGAAGGGCGATAATCCCGATTGGCCGGGTTCCGCCTGCTCGATGATGGACGAGATCAAAACGTTGCATCAGCAGGAAGCGTCGAAAAGGCCCAAGATCATCATCGGTGTATGCGTAGGTGTGGGCGTCATCGTGCTGATTGCGGTGGCAGTGGCTTTGGTCATTCGACGTCGCAAGTCTTCTTTGGGTGCTCATAGCGTTAAATCTGGTTCAAACAGGCGGCACGGCAAGGAAAAGAACAACGGAATGGCTGCCGGAGGTTCTGGCAAATCTGGTAAAGAGAACGCAAAAGGTCCCAAACATCGTAAAAAGCACTGAATACATAGTGTCTGGGAGGTACTCAGCAGCAAATAACGGCTTGAAGGAATCTGCACCTGTATGATGCATTCTTCATAGATTTGCTAAGTTCTCATTCGCTTCGTTTAGCTGAGTGAAAAATCAACCTTATTATGCAGGATACGTTCAGGAAACGTACAGCCTCATGAGTAAATCTTATGGCTATGAGCAAACCGATAGAAGCATCAATCGTCGTGGTGGATGACGAGCCGTCAATCCGCGATCTGCTGGTCGCGTCCCTGCACTTCTCCGGGTTCGAAGTGGCCACGGCCGCCTCGGGCACCGAAGCCATCGAAGTGATTGAAAAGACCCAGCCTGACCTTATCGTCCTTGACGTCATGCTGCCGGATATCGACGGATTCACCGTCACCCGCCGCATCCGTCAGGAAGGCATCGATGCGCCGGTCCTCTTCCTGACTGCGCGCGACGATACTCAAGACAAGATCATGGGTCTGACCGTCGGCGGCGACGATTATGTCACCAAGCCGTTCAGCCTTGAGGAAGTGGTCGCCCGTATCCGTGCCATTCTGCGCCGTACGCATGAACAGGTAGAGGATGATCCGGTCATCAGCGTCGGCGACCTCGAAATCAACGAGGACTCCCACGATGTCTCTCGAGCCGGGCAAGCCATCGATTTGAGTCCCACTGAATACAAGCTGCTGCGCTACCTTATGGACAACCAGGGTAGGGTGCTCTCCAAAGCACAGATTCTCGACCACGTCTGGCAATACGACTGGGGCGGGGATGCGGCCATCGTCGAATCCTACATTTCCTATCTGCGCAAGAAGGTCGATGGCGTCGTCATTACCGATTCTGACGGCACCAAGCATAAGGTGGCCCCGCTCATCGAGACCAAGCGTGGCATCGGTTACATGATTCGCGAGCCGAAAGACCAGCAAGGGCAATGACCAACATACAGACAGCCTTGCAGCCAGAGGACGAGGGCACGGGTGTAGAACATCAGTCCGCCGAACAGACGGATGAGACCAATATCGGCGAAAATCAGGATATGCCGTATGCCTCCGATAAATTCGGTGAGGAAAGCAAACCCAATAAAACGTCCAAAGGGAGCAAGCCCAGCCGATTTCCTGCTTTCGCCCGCATGCGCAAGCGCTGCCTGACCCGCCTCGATGCCGTGCCGCTTTCCACCAAACTCGTCGCATGTACACTCGTGCTGCTGATGGTCGGCACGTTCGGCATCTCCCTGACCATCCGACAACTGGTCAGCAGCTACTTGGTGCAGAAAACCGACACGCAGCTGCGTGACCAAGCCCAATTGGTATACAGCAACGTCGATCTGCTGAGCAGCAAAGATGAGAACGAAAACGTCGGGCCCAACGAATATTTCATGCAGCTGCGCGATACTAACAACAACATCGTCAGCACTCCACTGGTCCCTGTGCTGCGCAACAGCATTCTCTCCGAGCCGGAGCTGCCCGCCAACGGTTCGATGGGCGACGTCAAATTCGACAAGCCCTTCACTGCTTCCGCCAAGGTACGAGTATTAAGCCCGACCGCGAGGGCTGACAAACGTACGATGCAGGTGGCTCAGGCCCCGTGGCGCGTCCTGGCGCTTGAAGGCCGTGAACGCGGGCCTGACGGCACCAGCGAGGTCAAGATGACTGTTTACATCGGTGTGTCGATGGCCGATCAGATTGACATCATCAATACGCTGACCCAATATTCGATTTTTGTCAGCATCATTATTGTGCTGCTCGGCGCCGTAGTGGCAACATTGATTATTCAACGTACACTGTTGCCGTTGAAACGCATCGAGAAGACCGCCGCCAAGATCGCCGCCGGTGACCTGAGTCAACGTGTGCCCACCGCTCCAGAGAACACAGAGGTCGGTTCGCTGGCCGCCTCCCTCAACGCTATGCTTGCCCGCATCGAATCCAGCTTCCGCGAGCAGGAGGAAACCACCGAGAAGATGAAGCAGTTCGTCTCCGACGCTAGCCACGAATTGCGCACGCCGTTGGCCACGATTCACGGCTATTCTGAGCTCTACCACATGCAGCGTGATCTTCCGGGTGCACTCGAGCGGGCCGATGAATCCATCGACCACATCGAGGCTTCCAGCCAACGAATGACAGTGCTAGTGGAGGATTTGCTTTCCCTCGCGCGGCTTGATGAAGGCCGTGGCATCGACATGACCCAGCAGGTCAATCTCACCCAGCAGTTAAAGGACGCCGTCGACGATCTGCATGCATTGGACTCCCAGCGCGGCATACGTCGCGGCAGACTTGAGCTCAATGCCAAGGACGGCAGCAATCCGGCCTATCTGGAGTTCAAGGAAGGTGAGTTCCCCGATGTGACGTTGACCGGTGACGGATCGAGGTTGCGCCAGGTCATCACCAACATCGTCGGCAACATCCACCGCTATACGCCTTCTGATTCGCCAGTGGAAGTGGGCCTTGCCATCATGCCTGCCTCCATCAGCCCGGAATCGTTGCAACGCATGCCAGCCGATACGCAATCCCTGCGTTATTTCCTTGAGGCCGTAGAGGTAGGACAATCGATGCAGATGGGGATGAACTATGCCGTGTTCAGCTTCATCGACCATGGCCCTGGCGTGTCGGCTGACCGCCAATCCCAGATTTTCGAACGCTTCTATACCGCCGATCCGTCGCGTGCGCGGCAGAAGGGCGGCACTGGCTTGGGAATGTCCATCGCCCAGTCTGTCGTGCGGGCGCATCACGGTTTCATCGACGCCACAACGACCAGACACGGGGGAGGGCTGACCTTGACCGTTATCCTTCCTGTAGCGCCCGTTGAACCACATGTATTGGGCAGTGCCACGATGACGGGAATGTCCGATAGATCGGCCGCTAAGAAGCCTGGAAAGCCAAACAAACAGAGCAAGTGGCCCCATCGTGACAAAAACAAGACAAAAGCCACTGGCAAAGGGCAACAGGGAAACGTCACCCCAGACGGCGCATGAGCCGGAGATACTTATAGAGTCCTGCCGTTTCGCGGTTTGCGTAGTCGTTACGCTAGACTGATGGGTAGTACGTCAACAAGGACTCCGGACGGTTCATGCCGTTTGGAAGATATGAATGAATGAGGTGTGTCATGCCCAGCGGAAAAGTGCGTTGGTTCGATTCCAAGAGGGGATACGGTTTCATCACCGATGAAGCAGGCAACGATGTGTTCTTGCCTGCGGCAGCGCTTCCGGATGGCACCTCGACCCTACGCAAAGGGGCCAAGGTTGAGTTTTCGCTGGTTGACGGACGTAAGGGGCCGCAGGCCATGGATTTGCATGTTCTCGGCCCAGCTCCATCGGTCGTGCGTGCAACCAGACCCAAGCCCGATGACATGACTGCCATTGTCGAAGACCTCATCAAGCTTCTCGACCAGGCGGGTAATTCTTTGAGGCATCATCGTTATCCCAATCCCGGCGAAAGCCGAAAACTGGCCACATTGCTGAGAGCCGTGGCTGATGATTTCGATGTCGAAGGCTGAAAAGAAGACGGAAGACGGTATGACGCAAGACGATATGGTGGAAACAACGGCAGATACGATGGCCCAGGATCAGAATGAAGAGACGAAACTTGACCCACGGTCCTTGGCGAAATCGGTTGTGCTGGCAGTCGCGGATGAACCGGAAGAAGTCGGCGACTTTGCGCAAAGCATTGACTTGGGTGACAATGTCACTGATTTTCGTTTTGAGTGCCTGAGGAAAGGCTATGAGGGCTGGCAATGGGCGGTGACGCTCTATCATGACGTCGAACTCGATTCTTGGAGCGTCAATGAATCTACGTTGGTCCCCTCCAAGGATTCGTTGTTGGCACCGACTTGGATTCCTTGGAAGGACAGGCTCGAAGCCGCCGACCTTTCTGTGACGGATTCGCTGGGCACCGACCCGGACGATCCTCGCATGGAGGATGGATTCCGCAAGACTGGCGTCAAGACCGATGACGCTGAGGGGGTGAATGCTTCTTCAGCCGATGAGTCCGATAATGGCGATGTGACGACTGACAGTGAGTCTGTAACTTCAGAGGTTCAAGCCGACGAACAAACGTCAGTTGACGGCGAAGCGAAGGCTGATGCGGACATCGACCCGGAAACCGGCCTGAGCCGTGAGCTTGAGGACACGGTTGAGCAATTCGGACTTTCGCGGCGACATGTGATGAGTGAATTGGGACGTTCGCAGACCGCCAAGCGTTGGTACGACGGGCAACACGGGCCGAAGTCGCTTTCCACCAAGACGGCCGAAGGCAATCTGTGCTCAACTTGTGCATTCTTCATCGGACTCAAGGGCGATTTGGACACTATGTTCGGTGTGTGTGCGAACCGTTGGAGCCCGGACGATGGACGTGTGGTCTCTCTCGACCATGGTTGCGGAGAACATTCTGAAATAGAGCAGCCTGAGCCCTCTCGTCTGTGGGTGCAATCCAAACCTGCCTTCGACGATCTGCATATCGACATCATCGCCCAGGCTCCGCGTGAGGAACGTGACCAGGTCGAGCTCATCGAATCGATCGACGAAGATGATGAGGCTGTAGCTGTGGCATCCGAAGCATCCGATGAGATGGGTGAGAACAGTGCAACCGAAACTGATATCGCCGAACAAACCATTCCCGGTTCGTTGGAAGAAAACGATGACGAGAGCGAAGACGGCGAGGACGAAGCCATTGGCAAGGGCACGGTAGGCAGCGCTGTTACTGCTGATGCGGCCGTTGAATCCACCATCGTTCTAAGCTCTGACAATGATTCCGACAATGACGATGATGAGGCAGATGAAGATCTGGACGACTCTGTCGACGAAGTGGCGGAATAGGAATAGCCGAGCCAGTTCTAGCCGTTTCTGTCATCTTTGTTGCGTTCTCAGCGCAATAGGTGCGACACGTGAAATAAACGTCACCATAAATCGGTAGAGTTAAATGGATTATCAACAGTGGAAGGACAAGTATGTTCGAACGGTTTACTGACCGTGCCAGGCGTGTGATCGTGCTGGCACAGGAAGAAGCCAAGGCCCTCCAGCACAACTATATCGGTACCGAACATCTGCTGCTCGGCCTGATTCGTGAAGGCGAAGGCATTGCGGCCAAGGCGTTAGCTGCCAAGGGCGTCACCTTGGAAGACACACGCAAGCAAGTAGAGGAAATGATTGGCAAGGGCAACGCCGCGCCGAATGGTCATATTCCGTTTACCCCTCATGCCAAGCAGGTTTTGGAACTGAGCCTGCGTGAGGCGTTGCAGCTGGGCCATAGCTATATCGGAACCGAGCACATTCTGCTTGGCCTCATCCGTGAGGGTGAGGGCGTCGGCACCCAGGTGCTGATCAAGATGGATGTCGATCTGGGAGAGCTTCGCAGCTCCACCATCGACCTGATTCGTGGCAACTCCGGCGGTGCCGAAGGTGAAGGCAAGGGAGACCTTGCCAACGCTGGTGGCGTGGAGAACAAGGGCCGTCAGACCGGTTCCGCTATTCTCGATCAGTTTGGTCGCAACCTCACTGCGGAAGCCTCGGAAGGCAAGCTGGACCCGGTTATCGGCCGTGCCAAGGAAATCGAGCGTGTCATGGTCGTGCTCTCTCGGCGCACCAAGAACAACCCAGTGCTGATCGGTGAGCCCGGCGTCGGCAAGACCGCGGTCGTTGAAGGGTTGGCGCAGAAGATTCATTCCGGAGACGTTCCGGAGACCTTGAAGGACAAGCAGGTCTATTCGCTTGATCTGGCCTCCATGGTGGCCGGTTCGCGTTATCGCGGCGATTTCGAGGAGCGTCTGAAGAAGGTCTTGAAGGAAATCAAGACCCGCGGCGACATCGTTCTCTTCATCGATGAGATTCATACCATCGTCGGCGCGGGCTCGGCGGATGGCGCTCTGGGCGCATCCGACATTCTGAAGCCGATGCTGGCCCGTGGCGAGCTCCAGACCATCGGCGCTACCACTACTGATGAGTACCGCAAGTACATCGAGAAGGACGCGGCGCTCGAACGTCGTTTCCAGCCCATCCAGGTCGACGAGCCGTCCATTGCGGACACCATCGAGATTCTCAAAGGCCTGCGCAGCCGCTACGAGAACCACCACAAGGTGACCATCACCGACGGTGCTCTCCAGGCCGCAGCCGAACTCTCGTCCCGTTACATCCAGGACCGCAACCTGCCCGACAAGGCCATCGACCTTATCGACGAGGCCGGTGCACGTCTGCGCATCAAGCGTCTCACTGCGCCGCCAGAGCTCAAGGAGCTCGACGGCAGGATCTCCAAGATTTCCGACGAGAAAGACAAGGCCATCAAGGGCCAGGACTTCGAGAAAGCTGCGGAACTGCGCGATCAGGAAGACAAGCTGCAGGCCGAGCGCAAGGAAAAGGAAAAGACCTGGCGCGAGGGTGGCAGCGATGTCAAGATGGTTGTCGACGAAGAAGTGATTGCTGAGGTCGTCTCCTCGACTACCGGCATTCCGGTCTTCAAGCTCACGCAGGCCGAATCCAAGAAGCTCCTCAACATGGAGTCCGAGCTGCACAAGCGCATCATCGGCCAGGACGAGGCGGTTTCCGCGTTGGCCCGTTCGATTCGCCGTACGCGTGTTGGCTTGAAGGACCCGAAGCGTCCCGCAGGTTCGTTCATTTTTGCAGGCCCTACCGGTGTCGGCAAAACCGAGCTGGCCAAGGCGTTGGCCCAGTTCCTCTTCGATGACGAGGACGCGTTGATTCGTGTCGATATGTCCGAGTTCTCCGAGAAGTACGCCGCGTCGCGCCTCTTTGGCGCGCCTCCAGGGTATGTCGGCTACGAAGAGGGCGGTGAGCTCACCGAGAAGGTGCGCCGTAAGCCGTTCTCCGTCGTGCTCTTCGATGAGATCGAAAAGGCCCACCCTGACATCTTCAACACACTGTTGCAGGTGCTGGATGACGGCCATTTGACCGACGGCCAAGGCCGCAAGGTGGACTTCAAGAACACCATCATCATCCTGACGACCAACCTCGGCACCAAGGACATCGCTAAGGCCGCTAATACCGGCTTCAGCTCCGGCAATGACCAGGAGTCGAGCTACGAGCGTATGAAGAGCCAGGTTACGAGCGAGCTCAAGCAGCAGTTCCGTCCCGAGTTCCTCAACCGCTTGGACGACATCATCGTCTTCCGCCAGTTGACCGAGCCGCAGGTGCGTCAGATCGTCGATCTCGACCTGACCCAGCTCAACGACCGTCTCTTCGAACGTCACATGTCGATCGAGCTGACCGATGCCGCCAAGGACTTGCTCGCGCAGAAGGGCTTCGACCCGCTGCTCGGTGCCCGTCCGCTGCGTCGAGTCATCACGCGTGATATCGAGGACGCCGTCTCCGAGAAGATTCTGATGGGCGACCTCAAGAACGGCGAAAAGGTGGAAGTCGACGCCGAAGGTGAAGGCATCCTGGGCGAGTTCACCTTCAAGGGCGAGCCCTTCGAGGATTCCAACGCTGAGTCGTCTGAAGCTGACAAACAACCTGAGCTGGTAGGTGCCGGTGCTCTGTCTGATACGGCAGCTGCTGACGTATCCACTGATTCCGGTGTGCCAGCTACTTCGTCCTCAACGCCGACATCTGACCCGTCTGCGGATGATTTCCCGGGTGACTCCAGTTCAGATGTACAAGGCACGGATCCTTCTTCAGCTCCGAGTGAATGATGTTGAGCTAAAGGGCTGCTGATTTAAAGGCATCCGGACTACAAAGACCCGGCTTTCTCAAAAGAGGAGCCGGGTCTTTACGTATCCAATCCGTAAAAATTTTCATAAGGTTGATAGCTTTTATAAGCCAAGTCAATCTTTGGAATCACGAGATTTGCCTGCAACGTCGTAAGCAAAGCGAAAGCCGGCCCCTATGAGAGACACAGGCGCTCCGGCTTTCACTTCCCGTTTCTTCTTGGAGATGGGCTTGATTCAATCGCAATATGAAAAGTGGCTTGCACCAAATTGATGGTGCAAGCCACTTTTGCTGGGTTATGAAAGCTCAGGGCTTTACTTCACAGCGTTGAGCCACTGCTCCTTGGTGGCCTTTTCGGCCTCGAGCTTGGACTTCTTGGCCGGGTCGGACTCGGCGGCGATCTGGGCATCGAGCTCATCGAGCTGGGCCTTGAGCTGAGTCTCGAAACTGGAGACACGGGCGTCGGCCTCGGGGTCGCTCTTCTTCCAGGCGGCTTCCTCGACGGACTTGATCTGGGTGTCGACGGCGTCGAGGCGGCTTTCGATGCGGCGCATGTCCTCGCGAGGCACATAACCGATCTGATCCCACTCGTCCTGGATATCTGCCAGTGCCTGACGGGCCTTCTTGGCGGCCTTTTCGTCGGCGACCGGTACCAACGCCTCGGCCTTCTTCAACAGCTCTTCCTTCTTGGCGAGGTTGTCCTTTTCGTCGGAGCTCATCTGGTCACGATCGGCCTGACGTGCATTGAAGAAGACATCGCAAGCCTCGCGGAACTTGGCCCACAAATCGTCATCTTCCTTGCGTCCGGCGCGGCCGGCGGCCTTCCAACGATCCATGAGCTCGTTGAATTGGTGCGAAGTGGCACCCCACTCAGTGGAGTCCTTGATTTCGTTGGCTTCCTTGATGATTTCTTCCTTGATACGCTTGGTCTCCTCGCGGGAGGCGTCGCGGGCCTGAGCCCACTTGCGGCGGTGCTGGTTGAAAGTGGTGCGGGCGGCGGAGAAGCGCTTCCACAGTGCGTCGGCGGTCGGCTTGTCGATGCGGATGCTAGTGCGCTGATGCTCCTGCCAAGCCTCGAAGAGCGAACGGAACTTGTCAGCGGTGGAACGCCAATTCGTGTTCTCTCCCAGCGAATTTGCAAGCGCCTCGGCCTTCTCGACGATGGCGGTACGCTCCTTGATGGCCTTCTCAAGCGCGGCCTTGCGAGCCTCGGCGAGTTCAGCCTTCTTGGTTTCTCCGGCCTTCTTCAGTTCTTCATACTGGGCCTTGAGTGCAGCGATATCACCGACGATGGCCGGGTTCGTGGTCTCTTCGCCAAGTGTCTTGACGGATTCATCGATCTCATGAGGCTTGATATTCGCGGCCTTGAGGCGTGTGGCGAACAGGTCGAGCTTGGCCTTGAGGTCAAGGTAACGGCGTGCATAGAGCGTGAGCGCTTCTTCGTTGGTGGCTCCTGGGAACTCACCAACCTCGCGCTCGTTCTCGCCTTCCTTGACATAGACGGTGCCTTTGTCGTCGACACGGCCAAAGGCCTCAGCGGCCTTGACATCGGCCTCGGAGTAGGTGTGAGCAGGAGCTGCGACCGGGTGCTTCGCCGGCTTCTTGGCAAAGGCCAAGGGGAGGGGACATGCGGTTTTGCTACAGCCGGTGCAGAAGCGGCCGGCGTGTCGCCGGTCTTCGGTACCTCAGGCGTTGCCGGTTCTTGCGCTGCTGCCGGCTCTGCCGGTTTGGACGTGGCGCTGGCCTGTGCGTCCGCGGCAGGCTGCGCTGCCTGCGCGTTGGATTCATTGGTGTTTTCGGATTCAGTGACTTGTTCGTCGGCCATGGCCAGCTCCTTGAGAGTCTTCGTGTAACAGGCGTTGCGGCATCGAGACGGATGCCCCGATTTTCCACAACAACACTTATTATAGGGAGTTATGGCAAAAGGCGCATCAATATCAGGATTTCCGGAATGGCTACCCAGCGAAAGAGTGGTCGAACAACGTGTCATCGATACGGTTCGTAAAGTTTTCGAACTCAACGGATTCATCGGCATCGAGACAAGGGCAGTGGAGGAAGGATCAAGTCTCCTCAAAAGGGCGAGACAAGCAAGGAGATTTATCTCCTTTCGCGTCTGCAGGAGGTTGGCCACGAATCCGACACGCCCATCGAGCGTCGTCTCGGTCTGCATTTTGATCTGACGGTTCCGCTGAGTCGTTACGTGGTTGAACATTCCGGCCAGCTCACCTTCCCGTTCAAGCGTTGGCAGATTCAGAAGGTCTGGCGCGGTGAGCGTCCGCAGGAAGGCCGCTTCCGCGAGTTCGTCCAGGCCGATATCGATGTGATCGGCAACGGCGAGCTGGAAGACCACTATGAGGTTGAACTGCCGCTGGTGATGGTGCAGGCGCTTGAGGAACTGCGTAAGTTCGGCCTGCCCAAGGCCACCGTACATGCCAATAACCGCAAGCTTTCCGAAGGTTTCTATCGCGGGCTTGGCTTGACTGACGTCGAAGGCGTGTTGCGTGAGATCGACAAGCTTGACAAGATCGGTGCCGACGAAGTGGTCAAGCTGCTCGTCAGTGAATGTGGCGCGACCGAGGTACAGGCCCGTGCATGCCTTGAATTAGCGGAACTCACTGCAGCCGATGGCAAGGAATTGTTGCAGAAGTTCGACGAGCTCTGCAACAAGCACGATATCGCACAGGACAGCGATGCCTACAAGCTCGCCCGAGAAGGCCTCGACACGTTGGCGATGATCGTAGACGAAGCGGCCATCACCCGTCCGGGCTCCGTCATTGCGGATTTGAAGATTGCGCGTGGCCTTGATTACTACACCGGTTCCGTCTATGAGACGTTCCTTGATGGCGCCGACCAGCTTGGTTCCATCTGCTCTGGCGGTCGTTATGACAACCTCGCCTCGCAGGGCAACAAGAAGTATCCGGGCGTTGGCCTGTCTATCGGCCTCTCGCGTCTGGTCTCCTATATGCTGCACACTGCCGGTGCACACGCCTCTCGCGTCTCGCCAGCAGCCGTAATGGTGGCCGTCTGGAACGAGGACGATCGTTTGAACTGCAACCATATCGCCGCTGCCTTGCGCAAGCGTGGCATTGCCGCCGATGTGGCGCCGAAGGCTGCGAAACTCGGCAAGCAGATTAAATACGCCGACAAACTGGGCATCCCGTATGTCTGGTTCCCGGCCGACGCATCTGGTGATGGCGAAGGCAGCGACCATGACGAGGTGAAGAACATCATCACCGGCGAGCAGGTCCCCGCCGATGTCAAGTCATGGCAACCCGATACTGTGTATGCTCAGCAAACCGTCTCTTTGGACAAGTAAAAGAGCGCGGATTCTCGCGGTTTTCAAGCGGTTAGTAGATAAGGAATAGAGGGAGCATGAGCCAAACGGCTTATAGAACACACCATGCCACTGAAGTGACCGAGGAACTCATCGGTCAGAAGGTAACCCTTGCGGGCTGGGTCGACCGCAGGCGCGACCACGGCGGCGTCGCCTTCATTGATTTGCGCGACAACACCGGTCTGGTGCAGATTGTCATCTACGACGAGGAGATTGCCCGCCCGCTGCGTAGCGAGTTCGTGGTGCAGGTCGTCGGCGAAGTGCGTGAGCGCCCGGACGGCAACGAGAACGAGCACCTTTCCACCGGCAAGGTCGAGGTTGTGGTCGAAAGCCTTAAGGTACTGGCCAAGGCTGATGCATTGCCATTCCAGGTTTCCACCGCCCTCGAGAACGAGGCCGAGAACAAGCTTCCAGGCGAGGATGTTCGTCTGAAGTATCGTTATCTCGATTTGCGCCGTCCTTCCATGCAGAAGAACCTCAAGCTGCGCAGCGACATGACCCGCGCCGCACGTCACGCGTTGGAGGATATGGACTTCACTGAGGTGGAGACCCCGACCTTTATCAAGTCCACGCCGGAAGGCGCACGCGACTTCGTGGTCCCGGCACGCTTGGTGCCCGGTTCCTGGTACGCGCTGCCGCAGTCCCCGCAGCTGCTGAAGCAGCTGTTGATGGTCGGTGGCGTCGAGCGTTACTTCCAGCTTGCCCGCTGCTATCGTGATGAGGACTTCCGCGCTGACCGTCAGCCCGAATTCACTCAGCTCGATATGGAAATGAGCTACGTGGATCAGGAAGATGTGATGGCCATGGCCGAGAAGGTCATTGCCGCCATCTGGAAGACCCAGGGCTACGACATCAAGCTGCCGATCGACCGCATCACTTGGCAAGACGCTATGGACAAGTACGGTTCGGACAAGCCCGACCTGCGCTTTGGCAACCAGATCGTTGAACTCACCGATTACTTCAAGAACACCCCGTTCCGCGTCTTCCAGGCGCCTTATGTTGGCGCTGTGGTCTTCGAAGGCGGTGCCGATACACCGCGTCGCCAGTTCGACGCATGGCAGGAGTGGGCGCGCCAGCGTGGGGCCAAGGGCCTTGCGTACGTGCAGTTCACTGGCGACGGCACCTTGAAGGGCCCCGTGGCCAAGAACCTTTCCGAGGAAGAGCGCAATGGTTTGAAGGAAGCCGTGGGCGCCAAGGACGGCGACGCGGTGTTCTTCGCGGCCGGTGCCCGTGAGTCTTCTCAGCTGCTGCTGGGTGCGGCCCGTGTCGAGATTGCCCGTCGTGCAGGCCTGCTCGACCCGAAGAAGTTCGCCTTCACATGGGTGGTCGACTTCCCGCTCTTCAAGCGCACCGACGACCCGGACGATGACGATGTGGCCGTGGGTCATTCCAAGTGGACCTCCATGCATCATCCGTTCACCATGCCGAGTGCCGACTGGATCGACAAGTTCGACAAGGATCCGGAACACGCCATGAGCGATTCTTACGACATCGTCTGCAACGGCGAGGAGATGGGCGGCGGCTCGGTACGTATCCACCGCAACGACATCCAGGAGCGTGTGCTCGACGTGCTTGGCATCGGCGAAGAAGAAGCCCAGGAGAAGTTCGGCTTCCTGCTCGAGGCCTTCAAGTACGGCGCACCGCCTCACGCAGGCATCGCGCTTGGCTGGGATCGTACGGTCTCGCTGCTCGCCGGTGCCGACAGCATCCGCGACGTCATCGCCTTCCCGAAGGCCGGTGGCGGTCGCGACCCGCTGACGGGTGCCCCGGCTCCGATTTCGGATGCCCAGCGTGCCGAAACCGGTGTCGATTATGACCCGGAAGAAGATAAAGAGTAGAGATTCTGACTCGTTCGAGTCTATAGATTCTTTTCAGATGAATCATCTTTCAAATGTGTCCAGCTCATTGTGAACTGGACACATTTGTATCTTCAGATAAATTAGACAACGGTAATGCGTATATACAACAATAATTGCTGATATCTTGCAATAATTTCGCTGGTAACTATGTAGTAACAATGTGCAGGTATACTACTTTTCATGTCAGAAACTAACGAAACTATTATGAAAGCGCGCGAAAACGGCGCGTCAAGCCAGGCGATGGGCGAAAGCCATCCGCTGGTCGAGCTTTCGCATGTTGAGAAGCATTACGGTAAGCTCCATGTCCTGAAAGACATCAACCTCAAGGTCAACAAGGGCGAAGTGCTGGTCGTCGTCGGGCCTTCCGGGTCCGGCAAGTCCACGATGTGCCGCACCATCAATCGCCTTGAGACCATCGACTCCGGCACCATCCGTATCGACGGGCAGCCGTTGCCGCAGGAAGGCAAGGATCTTGCCACCCTTCGAGCCGAGGTCGGCATGGTCTTCCAGCAGTTCAATCTTTTTGCTAACAAGACCATCCTACAGAACGTCACGCTCGCACCGGTCAAGGTGCGTCACATGGACAAGAAGGATGCCGACGACCTCGGCATGGACCTGCTTGCCAGGGTTGGTGTGGAAAGCCAGGCCAACAAGATGCCATCCCAGCTTTCCGGTGGTCAGCAGCAGCGTGTCGCCATCGCCCGCGCACTTGCGATGAAGCCCAAGATCATGCTCTTCGACGAGCCGACCAGCGCTCTCGACCCCGAAATGGTCAACGAGGTGCTCGATGTGATGATCAAGCTCGCCTCGGAAGGCATGACCATGATTTGCGTGACTCACGAGATGGGCTTCGCACGCAAGGCGGCCAACCACATCGTCTTCATGGCTGATGGCAAGATTCTCGAAAAGGGCACTCCTGACGAATTCTTCGACCATCCGCAGACCGACCGTGCCAAGGACTTCCTTTCCAAGATTCTTACGCACTGACCCGGTATATCGTGTGCGGGGTTCGGTATCTATCGGATTCCGGGAATTCGGTAGACGTCAGCAACCGTGACGCACATTTCCGCAAATATTCAAGAACATCAATCGTTAATCCGCTAAAAAGCGAATGGGGAAGTATCGGGAAAGCAAAAATCTATGAAACCATCATTCAACCATCTTTCGCGCATGTGGCGCAGGGTCCTTGCGGCCTTCTGCGCTTTGGCATGCGTATTCACCGTAGCCGCCTGCGGCTCGGGCAATGAGGCGGGCAAGATCCGCATCGGCATCAAATTCGATCAGCCGGGTGTAGGCTTCAAGAAGTCCGGCACCTATGTTGGCTTCGACGTTGACGTGGCACGGTACATTGCCCGCAAACTCGGCTATTCCGACGACGAGATCGTCTGGAAGGAAGCGCCGAGCAAGCAGCGTGAGGCCATGCTGCAGAATGGTGACGTCGACATGATCGTCGCCAGCTATTCCATCACCGACGAGCGCAAGAAGGCCGTCACCTTCGCTGGGCCGTATTTCGTGGCTGGACAGGATCTGATGGTCCGCAAAGACGACCATGACATCACCGGGCCCGGCAGCCTGAATGGCAAGCGTCTTTGCTCGGTGACCGGTTCGACTTCGGCCGAAGTGGTCAAGAAGAAGTTCTCGTCCGAAGTGCAGTTGATGGAGCAGCCCGGTTACGCCGAATGCGCGACCGCCCTCTTCAGCGGCATCGTTGACGCGGTGACCACCGATGACATCATTCTTGCCGGTCTCGCCTCCAACGCCCACGGCAAGCTGCGTCTGATCGGCAAGCCGTTCACGCAGGAATACTACGGTGTCGGTGTCAAGAAGGGCGATATCAAATTCGCCAAGAAGATCGACAAGGCCATTGCCCAGATGGAAAAAGACGGTTCATGGCAACGCTATATCAGCGACAATACGCGTGGCGTGAAATATAAGCCGAATATGAAATACAATCCGCCGACACCGGACCTCGGAGAGACGGGAGCCGCGAAATGAATGAATTTCTGCAATTGTTCAGCCAGTACAACGTTCCGGGAGCGTTCCTTGTCAACATCGAGTTGACGCTTTGGTCTGCATTGTTCTCGCTGATTCTTGGTGTCATCCTGCTGATGATGCGCATTTCGCCGATTTCCTCGCTGCGTGCTGTCGCGAGCGGCTACGTTGAGTTCTTCAAAAACATGCCATTGACCATTATCATGGTCTTCATGGTGCTTGGTGCTTTCGCCCAGCTCAAGCTCACGTTCTCCAGCACTTTCGCTACGAACTTCTTCTGGCTTGCGGTCACCGGCCTCTCGCTGTACACGGCGGCCTTCGTCTGTGAATCCCTGCGTTCCGGCATCAACACCGTGCCTCTCGGTCAGGCTGAGGCGGCACGCGCGCTTGGCCTGAGCTTCATGCAATCGGCCACGCAGATTATTCTACCGCAGGCATTTCGTGGTTCCGTCGCGCCTCTGGGCAATACCCTGATCGCCCTTCTGAAGAATTCGACGGTCGCAGCGGCGGCATCGGTCGCCACCGAAACTTCCAGCCTGATGAGCGAGATGATTGAATTCCATGCGAACTCCATCGTCGCCATCTTCCTGATCTTCGCGTTCGGCTACGTCATTCTGATCATTCCGATCGGGGCGCTGACCACGTTCCTTTCCAACAAGCTTGCAGTACAGAGGTGAACGCATGAGCAAGAACAACAATGAATCGTCCGTGCTCTTCGATGAGCCGGGGCCGAAAGGCAAACGCAACATTCGTATCGCCAACTGGATTGGTGGCATCATCGTCATCATTCTCGTGGTGCTCATTCTCATGCGCCTGCATAACCCGCCGGATGGCGAGAACCAGCTGGACTGGGCGCTCTGGAAGCCCGCTTTAGACGGCGAGGCCTGGACTGACTTCTATCTGCCGGGGCTTTGGATGACGATCAAGGCGGCTGTGCTGGCGGTTATCGGATCGGTTGTTTTCGGTCTGATTTTCGGTATCGGCAGGCTGCTGCCGAGTGGAATCGTACGAGCGGTTTCCGGCGTCATCGTCGAATTCTGCCGCGCGGTGCCGGTGCTGATGTTCATGATTTTCTTCTGGAGACTCTTCTCCTTCATGGGTATTCAAAGCGCCTCCTATTGGGCAGTCGTACTCGGTCTGATTCTCTATAACGGTTCCGTGGTCGCGGAATTGGTACGAAGCGGTGTGGGCAACCTGCCCGGCGGTCAGCGCGAGGCTTCGCTGGCCCTTGGCTTGACCACCACGCAGTCGTTGATGCAGGTCGAAGTCCCGCAGGCCATCTACGCCATGCTGCCGGCCGCTGTGACCCAGCTGGTCGTCGTCTTGAAGGATACGGCGCTCGGTTCGATCATCATGTACACGGATCTGTTGCAGGAATCGCGCCGTCTGGGCTCGATGTACTTCAACATTCTGCAGACATTGGTCGTTGCAGGCGTGGTCTACTTCATCGTCTGCGCGTTGCTGTCCAAGCTCGCCGAATGGCTCCCGAGCCGTATGCAGGCACGCACCGCAGCTCCCGCCGAGCCTGAAGCCGTAGCCCCGATCGCCATCATGGATGCCTCCAATGTCAACCAGATTGCCGTGGCCAAGGAATTGGGCGAGGACCGCTATGGTGGTGCTCCCGGCCAATACCACATCCATCATCGTGGCACCAATGCCTCCGTGCATCACTGGAGGGAAACGCGCTACATGCAGGGCTATGACGCTACACATCCCGACAGCGCCAAGGACTCCGACCATATCGAGCTTCCTAATATCCCGATTCCGGGACTCAAGTCTCATCCGAAGACGGACAAGTCTGACGGACACAAGGATGAATAACCTGCTGTCGTAAGTTTTGAAATGGTGACCATTGTTTTTTCACAGTGGTCACCATTTCTTTGTCCGTAAACCTGCTTTGACAGGTAGGTTGTGGGACGGGAAGGCGATATTACTTGTGAATAATGGTGAGCTGAAGAGATCTCTATGCTGAAATAACAGTGAAGAGTAGCGAGCGGACGATAGAGTTGGGGTTATGACACAGAGTTTAGGGGAATTGGCGCCTAGCTGGGACGGCAGCGGGGACGAGAGGCATAATATCGATGCCGACGAGATCTATGACAGGTTTTTCGGATGGGTGCACGATGTCAAGGGAATCGACCCGTGGCCGCATCAGGAAGAGGCCGTGATGGACCTGCTGGCCGGAGACCATGTCATTTTGAGCACGCCAACCGGGTCTGGCAAATCGTTGGTGGCATTGGGCATGCATTTTGCGGCGTTGTGCACCGGACGGCGTTCATATTACACTGCGCCGATCAAGGCCTTGGTCTCCGAGAAATTCTTTGACTTGGTAGAGGCATTCGGCCGTGACAATGTCGGCATGATTACCGGCGATACCAGCATCAATTCTGATGCGCCGATCATCTGCTGCACTGCCGAAATTCTGGCCAACCAAGCGTTGCGTGAAGGCGTGAACGCCGATATCGGCTGCGTGGCGATGGACGAGTTCCATTACTATGGCGATACTGACCGCGGCTGGGCTTGGCAGGTGCCGCTGCTGACGCTGCCCAAGACTCAGTTCCTCCTGATGAGCGCCACGCTCGGCAATGTCAACGCCATCGCCGACAAGCTCGAGGACATGACTCGGCGCGATGTAGATGTCATCGACGATGCGCCGAGGCCGGTGCCGCTGAGCTACGAATACACCGACAAACAGCTCGCCGGCACGGTCGAACTGCTCTTCAATCGCAGCGATACCCCCATCTACGTCGTCCACTTTTCGCAGGATGCGGCGCTTGAAACCGCACAGGCGCTTGCCAGCACGGGTGTTTCCAGCAAGGAACAGCGCAAGGCCATCACCGAAGCCATCAAGGGAACGCGCTTCACCACGGCATTCGGCAAGATTCTGCAACGACTGTTGCGCACCGGAGTCGGCATTCATCACGCGGGTATGCTGCCACGCTACCGGCGCTTGGTCGAACAACTCGCGCAGCAAGGTCTGCTTCCGGTCATCTGTGGCACCGATACGCTTGGCGTCGGTATCAACGTGCCGATTCATTCGGTCGTGTTGACCCAGCTCACCAAATTCGATGGATTCAAAATGCGCAAATTGCGCGCTCGTGAATTCCATCAGATCGCCGGACGTGCCGGACGCATGGGATTCGACACCGAAGGGCTGGTGGTGGCGGAGGCCCCCGAATTCGAGATCGAGAACGCCCGGGCCATCGCCAAGGCTAATGGCGACCCGAAAAAACTCAAGAAGATCAAGCGCAAGAAGCCCCAGGAAGGCTTCGTCACGTGGAACGAAGGCACATTCGACAAGCTCATCGAGGCTGAGCCCGAAACGTTGGTGCCGCACATGAAGATCAGCCACTCCATGGTTCTGAACGAGGTGGCGCAAGGCGGCGATGCGCGCGCTCGCATCGACAAGCTCATCGACGATTCCTCGCAAACACCTGAGCAGAAAGAGCATCTGCACGAGCGTGCCGATGAGATCTTCCAAACCATGTTCGATTCGTCCTTCATCGAGGCGGAAGACAATGACCGCGGCGGAAAGGATTATTTCCTGTCCGTTGAGGTGCCGGACAATTTCGCGCTTGACCAGCCGCTTTCGCCGTTCCTCTTGGCGGCGCTGGAACTGCTCGAGCCTGAATCCGACACTTATGCGCTCGACGTTCTCTCGATGGTCGAAGCGACGCTTGAAGACCCCAAGCAGGTTTTGAAAGCCCAGCAACGACAGGCGCGCGATAAGGCGATGGCCGAAATGAAGGCCGATGGACTCGACTACGACGAGCGCATCGACAAGCTGCAGGAAGTCACTTGGCCCAAGCCGCTTGAGGAAATGCTTGATGCAGCGTTCGATGAATATCGCCATGATGTGCCCTGGGCCAATGATTATGAGTTGAGTCCCAAATCGGTGGTGCGCGACATGGTCGAGACGGCCAGTGATTTCACCGGCTACATCGCCCGATACAACATTGCCCGGAGCGAAGGCACGCTTCTGCGCTATCTTTCTGACGCTTACCGTTCCTTGGCGCGAACGGTTCCCGTCGAAAAACGCAACGATGAACTTGAGGACATCATCTCGTGGCTACGTGTGGTCGTGCGTTCCGTCGATTCCAGTCTTGTGGACGAGTGGGAGAACGCCGGCGGCGAGACGGCTGCCGATGCAGAAAACGCTGGGCTCACCGCCGCCGCTCCCGGCGGCAAGACTGCTGTGGTAGAGGATAGGCGAGGACTTATCGTGCTTATTCGCAACGCCATGTTCCGCCGGATTCAGCTCATGGACCAGGACAGGCCGGAAGAGCTCGGTGCGCTCGACAAGGACTGGGGCTATGGTGTGCACGAATGGGAGGATGCACTGGACGATTATTACGACGAACACGAATACGTCGGCATCGATCAGAAGGCCCGCAGCGGCAAGCTGTTCATCTTGGACGACTCCAATGAGGCCAAGGAACACACCTGGAAGGTACGGCAGATCATCGATGATTCCGACGGTGACCACGACTGGGCCATCACCGGCACCGTCGATCTCGATGCCACGCAGGAAAGCGGTGAGGTGGTCTTCGTGGATTATCGAGTCAGCGATGACGGACTTGATTGATCAGCTCGGTCTTTGAAATCTAGCAAGGAACCGAACAAATGTTCGAACGATGGGATAAGGTGAAGGCATGACCGAAGATTTGTTCAGTGCCGCTGATGCGCCAGAAGACGTGACCCGCCCGCTGGCCGTGCGGATGCGGCCGGTGTCTCTTGACGACGTGGTGGGCCAGCAACAGGTGTTGGGCGAAGGCTCGCCGTTGCGTCGGCTTGCCAGTCCTGCGTCGAAGGGGTCATTGACTGCGCCGAGTTCGATTATCCTTTTTGGTCCTCCGGGAGTCGGCAAGACCACGTTGGCCTATATTGTCGCGCAGCAATCCGGACGCGATTTTGAAGAGCTTTCCGCCGTCACTTCCGGAGTCAAGGATGTGCGCGCGGTGTTGGATCGAGCCCACGAACGCTTGGTGACACAGGGGCGGGAGACTGTGCTGTTCATCGATGAGGTGCACCGCTTTTCCAAATCCCAGCAGGATGCATTGCTTCCCAGCGTCGAAAACCGTGATGTCACCTTCATCGGCGCCACCACGGAAAATCCGAGTTTCTCCATCAACAAACCGTTGCTAAGCCGGTCGGTGGTGGTCAAGCTCGAGTCGCTGGAACCTGACGACCTCAAAACGCTGATTACCCGTGCGTTGGAAAGCGAACATGGTCTCAAGGGCGAAGTCAAAGCCAGCGACGCGGGCATCAATGAGATTATTCGCATGGCAGGGGGAGACGGGCGTAAGACGCTGACGATCCTCGAGGCGGCCGCCGGTGCGGTCACCGGCGATAAAGAACGCAAAAAGGCGCTCGCAAACCGATCATCACCCCCGATATCGTCTCGAAGGTCATGGATTCCGCTACCGTGCGTTACGACAAGGACGGCGACGACCATTACGACGTCGCCTCCGCATTCATCAAATCGATGCGGGGTTCAGACCCGGATGCCGCCTTGCACTATCTGGCACGAATGCTGCGAGCGGGGAGGACCCGCGATTCATCGCCCGACGCATCATGATTGCCTCGGCCGAAGAGGTCGGCATGGCTGCTCCGCAGATTTTGCAGGTTACCGTCGCCGCGGCACAGGCTGTAGCCATGGTTGGTATGCCCGAGGCACGGATCATACTTTCAGAAGCGGTTATCGCCGTGGCCACGGCACCCAAATCCAATGCCAGCTACAATGCCATCAACCAGGCGCTCGCCGACGTAGATGCGGGAATGATCGGTCAGGTGCCGCTCTGGCTGCGTAACGCCCCGACCAAGCTCATGAAGGATTGGGGCAACAAAGAAGGCTACATTTACGCGCATGATGTGCCCGGTGGCGTCGCCACGCAACAATACATGCCCGATGAGCTGGTGGGCCGTGAATATTATCACCCCAACGACCGAGGTTATGAGCGTGAGGTCGGGCCAAGACTCGAGAAGATTCGCGAGATTCTGCATGGTGGCAACGGGCAGACAAACGGATCAGCAGGTAATGATTCCTCTGACGGGCAAGAGCGCAACCATAACAACGGTTAGTATTAAACCGTAAAACGTGTCATTATGAGAAGGGCTAAATATGACTCAGCAAGATGGCAAAGACGGCAAATTCATCGTTAATTGCATACCTGTTGACGAAAAGGACAAGCAACGGTTCATCGAAGCTGCCGGAGATGTTCCCATTGAGTTCTGCGGGGATCCTAAGAACTATGGCGACATGAAAGTGAAGGCGCAGATTCCCGAGCAATTGCGTGGGCGTGCCACGGCGGTACTGGGCAATTTCGATCCGGCTTTGGCTCCGCAATTCACCAATCTTGAATGGCTGCAGACCTGGAGCGCGGGAGTCGATGCGTATATCAAACCCGGTGTGCTGCCGGAAGGTGTGACCGTCACCAGTGCGACCGGCGCATACGGGCAGTCGGTTTCCGAACACATGATTGCGATGATGTGGGCGTTGATGAAGAACCTCGAACTCTATGTCCGTGACCAGACGGCTCATCGTTGGCAGGACGAGGGCAGCGTGCTCACCCCACGCGGTGCAACGGCATTGGTCATCGGTACCGGAGATATCGGCTCGCATTTCGCAGGTCTTGCCAAGGGTGTCGGCATGCATACCGTTGGTGTGCGTCGCAGTGCCGACAAATCCGTTGAGGGCATCGATGAGATGCATGGCTTCGACGAGCTCGATGAGCTGTTGCCGCAGGCTGATGTGGTCGCCTTGTCGCTTCCGAGAGCGGCTGATACCCATCATCTGATTGATGTACGTAGGATTGCGATGCTCAAGAAAGATGCCATCCTCGTCAACGGAGGCCGTGGAGACGCGGTTGACGACGATGCCTTGGCCGAAGCGTTGAAGCATAATGCCATTCGTGGTGTCGGGCTCGATGTCTTCGAGACGGAACCGTTGCCGCCTACCCATCCGCTCTGGAACGAACCTCGATGCCTCATGACCCCGCATGTCGCCGGCGGCAGCCACCTGGCCAGCAACGATGCCCATATCGTCGACATCGCCGTGGCCAACGTACGTCGGTATGCCAATGGTGAGCCGTTGCAGGACAACGCGCATCGCTAAACGGTTGGGTATTGCCAGGTTGGTTTCTACCGACTCGTGCATTTGATAAATGTGGTCCAGTTCTTCTTAGAATTGGACCACATTGTCATTGATGGGAACGAAAGGTTGCTTATTCGATGTGACCGGGTTACCTTGATTATCCGAATGGGTCGATGTTCGTATCTGACGTATAAAAATCCGCCACCTCAATGTTGTAAGGTGGCGGATTTTCCTTTCATCGTCCGATGTAATGAAGCGGAATCAGCTGATGAAAATGATGATTGCTTTACTTATAAGCTTCGTCCAGCTGAGCTTCCATGTCGTCGAAACGTTCGACCTGCGGGTGGAAGATCGGATGACCGGCGGCAACCACGAGCAGCGGCTTCTCCAGCGTACGCAGGTTATCGACTGGGTTCTCCTCGAGCACCAGCAGATCGGCGGACTTGCCGACCTCAAGCGACCCGGTTTCATCGCTTAGACCGAGAATCTCGGCGGTGACCTGCGTGCCGGCGTGGAAGGCCTCGGCAGGGGTAAACCCAGCAAAACGGTTGAGCAAGGCCATCTCGCGCCAGGTGCCATACTGCGGTACGAACGGCATGGCGGTGTCGGTGCCGACGCCGACCTTGATGCCGGCTTCATGCGCCTGACGTGCGCCATTGACCATACCCTCAATTACAGGGACGGAGTTCTGCATCTGGACGTCGGTCATGTTCAAGGTTTCCTGCGAAAGATACTTCATCGGCAGGCCCGCGGAAAGCGTAGGCTCCAGAGCACTCCAGCCGCGCAGTGAGTTCGGATTGTTCAGGAAAAGCTCGGTCAGTTCGTCGTCCAGCTCGCAGCCGTGTTCGATGGTGTCGACGCCGGCCTTCAGTGCGCGGCGAACACCTTCCACGCTCTGGGCGTGAGCGGCAACGATGATGTCGTTGGCGTGTGCGGCCTCGCAAATAGCGCTCATCTGCTCGGTGGTCATCTGCGGAGCGCCGGCCTCGCCGGGTACCTGAGAATCGGTGACACCACCGGTGGCCGCGATCTTCAGGGCGTTGACACCGTGGTCGATGCTGTATTCGGCCTCGCTACGCGCTTCTTCGGGGGTGGTGCTTTCCATGGCGACCAGCGGTGCGCCGTGGCCGTCGGGAATCGCGAGCATCGGGCCTGCAGCCATGATGCGCGGACCGACCATCTTTCCGGAGTTGATGCGGTCACGGATGGCGACGACCTCATAGCCGACGTCGCCGACCGTGCGGATGGTGGTGACACCGGAGTTCAGCAGCGTCATGATGTTGGATTTGCTGGTCTCATACATGAAGAGCTTGCCTGGCGCCGAATGCATGATTTTGGCGGTCTTGCGCTGGCCTTCCGGAGTGCTGCCCTTGGGGTCGAGCGGCTTGCCCTGCGAGAAGGTGTGGACGTGACCGTTGATCATGCCGGGGAGACGACCTTGCCGGTGCCGTCCAGCTCGTGATAGCCCGGAGGCACCACCACGTTCGAGGACGGTCCGATTTCTCGGATCTTGCCAAGACCGTCCACCAGGATGGTGGTATCGCTCAACGTACGGCCATCAGCGTCGCCGGTGGCGACAGTGGCGTGCTCGATGGCGAAAGGTTCTATCGCGGTATTACGTGGTGCGTGCATATCGTCTCCTTTGAAAGTGAAGCTTGAAAACAAACTCGCTTTCACTCTATCAGGATTTGGCTGAGACTGTCAGAAAAGAGACGAATTCGCGGGTCGTGTTTCTTTTCCTGGAACCTGAACCAGGAAAGTTAGAGACGAGGGGCCGCCACGAGTCCTGTTTTGAGCGTCAGCAATATCGCCAGATACAGTGCGCAGAGCACGATGAAGGCAACATCCCGACGGGCGACGTGCATCGCATGCCAATGGGTGCGTTCGATGTTCTCTTCATAGCAGCGAGCGTCCAAGGCCAGCGAAAGGTTGTCGGAATGGCGCAGCGCACCGGCGAAAATCGGAACGACAATGGCCGCCAGTGCCTTGAGACGACGGGTGGGTGAACCGGTTTCGATGCTGCCTCCACGGGCCGATTGCGCGTCGATGATGTTGCGGGCTTCGGCCGCCAGTGTCGGCAGGAAACGCAGCGCCAGGCTCATCACCAAAGCCAGTTCCTGGGTATGCAGACCGAATTTGCGTAACGGCGAAAGCAAAGAGCCGAATCCGTCGGTTAACGCGGTGGGCGTGGTGGTCTGCAGCAGGATGATGCCCAGCAGAATGACCAGCCCGAATCTGCAGGTGTAGAGTATCGCCGCCATGACGCCATCATCGGTAATGGGGAAGGAGGCGATGGAGACCAGAGGCCTGCCGGTGCGTACGAAGAGCATATTGATGACACCCATCACGGCGAGCAGTATGAGGAATCCCTTCATCGAGCGGAACAACAGCTTTGGCCCGAGCTTCGCGGCGGCAGCCAGTATGACAACCATTACAGCGGTCAGCGCCAGTTGCGGCAGGGAAGTGACCATAAACGAAGTGAACATCAGGACGAGGAATACGATTAGTTTGACACGTGGGTCGAGGCGTTCGATGATGCTCTGGCGTTGAGCCGGTGGGGTGGGTTGATTGGCTGCGCCGACTTGGTCGGCATTGCCGGATGTTGCCGTTTTCTCGTCAGACGTGTGTTGACGCGGTTGGTCGATGTTCCCCGCTGCTGATGCATGGACGGAAGTATCGGTATCAATTGCCTTATCGATTGCAGTGTTCGGGCCGGAATCATTGCGTGAATGGTGATTGCTGTCTTTTTGGGACTTGTCGCCTTGCTCGACTCCGCCCAAGGTGATTACCCGGTCGGCCAATTGCCGTGCCTGACGAGGGGAATGAGTGATCAGGACTATCGTGACGCCGTGGGCGTTGAGCGTGCGTATCAGCGCATAGATGCGTTCGCTGGCGCTCGCGTCAAGTCCGGCGGTCGGTTCATCGAGGATGAGGATACGCGGTTCACAGGCGATGATGCCGGCAATGGCGGTCAAGCGTTGCTGACCCCCGGAAAGCGAGAACGGCGAACGGTCGGCAAGCCCGTCAATACCCAGCAAAGTCAAGGCACGGTTGACGCGTTGGTCTACTACTTGCGCCGGAAGCCCCTGGTTGCTTGGCCCATAGGCTACATCCTGCCGTACCGTTTCGGCGAAAAGCTGTTGTTCCGGCTGCTGCATCACCAGTCCGACACTTGAGCGCAGTGCTTTTTTGTCGCGGCGCGACATCGAACTGAGGTCAATGCCGGAGACCTGGATAGTGCCGCTGTCGGGCTTCGACAACGCAGACATGAGCCGGGTAAGGGTCGTCTTGCCCGTGCCATTGCGACCCATGATGGCCACGATCTCGCCCTGTTTGATGGTCATCGAAAAATCATGCAGGGTGTCCTTGTCGGACTTGGGATAACGGTAGGAGACATGGTCGAAACGGATGGCCGGTTCAGCGGTGATTGCAGGAGCATTGTCGCTCGCTGGCGCATTTGTGGCGCTCGCCGCAGTGTCCGAAGAGGCTGCTGCCTGGAATTCGGTCTGTGAATGGTTAATGGTGCGATTGACGTCTTCTTTTGCGCTGCCATTAAGCGCACCATCGGTTTTTAGGCCATTGTCTTTCCTGCTACCACCTTCGATGATGAGACCATCCGGTTTCAGCAAACCAGTGTCGTCGGCATTGGTCACCGAAAGCTTCAAAGCGGCCTGAGTTGGGGTCAATTCGACGAGTTCGCCATCTTCCAGACTCAGAATGCGATCGGCATGTTTCAGTTCCTCGGGCCGATGAGTGACATGAACGATGGTGGTTCCCTCATGCTGCAGGTTATCGAGGACATCCAACACGTCATGTTGTGCTGCAAGATCGAGCATTGCTGTGGGTTCGTCGAGCACGATCATCGACGGCGCCATGGCGAGAATGCCCGCTATGGCGATGCGTTGCTGTTGACCGCCGCTCATGCGCGACGGGTCATCAAACAGAGTGCCTTCCATGTCCACGGCGTCCAACGATTCGTGGACGCGCGTGGTGATTACATCCGGGGCAAGGGCGAGGTTTTCCGGCCCGAACGCGACATCATCGCCCACCACAGTGGTGATGATCTGGTCCATCGGGTTCTGGAAGACCGCGCCGATGCCTTTGCGGGCCTTACGGTAGAGGCCGCTGTTGGGCTTGCCGTCGTGGAACACGTCATAGCCAAGAAGGGCGATTGACCCCCTGTCCGGGGAGGAGAGGCCGGCGATAAGACGAGCCAGCGTGGATTTTCCCGAGCCGTTCGGCCCGACCAGACAGATGCGTTCGCCGACCTTGATGTCGAGATCGATGCCGTTCAACACCCATGAGGTACCGCCGTCATAGCTGAATCCGACATCGTGCAGGCTGGCGGACAGGCCTGGCTCGTTGGTCGGCGAGGAAGGCCCGGCGTCGGTTGGTTTGTCGAAAGCAGTGTTCATGGTGATTCAGCGGTTGAGCAGGTTCGAAATTGGCTTGTAGATGATGAAGGTGACCACGCCGTGAATCGCGAACTTGATGAGATTGAACGGCAAAAGAATCGGCACCACCATCTTCAGGACCTGGGCGGTGGTCATGTGCGCATAGATTGGGGTAATCAGCAGGTTGCCGCCGATGGCTGCAATGAGGCCGAAGACTACGCCGACCAGGATGCCGGCCAAGGCGCCCATACGGGTGCGGATGCGCTTGTAGACCATGGCTGCCGGAACGCTCAGGAACACGGCAACCGCGATGGACATCACAGCGCCCCACGGGTTCATGAACAGATGCGGAATCCAGCTCAGCACGCTGACGATGAACGCCGCCATGGGGCCGAACGCAAAGCCGGCGACTAGGCAGATGATGCCGGAAAGGTCGTATTTGAGCCATGGCACGCCCGGCATGATGGGGAACTCGATGAACGAAGCAGCCATTGCCAGCGCCACGAACAGCGCGTAGATGGCGATGCGTTGCGTCGACCAACGGCCGTTATCGGCCACGCCGGTGGAATGAGTGGATTGTGTCTTGTCCCGATTGTGGGAACCAGACGGATTTTGGGTATCAGAAATATCGCTCACGATGAGCCCCGTTTCTTTCATCCGGACTGTAACCGTTGGCCGCGGATTCTCACCGGATCGACCGCTTTCGCGGCTCGCGGGCTTCGGCAATGCTGTCGTTATGAAACCGACAGTGCCGTTACCGCCAATAAGGAATTTCACCTTCCCTGAAACTTGCATTTCCATCTATACCCTTATGTGTGGTCATGGCGCAACCTTTGTCCGTGCAGAGCCGAAAAACCGTTGCTGGGTACACAAAACAGGCAGCAATGTGCCATTTCTGAGCTGGTATTGGCGGATTGTTCGTCGCTCCATCGTGTGGGAGTGCAAGAATAGGAACATGAATGAAAACGAGAAACCCATGGAAGTTGCGGAAACTGCAGATAGGGATGTCGCGGGTTCTGATGCCTCGCCGATCGAGAAACTGGCCATAGTTGTGGTCACCTACAAGCGCCAGAAGCTTCTGGCGAACCTGTTCGATTCCATCAAGGCGTTGAACGTGGCACCTTGGCGTGTGGTCGTGGTCGACAACGAGCACAGCGATGAAACCGCAGCGATGGTACGGCAATTCTCTGACACACTCGACGTTCAATGGGGCAAGACCGAACCGGACGAAAGCGGCAATGACAATCGTGTGGTCTACGCGCCCCAAGCCGGCAACATCGGCGGTTCCGGCGGCTTCTCCAACGGTGTCAAGAAGGCTTACGAACTCGGCGCCGAATGGTTCTGGGTGATGGATGACGACGTGGCCGTGCTGCCGAACGCCATCCAACAGCTCGCCAAGTGGACGCCGCGCCATGACGTGATTCAAGGTTCGCGCCTCGATTACGACGGCGGCGACTTCTATTGGCAGTACGATTTCATTGTGTCGCTCGGCATTCCGAATCCCATCGCCCCGGCGGCGTTCGGACCTTCCGGCTATCGCACCATGGATACGATGTGCTTCGAGGGCGGCCTGTTCCGTCGCAACATTGTCGAACAGATCGGCCTGCCGGATCCGCGCTTCTTCATCTATTGGGACGACACCATGTACGGGTATCTCGCCAGCAAGGTGACCGATCCGATCGTGGTCAATGACAAGATCATCCAGCGTACCCGTGATATCGGTAACTGGGACATCGCCGGCGTCCGCCAGCTCAATTCGACCTCCGACATGAACCGTTACCACATCATGCGCAACCGTGGCTACATGGCCCGCTACTTCATGGCGCATGGTGATTACCGTCCGGTCATGTTCGGTCTGGGAACCTTGCTTACCGCCATCAAAGAGGTCATTCGCCTCGTTGCCGTCGACCACGAGCACATCAAAACAGGGCTCAAGGCCATTGCCAAGGGGTGGGTCGATTCGCGCAAATTGCTGCACGACCCGAACTGGCAGCCAATGCCTCCGTTGAAGTAGTCGGAGATTGACCGGGGCCGGGTTTAAAGGCCTAGTTAATCGAAGTGTAGTATTAATTATCAATATAAAACGCAACATGATTCGTTGAAAGCTCTAGGTGTCTGAAACGACCCTTGAAGACTGTGCGTCGTTGAAGTCAATTTGGGCCTGAATCGGCTTGTATTGGCTATCGGATGCGCTAGAATGTCAACGATTCTTTTATTCCGCATGTACCAAGAGGGGTTAGCGATGATTGAAACAGCACAGGCCTTTGGCGTGGATATTGGAGGCTCGGGTATTAAAGCTGCGCCCGTGGACTTGGAAAAGGGCGAATTCGCGCTTCCTCGTCTGAAGATCCTCACCCCTGAGGTTTCCACTCCGGATGCCGTGGCAGCCATTGTTCGTCAGGAACTCGAGCATTTCGAGGTGCCTGCAGGAGCTCCGGTGGGCATTGCATTCCCGGCTCCGGTCAAGCCCGGCAAGCCGATTGATTTCATCGCCAACCTTGACAAGTCGTGGATTGGCGTCGACGTCACCGAGGTCTTCTCCAAGGCCTGCGGGCGTCCGGTCACCGTGGTCAACGACGCGGATGCGGCAGGACTCGCCGAGCAGCAGTACGGTGCGGCGAAGGGTCAGGACGGCCTGGTCATCGCGACCACGTTGGGCACCGGCATCGGCACCGCCGTGATTTACGACGGCGTGTTGATTCCGAACACCGAGCTCGGTCATATCCAGTTGGAAAAGGGTAAGGGCGATGCTGAGAAGTATGCTGCTTCTTCGGTGCGCGACAAGAAGAGCCTCGGCTACAAGAAGTGGGCCAAGCGCCTGACCAAGTATTATGGCTTGATGGAGAAGTACTTCAACCCCGATCTTTTCGTGGTAGGCGGTGGCGTGAGCCGTATGGCCGACAAGTTCCTGCCGTATATCGACATCAAGACCCCGATCGTGCAGGCCAAGCTGCGCAATGAGGCGGGCATTGTGGGTGCCGCATACTATGCGACCACCAAGCTTGTCTGAGATTTGATGTTTTCGGTTCCGTCCGGCCACAAGGTCGGGCGGAATTTTGTATGTCATGGGTGTTTTTAACGAGATTCATTCGAGGAATCGAATCGGTGAACGCCAGCAATCATTGATTATTAATCACGATGTGCCATGATTGATGGATTGCGGTGTTTGAATCACTATCCGGAACAGGAACAGTATGCGCTTTTCGTCACGAGTCGGTTCAACCAAGCTCAATCCTATCGCCAAGGCCGAGGCGGAGGCCAGAAGCCGGGGGATTACGCTCAATACCGTCAATGATTCCAATCCGACGAAACATGGTCTTGCACCAGTGCAGGTGCCCGGCGTCTATACCGCAGAACCGCGTGGCCCGTTGGCGGTGCGTAAGGAACTGGCTCGATTTCTGACGCAACGAAACGTCAAGGAAACGATGTCGAATCTTGCCGGAGACGGCGAGGTTGTGTACGAGTCGACGGAGACGGAACCAACTTCTTCCGCATCGGTGGATCCGGACCGACTTTACTTGCTGAGTTCCACTTCGGAAGCTTATACGTGGCTATTCAAGCTGATGTGCGATCCGGGTGACATCGTGCTCGGTCCCAAACCCGGTTATCCGCTCATCGAATCCATTGGCGGGCTTGAGAACGTGGACACGATTGAATACCAGTTGCAGTTTGATGGCTCTTGGTTCATCGACATCGCCTGGCTGCGTGAGCTTCTGGAAGGCCCAAAGGGCGAAAAGGTGCGGGCCATTGTGCTGATTAACCCGAACAATCCGACAGGTTCCTACATCAAGCCTGACGAACACGAATCGTTGGTGGCGTTGTGCCGTGAGCACGAGGTCGCCATCATCGCCGATGAGGTGTTCTTTGACTATTCATTGGAGCCTTTCGCCGGCAATCGGCGGTTGGCGGGGAGCAGGGTGCTCTGACCTTTGCGCTCGATGGCTTCTCCAAGCTGCTGGCTGCCCCGCATGCCAAGGTCGGCTGGATACAGGTCAGTGGACCGGAGGATTTGGTGGCCGAGGCACAACGTCGGCTCGATATCATCGCCGATGACTACTTGCCGTTCAGCGACATCATTGCCGAGCGAATGCCAGAACTTCTTTCCGCTGTTCCGGGGCAACTAGAACGCCTGCAGCAACGTACACGGGCCAATCTCGATCGACTGCATACCCTATTGCGTGAGGATGAAGCAGGTTTGGTCTCCGTGCTGCGAGCCGAAGGCGGCTGGAACGTGCTGCTGCGGTTCCCATCGGTCATCGATGAGAACGCTTTGGTACTTCGTCTGATTCGTGATTTTAACCTGACCGGCCAGCCCGGCTACTATTTCGACATGACCGAAAACGGCTATCTCGCCGTCTCACTGCTGCCTGAGCCGGAAGTCTTCGAACGCAACATCGGCGCCATACTGACTGCGGTATCCGATGAACTCAATGCGGTGGGAGCCTGATAATGGACGGCGGACATACCGTCAATAGATCAATTCTGGATTAGATGTCTTGTTATGACTGCGATAATGCCTTGCTTCCATTGAGAAGAGCATTCTCGAAGCTGAGTGTGCCGGCAGGTCCGCGCGGTTTGACGAACATTATCGTCAGAGCGTAAACCAGGAGGCGACCGCCTGGAACAGTGCAGGGTTTGCGCGGGTCAAGGCATCTTCGCGTCCCGGGACGAAGATGACCAGGAATGCCACGACGATGCTGGCCAGTACGAGCAGAAGCATCATCAGTCGGATGATGACGCGACCCCAAGCGATGCGTGTGGGTGAGGCCTTGGATACCATTCGATGACCAAGCCGCGGTACCGAAACCCAATGATGCAGACTTGAAGACGAAGATGGCGATGATGCTTTCTCCGAGGCTATTGCATCATTCTGGTCGGCATGCAAGGTTTTCGTACGACTACATGGTTGTGCGTCGCCTGAAATGGCACCCAACACCACGATACCGGCCAAAGCGATCAGCCAGCCGAAATCGAGCATGTACCTCCACCCGATGCCACCCTTGACACTATCGACCAGTAGCAGCAGCAACGCCAGTGGCAGAGTGGACAACACGATTCGCAGCAACCCCGAATGGCGGCACCGACGTCTGATGCCGGGCACCAAGAGCAACACGACCAGCAGCAACATGGGGCACAGCGCAAACAGTCCTCCAGCCAGTGGTTCCGCGTAGCTCCACGACGTCAACGGTGTGGGATTGATGGTGAGGAACGGGAAATCTTTCGAAAAATGTAGCGGCAGGAACAGGTAGTAGCCGAGTGTCGGCAGCAGATTCGCGAGAGAGTTGCGGTAATGGGTCATGTCGGCGACGGTGATCTGATAACGCTCGCCGAAATCGATCGGCGAACCGAAACGGACGGCGTTATAGATGCACAGCGGAATCACGATGACTAATGCCGGCAACAATACCGCGCACAACACGGTAACCACGGATTTGCGAGGTACTGACCGCCCCGCGTTTTTCGACGGTTTTCGTAGTATCTCGCGTATTTGCTGCCAGAAGATGGGGAAGGCCAATAGTGCGACCAATGTGAACGTCGGCCTGCATCCGAAATTCGCTGCCAGACAAAGCGAACCAGCCACGAGATGAGGCCAGGAGAGCGGCTGGGCCGTACCAATCGAGATAAGATGGTGGCTGGCGTGTCTCCGAGATTGCGAGGATTGCGCCGAGCCGGCCTGCGAACCTGAATCACTATGTTTCTTGGCCTGCGTAGCGTCGCCAATGTCGGCAGAATCTTTCGCCGCTCCGATCCAGAACCATAATCCCATGACGCTCAAGGCGAGCGAAGCCGCGAACGGCACGGAATAGAAATTCATGCGGAACATCAGATAACCGACCTGCGAGCCCAAGATGAAAAGCGTGATGGCCATCGACACCGTGGCCAGAGAAGTGTTCGGATTGAGCTTTTTGAGTAGACGAATGACCAGCAGTGAGCCGAACAGCACAAAGATGAACACCAGGAATGCGACCGCCGCGCCGGAGGGAAGCATCAGGCCTCCGTTGATGAAAAGCGAAGTCACCAGTCGGTACGGCGCGAACAGCAGCAGTGCCGGCAGCACCCCGAAATACGAATACCAGTGGCCGTTGTGGTAGGCATAGTCCCAGTAAATCGGCGAAACGCCGCGGGACAGCAATGTGTCACGAGTTTGCGGGTCGTAGGGATTGGCTGCCTGCTTGAGCGCGTCCGGAACAGGCAAGTCGATTGACGTGCGGCCGTGCAACAGAGCGTCGGCCATATGGCCGTATTGGTTGAAATCGTAAGTGTATTCGCCGGGCTCATGGAAGGTGGATGAATTGGCCGACCACAGTTCGCGCACGATGGCCAATACCGCCAAAAGGCCGACAACGACCATGAACCCCGCGAAAGCGAGACGTTGCCGGACGTTTGCGGTGTCAAGACGTGTACGCCATAGCCTTGAACCGGGCATCCATAGAACGATCAGTGCCACAAGGATTGCCAGTGCCGCGATCCGCCCCCAGTCGGCGTGGAAAGGCACCCGAACGTTGGTGCGCACGGCGGCGATGTCCACTTGCGTGCCCGCTGGTTCCTCGATCCATATTTTCAGATGGGTCGTCTGCGGAGCAGAGTTGAGCGAAGGGGTCGTCAGATACAACGAATTCGGCACATGTGTGGAAACGGAGCGGGTCTGCGAAGTCTGGCCATTGGCATCGATGCGGATATGAAACGCCGTGAGGGGCGTCTGGCTGGCATGTCCCCGTTGTGGTGGGTGTTCAGTGTTGTTGGCGTTGACGCCGAGTACGTTAGCCGGCGACGTGAAACGGAACGTCGATTCGGCCGGGTCGATGCGCACGAAACGCGAACTACCGTCTGCCTCCACCGTAAGAAACGCCGAAGTGGGGTCAGTCACGCGTATCGTGCCGTCGGACTGACGGACGAGGCCGGAGCCGAGGGTGTTCAGCGCCGACTGCGAATCACGACTCGCGCTCAAGGTGGTCCAGAAGGGAAGATTGAACGCGACGCACTCGAGAAGGATGATGACGACCCCGGCCATCACCGCGAATACGGCGGTTTTGTGGCGGGAGAGGAAGCGATGCTCGGCAGTGTTCACATGTTTATTCTATAAGCTTTATGTCTGGCTGAATTGAAACAATTAACTATATGTCCAATTTCACACAGCATTTGCATGATTTCGCCGATTCTTCATCTCAAGGTGGGTTCATGCCGCAGGTTCGTCGCATGGCGCACCGTGTGAATACCCTGGTGGGTACTGGCGTTTCGCGGCATACTAGCAGTGCGAATTCTTCGTCTTCGGCCTCTTCTGCTTCAGGCGCCACCAGTGGTGGCATCGATGCCATGATGAAGGAACTGGCTGGCCGGTCCATGCAATTGGGGCCGATGGTCAAGCGCCGCATCTTCGAAGATTTCCCTGATGTTCCTCAGGGACTGGAGCTCGGCTGGGCGCAGTTGCCGCAACTTGACGGGCGTTTCTTCTCGCTCGGCGTGTTCTTGAACCATAAGGATTTCTGCCAGGTCGCTTTGGTTGACGGCAAAGGCCGCGTGTTCCTTGGTGCCGACCCGCAGATGGATACCCATGAGCTCGAACCGGCGCTGATGTTCGGCAAGGAAGGCGATTTTTCCTTGCAGGATGACACCAGAATCCGCGCGGGTGTGTCTGGCTCTGCTTCGACTATCGGCAAGGTGACCGAGAGATTGTCGTCCAATCCCCACAGGCCGGCGTCTGAAAACCGCAGTATCGATGTGGTGCAAGGCGGCATCATCGGACGGGACATGTTCGGCAGAATGGCTTGGCTGGCGTCATGGCTCAAGAGCGGTAACCGATATACGCTGGAGCAGATGCGCTATCGTCTGCCCGAATCGTTGCGCCTCGATTTGGAATACCGCGATGCGATGGCCATCGCCTTCTTCGCCGCCTATATGCTTCCGCAGATCAGCGGTCAGCTGATTGGCTTCGGTGCAGGCAACATCTTCCGCAGGCTCAATCGTGAGGCACCGCTGGGAGCGATTCGCCGCAGCGTGCGCGACAGCCTCGATGCGCGCGGCCGTGGTCTGCGCGTCTCCGGTCTTGAGGATTATTTCGCCGACCTTATGCGCGAATCCGGGGCGCTGAAACCTTCGGCCGGCCTTGAGGCGGTGCATGGCGCAGAACCGTTGCACCTTTACACTTCCAGTTATTCTGGCGCCTATTTCTTTACTTGGGATGATTCCCTGAATCTGGCACCGGCCCTTGAAGCGCTGAACATCGAGGGGAACCTTAATCGGTTCGCGTCTGTCAGCGCCTGGCTCGAGCACAATGCTCACACGGGAGCGTTGCCGATTGAGGACACCGTCACTCGTGCGCAGGCTGCGCAGATCGACCACGCCTTGCTTGAAAATCCTGCATTGTTGGCTTTGAAGCCACAGTCAAGCCGGGCTTTGAATCTTGATGAGCCGAGTTCCGTGTCATTGGAGCGCATGGTGACTACAGCCGCGCAGACCGCGGATGAGATCGCGGCCAAGGCACCACCACTGGCGGCGCTTCTGGTGATGCCTCTGTTGCCGCGCATCATTCTCAAACGCAGGCGGACAGTCGCGGCGAATGGGTGTATCGTCAGACCGTCTCCACTTTGTTGCGGCGCTTGAGACTGCCGTATCGTTTCGATACGGAATTCCGCTCCAACCTTTCCGAAGGCAATGTGGCAGTGTCATTCACCACGGCCGGGCGCACGATGATGCCGGCCAGCCGATACGATGAGCGCAGCCATGCGTGGGTTTCGCTGAGCGACGAGGAACGTACTGCGATGAGCGAGCGATACAACCTGCGTGTCGGCCTGATTATCGCCGCGTTGTGCTTCGGAGCCGACGAGTCAGTGAACAACGTCTCCATTCGTATCGATTCCATGGGGTTGGAGGAGGCTGTTGCTCAGCAGGATTCTGCGATTTCCAAGCTGATGGCGCAGGCGCTGGGAGCGTTCGAACGTATGCCTTCCGCGGATATGCGCAGGGGAGGGTCGAAGGCCGATCCCAAAGACGGTGACATCCACGGTGACCCCACCCATTCCGGTTCCATGACCGCCGGCAGCGATGCCATGCCGTTCGCCCAGCCGTCGGCACAGGATTCCTCTGCCTCAGATGAAGCGAATTCGTCAGTGAGTCCGAACGAGGATTCAGACGAGGGCGTCGGCTCCGCGCGCCCAAGCGGTGATGGCGAGAACGGAAACTCAGACGATGCTGATTCTTCAGACGGTCAATCCGGCGACACCAACAGAGACGAGGACCAGACCGACGCTCAATTCGAGGATTTGATGAAAGGCGTTGATTTTGACAGCATCGCCCTTTCCGTGCCACAAGGCGGGCAGCAAGGGACTATCGACGCTGACAACGAGGCTGAGGATGGACACGAGGACGGCAACGACCCGTTGGCGGTACTGCGCAGCGGCCCTACAGCACACAATATGGCGACCGTGACTTTCACGCGTGAAGCATTCATGCGTCATCTCAAAACAGATGGACTGAATAATCCGATTGCTACATATAGCGCGTTCGGAGCCTCGCTCAACATCAACGGGGCGATTCCTCGTAACCCCAATCCTCAGTTCACCTTGCGCGACAAGCGGTTCTCGCCTCTGGGCAGCCAGGAGGAACCTGAACTCTCCGATGTCACGCTCAACGGTGAGGCCAGCAGGGTTCTGGGAACCGACAACATCACCGGTCTTTCGATTCAGCGGGCCGACCTGTTGCAACGTGCGGTCTCCGACTTCCACCGTATCGCTGCCGATGAGAGCATGCCCAGTGTCTCCAAGGCGCAACGCGCCATGGCAATCGTCGAGGCGAACGGCGACCCCGAACTGAACAGGCTCGCTCCCGCGGTGAGCAGTGCGCTTATCGACGGCGTGGACACTCCGGACCTTGATTTCACTTTGGCGAAGGATCTCGATGCGCAGCGTGTGAAAGCCCGCGATCTGCTCTTCTCCGGCCAAGTCGACCAGGCCATCGCCTCACTTGATGAAGCCGTTTCCAAGATCGACGCTCTGTATGCTGGCACCGGGGCTCCGCGCTATTTCAATTCCTACGCCGAACGTGTGGTCTACAACCGGCTATTCGCCACCAGCGACGAGCGCACCGTGCTCATCCCTGACAACCTCTTTTACGCACACATGGAACTCGCCGATATTCTGGCGCAATTGCAGGGGGCCAAGGCCGCGTTGCCGCACCTGAACATGATGGTCTCCTATGCGCCCGCCTACCCGCTTTCGCACATGCGGCTTGCGGTGCAGCTGGCACGCGAGGAAGATTGGAATTCCGCTCGTGCCGCCTGTCTCAACGCCCTGCGCGTCTCTCTGGATCGGGACGATGCAGCGTACGCCTATTACCGCTTAGCCTATGCCGAATGGATGCTCGGTGATTTCGATGTGGCGGTTGCCTGCTACATCATGAGCGAGCACATCTCACCGGGCAAGATCGCCTCGCTTGACGGTGAATTGCAGGAGCTTCTGGCACGGGCCGAATCGCAGTGCATCCTGGTGCCGGTCTCCTTCGAAAGTGCCCAGCAGGTGCTGGCTTCCCATGATCTTCCGGTCTGGCCTCATACCGAGGTTGCCGACATCGTGCGCGAGGCCGCCAAAGTGAGTGTCGATAAGGCCATGTTCGTGCCGGCACGTACGCTTTCGGTCGCGGCCGCCCGCATGGACGACAGCGCCGATGATGGCATCGACATGGCACAGGCGCAGTTCCTCCGTTCACTCAATGCATAAGGCCGTCAACCTTCTCGCGGTTCCTTCCCGCCGTGACCGTACAATCGAAACAGTACGTGACAGCGCCTGAATATATTGCAATTTCAGGTTTGATATGAATGAATGAGGCGACATGGGCAAGGCGACGCAAACGGATACGAACCATGGGAAGTCCGGCAAGTCCGATCAGAGCGATCAGCTGGCTTGGGATTTCGGCAGTGAAACGCCGGAAGTGGCGGAGAATACCGGAGCTGCCCAATATGCTCCCGGGTCACTTCCATGGATTGCCTCGCTGCAGCACACCGATGCCGACGCGGTGAGGCTCGATAAACTTGATGTTGCAGGGCTTTCCAGCGAGGCTGCGGCAAGGTTGTGGGCGCGCGTGGCCGCATGGGTCGAAACCGACCAGATGGCCTATTACATCGACTCCAAGCCCGTTTCATCTGACGCCGCCTACGATGCGTTCTTGCGTTGTCTGCAAAAGCTCGAGGCCGATTTCCCTGCGCTGGACAATCCTCAGTCGCCGACCCATCGGGTGGGAGGCACCTTCTCCAACGAATTCCCCGATGTAACCCTTCCTTCGAAGATGCTCAGTCTGGACGATGTTTTCTCCATCGACGAGCTCAAGGATTGGTACGATGGCGTGTTGAAGGCGCTGGAATGGCCGGAAGACAAGACGTTGCCGATGACTTGCGAGGTCAAGATCGACGGTCTGGCACTCGATTTGCTCTACCGCGACGGCGTTCTGGAACAGGGGCTCACCCGCGGTGACGGCACGACCGGCGAGGACATCACCACCAACGTACGTACCATCGCCTTCATTCCGCAGAATCTCAAAGGCGCTCCCGAGGACATTCCTCAGTTTGTTGAGATTCGCGGCGAAGTTTTCATGCGCTGGGACGATTTCCATGACCTCAACAAGGTGAACGAAAACGACGGCAAGGCGCCGTTCGCCAATCCGCGCAACGCTGCAGCGGGTTCGTTGCGTCAGAAGGATCCCAGAATTACCGCGTCCAGGCACCTGAGTTTCTATGCCCACGGCCTTGGTCTTTTGCAATGGGCGCCAGGCAGCGTCAATGAGGGACATGATGCTGTCGACGACCAATCCGAGGCCTATGACCTCTACCAGAAGTGGGGCATTCCGGTCTCGCCGCACAACCGTGAAGTCACCAGCTTTGACCAGATACTTGACATGATTGACTACTATGGCGAACATCGTGGCGACATCGAGCATGCGCTTGACGGTATCGTGGTAAAGGTCGACGATTTGGCATTGCAGCGCAGGCTCGGTGCCACTTCGCGTGCCCCGCGTTGGGCCATCGCCTATAAATACCCGCCCGAGGAAGTCAACACCAAACTGCTCGACATCGTCGTTCAGGTCGGGCGCACCGGGCGTGTCACGCCTGTGGCCGTGCTGCAGCCCGTGTACGTCGCAGGCTCAACCGTGGCCGCGGCAACCTTGCACAATCCTTCCGAGGTCAAGCACAAGAACGTGATGATCGGTGACACCGTGGTAGTGCGCAAGGCCGGGGATGTGATTCCTGAAATCGTCGGACCGGTGCTGGAACGGCGCAAAGGGCACGAGAACGAGCTACGCGAATTCGTCATGCCCGAGTACTGCCCGTCCTGCGGCGCCAAGCTGGCTCCGGCCAAGGAAGGCGACAAGGACATCCGCTGCCCGAATGTGGAAAGCTGCCCGGCGCAGTTCACCCAGCGGGTCATGAACCTTGCCAGCCGCAAGGCGTTGGATATTGAGCATTTGGGGGAGCAGAGCGCTATCGCCCTTACCAACCCGGAGGAAAACCGTCCGGAAAGCGTGGCGACCTATGCGCCTGACCTGCGCGATATCGAGGTTGGCCCGGGCGAGGAGCCTGAACCTTACGAACCGGTGACAGGGCTGCAGTTGCCAGCCAAGCAGCAGCCGGTGCTCACCAGCGAAGCGGGCGTGTTCACGCTGACGGCCGATGAGCTGAAGGACGTCGAGGTCTGGCGCGAATCCGACATCATCGAGGTCAGCGAGCATATCGATGAGCAGGGCAAGAAACACAAACACCGCAAGAACCGTGGAGGTTCCGGCCTGTGGCATCGTGTGCCGGCATTCTGGACAGCTCCGATCGACGCGAAGAAAGTGAAGGACTCGGGTTCGGGAGCAAGCGAGAAGAACCAATCATCCATTGATGATGGTGAAGAGGCCTCCCCTCAAATTGATGGGCAATCCAGCGCTTTCAGCAATGGGAATACTTCCGCACAGCCTGCAGATCAGGCGCCGGCATCAGTTGAGTCTCGGACTCAATCGCAACCGCGCAGCTATCCGGGATACGATGTCCCTGCCGATGCCGTGGTTGTCGGCACGCATCGGAAGAAAACTCGTGGCGGCGTCAGTGATGTGCCGGTTTATGTGCGGCCCGGTGAGAACACCAAGAAGATGCTGGAAGAGATCGACAAAGCCAAGCAGGCCGATCTTTGGCGAGTGCTTGTGGCGCTTTCCATTCGTCGTCTGGGTCCGCCGACGGCACGTATGATTGCCAATCGCTTTGGCTCGCTCGACGCTATTGCTGACGCAAGTGTCGATGACCTTGTGGCCATCAACGGCATTGGGGAGGAAATCGCGGAATCCGTGGTCTCGTGGTTCTCTAACGCCCGAACGCCAGGGGATTGGCGTGGCAAGATTCTGGAAGCATGGAAAACGGCCGGAGTCGGTCAAAGTGTTGAGGAAAACACCCTGCCGCAAACCCTAGCCGGCAAAACCGTGGTCGTCACCGGTTCGTTGGAAGGCTTTAGCCGCGAATCAGCCAAGGAAGCCATCGTCGAACGTGGAGGTAAGGCGTCCGGTTCGGTCAGCAAGAAGACGGACTACGTTGTTGTTGGTGAAAATGCAGGTTCCAAGGCGGCCAAGGCCGAGGAACTCGGTGTGCCGATGCTCGACGAGGCTCAGTTCGCGACCTTGCTAGAAACCGGAGAACCCAGCGAACGAAAATGATGTCGTGCATCGGGCAATGAGGTACTGGCGAGCCTTACCGGGAAACGATACAGTGGAAAGCGAGTGAGAAAAGGAAACGCAATGACGGATAACGGCACGATTGAGCAGAGGATTGAACAACAGGTTTACGAGCGTTTGAGCCATGTCATCGATCCGGAACTTGGCCGTTCCGTCACCGATCTGGGGATGATTCCCGCCATCAAAGCAGTCAAGAGCGACGATGGCGCTAACCATTACGATCTCACTGTTCATGTTGAACTCACCGTACCTGGCTGCCCGCTTTCCAGGACCATCAGCGAACGCATTACGCAAGCTGTGCTCACCTATCCCGACGCGAAGTTGACACCGAACATCGAAATAGGCGCGATGAGCCGGGACAAGCTTGAGAAACTCGTGGGTGAGCTCAAGGCCGAACGTCGGCAGAATCCCTTCAACAAACCTGGAACGAAAACCAGAATCTTCGCCATCGCTTCCGGCAAGGGTGGTGTAGGCAAATCATCGGTCACAGCCAATCTTGCGGCGACGTTCTCGGCACTCGGCTACGATACGGCTGCCATTGACGCCGATATTTATGGGTTCTCGTTGCCTTCTTTATTCGGTGTTCATTCTCGGCCGACCGATTTAAATGGCATGCTGATGCCAGTGGTGGCCTGGGGGTCAAGATGATCTCCATTGGCATGTTTGCCGGAGCCGACCGTGCGATTCTTTGGCGCGGTCCGCGTCTGCAGCGTTCGCTTGAGCAATTCCTTGCCGATGTGTGGTGGGGAAGCCCCGATGTTCTTTTGCTTGATCTGGCCCCCGGAACCGGCGATATGGCCATATCCGTGGCGCAGGCGTTGCCCAATGCCGAATTGGTCGTGGTCACCACCCCGCAGCCCAGTGCCTCCGATGTTGCCGTACGTTCCGGCCTGGTCGCCTTGCAGGTGCCGATGAAAGTGCGCGGTGTGGTCGAGAACATGAGCTATTTCGACCACAAGGGCGAGCGTCTGCGCATCTTTGGCGAAGGTGGTGGCCAGCGTGTCTCGGAACAACTGAGTGAAGCGCTTGGCTATGATGTTCCGTTGCTGACACAATTGCCACTTCAGCCTGAAATCCGTGAAATCGACGAGTCCGGCCGCCCAGCCGTGCTCAATCCGGACGGCACTCTTGCTTCATCAGGCTTGGCCGATTCATTCAAGAATCTGGCCGAAACCTTGATGCGGTAGTAGCGGCGGAAATATCTCAACATTGCAATAGTGCATGGTGCATTGTTGCAATGGCTGTGAGACACTCATCATTGCAATGAAGACGAAATATCGTCAATCTGATTTCTGCGATTACCTATCAAAAGATGTCCAGACTTACAACAGCAAGATGCCTGCCACTTCAATAAAGTGGCAGGCATCTTATTTATTGCCGAAAGAAACGGACTCAGCAGTTGAAGTAGAGCTCGTACTCAAGCGGGGTCGGGGCCAGACGCTGCTGGTTGATCTCGTCGCGCTTCAGGGAGACCCAAGTCTCGATGAGATCGGGAGTGAAGACGTCGCCTGCGGTCAGGAAGTCGTTGTCTTCCTCAAGGGCGTTGAGTGCCTCGTCGAGAGAAGCGGGAACGTGCTTCATGTTGTCCAGCTCTTCTGGCGGCAGTTCGTAGACATCCTTGTCGACAGGAGCCGGAGGCTCGATGTGGTTCAGGACGCCGTCCATGCCGGCCATCAGCTGGGCCGAGAAGGCGAGGAACGGGTTGCAGGAAGGATCGGGGACGCGGAACTCGATGCGCTTGGCCGCAGGAGCGGTGCCGGCGAACGGGATGCGGATGGCGGCCGAACGGTTGCGAGCCGAGTAGACGAGGTTCGTCGGAGCTTCATAGCCGGGCACCAGGCGCTTATAGGAGTTGAGCGACGGGTTGGTGAAGGCGAGCACCGAGGAAGCGTGCTTGATAAGGCCGCCGATGTACCAGCGGGCGATGTCGGAGAGGCCGCCGTAGCCGTTCTCATCATAGAAGAGCGGCTTGCCGTCCTTCCAGAGCGACTGGTGGCAGTGCATGCCGGTACCGTTGTCGCCTGCAATGGGCTTGGGCATGAAGGTCACGGCCTTGCCGGCCTCGAATGCGGTCTCGTGCACGACATACTTGTACTTCTGCAGGTCGTCACCGGCGTGCTGCAGGGTATTGAAACGGTAGTTGATCTCCTGCTGGCCAGCGCCGCCGACCTCGTGATGGCTGCGCTCGAGAATCAGACCGACCTTCTGCAGGTTGGCGACCATGTCGTCGCGCAGGTCCTGGTTGTGGTCCTGCGGTGCCGGCGGGAAGTAGCCGCCCTTGACGCGGTTCTTGAAGCCGACATTGGCCGAACCGTCGGCCTCGACTTCGGCGCCGGTGTTCCACGGTGCTTCGACGGAATCAACCTCGTAGAAGGAACGCTGCATCGTGTTCTCATAGCGCACGCTGTCGAAGAGGAAGAACTCAGCTTCGGGAGCGAAGCAGGCGGTGTCGGCCACGCCGGTCGACTTGATGTAGGCTTCGGCCTTGGCAGCCACCTGACGCGGATCGCGCGAATAGGGTTCCATCGTGATCGGGTCGACCACAGAATGCGAGACAACGAGCGTCTTGTGCTTGCGGAACGGATCGATGAATGCGGTGGAGACGTCCGGTACGAGCTTCATATCGGAGTTCTCGATGGCCTGGAAACCGCGGATGGAGGAACCATCGAACGGCTCGCCGTCGGTGAAGGCATCCTTGAGGAATTCGCTGGCAGGCACCGTGAAGTGCTGCTGGCCGCCTAGCAGGTCAGTGAAGCGCACGGAGATGTATTCCACGCCTTCCGTGTTGATGAGGGCTTCGAGGTCTTCCTTCGTTTCGAGTGCAGTCAATGGACCGCTCCTTTCGTTGTTCTAACAATGTTCAAGTGTAGGGTAATGAATTTCAACGGGTCGCTTATTGGGTTACGAATATGTTTCGGAATGTGATTTTCAGCTGTAATTCGTGACATTATCAAGAGCTATCAAACGAATTAAATATGAAAAATCCTCTCGTGATTTGGTCACAAGAGGATGAGATCACCGGCCGCGCATGGCTCTGCGGCTGATGTGCTGCGGGCGTGTGGGATCCATGCCCTTCGGAATGCCGAGTCCGCGCTTCTCCTGCAGGGTGCGCAGGCGGTCGTTCAGGGTTTCGAGTTCTGCCTTGGTGAGCACGAAACGGCGACGCGGATGAATCTTCTTCATCAGGAAGAACGAATGATCGGTCGGCTCATAGCTCTTGCATTTGATGACTTTGCTACGCAGGTCTTTCAGCCTTACCTGGCCTTCGGCGGTTCCTACGGAAATGCAGAAGACAGGGATTTCGCTGCCTGCGGTGATGCCTTTAATGGCCTGTTCCTGGCGCTCGAGCGCACGCTTGGTGCGGCTTGGGTTGCCTTCCGCCAGCAGATAGATGCCGTTGTAGCCGGTACCGCGCCAGATGGCGTCTTTGGTCTTGGGATCGATCCATACCGGAGTCTGCGGGAAGGTGTATCCGGCCTTGTTGATGTTGCCGAGCACGCTGATGGCAGCTCCCGGCTGGCCTTCAAGCTTGGCGTAACCCACCCTGTCGGCACGCCTGGTCAATGTCATGGTGAACAGCAGCACGCCGATCATGACCAGCAGAATCACCATGAAGATCCACATGAGCCAGCCCCAGTGCAGGAAGAGGCCGACTACAACGCCGATGACCACCGGTAGAAGGAACGCCGCGGCCAGCAGCCAGGGGAGTGCCTGGTCCTCCGCGCGAGTGTATTTGTAGATCTGGCGAATCTGATCAATGATTTTCGGACCCTTTTTCTTGTCCTTCTTCGCCTTTTTCTCTTTGGCCATCTACTCCCTCACTTGCCTATTAAAAATGGACGTACTGGTTGATTATGGTATCAGTGGTGGCGGAAGTCCGGCGATGCCGGACGGTTGACGCACGCGTAAGTCTATCTGGTGTGCAACGGACGCCCGTCGGCCTTGAGCAGCGTCTCGCCTAGTGCTTCGCTGAACGTGGGGTGTGGATGAATCAAGCGTGCCGCATCGGACAAAGACACACGGTTGCCGACCAGTTCCTCCGCTTCGGCGATAAGGTCTCCGGCATCCGGGGCAAGCATGTGAACGCCCAAAACCACCGGAGTGTCCGGTCGGTCCGCATAGGTTCCGGAAACCAGAGACAGGGAGGCGGCTTCTCCGCTCATGAGTACGCGGGCATTGCCCATCATCGGGTAGGCGGTCTCTTGGGCTTCGATGATGTCCTTGCGGTTTTTGGCCTCGTCTATGGTCAATCCGACGCTGGCGAATTCTGGGGTTGAGAAAACGACTTCGGGTATGGTGTCGTCGTTCACCGGTTCGAGGTCGAGGCCGGCGATGGATTCGGCGATGACGATGCCCTGTTCGAAGGCGTGATAGGCGAGGGCCGGGCCCGGCGTGATGTCGCCCAATGCCCAGATTCCCGGTTGGCTGGTACGTCCGTAAGCGTCTGTTTTGACAAGTCGGTGTTCGTCCAAGTCGATATCTGCTGTGGCGAACCAATCCCCATCGGTGTTCGGATCGCGGCCGATTGCACTTAACACCACGTCGGCTTTGCATTGCTGTTCTGTTTCATCGCGATCGGTGTGATAGGTGACGATGGCTCCTGTCAAGCCAGGGTTTTCATCATGTACAGCGTCGCGAGGTTGTTCCGAATCCGCCTTGCTGCCGGTGATTGCGGTCTCTGAGTTGGCGTTGTATGGCTCATGGCGCAGTTCGGATGGGAGGCTTCCGACTTTGATATCAGTGACCTCGCTGTGAGTGACGATGTGGATGCCATCCTTGCTTAATGCCCGTGTCAATGCCATTGCGGTGCGTCGATGAGCGTGTGAAAGCACCCGTTCGTGCCGGATGAGCAAGGTGACATCCACGCCTGCCGCGTTCCACATCGAAGCGAATTCCACGGCCACGGCACCTGCTCCGATGACGACGGCGGATTGGGGGAATCGAGGAAGAGCCAGCGCTTGTGTGGAGTCAATCAGTGCTCCGCAGAACGGTTGCTCGGGCATCGGACGAGGGCGGGATCCTGTCGCCACGACGATATGCTCCGCTTGCAAACTGGTGATACGTGCTGTTGACTCGTCATCCCCATCCGAATATTCGATGGAGACAGTGTGTGGGGCTGTTATCGAGGCCTCTGCGCGGATTACGGTTACTTTTCGCGCCTCGAGCAATGAGGCCAGGCCATCGGTCATCGAAGTGACGGCCTGGTCCTTGAACGCGGCCAATTTTGGGAAATCGACATTGCCGATTCTCGCGTTGATGCCCATACGTCCGGCGTCGCCGACGTTGCGCATCGCTCGGGTGGCGGTGATGAGTGCTTTTGAGGGTATGCATCCCCGGTTGAGGCAGGTGCCTCCAATCCTGTCCTCTCGATTGATCAAGGCCACCGAAAGTCCCAGCTGAGAGGCGCGCAGCGCCGTGGCATAACCGCCTGGGCCGCCGCCGATGATGGCGATGTCGAAATGATTGGTCTGCATGGCTGCCTCCGGAATCTCCGCCGACCCTCATGAGGTTTCCGAAAGGTCGGGGAATGGTATGATGCCAATATAAGAAAACCCGTGAATATAGCGCTCAAGGCATATTCACGGGAAACTCTAGCGTTTGGATGACTGGCTTACTTCGGCCAGTTGCCGCGCTTCTTCGAAGTCGGCTTGGGAACGCGCCAGCGACGCAGCTGCAAAGCGCGGCTGCAGGCATAAGAACACACATGTGTGCCCTTGCCGACGGCTTTCTCTCCGAATTTCTCAACGATCTTCTTCTTGAGCTTGTGCCACATGAGGAAGATATCGATGGCCGCGACGATGATGTAAACGTACATCAAAATGCCCAAAGGTGTGTAGAACGCCGGCCAGATGAAGGCGATGACCAGCATAAGGATCATCACGCCGAAAAGCACCGGAATGAAGTATTCGGCAAGATTGAAGCGCGCATCAATGTAATCGCGGATGTAGATATGAACAGGATCGCGTTCGATGCGTGGCATATGGGGCAGGTCACCGGTGCGCATAGCCTCGTACTGCTCGTCCTCTTTTTTCCTGATACGTTCCTTGGCGGCTTTTCTGTCGGCCTTGCGGTTCTTGGGAACGAGAGGGTGAAGGTTACGCTCCTGAGCTTCCTTGCGCTTCGGCGTGGGGCGGCCCTTGCCTTCCGTCTCTTGTACTTTGTTGGTCTGCTCGACGGTCGTTTGCGCCGAGTCTGTGCTCTTGTCCTTGCTGAAAGGATTCCATGTCATGTGTTTGAGGTTACGGGAAAGCCTCGACGCTGGGCGGTTCTCAATGGTGATAATAGACACTATTTTTTACCGGTTTCTGGCGCTTTTCGCGGGGCTGTGTGATTATCGATGTGGATATGACCGCGTTTGAAAAGGAGCAGGACATGGCCGCATTGAAGGTTGAGGAGATACGTTCTCGGGTGGACGGCGATTTCGATCGAGTCGTTGATCTGTTGAGCAGGAAGGTGGCGTTGAAATCCGTCTCTGCCGAAGGCATCACCGGCGAGAACATGTGTCGTTCGGCGCAATTCGTCGCCGACGAGCTACGGGAGCGCGGTTTGGACACCAAGGTCGTCCAGTCCAAGAATCCCGACGGCACCCCGGGTGCCTTCGAGGTTGTCGGCTCGAAGATTGTGGACCCCGACGCGCCGACCGTCCTGCTCTACGCCCATCACGACGTTCAGCCGGTGCCGGACGCTTCGGCATGGGACACTGATCCGTTCAAGGCCACCGAAGTGGACGGCAGGCTTTATGGTCGCGGCTCGGCCGATGACGGTGGTGGCATCGCCATCCATTCCGGCGCGCTGCATGCGCTGGGCGACGACCTCAAAGTCAATATCAAGGTCTTCATCGAAGGTGAGGAGGAGATGGGCTCGCCGAGCTTCATCCCCTTCATCGAGGCGCATCAGGACGAATTCGATTCCGATGTAATCATTGTGGCCGACTCCGGCAATTGGAGTGCTGAAATCCCCAGCCTCACCACCAGCCTGCGTGGCAACACTGATCTGGACGTCACCGTGAAGGCGCTGGAACATCCCGTGCATTCCGGCCAGTTCGGTGGCCCGATTCTCGATACCAATACTCTCGCATCCATGCTTATCGCCTCGATGTACGACGAAGATGGAGCGCTGAATATTCCGGGTCTCGAAGGGGGAGACCCAATCGGCGGGCTTCAGCGCGACCTCGACGAGGCAAGTGTTCGCGCCGATTCCGGTGTGGTCGATTCCTATCGTTTCGCGGGTACAGGCTCGCTGGCCTCACGCCTGTGGACCAAGCCGAGCATCTCCGTCATCGGTTTCGACGCCCATCCGGTGGAAGGCTCGTTCAACGTCATCGCCAATGAGGCCAAGTTCCGCCTTTCTGTCCGTACTGCACCCGGCCAGCGTCCGGAAGATGCGGCCAAGGCAGTCGCTGATTTCCTCATCTCGCATGCGCCGTTCGGTGCCGAGGTCTCGGTCTCTACGCTCGACAGCGGTATGGGTTGGAGCATGGATCCCGATGCCGAAGCCACCCAGGACGCGCTCGAGGCGATGCGTGAGGCCTTCGGCGTCGACCCGATCAACAAGGGCGAGGGCGGCTCGATTCCGTTCATCCCCGAACTGCAGCGCATCTTTCCCAAGGCCCAGGTACTGGTCACCGGCCCCGAAGACCCGAAGGCCAACGCCCACAGCCCCAACGAGTCCATCGACCTGAACAGCCTCAAAAACAACGTCATCACCGAGGCCCTGATTCTCAGCAAACTCGCCAAGTAACAGGTAGTCCGCTTATTTCAACGGTTAGTCGTGGAGGCGTGGAATATGCGATGTTCGGGACGCTCCTTGGCCGCTCGGCCGTGTCTTACGCCCGAACATCGCATATTCCACGCCTCCACTAATCATTCAGGTACCTCAATTATGCGGTAGCTATTCGCAGATGTTCTAATCCCACACGACCCATCGGCAACAGTTTGACAGGGGATTGCTCTAGGATGGCGAATTGACACGGGGGCTGGCCTTTCGGGGCTGGCTGAGATGAGGATTTCCTCGACCGAATGAACGTGAGTCCGGACAATGCCGGCGCACGGACGTCTCTTTTCCCGTGCCTTGTATGCACGCCGATAGGCGGTGTGCACAACGGAAAGGCACAAATCATGTCATCATCGAATCAAACGACTATCGTTTCAAAACCCAACCTCAAATGGCGCGTCGTCGACATTGCCGTCGCCTCGGTCATCGGCGTTGCCAGCGCGTTGATCTATTGGGCTGCAGCCCTGCTTTATGGCCCTGTCGCCTCGCCCCTCGACGCGCTCGTTCCCGGACTCGGAGGTCTGATGAACGGCTTCTTCTGGCTCTTCGCCGGCCCTCTCGCCGCGGTGATCGTGCGCAAGCCGGGTGCCGCGATATACGCGGAAGTGGTCGCGGGAGTGCTCGAAGCGCTTTGGGGCAACACCTGGGGCGGCATGCAGACGTTCCTCATTGCGCTGGTGCAAGGGTTCTTCGCCGAAATCGTCTTTATCGTGGTGATGTACAAGGTTTGGAACCTTGTTACGGTCATGCTTTCCGGCACGCTTTCCGCCATCAGCTGCTGGGCTTATACCTTCTTCACGAATCTGCAGGGATTCCAGATCACCGGTGTCTACGGCATCTGGAACCTCGTCGCCACGGTGATTTCCGGAGCCTTGGTGGCGGGTGTACTGATGTGGTATCTCTACATCGCTATCGCCAAGACCGGCGCGATTGACAAGTTCGCTTCGGGCCGTCAGGTCCGTACTTCATCCAAGTGAGCGGTATTCGTCAGAATTCAGGCATCAATGGGGGAACGTATGCAAGACGAGCAATCGAAGGTCCGATAGCCGAAAAGATGGTATGGCCGTGCAGTCTGCTCCATATGTCGACGCGACTGTCGCCTCGACGGTTTCGCAGGATGTAGAACCTGCTGGTAGCGAGGTCTCGTCCAAGGTCTCGCCGGCTTCAATCCGTTTCGAGAATTGGGGCTATCGTCACGCCTCACGCCAGCATTTCGCCGTGCGAGGCCTCAACCTTGACATCCGGCCTGGCGAGCGCGTGCTTCTGCTTGGGGCCTCGGGCATCGGCAAGTCGACGATACTCGAAGGTGCTTCCGGCCTGTTGGGCGGGGATGTGGTCGAAGCTACGAACGAGGACGGGCAAGACGAGACGGGCCAGGTTGTTGCCGTCGAGGATTCGGAAGGCGGAGTGACCGAAGGCGGCATCTTCATCGATGGCGACGTCCCGGCCACCTGTGCCCACGGTCGGATTGGACTCGTTTTACAAGACCCTGACGCGCAGACGATTTTCGAGCGCTTGGGCGACAACGTCGCTTTCGGCCCGGAAAACATGGGCGTGCCACGTCCAGAAATTTGGCAGCGGGTCAGGCAAAGCCTTGCCGCAGTGGGGCTTGAAGGCTTGCAATTGCATCGTTCCACTATGCATTTAAGCGGCGGACAGATGCAGCGTCTGGCTTTGGCCGGGGCACTGGCCATGCAGCCGGGGGCGTTGCTTCTGGATGAGCCGACGGCGAATCTCGACCCGGAGGGTGTCGAGCAGGTCGTCGGAGCTGTTGCTGATGTCTTACGAGATACCGAGGCGACCATGTTGTTGGTCGAGCATCGGGCCGGACCGTGGATCGATCTTATTGATAGGGTCATCGTTCTAGGCCTCGAATCCGATGATCAGGTCAAGGCCCGCGTCACGCAGGTTGGTGACGACGCCGAGATTGACCACAGCGGTTTCCGCAGGACCATCGTGGTGGCGGACGGCACGCCCGACGAGGTATTCGAGAACCGTAATCTCGATTTTGCGGCGCTTGGCATCTGGATGCCGGATAAATACCGTCGTGAAGAAGATGAGATTCGGCGCATCCATACTGACGACGAGCCCGACAGCGACCCTGCGCTTGGCGATGGCAAGGCGTTGCTTTCCGCCAAAGACCTGTCTATCGGACGTAATGGCAAGGCCATAGCCGAACACATCAATGTCTCGTTCGCCGCCGAGCAGATTACCGCGTTGGTAGGGCGCAACGGAGTCGGCAAGTCAACGCTTTCGCTGACGCTGGCCGGACTGCTGGAGCCTGTGGCGGGCAATGTCGAAGCCTCACCTCAGCTGGCGAAAGGTGCCACCGGCGATATTCCGATGGATTGGAAATCGACGGAACTGGCGGCACGAATCTCCTACGTCTTCCAGAACCCCGAGCATCAGTTCGCGCGGGGCAGCGTGCTTGAAGAGGTCATGCTCGGGCTTCTGCGCACCGGCACACCGGAGGACGAGGCCAAGGAGAAAGCCATGGCGTTGCTCCGCCGATTCAGGCTTTCGCAATATGCATCGGTCAACCCCTACACGCTTTCCGGCGGCGAAAAACGACGTTTGACCGTCGCGGCCTCGCTCGCCGCAGCGCCGCGCGTCATCATCCTTGACGAGCCGACCTTCGGGCAGGACCGACGCACATGGATGCAGATCGTCTCACTGATCCACTCTCTGCGCGGCGACGGTGTCAGCGTCATCGTGGTCACCCATGACCGCGACCTAGTAACTGCATTAGGCGCTCGCGTCATCGAGCTGCAGGCGCAAGGCGATGCCGAGGGAGTCCCTTCGATGCATGTGTCGAAAGCATCTCAGATAGTTAAAAGCGATATCGAAGGTGTTGATGATGGATGTAAGCGAAACCATTTACAGGCATCCGGGAATCGCATGGGAAATGAAGGACTATTAAATCCTTCAAATTCTGACGGAAACACAAGTTCCGGCGACTTGCAATTGCAAATGCCGAGAGCCATTCAATCTATTGGTGGAGACGTTGTCTCGAATGCTAACGTTGCAGTCAGTGATGCAACAATCACCGTCAGCCCGGTCAACGAGCGCGACGAACAGGAACGGCAGTCCAGCCGTTCACCGTTCCTCGCTTCACTGAACCCGACGTTCCGCTTGTTGGGGGCTTCATCGCCGCGTTGCCGTTGATTCTGAGCCTTGATTGGGTTTCGGCTAGCGTCGCATTGCTGATCGAATTTATTCTGCTCGCTTGCATCCATCTTTCGCCATGGCGCGTGGTCAAATCGACGTGGCCGGTGTTCGTCGGCGCTCCCGGATCGGCGCTCGCCGTTCTGCTTTATGGCAAGGAGGGGGGCGGGTCTGGTGGCATTGGGCGATGATTACCGTCACCGACCGTTCTGCGGTGCTGGCGCTCGCCACCGGCATCCGCATTCTGGCTATCGGCATACCGGCCATCATCGCCGTGTTGGGCGTGGAGACCACGGACCTGGCCGACTCGTTCAGCCAGATTCTTCATCTGCCTGACCGTTTCGTCTACGGTGGACTTGCCGGCATGCGCCTCTTCTCGGTGCTTCGAGACGATTGGGCCGCGCTCACCGCCTCCCGCCGTTCGCGCGGTCTGGGAGATGAGAACAAGGTCAAGGCGTTCTTCCCGCAGACGTTCGCGCTGCTGGTGCTTTCCATCCGCCGTTCCACTACTTTGGCCACCGCGATGGAGGCTCGAGGTTTCGGCGGCGACATTCCGCGCACCCACGCTCGTGTGAGCCACGTCCATACCCGCGATTGGGCTTTCGTCATTGTCTGCGCCATCGTTCCCACCGTCTCGTTGATCGCCGCCGCCATCGCCGGCACTTTCGTCTTCTTCGGCGGGTGAGGATAGCTGGCTGATTTGGCTGAGACACTTCATTATTGCCTGATCATTGATTGATGTTCGCGGTATCAATTCGCAGCGATTTGCCGGGTATGACCATCTGAAGACGCTCTGTCCGAGTCGCGATGGCAATAACTTCGCGTAAAGTGTAACCATGCCTTTCAATCAGCACATCATCGACAATCCCAAGTCCGAGCGCGTGCGCCGCGTGGCGGAGCTCGAGAAGAACAAGGCCCGCAAGAAAGCCGGAAAGTTTCTCATCGAAGGACCGCAATCCGTGCGTGAAGTCGTGCGTTGGATGCCTGAGGTGGTCACGGATTGCTATGTGCAATTGGACGAACACCAATCCGATCTGCTTTCACCGGTGGTCGAGGATATCGCACGCGAGGCTGATGGGCAGGGGCTGTATATCCATCAGGTGACTGGTGACGTCATGCATCGTATGAGCACGGATGCGCAGGGCATCGTCGCCGTCGGCGATTTGGAAATCGCGCAAGATCGGATGGCTCGAGAATTTGAACATGGTGCGGCTGACAATACGGACGATACGAAAGTTGTTCATAATGTTGCCACTCGTGGAACGGATGTCTTCAACGACGCCGGACCGAGTGGTGATGCGGCACACGAATTCATGCAATCTGCTGGAAGTCCGTCGGATTCTGATGCGTTAAACGATACTGTTGCTGCGTTCTGGCAGATTCGTGACCCGGGCAACGCGGGAACGGTGATCCGTTCGGCCGACGCCGCCGGATGCCGGGCCGTGATTTTCGTCGACGATTGCGTCGACCGGTTCAATCCGAAGGTCATTCGTTCCACGGCAGGCTCGTTATTCCACCTGCCGGTGGTCACGATGAGCACCGAGGAATTCTTTGCGTGGGCACAAACGCAAGAACGTGAAGTCATGGCGGCCGACGTATACGGCACCGAAAAAATCAAGCCGGAATCATTGATCGATGTGGTTGAGAATCCGCGAACGCTGGAAGATGATGGTGGACGAGAGAACGCTTCCCGTGTGATTCTGTTCGGCAACGAAGCTCGTGGTCTGCCTGCCGACATCCTGGAGCGTGTGCAGCGCATCGTCTCGATTCCGCTTTATGGCAAGGCTGAATCATTGAATCTTGCCACCAGTACTTCGGTGATGCTGTTTACGCTTGCTATGGCTCGTGATGCTGCGTCACGCCGGTAGAACTTGGCCTGATATGACGGTTTTGAAACGCTGAAAACGGACGTCAACCGGCACGGCACTATGTCGAGTCATATTGAAACAATGAAAAGGCTGTAAATGCTTGGGATTCATGACTTTTGCGCTTGGAATCGCAGACGTTTCAAGGTTTAGAAAAACTGAAGGAAAGGGTACTCGTGGCACAGAGTGCGTCATTCGATGCGGGAGCGGTGACCGATGCGGTCGCCGAGGGCATCTCGAAAATCAAGAGTGCCTCCACTATGGAGGAGCTCAAAGCCATCAAGACGGAGTATGCCGGGGCCGATTCGGCGATGACGCAGGCCAGCCGCGCCATCGGAGGCTTGCCGAAGGACGAGAAGAAGGGTGCCGGCCAGCTCATGGGCAAGCTGCGCGCTGATTTCGGACGAGCGTTCGGTTTGAAGGAAGCACAGGTCAAGGCTGAAGAAGAGACCATGCAACTGGCTTCCGAGACGGTCGACATGACCCTGCCGGTCAATCGCAAGCCGCTGGGTGCCCGTCACCCGCTGCCGAAGCTGATGGAGGATGTCGAGGATCTCTTCATCTCCATGGGCTGGCAGATTTCCGCGGGTCCTGAAGTGGAGACCGAATGGTATGACTTCGACGCGCTGAACTTCGGCCCGGACCATCCTGCCCGCCAGATGCAGGACACCTTCTACGTCAAGGGCAATCAGGCCAAGGACGCCGCCGGATTCGTCGGTTCTAACATGGTTCTGCGCACGCAGACCTCCTCTGATCAGGTGCGTGCGCTGCTGACTCGTGGTGTGCCGCTGTATATCGCTTCACCTGGCCGCGTGTTCCGTACTGATGAGCTCGATGCGACGCATACTCCTGTCTTCCATCAGTGCGAGGCGCTGGCTGTCGATAAGGGCCTGACAATGGGTGATCTCAAGGGTGTGCTCGACAAACTGGCCGTTGCGATGTTCGGTCCGGAGGCCAAGAGCCGCCTGCGTCCGAGCTACTTCCCGTTCACCGAGCCCAGCGCTGAGCTCGACCTTTGGTTCCCCGATAAGAAGGGCGGCCCTGGTTGGATTGAATGGGGCGGCTGCGGCATGGTCAATCCGAACGTGCTGCGTAGCGCTGGCCTCGATCCGGACGTCTACACCGGCTTCGCGTTCGGCGTGGGCATGGAGCGTACATTGCTGCTGCGCCACGATATCAACGATATGCACGACCTCGTTGAAGGCGACGTGCGTTTCAGCAAACAGTTTGTGATGGGGGAGTGAACCAACAATGCCAATGGTAGATATTGACTGGCTCAAGGAGCACGTCGAGGTTCCGGCTGGTCTCACGTATGAGCAGCTTGCCAAGGATTTGGTTCATGTCGGCCTTGAGGAAGAGGAGATTCACTCCTCTCAGGTCACTGGCCCGATTGTGGTCGGCTATGTGGTCGATTGCACGCCCGAACCGCAGAAGAACGGCAAGATTATCAACTGGTGCCACATCGACGTTGGCGACGAGTACAACGACACCGACGAGAACGGCAATAAGGTGCCGCGCGGCATCATTTGCGGTGCGCCGAACATGGCTGCTGGCGAAAAGGTCGTCGTCACCCTTCCTGGAGCGGTATTGCCCGGCGATTTCAAGATCGAGCCGCGCAAGACCTATGGCCACATCTCCGACGGCATGTGCGCTTCGGAGCGCGAGCTTGGCTTGGGCAGCGACCACAACGGCATCATTCTGCTGAACCATTATGGATTCAGCAAGGAAGAAGCCGATGCATTGAAGCCCGGTGACGACGCGATGCATCTGCTGCATCTCGATCAGCCGGTGCTGGAGATCAACATCACTCCAGACCGTGGCTATACGCTTTCGTATCGTGGTGTGGCGCGTGAGTACCACCATTCCACCGGTGCAGCCTACAGCGATCCGGTCGATGCGCTGAATGCCAAGACCCCGAATGTTGCCGAAAACGGCAAGGGCGATATCGAAGTCGAAATCGAAGACAATAACCCGATTCACGGTGTGCCCGGCTGCGATCGCTACTATGCACGTACTGTACGCAACTTCGATCCGTCGGCTGAGACGCCGAGCTGGATGCGTCGCCGCCTGATTCGTGCCGGCATGCGTTCGATCTCGCTGGCTGTGGATGTCACCAATTACGTGATGATGGACTTGGGCCAGCCGATGCACGCCTATGATCTCGATAAGATTAGCGGTCCGATCGTCGTTCGTCGCGCCAACCAGGGTGAGACCCTGACCACGCTCGACGGCAAGAAGCACGATCTAAGTGTCGAAGATTTGCTCATCACGGATTCGCCCGATGGCAAGCGCGGTTCGAGGATTCTCGGCTTGGCCGGCGTTATGGGCGGACTCTACGGCGAAGTCACCGCTGAAACCAAGAACATTCTCTTGGAATCCGCACACTTCGATCAGGTGACCATCGCCCGCTCCGCGCGTCGTCACAAGACCCCGTCCGAGGCATCTAAGCGCTACGAGCGTGGCGTGGATTATGAGCTTCAGCCTGCAGCCGCACAGATGGCCGCCGATCTGATGGCCAAGTACGGTCACGGCGAACCTTCCGACACTCCGATTGATGTCAACAACACGCAACCGCGCGAATCCATCGACTTCAAGTTCACCGAGACCAAGCGTCTCACCGGGCTCGACACAACGGATAAGCGTATCCGCGAGATTCTCGAGGACATTGGCTGCAAGGTCAGCGACGGCAAGGAAGCAGGCCATATTTCCGTGGTGCCTCCGACCTGGCGTCCGGACATCACCATGCCCTGCGACTTGGTCGAGGAGATTGCTCGCCTGGTAGGTTATGACGAGATTCCGGTCACCATGCCTCCTGCCCCTGTTGAAGGCGAAGTCGGGTTGACTCCCGACCAGCAGCGTCAGCGCGATGTGGCCAATGAACTGGCTGAATACGGCTTGGTGGAGACGTTGAGCTACCCGTTCGTCGGCGATGCCGATTTCAAGGCGTTCGGTTACGATGCTGACGAAATCAAGCCGGTAAGCGTCGAAGTCGCCAACCCGCTGGCTGGTGACCGCCCGTACCTGCGTCGTGAAGTCCTGCCGACGCTCGCGCAGACCGTTCAGCGCAACCTGCGCCGCGGCCTTGAGAACATCGCGCTGTATGAGATTGGCCACGTCTACCTTTGGGATCCGAATGCTCCAGCCATTCCGGCGTTGCCCGGTGGTCAGCGCCCAAGTGATGAACAGCTGAAGGCGCTCGATGCCGGACTTCCCGAGCAGCCGTTGCACGTTGCTGCGATTTTCACCGGCAAGGCCGTCGAAACCGGTTGGCTCGGTGAAAGCCGCGATGTCGATTACAGCGATGCCATCGAAGCGATGAACCGTGTGACCGGCCGCCTTGGCGCCAAGGTTCAAATCGTCCAGCCTGAACCGCAGGATGTGCCGATGCAGTGGCATCCGGGCCGTGCAGCGAAGGTCATGGCAGGCGACACGTTCGTCGGCATGGTCGGCGAGCTGCATCCGCATGTCAACACGGCGCTCGGCTTCCCCGAACATTCTGCCGCGTTCGAGCTCAACTTGACCGCCCTCTTCGCCACGCTGAGCGGCAAGCCGGTGCAGGCCAAGCCGATTTCGACCTTCCCGCCGGTCAAGCAGGATCTGGCCTTCACGGTTTCGGATACGGTAACTGCCGCGCAATTGCAGCAGGTCATTGAAGAAGCTGCGGGCGACAACCTCGAGTCCATCGAGCTCTTCGACGTGTTCTCCGGCGATCAGCTGGGCGAGCACCAGAAGTCCTTGGCCTACTCGGTCACGTTCCGCTCTCCGGATAAGACGCTTACCAGCGACGACACGGAAGCCATCCGCAAGGCTATTGTCGATAGGGCAAAGGCCATCGGAGCCGAGCTGAGAGCCTGAAAGCTGAATAAAACCAAAAAGACATCTGAGAATGTCGTAGGATTACGGAGTTTACGTGCTAAAGCAGCGTAAACTCCGTAATAATATATTGTCTTTGATATGGAAAGTGGCACGATGAACGAATCTCAAAACCCGTTTGACAGCCCGGAACCGAACGGCAACGTTTTTCCGTCCAATGATTCGCAGCCGGCCGGGCAAGACTCGAGCCAAACACCGCGCAATGACGTTGATGCCACGTCCGGCAACGGCAATACCGGCGCGGTCGCCGAATCTCAATCCCAACCGGCTGTTGCGCAGCCGGAATACGGGCAGGTCAAAGTTCCGGAGTTCGGCGCAATGGCCAGCCAGTTCTCATCCAATTACAATCCATATGTGTACGGCAAGCCTGAACCGCCACGGCAGAACGGCAATGGCGACCAGCCTCGCCAGGGTTCCAACGTTCAAGGCAATGGTCAACAGCAGGGCGCCCAGTTCGGTAACCATGGCAACGGTATGGGTCAATATCAGGGCAACCAAGGCAACCCAAACAATCAAGGCAACATGCCATATGGCGGATATGGTCAGATGTCCGGCAATGGTTACGGCAATAACCAGAATTACCCTTACGGCCAGCCATACAACAACGGTCAAAATGTTCTGGGAGGCCCTGGTGCACCGGGTTATCAGCCCGACATCCGCAACGGTATCGATATGAACGATCCGGTTCAGAACCCGCTCAAGGGTCATTGGGACCCGATGGCGATTGTCTCGATTATCCTCTTGTTCCTGCCCATCACGTTCCTGCCGGTCATCACCGGAGCCGTTTCGATGTGGCGGACGAAGAAATACCATATGAAGGGTTTCTGGGTGGCCACCGTGTGCATGGTCCTGGGTGTGATTGCCACGCTCTTCGAGCTTTGGCTGGTTTCCAAAGGTATCGATATGAACAGCCTGATGCAGCAGATGATGGGTCAGTATGGTTCCGATGGCTCAGGCAGCTCCGGTAGCGGTGACCAGTTCAGTGCCTAAGACCGCAGAAAAGTATCTCAAATGTCCTCATTTCAACAATGAAATGAGGACATTTTGCTTAGTGTTGGAAGAAACCTACTATATAAATGCTTACTCAATGATGAATTATTATTCATATATCGGATTCTTGCTACGAAGTAATCGATATATTTATTTATGACAGTCAAGGCAGCTATGTTGTGTTATTTACGTTTTCGCACCAAAGACATAAAATGACTGTCCAGTATGTGAATGTATAAGTATACGTCACTGTGAATATATGTAGTGTTGGCATCAACTTTTAGGAAGGGGATGCCATGGGCAGGTTGACGGTGGCGGTGGCTGGGGCCAGCGGATACGCCGGGGGTGAGATGCTACGGATATTGGCGGAGCATCCGTCGTTCGAAGTCACTACGGTGACGGGCGACTCTTCAGCCGGGGACAAGCTCGGCAAACATGTGCCGCATATTCCGGTGCTTAAGGACATGGTCATTGAGCCGACCACACCCGAAGCGCTCAATGGACACGACATCATCGTGCTAGCGCTGCCTCATGGCGTGTCCGGGGCGCTGGCCGAAAAGCTGCATGCCAATCGCGTGATAGTCGATCTTGGGGCCGACCACCGCCTGGAATCCAGTGATGCGTGGGCACAATATTACGGTGGCAAGTTCCATCAGCCTTGGGTCTACGGTATGCCTGAGCTGATCGTCGGTAAGAACGCTGCGGGTGATTATATATGCCAACGCGAAAAGCTTTTGGGTAATGTTCGACGAGTTGTAGATGGCGGTGACAATGATGCCATCGAAGACCGTCAATCGACAGACTGCCACTCGGTAACGGCGGCGGAGACAGAAGGGGTTGCAGGTGTCAAATTCGTCGCTGGACCCGGATGCAATGTCACGGCGGTAACGTTGGCTTTCCAGCCGGCGGTTGCTGAAGGACTGGTGCAAGCTGACGACATTGTGGCTGATTTGGCGGTCGGCTATTCCGGGGCAGGCAAGAATCTCAAACGGCCGAATCTTTTGGCTGCCGAGGCTTTCGGTTCGGCGATGCCGTATTCGGTAGGTGGGGTTCATCGGCATATTCCTGAGATTGTGCAGAATCTTGCGCATGCGGCCTGCGCCGACATGAATGACAAGAAGAGTCTCGCTTCGTCAGGGTCCGAACGTCATTTCAACCAAGAAATTGACATGGATGATGCTGACGATGCAAGCAGCAACGGGCTTACGAATGTTCGAGAGAATAATGCTTTCTCGTGCAGTGAATTAGCGAAGGGCATCAGGGTTGGTTTTACGCCGATATTGGTACCCATGTCCCGCGGCATTCTTGCCGTGGTCTCCGCCAAATTGAGCGACAAAGGTGCGGCGATGGGCGATGCGGATATTCGAGCTGTATGGCTCAAAGCCTATGAGGGCCAGCGGTTCATCCAATTGCTGGGTGAAGGCGAGATGCCTGTAACAGCTAACGTGCTGGGCTCCAACACGGCCGAGGTACAGGTCGCGGTTGATCGATGTGCCGGCCGCTTGTATGGCTTCGCGGCCATCGACAATCTGAACCGTGGAACGGCCGGGCAGGCGGTGCAATCACTGAATATTGCGCTCGGGCTTCCCGAAGATCAAGGGCTGACAACGATAGGGGTGACGCCATGAGCGTGACATTTGCAAAGGGATTTTCGGCCGCCGGCGTCAACGCGGGCATTTCGGCCAACAAAGCGAAGAACGATCTGGCATTGGTGGTTAACAACGGGCCGCTAGACACTGCGGCTGGGGTCTTCACTACCAACCGTTTCTGCGCGGCACCGGTTCAATGGTCGCGCAAAGCCGTGGCCGATGGGCATATCAAGACGGTCGTACTCAACTCCGGTGGAGCCAATGCCTGCACTGGTGAAGAGGGATTCGGGCAGAGTGCAGCCAGTGCGGCCAAGGTTGCGCAGGTGCTCAACGATGGGGCAGTGGGTTCCAACAATGTTGCGGCAAACGATAAAGCGGACAGCGCCAATTCGAGGCGGCATTCGGATGCAACCGTTGCGGCAACTGATGAATCGCGCATTGCTGTCAATGACGTTGCAGTATGCTCCACCGGCTTGATTGGCGAGCTGCTGCCATTGGACAAGGTGCTCAGTGGCGTGGAAGGTGCTGCGACGGCACTTGATAACGGCGAGCAGGCCGGGATGGACGCGGCGACGGCTATCATGACCACGGACACCAAGCCGAAAACCGTGAAACTGCAAGGTTCCGGCTATCGCGTAGGTGGTATGGTCAAGGGCTCGGGGATGATTGCTCCGCAACTGGCCACCATGCTCTGTGTCATCACCACCGATGCCGTAGTCAATTCCTCGCAATTGCAGGAGGCGTTGTCGGCTGCCGTCGACAAGTCGTTCAACCGTATCGACGTGGACGGCTGCATGTCCACCAATGATACGGTGTTGCTGCTTGCTTCCGGGGCTTCCGGCGTCGTGCCTGAGGCCAACGAATTTGCGGATCTGGTCCGCCAAGCGTGCGCCAGTCTGGCTCGGCAGATCATTGGTGACGGTGAGGGATCCAGCCATGACATCAAGGTAACGGTGAGCGGGGCGGCAACTGAAGACGCGGCCCTTGCCTGCGCCCGTGCTGTGGCGGGCTCGAACCTGTTGAAATGTGCGATCAGCGGCAATGACCCGAATTGGGGACGTATCGTCAGTTCGTTAGGCACTGTTCCGGTTACTGTGGCCACTTACGAACCCAGCAAGGTGACCGTGGATATCAATGGCGTACGTGTCTGCGAACGTGGCGGTGCAGGTGTTGACCGATCCGAGGTTAGTATGGTCGACCGCGAAGTCGATATCGACATCAATCTCAACCACGGCGACGAAAACGCCACGGTTTGGACGGACGATCTCACGCACGAGTACGTGCATATCAATGCCGATTACGAATCCTGACATGCACTTGGCGATGTTCAAACCAGCGAGTGGCACGTCTCCTGCAAGTCGCTTCAAGAATGACTTTTCGGCATGAACTTGCAACGTTCTCTCAAATGATAGTGAAGTACTGTGTATCTTTAATTATCGAATTATGATAATGCGATGGCAGCAAGAAGAAGGGCTCTGATGACAGCGCAAGGAAAGCAAATCACTGAACCGATGCCGGAAGATTCCGGACACACGTTCAATGTACACAACGATCTTAGGGATGGGCAGAAGGCCGAGGTGCTCATCGAAGCCCTGCCGTGGCTCGAGGAATTCGCTGGGCAACGCATTGTGATTAAATATGGCGGCAACGCAATGGTCGACGAGCACCTGAAGCGCTGCTTCGCACAGGATATGGTCTTTCTCCGTCAGGTCGGCATGCATCCGATTGTGGTGCATGGAGGAGGCCCGCAGATTTCCTCCATGCTCAAGGATCTTGGCATTCATTCTCAATTCAAGGCAGGTCTGCGTGTGACGACCCCGGGAATCATGAAGGTGGTTCGCATGATTCTCACCGGTTCCGTTTCGCGCGAGCTAATCGGTTTGATCAACGCGCACGGTCCTCACGCCGTGGGGCTTTCTGGGGAGGATGGCTCATTGTTTGGTGCCAGACGTTACCGTCCGCTGATCGACGGGGTGGAAACCGACATCGGATTGGTGGGCGAGGTCACCGAGGTCAACCCTTCGGCGGTGGAAAGTCTGATTGCGCAAGATCGGATTCCTGTGGTCTCATCGATTGCACCCAACGCCGAAGATCCTACACAGGTATTCAATGTCAATGCCGACTCTGCCGCCGCTGCTCTTGCGGTGGCCTTGCATGCTCGCAAGCTGGTCATTCTCACCGATGTGGACGGCCTCTATGCAGACTGGCCTGACAGGAATTCGTTGATTAGTTCCATTGGCATCGACCGTCTGCGTGAAGTGCTGCCGAAGTTGCAAAGCGGCATGGTGCCGAAGATGCGCGCTTGCGTGCGCGCGCTCGATGGAGGGGTGTCGAGAGCGCACATCATCGATGGCCGTCAACCGCATTCCATTTTGAATGAGGTGTTCACCAGCGCGGGAATCGGCACCATGGTCGTGCCGGGTGATGGCATGAAACTGCGACGAAATCGGAACGTGCAAAACGATGATGCGGATGAGCCCACTAAGGGCCGTTAATTTGAATATATGAGATATCGCGATGTCATATAGACATCAACTTCGATCTAATCATCGCAATCCGATAACGCACTGGCGACAAATCCACTGACAATGAATTATCAAAAAACTTAGAAGGTGCAAGAGTATGAACAACAACAATCCGGAGACGAGGACAGCAGATAGCTTGGTCAATGAATCCGAAACTGGTCAGACTCCGATCGGCTCGGAAAGCAAGCAATGGATCGCGCAATACGAGGAGGTGCACACCCACGCCTTCGGCACGCCACTGCGAGTGATGGACCGCGGCCAGGGCATGCGCATCTGGGACGTGGATGGCAACGAGTATCTCGACTTCCTTGCGGGCATCGCCGTCAACTCGCTGGGTTATGCGCATCCCCAATGGGTCAAGGCAGTCAATGAACAAGCGCAGAAAGTCGCGCATGTCAGCAACTATTTCGCTTCTGTGCCGCAAATCAAGTTGGCGGAGAAGCTACTCGAGATTGCCGGGGCGCCCGAAGGATCGCGTGTCTATTTCGGCAATTCCGGAGCCGAAGGCAATGAGGCTGCCATGAAAATGGCAAAACTGTACGGCAAGACATTGTCTGGTGGTGACCCGGAAAAGGGTGGTGCGCCGGCACGAATCATCGCGCTGACCAAGGGGTTCCACGGTCGGACAATGGGCGCTCTGAGCGCCACATGGAAGCTTTCGATTCGTGAGCCGTACAACCCGCTGCTTCCTGCCGTTGAGTTCGTGGAGGCCGGAGACTTGCGGGCGATGCGCGATGCGTTCGACAAGACTGGCCAAAATGGCGTGGGTCCGGTAGCCGCGGTGATGATGGAACTCATTCAGGGCGAGGCAGGCGTATGGCCGCTTGACCCGTCGTATGTCAAAGGTGTTCGTCAGCTTTGCGACGAGCATCATGCGCTGATGATCATCGACGAGGTACAGACCGGCATCGGACGCACCGGCAAATGGTTTGCCTTCCAACGGGAGGACCTCTCCGGCGGCATTATCCCCGACATCATCACCTTTGCCAAGGGCGTCGCCGGTGGATTCCCAATGGGTGGCATGATTGCGTTCGGTAAGCCTTTGGCTTCGCTCTTTTCGCCGGGGCTGCACGGCTCGACCTTCGCCGGCGGTCCGCTCGCTGCGGCGGCCGGCCTGGCGACATTGCAGGTTATTGAAGAAGACGAGTTGGTGTCCAACGCTGAGGTGCGTGGCCAGCAATTGCGCAACGGCATTATGACCTGCGGCAATCCGTTGTTCGTTTCCGTGCGTGGCCGGGGTCTGCTCAATGCCATCCAGCTTGCGCATCCTTGCTCTCACGCCGCGATGAACTGGGCTCTGGACCACGGCCTGATTGTCAACGCTGTCGCGTCCGATGCTTTGCGTCTCGCGCCACCGCTGATCGTCACCGCCGCCGATGTGGATGAGGCGGTGTCGATTCTGGCTCAGATTCCGTCGGATTTGCCGGACGACTGAAAGTATATATACCAATATGCGGATAGAACACGAATATTTGGTAATTATGCGGTATATTTTAGGTAGATGATGCGTTTGATTAGTGAAACGCGATGATAAGGAGACGCTATGGCAGGTCAATTGCGGCATATGCTGCGTGATGATGATGTCACCCATGATGAGCAAAAGGAAATACTCGAACTGGGCATGAAGTTCTGGAAGAATCGCTATTACCGTCGGCCTTTCGAAGGCCCGCAAGGGGTGGCGGTGATTTTCGACAAGCCCAGCACGCGTACGCGGTCCAGCTTCTCCGTCGGAGTCGCGGAACTTGGCGGCTACCCGTTGGTTATCGACAAGTCCGGTTCCCAGCTGGGTCGCGGTGAGCCGGTGGCCGACACGGCACGCGTACTCACTCGCATGACCAGCGCCATCGTCTGGCGAACCTTCGGCCAGGACCGTGTGGAAACGATGGCAACATATGCCACTGTTCCTGTGGTCAACGCTCTGACCGACCAGTTCCATCCCTGCCAAATTCTCGCCGATTTCCTCACTATTGCGCAGCATCGCGGGGAGTCGACGCGCTCAAAGGTATGACCATCGCCTACTTGGGTGATGCGGCCAACAACATGTCGAATTCCTACCTGTTGGGCGGTGCAACCGCTGGCATGAATGTGCGCGTTGCCGGGCCGGAGGGCTTCCTGCCTGACCCGACAATCGTCGCAGATGCCGAACGTATAGCAGCCGAAAACGGCAGTTCGATTCTGGTAACCACCGATCCGCGCGAAGCCGTGGCCGACGCCGATTGCATCTTCACTGACACGTGGGTCTCAATGGGCGAGGAGGGCGAATATGCCGTGCGTTCCAAGCCGTTCTGGAATTACCAGGTCAACGACGAACTGATGAAGCTCGCCAAGCCGGATGCGATGTTCCAACACTGCCTGCCTGCCTACCGAGGCAAGGAAGTCACGGCAAGCGTCATCGACGGACCACAATCGGTGGTATGGGACGAGGCCGAGAACCGGTTGCACGCGCAGAAGGCGCTGCTTACCTGGTTGATCGGCAAACAGCGAGATGACAAGGATTTGCTCAAATGACCGATATGGAGGATTCTGACATTACCAACGTTATGGATGCACAAAACGATATTTCCATGCATACAAATGATTTACAGGACGGCTTGCAGTCCGATGGCTCACAGGACGAGCCGGTGCTGCGTCATCCGATGAACCGAACGGCGCGTCTGAGCGTAATTCAGGATATTTTGACCAATTCGGTGGTTTCCTCGCAGGCTCAGCTTTCACAGCTATTGGCCGATCGGGGCATTGAGGTCACACAAGCCACACTGAGCCGCGACCTCGATGAGATGAAAGCGGTCAAGACCAGGCTCAAGAGCGGCGAGATGGCGTATACGCTTGGCGTTGAGCCGGAGCATGATGACGTAACTGCTGAGAAAATCGATCAGCAGCTTTCGCGCGGACTTTCAGGGTTGATTACCTCGGCTGCGGCCGCGCGCAATCTGGTTATTGTGCATACCCCGTCTGGTGCGGCGCAATACATGGCCAGCGTCATCGATAAGCAGCCGATTGACGACATTTTGGGCACGGTTGCCGGCGATGACACGGTGCTGTTGGTGTGTAGCGACGATGACGCTGCGGTCGGACGTGTGAAATGGTTGCTCGATATCGTTTCGCGTGGGCAAGGCGCCAATAAACGATAACGGCCAATGCAATATATGCATTGTTCGCCCTGATTTTGAGTGGATGTGCGAGCGAAGCTGTCTCAAAATTCGGACAAACCACAAATCAAATTGAATATTTATACGAACCGACGTATATTAAACGTATAAAGCTTTGAAGAAAGGGCTGTTATGAGCGAAAAGAACCGCATCGTACTCGCATATTCCGGGGGTCTCGACACTTCTGTGGCCATTCCGTACTTGAAGGAGCGCACCGGCAAGGATGTCGTCGCCGTCTCTCTGGATGTCGGTCAGGGTGGTGAAAGCCTTGAGACCATTCGCCAGCGCGCGCTGGCCTGCGGTGCCGTCGAGGCGTATGTCGTTGACGCCCGTGAGGAATTCGCCAAGGAATACTGCATGTTGGCGCTCAAGGCCAATGCCAGTACGAAGGCGTCTATCCGCTGGTTTCCGCCATTTCTCGTCCATTGATTTCCAAGCACCTCGTGCGTGCCGCCCACCAGTTCGGTGCCGACACCATCTCGCACGGCTGCACCGGCAAAGGCAACGACCAGGTGCGTTTCGAGGTCTCCATCGCCTCGATTGACCCGGAACTCAAGGCCATTAGCCCGATTCGTGACCTCTCGCTCACCCGCGACGTCGAGATTCAGTTCGCGAAGGACCACGATCTGCCGATCACGCAGACCGAAAAGAGCCCGTATTCCATTGATCAGAACGTCTGGGGCCGCGCCATCGAGACCGGTTTCCTCGAGGATCCGTGGAACGGACCGACCAAGGACTGCTACACCTATACCGACGACCCGGCCTTCCCGCCGGTTGAAGATGAAGTCGTCATCGAATTCAAACAGGGTGTGCCGGTGCGTATCGACGGCAAGGATGTCACCCCGCTGCAGGCCATCGAAGAGATGAACCGTCGTGCCGGAGCCCAGGGCATCGGCCGCATCGATCTGATTGAAGACCGTCTGGTCGGCATCAAGTCGCGTGAACTTTACGAAGCGCCAGGTGCTGTGGCGCTCATCACTGCACACGAAGAGCTGGAGAACTGCTGCCTCGAACGCGAACAGCATCGTATCAAGCGCGACATTGACAAGCGCTGGTCCGAACTGGTCTATGACGCTCAATGGTTCTCGCCTGCAGTCCGCTCGCTCAACGCGTTCATCGAAGACACGCAGCGCTACGTCTCCGGTGAGATTCGCATGGTCATGCATGGAGGACGTGCCGTGGTCACCGGCCGTCGCAGCGACTCCTCGCTCTACGATTACAAGCTCGCCACTTATGATTCCGGTGACACCTACGACCAGAACGCCTCCAACGGATTCATCTCGATCTACGGCCTGCCCGACAAGGTTGCCGCCGCTCGCGACGTCAAATTCGGCAACGGCATCGAAGTGCCGGATAACTCCGTCGAATAATTGGTTTGGATTATTAAAACGTTGTTTAACAATCCTTATATTTCAGGTCACTGACTGTGGGGGAGGGACTGGGATATGCGATGTCCGACACGCTCCGGGCCGCTCTGGCCAAGTCTTTACGGTCGGACATCGCATATCCCAGTCCCTCCTTTGACTGATGAAAAATTGTGAAATTGACTATTTGATAATACGAGAAAGATGAATCTTTATGACGGAGCAGGATAATAAGGGGAATGAGCATCTGGCGCTGTGGGGCGGACGGTTTAAGTCCGGACCTTCGCCGGAACTAGCTAGGCTTTCTAAATCGACACAGTTTGATTGGCGGCTGGCCGACGATGACATCGCTGGGTCACGTGCTCATGCGCGAGCACTAGGTAAAGCCGGATTACTCAGCGATGATGAGTTAAAACAGATGGAAGACTCGCTTAACAAGTTGCAGAAACTCGTTGATTCGGGTGAGTTCGAGCCTGTCGAAGATGACGAGGACGAGGCAACCGCGCTGGAACGTGGTCTGCTCGAGATTGCAGGGGATGAGCTCGGCGGCAAGCTGCGCGCCGGACGTTCGCGCAACGACCAGATCGCCTGCCTCATCCGCATGTGGCTGCGCCGTCATGCGCGCACAGTCGCCAGCCTGGTGCTTGGAGTAGTTGACGCGTTGATTGGTCAAGCAGAGAAGGCCGGAGAAGCGGTGATGCCTGGGCGCACGCACATGCAGCACGCCCAGCCTGTTCTGCTTGCCCATCAGCTGATGGCCCATGTTTGGCCGCTGCTGCGCGATGTTGAACGGCTTGCCGATTGGGACAAACGCATGGATGAAAGCCCGTATGGCTCCGGCGCGCTGGCCGGCAACACACTTGGACTTGACCCGGAAGCTGTGGCCCATGAACTCGGATTCTCGCGAGTGACCGCCAATTCCATCGACGGCACAGCAAGCCGCGATCTGGTGACCGAGTTTTCGTTCATTGCCGCCATGATCGGCGTTGACCTGAGCCGTCTGTCCGAGGAAATCATCATCTGGAACACGCAGGAATTCGCCTTTGTGCGCCTCGACGACGCCTATTCCACCGGTTCCTCGATCATGCCGCAGAAGAAGAACCCCGACATCGCCGAGCTCACCCGAGGTAAGTCCGGTCGTCTGATTGGCGATCTGACCGGCCTGATGGCCACGCTCAAAGGCCTGCCGACCGCCTATGCACGCGATTTGCAAGAGGACAAGGAAGCCGTGTTCGACCAGGTCGACACTCTTGAGACCTTGTTGCCTGCCTTCGCCGGCATGGTGCGCACGATGGTCTTCGATCTCGATCGTCTCAAGGCCCAAGCGCCAACTGGTTTCGCCCTGGCCACCGATATAGCCGAATGGTTGGTCAAACAGGGTGTTCCGTTCCGCCACGCCCACGAGCTTTCCGGCGCCTGCGTCCAATTGGCAGAAGGCCGTGGCGTTGAGCTCTGGGATTTGAGCGACGACGATTTCGTCACTGTGTTTAAGGATTTCCTGTCTGCCGATGTCGCGCCCCAGGTTCGCAAGGTTCTTTCCGTAGAAGGTTCCGTCGACCAGCGTAACGGCAAGGGCGGTACCGCACCCGTCCGTGTACGCGAGCAGATTGTGGAAGCCAAGCAGGCGGCAGCGAAGGCTGAAGCGTTTGCCGATTCCGTCAGCGATGGACCGGCCTATGTAAAACCAGACACATTGAGGTGATTTCGACAACGCTCTGAGTACGATGGCATGCTGAAAGCTTGATAATAAGCGGAAAGGCGTGAGACGTATGACGTTGGGAATCGGGACTCCGGTGGCGACCCTTGAGGCATTGTGGGCGAAGCACACGATTCATTTGGCTGAGGCTCCCGGCGGGGAACCGTCTGGAATCAAGAAGTTCAAGGCCGCCGATGTCGAAAAGCATTCGGAGCAACCGTCGGCGTCTGACCCCTCTGTGCCTGATGCCGCTAAACCATTGACGGTCTGCGCCATTGGAGATTCCATGATCGCCGGTTGCGGCACACAAGACCAACAGGAGGGTCTTGTTCCCGACATCGCAGAGGGATTCGCTAGAGCTTTTCGGCGTGATGTCGCTTGGGAGGCGCATGGCAAGCTGGGCGCCACCATGCGTCGTGTGCGTTACCGGTTGCTTCCCGAAGTGCTCAAAACCGGCAAGACATTCGATATCCTCGTGCTTTGTGCTGGATCGAACGACATCATGGCGAACCGCACGCTCGACGAATGGCGGGATGACCTTGGCTCCGTACTCGAAGAGGCCAAGCCGCTGAGCGACCATATCGTCGTGCTGAGTCCCGGCCAGATGCAGCACGAGCCCTCGCTGGGTCGTGCTTTGCGTCGAGCGCTTGAGCGTGAGATGGACGAGCAGGCTGCGGTGAGCAAGAAAGTCTGTGCCGAATATCACGCAACCTACGTCGACATGATTCACGAGAACGTGCATGCCGACGCACCGGATTTCTTCTCGCCCGACCATTTCCATCCCAGCGCACAGGGCTACCAATACATGGTTGACGGCGTGATCGCCAAGCTCGGAAGCGCATTCGTGCAACAGTTTGAAGCCCAGTAACAGCTTGGTTTCCTTGCCAAGTGACCGCACTGTAAGATTCTGATTCCACTCAGTGGCCCCACTTCGTGGATACCAACAGCGGTGAAGATCCGGTTGAGTCAAGGTCAAGGAAATCCCACAATCGAGGCGACACTGCTGTGTCGCTGTCATCTGCGAAAATGGATTGGTTCAAGAGCCGTTCGGCTCTGGTTGTTTTGATACAAAAGAATAGGGGAATACGGTTATGGCTCACGTCACCAACTTCAAGGAAGCGGGATTCGACTCCCTCTTCGATGAATTGAACTGGCGCGGGCTGATTTCCCAGTCCACGGACCGGGATCAGCTCGCCAAAGCGTTGAACGATGGGCCGATTACCTATTACTGCGGTTTCGACCCCACCGCCGCCTCGTTGCACATTGGCAATCTCGTCCAGCTCATCAACATGCGTCATCTCCAGGAAGCGGGCCATCATCCCGTCGCTCTGGTCGGTGGTGCCACCGGTTTGATTGGCGATCCGCGTCAAAGCGGTGAACGCACCTTGAATCCCAAGGACGTCGTCGAAGGCTGGGCGCGCAGGCTCAAGAAGCAGATCGGCACGATTCTGGTGACCGATGGCGATAATCCAGTGCGTTTTGTCTCCAATTACGATTGGACAGCGCGGATGTCGGTCATCGATTTCCTGCGCGACGTGGGTAAGAACTTCCGCATGGGCACCATGCTCGCCAAGGACACCGTGGCGCGCAGACTCAAGTCCGATGAAGGCATCTCCTTCACCGAGTTCAGCTACCAGGTTCTGCAGGGCAACGATTTCCTGCATCTTTATGATGAATACAATTGCACGTTGCAACTCGGCGGTTCCGATCAGTGGGGCAACCTCACCAGCGGGCTCGACCTGATTCGCAAGGTGCGCGGCGAAAACGTCAACGTGTTCACCAGCCCCATCATCACCGACAGTCAGGGCAAGAAATTCGGCAAGTCCGAAGGCAATGCCGTCTGGCTCGACCCGACGATGCTGAGTCCCTACAAGTTCTATCAGTTCTGGTACAACCAGCCCGACGGCGAGATGCTGAAGCTTCTGAAGGCCTTCACTTTCCTGCCCAAGGATGAAATCGAGCGCCTCGCACACGAGGCCGAGGTCAACCCCGGCGCCCGTGAGGCCCAGAAGGCCCTGGCATGGGAAGTCACCAGCTTCGTGCATGGCGAGAAAACCACGCAGGAGGCGATTGACGCTGCTTCCGCGCTGTTCGGGCGTGGCGGCGACTTGAAGTCCATCGGTTCGGACATGCTGGAATCCTCCATCGAAGGCCTCAAGATCGAGAACGAGGAAGGCGAGAAGGTTTTCGCCAAGGCCGTCATCGGCGAACGCGTGGCTCAGGCCGCCGTCTCCGCAGGACTGTTCAAGTCGATTTCCGAGGCGCGCAAGACCATCAAGTCTGGTGGCGTCTATGTCAACAACGTGCGCGTCGAAGACCAGGACCAGGAACTGGACGGCGAGGACTTCCTAGCCGATCGTTTCGCGCTCATCCGGCGTGGCAAGAAAGCAGTTGGCGCTGTGGAGCTTGGCTGACGTCAGACCCCTCAACACGGCTATTAGAATCTAACAGAAGAAACAATATTTCGGTCGTCCCTCCCAATTCAGATATCGGGACGATCAAACTCAAGCAAAAGGTATAAGCAATATGGCAGAAGAACAGCGCGGCAACCGCGACGGCAACTCATACGGTCACGGTTCGTCCCGTTCTGGCGGCGGTTATAAGGGCCACGGCGGGTATCGTGGCAACAACCACGGTGGCTTCCATAAGGGTGGCCACGGCGGTTACCGTGGTCACGATGACGATCGACGTGGAGGATACCGCGGCAACGGCGGGCATCGCGACTTCCACCGTGACGACCGTCGTGACGGAGAACGCAGCGGCGGCTATCGCGGACACCATGACGGTGAACGTCGTGATTTCCATCGCGATGGCGAACGTGGCGGTTACCGCGGCGGAGATGATCGTAGGGACTTCCATCGCAATGATGATCGTCGTGGCGGCTATCGTTCCGGTGGTTATCGTGGCCATGACGACGATAGGCGTGGCGGTTACCGCGGCAATGGTGGACATCGCGACTTCCACCGTGACGGTGAACGTGGCGGTTATCGCGGTGACGGCGAGCGTCGTGATTTCCACCGTGACGACAGGCGTGACTTCCACAAGGGTGGATACCGGCACGACGATGACAGGCGTGGCGGTTATCGCGGTGGAGATGATCGTAGGGACTTCCATCGCAATGATGATCGTCGTGGCGGCTATCGTTCCGGCGGTTACCGTGGCCATGACGACGACCGTCGCGGTGGTTACCGTGGGCACGATGACGATAGGCGTGGCGGCTATCGTGGCAATGATCGTCGTGATGGCGAGCGTCGTGATTTCCATCGCAATGATGACCGCAGGGGCGGCTATAACTCCCGCGGCAATGATCGTAGGGACTTCCACCGTGATGATCGTCGTGATGGCGATCGCGGCGGATACAGGAGCTACAACAACCATCGCGACGACCGACGTGACGACCGTCGTGGCGGTTTCCACAATGACGGCCGCGAAGAATATATGCATAATGGTCCGCGCCGCAATTCCGACGGCACGATGTCTTTCCCCTCGCAGAACCCGTATACCGACCGTCGCCCCGGTGAGCCGCGTATGCCCAAGGGCATGGAGTGGTCGATGCTTTCCAAGGACGAGAAGGAACGTCTGAGGGGACTTTCCAAGGAACATGCCGAGAACACCGGACTGCACATCCTTGCCGCCTATGCGCTTGAGGAAAGCGACCCGAAGGCTGCACGTGATCACGCCGAATGGGTGGCCCATCAGGCCTCCCGCATCGACTTCTCTCGCGAGACGCTGGCGTTCATCACCTACCGTCAAGGCGATTACAAGACCGCGCTGAAGGAATTCCGTACCGCGCACCGCATGAACGGTTACAACGACTATCTGCCGTTCATTGCCGACTGCGAACGTGGAATTGGCAATCCCAAGCGCGCCATCGAAATGGCGATGTCCGACGATGCCAAGACGCTTTCCGGCGAATCCAAGGCTGAGATGTTCCTGGTCTATGCCGGCGCGCTCGGTGACCTCGGGCTTTGGGACAAGGCCACCGACGTGGTCAGCAAGTTGGCTGACACCAAGGGACTTCCCGGTGCCTATCGCATGCGTGCACTTCAGGCCGAGCAGTACTTCCTTGAGGAGTCCGGACACGGGGATGAGGCCGCTGACCTTGACACCGTCATCGAGCAGCTTGAAAACAAGTATGCAGACGAGGATGAGGACGACGAGAACGCCGAAGAAGTGGTCATCGATTACGACCTCGAACGTCTGCCGGACGATATGATGGAAGAACTCGGCATCACCGAGGACGATGCGCAGTATGCGCCCGATCCTTATGAAGATGACGAGGATTATGACCGCGATTCGGATTCTGACGAGTCTGATGAAGATGCGGATGGTCAGGATTCCGAATCCGACGAAGCTGCAGGCGAGGAGTTGGATACGGACGCCGATACCGACGACCAGTCTCAGTCCGCTCTTGACCCCGAGACTCCGGAAGCGCAGGAAAGCGCCGAAGCCACGGCCAAGGAAAACGCTGACAGTTCCGAAATCGTCAACGAATCCGGCGAACCGGATGAATCCGAGGACTCCGAGGACTCCGAGGCTGAGCAAGAGGCTCAGGGTGAAGTCGGTGAGGACGACGAGGCGGAAACCGAAGGCGACGCGGATGAGGATGAAAACGAGTTGCCCGCCGAAGAAGCCGCCGAAGGCGTCAATAGTTCCGAAGATCCTGCTGTAGAGCAGGAAGTCGCGGACGAAAAAGACGAGTCTGGCGAGGAAGAGTAAGGCAAACAGTGCTCAAGGCTACCGAAGAACCGATTGAACAGGCCTATGGTCTCGCATTGCTTGATCTCGATGGTGTGGTCTACCGGGGCAATGACCCGGTGGATTACGCCAGCGAATCCATCACCAAGGCACAGCAGGCTGGGATGACGGTGGAATATACCACCAACAATTCCTCGCGCTATCAGCAGACCGTGGCCGATCAGCTTCGCGGCTTCGGTTTGGAGGTCGAGCCTTGGCAGATCATCACTTCTTCGGTGGTCGCCGCGCGTATGGTGGCCCGTGCAGTGCCGAAAGGCGCCAAGGTCTTCATGGTCGGTGCCGGTCATCTGCATGAGGAATTGGAGAAACAAGGCCTCACTGTCGTCGATCGGGTTGAAGACAATCCGGTTGCCGTCGTGCAGGGATGGTATCCGGAAGTCACCTGGAACGAGTTCGCCAATGCCTCGTTTGCCGTGGAGCGAGGGGCCCAGTATTTCGTGACAAACAGGGATCTGACGATTCCGCGCGAGCTGGGCATTGCTCCGGGCTCCGGCGCGATGGTCCAGGCCGTCATCACCGCCACCGGTGTTGAACCGGTGGCTTCCGCCGGCAAACCAGAGTCGGCGATGTATGATGAGGCACGACTGTTGGCTTCGCACGATGGTGCCACGTTGGTGCCGAAGGAGCGTTGCCTCGCCATCGGCGACAGGCTCGATACCGACATCGAGGCTGGTAATCGTGGCGGCTATGATTCTCTCGTTGTACTTACCGGTGTTGCCGATCCGAAGCAGTTGATGCTCGCGGCACCACATCTGCGGCCGACCTATATCGCGCGTGATTTGCGTGATCTTCATCAGACGATGCCGGCACCGCATTCGGTGTCGACGACCCAGTGGCAATGCGAAAACGCCACGGCTGAGCTTGTCGGAGACGAGGTGCGTGTCAGCGATGTTCAGGACATCAATGCGTTGCGTGCCGCGTGCGCTCTGCTTTGGAACCTGGTTGACAACGAGAATGTTGATACCGAGAATCTGCGGCTTCCTGATTTCAAACTTTAGGAGGATCGATCATGGCTTCGCAATATGGTCAAGGTTCTCAGGCTGGCGAATCCGATGGCACTGACATGCCAAGTGAAGCCTCTGTTGAGACTCTGCGTGAGCGTCACCCTGAACTCAACGGTCTTGCTGCCATGAATGATGAACAGAAAATCGATATGTTCCAAGGCATTCTTGCCGATCTTCGTGAGGACTTGGACAACCAGCAAAGAGCGTAAATCTTCCGTTATCAACAATGCTTGGAAAGGATGAATGAGATGCGTTTGGACGCTTATATGGCTGCTGCGGATTTGGCGCACAGCCGCACCCAGGCGCAGCGTCTCATTCATTCCGACAAGGTTCGCGTCGACGGCCGGCTTATTTCCAAAACTTCTTTTAACGTTGCCGACGGAACGGATGTTTCCGTCGATCAAGGTGACGATTATGTTTCCCGTGGCGCCTACAAATTGCTTGGCGCCTTCGAACAGTTTGCCAGTGACGGCCTGCCAACTCCTAAAGGCCAATATTGTCTGGATATAGGTGCTTCCACAGGCGGTTTCTGCGATGTGCTGCTTCGCCATGGTGCTGAGCAGGTCATCGCTTTGGACGTGGGACATGGACAACTTGACTCACGCATCTCCTCGAATCCTCGCATTATCGAGATGAGCGGCGTCAATATCCGCGATGTGCAACCGGAGGACTTGCCGTATCGTCCCTCGTTCATTGTCTCCGATGTGTCGTTCATTTCGCTGACGTATGTGATTCCTGTCGTCGCGAGAATCGCTTCAAAGCCGTCGGATATCGTACTTCTCGTCAAGCCGCAATTCGAGGTGGGCAAGGGCCATCTCGGCAAAAACGGCGTGGTCGAGGACTCTAGGCTACGTCAGAAAGCACTGGAAACGGTCTGCAATTGCGCCGAGACCAATGGACTTAAGGTGGTGTCCACCTGTCCGTCGCCAATACAAGGCACACACGGCAACGAGGAATACCTGCTCTACGCGACCTTGCGCTGAAGTCCATCATCATCTTCCTCCTTCCATGGGTGTTCGATGACAGTTACACTGGAAGTCCTGTCCAGTTTCAAATCATCGTCATATAACACTTTCCGAGCATGGGTATTGCCCGACAGACATACGGTATCGGCAATGATACTGCCGCAAATGGTGTTGGAAAGCGTCACCGTTCTGGCTTCGATACCTTCTATCTCGTTGGGTTTGAGGTATTCGCTCATGCCGAAGCGTTCGAACATCGCGGTATGCATCGGCTGTACTGAAAGACTGTCGGCTTCGAGGTGTTTATGAACGTTGATGTGTCCGATAATGTTGGCGTTACGAGCCTGAAACGAACGGGTGTCGACTAGCCCGTTGACGCGGATTCGTTCACGAATGGCCAAGTGTTGATTGCAGATGAGGTCACCGATGAAATCGACATGGGTGGAACGTATCGACGCAGAGGCACGGATGCTGCCGTGCCCGGAAATTGAATCCGAGATGATATCCGATGAACTGCTGAGCAAACCGCCATCGAGTATTATCCGTCTCCCTTGGCATATTCCTGTTTGCAGGATTCCCTTGACTACCAACGTGTCGAAGGTGGCATGTTCGGAAAGTACAGCGTTGCCGTGGGTGATGAGGACGTCGTAATCGCCATCCTTGACAAGGCCTCCAAAGGTGTTGAGATTCATCCTCACCCTCTTTCGTGTCTCTTTCGTTCTTCTTTGCAGCGTCTGTAATGGTAAAGACCTGTCTCTTGTCTACCGGTTCTCCGAGCCAATGGAAAGCTCAATGCCGAAAAATAGGTAAAAATCAAGAAATCTTGATTTTTCTCAAGATTTCCTTCAAGTTTTTCAAGCAAGAATTCGAATCACGCTTGGAATTGATGAGATTTCACTGTGATTCCAGGAAAGCGGGAGACGGTAACCACTTCATCCGTTATCTTGACGGCGCGGAGTAAGCTCGTGGTTGTAGACACTATCCGGTTAGGATATGGATAAAACGTCGATTTGATATCGACGATGGAAACGAAAGAGGCAAGACGATGAGCGGGAAGCGGCATGCGGTTGTGGTCACTCATGCTCGGCTGCGCGAGACCAGTCTTCTGGTGCGTGAGGCGGTCGAACAATTGCAGCATGCCGGTTTCGTCGTCAAGCTTGTGGAAAGTTTGGAGCCTCCGAAATTCGGTGAATGTTCGCAAGTGGTCAGCGATGATACCGAAATCGTGGTGGTGTTGGGCGGTGACGGCACGATTCTCGGTGCCGCCGAATTGGTGCACGATACTGAGATTCCGATTCTCGGAGTCAATCTTGGGCATGTCGGTTTTCTTGCCGAATTCGAAAGCTTCCAGTTGAGCGAAGCCATTGCTCGGGTGGCCGATTATGACTATTCCATCGATGAACGCAGACTGGCCAGCGTTTCCGTCACTTCAGCGGACGGAAAGAGAACGTTCAATGATTGGGCTTTGAACGATGTCACCGTCCAGCAGGAAGAACGTGACCACATGATCGAGCTGTCGGTGGGTGTCGATGGGGTAGAGGCCAGTTCATTCAGCTGCGATGGCGTCATTGTCTCCACGCCGACAGGCTCCACGGCTTATGCTTTTTCGGCAGGCGGGCCGATTATTTGGCCTGATGTTCAGGCGTTGCAACTGATTCCGCTGGCCGCCCATGCACTGTTCGCTCGTCCGATGATTATCGGCGAGCATTCGAGTTTCTCCGTCGATGTGCTGCCTGATTCGCTGACGGCCGGGTGGATTTGCTGCGACGGCAGGAGGAAGATGGAGCTTGAATATGGTTCCCGCACCACCGTTCGGCTCTCTTCTCATTCGTTGCGTCTTGCCAGTCTTTCAGGCGTTCCGTTCACCAACCGGCTCGTCACGAAATTCAACCTGCCAAGCGTCAGCCTGCGTCAGCGCTCACTGCTTGAGGAACGCAAACGTGAACATATGATCGCCAACGAAAACAAGGATCGGTCGCAGAACGCGACGAGCGACGATGCGTCTGAAAGGTGAAACCTGATGCTTGAGGAACTGGAAGTTTGTAACTTGGGGCCGATACGCTCTGCAGTGTTGGCTCCAAGTGCGGGCATGACTGCCATCACCGGTGAAACAGGTGCCGGTAAATCGATGTTGCTGAGCGCGATACGGCTCATTTCTGGAGCTACGGCCAACGTCGGACGGGTTGCCGCTGGAGCGGATTCGGCGTGGGCGCAAGGTATTTTCGATGTCGACGAGAACGGCAAGGCAGCCGGTCTCGCCCAGGATGCCGGTGTACTCGACACCGACGGTGAGGCTACCGACCCGGATCCCGACGAAATCGGGCGGTGCGAGCTTTTTCTTTCTCGTACGGTTCCGGCATCGGGACGTTCCCGGGCTGTGCTTTGCGGTCATAGTGTTCCCAGAAACGTGCTGGGCAAGGTCGCGGCTGAATTGGTGACCATTCATGGACAGGCTGATCAACTGCGGCTTGCCTCACCCGCACGGCAGCGGGAATTTTTGGATATGGCCGCCGATGACAAGGCAGAGAGGGAGTCTTATCGCGCGGCTTGGGAAAAGTTCCAGACGGTTGATGAACGACTTCGCAACCTCACCAATCAGGAGGCCTCTGCCCTGCAACGTGCCGATTATCTGCGGGAATCCATCGAACAGATCAACAAAGTCGACCCCAAACCTGGCGAGGATGAAGAACTTAAGGAAAAGCGTTCGCGTGTCGAGAATGCTGCCGGAATCGTACAGGGTGTCAGTTCTGCGCTTTCGGCATTGGACGCTTCGTCGGTTGATTCGGACAATGATGCACAAGGTGCGACGGATGCCATCAACCATGCCGTCCAAGCATTGCGTTCCATCCATATTGGAGGGACTTTTAGCGAGGCTGCAGAGCGCTTGGAATCGCTAAACGCCGATCTTTCCGATATCGTGTTCTCGCTTTCCAACGAAATGGATACCGACGAGGATGCAGAGGGTTTGGACGCGATCAACTCACGCATTCATGAGCTTGACGAACTGATTCGTCGCTGGGGGCCGACGCTTGAGGATGTCATAGCTTGGAGGGATAAGGCCGCATTCGAAGTTGAAGATCTCGATGCATCACCCGAAAAGCTTGACGAACTGAAGGCGCAACGCGAACAGGCGTTCGATGATGCCATGAAGGCGGCAGCTGTGCTGAGCAAGAAGCGCAAACTCGCAGCGGCGGCTTTGGCGGGCAGCGTCACCAAAGAGCTTTCTGCACTGGCCATGGCGGGCGCCGGTTTGGAGATTCGAGTGGTTCGTCGTGATGCGGTATCGTCCGGAGATTTGAAATCTGAGAATGATGACACCGTGAAGCATGTTTCCTCCGTATGGCCGTTGGATGCAACAGGCATTGATGACATCGAATTCTTGTTCACCCCATTCCCGGGCTCGCCACAGCTACCAATGGGCAAAAGCGCTTCTGGCGGTGAACTGAGCCGACTCATGCTGGCTCTGGAGTTGTCTGTCGCCGAAAAGCGAACCTCCGGTTCAAGCGATATGACGTTCATCTTCGATGAAGTCGACGCCGGAGTGGGCGGCAAGGCTGCTGTGGAACTGGGCAGGCGCATCGCGAAGCTGTCCCAAACCTCCCAGGTCATTGTGGTGACCCATTTGGCCCAGGTGGCCTCGTGGGCCGACACTCAATTCGTGGTCAGCAAAGGCAAAGCAGAATCCGAGAACTCTGGTTCAAAGGCAACAGTCGAGACAACGGTCAACGAGGTCACCGGTGATGCCCGTATCCATGAAATCGCCAGAATGCTCTCCGGTAGCGAATCCGCCACATCCCTCAGCCATGCCAAAGAATTGCTGGATTCCAGCAGACTATGAATGTATTCGCTTCAGGCTGTTAACTTGTACGAGTAAGTCCAGTTAGCTTCCTGTAGCATTAGCTGGTGGCTGGGATATGCGATGTTTGGGCATAAGACACGGCCGAGCGGCCAAGGAGCGTCCCGAACATCGCATATCCCAGCCACCAGCGACTTCCGTTATTACGTCAGAAAGAAGAATATGAAAGCGAACGAGGGCAAGGCGGCGATTTTCGACCTTGATGGGACACTGTTGGATTCCATGGATCTGTGGCATCAGATTGATATCGACTTCTTTGGACGTCGGCATATTCCGTTGCCTGATGACTATATGGCGAAGGTATCTTCGATGCGCTCCGATGAAGTGGCCCGCTATACCATCGAGCGTTTTGCGTTGCCGGAGACCGCCGATGATCTGATCGCCGAATGGAATCGGATGGCTGTGGAAGCGTATGCGCATGTCGATCCCAAGCCGAATGCTTCGCAGTATTTGCATTATCTCAAAGACAGCGGTGCAAGGCTTGCCGTGGCGACGTCGTTATCACCGGTGCTGCGAGAACCCGCGATGCAACATGTTGGTATAGCCGACTGTTTTGAGACGGTGATCAGTGTCGAGGAAACGCAAAGCATAAACAAGACCGATCCCGAAATCTACCTTCTCGCTGCGTCGCGTCTAGGTGTAGAGCCGTCGGACTGCACCGTGTTCGAAGACCTGTTGGACGCGGTGAGAACCGCAAAATCTGCGGGCATGCATGTGTGGGCAATGGAAGATGATTATTCATTGACAGATAGGTCGGCAATTGCGACGATTGCCGATGGAATGATTCATGATTTCGCCGATGCTCCAAAAGCGTTGTGAGACGAGTGCCGTTCAAAATAATAATGGATTTGTCTACAATGGCTTCGTGAGAGGCGTTGAAGCCTGTGATTGTAAAGAAACATCACTGTTATAGTCCAGACTTGCACAGTTGATATAACTGTTATATAGTTTTATTGAACAGTAAAACTGTTGGTATCAATCGAGAGTTTTGCTGCACACTGATCAGCAACAGAAAGGGGCATAGATGAAACTGATCATCTCATCCGTGTCCGGAGAACCGATCTACGAGCAAATCAAACGTCAAATCCGTGAGGCGGTGTTGAATGGTGAGCTCAAGAGTGGGGAAGCGTTGCCAAGCCTGCGCAAGCTGGCCCGAGAACTGCGTATCTCCGTGCTCACCGTCACCCGTGCCTACAACGAGTTGGCGGATGAAGGCATCATCGTCAATGTGCAGGGCAAGGTTCGTTCATCGCCGAGAAAGGCGACGAACGGATGAAGAAGAAGCTCACCGGCCAGGTGCGTAATGCTTTGCGCCAGGTGGGAGTGGCTGCCAAAGCCGCAGACATCCCCCTCATTGACCTGATGGATATGCTCGAGAACGAGTACAAGAAAGCCTAGCGGAAATTACTTGGCAAGATGCATAGAAGGAGATAAGCGTTATTTTCGAGCGCTTGCCAGCCTTCATTTGTCCAAGTGACTGTGCTGACTGGCTTGATGCAAACTTTATCGGTTCATCGGCGAACAGGAAAGGAACATGATGATGACACAGTCATCACCTACGACAATCAAGCAAGAGATAGAAAATGCTTCCGTCGGTACGGATGCAGCGCCTATGGCGTTGAGCATCACCGATGCGGCAAAACGTTACAGCTCCGGTTTTGGTTTGGGCCCAGTGACGTTTGACTTGCCGATGGGCTACATCATGGGCCTTATCGGCCCTAACGGCGCCGGCAAATCCACACTTATCAAGCTGATCCTCAACATGATTCATCGCGATGCCGGGTCAATCAGCGTGGCGGGCTTCGACAACATCACCGACGAGGTGAAAGTCAAGGAACAGCTTGGCATTGTTTTCGACTCCAGTTATTTCTCGACTTACTGGACGGTCAAGATGGCCGAGAAATCCATGGCTGCGGCGTATCCGACATGGAATCACAGTCTGTTCGTTGATTACCTCGGCCAATTCGGTATCGACACCAAAAAGAAGGTCAAGGACCTTTCCCGTGGCATGCAGATGAAGCTTATGCTCGCCGCAGCCCTGAGCCATGATGCCAAATTGCTGATTCTGGACGAACCGACTAGTGGTCTCGACGTACTGGCGCGCGACGATCTGATGGATATTCTGCAGCGTTATGTTGATGATGGGCAGCACAGTGTGCTGTTCAGCACTCATATCACCAGTGACCTCGAACATGCCGCCGATCTAATCACCTATATCACGCAAGGCAAACTGTATTTCACTGGTGCCAAAGACGAGTTTGATGACGCATTCAGACTCGTCAAGGGAGGTCCGGACGAACTTGATGCCGTCAGCCCAGTTGCTGTGGGCATCCGTAGCTATCTCACCGGCTTTGATGCCTTGGTGCATACGGAAGGAATCGCCGAGCTTGTGCAAGCCAATCCTGAGCTGCATGTCGATCCGGTAAGTATCGATGACATCATCCGGCTGACTAATGGACGAGCCGCTGGCCCACAACGTCACGAAGAGGGGAGTAATGCACGATGAAAAACATGGATATCAAACAAATCAAACGATCGATGTGTATCGATTACCTGCGCCTGACCGCTTCGGGAGAAGGCTCAGCATGGATTTTGGCACTGTTACCATTGGCGTTTACCTTAATTGCCTTCGTTGTTGATAATGAAGCCGTAATGGCAGGAGCGGCTGGTGCGGTGATTGCCATGTGTGCCGTATATGCGGCTTTCTTCGTTATGATGGTGTTCAACAATGAAGAAACGACAGGCAATATCATGATGAATGGCATTGTGCCGGCGTCGAGGTTCAACCAGGTTTCCGCACGGTTTGCCTTGGGCCTTGCGACCGATGTCATCACTGCCGTTGAAGGTGTGCTTTGCCTGTTCGTTCTGTTTCACCATGATGAGCCTTCGGTTTCGTCGTTCATCGGATTGGGATTGGGCGTATTCGGCGTTGCCCTATTCCTCGGCAGTGTGGTGATCCCCATTTTCTACAAATTTTCGGTTACCAAAGCCATGGGGTGGAGCTTCGCAATACTGGGCCTGCTGTTCTTTGCCATCATATTTCTCATTGAAAAATTCATATCGAGTGACATGTGCACTAGCATGCTGCAATGGATGATGACGGCGAAACTTGGCGTCGTGCCTTGGGCTGCGCTCATCGCTGTCCTTGTCTCTGTCGTGGCTTGCGTCTGTTCGTTCCTGATTTCCGTTCATATTTATCAGCGCAAGGAGCTATAAATTACTGAATCGTGAAGTTAGATATAAGGAGGGGCTTGCAACGACTGGATACGTCGTTGCAAGCCCCCTTCTGTGCGTATGACTCGGGCTTCTATAGATTTTGGGAAGCGTTCCTCACGTAATCGGGCATCTCGTCGATGGAAATGACATTTGTGAAACGTTCTGTTGCATGCTCCAGACCACGCAGGTTCCTGGGGGCAGTTGTGCTGGTTGCCGCAGAGAGACAGTCCATGCAATCGAAGTCGGTGCCGGCGGTGTCGAGACCGAGCGCCTTGCCGACCACGCGTGGGAACTTATACGGGCTGGCGGTGCTCAGCAGTACACGTGGCATGGCAGTGTCGCGAGGCGACTCTTCAAGGACATGGTAGCCGCAGGCGGTGTGTGGATCGATGACATAGTGGTTGGCGTTCCAGCAGCCCGTGATGGCTTCGCTGACCTGATTCTCATCGGCCCAACCACAGGAGAACAGTTCACGGATGCTCTTCAGTAAGGTTTCGGGAACTGTAAATGAGCCTTTGCTCTGCAGGTCGTTCATCAGACTGCGAATCAGCTCGGTGTCACCGTCGGACATGTAGTAAAGCATGCGTTCAAGGTTCGAGGAGACCAGAATGTCCATCGAAGGTGAAGTAGTCTGATAGAACGGGCGCTCGCGGTTGTAAGTGCCTGTGGTCAAAAAATCGAAGAGTACATTGTTGCGGTCGCTGGCCACGGTGAGCCTGCCGACAGGCAATCCGAGCCTCTTGGCGTAGTAACCGGCGAGAATGTCACCGAAATTGCCGGTGGGCACCACGAATTCGACTTCATCGCCGACCTTGATGGTGCCGCGTTCAACGAGCTGTACATAGGCCGAGAAATAGTAGACGACCTGCGGCACGAGTCGTCCCACGTTGATGGAATTGGCGGAAGAGAGTGAGACGCTGTCGCCTTCCTCTAGTTTCGTTGCCAGATTCTTGTTGCCGAAAATGCGCTTGACCGCCGATTGTGCGTCGTCAAAATTGCCCTTGACCGCGCAGACATTCACGTTTGAACCAGTCTGGGTGGTCATCTGCAGACGTTGGATCTCGCTGACTTTGCCTTCGGGATAGAAGACGGTAATGCCGGTTCCGGGGGTATCCGCGAATCCTGCGAGCGCCGCCTTTCCGGTGTCTCCGGAGGTCGCCGTCAGTACCATTACCTTGTCGTTCGTCGCAGACTCTTCGGAAGTGGTACGCGCCATGAACTGGGGGAGTATCTGCAACGCCACGTCTTTGAACGCGCTGGTCGGTCCGTTGAACAGTTCGAGGATGTAGTCGTCTCCCAGCGGTTTCAACGGGGTGATGGCGCTATCGAGCCATTGGGAGCCGTAGGCCGCGTGTACGCATGCATCGAGCTCAGAAGCCGAGAAATCCGGCAACAGTACACCCAGCACGGTGCGTGCCATGTCCTGATACGGCTTGCCCATCAATGACGCGACGTCAACTTGCTGTTTGCCGAGGTCGTCGGTGACAAACAGACCGCCATCGCCGGCGAGTCCTTGGCGGATGGCCTGACGGCTCGTCAGACTTGCGGAGTTGCTTCTGGTGCTGTGAAAAGTGGTGTTCATCACAAATGCCTCGTTTTGTTGTGGCTGGTATCCTCGGATTTTCTGATATCCCAGTCTAACGGAACGCAAGGTCGAATAGCAAAGGTGTCCAAATCAATGGTTCTGATGCCATTTGAGCGTGGCAAGATCTATAATTATCGACAAACAGATAAAGCGGTATCCGTTCTGTATGGATTGCGAAACGCAACGGATCCATACAAGCGGATTGCAAGATTTGGGAGAACGTTATGGTCGCAAACAGCGGCAAGGATTCTGCGGTTCTTGACCCGGAAGTGTTCCGACAGGTCTGCTCCATGGGGGATGCAGCGGCCAAGGCGCAAGGAGTGCTGGCGCTCGCCAACACCGAACAGAAGAACACGCTGCTCAATGCCATTGCCGACGAGCTTGATGCCGGAAGCGCAGCCATCGCCGAAGCCAATGAACGTGATATGAATACCGCCAAGCAGGCTGGCATGAGCGAGGGAAGCTCGACCGTCTGCTCTTCGACGAAGCGCGTGTGAAGGCCGCGGCCGATGGTGTTCGCCATGTCGCCACGCTTCCCGATCCGGTCGGCCAGATCGTGCGCGGCTCGACGCTGCCCAACGGTCTGAGGCTCAACGAAGTGCGTGTCCCGATAGGCGTGTTCGGAATGATTTACGAGGCTCGGCCGAATGTTACCGTCGATGTCGCTTCACTGTGTCTCAAATCCGGCAATGCGGTATTGCTGCGTGGTGGTCACGAGGCGCAACGCACCAACGAGGCAACGCTCAACATTATTCAAAGAACGTTGCAGGAGCAAGGTTTTGACGCTTCGCTGGTCACTTCTGTAGACAAGTTCGGACGCATGGGTGCCACGGCGATGATGGAGGCGCGTGGACACATCGATGTATTGGTGCCGCGTGGGGAGCAGGCCTTATCCAGTCTGTCGTGCGCAATTCCAAGGTCCCTGTCATCGAGACCGGCGCCGGCAACGTTCATATTTACGTCGACAAGGCGGCGGATTTTGCCAAAGCCATCCCGATTATTCTGAATGCCAAGACACAGCGCGTCGGTGTGTGCAACGCTGCGGAAAAGCTCATTGTGCACCGCGATGTTGCTAAGGATTTCCTTCCGCTTGCCGCCAAGGCGCTCGCAGATGCCGGAGTGGAGCTGCACGCCGACGACGAAGCCTATGAAATCATCGACCAAGGCACCATAGAAAATCTGAGCTTGGTGCATGCCACCGATGAGGATTGGGATACCGAATACCTTGCGCTGAAAATGGGCGTCAAAGTGGTCAGTTCTCTTGACAAGGCGATCGAGCATATCAACGCCCATTCCACTGGTCACACTGAATGCATCATTTCCGAGGATTACGGCACCGTCGAGCGCTTCACCAAACGTATCGATTCGGCGGTGGTCATGGCCAATGCCTCTTCAAGGTTCACGGATGGCGGTATGTTCGGTTTTGGAGCTGAATTGGGCATTTCCACCCAGAAGTTGCATGCACGCGGGCCAATGGGTTTGACTGAAATGACCACGACCAAATGGATTGGTTATGGCACCGGTCAGGTGCGGGCCTGATGACAATCGAAGGACACGATATGAACGACGCTGAACACGACAAGGGCGACGCTGGTATTGACGGCGAAAGCAGAAGTCTTGAAGGCAATATTTCCGCCAATCAGAATCCTGACAACCAGCCGATGACCGCGACAACAGACGGTCAAGTGCCGCAGGAAAACGGTGAGGCTGAACAGGAAGAGGAACAGACCGGAATCAAGGCCGACTACCAGCTCGCCAAAGACCGTGGCATCGACATCAATGACCCGCGAATCGGCTTGAAAATTGCCTCGGAGCGTCTTGCCATCGTTCGCTATGTCTTTCTGGTCCAGGTCGAGGACGGTATCGCCACCGCGGACCAGCGTGCCTCCCTCGAATATGCGGATGCCGCCCTCGTCGGATGGCCGGAGATGGACGCGGACGACGTGGTCGATCTCGATGAAGACGGTAAGAAGACGGTTGCGGAACGACTTGCCGCGATGGAACACTACATTGCCGAATTCAGTAAGCAGGAGTCTGAAGGCAACGTCGATGCGATGAACGATCTGCTGGTCCGTGCCACCGAATGTGTTGCCTCGGTGCGTCGCCTGTACCAGCCCGATTTCCCGATTCCCACCTTCGCTGAGATTCGTCATGTCGTGCAGGACGAATACGACGAGGACATGGGCAAGATCGACCCGAGCGAGCACACCACTGTCGAAGCCATCGAGGAACAGACCGAACAGGCCGACGAGAAGCGTGAAGAGACGGAAGAGCAGGCCAAGAACGCCGGTGATGCCAAAGACGCAAGTGAAGGTAAGGCATGAGCGTCTCTTCGAATCCTGTTGAGCCCGCAGGAGACGACCGCACTATCCAGTCGCAGGCGACCAATCCAGACGAAATGTCTCCCTCGGTTGTTTCGGATAGGTTATTGCAGTCGCCGGAACAGTCCCGCAAGATGTCAGGGCTGTCGTCGGTGTCCGATCCGAATTTCATTGAGACTCCGGGGTCGCAGCCCAATACCCGGCATTTACGAGACGGTCGTCGCCGCATCGGCATTATGGGCGGCACGTTCGATCCCATTCATAACGGCCATTTGGTCGCGGCCAGCGAGGTCGCCTGGGTCTATCATCTCGATGAAGTAATCTTCGTGCCCACAGGTCGACCGGCCTTCAAGCTGGGCAAGCATGTCACCAACGCTGAGGACCGTTACCTGATGACTGTCATCGCCACGGCCTCGAACCCTAAATTCACCGTTTCCCGCGTCGATATCGACCGTCCTGGTGTCACCTACACGATTGATACCTTGCGTGACATCCACGCGTTGAATCCCGACGCCGAACTCTTCTTCATCACCGGTGCCGACGCCGTGGCCGAGATCCTCAAGTGGAAGGAAGCACGGAGCATGTTCGACCTCGCGCACTTTGTGGCCGTCACTCGCCCCGGCTACACCAGCCCGGAGCACATGCGCACCCAGGTCGAGGTCGACACCCTTGAGATTCCCGCACTGGCCATTTCCTCCACGGATGTTCGTCACCGCGTCTTGCATGGTGAACCGGTGTGGTACCTCGTCCCTGACGGCGTGGTGCAATACATCGCCAAGCACGGGCTTTATATTGAGAAATAATCAGCTTCACGATTTCGGTATGTTATACTTTCTTCAATAATTGGTACTACCAATGGAGGTATGACGATGAAAAAGATCCAGCTTCGTATTGTTCAGGTATGTCTTTCAGTGATTATTCTTTTGCAGATGCTATCGGTCTCCAACGGAGAATGGCTGCACAATGGATATGTTGGTTCAGTGTTTGTAGCGTTGAATGTATTCTGTGCCTATGCCGTGCTTCATGAGTTCTTGTCAGTTTTCAAACATGCAGAGGCCTTGCGCGATCGGGACGAATCCGATGTGAACGAACCGAGTGTGTCCCCGTCGCGTTGAGAAGCTAGTATGGCTGTGGTTCATACAGACGATAACGTTTGGAGATATGGTGAGCGCAATCCTAGAAGGAAAGCCCAGTAAGAATCTCATCCTCGTCACCGGCAGGGCCCATCCCCAGCTGGCGGCAGACGTCGCTAACCAGCTTGGCATCGACGTTTTGCAGACTACAGCATACGATTTCGCGAACGGCGAGATGTACGTGCGCTACACCGAATCGGTGCGCGGCGCGGATGTCTTCGTGTTGCAAAGCCATGCCGGTGACGTCAACAAGGCCATCATGGAACAGCTCATCATGATCGATGCGTTGAAGCGTGCCTCGGCCCGTTCCATCACCGCCGTCTGCCCGCTGCTGGGATACTCCCGCCAGGACAAGAAGCATCTCGGTCGCGAGCCCATTTCCTGCCGACTTGTTTTTGATCTGCTGCGCACCGCAGGTGCCGACCGTGTGATGAGCGTTGACCTGCACGCCGCACAGTCCCAGGGCTTCTTCGACGGCCCGGTCGACCACCTGATCGCCATGCCGGTTCTCGTCGACTACATTCGTGACCGGTTCCAAGGCAATCTCGACAACGTGGCCGTGGTCTCCCCGGATGCCGGCCGTATCCGTGTGGCTGAGCAGTGGGCGCAGCGTCTCGGGGGCGGCCCGCTTGCCTTCGTCCACAAGACTCGTGACATCAACCGTCCGAACCACGCCACCTCCAACCGTGTGGTCGGCGATGTGGTCGGCAAGGACTGCGTCCTGGTCGACGATCTGATCGATACCGGTGGCACCATCGTCGGCGCCTGTGACGTGCTCAAGCAGGCCGGCGCCAAGTCCGTCACCGTCGTCGCCACGCACGGCGTGCTTTCCGGCCCTGCGGTCGACCGTCTCAAGAACTGCGGTGCACGCGAGGTCGTTCTGACCGACACCGTGCCCATCGACGAATCAAGCGTTGGGACGGGCTTACCGTGCTTTCTATCGCTCCGTTGCTCGCCAGCGCAGTCAAGGCCGTCTTCGAGGACGGCTCGGTCGCCAAGCTTTTCGACACCTATCCCGAACATCACGGACAAGGCTTCCTGTTCGCCTGATCCGGCCGGTGCTCATACGGTTTCAGATTGTGGTTAGCCGTGCAAGCCGATATGTTCGATGATTCGGCATTGAGCGTGTCGGCTTGTCAGAGGTGACCAGCATAATAGAAAAACGGTTCGGTCATGAGACCGTACTATTCCTCCATGGTGTAAAGGCAGCACACGGGTCTTTGGAACCCTTAGTCTTGGTTCGAATCCAGGTGGAGGAACTTTTTGCAGTCGGCTGCCATTCCGTATATCGGGTGCCAGCCGATTTGTGTATCCGCAAGTGTGTTTCGCTGTGAAGCATCGGAATTGGAGTAGATATGGCATTGAGTGCAGCAATAATTCTCGCAGCCGGTGAAGGAACGCGTATGCGCTCGTCCAAGCCCAAAGTACTTCACGAACTTGCCGGCAAGACATTCCTCGAACGTGTGATGAGTTCTGTTTCGGCACTTGATCCCGACACGCTCGCCGTGGTCGTTCATTATCAGGCGGAGCGCGTGAGCAAGGCTGCGCAAAGCTACAATGACAAGGTCGAAATCGTCGAGCAGGATGATATTCCCGGCACTGGCCGCGCCGTGCAATGCGCCATGAAACAGCTGGATTCCGAAGGACAACTCACCGGTCCGGTTCTCATCGCGGCCAGCGATATGCCATTGCTGGATACGGCCACACTCGATGCCCTGATTGATTTTCATAAGACGAGCGGCAACGATGCCACCGTCCTTACTGCCAATCTCGATGATCCGACAGGTTATGGCCGCATCATCCGAGACAGCGACGGCAGCGTGCTGCGCATCGTCGAGCAGAAGGATGCCAACAGCAACGAACTCGCGATTCATGAGATCAACACTTCCGTCTACGTTTTTGATGCAGATGTGCTTGCCAGGGCGGTACAGGGCTTGGATTCGCAAAACGCGCAAGGTGAGTTCTATTTGACCGATGCCCTCGAAAGTGCGCGAAAGAACGGCAAGGTCGGTGCCTTCGCTGCGCCTGATGCGCTGAGCGTCGAAGGCGTCAACGACCGTGTGCAACTGTCCAATCTTTCCTGCAAGCACAACCTGCGCATCTGCGAGCATTGGATGCGTGAAGGAGTGACGATTCTCGACCCGTCAACCACGTGGATCGAGGACGATGTCGAGTTGGCACAGGATGTCACCGTGCTGCCCGGATCATTCCTCCAGGGACATAGCACCGTTGCCGAGAATGCGATTATTGGGCCCTACACCACGTTGATTGACGCCCATATCGAAGCCGGCGCCACCGTGGAGCGCAGCCGTGTGCAGGAGTCGCATATCGGCCCCGATGCCAATATCGGCCCGTGGACCTATCTGCGCCCGGGCAATGTGCTCGAAAAGGGCACGAAGGCCGGCGCATTCGTCGAAATGAAGAAGGCGCACATCGGTGAGGGTACCAAGGTGCCGCACCTGAGTTACATGGGCGATGCCGAGCTGGGGGAGCACACCAATATCGGCGGCGGCACCATTTCCGCCAATTACGACGGTGTACACAAGAACCGCACCCACATCGGCTCCAACGTCCATGTCGGTGCCGGAAATCTATTTGTGGCACCGGTCGAGGTCGGCGACAACGTCACCACCGGAGCCGGTTCGGTCATCCGCCACGCGGTACCGGACGATTCGATGGTATATTCAGAGAACACACAACATGTAGTAGAGGGCTGGAAGCCCGAATGGGAGCGTTGATTTATGTCAGCATTGCAATCCACGATTGAAGCCCTGCGTCTGGCGGCGGTTGCCGCCGACAGGGTAAAGGCCACCGACATCGTTGCCTTCGACGTCACTGGCCCCATCGCCATCACCGATGCCATGCTCATCGCCACCGCTTCCAGCGAACGCCAGGTGCTGGCCGTGGCCGAGGAAGTCGAAAAAGAGCTGTATACCAAAGGCGGCAAGCTGGAGCCACTCAGCCGCGAAGGCCTCGACGAGGCACGTTGGGTGCTCTTGGACTATGGCGATTTCGTGATTCACATCATGCATGAGGAAGAACGCCAATACTATGACCTTGAGCGCCTTTGGCAGGATTGCCCCGCTATCGACCTTGAGCTTCCGCAACCGGCCGAAAACGCTTCTGCAGCTCAATAAACGGCTGTCGAACTTGAACGAACAATGCTATTTGGTATTGAACCTGTGGCACAGCATCCCAGGATTTAGACTGTAAACAACTTCATCGGCATCGTTAGGAGTCAAGCGATGGATTTCAGCACGTTATTCGATCCCAATGTTCACGTTCGGTCATTGACGTTGGTGCGTCATGGACGTACTGCTTACAACGCCGCTGGTCGTGTCCAAGGTACCATCGATATTCCTCTGGACGAGGTAGGCAACTGGCAGGTCCAACAGACCGGTCGTGCATTGAAAGAGCTTTATGTCGACGGAGAACAAGATACGCAGCGGCATCGCCTGATTGTCGCCTCCGATCTTGGCCGTGCTATGGCCACCGCACACGCCTTCGCCGACCTTATCGGCGAGGAGGTCCACCCCGATCCTCGTGTTCGTGAACGGAATTATGGTGATTGGGAAGGCGAGGCGACCCGCGACATCATGAAGAAGTACCCGGATGATTTCATCTCGTGGATTCATGGTGAGAGCGGCGAGCTCAAACACAACGTCGAACCCGATAAGCACGTGGGGCAGCGGGCGTCGCAGGCCATCGCCGAGTGGGCAGACAAAGCCGAGCCTGACACCGATCTGTACGTGTTTTCGCACGGTGCGTGCATTGCCGATACGGTCCGCACGCTGCTCGATGCCGATGACGACGCTGATGCCAACAGCGCGGTGTTCTCGATGCGCAACGCTCACTGGGCCAGACTCATTCCCATCGCCATTGCCGGCAAGCCGTTACGTTGGGCGCTTTCCGATTACAACCACGGACCGGCCATCGCCGATACCGACGAATGGGAGAATCCTAAGCTCTGATTCGATTTTTCGCTGAGACTGCCCTGCTTCCAGGCTTTAAACCTATGCTTTTATTGCATTTCTCGAAGGCGGGCAGTCCTCTTTTTGTTGATGAAGATAATGTAATCGGCTACGTGATGAGTTCATTGAGCCTTCCGTGCGGCTAGATTGCTACTGGTAGAGTTGATGATGGTGTTGGCGTCGACTTGGGAACCTGACACGAAACGAGGCGCGAAATGAACGAAATGAGCCGTAGGATCTGGTGGCAGGTTTACCCTCTGGGCTTCTGTGGGGCTCCGGTGCGTCCGCAATCCGACACAGAACGCCAGAAGATGCCGCGTCTTGACCGACTGGTCAATTGGCTTGATTACATGAAGGACATGGGTTGCAACGGCCTTTTGCTCGGTCCTATTTTCGATTCCGATACCCACGGCTATGACACCATCGATTTCTATACTATCGACCCTAGGCTCGGTGATGACGCAAGCTTCGACCGACTGGTCACCGCCTGTCACGAGCATGGTATTGCCTTGATGCTCGACGGGGTTTTCAACCATGTCGGCAGAGATTTTCCGGAATTTCAGAGCGAATTGAAACAAGCACAAGCCGAGCTGGAAGCCGGCAAGCCCATCGAACATAGCAATGACGACATGTTCAGTTTTTCCTTGGCCGAGGACGGCACACTGGAGTATGAACAATTCGAAGGTCATGCCATTCTGCCAGCTTTCAACCATGATGCGCCGCGTGTCGCCGATCTGGTGACCGACGTGATGACGTATTGGATGCGCCGTGGCGTGGATGCATGGCGTCTCGACGCGGCCATGACGGTGCCGGCATCATTCTGGGCGAAAGTGCTGCCGCGCGTACGCCATGAGGTTCCTGGCGCGTGGTTTATGGGTGAAGCCATCCAAGGCGATTACCCGGAATTCGTGCATGATTCTACCGTTGACACCGTTACCCAGTACGAGCTGTGGAAGGCGATCTGGAGCAGTCTTAAGGACGGGAATTTCTTCGAGCTGGACTGGTGCCTCAAGCGTCACAATATGTTCTTGCAGACCTTTATACCCCAGACGTTCATCGGAAACCACGATGTCACTAGGGTTGCGAGTCAGATTCAGGACGAGGAAAAGCTTGCAATGGCGGCGGTCGTTCTTTTCACGGTCGGTGGCACGCCTTCGATTTATTACGGTGATGAACGGGCGATGCCGGGTGACAAAACCGATGGCGTCGGCGGTGATGACATTGTTCGTCCCGAGTACCCGGAAAGGCCGGGAGATCTGCCCCGTGATGGCGAATGGATGTATCGGCTCACCAGTCAGCTGACCGCCATCAGAAGCGCTCGTCCGTGGATGGTTGACGCCACCACGGAACCGACATTGCTTGAAAACCGGCACTATGCCTATGATGTCAAAGCCCGTGAAAGCAACGCCAAATTGCATGTCGATATGAATCTGGACGAGACACCGCACGCCGATATCTACGAAGACGGCAATGCTACGCCGTTGCTGCACGTCGAGCATCGAGTTTCTTAGCCGTTGTTGACGGTGGTATCGGCGATATAAGTAATCCTGAAATGGTCCCATGGGACGGTTGCGGAATCTTTATTTGTTGATCTGAGGCTTCCCGTAATAGTTGAAGTGAATATCGTTCAGAGGCATGAAAAATTCCCATCCATGATTATGAAATCAGGATGGGAATAGTGTTATCTGTTTAAAACGACTGAAGTCGCTTATGAATCGAGATTACTTGGTAAACGGCTCGGAAGCCTTGTTAAGTGCGTCGACCTCGGCATCGCTCAACGTGAGCGTGCTGGAAGCCAGCAGATCAGGCAGCTGCTCGGGAATACGGGCGGAGACGATGGGCGCGGCGACCTGCGGGCGATGACGCAGCCAGGCCAGCGAGACGGTGGCGATGGCGACATTGTGAGCCTTGGCCACCTTGTCGAGCGCATCGATCAGTGCGAAGCCGTCAGGCGTGAGATAATCGGCGACCATGCCTTGGCGCGCCTTGCCTTCGGCATCGGCGGCAGAACGGTATTTGCCGGTCAAGAAGCCTGCGGCCAGTGCGAAATAGGGGAATACCGACAGCTGTTCGCGCTTGGCTACGGGAGCCAGTGTCTTCTCATAGTTGCCACGGGCGACGAGATTGTATTGCGGCTCAAGGGCGACGGGCAGGGCATAGCCGTTCTCGCGGGCGATCTTGAACCATTCCTCGATGCGGTCGGCCGAATAATTGGAAAGGCCGATGGCGCGCACCTTGCCCGACTTGACCAGCTTGTCGAAGGCTGCAACGGTTTCCTCAAGCGGTGTCTTCTCGTCGTCGAAATGTGCGTAATAGAGGTCGATGTAATCGGTTCCGAGACGCAACAGGGATTCATCGGCGGCTGCAGCGATGTTCTTGGCCGAAAGTCCTGAATACTGAGGATGTTCGCTGACTTTGGTGGCGATGACCATATCGTTGCGGTTTTTACGCGTGGCGAGCCAACGGCCAAGCACGATTTCCGATTCGCCGCCGGAATGGCCGGGGACCCACGCCGAATAGACGTCGGCCGTGTCCACGAAATTGCCGCCTGCCTCGACGTACTTGTCGAGCACGGCGTCGCTGGTCTTGTCGTCGCTGGTCCAGCCGAAGGTGTTGCCGCCAAGGACCAATGGGAATACTTTCAGATCGCTATTGCCTACGTTGATACGGTTTGCTGTCATGGTTTCATAGTCCTTTTGTTGTGGTACCTGTGTATATGATTGGCTGACCTCATTGCGTTTAGGCATGACCGGTCAACCGCTACGCTCATTGTCTCTCATAATGCAACGTAGCGTGGGGTTCGGCTTATCGAGAAGTATCGTGAACCATTGCGGAAGGAATCGCGGGTTTCATAACGGCTAGAAAAGACTTGCCGGAGAGTCTTCACTCACCGGTTTGATGATATGTGGCCCATCACCGGAAATATGCGCCACCTCATGGAATTCAAGACGTTGGGAAAGACGTTCTCCTGATTTGTGTACCGCATCAAGAATGGATGAGCCGTCTTGGTGTGGGTCGAGCCATTGGTCCCTCATATTCGCCGATATCAGCAACGGCATGCGATTGTGGATTGTCGCTGCTCCGCCACTGGCCGCACAGGTCATCATGGTTGCGGTCAACCTCCAAGGCGACGACGGTGTCTGACGCCACCAGGAATACAAGCCGGCTATTGCAAGGACCTGATCATCCGGGGCATGGAAATAGAAAGGGCGACGGTTATGTGGTTCGAAATAGCCGGAAGCGGGGATGATGGCGCGCATGTGGGCAAGCGACTCGCAATAGATGGCCCGGAATCCTGCGGACTCAATTCGGGCGTTGTGGGTGGAATAAGACAGGTTGTCTGTGGCGCTGGCACGGGGTATCAAAGACCAGCTTGCACCGCGCAGATGTCTGGTGCCGTCCTTGCCTTGAGCGATGAGCCCGATACTCTGTTTGGGCTTGACCAAAAACGTCCGGCTGGGAAGGGTGTCCCTTGAAATATTGCTTTCGTCGATTCCAAAATTCTGGCCGATTGAGTCCCAATCGAGATCAATCGAGAATTTACTGCACATTGAGCTCCTCCAGGCACGCTTACGGCGTGAGGTTTGGTTTGCAGATGTCAAACCCCTAGGAAACCCGGCAAAGCACAACTACCACAAATACTACAAACTACACAAAAACTACGTGAACATATTGATACATAAGCAAGACAATTTATATTTTCGATGGAGTTTATGGCTTAATGCTGAATGGAGTGATGATTTGAATCAAGATGCGAGTTTTCTGGTCTAACGTTGCAGTGCATTTCATTGAATTTTACATAGTGGTCAGAGCGAAGACCAGTGAATAAAAATTGAGGGCCCCATTATCTGGAACCCTCAATTTTGTTGTTGAAAGGAGAAAAAGAGACCTATAACCTATCCAATCAGTCCTTGCTGATGGTGGTGCCAGCCTTGGCGCCGGCAGAGAGATCCTGAATCTCGGTGATCTCGAGCACGGGGATGACAGCCGGCTTCTTGGTGCCGTTCTGCTCGGCAACCTTGACCTGCTCATCATAGATGGCATCGTCGGAATGCAGGGTCACGTTGCCGCGGAAGCGGTAGCCCTTCTTTTCCTCAAGGTTGGCGAAGCTGACGACGAGCGGGCTGCCGTCTTCGAGGTTCTTGTAGTGCTGGCCGGCGGTGCGCTCGTGATAGGCGAGGTGGTTGTCGTCAAGCACGAACATCGACATCTTCGGGCCGAGGTCGAGCTGGCCTTCCTTGCTGACGGTGGCGATCCACGCGAGATTGTTGTTGATGAATTCCTTCATTTCCGGGGTAAGAGTTGCCATGATGCTGTCCTTTCGTTCGAACTGCTTGCTATACGCTTTCATCTTACTTCCTCATGCCTGCGTTCACTAATAGAATCGTGTGACCTTACTCACCGCGAGTCTCGCGATTGTTTGCTTACGATCTTCGGTGTTTGAACGTGTTGATTTCGCCAACTGTTTGCAGCTCTGTTTTTGTGCTCAACGGGCTTCAACTGCGCAAAAATGTAACCAACGCGTGAAATGTGCGAGTGGGAGCTGTTTCGTTGTGATTCTAAGCGTGTCGTGGAAAGGCAATGGCTTAGTTTAGATATCAATGGAAATGGTTTGAATGCCTATTGGCGTGACATGGCTGCGTGTGGTGCAGGTGTCGGACATGAAGAGAAACGTGACCGGCACCGGTTCGTGTGTTATATCGCCTTTAGACAAGAGCCGAGAGAGAAAGGCTAACATGGCTGCTGGTAACGATGCCAACACGTCGGAGATGCTCGAGGATAAGAGTCACGTGGCTTTTTCGTCTGAAGAGCATTCATCTGTGACAGAAACCGGTGCCGCACGTCGAGGTTTCCCCGGCTTGCGCAGTCGTCTTTCCCGCAATTTTCCGCCCAATCTGGCCCGTCTTATGCTGCTTGGCTGCGCCGCGCTGTGGGGTGGCAGCTATCTGGTATCGAAGATCACGATGACGGCGATACCGCCTCAGTGGATGATGACCATGCGCACCGCCGGGGCATGCCTCGTGATGCTTGTCCTTTTCCATAGGACCATCATTCCCTCGTTGAACAGGTCGATGATCCTGCCGGCAATCTTCGTCGGCGGCACCTATTGGGGCACGATGGTGTTGCAAACCAAAGGTCTGCTGACCATCGATCCGGGTCGCAGCGCGTTTCTGACCGCCGTCTATTGCGTGTTGACGCCGTTCGCTTCATGGTGCGTCAGCAGGAACCGTCCTCATAATGTCAATATCATCGCCGGTGTGATTTGCCTGGTCGGCGTGGGATTCGTGGCTCTGAAACCGGGCGGGCTTTCGCTGTCGTTGTCGCTTGGCGATATCCTCACCGTCGGCTGCGCGATCGTGTTCTCCTTCAATCTCACCTATCTGGGTGTCTACTCGAAGAAATTCAACGCCATCGCCATCACCTTTGCACAATTCGCCGTGGCGGCCATTCTATTCTTTGTCGGGGCGCTGTTCACCGAACCTGCGCCCGATGCCTCATGGCTGGAGCCGAAGATCATCGTCAGTTTCCTCTATCTTTTCCTCGGAGCCACCACGTTGGCGCAGATCATGCAGAACATCGGCCTGGCCCATGTCTCAGCATCGTCGGCTTCGATCGTGATGTGCACGGAAAGTCTGTTCTCGGAGTTCTTCTCCGTCGTCTTCTGGGGCACGCAGTTGCGCCTGACCACGTTGATCGGTTTTGCCTTCATTTTCCTTGCCGTGCTCATGTCCATTTTGCGCCGTTCCATCATTGTTAACGCCGTACGCTGTATGGAGGACTGGGCAATCGACCATGTCAAACACTGATACTGGACTCGCTCGTTTATCGGGGCTGATTTGCACATCTGGCGTGAATATAATGCGGAATTCATTGGCTCACAGCCAAAATCTGTAAGCGTTCAGCAAGGTTTCGTCTACTTTCCAGCTTTCTTCAATCAGGTTCGTTAATCTTGGGGACCATGAAGAATTTTTTCAAGGGAATTTCGGTCTCGCAGATCATAGCCGGCGCGCTTGCTGCGGTCACTTCGTTCCTGTTGTCGGCAAAAATCGGCATTGCGGGTTCGGTAATCGGTGTGGCAGTCGGTTCCATCGTCTCGGCGGTCGCCTCGCAGATCTATCAGAATGTGCTCAATGAATCCGGAAAAAATTCCAGGAAGGCACTCCTGGCGATGAGCCTGAGGATGAAATAGCTCGAGGCTCCGAAGCGGACGACAGGACCCGAGTCATCGGCTCTGATGCACAGCATCATGGACAGTTGAATGCGGACGTTGTCTCGCCTCTGGCCCACGGCACGTCTACATTGCGTTTGGACGGCACTTCCTCGAGTCTGGCCGCGTTGGCGAAGACCGGCAAGAAGGAGCCTGAAAACAGCAAAAAAGATGCGACCAAGGCTTTGGTCTCTGCCAAAGGCGATGTCAAAAACGGGGGAACGGCGATTCCGGTGCCACTCAGGCCATGAAGCTGCCTGCTTCGGGCAAAACCACTGTGATGTCGCCTGTGAACAACGGCGAACCCGGGAAGGCTGTTGCCTCGCCAACCAAGCTCAAAGGGCCGGGGCAGCATGACGGGCATATTCATACCTTTGAGTCCTCGCGTCAGAAGCGTTACAAGCGCGTCGCCGTTATTGTGGCGGTAGTCAGCGCCTTGGTGGCTGTAGGCGTGACGGCAGGTATTATCTCGGTAGTCACCAAGGGGCAAGGTACCGATGACGTGGTGCGTAACATCGTCACCAATTCGAGCACCAAAACTCCGAAACAGCAAAGCGATGATTCTGGCCGCACTTCCACACAAGACAGCCAGAATACCGACAGCAGCAACCAGCAGAATGGTTCCACTGGCAAAAGCAATTCCGGTTCAACAGGGAATTCCGATACGTCAAGTGGATCTGGTTCCTCGACGACCGGGAACGGTACGGGGACCGCTTCTGGTTCTAGCTCCGGTTCTAGTTCCGGAACTGGCTCAGGTTCTGACACGTCGAGCAGTGGTAATTCAAGCACGACTGGCAGCAACGGAAATTCTGAATCCGGCCATTCCGGAAGCAGTTCCACCGACACTTCCCATAGCGGCAGTAGCAGCACGGATTCCGGGTCTGCTGGAGAGTCGACCGGTACAGGAACGGGAACAGGCTCAGGCTCGAATGGTTCCACCACCAATGGTTCGACTTCCGGCAGCCAATCCGGAACGTCCAAAGGTGGTACCGGCTCCAGTCATTCGACTGGAAAATAAGCGCGTGGAATAGGCGATCGTTCCGTGGACAACGTGATGGGCAGGGATGAATGTGAACATTCGTTCCTGCCCATCAACGTGTGACGGCGCATTGATAAGCGTATGTGACGGTACCAGATGGCTCAGTTTCGTTGGTATTTGAGGGGTCTGAAGGATTTTGGAACATTGGGCGACACGCCGGTTTTGTCATCTGGCAAGTTTGTTGTAAAGTATCTAAGGCTTCGCAAGGAGCTGATAAATAAACAAGACCGGGGCTATGGCGCAGCTGGTAGCGCATCTCCATGGCATGGAGGGGGTCGGGAGTTCGAATCTCCCTAGCTCCACAGGTTGGCCGAAAACTTCTCATCAAGTTTTCGGCCTTTTTCATACCTTCTTTTCTCCAAGCCATATCAGGATGCGGTTCCTGAACGATACCAACACCAGGCCAGGCCCACGATGAGGGGGAACAGTATGACCGATTGGTGGCAGATCGCGCTGCTGTATGGGCCGAGTGCGGTGTTCGGCCTGTTGCTGGTGGTGTCGGTTATTCAAGAACCTCGGCGCTTCCGAAACGCCGTATGGCTTGCTGCGTTCGTACTGTGTCTGTCAAGCGCGTTGTTGCTTGATTTCTGGCGGGATTGGGCATTCATCCCCATTATGCTGGTAGCTGTGTTCGCGCCGGTTATTGTCGTCAGCTTTCTGCTGATCAATACCGTTGTTGTCGTCAGGCACGAAGGCTTTGCGCTTTCGACCGTTTTGCCCGCATTGCTGGCCGTCGTGATGATGGCTTGCATGGTCGTGTATCCGTTGACTGTTTATTTCCACGCGCCTCGCTGGGGCAAAGGTATCGGCCTTCTCATCGTTTTGGAAGGCCTCTGGTTCTTCTTCACCTTCGCGGCGTTGCTCGCGTACTCCACGATTTACCGGATTCTTCCACGACGCAGAAGATACGACTACATCGTCATTCTCGGTGCCGGGCTGCAGGGAACGAAGCCGACTCCGCTGTTGCGAGGAAGAATTGACAAAGCCGTTGATTTATGGAAACGACAAGGGGGAAGGACATGTTCGTCGTTTCCGGAGGGCAAGGGGCTGACGAGCAAATCAGCGAGGCTGAGGCCATGAAACGGTACCTGATTGAGGAAAGAGGCGTGCCGGCCAGCTCGATTCTCAAGGAGGACCAGTCCACGACCACCTTTGAGAACCTGCGCAATTCCAAAGTAATCATGGACGCAAGAAGCAACGCGACTCAATCGGCTCATATCCTGTCTTCTGGCGACAACGAATCTACAGCATCGGATGTCGGCGATTCGCCGAAGTCTCTGTCGTCATCGGCGATTGCCGAACACCGATCAGATCGTGTCGAACGGATGAAGGATCGGAGGTCGTGTCCCTACCGTGTCGCCGTGGTCACCAGCGATTACCATGTGTTCCGTGCCGGCGAATATGCCCGCGAACTGGGGCTCAAATCCGACGGTGTGGGAAGCCACACCAAAGGTTATTATTGGCCAACGGCCTTCATTCGCGAGTTCATCGCCATCAGCAGGGCGCATTTCTGGCCGTATGCGGTCATTGCGGTGCTCTGGGTAGTGTGGATGCTTTTCGTGAAGTAACTATTCGATGGTGCAGCATGTTTCGGTGTTTTCTTTCTTTGTATGATGCAGAAAAGGCAATGTACAGATGAACGGGAACGGCCTCCGGCGTTCCTTTCATCGGTGGGGTGCGGCACAATGAAAATAGTGAGAAAGCACATATCTGTGTGCCAGATGATGGGGGACTACCCGGAAACGGAGCGAATATGATCGACGAAGTCATTTTATTGAGGCACGGAAGGACGTCATATAACGTCGTTCACCGCTTGCAGGGGCAGATCGATGTTCCGCTCGACATCATCGGCCAATGGCAGGTCGATCAGACCGGTTTGGAGTTGGCGAAACGCTATTACTGGGCGAAAGTCAGCAATGTTGCAGGCAAGCCCGAACTTCTGCCGCAGCCTGGTCCGGAGGCAGCGGAGCAGAGCGATGTCAGCGAATACCAGAAGGTACCCGCGGCCAAGCATAACATGAAGGTGATTTCCAGCGATCTTTTCCGCGCAGCACAGACCGCTCATGCTTTTGCCGATATTCTCGGATTGCCGGTAACGCTCGATAAGCGTCTTCGCGAGCGCAGCTTCGGGCAATGGGAAGGCATGACGCGTCCCGAAATCAAGGCGCTCGATGCCGAAGCCTATCGTTCCTGGCGTGCGCATCAGGGTGGCGAGGCCAAATACGACGTCGAATCGCGTACCGATGTGGGTGCCAGGGGAGCGAAGGCCGTATGCGAGCTGCTCAACGAGAATGCGCAGGATGATACCCCGACCACTCTGATGCTGGTCAGCCACGGGTCGTTCATCGCCGCAACGGTCGAAACGCTGCTCGGTATGGACCCCGAGATCGATGAACTCGGCAATATTCCCAATGCCTACTGGACGACCTTGAAACCCAGTGCTCAAGCCGATGGAAGCTATAACTGGACGCTTGCGGAATTCAACCGAGGACCTGCGATATCAACGATCGCCGATTGGTCCAACGGGCCCGAGGACCTGCGATATCCCGGCATGAAACTGATGGAGCCGCTGCCCGTCACCGAGACGGTCTGAGGCGGTAACCGGGTGTGCGCCTTTCGATATTGGAGAATCGTAAGGTATGTGCCCTCAGCGTCTTCTGATTGGATCAAAGATGGCAACCGATAAACAAAGCCGTCGCCATTTGTGTATTACGCAACTCCAAGGGCTAAATTCGGCCCAAAAGTTCCGGCTGGGGGTTATCCTTGAATTTTGGGTTAGCAGCAGGAATCCGGAATGACGTTGCTTTTGCGGGGCGCAATGGCAGGTATTTCGGTGGCCAGGACGCTCGGCACGCAAGCCGGTGTCTCCTGCGGAAACCGTACAGCGAATAACGCGAAAGGCGGGTGGCAGACATGTTGAGAATGTTCAATACGATCAATGGGCAGGTCGAACAGATAAACAAGCTGGAAGACGGCTCTTGGATCTGTCTGTCAAACCCAACCGACGTCGAGCTTGCCACCGTCTCTTCCCAGACCGGTGTCGATCTGGCCGATCTGCGTGCCCCGTTGGATGACGAGGAACGTTCGCGCGTCGATGCCGAGGACGATTACACGATGATCATCGTCGATATCCCCACCGTCGAGCAGCGTGACGGACGTGACCACTACGAGACCATCCCTCTCGCCATCATCGTCGCCGCGCATACGATCATCACCGTTTGCATGCAGGACACCCCGGTGCTTCATCCCTTCATGGAAGGCACCATCCGTGGGTTCAACACTTATATGAAGACACGGTTCGTGTTGCAGATTCTCTACCGCAACGCCACCATGTACCTGCGTTATCTGCGCATCATCGACCGCAGTTCAGACAATCTTGAATTGAAGCTCCAGCATTCCATGCAGAACCGCGAGATCCTGCAGCTGCTCGAACTGTCGAAGACCTTGGTGTATTTCACCACCAGCCTCAAGTCCAACGAAATCGTGATGGAGAAACTGAGGGTCACCGAAAAACTCAACTCGCTCACGCACATCAAGCAGTACCCAGAAGACGAAGACCTGCTCGACGACGTCATCACCGAAAACAAGCAGGCCATCGAGATGGCGAACATCTACAGCGGCGTTCTCGCGAACATGACCGACGCCTCCGCCTCGATCGTCTCCAACAACCTGAACAACGTGATGAGAATCTTCACCATCATCTCCATCGTGCTTTCCATTCCCACGCTGATCTTCTCGATGTACGGCATGAACTTCCAGGACGGCATGTTCGGTATGCCGTTCACCGGTTCGCGCTGGGGCTTCTTCATCGTCATCGCCATCTCCATGGTCATCACCGGTCTTGCGGCTTGGTGGCTGACCCGTTCCAAACTGTTCAAGTAGGGGTTCTCGAATGCGGTTGTTGGGATTGCATGCGGTATCTTCGCCGCGGAAAGAACATGTGCATAAGCGCTTTAAATCATTACTCGCGCTCTGCTGTGGCATCGGCCTGTTGTGCTCCGTTTCGGCATGTGGGCCGACTCAGGCCCCGCCTTCAGCCAAGGTGCCTGAAGGTCCGACGATCGCCATAGCCGTCTCCAACGATGAGCCGGGCCTTGGACTCGACCACGAAGGCAAATACTCGGGCTTTGATATCGAGGTCGCCCATTACGTGGCCCAGAAACTCGGGTACGCGCAGAAGCAGATCGTCTACAAAGCCGTCAATGTTTCGACCGCCACGAAGGCATTGGAAGAATCGAAAGCGGATATGTTCATCTCCGCCACGCCTGCCGATATCACATCGGGCCCAGGCCGGGAATTCGGGACTTCAAGCCCTATCTTGTCGACCCATTGGGCTTGATGGTGCCGACAAGCCAGCAACAGAGCTTCACCGGTGTATCGTCATTGAACAATCAGAATATCTGCACGGTCAAGGGCATGGCCGATGGACATGCACTTGCGTCCGCGTTCCCTGCCGTAAAGATTCAGGAACGTGACACCTATCCGCAATGCCTGACCGCCCTGCTTTCGGGTGAAGCGAATGCGGTTGCGGCCGACGTGGCCATTCTCCACGGTCTGGCTTCGAACGTTGTTGAGCACGACGTAACCGTTCTGGGATCAGAGGCTTCGGCATCGTCCGCATCGTTGGCGAAGACAGTCGCGCAGGTCTCCCAGATCCGACATGCCGTCATGATTCGTCCCTCAGACGGGGAACTGACCAAAAAGATCGACACTATTCTCGCCGATATGGTCAAGGACGGCACTTGGCAGAAAGCCGCCGACACCATGCACCAGGACATCGGCTACAGCCCAGAGGAATCCCTCAATGCGGCAATGATGCGTCGTTGACCAGCGTTCCTTCTCGCTCAAGCTGAAGAGCTATCGACTGTAGAGATGGAATCATGGTTTGCTGCCAGAGTTGCAGCATTCTCAGATGGGTATGACCACCTTGCGGAAACATGGCGCCCTGTGTCCAGTTGAGCCACGATAATCCTATTTATGAGCGACAATGAGAAGGGCGCGGATTCGAGCGCCAATATTACTAGTGTTCCGGCATACCGATACAACGCCAAGATGGCGCAGGATATCGAAGAAAAATGGCAGAAAACCTGGGATGACAAGGGCACCTTCTGGGCCGCGAACGTCAAAGGCGATCTGAAGGACGGCAACGGCAACCTCGCCGACGGGCGCACCCCGTACTTCGCGATGGACATGTTCCCGTATCCTTCCGGCAAGGGCCTGCATGTCGGCCATCCACTTGGCTATCTGGCTACTGATGTCGTCAGCCGCTACCACCGCATGAAGGGCGAGAACGTGCTGCATGCCATGGGCTATGACGCCTTCGGCCTTCCCGCCGAGCAGTACGCCGTACAGACCGGCCAGCACCCGCGCGTCACCACCGAGGCCAACATTGCCAACATGCGTCGCCAGCTGCACCGCATGGGCCTGAGCTTCGACAACCGCCGCACCTTCGCCACCATCGACCCCGGTTACATGCGCTGGACGCAGTGGATTTTCTCGCGCATCTATGACGCCTGGTACGACCCTGATTTCGTCCGTCCCGATGGCGGCAAAGGTTCTGCTCGCCACATCGACACGTTGATCGACCAGTTCAAGTCCGGCAAGCGCGCCATTCCGGGGTTCGAGGATTCCGGCAAGCAATGGGATGAGTTGACCGAAGCCGAACAGTCCGACGTCCTGAACGATTTCCGTCTGGCCTATATCTCCAAGTCGCCGGTCAACTGGTGTCCGGGCCTGGGAACGGTGCTCGCCAACGAGGAGGTCACCGCCGAAGGCAAGTCCGAGCGCGGGAACTTCCCGGTCTTCCAGCGTGAGCTGCGCCAGTGGTCCATGCGCATTACCGCCTATGGCCATCGTCTGATCGAAGATTTGGACATCATCGACTGGCCGCAGAAGGTCAAGCTGATGCAGCGCAACTGGATCGGCGAATCCCACGGCGCTTCGGTTCATTTCAAGGTCGACACCTCTGACGGCGAGCAGGACATGGAGATTTACACCACTCGTCCTGACACACTGTTCGGCACCACTTTCGCCGTCGTCTCGCCTGAGCATGACTTGCTCCATCACGTTCCCGCAGCATGGCCGGAGAACACGCCTGAGGATTGGAAGGGCGGCTACGCCACACCTGCCGAGGGTATGAAGGCTTATCGCCTCGCGGCCGAATCCAAGACCGCGCAGGATCGCGTCGACGAGGGTGGCGAGAAGACCGGCCTGTTCACCGGTCTCTATGCCGTGAACCCCATCACCGGCGACAAGCTGCCGATTTTCACTGCGGACTACGTGCTGATGGACTACGGCACCGGCGCCATCATGGCGGTGCCCGGCGGCGACCAGCGCGATTACGACTTCGCCAAGAAGTTCGACCTGCCGGTCATCTACACCGTCAAGCCGTTGCCTGATTCCGGTGACGACCTGAGCGCTTATGAAGGCAAGGCGCCGTTCGTCTCGCACGACGGAATCGTCATCAATTCCTCGACCGATTCCACTTCGGCGAAGGGTGACGCGCTCGACCTGAACGGCCTGCGCGTCAACGATGCCATCGAGATGGTCAACAAGTGGCTCGAGTCCGCCGGTGTGGGCAAGGGCACCGTCAGCTACCGTCTGCGCGACTGGCTCTTCTCCCGCCAGCGTTACTGGGGCGAGCCGTTCCCGATCGTCTACGGCGAGGACGGCGTGCCGCACCTGCTGCCCGACTCAATGCTGCCGATCAACCTGCCCGACGTGCCGGATTACAGCCCCAAGACCTTCGATCCGGAGGACGCCGAAAGCAATCCCGAGGCACCGCTGAGTCGCAACGAGGACTGGGTCAAGGTCACCCTTGATTTGGGCGACGGTCCCAAGACCTACTATCGCGACACCAACACTATGCCCAACTGGGCCGGCTCCTGCTGGTACTACATGCGCTACCTCGATCCGAGCGACACCGAGCACATGGTTGACTCCGACGAGTACGAGTATTGGATGGGCCCGAACCACAACCAGGAATCCGGCAAGACCGGCGGCGTGGACCTCTACGTCGGTGGTGTCGAGCACGCGGTGCTGCACCTGCTCTACTCGCGCTTCTGGCATAAGATTCTCTTCGACCTGGGCTATGTGGATTCGCCGGAACCGTTCCACAAGCTCTTCAACCAGGGTATGATCCAGGCCTATGCCTATACCGACGACCGCGGGCAGTATGTGCCCGCCGCCGAAGTGGAGGAAGGTCCGGCCGACAAGTCCGGAGAGCCGACCTTCACGTGGAACGGCGAGCACGCCAACCGCGAGTTCGGCAAGATGGGCAAGAGCCTCAAGAACATCATCACCCCGGATGACATGTACGAGCAGTATGGCGCCGATACGTTCCGTCTTTATGAGATGAGCATGGGCCCGCTCGACGAGTCCCGCCCATGGAACGACCGCAACGTCGTGGGCGGCATGCGCTTCCTGCAGCGCCTCTGGCGCAATGTCGTCGATGAGAACACTGGCGAGGTTACGGTCTCCGAAGAGGCTCCCGATGCCAAGACACTGAAGCTTTTGAACAACACGATCGCCGCGGTCACCGAGGAGATGGAGCATATGCGCCCCAACACCTCCATCGCCAAGCTCATCGTGTTGAACAACCACCTGACCGGCCTGAAGTCGGTGCCGCGCGCCGCCGTCGAACCGCTGATCCTCATGCTTTCGCCGATTGCCCCGCATATCTGTGAGGAACTCTGGTCGAAGCTCGGCCATGCCGAGTCCCTGGCACACGAGCCGTGGCCGAAGGTCGACGAGCGCTACGTGGGCGAGGAATCCGTCACCGCCGTCGTGCAGGTCAAGGGCAAGGTTCGTGCCAAGCTCGAGGTCAGCCCCTCGATCGACCCTGACGAGCTCAAGGAGATGGCTCTGAAGGCCGTCGCCGACCGTTTGGGTGGTAAGGAACCGCGCAAGGTCATCGTCAAGGCGCCGAAGATCGTCTCGATTGTGCCGGCGGAGTAAGGGGTAAACCACTGCTGTTAGACGGTGTTTTGAGATGATAACGAACGGCCGTCTGGCGTAAAGGACGAATAAGGTGGCACCGGATTCAATTCCGGTGCCACCTTTTGTTTGTTCCGTTGCTTTCTCTTCGGATGAAATAAATGTATTCATAAAAAATCAGGAATTCGAAAAAGAAGAATTTCGGATGGTCTATTGACTGAATTCAGCCAAAAATATGCGTTGTATGGCTATAGGCTTTTTATCTGTATGTTTGGGACGAATGTGGACGATTCGATGGGTAAGGATATGACACGCCTCAAATGTGGATAACCCTTACCATTCGACCACAGTGGTCGTTTTGGCTCGACTTTTGATGCCTGTTCAACCAAGCTTAAGGCATGAATATTCATTTCGGAAACAGAGCACATGACGAAGAACGGACTGCAACGGCGCGGCTGTATTCGTCTGCCATGTCTCCGAATGAGTTTAGCCAAGATGGTCGCGACAATGGTTCCATCCCACAGTCCCGTCTTGCCTCCATGGGGCAACGTGGTGCAAAAGACGATTTCAACGGAGCTTATGCCGGCAACGTCTTTTCCACGGGATATGCGGATGAGGACAATCGTTCCCGTTTCAAAGAAAGGGGAGACGGGCAGAATCCGGACGAAGGACTTTTACGGGTCGGACTTCCTCCGTTGCCGTCAATTGACACTTGGCTTATCGAACCGGAAAACGAGCCGGTGAAGGATGAAGGAAGTTTTGGCCAGCTTTTGAAAGTCGGTGATCCTGATTCTGCAATGGGATCTGCTCCAAATAGGTCAGCAGCTGAACAATCGGCTTCGGCACAGCGAACCATACCCAGACTGGTGTTCAGGCCCACGCAGGCCGTCATCGTGATTCTGGTACTGGTGGTGGCGTTATGCGCGAGCCTGACGATGCTGGTGACGCAGGCGGTCAACTACAACAGGCAGCAAACCGAAGCTTCATCGGTAAGTTCCGAAGTGAGTTCGGGACCGCAATCCAAGAGTTCCAAACGCGAACAAGGAAACACTTCTCGAGCTGGTGGTGGTTCAGGCCCTTCGCAAAGTTTGGCTGGAACTGACGGACAAAATGCAGAGGCTGGTAGCGATTCGTCATCGGCGAATCCGCCGACTCAAACCGAAACTGCAACGGGGCAAGGCAATCTCATTAACCTCAATACCGCCGACAGCACGCAGCTCCAGCAAATCAAGGGTGTTGGCCCGGTGATGGCACAGAAAATCATCGACTATCGATCGTCAATCGGCCGTTTCAACAGTGTTGATCAGCTGCTCAAAGTCTCAGGTATCGGACAGAAGACGTTGGAGAAGATACGTGGGCAGGTGACGGTCTGATGAAAAGCTCTGGTATTTATCAAGACAAAGGCCCTGACGACAAACGAGGCAGCGAACAAGGCAGTCGTGATTGGCGGATGCTGCCGGTGGCGTTGTGCATGTGGGTTGCATTGCTGGCCTCGCATGCCTTGTTCGTTCTGTGGACAGGCCAGCCGGACTCCTCGTCTTCAACGAACCATGATGCCGATGGGATGAACGGCTCTTCATCTTGGGTTTCAGTATTGGTCAGGGCCGTGGGCAGATTGATAGGTCCGTTGCACGATGAAACCATCTTTTCGGCGCTCGTATTGTTTTTGCTGTTTGTCGGTCTGATTGTTTTGCTTGTCGTATCTCGCCGATGGTTGAGCCATAACGGGAGTCGTCAGGATGGTTCAGAGTGTTCGCAATCTATTGTCGAACCCGGAATTCAGGTTTTGTCGAGGAACCGTCGACAGCGACAATCCGAGCATGAAATAGGTGACCGGGTCTTGACGGCATCGGCAACGGATCCACAGTCTATAACAGATCAGAAAACCATGAAAGAGGCAACTCCCTCGCTGAGATCCACGATTTCACGGGAACCGTGCGGATCTCGCGGGAACAGGACGATATGGGTTACTGTTCTTGTCTGTTCGGCGCTCGCTGCGTTCATCACCGCAATGGGCAGCGAGGTCTTGGCTTATCGAGATCCGGCCACAGCACTCGCCAGAGAAGGCGAAAACAAGGTTGAGGTGATGGTAAGGCTCGACTCTCCGGTAACGGCAGCGAGTTCATGGCAGGCCGATTGTCAGGCGAATGCGCATCTGGTCGGTTTGGGCTATGAAGGCATATGGCAGGACAGCAGGTCGCGTATCGTCCTGTACGCCAACAAACCGGCTTGTGGCAGGCTTTCGGATGGGCAGACTGTGGCGACCGCCGGCACAATGCAAATCGCAAGATATGGTGTACGGCCGATCTGGCTGACTCTGAGCGATGATGCTGAAACTCGGATGGTCGAACGCGCCCCGCCCGTAAAGCGGCTGGTGGATTCCATGCAGCGTTCGTTCTTTTCTGTGACCGAGGGACTTTCCGAGCAAGGCCGGGTGCTGGTTCCGGGATTGACAATCGGGCTTTTGGGTCAGGATTTCATGGGTGCGAGCGCGATCCAGCATGAGCCTGTCAATGCAACGTTCGCCACACTATTGGAGACGCATTTCAAGGATTCCGGCATCATGCACCTCATGGCCGTATCCGGTGGTCATTTCGCGCTGATTGGAAGTCTGATACGCTCAGGTTGCGCGAGATTCCTGTTGCCACGTCAGATTGTCTCGCTGCTGACAGCGATGGCTTATGTGGCGCTCGCGAGCGCCATGTATCCCTCCGACTCAGTGATGCGGGCGTTGATTATGGGGGTCTTTGCGTCTTTAGCCATGTTTATCGGCAGAAGACCGCAGGCAATCAGTGCATTGAGTTGGACGGTCGTCTTCACGTTGCTCGCCGATCCTACAATGTCGAGAAGTTACGGTTTTGCGCTTTCCTGCGCCTCTGTGCTTGGAATCGTGCTCTGTGCCGGTCCCATTGCAGAGCGGCTCTCGATATTGTTGCCAGAATTTCTTGCCGACGGTATGTCGGTGACTATTGCCGCACAGCTGTTCACTGTGCCGATACAGGTGCTGATGACTCCGACATTGCCGCTGCTTTCGGTGCCGGCGAATCTGTTGGTGGCGCCGTTCGTGGATTTCTCTACATTGACCGGACTGGCGGGATTGGTACTGTCGTCATGTGCTCCTCATCTAGCGTTTGCGTGTGTCTGGCTATCAAGCTGTGGGACAGCGGTGATGCAGTGGTGCGCGGATACCATCGGAGGTTCGCAATCGGCGACCGTTCCATGGGCTGGTGGAATAGGGGGAACGTTGGCGGTCGTGGTCTGTGAAATAGGCATAGTCTTGCTTTGCAAGGTATTGTCCGCTATGGCGAGAAGACATAATACCGAAGGCTCAGTGGTCCGCAATGGTGGGTGTCTCATGCGGTTACGTAGCAAAGGAGCGATATGGCTCAAAGAAACCGAACAGATGTTCGAACGGCTTTGGCAGCCCGACTGATACCGATGACACGACGTATGTCCACCTGTGACAGCACATTGAATATCATGGATAGGGGTGCCAGAAGACCTGCGCCCGTTACAGACATTTTCGGCAGAACCGCGAATCGAGGAATGTGATGGCTGCAAAACGAAGCAAACAGCGGACCCGATTCGTGTTAGTTATTGGCGGCGACGAGTTCCTTAACCAACAGCAGGTTCGCGATTGCCGTGATCGGGCCGCGAAGAACGATCCCGAAGCGGAGATCATCGAACTCGACGCGACGGATGCAAGTCAGTACGACTTCGACGAGGCCGTGAGCCCATCCCTGCTGAGCTCCAGCTCCATCGTCATCATCCGGCACGTCCAGAACGCCGACGATTCTTTGGCTGATACGATGGTCGACTACTGCGCTTCCATGACCAAAAATCCATCCGAGAACACAGGGACGGTCATCGCCCAACACGATGGTGGGCAAAAGGCAAAAGGGTCATCGACAGGTTGACCAAAGCCGGGGCCGAAAAGAAAGACGTTCCAGACCTCAAACGTGCCGATGCGAAATTGAACTTTGTCATCCAATGTTTTGAGCGCGAACATCGTCGCATCGACCCGGCCGCCGCCCAGCAACTGGTGGCGGTGCTCGGAGACAAAACGGGCGAACTGGCTGCGATGTGCTCTCAGCTTTGTTTCGATTTCGATGAGGACCCCATCGGGCTTGAGCTGGTCAATCAGTATCTCACCGGCAATGCCGAAGTCACAGGATTCGAAGTGGCGGACGCGGCGCTCGCCGGTAACGACGCCAAAGCCATCATCGATATGCGTGCGGCTGTTGCCCAAGGCACCGATCCTATCGCGCTCGTCGGCTCTCTGGCCATGAAACTCAGAACGCTCGCCAAGGCCTCGGCCGTGCGTTCCGGTGAAATTTCGCAAGCCGAGGCCAAAACCAATCCGTGGGTGCTCCGCAATGCGACCCGTCAACTGAGTGGCTGGACTTCGGAGGGGCTTTCACGCTGTATCCAGACGTTGGCATGGGCCGACGAGCAGAACAAAACCAACGGTGGCGACCCGATGTATGCGCTGGAGCGTTCCATCGAGCTGATAAGCCACAAAGGACGAATGAACGTATGACAGAAGAATCTCCATATATGATCGAAGTGCCCACCGGGCAGGATATGCAACGCTTGGGAACTCGGGTTGCCTCTTTAGTGCATGGCGGTGACGTGCTTCTACTTTCCGGCCCTTTGGGGGCAGGAAAGACTACGTTTGCACAGGGTTTCGGCGCCGGTCTTCATATCTCCGATCCCATCGTCTCGCCGACTTTCACCATTGCGCGTGAATTGAACGGCAGCTTTGCCGACAGCTCGTCAGCTCACTTGGTGCATGTCGACGCCTATCGGCTTGGTGGCAACGACTTCGCTCCGGGGCAGGATACGGTTGAAAGGCTCCTCGATGAGCTCGAATCGCTGGGGTTGGACGAGGAGCTCGAGGACCCGGGCGAACATACGGTGATTCTTATGGAGTGGGGTGAACAGATGGCTTCCGCTTTCGCCCAGGAGCGCCTTGAAGTGCATATCGACCGGCCACTGGATGAGGCGGTGATCCAGGCCGAAGCCGGCAATCCCGACGCTGAACTTACGGGAGACGGCATGCGCACGGTTACCTTTGTTCCGGTAGGCAAGCGTTGGCAGGGTTTCGACACGGATTTGCAAACGATTCTACAAGGCTGAGCAGCTGAGCGGTGGCGGACGGTTATATCCGCGTTGTACAGTAACAGCGGCACGGATACGTGGTGAAGAGTCAATCGCGTATCGGGTTGCGTGAAATGTCAGGAGAACAAAACATGACGAACACGTTGGTCATCGACACCTCGTTTGGTTCCACGGTCGGAGTCTTGGGCCACGAACCCATTGTGGAGTCCGATTCGCGTACCCATGTTGAACGGCTGCAGGTCAATGTCGGCAAAGCCGTCAAGCAGGCCGGGCTGGCTTCCAACGGCCTTGACTATATCGTCGTCGGCGTCGGTCCAGCACCGTTCACCGGGCTGCGCGCCGGTGTCGTGGCGGCGAAGGCCATGGCGTTCGCCACGGGCGCGTCATTGCTCGGACAGGATATTCTCGAGCCTCAAGCATGGATGATGCAACTGAAACGGCATGGGGACGCCAGACTGGCTGATTGCGTATTCCTCAACGAAGTGACACCTTCTGACGGGAAAAGCAATGTCCAGCATCTCACCCTCGCGGTCAATGATGCCAGGCGGCGTCAGCTTTACTTTGCTCTTTATGCAGACAAAGGTGCGGATGCAGGTATCGGCAGCCCTGCGAATGGGACAGAGAACGGACACTGCAGAGCTGATATTTCCACAGTGGTCCAGATGGACATCGATTATCCTCAGCATATCGTTGAACGTGTTATCCAAGCCATCGAGAATCTCGACATGTCCTGTGAATATCGCATTGACATCGTCGGCCACGGCGCAGCCAAATACGCCGAGGCCTGGCAGGGATTCGGCGCAATGTTGGGTAGTGTCATCGATGCGTCCGTTCTCGATGCAAGGGCAGCCGGGTTGGAGATCTTTGCCGATTGTGCCCTGGCTTCCAACGGGTTCAAGCCCGATCAAGAGGGTTTGCAAGCCACCACAGCCGGCGGTCATGCATCTGAATCGATCAAGCCGGTGGAACCGTTGTATCTGCGCCGTCCTGACGTTTCGGTGCCGAATCCTCTGAAGCATGTCCTCAACCATGCGGGCGCGACGAAGGCGTGAGCGATAGAGCATGATTGTCTCATTCGATGAACTTGAGCCGCAATGGGCGCTTGACAGCGTTACCTCGCTTGATGCCCGTCTCTTTGGCTCGCAGGCTTGGAAGCGCGAGACGATGCATCACGAGTTGATTGATCCCTCAAGAATATATATCGGCGATATAGCGGATGCCTCCGAAGCAGCAGGTTTGATGGAAACCGTCCATAATGCTGCCCCAGGCTCTCGGCAGATGCCAGTCACGGTTTCACCTACGCTGACTATGCGCGGGTACGCCGGCATGTGGCATGCCGACCATGAGGCACAGATTATGAGCGTCGGAGTCGATCAACGTTATCGCAGACAGGGCATCGGCGGAAACCTGCTCGACAGGCTTATCCGATATGCGTGCATGTACCATGTGCGTCGCATCAGGCTCGAAGTACGTGCGGACAATGAGGCCGCGCAACGTTTGTACCGTTCCAAAGGCTTCAAGAATATCGGTCTGCTGCGGCATTACTATCAACCTGGAGATGTTGATGCCATTGGCATGGCCTTGGATTTTGAAGAACCTATCATTGGTTTCAGCAGCGCGAAAAGGAATATGGAGCAAGAACAATGAGCGAACCGACAGTACTGGGTATCGAATCGACCTGTGACGAGACCGCAGCGGCCATCGTCCGCGGGCGCACGCTCGTTTCCAACGTGGTCGCCTCCTCCATGGAAGAGCATGCGCGCTATGGCGGTGTCATTCCGGAGATAGCCTCGCGTGCGCACGCCGAGGCGTTCGTGCCCGTGGTTTCCAAGGCCTTGGCCGACGCGAACATGGAGCTTTCCGACGTTGACGCCATCGCCGTCTCTGCGGGGCCCGGACTGGCCGGCTGCCTTGCAGTGGGTGTATCTGGTGCCAAAGCCCTTGCATGGGCCGCTAACAAGCCGATTTACGGCATTAACCACGTCATCGGCCATATTGCCGTCACCCAGCTGCAGTTTGGCCCCTTCCCGAAGGATACGCTGGCGTTGATCGTCTCCGGCGGACACACTTCGCTGCTGCATGTCGAGGATGTCGCTCGACATGTCGATGTGGTCGGCACGACGCTCGACGATGCTGCGGGGGAGTGCTTCGACAAGGTTGCCCGCTTGCTGGGCTTCCCCTATCCTGGCGGCCCTCATATTGACAGACACGGACAGTTGGGCGACCCGCATGCCATCAAGGTTCCGCAGGGGCTCACCAAAGGCAAGGCCGGCAAAGAGCACCCCTACGATTTTAGTTTCTCCGGTGTCAAGACCGCCGTGGCCCGCTGGGTTGAGGCTCAGCAGGCGGCCGGCAAGGAAATTCCGGTCGATGATGTCTGTGCCTCGTTGGCGGATTCTGTGGCCACAGTGCTGGCGAACAAGGCCATGCACGGTTGCGAGGAATACGACTCGAAGACCTTGATCGTCGGAGGCGGTTTCTCCGCCAATTCTCAGCTGCGCGCCAAGCTGCTCGAGGTCGGCAAGGAGCATGGCGTCGAAGTACGTATCCCGCAGATCAAACTGTGCACCGACAACGGCGCCATGGTGGCCATGCTGGGCGTCAACCTGGTTGAAGCTGGCGTACGTCCGTCCGATCCGGATTTCCCTATCGATTCCGCGATGCCCATGAACGTCATCAGTGTGTGAAGCGCCTATCTGAGTCGCGACATCCCGCAAAAACCAAGCGACACGCCATTGGAGTTGCACGATGACGATTCTCGTATATTATATATTTCTTGTGCGGTGCTTCAAGCTTCGTACGGGACATTCCCGCATAGCTCAGTTGGCAGAGCGTCTGACTGTTAATCAGAATGTCGCTGGTTCAAGCCCAGCTGCGGGAGCGGAATGAAATCCTCAGGATCTTTAAGGTTCTGAGGATTTTTCTTTATGCACGCATGAGTCGAAGCAATGTTGATGTATCCAAATGTATCCCTGCATGTAAAGGCGATAAGGACGATGTGGCGGGGTTGCCTGTTGCTGCCGGTACATTTTCGTGGCCGATATTTCCGAATTTCTTTATCTGGAATTCAAATCTCTGAAGACGCCAGGCTTTCTATGCAAGATATCATCGCGCCGGGCAGCAGAAACACCCCTGTAAATGATCGTTGACCATGCCCATCGATTGCATATAGGCATAGACGGTGGTGGGGCCTACGAACTTGAATCCGTCCTTTTTGAGGGCCTTGCTGATCGCGACTGATTCCGTGGTCACTGCCGGAACCTCATCGCGGCTCTTCGGCCTGTTGATGCTGGGCCCATCCGGCGCGAAATGCCAAATATAATCGGCGAACGGCATATCCAGTTGGCAGGCGACTTGGGCGTTGTGGATGATGGCTTCGATTTTGCGGCGATTTCGGATGATTCCTTCGTTCTCCATCAGTTTCGGTATTTCCGGAGTCATTCGAGCGACTTCTTCGATGTCGAAATCATGGAATGCGACATCGATGGCTTTGCGTTTGTTGATGATGGTGTTCCAGGAAAGTCCGGCCTGCATGGCTTCCAAAGCCAAACGCTCGAATAGAGCTTGGGAGTCGTAGCACGGCACACCCCATTCCGTGTCATGATAAACGAGCATGTCATGGCTTAAGCCAAGATACGATTGCGGCCAGCAGCGTTCGAGACCATCGGTGGTATTCGATATTTCACTATCTTGCTTCTTAGCGTCGTTGTTCGTCGTTTGTTTTCTTGAGGTCATGCTGTGATTTCCTTTCGGTTTTGATATTCAGGTTATACCCGGCAGAAAAGAAACCATGAATATCTGGTGGACGGATTTTGCAACACGCCCGAAGCTGTGGATAACTGCGAACGTTCGACCACATCACTCGTTTTTCCTTCGTCTCTTGTCAGATGTGCGCCATAGTGGAACTCGAAACGCTGGTTCGGACGCTATGAAATCAAAGGAGGCTAACCCTCATGGAAGAAACAAGGAAACAAAAAATCAAACAGGATCGGCTGTTACGAGCAAGGGAAAAGCGAAAGGAACGTATGACCAGTGCCGTCTGGAGCTTCGTGACGCTGCTGTGCGTATTCGCTGTCTTGTTTACGGGTTTCGGAATGGGCCAACACAAGGCGTTGGCGGCCGAGGCTGATGAAGTGGTGGTCGTTGCCGATAAAGCTGTTGACGGTGCTGTTATGAGTGAAATAGGCAGTATTGAGGAGTATTCGATGGGTTCTGTCGAACCTATCGCGTCATCAGGCCCTTCGGTCGAAGACACTACGGGTTGCAAGGCAGACATGCGCTGGCCGGTCATGCCGCATGTGGTGACACGACAGTTCAAGGCACCAGCGCAAGTGTGGGGACCGGGGCATCGCGGCGTGGACGTCGCTGCTGTCGAAGGCACTCAGCTTTTGGCACCAGCGGATGGTTTTATCAGTTTCGCCGGCAGCGTCGCCGGAAAATCAGTGGTGAGTATTCGACACAAAAGCTTGACGCTGACATTGGAACCGGCACAGACATTGTTGCCAATGGGAACTCCGGTCAAAAAGGGGCTGCCGATCGGCACGGTGACCGGAGTCTCGGACCATTGCACAGGAATCTGCGTGCATTGGGGAGTCAGAAAGGCTAAACATGAATATCGAGATCCGCAGAAGCTGGCATCATCGAGAAAAATAGTGCTGAAAGCGGTCAATGAAGCAGGATAAATCCGTTAATAAGGCTGCGAAGGTTGCTTTACAATCCCGCGTCCGCAAGCGAAATGTATCCCGGTTCAATCAGCGTTTTCTTCAGATTTCCGGCGCTGATGGCCATAGGCTTCTCATGGATGACATTGGTTTCCTTGCCATCGATGGACATGGATTTGACGTATGAGGGCCCCGCTGCGGGCTTTCCGGCTTCAATCGCACTGCTGACAGAAGCGATATCGCGGGAAAGCTTCTGGATGTTCTCCATGCCGGTCATCCACTGCTTGCCGTTGACGACATCGGGAATCATGTCTACATAGGAGCCGTATCCAGTCACAATCGGCCATGCCATGTTGCCGTCACTGCTCATCTGCGGTTCCGACTCCTCGTTGGTATTCGCTGACTTGTCGTCTTTGGGCTTGGGCACGGCCTGTCGATTCAGGTTATGCTTGCCGGTGAGCGTTCCGACGATGCCCGACACCTCGATTTCGGGGTTGATATCCGCGGCGCTTCCCTTGTATTTCAGGCTCGTCAGTTCATCGACGACGGCAGAAGAGACAAAATCGTTCATCGCGATGACACCGTCAACATGGTGCGGTTGTGCATCTTTCGATGAGCCCACCAAGCGGGTGTCGAGTTCATCGCGGACTTCTGAGGTCTTTGAGGCTTTGAAGGAAACGGCTTGCCAATCCTTTTCGGTACTCATGCCGCTCAGGGTCTTCGAAGGGCTTATCGCACGCCCGTCCTTGAAATACGGCCCCAGCACATTCCATATTCCTTTGAACGCCTCGCTGGCGAATTCCCTGGACGTGTCGTCAGCGTTGTCATTGTCGCTGATAGGAAGCATGACTTCAATGGACTTGGGGTGGTTCGTTGTGGTCTTTTCCAACGCGAGTTTCGAGACGAGCTGGCGTGCCTGAAGTGTGCCGATTTGCCTTGGCGTGGACATGCTGACAAAGAAATCCGGAGTAAATCCTGCAAGGGGGTTGGCCAGTATGGCGGTATGAGCACCGGCCTTCTGTGCCAGTTTTAACGATTTCGTCAGCCGTTTTTTCGCCTCGGCCGCATCTTTGCTGTTCGACCCATTTTGCTGCTTGTCGGCATCACCTTGGGTTGATGCCGAATCACTGGCGCCGGTGGCCGCCACATTGCTGACTGGATTATCTGGGTCTGAATTTGGGGCGTCAACAGGATTGGTGAGGTAATCGCCATACTGTTCGTTGCCAACGTTTCCGTCAGTCGCCGGAGCGACGATCAGTATGGTGTGACGGTCCTTGTCTGCAGATGATGATGAGAGCTGATTGACCACGTAATCCTGAACGTCATCGCTCTGCTTGGTCAGATTGGCGTCGGTTTTTGTGGCGATGTTCTTGGAGAGGAAGCCAGCATTGGTTAACGCTTTGGTCAACACGGGAACGAACTTGGCCCATTTGTTGAGTGGGGTATGCGCGGAAATGGAAATGCCGTCCGAGGGGGTGAATATCACGACTTCGCTTTTTGCCGCGACCGAACTCTCAGGTAGTTTGGTGGTATCGATAGATGTGGTTTCCCCGTTGTTCTGCCCGGATCCGCAAGCAGCCGATGCCATGGTCAGTGCCGCTGTAAGGGCCAAAGCCACAAAACGTGCCAAGGAATGCCCGTTGTGCTTGGTCATATTCCGTCCTTTGCCGTGCTTTCAAACATTCGATATCGATAATAGTCTCAGGCCGATATGAAAGTGCCGTCGTCCCCGCAATCGCCAAATCACAGGTACGACGGCATCTGTCAAACGCCAATCGAAGAGGGCATCACATTATTGCTGTTGGAGCAGTTCCTTATTGAGTCCCTCATCCAGCGCATCCATGAAGCCCTCGGTGTCGAGCCACGACTGGTCCGGGCCAATGAGCATCGCCAGATCCTTGGTCATTTTTCCGCTTTCCACGGTCTTGATGATGACCCGTTCGAGTGTTTCCGCGAACTGTTGAACCTGAGGAGTCCCGTCAAGCTTGGCGCGCTGCTTGAGCCCGCCGGTCCACGCATAGATCGAGGCTATGGGATTGGTCGAGGTTTTCTCGCCCTTGAGCCAGCGGCGATAGTGACGGGTTACCGTGCCGTGGGCGGCTTCGGCTTCAACGGTCTGTCCATCCGGTGTCATCAGCACCGAAGTCATCAGCCCCAACGATCCAAAGCCCTGTGCGACGGAATCGGACTGCACGTCCCCGTCGTAGTTCTTACAGGCCCAGATGTAGCCGCCATGCCATTTCATCGTACTGGCCACCATGTCATCGATCAGGCGATGCTCGTAGGTGAGTCCTTCCTGCTCGAAGCGCTCCTTGTACTCGGTCTCGTAAACCTCTGCAAAGATGTCCTTGAATTCGCCGTCGTATGCCTTGAGAATGGTGTTCTTGGTGGAAAGATATACCGGATAGTGTCGCATAAGCCCGTAGTTGAAGCATGCTCGCGCAAAACCGCGGATGGAATCATCGAGATTATATTGCACCTGGGCCACGCCGGCCCCGGGATAGTCGTAGACGACGTGTTCGATGGACTCGCTGCCGTCGGCAGGCGTAAAGGTGACGGTCAGGCGTCCGGGCTTGCCAACTTTGAAATCCGTGGCCTTGTACTGGTCACCGAAGGCGTGCCTCGCCACGACGATGGGCTTCTTCCAGCCAGGTACCAGGCGCGGAATATTGGAGATGACAATGGGCTCACGGAAGATCGTGCCGCCGAGGATGTTGCGGATGGTTCCGTTTGGTGACTTCCACATCTTCTTGAGGTTGAATTCCTTGACTCGTGCCTCGTCTGGGGTGATGGTGGCGCATTTGACACCGACATGGTGCTTCTTAATGGCGTTGGCCGCGTCGATGGTGACTTGGTCGTCGGTGGCATCGCGGTTTTCGATGCCAAGGTCGTAATAGTCAAGATTGACGTCAAGATAGGGCAGGATAAGACGGTTCTTGATGTCTTTCCATATCACTCTGGTCATTTCGTCGCCGTCAAGTTCGGCGATGGTGCCCTCCACCTTGATTTTTTCCATGCTAGCCCTTTCTTCGCAACTTCAAATATGAAATCATTATCTCGCCCGAATATGTCGTTGGTGTTGCGGTGACTGATTGGCGAGACAGCTTCTGCCGCAGCGACCAGGCTGTGTCGCTCGTCACATAGAGGAAGTAATCTGAAGGCATGACTCAGGAAATTGAAATCGGTTTAGGCAAGAAGGGCCGTTTGGCCTATTCATTGGACGATGTCGCCATTGTTCCCTCGCGTAGGACCCGTGATCCGCAGGATGTGTCAACGGATTGGCAGATTGATGCCTACCAGTTTGACGTCCCGGTACTTTCCGCTCCGATGGATTCGGTGACCAGCCCGGCCACTGCGATTGCCATGGGCAAGCTTGGCGCTCTCGGCGTGCTGGACCTTGAAGGATTGTGGACGCGTTATGACGACCCGCAGCCATTGCTTGACGAAATCGCCGAACTTGACGAGGCCGCTGCCACCACGCGTATGCAGGAGATTTACTCCGAACCGATCAAACCGGAACTGATCACCCGCCGTCTTCACGAGATTCGCGACGCAGGTGTCACGGTCGCCGGAGCGCTCTCGCCCCAGCGTACTCAGGAATTCTATTCGACCGTTATCGAGGCCGGTGTCGATCTCTTTGTGATTCGTGGCACGGCGGTTTCGGCCGAACATGTTTCGGAAAGCCATGAGCCTCTGGATCTCAAGAAATTCATCTATGACCTCGATGTTCCGGTCATTGTCGGGGAGCGGCCAGCTACCCTGCAGCCCTTCATCTCATGCGCACCGGTGCTGCAGGCGTTTTGGTCGGCTTTGGCGGCGGAGCGGTTTCCGGCACGCGTTCCACCATCGGCATCCATGCTCCTATGGCCACGGCGATTGCCGATGTGGCCGAGGCTCGTCGCGATTACATGGATGAATCCGGCGGACGTTATGTGCAGATCATCGCCGATGGCGGTATGGGTACGTCAGGCTCGTTCGTCAAGGCCCTGGCAATGGGCGCTGACGCCGTCATGCTCGGCACGCCGTTGGCTCGCGCCACCGAAGCTCCCGGCAAAGGCATGCATTGGGGTGCCGAAGCGCGTCATTGTTCCCTTCCTCGCGGCAAGCGCACGAACGTCGGTACGATCGCTCCGCTTGAGCAGATTCTGTTTGGTCCCAGCCATAACGCCGACGGTACGGTCAACTTTATCGGCGCCTTGCGTCGTGCCATGGCCTCTACCGGCTACGTGGATCTCAAGAACTTCCAGCATTGCGATGTGGCAGTCACGCTCTCACATTTGGGCTGATTGACTGAACAATTCCTGCAAGCCATCCGTTGATAACGACGGATGGCTTTTTGTTTACCATCTTGTCTTTTTCAGCAAAGAGACGATTGATATCCAGCTCGTAAAATGACATCGAAAAATCTTGATTTTTCCTTGTTTCAACGATTCTAGGTTGACTTTGCCGAAATCATCTGGTGCCCTAGGAATACCAACCATAGATTGCAAGGAGATTCGATGATGAACAGCGACGAACAGACCATGGCCATGCGGCAGCCCGCACAGATAATGGGTGCGCCGGCATCCGGCTTGCCCTGCTATGACGGTTCCATCCGTGTCGAACTGTCGAACCGGCCGATTCCTTATCATATTTCTTGCTGTTATCCAGCGACGATGAGCGAGGCGCAATGTCGGAGTTTCGCCCTTTCGTCATGCAGAATCGCGTGCATGAGCCTCGACGTTGTACGAGGTCGGACGCCACCCCAGAAACTCCAGCAGGCCTTGAGCGGCCCCTGTGTCCAACGTCTGGAGACGATGTCATATCTGCTGGAAAACCACTTGCGTACTCACAAGGAACTCAAGGCCAAATTTTGCTACCTGCCTGCGGTGCCGATGCTCGTCTACGGTACACTGGTCAGTCCTGATACCACTGAGATTGTCGTGAACCTTGGGGTGGGGCAAAACAGCTATTGGGTGACCTTGGTGCTGCGCCGCACCGGTTCGCGTTGGATTTGCACTACTGCGGATCTTGGATGAATCCTGCACGGGACTATCTGGAGGAGTCAAAAGTTACGCTAACGTAGTATTGGGGTTACGGTTGCGTATAGTTGGGAACATGTTGCGAGAATTCTATCTGGATCCTGTCACTAAGACCACGGATAAAGACACCATCTATTCGTTGCTCTCCAACCGAGCCGAAAAAGCACCTAAGGGTGCTATTGCCGAATGGTTGGACGAGTCGACCCAGCAATGGCACACCGTCACGGCTGAACAGATGCTCGATCGTGTCCGTAAAGTGGCCAAGGGCCTGATGGGCCTGGGAGCCAAGGCCGGAAGCATGGTTGTTATCTACGCCGCCACCAGTTATGAGTGGGGTGTCGTGGACTTTGCGTGCGCTGCCATCGGCGCGGTGAGTGTGCCGATTTATGAGACCGATTCGCCTCGACAGGCCAAGGGCATTGTCGAAGATGTCGATCCGATTGTTGCCTTCGGAGGCGATGCGGAACACACGCAGACGCTCGAGGAGTTCCGTCGCGAACGCGATGGCCTCAAATATGTGTTCAATCTGCAGGAGGACGGCCTGGAGGCGGTATCTGATTTCGGTACGTCGGTCACTGACGAGGAACTGGACGACGCCATCTCTCGAGTGCGCGCTGATGACATGCTGACCATCGTCTACACCTCCGGTTCCACAGGGGCTCCCAAAGGAGTCATGCTTTCCCACAGGAATTTCGTTTCCACGACCTTCATCGGTTGGGCTGTGCTCGACGACATGCTTTATCAGCCAAGCAGGCTGCTGCTCTTCCTGCCGCTGGCCCATTGCTTCGCCCGTTACATCCAGTACGTCGCCATCGGGGCCCAAGGCGTTGTGGGCTATACACCCAACGCCAAGCACTTGCTCACCGATTTGCGTACGTTCAAGCCGACTTATCTGCTTGGTGTGCCTCGCGTGTTCGAGAAAGTCTACAACGCCGCTTCACAGAAAGCTGGCGCCGGGCTGCAGGGCCGTGTGTTCAACATGGCGTTTGATCATTTCGTGCGTTGGTCGAAAGACGCGCAGGAAGGCCGTGGCCACAGCTTTGCCGAACAGTTGAAGCATAAGTTCTATATGAAGACGGTGGGAGCTTCGGTGCGCAGCGCCTTGGGCCCGAACCTGAAGTACGTCGCCTGCGGCGGCGCTCCGATGAACGCCGATCTGGCGCATTTCTTCAACGGCATGGACGGCATCACCTTCATTCAGGGCTATGGTATGACCGAAACCGCTGCACCCTGCATCGTCAGCTTCCAAGACTTCAACAAGGTCGGCGCCGTGGGCCGTCCGGGCACCGGCATTGCCGTCAAGCTCGCGGACGATGACGAATTGCTGATCAATGGCGAGGATGTGTTCCTGGGCTATTACAAGCAGCCTGAACTCACCGCCGAAGCTACCGAGCCGGGCGGCTGGGTACATTCCGGAGACATCGCGCAGATCGACGACGACGGCTTCGTCTACATCACCGGCCGCAAGAAGGACATCCTCATCACCGCCGGCGGCAAGAACGTCAGTCCCGCCCCGATGGAAGACACTATCGGCACCTGTCCGATCGTTTCCCACGCCGTCGTCATCGGTGACGGCCGTCCCTTCATTTCGGCCCTTATCGAGCTCGACCCCGAGATGGTCCGTTCTTGGCTGAGCAACAACGGCATGGACGAAAACATGTCCATAACCGATATCTGCCAAAACGACGCCGTTCGCGCATACGTCCAGCAATATGTCGATCAGGCCAACAGTTCGGTCTCACGAGCGGAATCGGTACGCAAGTTCATTATCGTCGAAGACGAATTCACCCAAGAGAACGGCATGCTGACCCCGAGCATGAAAGTCGTGCGCCCGGAAGTGCTCAAGCATTACGCCGATCTCATCAACACCAAGATCTATACTCCAAAAGCACGGATCAAGCCGGCCCCCTCGGCCGCTGCGGGATTCATTGACAAGACCGCTGAATCCGTGCGCCAGGCCACCGATGCGGTGACTCCAAAGGTTCGTGAGGCCTATGAGCAGGCCAAACAGAATGTTGGTGCGCGTCGGGCGGAACGTGAGGACGATCCCTGGAAGGAAACCGAAAGCGAAAAGCAGTCGGAAGAGGATTCGTCCACGAAAGAGTGATGGTGTCGGAAACATCGACATATAAAGGAGCAGTGCATTGTCGTTACGAGAGATTCGGGTCGTTCCCGATCCGGTGTTGCGTACCCCATGCGAACCGATTAGGAGATAACCCCGGCAGTCCGCAATATGGTGCAGGATCTATTGGATACTGTTGACGATCCCGGACGTGCCGGGCTTTCAGCCAACCAGATCGGTATCAACCTGCGTGCCTTCTCATATAACATCGACGGCAAGCTTGGCTATGTGCTGAACCCCGTCGTCGAAGAGACCAGGGGAGAGCAGTACGGCGACGAAGGTTGCCTTTCGGTGCCCAAGCTCTGGTACAAGACTCGACGGGCCGATTATGCTCGTGTTCGTGGTATCAACCTCGACGGCAAAACCATCGTCGTCGAAGGTACGGGCATCATGGGTCGGATGCTGCAGCACGAGACCGACCATCTTGACGGTCATATCTATCTCGACCGTCTCGAAAAAGAGGAACGCCGAGAGGCTATGCGCCGCATGCGCGAGGCGCAATGAGTCAAGCTGCAAAGCAGTGATGGACGTGTCAGTTGTCCGGATATCGATGAAAAGTCGGTGTCCGGACAACTTTTTTATTGATGAATCATTCATAGAACAATCTGGCTATCGTTTTTCAGGTCTGGATATCTGCCAAGGTTACGCGGATACCGAAGAACCGCCTTTTATACCATGTTTGTGCTATTTTAAGGAATTGTGCGCTAAAGCGGATTCCGAAGCGGTCACGTTGCCTAGGAATCCAACAAATATTGTCAACCAAGCGCACAAATTCGCGTCATGCACGTGACGGACTGTGTCGGTCGATGGATTCGCCTCAAGGCGGTGACATTGCACGCAGGCCCGCATGGCCAGGCAATAACCGACTGAAAGGTAGCATTATCATGGCTCAGATCACTATGAGCGAAAAATGCTGAAGGCAGGACTGCACTTCGGCCATCAGACCCGTCGCTGGAACCCCAAGATGAAGCAGTACATCTTGATGGAGCGCAACGGCATCCACATCATCAATCTCTTCAAGTCGCTCGATATGATCGACAAGGCCTACGATTTCATCAAGCAGACCGTCGCTCACAACGGCACCGTGCTCTTCGTCGGCACGAAGAAGCAGGCCCAGGAAGCCATCGCTGCCCAGGCCACCCGCGTCAACATGCCTTACGTTTCCGAGCGCTGGCTCGGCGGCATGCTCACCAACTTCCAGACCGTTTCCAAGCGCGTCGCACGCCTGAAGGAACTGGAAGAGATGGACTTCACCGACGTTCACGGCTCCGGTCTGACCAAGAAGGAACTCCTGCTCCTGCAGCGTGAGAAGAACAAGCTCGAGAAGCAGCTCGGCGGCATCCGCAACATGACCCGCACTCCTTCCGCCATGTTTGTTGTCGACATCAACAAGGAAGCGCTGGCCGTTGAGGAAGCTCACAAGCTGAACATCCCGGTTGTCGCTATTGTCGACACCAACACCGATCCCGACCTCGTGGATTATCCGATTCCGGCCAACGATGACGCCATTCGTGGCATCGAGCTGCTGACCAGCCTCATGGCTGATGCCGTCGCCGACGGCCTGCTTGAGCGCAGCGGCAAGGCCGAGAAGACCGAAGACAAGTCCGAGCAGCCGATGGCCGCTTGGGAGAAGGACTTGCTCAAGGACAATGAGAAGCCTGCAGAGGGCGCATCGGCCACCGCCGAAACCAGCCCTGCTGAGGCCAAGGTTGAGGAAACCAAGGTCGAAGAGGCAAAGGCCTGACCAACATCACGTGCAAAAGGCGGTGTCGGAAACTTCTGGCTTCCGCACCGCCTTTGGTGCATTGATTAGCAATTAACATTTCAAGGAGATACACATGGCAGCAATTACAGCAGCTTTGATCAAGCAGGTGCGTGAAGACACTGGTGCCGGCATGATGGACGTCAAGAAGGCGCTCACCGAAGCCGAAGGCGACGTGGCACGCGCCAAGGAAATCATCCGCGCCAAGGGCATCCAGGCCGCAGGCAAGCGCGAGGGCCGCACCGCCCAGGAAGGCACCATTGCCTCCCGCGTGGTCGACACCGACAACGGACAGGTCGGCTATGCCGTCGAGCTCAACTCCGAGACCGACTTCGTGGCGAAGACTCCGAAGTTCGTCGCCTTCGCCGATGGCGTGCTCGATGACGTCATCAAGGCCGGCGCAGGCACTGCCGATGAGGTCCTCGCGGCCGCATCCGCCGACGGCACCGTCAAGGAGACCGTGGAAGAAGCCGCAGCGCTCTTCGGCGAGCACGTCAAGGTCGGCCAGGTGGCCAAGATCGAAGGCCCGAAGGTCGAGATCTATGCTCACAAGAAGTCCGCTGAAATGCCTCCGAGCATCGTCGCCATCGTCGCGACCGACGAAAAGGGCGCAACCGTTGCCCACGAGGCCGCTCTGCAGATTTCCGCGATGGGCGCCAAGTGGCTCAAGCGTGAGGACGTTCCGGCTGATATTGTCGAATCCGAACGTCGCGTGGCCACCGAGAAGTCCCAGGCCGAAGGCAAGCCCGAGAAGATCATCCCCAAGATTGTGGAGGGCCGCATGAACGCCTTCTACAAGGAGAACGTGCTGCTCGAGCAGGAATATGTCAAGGACACCTCCAAGACCGTCGGTGACCTCTTCAAGCAGGCCGGCGGCGAGCTCCTTGCCTTTGCGCGTATCGAGGTAGGCAAGGGCGACGAGAAGTAATTCTCGACTGTTTCGCCTACTGCTGATTAGCACATGAATGTTGGCTGGTATCTTCTGATACCAGCCAACATTTTTATATCAAGGTTCAAGTTTTTCCGATTCGGACTCAGATTGTTCCAGAGTTCATTTTCAATTCCGTAAAGCTCGTCCAACTGCCCATCAACGATGTCAGTCGTAATGATTGGAAGCCTCTCACGGCAAGACCTGCCAACAAACGTTGCTGTCGTTGTGAACGGATAACCTATAAGTCAGTAATGTGCCGTTGTATAAGGATAGAAAGGCCGCTGATGACTAACGATGCCAAGGATGATAACGCTCGACGGGTGCTGCTGAAACTTTCAGGTGAGGCTTTCGGTGGAGGCCAAATCGGCATCGACACAGCGGTGATTCGCCGTATCGCCCAGGAAATCCACAAGGCGGTCGGGAAAGGCGTCGAAGTCGCCATCGTCGTCGGAGGTGGCAACTTCTTCCGAGGTGCAGAACTTCAGCAGGCCGGTATCGAACGCAGTCGTGGCGATTACATGGGCATGCTCGGCACCGTCATGAACTGCCTCGCTTTGCAGGACTTCCTCGAGCAGGAAGGTCAGGCCACTCGCGTACAGACAGCCATCACCATGGGTCAGGTCGCAGAACCTTACATTCCTCTGAAAGCCATCCGCCATCTGGAAAAGGGTCGTGTGGTGATTTTCGGCGCAGGTGCGGGCATGCCTTACTTCTCCACCGACACCGTCTCCATTCAGCGTTCGCTGGAGATTCATTGCGATGAGGTGTTGATGGGCAAGAACGGTGTTGACGGCATCTATACCGCCGACCCTCGTAAAGACTCGAACGCCAAGCGTTTCCAGACTTTGAGCTACCAGCGTGCATTGGTCGACAACCTCGCGGTCATGGATGCCGCGGCGCTTTCCATGGCTCGTGAAAACGACCAGCATATTCGTGTGTTCGGCTTGGAGGAAGCCGGAAATGTCACCAAGGCATTGGTCGGAGAACCGATTGGCACGCTTGTGTCCAACCTTGAATCGGAAGTCATCCAATAATACGCGATGCATCGTTTGTCGGTGCGTTGATCAGAAACAATCGCTGAGAACAACAGCAACCTCGTAAGCAACAGATTCGTTTTGCGAATCTATAAGGAGAACAACATGGCAAATCCTGTAGAACAAGCCAAGGAACAGATGAACAAGTCCGTGGAAGCCACGAAGGAGAACTTCTCTGGCATCCGCACAGGTCGTGCCAATCCGGCGCTTCTCAATGGCCTCGTCGTCGATTACTACGGCGCTCCGACCCCAATCAAGGCCGTCGCCTCCATCGGAGTTCCGGAACCGCGTACCCTGTCTATCACCCCGTTTGACGGCTCGCAGGCCAACGCCGTCGAAAAGGCCATTCGCGACTCCGATCTCGGCGGCAGCACCCGTCGCGACGGCAACGTCATCCATCTGACCATGCCGGAACTGACCGAAGACCGCCGCAAGGAATACGTCAAGCTCGCCAAGGGCAAGGCCGAAGACGGCAAGGTTGCGGTACGCAACATCCGACGCAAAGCCAAGGAGTCCATCGACAAGGCCGTCAAGGACGGCGATATGGGCGAAGACGAGGGCGACCGTCTGCAAAAGGATCTCGACAAGGTCACCAAGGAGACCACAGAGACCATCGACCAACTTCTTGATGCCAAGGAGAAGGAGATCATGGAGGTCTGATTCGGTGATTGATGCGTCTTTCCGTTTTTGGAAAACGTATTGGAAATCAATCGGACAGACACGAAAGACAAGGCAATGACCAACAAACAACGGCACGAGGCAGGCGACGAGGTGAGCAACGCGCTCAATGACATTAACAAGAAGACAGGGCGTAACATGCCCCAGGCCGTTGCAACCGCCGTTTTCCTGATCGTCCTCATCGTTGCCTGTCTGCTGCTCAGGATCGATCTGTATGTTTGGTTGATTGTCGTTTTCTTGGTTCTGGCGCTGCGTGAGCTGCATGTTTCTTTCGCCACGGTTCACCTGTACATCCCGTTGGTGATGCTGTGGCTGTGCTGCGCAGCTACGTTGCTCTCGATCTATTACGTTCCCAACCATGTGCTTGCGGCGGGTGTGGGTATTACCGTTTCGACAGTGGTTGTGGCCATTGCCGCAAACATGCGGCACAACGTCGGCAAGCGCCTTGCAGGAGCCATCGAAGGCAAACTCGCAGCGGCACAAAACGTAGAAAAATCCTCCGGGCCATCGGCGGCGACTAGCACAACCGGTGAAAGCAGCATCAACAATGTGGCTGTGTCGGTATTTCTGGTGCTCTATATTTTGGTACTGGCCTCGTGCATCATCCTTCCGGAGACCTTTAACGGCCACCCGGTTGCGCATGCCATCATGGTGATTTTCCTGCCTGCTCTTTCCGATACCGGTGGTCTTTTCTTCGGTGCCTTCCTCGGTAAGCACAAACTTTCTCCACGCATTTCGCCCAAGAAATCCGTTGAAGGGCTGTGCGGCTCAATCCTTTTCGCCATGATTGGCGCTTTCGCGATTTTTGCCATCACCTATCCAAGCCTGTGGTCAGCACGTTGGTGGGTACTGATTATCACCGGTGTGATGGTCGGCGTCATCGGCACGTTCGGCGACCTTTGCGCCTCGATGCTCAAGCGCGACATGGGATTGAAGGATATGGGCCATCTTCTGAAGGGTCATGGCGGAGTCATAGATCGCGTCGATTCGATCTTGCTATGTGCGCCGTTCTTTACCCTTCTTCTTTGGGCAACCGGGATGTAGCGTTTTACCGTATGGTCGAAAATAACGGCAGGTTTTGTTGAGAGTATCGCTGTCGTATTAGCGTTATCGCGCCAGAATTATCACATTCTTGCCTGTGTTGCCTGCCGTGTTTCGGGAAGTTGGAAGAGACAGATTACTGTTGGACATCGCTGCGTTCGCCGTATGATACAGAATCATTACTAGCGGATGCAGAGTATATGGGGAAAATCATGAATGAAGCCTTAACCACAGCCACAAGTGCTATGTCAGAGGAAGCCAACGAGGCCGAATCTGGTGTGACCGCAGGTGGCAATTCCGGTGCGTTTCGCGATGTGCTGGCCAAGAACCATGCCCGTCGCGGCAAGCCGCCGCTGCACTTTGCCGATATGACCGACGAACAACGCATCGAAACAGCCAAACAGCTGGGAATGCCGAAATTCAGGGTCAAGCAGCTCGGCAACCATTATTTCGAGCATTTCAACAATGATGTCTCGACGTTCACCGATTTTCCAGCCGACAAACGTGAGGCTGCGCAAGAGGCCTTCTTCCCGACCCTTATTACGGAAGTGACTCACCAGGTGGCCGACAACGGCACCACCATCAAGACCTTGTGGGAGCTGTTTGATGGCTCACATATTGAATCGGTGCTCATGCGCTACCCGAATCGTGCGACTCTTTGTATCTCCAGCCAGGTGGGCTGTGGCATGGGCTGCCCGTTCTGTGCCACCGGTCAGTTGGGCCTGACCCGTAATCTTTCCACAGCCGAGATTCTTGAACAGGTGCGTGTCGCCGCCAAGGCGATGGAAGATGGTAAGGTCGCCGGAGGGCCTGGGCGCCTGAGCAACGTGGTATTCATGGGAGAAGGCGAGCCTATGGGCAACTACAAGTCGGTGCTGTCCGCCGTTCGTCAGATCAGCGCCATGCAGCCACAGGGATTCGGCATTTCAGCCCGCAACATCACCGTCTCGACTGTTGGTGTGGTTCCCGGCATCAAAAAGTTGACGAATGAAGGCATCCCAGTACGTCTGGCGGTGTCGCTGCATGCGCCGAACGATACGCTTCGAGACGAGTTGGTGCCGATGAACCGGCGTTTCAACTCCGAACAAGTACTTGACGCCGCACATGATTACTATCTCGCCAGTCATCGTCGTGTGAGCATTGAATATGCACTGATGCGCGGCATTAACGACCAAGCCGAACATGCTCGGCAGCTGGCCCACCGCCTGAACCATTACGGTGACAATTGGGTGCATGTCAACCCGATTCCGCTGAATCCGATCGAAGGCTCGAAGTGGACCGCTTCTAAGCCCGAGGATGAGCAGCGTTTCCTCGATATTCTGCACAGCGCCGGTATCACGGCGACATTGCGAGATACCAGAGGTTCGGATATCGACGGCGCCTGCGGCCAGTTGGCAGCGAAGAACATACGTGCATGATCTCACGAGCGTGTACGCGCCCGTCGGCAACGTGTCCTGTCCGTTCGTGAGATAGATGGTGTGCGGACAGGATTTGTAGTCTAGGCTTATAACATTGTTTTGTAGACGATGAGGAGTGGTGTTATGTCATTGGCGGTGCGAGTGATTCCGTGTCTGGATGTGGATGACGGACGTGTGGTCAAAGGCGTGCATTTCGAGAATCTGCGTGATGCCGGCGATCCGGTCGAGCTCGCGGGGCGCTATTACGACGAAGGCGCCGACGAGCTGACATTCCTTGATGTGACCGCCTCCAGCAGTCATCGTCAGACGATGATGGATGTGGTCACCCGCACGGCAGGCCAGATTTTCATTCCGCTGACGGTCGGCGGGGAGTTCGAACAGTCAATGACGTTGACGCGTTGCTCCGTAGCGGTGCTGACAAGGTAAGCGTCAATACTGCCGCCATCAACAATCCAGAACTGATCAGCCAGGTCGCCCAGCGTTTCGGTAACCAGGTGCTGGTGCTTTCCGTGGATGCCCGACGTGAGCAAGGGGAGCAACACACCAAATCCGGATTCGAAGTCACCACAATGGGTGGCCGCCATTCCACCGGCATCGATGCCCTCTGGTGGGCTCAACGAGCGCAAGAGCTTGGTGTAGGCGAGATTCTGCTCAACTCCATGGACGCTGACGGGACTGAAAACGGCTTTGACATCGAGATGCTCAAAGCCGTGCGCAAGGTGGTCAACATCCCGTTGATTGCCAGCGGCGGTGCCGGCAAGCTTGAGGACTTTCCGCCTGCCGTCGAAGCCGGTGCGGATGCGGTGCTCGCAGCATCGGTCTTCCACTACGGCAAGATGACCATCGCTCAAGTCAAGCAGACCATGAAAGAACATGGCATCACGGTGCGGGAATCGTCACCAGCCAAATAGTCTAAGAAGACAATAACCTCAGGTTTCGCGACATCTCTCATGGCAACGATGTTATATGACAATATGAGTTGCAAGACAGACAACAACGGCTGTGACAGCGACGAAATCTGGGATACAAGAGTACTAAGGACCTCAATGATGAATGAAGACACGATTTACGACAACAGCACCACCTTGGACCCCCGTCTTGCAGCACGTCTGAAACACGACGACAAAGGACTTGTGACGGCGGTCATCCAGCAGTACGACTCCAAGCAGGTACTGATGGTGGGCTACATGAACGACGAGGCGTTGCGTCGCACGCTGACGACCGGTCGCGTCACCTTCTGGTCGCGTTCCCGCCAGGAATACTGGCGCAAGGGCGACACTTCCGGGCACGCGCAGTATGTCAAGAGTCTGTCGCTCGACTGTGACGGAGACGCGTTGCTTGTCGAAGTCGACCAGATTGGGGCGGCCTGCCATACCGGAGCGCGTTCCTGCTTCGACGAAGGCGGACATGTCCCGGTGGTGATTGGTGAGCGCAAGCCCGAAGACGCCGTATACGATGTGTGTCGCTGAAAAGACGGAACATCAGCAGTGGTGACAACGAGGTATGATAGCCGTCGGATACATAAATCGCCGAGATGTTGTTGAGGAACCATGACACCAGGATCTATTTTGAATGTGCAGCAAACACGGACGTTGGCCTACATTCCCTCTCCGAACATTTCGAAGATCGTCATTCCGCGTCTGTCCCTCGGCAACTGGAGTATCGGCCCCATCGATATACGTTTCTATGCCTTGTGCATCCTTCTGGGCATCGTTCTGGCCATGTGGATCACCAATCGTCGCTGGAAAAAATGGGGGCAATTTCGACCAGATTCTCGACATCACCCTTTGCGCTGTTCCTGCAGGCATCATCGGTGCGCGCCTCTACCATGTGGTGACCACGCCAGAACGTTTCTTCGGACCCAATGGGGACCCAATGGAGATATTGCGTATCTGGAACGGTGGCCTTGGCATTTGGGGCGGGGTGCTGTTCGGCGCATTGGCTGCATGGGCGTGGTGCCGTCACAAACACTATCCGACGGCCTTGCTTGCCGATGCTGTGGCGCCGGCTTTGCTGGTCGCCCAAGCGGTGGGCAGGCTTGGCAACTGGTTTAATCAGGAACTCTATGGAGCTCCGACAACGCTTCCTTGGGGACTCAAACTCAACATGACCGGTTCGGCCATCGGCCACGGCGAGCAGTGCTACGACGGCGAGACCTGCCCGACCGGTACATTGTTCCAACCCACTTTCCTTTACGAGATGATCTGGAACCTCATTGGCGCAGCCCTCATCATCTGGATAGGCCGCAAGGCCATGGACCGACTTAAGGCAGGAAGCCTTTTTGCCGCGTATGTGATGTGGTACACCGCGGGTCGCACATGGATCGAAGCGCTGCGCATCGATTTCGCGCATGAGATTCTTGGTGTACGCGTCAACGTATGGGTCTCGATAATCGTCTTCATTCTGGGCGTGGTGGCATTTGTGGTTATCCAGCGGGTGGGCAGCCCCGTGTTTGCTCTCTCCGAGCGATTGCGCACCTTGACGGAAGTTGAGGAACGTGCAGCTGCAGAAGATGAGAAAAGAGCCAAGGAAAAGAAGCAGTGAGCGCCCTTGCTGACGATTTATTTGATGGGCATTGAGACTCAATTCGACATCTGATTTAGATTTGTCTATGTCAGTTGAATCCGAAGCGTATTCGTTGCTATACATTGCTTTCAAGTCTTTCGCACCGCATAGGATAGAACACTATGAGCATTCAAATCGCACCAAGCATTCTTTCAGCGGATTTCTGCAATCTCGAACGTGACCTCAAGGCAATCGACCATGCGGATCTGGTTCACGTCGATGTGATGGACCATCATTTCGTCCCCAATCTGACCATCGGCGAGCCGGTAGTTGAGCGCATCTGCGAAGTGACGAACCTGCCTGTGGACGTGCATCTGATGATTGAGGATCCGGACCGTTGGGCTCCTGAATACGCTAAGCTCGGTGCGGCCTCTGTAAGTTTCCACATGGGAGCCGTGCATGCGCCGGTGCGTCTGGCGCGTCAGTTGCACGACATGGGTTGCAAGGCGTGCTTCGCAGTTCGTCCTGCCGAGCCTGTCGAACCGATTTTCGACATCCTTGACGAGTTCGACATGATTTTGATTATGACTGTGGAACCAGGATTTGGTGGCCAAAAATTCCTTGACAATCAGATGGCCAAGGTACGTCGTCTTCGTGATGAGATTACCCGCCGCGGGCTCAGTACACGTATTCAGGTCGATGGCGGCGTCAGCCCCAAGACCGCTCCTATCGTGGCGAAAGCCGGCGCGGACGTCCTTGTCGCAGGTTCGGCTGTTTATGGAGCCCAAGATCGCGCCAAGGCGATTGACGACATTCGCGCCCAGGCCGAGGCCGCATACCGGGCATAAACCCAACAGGCCGTGCATTGGTGTGCGGCAAAGCAATGGAGAACAACAATGAAGACATTCGAATCACTGTTCAAGGAATTGAGCGAAAAGGCCGAGACTCGTCCTGCGGGTTCAAAGACCGTCGACGAGCTGGACAAAGGTACCCATTTCATCGGCAAGAAGATCAACGAAGAGGCAGGGGAAACCTGGATTGCTGCGGAATATGAAGGTGCCGACCGCACAGCCGAAGAGATGAGTCAACTCATCTACCATATCCAGGTGATGATGATTAAGCATGGCATCAGTCTCGAAGATATTTACAAGAACTTATAAAGCCGTATAGCAAAAAGTCGTTTGTCATGGAGAAGGCGAACGCGGAAGTGGAGAGTCGAAGGAGGAAAGAGAATGCTACGAATTGCCGTGCCTAACAAGGGCATGCTTTCCGAGCCCGCATGGAGTCTGCTGGAGGAGGCAGGGTACCAGTTGCGTACCCAGTCACGCCAATTGGTGGTTGAGGATCACGACAACAATGTAGAGCTGTTCTATCTTCGTCCTCTTGATATCGCCATTTATGTTGGCCAGGGTGCCATTGATGTAGGTATCACCGGACGCGACATGCTGCTGAACACCGATACCGCTGCTACAGAAGATCTTCCTCTCGGCTTCGGTGCTTCGACGTTCCGTTTCGCCGCTCCCAACGATTCTCCAATTGCCAAAACTCGAAGATGTCGATGGCAAGCGCATTGCCAGCTCTTTCGACAAGCTGGTTCGTGATTATCTCACGTCCCATGGTTTGCACGCCGAAATCACCCATCTTGACGGTGCGGTCGAATCTTCGGTACAGCTTGGCGTAGCCGATCTCATCGCCGACGTGGTCTCCACTGGCACCACCTTGCGTAACGCTGGTCTGCGTACCTTCGGAGAGCCGATTCTGCACTCTGAGGCAATTCTTATTCGATCGCCTCATATTTCTCAAGACGATAAGCAGCTTGTCATCTTCAAGCGGCGTTTGGAAGGCGTACTCACGGCTCGGCGATACGTCATGATGGATTATGATGTGCCGATGAGTAAAGTAGGCGCCGCCGTGGCACTCACACCCGGCCTGGAAAGTCCCACAATCTCGCCTCTGCATGACCAGCAGTGGTGCGCGGTGCGCGCGATGGTGGAACGTGAGAAGGTGAATCAGACGATGGACAAGCTCTACGACGTCGGCGCACGAGCCATTATCGTCACCGCTTTGCAAGCTTCGAGAATCTGAACTCTGGCTATGAAATTACCATTGAATATCACTCGTTACAGTCCGGATGCACGGGATATCTATCTGACGGTCCCGAACCTTATCAGCCTGTTGCGCATCGTCTCCATCCCCTTAATTTCGTGGTTGACGGCCCAACACAAGATGGTCGCTGCGCTTATCGTACTGGCCATTTCCGCGGCAAGTGACGGCTTGGACGGCATCATCGCCCGAAAATGGAACCAAGTCAGCAAAATCGGACAGATCTTGGACCCGATTGCCGATCGTCTGCTGATTTTCTGCAGTATCCTCGCTCTCGGATTGGCGGGAATCATTCCTTGGTGGATGTTGTTCATCGTCGGATTGCGAGACCTCATCCTGCTCATCCTGATTTTCATTCTGGCACAGCATGATTATGGTCCCTTGCCGGTCCACTTCGTCGGGAAGGCCGGGACGGCGCTGTTGATGATCTCGATTGCGGCACTCATCTTCGCCGATTTGTGGAGCAACACGTTCACCCAGATCATTCATCTGGCTGCATTGGCCGCAGGTATCTGGGGTCTTGTTCTCTACTGGCTTGCCGGTTATATCTACATTCGTCAGGGCATAACGTTGTTGCGCCATGACTCAGGCAAGTAATGACTGGCTTCGAGCGGGAGCCGCTGTCTTTTGCCGTGGGAGTCGATGAACTGCCCAGCAAACGTCGCGCTGTCTTTTCGAAGGCCGTGGTTGGTCTCGGACCTTGGCATGCGGACACAGAAGACGAGCAGGTTCTCACTCGCAAGCATCGCCGTAAGGTCGACGATGACAGTTTGCGTCTTATCGATGATCTGACCAATCGTCCGCTTGATCCGCTGTTCTCGGACGCCCTGCTCACCCAGCAAAAACCGCATTCTGCGTTCTCGGTTTGGTTTACCCGCGTCATCGTCTTTATCATTTGCGTGGCTGTAGGGTGCGTAGGCAGCGTCTTCGTTCGTCAGCTCAATACCGATCCGCGCAAGCAAGTGCGCGCGAGCCTAATCTCGGAATTGCAACAGCAAAATACAGCCTTGAACAAACTTACCTCTGAAGTCACCGACCTGCACAGCCAGGTGGTGAAAAAGTCCGATTCCATGCCCAGCACCTCCGAGGACCCGGTATTGCAGAAGGACGAGATGGCCAATGGTGCCTTGAAGGTCAAGGGGCCGGGCATCGTCATGACTGTGGCCGATCCCATCGCTTCAGCCGGCAAAACAGGCGGTGTAAGTCCTCGGGACGGCAACGCCAATCATATCCGGGTGGTCACCGACGCCGACTTGCAGGATATTGTGTTGCAGCTTTGGAAAGCCGGAGCTGAAGCGATTTCCATCAACGGATACCGCATCGGCGTGTCGACGTCGGTACGCACTGCCGGCCAAACAATTCTCATAGGCGTGAATCAGGTGGCAAGTCCCTATAAGATAGAAGCGATAGGCAATCCCAAAGACTTGGCCGATCAGATGAGCAGCCAGTCCCAGCCAGGGCTTTACCGAACGCTTAACGCCGCAGGTATCAACCCTCAGGTGTCGAAATCCTATTCGTTGAAATTGAACGCTGCAGAGGCCACAAACGTGACCGAAGCGAAAAGGAGCAAATGATGGCGGCAGTGCTTGGTTTGATCGTCGGGGTCATCATCGGCATCTTTGTGAAGCCGGACATCCCCATCGTCCTGCAACCGTATTTGCCCATCATGGTGGTGGCTGCACTCGACGCGCTGCTCGGTGCGGCAAGAGCCTATTTTGAACGCTCGTTCTCCGACAAGGTCTTTGTCATCTCCTTCATCTCCAATGTGCTGACGGCGACGTTGCTGGTGCTGCTCGGTAATCAGCTTGGTGTGGGATCCCAGCTGCAGACGGCCGTCATCGTTGTGCTCGGCATACGAATTTTCTCCAATGTCTCCGCCATTCGCCGATTCATCTTCAAAGGCTGATGAACCATGGAGCATAACAAAACTCACGACATCCTCAACCGTATGCATATCCAGCATGCGCACGACAAGGAGAACGACCGAACCGACACCGGTTCCTTCCCTGTGGTCAGGAAGAAGCCGCCACGGCGGATCGGGGGCGGTATTGCTTCCAGACTGATGACCAGTCTGCTCATCGTATTGCTTTGTGCCTTGCTCGGCTTCAGCTATGCCATCCAGCTCAACAACAAGACCTCGAGTTATGAGACGATGAGTGAGGAGGAACTGACCAGACTCATCAGCGAGACCAGTACACAGGTCCAGAACCTCCAGCAACGTAAAACCGAGCTCACTGGCCAGCTCAACTCGCTCAAAGCTGCTGCAGACAAGCAGCAGGAAGCCCAGCGTATCGCCAAGGAGAACGAGGATACCAGCGGTATCCTGTCCGGCAGGTTGCCGGCACAGGGCAAAGGCGTTGTCATCACCATCACGCAGGGCTCCAAGGAAAACATCGATGCTGCGACCATGTTCCAGCTTCTGGAGGAGCTACGCAACGCAGCGTCGAGGTCATGGAGTTGGACAACGTTCGTGTGGTCACCTCGACCTATGTGACGGACACGAAAAAGGGTCTTGAATGTGACGGACAGAATCTCAAGGCGCCGTATGTAGTCAAAGCCATCGGCGACCCGCAGAATCTGCAGAACGCCGTCAATATCGCTGGCGGTGTCGGCTCACGGTTCAAGGTGAAATTCGGTGCCGATGTCACTGTGACACCCTCAGATAGTGTAGATATCAGCGAGACTCGCAATGTTGGTCAATATCAGTACGCAAAAACGGTAGAATAGAACCATGACTAATCCGATTCCAAGCGCGGGTGAAACGACCATCATCGGCCTGCCTGCTGTCAATATTCCTGTTACCTCCGCCGGAGACCGTCCACTGACCGAAGAGGATCTCGACACCATCACCAAGCTTTCGCCTGGTTCAGCTTTGTTGATTTCGACCAGGGGAGCGGTATCCGGTTCGCGTTACCTGCTTGACGAAGATGAGGTCAGTGTCGGTCGTGACCCGCATGCGGATATTTTGCTCGACGATTCTACGGTTTCACGTGTGCACGCGATGTTCCGTCGCGTCGGCAATACTTTCGAAGTGGTTGATTCCGGTAGCCTCAATGGCACCTATGTGAATCGCCAGCGTGTCGACCATACGGCGCTGAAGAACGGCGATGAAATCATGATAGGGAAGTTCCGTCTGGTGTTCTTTGCTCCGCAAACCGAGTCGGCGAAATAACACGTTTTAGGATTCGATATATCGTAAACCGAAGCTGAAGAACGGAAAGGACATGGCTATGAACGTGAATGACGACACGTTGTCTGCAGCCGGTTCTCCTTCCCGTTCTTTTTCTATCTCTGCTCGCGTATCGACTGCGGCATCAGAGAAATCGGCATCAGCTGAACCGGTACAGGGGGAGTTGTTTTCTTCGTCCGATGAGGACGATGCCACACGTGGTTATCGAGGAACAGTTGCATCGAAGGTTGCCGGAATCACCTACCGTCAACTCGACTATTGGGCTCGCAAACAGATTGTTGTTCCCTCCATCACGCCATCGCATGGCTCTGGTTCCCGCAGACTGTATTCCTTCAAGGATGTCCTTATCCTGGCGGTTTCAAGAAACTGCTCGACACAGGTGTCAACCTGCAGAATGTCACCGCTGCTATCGGCTTTCTGAGCCGACGGCGCACCGCCGACCTTGAGCATATGACCATCATCTGCGATGGTCAGGATGTCAAGGAATGCCAGGACGGCGACCAGGTACTCGCATTGATTGACCAGGGGACTGCGGTGTTCGCCGTTTCAGTGGGGAAGTTGTGGCATCAAGTCGAGCACGATCTGGAAAACGAGAAACACGTCGATGTCACCCCTGCAGATTCATCCATCTCATCATTGCACACCTCACCCATTGATGAAATCGCGGCTGAACGTATGCGTGAAAAGCTGGAGACTCAGCGTCGTGAACGTTCGTTATAGGATACGTAACCAGTTCTAGGACATTCGTGATTTACTTGCGATAATCCATTGATTGCTATACTGAGACAGACCAGCTTCCAAGTTAAAGGAATAATATGATAAGTGCGGTATTGCCAGGATTTTTATGGATTTTTTCCTTGCTTTGGGCTCTTGGAATCTGTGCAATCTGCATCGTCAACGGAGCGCTGCGCAAAAAGGCGATTCCCGCAAGGTCGAGACTGTGCAATGGTCAGTCGTAATCATGCAGATCGTCTCGATGTTCCTCTGCTGTGCGCCTTACGGTGTCTACAAGTTGATGCATGACCAAATCAGCGGTGAGATACGGCATTGGTATTCCGTGTTGGGTATTCCTTCAGCAATCATTCTGGGCATCTTTTTTGTAGCCGAGCTGGTCCTGATGTATCTGCAGGCCAAACAAGCTCAAAGAAGCATCATCAACGAAGTTCTTTCCAGGCGTCATCACACAACGGTCAACTAAACATCTAAGCATAGAGGCATCGATAGTTCATTATTAGGCAGTCGGCACAGTAAATAATTTCGAACCTGCATATTAGGACGTCGCTCAGCTCAGGCAAATATTAGCAGATAATAAATGATAAACAGCAAGACAAATATAATTGCTGTTCTTTTTGCGTTGCACTGCTGTATATGTATCTTCGTACTGAAACAATAGGGGGCGTGCGTCATGTTATGTAAGCAAGCTTGCTTGCCACATAACATGACGACGTTATGTCGAGATTTCTTCGAAATCTGACATAACGTACATTATCGGATATTTGTGTAAGTATATATGATTCTCGTTTATTTCGGTGATATATGGAACTAATATATAACAAGCTATTTGCTCAGCCAAATACATGTTCGTGTAACGATTTAGCTATAGCTAATAGTAATTCAGTTATCCAGCCAAGTTTTCTGAGCGCGATTCTAAGAGATACGACTACACAAGTAACAATAAAACGGCGATGACTGGTAAGTATTCAATCAATCAGTCATCGCCATAATAAAAATAATTTATCGGAGTGCCTCAGGACTCACTCGTAATCCGGGAACCAACCTTCACGATGCATCTTCAAACGCTTGTCCAGCAGTTCTTTGAGCTCGTCTTCGGTACGACGCTCCATGAGCATGTCCCAATGGGTTCGTGTCGGCTTTTTGATCTCGTCGATCTCGTCTGGGTCAGCATCGTCGCGCTTGGCGACTTCACCGCAACGGCATTCCCATTCGACAGGCACTTCGGCGCCTTCTGCGAACGGAAGGATCGTACGATGACCTTTCGGGCATACATACGTCACATCGGTTCTTGCCGCAAAATCAACATTTTCATCGGATTCGAGTGATTTGGCTCCGATACTCATACCGCGCAGGCTGCGTTCCGCCATACATTCTCCTTGTTAATTATCTATTTCTAAAGTACAGAACAGTTCGGACGATTGGATTATTCCCGTAGTCAGATCTTTGGTGGATCGTCAGTCCACGCCTGAATACGCCACAATGCCACGGTTGACGAGCTGGTTTGCTTTCTTTGCGGCCTCGGCCAGATGCGGGTCATCGTGTTCGTAGTATGGAGCGGCCGTTGAGATTTGCTGAAGGATGTCCGAAAGACGTTTGGCGTTGCGTACGAAATCGCCTCCAGTCAGCTCGGTACCATGCAGAATCTGCGCTAGATCCTCTCCCCTGGCCCAGTCATACATCACATCGACCAGTCCGAAATCAAGCGGTTCCAACTCGTCCAGGTCGGCATCTTCGCGCATCATTTCGACATCGGCGAACACTTCTCTCAGACTCCGGCAAGCCCGTGCTACGGAGCCATCCGGACCGCCAGGGTAGCGACGAGGTTCGCTGTCTCCTCCCCTGCGCGCGTGATATACCAAAGAGGACAACGTTGCGGCAAGTTCCTCTGGTTCCAAGCCGTCGAAGAAGCCGTCGCTGATTGCCTCGGCAAGTACCAAATCGTATTCGCTGTACAGATGCCTCAACAATTGGCCGCGCATGGTAAGGCGATAATCACGGTCATGCTTTTGCTCGTCAACCTGTTGAATGTCGGCAGATCTTGTGGACATACTCATTCCGGCCGATATACTCTCTCGCCTGGTGTCGTTTCGGCCGGCTTCCAGCTCATTGGTGTAGTCCTCCGTCGTCTCCTTGAGATAACCCAAAGAGCAGAGCACCTTACAGATCTGGTCGAATTGACGTGCCATAGAGCCTGTACGGGACTCGTAACGGCCCTTGATACGACGCAGCTCCTTGGACTCGCGTAGCCAACGATGGCCCCATTTGAGATGATTCTGGAAGTCTGGGCAGGATTTGCAGGGATGTTCGCTTTCCTGCTGCTTCAGCTGGTCAATCTGGCGGTCCAGAGTGAGGAATGCCTGTGTGCGTTCCTTGTCGCTATTGAAATTGCGACGCTTGAGGTGCCGTCGTTCGTCTTTCTGCAGATACGAAAGGCGTTGACGCAGGGTCATGAATTCCTTGAAATCACCGTGGGAGCACTTGAACGCCTGTTCATATCCATCAACCGCATGCTGCAAGGTATGAATACGAGATTCAAGATCCTCGGCGGATTCGTTCGCTTCCCATTGTGCGAACGAATGGTCGAGCGTGTCACGAGCGGTGGTATAGCTGCTGGAATTGAGCAGGTTGACGGCCATGTTGAACGTCGGTTTGAAACTTGAATGCAGCGGATAGACACGTTTGCTGGAAAGCGAAGCGGCAGTGGCTGGTACGAAATCTCGATGATCGACAATGACTGCGTGGCCAATGGTGTCGATGCCGCGTCTGCCGGCGCGTCCGGTAAGCTGTGTGTATTCGCCTGGTGTCAGTGTGACATGGTCGACGCCGTTGAATTTTTCGAGCTTCTCGATGACCACGCAGCGGGCCGGCATGTTGATGCCCAAAGCCAGAGTCTCGGTGGCGAAGACCATCTTGACCAGGCCTTCTTCGAACAAGCGTTCGACGATCTGTCGGAACAGCGCCACCATGCCCGCATGATGAGGAGCAAATCCCTCTTCAAGTGCGTAACGGAAACGTGCGAACCCCAATGCCTTAAGATCGGCATGATCGAGTTCCCCTTCAACCATCTCATCGACGATGGCTCGGATACGTTTCACCTCATCTTTGGTCGTCAGTTCCAGTCCGGCACGCAGGCATTGCTCCACGGCTTCGTCGCAGCCGTTACGGGAAAAGATGAAATAGATGCCGGGCAGAAGTCCCATGAAGTTCAGTTCATCGACAACAGCCCACCGACGCGGTGTATAGCGCCGCATCTGACCGGTTCTGTGTCGGTTCTCCGCTCCCCTGCGATGACGGTTTCTGCCTCCCCTGCGCTCTTCATGAGCGCGTGAAGCGGCTCTTCGATCGAGTTGGTCGATACGGTCAACGAGTTTGGCATTCAGTTTGTCGGTTTGCACGCCGGATTTGTCGTGCCGATAGAGGTCCAAAAGCTCGGGCTCGTGCTGGTCATCGGTCTGAACCATCACATGCTGTTCCAATGGCACAGGACGTTTTTCGGAGACGACCAGTTTGGGTGGCACCTCGGACAGACTCGATCCAGGCGCAGAAATCCTCCACATTGGAAACAGTCGCCGAAAGCCCGACGATTTTGACCGTCTTCGGCAGATGGATGATGACTTCTTCCCATACCGGACCGCGGAATTTATCGGCCAAATAGTGCACTTCATCGAGGATTACATACCGTAGGGCTCGCAGCGTTTCGAATTCTCGTAGAGCATGTTGCGCAGTACTTCAGTGGTCATCACCACAAGGTTCGCTTCCGAATTGATGGAAGTATCTCCAGTGAGCAGACCTACGTTTTCGGAGCCATACAGGTCGACCAGATCATGGTATTTCTGGTTGCTCAACGCTTTGATTGGTGTGGTGTAGAACGCCTTGACATTGTTGCGCTGGGCCAGATGCATCGCAAAATCCGCGACGATGGTCTTGCCTGCTCCGGTAGGGGCCGCTACCAGGACGTTCTTGCCTGCCTCGAGTGCTTCGTTGGCTTCGATTTGGAAGGGGTCGAGTTCAAATGGCAAGGTCTTGGCGAATCGTGCTGCTTCGGATCGTTCGTAGGAGCTTCTTTTTTGAAGGCGGCATAGCGTTGCGAAGGTGAAAGTGTGGGTTCGTCCCGCGACTGCTCTCGTGGTGTCTTCTCGGAATCGGCGAAATTGTCTGCACGATGATTGTTATGACGATAATGATGTGAATGACTCATAAATATGAAACTGTCGATTCATGAAAATGGCCGGAACCAATTGGATGGATTCAGCTCGTATGTTCGTTGCTGTTCTGTTTGTCGGCCGCAGGCTCAGTAAAAGGAACGCGATGATTCTTCCAGACACCCCAATGTTCCGCATGACGGTTGTGTTTGGTGATTCTTCTCTGCTCGACTGCTGTTTGGGCGAGACTATAGCGGTGAGCGGCAGTGGAAAGCGGCTGCGTGAAAAGCGGCGGTTCGGCAGTTTCCTCATCCGTATCGGAGGATTGCTGCATGACGGAAAGATAGCCTTGGACGTTGCTGCCGGTATCGGCTATGCTATGAGCCGCGCGTATGGCGTGAATTCCTGCATATATCAGGCCGATGATGAACACAGCAAGCATAATGACAGCCAGTATGATCCAACCCCACCAAGGCATGTGAACCACCTCACGCTTTCGAACTCGTTTGTTCAGTTTCCAATGATTTTCAGGTTGTGGCTGCTGTCCACTCAGTCTTGCTTGTTGTCGCCCTCTTCAAGACTGAGCTCACGATGCGCACGCGCCTGAATCATCGTCAGCAGCGGTTCCGGAGCAACGGCCGTGATATGCCTGGCATGAGCAATGGCGAAGGCCACAAACCATGAATCCGAAGAAACGGTCAGGTGCACTTTCTCTCCGTCGCCGCAAGGTTCGACCGTGGCGCCTGGCAAGGTCTTGATGAATGGAAGATCGGGCTGATCGGTGACGAAGACCGTCGGCGTTCCATTGTCGAAACTCCACTTGCGCAATTCCGCAACGGGAACATCGGGAATGTCGACTTGTGCGATTGGCTTGACGAGTTCAGCCTTTTCGATGCGGGAAAGGCGCAGTACCTGCCAGATGCGAGGCAAACCGTTAGCCTTGTTGATGGTCGTATCTTTGGAGACGAATTTCTTTTCGTCCTTCGGAGCGGCCTTGGCCACATCCGTCCAGACGGCTACATAATAGACGCCCTCATCCACGAAGATCTTGGAGGGTGCGACCAGCTTACGGCGCGTACGGCCGGTGCCATCGGTATATTCCATATCCAGTAGAGAGTCAGTGGAAATGGCGCGCTTGACAACGCTGAAACTACGTGGCTCGACTTCGTAACCGGTAAGGCTCAGCCATGGGGTCTCCCCTGGCTTGACATGCTGGCGCAGACGAACATACAGCGATTCGGCCTGTTCACGCTGCTCGGTAGGCAGCAATGAAGAATGGGCCAGATAGCTCACCGAAGCAGTCAACATGCTCAAGTACTGCTGCGAGATGCCTGCCAGACGCTCGAGGCCCAGAGAATTGGTAGCTGAGACGATGCCGTCGGCATCCAAAAGCGACCAATCGATGTCGAAGAACTGGCTACCAGCCATCTCACCGTCGTCGGAAACCGTGGTCAGGGTGTTGATGTCCTTGCGGATGACCGCTACGCCCTTTTTCTTTTCGTCTTCGGTTTTAGGTTCGCCGATGAAACGCTCGGCAAGCTCTTCAAGGGAATACTCTTCGCCGAGATGGGCGGAGAGGAAGAGCATAAGCCTCAGCCGGCGGTCGACTTCACTACCTGTCTGGAATGAGGAATTGCGTTTGGAATGGGACTTGGAACCATCCGAATCGACTTCGTCATTCACCGTCGTCTTGTTGATCGAAGGCGTGACGATGCTCTCTCTGACATCGCCCTGACTGGTGTCAGCAAGTTTGAAATTTTCAGCCGCATGGAGTCTACGGTTCCAGGCGTCCGCCGCTTCCTGCGGCGAAACCACGGAGGAACCAGGGTGCTCAAGCATGAACATCGCGAGATCGTCAGAATCCGTGTAGGCGACATTCATATGCCCGCCGTCCACATCGATGGTAGCGGCGAAACGACGCTGATCGACGATCTTCATCAGGTTGTCGGGAATAGGCTGGGTGCCAAGCCCTGGCGCAATCGAATCGAGGCCAAGACCTGGTGTCGGTGTCTGCGGCACACGAGGTGCCGTACGAGAAGTATGTTGTTCCTCATGCTTGGATGAGGAAGAGGAAATGGACATGGAACGTGCCAAATAGTTTGCTGCCGCAAGGACCGGCAGATCTTCCTGCTTGAAGCGCAGACGAACCCTTGGCTCGTCCCCCAGCTGCAGACGGTATGACGCGAAGTCCTGGCCTTCCGACTTGGAGGAATATTCAGGCTGACGCGATTCGATGGCGATACCCATGGCCGCCAACTTCGCACGATCGCGTTGGAATTGCTTGGCGAATGCCGCCTTTGCCGCCTGATCTGCAAGTTCACCGTATGAATCGGCATAAGCCTTGACGCGCTGCGCAATTTGCCGTGAAGTCAACCATTGTGGGAACGCAGATGATAGGACAGCCAGCACGTCCAATTCGTGCTTGCCCCACTTGTCGGAAAAACGTCGCCTTCCGTTGCTTCCTTCTGCCATTAGTCCTCACGTATCGTTAATGTTCAGGTAAAAGTGCGTGCCTTGTGACTCACACCCTTATCTATATTAGATGCTTTTTCCGGTAAATTGCGGAATTTCGCAAATTTAATGTTTTTTCTCACGTTTTGCCGCGTGTTCTACGCTTTCTGAGGATTCCGAACCGAATCATCAAAGTAAGATTGTTCGGTTCTTGTCATGCTCATCAACGGGAATGCGAACAAAGCGCTGCGAACGAGCTGGAACCTGTCCTTTATTTTCGTTACGGTTCCAACTCGTTCGTATTTACCAAAGCCATTCGTCAGGTTCTATTCCCTGTGGCCCGACAAACTCCCCATTCGGCACATAACTCGGCTTGCCTTGGTCTTCGAGGACTGCGTCGCCGTAAAACACAACGTCATGCCCGAATGTCCAGTCGCCGTTGATGGTCACCGAATTGGCGGCTGCAAGGGATGGTATCGCATAGGGGAAACGCTTGTTGAAATCCTCGATATTGCGGTAATAACGAGGGTCGAGCTTGACGTCCGGGAAAAGATAATTGCCGTCTTCCATTTCGTAGGAATCGGTCAGATGGAATCTGTCGGAACGCATGATGAAGAGGTCATCGGTGGTTTTAACCGGAAGGAAACGCATGCGATCGACCTGCACGCAGATCGCGCCGTCGAAAAGCCCGATTGCCGCACCCATCGCGGTTTCCAGCTGCACCACCTTCGTCGTATCGGGGTTGGTCGGGTCGACGGTCTTGTAATTGCGGATGATCGGCAGGGGCAGAACGCCGTTGTGTTGTGCAAGTTTGGCCTTGAGGTCATCGATACGCACCCAGATGCTGTTGGTGTTGAAGTAAGGATGACGCTCGATATCTTCGGCAGCTGCCTTATCTTCGGGGTTGACCTGCGTCATCTCACGCAGCACGAGACGACCGGTCTTCTTGTCGCGCACGAAATGGCCGCCCTTGCGGTCGGCGTAGGTGCGGTTGGCGACCTCAACCATGAACGGTGCTCCAGTGTTTTCGAAATACTGGGCCAGTGTACGAGAGGGGCGGGCACCAAGGTTGTCGGAATTCGAAATGAACAGATACTTGAATCCCTTGTCCTCGAGAATATCCAAAAGTCCGGATTCCCAAATTGTGGAGAAGAGATCGCCGTGGCCAGGTGGGCACCATTCCAGTTCCGGATTTTCCGGGAACTGGACAGGCTTGCCCGTTTCCATGTCAATCTTGGGCTCCTGATGCTGCACGATTTCCATGGGAATATCGTCCTGCTGGAAATTCTTGGTCTCCGTGAGGGCCTCGATGGTGTCTTTGGAGGTACGGAACGAGTTCATCATGGTCAGCGGCAGCGGGACGTTGAGCCTCTGGCGGGCGGTGGTCACCTGGCCAAGAATGATGTCGATGAAGCGCATAGGCCTGGCCTTGTGGCGACGAACCGGGAGCAATGACTTCGCCCTGTCGAGGCCCATCGAGGTGCCAAGCCCGCCGTTGAGCTTGAGGAACGCGGTCTTCGCAAAGGCGTGTACGGCCTGGTCGTGGTCGATGGTCTTGTACACATCGTGGAAGCTAGGCACATTCTGCAGCGGCTCGATGTCATCCTCGCGGATCCAGCTGCTGTCGTTGTTATTCTGCCATTCCTCATACAGTCGTTTGAATTGGGCAATGGCGACATCACTCATGTGCGCTTCGTGCATCTTTTGCGCTGAAGCTTCGAAGGCGTCTTCCAAGCCGCACCTCTTTCGTGGTCGATTTTCAATGTCTTCATCGGCGGCGTCCAACGAAGGACGACCGATAAACATAGTCTTCAACTGTACTATCTTTTCTGAAAGCTTGCTGGGCGGAAAGCCGATGAAACGTAAATGAACAGTAAAAATGTTCGTTTTATTGAGCTGAAACCTGTTTTGCTACGGTTTTCAGGAACTTGGTTGCGTCGATGATGTCTTGAACATCAAGATCGAGTTCATTGATGATTCCTTGCCTTATTTGGGATGATTGCATTGCTAGACGTTCGCCTTGATCGGTGAGGCTGATGAGCATGGCACGGCCGTCGGCTGCGGACGGCTTTACGTCGACCAAGCCGTTTTTCTTCATACGCGAGATGAGCCGGCTGGGGTGTCCGGATTCGGCGATCAGATGAGCCGACAAGGTTTTCAGCGTGCAGGGTTGCAATTCATGCAGGGCCATCAGCGCATCGGCCTGTACGCAGGAAATGCCCAGCGGGCGCAACCCCTCGTTGAGTCTCGCGTCAAGTACGTGGTTCAACGAGCGCAGTTCTCGAACGAATTCCAGGCATTTTGCTGCGTCCATTGTCTGTTCCTTTCGTGCAGTATCTACAACACGCCGATTATACATGACATGTCACCTGAATGATATTCTTCATAAACATGACATGTCATCTAAATTAACGGTTGTGCCGAAAGCAACTTTTCTTGGATTTTCGAATGATTGATCTCGAAACCAAAACGTTTCTTGGCCTGCCGTTTCCGTTCAACGCAAAGGAAAAACATGAACATTCTCGTCATTCAAGGGTCTCCGGATCCACAGAGCATGAGTGCTGGACTCGCCCATGCATACATGTCAAAAGCCAAGGAACTCGGCCATCATGTCGAGATTATCGACCTGAGCCAAGAACCGGACTTTGACCCGGTGCTGCGCTATGGCTACCGCCGGCACATGGCCGACGAAACATTGCCCAACCGCTGGCAGCAACAGGTGAAATGGGCCAATCATCTTGCGTTCTTCTTCCCGGTATGGTGGACCGCCGAACCCTCCATTCTCAAGGGTTGGATTGAACGCGTCTTTACTCCACGCGTTGCTTACCGACACGTTGACGGCAAGCTTCTCGAAGAAGGACTGCTCAAAGGCCGAACCGCATCGATCACCACCAGCTGCCAAGGGCCGGCTGTTTACATTCGTATGCCTGGCACGCTCGTTACTCGCTGGAAGCACTTCATCCTTCGCAACTGCGGAATCAAGCTCGTCCATGTCGACGTATTGGGCAACATGGACTCCCACAAAGACACGCCTGAACGCCGCAAGGCTTACGAACAGAAGGTGCTGGCGGCAATTCCGCGATAAATACGGCAGCTTGCCAGTTCACGCGAAATGCCGTATTTATCGCGCATCCACTTGTTACAGAACTGATACCGGTATGACTTGAGCAAAAGGTTGCGCCCTGTGCCTCAACAATGGATGCGGCTGGCACCACGCAAACGTTCCATATAAGCTCTTGCCCATTCAACGTCGTCATTATTCGGTTCCACCGACATGGCTGAAGCGTTGGCTTGAGCGATTGCAATGGACGTTTGCAATGCCTCCTGCACTGATTGCAAGGTGTCGCGATTGTGTCCGCATAGGTATAGTTCGGCACCTGCATCGAGCCAGCGCAACAGCTCGGCGCCCATTTCAGGCAAAGCATCCTGAATATGGTGCTTTGCGCCGTATCGCGACCACACCGTATCCAATCTTGTCAGGTTGCCGCCACTCTCCCACTGCTCCAGCTCGTCACGATACAGAAAATCCTCATCGGGCGAACGGTCGCCGAAGATCAGCCATGTCGGCCTACTACTTCTTTCTTCAGCAGTGTTGCTCTTAAGAAATGCTCTGAACGGAGCTATGGCACTGCCAAACGCCACCATAATCATCGGGGTTCGGCTATCAGAAGGCATGTGGAAATGAGGGTCGGGCACAATCGAGATTCTAATCTTCGAACCAATCGGCGCTTGCGCCAGATATCCTGAGCAAGCGCCTTGACGAATTTTGTCGCAAACCGAATAGCGCACTTCACTCACGGTCAGCTCTACGATATTGTCAGAAGACGGACATGGGTTGGAAATCGAATATAACCTTGAATTTTTGCCAGTGAAAATATCCATCAGATCATTGAGCGCAAGATCTGATGGAAACTCGTCAAATAAGGACGTGACAGGGTGATTCTTCGCCCAACACACAGCTGCGCGTTCATCAGCCACGAGCTTCAACAACTGCTGGTTTCCACCTACTTGAGCATATCTTTTCATCAGCGCCAAGCCGTTTTTCGTGATGTCTCGGGTCAGCAATGACTCGGCGATATTTGCTTTCAAATCAGTTGAACCGCTATGAGTGACCCGTGAAAGAATATCATCAACTGTGGCTTCATTATTGAGGTAAGTCACGCTGACCATATCTCCTGGCTCCCAGGAAGCGGCGGAATTAAGCTGCAACTTGATGTTGAAAACTCGTTTGCTGGAAGCTGAAGCAGTCAGCAAAGTGCGGCCGATCAACGTTGCTTCGAATGTGCCATCGTTTTTGTTCCGCTTGGCATTGGACGCGGTGTCGTTGAGCTTTGACGTGGTATTGCCTTGAGTATCGGCGCCAGCGTGGATTTCCTTTTTAATTAGGGGAATCAGTCTCTCGATCCACTTGGGTGCCCCGTCTGTTCGTAGTCGTAATCGCATTCGCCGTGCTCGGTCAGTCGTCTAGCACCCAGCAGCTCATATTGACGGTCAAATTCACGGGCCATGCGATTGAAATCATCCATATAAGCGCTGTCACCCAACCCCAACACCGCAAACGAGACGTGTTGCATCGGCTTTGATGACATACCCATCACCGAGTCATAGAAACTTTGCGCTCGCGTCGGCGGTTCGCCCATGCCTTGAGTGGAAGTGACCATCAACAGGATATCTTCAGCAGCGAGCCACAACGGGTCGTAATCCCCCGCTTCGATAAGTTGCACACTGCTGCACACCTTTTCTGCCGCAGTCGTCAGCCAGCCGGCCACATCCAGAGCATTGCCTGTTTCCGAAGCCGCCAGCACTGTGATACGTCGTTTCGTCTTGTTCATCATCCGCCCTTCTCATGTCGGATTTCTCATCCTAGGAAGTGCAAATACGAAACTCAATACCCTGATACGAAAAAATAAAAAAGCTATGACTGTGCAAACGTTCAGTCCCGCGTAGGTCTGCGCCAATTGGAGAGATGATGCAGACCTACGAAATTTAAAAGGCTTCACCCTTCAAACCAATGGATGTGGCCATATCGCGTAGCCTTCACTGTTGATTTATCAAACGGTGAAGATGTAAATTCAGGAACATGCAATTTGTATTTTGCTTGAAAGTTCCATTCCGACATCTATTTGAAACGTATTTCAGAAACCTTGTCAAGATACTTGAGGCGACGTTCAAGAGAAGAGCCCGTGATACCGCCAAAATTAATCCATTTGCGTCGCTTCATGCCGAGCTGCTTGAGAGTGCAGTTCATGAATAGATGTTCAATGCCATTACCCGCCATAAGTCGAAGATAAATAGTGGGAGAAGTAGAGGTCGTGAAAACATAAGTATGCCGAATATTACTCAGCTCACCGTGGATACCAGTAGGAGTGACTGTGTGACTCAATCCTTCACCTTCTTTCATAATCTTGTCAATAAAGCCTTTGAGCATTCCGGGAACAGAGTTCCACCAAACAGGCGTGACGAATATGATGGCGTCAGCCGCACGAATCATACCGAGATATTTTTTGACCATTGGGTCATGGGTTCCACCGGTATGGAAAAGTCTTAGTTCTTCTTTGTCGTAAACGGGGTTGAAACCATCGGCATAGAGATCGATAAGCTGCGGAGTATGCCCTTGACTCCTCAAGGAGTCAAGAATCCGTTTAAGGATGGCATGGTTGAAGCTCTTTTCATATGGATGACAATATACAACGACGTAGTTGCTCATATCCTGTGTCCTTTCCTGTGCGTTGTTACTAGTAACAATTTCCATTCAGCAACGATTTAATTCATCAAAATATTGAGTCAGAACCAACTCAACGATGCGGTACACCTAAAAGCTTCTTCAGCGTCACGCTGAGCAGTTGTTCGTCGTATGCAACAACTCCATGGCAGATAAGCGAGCTATAGCCTTGAATGAACGCCCAAACCTGTGTGAGTAGGAGGTTCGGATCTTCACTGTCGGGATACTGTTGACAGGCTTGTGCGACGATTGTACTCAACTTCGATAGGAATGCCGGCGGCTTGCCATTGTATTCTGCTTTCGCAGCTTTGCCGTACAAAGGCCCGTAGAAGAAGAAATCGATCAAATTCGGGTTTGTCTGCGTGAGTGAAAGGAGCTCGGCGCCGATGTGCAGAAGCATGTCGAATGCGTTGGTATGCTCTTCATCGCTTGAAAGAATGCTTTTAGCTAGATTGTCTGACACCACGTAGCCCGCCTGAACCAATAAATCTTCCTTGGTGGAGAAATGGCGGTAGAGCGAGCCCGTGGTTAACCCTGCGGCAGAAGCGATACTGCGCAGGGAAATATTCTGGTACCCGTGTTGTTCGATTGCTTTGACCGTTTCCGTCAATAGCCGTTGTTCTGAATCGCTCATCAACTGTCCTATATCATTTCTTTCACAAAAGATAACAGCGTTATCATAACGCTCCGGATAACAGTGTTACCAATCGTGGCGTGTCGGCACATCCCCTTTTCTTTGTTCTTTGAAGGCATGGTAGATTTATCGTGCAAATCAAAGGCTTGTTAAGCTTTCGAGATTTTTGGCTTAACGGTTCTTTTACTTGAGATATTTGGTTCGTTTGGCAGCTTGGTGCATGAGCTCCGTGGCGAGTCTTCCGGAGTCGACGAACGGCTGACTGTCGAGATTGTCGATGAGTACGTTCCATAGACCGCCAATCATGAACAAGTCGACAAGCTGCTCGTCGCCCAAGTCTGGATCATGCCACGGCAAATGCAGCCGCGGAAATCTCTCGGAAAACACCTGATTCTGGATAGGTGCGGCTAGTGCAAGCAGATTGTTCCTTTTCAGAAGTCGTAGACGTGATGCATTGGCCATGAAATATTCGAAATAATGGACAATGAATCGGGTGAACGGCACCGCAACCATGAGCTCGTCCTCATCAACCAGACCAGACATAAGTTTCTCAAGATAGAAACGGATTACATCGTTCTTGCCGGTGAAATGCCTGTAAAACGTCTTGCGTGACACATTCGCTTCGGCAGCAATCTCCGTGACCGTCAGAGAATCGAAGCTTTCTGTCTCCAGCTTGGAGAACAACGCATCGACAATCATACGTTCCGAATTCGGTATCCCGTCTTCCATCGTTATCCTCTCCTATTGTCAGGGTCTAGCCGCAAGGGTGACAATCACTATAGATGTGTGTCATCGACTCGACACCGCCAATGTCCAGAACCTATTTTCAATAAGGTAACAGATGTCACCATACAGAAAGAATAATCATGTCGATGTTTCTGAGCTTCTGGGTACTGCCCATCGCATTCATCCTGCACGACTTTGAAGAGATGATTCTCGCTCCAGATTGGAAACGTCGAGACGTTGCAACGGCAGGACGTGTCAAACATCTGTTCTTCGGTGAAGTAACTCATGGGCCGGCACTATGTGCCGGCATTGCAGAGGAAATGTTTTTGCTCACTGCCGTATCAGTCATCTGCGGCATCACCTACAACACCACTTTGTATCTGGCATGCTGTGTGGCCTATACCTTCCACCTTTTGCCTCATCTTGCCGTCTGCCCACTTACACACAGCTATGTGCCCGGAGCTTTGACCGCCCTCATCGAATTACCGTTCATGGTCTGGCACATTAGTGTGTATTGACGGGTCGGAACTTCGCCGCTTACCATCTACCTGTTCTGGCAAGTCGTCGCTCTTGTTGCCGTTTACGCCAACCTTGCTCTTATCCATTGGGCAATGCCCAGAATCCAAGATTTGTTGCTCAATTACGCACAAGGCAAATGACTCCGAACATGAGCCTTACCAGAACGAAGCAGTATTTTCTCAGCCAAAAACTGAACCCCATCGCGCTGCCATCGACGTAGGCTGACGATAAACGCGTGTATTCAACGGTTGGGGATGAAGTCGGTCTTGCGGCGGGACGCCAGCCATGCCACGAGCGCACAGACCATCACGGTAGCGGCGTTCATCGCCACGATCTGCGGGCTGATGGAAGCGTCAAGCGGCTGCAATGAATAGGAATCACATCGGATTGTTCCTGAACAAACGGCTTCCCGTCGTATAGGACTTTTGCGAATGCCTTGTCCGGCTTTGTCGCAAACCGGAACGTCATCCCCGGTCGCAGCAAACCCGGAAGGCCCGGACACACTCGCCATCACAGGATGTACCGGCTTGGTGTTGTGGGTGACATGGGCTTTCAACATGACAGGTTAATATGATTTGAGGAAATGGACGGTGGTTCCATGCCAGGCATGATCTGGAAGGCATGCTCTTCGAGATGGTTCCTTATTATGAAGATATGAAAATGAACAAATGGGCCCGAACTGCGGACCTGCTTACCATAGACCATCCAGACCGCATGTATGAGCGCGGAAAGGAAACCAAGGAGCCGCGCAGGCTCAATGTGCTGTTGCGCGGGCTGGTGTTTCTGGGCGTGTTCATGGCGGTGCTTGTCCTGGCTTCGATGCTGCTGAGGTTGGTGTGCATCGCCAGATACGGAAGCATGGCGAAGGCCGGCGTGGGCGATATGCACTCACCGGTCATGTTCTTCGAGATGCTTGCCGAGGTCGTGGCGGCAGTCGCCGGATATGTCGTTGTCGTGCATTTCATGGAACGCCGGCACCGGCCCGTGGAATTGCGCGCGTCACGCTGGACCGGCCTGCTGGCCGGCGCAGCCATAGGATTCGCGGCGGTCGGAGTGTGCGTCGGCGTGCTCGCCATCGCCGGCGATTACCGTGTCACGGGATTCGACACCGGTTACAATCCGTGGATCGACCTGTTCGCCAGCGGCATATGCGCCGGTATTGCGGAGGAGATCATCATGCGCGGCATGCTGTTGCGGCTGGTCGAGGAATGGCTCGGCTCATGGGGAGCGGTGGCCGTCTCCGCGCTGGCGTTCGGGCTGATGCATCTGGGCAATCAGGACGGCTCGCTATGGGGCGGGCTTGCCATAGCCATCGAGGACGGCATCCTGGCCGCCGCATTGTATTTCGTCACCCGCTCCCTGTGGGTCTGTATCGGGGAGCACGCCATGTGGAACATCGCCGAAGGCCCGATCTTCGGCTCCGTGATCTCCGGCAACGGCAGGCAGGGATCGTGGCTGATCCCCCGATGGTCCGGACCCGATCTCATGACCGGCGGCCAATTCGGCCTCGAAGCCAGCATTATTCCAGTCGTCATCATGGGAGCCGTCGGAATCGCACTGCTCGTCTACGCACAGCGGAAAGGCCTGCTGGTCAAACCATCCTGGACGCGCAGACGCCTCCTATCAGACAAGAGCTTATAAAAAGAGCATAAACCTTCAAACGATTTCCCTATACGCCCCACGCGACCTGGTTCGGCTTCGGCGTTGAGTATCTCCTCGACATTCTTCGACACCATCCGGTCAAGTTCGGTCTCGAACTTGGACTCGTCGACCTGTATGATTCTGTTATCGGGCATGGTTCCCGCCTGTCTTCCAATCGGTTTTCTTTGTCAACGATTGAAAATCGTACACAGGCAAGGGGCCACGCCCCCTATCAAAGCCCAAAACCCAATTTGCGTAAACTACCGGACACTACCCCATCGTCGTTCGCTTAAGAAAACTCGAATCCAAGAAATCGATGTAAAGAAGTTCATTATCTCTCCGACCTTGACTCTATACTATTTGTCATGAATGTAGTATCCGCAGTGATACGAGTCGAACTGGTCAACGGCTCTAATATACTCACCGACTATATCCTTCCCGTCCTTGCAATCGCAATCTCTTTGGGTACTCTAATCTGGAGCATCTGGAACAATCAACGCGATAAGGCGAAAATTAAAATATCGACGGGAAGCGCAATATTTCTTACTGACGGCGCGCCTCCGATGATATCCATTACGGCAACGCAGGTCGGTCAAGCCGGACAGGCAAAAGTGACAGGCATAGGTTTCCTGGTGAAATCGACAGGACGACAAATCATACGTCCTAGCAGCCTATTCCCAGCTGACACTCCCTTGCCGAAAACACTCGAAGCCGGAGACCAAGCTGTTGCATTCTATGAGATTGCTGGCATCGCCGAAACCTGCAGCCGTTATGGCCTTGATCCAAAGAACCTACGACCATTCGTCCGAACAACTAGAAAACTGATCAAAGGCAAGATGTCAAAAGGCCTTACAGAGGATATCTGCAACATCATGAAGTGATTCAGAGGTGAACAATTAATAGCTGATGAAATCATATTTATCGTCAGCCATGTTACGCAAAGACATCGCATCCACAAGGCATGTAAATTCATATTGGGTGAAGATTAACTGTTCTTCTTTTTCCTTGGCCAATTGAGGACAAAAAGAAATACTAGAAAGAGCAGAATAACAAAAGCAACGACGGCATAGTCCCTTAATGTTGAAGCTGATGATTTCGTAGTTCCCCAGTGTGAGAACAAAGTGTCCCACAGCGAAAATAAAAGCTGAGCGACAGTCGCTATTGAGGCTAGATCAATCGCTAAAATACCAGCCTTGAGAGTCAAGGAATCGCTATCAGAAAAGGTCGCTGCAACATATTCTTGAGCTGCAGACAAATATTTATCAGATTCTTCCAACGAGGCAGAATCTTTCTCGTTGAAAAGTGGAGAGACTTTAAAACGACCGACCCGAGCTTTTTGACTTTCTATGTCAGCCTCGACATCGGGTCTAATTTTTCCCTGACAGGTTTTGACATAAAACCTCTCTGTTTCAGTATTGATGAGAATCGATAACTCTTTTGATACAGACATACCAGCAGGAACATGCCTCAGTTGCTTTGGCGAAGATAGAACAGAGGTTAGGACAGGACTGGAGTTTGTTTTCACTTTCTTCGAGAGCTTCTCGATTTCTTTAAAAGAACTTGAAAACGAATCCCGCCTCTTTCCGGCAATTGCAATATATCCCAAGCCTGTATTATCGATATATAACTCTGCAGAAAGCTGTTTGTTGGAGAAATGTTGGATGTGATTCAAATCCCGGGACTCGGTATTTTCCGATTCCGACCATCCCGATTTTTCTTGAAAAGACTTCAACACTTTTTTAAAAATTAAATCCGCCCCGGGAATAACACCCAAATCAAATACGTAAATAGACGTTTCGTCTTGATCTCCCATAATGCGGTCCTAACAAAAGCTGTTCGCCATTCATAATTCAATGACTGATGTATATACATCATTTACTATAAATAGTAAATGATAAGCAAATTCTAATATACCGATAATTTACGCGAACTTAGGTATGAGTTACAATCGTTCAAACCGACAACTGAAGTTTTAATCACTACTTATTGTATGGACCCATGAATCTCGAGCCGTCAAAGTGCATCAGATGATCTGGAGTATCAGCGCACCATGCCTCGGTCTCCCAAGCAAGAGCAGGAAGATATTGAAGTTTGGTTTTTAATTGAAAAAACAGGATATCAGCACAACTTTGCCTCATTCCTTGTAGAACAGTTTTCTAGTTCGACTTTTGGCGGCGTCTATGGAACCGTGAGCGCTTGCTACTAAAAGAAGAAGCATTTGGGTTTGCCATCTCATGTGTTGCAGTTCTGGCCTTCCTCCTTTCTTATATGACAATCATGATCGGGCAGCTGTAAAATCAAAACCATCTAATGGTGGTGCCACTTGCACACCACGGAACCGGAATCCTACGCACGACTCGTCGTACACGCTGTACCGACGAGCGGATAGAGGAGCTCTGTCTGCTCAGGCATGGAAGCACTCGCCCGAGGGCAGACTTACCATCACTAGGGCACCAGCATTGACAGGAACGAGTTTCACGCTCAATCAGATATCCAAACGCTACCGACTGTAGACACATTTTTGGCCTATAACCCGTGAGCATCGTGTCTGGAATCGAAAAGCCTGAAATTCCGATGTCTTAAAAACGTTGGAATTCCAGGATTTTCTCGTCGGGTCGGCGGGATTTGAACCCGCGACCCCTTGTTGCTGCTGGACGTTAAATGTCGAAAACTGTCAGAAACGATAATGACGATAAACGTTGCAATAAAGCCATTTCTCAAATCATGCAATAAAACGACAGAGACGATAGAATCGCTCTTTTACGGTTCCAATGTTGACTGGACATATTGTGATCAGGTAAACAGCGAACCTTTTTACTCATATAAAATTCCAAAACGAGTATGATTTTCATATGCGAAAAACTATTGGACATTGCCATGTTTGCGGTAAGTATGGGCCACTGACTTTCGAGCACATCCCGCCCCAATCGGCCGGGAATACCAATAAGACGAAAATATACCGTTCCGAGGATGCGATTTCCCGACTTAGACAAGGCAACGGTGAGGGTATCCACTACCAGCAATCGCAACGAGGAATGGGATACGATGCCCTCTGCAATTCATGCAATAGCTACTTCGGCCGCCACTATGTTCCGGAATTCTCACGTGTATTCAACCAGTTGAACACAATTGTGATCAATGAGCTCAAACCAGAATACCAGAGTCTGGCTATACAGATCCCGTCTTTTAGGCCACTGGCCTTTTGCAAGCAGATAATCTCCAACTTTTGCACCATCAACAAGGCAGGAGCCTTGTCTGATTGCAAGGACTACCTCCTCAATAAAGAAGAAAGAAATTTCCCAGAGCGTTACCGATTATACATGGCTATCATCGGCAAGGATTCCACAGCGACATCAATGGGCTGGTCACTAACCCTTGGGAACAGTGGGGAAATCCGCGCTTTGACCTATCTGTGCATGCCACCAATCACGTTGACACTCTATGACATGGATCGTTGCAGCGCCATGCCAGTTATCGCCGGAGATATGACATCGATATCCACCACAGCCTGGGATGAGATTTCTGACGTCACATTGACATTACCGGTGGAATCCGCCTCTAAATAAAAAGCGTTCTGCACCGGCATCAAAGCTAGTACAGTACGCTTTTGGTTGGATCTTTGGTCTTCACATTCTCGATCGACGGTCAGACTGTTCTGGTTTGGCATGCAGGACACTGATGCCGATACACGCACCCATGCAAGTCGCCGCAGAGGTGATAAGCAGGATCGTGAGGCCAGTGGACTGACAGACTTCATAAACCGATGGCAGCAACCAGCTTCGCGATGGCAGGCAAGATGGTGATGACAATTCATTTGAGGGATGTGGCCATGTAAGCATCGCACCATCCTACTGCGACGCATTCGCCACGGTTTTAAGATCGCTTGTAGACCCGTCGACCTAGCTAGTGGGCGTCGCCGGATTGCGCGTAGGCGTAGACGCCGGTCTTCTTTCCTGCCGAAGTCGCCCAATCGAGCTGGTGCTTCGCATCCGCGTTCAGCCCTGCGGGTGGTTCCGCTATTCGGTCAAGCCACACCCACGATGACGAAATCGCGGGGAACCTGCGCGGTATCGATGCTCATCACCGTCACCAACGCCACCAACATACGCCTCAGGTCATGCCGCACACGTTCCACCGAATGACGCGCGTAATAGACACCCAGCTTGTGATGCGGGCAAGCCTTGTTGAGGATAATCGTATTTTTCTTCTCCTTACTTTTGCATATGAAAATGCCATCACCGGAATGGCGACGGCAAAAACAAGAACGGGCATGGGAGAAACGCCTCATTACCGTTGCGGGGCATCGTGTTGTAGCCCCAGTCGTTGCAGTCGAGCCTGGCAGCGTTTGTCCTGCTCAAGTTGTTGGATTCTCACATGGCAGGCCCCGTTGAAGCCTCGTCTGACATATTCGCGTCCGACCTGTAGCTGATGCTCGTGCTGGTTGTGGTCTTGCGTGCGGGCGAACAGCTCGCTCGTGTGCCGGACTGCTCCAGTTTGTTGATCCGCCGGTTGTCGTTATCGAACTTGCCGTCCACCCTGTCGACTTTGGCCGCCAGGGGTCGGGTCACCCATCGGATCCGGCACGAGTACCTGCTGTCTGTCGGTAATCTGGTCAATCATGAAAATAGTCCTTTCAAACATTAGGGAGTAAAGGAAGAGCGATGGGCAAATCGAGGACAAAGAAAGCCTATGGAGAGCTGCGGCGCCAGCTTGATAACGACCATCAAAAAATTGTGGAGTTAGAGCGCAGGCTCAACGACATGGACGATGATGGCCATTCGCCCACTCCGGCCGGCTCCCATGGATTGGGATGGGACGGAATAGTGACTTTGACCCTCCTGATCATGGAGGTCGTTGCGATGGCAGGAATCATCATCTATCAGTTAGACAGCGGAACGCAGGTGCTGCAGATACTGAGAGTCTTGCTTGCGTTCTTTGTTTTTGGGGGAAATCTCATCGTGGTATTGGCCATGTTTTTCGGATCTGCTACCATCAAGGACAACGCGTCAAGAATATATTCGACGATAACCTTAGTCAACAGTGCACTGGTCATACTGTTGCTACTGCACTGATGATCAGACGATGGTGAAGTAGCACCAAGCGAGCATTTTGGGGTCGCTGGGGTCACCGTTCGGCCATGCCCTGCCGCCGCCATTCGCCCGTGGTGCGTTGCTTCCATAGCTCATCCAACGAGGAGTCGATCTCAAAGAAGCTTCTGCCCAGTGCAAAATGTCTTGTGACTGATAATGCGGCCATCTTGCTGGTCCTAGGGGCAGTACGTGGCAACTTATTCACTGGGATCCGCGATGCAGGAGGATGCCTCCTCCCCTGCTGATGCTCTGAGGTATCAAACGCACATAAGTGGTCTTCTTTTTGTTGGCGCCTGAGATGTTTCAGACGATACTCATGACGGCACTGTCATCGTAGCTTCACCAATCGGTGAGGACGCATCGACGGCGGAACGCCCGTAGAAGCGACGACCTGATTCGTGCCGACGACCATGGCCACAGTTGCCGCTGAAGCTGTCGCTGTTAGCGATTACGCCGAGGAATGCCAGAGAGTTACTTGCATTCGTAATCAAATGGCAATTCACGGAGTGTCATAAAAAGATATATAAAAGAAAATAGCCGAAATGGGAATATGAGATTCCAAAGGCTATGTTTCGAAACAGAATCCGCGGAAAATATGTTTGTCCCATAACCGACCTGAATGCTATCGCGCCTTTAATTGGGCGCAAAGACTCGTTGAAAGTCACAAGAAAGGCAAAAGAATCGCGAAAACATCTATACGAACAATGATTCAAACCATCAGAGCGAAATATCTATAGATGTCTGAGTAGCATTCACTCAGTCTTTTTGTATTGTTCCAGATTAATCGGCTGATGCGCTTTAGGTAACTCGATTCTGGCTTTAAACGGTTTGGATTCGTCCGCGTTGTTTACAGTGTGTGCAAGTGCGATGGTCGGCATGTCAGGTATCTGCCCCCAGTGCTTGGCCATGAGAGGCTCGCCAAGGAAGCCTATCTCCTCTCCATCGAGGTAGACGAATACAGTCGGATACCCTTTGTATTTGCCAGAACGGATTCGTCCTTTGACAGTAGTTACCCAGAACCAGGAGCCTCGAGGATATCTGCTCAGGACATCTTGGTGCTTCAAACATTCGCTGAGGTTCTCGCCGCCTCCTTGGGCTTGGAGCGGTTCTCCTTCTGGCTTGTCGTTGACAGGGGTCGTGTCGTTGCCGTTCGTATAGCGGGCCCGCATCACGTCGTTGGTCTTTGCCTCTCTCACTCGTCTGGCTTGTTGTTGTTCTTCCTCGGTCTCGGCTCGTGGCGTATCCATGGCACAGAGCTTTTCGTAGGCCTGCCATGTCTGGAGTGCGTCGGCGAGTGCACGGTGTTGTTCCGGTTCAGGAATGTGGAGACGGTTGAGGACGTCCTGCAGCGCATGATGCCTAGATTCGGGAAACATTTCCATGCTGAGTTCCATAGTGTCGCAGATCTGCTGCGGTTCTAGCCCTTGTATGCCCGCGATTGCCGCCTCCCTGTTGATGACGTCGATGTCGTAGCTGAGGTTGTGGCCAATGAGGGGAAGAGTGCGTATGGCGTCAAGAATCTGCGGGAGCACCTGATCCGGGGTAGGCTGGTTTTCGAGCATGTCCAGTGTGATGTGATTGACGGCTTCGGCTCCAGGGTCGCTGGGTGTGTGCGGGTTGACAAGCTGGGTGAGAGTCGCCATGATTCGGTAATCCCGGTCAATGAGAACAATGCCGATGTCGAGAAGACGCGAAGTTCCGCCGAAGCCTGTGGTCTCTGTATCGATGACGGCGCAGACAGCGGTTCGTGCAGCTACGGTAAATTTCTTGTCGAGGTTGTAATGGCTGAAACTGTGGAGTGCCGTACTCGTTGTTTTAATGACCTTGGTACGTCCGTCCATAGAACTCAAATCAGGCTTTTGTGACTTTACAGCGTGAGGGTTGGTCTTCGGCGTCATGTCAGCTTCAGTTTGGACCGTTTCATGTTTCGCTAGCTTAGACTGCGCAATTACCTGCTGCGAATGGGACATCGTCCTATTGGGTTGACGCAATTTGGAGAAGTGCCAGAAGACCCAGCCGACAAGACCTACGGGAAGGACGAGAATGAAAATTCCGACCAGAAACGTACCAAAGTCCTTGCCTATCCATGTAAATGATATGATGCAGAGCATAGCGGCCACCATCCAGCAGACTATAGCCAGTACTCTTGAAATGGTCTTAAGAATTCTAATAGGCATCGGCTGCCGCTCTGCGTGTCTAGACATGTCCCTAACTATAACGAATAGACAGGATACGGACAGCTGCATACCGTAAATACGTAGAAAACGAACATGACAGATCAAAAATGCGATTCAGCATAAGGAAGCCCAACCCAAACGAACGTATGTGACAACCAGGATTGGCAAGACGTTCACGTTGCGGGTGCAGATAAGGATTCGGAGGAGAAGAGAGCGTGCCCGTGTCAATCAGACGTAGCAAGCGACGGGCACGACAGACTGATTCTCGGTGTCCAAGAATGGATATGCGAAATTGGCCGCCATACCCGGTTCCCAAGCTCGCAGACATGGATGACGAGAGTATACGCATCCACTTATTTAAGTTCGCCATACGGAGCGCGACCATCACGCTGGACACGTATGCGAGGCTGTGGCCGGAGCGTCTGGATGAGGTGGCGGACGCCGTTGGAAGGGCTCGGGAAACAGAATTATCCGAAACCGACTGATGCGTCCCTGGTAACGCAGGGATAGTGGGTTGCGTATGCAATCGTTACTAATCGTTACCGGAACGGGTTTCGTCCGAAAACAAGAAACCGCCGGAACCTAACGATTCCAGCGGTTTTCAGTCGGGTCGGCGGGATTTGAACCCGCGACCCCTTGACCCCCAGTCAAGTGCGCTACCAAACTGCGCTACGACCCGAACAGTGCAAAGCACCGGAAGAAAAGTTTAGCACAAGAGCGACATGGGCACTACTATCGGCGTGGCGCAGTCGGACAAAAACCTTGTATTGCTATACATAAGGACTCCGAAACCGAATTAGTAGAGGCTAATTCAACTGATCTTTTACCGATTAAAGAGTAAGGAATGTTGGCAGCTAAGCCCGGTTAAAACCCCGAATCGATAAACGGCTTCTCAAGCAAATGAAAATAAAGAAATGGGTCGTAAGGCTAAATAGCAAACTCACGACCCACGTATTCAACTTATTATGACTTTACTTCTTCTTCGCCTTGCGCTCGCGGATGTGCACCGAGATCTGAATCGGGGTGCCTTCGAAGCCGAACTCCTCACGCAGCTGACGCTCGATGTAGCGGCGATAGCCGTGCTCGAGGAAGCCAGTGGCGAAGATGACGAAACGCGGTGGACGCGTCGAGGCCTGCGTCGCAAACAGGATGCGAGGCTGTTTGCCGCCACGCAACGGGTGCGGATGAGCAGACTGGATACGGCCGAGGAACGAGTTGAGCTTGCCAGTGGGTATGCGCTTGTCCCATGATTCCAGTGCCGTGTTCATCGCCGTCAGCAGACGATTGGTGTGCCAGCCGGTCTTGGCAGAGAGGTTGACGCGCTGGGCCCAAGTGACCTGGTCGAATTCGGTCTGCCACAGGCGCTCGAGCCGCTGGCGGTCGAAATCGTCCATCAAGTCCCACTTGTTGAACACCAGTACGATGGCGCGTCCGGCATCCACAGCCTGGCTCATGACCTTGAGATCCTGGTCGGAAATCGGCTGCGAAGCGTCGAACAGAACCAGCGCAAGCTCAGAACGTTCGATGGCCGCCTGCGTGCGCAGTGACGAATAGTATTCGGCACCGGAGAGCTTATGCAAACGACGTTTGATACCGGCAGTATCGATAAAAAGCCAGTCCTCGTCGCCAATACTGATGATCTCATCAACAGGATCGCGCGTAGTGCCGGCCAAATCGTTGACCACACTGCGCTCTTCGTGCGCCAGCTCGTTAAGCAGCGAAGACTTGCCCACGTTCGGCTTGCCGATCAATGCAACGCGACGCAGATTGGTCGGAGTCAGGAAACCGGAGGTTTTCTTGGCCTTTTTCAGCGTATCCACGGCCACGTCGAGCAGATCGCCCACTCCCCTGCCGTGCATTGCGGAAATACCGTACGGCTCGCCCAATCCGAGCTTCCAGAAATCAGCGGTTAGGTATTCGTTGGCACCGTCGTCGACCTTGTTGACGGCCAATACGACGGGTTTGCCGCTTTCGCGGAGCATCTTAACGATGCGCTCATCGGTAGAGGTAATGCCAACCTGTCCGTCAACCACCACAATCACAGCATCCGAGAGTCCCACGGCCACTTGAGCTTGCGAGGCGATGGCGGATTCAATGCCCTCAACGTCGGCTTCCCAACCACCGGTGTCGACCAGTTTGAAATCGGTTCCGGCCCATTCTGCGTCGTAGCTGACACGGTCTCGCGTCACGCCTGGAGTATCTTCGACAACGGCGGCACGACGGCCGAGAATACGGTTGACCAGTGTCGATTTGCCGACATTCGGCCGCCCGACCACGGCGAGCACGCCGACGGCCTTCTGTTTGGCAGTATTGTCGCTATCTACCGTTTCTCCGGAAAGCAGCGCCTCGTCTTCCTCGTCTAGATCATAACCTTCGAGATTCGCTGCGTACTGCTTGTATGACTGCTCTTCAGCAGCGGCATCGACCAGTTCGACGAGCTTGTCAAGCGTCTCTTCGAATGTGAGATCGGAGTTATCGACGGTTGTTACACCGTCTGCTGCCTCAAGGAAGCTAGTGGCCTTGGAATCGGCCTTGTCACGGGCAATGACGTTGTCAGCGCCCACACCCGCTCCCGCAGCAGACTGACCGGTACGTCGCGCCTGGCGAACTTCCGGCCGCGCAGTCAGAAGCACTCGTACTTCTGCGTTCGGAGTGACAACAGTGGTGATGTCGCGTCCTTCGGCAACGATTCCTGCACCTTTCGAGAATGAATCGACAGATGCTTCGCGATCGATATAGGCCCGTTGCGCTGCGATGAGCAGATGGCGAACCGGCACGATATTCGAGACTTTCGATACATGGGACGAGACATTCGAATCACGAATCGCCTCGCTGATGTCTTCACCGTCAACCAGAACCTTTGGGTCGTCCGGGTCGACGCCGATATCAAAATGGTCGCCGGTGAACAGGTCCCCCACCATTTCGGTGATGGCCTGCTCATCTACGGTATCAGCGTCCAGATTGGCGCCTTGCTTGAGGCACCACCAGGCGGCGGCACGATACATGGCACCGGTGTCGAGGTAGGCATAGCCGAAATACTTGGCCAACGCCTTTGATGTCGAGGATTTGCCCACGCCTGCGGGCCCGTCAATGGCTACACGGATCACAGACCCACCTCCTTGGCCAGCGAACGAACTTCCGTCTGCGAAAGCACGCGATAGGAACCAGGCTTCAAGTCACCGAGCTTGATGGGCCCGATTTGCGTACGCACAAGCCTGCGCACGGGGAAGCCGACCGCTCCGAAGATACGACGGACGATGCGGTTCTTGCCCGAGTGCAGCACGACCTTGACGATGGTCTGGTCACGAGAGGAATCGATGATGGCGCAATGGTCGAGGCGAATAAGCCCGTCATCAAGATTGACGCCCTGGGTCACCAATCGACGGCAGATATTACCGCTGATTCGTCCATCTAGCGTGGCGATATACGTTTTTTTGACCTCGTAGCGCGGGTGCATCACATGTTGGCTCAGCTCGCCGTCGTTGGTCATCAAAATGAGGCCTTCGGTTTCGTAGTCAAGACGACCCATGTGGAAGATGCGCTCGTATTTGTCGCCCACGATGTCCCGGAGCGTATAGCGCCCTTTCGGATCGTCCATGGTCGAAAGCACCTTCTTGGGCTTGTTCAGCGCCAAGGTGATGTGCTTGTTGTTGAGGCGGATTCTCGACCCGTCGACACGAATCTCCTGACTGGAGGGATCGACACGCGTGCCGAGTTCGGTGACCAGTTCCCCGTCGACCTCTACACGGCCTTCGGTGATGATCTCCTCACATTTGCGCCTCGAGCCGAAACCGGCCTGTGCCAGAAGCTTTTGAAGGCGAATTCCCTCATCATAATTTTCTTGATGTGCCTTCTCGGCACGTGAATATGCGTGTGGCATCGTTCTCCCAACGTGGCCTTGCGGGAACGGCTTGAAACCGGCCCGTCGCGTACTATTTCAATCTGCTGGCTTCCGACTTTTCGTCGTAAAGTCATCAATCAAGATAATTATACAGTACTTACTAGCCCTTTGCTATTATGTTGGCTTGTATGGCGTTAATCGTCGACGTGTCAATAAAAGGAACGGTAAATGACGCAACAACAAGCACAACACACCGGTCAAAAAGGTGCGAAAGGTATATCATTCTCGGCTATCGGCGGCGAATTCGTCGGTAGTTTTCTGATTTTTCTGGCTATCTATCTGGTTTCGGCTTTGAGCCCGTCGCTTTACGGCCCGAGCGCATTGCTGGTCGCTGCGGCCACCGGTTTGGCCTATGCCGCCATGATTTTCATCTTCGGCAAGTTCTCCGGCGGCCAGTTCAACCCGGCAGTGAGCCTTGCAGCCATGCTTCTTGGCAAGACTAAGGTATTCAGCGGAATCTGCTATATCATTGCGCAGGTTCTCGGCGGAATCGCAGCCGGCGCCGTTACCACGCTTGTTCTGCCGACTTCCAAGGCCGCTCCGGCCAAGATGTGGCTCTCCAATGCAGTCAATGGCTATGACAAGGGATCCATTTCCTCGTCCCAGCTGCAGCAGGCCGGTGTCAATTTCGGCATTCTTTTCGCAGTCATCGTTGAAGTCGCTGCATCGATTATCATCGTGGCTGCCTCGGTATATTCCATCGGTGAGGATGGCAAGTCCACTTCGCACTCCCCTGTGATTATGGGTGCTGTGTATGCTCTCGGAGTGATGTTCACTTATCCGATTACCGGTTCTGCTCTGAATCCTGCACGTTCCACTGGTATCGCGATTTTCGCCAACAATGCTGGTCTTGCCGTCAAGCCGTTGAGTCAGCTGCTGATCTTCTGGATTTGCCCGATTCTCGCTGCCGCCGTTGTCGCCATCGTCATCTTCATTTCACAGATGTTTTCCAGCAAGGAACCTGCACAAGTGACCGAAGAAAATGCTTTTGCAGATGAATCTGAAAATTCTCAGTCTGATTATTCTGAGAATGCAGAAGAAACGCAGCTTTCGGAAAAAGCTGCTGATGACGCTGAGAAGAACGAAACCTTCAACAGTTTCGACATCAAGCCAGATGAGGACTGAAACTAATCTGGACTCTGCTAGATAGCATCAAATCAGAAGTTGGATGCTGAAATAAACAACCAGCAATCCGATTCCCAAGGCGATACCTATGAAGGTATCGAAACCTACTGATCGGATTTTCCAAGGACTACGGTCTTTGAGAATCAAACGGATCAGGCTCGTGATGATGGCCGTCGCAGCGAATATCGCTGTGGCGGCCATTGTGTATCCCAATGCAGCCAATATGGCTGAAATGACTACAACGATGAGCACGCCCCATTCGAAGACGGGTTTACCTTCGTGAGCTTCTGAAACATAGGGGTGCTTGTCGGCCATCATCTTTCCTTTGCATCAAAGAATAAAATACCGGTACGTGAGCCAGTTTAGCCACGTACCGGTATTTTTGAATTCTCGATTATTCCCTAATGGGGTTTCCGCTCAGTGGAAGAAGTGCCGGGTCCCGGTCAAATACATCGTGATGCCACGTTTTTGCGCTGCCTCGATCACTTCCTTATCGCGGATCGAACCTCCTGGCTGCACGATTGCTTTCACACCGGCATCAATCAGTGCTTCTGCACCATCTGCGAACGGGAAGAACGCGTCGGAGGCTGCGACGGAACCGCTGGAACGATTGGCTCCGTCGGCGAGCGTATTGGCTCGTTCTACGGCGAGATGACAGGAATCCACACGATTGACCTGACCCATGCCAATGCCCACAGTTGCTTCGTCATGTGCCAGTAATACGGCATTTGATTTCACGCAACGGATGGCTCTCCAGGCGAAGGCCAGATCCTTGAGTGTCTGCGCATCGGCTGCCTCTCCAGACACCAAGTTCCATGTTTCGACATGGTCTCCGGGAGCGTCGATCTTGTCAATGGATTGTACGAGGATGCCGCCATCAATCTGACGGAATTGAATATCGGTATGCGGACGTTGCTTCACCTTGAGAATGCGTAGGTTCTTCTTATGCGCTTTCAGCAGCTCCAGAGCCTCAGGCTCGTAATCCGGGGCGACGATTACCTCGGTGAAAATAGGACGTACATTCTGCGCCATTTCCAGAGTCACTGTCGTGTTGGCCGCGATGACACCACCATAAGCGCTCATCGGGTCGCAGGCATGTGCCTTGAGATGTGCTTCGGCCACGGTCTTGCCAATGGCGAGGCCACAGGGATTGTTGTGCTTGCACACGGCTACGGCGATTTGAGGGGCAAAGTCCCAAATAGCCCGCCATGCGGCATCGGCGTCAACATAGTTGTTGTAGCTCATGGGTTTGCCGCCCAGCTGCTCAGCGTGGGCGAATCCTGTCTGATCGAGCGCATCGACGTACAGGCTCGCCTGCTGGTGCGGATTCTCGCCATAACGGAGCTGATGTACGTAATCCCATGTACGTGTCATGTGTGCTGGGAACGACGCATTGCTGTCAGCCTTTTGGTTGGCTTGCTGTTGGATGTTCTCGACTGTCTGTGCCTCGCCTGTATTTGAGCTACTTTTGTCCAAACTACTTGGCTTGGTCCAATGATTGTGCGTCCACTCTGCGATGGTCGCGTCATAAGCCGCTGTAGTTTCGAATGCCTTTGCGGCCAGCCAATGGCGCTCCTCGAGCGAGAATCCTGTACCGTCGGCCACGCGTTGTGCGGCCAGCCCATATTCGGCTGGGTCGGTAACGACGGCCACGCTGGCACTGTTCTTTGCCGCCCCGCGAATCATTGAAGGGCCACCGATGTCGATTTTCTCGATGATATCGGCTGGCGATGCCCCCGAACGAACGGTATCGGCGAAGGGATACAGATTCACCACCACAAGATCAAAGGGCTTGATGCCGAGGGATTGAAGTTCCTGTTCTTGCGCCGGATTAGTCATATCGGCCAAGATGCCTGCATGAATATGCGGGTCCAGGGTTTTGACACGACCGCCGAGACTTTCAGGGAACCCGGTTACCTGTTCGACTTCGGTTACTGTGACACCTAGCTCGGCAAGGCGTTTTGCGGTCGAGCCGGTGGAGACGACTTCTGTGCCTGCTTTGACAAAGGCATCAGCTAAGCCCTCAATGCCTGTTTTGTCGTAAACCGAGACCAAAGCGCGCCGTATAGAACGGTTTGTGTCTGTCATCTGCTGCTCCCTAGTGGTTATGGTGAATTACAAAATCGTTATGGTTTCTCAGCGGCTGAGTCCATCGCCGTCTGTCCAATGCCATCGGTTGTTTCTGCTGAAACGGCAGTAATAGAATGGTCAGCCGAAGAATTATCGTCGCCTTGCATTGCATCTGCAGCATTGCGAGAGCGCAGATAGTCGAACAACATGCGCGATGCGAACACCAGTGCGATCACGACGACGGAAATGAGCCAAGCCAATGAGAATCCCAAGGTACTCGGCAAGCACACCACGCGAGACGATGCTATCGTATCGACACCAACATGTGCCAAACGGTGCTGCCCCAATGCTCCGGATGAAAGAGTGAACAGAATATTCATGACAATCGCCATCAAGCCACTGGTCAGGCAGAACGAGAGGATAGGATAAACAAATTGTCCGATCGTTTTGCCGACGTTGAACGCTTCATCAGGTTTGCCGGCTCCGATGGCGAAACAGCGGGGCAGGAACAGCTCAACGAGCGTAAGAAGGCATCCACAGACCAAGGGAATGGCCATCAGGCAAAGCCTGAGCGTGTCATTGGAAAGAGCTTGAGGAAATATGGCGAAAACCGGTACTGCAGGAAGACCCAAGGCATGGTCATGCCACAGCGAAAAACTGGCAAGGTCTCCGATGGAGAACCCACTGCCAAACAGCCACGAGAGCGCCCATAGACAAAGATTGGGCAGCCAACCCAGGGTGCATATCGTAGTCATAATGCGTGAGCCTGTTTGCATGTTCGCCAGGTTGAAGACTCGTACCATGGCGCTCTGATTGGTGACTGCCCAGACTATAACCGTTATCAAGCCGATGACGAGATAGCCAAGGATGAGAATCACTGCATTGAGCAACCCGAGTTTCAACGAATCTGACAAGCGTTTAGAGACATTGTCCGTGATGAATTTCCCGATGGTTTTCGTCATGGACGATCCAGGGATCGCACCTATCAAAAACCCAAGGGTGAAGAAGATTGCCGTCTTGGCAAGCACCATCCAAACGGGGTCTTCGAGCAACACGACGACGTTCTGGGTAAAAATCCACATAATGGCAACCCAGCTCAGCAATCCGGCTACATACGCTTTCGGACTGGTGGATAGCTTACGAGTCAGCCAGGCCACAAGCCATATCAACAATGCGGTCAGCAGCAGCGGAATGATGGTGACCGTAATTGAGCTGGCATGAAATCCTGCTCCCTGGCACAGCAAAGCCACTGCCAAAGTCAGCGAAACCGAAAAATTGGAAAGGGTTCCGCCGCCTTCTTCCATCGATATCATCAGCAGGGTGAGAGCCATGAACAGGCCTAGCGTGATCGTGAATATCATCGATCCGCCTAGGGCTATCACCAGCCCTTTCAACCATGGTCGCCGGCTTTTGCTCATGCCTGTGGGGTACCACCATTCACGATTTCGCGTAGCAACTGCGCTGCCTGCCCAGGAGTCTTACCGACAGGTATGCCTGCCTCTTCCAGTGCATTCTTCTTGTCTTGGGCTGTGCCCTTGCCTCCGGAGACAATCGCTCCAGCATGTCCCATCTGCTTACCTTCGGGGGCGGTGAAGCCGGCGATATAGGCGACGACGGGCTTGCTCATGTGTTCTTTGGCCCAAGCCGCAGCGTCCTGCTCAGCATTGCCGCCGATTTCGCCAATCATCATCACGGCTTTGGTGTTGTCATCGGCTTCGAACTGCTGCAACGCTTCAACCAGCGTCGTACCGACAATCGGATCGCCACCGACACCGAGACAGGCTGTAAAACCAATATCTGCGAGTTCGCCCATCAACTGATAGGTGAGTGTACCGGATTTGGAAACCAGACCGAGCGGACCGGAAGAGACGATGCCATCCGGGATGATACCAAGATTGATGCCTTTATCCGATGCGTCCGCAGATTCCGGAAGCTTCAACAGCCCCGGGCAGTTGGGGCCGATAATCCTGATGCCCTTCTGCAATGCCAGTTCCACACAGTAGGCTGTATCTGCCACCGGAATGCCTTCGGTAATGACCACAATGAGCTCAATATCGGCTTCAATGGCCTCGAGCATGGCGCTTTTGGCGAACCGTGGCGGCACGAAAATTACACTGGCTTTGGCGCCGGTGGCTTCCTTGGCCTCACTGCAAGTGGCGTAAACGGGAATGTTAAGATCCTTATCGGTCTCATCGATATGGAAGGTGACTTCCTGCCCCGCCTTGCGCGGATTGACACCGCCGACGATATGAGTGCCGGCATTGAGCATACGACCGGTATGGGTCATGCCTTGGTGCCCTGTCATACCTTGAACGATGACCGGTGCGTTGTCTTCGATAAACAGTGCCATATCAGTTGGTCTCCTTGCCAGGCTCCGCGAGTCTTGCCGCTTGTGCTGCTGCCTTCTCCATGGTGTCACTGACATGGATGTTCGGATTATCGGCGTCCTTGAGAATCTTCAGGCCCTCTTGAGCCGCATTGCCGTCGAAACGAACCACAATCGGCTTGGATGCATTCAGCTCATCAAGGGCTGCAAGAATGCCGCGGGCCACTTCATCGCATGCCGTGATACCACCGTAGACGTTAACAAACACCGATTCGACCTGTGGATCGGAAAGTACGATGGAAAGGCTGGTGCTCATGACTTCTGCTGAAGCACCTCCGCCAATATCGAGGAAGTTGGCAGGCTTGACGCCACTGCCCTGTTCCTCGCCGGCTCCGGAAACCGCGTCCAGAGAACTCATCACCAGTCCTGCCCCGTTGCCGATGACACCGACTTCGCCTTTGAGGTGGACATAATGCAAACCGTGCTGTTTGGCTCGCTCTTCGAAAAGATCAGTATGCGAAGTATCAGCGAAACGCTTCCAATCGTCATGACGGAATGCCGCGTTGTCGTCGAGCGAGATTTTCGCGTCGAGCGCGCAAAGCTTTTTGGTGGATTCGTCATCCGGATCGCCGATTTTGGCGAGAGGATTGATTTCCACCAGCGTTGCGTCATTGTCTTTGAAGCATTTCCACATCTTGAGCAGCACATCGGCAGCCTGATCGACATCGGCATGGTAGAAACCGATGGATTCAGCCATCTTGCGAGCAGCTTCGATATCAAAGTCCTCGAGGGCGCTGATATGCAGCCGCTTCACGGATTCAGGATGCTCTTTCGCAATCTCCTCGACTTCGGTACCACCGTTGGCAGTGGCCAGCACATCAAAATCTCGTGATGAACGATCCAGTGAAATGGAGACATAATACTCATGAAGTACGTTCTTGGCCTCGGCAACCAAGACACCGCTGACCTTGTGGCCCCGGATAGTCATCGGAAGAATCTGTTCCGATGAAAGAATGGCTTCGTCCTGGTCCTTGGCCAGTTTCACACCACCTGCTTGACCACGATGACCGGTACGAACCTGGGCCTTGATGACGCAAGGATAGCCTATCTTGTCAGCCGCTTCGGCAACTTCGTGCGAATTCTGAGCAAAGATACCGTGCGGCGTGTCAATCCCCTGCTCCTCAAGAAGCTGTCGTGCCTGATATTCATAGAGATCCATAGAATCCTCTTACTTGTTCGTTACTTCTTCTCAACTAGCATTCTTCGAATAAAGGCAGAAAGTCAGGCCGGCATCGTCATCAAAGAACTAATCGGCGAATCACCGAAGTCATCACGTCCGGAAAGCCCGATCAGCTCCATCACAAAGCTGAAACCGACGACCTCCCCACCGGCCTTAACAATCAGGTCGGCAGCAGCCTTAGCGGTGCCTCCAGTGGCCATCAAATCGTCGACAATAAGCACCTTGTCGCCAGGCTTGATGGCGTTCTTTTCGATTTCGACTGTTGCCTCGCCATATTCAAGGGAATAGCTCTGAGCCATCGTCTCAGGGGGCAATTTGCCGGCCTTGCGAACAGCAAGGAATCCCTTGCCCAATTGCGCCGCAAGTGGCGTACCGATCAGGAATCCTCGAGCCTCGAGACCGGCGACATAATCAAAGGAATCGGCAGGAACAGGCAAAGCCAGCTCAAGCGCCTTCATCAAGATGGAAAAACCGCGAGGATCAGCCAAAACAGGAATGAAGTCACGGAACAACACACCTTCCTTGGGGAATCCAGGAATGGTACGAATCAACGAGGCCACATATTGGGCGTCTTCAGCCCCTACCTTGTTGAGCCCTGTGAGGGTGATGTCCGAATGAGTCATGTGCCAAGCCTTTACTACTGCTGTTGTTGTCGGTGAATGAAACAGATGGTTGAGCGATGTATATCATACAACGCTCAAACAGGCCATCTGATCTGAAAAGTTGTTATTGTTCGGCGTCAGCCTTCTCGCCTGTTTCATCGCTGCCGTCTGTTGAAGCCTCATCCGTAGATTTTGAGTCTTCCTCATCGTTTGCTGAATCCACATCACTGTCAAACGGCTTCTGAGCTTCGTCATTCCCGTTGACTGAAGACTGACCGGTTGCATCTGTCTGCGCTTCAGAGGCCGAATCTTCGTCCTGCGGAGCAATCGGATTGCCGTCTTCATCGACCTCATCATCGTCGACGAAGGCCGGACGCACATAAGTCTTGCTGATGGCACGGAACGTGAAACGAAGCTTGGAACCCTCGGAATCGATGACGATTTCCTCGTACTTTTCATCGACTGAAACAACACTGCCGATAATACCGCCGATGGTCTGGACCAGCTGTCCGGGCTGAAGAGAAGCGCGGAAATCCTGAACTTTGCTCTGCTGCTGCTTCTGCTTACGTGACGACCACCACATCATGGCAACCATCAATACGATAAGAACTATAAGAAAAATTGAATTACTGCCACCGGGCACTTGGGACTCCCATCGAACGGATTTTCAGACGCCGGTCAGCTATATGACCAACTCTCTTACATACCTAACGTATCGGATTTTAGAATAACTTATTGACATCATCTTTAGGGACTAACCCCAAATGCTGCCATGCTTTTTCAGTCGCGACACGGCCTTTTGGCGTGCGCACAAGAAAACCTTCACGCACCAGATATGGCTCGCACACGGTTTCCACGGTTTCGGATTCCTCGCCGACCATTGCGGAAAGATTGTTGAGCCCGACGGGACCTCCATCGAAATTCTTGACGATGGCGTTGAGCACTGCCAAATCAAGACGGTCAAGGCCCTCCGAATCAATCTGATAGAGCTCAAGAGCTGCCTGAACGTCATCGGGTCCAATTAGATCGAGATCGTGCACAATCGCCCAATCACGTACTCGACGCAGAAGACGGTTGGCGATACGAGGTGTTCCTCGGCTACGCAAAGAAAGTTGTTTGGCACTGCCTTCAGCCAAGTTGATGCCCAGCACTCCGGCACTGCGTTCAATCAGTCGTTCAAGTTCCTCATGAGGATAGAAATCCAGGTGAGCGGTAAAACCGAAACGTGCCCGCAACGGCGACGGAAGCATGCCTTCGCGTGTGGTGGCTCCGATAACGGTGAAGCGTGGCAGGGTCAGTGGGATGGAAGACGCTCCTGGGCCTTTGCCGACCATCACGTCGACACGGAAATCCTCCATAGCGATGTACAGCAGCTCTTCGGCGGGACGGGGTAAGCGATGAATCTCATCGATGAAGAGCACCTCGCCTTCATCCAACGAACTGAGAATCGAGGCAAGATCGCCGGCATGCTGGATGGCCGGTCCCGAAGTCACACGAATCGGCACCTGCAATTCGTTCGCCACAATCATGGCCAACGTCGTCTTGCCGAGTCCTGGAGGGCCGGCAAGCAGAATATGGTCGGGCGGCACGTCACGTTTTCTTGCGGCGTCCAAAAACAGCTGCAATTGCGCCTTAAGCAGCGGCTGTCCGATAAAGCCTTCAAGCGCCCGAGGACGCAGTTCCTCGTCGCTAACCGGTTCATTGCCGATCGGTTCGGAAGAAATCATGCGCAGCGATTCCTCATCGGCGCCAATGTTGGACTGTGAAACCTGTGTTTCAGACATGATGATTTACCGCCCCCGATCCAAGGATGTCAGTGCCATTTTGAGAACATTAGGAATATCAGATGCAGCAAGAGGTGTCTTGATGCCATGTTCTTTGCAAACCGTGGTGACGGCATGCACCGCGTCGTTTTCGCGCCAGCCCAAGGAAACAAGTCCTTCGATGACCTGCATCGTGCCGTTGTCATAGTCAGGCTCGTCCGAGGCGTGTCCGCTTTCGATCTCATCGAGATTAATCGAGCCGCGAAGTTCAAGGATGATTTTCTGCGCGCCTTTTTTGCCGAGTCCCGGTGCCTTGGCCAATGCGGCAGCATCGCCATCCATCACCGTTTTTGCGAGCTTTTCTGGAGGCAGAGTGGAGAGCAGCGACAATGCCACGCGCGGGCCGATGCCGCTAACCTTCTGCAATTGAAGAAACATGCGCTTTGACGATTGAGACAAGAATCCGTAGAGTGCGATGGCATCCTGCGAAACATTAAGAGAAGTGAACACTTTGGCCTCTTGCCCACAATGCAATGCAGAAAGCTCGGTTGCCGGCATACGTACTTCGTAACCCACACCGTTCACATCGATGAGCGCGGCGTCAGATTCGACAGATTCGACCCTGCCGTTGAGCATTCCTATCATTCGTTACTCCCGCACTGTCTTGCCGCGGATTCCGGCAGCATATAGTTAACTGGCACTTGCGATCTTCGAAGACTTTCCATTCGCCCGCAAGCGATTTGGCCATAAGTCAGGTAAGACATTATCTGGTACCCAGAGTATTCGAACATCTGTTCGATACCTTACATGCCCCTATCGACGCTATGGCGTTTCTTGGCATGCTGCTGGGCCTTCGTCCATTGCCGTTGCGCCAAGGTGAGATGTTGCTCGCGTTCCCCACCCTGAAGCGCTCCTGAGGGCCTTAACGCGTGGCATATCGCCTGAGCAAGGGCATCAGCGGCATCGGCCGGCTGTGGAATTTCGTTCAGATTGAGGATCCGGGCGACCATACGCTCGACCTGTATCTTTTCCGCCCTGCCATTGCCAGTCACGGCCATTTTGGCTTCGGTAGGCGTGTGCAGGGCAACAGGGATACCACGTTGTGCCGCGGCAAGCATTGCCAGTCCTGCAGCCTGGGCGGTTCCAAGTACGGTATTGCGATTTTCCTGCGCGAACACGCGTTCAATGGAAACGGTATCGGGTGAAAACCTATCAATCTTGGCTACGAGCCCGTTATAGATGGCCAACAGACGCAGATCCTGCGAAATATGCGGGTCGCTGCGCACAACATCGACATGAACAAAAGAAAGCCGGCGCGATGCGTCGGCTTCAATCACACCGACCCCGCAACGTGTAAGCCCGGGGTCGACGCCAAGGATAATCACAGCAGCTTACTCCTCTGCAGCCAGCTGTTCCATGACCTCGTCAGAGGCCGTCCAGTTGCTGTAGATGTTCTGCACATCGTCGAGGTCATCGAGATTGTCGATGAGCTTGGAGACCTTCTGCGCATCCTCAAGGCTCAAATCCACTTCAGTCTTGGGAATCATCACCAAATCGGCCGAATCATAGTCGATGCTGGCCTTCTGCAGAGCCTCGCGCACCGCAACCATGTCTTCGGGAGCAGTGATGACGGTGTAGACCTCATCCTCGTCCTTGACATCCTCGGCACCGGCTTCGGCGGCGATTTCGAAAACCTTGTCATAATCGAGACCATCGGAAGGCACCACAATCTGGCCCTTGCGCTCGAAGTTGAAGCTTACGGAACCGGAGGTGGCCAATGAGCCGTTGCCCTTGGTCAGCGTAGAACGCACTTCGGCGGCCGCACGGTTGCGGTTGTCGGTGAGGCACTCGATGATGAGGCCCACGCCTGCGGGCGCATAGCCTTCGTAGTTGATGCTCTCGTAATCGGCGGCACCGGCTTCGGCACCGGATCCGCGCTTGATGGCGCGCTTGATGTTGTCGGCAGGCATCGAAGACTTCTTGGCCTTGACGATGGCATCATACAGTGTCGGATTGCCGTCGGGGTCGCCGCCGCCCAGACGTGCTGCGATTTCGATGTTCTTGATGAGTTTGGCGAACAGCTTGCCGCGCTTCGAATCAATGGCGGCCTTCTTGTTTTTAGTGGTCGCCCACTTGGAATGCCCTGACATATTGCTCCTAGCAGGTATACGAATACGTTAAACGTAACAATTTTAAAGCGGTTTCACGACAATACACGGGCGTAGACTTCCAAAACCCGGTCTGCCACCACAGGCCAATCGTATTGCTTGGACCTCTCAAAGCCCGATTGCTGTAGCCGTTCACGGCGTTGCGGATCATCGAGCAGAGAAAGAACCTGACGGGCGCAATCATGACCATCACCATTGGTGAACAACGCTGCATCACCACCACCCTGTGCGACCGCGGCGAAGGCATCCAAATCGCTGGAAACCACCGCACACGAAGCGGCCATGGCTTCCACCAAGACGATGCCGAAGCTCTCCCCTCCGGTCTGTGGCGCAACATAGACATCGAGCGATTTGTAGAACCGTGCCTTGTCTTTGTCGCTGATGCGCCCGAGGAACTCGAAACGCTTGGCCAACGTCCCGCTTGAATCAATCTTGCTCAGTATCTTCATGGCGTCCTGCTCGCCGGTTCCAGCGCACAGGAAACGTGCAGAAGGATACTGTTTGATGATGTCGTTTGCGGCGCGTGCAAAGATGGCAAATCCTTTGCGCGACTCCCCCATACGGCCCAGGAACCCAATGGTCGGTTCTTCCTTGGTCCCGAGCCAGGCAGATTTTGGCTCTGCATTGGCGAAGAACTTGCAATTGATGCCATTGGGAATGACATTATATTCGATGTTGCGCGGAGCATAATGATCGACCACCTTCTTGGCTGCATCAGAGACACAGATTCCCGCAGAAAGCGGCGACAAATACTTGCGCAAATATCCTTGGAAAATGCGCAATGCCAACGGATATGGATCAAATGCTGCATGGAATGTGCCCACAAACGGAGGATGATGATGCATCGTCAACGGTTTGTGGCTCAGCGACGGCGTTTCCGGCTCATGCAGATGAACGATGTCGAAATGCCCCTGTTTGACCCAACGACGGGTGCGTGGGCCGACGAAGCCGAAATAGCTCAGGCGTGCAACCGATCCGTTATAGGGAATGGAGAACGAGGAATCGTTGGTCGTCACCCAAAGCGGCATGTCCCGCGTGCGTCGGCCGGGTGCCAATACCGATACCTTGTGCCCGCGCTTCATCAGTTCTTCGGCGAAATCCCTGATATGGAACTGCACGCCGCCTGGCGTTTCGAATGAGTACGGAGAAATGATTCCGACATTCAGTTTTCTGCCATGAAGCGGGTCGGGATGCTGACTGGTTTCATTGGATTCTACATACGACATGATTCTTCATTCTGTCATAGATGCCGTATTTCGACATGCATTTCCATCAGTGACGGCAATCATGGAAACGTGTAGACTTACTTTATTTTGTTGGTTTGCTGATTTTCGATAATTCGGCCTTGACATCTTCAGGGACATCTTTAAGCCGTGACATATCCAGATCTTCGATGAAAATCGGCTGGAGCATGTGCCAATCTTCTGGATGCGCTGAAATGTCACGGCTCCACACATCCACCCAGGCCTGGCTGATGGCGTGAATGGCCTCTTCACGCGGCAAATCGCGAAATCGATCGATATCCACTGGTGCGCTGATGTCGACGACATAACCATAGCCGATGCCGGCCTTGCGCCTGGCTTCGCCGTGCAACTTCTCGCGGAACATATTGACCACGAATAACGGCTTTCCGGTATCAAGCGCCAATGTGGCGGGCCCGCGTGCCACCCTGATGGTGGAGCCGAAAGCATGAACGAACTCACCGTGACGGCTCAGATCCCGATCGGCGAGCAACGGCACCAAAACGTGCGGCTTGGCCAGAGCATCTTCCAGCTGCTCGATGAGATGGGGCTGACCGGTAAGCAGCACGGTGATATCCATGCGTTTACGTATCTCGATGAATGTATCCAGCAGCTTTTTGTTGGCGAGTCGTTCAGCCGTCACCGTTACCGGCGCGAGAACATTGGCGGCAAGAAATCCCTCGTAATCCCAGTTGCCCTGATGGCTGATGGCCATGGGCGCACTGCCTGGATTGTCATGTACCAGTTCCTTACAGATTGGCAGACCGGGGCCGATCGGTCTGGCACGTGCGAGTAATCGTTCGTCAGAATGGCCTCCGACAGTCATGGCTTCGGCAAAGTAGGTGAAATACGAGCGCATACCGCGGTGGCTTGCTTTACGCAGATCCTTTTTGAAACTGACCCATCACGCGATTCAAGGACATGACGAAGATTGCGTTCGAGTTGTTTCACTCCCCGATATGCAGCAACCAGCAGATGTCTGCAGCTAAAAGAAAAAGGCCTCGCAACAATGGTTCGGGAACAATTCTTGGGTGTTTGGCCAGAAATACGAGGAAATTATCGAACATGTTGGTAAGGGTCTTTCAGGTGTGTATGGAGCGCTGACGGTAGGCCGGTCAGTTGAATCAATTACTGAAATACATCAGGTAAATCTCAGGCAGACCGGTCAACAAGCAAATGGCTATACAAAAACCTGTCTCGCATTCCAAGGAGAAATGTAAGACAGGTTTTGCGACAATCAGATTGCTCCGTCGGCTTTCATCTGCCTACGTACTTCAAAGATACGTTGGAACACGGTAATTGTTCCTAATATGGCCAGAATGACGATAAACGCCATAAGCCACCTTACGTCGCCGATAATGCCGGTCAATAACATGCCAACGAGGATGATGACGAGGCGGTCGCTTCTTGTAGCGATACCGTTTTTGGCCTCATAACCCACTGATTCTGCGCGGGCACGTGCATAGGAGGTGACGAATGAGGTCATCATCGCATACATCGACGCTCCGATGCCGATCCAGCCAATGATATCGTCCATATCGATGGAGCCGGACGCGATCGACATGCCGCCGTGCAACAGGAAATAAAGCACTACAGCGAAAAGAACAGCCCAGTCGGCGATGCGGTCGAGCGTTGAATCAAGGAATGCACCGAATTTGGTGCCTCCCGTGGTCAACGCCGCGACCGAGCCGTCGAGTGAATCGAATGCCGCAAGGATAGCCATAAGTATGGAACCAGGGATGAGCCAGCCGGTGATTCCCGTGGCGATGGCCACGATAATCGTGCCGATGGCTCCGACGATGGTCACCGCGTTCGCCGTGAATCCCATCGCCACTAACAGCTTGGCTAGCGGCGCGATAAGGCGTTTGAACGGTGGTCGTAGTTTCTCAAGCATACTTACGCTTTTCCTCGGCGGTTTTCTTTTGTCTTATAACTTATTGGATCGTTACTTGGTCGCTTCAGCGAAATCCTCGGCGTTGTTGACCTGGGCGCGAGACTTGATGACCTTGAGAATATCGGCCTTGGCCTCATCGACGGGCACGCCGTTAAGCTGGCTGCCGTCACGGAAACGGAAGCTGACCGCGTTCTTGTTGACATCATCCTCGCCGACAATCAGCGTGAACGGCACCTTGGACTTGGAGGCATTGCGAATCTTCTTGCCGAAACGATCGTCAGAGGTGTCCATCTCGCAGCGCACCGTTTCCTGAGTCAGGGAGTCGATGAACTTCTGCAGATGCGGCGCGAACTCGTCGGCCACCGGGATGCCCGTGACCTGAACCGGAGCGAGCCAGACCGGGAATGCACCGGCATAGTGCTCGAGCAGGATGGCGAAGAAACGCTCTATGGAGCCGAACAGGGCGCGGTGAATCATCACCGGGCGCTGATGGGTACCGTCCTTGGCGATGTACTCGAGCTTGAAGCGCTCGGGCAGGTTGAAGTCGAGCTGAATGGTCGAGACCTGCCAGGTACGGCCGATGGCGTCGCGTGCCTGCACGGAGATCTTCGGGCCGTAGAATGCAGCCCCACCCGGATCGGCCACGAGGTCAAGGCCAGAGTCTTCGGCCACTTCGCGCAACGTGTCCGTCGCCTCCGTCCAGATCTCGTCGGAGCCCACGAACTTCTTCTCGTCCTTGGTGGAGAGCTCGAGATAGAAGTCGTTGAGACCGTAATCCTTCAGCACCTGCAGCACGAAGTTCAGAATGGACTTGAGCTCGCCCTTCATCTGGTCGCGGGTGCAATAAATGTGGGAGTCATCCTGCGTCAAGCCACGCACTCGGGTCAGTCCGTGGACCTCGCCGCTCTTCTCATAGCGGTAGACGGTGCCGAACTCGAAGAGGCGCAGCGGCAGTTCCTTGTAGGAGCGCTGGCGGGACTTGAAGATGAGGTTGTGCATCGGGCAGTTCATCGGCTTCAGGTAGTAGTCGAAGCCCTGCTTGGTGACGTTGCCGTTCTCGTCTACTTCCTCATCGAGATGCATCGGGGGAACATGCCGTCCTTGTACCACTGCAGGTGGCCACTAGTCTCGTAGAGGCCGCCCTTGGTGATGTGAGGGGTCTGCACGAAGCTGTAGCCGGCCTTGCGGTGCATCTCGCGGGAGTAATCCTCCATAGCGTTGATGATCGCGCCGCCCTTCGGATGGAAGACGGGCAGGCCAGGTCCGATCTCCTCCGGGAAGGAGAAGAGATCCATCTCGGCGCCGAGCTTGCGGTGGTCGCGCTTGGCCGCTTCTTCCATACGTGCCTGATAGGCCTTCAAATCTTCCTTGGAAGCCCAGGCCGTGCCATAGATGCGCTGCATCGACGGGTTGTGCTCGTCGCCAAGCCAGTAAGCAGCGGCGGTACGTTCCAGCTTGAACGCCTTGATATAACGGGTGTTAGGCAGGTGCGGGCCTTGGCAGAGATCTTTCCAAACGACATTGCCATCACGGTCAAGGTTGTCGTACATCGTGATTTCGCCCTGATTCGGCACTTCCGTGCCGACGGTCTCGTCGATGTCTTCCTTCTTCTTGCCGATGAGCTCCAGCTTGTAAGGCTGGTCGGCCTCTTCGGCCTTCGCCTCGTCCTCGCTGACCACACGACGGCGGAACGACTGGGAAGACTTGATGATGCGCTTCATGCGCTTGTCGATTTCCTTCAGATCATCGGGAGTGAAGGGCTTGTCGACGTCAAAATCATAGTAGAAGCCATTTTCGATGGCCGGACCGATGCCGAGTTTGGCATCCGGACGAATCTCCTGAACCGCCTGTGCCATGACGTGCGTAGCGGAATGGCGCATGATCGCCAAGCCGTCCTCGCTGTCCAAAGCGATGGGTTCGACGGCATCGCCGTCGTGAAGCGGAGTGTAAAGGTCACGTGGCTTGCCATTGAGACGGACGGCGATGATGTTCTTGTCATCGGCGAAAAGATCGGTGCCGGTCTGAGTGGCTTCCACCTCCTTTGCCGTGCCGTTGAGTGTGATGGAGATGGTTTGTTCAGCCATGGTATAGTGTCCTTTGCTTTCAGGGCCCGCGTTACTAGGGGCAGGCCTGGACGGTAATCAACGTATCTTAGGTTATGAGACGACACAGACATAGGAAATGCCAATAAAACTGCTGGATGCCCGCAAAGGAAACTTGGGACATACGACGTTCCGGTACACTTTCACGCTATGGGTTCCTAATATTCTGTTCAAGCGCGGCTAAGACCTGCATCACTCGTTATGGATTAGCGCACTGATTATGCTCGACGCTCTTTTGGAGACCAGAAGCACTAGAACAATAATGTATGAAGCCTGCATCATACTTCGATGCTATCAGAAATGGAAATAAATAAAGAGAGCGGACAACGGGACTCGAACCCGCGCTCTCGACCTTGGCAAGGTCGCGCTTTACCAACTAAGCTATGTCCGCAAAGACAACAGAGAGAAAATATACAGGCACATGGCTCATCTTGCAAATCATCGGCGCGTTGCGTGAAAGAGCCATCCATTTATTCAAACAACCACAGATGTGCGCCCACACGATTACCTCTCAATTACCTCTTAAGTTGTCGAACGCATCATACCTAAAAAATCTGCAGAGACAAGACTTGTGATATGAGTGTCGTTATTACGACTGTGAAGACCTGCCTCAGATACATCACAATGAACGCAGGAAATATTTCCCGGTCAAACGTGAGGCCACCAACATGGTGTTATTGCCCATCTCACGCCAGCCATCATTTGCATCCTGACGGAATCCGGAACTTGCGACCAATACCCCTAACCCTTGGTTCTTGCCGTCTCTGATATCGCGGAAACGCATGACTGAGTAGTCGTCACCTTGACCAGTCCAACCATAATCATTGTAGAATTTCGTGATCTCCGGCAAGGTCTTTCCTCCATGGACGGCCTGAACGGCAACCATCTCCTCGGCATCACGCACAATGCAGTTGTAACTTGAGTCTGGATATGTTTCTCGCATCTTTGCTACAGCATGCAATACCGCATCGCTGAGATTCATGCCCTGACGGGTATACCCCACGATGACTGCGAAAAAGATTGCCGAATCGCTGTGGACGCTGATGGATTCGACAATGTCGCGATCTACTTCAAAATCAGGATTATCGAGAACAGTGACATTGTCGGCGTCGACGATATGGCCATTGTGGATGAAGTCAATACCATCAAACGCAAACGGCTGCTGATTCTCCATGACCCCGGCAATGCCTGGGCTCCCCACCGGAAATGCCACAATGCCGATTGTGCGGGCACAGCGGCTAAAGAGGAAAACATCGAATCGGCATAGGCGGCAATCGTGGTGTGGTAGGTACGTTCCTCCGACAATTGGGATATGCCGTCACCTGCGCAACCTTTCAGAGACAGGCCCCAGCCGTCCTTATGAATCTCACTGAGCCTGCGAAAATCCGCGGTATCGGTATCCCCCAGAATATCTTGCAAACTCAATTGAGCTGCATTGACGCAATATCCAAGCAATCTGCACATGGCTGCCAACTATAATTGCATTGTTCGAAAAGATGCCCGCTCAGGGCAGAATTAACCTGCCAGGCTTTCCTGCCACAAGATGTCAGCAGCTCGATAGCATCCGAAATAGGCACAAAACGGAATTATCACGCTTATTGTCTTGTCAATGCTGTTCGACTTCTTTAGGCTTTCGATACAAGTCAGGTTCTACATAGATTTCAAAACGATAGAACGGCAAGGCCTTGCGTACGGCGGATTCGATTTTGTTGATGGTTTCGACATCGTAATCACGGTCGAGCTTGGAGGTCTGCACCTTCAGGCACAGCAGAATGTCGTCTTCGGCCATATGCATGGCTTGCATGTTAATCAACCGGTCGACGCCTGGCGTTTCTTCGACTGCTTGACGTATACGGTCGACCATCACCGGTTCCACCGCTTCGCCGATAAGCAACGAACCTGATTTGAAGCCCAGCGCAACGGCACCAACAATCAAGATGATGCCTACGCACAGGCCGCCTACAGCATCCCAGAGCTCATCACCGGTAATCAGAGCCATCACCATGCCCGCTCCTGCGAACACCAGCCCTACCAGCGCAAGGGTGTCTTCCATCATCACCGAGGCAAGCTCCGCGCTTTTAGTGTTGCGCCAGAACGTGAACAGACGCATATGGCCGACCTGCAATCGTTCCATACGCTCGCGGGCTTCGTGAATCGAGGTGTGCAAGCCATAGCCTTCCAGACAGGCGGATACAACGATAACCGCCAAGGAAGCCAGCAATTCAACGGATTCGACACTCCTCGGCAACGACCCATTGCTCAATCCGACAAGTTTTTCAAAGCTCTGTGAAGATGAGAACCAGCCGCCAACGAAGAACAACAAGGTTGCCACAAGGAACGAAGCAAGATATTTGGCACGATACAGACCGAAAGGATGGTCCTTGTCCGATTTCGCGGCGGCCTTGCCGCCAACCATGAGCACCAATTCGTTGGCGCAATCCGCCACGGAATGGACGGCCTCTGAAAGCATCGCCGATGAGCCGGTGAACACAGCGGCGAGTCCTTTGGCGACCGCCACTCCGACATTCGCCAACAACGCCGTCTTTACCGAAGCACTTGCCATATTCTATTCCTTGCTCGTCAACGAATAATAAACTATTGATTCTGATTGTAGATAGAAACACTGACCCATAGGATGAATAAGTGGTGAAAAATAAATAAGAACAAAAAAGAAAAACGTGGGTGATGCTGGAATCGAACCAGCGACCCCTTCCGTGTGAGGGAAGTGCGCTAACCGCTGCGCTAATCACCCGATCAACATTCAATTATGAAACAAAAACCGGAGTTTCCTCCGGTCTTCGTGGGCGATACAAGATTCGAACTTGTGACCCCTTCCGTGTCAGGGAAGTGCGCTAGCCTCTGCGCCAACCGCCCAGGTTGTTTGGAATCAGAACTTCCGTTCATCTTCCGAGGTGGGTACGAGAGTCGAACTCGTCTATACGGCTTTGCAGGCCGCTGCCTAACCGATTGGCTAACCCACCGTAAGGTTCGTTTACAACTCCTCGGACCTAGAGCGGACAACGGGACTCGAACCCGCGCTCTCGACCTTGGCAAGGTCGCGCTTTACCAACTAAGCTATGTCCGCAAAGCTTTAATGTGGAGAACCACACCGAAGCACGAGAGATAACTATATACGCTCTCCGTACTTTTGACAACTCTTGCGTGTCGCGCGGGAATATCAACGTTTTTGTGTTTATGAGACACAATCGCCTGTTTCCCTAAATATCTTGTTTCTACTCTGGTAGGCGAAACTCATTCACCAATGGCATAAGGCCTCAGATTTCAAGGTTTTCACAGGCTACATTAGAACACATGACAACGGAAGCGAAATCGTCGAAGCCCATTATGGTCTGCGCCTTCGAAGGCTGGAATGACGCCAGCCAGGCGGCGACCAATGTAATCCGCCATCTGATAGCCAATTATGAATCACGGGAAATCAGGCACATCCGCACCGACAGCTATTACGATCTGCAGGCAGCCCGCCCCATGATCTGCCATGTCACTGGCCAGCCTCGCATCATCTGGCCGCAGACGACCTTCTATGAAATCACCATTGAACCCGGCGTGCGCCTCTACGCGCAAATCGCGCCCGAACCCAATTACCGTTGGATTGATTATTGCCGCAGCAGCCTACGCATTGCCGATGAACTTGACGTCAGTGAAATCGTCACGTTGGGCTCAATGTTCGCCGATTGCCCGCACACCCGTCCGTTGCCAGTTGATGAATCAGCACTGAGACGGGGCGAATCAAGCATCCGCGGCGGCGCGGTAAAAGATTCGGCAACCCACAACAACGGCCGTAACCCCTATGACGGCCCTGTAGGTATCCCTACCGTGCTGGATATGGTAGCCGAGCAGGAAGGATTCGATACCAATTCGATGTGGGTATGTGTGCCGCAATATCTTGCCGGAGACGAGTGCCCACAGGGAACACTGCAAATACTCAGCAGACTTTCCAAGATTCTGGGTGTCCAGCTCAATACCGGAACCTTGCCACAGCAGGCTGTGGAATGGAAAGCACAGGCTGACGTACTTTCCAACTGCAATGACGATCTAAAGAGCTATATTCGCCACCTTGAGACGAACTATGACCTCGACCAGCAACTCAACCAGCTAGGCGATGGAACAGTGCCACGAGGCGATGAGATTGCACAGGAAGCCGAGGAATTTCTCTCGCACATCGAAGACTAAACCATTTCCAGTCTTTGCTCACTGACAAGCAGCTAGATTTTCTGGAATGGTAAAGGCGCCTGGCAATCATTGATTGCCAGGCGCCTTTACCATTCCGATTTTACTCAATCTTCATAAAATTAAGCAATTTGCGCTGTGTCAGATTGATGCAATAACCGGCTGAATCGCCGCTGCAACAGCCTGAGCCGCCGCTGGTGACGCCTGAAGTACGCCGGCAATCAGAAGAATCGCGACTACCACGGCAATGGCGATACGATAAATCGCAAAAGCCTTGTATGAGAACGTTGAAACGAATTTCAAGAACGCGATAATAACAAAATAGCCGACAATGAAGCTGACGACCATCGCTGCCAATGTCGCGCCCCAGCCCGGGAAATTCGGTTCGCTTTGGTAGTTTCCTACGGCCTTGACCGTCTCCAGAATGCCTGAACCGAAAACGGCCGGAATGGCCATGATGAAGCTGACGCGAACCGCGTCTTCACGCGTATAACCCATCGCACGACCGAAGGTGATGGTGCCACCAGAACGGGAAACGCCAGGGATGAGCGCCAGCATCTGGCCGACACCGAAAAGCAGCGCGTCCTTCCAGTTCATTTCTCTGACGGTTTTACGTTCGGGCGACCTCGCATCGACCACCCACAGAAGGATGCCGAACAGCAGGAGCACAGTGACGGTAATCCAGAGGTTGCGCAACGTGGTCTCGATGGTTCTCTGGAACAACAGACCGGCAACAAGGATTGGGATGGTGCCGATGATGATGTACCAGCCGAAGGTGGCGTCGCGGTCGCCTTTGCCGAGCCGGGACTTCAGGTCTGTGCCATGATGACCGAACAAACAGCCGAACCAATGCGAAAGAATGTTGACGATGTCACGACGGAAATAGAGGATGACTGCAAGTTCGGTACCCAACTGGATGATGGCCGTGAACGCTGCTCCCGGATCGGAGTGCAGCATCAGTTCGCCGACGATTCGGATATGCGCGCTCGAAGACACCGGCAGATATTCGGTAAGCGCCTGGACCAGTCCCAAAACGATGGCTTGGAAGAAATTCATAATCCCTCTTTGTGCGTATCCTCACCGTAGAATATACGACAATCATTCATCTGTGGTAACCGGCCACTGGCAAGGGTTCGTATGTGATGAGACCAGATTACCCACCGAACCGGAACAACATAGGTCAAAACGTTCAATTGTCGCACATCGCTCACACAATGAAGGCGGGTAGACCGATGCCCGCCGGGCGAACAAACCAACGAAATCCGACATGACAACCAGTTACTGGATTTCAATGGGTCGTTGAAAGCAAACGAAGGGTAACATCATGGCAAAATATCGTAAAAGCAGGGCGTTCGCGCCAAAGGGATTCTTCGAATGCGAGGGCAAAGGCCTCAAATGGCTCGGTGAAGCACAGGCTCAGGGTGGACCCCGCGTCGTCGATGTCTATGATTGGGGCGAAGACTGGCTCGACATCGAACAGGTGTACTCCTGCTCCCCCACGCCGAAGGCCGCGCACGATTTCGGTGCTGCGCTGGCCCACATGCACGATGCAGAAGCCGACTATTTCGGTTCCGCTCCGGCCGGATATGACGGGGTCTGCTATTTCGGGCCTTTGCAGGACCCGGTGCCGATGGATACCGGAGAATGGACGAACCCCATCGATTACCTGGGTGAAGGCCGGCTGCTCCCGATGGTCAGGCTCGGCATCAAACGCGGAGAACTCGACGACAAGGATCTGGCCATGACCAAGGAAGTCATCGATGCATTGCCCGATCTGCTTGGACCGGCGGCACAAGACAAACCTGCCCGCGTACACGGAGACCTCTGGAGCGGCAACGTGATGTGGACCAAGGATTCCGGTGAGACAGAAGCCGTGCTTATCGATCCGGCCGCACATGGCGGGCATCGCGAAGAGGATCTGGCCATGCTCAATCTTTTCGGGATGCCTTATCTCGACGAAATCATCGACGGTTATGAATCGGCTCATCCATTGAAGAAAGGATTCGCCGACAGGACAACCATCTGGCAGCTCTATCCGATCGCCGGCCATTGTGTCTTCTTCGGCGGAGGCTACGTCAGTGAATACCGGGCGATGTGTCGCTCGTTGCTGGCCTAGCTGCCAATTATTGCCCGTAATATCACAAGACAAAGGCACCGCCATCCAAACCTCTGGATGGCGGTGCCTTTCTTACTATCTTTTAGCTCTACTAAGTCAAATTTTAGTGGAGGGCATCCTTAATCTTGTCGAAGAAGCCCTTGCGATTCGTCGATGGACGTGAGCTTTGCTTCACCTGCGATGCGTCCGCATCGTGGCTTTGGCTGAATTGCTCCATGAGTTTGCGTTCCCCGTCGTTAAGTTTTGTGGGGATATGGATGCTCATGTGAGCAACCAGGTCGCCACGCTCCTCAGGGTGCTTGACTTTCGCGACACCAAGGCCCTTCAACGGTACCGTTTCCTCCGGCTGGCAGCCTTCCGGTATGCTGATGGTCTGTCTGCCGTCGAACGTGTCGATATCCATATCGTGGCCAAGCACGGCCCAGCTCATGGGAATCTGAATCCAGCAGTGCAGATCGTCGCCCTCGCGCGTGAACTGCTTGTCGGGTTTGATGCGGATGTCAATATAGAGATCGCCTGCGGCTCCGCCACCTTCGCCTACTTCGCCCTGATTGGCCAGGCGTAGACGGGTGTTGTCTGCGATGCCGGCAGGAATAGTCACCCCGACATCACGAGAGGTACGAACGCGACCATGACCCTGACAGGTCGGGCAGGGATGCTCGATAATGGTTCCATGGCCCTCGCAACGATCGCACGGTGCCGTGGTCATCATTTGGCCCAGCATGGTGCGCTTAACTTGCTGACGCATGCCTTGTCCGTTGCAATCCGGGCAAGTGACCGGTTTCTCACCATTGGAGGTGCCTGTTCCGCTGCATTTCGGGCACAGGCCGAACGTATTGATCTTGACATGGGCAGTACCACCGAAGACCGCGGTCTTCAAGGCAATGGAAGCACTGGACAGTGCATCGCGCCCAGGCTGTGTACGTGGTGTCGGGCCTTGTGAGCCGCCACCGAACGCATTGCCGAAGAACTGACCGAAGATATCGCCCATATCGCCGAAACCGGCAGATGAGAAGCCCGCCGAGGCATTGGGATCATTGGGATCGACGCCGGAATCATACATACGCCGCTTGTCTGAATCGGACAACACCTCATAGGCGTTGTTGACTTCCTTAAATTTGTCCTCGAACTCAGGACCGGCGATGTCCGGATGATACTTGCGGCTCATCTTGCGATAGGCTTTTTTGATCTCATCATCACTGGCCGTGCGCTCGACACCCAGCACTTCATAATAATCTGTTTCTGCCACTGAAATCCCTTGAATGTGTAAATTCGCAATATAACGTTTATGTTACGTTCTGTCCGTTATTGTGTCATAAGCCTTGGAATACTAAGCCGCCTCATCCTGTGCTATCAGATCAGTCAGATACTTTGCCACGGCACGCACCGCGGTAATGGTCGCAGCATAGTCCATGTGCGTCGGCCCGATGGAACCGACAAAAGCCACCGGATGCGGGCTTGTTTCCGTTTCATTTTCTTTGACGGTCTCTTTAAGTCCATCCCCGGTTTCACTGCTGCGTCCGTAACCAGACGAGACGACGGAAGCATGAATCAGGCCCGGGGTTCTGGTCTCAGACCCGATAGCCACTCCCACATCTTTGCCTTCCTCGCTGAGGTTATTCATCAGACGCATGATGACCACCTGTTCCTCAAGCGCATCGAACAGCGGACCGAGATCGGTCTGCGACTGCATGTGGGCAAGTTGCGAAGTGCCGGCCACGTACATCTGACCAGTTCCTTCGTCATGCGCCATTGATTCGACGGTTTTGGCAAGTCTTTCACCCAAGATGCGTACCGAACGGTATTCCGGAACGGCAATAATCGAGCGAATGCGTTGAGCCGCCTGAACCAACGGCATATCCATGCATTGCGCGTTGACCAGTTCGGAGAACTTCGTCAACGTCGTGGCACTTGGTATCTCGCTTAAGGTAAAGGTGTGCTGGGCCACCGATCCCGAATCCGTAATGATGACAACCAGCATGGTCACAGCATTCAACGGTACGATTTCGATACGCCGCAGCTTCGATTTGGAAAGCGCAGGCGAAGAGACCACCGCGACCTGCCCGGTGATATTGGCCAAGAGCCTTGCGGCACGCTGCAAGGTGTCCTGCAGGCTTGCGGAGCCGGAAAGGAACGTGGTGATACCCCGTCGCTGAGCCTCACTCAGATGCACGACAGTGGCCAAGCGGTCGACGAAATAACGATATCCGCGCTCTGTGGGAACACGACCTGCAGAAGTGTGCGGCTGGATGAGATAGCCCTCATCCTCCAACGCGGACATGTCATTGCGAATGGTCGCCGAGCTTACCCCCAAGTTATGCGCCTTCGCCAGGGCCGTCGATCCGACGGGCTCCTGCGAACGAATATAATCCTCGACCACGGCCCTCAGCACCAGCATGCGTCTTGGCTGTGTCATTTGGCCCTCCTTCCATGGTCACCAGTGTTATCTATACAATAATTAGTATATCAATGTATTAGCACTCCTGAGTCGAGAGTGCTAACGGTTCCACTCTCAGAAGATTCGAACGAACACGCCGTGTTATTTACGTGAACGCTAACAGAACAAAACAAATCAAACGTGTTCAAAACTTAACTTTTCGTCGGCTCTTAAAGTTAGCATAAAAGGGCAATGTGAGGGTGCTCTGCGGCGCGGAATAAGCCGTGTTTGCAGCATCCAGAATATTGGAAGGAAAGTAAAACCTATGACCGATTTCACATGGTCGGATTTGGACGAGCGCGCCGTCAAGATGGCGAAGGTGCTCTCCGCAGACGCGGTTGAACGGGCTGGCAGCGGCCACCCGGGCTCCCCATCTCCCTGGCTCCTATCGCCTACACACTTTATCAGCATTACATCAAGCACGATCCCAACGATCCTCACTGGGACGGACGTGATCGCTTCATCCTTTCCGGCGGCCATGCATCGCTGACGCAGTATGTGCAGCTTTATTTCTCCGGCTACGGCCTGACCATCGATGATCTCAAGTACTTCCGCGGTGGTGCCGATACGCGCACCCCGGGCCATCCTGAAGTCGGTCTGACTCCGGGCCTGGAAATGACCACCGGCCCACTTGGCCAAGGTCTTGCCTCGGCTGTTGGCTTCGCCTACGGTCAGCGTTTTGAGCGCGGTCTGCTCGACCCGAACGCACCAGAAGGCACCTCGCCCTTCGACCACAAGGTCTGGGTTATCTGCGGCGAAGGCGACGTTGAGGAAGGCGTCTCTTCGGAGGCTTCCTCGCTCGCCGGCAATGAACGTCTCGGCAATCTCACCGTGATCTTCGATGCCAACCACATTCAGATCGAAGGCGACACCAAGCTCACCTTCTCCGAGGATATCCTCAAGCGCTATGAGTCCTATGGCTGGTACACCGACGAAGTCAGCTTCATCCAGCCCGACGGCTCCTATAAGGAAGACACCGCAGCTCTTGCCGCGGCGCTCGACAAGGCCGAGCAGGTCACCGATCGTCCGAAGTTCATCAAGGTCGATACCCTGATGGCTTGGCCGACTCCGGGCAAGACCAACGACGAATCCGCCCACGGCTCCAAGCTGGGTGCGGAAGCCGTCGCCGGTCTGAAGAAGGTTCTCGGCTTCGACCCCGACGTCGACTTCCCTGTCGACGAAGAGGCCCTCGCCCATGCTCGCAAGGTCGCCGACCGCGGCCTCGAGGCTCACAAGGAATGGGACGAGAAGCTCGCCGCCTGGCGCAAAGCCAACCCTGAGCAGTCCAAGCTCTATGACCGCATCAAGGCCCACAAGCTTCCCGAAGGCTTTGACGAGGCCATCGACGAGGTCGAAAAGAGCTTCGCAGCCGGCGATCAGGCCGCAACCCGTAAGTCCTCCGGCCAGGTCCTCAATGCCATCGCCAAGGTCATGCCGGAACTCTGGGGCGGCTCCGCCGATCTCGGTGGCTCCAACAAGACCGACATCAACGGCGCTGAGACCTTCGGCCCCAAGGCCGACGAGACCCGTACCTGGCCCGAAGCCAGCAAGTACGGCCGTCAGCTGCACTTCGGCGTGCGCGAGTTCGCCATGGGCGCCATCACCAACGGCATTCTTCTGGGCAGCGATACCCGTCCATTCGGCGGCACGTTCTTCCAGTTCTCGGATTACGAGCGTCCGGCCGTGCGTCTTGCCGCGCTGATGAAGCTTCCGAACCTCTATGTCTGGAGCCATGATTCCGTGGCCCTCGGCGAAGACGGCCCGACCCATCAGCCGATTGAGCATCTCGCGGCCTTCCGCGCCATGCCTGATATGGAAGTCGTGCGTCCTGCCGACGAGTTCGAGACCGCCGAGGCCTACCGTTACTTCTTCGAGAAGAAGAACACGCTGCCGACCGCGATGATCCTGACCCGTCAGGGTGTGCCGGCACTTGCCGAGACCGCCGAGAAGGCGCGTGACGGCGTGCGCAAGGGTGCTTACATCCTCGTCGACACCGATGGTGAGCCTGATGTCATCATCATGGCCACCGGTTCCGAAGTCCAGTGGGCTGTCGAGGGCGCCAAGATGCTCGCCGACAAGGGCATCAAGGCCCGCGTGGTCTCCATGCCGTCCATGGAATGGTTCGAGGAACAGGACGACGACTACAAGGAAGCCGTGCTGCCGAAGTCCGTTCGTGCCCGTGTCTCCATCGAAGCCGGCGTTGCTCAGCCTTGGTACAAGTACCTTGGCAGCTACGGCAAGCCGATTTCCATCGAGCGTTTCGGCCTGCAGGGCGACGGCGCTCAGAACATGATCGATCTCGGCATCACTGCCGAGCACGTGGTCGAAGCCGCGGAAGCCTCCATCGAAGAGGCTCGCGAGGCCTGACCTCAATAATAGATAAGCGGTGCGGCGGTGCGCGAATTTCGTAAGAACCGCGAACGTCCGCACCGCTTTGAATATAAAAAGACGTTCCAATACCGATATTGGAATAAGGAGATAAAGATATGACAGAAGCAACACAGCGTACCAGTGATTCTGGTGTTTCGATCTGGCTTGACGACCTTGATCGCACCCGCATCACCTCCGGCAATCTGCAGGAACTCATCAAGACCAAGAACGTCGTTGGCGTGACCACCAACCCGTCCATCTTCCAGAAGGCTCTGGCTCAGGTCGGACCTTACGACGAACAGCTCAAGGAACTCGGCAAGATCAACGTCGAGGACGCCGTACGCGAGCTGACCACCACCGATGTGCGCAACGCCACCGACATCTTCCGCGAAGTCGCCGAGAAGACCGATTACGTTGACGGCCGCGTGTCCATCGAGGTCGATCCTCGTCTGGCCCACGACACTGAGAACACTGAGAAGCAGGCCGAGCTGCTGTGGAAGATGGTCGATCGTCCGAACGCTCTGATCAAGATTCCGGCAACTCTCGAAGGTCTGCCGGCCATCACTGCCACGCTCGCCAAGGGCATCTCCGTCAATGTGACGCTGATCTTCTCGCTCGAGCGCTATGAGCAGGTCATGGATGCCTACATCGCCGGCATGGAGCAGGCTGCAAAGAACGGCCACGATCTGAAGCACATGGCTTCGGTCGCTTCATTCTTCGTCTCTCGTGTCGACACCGCTGTGGACAAGCTGCTCGAAGCCAACGGCTCCGACGAAGCGAAGGCTCTGGAAGGCAAGGCCGCTGTGGCCAACGCCCGTCTCGCCTACAAGCTTTGGCAAGAGAAGTTCGCATCCGATCCTCGCTGGCCTGCGCTTGAGGCCAAGGGTGCCAAGAAGCAGCGTCCGCTGTGGGCCTCCACCGGCACCAAGAACGCCGCTTACTCCGACTGCATGTACGTCGATGAGCTCGTTGCTCCCGACGTTGTCAACACCATGCCGGAAAAGACGCTCAACGCCCTCGCCGACCACGGTGACGGCAAGCCGAGCATCGAAGGCACCTATGAGGAGAGCCAGGCCGTGATGGACAAGCTCGCCGCTCTCGGTATCAACATCAAGGATGTCACCGACGAGCTCGAAGCCGACGGCGTTGCCAAGTTCATCGCCTCTTGGGATTCGGTTCTCGCCGACACCCAGGCCGGCATCGACCGCGTCAATGGCTGATTTTGGCTAGTTCCCTTTAATGGGTAGTCGTGTGGGGCTGCCGATATGCATTGTTCTGGACACTCAAGGCCGTTCGGCCAAGCTTACGCCAGAACAATGCATATCGGCAGCCCCACACTTATGTCTCCAAAAGGAGACTCTTTCTGCCAGCGAATAAAAAGACAGACTAGTGTAATAGCTTGTTGGACCACTCAGCGAGGAGTGTCTTTACGGCTTCGGGCTGGTCGATGTGGATGTTGTGGCCGGCCGGGTCGATGACTTTGTAGACAGCATTGGGATAGTGCGGAAGCAGAGCTTTCTGGTCCTCGTGGCCTACGACCTGATCCTCTTTGCCGGTGATGATGAGTGTGGGGCCAGTGTAGGTTCCCAAGCGCTGTTCGGGGTCGCCGTCAAGCCAATAGCGCTGGCTGAGCTTGGCGTTGGCATCACGGTCGCAGAGCTTGGTTCCCGGAAGAATATAACGCTGGTAACGGCGCCAGGCATCAAAAGACTGATTGACGCCCATAGTGACAAAATCGATGACCTTATCCTGAGGCAGATTGTGGGTCAGGTCTGGATTGGCATTGCTGATGACATGTTCAGCCAGATGACGATGCGACATTACGGGATCGACCACAGTCGCAATCAGAGCCAGCCCTGCGACCCGCTTTGGTTCGCGAGACAGAACATCTCTGGCCAATGCTCCACCCATGGAATTACCGAGTAAAGCAAAACGTTTGTTGCTTCCAACCAACTCGTTGACCGCATTCATCAACCACTCTGCAAGTTCGGGAAGACCGCCGATTCCGGGCAGTGCCGGCGTCTGACCATAACCGGGTAGATCTATATAGATACGTTGTGTACCTTGAGGAAACGCATCATCAAGCATGATAAGAGAACGATGGTCCACACCCATGCCGTGGGCGATGATGATGGGCAGCCCTTCTCCCCTGACAACCGTATATGCTTCAGGCTGCATAACTACTCCTGTTTATCTCAAGCATCAATCAGCACTTAAACGACTTGGACTCTAAAGTCTATAAACCGCTCAGAGATGCCAACAATGAAAAATGCGTTTCATGAAACATCATGAAACGCATCAATACGAATATTCAGATGATTACTTAATCAGATTGAACTTGGTCATCAGGCCCAAGGCAATGATGATAGCGACCCAAAGCAGGGCGATGATGATCGTCCAGCGATTCAGGTTCTTTTCCGCGACGCCGGAGGTACCTGCGTTCTGGGTGAGACCGCCACCAAACATATCGGAAAGGCCGCCGCCCTTGCCCTTGTGCATAAGAATCAGCAGCGTCAACAGAATGCTGAAGATAACAAGGATGATTTGCAGAACCAGCTTGACGATTGCCATTGTCGACACAGTTGAACCTCCAGTTCGAAACACTAGTTAATAAGTATAACGCAAAGTACGGAAAATGTTCGGTTATCAGCGGGCAGCGGTCACGGTTTTCAACGTAAGTCTGCAGATCTTGGCCAATTCGTCTGCGTCAAGAGAGGCACCGCCGATGAGGAATCCGTCAACATCGGGCTGGCTGATGAGCTCGACCGCATTCTTCGAGGTCACCGAGCCGCCGTAGAGGATACGAACCGCGTCAGAGACTTTAGAACCGAACGTCTCATGGAGGTTGCTGCGAATCGCCTTCGCCGCGTCCTGAGCGCTTTCAGGAGTCGCTACCAGTCCGGTGCCGATAGCCCACACGGGCTCGTAAGCAATGATGAGTTTGGACGCTTCCTCATCGGAGAGATCTCGGGTGACATCGTGGACCTGTCCAACCGCGAAATCAAGCTCTATGCCCTGCCTGCGTTCCTCCATGCTTTCGCCTACACACAGGATGGGCTGCATGCCTGCGGTCAGTACAGCACGCACCTGGTCGACGATGTTGGCATCGTCCTCGGGATGGTACTTACGCCGTTCGGAGTGACCGACAATGACGTATTTGCATTTGAGCTGAGCAAGCATGTCGGCGGAGACATCGCCGGTGAAGGCTCCCTGATTGGTAACGGATACCGATTGAGCACCGTAGTTGATTTTCAAATGATCGGCTTCGACCAGCACCTGTACGCTACGAAGCGAAGTGAAAGAAGGCATCAGCGCCACTTCGCAACGTTTATAGTCGAAATGGGCATCGCGAAGGAGCCAGACAAGTTTCTGCACGAAATATGTGGCTTCAAGATGATCGAAATTCATCTTCCAGTTGCCAGCCACCAACGGAATACGTGCAGAGGACATTGTTTTCCTTTCCCCATGTGCGGAGCCTATGTTCATCGGTCTCGAATCGACATGACCGATGCCATCCATAATCATGACCATTCAACGGTCAAAAAGAATGCGGACATACCAAACGGCATGTCCGCAAACATTCCTGTTAGTAGTGTAGCGCACCTCGGCTACTCAGCCTTCGCGACCACCACCAACAATCCTGAATCAATTACTCAAGCACCTTGAGACCAGGCAGGGTCTTGCCTTCGAGGAACTCGAGGGAAGCGCCGCCACCGGTGGAGATGTGAGAGAAGCCGTCCTCAGGGAAGCCGAGGTTACGCACTGCGGAAGCGGAGTCGCCGCCGCCGACGATGGTGAAGGCACCCTTGGCGGTCGCGTCGACCATGCCCTGGGCGACAGCCTTGGTACCGGCCTGGAACTGCTCGACCTCAAACACGCCAGCAGGACCATTCCACACGACCGTCTTGGAATCGACGATCTTGTCGTGGAAGAGCTTCTGGGTCTTCGGGCCAATATCGAGACCCATCTTGTCGGCAGGAATCTTGTCCGCGTCGACGACTTCCGGGTTCACCGGGGTGTTGCCATCAGGGAAGCCCTTGTTGACCACGACATCGACGGGGAGAATCAGCTCAACACCGTTCTTCTCAGCCTCATCCATGTAACCCTTGACGGTCTCGATCTGATCCTTCTCGAGAAGAGAGGTACCAATCTCATAGCCCTTTGCCGCGAGGAAAGTATAAGCCATGCCGCCGCCGATAAGCAGACGGTCGGCCTTCTTGAGCAGATTCTCGATGACACCGAGTTTGTCGGAGACCTTCGAGCCGCCGAGCACGACGGTGAAGGGGCGCTCCGGGTTTTCGGTGGCACGAGAAAGCGCCTTGACTTCCTTCTCGATGAGCTTGCCGGCTGCACTGGGCAAGTCGGCGGCCACATCGTAGTCGGAACCCTGCGCGCGGTGGACGACACCGAAGCCATCAGAAACGAAGACATCACCCAAAGCGGCGATCTTCTTGGCATAGGCGGCGCGCTCGGCGTCATCCTTGCTGGTTTCTTCGGGGTTGTAACGCACGTTCTGCAGCAGGACGACATCGCCGTCCTGCATAGCGGCAACCTTAGCCTGTGCATCAGGACCGTAAGTATCCTCTGCCAGCGTCACATCGATGCCCAGCAGCTCGCCCAAGCGCTTGGCGACAGGCGCCAGCGAAAGCTCAGGGACGACCTTGCCCTTCGGACGGCCGAGATGGGCCATCAGGATGACCTTGGCGCCGTCGGCGCGCAGTTCCTTGATCGTCGGCAGTGCGGCGCGGATACGACCGTCGTCGGTAATGGTGGTGCCCTTCAGCGGCACGTTGAAATCAGCACGGACAAGAACCTTCTTGCCTTTCAGATCTCCCAAATCCTTGAGTGTCCTCATTGGTATCCTTTCGTTGAAAAACCACTCTCGGCCGAATTTATTGGCTTTTCGGCTAAGAAAAGAGTACAAAGTTATGACCTATGTCACTTGCTATGGTACATTCCTCGCCCAACAACAAAACTGCTTTTCGCAGACATTTTTCCGTAAAAACATTCAAAAATTGTGAGCGTTCACATAATTTATCGAATCAATAAACAGCGAATTTACCTAAGCTCATGTCAGAAACCGAGAAACGGAGACCTTGTCATTCGGCCTGCTGTTGCGCCTGCGCCCGCTGGGTTTTGGTTGCAAGCTGGAGCAGACGACGAATACGCCCGGCAATGGCATCCTTGGTGATCGGAGGATCGGCCAAACGTCCGAGCTCTTCAAGACTGGCATCGGTGTGCTTGAGTCTCAGATCGCCGGCAGCCTTGAGATTTTCAGGGATATCGTCACCCAGAATCTCAAACGCCTGCTTGACCTTTTGCGTCGCCTCAGCCGCAGCCTTGGCACTACGACGCATGTTCGCGTCGTCGAAGTTAGCCAGACGGTTCGCTTTTCCACGAGCTTCGCCATCGGTACGCTTGCCGGTCCATTCGCGAGCGGAACGGGGCGCGCCCATCAGCATCAGCATGCGCTCGATGGAATCCGAGTCGCGCAAAGTAATGCGCTCGGAGCTACGGACCATACGCGCCTGAGCAGTGATACCCAACCTACGAGCCGCACCTTGCAAGGCGGTGACCGTTTCATGGGATGGGCAGATAATTTCGAGATAGCAAGACTTGCCTGGGTCTGAAATCATTCCTCGGGCAAGAAAAGCGCCGCGCCAAGCGGCCTTCACCTGAGCGATGTTGCCGCTGATGACTTCTGCTGGCAAACCTTTGACCAAATGCATGCGACGATCGAGCAAACCGGTCTGCAGAGCCAAGGCGGTAGCACCTCGCTCCACCAACAAGTCATAACGTTGCACCACTCCGTTCGGAGTCTGCCTGGTGATCCTGGTTACTTTTGCTTCGCGCTGAAAATATTGTGAAATGGTTTTGCGAAGCCATTCGGTCGCCTCAAGCGAATCGAATTGTGCACGGATGACGGCTTTGTTGTCAACGGGACGCAGTCCTCCCCCAAACCGCATCATTGTTGCGGCCTGTGCCATTTTTGCAGCCGGCAAATCTGTCTCCACGCTTGCCAGCTCGCTTTTGACCTCGTTCAGAAGAGCCAAAGCCCAACCTCCTACTTCCCGTTCTTCATATAAGTGTAATTGAAACATTAAACGGAGTCGTCTCACGCAATGCTACGGCTATCTGTGATAGCGAATGACTTGGACAAGAATCCAGCGTTTTACTTCCCCGTGCCTATTTTTACGTCCATGCTTGGATAATCACGTAACGACGCCGCTCACACGGCTGATTTCAAGGCCTCTTGCTTCATTATCTCTCATGACGATGCAGCTCCCGGGCCGAAACCGTCACCGAAAGCCCATGTGCACGAAGCCGTTGTGCCAGCTCATTGCTGATGGCAACGGAACGATGCTGACCGCCCGTACAGCCAACGGCAATAGTGACATAATGCTTATCTTCCTGAGCGTAACCGGAGATGGCAACCAGGATGGCCTTCTCGTAGGCATCTAGGAATTCCTTGGCACTCTCGTTGGAAAGGACATAATCACTTACCGGTTTGTCCTGTCCGGTAAGCTCCCGCAGACTCGGCACCCAATAGGGGTTCGGCAGGAAACGTACATCAGCGACGAAATCTGCGTCGAGTGGAATGCCGTATTTGAAACCGAAACTGAAGATGTGAACGGAAACAGTTGTCGCACCACTGCCGATAAGAGACTCATAGAGCTTCGTCGAAAGCTGGTGAATGCTCAGATTCGAGGTGTCGATGACTGTGTCTGCATGCTCTTTTAAATTCCCAAGCAGTTCGCGTTCTTCACGTATCCCGTCGATGAGACGATTGCCGTGCTGGAGCGGATGAGGACGACGCACGGACTCATAGCGTTGCACAAGAACCTTATCGCTGGCGTCAAGGAAAAGAACATGCGTGCGTACACCAAGATCGTCCAAATGGCTCAGCACTGCTGAAAGATCGTCAAAATAACTTCGTGAACGCACGTCAATGACGGCTGCAAGCTTATGGACTTTCGAGCCGGAAGAGGTCATCATGTCGACAAGTGGAATCAAAAGTTTGGGAGGCAGGTTGTCAACGACATACCAACCCATGTCTTCGACACAATCCGCTGCATGCGAACGTCCGGCTCCGCTCATACCGGTGATCAGCATGACTTCGAATTCCTTGGCAGGTTTCGGCTCATCGGCAGAAGGTGCGGATGATTGGCCGATTCCTTCATTAATATCGGTTTTCTCGACCTGATTGCCGGTATCCTCCGACCCTTGTATATCCGAACTCACAGTGCCTCCTGTAAGGCGCTTCTCATCGCCTCTTCAAAATCTGCCGTTCTTATAATATTCGCCCCTGCCGTCATCAGCTTGACCTGAGCTATGGCCTGATAGAGCAGCATCTCCTCACCACCAATGGCCGTTCCTCCGGCATTCCGCCACACTTGCATAAGCTTCGTCGGGCGCGGATCGTAGACCACATCCAACAATGTGCGACCGGACAGATTGTGCTGATGCTTCATCAAACTATCCTGCAATCGTTGTGCCGTTTCATCAGCTCCATGAGCAGGAATGGTATTGATGACGATATCGGCCTGATGAAGCATCTCTGGAGCCTCTATCAGCGGAACCTGGACATAATCGATCTTCTGACCGTATGCTGATTGCGCCAATTGTCCCATCGGGTCGTTTTCGTGTTTGTGTCTTGCGCAGACGGTGACTTGGCCAATCGAACCGATTCCTGGAACGTGAAGTTCCGTACAGGCGGCCAACGAAGAAAGCGCGGTATTGCCGTTGCCCAGAATGACAGCTCTAGCGCCTTTGGAAGATTTTCCCGACTGATTGCTATCACCGGATGATGTTGAATTTGTCACGGTGCCACCGGTCTCCCAGCTATGGGTGAATGCTCGCTCAATGCCTTCGACATCGGTATTGTAGAGCTTGATATCAGGCTTCTGCGATGAATCTCTCCATGAAAAAATCGCTGTATTAGCCACGTGAAGCATCCGTGACCACCGATCGTTTGGAACACCATACGGCTGAATGGTTCGTTTCAATGGCATGGTGAGACTCAGCCCTGCCCAGGAAGGGTCCAGCGCTCTTAGAAAAGCGTCCAAATCGGCTTCGCCGACCTCGACTTTGGTGTAGAGCCAATCATCCAACCCCAACGCGTGGTAGGCAGTATTATGCAACACAGGAGAAAGAGAGTGCTCTATCGGCTTACCCAACACCGCACAATGATGATGTATGACCTCAGACATTCTCTGCCACTCCTTTTCCCAGGTTCTATACTATCGAAATTACGTTAATAGTTGCTTAAGCACCCACAGAACCAGATGTTGGAATGTCCTGTTTTTCGTCTCGATGAAGGGCGGTATAGATGGCTTGAGCCTTGGCTTTGCCGATGCCATTGACCCCTTCAAGTTCCTCGATGCTCGCGTTGCGTATGCCCTTCACCGAGCCGAACGCACGCAATAGTTTCTTCTGGTAGCTTTCGCCGATGCCAGGGATGTCGTCGAGAGCGGAGCGGAGGGCGCCTTTGCGACGGGACTTCCGATGATAGGTGATGGCGAAGCGATGGGATTCGTCGCGGACACGTTGCAACAGATACATGCCTTCTGATTGACGCTTGAGAATAAGCGGATAATCCTCGCCCGGTATCCAGACCTCTTCGAGTCTCTTGGCCAAGCCGCAGACTGCCACATCATCGACGCCACAATCTTTCAAGGCTTTGGCGGCGATTTCGACTTGGGGCTTGCCGCCGTCGACCACAATCAAGTTCGGCTTGTAAGCGAAATGACGTGGATGTGTGTCCTGCTGTACGACAGCATCAGCACTGGTCAGGCCTTCGGTTTCTGAATCTACACCACGATTGGTCGAATCATGATTAACGCTATGGTCGTTTTCTTCAGTTTTCTGCGATTGATTCGGAGAAAACTGTTGGATTGGCATTTCGGCAACAGTATCGGAATCAAGCTCATGGGCATCGGTGTGAATTTCATGTCCGACCTGCACCGATTGGTTGTGGGACGTTCCCTCTGCCTGCTCGATGCGTTTCTCATTGTCGATGCTTTCACCGGTATCACCGGCGATGTTGCCGTGACGGAACCTACGCGTGAGTGTCTCATACATAGCGCTCAAATCATCAAGCGCGCCTTTACCGTCATCGCCGCGAATGGCAAAACGTCGGTATTCGGACTTCTTGGCGATGGCATCTTCGAAAACCACCATTGAGGCGACCTGGTAGATGCCACCGATGGTATTGGAGATATCGTATCCTTCGATGCGCAACGGAGATTCGCTCAAGCCCAACGCCTTGGCCACGTCGTTCATCGCCTGGGTACGAGCACCGATGTCGCTGATACGGCTCATCTTGCTGCGCTGCAACGCCTGTTTCGCGTTGCTGTTGGCCCGGTCCATCAACGTCTTTTTCTCGCCACGGCTCGGCACGCGAATGGTGACGGCCGCGCCGCGCAGACCACTGAGCCATTCCTCCAACTCTTCACGACGAGCCGGTTCAATCGGAACCAATACTTCCCTTGGGACCGGCGAAATAGGCGCCAGCAAATCGCTACGACCAGTCTGCATTTGGCGTTCACGGCGGGTATGCGTCGCCTGCGCGCGCGAAAGACTATCAGTGGCGGTGATGCTTTGGGTTGCTCCTAATGCATCACGGCGTTCAACGATGTCAATGGCGCTATTAGTCGATGCCGAAACTTTGTCAGAATCATGCGTGCCAAAGAAATCAGTGGAGTTGTCGGAATCCGCAGAAACATCACCGTTCTGCTCCAACAACTCTTCGCCGTTACTGGGCAAATTCAAGGGCGTGCTGGCCTGACTGTCGGTCTCCCCCATCAAATCGGAATAGACCTGGGTAATGAGATCGGCTATCAGGTCCGAATCGTCGATATCCTCTACACGTTTGACGCTCCAGTTTCGTTCACCGCGGATGGAACCGGAACGGACGAAGAAGGCATGAACCGAAGCCTCGAGCTCATCGGATTCCATGCCGAATACATCGGCGTCGACATCCTGATCGAAAACGACCGCGTTTTGCTCGGAAACGGTTTTCAGCATGGAAATCTGATCGCGTAGACGCGCGGCCTTTTCAAATTCCATGTCGTCACTGGCCTGCTTCATTTCCTTGGTCAGTCCCGCAATGAACGAAGTGCCGTAACGCCCTGTGAGCACACCGACCAACCGTTCGCACATCCGACGATGGTCTTCCTCACTGATCCGACCGACGCAAGGAGCCGAACATTTCCCGATGGAAGCCAGCAGACACGGGCGGTCGGTCATTTTTGCACGGTTAAACACATTTTTCGAGCAAGTCCGCACTGGGAATGCCTTGAGCAGTTTGTCGAGGCTGTGACGCAAATCCCAAGCCTTTGCGTAGGGCCCGAAGTAGCGCGTATCCCGACGCTTGCGGTTGCGTGTCACCCAAACGCGAGGATACTTTTCACCCAATGAAACCGCCAGATATGGGTAAGTCTTATCGTCTCGGAATACGACGTTGAAGCGCGGATCGAATTCCTTGATCCATGTGTATTCGAGCGTAAGCGCTTCAAGCTCGGTGCCGACCACCGTCCATTCAAGACTACGCGCGGTCAGCACCATGTTCTGCGTACGTGGATGCAGCTCACTCAGCGGTTGGAAATAGAAGGTGAGGCGGTTGCGCAGGTTCTTGGCTTTGCCAACATAGATGACTCTGCCGTCACCGTCACGCCATTTATAGACACCCGGATCGGTGGGGATATCGCTGGTGGCAGGACGAAACAGATCGCGGGTGTCCCCCAGCTTGCGCGTTGCCTTGCGCCAGCCAGTACTATCACCATTGCCCTGCTTTCCTGCCGTTACCGCCATTGCCTACCTTTCACAACTATCGAACGAGCTCACTTGAGCATAGGACCGAGATATTTGCCCGTCCAGCTCTTTTCGCACTTGGCCACATGTTCCGGCGTGCCCTGCGTGACGATGGTGCCACCGCCGTCGCCGCCTTCAGGGCCAAGATCAATGATCCAGTCCGCGGACTTGACCACATCAAGGTTGTGCTCGATGACGATGACCGTGTTGCCCTTGTCGACCAGGCCCTGCAGAACCTGCAACAGCTTGCGGACATCTTCGAAATGCAGGCCTGTTGTCGGTTCGTCGAGAATGTAGACCGTGCGGCCTGTGGAACGACGCTGCAATTCGGTGGCGAGCTTTACTCGCTGTGATTCACCGCCGGAAAGCGTGGTCGCCGGTTGTCCAAGACGAATATAGCCAAGGCCAACATCGACCAACGTGTCGAGATAGCGAGAGATTCCGGTGTACGCCTTAAAGAAATCAGCGGCTTCGGAAATAGGCATATTAAGCACGTCGGCGACCGACTTGCCGTTGTACTTCACTTCGAGCGTCTCACGGTTGTAGCGCTTGCCGTGGCATTCCTCGCATTCCACGTAGACGTCAGGCAGGAAGTTCATCTCAATCTTGATGGTGCCGTCGCCATGGCAGGCCTCGCAACGACCGCCTTTGACATTAAACGAGAAGCGTCCAGGACCATAGCCGCGGACCTGTGCCTCAGGTGTCTTGGCAAAGAGCTGACGAATCTTGTCCCACACACCGGTATAGGTGGCAGGGTTGCTTCGCGGAGTGCGGCCAATCGGGTTCTGGTCGACGTGGATGACCTTATCGCACTGGTCAATCCCTTCAACTCGGGTGTGCTTGCCCGGAACGATGCGTGCGCCATTGAGTTTATCGGCCAACGACGGGTAGAGAATCGAATTGATCAACGTCGACTTGCCGGAACCGGAAACACCGGTAATGCAGGTCATCACGCCAAGAGGAATGGAAACATTGATGTTCTTAAGGTTGTTTTCACGAGCTCCAACAACCTTGAGTTGACGATTCTTGTCGGTTTTACGCCGTTTCTTCGGCACCTCAATCATTTTTCGCCCAGCAATGTAATCACCGGTAATGGAACGAGGAGCATCTACCACATGCGCAGCAGGCCCTGAATACACGACCTCGCCGCCTTTTTCACCGGCACCTGGGCCAATATCGACCAGCCAGTCGGCCTTTTCGATGGTTTCCTGATCATGCTCGACCACAATCAGCGTGTTGCCGAGATCACGGAGATGATGCAAGGTCTTGATAAGACGTTCGTTGTCGCGCTGGTGCAAACCAATGGAAGGCTCATCGAGCACATACATGACTCCGACCAGACCGCTGCCGATTTGGGTGGCCAGGCGGATGCGCTGAGCTTCACCACCGGAAAGCGTTTTGGCGGCACGGGACAGCGTCAAATAATTCAGCCCGACATCGTTCATGAATCCGAGACGTGAACGGATTTCCTTCAGGACCTCACCTGCGATAAGCGCCGCAGACCCTTCGAGCTTCAGCGAGCGCACCCATTTGAGGCTGCGTTCGACCGGCATGTCGCAGACGTCGGCGATGGACTTGCCGTCGACGGTGACCGCCAGCACTTCGGGACGCAGACGCTTGCCTTGGCAGGTCTGGCAGGGCACCTCACGCATGTAGGACTCGTAATAGAGCTTCATCTGGTCGGAGTCGGTCTCATCATGGCGACGCATGAGCGTGCGCACCACGCCTTCGAAACCAGTGCTATATTCGCGAAGCCGGCCCCAACGATTGCGGTACGAGACGTTTACCTTGAAGTCATGGCCATACATAACGGCCTGCTGGACTTTTTGGGCAGGTCCTTCCAAGGGGTGTCGAGGCTAAAGCCCATCTCCTCGCCCAGGCCTTCGAGAACGTGACGATAGTAATCACCGGTTCCCTTGGTCATGCCCCAAGGTTCGATCGCATTCTCGTTCAGCGATTTGCTCGGGTCGGGAATGACCAGTTCCGGGTCGATCTCCAGCTTATAGCCGATGCCGTCACAGTCAGGGCAGGCACCGTAAGGGGCGTTGAAGGAGAAGGTACGGGGCTCAATCTCGTCGAGTTCGAGCTGATGGCCGTTCGGGCATGAACGCTTCTCGCTGAAAGGCTCGCGGCGATTCGGATCCTTCTCGTCCAGATCAACGTAATCGATGACGACGATGCCTTTGGCAAGTTTCAGTGCGGTTTCGATGGAATCGGTAAGACGCTGGCGAATACCGTCCTTGATGACCAGACGGTCGACCACAACTTCAATGGTGTGCTTTTTCTGCTTGGTCAGTTTGATGTCATCGGAAAGCTGACGCATTTCGCCGTCAATCAGCGCACGCGAATAGCCATCGCCGCGCAGCAGCTCGAGCAGGTCCTCGAATTCGCCTTTGCGACCGCGGACGACCGGTGCCAGAATCTGGAAGCGGGTCTTGTCCGGCTTCTTCATCAGCGTATCGACCATCTGCTGCGGCGTCTGGGCACTGACGACCTCACCGCAGACCGGGCAATGCGGAATACCTGTACGCGAGAACAGCAGACGCAGGTAATCATAGATTTCGGTGATTGTGCCGACCGTGGAACGCGGGTTGCGGTTGGTGGTCTTCTGATCGATGGAAACGGCAGGACTCAGACCTTCGATGAAATCGACATCGGGCTTGTCCATCTGCCCCAGGAACTGACGGGCGTAGGCGCTCAGCGATTCAACATAACGCCTCTGCCCTTCGGCGAACAATGTATCGAACGCCAACGAGGATTTGCCGGAACCGGAAAGTCCGGTGAACACCACCATGCGGTTACGCGGGACGGCGAGGTCGACGTTCTTCAGATTATGTTCGCGAGCGCCCTGAATCGTAATCTTCAAATCGCTGGGAATGTGGGAGATGTCCGCCACCAGCGAATTGCCGGTCTTGCGCAGCGGCGCCTTCGCGATTTCCTGGGACAGGAACGAATCGCTGTCCATCAACTTCTGCGCCACAACACTTGCCGATGGTTCCTCGGTTTCCTTGGATTTGTGCGCCGTCGATGCTGTTGCCAATGCTTACCTCCGCTTGATGCCGAATGCTCCACTGTAGGATAACCCATCATAGTGGACGGTTCGAACAATTGTTCGATAATGGTAGCGAAAATCGAAATGGAGCGGTATCGCTATGATGGCATGTTGGTATATTTGCCGAAATTTCGTGATCACACAACAGGACAGGTAACAAGGTATGGCAATCGAGGCGCAAGGGCTGGAAATTCAGATCGGGGCACGGACGCTGCTCAATCCCACTGATTTTCATGTAAGCAAGGGCGACAAGATCGGCTTGGTCGGTCGAAATGGCGCCGGCAAGACCACCCTCACCCGCGTCATCACCGGTGATCTGCTCCCCACGGCCGGCAAGGTGCGCATCTCCGGCGAGCTCGGCTATCTGCCGCAGGACACCCATGCCGACGACCCCGAGCAGACCGCACTCGATCGCATGATGAGCGCTCGCGACATCGCCAGTATCATCAAGCGTATTCGCAAGGCCGAAAAGGAAATGACCAACGAAAATCCGAAAATCATGGAAAAGGCCATGGATAAATACGACAAGGCCATGCAGGCTTTCGACAAGGCCGGCGGTTATGCGGCGCAGTCCGAGGCGATTTCCATGGCGGCGAGCCTTGGTCTTCCCAATGACGTGATGCAGCAGCCAATCGGCACGCTCTCCGGCGGACAGAAGCGACGCATCGAATTGGCCCGCATTCTTTTCTCCGACGCTGATACGCTCATTCTTGATGAGCCCACCAACCATTTGGATGCCGACTCCATTGAGTGGCTGCGTGGTTACCTGAAGCGTTTTGAAGGCGGATTCCTCGTCATCTCCCACTCCACCGAACTGCTGGATGAAGTGGTCAACAAGATCTGGCATCTGGACGCGCAGACCGCACAGATCGATATGTATTCGTTGGGATGGAAAGCCTATCTGAAACAGCGTGCAGTGGACGAGGAGCGTCGTCGCCGCGAGCGCGAGGTGGCCGAGAAGAAGGCCTCACGTCTGATGAAGCAAGGCATTCGCTTGCATGCCAAGGCTACCAAGGCCGTCGCCGCACAGAATATGATGCGTCGCGCGGAACGCCTGCTTTCAGAGACCAGCGAGGCGGAGCGTCAGGAGAAGGTCGCCGACATCCGTTTCCCGGAGCCGGCGCCTTGCGGCAAGACGCCAATCATGGCCAAGGACATTTCCAAGGCCTTCGGCTCGAACATCGTGTTTAACGGTATCAATCTGGCCATCGACAAAGGCTCGCGTGTGGTCATTCTGGGCTACAACGGCGCCGGCAAGACCACGACACTGCGCATTCTGGCCGGAGAGGACAAGCCCGATCTCGGCGAGGTCGTTTACGGCCACGGTTGCAAGATCGGCTATTTCGCACAGGAACACGATACGTTGGAAATGGATGCGACCGTGCTTGAGAATCTACAGCACGTCGCTCCCGATCTGGACGACACCCAGGCCCGCTCCATCCTCGGCAGTTTCCTCTTCTCCGGTGACGATGCATTCAAGCCAGCCAAAGTACTTTCCGGCGGCGAACAGACCAGGCTTGCACTGGCGACATTGGTGACTTCACGCGCGAACGTGCTGTTGCTCGACGAACCGACCAACAACCTCGACCCGGTCTCGCGCGATGAGATTCTCAAGGCCATCGCCAAGTACGAGGGCGCCATCATTCTGGTCACCCACGACGAGGGCGCGGTCAAGGCGCTCAATCCCGAGCGCGTGCTGCTGATGCCGGACGGAGACGAGGATCTGTGGAGCGATGACTACCTTGATTTGGTAGCCGAAGAATAACGGCAGACGTAACAAGTAAGCTACGATATTAGACATCAACAGATAAGGAGCGGTAGACATTATTGTTTGCCGCTCCTCTGATACAGAATCAGGTAAAGCGGAAGGCGCATGATGGACGAGGTAACAATGAAGGAACTGATGCGCAAGTCAATGCTCCAACGACGAGCTTACAGTGTCGAAACCGTACGCGGTATGGAACGTCCGCTGCTGGATCAGGGCGTTCCGCTGATGCGCATGGCCGCCTCGGCTGCGGCAAGAGTGACGGCTGAACTGCTTGACGAGCATGACATCGATATCGCTGAAGCGAGAGTCGTGCTGCTTGCCGGTGCCGGAGACAACGGCGGAGACGGCTTGTATGCTGCCGCGCAGTTGGCTCGGGCGGGTGCACAGGTCACCGCCATTGCCGTCGGGAAGTCGTTGCATCTGCAAGGTTTGCTCGCATTCACTCGTAGTGGCGGGCGGTTGCTGATTGTCAATGCTGAAGCGAACATTCCTGGCGTCTCAGCCGGTTTCAGCGCAGGAGAAGCGGGAGAACGTCTGCAGGCGGCCATCGAATTGACGCAACAGGCCGATATTGTGCTTGACGCAATGACCGGTATCGGCGTGCAAGGAGCCTTGCGCGGACCTGCCGCGACCATGGCGAATATCCTCCATCCCACCAACGACGATGGGACAGAAGCGGAGATGCCGAGCTCTGTCGCCAACAACGGACAAAAGCAGAGGCCGCTGGTGGTCGCCATCGATACGCCTTCAGGAGTCGGAGTGGATGATGGCACGCTGCCCGGCAGCTATATTCCGGCTGACGTCACGGTGATGTTCGGAGCGATGAAGCCATGTGCGATGTTGCCGCCTGCTAGTTTTGCCTGCGGCCGTATCGTCCTGGTTGATTTCGGCTTCGACATTACCTACGCCTACCCCGTCGTTTCCTCCATCGACGACACCGCCGGCAGCATGATACGGCTGCCGAAACCATCCGATTCCAAGTATTCCAGAGGTGTTGCCGGTCTCATTACCGGTTCGGCCAAATATCCCGGCGCCGCTGTGCTGAGCTCCGGCGCAGCCGTACGCTCCAATATCGGCATGGTCCGTTATATGGGGCCGATGAACGCATCCGACATGGTGCTGAGAAATGCTCCCGAAATCGTCATCGGCAAAGGACGTGTTGAGGCTTGGGCCGTCGGCTCCGGCGTTCCTACAGCAGAGGCATTGAGCGAGAACGATGGCCAGAATTCCGGCAGACACAGTGCAAACGGTTCCGACGGCCAGCGCGAGGCTATTGCAGCACTGCTCAAGCATTATGCATTGCCCGATGAGGATTCCTCTGCGGCTGCAAACGAGACCGAAACTCTCGTTAATGGTTCGCAAAAAGAAGAGACAACATACGCATCAGGACATACCGGAACCGTCTGGGGTGACGCCGATCAGAATATCGACTACAACAGTGAGCCCTGGACCATGCCGCCGATTTGCGTCGATGCAGGTGCGCTCGATTTGCTGCCGGAACATGTGCCGGCGCATGTCATCATCACTCCACACGCCGCCGAGCTTGCGGCATTGCTGCGCCTTCGCGGCGAAAACGTGGATGCGAAAGCCGTTACGGCAGAACCATGGCGTTGGGCGAAGCGTGCGCATGAACTGACCGGAGCGACCGTGCTGCTCAAAGGCGCCGTGACCATTGTTGTCGGCGATTCAAATGTCGCCAGCATGCCGACTGATGTTGAAGCCGGACCCACAAATGCGGATGGAACACGCAAGATGACCACAACGCTCATTTCCGGAAGCGGACCGGCATGGCTGGCAACCGCCGGAGCCGGCGATGTGCTTGCAGGAATTATGGCCGGCATGCTCGCACAGCAAGGTGAGGAACAGATGCAACACGACCCGAGCCTTGATATCATGACGGCTGCCAGCGCAAGCTACATCCACGGTTACGCCGCGAGTCTGGCCTCTGAGTCCGACCAACACGGCTGGGAACCGCCGGAGATCTTCGATGCAGATGGTTCGATAACGCCGAACGGCAAACCAGGGCATCCGATTGTAGCTACAGACGTCATTGATGCATTGCCGAAGACATTTGAAGAATTACTGCAGAACTAGATATTGAGCATTCCTGAACGACGGTTTCCCTTCGGGAATGCTCAATGAACAATTTTCACAACAACGATCGATGAAGTCGGAACGAACAATGAGCAGGAGATAATGATGAACCAGTCAGGAAACAATGGCGCCGCCAATCACGACGGCAGAATCCATGATGTCATGTTCGACTTCTGCGGTGTGCTGCTTGAGTTGAATTATCGGCCATGTCTCCAAGGTCATTTCCCACAGAAGGTTGTTGATACCTTATGTGCTGACGAAGATGATGTCTACGGATTCTTCGCAGCCGAGGCCCGCATGGACGCAGGCGAGGATTTTGCCGATGTCATCAAGGATTACCGCGAGCAATACGGTGATGACTTGGCCGTGATGTTCAGCTACTACATCGACCATTACGATGATGCCCTTCCCCAGATTATCGACGGGATGGAAAATCTGCTGGCTGATCTGCGCCAAGCCGGCTACAGCGTGTGGGGACTGACGAACTGGTCGGGCGAAACATTCCACTTCGCCTTCGAAAAGTTCCCACAAATCGAACGTCTGCTACAAGGCACCGTCGTGTCCGGCATTGAAAAGATGCATAAGCCCAATGCCGATATTTTCAATCTTGCTTTGAACCGTTTCGGCCTTGACGCTGCGCAGACCGTGTTCTTTGACGATACGCAGGCCAATGTGGACGGCGCTAAAGCTGTTGGTATCCAGGGAATACACTTTCAGAATGCTTCAGATGCTCGCAAGGAACTGAAGCGTCTGGGCGTAACAATCTGACTGTGTCCGCAATGCTCACAACTTTGAGGCATTGTCATCCTCATATTGGCGACGACATCAGCAACCGTTATAAGTTAATCTGCGCGATACATGCTTTGCTATAAACTTTAGATATGACACTGCTGCAGCTGAAATATATCGTCAAAATCGTGGAGTGCGGCTCGATGAACGAGGCCTCGCACGAGCTGTATGTTTCCCAACCAGCGTTGAGTTCGTCGGTCAAGGAACTCGAGCACGAGATGGGTATCGAGATCTTCACCCGCTCGTCGCAAGGCATTGCGTTGACGGTCGACGGTGCTGAATTCCTTACTTACGCACGCCAAGTGCTTGATCAAGCTGAGTTGATGGAAGAACGCTACAAGCACGCCAAGCCGCGCAAGCAGCTGTGCAGCGTCTCCACGCAGCACTACATGTTCGCCGTTGAAGCGTTTGTGGAAATGATCAATTCCATCGAATCCGATGAATACGAATTCACCATCCGCGAGACCCGCACACGCGACATCATCGATTCGGTCGCCAACATGCTTTCCGAAATCGGCATCCTCTACCTTTCCGATTTCAACAAGGACGTCATCGGCAAACTGCTGCGCGGCAAGCACCTCGAGTTCCACCCGTTGTTCCGTGCACCGCTGCACGTCTTTATCTCACGCGACAACCCGCTTGCATCTAAAGAGAAAGTAACGATGAACGACCTCAAGCCGTATCCGTTCATTCAATACGAGCAAGGCGAGGAGGGAAGCTTCTACTTCGCCGAAGAGGCCGTCTGGCCGAAGGACTCTCCCAAGCTCATCACCGTCACCGACCGCGCCACGATTCTGAACTTCATCATCGGGCTCAACGGCTACACCATCTGTACCGGCATTGACAACGGCGACCTCAACAACGAGAAAATCGTCACCGTCCCGCTCGACACCGACGAGACCATGCTGGTCGGCTGGATCACCAACGAACGCGCCAACCTCTCCAACGCCGCCGAAAGCTACCTCGCTAAACTCAAGTCCGTCATCGCCAGCCACGGCTACAAGCTGATTGAGTAACCAACTTCCGAGCAATTCCATTAGAGATATTTCATAGCCGTTTCTAAGATACGGCCGGTTGGAAAGACCGGTTTACCTAGTTATGCTTCATTATTATTTCTTGTTGATTGTCCCGCCAACGTCTCCGTATTTCTTGCCGGCGTAGGAACTGTAGACGGCAAATACAGCTACTATGACCAAACCGACAGCAAGGACAGCAAATAATTCAATGAAGTGGGATGAATGTGCGACGATACCGATAAGTATCAGAGCAACACCGCCAATAATAAATTCCAGCCCGCCAAAACGCTGGCAACGCCGCCAGGACTCCCGGCTTTTGAAGGCTCCACGCATACGCATACCAGACCATCTGTTCGGCTTTGTGTTTGGCAAGACATTTCCAATAACGATGAAGACGAAACCAGTAGCAACGTTCACAATCGGATTCAACGGTATATTAGACGCCGTTCCTCCCCTACTGAAGCAGTCTGCAATCTCCCAGATAGTCATAATGGTAGACACCGCGAACATGCAGCATCCGCCGATAGCCCACACTCGTATCGTCGTTTGCGGATTCATTTCCGAATTCGACTTTTTATGCGCTGAACGCTCAAGAGGGATCTCACCGAACAACCAACATACACATATCAACAACATAAGCAGAGGTAAAATGAGCTCTTCATATTTGCTGCTCCAACGGTCCAACTCACCACTGGCGTTGTAATGTGCCGGCACGATATCTGGCAAATACGGCAAAGCGAGCAGAACGATTATCAGTGGCAACAAACCGAGAAGTACCATCGCTATATTTTGCTTTTTCGCACCGGCTATCACTGCTTTCCAGCTGGTACGTTGCTCGATATCCGTGGATTTATCCTCACTCGATTTTTGAGCTTTGATTTTCTTATCTCTGTGCTTTCTCATTTCTCACCGCCTCAGCCGCCACTTCTTGTGAACCTTGGATAACGTTTCCCTTTTTCTATTGGCTTCGCTTTGTATCGGGAAGCCTTAGAAACGGCATTGCTGCGTTGCAGCTCTTTCATCCAGACAATGGTGTCGTCGAGAACGGTCAGATTCGGCTCATACCAGATGGTCGTGCCGTCGCGGCTATCCGTCACCAGCTCGGCTTCCCGCAACTTGCGCAGATGATAGGAAAGTCTAGAAGCCGACAATCCGGTGGCTTCTGCGAGTTCCCCAGCGTTCATGACCCTTTGCCGCAGGAGCTGGAGAATCTCGCGTCGCGCGGGATCGGACAGCGCTGACAACGTAGTCTGTACACCCATATCCCCTCTTTTCGTCAATTCAATGACTCATATATTTCAAATTGATTTGAAATATATAGATAGAATATATCGTTTCTATTTTTATTTCAACTTATTTTGAAATATATTTCATCAAAATTGACAGTCCTTGACTAACGATGTACAGTTTCTTTTACATAGTAAAGTTTGCTTTACTAAAGTAATGAGCAAATCAGTCAAGGAAAAACAAGGGAGGCATGATGAATATCAAAAATCTCACTTCATTCGATGAAACCGACAATAAACCTACGGAAAATGCCGGCAACGACGCAAAAATGACAAAAACAGACACCTTACGGACCAGCAAATTCGGAAACCGCACGGTTTTCGGAGGAGGAAAGGCGGCACTTTGGGGCACTTCCTTGGTCATCGGATGCGTCCTTGGGCTGATTGTTGGTGTAGCCGTGTTCCTGCTCAACACCAACCTGGGCAAAGACCGATTGGTCGCGGGCATCATCAGTGGCGTCGGAATTGCAATCCTTGCTAGCATGTTTGTTTTGGACGCCCTAGCCGACAAACGTACCATAAAAGGAGCCAGTCCCGAAGTCGCCAGCGAAGAGAACATCGAACATTCATGGTTTGAAAGCGCAAAGAGCTGGGGCTTCGACGCAATGATCATCAGCGATTTTGTAGTCCTTTTTGTTCTTAAATTTGCGGCCAACCCTATTGATGTAAAGATAGCCTATCTCGCTGTAGCCGTAAGCCTGATAGTTGGATTCCTTATTTCTGCCGGCAGATATGCCTACTTAGCGTTCAAAAACGCATGATGAACTATTTTCGGCACGAACGAAAAACAAGGGAAGAGATTTTATGAGTACTCAAGAGCAGAAAACAGATGACTTGCCTGTCGAATCAGCGAATACAGGCGATACGACGACTACCTCTACAGCGGCATTACCGAAAACTAGTGTTTTCGGAACACGCACCGTTTTCGGAGGAGGAAAAGTCGCACTTTGGAGTATATCGTTCCTTGTGGGAATCGCCTTCGGCCTGTTGACAGGAGTCGTGGCTTTTCTCATGAGAAAACCAACCCAGTTCAACGATTGGACTTTTGTCATATTGATGGCCGTATTGGTAGGCGGCTGCAGCGTTTGTTTCTGCTGGGCAGCACTCGTAGACAGAAGCACTATTACCGGCGCAATCCCTCATCCCGAAGAGAACGTGGAAGACACCTGGCGTACAAAAGCTATGGCCGCAGCCCTTATCGGAATACTGTTTGCCAACGTAATATTGGTCATGCTGGTAGCGTTCTACGATAAACCTATTCCTGCAACCACGGCTGCAGGAGCGCTGTTGATACTTGAAATCGTCGGAATCATTACCGGCACTTGCTCCTACTTCGTATTCCGCAAAAAGGATACGGAATGAAGAACGACCTTCCGCAACTTCGCGAGCAACGCCATCTTTCACAGGAAGCATTGGCACAGGCCGTCGGCGTAAGTCGTCAGACCATCATCTCCATAGAAAAGGCCGTTTCGACCCTTCCCTACCGCTGGCGTTTCGGTTGGCCGAATTGTTTGACTGTTCCATCGAGGATATTTTCGATCCAGGATCAGATGAATAACGTTTCCTGTCACGTTCACCCGTGAGGCTGCCTGATAAATCGCAAAACTCATGCATATTCATGCTTCGCGATTTATCAAGGCAGCCTCACCTATAAGAAACTCGTCCAATTCTTCTTCAATGCGTAGATGATGTTGTCGATGAGATTTTGCAGTAACCCGCGATGACCTAGCACTTGGCCTTATGCACAAGATTTAACGTCAACCATCACGTCTAACGATGGCGTAACCCATCGAAATCAGGCGCCATATCGTTTCAAATACTCATCGGCGCGCGCTTTGACATCATCACTGAGCAGCGGTTTGCCGTCGACAGTGACCATGCGAGAAGCTGCAGCGAAAATCTCACGAACGTTGGCAATGGAGAGTACGGGGAAACCGAATTCCCGCTCGACTGATTTGACTGCTGAAATGTCGGAATCCTTGGTCTTTTCCATGCGGTCAACCGAAAGTACCAATCCTACAATATCGACGTTCGCAGCAGCCTTGAGCTTAGGGACGACCTCACGGACAGCTGTACCAGCGGTCATTACGTCATCGACCAACAGGACTTTCATGCCGTCTTCAAGCGGGGTTCCTACGAGTATGCCGCCATCGCCGTGATCTTTCTTTTCCTTGCGGTCAAAGGTATAACCAATCTCCATGCCATGCATACTCGTCAACGCGATGGAAGTGGAAACCGCAAGCGGAATACCTTTATAAGCAGGCCCGAAAATCGTGGCGATGCCCTTTGGAAGCTTGCCCGCAGCGATAGCCGAAATAATCTTTTCTGCATAGAACGCGCCCAACGTCGCAATCTTACGTCCGTCGTTGAATGCACCCGCGTTGATGAAGTAAGGCGACTGACGACCGGATTTCAACGTGAAATCACCGAATTTTAACGCTCCGGATTCAAGCAGGAACTCGGTGAAACGCTGATCGATTGGGGTCATAGATGACTCTCCTGGTTGTTTTGAACTGTTCTTGGTACCATTCGTTGTCATAATCAATCTTTCTTAATATGTATTGCGTTTTTGCCTGTTTCGACTTCACTCTGCAATAAACGCGATGTTAAGCATTTAAAGTGATGCTGTCGGGTTCACTCCTCGCTTGAATGCGCTCAATGAGACATCGATGCTGCAATCCGATTCACGCATTGAGCACCTGCCCAACTCACCAAGTCTGCCCTTTGGCCAATTTCGCCGCAAGATCAGGACGTGAATCAAGTAAATCATCAAGCTCACGGGCAACGCGCATCGGGGCGGTCGGATCGACCAGCGCGGCGGCACCGACTTCAACGGCATTGGCTCCGGCATAAAGATATTCCAGCGCCTTCTCCCCGAGTCGATGCCACCAATGCCGATAATCGGGATGTCAGGGATGGCCTGGCGCACGCGCCAGACGAAGCTTAGGGCAATCGGGAAAATGGCCGGGCCGGAGACGCCACCGGTGCGGTTGGCGATGATTGGCTTGCCCGTATTGATGTCGATACGCATGCCGACCAGCGTGTTGATAAGGCTCAGCGCGTCAGCACCGGCATCGACCGCCGCGTGGGCAATTTCTACGATATCGGTGACGTTCGGGGAAAGCTTGACAATCATTGGTTTGTCGGTCAGCGTCCGCAAGTGCTTAATCAGTCGGCTCAACGCCACGGGATCGGTGCCGACGCTCATGCCGCCATGGCTGACGTTCGGGCAGCTGACATTGATTTCCAGCATATCGGCCGGCGAATCGGCAAGTTTCTCGACCACTTGCGCATAGTCTTCGTCGCTGTGTCCGGCGACGTTGGTGATGACCGTGGCATCCAACTTCTTGAGTCGCGGCAGTTCATCGACCAGATAGTGGTCAACGCCCGGATTCTGCAGACCGACTGCGTTGACCATACCGGACGGGGATTCGGCGGTGCGCGGCGCCGGGTTGCCTTCCCATGGCACCGGCGAGACGCCTTTGGTGGAGATGGCACCCATCTGACTGACATCGTAGTAGTCGCCACAGGCGTCAAGTTGGAAGGTTCCTGAAGCAGTACCGACAGGATTTTTCCATTCCGCTCCCGCAACGATGGTTTTGTGACGCCATTCGTGAGGTTCGAGTACGTTCATTTCTTGTGCCCGTTTTGATTGTTCGTTCATTACAGAGGTTCTTTCGTTGCGCATATTCGTCATGATGCTCATGCCTCCCAGCCCAGTTCTTCAGTGGTGAAGACCGGGCCGTCCTTGCAGACCTTGAGCCTTCCGCTCGGCGTATCGACCACGCAAGCCACACACGCCCCATAACCGCAGCCCATACGCGCTTCAAGGCTCAATTGTGCAGGAATATTACGTTTGCTAGCCCAGGCCGCGACGGCTTTCATCATGGGCGTCGGACCGCAGGAAAGAATCACCGGCGGTTGCGCTGCATTGCTCAGTTCGTCCTCGATATCGTTCAGCAGATCGACGACGTTGCCCTCGGCGTTGACAATGCTGTGAGTCTTGTCTGAAAAAGATTCCACCAGATTGTCGGCAAAACGAGCATCACGATAGCCGAAAACCGAAGTTACCTCACTGCCGTCGTTGCACTCGCTGAGCTTTTGCGCGGCATAGAGCAACGGAGGCACACCAAGCCCGCCACCTACAAGTACATAATTCGCAGGTTTCGTGGTATCGAACGGCTTGCCCAAAGGGCCGAGGACATCAATGACATCGCCTGCCTGAAGCAGTGAAAATTTTTCCGTTCCAGCTCCAACAATCTGGTAAATCAGCGTCACATCATCACCCTCGACCTTGGCCACACCGAATGGGCGGGGCAACGCCATCGTTGCATCTGCCGGATACAGGTTCACGAACTGTGCCGGCTGGGTAGTTCGAGCCACATACGGATCGCGAATAACCAGCTCGTAGATGCCCTCGGATAACTTCGAAGCGGCAATCACTTCATCGGTGCGCCGGCCTGGCTTCCTCCCGGCTGCAGCAGCCTGCCGTTCAACGGTTTCTGAGCTAACGGTAGGCATAAAGGCAGTTGAGCTCATGTCTCTCCTTCTGAAATTCTATTGATTGATAGGTTTGGACGTTGCGATTTTCAGTGACGCAAGGCTTTTCTCAAATCATCGCGCATCGCAATGGCTGCGGCACGAGCACTTCGGCCGACCAGGTCGAGTGCTTCTTCCTTGCTCATATCGTCGCGATACTCCCCGATTTCTTCCAAGAGCCGATGATACCGCGCGACGAGTTGACGATGGCGCCACGACCGTTCTTGTCGAACATCTGCGCGGCGTCGGCAGCCGTACCACCTTGAGCACCATAGCCGGGGACGAGGAAGAAGGTGTGCGGCATACGTTCGCGCAACTCTCTACCTTGCCTAGGATGGGTCGCTCCGACAACAGCGCCAAGGCGAGAATAACCATACTTACCAATGGAATCGGCACCCCAACCTTCCACAAGGTCGGCCACATGTTCGTACAGTTTGTCGCCGTCAGCAAGTTCAAGTTCCTGGATTTCCCTGCTAGATGGGTTTGAAGTGCGCACCAGTGCGAATACGTCTTTGTCGTTTTGTTTGGCCGCGTCGGCGAACGGGGTAATGCCATCAGTACCAAAGTAGGGATTGACCGTAACAGCATCCTCATACCATGGGCGGCCATTGTAGTCATCTTCGCGCGAGTTGATGCGGGTGAGATGTTTAGCGTACGCCGCAGCCGTTGAACCGATATCGCCCCGTTTGATATCGCCAAGTACATACAGTCCTTGCTCCTGCACATATTTGCAGGTCAGCCGGTAGATATCAAAACCGATGGAACCGTACGCCTCGTACATAGCAATCTGCGGTTTGACAGCCGGCACGATGTCCTTCACAGCGTCGATGATGGAGCGATTGAACTCATAAAAGCCCATAACAATCTGAGCGGCCGGATCACTTGTCAAAGCTTCCTTGGCGACCTTCATTTTGGCTTCCGTACCATCGGCGTTGTTTATTGAAGCCAGAATTCTCTGGTCGTCGGAATTGCTGCTCCTTCCCAATCCCTCAATGAACGATTCAAGGTCCTTTTCGTTGAATTCTATCTCCATGGTGCAGGCCTGTGGAGGCACGAGTGCCTGTGTCGGGTCCAACCCGACGATGCTGGGATTATCTTTGGCTTCGATGGCCTCAATCAGCCGATCCATTGTTTTACCTCGTTTTCCGCACTCTTGGTACTGTTATATTAATGACTATTACAGTTGTTTTAACTGTTATATTCAGTTATATGTCAGTTCTGATTCCCTTTAAACTCTTATCGAATCGTCCTGTTTGCTTTCTGAACTATCCCGTAATCGGCTGAATACCAACTTTGAACCGATAATCGTCGCCATCGGTCTACCGGTCAGTTGCCAGCCGTCAAATGGGGTGTTGCGTCCTTTGGAATGGAATTGGGACGAGTCAACAGTCCACTTATTATGAGTATCAATCAACGTCAGATCCACATTTTCCGGGTGCTCGACGTGACTCAGGTCCAATATCCGTTTCGTTGCGCATCTCGACGAAGTATTCAGCAGCATTGCCACATCAGTTGGCGTGTGACCCATCAAGCGTTCGGGAGCTAAAGCCATAAGCTCGATCAAGCGTTCGTCACTGATGGCACCACCTTCGACCAAAACCTTGCGACAGACGGCGTATGCGCATTCCAATCCAATGATGCCGTTGGGGGCATCGGCCAAACCGGACGCTTTTTCGACTGCCGTATGCGGGGCGTGGTCGGTGGCAATCATATCGACGGTTCCGTCGGCAATCGCTGCGAGCGTCGCACGCCTGTCCGCTTCACTACGAAGCGGCGGATTCATCTTGGCCATCGCTCCATATTTGAGAATGTCTTCATCACACAGCGCAAGATAGTGCGGCGCGGTCTCACAGGTAATCGGCAAGCCTTCGGCCTTGGCCTTGCGAATCGCGTCGAACGCTCCGGCGGTTGAGACATGCTGGAAATGAATGTGCACACCCGTTCGGCGCACCGCTTCGATATCGCGATTGACTATCGCTAATTCGGTTTCGGCGGGGATACCTGCAATACCCAGTTTCCTGCTGACTGCTCCGTCGTTGATGGCACCGGAATCATGATGCTCACAATGCTCCAAAACCGGTAGTCCTGTCGCTTTCGAGTCGGCAAACACCGCGTCAAGAATCTCATTAGTAATGGCCGATCCATCGTCAGTGATCGCTCGCAGCGGATGTTCCGCGACAGGATTATCCACGCCCTGGCTCGTCTTCGCATCTGTACCATCGCTTCGCGATGACCGTACAGCCGCACCCATGAATCGCTCATAATCGGCCGGTTGGGTCGGCAGTTTTCCTGCACGTCCCAGCGAAGCACAGACGGAAATGTCGTAACGAACCGGCAGTTTCACATCATGCAACTGCTCGTATCGTTGCAGGTAATCGAGCGTGTTGTAGACACCGACTTCCTTAAGCTCCTTGCCACCATCTACAACATCCTGAACATCGATGTCGCGCCCATCGGCCGCTGGCAACGTGTTAGGCATGATAAGCACACGCGTATAGCCGCCGGCAGCAGCAGCTTGTGAACCGGTGATCATGGTTTCCTTGTCCAACTGACCGGGATCACGGAAATGCACATGCGGATCGGCAAGACCCGGCGCCACTATTAACGATGAACCGTCGATATCGCCAGAAATGATAGCGCCCGACTCAGTAAGCAAGCGTTCGTCATCGACTTTCGGCACGACGAGGTCGATGTGTTCGCCGGTATCCCATACCGCAATGTCATGAATGGTCAACATGTGCATTCCGTTCTATCAGTAACCGCTTATTGGTTATTTCTTATATGTTCTGACTTGATTACTCTCGCAACCAGACGCTCAAGCCTGCGTCTGGATTCCAATCATTAGTGCAACAGAATCTATGAACTTGACAGCAGTGTTAGTTACCGTTTTGCTTCCTCGTCGCAGTAATCGCAACGATATTCGCGACGTTCGGCATTGGCCAGATAGAACCGTTGCTCCAAACCCGTTTCAGAAGTGGTCACGCAACGCGGATTCTTGCACGAGATGATGCCGACCAGATGCTGCGGCAGCTCCGGCTTGGCCTTTTCGACAATCTTGCCGCCACGAACGATGTTGACGGTAGCGCGTGGAGCGATGAAACCGAGTGCGTCGAGGCTTAGGTCTTCGACGTCCTCAAGTTTGATGATGTCCTTGGCGCCCAGCGCGTGGCTGCTGGCGTTCATGATAAGCGCCAGCTTCGTGGTGGCCGGGTCGACCTTGAGATAGTGCAACACGGTGAGCGCAGTTCCCGCGTCCACATGGTCGATGATGATACCGTTGGTGATGCTTGTGACTTCCATCAGGCCAACACCTCCTTGTTCGTCTCATACCCAGGCAGTTCGTCGCCGAGTACCGAGCTTTCCAGCGCCATGCGCATGAGCATGCCTCGGCGCACTTGCTCGAAGTAGGCAGCGCGCGGGTCGTCGTCGACTTCCTTGGCGATTTCGTTGACGCGCGGCAGCGGGTGCAGCACCGCCATCGTTGGCTTGGCAAGCTTCATCTTGCCTTCGTCTAGGATGTAGGTGTCGCGCAAGCGCAGGTAATCATCCTCGTTGAAGAACCGTTCCTTCTGGACGCGGGTCATATAGAGCACATCGAGATCACCAATCACCGCAGACAAATCTTTGGCCTCTACGTATGAGCAGGTCGGGCTTTGATCGATGCAATCAAGCACATATTGCGGAGTCTTGAGTTCGTCGGGGCTGATGAGCACGAACCGGACGTTGCCGAACCGGCAGAGCGTGGTAATCAGCGAATGGACGGTGCGGCCGAACGTCAGATCGCCGCAAAGGCCCACGGTCAGGTCGGTGACACGTCCAAATCTTGCTTGAATGGTGGAAAGATCGGCTAAGGTCTGCGTGGGATGCATATGTCCGCCGTCACCAGCGTTGATGACCGGCACATCGGAGGACTGTGCGGCGACCAACGCGGCACCTTCCTTAGGATGGCGCATGGCAATAAGGTCGGCGTATTGGGAAACGACCTTGACTGTGTCATGGATGGTCTCACCCTTGGTGGCCGAGGAAAGTTGGGCGCCGGCGAAGCCGATGACCTTGCCGCCAAGCCTCAGCATCGCGGTCTCAAAACTCAGACGCGTGCGTGTACTGGGCTCATAAAACAAAGTGGCCAACACCCGGCCATTGCAGGTGTTCGCCACTTCTTTACGATGAGAATCAATGTATTGCGCCTTGTCAAGCAATGATTGAATCTCGGAAATCGGTATACTGTCCAACGTCACCACGCTGGAACCGACCAACGATGATCGTCCAACCCCGTCAATGGGATTTTTAGGTTTTTGTGTTATCGACATCGGCTCACCTTTCTTAACCAAGGTGGCCACTTGGTGTGACCATTGACAACTTACCCGCACACAACGACACGAATCACACGTTTCTCATGTCTGAGCATGTCTGGTACAAGTGACTAATCCGACTTCAATCACGGGTAATATCGCTTCTTATGCACGCAATATGCCGCGAATAACCCGGAATCCGATTGCTGCACAACCAAATCATTCCAGTCCGTAGAACAACCGCTCCATCACCTCGCGGCAGCGGCGCATTACGGCCTGGATGTCGTTGCCGAAGTATTGGCCTCGGTTCGCGTCGTAGCCCAAGAACGTTGCCACTCCCCGAGTCCGTTGAAATCGGATGGCAGCACATCGGCCTGCGACAGTCGCGCACCCCACAGATAGTTGCCGTTGCGTGCGGCGGTGAGCATTTTCCATGCCTTGCGCAACGCATCAGCATCATTGGCTTCGATATATCCCAGGTTCTCGAGTTCATCAAGCGCCTTGAGTGTTGAGCTGACCCGCAGACTCTCATGCTCTCCCGCATGCTCGAGTTGCATCAGCTGCACCGTCCATTCGACATCGGAAAGCCCACCTGCACCGAGCTTCAGATGTTGACTGCGCTTGACACCATGCGGCAGGCGTTCCGCTTCCATGCGCGCCTTAAGCTTACGAATCTCACCGATCTCCTCATCGGTCAAAGACCTGTCCATGTAGCGTAGCGGATTGGCCAGCTGAGTCAGGAAATCCTCTGCCAATTGCCGGTCTCCGGCAGCATAACGAGCCCGAAGCAACGCCTGGCACTCCCAGGTGCTATACCATTTGGTGTAGTAATCGCGACAGGATTCATAGGAACGAATGAGCGGGCCGTTCTTGCCTTCCGGCCGCAACCCGAAGTCAAGGTCAATCTTGGGTTCAAGACTTGCGGGACCTTGAAGGATGTTGCGCAGATCGTTGACGACGTTGCGTGCGAATTCCGCGACAATCTTTTGGCTATCACTATCGCTTCCGCCTTCTGCGCTATGTACAGGGCGATACATCATGATGACATCGGCATCGGAACAGAAGTTGACCTCGCATCCGCCGTAGCGCCCCATGGCAATAACAGCGATGGCCGCCGGAGCGGTATCAAGCTTCATCGCCGCACATTGATGGCGAATGGCCCATTGCAACGCGGCTTCGATGGCGGCATCGTACACGTCGGTCATTCCGGCCAATCCAACACCATCATCAAAGACGTTCGAAGTCCATCCCAAGCCGACACGTTCGATTTCATGACGACGCATGGCTCGGATGGAAGTGGCGAAATCATTCATATTGTCGGCATAGCGTGAGACAGCGGCTTTTGCCCGCACATCGAGACTTTCGCGGGTACGTGGCATGAGCATCTCATCATCGCCCAGCCAGGTCACCGATTCGATAGAGCGGTTGAGCGAATCGCCCAATAGTCTTGAATTCGAAAGAATATGGCACAGCCTGATAAGCGCCTGCGGCGAATCGCGTAGGAAACCGAGATACTGGCTTCCGCCGCCAAAACGTTCCTCGAGTTTACGCCATTGCAGCAGCCCCATGTCGGGGTTCTGCCCCTGCGCCAGCCATTGCAGAATCGACGGCAGGAGAATCCGGTTAATCTTGGCGGCTCGGGAGACACCTTCGGTCAACGCCTTGATATGACGCATCGCTGCGTCAGGATCCGCAAAACCGATGGATTCGAAGCGCTCGCGAGTTGCCTTGTCGCTCAACGTGACCTGGTCGTCGTCAAGCTGCGCATTGATAGGCAGCATCGGCCGATAATAAATATCGCTATGAAGACGACGGACCTCACGCCTTACCTTGTCGTATCTGTCTACCAACTGGTCCGGCAACAGGCCAAAGGCTCGACTGAGGCGACGCAAATCAGGATTGTCGTCAATCGCCCGTGGGTCTGCGTTGCGAACGATATCGACCCCACCCTCATTGGCCTTGCCTAAATCAGGGAAAAGATGTGTCCGTTTGAGTTCCCACATCTGTGCACGATGTTCCAACACTCTTTCAAAACGATAATCCTCATCAAGCCTTGCAGCCTGCGGGCGGGCGACATAGCCACCCTCCGAAAGCGACTGCAATGCACCCAATGTGGAACGGCCGCGCAACGATTCGTCGGAACGGCCATGAACGAGCTGGAGCATCTGCACGGTGAATTCGACATCACGCAGTCCGCCCTTGCCGAGCTTGATCTCACGTTCGCGCAGATCCGGCGCGATATTGTCTTCGACGCGCCTGCGCATCTTCTGGCAGTCGTAAACGAAATTGTCTCGTTTCGAAGCCGACCAGACCAACGGTCTGGTCATATCAAGGTATTCCTTGCCCAATCCCTCGTCACCGGCAACGACACGAGCTTTGAGCAACGCCTGGAACTCCCAGTTGCTTGCCCACTTATCGTAATAGACACGGCAGGAATCGATAGTCCGAACCAGCGGACCGTCTTTGCCTTCCGGCCGTAACGCCGTGTCAATCTGCCAAAGCGGCGGCATATCGACTCCCGGCATCACCGACTGGCAAATTTTTTGTAATAAGGTTCCGATTTTCGTGCCAATCCTGGTCAGCGTTGCGTTGTCGATTTGCCGTCCGTCATCCGATGATGCCAGAGGCTCGACCACATAAACCAGGTCACAGTCAGAAACATAGTTCAATTCCTGGGCGCCAAGTTTGCCCATGCCAATAACCGTGAACCCGCAACATCCACTGTCAGGAACGTTGGCCTTAGCAATGGCGAGCGCCGAAGAGATGGCGGCATCGGCCAAATCAGACAACATCGCGCTGATCCGTGGCTGTATCTTCACAGGATCGTCCGCGGCCGCATCCTCCGCCATGATGGCCGCCAGCTGTAAATAATAATTTTTGCGCAACGCTTCGGTTCCGGCAGCCAGAGAGGAAGCAGACAAATCAGATTGCTTCGAAATCGCCGCCTCAACCTCGGCTGCCATATATTCGATTCGTTTTTGACGGGTAAACTGAAGACTCCCACAAGGATCAAAGCCTGATGCAAGGGCAAAATCATGGTTGGAACGCATCAAACCACCAAGTGAGTCCGAAGCCCCCAAGACGGCGATAAGTCGGGACAACGCCTGCGGTTCATTCAGCAGTGCGGTCAGAGAAGATTCGTGCTGGTCTGAACTCGATATCGCCGAATTGCTTTTTGACAAAGCAGAAGTCGACGAATCGTCAACAACATTTTCTTCTTCACTATCAAAGATGTCAACCAAATGTTGCAAGGCCACGTCCGGGTCACAAGCCCGTTGCAACGCATCCAAAACAGCTTGCAAGGACTTTGCATCGAAACCTAGGCACGATAAATGCCTCAATCGATCTCGTGCCTCTCCCAGACTCTGCACTCCAGCGTGAATGAGGTCATGGGTCGTGATTTCAAATTCCTTGGAAGCTTCCATAATCCCAATCTACAACCCGGGCAGGCTTTTCTAATCAGCGTAAATTCGTCTACTCCTCAGTATTCTTCTTTTGATTATCGGCTTTATCTGTTGTCGCCCAGCTTTGAAATGCGGCATACATGCCATAACCGATTATTACAACCATACAGCAGACAAAAATAAGATTGGGCCAAGTAAAGAACGTACCGGATTTGAAAGCTTCGCTGCTGGATTGGACAAGCCAAATGAGGCATGCAGCAGACATAAACGCATACAGCAAACCACGACTATGTTCAGAAAGTTTCATCAGATTCATCTTTTCATACATCAATATTCTTTGACCAACAAACAGCCAATGACGGTTACGTCGAACAGTGCATGCGAATCACCGTTTGAGCAAATTCAACATGCACTGTTCAATCGTTAGAGAGAGCTGCTCAGTTCTTCTTGCGTTTGGACATGATATCCACAGCTACAGCAAGCAGAAGCACGAGACCCTTAATGGTCTTAACAACAGCAGTGTCAACACCCATGATTGACAGACCCTGGTTAATAACACCCATCACGAACGCGCCAACCACTGCGCCCGGAATAGTGCCGACACCACCAGCAACCGCAGTACCGCCAATAAAGCAGGCAGCGATGGCATCCATTTCGAATTCCATGCCAGTCTGAGCCGTTGCCGAAGCAAGACGAGACAACATGCAGATCGCAGCCACAGCTGACAGGAAGCCCATATGGACGAATAGGATGAAGTCGACCCGCTTCGTATTAATGCCTGAAAGAATAGCGGCCTTGCGGTTACCACCCACCGCATAGACGTGCCTGCCGAAGACGGTGCGGGTAAGGATGAAGTTGTAAACCACGACGAGTACACCGACAATGACGAGCATAATCGGGATGCCGCCTTGATTGGCATTGCCAGAAGAAGCGATGAGATAGGTGACGAAGGCGATGACCAACGAAATGATAACGCACTTGATGACGGTCATGACCATTGGCTCGGCAACTAGACCAACCTTCTCCATGCGCTTGCGATTGGAGATTTGGCTCCATACATAAGCCACGATGCATAGGACACCGACGACGATACTCAACCCGTCAAACGGACCCCAGAACCCTAAGATATTTGGCAGATAGTTACGCGCAATTCCACGGAAGGCAAGGGAGGTAATCGGTACGGACTCGCCAACGATAACAGTGGCGAGACCTCGGAATATCAACATGCCGGCCAGTGTGGTGATAAAGCCAGGTATACCAACAATCGCCACCCAGAAACCCTGCCAGCAACCGATGATGAGGCCTACAATCAGAGAGACGATGATTGCAAGGACCCAATTCATGCCTTGTCGCTCCATCAACAACGCGCAAACACCGCCGATGAATGCAACCAGCGAACCAACCGACAAATCGATATGGGTGGCGATGATCACCATCACCATACCAATCGCCAGAATAATCACATAGGCGTTCTGCTGAATGAGCGAAACAAAGCTGTTGGGTTTCAGCAGAACCCCTTTAGTAAGTATCTCGAAGGCAACAATAATGACCACCAGCGCAGCGACAATACCGTATTGACGGGCGTTGTTGGCAACTGCCGATAGAACGCTGCTGCTCCCCTCTTTTTCTCAATAGGTTCTTTGGTTTTTGGCACAGTTGTAGAGCTCATCGTACCGCCACTTCCTTTTCTTTCGTCATACCCTTCATTAGATATTCCTGCGTGAATCCTCGCCGATCTACATTGTCGGTGATGACGCCCTGACTGACCGTATAAATACGGTCACAGATGCCTATCAGCTCCGGCAGCTCAGAGGAAATCACAATGACTGCCTTGCCTTCATCGGCAAGACGGTCGATAATTTCATAGATCTCATATTTTGCACCAACATCAATGCCTCTAGTCGGCTCGTCGAGAATGAGGATGTCCGGGTCGGAAAGCACCCATTTGGCAAGTACGACCTTCTGCTGATTTCCACCGGACAGCGAGCTTACCGGCTCATCAATGCTGGTGCATTTGATGTTGAAATTCTCGCGATATTCGTCGACTTCCTTACGCTCGACGTTGTCGTCCATTACTCCGAATTTGCTCATTTTCTTCAGCGAAGCCATAGAAGCATTCTCGCGAATGTTCTGCAGAAGGTTCAGACCGTAGACTTTGCGATCCTCAGTGGCATAGGCCAACCCAGCATCGATAGCCGATTGGACATTGGAAAGATTGACTTTTTGCCCTTGATGTAAACCTCTCCAGAAATACGGGAACCGTAGGACCGTCCAAAAACGCTCATTGCCATTTCTGTACGTCCGGCACCCATAAGACCTGCAAGGCCAACAATCTCACCAGCTCGTACGTAGAAATTCGCGTGGTCAACAACGATGCGATCGGCATCAAGAGGATGATGGACCGTCCAATCCTTGACCCGCAGATATTCATTCCCTGGCTTGTTGGCTTGATGATCTGGATACAGATTGGTCAACTCGCGCCCAACCATCTTACGAATGAGCTCGTCCTGGTCGAGAGGAGTTTCAGCCGTTATCTCCATCTGCCCTACTGTCGAACCATCACGGATGATGGTAACGTCATCGGCAATATCCGCAACCTCGTTGAGCTTGTGAGTAATGATGATGCTGGTGACGCCCTGCTCGTTACGGAGTTGTCGAACCAAATCGAGCAAATGAGCCGAGTCTTCATCATTCAAGGCAGCCGTCGGCTCGTCAAGTATCAGCAGTTTGACATTCTTTGAAAGTGCTTTGGCGATTTCGACCAACTGCTGCTTGCCGACGCCGAGATCCATGATTTTGGTATCGACATTTTCCGGCAATCCTACGCGAGCGAGAAGCTTTGCGGCTTCGGAGCGGGTCTCATTCCAATCAATGACCCCTGCCTTTGCCTGTTCATTGCCGATGAAAATATTTTCGGCGATCGACAGATAGGGACTTAGCGCAAGTTCCTGTTGAATGATGACGATGCCGTCAGCCTCGGAATCATTGATGTTCTTGTATTTGCAAACCTTTCCGTCAAAGACGATGTCGCCACTGTAGCTGCCGAATGGATAGACTCCACTCAACACATTCATCAGCGTGGATTTACCGGCTCCGTTTTCACCGCAAATGGCATGAATCTCACCACGGCGAACCTCCAAATTCACATCTGAAAGTGCTTTGACAGTCCCGAACTTCTTGGTGATGTTGTTCATGCTCAATATGATGTCATCATGCGGCATTTCTCATACCTCCTTATTATTGCCGACAACCATGGTGTATGAGACGGAAACAGCACGCCTCATACACCGAAAATGACCAAACAACTTACTTGACATCTGTACCTTGAGTAAGGGCATTGAACCGATCCTGAGTAAGGTAATTGGCTTTGACCAGCTCGCCGAGATTGTCTTTAGTGATGTTCTGTGGATTCAGCAACTTTGAAGGGACGTCGATATCGTTGTTATTGAATTTGCCGTTAAGTCCTGTGACCTTCTTGTTCTGGGCAATCTCGAGAATCATGTCATAGACCGCATCGGCGAGCTTGTTCACGTCCTTGAAGACCGTCTGCCCCTGGGTTCCTTTGGCAATGTTCGCGACAGCAATTTCCATAGCATCTTGGCCAGTGATATAGGGCCAAGTATCAGTGCCTGGCTGCATATCGGGGCGTTTCTCCTGAATGGCATTGATAACACCTTGAGAGATGCCATCGTAGGGGCTCAGTACCGCATTGAGCTTCTCACCATGAGAATACGTCGAATCAATGATCGACTCCATGTCTTTCTGGGCTTGTTCAGCTTTCCATGATTGCACAGAAATCTTCTGCCAATCGCTCAGCTTGAAATCGGCCTTTACGCCGCCACCGTGATTCGAGGGACTGACCAGCACACCAGACTTGAAATACGGTTGCAGCAGCTGCCAAGCACCCTTGAAGAAGTATTTAGCGTTGTTGTCATCTGGCGAGCCAGAGAAAAGCTCGATGTTGAACGGACCTTTGGCGCCCTTCTTCAGCCCGAGCTTATCAATAAGATAGTTAGCCTCAAGCACACCAGTCTGTTCGAGTTGGAAGGTCGCATAGTAGTCAACGGCCTTGGTATTCATAATGAGACGGTCGTAAGCGATGACCTTGGCTCCGGCGTCTTTAGCCTTTTCTACAGCTGGCCCGACAGCAGTTCCGTCTTTGGAAGCCACCACGACAATCTTCGCATTGTTGTTGACCATATTCTCGATATCGGCGTTCTGTTGCGGAGGTTTATCATCGGCAAAGGAAAGAATAACCTTGTACCCCGCATTCTCGAGCTTTTTCTTAAGATTGTTGCCGTCTTTGTTCCAGCGCGTTCCTCGGACTTGGTCGGCATTGAGATACCAATGGTGTCACCTTTTTTGATTTCGCTTCCACCATTCGCCGATTGGCCGCTACGCGATGATCCACACGCTCCAACACTCAGACACATCACCGCGCCTAGCGCCAAAGCAAGAGCCTTCTTTGGTAACTTCATGTTTTTTCCTTCGCTTTTGAGGGATTGATTCCAGACCATTCTGGAATTTATGATTATTCTGCCCTTTTTATGTTAAGTTGTCAAATTCAATACTGCATTTTTTACTTTTTTAGTTTCAGTTCTCAAATTTAATGTATTGTCGTATATTTCCGGAAAAGTAGCGTTAACCGCCCCTTTATCGGTTATGCTTGAACATATGGCACGTTTATTTGGCTCTCAGACTTCACTTCGCAAAGCAAATCGCGAAACGATACTTGAACATATTCAGCATTTTGGAGCCATGACCCAAATCGAACTTGCTGAATCAACCGGCCTTTCCACCGCCACCATCTCAACTTTGGTCCGTCAGCTCGTGGAAGAGAATAAACTCACCACCCAGAACACAGTACGCAACGGTCGACGAGCAGTGCTTGTCACACTAGTCAGACAGCATGGTCTGAGTATCGGCATTCATATCAGCCGCCATGACCTACTACTGACTATTATCGATGCATCCAAAGAAGTCGTCGCAGAACACAACCTTCCGTTGGCCAAAAATCACAAGGCCGACACAACAATCGAACGCGCCATTGTACTTGTCAACGAAACCATCAACAACATCGGCGCCGAGCCCAGTGAGATCCTCAGCATAGGCCTCGCCGTTTCCGCGCCAGTGAACAACAGGACCCATACTGTCTCTTTGCCTGGAGTTTTGCCGGGATGGGAAGGATTAGATATTGCGTCCCCGCTATCCAACACATTCCATGTGCCCGTCATTGTCGAAAACGACGCCAATGCAGCAGCCGCATGTGAGAACTCCATCGGTGCAGTCCAAGGCAAACCCGACTTCGTCTGTGTCGAAGCGGGAGAAGGAACGGGTGCAGGAATCGTTATCAACGACGCACTTTGGCATGGTGTCACAGGAATGGCTGGTGAAATCGGACATATACAAGTAGACCCTTTGGGCAGTATCTGCACCTGCGGCAATCGAGGATGCCTCGACACGGTGGTCGGCGAAGACCGTCTGATTTCATTGTTGAGTGTCACTCACGGCAATATGACGCTGACCGATCTGGTGTCTTTGGCGAATCAGGGGGATCCAGGGTGCCGTAAGGTCATTTCCGACGCGGCAGTTCGCATAGGCAATGTCTGTGCAGACCTCTGCATATCCGTTGACCCTGAGGTGATTGTTTTAGGGGTAAACTCTCCCTAGCGGGCAAGGATTTTATCGACCCGTTTTCAGAGGCATTGCAAAGATTGCTTTTCCCCTATGTTTTGAAGCCCATCGATGTAATCCCCGCAAAGTATCCCGTCAATGGAGCAGCTTTAGGCGCAGCGATTCTCGCTTTGCAAAACATTGAAAAGCATAATTAGGATATACTACTCACCAACGAGTTTTACGAAAGAGGCAAAGATGTCTGTTTACAATGAAGTGCCATTGATGAGCATGCACAATGTAACCGTACGTTTTGGTTTCATCGAAGCTCTTAAATCAGTCAATTTTGACATCTGGCCAAAAGAGGTTGTCTCCATCGTCGGAGACAACGGTGCCGGCAAATCAACAATTATCAAGTTGATGGCAGGTTTGCTACAACCAAGCGAAGGAAAACTTGATTTTCAAGGCAAGCCCACCTGCATACACAGCATCCGTGAAGCAAACGACCTCGGTATCGTCTCGGTGTTTCAAGGACAGGAATTCTGCAACAACCTTGATGTATCATCAAATCTTTTTCTGGGGCAGGAATTACATGACGCCCATGGCATGAGAGATGACATGGCGATGAATACCGAAGCACGAAAAATCCTGCAAGAATTCGACTCCCCCATCCGCGTAGGACAACCGATTTCATCGCTTTCGACAGGTCAACAGCAGACAGTGGCCCTAGCAAAAACGATGCTCAACAACCCGAAGCTCATTCTCTTGGATGAACCCACTTCATCGTTGTCGATGATGCAAACAGCGGAAGTGCTAAATTACATCAAGCGATTACGGTCGCAAACTCGCTCGGTTGTTTTGGTAGGACACGACCTCCCCGATGTCTTCGCGGTCAGCGACCGCATCATTGTTCTACGCCACGGACGGATCAAGGGAATACATGAAACAAACAACACCAGCTATGAAGAAATCATCGCCGAAATAGCCGGTGTCGACGGAGAAATTAGCCCATGTGAATCTGAAGGAAGATTACAGCAGTACCAGAATGCCGTCAAACGTAACAGGCTTATTGACAGGACCAAAGAACTGCAAGATCTTGACGACGGAAGTCAATGAAAGACGATTTGCTACAATGCCTTAAGATATCTCAGATTTCTGCCGAACTTCTGACCATCGTTCAACACGTCGATGACGCATGCATTGAAGCATTTTCATCACGTAGGTAGGATTTCGCAAATTCTACTTTATGGAAAATTAACGCTTGCCAACAAAATCAAATAGGAGCACTATGAACACCATTAATCTCATCGTCGCGATTTGTTCAGGTCTTATAGGTCTAGCCTTAGGCATCTTTTTCGGCGCAATGCCAATGCGAACCTTCAAGACGACGGAAGAGCAGAACCGTTGGCAACAATGGCTGAGCATCGCTTTCATCATCTTGTTTTTTGTGCTTATCTATTTCAAGCAGGACGTCGCTTCATGGACCATACTCATTGCGGCCATTGTCGGCATAGCAATCGCCAAAATTCCGCCGATTCACGCTTGGTTTCTCTCCAGATTTGCCATATTTCAGCCCAAAAAACAAGAGAACTCTAGTTCCGTCAATTCAAGTCCTCATCACAGGACAAAGAAGAAGACCAATGGCAAAAACATCGACATGTTCATTAATTGCCATCGCTCCATAAAACCGTTCCCACTGAAAAACCCTATTCGACAACCTTAAACAGCGGCTCGACGTTGGACCAGATGCGGCGAGCAAGAGCAGGACGGTTCATGGTGTAGAGGTGAATGCCATCGACACCATGCGCCACCAGATCGGCGATCTGCTCGGAAGCATAGACGATACCGGCCTGTTGCAGGCTTGGAGTATCGTCGCCCCATTTGTCGACAAGGCGTTGCACGGCAGAAGGAATCTCGGAACCGTTGCGTGTGGTCATGTTGTTGACGGATTTTGCACTGCGTATCGGCATGATTCCGGCCTCAATCGGCACATCGATGTCCTTCGAACGTGCAAGGTCGAGGAAGCGGTAGAAGTCCTCGTTGTTGTAAAACAGCTGGGTGATCAGGTGGCTGACGCCCGCATCGACCTTCTTTTTGAGGTTGTCGACATCCTCTTCGAGGCATGATGCTTCCATATGGCATTCGGGATAGCAAGCACCGAAAATTTTCATATCGGGATCGACCTCATGGATATAAGCGGCCAAATCACTGGAATGCTCAAACACACCGCACGGTTCATTGCCTTCAACGGGGTCGCCTCGCAAAGCGAGCACACCAGTGACGCCTGCCTTGTGGAACATGTCAAGCGCCTCATCGACGATTTCCTTGTCGCTGTAAAGCGCCGTCAGATGCGCAACGGCAGGAATACCGTATTCATGACGGACGGTATTGGCGATGCGCGCAGTGAGACTGCGATCGTGCAAGGCACCGTGCCCATACGTTACTGAGATGAAATCAGGGTTGACCCCTTCCAACCCATCCAAGGTGTCATAGATAGTGCCTACGGGTGCATGGCTTTTCGGCGGGAACACCTCTAACGAGAAAATCGGCGAATGCATATCTTGTCTCCTGTGACAAATCGTGTGGCCGGCATCGTACTGATGTCGGCCACACACTGGGATTAATGAATACTTATTTAGCGGCGCACGGCCTGCGAACCATCTGCAAGTTCGGCACGAACGATCTTGGCAGCCTCGACCATATGCTCAAGGCTTGGCCAGGTTTCCTCGTTGCCACGAGTTTTCAGACCGCAGTCGGGATTAATCCACACACGGCTGGCATCGGCCTTCTTAAGAATGGCGTGGATACGGTCAATCAGTTCCTTCGTCGACGGGATACGCGGCGAGTGGATGTCGTAGACACCTGGGCCCACTTCAGTCTCGAAGTGCGCGTCGTGGATGGCGTCAAGCACGACGAGATCACCACGAGAGGCCTCGAACGAAATCACGTCGGCATCCATGTTATCGATGTCCTTGATGATGTCGTTGAACTCGGAGTAGCACATATGCGTATGGATCTGCGTGGTCGGCTTGACAGCAGAATGCACCAGACGGAAGGCAGGAATCGCCCAGTCGAGGTACTTCTTGTGCCAGTCGGAACGGCGCAGCGGCAGCTTTTCGCGCAGTGCGGCCTCGTCGATCTGAATGACCTTGATACCGGCGGCCTCGAGGTCGAGCACCTCATCGCGGATGGCCAGCGCCAACTGTTGGGTCTGCAACTCGTTGCTGATGTCCTCGCGCGGCCACGACCAGTTGAGGATGGTCACCGGGCCGGTGAGCATACCCTTAACGATGTGGTTGGTACGGCTCTGGGCGTACTTGCTCCAGCGCACCGTAATCGGCTCGGCGCGGGAAACGTCACCCCAGACGATTGGAGGCTTGACGCAGCGGGTGCCATAGGACTGCACCCATGCGTTCTTGGTGAAGAGATAACCGTTGAGGTGCTGGCCGAAGTATTCGACCATGTCGTTGCGTTCGAATTCGCCATGGACGAGGACGTCAAGACCGATCTGCTCTTGATGGGCGATGACCTCGTCGATTTGTCCGGCGATGAAATCGTCGTAGGTCTTCTGATCGATTTCGCCCTTGCGAGCCTTGGCGCGCATCGAACGAATCTCACGGGTTTGCGGGAACGAACCGATGGTGGTGGTCGGCAGTTCCGGCAGATTCAGATCCTCATGCTGCAACTTCCTGCGCTCGGCACGAGCCGGCTGACGGACGAAGTCCTTTTCGGTAAGCGAGGCGAGACGATTGGCGACGGCCTGGTCGGGAACGATACGGCTACCGTCGAACAGGGCCTGATTATCGGCCAACGTCTGCGATTCTTTGCGCAACGTATCATCGGCATCGGCCAAGTTAGCCACGTCAACCAGCTCACCGACCTTCTCGACAGCGAAGGCGAAGTGCTTGAGCACTTCAGGCTTCAAACCGGTTTCTCCTTCGGTACTGAACGGCACGTGCAGGAGCGACGAGGCCGTCGACACTGCGACCTTATCTGTCTTGGTCTTCAGCGCATCAATCAGTCCAAGGCTCTGTGCGTAATTGTTGCGCCAGATGTTGCGGCCGTTGATGACACCGGCGAAAATCGTCGTGTTCTCGGAGACGCCGTATTTTTCGACTGCGGCAAGATTCTCGTCGCGTCCCTCGAGCAAATCAAGGCCAACTCCATCGAATTCGAAGAGGTTCACGGTTTCATAGATATCGGCGATGTTGCCGAAATAGGTGTTGAGCAGCACCTTGACATTCTTGCCGCTCTCCGCATCGTTGCGTGCGGGCAAAATGGCAGAATACAGAGCCTTGAAGAGCTCGACATCGCCGTCCTCCTTGTCGAGGACCAGATATGGTTCGTCAAGCTGCACCCAAGCTGCACCCAGTTCGGCGAATTTGCGGATGATTTCTGCGTACACACCGGAAACGGCATCAACCAAACCGCGGTCAAGTTCCAGCTCTTCTGCCTGCGGATTGCGCGCCAACTTGAGGAACGTATAAGGGCCGATCAACACCGGCTTGGTCAGAATGCCCTGCGCCTTTGCTTCGTTGAATTCGTCAAACGGCTTTGTGGAATTGAGCTTAATCTGGGTGGAGGTGCTAATTTCGGGAACCAGATAGTGGTAGTTGGTCGTGAACCACTTCTTCATCGGCAGTGCAGTGACGTCACCTTCCGGGCCCTGATAGCCACGGCCCATCGCGAAGAGCGTATCCTCGGGATTCTCGAAGGAAAGACGACGATACCGCTCGGGAATCGCGTTCAGCAGGATGGCAGTGTCGAGCATCTGGTCGTAATAGCTGAAATCGTTGCTGGGGATGAGTTCGACTCCGGCGTCGGCCTGCAGCTTCCAATGCTCGGCGCGCAGCTGCTTGGCGGTGGCACGAACATCATCAAGGCTGGCCTTGCCCTTCCAATAACCTTCGATGACTTTTTTGAGTTCACGATCGCGCCCAATGCGAGGGAAGCCGGAAACCGATGTAAGAGCTGACATAATTCCTCCAGAGATTGACAGACGACTAATGAAAAGCTTAGCAAAAATCTCTGTTCAAAGGGCATCAAGCTACTTAAGGTGTCGTTATAGATTCAAGTTATATAAGCGTTTTCTGCCCATTCCTGTCAGACATCGGTCCGACCCAATAATCAGTTCGTCACAGGATCTATTCTCTTTCATCCTCGTTGATTTCATGCAGCTGATCAGACAAATCTCTGAGGACCTTGCGCAGTTTGCGGTCACTGATGTCACGGAGTTCAAGGTCAGCCAGACGCGATTCACGTTCTTCGTCGGTAAGGGAATCGATATCGGTGACAGTGTCTTTGGTGGCGCGGTCGCGCTTATGCAGCGCCTCGAAGCCAGGAGCCATCGCACGAGTGACGACAAGGAAGCCGGTGTGGCCAATCATTTGGTGATCGGGACGTACGGCGAGGCCCTGGGCCTTCCATGTGCGCTCGAAGGTCTCCTGCACTTCTGGCTCGGTCCAACAACCGGTCTCGCGCAACGCCTCGCAGAAACGGGACATCTGCGTGGTCGTGGTGATATAGGCAGTCAGCACACCACCAGGAGCGATGACGCGATAGGCTTGTTCGAGCCGGTTCCACGGGTCGAGCATGTCGAGCACGATACGGTCGAAGAGAGAAACCGAGGGCTTATTGGCATTGGCGGCAGAGTCATTGGTCGACTCCGATAACGCATTCTTAACGTCACTGGTGTCTTCCAACGGAGCTGAAGATAGTACGGCATCTTTTTCAGCGTCATCACTTTGAGATTCGATACTTTCGGCAAGCTTTCCAGCGACCGTATCGAAATCGCCGGTGAGCAAATCCCACCATTCTGGGCGTTTACCGTAATAGAGCGTCGCGTTGGCCTCGGCTATCTTGGCGAATTCGGGACGCATCTCGATGGTGGTCAAATGGCCGGACTCCCCCACAGCATCCAGCAGGTTGAGGCTCATCGCGCCACTGCCGGCACCGGATTCCAGCACGTTGAGGCCGGCGCGGATATCGCCAAGTTGAATGACCTGTGCGATGTCTTTAGGGTACATGATCTGCGCGCCACGAGGCATCGAAAGCACGTAATCCGCAAGCCTCGGCCTCATTACCGCATAGTCCCAGCCGCCAATGGCACGGGCGGCTTTCCAAGGTTTCGGCTTGTCATGACCAGGTGTGCCCCCGCTGATCTGCGCCTCGCGCTTGGAAGTAACGGTAGTGACAACGATGCCTTCGCTTGAACCGATGACATCATCGTGCAGGATGATGCCGTGTTCGGTCTGGGTGGAGCCGCCGGTGACAAGCTGGTCAGTGATCTTCTTGCCTTTGCGATCCGTGAACTGGACCTTCTCCCCCGCTTGCAGTGCCCCACGTCTCGGCATACCGACTCCTATCACTACGTAATATTGCATGATGACGGACTATATCTTGACAACGTCATCCTGCCTTATATTCTCACGTCGCCTCGATGGACCGCAACAAACAGAAAATCCAAGCACGAATCTTTCGAAACCGTGCTTGGATTTATTATTTTTTACAACTCACCGATTCCCAATCAGACGGCAAAGACCACACAACGTTTGCTGGGGACTCAAGGCAGCAGGCAAAGTTTCAGCAGTCCACCTTGTAAACCGGTTCCTTGCCTTCGCTCACGCGCTTGACGTCGGTCATGCTGTGCATGACCATATTGCGCACCGAAGTCTCGGTATAGTAGGCGGAATGCGGAGTGCGATGACATTGTCCATCGCCGAAAGCTCGCGATAGAACTGCGGGAGCTGGGATTCATTGTCGAACCGCTTCATGAACAGTCCGGTTTCCTCGGCAAAAACGTCGATGGCAGCTCCGGCAATCTCATGGTTCTTGAGCGCAGCAATCATGGCCTGCGTGTCGATCAGCGGGCCACGCGCCTGGTTGACGATCAACGCCGTATCTTTCATCATCTTGAACTGCTCAGCACCAATCATGCCGACCATATACGGCTCGAGCGGAGTATGGAGCGTCAGAATATCGGCTTCGCGCACCACGGTGTCGAAATCGGTATATTCAAGAAACGCCTCATTGGCTGCGTTGGTAATCAGATCATTGCCGATAACGGTGGCACCCAGAGCGTGGAAGAGTTCAGCCACGGCCGAACCGATACGGCCGACACCGATGATACCGACGGTCTTATGATAGATCTCATCGCTCATTTCCTCGGAAACTCGCACGAAATCGCCTTTGCGCTCGTTGCCCAGAATCTGACCGTAATGGCGCAGCAGATACATGACCGAGGCAAGCGTGTTCTCAGCGACCGCACGCGGCGAATAGGCAGGGGTATGCGTGACCAGAATATGATATTTCCTCACGTAATCGAGATTGAGGATGTCGAAGCCAACCGTACGTAGCGCGATGTGATGAATATCGTAGTCGACCAGCTTCCGGTAGATTTCCTCGTCGGCAACATCGGGAACCTGCTGCAGGCTCACGGCGTCATAGCCGTGGCCCTTGGACATATCAATCGTCTCGAGCGTAAGGTCATCCGGCGTCGTCACTAGTTCGTCTTCTGGATGGTTCTTCAGCCATTCATCAACGTAATTCTGTCCCTCAGGACGGATGTTGTATAACAGAACTTTCATTACTGCCCCTCCTTACATTCTTCAACCATGAACATTATCGGAAATTATTTATTCTCAACAGCATAGGCCGACCAGCGACCTTGATCATGATTCACTTTGAGCGGCAGACCGAAGATATGGCTCAGCCGTTCGGCGGTGAATCCGTGTTCCAGGTCACCGGTGTAGATGATGGTGCCAGGCTGCGGGTCGGCTCCGGCGACGTTGTCGGCGTGGGCGTCGGTCTCATTGCCTGCCATGCGTCCCATAATGGCGACATGATCGAAGCCTTGCGGAATCTCTTCAAGACGATGGGTCACCAAAAGCACCGTTCGATCGGTGTCGTACCTGCCGATGTCACTCAGCGCACGCAACGCCAGCTCGCGACCACCCAAATCAAGGCCGGTGGTCGGTTCGTCAAGAATGAGCAGGTCGGGATCTCCCATCAACGCACGGCAGATGAGCACCCGGGTTCGCTCGCCTTCCGAAAGTTTGAACATCTGCTTGCCTTCGAGGTATTCGATGCCGAACATGGCCATAAACCCTCGCGCCTTGTCATAATCGGCCTTCGTGAACTGTTCGCGCCAACGGCCGGTGGTCGCGGTGAGCGCCGTCAAAATGACGTCAAGCGGATCCTCATCGTTGGGGAACGAGCGTGACAATTCCGCAGAACTCAAGCCGATGCGATTCCGGTAGGAGAATACATTGACCTTGCCAAGCCGGTTGCCAAGGATATCAACGGTTCCGACAGAAGGAAAACCACGTGTAGCCATCATCGCCACAAGGCTGGATTTGCCGATGCCATTGGGACCGAAGAGCACCCATTTCTCACCCTGTTTGAGATCGAGGTTCACGTCCGTCAGAATGACGCGACGGTTCCTGCGAAATTCTACATTGCTCAGTTTCAACGCCGAAGCAGCCTCGCCCATCCTTTGCCCCTTCATCACGGTTATGTATTCGATTGCATCAATATGTCTTGCTTTCAAACACTAATCTGGGAAAGGCATGAAACCGGTCCGAATTCCATATTTTGACGAAGAGGTCGGTGGCTCAGGTGAGGAAACTTGCCACCAAAAAATCACGACAAAGAAATAAAGGCAAGCACCTATGACGATTTTAACGGTATGAAACTTCCGGTTTTTGCCGAAAGCGGCAGAAAAGCACAGCGCTGTTGCCACCACGGCGACGACAAAGATGCATCCGTATAGTATGTACTGGAACATCTCATACCTTCCTGTCGAGTCCAGAGACAACCGTCAGTGGACTTACTGCCAGAATAGCATTGACACCCCAATCAATGCTTCAATATAAATCTAACATTCCATGGCAATATGACCAAAAATATATGGTTAAGCCAGAACCTGCCGATACACATGCATCGTTTCATCGGCTATGCGTTCCCAACTGAACTCGTCTCGGGCACGCGCGTATCCCGCCTGCCCCATTTCTTTGGCGCGTTCGGGGTCGGCCATGAGTCTGTTGATGGCAGCGGCCATATCATGCACGAACTCATCGGGATGGTTCGGCGTTCCGCTGCCGTCGTGCTTCTGGTCAATTGGCACGAGATAACCAGTCACGCCGTCAACGACCACCTCAGGAATGCCTCCGGTCGCACTCGCCACCACCGGCAAGCCGCAAGCCATGGCTTCCAGGTTGACGATGCCGAGCGGTTCGTAAATGCTTGGGCAAACGAATGCATCACAGCCATGTTCAAGTGCATTGAGTTCAGGACGTGGCAGCATCTCCTCGATCCAGATGACGTTGCCGCGTTCCTGCTCGAGACGAGCGAAAGCAGCGTGCACTTGTTCACCAAGTTCTTTGGTGTCGGGAGCACCTGCGCACAGCACAACCTGGATATCCTTGTCGATGAGATGAAGGGCCTCCAGCAGATACGGCAATCCCTTCTGTCGTGTGACACGACCGACGAAAAGCAATGTCGGCCTGCTGCGGTCGATATGATAACGGTTGAAGACGCCCCAAGCCGGATCGTCGGGTTTCGGGGTAGCGAAATCGGCCATGGTAATGCCGTTGTGAACCACCGAAATCTTGTCCGGGTCAATGGACGGATAGGCCGTCAGAATATCCTGTTTCATTCCGCCCGAAACGGCGATGACACAGTCGGCGTGCGTGAAGGCATCACGTTCGGCCCATGAGCTCAGATTGTAGCCACCGCCGAGTTGATCGCGTTTCCAAGGACGAAAGGGTTCGAGACTATGCGCAGTGACGACCAGCGGAATCTCGTGCAGTTGCTGGGCCAGTCTTCCGGCAAGGCAGGCATACCAGGTATGGGCGTGAACGATATCGGCATCGACATCGTTGGCCATCTGCAAATCCACACCAAACGCCTGCAGAGCGGGATTGTCATGCGCGACTTCGGCAGGCACATCGTAGCCCACCACACGCAAGTTACCATTTTGAACATGTGGGATATCAGCCGAATTCCTAGGCCCATCGAAAGCACGAACCGTCACATCGGCACGTTCAGCGAGCACTTTGGAGAGCTTCTCAACATGCACTCCCGCACCACCATAGACGTGTGGCGGGTACTCGCGAGTCAGCAAATCAATCTTCATATATGCCAATCAACTCAACTTCTCTGAAATAGGAGCCAAACGCTAAGCCAACGAAACGGCACCCTCAACCAACTGCAATCAGATGGCCGTACCGTTATCGTCAAGGTTCGGGTTGTGACGATAATTGCCAGCCGTGAAGAAAAGACTCAGCACACCGACCACAAAAACGGCGGCAACGGTAATAATCAGCCACATCGGATGCTTGGGAACCCACATCAGAACCGCGAACGCAATGGCGGAAAGAACAATCAATGTCCAGCTGATGATTCTGAACCACTGATGCACCGAATGCGGCGCTTTCATGACCTTCGGATCGCTGTAGTTCGGGTCAAGATTCGCCGCCGGCGCCACGAGCTTCTCGGCCTTGGGCTTCCACTCGGTGCCACCGTTCTCTTCAAGACGACGGCTGCGCTCCTGCAGCGAATATTCGTCGATAAGGCCACCGCGGCCACGATTCTGCGGCTGATTAGGCTGCGGCACCCCCTTGCGGTTCTGCTTGGCTTGGGCCCGGCGTTCGGCGCGATTCGGCATCTCAGTTCCTTTCAGCTGTTGAATTTCAACCTATGTCTAGATTTTAGTCCGACCTCTGCCAAGCCAGTTCGCACTCGGTTTTTTGCCGCTATTACTGCCCTTAGGTAAGCCTTTCAGGCATTCAGCATCTCAGACCCGCGGCAACACCATAGGCTTTTGTGTGGAGACAATCGGAGAAGGCAGTTCAGTGGTGCCGTTGAGGAAGCGGTCCACCGCGGAAGCGCAGCTACGACCTTCGGCTATCGCCCAAACCACGAGGCTCTGGCCACGGCCCGCATCGCCACATACGAACACGCCATCCTGGCTGGTCTCGAATTTCTTGTTCCGCGCGACATTGCCGCGACCATCAAGTTCTACGGGCATCTGTTCCAGCAATGTGGAGGTATCCGGATGCAGAAAACCGGTGGAAATCAGAACCAGATCGGCATCGATAACGCGTTCGGTACCCGGAATATGCTCACGTCGTCCGCCATCAGTGTTTCTGACGTCAACGACCTTCACGCCGGTGACGTGACCGGATTCATCGGCGACAAAGCCGCTCGCCAAGCCGGTTTCGTCGAGGGTGACGCGTTCGGCGGTTTCGATTTCGTCCACACCGGTGAAACTGACGGTATCGGTGCTGTATTCGTAGGTGCCGCCTTCCTCCATCGAGGTAGTGGGCTGGTAAAGGCGCGCGTAAGTGGGCCAAGGCTGGTTATCCGGGCGAACCGTCGGCTCCTTGGGATTGATCTGCAAAACGGTAATGCTGGTGGCACCTTGACGAATAGCAGTGCCGAGGCAGTCCGAACCGGTATCGCCGCCACCGATGATGACAACCTTCTTGCCGTTGGCGTCGATATCGTTGATCGGTTCCTTGCCTTCGCAACGTCGGTTGGCATCGGGCAGGAAGTCCATGGCGAAGTGAATGCCGTCAAGCTCACGACCAGGCACGTTCACATCGCGAGGAACACCTGAACCGATGGCAACGACCACGGCATCATAACGGGAACGCAGTTCGTCCCAGCTCACGTCCTTGCCGATTTCCATATTGGTACGGAAGACGGTGCCTTCGGCTTCCATCTGCTCGATACGGCGGTCGATGAGGTGCTTGTCAAGTTTGAAGGACGGGATGCCGTAGCGCATGAGACCGCCGATTTCGTCGTCACGCTCATAGACGACGACGGTGTGGCCGGCGCGAGTCAGCTGTTGCGCACAGGCGAGGCCTGCAGGGCCTGAGCCGACGATGGCGATGGTCATGTCGGTGAGGCGTTGCGGCGGCATCGGCTTGACATAATCAAGTTTCCAAGCTTGGTCGATGATAGTTTGCTCGTCGGCCTTGATCATCGTCGGCGGCTGGTGGATGCCCAAAACGCAAGCCTGCTCACAGGGCGCCGGGCAGATCAGACCGGTGACCTCGGGGAAATTGTTGGTCATGGAAAGCCGCCGGTAGGCCTCTTCCCACTGGCCCTGACGGACCAGATCATTGAAGTCCGGGATGATGTTGCCCAACGGGCAGCCAGTCATGCAGAACGGAGTGCCGCAGTCCATGCAGCGTGCAGCCTGTTCCTTGGTCCATGGCTGGAAGCCGGATTGGGCGTGTACATCCTTCCAATCGTGGATACGTTCAGCGACCGGACGGTCCTGCGCCTCGTGGCGGGTACGTACTTTCAGAAATCCTTTGGGGTCGCTCATCAGTCCACTCCTTCCATCACATGCTCGTAGACATCATCCCATGCCCCGGGAGCGTTGAAATCGACGTCGTTCGCTTTAGCTTCTTCCATGGCCGCACTCATTGCGACAAACTGCTTGGGCACGACGTGGGTGAAGCGTGAACGCGAGACTTCCCAATCATCAAGCAGCGCCTGTGCGAAAGCGGAACCGGTTTCCTCGGCATGCTTCTTGACCATCTGGCGGACATGCTGGGCTTCGGCGTCATCCAACGCTTCGAAGAGCAGAGAACCGGACTTGACGGCCCCGGGATTGACCTTGTTCATATCCAAATCAAGCACGTAGGCGTGGCCTCCGGAGAAGCCGGCGCCGAAGTTACGTCCGGTCGGGCCGAGCACCACGACAGTGCCGCCGGTCATGTATTCGCAGCCGTGGTCGCCCACGCCTTCCACGACGAACGTGGCTCCCCGTTACGAACGGCAAAGCGTTCACCCGCACGTCCGGCGACATACATCTCGCCGCTGGTGGCACCAAAACCTGTCACATTGCCGGCGATGACGTTGGTGTGCGGGTCAAAGTTGAGTTGGCCGTCTTCCGGACGCACGATAACACGTCCGCCGGAGAGCCCCTTGGCCGCGTAATCATTGACTTCGCCACAGATGCGCAAAGTCTCGCCGCGTGGGATGAACGCACCGATGGACTGGCCGCCGGAACCACGCAGGGTCATATCGATGGTGTCATCGGGCAGGCCTTGTGCACCGTAACGCTTGGTGATTTCGTAGCCGACCATCGTGCCGACGGTGCGGTTGACATTGCGGATCGGCACATCAAGACGAACCGGCTCACGGTTGTCAAGCGCAGGCTTGACCAGTCCGATAAGTTCGTTATCGAGTGCCTTGTCGAGCTCATGGTTCTGTGGAATGGTCTGGTGCAGAATCGTGCCGGGTGTCGGACCGGATTGTGCAAGAACGTTGGTCAGATCAACACCATTGGATTTCCAGCGTTCAACGGCTTCGTCCTGATCGAGGCATTCGACATGGCCGACGGCTTCCTCGATGCTATGGAAACCGAGTTGCGCCAACAGTTCACGTACCTCGCGGGCGATGAACATGAAGAAGTTGACCACATATTCGGGTTTGCCGGTGTAACGAGCACGCAGCTCCGGGTCCTGTGTGGCGATGCCCTGCGGGCAGGTGTTGAGATGGCAGGCGCGCATCATGACACAGCCTTCGGACATCAGCGCCGTGGTCGCAAAGCCGAATTCCTCAGCGCCAAGCAACGCTGCGATGACCACATCGCGGCCGGTCTTGAGCTCACCGTCGCATTGAACCACGACACGAGAGCGCAAGCCATTCAAAATCAGCGTCTGCTGGGTCTCGGAAAGGCCGATCTCCCAAGGGGTACCGGCATGTTTGATGGCATTGAGCGGAGCCGCGCCCGTACCGCCGTCGGAGCCGGAAATCAACACCACGTCGGCATGGCATTTGGCCACACCTGCCGCCACGGTGCCCACACCGAATTCGGAAACGAGTTTGACGTGAATTCGCGCCTTGGGGTTGGCCATCTTCGCATCGTAGATCAGCTGTTTCAGATCCTCGATGGAGTAGATGTCGTGGTGAGGAGGCGGAGAAATCAGTTCGACGCCAGGTGTGGCGTGGCGAACCGTGGCAATCCACGGCGGTACCTTGGCTCCGGGCAGATGACCGCCTTCGCCAGGCTTGGCACCCTGTGCGAGCTTGATCTGCAAGTCGGTTGCATGGACGAGGTAATCGCTCGTGACGCCGAAACGTGCAGAAGCAATCTGCTTGATACGACTGGAACGCATCGGGTCTGCGATGCGGTCATCGGATTCTCCGCCCTCGCCGGAGTTGGAACGCGCGCCGATGGAATTCATGGCAATGGCTAGCGTTTCATGCGCTTCCTGAGAAATGGAACCGTAGCTCATTGCACCGGTGGAGAAGCGTTTAACAATCTCACTTTCCGGTTCGACTTCCTCAATCGGAATCGGCTTGCGATTGCCGGTGAACTTCATCAGTCCACGCAGTGTCATCAGCCTGTTGGACGTGTCGTTGACGTGCTGCGAATACTTCTTGAACAGACCATAATCGCCACGCTGGGTAGCTTGTTGAAGAAGGAACACGGATTCGGGATCGTTGAGATGATCCTCTCCGGTTCTCCTCCACTTGTATTGCCCGCCGATACGCAGTCTGCGGTGCGGGGTCGCCGTCCATTGGTTCGGATAGGCGACACGGTGGCGAACAGCGACTTCTTCGGCAATCTCGTCGAGGCCGATGCCGCCGACACGTGAGGTGGTGCCGGTGAAGTATTTGTCGATGACGTCCTGATTGAGACCCACGGCTTCGAAGAGCTGCGCACCGCGATAGCTCATGATGGTGGAGACGCCCATCTTGCTCATAATCTTCAATACGCCGATGGAAAGTGCCTTGCGCAAATTCTCGACTCCGGTTTTCGCATCTACGTCAAGGAAGCCGCCACGAGCCAGATCCTCCACGGATTCGAAAGCAAGGTATGGGTTGACACAGGCCGCACCATAGGCAATCAGCAGCGCGACATGATGGATTTCGCGCACATCACCCGCCTCAACGGCCATCGAGACCTGCGTGCGGGTATGGGTGCGCAGAAGATGATGTTGTACGGCGCTGGTCAGGAGCAGCGAAGGAATCGGCCCCCACGTATGGTTGGAATCGCGGTCGGAAAGCACAATGAAGTTTTTGCCTTCGGCTATGGCATGGTCTACCTCGTCGAAAATCTCATCAAGCCGAGCCTCAAGCGCTTTGCCGCCGCCAGCAACCTGATAGAGACCGTGGACGACGAACGGCTTGTAGTAGCCGCCGAGCACCTTGGCTCGATCAAGGCGCTTCAGCTGGGCCATCTCATCGGAATCGATGACGGGGTTGGGAATGACGATCTTCTTGGCGGAAAGCTCCAGATCCTCAAGCAGGTTGGGTTCCGGACCGATCGCCGAGGCCAACGAGGTGACGATTTCCTCACGCTCCCAATCCAGCGGCGGGTTGGTGACCTGCGCGAACTTCTGGGTAAAGTAGTCGAAGAGCATGCGACTGTTCTTGGAAAGCACGGGCTGCGGAGTGTCATTGCCCATGGCGCCGATCGGTTCCTTGCCGGTATTGGCCATCGGACGCAACAGGATTTTCAAATCCTCCTGTGTGTAGCCAAACGCACGCTGACGGCGGACAACGGAAACGTTGGAATGACGAACATGCTCGCGTGCCGGCAAATCACTGAGACTTACGGCATTGCCCTCGATCCACTCGCGATACGGATGCTGGGTGGCGAGTTGATGCTTGATCTCGGCATCAGGTATGAGGCGACCCTCTGCGGTGTCAATAAGGAACATCTTGCCCGGTTCGAGCCTGCCTTTGGTGACGATATGTTCCGGTTCGGTTTCCGGTAACACTCCAGCCTCACTGGCCAGTACGACATAACCCTCGTCGGTAATCTGCCAGCGTCCAGGGCGGAAGCCGTTGCGGTCGAGCTGAGCACCTACCAGCGTGCCATCGGTGAAGATGATGTCAGCCGGGCCGTCCCAAGGCTCAATCAAAGAATTGTTGTATTCATAGAAGGCTCGTACGTCAGGATCAAGCGTGTCGTCCTTCTCCCAGGCCGGAGGCAACATCATCAGCACGGCGTGCGGCAGGCTGCGCCCAGCTAGGTGCAGCAGTTCCAAACACTCGTCAAAGGTGCCGGAATCGGAATACCCTGGCGTGGCGATCGGCAGCAACGGCTCGAACTCCCCAGCAACTTGCTGCTGAGTTTGCCTTCACGGGCGGAAAGCCAGTTGCGGTTGCCTTGGATAGTGTTGATCTCACCGTTGTGCGCGATGAGACGGAACGGCTGGGCCAGAGGCCAGCTCGGGAAAGTGTTGGTAGAGAAACGTGAGTGGACGATGGCGACAGTTGTCTTCATCTTCGGATCGTTGAGGTCCGGGAAGAAGTTGGTCAGCTGCATCGTGGTCAGCATGCCCTTGTAAGTAATCGTTCGAGCCGAAAGCGAAGCGAAATAGACACCGGCTTCGTGTTCGGCACGTTTGCGCACACGGAACGCCTTGCGGTCAAGCTCCAGCCCACCCAACGAATCCTGATTATCCTGCTGAGGTGAAGCCATGACCAGCATCTCGAATGCCGGCATGGAGGCCAACGCCTGCAGCCCCAGTCCGTCTGGATTGGTCGAAACCGTGCGCCAAGCAAGCACTTCCAGCCCTTCTTGCGCTACGATATCGGCAATCTGGCGTTTCTGCTCACTAGCTGCAGCCAAATCGCGGTCAAGGAAGGCGATGCCTGCGGCATAATGACCGGCTTCAGGCAAATCGGCCTCCACAACGGAACGCATGAACTCGTCAGGCATGGCCATAAGGATTCCGGCACCATCGCCGGTGTTCTCCTCGGCGCCGACAGCTCCACGATGGTTCAGATTGACGAGCACTTCGATGGCGTCATCAACGATTTTCCGTTCCGGCCGCTTGTTCAACGTGGTGACCATGCCGACACCGCACGCGTCGTGCTCCGCCGCCGGGTCGTACATACCTTGCGGGCGATGAATCGTCAAATCGAGTGGGGTCTTAAGCGTCACCACAATCACCTCTAACTTCCGAAAACAGATGCCATCCGCAAGAGCTGTATTGCATTGCAAATACATGCAAAGCCAAAGCGGCTTTCATAGAATATCGTCATGTCATGTCAGAAATGTGTCGCCGTCTACTTTAAAGCAAAATCTTCCACATCGTGGACATCACTTGTCGAAATGACGAATAGCCATCGGAACATTCCCCCGACTATTCGCTACCAACCGCAGATATCCAGCACCTGTTCGATCACGGTGTCGTTGAGAAGACGACCGCGCAGAGTCGGGACAATACGATTGTCGTCATGGATTTCTATCAAGCCAGATTGCTCGATTTCTTTGAGTTTTCCACGGTCAACGACATGTCCGGAAGCCTGTTCGATTCTGGAGATATCGATGCCCTCACACAACCGCAACCCCAGCATCACCGTTTCCTCGAGATTTTCCTCGTGGGTGATAGCCTCATTGCCTTCCCATGGCACATTGCTAGCATGCAACGCTTCGGCCCATTTTCTTGGATGTTTGATATCCCACGCTCGGACACCGAACTGGTTGGCATCAGTTTGCAGACTGTTTTCAACATCAGTTTGGGCTTGACCATCTGACGCACCGCGTTCAATCTGAGCAGTGCCGGTCTTTCTGAACCCGTCTTCATCGATATCGCGAGCGCCGGAATCGACATGTTCCTGCCATGCGCCAACATTCGACGTGCGATAGTGCGAGTGCGCCCCGGGACCGATGCCGGCCCAATCGACGTTACGCCAGTAACCTAGATTGTGACGACTCTCATAACCGGGACGTGCCCAGTTCGAGATCTCATACCATTGCAGACCGGCCTGTTGAAAAAGGTCGTCGGCAATCTCGTACTTGGCCGCCTCATCGTCGTCATCGGGTTTGGCGATAGTACCAGCCCTGATCTGCCGGCCCATCTTCGTAGTGGGCTCAACAGTCAGCGCATAAGCCGAAATGTGGTTTACACCCAATTCGATGGCGGTTTCGACGGACTTGCGCCAGTCATCCATACTCTCGCCAGGAGCCCCGTAAATAAGGTCCACGCTGGAACGCAACCCCACCTTGTTCGCTGCTTTCACTCCGGCGGTCACATTGGCTGGAGTATGCGTGCGGTCGAGCGTTTTCAACACATGCGGCACAGCCGATTGCATGCCAAAGGAAATACGTGTGAAACCGGCCTCCGCCAACGTTTCCAGATATCGTTCGTCTACCGTATCAGGATTGGCTTCAGTAGTAATTTCCACACCGTCCTCGAGACCCCACGTGTCCTTGACCGCGCGCAACATTTGCCCAAGGTCCCGCGCTGGGAGCAGTGTCGGCGTCCCGCCTCCAAAGAACACCGTCGACGCTTTCGGCTCACTGATTCCATGCCGTTCCTGCCATGCCTTGACAAGTCGCATCTCGTCAATGGCAAGGTTTGCGTAGTTGCCGCGTGACGCACCGCCACCCATATCGACGGCCGTGTAGGTGTTGAAATCGCAGTACCCGCACCTCCGGTAGCAGAACGGCACATGAATATAAACCTCGAACATAGCCTTCTACCCTAGCGTGAGCCCCTGCCCGGCCTATATGGCTTGCGTAAGATCCAACTTATAAGCTTTTCTGCGATCAGCTACTCATTCCGTACATCTCAAACGATTGAAATACTCGCGCCAAGTTTACCGGGCCTGTATCACTGACTGCTCCGTTAATGGTGTTAATGCCATCGTCAGCTTGTATCTTCACCCTATCGACCGAAATCCGAAAATAACAACCTAGAATACCTTGGAATACCTCTGACTTTTATCATCCGCTTCCTTATCAAGCCCTGATAAGTTGCGCATATCTTAGTTTTAGTCATATTTGTGAGTTGTATTTTATTCAATCACCAAGGTTGTATTAGTCCTAATTCTTGCTGAAAATAAGGTTGTATTTATCCTTAAAATGTGCCAAAATAAGGTTGTATTTATCCTTTGGAGGCTCATGATGGCACTGTTCCGTAAGGCTTATCAGCAACTACTGGATTGGAAAAATAATTCCACTTCACAGGCATGTCTTGTTACAGGGGCTCGTCAGGTCGGCAAGACCTTTATCATTGAGGAATTCGGACAACAAGAATACGGGCACTTCGTCCATTTGGATTTCATCAAACAGCCGCAAATCCTCGATGCTTTCAATACTGCTAAAGGCTCGAATGAACTGTTCATGGCTATTTCTGCCTTTGCCGGGGCAGAAATGGTTCCAGGAAACACCTTGATTTTCATTGATGAAGTGCAAGAATGTGACAAAATCATCACGGCAATAAAGTATCTGGCGCAACGCAAAGGCTATGATTTTATACTTTCTGGCTCGTTGCTTGGAGTTGAGCTTAAGGACGTTCGCTCATTCCCGGTCGGATATCTGCACCTCATCGATATGTTTCCCCTTGATTTTGAGGAATTCTGCAAAGCGAACGGTGTGGGTAACGACGTTTTCGAGTCCGCAAAATCTGCACTGTTCAACCGCGAACCGGTCAATCCCATCGTACACAGCAGACTAATGGATCTCTTCCACCAATACCTCATCGTCGGAGGCATGCCGCAAGCCATCAACGAATTCGTGCACACCCAAAATCTTGGTCAAGTCAATACCCTCCAGAACGACATCCTGCGCCTTTATCGTGCAGACATCACGAAATATGCTCAAGATGACAAACTGGCAATCCGCGAGGTCTTCGACCAGATGCCGGCACAACTCAACTCACAATCAAAGCGATTCAATTTCAGCAGCATCGCTCCAAAAGGAACATATGAACGTTACCGTGACGATTTCCTTTGGCTGGTCGACGCCGGTGTCGCTTTGCCGGTACGTAATGTAAAGGAACCACGCACACCGCTTAAACTGGCGGAAAATCGGCAATACTTCAAACTCTTTTTCAACGATGTCGGGCTACTCGCCGCCTCATGCGGCATGCAGGTCACCCGTAGCATCATCAGCGACAAGCTTGGAGTGAATTACGGTTCTATATACGAAAACGTCGTTGCCGAAGAATTACACGTACACGGACACGAGCTTTACTATTACCGCAATAAAAAATACGGGGAACTTGATTTTGTCATCGATACACCAATATCAGGAGCAATACCGATTGAGGTCAAATCAGGCAAAGATTACAAACGTCACAGCGCCCTGAGCAACGTGATGAAAGCCCCAAACTGGGACATTGACCATGCCATCGTCCTGTGTGAAGACAACCTTTCAGCAGAAGACAACATCATCTACTGCCCTGTTTACATGGTTGCGTTCTTGTAGCAATATTTGAGTCCAACGTTAACCATTGGACTCAAATATTCTATTCAATCATTTCACAGCTTTTTCGGCGGCACGAATCTTGTTCTTGGTGTCGATGTCCATGGACTGGTTGGGACCGGCCTCGCCAGTGGACAGGGCGGCGACGAACGCTTCCTGTGGCACCTCGACGTGGCCGAGCATCTTCATGCGCTTCTTGCCGGCCTTCTGCTTTTCCAGCAGCTTGCGTTTACGGGTGATGTCGCCGCCATAGCACTTGGCGAGCACATCCTTGCGCAGGGCACGGATGGTCTCGCGAGCGATGACGCGCGAACCGATGGCCGCCTGAATCGGAATCTCGAATTGCTGGCGAGGGATAAGCTTTGAGAGCTTCTTGGTCATCATCACGCCGTAGCTATACGACTTGTCACGATGGACGATGGCGCTGAACGCGTCGACCTTCTCACCCTGAATCAAAATGTCAACTTTGACCAAATCAGCACTCTGCTCGCCATCCTCGTGATAGTCGAGAGAAGCATAGCCCTTGGTGCGGCTCTTGAGCTGATCGAAGAAGTCGAAGACAATCTCCGCCAGCGGGATGCGGTAGTGCATCTCGACACGTTCTGGGCTCAGGTATTCCATCGTGCCCATTTCACCGCGATGATCCTGGCACAAGTCCATCACCGAGCCGATAAATTCCTTGGGGGCGATGATGTCGGCCGCGACCATCGGCTCGACGATCTGCTTGATCTTGCCATCGGGGAATTCGCTCGGATTCTTGACTTCGTATACAGTGCCGTCTTCCGCAGTGACCTCGTAGGTCACGTTCGGTGCCGTGGAGATGAGGTCGAGACCAAACTCACGGCTCAGTCGCTCGATAACGATCTCCATATGCAACAGGCCAAGGAAGCCACAGCGGAAGCCGAAGCCCAATGCCACCGACGTTTCCGGTTCGTAGGTCAGCGCCGCATCGTTGAGCTTGAGTTTGTCGAGCGCATCGCGCAGTTCGGGGAACTGGGCATTGTCGATTGGGAAGATGCCGGCATAGACCATCGGGTGCGGGTCGCGATAGCCGGGCAACGGCTCAGCCGCCGGACGGATAGCCGAAGTGACGGTGTCGCCGACCTTGGATTGGCTAACGTCCTTCGCGCCGGTGATGACGTAGCCGACTTCGCCGGCGCCCAACGCCTTGGTCGGAGTCATATCAGGACTGATCACGCCAATTTCAATGGGATCGTGCGTCATGCCGATGCCCATCATATGCACCTTTTCACGGCTTTTGAGTTCACCATCGACCATACGGATGTAGGTGACAATGCCGCGATACGAGTCGTAGACAGAATCGAAAATCAATGCACGTGCCGGTGCCTTGGGGTCGCCGTGCGGTGCGGGAATCTCCAGCACGATCTGGTCAAGCAGATCCTTGATGCCTTCACCGGTCTTGCCGGAGACTCGCAAGACATCGGAAGGTTTGCAGCCCAACAGATTCGCGATTTCTTCGGCATGCTTGTCTGGCTCGGCACTGGGCAGGTCGATTTTGTTTAGAACGGGAATGATGGTCAGATCATCTTCGATGGCCATATACAGGTTGGACAGTGTCTGTGCCTCAATGCCCTGCGTGGCATCGACCAGCAGCACCGCGCCTTCGCACGCGGCCAAGGCTCGCGAGACCTCATAGGTAAAATCGACATGGCCTGGTGTATCAATCATGCCGAGAGTGTATTCCTGCCCATCAAAGGTCCACGGCACGCGCACGGCCTGCGATTTGATGGTGATGCCGCGTTCTTGCTCGATGTCCATACGGTCAAGGAATCGGTCGTGCATCTCGCGTTGCGGCACGATGCCGGAAAGCTGAAGAATACGGTCTGCCACCGTGGACTTGCCGTGGTCGATGTGCGCGATGATGCAGAAATTACGAATCAGCGATTGATCGGTGAATCCCGGTTTGTTCTTCGCCTCAGTCACTGATGTCACTCCTTGTCCACAAATATTTCATAGCGGAATCTTCCGATCCCGCTGTTTCTATACTAGGCCTTATTCTATCGGCCGCGGTGGGCAAAGTAGACAGCGCCGACAACCCTCGTTCCACCATGCCACATATTGCCGTTAATACAAGAAACAGAAACGTAAGCCAGATACCCTTACCGCAGTCAATGACATTCCGCTAAAAAGTCGGAAATATCGGCATGAAGTGTTATTCTAAAGTCTTGTATGTCCTTATAGAAAACGTTGTTTGGAGAAATTGTGGCAAACATTAAGTCGCAGAAGAAGCGCGTGCTGACCAATGAAAAGGCGCACAAGCGCAACGTGTCCGTGAAGTCCAGCCTGAAGACTGCGATTCGCAAGACCCGTGAAGCCATCGAGTCCGGAGACAAGGCCGCCGCCGAGGCAGCTTTCAAGCTCGCCGGCCAGAAGCTCGACAAGGCCGCCAGTGCAGGCGTGGTTCACAAGAACCAGGCCGCCAACCGCAAGTCGAATCTCGCAGTCGCCATCAACAAGATGTGAGAAACGACTTAGAGGTCAAAAGCCTTTAGATCAGTGAAGTCCTGTGGTTACGTTTTGCAACCACAGGACTTTTTGTATATGCACTCAATATCTAACCTTGATACCGATACTCTTGCTGACGAGACTCAGCAATCTTCAGTTTTATCAATCTTTCAAAATTAAAAACAATCGGGTCGCCGCCATCCGTTTCACCACACTCGCCGGCATCTGTGAGGCGCTGGACTGCCAGCCTGGCGACATCCTCAAGTACGAACCAAAACAGCCGACGTAATAAATGCCGCCTACACGACGAAAAGCACGTTTCCGGGCTGTTTTTATGACTTCCGCCGCGTGACAGAAATTCGAATACCTGGAATTCCAGCGATATGCGATGGTAGAATCTACGGGCAATCAATGGTTTCAACGAGAAGTACATGCACTGGCGAATCTTATTCTCATTGCTGCACGCAATTTCATATGGAAAATACTTGGTATGCTTACAACCACGAAATAAGCGCAGATAGATGAAGCATACCTTAAGTCACGAAATATTTTCAGACCCCATACGTACGCCTATTCCTTCGATATTCTCCGGACGCAGCATCGATGCAGGATCCTCGTGCCGCTGACTGACCACTTGGGCCTCGTATAAACCGCGGTAATACGGGCAATCGGACAATAATGTCTCGTGATCGCCCTCTCCGACTATATCACCATCACGCAGAACGACTATATGACTGGCGTGGGTGATGGTGGTGAAACGATGAGCGATGAGGATTGTAGTGCGCCGCGACCCTTCCTCCGTACTATCCGCCCGATCCAGTGAGTCGAAGAAGTTCTTCTCGGAAAGAGCGTCCACGGATGCGGTCGGCTCATCCATAATAAGCAATGACGGCCGCCTGAACAAAGCTCGGGCCAGGGCGACGCGCTGCCATTGCCCGATGGAAAGTTGGTAACCGCCCTCGAAGTGTCTTCCCAATACAGTACCGAGACCCTCTGGCAGCGACTGCCCCAGACCCTTCATACCCACCAAATCAAGCGCATGTTCAATGGCATCATCATCGTTGATTCCATCCAAATCGCCAAATCCCACATTCTCACGTAAGGGCCGCTCGTAACGTATATAATCCTGGAAAATCGCAGAACACCTCTCGTACAATGACGCACGGGAATACTCACTGATATCCCTGCCGTTAATGAGAATCGACCCGGAAGTGGGCTCATAGACACGTAAAATCAGTTTTGCAATCGTTGATTTACCCGCACCATTGAGTCCGACAAGAGCCGAACATTGACCGGCGGGAAGATCAAAAGAGACACCATGGAGAATTTCTTTGTCATTGGTGGAACCAGGATAGGCGAATCTTACGTTTCGGAAAGAAACGGTCACGGGCGTTTCGTCATCGAGTTTCTCGCCGCCGGAGCGGATCACAGCCGGCTCAGTGTCCATGAGATGAACCCAATTGCCGGCGTAAAGCAGACTCTGATAAATGCTGGAGACCGAAACCAAAATGTATAATACCGATTGCCCGAATGACCCTGTCGCACTGATATAACCGGCCAGCTGCCCGACATTGCCTGTATGCATAGCCTGAATCGCACCCACGGCGACCGCCCCGATATTAGCCAGAGTCGTAAGAATCCCCAAGCCAAGCGCAATCCACAGATAGGTACGTGACATGGCGAGATCCTGTTTGAGAAAGCCACCGATAAGCGTCTTATAACGCCCTGACAACAGACCACCCAGACCAAACAGATGGACTTCCTTGGCTGCATTATCCGATGTCAGAATCGAACGATAATAGTCCGACAAGCGTTGTTCCCCTGCCCGCTGGTAATCGATATTGTACTGTTTGGAACTGGCCATCAATGTGCCGATGGTACCTGGAATAGGCGCCAGCAGAAGGAAAAGGGCCACCCATTTGTTCCATGAAACCAGTAAAGAGAATACGGATACAATAGTGAGGAACGACTGTAGAAAATCACGTGCACCATCAAATATATTGAAAATATGTCCGCCGGTATCTCCTCCGGCCCGCTGTATGCGATCGAAGGTCTCCGCATCCTCGAACTGCTGCGTTTCGAGCGTAGTGAGCTTATCGACGATACTGCAATTAGCGCGGTAAGATAGTTTTTCTCGAATTGAGTCGGATAGATATTTAATGACGTTCTCGGCAACGAACATTCCCACTAGGACCACAGCGAAAAGTACCGCCGAATCGATAACCTTCGGGAGCAAACCTGTAGCCACGGAATTCACGATCTGTGTTGTGGCCAAAATCTGTAGGGGCGACAGCAGGGCCCGCACCACAGTAAGAATGAGGAGGACAATGACGGATATTGGTGCCACTGCCATCAATAACCGCAGTGACTTCCGCAATGTCGTCAGAGACGAGATGCGAGAACGCCCCTTTGTCGAAGACTTATCATCCCTCGTACTATCACCAATCGGCATGCTGCTCCCCTTGAGTCGATTCAATAGATGTGATTCAGACAGTCACGTCCTTGAGCTGAAGGTTTGGTGTCAGGTACATCGATTTTCCCAACCTGCTCGGACAACAAAATACCTCTGACACTCAAGCATAAAAGGATGTGAACTCCACACATCAACCAGGACTTAGTAAAATGAATCTCACTTGTCGCTGTCGGTTTTCTCATCCTCATCTTTTGCCGGCAATGGCAAGTAGGCGTGATGTCGCTTAATCGCACCCGGCACTTTCCAATCGAAGCGTACGGACAGTATGCGTAGGATGGCGACGAAGGCGACGATGGCGATATCGAAGGTCACTTCAAGAGTAAACGGGATCCGCCCGCCTTGGTAGGCGCGGGTAACAAACACCGTGAGAATGCTGCCGATCAGGGCCGGCACGGCGTACCAATGGCTGTCGCGGATGACCGCGGGCACATCGTTGATGAGGATGTCTCGAATGAGGCCTCCCCGATGGCTGTGATCAGGCCCATGAACACTGCCGTCATACCCGACGTGTGATAAATCAACGCTTTTTGCGTGCCATTGACGGCATAGAGACCAAGCGCCAAAGCGTCAAGGCCAACCATGATCCATTTGAGCCGGTCGACTTCAGGGTAGATGATGGCGACGGTGACACTGGCGAACAGACAGGTGATGACAAGTCCTTTATCGGAGACGCCCACAGGTGGGAAGATGCCCAGCAACACGTCACGGATGATGCCGCCGCCGAGGCCAGTAAGCCAGACTGTCATGAGGATGGCGATGAAATCGTACTTTTTCTTGACGGCGCAAAGCCCGCCCAACAGGCCGCAGCAGAAGGTCGCGATGTATTCGATGGCCCAGAAAAAGACGTTACTTTCCAGCGCCAATTGCATACCGCACATCCTTCATAGATTCGTATGGATAGTTGAAACACTATACCAAACAACGGCCAAAACGAAGCAACAAAACACCCTTCATTTTGCAATGCATAAATCAAATAAATCTATTATTATTTACAAACCATCAGTGTACCCAAGCTGTTCCAATCAGCACTCAATATACAAACAAAACGGCCTGTGACAACTCCCGAAACTTCAGGAAATGCCACAGGTCGTCTGAAAACTAACAGTCAGCGAAGCGAAAAGCCAGCTCAGCAGACCTTCCACATCCAGTCATGCGGATCCTCAATCTCGCCCATCTGGATGCCGAGCAGCTCGTCACGTAGCTTCAACGTCAAATCGCCGGACTTGCCGCCATTGACCTCGACGTCGAACTTCTCGGACTTGAAGCGACCGATAGGCGTGATAATCGCAGCGGTGCCGCAAGCGAAGACCTCGGTGACCTCTCCGGACTTGATGTCCTCGAGTAGGTCGTCGAGCTTGATCATGGTCTCCACGACATCATGGCCCTCGTCCTGCGCCAGTTGGATAAGCGAGCGACGAGTGACGCCAGGCAGAATGTTGCCGGTCAGCGACGGAGTCTCCAAGTGGCCATCCTTGTGGACGGTGAACATGTTCATACCACCGAGTTCCTCAAGGTAGGTCTTAGTGGCAGCGTCAACGAAGCAGACCTGCTCGCAGCCGTGGTCGGCACCGCGGTATTCGCCCAGCATCGAAGCCGCATAGTTGCCGCCACACTTGGCGAAACCGGTACCGCCGGGGCCAGTGCGGAACCACTTGTCTTCCACCCAGATGCTTACCGGCTTGACACCACTCGGGAAGTACGGGCCAGAAGGCGAGGCAATGACGCAATAATCCACGGTTTCCGGCGCACGCACGCCGAGGAATGCCTCAGAGGCAAACATGAACGGACGCATATAGAGCGTGTACTCGCGGCGGGTCGGCACCCAGTTGACATCGCGCTTGACCAGCGCGGCGACAGAACCGAGGAAGTCTTCCTTGGAAAGCTCAGGCAGGTACAGGCGCTTGGCAGAGTTGGCGAAACGTTCGGCGTTGGCATCCGGGCGGAACAGCCAGGTGCTGCCATCAGCGTGGCGGTAGGCCTTGAGGCCTTCGAAGCATTCCTGTGCATAATGCAGGACGGAGGCACCAGGATCCATAGCGAGAGGACCGTAAGGCTCGACTCGACGGTCACCCCAGCCGCTGTCCTTATGCCAGACCATATGGGTCATGTTGTCACTAAAAAGCTGGCCGAAAGCCGGCTTGTCAATCAACTTCGCGCGCTCGGCGTCGGAAGCGGGATGCGGGTTGTCGAGAACCGTGAACGGCTCTGTCAATTGCGACAACGCTGCTGGATCATGATGGGATTGCTCAGTCATTTGCACTTCTTCTTTACTTCAGCCACTCTCGCGGCCAGAATTTTAATTTACCGTACGCTTGTGGCGCTTGGTTATGCTGCTACTTTCGCACATAACCACACAAGTAGGGTGAAATCGTTCACATTATGAAAAGATGAAGAGCCGAACCAGCACTCTTATAAGCGGCAAGCACAAACAAAATGGCCCATACCTCCATTTCAAGATAGGAGGTACGGGCCAAAATCGGAACTACCGCATCAACGGCAATGTCCGTATTGCGTCAGAGGCGACATCACTTCTTGTCGGCATCGGCGTCAGCAGCAGGAGCCGCAGCACCTTCAGCGGCAGGAGCACCTTCCTCGCCCTCGGCACCAGCTGCCGCAGCATCAGCGGAGACTGCAGTGGTAGCAGTGGCATCCTCAGGAACCTCGACGGTAACGACGGACTCATCGGCCTCGGTGTCGACCAGCTCGACGCCCTCAGGCAGGTTAAGATCCTTAGCGAAGACCTTCTCGCCGTCCTGCATGCCATCGACGCTGACATCGATACGCTCGGGCAGCTGATCGACGCTTGCACGCACACGGAGCTGCTGGATGTCGACGAACGCGACAGCCGCACCCTTCGGGGTGCCGATAGCGAAGACGGGGACGTCGACCTCGATCTTCTCGCCGGCCTTGACCTCGTAGAAGTCAATGTGCTCGACAATGCGCTTGACAGGGTTGCGCTGGACGTCCTTAACGACGGCCATCTTGGAATCCTTGCCATACTTGATGGTGAACAGCGCGTTCGTACGACGCAGTGCCAGCGTGGTCTCACGCATCGGCAGCTTCACGAACACAGGATCCTTGCCACCTGCATAGATGGTTGCCGGAATCTCCTTGGCCACGCGCATACGGCGGGCAGCGCCCTTGCCGAACTCGTCGCGGACTTCGCCTTCGATGGAAATGGTGTTTGCCATTACAATCTCCTTGAATGTATTTACATTATGTACTGCATTGTTTCGGTGCACCGACGCGCCGAAATCGCAGTCTCAAAGAGACTTTCAACATTCAGCCCAGTCGATAACGGGAATCGCTTCCCCTCGCCAAAGCGCGACAGATATAAAATCTGCCGAAACAACATGAATCATATTATGTGTTCAATCGGACATTGTGCGCCGTCGCATTATGATGGAAGTAATTCTACGAGCCAAGGGAAGGAAGCCGGCCATGACCCAACGTTCGAATGCAACCACCGTTGCCCGCACGCTTCTCGGCGCGAGCGCCGTCACGGCAGGTGCATTCTACGCTGTAGCCGATTATCTCTTCCGATTCGTTCTTGAACCCGGTTGGAAACATTCACTGTTCCACAGCAGCCAACCGGACACCACCTTGGCTGCACGGCAACCCCATTACGACGCTCAAGAAGAGACAGAGGCCGCGCAATGGTTCGAGGATGCGAAGCGTGAAGCCACCATTACCGCTTTTGATGGTGTTCGGCTTCACGGCTGGGTGCTCGACCCGGATTGTGCCAATCCCCCGCAGCATCTTTACGCCATCTGCTGCCATGGCTATTCCGGTGAGCCGGCCGAAATGGCGAAATATGCGCATCGCTTCTCCAAGCTCGGATTCACTGTTTTTACTCCGGCCAGCCGTTGTCATGAATTGAGCGGCGGAACCTACATCGGTATGGGCGCCCTCGAGCATCGCGACCTGTTACGTTGGATCGATGCCATCGTCACCAGCGATCCGAAATCGCAGATCCTGCTCGACGGCAACTCCATGGGGGCCGCGACGGTGATGCTCGCAGTCGGCAATCCTAAATTACCCAACAACGTCAAGGCTGCCATCGCTGATTGCGGATATGCCAGTCTCGAAGACCAATTCCTTTACAGCGCGAAAAACCTTTACCACATACCGCCATTCATTGCCAGACCGGCAATCCGCATCATGAGCTCCATTGCTCGCCACCGCGCAGGATACAGTTTCAGCGAGGCCTCTTGTGTTGAAGCATTGCGGCATACCTCGATTCCCATGCTGTTCATTCATGGTTCGGCCGACGATTTTGTCAGTCCGGCGAACCTTGACCGCAATTTCCGTGCTTGCGCCAGTACCGTCAAACAAAAACTGATGATTCCCGGAGCGGCGCACGCGATGGCGGCATCAACCGATCCCAAGCGCTACTGGAAAACCGTAACCGCGTTTGTGCGCCAGACGTTCCAATTTGAGAAGCCCAAAGGCATATCAGGATATGTGATTTTTAACTGACAGCACAATCACAAATCTCAATCAGTTACAGCAAATTTAGATTTATAGAGCATATTTGTTTGGTTATTTCCTGTGGTACCACCGTTTCGCACCACCGCTTTTGCAGGTGCGGGAATACCCTGAATGCCTTGCGACACATAGCTTCCCTTACGCTACCGTAAGGTGACGAAACACGGCAAACCCTATAGAATTGGCTTTATCGCATGAAATAACGCCGCTATAGAAGGTCGAGGAATTCGCACGTGTCAGTCATCAACTCACTGAAAAAGGAAACGCTGAAGCTGAGCCAGAGAGCCTTCCACCTGGGGAACGGTTTCGAGCACCCGGTCAACACCGAGGATCCGGAGACCCCTGACTTCAACGACGATCGTCATCTCGCCACCGTCAAGCCTGTCGATTTCTCGACGCTGCCGCATACTCATGAATGGGGTCCCGGCTACCCCACCAAACTGTTCGTTGATGACCAAACCGGCCTCCTGACCGTGACCACAGCCGGCAACCCTCCCATTGACGACGACATGTCGATTTATGATCTCTATGCCGAGCGCGCGGAGCGTATGGGCGACGATCCGCTTTACACCTTCAAAGCCAACGACACCTGGGTGACCAAAACAGCCAACGAATTTCTTGAGGATGTTCGCGCCATTGCCAAAGGACTGATGCATTACGGCATTGACAAAGGCGACGGCGTCTCCTTCATGTCCCACACCTCCTACGAATGGGATGTCGTGGATGCAGCCGTAATGGCCGTGGGCGGTGTGTTGGCGACCATTTACGACACCGATTCTTCCGAACAGATTCGCAACATCGTCAACAATTCCGATTCGCGTCTGCTAATCGTCGAAACCAATGACATGCGTGAGAAGGCCGACGGTGCCGTTGAAGATTGCCCGACGCTCGAGAAAATCTACACGCTCGAAGCCGGTGCCCTTGAAGAACTGCGCGACTATGGCAAGTCTGTGAGCGACGAGGCACTTGATGCACGCATCGATTCCATCAAGAAGACCGACCTCTGCTCCATCGTCTACACCTCCGGCTCCACCGCAGCACCCAAAGGCGTCGAGATGACCCACGAGCACTACTGCACCACCGCGCTGAATCTGCGCGACTATATGCCGAAGCTGCTGAAGCAAAAAGGCAAATCCGTACTGCTCTTCCTGCCGCAAGCCCACACATTCGCACGCGCGGTCAACTACATTGTCGTTGCCAGCGACCTGCGCATCTATATCGCGGGCGGCATCAAGACACTGATCAGCGACCTTCAGGTTGCCAAGCCATCGGTCACCATCCTTGTGCCTCGCGTATTGGAGAAGGTCTACAATGCCGCCTCGCAAAAGGCGGGACACGGCGCCAAAGGTGTCGCATTCGCCGCAGCCGTGGTCGCCGCACAGGAATACGAAAAGGAAATCAGCGAAACCGGCAAGGCCAACTTCGCCACACGCGCACGTCGCGCTGCCTTCGATCCAATCGTCTACAAGTCATTGCGTGAGGTGCTCGGCGGACAGGCCGAATGGTTCGTCGCCGGCGGTGCGCCGCTCGACCCCGAACTGCTCGCCTTCTTCCGTGGTGCGGATATTCCCGCCTACGAAGGCTATGGCCTGACCGAAACCACCGCGCCCTGCGCCTTCAATCCGAAGGGCACGCCGTTCCATGAAGGTTCGGTCGGTGTCCCCTACCCCGGCTTCTCGATTCGTCTGGCCGAGGACGGCGAGATCCAGGTCAAAGGCACCTGCGTCTTCCACCGCTACCACAAGAACGACGAAGCCACCGAGCTTGCCTTCACCCCCGACGGCTGGTACGCCACCGGTGATCTCGGCCGTATTAGCGATGACGGCTTCCTCTATATCACCGGCCGCAAGAAGGACCTCATCATCACCGCAGGTGGCAAGAACGTCGCCCCCGGCCCGATCGAGGAAATCATCCAGCGTTGCGAATTTGTTTCGCAGGCCCTGGTACTCGGCGACAAACGTCCGTTTATCTCGGCGCTCATCACCGTCGACGAGACCTCGCTGCGTTCCTGGCTTGACGCCTCCGGTCTCGACCGCGATATGCCCATGGAAGAGGCCTGCAATAACGCCGTGGTCCGCGCAGAGGTGCAGAAGTGGGTCGACAAGGCCAACGAAGGCGTCTCCCGTGCCGAATCCGTGCGCAAGTTCATCCTCCTGCCCGAGGAGTTCTCGCAGGAGAACGGCATGCTGACCGCCTCCATGAAGGTGAAGCGTCCCGCGGTCATCAAGCACTACGCCAACCTGCTCAACACGGAGATGTACACCAAGAAGAAGTAAATAAAACAGCTTTCTATTTTAGAAATCGGCTGGTGATGGGGTTTCCTCGTCACTAGCCGATTTCTTTAGCTCCGACGACATCACTGTAAAAGGCGACAAAATTTGAGCACTCTAGCTCAATAAATAATAATCTATTACCGATTGGGCCGTTATTCGTATCAACGACCAATAACGGCCCAACCATTTTCCAAGCTGCTTCATTTGTTACAAGCAGATGGAAACCGGACTCTATACTTCATAGAGCCCGGTTTCCATGATTTTGTGCGGCGTGTATTAGAAGCCCAAGCGCTCCAGCTGCTTGGGGTCGGACTGCCAGCCTTTGGCGACCTTGACGTGGAGGTCGAGCTTGGACTTTTGTCCTACGATGCGGTTGACCGCAGTGCGAAGGCGCTTCTTGACTTGCACCAGGTGCTCGGCACGATGGCCGATGATGATGGGCTTTTGGGAGTCGCGCTCGACGTAGATGGAAACCAGGACGTGAGCTTTGCCGTCCTCGGTTTCTGGATTGTCGGATTCGCCGGGGCGGTCGATGGAGTCCACGACCACTGCCAACGAATGCGGCAGCTCGTCGTCCAGCTCTTCGAGGAACGCACCACGCACCAGCTCGGCGATGGTGTCCTCAGGCTTTTCCTCGGTAATCTGATCGTCGGGATACATCTGCGGACCTTCAGGCATGTTCTCGACAAGCACGCGCTTGACCTCGGCTACGTTGTCGCGCTCCAGAGCGCTGACCGGAACCACGTCAGTGAAGTCAGCGAATTGGCTGATCTCGATAAGCTTGGCCATCAGCTCCTGACGGTTGAGCTCGTCGATTTTGGTGACGATGGCAATCAGCGGCACTTTCCAGATAAACTTGCCGGTCTTCTCGTCTTTGCGGGCGAACTCGCTGCGCAGACGGCTCAGGATACGCTTGTCTCCCGGCCCAATCTCCTGATCGGCGGGCAAGAGGAACGCAATCTCGTCCACATCGCTCAGCGACTCATCCACCACGTCGTTCAAACGCTGACCAAGCAGTGTGCGTGGGCGGTGGATGCCAGGAGTATCTACCAGCACGAGCTGGGCGTTGTCAGTGGTGAGAATACCACGAATGGCCTTACGAGTAGTTTCCGGACGCGATGAAGCGATGGCGATCTGTGTGCCGATCAGCGAATTAATCAGCGTGGACTTACCGACGTTCGGCCGTCCTACAACCGCCACAAAGCCGGAACGATACGGTTCCTTGCCATCAGTCTGCTGTTCGTTGTTCTTGCTATCAGTCATGTTTTTCGTTTTCCTTTGCGTCCTGCTTCGTGTTTTCGTCGGTTTCATGTTCATAATTTCCGGTTTCCAACGATACCGGTTCAACCACGACGGTGGAGACCTTCTTGCGTCGACCGGCGGAATCGACAGCAGTCAGACGTAGTCCTCTTGTCACCGCGCTCATACCGACGATCGGCACACGGCCAAGCAGCTTAGTCAAGAGGCCATAGACAGTGTCCACGTCATCCTCGTCGATATCGACTTCGAATAGCTCCTCAAGGTCGGCAATGGGCGTGCGAGCGGGCATCTGCCACTTGTGCTCATCCATCTTCTTTGGCTCGGTGTGCTGGATGCGATCATGCTCATCCTCAAGCTCGCCAACAATCTGTTCGATGGCGTCCTCGATGGTGACCAGTCCGGCGATACCGCCGTATTCATCGACCACCACGGCCACATGCTGACGTGTCCGCTGCATCTCATGGAACAGGTCATCGACCGGCTTGGATTCCGGTACGAGCATTGGCTGACGGCAGATAGACTTCACCTCGCGCGTGCGGGCCTCTGGATTGAAGGCCGTGGCGCGTACGGCATCCTTGAGATAGGCGATGCCGACCAAGTCGTCGACATCCTCGCCGATGATTGGGATGCGAGAGAAGCCGGAACGCGAGCACAGCTGCAGGAAATGTTCAAGCGTGGAATCGGACTCAACACAGATCATATCGGTGCGCGGCACCATGATTTCACGCGTCAACGTGTCGGAGAGCATGAGCACATTGCGCAGCATTTCGGCCACTTCCGGATCGAAATCATCGGTCTCCACCAACCGGTCGATGGTAGCACGTCCCTGCTCGCGCTGGATCTTCTCCAGTTCCTCGTCGTCTGAAAGCTCGTCTTCCTTGTCTCGCCTACGCTGTTCCTTGCCTTCTCCGGCCTTGGCGAATGGTGTCAACACAACAGCCAGCGAAATGATGCCTGAAAATCGCATCATCACATCAAGCGGTTTGGAAGCACCTGCCGAACGCGGGCGGAGCAGGACAGATACCACAGCGACAATCAGCGCAAACAGCAGGCCTGTGACTAATGCGACCCACAAAGGTTCGGAAAGCAACATGACGATAATCGCCACCAAGGCTCCGTCGAACACGTTGCAGAAGATGCGGAAGAACGCGCAGGAACCGGCTGTGGCATAACGGTCGATAATGAGCCGTTGTACCTTATGAACCTTGCGGACTTGCTTGGCCTGCACGAATTTGCCAAGGTCTTCATCGTCGGTCTGAATCTCGATGATGCGATTGTTGAGACTGGCCTTGGTGACACGTGAGACGGCGGATTCACTCGACGCCATCATCAGCGACAGCCATACCAGCAGCGCCGCCACAATGATGAGCACAACCACGGTGACAATGGTCAACGTATCCATATTCTGTGTACTTCCTAGTTCTTTTCACCATGTGCTGGTTGATCATCATTGCGACCCGAAGCATGGTTCGCGTCCCATTGGGCCAGCAAGTCGGAGGAACCTGCCGGCAGCACCGCCTGCGGCACCGGCTCGTCGCGGATGGCAAAGAACGTCAGCAACAGCTGGCGCTGCAGACCGAACATCTGCCGTTCCTGCTCCGGGTCGATATGATCGTACCCCAAGAGATGCAGGATGCCATGGACGGTCAAAAGCATCATCTCGTCCATCGTCGAGTGCCCGGCGGCCGCGGCCTGCTGCTGGGCGACCCACGGACAGATAACGATGTCGCCGAGCACGCCTTCCATGATCTTGCCGTCCTCCCCTGGGCGCAACTCATCCATCGGGAAGCTCATCACGTCGGTCGGCCCTTCGAGCTGCATCCAGCGCATGTGCAGCTGGGCAATCGGATCAGGGTCAACGAACAGGATAGTCAGGTCGGACTGCGTGCTCACCTGCATGCGTTCCATCACCCACAAACCCAAGTCGGAGAAGAGTTTCGGATCGATCTGCCAGACCGTCTCATTGGTGACTTCGACGCTCAACGGCGTTCCTTTCCGCTTTGGTCTGATTCGTCTTTCAAAGATTCAGATACCGAATGGGTGCCCTCATCTGGTTCTGTTTGCGACTTCACGATACTGTCAGCATTCGTTTGCTGTTTCATGGCATTAGCAGACTTGGACATTGCACGTCCAGCCTTGCGTCCGGCTTCACTAGCAGTATGTTCAGCGTGTGTATCGTAAGCCTGCACGATTTTGCCGACCAGTTCGTGACGCACCACGTCCTTCGCGCCGAGATGCGCAAAGCTGATGCCGTCGATATCACCAAGGATTGATTCGATGGATTTGAGCCCCGAATGCGGCACCGCCAAATCAATCTGGGTGACGTCGCCGGTAATGACCATTTTCGTATTAAACCCGAGACGTGTAAGGAACATCTTCATCTGTTGCTCGGTCGTGTTCTGCGCCTCATCCAGAATAACAAAGGCATCGTTCAGCGTACGGCCTCGCATGTAAGCGAGCGGCGCGACTTCAATGGTGCCATCGGTCATGTAACGGTGCATCTGGCCGGCACCCAACATGTCGGAAAGCGCATCATACAGCGGCCGCAGATACGGGTCGACTTTGTCGTTCAACGTGCCGGGCAAATAGCCCAAGCTTTCACCAGCCTCGACAGCCGGTCGTGTCAGGATAATGCGGCTTACCCGTCCGTCTTCAAACGCACGCACCGCCTTGGCAACGGCAAGATATGTTTTGCCTGTTCCCGCCGGTCCGATAGCAAACGTAATCGTGTTCGCATCGATGGCGCGAACGTAGAAAACCTGACCCGCGGTTTTCGCACGCACCGGTTCACCGTTGGCAAACGCAATGACTCCAGGAACATGACGGTTTGCACCGGCACGCTTGCCTGCTTCGGAATAATCCTCATCGCTCTGGAACGAATGCGATTGCGGCCGTGAGCCGGTGCCGGCACCAGCGAAGCCGCGAGTATACGAATGTTGCGCATAACCGTGCCCGCGACCACCGTCACCCATCAGTCCGGCCTTCTTGCCGATCTGTCGGGCCTCAAGCATCCGTCGAACGTTCATCGCGTCGGCAGGAGTCCTGTACGCCGCATCGATGATGTTGTTGAGCACATCGGAGACCTTGTCGGCCTCAATGTCGTCGCGTTTGTTGTAGGCGGAAATCTCGATGCGATTGCCCCGAACAAACACGTTGACTTCGGGGAAGGCGTGCTGCACTTCGGCAAGCACCTCATCGGCCGGACCCAATACAGCTACGGGGTCAAGCTCGGTGGGGATGGTGATGACTCGTTTTGCGCTGGCCACCGCTCTCCTACTCTTCCATCGTCTCGCCGGTCAGCACATGCGCATGCACATGGAATACCGATTGGCCGGCATCCTCACCGGTGTTGAAGATGAGACGATAGGCGCCATGGAATTCCTTGTCGGCGACGGACTGGGCGACCTCGACAATGTGAGCCAGTTCGGCAGGATCGGCTTGGGCCAGTTCGGCCACATTGGCGTAATGCTTCTTCGGCACGATGAGCACATGGACCTTCGCCTTGGGGTTGACGTCCTTGAATGCGTAAGTGGTATCGTCTTCGTACACCTTGGTGCTCGGGACCTCGCCCGCAATGATCTTGCAGAACAGGCAATCGTCGGCCATATATGCTCCTTATTAAAAGCTTCCGGGACGCAGTTGCGCCCTACTCCTCCATGCTATTAGCCCGCACGGATAATTTACGCTCGGCGATACAGCAGCATCAGGCGAATCGACCAAGTGCACGTGCAAGCAACGTCAAAGCCACCGGGCCTGCCGTCGAAGCTCGCATGATATTTCTGCCCAGCACGCATACTTCGGCACCCGCATCGGTGAATTGCTGGACTTCGTCATCACTGATGCCACCTTCAGGTCCTACCACAACATAAATCCTGCGAGGTTTCCCATCGTCAAGACAGCGCTGCTCAAGCTCGGCAACCTTCTGCTCGATGCCATCCCACGTCGTAGTCGCATCTTGATGCAAGACAATCACTAGCTCGTGATGAACACAGGCACGGCGGCAAATCGCCACCACTTGCTTGCTTGAGACGCAATCGTCAAGCGTCGGTTTCCACGCCCGGCGGGATTGCTCCGTGGCCGCAACGAGCGTCTGATCCCATTTGCGGTCGGTTCGCCCGGCCTTCCACTTGGAAATCGAACGATTGGCCTGCCATGGCACCACTTCATCCACGCCAATCTGCGTGGCCATATCGATGGCTTGTTCGTCATGTCCGGTTTTCGCGAGCGCCTGCACCAAGGCGAGCCTGGTAATCGGCTGTTCTTCGGCAGTAAATTCCGAAACCTTGACCAATCCGTTCTGCGTATCAGCCACTTCGGCGTCGATGCGCAAGCCACGTCCATCGGAAAGCTGAAGTTTGTCGCCGTTCTGCAGACGCATGGCCCCCAATGCATGCCGCTTGATGGCCGGAGGCAGGGTGATGGTCCAACCCGCACGTAGCTCGTCGCGGTTGACTGGCACATCGTCATGCTCGGCATCAAATACAAAAAGTGGACTTGTCATAGTTCAAGGCTACCGGAACCGCGGACGAACGGTCTTGCGCTCACATCGGTAACGAGTTTTTACTTATCTGCGAGCGCCCAATAAGACAGTGCATCGTCCATAAACACAATCACCACAAAGACAAACGATCTAGAAGCATACGACATCCAGGAAGCTGTCACATCCGCAGGATATCGTCACGCGAATAGTAAATCGCCCCGGCGCGCGGATACTCGCCGGTCAGTTCCGGAATAGTGACGAAACGATAGCCTTTCTTTCTAAGTTTTGCAATAACATCAGGCACGGCCGCGACAGTATGCGGATGGATATCGTGCATCAGGACGATGGCCCCCGGTTCGATCTGCGACATGATCTTTCGTGTCAAGGACGACGAGGTGGCCCCATTCGACCAATCGTAGGAATCCACACCATACATGGCAATTGCGGCACCGGTCTGTTGTCCGATATAGGTACGGCTGACTTCATCGGTGGCTCCATGCGGGGGACGAACGAAATTGACCGGAAGTCCCGTAGCCGAGCCGATGACTTCGCCGGTATCGTCAATCTGTTGCTGCTCTTGGTGGTTCTGCATGATGGCCGGCAGGTCCTCATGACTCCACGTGTGGCTCTCTACGGGGAAACCGGCCTGCGACACCTGACGCGCGAGTGCTCCACCATCTGCCTGCACCTTCTGCCCCATCTCGAAGAACGTCGCGTCGGTTTTCGAGGCTGTGAGGTCGGTTACCAGTTTCGGTGTCAATGTTGGGTCCGGGCCGTCGTCGAAGGTCACCGCCACGCAATGTTGTGTACCACAATCGATGCCTTTGGCCTTGTTGCGCGCAGCCACGGCTTTGTCTGCTGCATTATAGAGCGCATCTTCATCGCGTTTGCACACGGAGTACGGAACGGCTTTTGCGATATCGGTGTTTGCCTGTTCAATCTGCTTGTTGAGCTGTGCCAAGATTCCAGTATCAATGCTATTTTTCTGAGACGTTGCAAAACCTGCTACGCCAGCGGCCACAGACTTCAGTTCAATCTGAGCGGCTCTGGAAGCCTCGGTGTCGGTGTCTCGGAAGACGAGCATCGGTTGCAAGGCCTTGTTCAAGGCTGCAATCTGCTGTTGCAACGTGTTTGTCCATTCACGTTCGCGTTCGGTCTCAGCATTCAGCTTCGGCGTCCATTGCTTGGTCGTGCATGCCATCACAGGATTGGCGGATTCCTCAGCCAGAACCTGCTTTCGTTGACTCTGCGCGGTTTTCAAAGCTTTTTGCGCCTGTTTAAGGGTATGGCCTGATACGGTTTCTGAGTGTGATTCACTGTTCGATTCTGCTTGGCTGACCAACTCGGTATCCTGCGAAATCACCGTATCCAAATGTGCGGCAGAGAGCTTATACGAATTCCCCCACTGCACGCACTGGCCCATGCCCTTGCGGTAATAGGAGTACGCAGGGTTGAAGAGTGCTACTGCCAGAACAACGACCAACGCGACCACCAGCAATATGACTAAGACAACACGTGCGCCACGTTTCCCACTGCTTTTCCGCGACTGCTCTGCTTTCGCCATATCGTCCCCAATTTCCGGTGTATCCAACGAACAAGGTCTTATTCTATCGTGTGTCCGTTAAGAATATTCGCCCGCTTGATTTGAAACCATCATTCAAGCTCTGGATACCATATTCGCGACAATGCAACGGAAATAAATCGGATATTGCGAATCCGATAAATGCCGTTCGACACACCGATATGCCAAACGGCGCCGGAATGGTGTATAGTTCTATCTGTTGCTTAAACGACACCTGCCCAGGTGGCGGAATGGTAGACGCGCTAGCTTGAGGTGCTAGTTCCTATAATTTTACAGGAGTACGGGTTCAACTCCCGTCCTGGGCACGAAAACCTAACACTAAGACCCCTTGGTTTCCAAGGGGTCTTAGTGTATCCAGCCACTCCCCAAGTTGGATTCGAATCCGATTTGAATACCTCGGTCGCAACCAGGGCACGGTTTTCATCAGTAGCTTCGCCATCAAGAGGACGGTAACGCATGCGCATCATCAACATCGATTCTTTCGACGACGAACGGGTGGCCGCATATGTAAGCCTTACCGAGGCACAGCTGCGCAATCGACTCGAACCCCAAAAGGGCATTTTCATCGCCGAATCGCCAAAGGTCATCGACCGGGCGCTGGCGGCGGGACGTGAGCCCGTCTCCCTGCTCGTCGAAGAACCTTGGCTTGCCGGTATGGAGGATATGTTCGAGCGTATCAACAAGCGCTGGGGCGACAATGTTCCGGTCTATGTAGCGTCACCTGAACAACTCAAAAAGCTGACCGGCTACCGTCTCCATCGCGGAGCGCTGGCCGCGATGCGCCGCTGGAAACTGCCAACCGTTGCTGAGCTTTGCAAGGACGCCCGCCGGATTGCGGTGATGGAAAATATCGTCGACCACACCAATGTCGGCGCGATTATGCGCTCTGCGGCTGCACTCGATGTCGATGCGGTTTTGGTCACGCCTTCCTGCGGAGACCCCTTTACCGCCGTGCAGCGCGCGTTTCGATGGGTACCGTTTTCCAAGTGCCTTGGACCCGTATCGATGCCGAAACACTTGCTGGCTCTGCGAAGGTCGATGACGCCGAATCTGGGAAACACACCAAAGAAGAAGATCGCAAATATTGGCCGACGCAAGGACTGAAGGAACTGAACGACCTCGGTTTCACCACCGTGGCCATGGCATTGACCGATGATTCCATCAGTCTTGACGAATTGACGAGACGACTCGACAACGAATCGGATGAACACGATCATATCGACAAACTCGCCCTTGTCTTCGGCACGGAAGGCGACGGGCTTTCGCACCGCACCATCGCCAACACCGATCTGACCGTCAAGATCCCCATGAGCAATGGCGTCGACAGTCTCAATGTGGCCGCTTCCAGCGCTGTTGCCTTCTACGCCACAAGAGTCAAGCAAAACTAGACGTTTCGTTCATTCTCGGGCGTTTCACGTCTGCTCAATCCGATACAGTGATGATTAGAATAAGGTCGTGTGCAAAGATGAACATCTCACGGCCGTACAGGTGGCGTGAGAACGATTCACATTGGCACCTGTGCTGAGGCCAGAAATCGGAAGCGGCCGACAGGAAACGGTGATCAGGAGGTATTGAATGGCGAAGAATCCTAAAGTACTGGCCATCGTATTGGCCGGAGGCGAAGGTACGCGTCTGATGCCATTGACCCGTGACCGCGCCAAGCCTGCAGTGCCATTCGGTGGCGTCTACCGTCTCATCGATTTTCCGCTGAGCAATCTGGTCAATTCCGGTTATTCGCAAATCGTCGTGCTGACGCAATACAAGTCTCACTCGCTTGATCGCCATATCTCCAAAGTCTGGCGTTTTTCACCTTTGCTCGACGCGTACGTTTCCCCTGTGCCGGCCCAGCAAAGACTCGGCAAACATTGGTATTTGGGTTCTGCGGACGCGGTATACCAAACCATCAACATCATCGAGGACGAACAGCCCGATTATGTGGTCATCGTCGGCGCCGACCACGTCTACCGCATGGACTTCAACCAGATGCTTCAGCAGCATATCGAGTCCGGCGCGGAATTCACGGTGGCAGGCATCCGGCAACCGATTGAGGCCTCCGGTCAGTTCGGTGTCATCGATGTCGACCCTGACCACCCTCACATGATCCGCGGATTCAAGGAAAAGCCTGAAACTACCGAAGGCATGCCGGGTCATCCCAATCAGATTCTCGCCTCCATGGGCAATTACATCGCCAGCACCGACGCGCTCTTCGATGCCTTGGCTCGCGACGAAAAGGCCGAAGACACCAAGCATGACATGGGCGGCGACATCGCGCCCTACTTCTCGGAGCGACACGAAGCCGGCGTCTACGATTTCAGCGAGAATGAGATTCCTGGAGCTACCGAATACGACCGCGCCTATTGGCGGGATGTCGGTACCATCAAACAGTTCTACGAGGCCCACATGGACCTGATCGAGTACAATCCCCCGTTCAACCTGTATAACCAGGATTGGCCGATTTATACGCTTTCCGGCAATCTGCCGCCGGCCAAGTTCGTCCGTTCGGAAACCAACCGCATCGGCAGGGCCACCGAGTCCATCATTTCCCCGAGCGTCATCGTCTCGGGCGGCGACGTGCAGCATTCGGTGCTTTCACCCAACGTCCGTATCAATTCATGGTCGCAGGTCGTCGATTCCATCCTCTTCGACGGCGTCATTGTCGGCCGTCGTGCTCGCGTTTGCAAGGCCATTCTCGACAAGAGCGTTGTCTTGGAAGAAAACGCGACCGTCGGCATCGACCATGAGCACGATCTTGCACGCGGATTCACCGTCAAGGATGGCATCACCATCGTTCCCAAGCGCACGGTAATCAAGGACTGACATAAAATACTGAAAAATATATCAGAACGCCGGACCTCATATGAAATGGGTCCGGCGTTCTGATATCGCAATTTCAAATCATCAGTATTTTGGCATGTTGTCGAAGTTGAAACCGATGGCTTCCAGCTGTTCGCGGCCTTCCGGACGAATCATGTCGAGCGTCCAACGCGGCTGCCACGTCCAGTCGATGCGGAATTCCTCAACCAAGCCGGCCAGAGTCGACGCGCATTCGTCTTCAAGCAGGTCGGTCAGCGGGCAGGCCGGAGTGGTCAGCGTCATGGTGATGATGGCACGACCCTTTTCGTCGATTTCAATGCCATAGACGAGGCCGAGATCGATGACATCAATGCCCAGTTCCGGATCGATGACCTGATGCAACGCCTCGCGCACGTCGGCAGCCGTGGCCTTGCCGATGTCGTTGAAGGAAGTCAACGGAATACCAGTCTCTTCATCTTCAACGGTGTTACCGGCCGATTGAGCTGAATCAGCAGTCTTTGCGGAACCTGTTTCATCCTGTTTGTCGAACTTGTCAAGCGAACTCACCGCAGTCGGATTGGCAAGCGCTGCCTCACCTTTTTCCTCGCTGCCGAGGGCCTTCGTGGCCGAATCAAGAATCGAGGATTGCGGTGTCGGGACGAGATTGTCTTGGCTTTCCATATTGCCTCCTGCTGTGGTGCAACCACCACCATTATGTCATGTATTCAATGCCGCTGACGCAAGCAGATAGCTTAATCAGCTGTTCCATTCGATTAAGTCAGCACATTTACGTGTATTGCCTGCCCGTGATTTGCCAGGCATTTGCCGATTACTATTATGCGGCCTGTTGATAGACCAACAACTTTCTACTTGTCCGCCGCCAACGCTTTCGCGAGCGAATCCTTCAGACCAGCCCAGCCAAGCAGTGCACATTTGATGCGCATCGGATATTTCGAAACACCCTGGAATACTACGGCATCGCCAAGAGCCTCTTCATCAGCATCACTGTCAAGCCCGGCACCACGTGATTTCATGAGCTTCTGGAAGACACCTTCGAGCTGCATGGCCTCATCGACCGTCTTGCCCTCAACCAGATCGACCATCATCGACAGACTGGCCGTGGAGATGGAGCAGCCGCTGCCGTCCCATACCAAACGCTCGATTTTATGTGGTTCGGATTCGGAAACCTCGATCGTGGACGGTCACCTGATCGCCACAAGTCGGGTTGAACTGGTGGGACTCCCCTGGCGTGCAATATTCGTGGCTGGCACGCACCGTAGTCTCGCCGCTATCACTGCCTTGGCTTGGTTCCTTCGTGACATCCTCGGCGAAATGTTCTTTGCCGTGCGGATGCTTGGACGCATCAAGAATGACCTCCTGATACATCTGCTCGAGATCATCACCGCTCATACCAAAATCACTCATGCTCACACCTCAAAGAACGAACGGACCTTGCCCGCCGTTTCGACTACTTGCTTGGCTTCCTCGACGGTATTGTACACGCCGGTCGAAGCGCGACTCGAAGCGAACAACCCGAAATGACGATGAACCGGCTGGGCGCAGTGATGGCCGACACGCACCGCAATGCCCTGTGCGTCGAAGAACTGGCCGACATCATGGGGATGCACACCTTCGACATCAAACGACACCGTACCGATACGGTCCTTGTTCTCCACTGGCCCGAGCACACGGAAGCCAGGAACATCGTTCAACTTCAAAAGCTCCGCAGTAATCGCCTTTTCGTGGGCTTCCACGTTCTCCATACCGATCTCGCGCATCCAGTCGGCGGCTACTCCTGCGGCGACGACCTGTGCAACGGGCTGGGTACCGGCCTCGAAGCGTTCCGGCGGCGCCATATATTCGGCTGGCTTGTCCATCCAGGCCAGTTCGACCATTGATCCGCCAAAACTGGCCGGCGGCAACGCTTCCAGCAGCTCGCGTTTGCCGTAGAGGAAGCCGACACCGGTGGGCCCGTACATCTTGTGAGCGCTCCACGCAGCGAAGTCAACGTCCATCTTATGGAAATCGAGTTTCAGATGCGGTACCGACTGGCAGGCGTCAAGAATAAAGATGGCCCCGACTTCATGCGCGCGCTTAATGATGGGATCGATATCAGTAATGGCCCCGGTGACGTTACTGATATGCGTAATCGCGACAATCTTGGTGCGATCTGTGATGACCTCATCAGCAGTATCAGAACGAATCCGCCCGTCTTCAGTCAAATCGAACCACTTCAATGTGGCTCCAGTGCGGTAAGCCAGCTCTTGGAACGGCAACAGCACCGAATGATGCTCAGCTTTGGAGACGACAATCTCATCCCCGGGCTTCAAAGCGAACCGTTTAGCCGCTTCCCCACCACGCCCGAGTGAGGCGTTGCCAAACGCAGTAGCCAGCAGATTCAGCCCTGCAGTAGCTCCAGCAGTGACAACGATCTCTTCCTGCCCTTCGTCAGCATTGGCACCGACCAGCTTGGCGACTTTGGCCCGAGCCTCCTCAAAGGCGACCGTGCTCCGTGAAGCGAGCTCATGAGCACCACGATGCACCCCGGCATTGATGGTCTCATAAAACTTGCTCTCGGCATCGATCACGCACTGAGGCTTCTGCGCGGTAGCCGCAGAGTCAAAGTACACCAGTGGATGCCCATGGATCTCCTGCCCCAAAATAGGAAACTGATCCCTGATCTTCAAAAAATCCACCATCATTGCCTTCAATCTTCAGCCACAGCTCTAATGACTTCTCAAACAATCTTAATATTGTGTTTCAAGCGAAGTATGCAGATTTCGATACTCGATGTATCGAAATCTGCCAAAGCCCCTAAAAATAAACCTGACCGCTAAACGTTACATAAGCGGATGGGAAGGAGATGTCATGTTGAGGAATAAAGCTTGGCCTACCGGCCTTGAGGGTTCCGAAACATGACATCTCCTTCCCATCCGCGACCAACCGCAAAAAAGCGAGATGATCACGAAAGCCAGCCAAAACTAACTCATCAGAAAGAGAAAATCAAGCCAAAGCCGATTCCGTAGATCCTTCCGGCAGATACTGATCATACCCGGTCTCTTCGAGTTCATCAGCCAATTCCGGTCCGCCAGTCTTGACGAACTTACCGCCGGCAAACACATGCACGATATCCGGCTTGATGTATTTGAGGATTCGCGTGTAGTGCGTGATGAGCATGATGCCGAGTCCGGTGTTGTCCTTGGCACGGTTCACGCCTTCGGAGACGATGCGCAGCGCATCGACGTCGAGGCCGGAATCGGTCTCGTCCATGATGGCGAACTTCGGCTTCAGCAGCTCGAGCTGCAGCACTTCGGCACGCTTCTTCTCACCACCTGAGAAGCCTTCGTTGACGGAACGGGAAGCGAACTTCTTGTCCATGCGCAGGTTCTTCATGGCGTCCTGCAGTTCCTTGCTCCATGTGCGGATGGCCGGAGCCTTGCCGTCGACCTCAGTCTTGGCGGTACGCAGGAAGTTGGTCATCGAGACGCCCGGCACCTCGACCGGATACTGCATGGCCAGGAACAGACCTGCCTTGGCACGCTCGTCAGCAGTCATCTTGAGGATGTCCTCGCCATCGAGCAATGCTTCGCCGGAGTCAACGAAGTACTTCGGGTGGCCGGCCAGTGTGTAGGCCAGCGTGGACTTGCCGGAACCGTTGGGACCCATGATGGCATGGGTCTCGCCGGAGTTGACGGTCAGGGTCGCGCCTTTGAGAATCTGCTTGCGGCCTTCCTTGGTCTCCACCGATGCGTAGAGATCCTTGATTTCCAATGTAGACATTTACTTATCCTCCAATACCGCTTGCATGTCGGCGCTTTCACCGCGCGCGAGCCTACGGTCAATGACATTCATAAGGTGTTCGGCGATGCTAGGCACACCGATTTGTTCGATCAGGTCGGCGAAGAAGCCACGGACCACGAGCTTGCGGGCTTCGGATTCCGTGATGCCGCGCGACTGCAGGTAGAAGAGCTCCTCGTCGTCGAAATGGCCGACGGAGCTGGCATGGCCGGCACCGATGATATTGCCGTTCTCGATCTCGAGGTTCGGCTCGGAATCGGCCACTGGACCGGGAGTGAGCACCAGGTTACGGTTGAGCTCGTAGGAGTCGGTGTTCGGCGCCTGCGGCTTGATGAGAGCATTGCCTACCCAGGTCGAATGCGCGTTCTTGCCATCGAGTGCACCCTTGTAGACCACACGGGACTTGCACTCTGGATAGTTGTGAACCACCATCGTGCGATGTTCCAAGTGCTGGCCTGCCTCGGCGAAGTAGATGCCGAGCATGTTGAGGTCGCCCTGTGGTCCGCCGAATTCCTGATCCATGCGCAGACGCACGATGTCGCCGCCGAGGGTGACCACGGCGTGACGCAGCGAGGCGTTGTCACCGACGTGGATGCGCTGGTTGCCTACATGCTTGGAGCCCTTCTCCCATTCCTGCACGAAAGTCGTGGAAACGTGGGAATCCTTGCCGGTGATGATTTCAACACCTTCGGCAAGACGGGCCAGACCACCATGACGCACAACGATATCGCCGTGCGTACGATCGGCGACCTGCAGCACCAAGTGCAACGAATCAAGATCGGTGCCATGGCCCTCGACATCGACCAGAACCGGCTGGTCCAGCTCTCCGGAGATGGAGACGATAACGGTCTTGTCACCGCTGTTCCATTCGACAGCCGAAACACGGTCGTTCGGCTTCATCACCGTGCCGGAAGGTGCCGCGGTACGGTCGATGACCGACTTGGTGACCTTCTTTTCGTCAATCGGCGTGCCATCGATATTGCTGACAGACACTTCCGTCTCACCACTGAGGGTGAAAACATCGAAGAACTCCTCGATGCGCTCGAGCGGCGTGTAACGCCAGGGCTCTTGCTTGCGTGTCGGCATTTTGAAGTCGTCCACCTCGAACGAGCGGCGCTCGTTGTCGGCGCTGGACGGCATGGCTGCCGGCATCGCATAGGGATCATTAGGATCCGCTACTGGAATATTCACTTCTTGTTCGGCCATCGATCAGCCCACCGATCCTTCCATTTGCAACTCGACCAGCCTGTTGAGCTCCAACGCATATTCCATAGGCAGCTCACGGCTGATCGGCTCGACGAAGCCGCGCACGATCATGCCCATGGCTTCCTTCTCCTCCAGGCCACGGCTCATCAAGTAGAAGAGCTGGTCTTCGGAGACCTTGGAAACAGTCGCCTCATGTGCCATCGTCACGTCGTCCTCGCGGATGTCGACGTGCGGATATGTGTCGGAACGCGAATAGTCGTCGACCAACAGGGTGTCGCAGACCACCGAAGAGTTCGAGGCCTTGGCTCCGTCGATTACCTTGACCAGTCCTCGATAGGCGCAACGTCCGCCGCCACGCGAGATGGACTTGGCCACGATGGTGGAACTGGTGTGCGGTGCCAGATGAATCATCTTGGCGCCGGTGTCCTGATACTGGCCCTTGCCGGCAAAACTCAGTGACATGGTGGAGGCCTTGGCATACGGCTCGGCCAGGATGCAGGACGGGTACTTCATACTTGCCTTGGAGCCGATGTTGCCATCGACCCATTCCATGGTGCCGCCCTCTTTGACGTAGGCACGCTGGGTAACCAGGTTGTAGACGTTGTTCGACCAGTTCTGCACCGTCGTATAGCGCACACGTGCGTTCTTGCCGACGATGATCTCGACGTTGGCCGCGTGCAGCGAATCCGTCGCGTAGATCGGAGCCGTGCAGCCCTCGACGTAGTGGACGTAGGAGCCTTCCTCGGCAATGATCAGCGTGCGTTCGAACTGACCCATGTTCGGCGTATTGATACGGAAGTAGGCCTGCAGCGGGATATCGACATGGACGCCCTTGGGGACGTAGACGAACGAGCCACCGGACCATGCCGCCGTGTTGAGCGCTGCGAATTTGTTGTCATCGTAGGGAATGACGGTCGCGAAATACTTCTTGACCAAATCCGGATACTCGCGCAATGCGGTATCCGTATCGGTGAAGATCACGCCTTCCTTTTTGAGATCCTCCTGGATGGAGTTATAGATGACCTCGGACTCGTACTGCGCGGCGACACCGGAGACCAGACGCTTCTTCTCGGCGTCCGGAATACCCAGCTTGTCATAAGTGGTGCGAATGTCCGTAGGCAGCTCTTCCCAACTCTTGGCGGGCTTGTCAATCGGCTTCACATAGTACTTGAAATCGTCGGCATCGAAGTCAGAGAGATCCACGCCCCACTTGGGCATGGGCTTATCGATGAATGCATGATAGCCCTTGAGGCGCATCTCCAGCATCCATTCAGGCTCGTGCTTATCTGCCGAAATGGCACGGACGACATTCTCGTCAATGCCCTTCTTCGCGGCTTCACCGGCCGCATCGGAATCGTGCCAACCGTAGTTGTACTCACCGAATTCCTGGATGATCTCGTCATCCTGTTTAATTTTATCCTCGTTGACACGTTCACGATCAGCCACATATTGGCTCATCTCCGTATCAGACGCGGCGTTTGGCGTTTGTTTTTCTACCACCGTACGCTGCCTCCCATCATTGACTACACTCTATATAAACCTAACAGAATTGGACTTTTATTACTAGGGTTGCATGAAAAACAACGCTGATAATGAAAGTGATTTAATTCACATGTGTTGTATATATCGTTTAATTCTGTGTACTTACACAGCTTTTGCCGCTATCGCTATTATCTTCGTCGGCCGTTCCCTACCACCTGTTCCTTATAGCAGAAGACCCCACCGAAGCGGGGTCTTCATACGTTCAATCTAGACAATCTCGATAACTGTCACATCTATTGATGAGACAGAATCGGAGTCCTTCTCAGCGCTTAGATTCAGTCCTCTTCAGACTGGCTCTTGCGGGCTGCCTGGTGGTCGAGCGCGGCCTTAACCAGACCCTGGAACAGTGGGTGCGGCTTGGTCGGGCGGGACTTGAACTCGGGATGGGCCTGCGTTCCGACATAGAACGGGTGCACATCCTGTGGTAGTTCCACAAACTCCGTGAGCTCGCCGTCGGGGCTTTCACCCGAGATTTCGAGACCAGCTTCACGCAGGCGATCCTTATAGGCCACGTTGACCTCATAGCGATGACGATGACGCTCGCTGACGTTGGTGGTGCCATACAGCTTGGCGACCAACGAATCGTCCTTGAGCACTGCAGGATAAGCACCGAGGCGCATGGTATGGCCCATGTCGCCGTTGGCAAGAATATCCTTCTGCTCTTCCATCGTGGCGATGACCGGGTTCTTGCAGTCAGGCTCGAACTCAGAAGAGTCCGCGTCCTCGAGCTCCAGCACGTCACGCGCATACTCGATGACCATGCACTGCAGGCCAAGGCAGAGACCTAAGGCAGGCAACTTGTGCTCGCGAGCGTAACGCAGCGCGCCGATCTTACCGTCGATGCCACGCACACCGAAACCACCGGGCACGATGATGCCGTCCATGTCACGCAGTTCGGCATCGGCACCCGCCTCGGTCTCGCACAGATCCGCTGCGACGAGCTTGACGTTGGCCTTGGCATAGTTACCGAAGCCACCGGCCTTGACAGCTTCGATGACGGACAGGTAGGCATCGGGCAAGTCGATGTACTTACCGACGACGGCGATGTTGACCTCTTCCTTCGGGTGGTGCACACGCTCCAGCAGGTCGTCCCATTCGGCCCAATCGACGTCATGACCAGACATCTCGAGGAAACGAACCACGTAGGAATCAAGACCCTCGTTGTGCAGGATCTTCGGCACATCGTAGATACTCGGAGCATCCACGCAGTTGACCACGCCCTCTTCGTCGACGTCGCACATCAGGGAAATCTTATCCTTGATGCTTTGGTTCAACGGACGGTCGCTGCGCAGAACGAGAGCATCCGGCGTGATGCCGAGCTGGCGCAAGGTCATTACGGAATGCTGGGTCGGCTTGGTCTTGAGCTCATGGGCGGCAGGCAGGTACGGAACCAGCGAGACGTGGACGAACATGCAGTTGTGCGGACCAAGCTCACGCTTGACCTCGCGTGCAGCCTCGAGGAACGGCTGGGACTCGATGTCGCCGACGGTGCCACCGATCTCGGTGATGATCACGTCAACGTCGTCTGCGGCCTGAGCACGCATACGGCTCTTGATCTCGTTGGTGACATGCGGGATAACCTGGACGCACTGGCCGAGGTACTTGCCGGCGCGTTCCTTGTCCAACACAGACTGATAAATCTGGCCAGTGGTGACGTTGGCCTTCTGGGAAAGGAAGACGTCAAGGAAGCGCTCGTAGTGGCCGATGTCCAAATCGGTTTCGGCGCCGTCTTCGGTGACGTAGACCTCACCGTGCTGGAACGGGTTCATAGTGCCCGGGTCAACGTTGATATAAGGATCGAGTTTCTGCTGCAGAACGCGGAGACCACGGCTGCGCAGAAGGCGACCGAGAGAGGATGCTGTCAGGCCCTTACCAAGGGAGGAAACAACGCCACCAGTGACGAAAATATGCTTAGTGACATGTCCATGGGAATTATCATTATTTTCTCTTGCCATGGAACTTCAGTCTATCAGCCGCTATTGACTCGGCGTGTTCGTAGGCGGGACCGGAAATTGGGTGTCCGTTCCGCCATTTAACGCTTCATCAATAGGGCATTTTTCGTGTTCTATTGCGCCAACAGATGGGCCACTGCATCGAGGGCGAGCTTGTACCCGTAGAAGCCCATGCCGGTGATGGTGCCTGTGGCTACGGGGCTGATGACGCTGTATTTACGGAAAGAATCACGCGACGACGGGTTGGAGATGTGCACTTCCATCAGCGGCAGACCGGCATCGGTGACCATTTTGGCAGCGTCTGAAAGCCCGTAGCTGTAATGGGTGAACGCGGCAGGGTTCATCACCACCGGGGTCTGCTCGTCGACGGCCTGATGCATCCAGCCGATGACTTCGGCTTCGTCGTCGGACTGACGCACCTCGACTTCAAGGCCAAGAGCCTTGCCCCATTCGGCGCAATCCTTGCGCAAAGTCTGCAAATCCTGATGTCCGTATACGTCAGGCTCACGCACACCCAGACGTCCGAGATTCGGCCCGTTGACGACGATTACCTTGGTCATTGTTTCGTTCTTTCTATTTGATGAAGTACATTTCCCTGCATAGGTCAACAGACCAGCCTTTAAAACTTTGACATTCCGCCAAGTCTCAAAACCCACTTGCCGACTTGTGCAATTGCTCAGTTACGAATCCGCTCAAACGCCTCGACGAGTGCGTCCATCGGCGGATCCTCAAGATGCATCGGATGGCCGATGCTGTCGAGGATGACGAAACGCAATGTGTTGCCACGCGCCTTCTTGTCCTTGTGCATTAGTGCCAGCACCGAATCCCAATCGCCGCCGTCCCATGAAATCGGCAGGCCAAGCGAGGAGAGAATCGAACGGTGAAGGTCGACGGTTTCCTGATCGATATGGCCGAGGATATGGGAGAGTTCGGCAGCGTAGACGCAACCGACAGCCACCGCGTTGCCGTGACGCCAGCGGAAATTCTCGAGTTTTTCGATGGCATGCGCCAACGTATGACCATAGTTAAGGAATTCGCGTAGACCGGCTTCCTTCAAGTCATTGGAAACGTGGTAGGCCTTGACGCGGACCGTGCGCTCGATGAGCTCGGCGACCACGTCCTCGAGCGGCGAACCGAGAAAATCGTCACCGTTGAAGTTCCGGAGCTCCTCGGCATGCTCCTGCAGGATGTTAGGATCTCGGTATCGCGGATGAACCCGGATTTGGTGACTTCCCCAAGCCCCTCGGTGAAGATGTCGCGAGGCAGGGTCTTTAAGGTGCGCAAGTCCGCGAGCACGCCGGCTGGCGTATAGAATGAGCCGACCAGATTCTTGCCCTCGTCGGTATTGATACCGGTTTTGCCGCCGGTCGAGGCGTCAACCATCGCCAGCAGCGAGGTCGGACAGTTGACATAGCGGATGCCGCGCATCCAGGTGGCGGCAATGAAACCGGCGAGATCGGTCGCAGCTCCCCCACCCAAACCAACAATGGCGTCGGAACGGGTGAAACCGATCTCCCCGAGCCGCTTCCAAATGGTTTTGGCCACGTCGATGGTCTTGCCTTTTTCCGCATCGGGAATGAGCATGTCATATACTTCATAACCGGTTTGACGCAACAAAGCTCGCGCTTGATCGGAATGGCGCTGCACCGGTTGGGTGTGAATCAGGGCGACGCGCAAGACGTCTTGTCCGAGCACTTCCGGAAGACGGTTCAACGTGCCTTCGCCAATGCAGACGTCATAAGGTTCGATACCCGAACCGGTGACATGGACGATGCGTTCCTGGATCATATTGCTCAGCTTCCTTGCCGCCACTCGCGGCGTCGAACCGTGGGTGTGCACATGCAGATTAGAGATTTCACGGAACACGGGATCGCGTTCCTCATAGAGTTTCATCCAACGTTTGTTGGCGTCACCATTGAGCATCGGCCGGTTGCCGCCACGTGCGGCACGTTCCATGGCCTCATGCCTATCGGCTTCCAGATAGACCAGCTTGCCTCCTGCGGCGATATAGTCAGCCAGTGCATCTCTCGTGGACTCCGTCATGGGAGCACCGCCGCCCAATGCAAGCAACCCGTCAAACGACTCAAGCAAATCAGCGATGACATCGGCCTCCACCTCACGGAATGCGGGTTCCCCGTATTTCTTGAAATACCGGGGAATCTTCATACCGACTTCCTGCTCGATCTCGATATCCGCATCCGCGAAATCGACATTAAGCATCTGCGCCGCCTCACGCCCCACGCGTGTCTTGCCGGCACCGGGCATGCCGATGACGACGGCAAGCGGACGATGACCACTCATGATTGCTGCACCTTATCTCTCTTCACCACGAATCGTTCCCTATTCTAAAAGCGCTCTCTCAAGTGCCCCGGAAACGAATGCTAATCTATTCCAATATCGACCTTGAATATCTTCAAGCGCCAATACCCGTTAACAATCTAGCGCATGTGCTCCGGCCATGAATCAAGATAATTCTGCGCGTTTCTGCGCGTTTCCTCGACGCTGTCGCCGCCGAACTTCTCAAGCACGAACTGGGCCAATGTCAACCGCACCATGGCCTCGGCGACCACGGATGCAGCCGGGACCGCAGTAGTATCGGAACGCTGATTGATAGCCTTGGCCTCTTCGCCGGTGGCGACATCCACGGTGCGCAGCGCGCGCGGAATCGAGGGAATCGGCTTCATCGCGGCACGCACCCGGATCGGCTGTCCGTCGGACATGCCGCCTTCGGTGCCGCCGGAACGGTTGGAATAACGTTCAATATGACCATTGTCGTCGGTGAACATCTCATCATGGGCTTCAGAACCGAACCTATCGGCCTCAAGGAAGCCATCACCCACCTCCACACCTTTCATGGCCTGGATGCCCATCAACGCACCGGCCAACGCTGCGTCGAGCCTGCGGTCGCTTTCCACATATGTGCCCAAACCTGCAGGTACGCCGTAGGCGATGACCTCAACCACGCCACCGAGCGTATCGGCGCGGGATTTGGCCTCATCAACCTTGGCCATCATGCGTTTCTCTGCATCCTTGTCGAGCGTACGCACCGGCGAGGCATCAAGCGCCTCGACGTCCGAAGGCGTAGGCAACGTACTGGTGTCGGCTTTTTCGCCGCCCAAAGAGACAACGTGAGCAACGGTGCGAATGCCAACCGATTGCTCGAGGAATTTCGCTGCGACCTCGCCCAAGGCCACACGCGAAGCGGTCTCACGGGCACTGGAACGCTCCAAAGCATTTCGGGCGTCGTCAAAACCGTATTTGCGCATACCGGTCAAGTCAGCATGGCCAGGACGTGGACGGGTCAGAGGCTCGTTGCGGCCCGTGGGCGGCAGTTCATGGTCAAGCGGGTCGGCGCTCATCACTTCGGTCCACTTCGGCCATTCGGTGTTGGCAATCTCGATGGTCACCGGCGAACCAAGCGTCTTGCCGTGACGAACACCGGTCAAAAGCCGTACCTTGTCCTCTTCAAACTTCATGCGGGCGCCACGGCCGTAGCCCAGACGCCGTCTCGCCAAGGCGTCGACAACATCCTGCAAACGCACTTCCACGCCGGCCGGAAGGCCCTCAATCATCGCGACCAACGCCTCACCGTGCGACTCCCCTGCCGTCTGCCAACGCAACATGCTTGCTCCTTATCGAACCTTGACGAATTCAGCCACAGAAAAATCAAACCTTGAAATTTCCGCGTTTTCGTGCTTTCCATTCGTCGAATAATGGGTTTAGGAACTATCTTACCGATATGGCCTACATTGCTGTGTTTCCGAGTCTCATCTGCGGACTGATGCTCGTCGTCGAAGACATCCGCCGTTTGCGTGTGCCCAGAACGTGGGTGGCGTTCGGTACGTTGATTCAATTCGTGGTTTTCCTCATCCTTGCCATCGTCGAATGCAACCCTGCCAAAGTGCTGCTTCCTCTGGGATATGCAGCGCTATCGGCCGCTATTCAATTCTTGCTTTCGCGCCTGAAACCAGGAGCACTTGGCTTCGGCGATGTCACTGCATCGTTCTTGACAGGCCTTGCCGTAGGCTCATTCGGACTGATGTCCTACCTCTATTGGTGGCTGTTCATGGGCGCCCTGGGACTGCTCTGGATCTTCATCTGGCCGAGATTTGTCAACAACGGCGCCCGCAAGGCACCGTTTGCTCCAGTGATAGTGTTTTCAGCAATCGCCGCTGTATTTATTTAGTTCATACGACTATTTGCGAAGCATGAGTGAATTTGGGGGAATATACGGCCAACCACGACAAGCAACTCAGCTACACAACTGAACACAAATTAAACAGCTCAGTTGGCATTCGGATTCTGAGACTTGTATTCCTGGCGAATCTGGTTGAATTCGGCTTCGGTCGTGGCGAACTTCGTCTCGCCAGTCTGCAAGTTCGTAGTCACGAAATACAACCAGTCACCAGGTGTCGGATTCATAGCGGCCTGAATGGCTTCGTCGCCCGGCGAACTGATTGGAGTGGGCGGCAACCCCTTGTTAATGCGAGTGTTGTACGGGTCAGCGGCATTGGTGAGCATGGCATTGGTGAGCTGGCTCGGCTTGACGTTGGCGCCGTAGGCAACGGTCGAATCCATGCCCAGCGCCATACTTTGGTTGAGTCGATTGACGATGACACGTACGACTTTGCCATAATAGTCCGAACGGTTCACCTCGGACTCTGCGATGGAAGCCATATTGAGAACGGTTTCACGTTGCGCTCCGGCAGGGACATTCAAGGCGTTGAGCTTAGTGACACGCTTATCAACGATCTGCTTCAAAATCGAGGCTGCAGTACTGCCCTTTTTCTTCACATCGTAGATGCCGGGTTCAAGCCAGCCTTCAAATTTGCCGCCGGCTTCAGCGGGCAGGATACCTTGTCCGCCGCCGTTGACGATTGCGTCAAACTGAGATTTATCTATTCCGGAAAGCTGCGCGGCCTGCGCTATCACATCAGAACTGCGTTCGCCGGCTTTGACTTCGAGGAACCCGGTGGCCTTGGTCCTGTCGGACAAGATTTTCACCGCGTCCATGGATGACATGTGTTTTTTGAGCTGATACATGCCCGGATACAACGTGCTGTTGTTGGCGGCCACCGTACTGGCGAATGTATCTGCATTCTTGACGACATCCTGTTTGACCAGGCTATGCGCGACGGAGTTCACTCCTTCGCCGCTTTCGATGGTGAACCAGACCTTACCGGTTCCGGGGCCTTGGTAATCGGTAGAAATATTCTGTGAGCGGTTGACATCGATATGATGGACAATGGCCCTCACACCGAAGAAACCGCCACAACCCACAATCAACACGATAAGCGCGACAATGGCGGCGGCAATAGTCTGCCGACGACGCTGCTGCTGCCTGCGTAGACGCATTTCATGACGTGACTTGGGAGGCTCGGGCGGCTGGGTACCAGAAGATGAGCCGGTGGAATCATCCACCCACTCGGCATTCGTGTCGAAAAGCTCGTTGAAGTCTTCTGGCATGAATTCCCCTCTGATCTCGGTTGGTTAGTTACGCTTGTCCAAAGCTGACTGCAGGATGACGACCGCCGACTGCTGATCAACTACTGGCCTATGATTTCTGCTCTGCACACTGGCTTGGCTCAGCTGATGGTGAGCGCTCACTGTGGTGAGACGCTCGTCCTGAAGTACTATCTCAGGAACCTTGTCGATCGTATAATCCTCGCTCTGAACGGCAATTTCAAGTCTTTTGGCGAGATTTGCAGCCCATCGTTTGGCTTTTTTGGCGCTTTTCCCTGGTTCACCGCTCAGAAGAAGCGGCAAGCCAATAACCACGGTATCGATATCGGTATGGTCATCGATGAAGTCCACCACCTCATCGAGCGCACGAAATGAATCGCCATTGGCCTGAATATTGCCTTCAGGGTGAGCGAAGGAGAGCTCAGGGTCGCTTAAAGCCAAGCCGACCCTGGCGTCTCCCAAATCCACGCCCAACCATGTCATTCTGGTTTCAGTCCTTGCGAACTGCCTGACGAAGGGCCTTCAGCGCCTCGTCGATCTTGGATGCATCAGCACCGCCGCCCTGGGCGAAGTCCGGCTTGCCGCCGCCACCGCCGCCGAGCACCTTGGAAGCTACGCGAACAAGGTCACCGGCCTTGAAGCCGGCCTTGCGTGCATTGTCGTTGGTAGCCACCGCGACCATCGGCTTGCCTTCCTCGTTGACGCCGGAAAGTGCGATAACCGCAGATTTCGCGTCACCGAGCTTGGCGCGCAGGTCCATCACGGTCTTGCGCAGCGCATCAAAGGACCCAAAATGACCGACATTCGAAGCCACCAGTTCGACCGGAGCATCGGCGTCGGCTTCCGCCTGCTCGATCAACGCCGGCACTGCTGCCTCAAGCTGGGATTCGTAGAGTGCATTGAGACGCTGATCGGCTTCCTTGACCTTGTCTTCAAGAGCGAGCACGCGATCGCGCAACTCCTCTGGACGAACCTTGAGCTCATCGGCCAAGCCTGAAACGGTCTTATGCTGTTTGTCGTTGAATTCATAGGCCTTCTTACCCATGAACGCTTCGATACGACGAACACCCGAGCCGACCGAAGACTCGGAAGTGATGACAAACTCGCCGATTTTACCGGTAGCGTTGAGGTGCGTACCTCCACAGAGCTCACGGCTCCAAGCGTCTTCACCGATGGTCACCACACGCACACGGTCACCATATTTCTCGCCAAAGAGATGCATGGATCCAAGCTTGATGGCTTCCTTATAGTCCATTTCCTCCATGGTGACCGGCAGGTCGTCACAAGCTCGTTCAACAACGCGAGCCTCGACCTGATCGATCTCCTCACGAGTCATGGCGGTCGGCCACTGGAAATCAAAGTGCAGATAATCGGGTGCCACAAGCGAACCGCGCTGGGTCGCCTGTTCTCCGAGCACCTCACGCAGCGCTTTGTGCAACATGTGCGTGGCGGTATGGGAACGCGCCAAACCACGACGACGTTCCTCATCGATGGTGGCGTTGACTTTCTCGCCGACGCTGAGCTTGCCTTCGGTAAGCCTGCAGCTGTGTACGATCAGATCCTTGATCGGCTTCTGTACATCATCAATCTCCAGCACAGCGCCATCGTCAGAAATCATCTCGCCTTCGTCGGCCTGCTGTCCGCCCTGCTCTGCATAGAACGGGGTACGGTCGAGCACGATCTCGACATTGGCTGGGCCTTCGACGCTCTGGACGCTGCCCTTGCCTTCCTCGAAAATGCCGAGAATGGTGGAGCGGCTGGAATGGTCCGTGTAGCCGAGGAATTCAATCGGCTTCTTGAGAGTCTTCTTGAAGTCGTCATAGACGCTGACATCAACGTTGTGGCGCTTCTTCAGAGCATCGGCGCGGGCACGGGACTTCTGCTCGTCCATCAGCTCCTGGAAGCCCTTGTCGTCGACCTTGACACCTTGCTCGCCGGCCATCTCACGGGTCAGCTCAATCGGGAAGCCGTAGGTGTCGTGCAGAGTGAAGGCATCCTTCCCGGAGACCTCGTCGTTGCCTGACTTCTTGGCTTTCTTGACGGCCGTATCAAGGATGGTCGTGCCGTTTTCGAGCGTGCGACGGAACGCATCCTCCTCACCGTAAGCGGCTTCGGAAACGTCATGGAACGTGTCGTTCAATTCCGGATAGCTGGGCACCATCGCGTCCTTGGAAACCGGGAAAAGCGTAGGCAGCACGGGCTCGTTGACACCGAGCATCTTCATCGAGCGGACGGTACGACGCAGCAGACGGCGCAGCACATAGCCACGGCCGACGTTGCTCGGACGTACACCGTCACTCATAATCATCAGTGCGGAACGCACGTGATCGGCCACCACGCGGAAGCGGACATCGGATTGCTCATCCTCGCCGTACTTGTGACCAGAAATCTTCTCAGCGGCTTCGATGACCGGATAAATCTCGTCGGTCTCGTAGATGTTCTGCTTGCCTTGCAGCAGATAGGCCACGCGCTCGAGGCCGGCACCGGTATCGATGTTCTTGTGCTCGAGCTCGCCGACGATGTGCAGGTCGGTCTTGGACTTGACGTTGTCGACGGCGTAGTTCTCGAAAACGAGATCCCAGATCTCGATGTAACGGTTGTCGTCGGCGCTGGGGCCGCCTTCCTTGCCGTACTTCGGGCCGCGATCGACGTAGATCTCGGAGCAGGGGCCGCCAGGGCCAGGGCCGCCTGTGGTCCAGAAGTTGTCTTCCATGCCGAGGATTTCCATGTGCTCGGGATCCATGCCCTCATTGACCCACAGTGAGCGTGCCTCATCGTCATCGGTGTAGGTGGTGACCCACAGGGTCTCAGGGTCGAAGCCCAGGCCGCCCTTGTCTTGCGGAGTGGTCAGCAAATCCCAGGCGTAATGGATGGCTTCGGCCTTGAAATAATCACCGAAGGAGAAGTTGCCGAGCATCTGGAAGAAGGTGCCGTGACGGGTGGTCTTGCCGACCTCGTCGATGTCCAACGTGCGCACGCACTTCTGGTTGGAGGTCACACGCTTGCTCGGTGGGGTCTGCTCGCCGAGCAAATACGGAATAAAGGGAACCATGCCGGCGATGGTGAACAACGTTGTGGGGTTCGGAGAAATCAACGATGCCGAGGGAAGGACCAGATGGCCCTGCTTCTCAAAATAATGTTGGAACCTACTGGCGATTTCAGAGGTGCGCATGCTTGCTGCTGCTCCTTGTTACGTTCGCAACGAAATTGTTGCGATTCTACTTATCACATTAAAAAATAATTGTCAGGAACCGAATACTCAATTCCCTATTCTTGTACAAACCTAATTCGCAATCATTGTCAATGATTATGTCTTATCCGATACGATTCAGATAGCAGACAAAACGAAAGAAGACCTGCTGCCCAAGTCAACGACAGGACAATCAGCTGAGTTTGTCGGCATATTGGGCGTTAAGTTCCTCTTCACGAGCAACGCGAGTGGCATTGAACTCGTCGAACAGGCCACGCAACGAGCGCTCCATAACGTGGTCCTGATCGGGGCCAAGTACGAACTGTCGGGCTTTGTCGGGAGTATTGGCGCGGACATAGGCCTCAGCCTTCGAGACTGCCACCACACCGATGACCACACCAAGCGATACCCAGAAAATACGTTTGACCATCGTTACTCCCTGCCACTCTTCGTCTTAGCTGTCGGAACCTTGCTCTTGCCCATATTGCCTGCAGGAGCCGCAGCTTTCTGACGCATGAAACTTTGGGCGGTGGATTTCAGGGCATAGAACGACGAGGCCAGCTTGATGACCGGCTTGCCGAGGAACGAGCCATAAAGATCGGTCAGTGCGCCGATGTTGCCGGCGGTAGTGGAAGCGGCCGAGGAAATCTTGTTGACGTCCTCGAGCGACTTGTTGACCTGACGCACCGTGGTCACACCTTCGTCCAACGCCGGAATGGCATGGTCTCCGGAATCCTTGACGGTCTGTGCGAGCTGATCGAAGAGCTTGCCCAGCCTGATGAGCGGATAAATCAGGAACCCGGCCAGCACAGCAAACGCTATGGCGGCGATAAGCCCTGCAATGTCTCCAATACTCATGTAAGCCTCTTTCCGATGAAGTCCATTGACATTTCAGACACAATGAATTCCCAGATTACCCAACGCCCGCGACGCTGGGGCAATGAATCATTGATTGTAAGAGACGACCGTCACCGCAGTTTCCATCGGCTTGGTGGTATCGAAATCCAATGAGGTGACGCTGCCGTTCGCCGGTCGCTCGGAAAGGTCATAACCCGACCCGGCAAAGCGATGCATCAGGCTCAGTAGCGTGTTGCCGTGCGAGATCTGAAGAACATCGTCACCATCCTTGAGATCGGGATTCGCGGCAATCAGAGCAAACCCACCCTCGACACGCTTCCAGTATTCATCGTCGCTTTCGGCGTCGTGGAAGGGGTCGGCTTCCTTCAAAAAATCTCTGGTCCCCTTGAGTCCGTATTGCTCGACAATCTGGTTATAGGTTTTGGCACCATGCGGGGCGCCAGCGGCCCACCAGGCCATATTCATGTCCTGACCTTCGAAATACCCGTAGAACTGCTCGCGGAAATGCATGTCGGCGACAAGCTTCGGGTGGGAGTGACCAGCTTGCTCGTTGATATCGAGGATACGGGCAGCGGTCTGTTCAGCACGCGTCGTGTCGGAACAATAGGCGGCGGCAAAATCGAAATTCTTGAGTTTTGTTCCGGCCTTGTCGGCATCGGCAATGCCGGACTCGGTCAACGGCGAATTCGACCAGCCCTGCAGACGGTTATAACGGTTGAAATAGGTCTGCCCATGGCGGACCAGATGAAGATGCAACAACATAGCTCCATTATCGCACAGCTTTATATCTCATAATATGAATGACGGTTTTGTCATTTTCCACGCCTTCCTCTATGTTTAAAAGTGTTTTGAAATGTATGAAAGGAGCAGCCAGTATGATCTCAGCATCTCGGCTCCTGTTGCATTTCGTTTGGCGTGGCTGGCGTAGCTAACATAAGAAGTTAGGTAAACCAGAATTTAATATCGAGCCTTGCCATGGCGTCATTTGTTTTGTGTGCAATCACTGCATCATTTTGTCTGTTCGGTTGTTCCGGAAATTGCAGTATTTTGTGTCTGTATCCGCAGTTGTTCCAGCGCTGATAACATACCTCGCTTGGTATGGCTTTAAGTCAATCGAAAGAGTAACAGAAACGCTATGAACAATGAAAATCACCAAGCCTCGCACGGAAAGGCCTTGACGGCGACCATCATCGTCATCGTACTCATCCTTGTCGGAGGTTTTACCTACCAACTTGGCAGGCGTCACGCCCTAGGCGGGAACAACGCCGCAAGTACATCGCAGCAAACGACCATGAAACGCGTAGGCATCCTCCAATATGTCAGCCATCCGGCGCTGAACCAGATTCACAAGGGTGTGGTCGACGAGCTGAAAAAGAAGGATTCGTCGACGGCAAGAACATCCAGATCATCGACCAGAACGGACAGGCCGACCAGAGCAAGCTCGCCACGATGAGCGAGCAGCTCGTCAACAAGAAGGCTGACGTATTGGTCGGCATCGCCACGCCGGCCGCACAGGCGCTGGCCAATGCCACCAGTACCACTCCGATTGTGCTCGGCGCTGTCACCGACCCCGTGGCCGCAGGATTGGTTCGTGACATGAAGACTCCTGGCAAAAACATCACCGGTGTCTCCGACCAGCCTCCCGTGGCTTCGGAAATCAAGCTCGGCAAAGAACTGATGCCTCACGCCAAAACCGTTGGCATGCTCTACTCCTCCACCGAGGACAATTCCAAGTCGCAGGTTGACACGGCCGCCAAGGCCGCCACGCAGCTCGGTCTCAAGGTCAAGAAATTCGCGGTGCCATCCAGCAACGAGATCGCCCAGACCGTGCAGGTAATGAGCAGCCAGGTTGATTTCATCTACATTCCGCTGGACAACACCATCGCCAACGCCATGCCCACCGTCACCGAAGAGGCCAACAAGCAGAAGAAGCCGGTCATCACTTCGGTGGACACTATGGTCACGCAGGGAGGGCTCGCCACCATCGGCGTCAACCAGTACCAGCTGGGAATCCAGACCGGCAAGATGGCCGCGAACATCCTTAAAGGCAAGAGCAAACCGGCGACAACACCCGTTTACACGTTTACGACCGGCGACACGATTATCAACAAAGATCAGGTGCAACGACTTGGCATCAATGTGCCCGAAAAGCTGATGAAGAACGCTAAGATCGTCACCACCGATGCCGGCAAGAATAAGTAATCAACTTCGCCGCTATACGTTGATAACAGTCTGTATTAGACAAACCTTAAATACAACCAATCGTTAAAAAGATCAGAGTAAATCACCATGTCCGAAAAAGAACATCGTTCACCAAGCACCGTAGTGACCGCTGCGGTCACAGCGGTGGCCGTGGTCGTCGTCGGGGTCGTCATGTATTTCGTCGGCGAGCACAGTGTGAAGAGCACCGCGACCAATACGACCGCCACTGCACAAACACAGGGAACCAAAAAGGTCGGCATCCTGCAGACCATGAGCCATCCGGCGCTTGACCAGATCCACCAAGGTGTCATCGACGGCCTCAAAAAGGCGGCTACATCGAAGGCAAGAACCTCGAAATCACCAGCATGAACGGCGAAGGCGACCAGAGCAAGCTCGCCACCATGAGCCAACAGCTGGTTAACAAGAAGCCTGATGCCCTTTGCGGCATCGCCACCGGCGCCACGCAGGCATTGGCCAACACCACCAAAGACATTCCGATCATGCTCGGCGCGGTCACCGATCCGATCGCAGCAGGCGTGGTCAAGGACCTCAAACACCCGGGCGGCAACATCACCGGTGTCTCCAACGTCCCGCCGCTCAAGGCGCAGCTGGAACTGGCCCAAAAGCTCCTGCCGAAGGCAAAATCGGTCGGTTTTCTCTATAACTCCGATGAGGTCAACGCGAAATCACAGGTCGAGCATGCCGACGCCATTGCCAAGAAGATGGGCTTGCAGACCAAGCGTTTCGCGGTGCCCAGCAGCAACGAAATCGCCCAGACCGTGCAGATCATGAGCGATCAGGTCGACTTCATCTTCATCCCCAACGACAACGCCATCGCCAATGCCATGCCCACCGTGACGCAGGAAGCTAACAAGAAGCACGAACCGGTTATCGTGGCCGCCGATACCATGGTCAAGCAAGGAGCCGTCGCTACCATCGCTCCAAGCCAGTACGATTTCGGCCTGAAAACCGGGGAAATGATGGCCGATGTGTTGAGCGGCAAAACCAAGACCGCCACCACGCCCGTGTATGTGTTTAACGGCGGCGACGTCTATATCAATAAGAAGGAAGCAGATCTCAACGGCATCACCGTGCCCGACTCGGTGATGAAGAACGCGAAGATCGTTGGAGAGGAAGGCAGCAACAAATGATCATCTCATCAATCGGCCAGGGCATGCTGTGGAGCATGCTCGGTCTCGGCATCTTCATGACCTACCGCATTCTCGGCTTCCCCGATATGACCACTGAAGGCTCGTTCCCCCTGGGAGGCGCGGTGTGCGTCGCGGCGATTACGATGGGCGTCAATCCCTTCCTCGCTACACTGCTCGGCGTTCTGGCCGGCATGTGCGCAGGACTGGTGACCGGCCTGCTCTATACAAAAGGAAAGATTCCCGTGGTCCTCGCCGGCATTCTGGTGATGTCCGCATTGAACTCCGTGATGCTCTTCATCATGAAATCGCCGAACCTCTCCCTGCTGAACATGCCGAAAATACAGGATGTTTTCCAGCCGCTGAATCTTCCGGAAAACTACGACACCGTCTTTATCGGACTGTTGGCCGTCACCATCGTCATCGGATTGATGTCCCTGTTCTTCAACACTGAGTTCGGACAGGCCTACATCGCCACCGGTGACAACGAATCCATGGCCAAATCACTTGGCATCCACACCGAACGTATGACCAACGTCGGGCTCATGCTTTCAATGGCCTGATCGCGCTTTCCGGCGCACTCATCTCCCAGCATGACGGCTATGCCGATGTGAGCAAGGGCGTAGGCACCATCGTCATCGGCCTCTCCTCCATCATCATCGGCGAGGTCCTCTTCGGCGAGCTCTCCTTCTTCCAGCGCATGCTTGCCACCGTGGTCGGCAGCATCATCTATCAGCTCCTTATTTTGCTGGTTATCCGCCTCGGTTTCGACACCACATACCTGAAGTTCTTCTCGGCCGTCGTGCTTTCCTTGTGCATGCTTATCCCCCAATTCAAGAGAGCGTTGCATCTGACCACGGGATTTGAAAAATACTTCAAGAAGAACGACGTCGTGGAATCCAGCGGAAAGGCAGAAGCATGAAAGGCAAGACCATGACCAAACCGAATGAAACGGACGCTGCCTTGACCGCCAGCGAGACCGAAACCCAAGCAGTCACCAATCCGACGGATATCCGCCTCGCAATCGAGCACTGCTCGGTGAGAGTCGACAACGGAATGGACGACACCAAGGAGATTCTGACCGATGCCAACCTTGCGGTGAAACCCGGCGATTTCATCACCGTGCTCGGTGGCAACGGTGCAGGCAAGAGTACCTTGTTCAACATCATCGCCGGTGGCCTCCACCCAACTCAAGGACGTGTGCTGCTCAACGGCGAAGACGTCACCTCGACTTCACAGGAAGCCCGAGCAAAATACATCGCCCGCGTCTTTCAGGATCCGAAGATGGGCACTGCCCCACGCATGACCGTTGCAGAAAATCTGTTGCTCGCCACCAGACGCGGACTGCCCCGCCGGTTCAAAATGCGTGAGATGGCGGCCAACCATGACCGGTTCTATGAACTGTGTAAGGGCATCGGCAACGGGCTTGAAGAGCACCTTGACACTCCTGCCGGCAATCTTTCCGGCGGGCAGCGTCAGGCGTTGAGCCTGATCATGGCTACCATCACCAAGCCAGACCTGCTGCTGCTTGATGAGCACACCGCTGCCCTCGACCCGAAGACCTCCAAACAGCTCATGGCTATCACCGCAAGCACCATCGCCGAGCAGCAACTGACCTGCTTGATGATCACGCACCGCCTTGATGATGCCCTGAAATACGGCAACCGTCTCATCGTGCTGCAAAAGGGCCAGATCGTTCGCGACCTCAACGCCGAAGAAAAAAGAAACTGACGATGAACGACCTGCTCGAGTTCTTCGAAGACGGGTTCTAAAGACTCGTCGATGCTGTCATTGGCAAGTTTGAACAATTCAACCCGACAACGCCAAGGGCCCTGTGAGCTTGAAACTCACAGGGCCCTTGCGGTATGTCCTAAAAGGAATGGGATTCAGAAATCAGCGAGCGTAGAACTCGACGACGTACTGAATGTTGACCTCGACCGGAATCTCTTTGGTTTCCGGCTTACGGGTGAGAGTCGCCTTGAGCGAAGGCAGGTTGACGTCCAGGTATCCGGGGACTGCGGGCAGCACATCGCGGTGCACGCCTTCAGCGGCAATCTGGAAGGGAACCATGGTCTGGCTCTTCGGACGAACCTGAATGGTCTGGCCGGGCTTGACACGGTAGGACGGACGGTCCACCACGTTGCCGTCGACCATGATGTGACGGTGCACGACATACTGACGTGCCTGAGCGGTCGTGCGGGCGAAGCCTGCGCGAAGCACCAGAGCGTCGAGACGAGTCTCGAGATCGACGAGCATTGCATCGCCGGTCTGGCCCTTGGTGTGGGTGCCCTTTTCATAAGCTGCACGAAGCTGCTTCTCGGAGACGCCGTACTGAGCGCGCAGACGCTGCTTCTCGCGCAGACGAACCGCGTAATCGGATTCGGTGCGACGACGCGTGCGGCCATGCTCACCAGGAGCGTACGGACGCTTCTCGAAGATGCGCTGAGCCTTAGGGGTCAGTGCGATGCCGAGGGCACGCGAAAGACGCACCTGACGGCGAGAACGCTGAATGTTAGTCATTCTGTTGTTCCTTTGTATTCTGTCGTTATCTGAACGGAACGCGGAATCATGCGAAACCGCGCTGAGCCGGGCCTCTCCAGTGCTTCAAGGCGCCAAGCGCCAACGATATCCTCGTTTTGCCGAACACATCGCCGACCCACTGATGGGCTAAGACTCCAGATAATGCCCACCTCATGGCAGACACAAACCATCATTTTACTCGCAGACTATGGACGTGTGCCCCGTCGAGATGGACAAGGCACACGCTACTACGAATCAAACCGAGATTACTACTTGATGATCTTGTAAATCATCGGATAAGGTTCGGCCTTGTCGCCGATCTTGATGCAGCTATACAACAGTTCCTTGATGTCGTCGACATCCTCACGGTCGCTGCAGATAGTCAGCAAGGATTCCCCTTGCTCAACCTGATCGCCGACCTTCTTGTTGAGCTCAATGCCGACACCGTAATTGAGCTTGTCATCGGCCTTCTCACGTCCGCCGCCGAGCTTCATGCTGGCGATGCCGACCTCATCGGCAAGCATCTGCGAAACATAGCCGCTGCTCTTGGCCGGCAATTCGATGCGGTATTTCGCGTGAGGCATGATGCTGTAATCGTCGATGACTCGTCCGTCGCCGCCTTGGGCGACGACCATGGCACGGAATCGGTCAAGCGCCGAACCATCTTCGATGGTCTTCTCGAGCATGGCTCGCGCTTCGTCTTCGTTGTCCGCTTTCTTGCCCAGAACGACCATGTAACTGCCCAGAGTGAGCACCAGCTCAAGCAGGTCCTTGGGACCTTTGCCTTTCAGGGTGTCGAGAGTCTCCTCAATCTCGAGGGTGTTGCCGACCTTGCGGCCCAGCGGCTGGTTCATGTCCGAGATGACGGCCATGCATTGCATGCCGACACCCTTGCCGATCTCGACCAAAGCCTTCGCCAGTTCCTCAGACTCCGGCAGTGTCTTCATGAACGCACCGGCCCCGGTTTTGACATCGATGACCAAAGCGTCGGTGCCGGAGGCGATCTTCTTACTCATGATGGAGCTGGCGATCAGCGGAATCGAATCAACCGTGTCCGTGACGTCACGCAAAGCATATATTTTCTTGTCCGCAGGAGCGATGTTGCCCGTCGCGCCGATAATCGCCAGCTTTTCGCGCTTGACCTGATCGATGAAGTCCTCTTCACTGATTTCGACCTGATAACCCGGGATGGCTTCAAGCTTGTCAAGCGTTCCGCCGGTGTGGCCCAGACCGCGCCCTGAAATCATCGGGACAGGAATGCCGGTAGCCGCTACCATGGCAGCGAGTGGCAGGCTCACTTTATCGCCGACCCCTCCGGTAGAATGCTTGTCCACCTTGATGCCCGGAATACTCGAAAGGTCAAGTCGGTCACCCGAGTTCATCATGTCCAGCGTAAGCTGGGAGCGCTCGTGATCGTTCATATCCTTGAAATAAATCGACATCAACAGGGCGCTGGTCTGGTAATCGGGAATCTCCCCGCTGACCACACCGTCGACGAAGAATTTGATCTCCTCGTCGCTCAGCTCTCCGCCGTTCCTTTTCTTGTCGATAACATCAACCATTCGCATCGTTACCACACCTCAATCTTCATAAGTTAATAATTCCTGGGCTATCGCCTGATCGACGATGAATTCATTGGCATACCCAGCCTTCATCACCGCGTGGATGACAGGAGCCTTGAGAATCCCGGCAGCCACCACAATCGAGTGTTCCTTGTTCTTTAGGTCCGCCAGCCCGATTCCGACGGTCCGATCGTTCAAATCCTCATTGACGATCTTGCCGTCCTTATCGATAAAACGCGACACAGCATCGCCTACGGCAGTCTGCTTCAACGCGGCTTTTTGCTTTGCATTGAAATATCCAAGCTGAAACAGCAACGCATCGTTGCGCACGGTGCCGACGCTGTAAAGGGCGATATTGGCCTTTTTGCCAAGCTCGAGCGTCTGCTTGATGAAGCGATCACGTTCCACGATTTCCTTGGTCACCTTACTGTCGAAAAACGGTGGCAAGGGAAGGAAATGCACAGTCGCGCCCAAAGCCGAAGCCAGTTCAGTGACACTTTCATCAGCATACGTGTCCTGATAGCGGATATTGATGCCGCCCTTGAGCTGAACGACCGTAGTATCCTCTACCGGATGCCTATCCAAATGGGTAGTGACAGAATGAATCGTTTTGCCCCATCCCAAGCCGATAATGTCACCAGGCTTGATCAACTGCATCAGATATTGCGCGGTATAAGCACCGATACTGGCCAATGTGGAGACCTCGCCGTTGTAATTGTTGGGCACAACGTAGATATCACGATGGTATTTCTCGATTAGCTGCTCGTTGAGATCTCCAGCATCGACGAAGGGATTGTCAATCTCAATCTTGAGAACCCCGGTTTCCCTCGCCATCTTCAGCAGTCGGGAAACCGTCGGCCTCGAAACCCCCATACTGTGCGCAATTTCGGTCTGTCCGAGACCGTCCTCGTAGTACAGTCTGGCAGCGGTGATGCTCTGTTTCAGCTTCTTCTTGTCGTATCGCTCACTCATGACTGCTGATAAGCCACCTCCAGGCAGATTTCAATCATTTCGTTGAAAGTGGTCGCACGCTCTTCGGCGCTCAGGCCCTCATTGGTGCCAATCATATCGCTGACGGTTGAAATGGCCAACGCCTTGACATGGTGCTTCGCGGCAAGCAGGTAAAGGCCCGCAGCCTCCATCTCGGCACCCATGATGCCGTAATCGGCGAGCTTATTGATATCGAGCTCATCATCGTAGAAACGATCTTCGGAGAGAATGTTGCCGACTTTCACCGAGATTCCCTTGGCCTTCGCCACCTGGTAAGAATCCTCAAGCAGACCGAAATCGGCAGTGGGTGCGAAATAGACACCTTGGCCGAAGGTGTTGTGAATGATGGAAGAATCAGTGCTGGCGCTTTGAGCTATGAGGATGTCGCGAAGTTTGACGTCCTTGCCTAATCCCCCGCAGGATCCGACACGAATCAGGTTCTTCACTCCGAAGTCCTTGATGAGTTCGGTGGTGTAGATCGACAGCGAGGGAATGCCCATGCCTGTGGCCTGCACGGAAACGGGCTTGCCCTTATACGTGCCGGTGTAGCCGAACGCGTTGCGCACGGTGTTGTAACGCTTGGGGTCAGTCAGGAAGTTCTCCGCAATATACTTGGCACGCAACGGGTCTCCGGGCATCAATACGGTTTCCGCGATATCGCCGCGTTGTGCATCAATGTGAGTGCTCATCACAAATCTCCTTTAATTTGCATCAGCCACTTATCGAAAGTGGCTAAAAATATTAATTCTGGTATCAATTCCGACGTACCATGCTCCGTTGAAAACGTCGAGATGGTACGTCGAAATTGATACCGATATGTTTATGCTGCCTAGACTGAGATCAGTTGAGCTCCGACAGGAAGCTGGTGCCCGGCATATCAGTTTTCACGCCGAAATTGTCGAGAACGGTGGCGCCGTAATCGGAGAAGGTCGTGCGGGTACCGAGACTTTGCGGGTGCTTCATGCTCGGCGAGTAGGCTAGCAGCGGAACGTATTCCCGGGTATGGTCAGTTCCCTTGAAACATGGGTCGTTACCATGGTCCGCCGTAATCATCAGCAGATCATCGTCACGCATATTGTCGATGACTGTACCCAAACGACGATCCAGATCCATCAAGGCCTGTCCATCGCCTTCAGGGTTGCGTCGGTGGCCATACATGGCATCGAAATCGACCAGATTGGTGAAGCAGAAACCGGTGAAGTCCTGCGTCATAACATGGTCAAGATGATCCATGCCATCCATATTGCTCTGATTGTGATAGCCTTCGTCGATACCTTCTCCGGAGAAAATATCGTTGACCTTACCGATGCCGATGGTCTTGAAACCAGCTTGCTGCAGCTTGTCGAGATCGGTCTCGCCCAGCGGTTTGAGCGTAAAGTCATGACGGTTCGCAGTACGAGTGAAATGCCCCTTACCGCTGCCGACATACGGCCGTGCGATAATGCGGCCGACGAGGTATTTCGGGCCATTGACGAGACTGCGTGCATATTCGGAAATCCTATAGAGTTCCTTAACGGGAATAATGTCTTCATGCGCTGCAATCTGCAGGACGGAATCACCGGACGTGTAGATGATCAGGTCGCCCGTCTCCATCTGATGCTCGCCGAGCTCTTCAAGAATCTGCGTACCTGATTCAGGACGGTTACCAACGATCTTTCGTCCGGAGAATTTTGAAATCGGATCGAGAAGGTCATCGGGAAAACCGTTCGGGAAGTAGCTCAGCTTCTGGGTGACCGGGAGTCCCATCATTTCCCAGTGACCGGACATGCTGTCCTTACTCACCGAGACCTCTTCCATCTTGCCGAAGCAACCGATGGGATGTTCAGCCGCGGGGACGCCTTCGATCGGCGTGTCTCTCAGATTCGAGATGCCCAGTCTTGCAAAATTCGGCAGCCTCAACTTGCCATCGAAAAACTTGCCGATGGTTCCCAAGGTGTCGGACCCCTCGTCGCCGAACTTCGCAGCATCGGGTGCTGCGCCGGTACCGATCGAATCCATCACCAACCCAAAAATACGATTGTATTTCATGATCAGTCCTCTTCGGCTCCTTCAAGAATCTTGACGGTCGCGCTGACACCCAGACGGCTGGCGCCAGCTTCAATCATCCTCATGGCATCCTCATAGCTGTGAATACCGCCGGACGCCTTGACACCCAAACGATCGCCAACGGTCTGGCGCATCAACGCGACATCCTCAGCCTTGGCTCCGGCCGAGCTGAAACCGGTGGAGGTCTTGACGAAATCGGCACCCGCCTTTTCACTGAGCTGGCAGGCACGCACCTTCTGGTCGTGGTCGAGGAACGAGGTCTCGATGATGACCTTCAGAAGCTTACCGGAAGCGTGTACGGCATCGGCAACGGCCTTGATGTCGGCTTCGACATTGTTGTCCTCGCCGGCGATCAGCTCGCCGATGTTGATGACCATGTCGATTTCCTCGGCGCCGTCCTTGATCGCCTGCTGAGCTTCATAAACCTTGGAGGCGGTGCTTGTCGCTCCGAGCGGGAAGCCGACGACGCAGCACGTGTTGATGTCGGTGCCGGCCAGCTGTTCGGTCACTAATGCAGCCCAATAGGCGTTGACACACACGGAAGCTGTGTTGTATTGCTTGGCTTCGGCACAGGTCTGGAGGATATCCGCCTTGGTCGCATTAGCCTTGAGGTAGGTGTGATCGATGTACTTGGCCAGTGTTGATTTGTTCATTTTATCTATCCCTAATCTTGTTGAATGAAAACAGAGCCACTTTAGTGTAAAGGACGAATACTTCATCATCTTCAATGAGCGGCTCAATCAAAAATTATTTCTCTAGAGCAACTTCTCCGTTGGCTTTGCCTGCCTTATGCCAGATGCTGAAGAACTGTCCGTAAATCGCGGTGGCAGTATACATGAGCGTGCTGATGAGCATCGGCAGAGCTGAAGGGCTGTAGCCATCCTTGAGCGCATAGAACCAAAGGATAACGTTGACAATATCTTCAGCGAGCCACAGAGTGTAGGTGTTGGAAACATGCATCACGCACAGCACCGAAGCCGTAGCTCCGAAGGAAAGCACGAGGGCATCGACTGCCGGCTGAGAATCCTTGAGGATACGGGCAACCTGGAAGAGAATAATCCATTCGACGACGATGGCCGCGATGGTGACCATCCAACCCTTGAGATGCAGTTTGCGAACCTTTGCGCCGAAATCTTCGCCCCAAGTCCTCCACTTCATCATCAGAGGGATATCGATGGCGCATGCGAAGATAATCTGATCGACGACGCTCCACCAATGGTGAGCAAATAGATTAACCGTTATGAAGCCAAAGGCACTGATCAAGCCGAGAAGCCCGTTAATAGGTGCACCCACCATCATGTAGACAGTACAACCCAAGCCGACCACAGTCGCCAGATAAGTGATGATAGCCTGCCATGTGATGGGGTTGGTGACCAACAGCGCCGTCTGGAATCCAATGCCAAAGAACCAGATTATCGTAGCAACCAGATTGATCTTCTTAAATTCTGCACCAAGCCATTGAATGTAATTGCCTTGGAAACTCTCTTGTTCGTCCATATACAAATCCTTTCGCCATTAAAAAGTTTTGTGACTGCAATCCGGTCTCATCGGCCGAACAATTGTTAGCGTATCACCTTTTTTACAAATGTAAAGTTTTGAGGTTGAACTTTTGTTCTCTCTAAAGTACGACGGAATCAACATTTTTCATGAACATGGTCAAACGAAAAATGGCCTACATTGTGCAAAACAATGTAGGCCATTACTTGAAACGAACCACGAGTCCCTTTAGAGTTCAAAGGCTCGAACGCTTAGGGCTTTCCTGCAAAAGCCCAGAAATTCATTCACAGCTTTTCAATCGGAGCGACACGAAGCATCAGGCGTTTGACGCCGTCAGAACCGAAGTCGACCGTGATGATCGAGTTGCGTCCCTTGTCCTGAGTGTCAACGACCGTACCCAAACCGTACTGGTCGTGAGTGATCTTGTCGCCGATATTGAAATCGGAGATATCGAGCTTGTTGTCTTTTTTGAGGGCCGATGCAGGCACCGAACGCGAAGCGGATTTGGGTGCGGTCCGCCGTGTGGTCACTTTGCCACCGCGGGTATGAGAACCGGAACCATACGAGGATGAGCCATAACCAGAACGTGAGCCGTAAGAGGACCCACCGGATGAATGCGAACCGTAACCTGAATGCGATGACGAACTGCGGTAGTTGGAACCAGAGCCATATAGGGAATGTGAACTGGAGCGCGAGCCATACGACGAACCAGAACGGGAACCATTAGATGAGCCGTAACCTGAATGCGCACCATACGAAGAGCCGTAACCAGAATGGCCGGAACCACGTGAACCGCCGTAAGAGGACGAACCCGAGTTGCCGAACGTGGAACCAGCAGAGAAGTCATCGTCATCGTCCCAGCCACCGAACTCGTCGTCGAAATCGCCGTCGCCACCAGAACTCCAGCCGGAACGCATGCGTTCCACGCCAGCCTCGCGACGCTTCCATTCGATGAGTTCATCGGGAATCTCGTCAAGGAACTGGCTGGGCATCATATCGTTGGCCTGCCCCCACTGCGAGCGCACGGCGGCACGAGTAACATAAAGCCGCTGCTTGGCGCGGGTGATGCCAACGTAGGCCAAGCGACGTTCCTCACTCAGCTCCTGCTCGTCTTCCAGCGAGCGCGAATGCGGGAACGTGCCCTGTTCCATGCCCGTGAGGAACACGACCGGATATTCGAGTCCCTTGGCCGTGTGCAGGGTCATCAGCGTGACCTTGCCCGAGTCCTCCCCCTCGCCAGGCAGCTGGTCTGAGTCGGCGACCAACGCTGTGGTCTCAAGGAATCCGGAAAGCGTGGCATCCGGGGTCTTCTGTTCGAACTCAGCGGCCACGGACTGCAACTGCGAAAGGTTCTCGACGCGCGACTCGTCCTGCGGGTCGGTGGAACGCTGCAGCTCTTCAAGCAGTTTGGATTGGTTGAGCACTTCCGCCACAATCTCGGAAGGTTTGGAATCATGGTCGGCTGCGAACTGCATCAGTCCGCTCATCAGGTCACGGAATTCGCCAAGCTTGGTACGGGTGCGGGTGGGCAGGTCAGGAATCTGGTCCATCTGCTGGATAGCGTTCCAGAAAGGCACGTTATGCGCTTCGGCGAAGCCCGCAACCATGGATTCTGCACGGGCACCAAGCCCACGTTTTGGGGTGTTCATGATACGACGCATGTTGACACTGTCGGCCGGATTGGTGATGGCCTGCAGATAGGCGATGGCATCCTTGACCTCACGGCGCTCGTAGAACTTCGTACCGCCGACCAGCTGGTAAGGAATTCCGGCGTTGATCAGCGCCTCCTCAAGCGCACGGGACTGCGCATTGGCACGGTACATGATGGCCATGTCGGAATAGCGGTATCCGTTCTCGGTACGCAGGTTGGCAATCTCGTTGGCGATCCAAGCACCTTCCTGCTGGGCATTGTCGGCCGCGTAACCGACGATCGGCTCCCCCTTGCCCAGTGCGGTCCAGAGCTTCTTGGGCTTGCGACCGGTGTTCTTGGCAATGACGGCATTGGCCGCATCGAGGATAGTCTGCGTGGAACGGTAGTTCTGCTCCAGCATGATGGTCAACGCGCCCGGGAAGTCCTTCTCAAAGTCCTGGATGTTGCTGATGTCGGCGCCACGGAAGGCGTAGATGGACTGGTCGGAATCACCCACGACGGTGACCCAAGCCGGACCTTCGCGTCCTGCGGCCTGCTGGTTGCCTGCTGCCGACCCCATGGCCGGACGATTCGGGTCGTCGATACCGGAAAGCTCACGCACCAGCTGATACTGGGCATGGTTGGTGTCCTGGTACTCATCGACCAGGATGTAACGGAATTTGTGATGATAATAATCCGCGACTTCTGGATGGTCGTGCAGCAACTCGACGGTGCGCACAATCAGATCGTCGAAATCGACGGCGTTCGCGGCGGCAAGACGATGCTGGTATTCCGAGTAGACAACGGCGTAAAGGGCCTCGGCATTGTCGTAACGCCCGAGCTGGTAGCCCTGCTGACCGGGCGTATAGTCCGGCGCATAGGTTTTGAGCAGTTCCTTCCAGCCGACCAGTTTGTTCTTGTAGTCGGAAATCTGGCCCAGAATCGCACGGGGTGTATAACGCTTCAGATCGATGTTGAGACTGGTGGCGATAAGTTTCACGAGCCGCTGGCTGTCGGCACTGTCATAAATGGAGAAGCCGGAATTGAGGCCGATGGCCTTGCCGTCGCGACGCAGAATACGCACGCAGGCGGAATGGAAGGTCGAAATCCACATGCGTTCCGCCACCGGCCCGATCAGTGTTTCCAAGCGTTCACGCATCTCGGCTGCGGCCTTGTTGGTGAAGGTGATGGCCAGAATCTGACTAGGCCATGCGCCGAACTGCGAAAGAATCCACGCCACACGGCGGGTGAGCACACGAGTCTTGCCTGATCCGGCCCCTGCACCGATGAGCAGGGCCGGCCCACGGTATTGCACTGCCTTGGCCTGCTGCTCGTTGAGATCACCGACCAATTCCTCGGCGCTTCGTGCAATCAAATCCGGATCCTGTGCCACACCTGTTCCCTTCGAAAAAGCCGTTTTACGGGAGCCTCAATTCGAGTTCACCCGCCTGTCATAAGACTTCATTTCTATCACAAAGAGTTGTCATCGAATAACGTGAGACCAACAGGAATCAGCATGTTAACGCCGTCAGCTTGCCAACAGCAACTTGGAAAATTACAAATACCTGGTCAAAATCGAATCAAAACCAGTATTGCCTTTTATTCTGTGTAGAGCCATTAAAGAGTAAACGAAAAAGATATATCTTTATTACTTTCCAATAGCTTTTCAGAACGTCAAATCCAGATATTATGCTCGTAGACCATATATGCGCGTTGCGAGGGGCATCGCTAGAAACCTACCGACGGAAACGAGAGGACGATATGAAGGAACTTGAAGACAGGATTCGTCGGGACGGAACTGTTAAGCCGGGCGATGTACTCAAGGTCGATGCCTTCCTCAATCACCAGTGCGACGTGACGCTCTTCAACCACATGGGCGAGGAATGGGCACGAATCTTCGAAGGCAAGAAGATCGACAAAATCCTGACTATCGAAGCCAGCGGCATCGGCATTGCCTGCATTGTGGCGCAGCATTTCGGCAACGTTCCGGTTGTCTTCGCCAAGAAGACCCAGTCCATTAATCTCGATGGCGACCAGTACACCGCACGCGTCTATTCATACACCAAGCAGAAGGAATTCCCGGTCATCGTCTCCAAGCGTTTCCTGAACGAAGGCGAGCATGTCCTGCTCATCGACGATTTTCTCGCCAATGGCAAGGCCATGCACGGCCTTATCGATATCTGCAACGAAGCCGGGGTCGTTATTGAAGGCATCGGCATCGCCATCGAAAAAGGCTTCCAGCGCGGCGGCAAGGAACTGCGCGAGGCCGGATACGATGTCGCCTCACTCGCCATCGTCGAATCCATGGATGGCGACAAAGGCACCATCGAGTTCGAGTGATGATTCCATCGTTGCTGTAGACTCAATCAGCAGTCTTCATCAGTAGGGGCCACCTGACAATATTCAAGCCAGGTGGCCCCTACTACTGTCATTCGTTTCGCCAGTCACATTGCGTATTGCCGTGAGCAATGGCCACGCATAACGATCGAGCGCTAATATCGAATAACCAAGTCTGCCATTCTGTACCTCTCTGGTCGAAAAGCAACGACGGAATCATCAAGAAACACCTAAAAACATGCTGCCTGCACAAGGCGTACAATGCACAACATCAGCACTATCTCAATTTCATCAGGAAAAGAGACCCTTTGAGCACTGATCAGCATAGCATCCAAAATGATGCAGAATCGTCGAATATCAATCCATCAAACGATGAGCAATCGGCTACCGCAAAAACCGCACCGACATCGTCATCTGCGCAGGCCGAATCCGGCAAAAATCCGACTTCCGGACTGTCTGCCCATCTGCCTTGGCGCAAACGAAACGAGAACGGTTCACAGACCAACGCTTCGTCTCGACACAGACCCAGCACCCAAGAGGCTCTGACCAGCCTCAACGGCCAGATCTCTTTCTGGCGCGGTGTCCCCTTCGGCCTGCAACATGTCATGGCCATGTTCGTCGCCAACCTCGCCCCGATCTTCCTGGTGACGGGCGCGGCGCACCTGACGCCGGCACAATCCGCGATGATCATCCAGAATGGTCTGCTCGTTGCCGGCCTCGGCACCTGCTTGCAGCTCTATCCGCTCTGGCGCGTCGGCAGCCGCCTGCCCATGGTCACCGGCATTTCCTTCACCTACGTCGCTGCGGCCACCGCCATCGTCAGCAAACAAGGTTACGGGGCACTCGTCGGAGCCGTCATCATTGGCGGCCTGCTTGAGCTGGTTCTCGGCCTGACGGCGCAATTTTGGAAGAAATACGTACCACCGATCGTATCCGCCATCGTCGTGACCTCAATCGGGTTCTCGCTGCTTTCCACCGGCGCCTCCTCGTTCGGTGGCGGCGCCGGAGCCAAGGACTTTGGCAGCTGGCAGAACCTCACGCTGGGTCTTATCTCACTGATCGCCTGTCTCGCGTTCCAATTGTTGATGAAAGGCACCATCAAACAGCTGTCCATCCTTTTCGGCCTCGTTGTGGGCTATATCGTCGCCATCTTCTTCGGCAAGGTCGATTTCTCCGGCTTCCAACATTTGCAAATCGTGAGCGTCCCCCACTTCATGCCGTTTACCCCGACTTTCGATGCCGGTTCAATCATCTCCTTCGCTCTGCTTTACGTCGTCTCTTCCGTTGAGGTTTTGGGTGACACCGCAGCGCTTTCGCAGGTCGGTCTGAACCGTCTGCCTACCGACAAGGAGACTTCGGGAGCCATCGCCGGCGACGGCCTTATCTCCACGATTTCCGGATTGTTCGGCTGTCTGCCGTTGACCTCATTCGCCCAGAATATCGGCCTTGTCGCCGTCACCAAGGTGGTCAACCGCAAAGTCATTCTCTCCGGCGGTCTAATCCTCATCCTCGCCAGCTTTGTTCCCGGCGTGGCGCAGCTGTTCAACTCCATGCCCCAGGCCGTGCTCGGCGGCTGCACCATCATGATGTTCGGCAATATCATCCTCTCCGGCTTCCAGATGATAGCCGAAGCGGGCTTCAGCCAGCGCAACACCACCATCGCAGCGCTTTCGTTGACCATCGGCATCGGATTCACGCAGGTCGGCGGCATCTTCGCCCACTTCCCGCAGCTGTTCCAATCGATCTTCGCCACCAACTGCATCGCCGTTTCGTTCGTGGTCGCAGTCATCCTCAATGCCACACTGCCCAGCGAAGAACATTTCCTGGTCAATACGCATACCGATTCCGAAGAAGAGAACCAGTAAAGAAACCAATACAAATACAACAGGGCCTCACCGAAATTCATATTCGGTGAGGCCCTATCAATTTTATTCGCCTTGTCTCAGCCAATCAGGAAGACCAGCGAAAGCAAAGTTCACAGGCAGAAACTACTTTTCGATGCCCATGTACTCGTCGATGATCTCCTGATAAATGCCGATGAAGTCGAGGTACATCGCCTTCGGCAGGCTCTCGTTGACGCAATGCATCGTGTCGTTGCCCGGTCCGAACATCACGTAGGCCGTGTCCTTGGGGCTGTCGAGCAGCAGCACGCTGCCGTCGGTGCCGCCGGAAACGCCAAACATCGGAATCTCGGCAGACTTGCCCTGTTCCTTCAAATGGCGTTCACCCACCGACTTGACGATGTCGACAAGCTTGGCGTCCTTGGGTCCGATGACCGGGATGATATCCATGCCCACCGTGTAGGAAACGGTCGCCTTGTGGCTCTTGTTGAACTTATCCACTTCCTCGTCGAGAATCGCGAGGATCTCCTTGTTGCTGAATTCGGGGATGATGCGGATGTTGATTTCGGCGCTGGCCGATTCGGGAATCGCGTTGACCTGCTGGCCGCCGCGGATGACGTCGATGTTGTAGACGGTGTCGCCGAGGTCCGGGTTGCTCTTGCCTGCAGCGGCGGCCTTGATGCGCTTGGAGATGACGTCGAGGAACTCGAGCAGGTTCTCCACGGCGTTGATGCCGAGGGCCGGAGTCGAGCTGTGCGCAGCCTTGCCCTTCATATCGATGTTGAGGTTGAGCTCGCCCTTGGTGGCGTAGACGATGTTGTAGCCGGAAGGTTCGCCGACCAGCAGCGCCTCGACGCCCTCCATATAGCCTTGAGCCTGCATGGCAGTGGCGCCCGGCATACCGACCTCTTCACCGGCGGTGACCAGGAAACGCACGGTGCCGTGCATCTGATCCTCATGCTTTTTCAGATTGAGCATGGCAAAGACCATGGCGGCAAGACCGGCCTTCATATCGGTCACGCCACGACCGTAGACCAGATCGCCGTCTTCGGTGACCTCGAACGGATCGGTCTTCCAGCCTTCCTGCTGTGCCGAAACCGTGTCCATATGACCGGTGATGCCGAGAACCGGCTCTCCGTGGCCAAGTTCGGCGACGAGGTTGGCGCGGGTCGGGTCTTCCTCGAGCGGAATCACCTTGCAGGGAATGCCCGCCTTGTCGAAAATCGCCTTGATTTCATCGGCGACGACCTTCTCGTTGCCGTTTTCGGTATGGAGTCCGACGAACTTGCGCAGCAGGTCCATGGCTTCTTTCTCGTCCATATTGATTCCTTCCTTGAAATAAGAATGCTTACTCATATATTTTAACCACGCTTTTGTGTTCACGGCATTACCGATTGCGAATATTCATCATTGCACTTCTTCCCCGATGAGATTCAATACAGACGTTCCCCACCTTGTCCGATAACAGTGCAACACTTCATTACGTTTCGATATCTCGACAAAAGAAGGCTATCTATCATGGAAATCGGATCAATCGCGGAATGGGCCACTGCAGTTGCAGAGACCGCGGCAGTGTTGGTCGCTCTGTTCCTGCCGTATTTCGAACGTCGCAGGGCCAATCAGAAAAGCTCTCGCAACTTCAAGCTGATGGTCAGAGGACTTATCCAAAGGGCTGTTCAGGAAAATGATCCTCATTCCATCGAGTCCTTCCTCAACATCGCCACGTTCACCGACGCCGCCGACCGTGACGAAGACACCCTTGCCACCACTCGTCAGATTCTTGAACTGTTCCAGAACAAGGACATGGACGTCACACGCCGAAATACGGAAATCAAAGCGCTGCTTGAGACGATTCAACCGTGAAACACTAAGGTTATTAAGTCATCAAGGTAACGCCTTTTATTGACTTGAATTTGCGAACGCCGGAACTATCCCTCATCGATGGTTCCGGCGTTCGTGATTGAGACTAGATACATATAGCATTGCCGAGCACTCAGCGCTGGCTGGGATTGTGCCTGTCAGGGTCTTGGTCAGCAAACCCGTTTAACGTGGTCATGTCAGCGTTCTCAATGGTGAAATCAACTTGTGCGTTGGCCTCAATATGTTCGCGATGCGTCGCCTTGGGCAGCGGAAGCACACCATTCTGCAGGCAGAATCTGATTGCCAACTGAGCGGTGGAAACCCCATACTTTTCAGCCATTGCTTGCAGTTCAGGATTACTGAGCAACCCGCCAGTAGCCAGCGGCGAATAGGCTTCAATCAGCAAACCATGAGACTGTGAGAACGTGCGGTTTCTTGGCTCAGTGGCGCCGATATAATACTGCATCTGATTGGCAGCAGGTGTCACTTCGCAATGGTCAAGGATGTTCTTCAGATCATGGTCGTCAAAATTCGACACACCGATGGCGCGAACGCGACCGGAACGGTAAAGCTTCTCCATCTCGCCCCATACGGCCAGATTCTCATCGTCCATGCGCATCGTGCCGGCGTGGTTCCAAGGCCAAGGCGCATGAATCAGGTAAAGATCGAGCGTATCGAGACCAAGATTCTCCATGGTCTGCTCGAAATGCGGCAACACTTCATCCGCCTGCTTCACCTCTGCCGGGAGTTTCGAAGTCACGAAAATCTCGTCACGGTCAATCCCCGACTCGCGGATGGCGCGTCCGACACTGCGTTCGTTGCCATAGACATAAGCCGTGTCAACATGTCGGTAGCCGGATTCAAGTGCCATACGCACCGAATCATAGGCCACTTCCCCATCGGGAATCTGCCAGGTGCCGAATCCGATCTTCGGAATGCGCACGCCGTTATTCAGGGTATAGGTATCAGTAAGAATCGTCATTGGTTCAAGCCTTTCACATTGAGGTGTAACACATCTAGTCTAATCCCTCGTAAATATCATGATGACGGATGATGACGACACCGGCGACGAACAATACTGCAGTAATGGCAATCATGAGCAGTTTCACCGGCATCCATGAGCCCACGACACCATTCAGTGCGCCAAAGGCGACCGGGCCGATGGCTGCGATGATATAGCCACCCGACTGCGCCATGCCGGAAAGCCGGGCCGTATCATCGGCCGACGAGGTCCTTTTCTGGAAGAAGACCACGCAGATGCTGAATGCCGCGGCCGTGGCAAACCCCATCAGCACAATCGCAACGACGACGACCGCCATATTTGATCCGGAAAGCATCAGTCCAAGTAAGCCGACGCCGAATCCAGCACCGACGATGACGTTGACAATCGCTAGACCGTGCCGACGCTCGGCAAGTGTCGGTGTCAACAACGTCAGCGGCAGACCACACAACTGGAACAACGTCGCCAGATTTCCGGCGGCCACCGCGCTGAATCCCACGGCTTTGAGCATGGCCGGCAGCCAAGTCACCAATGAATAATAGAGGATGGACTGAAGGCCAAAATACAACAAAATGACCCATGCCAACGGCGAGCGCCATGGGCTTTTATCCATCATCGGACGATCCGCCGCGTTCTTCAGCCCTTTGCCGGCCTGTTTCGAATTCCTCGAAACCATCACGATGACAAGCCAAACCACCAGCGCAACCGGGCCTACCAGCGAGAACAGCCCCATGCTGCCTCGAACACTTACATGCGAGGCAATTACCCCCGAAGTCGCTGTGCCCAATGAGGCCACCAAACCCATGGTCGTGGTATACAGGGTCGTTTTTGATGCGGTACTGTCAGGAAACGATTCTTTGATAACAGCCGGCAGCAGCACATTGCCTCCAGCGATACCGATACCGACAGCCACTGTACCAATCAAGAGCGCCGCTGTCGAAGGCACGATACGGAAATAACTGCCGATGCACAGCACAGCCAAAGACATGCACAAAACAGTGCCGTTACCGTGTTTGGCACCTGCCTTGCCCATGAACGGCGAAGCGACAGCAAAGGCCAGCAGCGGAATCGTGGTCAGCAGACCCGCCAATGCGGAAGGCAGACCGATCTGCGCTTCAAGCTCCGGCAGAATCGGCGGCATCATCGTGATGGGAAGACGCAGATTGGCCCCTGCCAATACCAGACCCAGCACTATCAGCCATGTACGTTTGCCCTTGCTCACCTAACCGTTCCTTTCCATAGGATGTATAAAAGTTCGATATGCCAATACTGACACTTTTGAACCCAAATAATCTATTTTAGCAATGTGAGCGCGCAGAAGCTATGAGATTCGTCGCACAACTGGTGTCTGCCAGCCGTTTCATAGGCCCCAATCGCAACACCATGTTCCACACGACAACATCGAATTTGACCCTCGCTCATCAACATAAAAGGCGGCGCCTCAGTTTCTAGCTGAGACGCCGCCTTGGATTCGCCACCCTTTAGATATGTCGGCGAGATTGCGCTGCCGTCACTCCCATTCGATGGTGGCCGGCGGCTTGGAGGTGCAATCAAGCACCACGCGGTTGATGCCGCGGCATTCGTTCGTGATACGCGTGGAAATCGTGGCCAGCACATCGTAAGGCAGACGGTACCAGTCGGCGGTCATCGCGTCATCCGAAGAAATCGGGCGCAGCACAATCGGCGAGCCATAGGTACGTTCGTCACCCTGTACGCCCACGGAATGGACGTTGGCGAGCAGCACCACAGGGCACTGCCAGATGTCGCGGTCGAGACCTGCCTTGGTCATCTCCTCACGGGCGATGGCATCGGCCTCACGCAACAGGTCAAGACGTTCCTTGGTGACTTCGCCGATGATGCGGATGCCCAAGCCCGGGCCCGGGAACGGCTGGCGCCACACGATGTTGTCAGGCAGGCCGAGCTTGGTGCCGATGGCACGCACCTCATCTTTGAAGAGGCTGCGCAGCGGCTCGATGAGCTTGAACTTGACGTCATCGGGCAGACCACCAACATTGTGGTGCGACTTGATATTGGCCGCACCGTCCCCGCCGCCGGATTCGACGACGTCCGGGTAGAGCGTGCCCTGGACCAGGAACTTGACTTCCTTGCCACGGGCACCGGCCTCTTCCAAGACCTGCTTTTGCGCCTTCTCGAAAGTGCGGATGAATTTCTCACCGATGATCTTGCGCTTGCGTTCCGGCTCGGTAACGCCTTTCAGCGCCGTCAGGAACTCTTCGGAGGCATCGACTTCGATCAGCTTGATGCCAGTGGCATCGACGAAATCGTGGCGGACCTGCTCGGCCTCACCCTTGCGCAGCATGCCGTGGTCGACGAAGACGCAGGTGAGCTGGTCGCCAATGGCCTTATGCACCAAGGTCGCCGCAACGGCGGAATCGACACCGCCCGATAGTCCGCAGATGACCTCGGCATCGCCGACCTCTTCGCGAATCTTCTCCACCTGCGTGTCGATGATGCTGTCGGCGTCCCAATCACTGGGCAAACCGGCGCACTTGTGCAGGAACGTGGAGAACAGTTCGTTGCCAAGCGGGGTATGCTTGACTTCAGGATGCCACTGAACACCATAAAGCTTGCGAGACTCGTCTTCCATTGCAGCCACAGGAGCACCTTCGGTGTGCGCCAGCACTTTGAAGCCTTCCGGTGCCTCCTCAACGGCGACACCATGGCTCATCCACGTGGTCTGTTCGGTCGGCGAACCAGCGAGCACGCCCTCAGCATCGTCGATCACGGCTTCGGTCTTGCCGTATTCCCCGAGCGCGGCCTTGTCAACCTTGCCACCCAGCTCGTTGGCCATGACCTGGAAGCCGTAGCAGATGCCCAGAACCGGCACCCCGGCCTCGAAAATCTTCTTGTCGATGTCGGGAGCACCCGGCTCATAGACAGAAGCAGGACCGCCCGAGAGGATGATAGCCTTCGGATCCTTGGCCAACATCTCATCCACCGGCATGGAATGCGGCACCAATTCAGAATAGACATGTGCCTCGCGCACGCGCCGTGCGATTAGCTGGGCGTATTGCGCGCCGAAGTCAACGACAAGCACTGGACCTTTTGCCATGGATTCTCCCTATGTATATTGGCGGTATAAACTAATAAAGTAGTGTCCATTCTCGTGGCCCAAGGCGACAAAATCAAGTGTTTCCTGAACAATATCAGAACAAACAAAAAACAACATCACAAAAAACAACACGCCGCGTGAATTTTCTGTGAATCGAACATCGCTAAGCGTTGATACAACGGAGTTTATGGCTCAATTGCAACGTTTATAAGTCGTTTTTTCACGTGCGGAAATCTAACATATTTTTTGTAGAATACAACATTATCCAACAAAAATATCTCAGAAGTACACATAGAAGCAAAAAAACGTCCAAAAGTCTGAGTCGCCACGTAAAGTAAACATCGATTGGGCACGAACCCTGAACATCAATAATATCAAGGGTTTGCGCCTGAAGAAAATAATCAATCGCACACAATGTGTACAGGAGTACAGGAGCATAAATGACTAGTCCTGTTATTGGCACCCCGTGGAAGAAGCTCGGCAAGCCGGTTTCTGATGAGGCTCTCGAAGGAGTCGACAAGTATTGGCGCACCGCCAACTATCTTTCCATCGGTCAGATTTATCTGCGCAGCAACCCTCTGATGAAGGAGCCCTTCACCCGCAAGGACGTCAAGTATCGTCTCGTGGGCCACTGGGGCACCACCCCTGGCCTGAACTTCCTGTTCGGCCACATCAACCGCCTCATCGCGGACCATCAGCAGAACACCGTGTTCATCATGGGCCCGGGCCACGGCGGCCCTGCAGGCACGTCGCAGTCCTACCTCGACGGCACCTACACCGAGTACTATCCGAACATCACCAAGGATGAGGGTGGACTGCAGAAGTTCTTCCGCCAGTTCTCCTATCCGGGCGGTATTCCTTCCCACTTCGCTCCGGAGACCCCAGGCTCCATCCATGAGGGCGGCGAACTCGGCTATGCGCTGAGCCACGCTTACGGCGCCGTCATGAACAACCCGAGCCTCTTCGTCCCGGCAGTGGTCGGCGACGGCGAAGCTGAGACCGGCCCGCTGGCGACCAGCTGGCAGTCCAACAAGCTCGTCAACCCGCGCACCGACGGCATCGTGCTGCCGATCCTGCACCTCAACGGCTACAAGATCGCCAACCCGTCCATTCTTGCCCGTATCCCCGATGAGGAGCTCCACGAGTTCTTCTCCGGCATGGGTTATGAGCCTTACGAGTTCGTCGCAGGCTTCGACGATGAGGACCACATGTCCATCCACCGTCGTTTCGCCGACATGCTCGAAGAGGTCTTCGACAAGATCTGCGACATCAAGGCCAAGGCGCAGACCGACGACATGGATCGTCCGACCTACCCGATGATCATCTTCCGCACGCCGAAGGGCTGGACCTGCCCGAAGTACATCGACGGCAAGAAGACCGAAGGTTCCTGGCGCGCCCACCAGGTGCCGCTGGCCAGCGCCCGCGACACCGAGGCTCACTTCCAGGTCCTCAAGGGCTGGATGGAATCCTACAAGCCGGAAGAGCTCTTCGACGACAAGGGTGCGATTCGCCCCGAAGTCACGAACTTCATGCCTCAGGGCGAGCTGCGCTTGGGCCAGAACCCGAACGCCAACGGCGGCCGCATCCGCGAGGATCTGAAGCTCCCCGAGCTTGACGCCTACGAAGTCAAGGGCGTCAAGGAGTACGGCCATGGCTGGGGTCAGCTCGAAGCCACCCGTCAGCTGGGCAACTACACCCGCGACATCATCAAGATGAACCCGGATTCGTTCCGCATCTTCGGACCCGACGAGACCGCGTCCAACCGTCTGCAGGCCGCTTATGAGGTCACCAACAAGCAGTGGGACAACGGCTATCTCTCCGAGCAGACCGATGAGCACATGGCTGTCACCGGCCAGGTCGTCGAGCAGCTCTCCGAGCACCAGATGGAAGGCTTCCTCGAGGGCTACGTCCTCACTGGCCGCCACGGCATCTGGAGCACCTACGAGTCCTTCGCTCATGTGATCGACTCCATGCTCAACCAGCACGCCAAGTGGCTCGAGGCCACGGTTCGTCACATTCCGTGGCGCAAGCCCGTCGCTTCGATCAACATGCTGATCTCCTCGCACGTGTGGCGTCAGGATCACAACGGCTTCTCCCACCAGGATCCGGGCGTGAGCTCCGTCCTGCTGAACAAGACGTTCAACAACGATCACGTTGTGGCCGAGTACTTCCCCGCCGACGCCAACATGCTGCTGGCTGTCGCCGAGAAGGCCTTCAAGTCCACCAACAAGATCAACGCCATCTTCGCCGGCAAGCAGCCTGCCGCCACCTGGATCACCCTCGATGAGGCTCGTGCCGAGCTCGAGAAGGGTGCTGCCGAGTGGAAGTGGGCCTCCACCGCCAAGAACAACGACGAAGCACAGGTAGTGCTCGCCTGCGTCGGCGACGTCCCCACTCTGGAGATCATGGCCGCCAGCGAGAAGCTCAAGGAATACGGCATCAAGTTCAAGGTCGTCAATGTTGTTGACATCCTGAAGCTGCAGAGCCCCAAGGACAACGACGAGGCCCTGAGCGACGAGGAGTTCACCGAGCTCTTCACCGCAGACAAGCCGGTTCTCTTCGCGTATCACTCCTATGCCCACGACATCCAGTCCATCATCTTCAACCGTCCGAACCACGACAACTTCAACATTCACGGTTACAAGGAAGAGGGCTCCACCACCACGCCTTACGACATGGTGCGCGTCAACGACATGGATCGCTACGAGCTGACCGCCGAGGTACTCCGCACCCTCGACGCCGACAAGTACGCTCAGGACATCGACAAGCTGGAGAAGTTCCGTACCGAAGCCTTCCAGTTCGCCGTCGACGAGGGCTACGATCATCCGGATTACACCGGCTTCGTTTACTCCGACGTGAAGAACCAGGACTCCAAGGAAGCCGCCAAGGCTGCCATGAGCACCGGTAGCGACAACGAGTGAGCTGATTCTCATTCGACTACGCTTCACGCAGTGACGCTGTAAAGAAAAGGACGTTTGGCTTCGGCCGGCGTCCTTTTCTTGTTCTCAAGCCTCGTGAATACCGCGTAATATCGCCCCGTCACACTCTATGCTTAAAATAATGATGATCAATATTGTTGTTGATTCACAAAATCGTGCATAGACTGCACAAAGGAGTTATATCGTGGCACAAGAAGTCATTTATATCGCCAGCCCAGAGGGCAAGAACGGCCGCAATGTGGTGGCTTATGGCGTAGTGAAGGCGCTGGCGGCGCAAGGCAAGACGGCGGTTTTCCGACCTGTAGCCTGCAAGAAGGAGACCTTCTCCGCCGAACTGCTCAAGGCAGCCAACGCCGGGCAAAGCGTGGAGCAGGTTCGCGGCGTGTGCCCCAAGTGCGCACGCAAAGACAAGAGCTCGGCACGAGGTGACATCGTCGCAACCTACAGCGCCGAACTTGAGCGTACCGATCCCGACTCGATGGTCATCGTCGGCAGTGACGGTTCCTCCATCTTCGACCCTGAAGCGTTCACTTTCAATGCCGAAATCGCATCTGACCTCAAAGCCAAGACGTTCCTCGCCATCTGCACCATTCCACGCAACGGCGAACAGGTGAAGGCCACCGTTGAGACCTGCACAGCCGAAGTGGAACAAGCCGGCGGAAAGGTAGCCGGGGTCTTCGTCACCGGTTGCACCGACGAAAAGGCCGCCGATGCCAAGGAAGCACTGAAAGACTCCCCGTTCCGGTCTGGACCATTCCGGCCGTTGACTTCCCCTCCGACACCGATCCCGATGCCGCCGATAAGGCCGCCAAGGCTTTCGCTGACAATGCTCCGGCCGACGAAGTAGTCGCCGCTGCCCGCACATCATTCGACGCACCTACCACTCCGCATGCTTTCCAGAACGAGCTTCTGGCCAAGGCGAAGGCCAACCAGAAGACTATCGTTCTGCCAGAAGGCTCGGAAGATCGCATCATCAAGGCTGCTGATTACCTGCTGCAGCGTGACATCGTCAAGCTCATCATCGTCGGCGACAAGAGTGCCATCCTCGAGCGCGGCAAGGAACTCGGTCTCAACTCACTTTCCAAGGCCACTTATCAGCCGATGGACGATGAGGAGGTCCTGAAGCCCATGGTCGCCAAGCTCTGCGAGCTGCGCGCCAAGAAGGGCATGACCGAGCAACAGGCCCGCAAGCAGCTCACCGATCCGAGCTACTTCGGCACCATGCTGGTCGTGCAGGGCTTGGCCGACGGCCTTGTCTCCGGCTCCATCAACTCCACCGCCAACACTGTGCGCCCCGCACTGCAGGTCATCAAGACCAAGCCCGGCGCCTCGCTGGTCTCCGGCGCGTTCCTGATGTGCTTTAAGGACCATGTGGCCGTCTTCGCCGATTGCGCCATCAACTTGAACCCGAACGCCGAACAGCTGGCCGACATCGCCATCCAGTCCGCCGACACCGCCCGAGCCTTCGGCGTGGATCCGAAGGTGGGCATGCTCTGCTACTCCACGCTGGGCAGCGGCAAGGGCCCGGACGTCGATCTGGTCGAAGAAGCCACAAAGCTTGTCCATGAGAAAGCCCCGGATCTGCCAGCCGTCGGCTCCATTCAGTTCGATGCCGCCTGGTCGCCCACCGTGGCTGCCACCAAGGCCAAGGGCAACGATGTGGCTGGCCATGTCAACGTCTTCGTCTTCCCGAGCCTGGCTGCCGGCAACATCGCTTACAAGGCCGTGCAACGCACTTCCGGTGCCATCGCCATCGGCCCGGTGCTCCAAGGCCTCAACAAGCCCGTCAATGACCTTTCGCGCGGCGCCCTGGTAGAAGACATCATCAACACGGTAGCCCTCACCGCCGTGGAAGCTCAGCAGTGAAATCCATGTTCAATGTACAATCCCGTTCTCTTCATAACGGAGAGAACGGGATTGTACATATCAGTCTGAAAATTCTATTTGAGACAAAGAAAAATTGAAATTCGATAAAAGCTTTCAAAAGTTTAATTTTCCTTACTCTTGTAACATCTCGTGAGTAAGCTAGAAGCTTGGTAGCCGTGGTAACACTCACGGATCAAATTATTTATATGGAGGATGCAAACAATGGCGAAAACCGTCCTTGTCATTAATTCCGGTTCCAGCTCAATCAAATATCAGCTGGTGGATCTCGGAAGCGGGGATGCTCTGGCGAGCGGCCTCGTGGAGAAGATCGGCGAACCCATCGATGGCCACTACAAACACGAATATCAGGGTGAGAAGCACGAGCTCGAAGAGCCGATCAAGACTCATGCCGATGGCCTGAAGCGCGTCCTCGGTTTCTTCAAGGAATATGGCCCTGATCTGCACGAATCCGGCATCGTTGCCGTTGGCCACCGCGTGGTGCAGGGTGGCTCCGTTTTCCCGGAACCGGCGCTCGTCAATGAAAAGACGATTCAGCAGGTCAAGGACCTCGCCGTGCTCGCCCCGCTGCACAACGGTCCGGAAGCCACCGGCGCTGAGGTCATGGAACAGCTTCTGCCCGACGTGCCGCAGATCTTCGTCTTCGATTCCTCCTTCTTCTTCCAACTGCCGAAGGAAGCCAGCACCTATGCTCTCAACAAGGAAGTCGCCGAGAAGTACAAGATTCGTCGCTATGGCGCCCACGGCACCAGCCACGAGTACATCGGCTCCGTCGTCCCCGGCATCATCGGCAAGCCTGCCGAAGGCCTGAAGCAGATCGTACTGCACATCGGCAACGGCGCTTCCGCTTCCGCACAGATTTCCGGTAAGCCGATTGACACCTCCATGGGCCTGACCCCGCTTGAAGGTCTGATGATGGGCAGCCGTACCGGCGACATCGATCCGGCAGTGGTCTTCCACCTCATTCGCAACGCCCACATGGACGTGGATCAGCTCGACACGCTCTTCAACAAGCAGTCCGGCATGATCGGCATGACCGGTTTCGGCGACATGCGTGAAGTCGATCGCCTCATCAAGGAAGGCAACGAAGACGCCATCACCGCAATGGAAGTCTACATCCACCGCATCGTAGGCTACATCGGCAACTACACCGCTCAGATGGGCGGCGTGGATGTCATCACCTTCACCGCCGGTGTCGGTGAGAACGATGACGCTGTGCGTGCCCGCGTGTGCGAGAAGCTTGAGCCTTTCGGCGTCAAGCTCGACAAGGAGAAGAATGCGACCCGTTCCAAGGAACCGCGCATCATCTCCACGCCCGACAGCTCCGTAATCATCGCCGTCATCCCCACCAACGAGGAGCTGGCAATCGCCCACAAGGCCGACAAGATCGCTACCGAAGGCAAGGATTCCTACGGCAACGTCTTTGAAAAGTAAGTCTGCTTTGTTCTGCTAGATTCTGAGATCCAGCGAGAATAATGAGAAGGCCGGAACCGATTGAAAATATTCGGTTCCGGCCTTTTCATATCTATTTGTAGATGCTATGGCTCAATCGCACCGACCTTAACATCGACAATGTCACATGTCACGCGCATATCACGAAATTGAATCAGTTCGACCAGCCCAAGTCGCAACCGTAAACGCGCTGCCATCGATCATTCCCGTATCCCATAGCCTCCACCCTGCAATTGGTAAAGCGCATTCGATGCCCCGGATTGGGTACGGCTATTGGCGAAAGCATGGGTGTATTCATCGAATATCCGCTCACGTTCGCCGACCTGATCGTAAGTCAGTTGATGGCCCAACTGCTCGTAGGCTTTGCTTTGTTTGCCAGCCTCGGCGTCATGGTAAGAGCCAAATGCCTTCATGCTGTCGATGACCGAGCCATTCTTGTCCAGATTGGCCGTCATCTTGGTGACCAGCCGATGCAACCGCTGGTCTTGAGGATTGTCCATCGGCTTCAACACCGCACGGCATGAATCGAGAGCGCCGATGTAAGTGGCGTAGGTCGGATCCGACTCATCAAGCTGGGGGAACGTGACACACACCGATTTGGCCTGGGAAACCGGAAGCATCGTCGGAATATACGCCCCAATCGTCGCTTTTTCTTTGTCGTATGCGGTCATGAAATCCTTGAATGGACGATAATCCGCATTCCCGTTCGTGCTCAATTGGTCGGCGAGCGCCTGATTGGCCTGGTCCGCAGCACTTATAGCGTCATTGATGTCATCGATATCGGCCTGTTCCAGATTGCCCATACCTTTGAAACTGCGGTCATAGACGGTCGAATCCATGAGACTCCACCGTTTGGCCACCTCGGCCATGGCATCAGTGATCTTCTTTGCCGTGTCCCCCTTGAACGCTTTACCCGGACCCTTGGGAAAGCCTTCAAGCACACTTTTTCCCAATCCTCGGCACTTTTCTGCGACTGAGCGACATCATAGGCTCGATCGAAGGCCCAATCGAGATGCAGCGCATCACGTCTTTTCTGCAGAGCCCAGCTGTAACGGTAGCTGTAATCCCGCACTTTGGTGGAAATGTCGATACTTTTGTTAAGCTGATCTTCCTGCTGCTCAACGGATCTATCACTGGACGCACCCGCATGGAGCACAGCAAGCTGTTTGGCGGCCTTGCCGCTTTCTTCCAATGCGCTGGTAACCGAGGCAACGAATGTTTTCATGGCTTCGTCATCGGAGCCGGACAGCGGTTGCAATGCTGTGGCGCATGAGGCCGATCGCTTGTCGTAGCTGTGCTCCTCGGATTCGTAACCGAACATGTAGTTCCAAGGCCCTCCGCAGGCCTTGTTCACCGCAGACAGAGCCTTGGCCTTCCCGACAACATCATTCAGAATTGCCTTGTCAGCCTGCGTAGCCTTCGTATAGCGGTCAAATTGCCGTTTTGCTTCGGCGTTGTCCATAATCGGCAGACTCGCAAAGGTGGTATTGTCCTTGTCGGTTTTGTCGATAAGCGAGGTGAGTTTGGCGATATCCTTGTCCGCAGCATGAGAACCGGTGACCAGAGCCTCCAGACTGTATATGAGATTGCGGTGATCGTCATGAATGTCGTCAATCCCCTTGCTCACTTTGTCTGCGGGTGTGGGCTGCTCGTGATGCGTATGACGGTTAGCAGCATCTTGTGATTGGCTGGAACTCAGCGATGACGACGTGATTGTCTTGATGAGCGGATCTGCAACCACAATCAGCGCTACTATGACCACCATACAGACGATAAGCACTACTGTCTTTGATTTTCCAGACCGAGGACGATACCCATCCGACGGTGCCCACGCAACCTGATCAGTTACTGGAGCACCGTCTGCAGACATCGAGCTGAATGTCGCGATATCATCGTCCACACCAGAGAAACTCTGATTATTGCCTTGATCAAATGACTGTTGCCCTGTATCACGCCCCATAATCAACTCCCACCCAATGGCATTCTTTTACTGCCGTTTCCCAAACTTATATCCTGTCTAATGCTTCGAGACCATGTCCCAGATGGCTGTGGACAGATCCGAATCGTTGCCATCCTTCTCATCAGCATCGTCCAGTCCCTTCGTCAATGTCTGGAGAGGTTTGTTGGTCACGTCGCGTTCATTTTCTTCGGACTGAGACAGCGTGCGCTGCAACTTGTCGTAACTTTCCTGCTGGTTGGAGGAGAATTGGTCACTCGGCCCGAGCTCCTGGATGGCAGCATAGGTCTCACCGGTCTTGGTGGCATAAGCATTCCACGACGCCTTATAACTCGCCACGTCGGTGTTTTTCACGTCTGGAATCGCGTCTACAGCAGCCTTGCAGGTCGTCAGATAATTGCTCTGCTGAGACATCCATGTCGGATCCATGGGTACGTACAGCGGCGTTTTTCCGCAGATACGATTGGCCTTGGAAGCGGCGGGAGCCACCGTCATGATGTCACGCGCATAGGCAATCTTGCGCTCATAGCGGGCTTTATATTGCGTAAAAGCCTTTTTCACACCGGCGTTGTCCATCGCCGGCAGCTTTTCGAACTCCCCACCCAACTTTTCGACCTTGGTGATGCTCTTGGCCACGGCATCCACGTCGCTTTGCTTCACGCTTTGCCTATCTGCAGTGGTCATATCATCAATCAGGTCACGCAATTTAGTGTCCATGTCGTATGTGGCGCGATTCAGGTCCTGACGTTTGTATTCCGCGTCGCACTGGACCTTGCCCTGACATATTGGCATCGGATGCCTTGCCTCGTTGATTTTGCCGACAGCAACAAGCACGCCAACCACGACTACGGCGAGAATGATGACGATCAGCGCGATACGAAGAACGACCTTCAGCACGTGTGCACCCCCGCTGTGGCCGTTGTCTCCGGCCGCTTTACGATAAGCCGACCGCCGCCTTCTCTCCTCTCGTTTGCGCAAACGTTGCGTGCCGTCGTCATCGACGACGTCGGACCAAGAGTCATCAACGTCCTCGAAAACCTTAGGATCCGACGACAACGACGTGGATGACATGTCGCCGGAGAAATCTATTTGGTCATCCTGACCTTTATCGTTTTTGTTAAACATTCTTTCTCCGGTTACACGCGACTTTATCCTCTTTGTTTTGCGAAAAGTCCACGATGAAACCCTTCCGAAAACATATCCCTATAATTAATGGTATTGCAAGGCGACAACCTCGACAAGATTGCTACCGAAGGCAAGGATTCCTGCGGCAACGTCTTCGAAAAGTAAACCCGCCGTGTTTCTCCAGCTTCTGAAATCTAGAGAAACGCGAAAAGAAGGCCGGCACCGATTGGAATATTCGGTTCCGGCCTTTCCCTATCTATCTGGTGGCATCGCCACTAATTTTCAAGCATTTTGCGCCACATACTTGGGAAATCAGGGATGGTCTTACGGGTGGTGGCAATGTTACGGATGCGGGTATCTGGGACAGCCAGGCCAATCATCGCGGCGAACGTCGCCATGCGGTGGTCGGCATAGGTTTCCATGGTTTCACCGTACAATTGATTATGCGGCACTGGAATAATGGCCAGCCCGTCCGGCAATTCCATGGCTGAAGCTCCGACGCGGGTGATTTCAGTGACGAGAGCTGCCAGGCGGTTCGTCTCGTGCCCACGAAGATGGCCAATGCCCACTAGCTCGCTGGGACTGTCAGCCAACGTCGCCAATGCGGCGATGCTCGGAGCTATCTCCCCTGCCGCCGACATGTCAAAGCCATGGCCTAGCCCATGAATCGGCCCGTTCATAGTAACCATCAACGTTCCGTTCTTGGGTATCGAACTCCGATTTTGCTGACCGCGTGTGTCAGCCATAACCTCATCGAAAGCACGTCCGTCCAATGTAACCGTAGCACCCATCTTTTGGAGGATATCAGGAAGCAGACCACCGGGCTGAGTGGTGGAAGTCGGCCAGTTCGGCACACTGACCGTTCCGCCGGCGATCATTGCCGCACCTAGGAACGGAGCAGCGTTCGACAAGTCAGGCTCCACGACCACTCCGTCCGGCAACTGCAAGGAACGATGAGTTACCTGCCAATGGCCGATTTCAGGCATCGCAACGTCTCCGCCTGCACCACTTACATCGGCCATCGTCATCCGAATGTGGGGCATGCTGGGAAGTTTGCTGCCTGTGTGTTTCAAATCCAAACCATTCGGCAGTCGTGAGCCAATCAGCAGCAAGCTTGAAATAAACTGTGAAGACGAAGACGAATCGATTTCAACCTTTGCGAGATGCGAAGTCGAAGAATCAGCGGAATTATTTACAAGGCTTGAATTTCCAGCATTTTGTTGTGGCCCCTGGGATTCCAGCACTCTCGGCGGCGTAATGGTAAATGGCAAAAAGCCGGGCTCGCCCTCATATTTGATGTGGGCACCCAACTGTTCAAGCCCATCAAGCAACGGATGCATCGGCCGAGCGTAAGCCTGTTCGTCGCCGTCAAAGCGGACGGGACCGTCCGCAAACAAAGCCAGGCCAGGGACGAAACGCATCACCGTACCGGCAAGTCCACAGAAAACGGTGACATTGCCCTTGAAACGGCTATTTGCCGGCGGAGTGACCGTAACACGGTCTTCCTCTCCATCGAATTCAACACCAACTCCAAGCGTTCGCAAAGCGTCCGCCATCAACTCGGTGTCGCGTGAGCGCAGCATACCCGCAATCGTGACAGGACCATTCCCCAACGCCGCCAGAATCAGATAGCGGTTGGACAGTGATTTGCTCCCCGGAACCACAACCGTCGCATTCAACGGTTGCATGGCCAGAGGCGCCGGCCATGGATCAGGAACATCAGAGGAAGTGCTTCGAGAAGAAGACATATCAGTATCCCTATTTGATTGATTTCCACTCAGTTGACTCTCATCGGAACGAACAGATTCAGATGATTTATTCGTTTGCACATCACCAATGCCGTCTACGGCTTCAACGCTTGTCATGCTAGTGATTTTAGAGGAACTCCCCTACACGCTTACTCCAGGTTGTCGCCGGTAAAGGCAAGCGGCAGCACTTCGTCCAAGGTACGTTCCATGTAGTCATCCATGTCTTTCGCCATGATAATGGTGAAATGCTTCAGATCGCAAAATTCCGCCATGACCTGCCTGCACACACCGCAGGGTGAGCAATAATCGCCCTCGCCTTTCTTGACCCCTTCCATATTGCCAACGATTGCGATGGCACTGAACTTTTCTTCCCCTCTGAAATCGCCTTGAAAATCGCCGTTCTTTCGGCGCAATTCGTGGCAGTCAAACCGGCATTCTCGATATTGCATCCCTGATAGATTGTTCCGTCTTCGCAGAGCAAAGCGGCACCCACCTGAAAATGAGAATACGGGGTATAGGCACGCTGTTGAACGTCAAACGCCTTTTCAATCAATTCTTTTTATCGATCATTTCCACTCCTTTGATTGCATCCGATCTGTTGCAAAACGGCTGTCAACGTTGATGGTAACCGTACAACACCAGAATTTACGTTCAATTATCAGCCGGAATAACGACATGAGCGAATATCCAACATTGTTGAGGTCAACGTCGTAACTCTTGGCATTGACCTCAACAATATTCAGTGGGAGTAGTATTCACGCAATAATCGGAAGGGGTGGCTTACAGCAACGACCCTCTCTTGGCACGAGCCCCGTTGTCCACTACGGTCTTTAGATTATTCAGACTTTTTGTAGGATCGGTTTTGGAGATGTCCTTGGTCACCGACTCTTGAAGCGACGTGGCGTTCTCTTCCGGCGACGGAACGGCGTTGAACTTGTCAACCAAAGCATTGAGTTGATCAACCTGAGCCTGCGAAGTCATCGCATTCGGGTCTCCCATGGCCTCCATCTGCTTGAGGATACCGTTCTTTGTGTTCAGATAATTTTGCATACTCTGCAGGAAATCAGCAATCGGCTTATTCGAAAGCTTGCCGACAGACTGAATCTTGGCCGAGCATTGAGAGAAGAACGCATCCTGCTGGTGATAGAAATCATTGCCAACGGTTCCGCCATCGTTCTCGTTGGTGCAGGAGTCCTTGAGAGATGCAATTTTCTGCATTCCCGTGGAAAGACCGTCCATATAGGTATCGAACCCGCGAGCCTTCGGCATGTAGGCATCGTATGCTGCCTTGACGTTCGAATCCTTCATCACCTTGAGATTCTTGAAATCAGCATTGGCCTGCTCATACTTTTCCTTGTCCGTCTTGAACTGAGAGGTCTTCTGATCGGTTACGCCATCCCTGCCAACGCCTAAGGACGCAGAGACAAAATCAGTGGTCATCGAAGTCAGGGAATGAGTCATGATCGCGATATCATCCTGCCCAGCCTTATAGTCCTTCTCTTTCGGCCCTCCGATGACTCCGGCGATATCGAGACCAAGAACGACCGCGACGACCACCACGATAACGATGACGACGGTAACCACTGCGACGACAGCCTTGCTGCTCTTCTTCTTGACTGGCACGCCCTCGGCCATGGCCATACCTCCGTTGGGACCCATGGCAGGTGGATATTGATAGCCTTGTTCCGGGTTCTGCGACGCCTGAGGAGGATATGGGAAAGAGCTGTTCACCGGAGATGGGGCTCCACTCATCGGAGCAGTCGGATTCTGCCCAGCAGACGGCTGATCTTGCATCGGTGCATATTGGTTATCGAAGCGCTGCTGAGTCATCGGCTCTTGTTGGCCAGGATATGCTTGCATGCCAGGTTGGGCAAAATTGCCAGCCTGTTCCGGCTGAGCCGGCTGCCACTGCTGGCTCGGCTGAACAGACTGAGCTGACTGGTTCAGCGGATTCGCCTGAACCGGCCGTCCTGACTGAGCTGATTGCTCATAAGATTTCGGCGTCGAATCCGTCACAGAATTTGCAGTAACGTCCGGTTGACCGTTCTGCTCCAAACCCGTTTCAGAAGCCGGCTGATCTGGTCCGTTTTGATACTGCGATGCATCATCATTCATATTGTCGCCGTCAACCATATAAATTCTCTCCCTTTAACTCTGAATAACTCATGTGCCACAAACCTCACAAGCGGCAACCGAAATATTCTAACATGGTGAAAACCATCATAACTCGTACCGTCCAAACAGGTTTTCAACGGGTCAATGCCGGGAAACGGGACATTCATCGGGGTTTGAATGCTAGTCATCGCCAAGACTTTGGAGGGACTCTCCTACATGTCATCCTGGGAGTCATTGCCTGCGAATCCAAAGCGCCTCGGTGACACCGGAATGCTCGCGCAGATCGTCGAACTCCCTTTTGTAGTCATTGAATATCCCCTCGCGCTTGCCTTCCTGATCGTAGACCAGCTTATTGTTCAGATTATGATATTCCTTCTTGTGCTTCCCCGAGCTCGCCTCATCAGGAGATCCCAGGGCCTTCATTTTGCGTATGACACGTAGATTGCCATCAAAATTATCGTTCAATCTGGTAACCATCTTCTGCATGCGGTTGTCGCCGTTTTCACCCAGCGGTTTCAACGCGGCTTGGCACACAGCGACACCATTGGTATACGCCGAATAGGTCGGATCCGAATTGTCGGGCATAGGAATTTTGACGCACAGGGAATCGGCGTCGGAGACAGCAAGCAGGGTCTTGATATATTGCTGGGTTTGCGTCTTGTCTTTGTTGTAGGCAGTCAGATAATCGGCAAACCATTTGTTGTCTTTGTCGTTATCGGCAGCAAGCTGGTCGGCCAGCCGCTGGTTGGCTTGGTCGGCCGCGGCGATGGCATTGTTGATGTCGTCGATATCCTCACTCTTCAGATTACCAAAACCGCTATGATTGCAATTGCTGGCAATCTCAATCATGAAATTCCATGCCTTGGCGACATTGTCCAGAGCAGTGCCGGTTTTCTGTCTGTTCTCACCTTTGAGAGTTTTCCCATACCCGTCAAAGAACATCTTCACTATGCCGTCGGCCTCATCCTTCGCATCCTTTGCCGCCCTCGCCGTCTGATAGGAACGGTCGAAAGCCCACTCGAGGTGAGGCTTGTCGCACTCTTTGCAGAGGTCGTCACCATATTTATCGACATAATCCATCACTTTCGAAGAGGTATCAACATCCTTGTTGAGCTTTTCTATCTGTTTTGTGGCCGCCCTGTCCAATATTGTGTCGCCGCTGATGGCCGCAATCTGTTTGACGGCCTGCTCGCTGGTATCCAACACGGTGTTCATAGATGCAACAAACGTTTTCATCGCCGGATCCGTGGAAGCCGACAGCGGCTGCATCCGGCTTCTGCACGTTTTCATTTTGGCGTTGTAATCGTCGATATCCGATTGGTCGGATACATAGTCCCAAATATCACAGGCCTCGTAGACCGACGAGATAGTTTTCGCGTTGTTCAGATACTCATTGACCACGCCCTTTTCAGCGTCCGTGGCCTTGGCATAGCGGTCAAGCTGAGGTTTCGCCTCAGGGACGGCCATATATGGCAAAGCCGCGAAAGTCGCGTTGTCCTTGTCGGTTTTGTCGACAATCGATTTGAGTTTGCTAAGATCGCCATCGTTGACGTGATTGTTAAGGGTCAAGCTCGATATGGTGCCTGTGATTTTCACATGGTCATCCTGGATATCTTCGACACTTTTGTCCAACTGGCTGAGATTAGACGAATCATGCTGGTACTTGTCCTTATAGGATTTGTCGGTCATCGCCAAGTAATTCAAAGCCACGAACGGGTTCTTCTTGGCTATGTAGCCGAATGCAAAAACGATCACTACGACAACCACCAGAAGAACACCGAAAACACGGGCCACGCCATGTTTGCTTTTCGATTTTGTTTTGCCAGCACCACCCTGGTCAAAAGAAAGCTGTTCGGCACCCTCGGCACCATCATCGGTTGCAGCCGACCATGAGTCCTCGTCATTGACGAATACCTGCGAGTCCGAGGAAGTGAAGTTGTCGGAAGCGGCATCCGAAAAATCTATCTGATCCGACGAACCGTCGTTGTCGTTGCCAAACATACACCCACCGATCTCTTTTGCCCTCTTGCCTATCGTCAGATAGCAAATCTCTCAATCCAAGCATAATACCGGGCAAATCCAGCGTCGGGCAGAAAAGCATTTTACATGCCAAATGGAACCAACGTCAGATGCTGGATACCGTTCTCTATCTTTGTGCTTACTGTACCAAGGTTGCGAGCAACTTCGACTACGGGTTGCGTTGGAGAGTCGAGCAAGGCTCTCGTTAACAGGCCTCGGTAGTACTTGGCCATGTGTGAGATTGTCTTGTTCCGGGAATCGGCGATGCGGACGCTCCACCACTGACTATTTTCGCTTGACGGATCTGGCTTGGTCACTCGATAGAGTTCGGAACGTAAATCGACAGTGACATCATCATTACGCACGAAGCCAGATATCGACGATTCTTGCATTGTCGCATCAGTAATTGCATTACCATTCGTTGTCCGAGCGGGCATTTCCGAACCGTCGGCAAAACCATTGTCCGGAGTCCAGCCCGCGAGCTGCTTGCGCCAGAAGGCTTTCAACGGGCCGATGCCGGGAAGCGAGACGTTCATCGAAAGACGATACGACGGTATCAAATCCGACCCTTGCGTAACACCGAAGAGACCCGAGAAGATCAACACATCATCGTCGTGACGCAATTGCGCCGCTTCGTATAGCACACCTGTATACACCTCATGCGCCGAGGCGCAGGGAGCGGAAAGAATGTCACGCTGAGCAACGATTTCATGAGCGCCTTTGGCTCCGACTTTCAATATTCGCGCCGCGTCTTCTCGGTTCGACACATCGATCAATGCAGACAAAACCAATTTTCTGGCGTCATTGAGTTCCGAAAATGACAGACGATCAAGGTCAAACGTCGGGCCTTCGGTCGGTGAGGCCTTGCCTTCGGACGGCGGTAAAAGAAGATGCATGGTTCCAAGTCTAGCGAATGACTCATCGAAATTCCGAAACGCATCAATCAAGGAGTCCGCAAGGAACACACCGGAATTACCGCACCTATTCCCCGGCTCATGCCGATGCTCTCGTCATTGATGAGTCCGAAATACATCCAAACAGCCCCGTCAGCAATACTCGACACGCTCGCCTGTTGCTAATCAGATTTGGATTAATCACCATGTAAATAGTTCTCAACGCTGGAAAATCACTCAGTCAATAGTTTGAGGACAAAATGTCGCAAAGACCACAAAACGACAGAAAAACCTTGTTTTACGCCGACGAAATTGTTATCTTCTTCATACATTGTTACGACAGGAGGATTTCAATGACCGATAATCTCAATACCGCTTCCGGCCAGCCGTGGGCCGACAATACCCATTCGCAGACCGCCGGCGCGCGCGGCCCGGTGCTGCTGCAGGACTACCAGCTAGTCGAGAAACTTGCGCACTTCAATCGCGAGCGCATTCCGGAGCGCGTGGTACACGCCAAGGGCGCTGGCGCCTACGGCACCTTCAAGCTCACCAAGGACATGAGCGAGTACACCAAGGCCGACGTCTTCAACGGCGAGGGCAAGGAAACCCCGATCTTCCTGCGTTTCTCCCAGGTGGCCGGCGAGCTCGGTTACCCCGACACCCTGCGTGATGTTCGCGGCTTTGCTCTGCGCTTCTACACCCAGCAGGGCAACTACGACATCGTTGGCAACAACACGCCGACCTTCTTCATCCAGGACCCGCTGAAGTTCCCCGACTTCATCCACTCCCAGAAGCGCGACCCGCGCACCCACCTGCGCAATGCGACCCGTCAGTGGGACTTCTGGGCGCACTCCCCGAGACTGTGCACCAGGTCACCTACCTGATGGGCGACCGCGGCAACCCGGCCAGCTACCGCACCATGAACGGATACGGCAGCCACACCTTCAAGTGGGTCACCGAAGACGGCACCGCCTTCTGGGTCAAGTACCACTTCATGAGCGAGCAGGGCGTGGTCAACATGAGCGAGGAGACCGCAACCAAGGCCGCCAGTGAGGACACCGACTACCTGCTGCACGAGCTCTTCGACGCCATCGAGTCCAAGAACTACCCGTCCTGGAAGGTCTGCGTACAGATCCTGCCTTACGAAGAGGGCCTCAACTACAAGCACGATATCTTCGATATCACCAAGGTCGTCTCCCACAAGGATTACCCGCTGATCGAAATCGGTGAGTTCACCCTGAACCGCAACCCCGACAACTACTTCGAGGACGTCGAGGAATCTGCGTTCGCACCGGCCAACTTCGTGCCAGGCATCGAGCCCTCCCCCGACAAGATGCTGCAGGGCCGTCTCTTCGCCTACAAGGACGCCGCACGCTACCGTCTCGGCGCCAACTACGAGCAGCTCAAGGTCAACCGCCCCATCAACGAGGTGCACAACTACGAGCGTGACGGCTTCATGTCGAACAATGCTCAGGACGGTTCCGTCGACTATGAGCCGAACAGCTTCGGCGGCCCGACCGAGGACAACTCCGCACGCAACCACGGCGACCAGTTGGAAGGCAAGACCGGCAACTACACCGCCCACGAACCCGACAACTTCTCTGCCGCCGGTGCGCTTTACAACGTGCTGAGCGAGGACGAAAAGCAGCGTCTAGTCGCCACCATCGCCTCCAACCTGGGCCAGGTAGAGGGCAAGCACGCCGAGGAAATCAAGGTTCTCGAGACCCGCCAGTTCTACCAGGCCGACCCCGATTACGGCACCCGCGTTGCCGAAGCGCTCGGGCTGGATCTTGACGACATCAAGCAGTAAATGTCAGCAAGTCATTAGACAGTACTCCTAACTCCTAAAAGGAACCGCCCTTCTTCTGTATTCAGACAAGGACGGTTCCTTTTTATATCTGTATTCGTTTCCATAAACCCATCGAATTCTCCATCTTTCTTGCAGAATAATTTTTCATACAATCCAATTGTGTCTTTATTGAAAAACGATATGCATTTTATCGAAAAACAATATGAAGTGATTATGATATGAACTCAGAAAGAAATTTAGCCATTGAAGGAGATTCAGATGAGACCCCTAGAAGATTCCAATGCTTCCGGCGACGGAGACACAATGCATCCATCCAACATCGAACGAGTCAAACGCAAGCCACACATGTCACACCACACACTGGCCACCCTGCTCGAAGTCACCGATGCCTTCGCGGTCGCGATATGCCTTGTCATCGCGCTTTTGATACTTCCCGCGGCCGAAAGTGTCGGCGATCTCAAGCATGGCGCAGCACTGTTCGCCGCCATCGGCATGTTGCCTTTGGCAGTAGTGGCCATATGTGCATGGCGACTTTTCTCCGCAATCGGACGTGAGGAAACCTTTACGGACAACAATGTCCACCGGTTACGAATGATTGGCTCGGCGTTCGGGGTCTCCGCCGCGATATGGCTGGTCGAGCTGGTATTGGCCGCTTTCAACCTGAATAGAACGCGCGGACGCACCATCTTGGGCACGGGTGTGGCATTCGTGTTCTGCGTCGTACTTGCGGTGGTGTCCGCAGCCCTCGCCTCACTGACCGCCGCAGCCACGGAGCTGAAAACCGAAAACGACCTGGTGATCTGACATGGGACATATCACGGTAACCCTTGACGACATCCTCGCCGACCGACGCATGACACTGACCGAGCTCTCCCAACGTGTGGGCGTGACGGTGGCCAATCTTTCGATTCTCAAAACCGGCAAGGCACGCGCGGTACGGTTCACAACACTCGCCGCCATCTGCGACGAACTCAATTGTCAGCCTGCAGACCTTTTACATTACGAACCGGAGGATTAGCCTCAGACGCCCACACAATAATTCGCCGCAGAGTAGCGGCTTCATAACCACGATTAGCCATACGATTTAAAAGGAAATCATCATGGATAAGGACAACTATACCCAAAATCAGCCTAAAAACGATGAAAACAAACCCGACAAAGCACAAACAACACCCGCCATAACCGTCAGCCCTGATAAGGCGAGCGCAACAGTACCTCCTGCACCGCTGACCCGAGCCGACAAATTCTCATTGATCTGCGCATTGGCGCTTTCGCTGCTCTGGTGCGTATGTGTCTCACCCGTACTGTTTTCAGGATATTTTGCATTTGCCGGCGGTGCGGCACTGAGCGTCTGCCTGCTCGCTTTCCTTGGCTGTGCGTGGTTTTTGAGGCGAAAACAGGAATCACAGGCGATTAAGAATGCAACCGGCACGAACGGCAAGAACATACAAAGCCAATCGAAATCACGAATGACCAAAGCGTCGTACGCACTGTTGCTCTGCACGATTGCTCTCATGTTCGTGCCCACGTTCTCCCAGGCAACTTGGATCAGAGCCATTAATGCCTTCGCTCTGGCCATCGCATTACCACTCACTTTTCTCTTGCTGAGCGGCGAAAGCGACGCCGAATTGTTCCGCTTTCGCGGAGTCGTGCATAGTATCGGAACATTTTTTACCGAGCAATTCCGTCACTGGTCGGTTTTGGGTCGGGTCGCTTCATCGTGGGTGCACGGACGCGGTCGCACGCTCGGCAGCATTGGAATCGGCGCGATATGCGCGGTCGCGGTACTGTTTATCGTGATTCCCGCGCTCTCCTCTGCCGACGGAAACTTCCAGTGGATTGTCAATCATCTCTTAGAGAGCTTTTCCGATATCGATTTCGGCCCTCGAGCTCTCGACATCGTTCGTTTCATAGCGGTTATTCCACTTGCCTTCTCATTGCTTTTCGGACTACGTCACCAGCACAAGAAAGCCGATTCGGGCACGGGCGTATCCCACTATCAGGCTTCCACAGCGACACTCAACACGATGCTTGGCATGCTCGACGTGGTCTATCTGTTGTTCGTGGCCATCCAATCCTCCTATCTATTCGGCGGAGTGAATACATTGAAACGTTTCGGCGGCTACGCCGCCTATGCACGCGCAGGATTCTTCCAGCTCGTCGGCGTCACAGCCATCAATCTTGTCATTCTGATGGCCTGTACCTATCTTCGCAAGCACGAAAACGTGCGATGTCATTGTTGACGCTTGAACTGGTGCTGGTCGCCTCTACGGCGGTGATGCTGATTTCCGCCGCTTGGCGCATGAGCCTTTATGCCGGCAAATATGGCTTGACACGTTTACGTATTCTTACGTTCTGGGGCATGATCGCGATTGCATTCCTGCTTGCGGTCACGGTATTGAAATTGCTCCACCCAGATTTTGCACTGTTTCGCACCGCATTCTTCGGCATGCTTGCACTTTGGCTTGTTTTCGCTTTCATCCAGCCGGATGCCATCATTGCTCATGTTGACGTAAACGGCTATCTCAACGGCAGCATCGAAGTAGTCGATACCGACTATCTCGGTCAACTCCACTCGTCAGCCGTCGGCCCACTCACTCGTCTGGAGCAGCAAGCTCCGAGCAAATCGGTAAGAACTGCTGCCACAAACGCACTCCGCGAGATTCACACAACCGCCAACGAAACCGAATGTTCTTTGCGCGGAATCTAGTTTTTGACTATTTATTCAAAAACTTCTATACTGCCAATTATGGCAAGACCAAGAAGTTTTGATGAGTACCAAGTACTCGAACAATGTCGTGAAGTTTTCTGCGCATACGGCTACGACGCCACTTCGATCGATGACCTCGTAGCCGCAACTGGACTCAAACGCGGCAGCCTTTACCAAGCGTTTGGTAGTAAACGCGGAGTATTCCTGAAAGTGTTGCAGAGTGTGCTTGATTGTGAAACCGAAAGCAAGGCTGCAGACGAATCCGAATCTCGTCAGGACGATAATATTCCTAGCCACAGCACTTCCCCGCAGAATCAATCCGGCTCTGGCAGAACGGCGATTCAATCAGAACCGCAATCTCCGACCAATGGCCTCTTCTCAGATAATGTTCTGACACTTGCGACCATCGCTTGTCTGGAACTGGCGCCTCACGATGCAAAGATTCGTGACATCATCTTCAAATGGCGCTCTCAGATTCCTCCGGAACAAGTAGCAATATTATCGCGAGCCCTCGGAGACAACCTCTTTAATCGAGCTGGAATCAGCACAGATTCGACGACTGACTCAAATAATGCAGTCTAAGCCAATTCGAATCCATCAAATCTACGTAAACCAATTATCACAACAAGGAAGTATCACTATGTCAGAGATCGCGAACAACCAGAAGAACAGCAACGAGACAAACCGCAACGATTCTGCAAACACGGGAAGCAACACCGTAACCATCGAAGGAAAGAACATAAAGGTCGTTCCGAACGGTCTGAACAAACTCTGGTCATTCAAAGGCAATTTGGAGATTCCGCTGGCTCACGTGGCGGGCGCAACCGTCGACCCCGGATTTAACATGTCTGGACGCCGTGCGTTCCGAAATCCCGGCCTCGCCACTCCAGGCAAAAGGGCCGGCACCTTCAAATTCCCTGACGGCGACACCGAATTTTGGAACATCAAGCAACCTGAGCAACCGCTGGTCATCCAGCTTCGCGACGAAAAATATGACCGTCTGGTGTTGGGCGTACACGACCCTCGGCAAGTTGCAGATGCTATCAACGCGGTAATTGAATAACTTCCGGCAAAATATCCGTGCTGTCCGACCATATGCCACTTTTCATGTGGCGAATTTCATTGTCTCTGCGACATCTTGATGATTGGTTTGCGATTGCCTTTGACCGCGAACGGGAGACTATTGGCTTGCTCGTAGACGTTTCGGACGAGCTTCTCAATTTCAGCCGCATGGCCGGTCGAAGATAGGAACTGAGAGACGGCTTTATCATAGTGATTCTTATTGTCAGTATTCAGTTGCTTCCAATTGACGTTCCTGAAATGCTCCAGCAGAAGTTGGGAATCCAACGGAAGACTAATCCTTCCCTGCTTGATGAGCACCGCGATGATGGGATAGCCAGCATAATGCTGCCAATACGTCGCATTGTCATTCGAAGTATACAACCCGCCGGAAATCATCACCGTATACCGCTTCGTGCGGGCCGATGACGTCACGATGGCCTTCGATTCTGAGCCGCGCAATTCCACACGACCATCCGCCACCGCGCTCAAAGCCTCGTATATCTTCGCGATCGGGGTTGGCTTTCTAAGAATATCAGGCATTTGACGGCCTCCTTTCGATACATCGTCCGCACAAGAATCAGGTTTTCTGAACCGACTGTAACCGGATTACGATTTCGGCCATACCCTCACATAGACAATCCCGAACCTGGCGCCATCATCCCACTAACCATGACAAAATATAGGTTAGCGCTAATGAACATATAGGAATGTCAATGATTCAACATGAAACAGGGATACTGAAAATAAAAGCCATCGTGTCTAGACACCAAAACGGCTAGAAATACCACGTACAAAACGTTGCAATTCCAACGTTTTCAGTCGGGCTGACAGGATTTGAACCTGCGACATCCTGCTCCCAAAGCAGGCGCGCTACCAAACTGCGCTACAGCCCGATGTACCAACAAAACAAGGCACAAGTAATTAGTATAGCGCAACCCCGGCCATGCGACTCGCTAAAATGAGCAGAGATACACAGAACAAGCAAAACGAAGATACGAAGGACGATAGGCAACCATGGGATTGCATCAGCGCACGGAAACCTCGGGACTTGTCTCCTTCATCGTCTGCGCAATCGCAGGGGCGGGCATCATGGAGCTGTGCGTCTCGCTACTGCCGGCCGCATGGATGATCAGCCGCCGCCAGTTCGTCATCGCCTCCATCATCATCGCCGCATGCGGCACCATTTCCTTCATCTCCGGCTACGCAAAACGCTCCAGCTCGCTAAGCCCTCACAATCGCTGGATTGAAATCTTGAGGCGTCTGATAGAAATCCTCGCCCTCGCGACAGTCTATGCCTCCACGCTGTTTCTGACCTCATTCGCCGTTCTGAACATAGCCAATAATCTGATGGGCACAATGTTCCTTGAATACATCGTCGCAGTCTGCGCCGGATTCTCGGGCGTTGCAGGTTACGTCACGTTCGTGCAGGCCGAGCTGATGGACGCCAAAACGCTCGCTGGCCTTTTGCCGCTTTTCGTGGTCTCCGGTGTAAGCGTCGCGGGTCTGACGACCGACGATCCGAATTGGTACACCAATAACTTCTCGCAGCTCGGCGACCGCACCACCTTCGCTGCACGCATGTTCAACTCGACGTTGATTCTTGCCGGTGTGTGCATCATCATCGTCAGCTACTTCGCCATCTCCGAGCTCATCACCTCGTATCGCCAGCGCCGCGAATGGCATCAGGAACAGGGCCCCCTACGTTCTAGTAGAATCAAGCATTACCAGGCACGTTTGGCCTGTCTCGCTATCATGCTTACTTTCTCGGGCATCGCCTTCATCGGCATAGGCATGTTTCGCTATACACCACATCCCTTCCTGCACAACGTATTCGCTCACGGCATCGTCGTAGTCATGGGCCTGCTCCTAATTGCCCTCCCCTGGCTCGCCCCGCAACTTTCCATCGCCATCTACGCAGCAGGCTATCTTGCCATCGCCGTATGTGGAGTGGTACTCGTGCAATGGCTGATGGGCGCAAATACGATGACCAACGTCGAGGCTCTCGCCGGTCTCGTTTTCCTTGGCTGGTTCATCATGTTTTCGCGCCAGATAGCCGCCATCGAGGCAGACCGTATCGCCGAGCAGGTCATGCATATCGATCAGAAAGAGGCCTCATCGGACTTGACCACTGCCAACGTCGCCGACACTATTCCGTCTTCAGTAGAGAAAAACCATCGTATGCATTCGCGCATTGCAGCCACACAATAAAACGACGAGAATTGCTGAATAACGGTTATTCAGGACTCAGTTTACATAGCGCAATCTCAATATGAATCATACAGGCAGCACAAATCGTTACTACGGCATTTTTAAAAGCAAGAGAACAAGTCAACGCTATCGGGAACGATACCGTCACTGCCTCGATGCCAATTGCGAGCGTAATCGGCGAATTTCCTCATGCTGGATTGCGATGGTGGAATCCGCAGCCTGAACACCAATGCCAGTCAGTTCTTCCCATGTCACCCATGTGGACTGCACGTGCTCGTCCTTGTCGAAATGGCGAGGTTCCTGCTTCCAATCCGCTAGATGAATGACGAAAATATGCGCCAGTTCGTTGGTCATACCCCCAGAGGAATAGAAATCACCGACACGTTCGATACGAACGGAATGTCTGTCTTTCGGTGTGACCCCCGTTTCCTCCTGCAACTCGCGTAAAGCCGAAATTTCAGGCTTTTCACCGTCTTCCATCAATCCTGCAGGAAAACCGTAAGTGAACTTGTCTGGACCTACACGGTACTCCCGTTCCAGCAAATACTTATCCTGAACTTCGTCATGAACCAGCATCACCACGGCTTGCGGATGAACCAGAATCTGGCGGCGCACCGACACTTCCCCACCGTCGGTTTTCGCGAGCGCCAGTTCGCGGTCATCGATATGGAAGATAGCTCCGCGATACACAGTCTCACTGGACACCACTCGTACCGGCGCCTCCATGTCGACGCCATCCGACGAATCCTGCAGACGCTTGTTGACCTCTTGGCGGATACGCTCTGTCATTTCTGAACTCATTATTCCAGACTTTCTTCATCGAGGCTTGTGACGGCACGACGAACCATTGGATTTTGATGCATCAATATCGACCATGTCAGTTCATGTGAAGCGGACACGATGACACATCAGAATCATGATTGTCGATCAATCCCGGCCCAGTACCAATTGCCAAGGATCGGTGACAATGCCGACACGCTCCGTTTCCGGGCGGAAGCCAGTATCTTTCTCTACCGCATCAGCAATATCATCCAATGCATATCTGAACCACATCGACTCGATGGCCGAATGCGGCGTATTAATCAACGCGGGCTTCATGATCGTATGGTTGAGCGTCGCCTCATACCAAGCCTGCTGCAGCGCATCCGTAGCGGGGTGATGGCGCAAATCGCTGGTCACGTAGACATCAGCGCCGCTGCCGCGAACCTCATCGAAATCAGAATCTCCTGACCCGGGCAACACGGCAATTTTGCGAACGTCGGCGTCAAGATCGCCTGCAACCTGAATCCCGTAGTTGGTTTTCGGTACTTCTCTGGCAACACGTTGCGCAAACGCACGCAGCGTCATCGGTTCCTCAAGCGTACCGACACGTCCCAGCCCAATGGCATGGCTGTTTTGCTCACCTGAGGGCACCAGCGGCGTCTGATTCTGCAATCCAAACGCGTCCGCCGCGGCTTGGGCGACGCCACGATAGGCGACATCGGCATTGGTATGCCCGACCCAGAGCCCACAATGTGCACGATACAGCTTTCCTGCGATGGCCCCATGAACACCGAGTCCGGAAACCTCATGCACCGCTCGGAAGAACAGAGGATGATGGCAGATAAGCAAATCGGCGCCCATCGCAATCGCCTTATCGACTACGGCCATAGTCGGATCTGCAGCGAAGACAATCTTGCCAACGGTATCGTTCAAGTCACCAACGATCAGCCCCGGGAAGTCCCAATCTTCCGCATATTCAATCGGATACAGCTGTTCAAGTACCTTGACAACTTCGGCAAGCCTCGGCTTTTTCTGATCTGACATATTTCCTCCGAACTTTCGCCAACTCTTTCAAATGCCACCCGTAATCCGGCAGCAGCCATCAGTGCGCAGCGGCCTGCCAGTCGGAACCGATGCCGATGGAGACGTCCAGCGGCACAGCCAAGTCGACGGCGTGTTCCATGGCGTTGCGCACCAAGCCGCTGACCTGCTCGCTCTCCCCGGCGCGACCTCCAGCACAAGTTCGTCATGGATCTGCAGAATAACGCGACTCTTGACTCCGGCCTCACGCAGCGCATAGTCGGCACGAATCATGGCGATTTTCATGATATCGGCGGCCGAACCCTGAATCGGGGCGTTGAGCGCACCGCGTTCGGCGGCGTCGCGCACCTGGCGACGTGTGGACTTGAGCCCCGGGAAGTAGCGGCGACGACCGAACATCGTCTCCGTATAGCCCTTTTCGCGAGCGGTAGCGACCAGCGATTCCAAATAATCGTGCACTTTGCCGAAAGTAGCGAAATACTTGGTTTTCAACACGTCGGCCTCGGCCGGACTGATCTTGAGCTGTTGCGAAAGTCCGTACGTACTGAGTCCATAAGCCAGGCCGTAACTCATCGCCTTGACGTGGCTGCGCTGGTCGGGCGTAATCTCATCCATCGGAATGTCATACACAAGGCTTGCCACATAGCGATGGAAGTCCGTACCGGACTTGAAGGCCTCAATCAGCGACTGATCACCAGAAAGGTCGGCCATGATGCGCAGCTCGACCTGCGAATAATCGCAGCTCAGCAGCGATTCGAAGCCCTCTCCCGGCACAAACGCGGAACGAATCTCACGTCCGGTGGCATTGCGGTTGGGGATGTTCTGCAGGTTCGGATCAACCGAGCTCAAACGTCCGGTGGCCGCGACGGTCTGTTCGAAGGTCGTGTGAATCCTGCCGTCCTTGGGATTGACAGCTTCCAACAGCGTCTGCGTGATCTGCTTCAGTTTGTTAGTTTCACGATGACGGAGCAGTGCGCCAAGAAAATCACTCGCCTTCTCGTCGTTGGCATACTTGACATATAGATTCTGCAGTGTAGCAGCGTTGGTGGTGTACGAGCCGGATTTGGTCTTCCTCGAAGGCGTGAGCCCCATTTCGTCGAACAGCACCGCCTGCAGCTGCTTCGGGCTCTGCAGATTAAGATCATGGCCAGCTGCTTCGAATGCAATCTGCTGTGCCTGATCGGCATCGGCCGTAAACCCGTTCAGCAGCTCATGCAAACGATCTAGATCAACCTTCGCACCTGCGTCTTCGATGCCATAGAGCACTTGGGAAACCGGCAATTCGATGGAGCGCAACAGACCGTATTGCTTGCGCCGGTCAATCGGAGTCTTCAGGAAGTCGGCAAGAGCGCGCACGATGGCAGCATCCTTCGCGGCCTCCTGCTGAACCTCTTTGGAAGCATCATTACCAGCAACATCACCATCTTCGTCTCCGAAATCAAGTTCACCCTGCGCCTGTTTGGGCTCGCTGTCCTCGATTATTATCCCAAGGAAATGAGCTGCGGCCTTTCCGAGCGTTTCGGCATGGAAATCAGGATGCACCAGATACCCGGCGAGCTTGGTATCGAAGAGCGGCCGTCGCATCGTTACACCGGCTGAAGCCAGCATATGCAGGTGTTCCTTATAACCGTGCACCACCATCGAGGTGTGGAAGACATCCAGCAAGCACTGCAATGCAGAACGCATGGCGTCATCAATAGTATTTACGCCGAACACCGCCGCCTCATTATCGGCCAGCAGCGCCACGGCTTCCAGTTTCGCATTTCCTGGTTTCGATTGCCCAGAAGCATACAATACCCATGAATGACCGACTTTTTCAGAGCAGCACAGATCGCGATCGACCAGTTCCGGGCCTGTGGCACCGTCAATGATTGCCTGCTCATCCGCCTTCTCGTCAACACGCACCTCGGCATCATAGCTGCTTTGCTGTTCTTTGGAGATTTCGGAATCATCATCCGACTTGTCAGTCGAATGGTCAGCTCCCTCCGAATCATCGTTCTTTCCGCCGAAGGTCTGAATGATGAGATCGGAATTAATCTTACCTGTAGGGAACACCGACGCAATGTGCACGTTAATCCAGTCGCCGAGTTCTCCCGCATCGTGAATTTCGGTCACATGAGGCTCTTTGATGACAGGCTCGTCGTCGTCAGCTTCAGCAGGGGCCTCTACGGAGGCCGAATTCGCGTCCCCCGGCATGACCCCGCCGTTGAACGATTTGACCAGCCTATTCTTGGAACGGTTGCTGAACTGAAGCTTGGTGAAGACCTCGTTGACCTTGCTCATGTCCATACCGCCGAGCGTGAAATCGTCGATAGTGGCACCAAGGTCGAGGTCACGCAATACGGCGTTGACACGACGATTGAGCTTGACCTGATCGATGTTGTCGCGCAGTGCCTGCCCCTTCTTACCGGGCAGTTCGTCAGCGTGTTCGATGATGCCTTCGAGCCCACCATACTGGTTGATCCATTTCGCCGCGTACCCATCGCCCACACCTGGCACACCGGGAATATTGTCGGCGGTTTCGCCACGCATGGCCGCCAAATCGGGATATTGCTGCGGGGTGACATGATATTTCTCGACGATGGCGTCCGGGGTCATATGCTTCAAGTCCTTGAAGTGGTGGCCCGGATAAAGCACGGTGATATCGTCGTCAATAAGCTGGAAGGCGTCGCGGTCTCCGGAAAGCACCAGTGTCTTATAACCAGCGTTCTCCCCATCGAGGCCATAGTGCCGATGATATCGTCGCCTTCGTAGCCCTTCTTTTCCACATATTTGACACCCAAGGCCTTAAGGAGGTCCTGGATAATCGGCAGCTGGCTCAACAGTTCCTCGGGGGCGGCATCTCTGGTGCCTTTGTATTGCGGCAACATCTTGTTGCGGAATGTGCCGCCGGCCATGTCAAAAGCGACGGCGAGATGGTCTGGCTTTTCACTATCAAGCACCTGGGCCAGCATCGTCGAGAATCCCCAGACGGCATTGGTCGGCTGACCAGTCGAGGTAGTGAAACTTTCCACGGGTAATGCGAAGTAGGCGCGAAAAGCCAGAGAATGGCCGTCCACAACCAGAAGTGTACCTTTTGTTTCCGCACTGCCTTCAGCTTTTACGGTATTGTTCGCCTTCTCTGTGCTTTCGTCATCATTCATAAGCTTGTTTGCCCCTTTTATCGTCGTTTCGTACGCGCTGTTGTTTCCACTATACAAATATCGCCTGCCGATTCATAGGCGAATCGACAGGCGACTTCAAAATTCTAAACTCAGCGCTGTGCTGCTTCGGGCTTCGGATCGCCGTACTTGGCGATGATGGCCATGGCCAAGCGCTTCTTGGGGATGCGCTGATCCATCGAGGTCTTCTGAATCCAGCGGAAAGCACCCTGCTCGGAGAAGTCCGCCTTGTCCATCAGCAAGCCCTTGGCGCGGTCGACGAGCTTGCGCTCCTCGAGCGAATCCTCGGCCTTCTTGAGCTTTTCTTCGGCTTCCTTCAGCTGGGACTCGGTCTGCTTGAGCTTGCCTTCGTTGACTTCGACGGTATCAAGCAAATCGTTGATCTCGGCGAAGCGACCCATGGCTACTTCCAGCGCAGGCAGCAGCTTGGACTCTTCGTAAGGCTTGGTGACGTAGGCCATGGCACCCGCACCGGTGGCTTGCTTGACCAGGTCAGGCTGCGAGTACGCAGTGAGCATCACCACTGGGGCGATGTTCTCGTCGCAGATTGTGCCGGCGGCCGCGATTCCATCCATGCGGGGCATCTTGACATCCATGCACACCACGTCAGGGCGGAACTTGCGAGTCAGCTCGACAGCTTCCTCACCGTTGGCTGCCTCACCGACGATCTTGTAACCGTTGTCTTCGAGCATGGCTACAAGATCCATGCGATTGACGGATTCATCCTCAGCCACCACCACAGTGCGCTGGCGCGGCTTGCCGTCTTCGGCTTTTTCTTCCTTGGCTTCAGCAGCTACAGCTTCGATATCATTATCAGCAGCGGCCTTCAGCTCGTCATCGGTTAAAATCTGGTCCATTGCATCATCCATTCTGTATTCACTCCCGTACCGGTTTTTTCTTGCCCTTCTCAGTCTCTTACGACAAATATGTCAAGTACAGAGCACATTTGATACTATGATATATCAATCATATAAAAGTGATAATCCACTTAGCGTGCCCTTGGTGGGACTCGAACCCACACTGCACAGATTTTGAGGCTGTTTCCTCTACCAATTGGGATACAAGGGCTTGTATCTGGCCACAACCGTTAAGATTGCAACCCTATTAAATTATCATAATCAAGCGACGTAAGCCGTCTCATTTCGTAATCTGCGTGTCTCCCGCATGTTCTGCAACTTTGACATGCCGAACACCAGAAATATAAAAGTCGGTTCCGACGATTCCATCCATCGGAGCCGACTTTTATGTTCGAAAGCTTTTACGCCTTTTGATAATCGGTCAAATCACCGGACTAAAAGGCGAATTGCGTTTTGCTCAGGCCTTGTCAGCATCGCAAGCGCCCACGGTGTGGACGTAGAGCGAATCGGTGCGGCCGGACTGATGCTCGCCTTGAGCAGAGCTCAGCACGACGATCTTGTCGCCGTCGACGACCTTGCCGGCATCGCGAAGCAGCTTGTCGGTGAAGATCATCAGCTCATGACGGTTCATGTCGTGGTAATCGGCATCGGTGCAGAACGCTTCGGTGCCCCAGCTCAGAGCCAGCCAGTGATAGGTGTGCTCGTTGTTGGTGATGCCGTAAATCGGAGCGGCCGGGCGTTCGCGGGAAACACGATGCACGGTGGAACCGGTCTGCGTGAAGGCCACGATAGCCTTGGCGTTGACCTTGTCGGCCAGATCGACGGCAGCGGAGGAAACCGCGCCGGTGCTCGACATATCGAGATTGTTCAAAGCCGGGATGCGATCGAAGCCGTGATCGGTGGCATAGCCGGAGATGCGGGCCATCGTGTTGACGGTCTCTGCCGGGTACTTGCCGACAGCAGTCTCGTTGGAGGTCATGGTGGCGTCCGCGCCGTCGAGAACGGCGTTGGCGCAATCGGAAGCCTCAGCACGGGACGGAATCGGGGAATTGACCATGGAGCCCAAGACCTCAGTAGCGACGATGACGGGCTTGGCATATTCGCGAGCCAGCTCGATGCAGCGCTTGGTGACCAGCGGCACCTCTTCGAACGGCATTTCGACGGCCATATCGCCACGGGCGACCATGATGCCGTCAAAGGCCTTGACGATGTCCTCAAGGTTCTCGACAGCCTGCGGCTTCTCAATCTTGGCGACGATCGGGATGCGGCGGCCTTCCTCGTCCATGATCTCATGGGCGCGGTCGATGTCGCTGGCGAAACGCACGAAGGACATGGCGATGATGTCGGCGCCGGTCTGGATGGCCCAACGCAGGTCGGCCTCATCCTTCTCGGTCAATGCCGGCAGGCTCACGGCCACGCCCGGCAGGTTGATGCCCTTGTGGCTGGAAACCGGTCCTGCAACGACGACCTTGGTGTGCACGTTGTTGCCCTCGACCTTGGTGACCTCGAGGCGGACCTTGCCGTCGTCGATCAGAATCGGGTCTCCGGGGTGGCAATCGCCAGGCAGACCCTTGAAGGTGGTGGAGGTGATGTGCTCGTCGCCTTCGATGTCATCAGTGGTGATGACGAATTCCTGGCCAGCCTCAAGCTGGACCTTGTCCTCGCCGTCGGCGTTCTTCTTGAACCAACCACAACGAATCTTCGGGCCCTGCAGATCGACCAGAGCTGCAACGTTGCGGCCTGTGGTCTTGGAAGCCTCACGAACGTTGTTGTAGACCTTCAGATGGTCGTCGGTGGTGCCGTGCGAGCGGTTGAGACGAGCGACATCCATGCCGTTCTTGACCAGCTCGGTCAGATTCTCCAGCGATTCGCTCGCCGGTCCGATGGTGTCTACAATTTTTGCTTTCCTCATGAATACCTGCCTATTCTTTCTGACATGTTGTTTGGCGGGAACAAACCCGCAACATGTTCAAGTCTACTAGCATCCCTAGGTCTTTGTGTCCGTTCCCACGACTTTTCCGTGAGCGTTCACATACTTGTTAGGACAATCATAGTTTTACTCAGCCTTCGCCTTGGCTTCATTGGTTTTCATCTTGATAACACTGGCCAACGCGGCAACGCCGATGGCAACAATGATGACGCAGAGCGACATCCAAGTCGGTATTTCCGGCACCTGCGTAATCGGGTGCCCGCCATTGATGAACGGCAGTGAATTACCATGCAGCGCCTCCATCACCAGCTTGACGCCGATGAAACCGAGGACTACTGCCAAGCCGTATGGCAAGTACTCGAGCTTATCCAACAATGCGCCAAGCAGGAAGTACAGCTGCTGCAGACCAAGCAAGGCGAAGATATTGGAAGTAAAGACGATGAACGGGTCTTTCGTCAGCCCGAAAATAGCGGGAATGGAATCGAAGGCGAACATGACGTCAGTGGTGCCGATAGTGAGGAAGACGATAAGCATCGGGGTAAAGAACTTCTTGCCATTCTTGACCGTCCGAATCTTTTCGCCGTCATATTCGTCAGTGATTTTCACCACTTTGCGCAGTGCGCGAATGAGGGCGTTTTCGTGGTATTCCTCGTCATCATCGTCATCGCCTGCCACGAGTTTCACCGCAGTATAGATCAAGAACGCACCGAAAATGAAGAAGACCCAGGTGAAACGCTGGATTACGGCCGCGCCGACAAGGATGAAAAGCCCTCGAAGCACGAGCGCGATGGTGATGCCAACGCTGAGCACATACTTCTGTAGCTTTTTCGGCACTGCGAAATTCGTCATGATGATAACAAATACGAAAAGGTTGTCGATGCTCAACGAATATTCGGTGAGCCAGCCGGAGTAGAACTCGAGCGCCGGTTGCGAGCCGGACACCCACCAGACCAATCCGCCGAAAATCAGTGCCGCAACCACGAAGAAAGCGATATGCTGCACACACTCTTTGGTTGTGGGAACATGGGGCTTACGCCCGATAACAAACAAGTCGACAATGAAGAAAATCGCAAGCACCACATATGTGGCGATCATAAACGCAAGGGGTGTTTCAGCCATATACTCACCCTACGGGGTGCCGATGACCTGCCATGATTGTATTTATCTCTTGTGATTGTTCTCCGGGATTGCGATGAGGCTTTATTTCTGAGCTTCGGTAATCTGGCGAAGTTCCTTTTTCAAGTCGCGAATCTCGTCGCGCAGGCGGGCTGCGAGCTCGAACTGCAGCTGTTCGGCAGCGGTATGCATCTGATCGCTCATCTGACGGATGAGATCGGCCAGATCCTGGGCTGGCAGGCCTGCGTTGATGATGTCATCATGATGCTTCTGCAAATCGGCTTCATCCAAGCTGGTGAGAGCGATGCGTTTATCGCTACCAGCGCGTTTCTCGTCACGATAGCCTCCAGCCAAGAGCGTTTCAGTGTCGACGTCCTCCTTGGCCAACATGTCGGTGACATCGCTGATCTTCTTGACCAACGGCTTCGGGTCGATGCCATGTTCCTTGTTGTAGGCAATCTGCTTCTCACGGCGGCGATTGGTCTCGCTGATGGCCGTTTCCATCGCATCGGTGATCTCATCGGCGTACATAATTACGGTGCCCGACACATTACGTGCGGCACGGCCGATGGTCTGGATGAGCGAACGATGTGAGCGCAGGAAACCTTCCTTATCGGCATCGAGGATGGCCACCAGAGAAACCTCGGGCAAATCAAGGCCCTCACGCAGCAGGTTGATGCCGACGATGACGTCGATTTTGCCTTCTCGCAGTTCACGCAGCAGCTCGACACGGCGAAGCGTGTCCACATCAGAATGCAGGTATTCGACCTTGATGTCCCGCTCCAACAGGTAATCGGTGAGGTCTTCAGCCATTTTCTTGGTCAGCGTCGTCACCAATACGCGCTCATGTTTGGACACACGGTCCTTGATCTCACCAAGCAGATCGTCAATCTGCCCTTTGACCGGTCGTACGACGACCTTCGGGTCCAAGAGACCGGTAGGCCTAATGACCTGTTCCACCACACCGTCGGAAAGCCCAAGCTCATAGTCACCAGGGGTGGCGGAAAGATAAACGGTCTGGCCGATACGCTCGAGGAATTCCGGCCATTTCAGCGGCCGGTTGTCCATCGCCGAAGGCAGACGGAAACCGTGTTCGACCAACGTACGTTTACGGCTGGCGTCACCTTCGTACATGCCGCCGATTTGCGGGACAGTGACATGGGATTCGTCGATGACCAGAAGGAAATCATCAGGGAAGAAATCAAGCAGGGTATGCGGGGCGCTTCCAGGCTCACGCTGGTCGAAGTGGCGGGAATAGTTCTCGATGCCGGAGCAGAAACCTACCTGCTGAATCATCTCAAGATCATAGTTGGTGCGCATCTCCAAGCGCTGGGCCTCCAACTCCTTGCCCTGCTTGCACAATTCGGTCGTACGGTCAATGAGCTCCTGCTTGATGGTCTTCAGTGCGTGTTCCGTGCGCTCAGGGCCGGCGATATAGTGCGAAGCCGGGAAGATATGGACCTGAGACTCATGGGCGATGACGTCGCCGGTCAGCGGGTGCAGGGTGGAGATGCGGTCAATCTCGTCGCCGAAGAACTCGATGCGAATGGCCAGTTCCTCGTAAACGGGAATGATCTCAACAGTATCGCCGCGCACACGGAAGGTGCCACGAGTGAAAGCAATGTCGTTGCGCTTGTACTGCATGGCGACAAACTTGCGCAGCAGCGAATCTCGGTCAATCTGATCACCCTCGTGCAAGAAGAGCATGCGCCCGGCATATTCTTCCGGGGTACCCAAGCCGTAGATGCAGGAGACGGTGGCCACCACCACGCAATCGTCTCGGGTCAGCAGGTTCGCCGTTGCGGCGTGACGCAGTCGTTCCACATCGTCGTTGATGTTCGAGTCTTTTTCGATATAGGTATCGGTCTGGGGAATGTAGGCCTCGGGCTGGTAGTAATCGTAATAGGAAACGAAGTAGCTGACAGCATTGTCGGGCATAAGCTCGCGGAACTCGGCACACAGCTGTGCCGCCAAGGTCTTGTTGGGCTCCAAGATAAGCGTCGGACGCTGCAGCTTCTCGATAAGCCAAGCAGTGGTCGCGGTTTTGCCGGTACCGGTGGCACCCATCAGCACCACGTCATTCTCGCCGTTCTCGATGCGTCGCGCGATCTCGTCGATGGCCTCCGGCTGGTCGCCGGACGGCTTGTACGGCGCCTTCACCACAAACGGATGATGCGTACGCTCGATATTGAACCCCATGCCTGTCTCGATTCCTTTCGCCAGCCTGCGCTTCTCTGGTATCTCCGTGGTCGAACCCGAATACGGAAATCTTGCCGTTTCAGCTCGAAGGCTTATTCACAACCATTGAGCCAGATACCCATATTTTACTTTATGCGAATCCTTCACCGTTCACTGCCATTGTGCGAACAGCATATCAAGATGCTCGAACATTTGTTCGATTGGTTGCGTTGAATCAATGACCACATCGGCTATTGCCTCACGCTGTTCACGGGTTGTCTGATGGCGTATCCGGCCTTCAGCCTGCTCGCGACTCATCCCTCGCGTATTCATCATCCGCTGGATGCGAGTTTCCTCAGGTGCCTCAACGGTAAGAATGTGGTCGAATTGAAATGGAATGGTATCGATGACCTCGGCCAATAGAGGCACATCGTGAACAATCACAGGATTCGAAGAAGACCGTTCCGCAATCTGTTTTTCAAGTTCCCGAGCACGCCGGTAAATCAGCGGATGTTCGATATCGTCAAGCCTCTGTTTGGCGTCAGGAGCAGCCTGCGGCGAAAATACATGGTCTGCCATCCACTTACGATTAAGCGACCCATCGGATTGCATCGCTTCTGGGCCAAACTCCTCAACGATTTCGCGGATACCCTCACTGCCCGGCGCGACCACTTCACGTGCAAGCTGGTCATAATCGATAAGATAAGCCCCACGTTTCTTGAGATGGGCGTCAACGGTGCTTTTGCCTGCCGCGATGCCACCGGTCAATCCGATTCTCATCTGTCCCTCGATATCCAAATTGTGACAAGAAACAAGAAGGTCGGCATAGACCTAAAGCCTATGCCGACCCATCTCACGAAATCACCGTGAAATCACCGGAAGTGATCTCACTTCTTCTCCTTGAGGAGTTCCTCACGAAGAGCGGCGAGCTTGTCGGAACCGGCAAGCGTGCCTTCGGACTCGTTCTCCGAGGAGTACTTAGTGGACTCTTCGACAGCCTTTTCAGCATGCGCGTTTGCACCCTGGCCATCCTCGGCAGCGGATTCCTCTGCGCCTTCGATTTCCTTGGCAACGAACTCCTTATGCTGCTCCCACAAATCGTGAGCGGCCGCATACTGGTTCTCCCACTCCTCGCGCTGCTTCTCGTAGCCAGCGATCCATTCGTTGGTCTGCGGGTCGAAGCCTTCGGGGTACTTGTAGTTGCCATCCTCGTCGTAATCGGCGGGCATACCGTAGAGCGCCGGATCGAAGTCCTCGCTGGACGGATCGACGGAGTCGTTGGCCTGCTTGAGCGACAGGGAGATACGGCGACGATCGAGATCGACGTCGATGACCTTGACGAAGATCTCTTCGCCCTGCTTGACGACGGTCTCCGGGTTGTCGACGTGACGGTTGGCCAGCTCGGAAATGTGGACCAGGCCCTCGATGCCATCTTCGACGGAAACGAACACACCGAACTGCACGATCTTGGTGACCTTGCCCTTGACAATCTGTCCGGGAACGTGGGTGCGTGCGAAGCGCTGCCACGGATCTTCCTGCGTCGCCTTGAGGGACAGCGAGATACGCTCGCGATCCATGTCGACATCGAGCACCTCGACGGTGACCTTGTCGCCGACCTTGACGACCTCGGACGGATGATCGATGTGCTTCCAGGAAAGCTCGGAAACGTGAATGAGGCCGTCCACCCCGCCGAGATCGACGAATGCGCCGAAGTTGACGATGGAGGAAACAGTGCCTTCACGGATCTGGCCCTTCTTGAGCTGAGCCAGGAAGGTCTCACGGACCTCGGACTGGGTCTCCTCAAGATACTGGCGACGGGAGAGCACCACATTGTTGCGGTTCTTGTCGAGCTCAAGGATCTTGGCCTTGATCTTCTGGCCGATGTACGGCGAGAGATCGCGGACACGACGCATCTCAACGAGCGAAGCAGGCAGGAAGCCACGCAGGCCGATGTCGACGATCAGGCCGCCCTTGACAGCTTCGATGACGGTGCCTTCGACAACGCCGTCGTCGTTCTTGATCTTCTCGATATCGCCCCAGGCGCGCTCATACTGGGCACGCTTCTTGGACAGGATAAGACGTCCTTCCTTGTCTTCCTTGGTAACGACAAGGGCTTCGACGGTGTCGCCGACTTCAACGACTTCGTCAGGATTGACATCCTTCTTGATGGAAAGTTCGCGGGAGGGAATGACACCCTCGGTCTTGTAGCCGATGTCGAGCAACACTTCGTCGTGATCGACCTTGACGACGGTGCCCTCAACCAGATCACCATCATCAAAATTCTTGATAGTGGAATCGACTGCCTTGATGAAGTCTTCTTCGGTGCCGATATCGTTGATCGCGACCTTGGTGACTTCGTTATTGTTCTCTGCCATTAAACGTGGTTTCTTTGTTATTAGTTGGATGGATATTACCTAATTAAGTTATATTGGTGACCTTTCGGCCACGCAAGTCATAAGATTACTAGTCGCCCTAGCCAAAGTGTCACAGAAAATCCGGGCGTGTCGCAAGCATCTCAGTCAAGCTGCCGTTCAGCCATCTCTACGACGTTCGCCAACAGCATCGCGCGGGTCATCGGTCCCACTCCCCCGGATTCGGGGTATAGGCGGAACTCAAGGAATGACAGGTCTTATCGATGTCACCGCGGACACGATAGCGCCCGGCCTCTTCGTCATAGATTCGCGATACGCCGACGTCCACCAAAACAGCTCCCGGCTTCACATCTTCAGGGCGCACAAATCCAGCTCGGCCAACGGCAGCAACAATGACATCAGCCCGACGTAGGTGATCTTGGATGTTTTTGGTTCCGGTATGGCACGATGTCACGGTGGCATTGACGTTTTTCGCGGTAAGCATCAGGCCAATGGTGCGACCAACGGTGATACCTCGGCCGACGACGCAGACGTCCTTTCCGTTCAGATCGATATCGTAATGATTCAGCAACGTGATGATGCCGCGTGGCGTGCAGGGCTGAGGAGCAGGATTCCTGCCGTCGATATGCATGACAAGCTCACCCAGATTAGCCGGGTGCATGCCATCGGCGTCCTTAGCCGGGTCGACATGAGCAATGACCTTGTTGGCATCGATGCCCTTGGGCAGCGGCAATTGGACGATATACCCAGTGCATTTCGGATCGGCGTTGAGCCGTTCGACAGCATCGATGATCTCCTGCTCGTTGGCCGTTTCAGGCAACTCGACCGCAATCGAGGCGATACCGACTTCGGCACAATCTTTATGTTTCCCGGCCACATATTTGTGTGAACCAACATCGTTCCCCACGAGGATGGTGCCCAACCCGGGCTCGACACCTTGAGCCTTGAGCCGCTCCACGCGCCGACTCAGATCTTGCTTGATTGCCGCTGCAACGGCCTTCCCGTCGAGTTTGAGAGGAGCACGTTCCGCGTCAGTCATACTTTTCCTTCATACATATATATCGTCTTGTTGCTTTCCGCGCCCAGATTGTGCAGCAGATAGTCATACCCCTAAATTGTACGGTTACATCTGCCGTCAGATACGGGCGTGTCCCCTTCTCCGTCATACTCCTTGGTTATAGCCGTTTATCACTGTTAGGTAGATTCACCTATTACATTCGTTCACCACCTTGGAATGGTTCAATATTTCTCCATTGCAATCTGATAAATCCGGTGAGATTTCCAACTTTGCCTCGCTGACAACACCGTCAACAGGTGACTCTATCTTTAATTGAAAATGATTTTCATTTTCGAAGTGTTTCTGTATCGTTATACTGGAATACACACAAAGCGGAGGCAACGCGACAAGGGGGTAACAGCATGAAACGAATCGGACGAACCAAAAAAGCCATGGCACTGCTTGGTGCGCTGTGCATGATGTTCGGATTTGCAGCCTGTGGAGCCGGCAACGATTCACAATCCCATTCCTCAAACCAGAGCGACACCAGCAAACAATCGGCGGACGGGCCGATCAAGGTGGTCGCATCAATCAATCAATGGGGAACGCTGGCCAAGGAAATCGGCGGATCCGATGTCAACGTGACCTCGATCGTCAACACCGTTTCCGTGGACGCCCATGATTTCGAGCCTCAAACCGCCGACATGGCCAAGCTGCAAAGCGCAGAAATCGTGTTGGTCAACGGCGCCGGATACGACAGCTGGGCCAGCAAATCCATCGCCAAGGGCACCACCAGCGTTTCGGCGGCAACGACCGTGGGCGCGAGTACCGGCGACAATCCCCACCTCTGGTTCTCCAAGGAGGCACGCAAAGCCACAGCCGAAGAGCTCGAAGACGTTTTCGCCAAGGCGCGACCTGCCAAAGCCAAGCAATTCGCCGCACGATTGAAGACCTGGCAAGCCAACGAAACCAAGCTTGAAACTTCTATGAAGGAATTCTCGCAACAGCACAAAGACGCCACATACGGCGCCACCGAACCGGTCGCCTATTATCTGATGGACGATCTCGGCTTCGCCGACAAAACTCCTAAAGGTTATACGCAATCGGTAAGTTCCGAGGGCGAACCCGCCCCGAGCGATCTGCAGAAATTCCAGCACCTGATTTCCGGGCGCGATGTCAATCTGCTCATCAACAACACGCAAGAGGCCAGTAACACCACCAACCTGCTCACCGGAACGGCCGGACGCACCGAAGTGCCCGTTGTCGACGTCAGCGAGCAGATGCCTCAGGACCAGACCACACTCACCGGCTGGATCACGACGCTCGTGAAGAGCATTGACAAGGCTATGGCGGATTTCAAGGCCAGTGAAGCCAACCATCAGAAAGTGGACACAGGCAGCGATGGCAATGGCTCTGAACAATCTGGGCAGTCTGAGCAACCTGGCACCAGCACGAACTCCAGCCAGCAGACACCTTCAACCTCGGACAATAGCTCGGTACCTTCGAATGAGGGCCAGACCGATCCAGGCAAATAATCGGTCGCAACCGAATCCGGTTCGCTCAATGATTATTCCCCTACCGATGCGTGGTTCAAAGCAAACAAAAAGCACACTTTGAGCCACGCATTGCACTACCTCACATCGCAAACACACAGAACAGTTGAAGCCGAAAACATCGGCATGAGCACGTAATTATTGTTAACTCGCCATTGATGGTATAAGAGCAGAAGCCCTTCACAAATAAACAGTACTCAACTTGTACTTTCGCTTAAGGAACAATCACACCTTTAATTGAGAATGATTCTCAATTTCAATTATACTGTAAATATTACATTACTACCTATTTTCGAATATCCCTGACAGGCGGAAAGACGATTATGGCACAACAAACGCAAGTCGAAAGATTGCAGCAAATCGCGACTTCTAGCGACGAACCGGCCCTGGTTTTCGAAGATGCCGGCATCAAACGTAGCGAAAGAGTCATCTGGCAACATGGCAGCTTTTCGATTCCCTCAGGCTCCATCACTGCCATCGTAGGTACAAACGGCGCTGGCAAGACCACGATGATGAAAGCGGAACTCGGCCTGTTGCCGTTGTATACCGGCAGTCTCACCGTGCTCGGCGGACCTGCAGGCACCACCAATCATCTTATCGGCTATGTGCCGCAAAACTACGCCAGTGATATCGAATCCAACCTCACCGCCGAACAATCCGTATTGCTGGGACTTACGGGAACGCAATTCGGCATTCACCCCACCACCAAGGCGCAGAGGGCGCAAGCGCGCGAGGCGATGGCCTTCACCGGAGTCGACGACAAGCGCCACTATCGGCTTTCCGAACTTTCGGGTGGTCTGCGCCAGCGCGTCGCCATCGCGCAGGCGTTGGTAAGCGGCCCAAAGCTGCTGATGCTTGATGAGCCCCTGGCCAACCTCGATCTTGCAGCTCAGCGCGAGACAGTGCACGTGCTGGCCAAGCTCAATCACGAGATGGGCATGACTATCCAAGTGGTGGCCCACGACCTCAACATGTTGCTGCCCATCCTTGACGGGGCGGTCTATCTGCTCGACGGACACCCACATTATGCAAAGATGAACGAGGTTCTTGACGCCGATCTGCTCACCCATCTTTATGGAACGAAAGTCCAAGTGGTCACCACTCCACAGGGCGATATGTTCGTCACCCCCGGCCCGGACGAACCCGACGACGTCACGCCGGACATTCACAAACCGTCCGAAGTGGCCGGTTTCCATCATCACGGCAAAGCCAATCCATCGGCCAACGACACCGAACGCCGTAATGTTGCCTTCAGCGGCGAAACACCACGGCATTTCGAAAAGGTACTTTCGCGCGCACATCACCGCTCAACGAGACAAACAGATAAAGAGCGGAAAGACATAAACGACGCAAACACGGAGCATAAAGAACCCATGCAGACGGATGTCGAGCAATCCAGCAAACGGCAAGAAGGCAGACGATGAGCAACATACATTTCGAATTCAACCATGATTGGCTGCAGATACTTTCCGTACCGTTCATGCACAACGCGTTCATCGCCGGCCTGTGCATCGCCTTGGCCGCAGGAGTGATGGGCTATTTCACCATCGCCCGCCACTCGACCTTCGCCGCTCACGCTCTGGCGCACATAGGCTTGCCTGGAGCCACAGGCGCGGTTCTGCTTGGACTCCCGGTCTCACTCGGACTCGGCATCTTCGCACTCGGCGGCGCTTTGGTCATCGGCGCACTGGGCAAGAAAGCCTCACAACGCGAAATCGCCACCGGCACCGTACTCGCCTTTGCCACCGGTCTGGGCCTTTTCTTCTCACGTATGTCGAGCTCAGCCTCACAGCAGATGCAGGCCATTCTTTTCGGTTCGATTCTGACCATCACAGATGATCAGGTGTTGGGCTTCGCGATTTTCGACATATTGTTGCTGGCGGTGATGGCTGTAGTCTACCGACCGCTGCTCTTTAGCTCTTTAGACGAACAGGTAGCGCAGGCCAAGGGTGTGCCGATCGGCGTGATGAACGTACTGTTCATGGCCATCATGGCGGGCGTCATCACCATCGCAGTGCCTGCCGTCGGCACACTGCTGATCTTCGCGTTGGTCGTGACCCCTGCGGCCACAGCGAATATCCTGACCAGTACCCCGCTACGTTCGATGGTGCTTTCCAGCGTGCTGTGCCTGATCTCGATTTGGGGCGGGCTCGTGCTTTCGGCGATGTTCCCGGCTCCCCGAGCTTCATCATCGTCACCATCTCGACGCTTTTCTGGGTCATCGCCAAAGGTGTTGAGGCGCTACGTCATCACTGAAAAGAAAACAAATTACAGTTTGAGGGTCATCTCGATATCGCGAGATGACCCTCAAACTATTGTAAAATCTAATAAGATGACCGGGCTTTAGCTACCGGCCGACGCCGGCTAGAACCGTCACTTCTTTTTCTTGGCTTCCTTGGCTTTCTTATTTTCAGCCTCTACCCTTGCCAAAGTCTGATCGGCAGGCTCCTCAGGAGCTTTGGAATGGTGCTTGGCGTCTTCCGGCTTAGCCTCGGCATAACCGAGATTCACATCGAGCAGATGCTGGGCCTCATCCTCTTCGATATGTTCGGAAAGCGCGATTTCAGAGGTGAGGATATTACGGGCACGAGTCAGCATGCGCTTCTCACCTGCGGAAAGTCCGTGTTCGTCGACGTCGCGCTGCGCCAAGTCACGCACGACCTCGGCGATCTTGTTGACCTCGCCAGTAGCGATCTTCTCGACATTCAGCTTGTAACGCCGCGACCAGTTCATCTTCTCGTTGTCGACGATCGGCGTACGCAGAATCTCAAAGACCTTAGCCACTTCCTTGCCGTCGACAATGTTGCGGATGCCCACCTTCTTGGCGTTATCCACCGGCACCTCGATGACCAAGCCATCGCTGGAAAGCACGGAAAGCTGCAGATAATCGCGGGTCACGCCTTTCACCGTGCGCTGTTCGAAGGCCGTTACCTTCGCTGCACCGTGACGTGGATAAACGACAACGTCTCCAACTTTGTAATCCATGAAACCTCCGAGAACACTATGGCAAACTTGACTTAGTTTTTCATGTGCCACGGACGTTTATCTCGGTCGCAAAGCGTAAAAACCGCAGCGAAACCGCCATAGACCTCAGACATTTCACCAATTGGGTGCGGCGGAACCTATAATGGATTGTTTGTAGAGATATTTTTTAAAAGGCGGAGGATACATGCTCAATACTTCGGCACATCAGAAGACGCCGCGCACCATCTTGGTGGTCGAGGATGAACCCGATCTCGCCACGGCAATCGCCCAGCGAATCACGGCCAACGGATGGACCGCACGTGTGGCCGGTGACGGAGCAAGCGCCGTACGTGCCGCCAGCCAAATCAAGCCCGATTTGGTAATCATGGACATCATGTTGCCCGTCATGGACGGCATCGAAGCCACCAAGCGCATCATCGCCGAGCGCCCGGTGCCGGTGCTGATGCTGACCGCCCGTGATTCCGAAGCCGACAAGGTCATGGGGCTTTCCGCCGGAGCCGATGACTATATGACCAAGCCATTCTCCCCTCGCGAGCTCATCGCCCGTTGCGAGGCGTTGCTGCGTCGTGTCGAACGCGCCACCCTCATCGCCAAGAACAACGAGAACGAGAAGGTGCTGGACTTCGGTTCCCTGGTCATCGATCCGCGTCAGCGCATCGTTACGCAGGATGGCAAGCAAGTACATCTGACGCCTACGGAATTCGATCTGCTGGCCACGCTGGCACGCAAGCCGAAGTCGGTGTTTAAGCGCGAAAAGTTGCTGGAGGAAGTATGGGATTGGCCCGACGCCTCCGGCACCCGTACCGTCGATTCGCATGTCAAGGCCTTGCGCCACAAGCTGGGCAGCGACATGATTCGTACCGCACACGGTGTCGGTTATGCCTTCGAGCCGCCCGAGGACGGTAACGCCGCGACATCGCCTATCCAACAATGAAAATCAACAGCCCTACGGGGCTGCTTTTCATATAAGCTTCATTTCCAGTGAATACAGTGAAAAACAGTCAAGAGAATTCAGTGACCACAGCGATGACCAACCGTACACATCAATCTGGTAAGAACAAGAGGATACTGGACAACGAGCGTCCAATCGGATTTTTCTCGTCGTTGAAGGTCGAGCTGAGCGTCATCATCGTCATCGCCACCGCCATCGCATTCGTGATGGCCTGGTTCCTTCTGAAAGTAGGACTGAGCGGCTGGATCGCCATGCCATTGACACTCGTGGTGGCATTGGGAATCACCTATTTCTTCTCACGAGGACTAACCTCTCCCCTGCGTCAGATGCGTGATGCAGCCGAGGCGATGAGCGAAGGCGATTACACGGTACGCGTCAAGGTCAGCGACCAAAGCCATGACGAAGTGGGCCAGCTCGCCCGCTCGTTCAATGAGATGGCCGAGGAACTCCAGCATGCCGACCAGATGCGGCGTGACATGATCGCCAACGTCTCCCATGAGCTACGCACCCCCGTCTCCGCCCTGCAGGCGATGCTCGAAAACCTTGCCGACGGCGTGGTCGAGCCCACTCCAGCCAACCTTGAAGGAATCCTTAATCAGACGCACCGCCTTTCCGACCTCATCGCCTTCCTGCTCGACCTTTCACGCATGGAGGCCGGTGCCGCAAGCCTCAACATCGAGCAGTTCAATTTCGCGGACTTCATCGATGAGACTCTGGAACCGCTAGAAATCGCCGATGCCGGGCATGCCCATGACGTCAACGTCCACGTGCCTGACTCCATCGAAATCGAAGGCGACCAAGACAGACTGCGCCAACTGTTCACCAACATCATCTCAAACGCCCTCAAACATTCGCCCGACAATACCACGGTATTGGTCGAGGCCCACGAAGACAAAATCCACGGCACCGTAGTCACCAACGTCGTCAATTTCGGCTCGCAGATTCCGCCAGAGACGCGTGCAGACATCTTCCGCCGCTTCGTGAAAGGCAAATCCGGCCCAGGCACCGAATCCGGCGGTACCGGCCTCGGACTGTCAATCGCTCGCTGGGCGGCGCAACTGCATGGCGGCAATGTCAAGGTCGTCGACGACAACCGCGGCGCTGATTTCGAAATCACCTTGCCGAAGTACCACATCGCCACCGACGACCCCAAGAACACCACCGTTTACTGATATATACTCGATAGATTCGAACATTCGTTCTGCTACTAGCTTTTTATAGTTGTCAGAGCCTTTTGACACAATGATATTCGAACAAACGTTCGAATATCATTGTGAGGCATAAGATGACGACTCTGACAGCATGTGTATCAACACAGAGCACCCACGACCAAGGTTGCAGGGTCACACGGATTTTCCGTTCAGCGTTGGCCCCCAAACCAGTTCCTATAGCTCTTGAAGCGGTTCATGCCGGATTCCCCTCCGTGGCGCAGGATTATTTTGCGGGCGATTTCAGCTTCGACGAACACGTCATCCGTAACCCTGATACCACATTCATCATCACGGTGGCCGGCGATTCCATGGAAGGCGCCGGCATCTGGGACGGCGATTTGCTGGTGGTCGACCGTTCGCTTGAACCACAGGCCAACGATGTGGTGGTGGCCGTTCTTGACGATGAATTGACTGTCAAACGACTCATCATGCGCGGATCAACGCCGATTCTGCATCCCGAAAACCCTCATTACCCGGATTTTTCACCCGAAAATGCAGAAGAACTGGTGATTTGGGGCGTAGTCATCGGCAACTTCCACGCGCAAAGCCGTTCAAGACGGTTAGGGTTCTCCCCACAAGGAGTCACCCGCCCTGGCATGGGCAAAGCATCGACATATCACGACAGCACTCCCGCCAAGGCCAACGGAACCACCGGCTTCGCAGGCAGTCAGGGATGGTCCGGCGGCGCCACCATCTATCCCTTCCCTCAATACAACAGCTAACGGAGCAGCTATGACGCAACCGCTTATGGTACTGGCGGATGCCAACAGTTTCTTCGCCTCTTGCGAGCGCGTTTTCGACCCTTCCTTAGCTCGAAAACCGGTCGTTGTACTTTCCAACAATGACGGGTGTGTGGTGGCCCGAAGCGCCGAGGCGAAACGGCTGGGCATCAAGGAAGGCACGCCATGGTTCAGTATCCGCGAGGAGGCACAACGCACCGGTGTGGTGGCCCGCAGTTCGAATTATGAGTTGTATGCCAGCTTGTCGGCACGGATGATGTCGGTGATGAGCCGGTTCATGCCAGGACAGGAGATTTATTCCATCGACGAATGTTTCCTCTCTCCTTCAACGGACGCCCGGCAGACCGTGCGTGTTTCGACAGCCATGCGCAAGGCTGTGCTGGAAGGCGTCGGCATACCGGTAAGCATCGGCATCGCGCCAACCAAGACCCTAGCCAAAGTAGCGAATCATTGGGCCAAACGACATCCCGCAAGCGGCGGGGTGAGTCTGTGGACCGATATTGAGCAACAGTATGGCGACGCAGCCTTGGCCGAGATCCCAGTCAGCGACATCTGGGGCGTCGGCAGACGACTGACCAAGAAGCTACAGGCGATGGGTATTGTCACCGCGCTTGATCTGCAACGACAGGATCCGGTATCCATCAGACATCGGTTCTCCATCACCGTGGAACGCACTGTTCTGGAGCTCAATGGCATTCCCTGCATTGCTGGAGACGCCAGCGCCAACGACGGCAAACGAAAATCGGAAATCTTGTGCTCCCGCATGTTCTCGACACCGATCACCGACATGGCCCATATGGATCAGGCCTTAAGCGTGTACGCGCAAAAGGCATGCCGTCGGTTGCGTCGGCAGTCAAGTCTGTGCTCGCATGTCTCCGCATTCTGCGCCACCAGTCCCTTCGGCCCGGAAAACAGCTATCAGTCGTTTCACGGCACTACAACGCTGCATGATCCGAGCGATGACCCACTGATCATCGCCAAAGCCGCATGCCAGGCATTGCACGGCAGGGCTGACCCCCATGCTCGTTACATTCGGGCGGGAGTGCTGTTGCTTGGGCTTCAAGATGCCAATGATTTCACTACACTGCATGGTTTCGAAGCCAAACGCGACACCCACAATCTTGGTGCCATAATCGACCAGGCCAACCAAAAATTCGGCTCATCCCGTGTCGGCATTGGCTATGGCGGAATACGTGGAAAAGGACGCGGCGACGAGGATACCGGTGCAACGTGGACGATGAGGCGTGAGATGCTCTCCGGACGTTGCACCACACGCTGGGATGAGATGGCCGTGGCTCACGCCGATTAGACAGCAACAATCGTCTTAGCATTTGGTGTCAGGCGACGGATTCGGCGTACACGCCAACACGCACCCCATGACCCGTTGGACACCTGCCGAACGCAATGCATCCATGCAATGCCTCATCGTGGCACCTGTTGTCACGATGTCATCAACGACAATGAACAACGAACCATCATCGACCAAATCTTCGGCAACTCGCACATGCCCAGCTATGCGCCGCGAACGAGCAGAAGCATTAGAAGCCTGCACCGATTTGCTGTGCACACCCTCAAGCTGCAGCACTGGCCGCACCACAACCGAGAATCCGTAGCCGTGCAAATCGCGCGCCATGGCTTTGGCAATAGGCAGCATCTGCCATCGACCACGACGATGCATCGAAGAGACAGATGACGGAGCCGGAACCAATGCAAGATGAGTCGTGGAAACATGGCTGGCATGGAGAATCCGCACCACTGAATCAGCCAGCAACGAGGCAAACACAGCATCGCATTCCTCGTCACCATGATCCTTCCAAGCCAATATGGCATGCCGAACCACACCCCGATACCACGAGCAGGCATAACAACAATCCGCATCACCCGGCGACGCCTTGCTGCAAACCTGTGTGAATAGTGCACGGCACGAGGAGCACAATACTTCATCCGGAGCATCGCAGCCAGCACAACCACGAGGAAGAAGCACATTACGAACGGCCGCATACCAAGCGTATACACTGCGGCCAAAACCCGACATCAAAGCATCCATACCTCGATAGTAGAGATTCGACGCTTCATACGAGACAAAAACAGGACACTGTGGTCGAACGCTACCGGCTATGCACATATCGGGCGTGTCAAGAATCATCGGTCAACAATTGGCCGCACGCAACTCCTAGGAAAGGGCGGCGATAAGACGGTCGCAGACCTGAAGCGTGTCATGCGGTCCAGCGACGCGAATCGGCTTGGTGCCGGCAGTTGCCGCAGGATAGTCATTGCCGTCCGGGTCCATACGATCGCCTACGAAGACAACCTGATCGACCCGGCAATGCAGTATGTCGCACAATCGGCGCACGGCATAGGCCTTGTCGACGCCTCTGGCCGATATGTCGATGCTGGTCGAGCCACCGGAACGCACCACCAAATCAGGCAAATCGGCGCTCACCGCCTCGGCGAGCCGGTTTTTCTTCTCATTGGTGGGATCCCAGCGTTCCTTGGCATCAACGGGAGCCTGCTGTCCCAAAGCCGAAAAGGTAATCTGGCTGCCGCGATCTTCGATGCGAGACCCCCACGTATGCTCCAGCCAAATCCCCTGCTCACGCGCATGACGCTCGATGGAGGCAATCGCGCTCTTCCGGTAAGCCATATCGAGATCATTGGAGTAGACACATTGCCATTGTCCATCACGCCACCGGTAATAACGCGTGCCGCTGGTCGGCATGACATGGATATTGGCACGTCTCGCATCGGCCGTAAGAACATCTAGAACCTGGCTTTTGGCGAGCTCGAACCGTCCGCCGGTAATGACGGCAACGTCAATCAGCGACGACAATTTCGAAAAACGCACGGCCATGTCTTCGTGCATAGGCTTCTTGGAACGGGCTAAGGTGTTGTCCAAATCGAAGGCGATCACTTTCGCGTCACCCGCAAGGCCGGAAAGGTCATAGTCCCGCCACATCGGTATCACCGCATTCGTGTGTCCGCTCATCGACTTCTCCGTTCACATCATCAAGGGCAACTGCCTGTCAATATCTCTTCATGGTACGACGACCGTTACCGAATACGACGGCATACGCGACACACTGGCAAGTGCCGACACTTGGAGATGAAACGGTAAAACCGCTGATTGTCATCACATCTCAGACGAATTCGTTCTTGGCAATGCCCACGCCGAGCCGTAGCATGGAACCATGTTGCGACCACCTTGGCAGACCCACATCTATCGAAATCGTCATGGCCGCGGGCCGAGAACACCGATGTTCGGCACACGTTTGCCACGTTACCGAACCCGTAGCGGTATGTTCGACGACATGGTGTCCTCGCAGATTCGTCGTCTTCTGGCGGCATGGCCGCAATTCGTGAAGCCGGTCCAGTTCGCCGTCGAGGACGTACCGCCTTCGGCACCTGCGCCTTGGGAACCGGAACGTAGCGCAACCTCACAATGCTATGCGGCCAACCATGGCATCCCGGCCCGCATCGTCCTCTACCGCATGCCAATGCAAATGCATCACCCGAGCAAGGAAGAGCTTGAATGGGCCATTCGCGATGCGCTGGTGTCAAGGCTCGCAGAGCTGTATGGACGGCGACCGGAAGAAATCGACCCTGACTGGACCGGCACCGAGTTATAAGCCAGCAGATGGCATAACGATATCGACAAGATACTGGTATGCCTATCTTTCGTTGTTAGCGCACAACACCGGCGTCGGATTTGACCCGCACGTTCATGGTTTGCGGTTCCAGCCCCGAAGAGGCGAGATAGGCCAGTGGAGCCGACTGGGATTGGTCCTCCCCGACTCAATCAACCTTGTACCCATAGCAACGTTTTTGCCGTTCTTGAGCACGAACATCACCGCATTCGCATCAACATCTCCGGCTTTTACGTTCACTGCGGCATTACCGGCAATTTCGATGTCCATGTTGCCTGCAGGCTTGCCCGAAGCGTCGTATCCCTGCAACGTCGCCTTGACGGGCTGATCGGATATGTTCATCAGCGCAAGCACTCCGTCGGTATGGTCCGGCAGTACAACAGCCGACCGAGCGGAGGCCTTGGCTGGGCCGACATAAGTGAAGTCGGTATCCGATCCCACACTTCTGGTCACTTTGGCCGCCACGTCAATCGGCTCGCCGGCACTGGCCTGCAACCCGATGGCATCCTGTGGAGCTTGTCCCAAATCAACCACAGACACCTTGCCGGCATCGAGATGCTGGGTCTTCGCCTGTGTGGTTCCCTGGCCGTTTACCCAAGACAAGGAAAGATCCGTGGAACGCCTGGCACGAGCCAAAACCTTCACCCCATCACCGCCAGAAAGACCAGGCAGATATTGCCTCTTCGCACTGGATTGCAACGGGACGGCATAATCGGAACCAACGGCGGACAATCCGTTGAGTTCGACGCTTCGCACGACTGCGGCAATCGGGGTCTCTTTGCTGGTCACACTCACGAACAATGCCTCGTTGCCAGGAGCAGAAGCGGACAGTTCCTGTGTGGCCTCGCCATTGGCCCCGACATTGAGAATATTGCCAGTGGAGAGCTGCAACGGGGTACCATATTTGGTGCTCCAGATGCGGATTTGCAGCGATGTGGGCTTGGAAGAGAAATTGGCAACGGACAACTGCTGAGTGGCACCCGTGGTGGTAGGCCCCAACAGAAAATCCTGTTCGAGTGCCGGCGTCACGCAAGTCGAGGCTGACAATCCTTTAAGATCACCCTCACTTGCCCAGGAAGCCACTGAAGCCGCGGCACCTGTACCAGATTTCGCTGTGAGTAAATGGGTCTCGAATGCCGTCGATCCTTTGTCGACTGAACCCGAATACGTTTTGACCGTGGCCCCATCGACGGTGTCATCGCCTTTGAGCTTCTGTTCGTCGGCCTCACTGCCATTGGTGACCGCGCCCACCGTGGCCTGATAGACCGAGCCGAAAGCCCCGTATCTTGCAGACGAGGTGACGTTACCCTCGGAGGGTTGGAAAGCCGCATCACCATATTTGCCGTTGTCGGAAAGCGCCATACGTGCTGGGCAATAATAGGTGAGGTCGGTCTGGCTCACCGGTTTCACCGTCGCACTGTCGCCACCGCTGGCCGGATCTGCCAACCATTTCGGCAACGGCACCAAAACCACCGCGGCAATCAACGCCACCAGCACTACAACGGTAATCACGCCCAAAGTCCCACGGAGCACCGCGTGAGCGCGGAGAGTCACTCTCCGATATTTCGGCACTTTCAGTCGTCTCTGGCATGCTGGCAACTTCACTCTGAGTAGCGTTAGCAGTCTGCTTGGAATTCATTTCAGTTGCCGCCGCCGACGGCGGAATCGGAACCGGCGGAACAGAGGATCCCTCGCCATTGCTGTTCATGCGATCGTTCATCCTATCCCCAATATTCTTCATAACTGTTCCTGCCCGTACCTTCGTGCCCTGGGTATTGCCACCAGGACATAGATCAGCATCACTACAGCCAAGCACCACAGCCATACCTTCCGCCACGCATCGTGCTGTGCCGCACTTTGCCCAGTGACAGATATGCCTTGTTTGTCTTCTTCAACCTTGGTCAGACGGTAATAGGTGCCGGAAGGACTGTTGACCACCGATTGCACACCGGAGCTGGCATTGATGTTGCTGATGAGACGCAATGTGGCGTCTTTGTCGGTCACTGATTTATCGGCCGAAACGTAGATGCCTCCGAAACCAAGCTTGGTAATCGAATCGATGGCATCGTCATTGCCGTTGGCGAGCAACATGGCGCTGTCATTGGCCAAGAGATCGACAGACACATCACTGCCGCCGGAAACTTCTTTCGCCTTCCAAGCAGGCGAGACATCGACCAGATCACCACGTCGTGAGCGCATAACCGAAAAATCGATACTGTTGTCTCCCACTGCTTCGAGCGCAAGAATGCGATGGCTGCCTTTGCTCTCCAAATAATCCGCAGCGACCATCGGCAAACCACTATCGCTGACACGTACGTCGTTGTCTCTCTGCCAGATGCCGAAAGCCCCTGCAGCGAGTGTCGTCATGGCCAACACCACAACCAGCACCACGCGCCCGGCCTTGACGGCCACGCCTTTCACCTTGCCTGCGGCGCCAGACGAATCAGCGCTTTGCGCATCCTGATCACTTTGTGATATGCGCAACGGAACGAAACGTTTTACCGCTCCGCCCGCCACGATGCAGGAGCAGGAAAGCAGGGCCATCAAAGCCAACACGACGCCTGGAAGCACCGAACCCGCAGAAGTCTCGCCACCCTGCACAGACACACCAATCCGGCACGAGGCCATGGAAAGCAGCAAACCGATAATGGCCACAGCCCACATCATCCTTGAGGCACGAAGCGCGAAAGGCAGCAGCAATGCCATCAATGCCAGCACTACGACTACTCCAAGCACGGCCACGACCACGATGACTTCCGGACCCCACTGTGCAAAGGACTGTGCCTGTATATCCGTACCAGCGGAAAGACCGAAGGCTCGTGCCACCACCTGCGCGAAGGAAAGCGAAGCGGGAGCCGAGGACGGCAACGGGACAAGGACGTCGGCGAAGAACTGACGCCAAGCGCCTTGCATGGCATACCGGATACCATCAACGATGGTCGGAGCGAGCACGGCAAGAGTTGGCAACGGGATGAGCAGCAACATCGTACGATGAGAACGCACCACAAACAGGAACAGAATCAGGCAGACGATCAACGCAAGCAACAGCTGCGGTTCGGCGGCCGTGACCACAGCAAAACACAGCGCTGCGCAAGCGGCGGCCTGAACGGAAGGATGAGGCCGCACCAAATCCTCGGTGTTGTACATCCCCACAGCTCTGAAGGTGAAAGCAAACGCAGCAGGCAAAAACACCATGACCATCAGCAATGGCAAATTCGCACTGCCGAAGGCGCCCAGCGCCAATGCAAAAGCGACCCAAAGCAGACCGGTGACGACTCGGACCGGATCGGAACGAGTAAAGACTCCGGAAAAAGCCCAAAAGGCCAACGCCATTGCCGGCGCCGCCAGGAAAAGCATCAGCGAAAGCGCGATGGACGGATGACCCAGCGTCAATACCGACACCACCAGCCAGACCATCAGCCAAGGTGCAGGCGGAACCGCCAAGCCGGTACCTACACCGAAAGCCCACGGTGTGGTGGCCGCGGAAAGCAACGTGGTGAAATTCGCAGCGCTGGGAATCAATATCGATGAATACGGACTGGCACCGCTCCAAACGCCACGGAACACATCCCATTCAAACGCCACGACCACCGCAAAAGCAATCAAAGCCATCATTGCAGCTGCGCCAAAACGCCTTACCGCACGCGTACGCAAATGGCTTTTGGCCAAAGGACTCAACAATACGGTATGCTGCTGGCTGTCAAACGCATTGCATCGTTTGCGCCACAGCCCTATCTGCCGACGGTCGACGGAAAGCATATCCGAGGAAGCCGAAGCCGCCCCGTGCCGCCGAGCCTGTTGTTGCCGAGCACGAATCATCCCCGGCAATGAGGCAAGTGCCCGCCATGGCAGGCACAGCACGCACCAAGCCCTCCACGGATGCTTGGCGATAAGCGCTCCTGCAGCATTCCAGAGGGCACGGAACAGATTCACGATCCAAAGCAAGGGCCAGAAGAGCGTGCGAATATCGGTGTAATAGTATTTCTGGGCCGAATCAAGAACCGGCATGGTGGTGTCCAGCGGACTGTCCTCGTCAACAGGCTCACCCATCTTTGTTCTCACGCCTTCGAAGCGCGCCCTGCGATGGGCGATATGAGCTTGGGGTACTACGATGACGCGTCCGCCATTCTCGCAGATACGTCGTGAAAAATCAGCACCCTCCGCAAAGGTGGTGAACCAACGGTTGATGTCGCCCACTTCTTTGGTGGTCTGCAACGGCAGCAATGCACCGGCCAATGAGACCGCGAAGACATCGCTGCGACCGTCATATTGCTCCTGGTCGGGTTCGCCTTCCACGACAAGGCTTTCCAAACGATGTTTGCCCGCATAAGCACCGACATTATGCAAGGCGGAGCCGCTCCAATCGAGCTGCTTGGCACCGATCAGCGAGACCGTGGGCGTATTGTGCCAGGCTTCCACCATCGATTCCAAGCATTCCGCCCCCACCGGTCGGGAATCATCATGCAACAGCCACAGGGCACGCACGGAGGCCGGAAGACTGGCATAATGAAGTGCCTTGCCTATTGCGTCAGAAAATGAGGTGGCACCCGCGGCACGCACCAACTGAACATCGACGCGTTCGGGAGGTGCAGGAACCAGTTGTTCGGAAGCGCCGTGGCCAAGCTCCAACGATGAGGAGACGGCAAATCCGGTACGCATTGGCTGAGATGTGCCACCGGTGCAGTCAGCGATGACAATGGTGCGTGGCAACACTTTCTGAGACAGCACGGCATGCAAAGTGGCGGGGAAGAAACGTACATCACGTTCGACGGTGATGACTGCGGCGATACTACGGTCGACCTCTTGACCGGCCACATGCGGCCGCTCACCGACCACACCGGCTACTATTTGCTGAATATCGACACTGCCGTTGGAACTCATGCTCACCAGTGTAGACGAAGGCCTCGCTAGCCCATTAAGCGGAATCAAATATGGTCAGCCACGAGTTGAATAGTCGGAGCTCGCTTGGTATCATTCACACAGGCAAAATTCAGCCGTTAGGCATACAATGCGTTTTAGAACAGTGACGGTAATTCCCGTAACAGTCTTTCAGGCTTCGTCTCGGGTAAGCAGAAAGGCGAGATATGGCTTCACACCGTATCAAAGACCTCAAGATACCTAATCTCGGTGGATGGCATACGCCCAAACCCATGCACGGCACCACCTATATGGTGCATCATCGTTTGCGCACCGCCATCGTCATGGCCATAGTAGGCATCTTCGTCTTTGCATCCACCGCAGTGGGTGTCGGTGCCTTCGCTTTGGTCCATGCTCCCAAATCCGTCAAAGTCATCCGCCAGCATGGAGTCACCGACGAAAAGCTCGTCGACCCCAATGAAGGTAAACCCATTGAATTCCTGGTTCTTGGGCAAGACACCCGAGACGGCGGCGACAACGCCTCGCTCGGCGGCACTCACGATACCGGCGAACACAACGCCGACACCACCATGGTGGTGCAGATCAGCGCCGATCGCTCCTATATCAATCTCGTCTCCATCCCCGAGATTCCCTGGTCAACGCCCCAAGCTGCCAGACCACCAAGGGCACCGTGCCTGCACGTCACAACGTAATGTTCAATTCCATTTTCGCCACCGGCTGGAATGTGGGCGGCGACATCGCCAGTGCTGCAAGCTGCACCATGAACGCCGTCAACGCGCTCACCGGACTTAAACTCGAACATTTCATCGTTGTGGATTTCCAGGGCCTTCAAGGCATGATCAACGCCATCGGCGGAGTCAACGTCTGCCTGCCCACAGACATGAAGGACGATTACACCGGCCTTGACCTCAAGCAAGGTCTCCAGCACCTCGACGGCACACAAGCCACCGAATACGCTCGTATGCGTCACGGCACCGGCACCGACGGCAGCGATATCATGCGTACCGCCCGTCAGCAATACCTCGTCAAGGAAATACTCACCGAAGCATTGTCGAAGAACATGCTGACCAATAGCGCACAGCTGTATCGTCTGGCCAATGAGGCGCTCAAATCACTGAACATCTCCAGCGGACTTTCCAATGCCACTACATTGGCCGGTCTTGCGTTGAGCTTGCACAACATCAAACCCGACCACATCTATGCCCGCACCATTCCTGTCGTTCCGGCCCCGACCGACCCGAACAACCGTGTTGTTTGGTCCAACGATGCCGACGACACCTGGCGTACATTGCGCGATTTCAAGCCACTGACCCAGCAGGATATGCCGACGGATCAAAGCAACAGCCAAAACAATGACAGCCAAGACACGAACGACCAGAGCCAGAATACCGACAACAATCAGGCACAACAGCAAGGCACACCTGATCCGGCAACCGGTCTCATCACCACCTCTGACGGCCGGCTCATCGACCCTGTCACCGGAGGAACCGTCGACAAGAAGAACGGCATGATTCGCGATCCAAACACCGGCCAATACATGGGTGTCGCCAACCAGTACCTCAACGCGACGGTATGTGCGGTTCCTGCGCAGAAGTAGGGCAATACTCCTCCCCAGTGGCTTCACCACGAGTAAAAGTAGGTAAAGGCTAGAACAGGGGGCACATGGGTAACCAGTCAGACGGATACGACACACAGGGCAATCCCCGAGCTTCATACCTTCCGGAGCGCGGAAACGCCCGGATACCGGACATGTGCCGGTTCCCGGCAACGCATCAGTGCCTCCTACGTTTACACCGTCCGGAGCGCACAAGAGGAAAACCTCTCATCAGTCCCAACCCATGGCAGCGCCCACGCCGATGCCACAACGACGAACGCCACGCCAAAGCGAAGGATCGTCGCGTCTCGCCTCCCCATGCGCACTTCCTCCTCGCAGAGCATGCCAAGAAACTATCCTTCGAGTGCGCCATCACGTCGACCCAATCGAAGCAATGCCCCAAGATCTGGCGATACGGTTGTAAAACCACATAAAAAGTCCGTTGGGCGTTAACTGCCCTACTGGCTATCCTGTTGGTTATCGTACTGGCGCTTTTCGGTTGCTGGAACTGGGCCAACTCACAGCTGGATAAAAGTGATTGGCTGACAAGTAAAGCGCATACCGACGGCACCTCATGGCTTATCCTCGGTTCGGACGAACGTGATGATTCCGGTGTTGGCGGCAGTGCCGATGATACTCCCGGGTTCCGCACCGATACCATCCTCGTGCTCACCAAACCAGCGCATGGCAATTCCTCGTTGATTTCGATTCCGCGCGATTCATTGGTCAAAGTCGGCACGCAGAGCATGAAACTCAACGCCGTTGCCGAAACACAAAGCAAAAAGGCCCTGACCGGCGAAATCGAGGATATCACCGGCAAGAAAATCAACCACGTCGCCGAAATCAAATTCAACGGTCTGACCAAAGTGGTCGATGCATTGGGCGGAGTCAACCTTTGCTATGACAGAACGGTCAATGACAATTTCTCCGGGCTTAACTGGCAGGCGGGTTGCCGTACGGCTGACGGAACCACCGCTTTGGCCTTCTCCCGCATGCGCTATTCCGACCCAAAGGGTGATTTCGGACGTGCCGAACGCCAGCGGCAGGTCATCGGAGCCATCATGAGCAAGGCCTCGTCAGGCGATACCATGAAGAGCCCATCGAGCCTTCAGAAGGTAGCCAAGGCAGCGCTCTCCTCCATCGAAGTGGACAAGAAGACGAATCCGCTGACTCTGGTATCGATGGCCATGGCCTTCAAGTCCGCTACAGGCAAACAAGGCATTTCCGGATCGGTCTATTGGACGGATCCCAACCACTATGTCCGAGGCGTCGGCTCGACGGTGCTGCTGGATGATGCCAAAAACTTCGAACTCTTCGACCAGCTGGCGTCCGGCAGCCATGCCCCGGGTGCGGTAGGCACGTTGTCAGAAAACGTCTCCCAGTAGGCTTTTGGTATTAGCAATCATGATGCTGTTCTTTCCCGCAAAAGCGCAACTGTCAACTTCAGAGTGATGTCAGACATATTTGCAAGAGTCGTACAAAAATGAAAATTCGGCTATTTTTCTGGTTAAAAAGCCTTGAAAAATATCCGTTTCGTGGTTATCTAAGTAGTGGTATCCAGTGAGGACTAAAGGAAGGTCGTTTGCTTCTATGAGTAATGCTTTTGATTGGCGAGCCAAGGCGGCGTGCCGCGATAAGGATCCCGAGCTCTTCTTCCCCGTCGGCAACACGGGCGCTGCCTATCAGCAGATCGAAGAAGCCAAGGCCATCTGCCGTACTTGCAAGGTCATCGATGCATGCCTCAAGTGTGCACTTGACACCAATCAGGATTATGGCGTCTGGGGCGGCCTGAGCGAAGATGAGCGCCGCGCCCTGAAGCGTCGCGCCATGCGCGCACGCCGTAGTCAGAACATGCAGATGCAGGTCTGATTTAGCACTCTGTGTGAAATTCGCGCCACGAACTTGTGTGGTAATCGATGAATTTCATTTTGATAAGAAAATTCCCTTCCGGTTCATAGAAATCGGAAGGGAATTTTGCATAGGCGCTGGCTACATATCACCGAGTATCAGTCATATGATGAGTGACTAAAAGATTCACAGCGAAATCGCATAATCACTCATCTCACAATGACTGATGGGGGTTTATTGCCACTTACCTCGATTCCAAGCATTTCCATATATGGATAACGGTCCGAAATCAGTATTCCGGCTCATCGTCTTCCTGTGCTGCACGCAGGTTGATATCGAGAATGACCTTGGTACCACCACCATGGCGATCATCCCAACGCACGGTGCCGTTGAAATCGTTGGTCACGAATGTGTTGATGATCTGTGTGCCGAGGCCGGAACCAGAGGAACGGGCCATGCCGTTGTCTTCCTCGGCGGCCAAACCGGAACCGTCATCTTCGACCACGACGTTGAGATGATTACCGCTGCGACCAACCGAAATGGTAATGTTGCCTTCCTTGCGGCCTTCGAAGCCATGCTCGACCGCGTTGGTGATGAGCTCGGTCAGAACCAAGGAAAGCGGGGTGGCGTCCTGCGCCGGCATCATACCGAACTTGCCGATGTAGCGGATGTGGATGTGCTGGTCGTCCATCGTGGCCAGGTCTACGCTCATCTTCAAAAGGTTGGAAATCACGGCGTCGTAATCAACGATCTCGTTGACCGTCTGGCTCAGCCCTTCGTGGACGGTGGCGATGGTCTGGATACGACGCTGCGCCTCTTTGAGCTCGGTTTTGACCTCTTGAGACTTGGTTTTTCTCGCCTGCAGGCGGAGTAATGCGGACACTGTCTGGAGATTGTTCTTCACCCTGTGGTGAATCTCGGAGATGGTGGCATCCTTCGTCTGGAGTTCCTGCTCGCGCCGACGCAGTTCGGTGACGTCGCGGCACAGCACGATGGCTCCGGCGCGGCCTGTTTCGTCATAGAGCGGCAACGAATGCATTGAGACCATGGAATTGTTGGCATCGAGTTCGCAGTCAGCCGCCGCCTTGCCGCTCAGCACCAGCGGCAGTATATCGGGAACTGGGTCGTTGGAGTGAATCAGCTGAGTGCCGATTTCGCTGAGATAGTGCCCTTCCATTCCGGCAATGGCGCCAAGCCTGCGGAAACAGCTGATGGCGTTGGGCGCAGCATATTGCACGATGCCTGTAGATCCGAGGATGATGAAGCCATCAGAGACCCTGGCGTTGTGCCGTTGGCTCATGATTGCATCATGATAGGGAAACTGTCCACGCGGAATCATCTCGAAGAGCATCTTGCCGGCATTGATGCTTTCCGATTCATAACGACCATTGGATTCCCGGGTGGTCATGTTGGTTTCACGCACCACCACACCAAGAGTCTTATTGCCGCAACGAACCGGCGCATAGACGTTGCAGACGCTCGATTTGCCGACTCGATGCAGAGTCGTGGTGTGAAGCACGCCCTTGGCCTCCATGGCCATCTCAATCTCTCCGACGAGGTTCTCAGACACCTCGTTGCCCACGGCATCATCACTGCGCATCGTCATCACGGTGGAAGGGCGGCATTGCTCGGCAACAATGTATCGGCCATCGTCCCGTTTCAGCACCAACAACAAATCAGCAAAACTCAAATCGGCAATAACCTGCCAATCCGCAACCAGCAAATGCAGCCATTCACGATCGCCGGCATCAAAGTCGGATTGTGCAGCAAGAATCTCATCAAAATCAGCCATACTTCAATGATACTATGAGTGGTTCCGCAAGCATCGTGTAATTGCCGATATGATGTCATCAACCTAGGTTACGATAACGTAAGTTACGTTTGCGTAGGAAATCATCATATCTTACTCGATTGTCATATGCCGATTCGCCCGCAAGACGATATATGACATTTTGGAGGGCCCATGTCCGAGAAATCCGTCACCGGTACCGGCAACGGTTCCACACCTGTCAATGAACAGCGTGATGCCCCATACGACAAAACCGTCACTAACCAGATTCCTTCCCCGCACGCACCACTCGACAACGATGCCGTCGACGCCCCAGCTTCATCCCCAGCCGACATTGCCGCCACCGTCACAACCACTGTTTCCAAAGCCCAACAACAGGCTATGGAAACCAAGGCCGAAGCCATCAGGACCGCAGCGCGCAACAAGGCTGATACCATTCGCCGCAAAGCCGACGAGCGAGCCGCCATCATCATCGCACGCGGCGAGGTGAAGGCTGCGGAAACACTCGGCATCGCTCCCCACCGATGCCCGGACGCAAAGTCCGTCTCGACGTACATGGCCGACCCAAACCGTTGCTGCGCGGCTGGATTCATGCCGTCGCCGCACCGCTGGCACTCGCTGCCGGCATCGTACTGATATGCCTGGCAAAGGGCACGGGACTCAAATGGGCCTGCGCTGTGTTCATGGTTTGCTCGCTGATCCTCTTCTGCAATTCTGCTACCTATCATCTGGGTGATTGGTCGCCGAAAACCACCGACATTCTGCGTCGCATCGACCACATGAACATTTTCCTCTTGATCGCAGGCACCTACACTCCGGTCTCCTTCGCCCTTACCCCCAACTGGCGCAACGGCGTAATCGGCGGGATGTGGGCCTGTACCTTGGTGGCGCTGCTTATCCACGTCATCTGGATTAACGCCCCGCGATGGCTCTATACGGCGGTCTACATCATCTTCGGTGTTTCCGGGGTGGGCTTTCTCGACCTCTTCTGGTTCTCGCCCTACGCTGGACCGGCGGTGGTTGTTCTGTTGGCCGCAGGCGGGGCATGCTATATCACCGGAGCCATCGTCTATGCGCTGCGCAAGCCCGACCCGTGGCCGCGCGTATTCGGCTTCCACGAGATATTCCATCTTGGCACCGTGGCCGGGTACGCCTGCCATATGGTGGCCATTTACATGGTCATCGTCAATCTCTCCTGAAATCCCATAGCTGCACGCCATCCATGCTGCATGCTTTCGTCAAGTCTCCATTCGAAACAGAATCCAAACGATGTGTGCAGATTTGCCTCACAACCAATCCACGCTGATTATGAACAACACCGACAGTGCCACTTCCGTCCAAATACAGTAAGGGCCCGGTACCATCAAATGGAACCGGGCCCTTTGCATGTAAAGCGTTAGCAAACCATCACTTCATCGGTTTGGCGTCCTTGATTTTCACCTTGATTTCACGGCCATTCGGAGCCTTGTAGGCGACTTCGTCACCTTTTTTGGCACCCATGATAGCGGCACCTATCGGCGATTCCGGGCTGATGACGTCGTAATCAGTGGCCACGGCGATGTCACGCGAGCCGAGCACATACTGCATCTCCTTGCCTGCGAGTTCAAGGGTGACCAATGAGCCATTGCCGACCTTGCCTGCCGGCGGCGCCTTCAGAATCTTGGTGTTGCGCAGTTTGACGATGAGCTCGTTGATACGCCCCTCGTTCTTGCCCTGCTCCTCACGCGCGGCCTGGTAACCGCCGTTTTCCGAAAGATCGCCCTCAGCGCGGGCCGTGGCGATACGCTGGGTGATCTCGTCACGATAATCGCCCTGTCGATAAGCCAGCTCCTTCTGAAGCTTGTCATACGCCTCTTGCGTAAGCAGAATGGTCTTTTCTTCCTCTGCCATATTTGCCTCCTTGCTTTTACGGTTTGTTTTCAGCACCGTTTCCGGTAATACCGAATAATTAAAAATGACCGGCCCGCCGGCCGGTCATCATATAGGTTTCCGAACTTCAGCGCGTGGAGATGATATCGACGACAAACACCAGCGTGTCATCGCCGCCTATGCCGGCCTGGGGCATTCCCTGCCTGCCATATCCATATTCCGGCGGAATCGAGACCACCAGACGCGATCCGACATTATGACCCGGGACCGTGCGGTCCCAGCCCTTGATGACCTGTCCTACACCAATGCCGAAACTGGCTGGCTGATGGCGGTCGAAACTCGAATCGAACGGTTCGTCCTTGCCCCATACCACACCGTGATAATTGACGGTGACCGTGTCACCGGAGCGGACCATCGGACCGTTGCCTTCGACAAGTTCAACGGCTTTGAGCCCTGTGGGAGCCGGGGTATCCGGAAATTCAATCACCGGCTTGGCGCCGAATTCGGCGTTCACCTCAGGCATATTCGTAGCCATACGTAGGCCTCCTTGTTGTTTTCGCAATGTCACTAGACTAGCACTCACGCACCCCTGGGGCACCGATTGTGCTCAAAGTACACAGAATCTTCTGGAAGAAGAACGACAAACAACTTTCGATAATTCCTGATTCTTTGAATCTGTGACCTATCGGACCAACCCTGAATTGTTTATTGAAAACACTGGCATATACAAACTGGTGCGGCTAAACGACGCTAACGTCATCGGACCGCACCAATCAATCAGACATCAGGAATGATTCGAGATGGCACATACCTGATTGGTTGAATCACTTCTTGCTCTGTCCCAGCTCAGGACGCACGAACACGACCGTCAATGCGCACAGTGCCGTCATCAAAGCGATGAACAGGAAGGCGTTGGTGAACGAGCCACCTGCAGCCTTGACCATACTGCCAAGGATAGTCGGGGCGAGGAAGCCGCCGATGGTGCCGCCGGTGTTGATCACGGCGATGGAAGAGCCGATGATCTCAGGATTCATGATCTTGTGCGGCCAGGTGAAGATGCCGGTGAAGGCGAACATTGCGACCAGACTCATCAGCGCCAGCAACACGATAGAAAGCGCAAGGCTGTTCTTGCCTGCAAAGACGAAGACGACAATCAGCACGGAGGTGAGCAACGAAGCGCCGATGATGGCGGCACGCTCACGGCCGAGGAACAGCTTGGACAGCAGAGAACCAGAGAAAATCGTCGCCAGCATGGTGAAGATGGAGTTGAACGCCAGCACCAATCCGGCCTGCGTAGTGGTCAGGCTGAAGTTTTTGGTGATGTAGGTGGGCATCCACGACATCTGACCGTAGAGCATGACGTTGATGAAAATCATTGCGACAAACAGAACGATGACGTTGCGGTTCTTGATGACATCCTTGAAGCCGACCTTGGGGGCATCAGCCTTGGCAGCTTCGACATTGCCAGCCTTGGCTTCGGCCTGAGCCTTGTGCTCTTCTTCGGCCGCGCCGCCATGCGAGGGGACAAAGAACCAGATGAGGATGACAGACACCAGATAGAGCGCACCCAATACAGCGTAAGCCATGCGCCAGTTCGAGGCGACCAGAGCGCTGCCGAGTGTGAAGGCGAGGATGCCGCCGATACCGGAGGTGGAAAGAATCAACGACTGGACGAATGTACGCTTGTTTTGCGGGAAGTTCTCCGCAATCGACTTGGTGACGCTCGGCGGATAGCCGCCGTGTCCGAGACCCATGCAGAAACGCATGACGATGAAGAGGATGAGGCCACCCATGGCACCGAAGAGGAAGGCGAATACGCCAATGACGATAAGCGAACCTATCAGCACCTTCTTGGCACCGATTCGGTCGGCAAGCCAGCCACAGGGAATCTGCATGATTGCGTAACCCAGGAAGAAGAACGACATGATCAAGCCAGTCTGAGTGGTGTCAAGGCCGAACTGCTTGCCGATGGGCATGATTGCCATCGAAATCATGCTCTTGTCCATATAAACGATGGAATAGCCGGCCATCAGGGAGACGATAATCATCGCGCCTCCGCGTTTCGCCGTCTCTTTCGTCGGTTTGGCTTCTGTTGCGTCCGCCATGTATACCGCCTTTATCGAAATAATTGAAACAAAAATAGTTTACCAATGCAAATGTTACCAAGTTTACACAACCAACATATTCTGAGACAAAATCACCATACATGCAAAAGCGGAACGACACGAATCCGCAAACTTGCAATTGGACGATGGCCAACATTTTCCTGTGGTAGGGCGGGCATGGCATAATAATGGTTTGTCGGCTAGTCCGACGTGCCCCCGTGGCGGAATTGGTAGACGCAGCTGACTTAAAATCAGCCGCCATTGGCTTGTGGGTTCGAGTCCCACCGGGGGTACCTCTTTTTATCCTCTCAAAACGCTGGAATTCCAACGTTTTCAAAAACTCAAACAGCACTCACAGGCTTCCATGAGTTCATTTTGAGTTCATTCCGCAACAAAATCGAATTCATAGCCTCCCCCACCGCATCCAAATCGTCATCAAAAAGATTTATAAACATCTCTAGCATCATGTTGACTAGAACAAGTCCCAGATGACGCTGAACGGCTTTGACATGCGCACCGCTGCGTGTCGCAAATTGTAAATAATCACCATGATTCCAACGTTTTACACTAGAATAGAATACGGAGTAATCTCTTTTCTAATAAGCAAATCATTTACTTGCTTATCAACTCTTGCAACATACCAAAGACACTTTGCTGTTAAGAACGATTTATTGCTTACTCATACGAATGGTCGATGTGGTCCCCAAGGCGGATTGCGCATAGGTAAGCTGCTTGCCATCATAGGTGAACTTCTTCGTCGCATCCTGTGAAGCCATGATTGACTTCTTCATAGTTTCGGTATCGCCTTGACTGGTCCACGAATACGCGCCAGCTTTAGTCGGTGCTGTGAACGTACCCTTCCAATACAAGCTCTTCTGGTCGGGCTTCACCCAATTAATCTCAATAGAGTCAACAGTGACCGTGGCCTCCATCATCTCGTCCTTGGAGCTAGAATTCGTTTGCTTCCATGTACCGATAAGATTTGCTGGTTTCGTTGCCGGCCTTGTCTGCGATGATGAGGCACCCTTACTGGCATCACTCTGGGAGGAAGCCCCGCAAGCCGCAAAACCTAAAAGCATTACCCAAGACACCACAACAACGGCCATCTTCTTCAATTTCATAATCCTCTCTCCTTCTATCGGTGCTACATGGTGTTGTGGAGTCGCATTTTCCAATATAAATCGGCCACTACATGCCAACCATTCTCATCCGGATCTCAGCAACTTCGCTCCCTCCCCATAATAGTCGAGGTGAACCCTTTAGCAATCTCTGGAGAGCTTCTGCCAAAGATATCTGCACTTTTTGAATCAAGAAGATAATTATGAGATGGAACATTACTGCATGTCTTTTAAACTTCGTAATTCTATTTGTTGGGGAACCGCGACCATAATCGTCATGTTCAGCATGGATGAGTTTCCCGACAAAGCATACTTCCGTCTCATATATTCGAATAAATCACGGTCTATTACAATCAACTCGCAGAAGAACTCAGACTCCTATCGATAATTTCAAAGGCGAAAAGCCATTGCTATCGCAAGTAGCTCTTCATCGCGAGCATGCATTAGTTCATGATTCCTTATCAATCTACTGTCTTTCATGCATACGTTGACAATTCGTTTTATATAATTGCTCCATGGCAAAGCACTCAAACGCAACGCAGCAAAAGAACCACTCCATAGCCAAAGTATTCCTCAAAATCATCTCTCTCGCTTGTTGGTCAATTGCGACATTCTTCTCTCTCGGAATCTTCGCCGGCATCATTCCTATGTTCGTTATTGGACTTATATTTGCCGCTCTCGGATGGCTGAGCTGGCATTGGGCAAACAAATATCCTGGTAGAACTCAAAAATCCCGTACAGGTAATCAAGCAAACCAAGATACAAATCAATTCACATCGTCGCCTGAAAGTTACAAGCTTGACGAAACCTTTGTGGCTGCCACCTATGATGCTGATTTCATATAGTTTTAGATACGGAAACGACAGGTTTGAGCAAACGAGACCATATTATCGACATTGGCATTGCAACAGTCAAGAATGGAAGAGTCACAGCAACCTTCTCCACTCTGGTCAATCCTCATACGAAAATTCCACGCAGCATTATGAACCTTACCGGTATCACTGACCAACAACTCGCTCAAGCTCCAGATATCCAGGAAATCCTTCCACCTCTGCTCAATGAGATAGCGGTGCTCCCCATACTCGGCCACAACATCGCTTTCGACCTAGGCATGATTGATAATGAGGCGAAACACATCGGTATCCAAGGCATGGAACCGTCACAAATCATCGATACCATGGCTCTCAGCGAAGCCATGTTCCCCAATTCCTACGGGCATTCGCTCGAAAACCTACTTCAGAGGCTCGGCATTGACGAGACTGAACAGCATCGTGCACTTTCCGATGCCTTGCAGACATTCGAATGCTATTGCAGACTCAAAACTATGTCTGCACCAATTACTGTGGATTGGCGTGAGGCACAACGGGAAAAAGAACAGACCAAGAAGGCAAGACAGAGGAAAAATCATAACTTCATGAGGGATTCCTATCTCGAATTCGTCGATACCACACCCAGAAACATAAAGCCAGCAGGTTTTCAACTCGAAGCTTTCGGCGGAGAGCATGTAAGCGGTTGCTACAAACATCAGCAGATTCTCAACAGCTACGGACGAGGAGCCTATTTTTGGGTCGCAGTTCGAAAAAGCAAGATAACCACAGGCAAATACACTGGATACCCCACTATCTCCATCAATCTCGATGGAGAGCAAATCGGGTTCCTCAGTCCACAACTCATGAGCCGCCACTATCTGCACATCCCAGACGGACCGGTTGTGGCACTTGCACACACAGTTAATGCTTCTGACATCACTAAGAAGATAGAAGTCCGTATAGAGTTACCGGAACCACACCAACCTATAGATCTTGCTCCTTATGTCATAAACACCTGAATGCCAATATTCGTTCTCTGGTCTTACCAGCAGGTATTTTACTGTTAATTCTAAAACTTTAACTTTTCAGCAACCTAGCACCATAATCGAGCACAATGCCGTCAAGCAGGCCGTGATCGCTGGAAAGGAACGAGTCAATCGGGGTGCCGTGGTCACGTTGCGCAGCCTCAGAGACACGGACAAGAACTCGGTTCCAGATCAACGCTCCCCCACCGACCACGTCAATGCGGCCCGGATGGATGGTCTTGTAGGTGGCACGCTCGGCACGGGTCATGCTGAGGAAGCGGTTGTCGATGTCGAAAATGTCCTTATACGACACTCGTACGCCATCGACAGCACGATGGTCATATTCCTTGAGCCCCAGCACCAACGCGGTCATGGTGGTTACGGATCCGGAGACACCGATGATGGTGCGGGTCTTGCCTGCCGGGACATGTTCGAATGCCTCGTCGATATGACGGTCGATGTCTGCGCTCGCTTCGGCGATTTCAGTCTGGGTAGGCGGATTGGTACGCAGATGACGCTCGGTCATGCGTACGGAACCGATATTCATCGAAAAAGCGGATTGCACGCTCGTCGCAGGTGCAGATTGGCCATCGCCACCCATGACCATTTCGGTGGATCCACCACCAAGGTCGACCACCATATACGGCGCCTCAAGGCCCTTGCGTGGCACACTGCCGGTGGCTCCAAGGAAGCTCAGTGCGGCTTCCTCAGTCCCGGGAATCACTTCCGGGCGCACACCCAGAATCGATTCGATACCATCTTCGAAATCCTTGCGGTTTTCGGCATCTCGCGTGGCAGAAGTAGCCACGAAGCGCAGCCCATCAACCGGATAGTCCTTCAAAACCTTGGCGAAATCCCGGGCTGCCGCGTACGCACGTTCCAGCGCATCATCAGCGAAACGGTGGGTTTTATCGACATCCTGACCAAGCCGAATGACCTGCAGCATACGGGGCACAATGTCCTCGACTGACCCGTCAGCAAACACCTTGGAGACTTTAAGCCTGATGGAGTTGGTGCCGCAATCAATCCCCGCAACGGTCGCAAAATCCTTGGTTTCGTCTCTCATTTCAGCACCATCCACTTTTTGCATCATCTTGTTTTGTCCCTCTGACATTATCCGTCAGGTGCAACATTATCGGCACGACAGCCGATTGATAACAACCTTATCTGCACCGCAACACGCATAGAGCAGATTCGCCCCTAAGTCAATCAGTCAAGTTCGGTGGTGCAGCGGCAAATTTTCGGGTCAAATTCGTCGGCGATACGTTTCATCACCATGTCACCAATCGGATTTGCGCCTTCACCCATCACCAGCGTTTGTGCGACGAGGGCATGCAGGCATTTGACGCGCACGGGCATGCCGCCAGCGCTAGTGCCCACAATATGCTCTTCGCTGTCGCCAAGCCGGGTTGCCAGCTCGTGACGGAAGGCAAGATAGAGCCGATGAGCACGCTCATACTGCTCATGAATCGTCTCATCGTGCTGGACCAAATCGGTATAATGCTGCATCGAACCGTCGGCCTCAACTCGCGAAACCGCCTTGGTAGCTTCCGGGCTGGTCAAGTAGCAGGTCGTGGGGAACGGCGTGCCATCAGGCAGCAAAGGACGGGTCACCACGGCAAGCGGCCTTCCGCACACACATCTGGCCCCTACCGCCACCATGCCACGCGGGAAACGACCCAGCTGACGCTTCACCAATGACACATCCTCGTCACTTGCCCTGTCGGCCATGACGCGATCGACCAGAAGCTTGGCTTGCGTTGCTAAATCAGCATCGTCGAGATTGCCATCGGTGGTCTTGTTTGCCAACGAATGTTCATTCGAAGTGGCAGGTCGCCCTTCGACACTTTGAGAGACCTTATTCGAGACTTTCTGGGATTCCTCTTGTTGCACGCTGTTCCTTGTTGTTTGATGTTCCATTGCTGACATTATCTATTCATTGTATTTGGAATCGACCGACATTTGGCTTCGCCACACGATCAATCCGAAAAGCAGGCATCCATATTCGATACCCGACATCGTGTATCCGATTCCAGTATCCGGCCTCTGTTACCGAATGCTATCAGTGGCGTTTGGTGGCATTGGCACCTGCTTGCCCGTTACCTCCACTGGCACCAGCGCCCGTCTTTTGCCCACCATTGTTCGAAGGCTGTTGACCGCTTTTACCCTTGTTCCCCTGCTGATTTGCCTGACCGGTCTTGTCGCCAGGATTGGTGGCATCTTCGGTCTGACCTCCGACAGCACTCGGAGTGGTGACACCAAAATCTCCGGTTTTGGGTTTCTTTACTGGTTCATCGGCCTTTTTGAATCCATAGGCTAGTTCGCGGTACCACGGCAAAGTCTGCTTGTCTGAATCCGCCGCACTTTGATCGTGTTCATCGGTTTTGGGTTTTACCCCGGTAACGGCCTCAGGATGTTCGACGTGAATAGCCTGTTCGCCGGGAAAGACGAACCCCAATCGTTCGCGCGCTTGTGCGGTAACGTAAGCATTGTCGTTCCAACGCGAAATATCGTTTTCAAGATCCTGCTTCTTGGCCACCAATGCGGCTTCCTGCCGTTTCAGGCCGTTGAGCTCAGCGAGGTTCAAAGCGTAACTGTGGAAAGTAGCGACCAGCTGAATGGCGCCCAGTGCCACGATAAACAAGGCGATGAAGAACGCAACCGGTCCGGATCCACGGCGCTTGGCCAGCTTCTTGCCATCTCCGGATTTGCCCTTGTTTTTCGTGGTGCCCATAAGAAACGAAAATACCCGTCGCATTCGACTTACAAAAGCGAATGCGACGGGCAAAGCTCACAGCGCAACCGCGCTGCAAAGAGGTCTAGAAGAAACTACTTGATGTACTTCTTGCAGGCCTTGAAAGCGGAATAGCCGGCGTACTCGGCGGTGGAGCCAAGCTCCTCCTCAATCTCGAGCAGACGGTTGTACTTCGCGATACGCTCGCCACGGGCAGGAGCACCGGTCTTGATCTGACGGGTGTTCTTTGCGACGGCGAGGTCGGAAATCGTGGTGTCCGGGGTCTCGCCGGAACGGTGGGAGACCATGGAGGTGAAGCCGTTGGCCGTGGCGAGCTCGATGGCGTCGAGCGTCTCGGTGACGGTGCCGATCTGGTTGAGCTTGACGAGCAGGCTGTTGGCAGCGTGCAGGTCGATGCCCTTCTGCAGACGCTTTGGGTTGGTCACGAGCAGGTCGTCGCCGACGAACTGGAGCTGATCGCCCATTTCGGCGGTGATCTTCTGCCATGCAGGCCAATCCTCTTCGGCGAACGGATCCTCGATGGAGACCAGCGGATACTTGGAAACGAGATCCTTGTAGTAATCCAGCATGTAGTCGGCATCGCGATCAGCACCGTCGAAGTGGTACTTGTTGGTGTCCTTGTTGTAGAACTCGGAGGACGCCACGTCGAGGCACAGACCGATCTGACGGCCGGGCTCGTAACCTGCAGCCTCAATGGCCTTCACGATGTACTTGAGGGAATCCTCGTTGTCCTTCATCTTCGGGGCGAAGCCGCCTTCGTCGCCGAGACCGGTGTCGTGGCCGTCCTTCTTGAGGATGCCCTTGAGGGTGTGATAGACCTCAACGCCGGCACGCAGCGCATCGCTGTAGGTGTCGAAGCCGTACGGGGAAATCATGTATTCCTGGATGTCGGTGGCGAAATCAGCATGCGCGCCACCGTTCATGATGTTCATGTTCGGAACCGGCAGGATGTGGCCGTTGGTGCCGCCGATGTAGCGGTAGAGCGGCAGTTCGGCGGATTCCGCAGCGGCATAGAGGGCCGCGAGCGAGACGCCGAGGATGGCGTTGGCTCCGAGCTTGCCCTTGTTGGGGGTGCCGTCGAGCTCGATCATGGTCTCGTCGAGCGCGCGCTGGTCGGTGGCATCCATGCCGATGACCTTGGGGGCGATGATCTCGTTGACGGCCTTGACCGCTTCGAGAACACCCTTGCCCTGGTAACGGGACTTGTCGCCATCGCGACGCTCCCAGGCCTCGGCCTCGCCGGTCGAAGCGCCGGAAGGAACCAGACCGATGCCTTCGGCACCATCGACGGTGTCGAGAACTACCTTGACGGTCGGGTTTCCACGAGAATCGAGAATCTCGCTGGCATATACGCTTTCAATTGCTGCCACAATTACTCCTTAAAGATGGACTTGCACTAACAGTTCCAAGATTAGTTTGTTTGATGGACGTAAGCCAACAAAACAAGACCATTATTGTGAACGCTAACAGTTCTTGTCGCCTATCAAAAGCTGGTATTCGACAGCTCGCTTTTATTGTAACGATTGTTTAATCAGTCCTGTGTCTGAGACGTTCCAGCACCGATCATCAGCAACGGTTCAGTTTTGCTTTGGACTGACCGTCCACGCGAGGTCTTCGAGCAATTGGTCGGTCCAGCCCATCACTTCGGGACTGGTCATCGGTTTGCTGCCCATCGAGCCGCCGAACGGCGCAGGAATCAAGAGCGTATGCGTTACGGGGCGGTACTGCGAGCCACGATAGATACGGGAAATGCGCATTTGCAGTGATTCCGGCGGGTCGATCTTGGCAACGCGTACGCGGCTGCCCTGTGTGACGATCTCGGAGATGCCGAGCGCACGGGCCTTGCTGCGCAGTCTGGCGACATCGAAAAGCGTGTCGAATTCCTCGGGAAGCGGACCATAGCGATCCGTGAGCTCTTCACGCAGGTCGGTAAGATCCTGCTCGGTGCGCGCACTGGCCAGTTTTCGATAGGCCTCGAGGCGCAACTTGTCCGAATCGATGTAATCGACCGGAATGGAAGCCTCGATGGGCAAATCGATGGTGACGGCGACGGATTCCTTGCGCTCCGGTTCCTTGTACTGTTCAACAGCGTCGGAAACCATGCGTACATAGAGATCAAAGCCGACGCCCTCAATGTGCCCGCTCTGCTCGCCGCCCAAGAGGTTGCCAGTGCCACGCAGCTCGAGGTCCTTCATCGCCACGTCGAAGCCGCTTCCCAGCGCCGTGTTCTGCGCGATGGTGGCCAGGCGGTCGTGCGACTGCTGGGTCATGGGCTTGGACGGGTCGTAAAGGAAGTAGGCGTAAGCACGTTCACGACCGCGGCCCACACGGCCACGCAACTGGTGAAGCTGGCTCAAGCCGAAGCGGTCGGCATGGTCGACAATCAGCGTGTTGGCGTTGGTAATATCGAGGCCGGTTTCGATGATGGTGGTGCAAACAAGCACATCGATGTCGCGATGCCAGAAGTCCTGGATGATGTTGTCGAGCTGCTTCTCCCCATCTTGCCATGGGCGATGCCGATTTTCGCTTCGGGTACCAGCTCGTGAATCTTGGCGGCAAGCTTATCGATATCGTTGACGCGGTTATGCACGTAGAAAACCTGGCCTCCACGCAGAAGCTCGCGCCTGATGGCGGCGGTAACCTGCGCGTCTTCATAAGCACCCACATAGGTAAGCACCGGCAGACGATCTTCGGGAGGGGTGGCGAGCGTCGACATTTCACGGATGCCGGTGACTGCCATTTCCAAGGTTCTGGGAATTGGCGTCGCGGAAAGCGAGAGCACGTCGATGTTAGTGCGTAGCGCCTTCAATGTTTCCTTGTGCTCGACGCCGAAACGCTGTTCCTCGTCGATGATTAGCAGGCCCAAATCCTTGAATTTGATTTTCGGGTTTAACAGCTTGTGCGTGCCGATGACGACGTCGACAAAGCCAGATTCCAGACCTTTGAGCGTTTCGTCGATCTCTTTTTTGGTCTGGAAACGGCTCATTGCCGCCACATGAACCGGGAATCCTTCGTAGCGTTCGGTGAACGTCTCGTAGTGCTGCTGCACCAGAAGCGTGGTCGGGGCGAGAATGACGACCTGTTTGCCGTCCTGCACCGCCTTGAATGCTGCACGAACGGCGATTTCGGTCTTGCCGAATCCGACGTCACCGCAGATCAGGCGGTCCATCGGCACTGACTTTTCCATGTCAGACTTGACTTCGTCGATGGTGGTAAGCTGGTCGGCCGTCTCCTGGTACGGGAACGCCTCCTCCAGTTCCTTCTGCCACGGGGTATCAGGGCTGAAGGCGAAGCCTTGGGACTGTTGTCGCGCGGAATAAAGCTTGACCAAATCGTCGGCAATTTCGTGGACGTGTTTGCGGGCCTTGGCCTTGGTCTGTGCCCAGTCGGAACCGCCGAGCTTGTTGAGCTTGGGCTTGTCAACTCCGATGTATTTGGAGATCTGATCGAGCTGGTCGGTAGGGATGAACAGCTTGTCCGACGGTGCGTTGCGCTTGGACGGCGCATATTCAATGACCAGATATTCGCGAGTGGCACGATTCGCGCCAACGCCAGTTGTACGCTGACGCATTTCGACGAATTGACCGATGCCGTGCTGCTCGTGAACGATGTAATCGCCGGCCTTGAGCTCCATCAGGTCGATGGCCTTGTGGCGGCGACGCGGCGTCTTCTGCTGGGCAACGGCACTAGTCTTGCCGGTCAGATCACGTTCGGTCAGCAGCGCGAATTTGGCGGCAGCATCGATGAAGCCGTCCATGGCCTGCGAGCGCACGGTGTCAAAACGCGTCACCCCGGTCTGCCCCAACGCTCGTTGCAAACGCGCCAATGTACCTTTGGAGGCAGCCGTAATAGTGACTTCGAAGCCGTCGTCAATCAAGCCTTCGACGCCAGTGGTCGCACGCTTTTCGTCGCCACGATATTCTTCGGGGACCGTGGCATCGAGTTGGACATGGCCGGACATGGTCTTGTCGACGCCAAAACTGGTGAGCCTCCACACGTCGTGGTTGGAAAATTCCAGCGAGCGGATGGTCTCGTCGAAATCAAGGAAACTCGCTTGGTCGAAACTGATTGGAGCGCCCGCACCATGACCGCTGGCGGCCACGTGCCAGCTCGCGGCGAGGAATTCGTTCGCGGTTTTGGCAAGATCGGCGGCGGCACGGCGCAGCTTCTCGGGATCGGAAAGCATGATGACCGCGTCTTTGGGCAGCATCGTGGCCACCGACTGCATATCATCAATCAACGCGGGAATCAGGGATCAGGGACTCCATGCCTTCCACCGGAATGGAATCGGCGATGGATTGCAGCATGTCGTCAGCGTTGGGAATCTGCCCGATCAACGATTTGGCGCGAGCGCGCACCTTGTCGGTCAGCTGCAGCTCGCGGCAAGGCGTGGCCCAGACGACATCGATGCCGTCGCCATAAGTGCGCTGGTCAGAAGCATGGAATTCCTTGATGGTGTCGATCTCGTCACCGAAGAATTCGATACGAACCGGATGTGGCAACGTCGGCGGGAATACATCGACGATGCCACCACGAACGGCGAACTCGCCACGGTTGACGACAAGGTCGACCCGCGTATACGCATTTTCAACCAGACGTACGGAAACCTCGTCCAACGGAATCTCATTGCCGACCTTGAACACCAACGGTTCCACGTCGCCCAAACCGGCCACCACCGGCTGAATAAGCGAACGCACCGGCATAACGAGAATGCGAATCGGACCGAACATGGCGCTGTGCTCCTGCGGGTGGCAGAGCCTGCGGAAAACGGCCATACGACTGGCTACGGTGTCGGCACGGGGCGACAGACGCTCGTGCGGCAGCGTCTCCCATGCCTCAAGCTGGCTAACTTCCCCGGGTTCTCCTCCGTACCAAGAGCGTATGGAATTGACGGTTTCCTCGGCCTCTCGGCTGGAAGAAACAACCATCACCACAGAAGAATATTGGGCTCGTGCAGCTGCGAGCGCTGGTCGGATGCCTTCCGGTGCACCAACGGTCAACGCCTGGTCGGCCGCACCTTCCGGAGCCTCAATCTCACCGGCAAGTAGGTCTCGGAACGCCCCGTCATCGTCAAGCCTGGGCAAGAATCCGGCAAGCGCCCCGGACATATCCTGCACCTGTGGTTCTCCATCTTTGCCTTGATTCGATTTTTCCACTGGTTTGGCTGCTGGTTTCGATATAGACGTTGCTGCTTTACCTTTGTTTTCGTGCCTTGTTGTATTTTCGGAACGGCCTTGCGTTTCAGCGGCCATTGAAACGCTCCTGCGCCTCGCTCATGCCTTCGAACATGATGGTTTCCACCGCATCGGCACCGTCGGCGAGGAATTCGGGCAGCTCCTTGCGCTGGGAACCAGAGAACCCACCGAGCACCCAGTTGACCGTGTTTTCGTGGGCGTGTGGCCCACGCTCAGCGTGACCGGTGCCCATACGAACGCGGGAATACTTATTGGTGCCCAGCGATTTGTCGATGGAACGGATGCCGTTGTGCCCGCCTGCGGAACCGCCGGACTTGACCTTGATACGGCCGAAATCCAGATCCATATCGTCGTGAATGGCGATGACATGGTTCGGTTCGATGTCATAATAAGCGGCAATGGACGAAACCGCATCTCCGGAATCATTCATATAGGTCAGCGGCTTAGCGAGGAAGAATTTCATGCTTTTGCCGCTGAGGTTCATCACACCTTTGCCCAGTTCGGCCAATCCCTTATGGTCGCCCAGACTCACCGACCAGCGTTGCGCCAATACGTCGGCAACCATGAACCCCATGTTGTGACGGGTGCCTTCGTACTTCTTGCCGGGGTTGCCCAGTCCTGCGATCAGCCAGAATTGTGATGCCATCTCTCGTTTCGTTCCTTCTTATCGGCGATATACAAGCTATATATCAGGTCCATTTACGCAAGCCTGCTTTTATCCGGGCATGACAAAGCACCCCGAAATGCGGTTATCTGATACCCATCATACCGATTCCAACCGACGCTCGGCTACGCCCAACGACGAACCCCACAAGTGGCGATTCATCGATCAACTGACATCACAGATCCAGGTACCAGTAGGACATATCGAGATAGCCATGGCCATCCCAGCAGGCCTGCGGAAGAAAACCGTAGCGGGTGAAACCGAAATGGTTCATCAAAGCGATGGAACCGGTGTTGCTGGCGAAAATCAAGCCGATGGCCTTGCGGTTGCCAAGTTCCTTGGCTTTGTCCAATAGCCAGGAGACCATCTGAGTGCCGTAACCCTGATGCTGTGCAGCGGTGGCGATGTAATAGCTCAATTCCACAATGCCGTCGTAACCCGCACGCGGATGGAAACGTGACAAGGAGCCAAAACCGACCACTTCCCCGCTTTCGTTTTCCAGAACAACCACAGGAAAATCATGGCGCGGCTCGTGCTCCGACACCCATTCACGGCGCTGTTCGAGGGTGCGGGGCGTCAGGTCGGCCGTGGAACCGCCGGCGACGACGGCCTCATTGTAGATATCGGTGATTGCCTGCAGGTCGTTGTCCACTGCCGCTCGAATCATGACTACCCCTATCATCAACTGCTCAACTTATTCAAAACATGACTTAGACGGAACCAAAACCGTACTGTTTAAGCCTATCCGAAAACCGTACCGTTCGGAAACAATAACGGCGTTATATGAACAGCAAATGAAACACTACCGTTCGTATAACGCCGTTATCTGAACCTATCGGTTTACCGGCTTACTGCTGGCCTTCCAGTTGCAAGGCACGGTTGAGCTGGTCGTTAAGCTCCTGCTGGGCCTTGCCATAGGCCGTCCAATCGCCCTTCTTCATGGCAGCGTCGGAGTCCTTCATGGCTTGTCCCGCCTTGTTCAAGGCGTCCTTGAGGTCCGGGCTATTGGCAGTCGAGCCAGAAGAGCCAGCCGCACCGGAGGAACCAGAGGAACCGGAAGCTCCGTTTTGGCCATTGGCAGTACCGGAGGTATCGTCCTGGGCGGCGGAATTGTCGGATGAAGACGAACCGCCGGTTGTGGCACCACCCTTGTTTTCGGCATCACCAGCCGAAGCGCCGGAATCACCACCGAAGACCTGATCGAGCGCCTCGTCCAAGGTGTCAGCGAAACCGACCTGATCGCCGAAGGCCACAAGAACCTTCTTCAGAAGCGGGAAGCTGGTGGCGCCGCTGGACTGGACATAAACAGGTTCGACATAGACCAAGCCACCGCCCAAGGGCAGCGTGAGCAGGTTGCCACGCACCACCTTGGTGGAGCCGGTTCCCAGAAGGTTGAGCTCCTTGGAAGTCGTCGGCGTTCGAACTGAAGTTGTTCTGCGCTTGGCCGGGGCCTGGCACATTGGCGTCCTTCGGCAACTCCTGCAATCGTATCGTGCCGTAATTCGGCCCTATCTTGCCCTTGGTATTTCCGGCGTCGGAGTCGACGGAGAGGAATCCGGTCAAAATCTCACGCGTGGAGCTGCCCGCCGGAATATAGGTGGACGTCAGCGAGAAGAGCGGGCGCTTAGAACCGCCTGTTTTCAGCGTCAAATAGTATGGCGGTTGCAACACGTCACGCTTCTGCGCGTCCGTGGTCTCAGTAGGATCAACTGGGGTCTGCCAGAAGTCCTCGCCCGAGAAGAACTGGCCTGCGCTGGTGACATGGTACTTGGTCAACAGCTGACGCTGGACCTTGAACAGACTTTCTGGGTAGCGCAGATGGCTCATCAGCTGTCCGGAAATGTCCGAAATCGGATGGTATTGACCTGGGAAGATCTTTTGCCATGCCTTGATGACCGGATCCTTGGTATCCCAGGTATAAAGGTCCACCGAACCATCGTAGGCATCGACCGTGGCCTTCACCGAGTTGCGAATATAGTTGGCGGGCTGCGAATTGAGTCCTTGCACGGTCTGGGAAGTAATCGTGGTGGAATCCTGTGTGGCCACGCCGAGATCGGTCATCTGCGAATACGGGTAGGCGGAGGAAGTCGTATAGCCGTCGACGATCCATTTCACACGTCCGTCAACAACAGCCGGATAAACGCGTCCGTCGAGCGTCAGATACGGGGCAACCTTGGCAACACGATCACGCGGGCTGCGGTCGTAGAGAATCTGCGAATCGGAAGTGACACGGTCGGAGAAGAAAATCTGGTCACTGCCGAAACGGATGGCATAGAGCAGACGGGTCAGCATGTTGTTGACCTTCGGTCCCCGTTACCTTGGAAAGTGTTGGAGGCTCCAGTGGATCCCTGCGGATAATCGAACTCCCAAGGTTTGCTGCCCTTGGGCGAGCCGACGATGGAGTAATCCGGCGAGTTCGGAGAGAAGTAAATACGCGGCTCATAGTGCTGCGACTTTGTCAGCTTGCCCTGGGTAGGGATGCCGGACTCGAAGAACTCGGGGTTGCCGTCAGCGGTCACCTTGTTGCCATACGCAGCAACAACACCGTAGCCATGCGTGAAAACGGTGTGGTCGTTGACCCAGTTGCGGTTGTCGTTGCCGTCGACGTTGAGCTCGCGGGCGGCGATGACGGTGTCCTGGCTCTTGCCGTCGATATCGTATTTATCGACCGCCAACGAATCGGCGAACTTGTAATACTGCTTGGACTGCTGCAGCTGCTTGAATGTCGGCGAGATGACCTCAGGGTCGAGCAAACGAATCTGCGCAGTGGTCTCCGGATCACTGGCCAAAGCGCCGGACTTGCCCTGAGTGGTCGCGTGATAACTGCCGACCTTCACCTTGTCGAGGCCGTAGGCCTGCTGGGTCGCCTTGATGTTGCGGGAGATATACGTCGATTCCATCTCCTGCTCGTTCGGGCTTACCTTGAAGCGCTGCAACAGCGTCGGCCAAATTCCACCGAGCACGATGGCCACAACCACGACCGCTGCAACGGCGATCATTGGCACGCGCCAGGCCTTGACAGCCTCGACCACACGGACATCCGGCGAAGCAGGGCCGTCGAAAGAGTGGGAGCGCATGAGCCAGATACCCAGCAGCACACCAAGAATCGCGGTCAGGCCGGCGAGAATGAACGTCACCGGAACATTGGAGTGCACCGTGGTGTAATCGGCTCCGGTGAAGCGGTCTCCGGTCTGGGTAAGCGTATTGAAGATGCCGATGGCCTGGCGCGCGGACCAGGCAAGCATATTGAGGATGAACCAGACGCTGATCTGGCGACGCGCATACTTGGTCATCGTCATGATGCCGTGGCCATTGACCGGCATGGTGATACGGATGCCGCCCATGGCGAAATGCGTGACGATTGAGAACAGCAAACCAAAGAAGAGCAGCATTCTCAACGCCGAGAGCATCAGATTCACACCGGGAAGAATGAAGACATAGAAGCCGTTGTCGATGCCGAACTGCGGATCTTTGATACCGAATGGCTGAGCATGGAACATCAAGAGAATCTCGGACCAGTTCGAGTTGAACTGTGCACCGAAAATCAGGCCGACAATCAGTGAGACGATGACAGCCACACGCCTGGCCTTCTTGGAGCTCACCGACTTGCCGACTTCGACGATATCGCCCTTGACGCGGATGGTGGAACCGTCCGCCGAATCAGGGCGCTTACGAATGGCCATGGTGGCGGCAAAATAGCTCACCAACGCCATCAGCACTGCAAAGGCGACCCACAGGCCAACCTTGGTCCACAGCTGTGTCCAAACAACGGATTGGAAGCCAAGCTGGCCATACCACATCAGGTCGGTGACAAAATGGTCGAGCCCGAACAGCAGAGCAAGAACCAACACCACGGCCACAACCACGCCGATAAAGACCTTTGTACCGTTGGATGTCCCCTGCGGCCTGCCGCTCGAGCGGCGCGTCAAACGTGGGTTGCCATTACGCGGCGGCCAGAAATCGCTTGCCGCAAAACCAGAACGTCCATTGTTGTTGGCGTCGTCATCGCCGTCGGTGCGGATATGCAGAATCGTCGGATCATCGTCATCGTCGCGCCGGCGATAACGGTTGGAACCATTGCGCGGATCCGGAACGTTGAAAAAGTCAAAGAAAGACATGCCTCAATCGTACCGAAAGGTGTCGCCCGTCACACCTAGAGCGAATAAGACAAACCGGCGGCAATCAAGACGACCCTGTATAGCGAATTAGACACTCCTAACTTGACCGTCCTTCTCCTTATAGTGGTCAACATTGAAGATCATGCAGATGACACAATCACTGCAACCTCAATACCGGAGGAACTATGGAAAACACTATAAAATCCGGCATGGCAGAAGCCAATGGCAACGCCATCGCCGACAACACGCAACACCCTGACACGACCAAAGTCAAGGGTGATACCGCGTCGCCGATAGGCAACATTCAAAAACTTTCAGGAAAACACCGACTGGTCACCGCATTCACCTTCTTCTCCATGTTCTTCGGGGCAGGCAACCTCATCTTCCCGCCGCTGATGGGCGCTCAGGCGCAATCCGCCGCAATCCCGGCTACTATCGGCTTCATCATCTCGGCGGTCGGCCTGCCGATTCTGGGCGTACTGGCCGTGGCTTCGGCCGGCGGCTTCGAACATCTCGCCTCGCGAGTCTCTCCGAAGTTCGCCACGGTGCTGGCGTTTGTCATCATCATGGCCATCGGCCCCTGCTTCGCCATCCCCCGCACCGCCACGACCTCTTACGAAATGGCAATCACCCCGTTCGCCGGCGAGAACAACCGTCTGGCGCTGCTAATTTATTCCGTCATCTTCTTCACACTGTCATTCATCCTGAGTCAGCACCCTGAAAAGCTCTCCAAATCGCTGGGCCGTTTCATGGGCCCGCTGCTGCTTGTACTCATCGCGGTCATGTTCGTCGCCTGCATCTTCATCAACCATGCTCCGCTGGGCAAGCCATTCGGTGATTATGGGCACGAATCACTGATCTATGGATTCATCAACGGCTATCAGACCATGGACCTTCTGGCCGGCCTGTATTTCGGTATCGTCATCTCCGCCAACATCTCGGCGTTCGGTGTCACCGACACCAAGGCAAACCGTCACGAAACCGGCATTGCTGGAGCCGGCGCCGGTATTCTGCTCGTTATCATCTACGCGGCGCTTTCCTTCATCGGCACGGTGAGCGGAACCATCAAATCCGCCAACGGCAAGAGCGACACCGGCGCCACGGTGCTGACCAACCTCACCACCTCGGCCTTCGGTTCCATCGGCACTGCCTTCGTCGGCCTCATCTTCGTGCTCGCCTGCTTCAACGTCTGCACCGGCCTCATTTCAACCTGTGCGACCTATTTTGAAGAGAACTTCCCCACCGTCTTCGGCCATCCCGTCAATTACCGTGCGTGGAGCATCGTCTTCGCAGTCTTCAGCTTCATTGTCTCGAACGCAGGCCTGAGCGCCATCATCACTGTCTCGCTGCCGGTGCTGGGCGCCCTCTACCCCATCGCCATCGTGCTGGTACTGCTCAATCTGGTTGAGAAGCCGTTCACATCCAAGTTCCCACGCGTCTATATCTGGACAGTCCTTCTGGTAGCGGTGTTCAGCATCTTCGACTGCATCGTCAAGCTGCTCGCCGTCTTCGGCCTTTCCGTGACTTCTGTAAGCAACATGCTGGCCCATTTGCCGCTCTACAACGCGCAGCTGACCTGGCTCATCCCTGCAGCTGCCGGCATCATCATCGGAATCATCGACAGCCTGATTCGACGCAAGCGCTAAATCATTCCATTACATATATATTGTGGGGTTCCGTTTTAATAAACGGAACCCCACAATATTAATACAGCCTCGTCAGCAACCTATGCCCGAAGCGTTCTGCGCTCAGGCCTTGGTGACGTGCCCACCGAACTGGTTGCGCATCGCGGTGACGACACGCAGAACGTCATCGGATCCGCCGCGCGAAGCCTGACGAGTGAAGAGACCGGCGGTGATGGCCGGAGTCGGCACACCGAGTTCGGCTGCAGCTTCAATCGTCCATTTCGCTTCGCCGGTCTCATCGGCCACCGGCGGCACATCCTTGAGGTCCGGATCGTTTTCCATCGCACGAACCACCAGATCGAGCAACCACGAAGAGACGACACTGCCGGAACGCCAGGAAGCCATGACCTTATCAGGGTCATTGATATATTCGCTGCGTTCCATGGTCGCGAAGCCTTCGCCGAAGGACTGCATCATGCCGTATTCGATGCCGTTATGCACCATCTTGGCGAAATGGCCGCCACCAACGGGTCCGGCATGCACCAAGCCGTCCTCGCCTTCTGGCTTCAATGCCTCGAAGATCGGCAACGCACGCCGATACTCCTCATCAGTGCCGCCAACCATCAGAGCATATCCGCGCTCTTCGCCCCAAACGCCGCCGGAGACGCCGCAATCGATATATTCGATGCCCTTTTCCGCCAGCTTGTCAGCGTTGATCTTGTCGTCGCTATATTTGCAGTTGCCGCCGTTGATGACCATATCGCCCGGTTCGAGCAAATCCATCAGTCCCTCGAGCGTGCTGTCAGTAGCTTTGCCGGCAGGCACCATAATCCAAATGGTGCGCGGGGCATCAAGCTTCGCAACGAGCTCACTAAGGCTCGCGACGTCACGATCTGATTCAGGACTCAGGTCATAGCCCACGACCTCATGTCCGGCCTCACGAATTCTTTTGGCCATATTGCCGCCCATGCGTCCAAGACCAATCATGCCCAGCTGCATCATGTCCTCCTTGAGAAACATCTTTTTACTATCAGACAAAGAGTACCATATATATTAAAGAGATTACTTTTGTTTTTTATAAATATTTCTTATCTCACATTTTTGATTTTTTACTCGTAAATATCAACTTTATGCAATTCGTTTGCTACTCTGAGACCATGGTTAGCAAACGCACAGGATCAACGGCAAGTTCTGCTCTCTATTCCCCTACGGAAGAGAGCAACGCCAAACAGCAATCCTTATCCGCCGGCAAATCGGATGCGCAGCCTGCTTTCCCATCGGATTCGACAGACCCATCCATCTTGCAACAAAGCCAGATTCCCATGCACCACGCAGTCGCCGAGCAGCTCGCTGTCGACATCATCGAAAACCGATGGAAGCCGGGGACCAGTATCACCCTTAACGACATTCAGGAACGTTTTTCCATTTCACGAACGGTGGCGCGAGAAGCGGCGCATGCGCTACAATCCGCAAAAGCAATCATCGTCCGGAAACGTGTGGGACTCATTGCCCAGGAACTGAACAAGTGGCTGTCGTTGGATACCCAGGTCATCAAATGGAAGCTTCATTCGAGTTATCGAAAGCAACAGCTGCTGACACTGACCGAGTTGCGCCTTGCCGTCGAACCAGTCGCAGCGGGCGACGCCGCTTTGCACGCACCGATGGAGACCAGGGCGCTGATGCCTGTTCTGGCCAGCGAAATGCGAAAAAACGGAGAATCCGGAAATCTCGACAAATTCCATGAACTCGACGTTCGCTTCCATAACGAAATACTGATCAACAGCGGCAATGAATTGTTCGCCGCTCTTTCACCATTGGTCGATATCGTGTTGAAAAGCCGAGTGGAGCAGGGGCTCTACCCCGCCGCGCCGCGTCCTGACGCCCTGGATGCACACGAAAAAGTGGCGGAGGGGATTTGGAAAGGCGATGCACAACTCGCCCACGAAGCCATGACCCATATCGTTGCCGAAGTACGCACCACCACGCAGAATGCCTGAATAGGAATCAACAATCTCATACAAATAAGGTCCTGCTCCATCCGAAAAGACGAAGCAGGACCTTATTTATTGTTGATGAGAGATAGCGTTTACCGACCAATGCCGTATGGCTCATTGTTCAATGGCAAATAAGCCATACGGTTAACGGTCAAACGAGATATCAGACGAATAGCGACAGGCAGAGCACCGAAAGCAATCCCACAACGGAAATTACCGCCGTCGCCACTGTCCAGGACGAGAGGGTATCCTTCAGCGACAGGCCGAAGTATTCCTTGATCATCCAGAAACCGGCGTCGTTGACATGGTCGCAGAACACGGAGCCCGCGCCGACGGCCAGCACCATCAATGCCGGGTTCACACCGGTGGAAGCAATCAGCGGCAGCACCAGGCCCGCGCCGGTCAGCGAAGCGACGGTCGAGGAGCCCACGCAGACACGCAGGATGGCGGTGATGAGCCACGCCGCAATCAGCGGCGGCATATTGATGTTCGTGAAGAGATGCGAAACGTAAGTAGAGACGCCACCGTCGACGAGCACCTGCTTGAAGGCGCCACCGCCGCCGATGATCAGCAGCATCATGGCGATCTGCTTGACCGACTCTTCCATGGACTTGGTGATCTCGCCCATGTTCCTCTTCTGATGGAAGCCCATCGACCACACCGCAAACAGCATGGAAAGCAGCATTGCGATATCGGGGGCACCGATGAACTGGATGGCCTCGTTGACGACGTTCTGCTTGGGAAGGATGAACGAGCAGATGGTGGCGAAGGCAATCAGGATGACCGGCAGCAGCGAAGTAAGCACGGAGATGCCGAAGCCCGGGGTGTCCTCGGTCTTGAATTCCTTGTATTCGCCCAAAACGGTGATATCGATGTCCTTGCGGTACAGGCCGGGACGCAGCTTGTGCAGGAAGTGGTTGAAGACCGGGCCGGAGATGATGACGGTCGGAATGGCGACGATGATGCCATAGATCATCACCTGACCCATGTTGGCGCCGAGCGTACCGACAATCGCGGTGGGTGCAGGGTGCGGCGGCAGGAAGGCGTGAGCCACGTTCAAGGTGACGGCTGCGGAAAGGCCGAGCTCCATGAACGGCATATCGATCTCACGGGCGATCACGAAGATGATCGGGAGCAGAACGACAAGGCCGACTTCGAAGAACAGAGCAATACCGACAATGAACGACGCCAGGACGACGGCAATCTGGATGTGCTTGCGACCGAACTTGTCAATCAGCGTCATCGCAATACGATGGCCGCCGCCAGAGTCGGAAACCAGCTTGCCGAGCATCGAGCCGAAGCCGAAGATAATGGCCAGATGTCCAAGCTGCCCACCGATGCCGTTCTCGATAGTCGTCGGAATCTTGGCGATCGGAATCTGAAGGACCAGAGCCGCCAGAATGGAAGTGATAATCAGCGAGACAAACGTGTTGAGCTTGCACTTGGCAATCAGGAATATAAGCACTGCAACAGCGCAGGCCACGATTACTAATGGCATTGTTTCACCTACCCCTTTACTTTTTCTTCTTTGATATCTATTACTTGTTTTTTGACTTCCCGCACCTTTCGACGCAGGAAACAACTTGATGTACGCTTCCGTCGGCCTTGCGGTCAGCGGAGCAGATAGCCCCCATCGACGGGAAGCATCACACCGGTGACGTAATCGGAAGCGGACGAGCACAGGAACACCATGGCCCCCATCAGCTCATTCGGCTCTCCCCAATGGCCTGCCGGGATGTGGTCATGAATCTCGACGCTGCGCACCGGGTCGTTCTGCAGGGCCAACGTCATCGGCGTATTGATGTACCCGGGAGCCAGGCCATTGACCTGCACGTTGTACGGCGCAAGGGCATCGGCGTAGGCCTTGGTCAGCCCCATGACGGCGTGCTTGCTTGCGGTGTAAGGGAAAATCCTCTTGCCGGCACGGTAGGACTGCATCGAACCGATGTTGACGATCTTGCCGCTCTTCTGCCTCATCATCACTTTCGCGACTTCATGCGAAAGATAATACAGAGCGTTGAGATTCACGTCGATGACCTTGCGCCAGTCCTCGTCAGGGAAATCGGCAAGATCGTGACGCAGCTGGATGCCGGCGTTGTTGATGAGCACATCGATGCGGCCGAACTCCTTGAGGGTCTGTTCCACGATGGATTTCGCCGCGCCTTCCGCGGTGATGTCCTGCTTGATGAAAACGACTTTGCGACCGTTTTCTTCGACGATCTTTCGAGTCTCGTCCCAGCCGTTCTCGGAAGCACTGACTACGCAGACATCGGCACCAACGGTACTGACAGCCTGGGTATAGTATTTGCCGAGCCCGCTCGCTCCTCCGGTAATGAGCACGACCTTATCGGTCAGTTCAAAGCTATGAATTGAAAATTCTGCCATCTTTTATCCTTTCCTTCACCTTTAAAGGTTTGGTAAAACACGAATAAACATCATCGAAGAAATCGCCACAGCGACAGCCTTGCCTTCGCTGTGGCGATTTTCCACTATGCGAGTTTGCCGGTTTCCTCATAATGCTTGATGGCATCGATGGCGCGGCTTTCGACCGTGGCGGGGTCACCTTCCACGGAAACCGTGACACCGTTTTCGTCCGGCTCGAGCGGCTGGAGATCAGCGAATTGGCTGGGCAGAAGCGACGGCGGCATATAGTGGCCTTGGCGCTTGGACAGACGGTCTCCGATAAGCTCCTGCGTTCCGGAAAGATGGACGAAGAGAACATCGACATGCTTCTGAAGCACTTCACGATACTCACGCTTGAGTGCCGAGCATGAGACCACCGTCGAGTTTCCCTGCTTGTCCTGATCGGTCATCCACTGGCTGATAATCTCAAGCCACGGCCAACGATCCTCATCGGTAAGTGGGATACCATGGCTCATCTTTTCGACGTTTGCCTTCGGATGGAAGTCATCGCCCTCGGCCATGACAAATCCCAGCTGGTCGCTGACTGCCTGTGCCACAGTGGTTTTGCCGCAGCCGGCAACGCCCATGATGACTACATGAATACTCATATTTAACTCTCCTGCATCCTCGCATTGGACAACTGACGGAGATTAACTATATGACTCTAAAAACCATTTGTCAAAAGAATGACCCATTTTTATAAAGGTAGTATCTATTACATAAATCACAGTATCTATAACAGTATCGTCAAACCGGAAACGTTTCGATTGCAGCCATCGCAGACTATGGTCTTGATTGAATCATGACAAACACGTTCCCTGACTATAAATATCCTCAAACTACCGAAACGCAATCGGCTGGATGACAGTTTCGTCATCCAGCCGATAATTTGCAGTCGAAATATGTCAATTCATATTCGACCGAATCATCAGGCACTCACTCGCCATCATCCTTGGGAATGGCGCCGGTGGCACGACCGATGGCGCGCAGACCGTGGTAGATCACGAGCACCGCGACGGTGCCGATGGCGATGCCGTTGAACTTGACGCCATTGATGGCGAATCCGAAGTCGGCGATACCGATGATCATCGTCACGGCGGCGGTCATGTTGTTCAAGGGCTTGCCAAAGTCGACGTGGTTGTCGACCCAGATGCGCACGCCGACCATACCAATCATGCCGTAGAGCAGGGTGGTCACACCACCGAGCACGCCAGCGGGAATCGTGTTGATGATGGCACCGAACTTCGGGCAGAGGCTCAGGATCAGCGCGAAGGCAGCAGCGCACCAGTAGGCGGCCGTGGAATAGACGCGGGTGGCGGACATCACGCCGATGTTCTCACCGTAAGTGGTGGTGCCGGAGCCGCCGCCGAAGCCGGCGATGGCAGTGCCCAAGCCGTCGGCGAAGAGGGCGGTGCCGATGTGGTCGTCATAGTTGTGGCCGGTCATCTGCGCGACGGACTTGACGTGGCCAACATTTTCGGCTATCAGTACCATGACCACAGGGATGAACATGGGCAGCACGGAGAAGTCAGCCTGCGGAAGGTGGAAGTGCGGGAAACCGATCCATGCAGCCTTGCCGACCGCAGCGAAATCTACCTGCCCGCGGAAGCAGGCGTAGGCATAGCCGACCAAGACACCAAGCAAAATGTTCAGTCTACCGAGCAGACCTTTGAACAGCATCGCGATGAGCAGGACGGCAGCCAACGTGACGACAGCGGTGTCCGGGGCCTTCTGGAAATTGTTCCACACCGAAGGGGCGAGGTTAAAGCCGATGATGGCGACGATGGCACCGTTGACCACCGGCGGCATGATGATGTCGATCCACTTGGCGCCGGCAAAGTGCACCAACAGACCAATCAGTGCCAGCAGCATGCCGGTGACCATGATGCCAAAGCTGGCCACGGCGATGCCCTTGTGGGCGGTGGTGACCGCGACAATCGGGGCTATAAAACCAAATGAGCTACCCAAATAACTGGGTAGCTCATTTTTATTGATCAACAGGAACAACGCCGTCGACATTGCTGTGAAGAACAACGTCGTGGACGGATCGAAGCCCGTCAGAATCGGAACGAGGAACGTCGCGCCGAACATCGCGATGACGTGCTGGGCACCAATGCCTGCCGTTCGGCCCCACGTCATGCGCTCGTCAGGGTCGACCACCTCTCCGGGATTCAACGTTTTGCCGTCGCCATGCAGTTTCCAGGTGAACATGTTGCCCATCCTTGACTCTCCTTTTAGGCATACTTCCGCCACTAATTGAAAATAGGGGATTTGCCACGCGGCTTTTGCTTTCGTCGCGCGCCTTGGGACATTTTAGCGACACCCCTGACATCAGCGTGTCGATTATTTCACAAATGAGGATTCACGGACTGGACGACGTCCACCAAGTCGCCGTTGGAGAGGAAGGGGCGCTGGAACTCGCGCCACGGGTCGACCTTTACCACCCAGCGGCCGGTGTCCTTGTCATAGACCGGGCGCGCAGTCTGTTCGAAACGAATGCGCTCATCGGTAAGGCCGGTGTGTGGGTCACGCCGCGAATAGTGCAGGCAGGTGCAGTTGGTGATTTTCCAGCTGTCGCTGTCGGCACGCCGCAGGAACTCCTCGTCGGAAAGGTCTTCGAGGGTCAGCATCAGCGAAAGCATGAAATCGCCATGGGTGACCGCGATGACGGACTGTGCTTCGGCACGGCGGTTCAGCGACGTCAGCAGATTATGGACGCGGTTTTCAGCCACATCGGCCAGCGATTCGCCGGCCGGCGGGCGCCAGTAGAGCGGATCGGTTTTCTTGAACATCCAGTTGCGCTCGTAGTTGTTCTTGAACATATCCTGGGTCACTGTGCTGATCTCGCCCCACGAACGCTCGCGCAGCACGCGGGTCTCCTCCCATTTGGCCTTGGGCAGCGCCATGGTCGCCGCAGTCTCGCGGGTGCGCACGTAAGGAGACACCAGATAGCGGTCGAAAAGCTGCTGTTGCTCGACCAGCCAGCGACCGATGCAATAGGCCTGCTTACGTCCCGTTGCCGTCAGCCTCCACGAACGATCGGGGACAGTGACGTTGTCCTGGGTAAACAGCGAGTTGTCACCGTGCTCCCCGCTTTGACGATGACATTCGCCTCCGACTCCCCGTGCCGAATCACATACAAATCCATTGGCATGCCCATATGCCAAACCTCGTTTTCGTTTCCATCTGTTGATTTCTATTGCCTATCTTCCCCCATTATCGCACAGACAACGCAAAGAAGAACCAAACAGAGAAACAGGTCAATCGCTATTGGCGATGACCCGTTTCTTCTGAATCTCAACGCTATTAGGTTGTTTGCTTCTATTCACCCTTGTATGGGCAATCGCGACGATGCTTCGCGTGATATTCGCGAACACGCTTGATCTTGTTCTGACGGTTGAACTCAAAGACCGATACACCATCGAACGCATCGTCGCTGCCATCGTCGTTCTTGGCCGCAAATGTCCAGAAGACAGTAATCGACGGCTGCCCCTCGCGGCCGCGTGCATGGGTGAAAGTTGCTATCCTCCACGTCGTTACAGTCTGATGATCAAGCGAATCCTCAATCCAGTGATGAACTTGATTGCGGTTTTCGTAGATGTGACCATTGCTTTGCTCATAGATACAATCAGGAGCGAAATACGCATCGAGCTTGTCGAAATCGCGCGTCACCCACATGTCGAAGTAGTCGGAAATGGCACGTTCACGCCGCCGTGCCCTCGGAATCGATAACGTCACTGTCGCCATGGCTTCAATCATACGCTGTACAGACAAAGCCACACGGCCTAAATACGGATTTTTCTATGAAGTTTACTACATCGAAACATGCAATCCATCGACAGATAAACCTACCGAAGCAAATCCGAGATGGCGATAATGCCGGCACAAAATTGGCGAGCCGCAGTGGGCATGAATCCCCTATTTAAGATGACGATGCAGATAATCCCTCAGCACCACGGCCTGGTTGTGTTCCGCATCCTTAGCCCCATATAGCAATGTGACTTTCGGCTGTTCACGGCAAATCGCGACCAGCTTGCCGACCACATCAGCGTTGCCGTCAAGTTCCTTGCGATATTTATCTGCAAACTCATCGAATTTGACAGGATCATGGCCGAACCATTGACGCAGCTCGGTGGTTGGACCAATCTCCTTGAGCCACAAATCAAGCTTGGCGTTCACCTTCGAAATCCCGCGCGGCCAAAGTCTATCGACCAACACACGGTATCCATCCGAATCCTCGGCCGCTTCATACATTCGTTTCAGCGCAATCGTCATATTTTCCGCTCCTTTTGGCCTTTATATGCCCAGACTAGCGCAGGCCGAATCGGAATGACAGATATCAGCTCATCAGAAAATCGAGAACGTTCATGCCCGCGTCGGTCTCGGCACGGTAAAGCTCGGTGTAGCCGCATTGTGTGCAGCTGACGGTGATGAACTTCTTGTTCTGTACGTTGAACAGCTTGGCGAACTCGCCGCCCGTGGCCTGGAACTGGTCGGAGGTGTAATGCTGACAACCGCACTTTTCACATACGTACTGTTTCTGTTCCATTGTCGGTGAGCCTTTCTTCTCTTAAGTGAAACAATGCCTCGTCCATTCAATTTAACCATAATCGCAAGGCTGAAAATTCGAAATGCACGAACGAATATCTGTTTTATTGAAGCCAGCTTTGTTCCGGAAACGTTATGCCATCGTCATCATGGCCCTGAAAAAGAATCCTTGAATGCGTTGAATTCTTGCATGCATTCCAGAAACAGGAAATGCCGCATCGAATCTGACGTCGCGGCACTTTCCCAAATCTTGAATATCCGAACACCGAATATCCGATTTCCTTTTTGCAAGGCTTAGACAAGGACCTCGTCAATCGGCTTGTCACCGTCATAGAAAGCAATGGTCTTGCGCTTGGCGACATCCGCCGAAAGCACACGAGCGATAACCGCCGCGACGTTGCCGCGTGAAGTCGCACGCTGCCCGCTGGTTGCCGGCTTGCCGTCAATCATCGTGTGGTCATCAGTCAAGACGATCTTGTCGGTTTCCGGCTCGAGCGTGAGCATACCAGGCCCGAGAATCGTGTATTCGAGCGAGGAATCACGCAAATGTGCGTCTGCATCGTGCTTGGCCTGCGCATACGGGACGAACGATTCAGGCCAACCCATCTTCTGCGGATCGCGGTCGGCGGTGTCATAGGAAACCATCACAAAACGACGCACACCAGCCTTTTCGGCACCATCCATCGCATTGACCGCTGCCTGGTAATCAACAGCATGGGTACGGACGGCATCCCCGCCGCCGGCACCGGCCGAGAACACGACGGCAACGGCGCCTTCGAACAGGCCCGCGAAGCTGTCGACATTGGCATGTTCCATATCGAAGACCACCGGATTCGCGCCAGCCTTGCGTACATCATCGGACTGTGCAGGATTGCGGATGACCGCATCCACCGCAAACCCGGCCTCTTTCAGTTTCGGCTCTGCCAGCAGTGCCACCTTGCCATGCCCGCCCAAAATCACTACTCGTCGCTCATTAGCCATGTCGATTCCTTTCGAAAGGTTTTAATATCCATCGTTATTGATGAATCCCCATCACCATCATCATGCCATAAAACTGATTTACGCGGACAGAGCGAACGAAGCAAAGCCTATTATCACGCTTTCTTCATCTATTCAGTGTTTCCACCATTCGCACGAATCAAAGTTCATTGTCATAATTAAATAATAGCTGATATTAATTAACCTAAACCTTCATTCCAATCTTTTCCAAAGATAGCTTCCGCACGAGTAAGGTTTTCTTTTAGGGAACTCTGCACACCCCCAAAATCCGTATTCAGCACTTCAGGCATTTTTTTAACCCACAAACAAAGCAACAAATAATAGGAAGCAATGAAGGAAAAATATGGATGAGTATAGGTTTTAATAGATGCCTTACTACTAAGGAAAGGAGAAAGAGAATCGCCATGGAATCGGTCACACCGGAAAGTGTATAAGAGCCCAGAAATCAATAAACGCCTTCGCTCTGCAGCAGAACAAGAAAAGATTTGCCGCGCCTCGATTCTCCCTTAGGTTCATTTTCACGAAGCGCGATATTGCTTTCTTTATTCAGCACTTTTTTATAAATCTTGGACCATTATGTACCTCACAGCGTTGACCGTTACCGTTCTTATACCGTCCTTTTAAGACACGGATAAGTTCACCAATCCCAAGATTCTCTTTGAGCTTCAACCTATTGAACAAACGATCTGCATCTGTCATTTTGCTTTTATTTTTCCCGGTTTTTACTTCTTCCTTTTCCGCTTTTTCTTTTTCAGCATCTTCTCTACAAGAATCTTCAATCAAACGATTGTAAAGGTATTCACATGACTGAATGGGGATATTCTTACAAAGAAGGTCACATATGTCATTGCTCTCTAAAAAGTCCTCATTAACAAATTGATTAAGATTTTCAGTAGTATTGCCCGAGGAGTAATTGAATGACAATGCTGATTCCAGTGCCTTCCACGCCGAATCAAAAGCTAGATCTACTCGATGAGGCAACTCATCAAATGCATCTATTAGATAGCTCACTTCCAAGTTGTAATGCATATCCTCTGAATCATTTAATTGAACCGGTTTAAAGAACGTATCGCAATCATTTTCCCGGAGTCGCTGCTTGAATTCTTCTTCGACATAAAAACTTTCTCTTGGTCGCTCTATGCCAGATATCGACCATTGCTTAATAACAGCAAAACGCTGCCTATGTTGATTCTCTACAGAAGACATTTATTTTCCAATACTATAGTATTTATTTGCACTCAATCAATATGGCAAATTTGGTTTAAGGGAACTTACGTATTATCTGACCTACATCCTCAGCAACTTACGCTGCACCGCAAAATGTTGCACGATAATCCGCAAGTCTCGTTTTGTGGCAATAGGCGTATATTCTCACTACTTGTCAATTTAAGCACTAGTATTCTATTGATTAAGTTCATTATTTCATAACAAACTGATTCGTAGAACTAAAAGCTTTAGCATAAAACACCTTTCATTTTTGCATAAATTTATTCGAAACTTTTAAACTTCGATGGTCTTGAGATAGCAAGAGTGACCCAATCCAGAAATATCGGGCCACTCTTAGCAGATAGACTTTTGCAAACTCACACGTTGAACTTGAAGTCTACGATGTCGCCGTCCTGCATCACGTAGTCGCGGCCCTCCTGACGGAGCTTGCCTTCCTCCTTGATTTCGTTCATGCTGCCCTTGGCGGCGACGAAATCGTCGTAGGAGACGATATCGGCCTTGATGAAGCCACGCTCGAAATCGCTGTGGATGACGCCGGCGGCCTGCGGGGCGGTCCAACCCTGATGAATTTGCCAGGCGCGCACCTCCTTGACACCAGCGGTGAGGAAGGTCTGCAGACCGAGCACGTCGAAGCCGACTCGGGCCAACTGGTCGAGACCGGATTCCTTCAGGCCTGCATCGGCGAGCATTTCACGGGCATCGGCCTCGTCGAGGTCGGTCAGGTCTGATTCAAATTGAGCGTTGAGGAAGATGGACTGCGCAGGCGCCACGGAATCGGCAAGCTGCTTCTGGAAGTCCTTGTCACCCAACTCTCTGTCGTCGACGTTAAAGACATAGATGAACGGCTTGGCGGTCATCAGGTGCAGGTCGTAAATGTCGGCCTTGTCAATCTTTCCGGCAGATGCGGCGTGGTCGATGGTCTCCCCGCCTCGAGAATCGACTGCGCCTTCTTAACCGCGTCCATGTACTCCTGCGTGACCTTCTTGCCGCGCAGCTCCTTCTCGAGCTTCGGCAGCGCATTCTCAATGGTCTGCAGGTCGGCGAGCATAAGTTCGGTGTTGATGGTGTCGATGTCGTCGGACGGGTCAACCTTGCCGTTGACATGAACGATGTCATCGTCCTTGAAGGCGCGCACGACCTCGCAGATCGCATCGGCCTCACGGATGTTGGCCAAGAACTTGTTGCCCAGGCCCTCACCCTCGGAGGCACCCTTGACGATGCCCGCGATATCAACGAAGGTGACGGTGGCCGGCACAATCTTTTCAGTGCCTACCAAATCCGCGAGCACGGGAAGACGCTTGTCGGGCAGCGGCACGATGCCAGTGTTGGGCTCGATGGTGGCGAACGGATAATTTTCCGCAAGCACATTGTTGCGGGTCAGGGCATTGAACATGGTGGATTTGCCGACATTGGGCAGACCGACGATTCCGATAGTTAAAGACATACCTCAAGTCTACCGGCGAACCGGACGTTGAAAGAGACAACGACAGCTCAAATCCCACGGCGCAATGCACCCTACGAAGATGAAACAATCAAAATCGGGGTGGGAAGTCCAATTCGACAATGAACGGCTCAAGAACAAACAGCTCGAGAACCGACTCAAAAATAAGAGAATAATGATGGCGCTAAGGACGGCGGAAATGAATGTGGCCGTTCTCGCCCTTGACCAAAACGGTCCAATCGTCGGCCAACGTACGGATGAAATGGCCTTCCTTGCGTTCGGCAGCTGCAATGGCGCGAGCCGCAGGACCCATGATGGGATTGTCGAGATGCGGAACCACGCGGAAATCGACCAGATGCAACCCAGTGACATCCCGAAGCGACGGCGCTGCACTACGCTTGTCCATATCACCGATGTATTCGATGTCCGGCCCGGCGACGACTGCCCCTGCAGAGACTCCGACGTAGGTCTTGCCTGCGGCGACCTGTTCGACAATGAGATCGGCGGCGCCCGAACGTTTCAGCTCGTGCAGCAGGAAAAAGTGTTGCCTCCACCCACCCAGATAATGTCGCAGGTCGAAAGGATATAACGGATCTCCTCGTAGCTGGCGCCTGCAACTTCAAGCATATGCACACGGAAGCCTGCGGAACGCAACATGTGCCGGATCAGCGGCCGCGCATAACGAGAGATGCCTTGCTTGTCGGCCGTGGGAATATAGGCGATGCGCAACCCGGAATGCTGGACATGATGCTGAGGCAACACGCTGAGCAATGAGCGCAGGGCAGGAAGCGCACTTGACGCCAGAAGTATCCTGCCCATGCTGTTGTGCCCTCGATTCCTGTCGTCCTTTTGCCAGCCGTAATGTACTGATTGCTTTTATTTTAATGCCGACAGGTGAGGATACGGGGATATTCCGTGAGATTAATTGCACAATGATGATTAACCGTGCAATAAAAGCATAATCACACCCGGCAATGTCGCAATCTTAAAAAATAAGACAAGAACGTTCCCAGCTGACTCAGCCGTTCTGTATGGCATCGACTCCGGAAATGACCGCTCCACGGAAGCCTTGCTTTTCCAACTCGGTGACACCTTTGATGGTGGTGCCGCCGGGCGAGCAGACCGCGTCCTTCATCGCACCGGGATTGGTACCAGTAGCCATATAAAGTGCACCGACGCCTTCGGTCATCTTGGCGGCGAGACGATAGGCGGTCTCACGCTTGAGACCGTACTTCACGCCGGCATCCGCGAGCGCCTCGATATAGATGGCGGTAAACGCCGGTGCGCATCCTGCCACGGACGAGCCGATGTCCATCAGCGGGGTGTCCACGCGCTCAATCAGGGCGATCGGCGAGAACAGCGCCTCGAACACATCGCGTTGCGTATCGGTCAGCGTGTTGGCATTTTCGGTGACGAGAATGCCTTGACCGACCTCGATGGGGGTGTTGGGAATGACGCACTGTACATGTGCGCTGTCGCCAAGCAGTTCCTGGTAGCAGTCAAGATTACGGCCGGCTGCGACGGAGACGATGAACTTGTCGTCAGTCTTCAGCTCGTCAAGTACATCGGCAAGTGCAGCTTCAATCTGGTTGGGTTTGACAGCGATGACTACGACATCGGAGGCCGCAACGGTCTCGGAGGCGGCATGCGTGGCCTTGGCGCCGATGGCCGCGGCGGCAGATTGCGCTTTTTCAAAATGGCCGGAGTTGGCGACGATCTGCGAGCCGGAAATCACTCCCCGTTGACCAGCCCTTTGGCAATGCCCTGCGCCATGTTGCCGAAGCCGATGAATCCCACAGTCATGTTGTTCAAATCGCTCATATTCACACCTTTCGATAATGATGTCGACATTACACGCCGACAAGGATGCCAGGCCATCAGACGCGAGGCCTTCGCCATAAAACGGCCGCTCCGTCATTGTCGTGGCGGAACGGCCCATCATATCGCAGACAACGATTATGAACAGCCCGTATTCAGCATTGCAACGTGATAGCGTTGTTTTGTTCTACAACTTGATGACGAACGAGAATTCGATATCCTTTTCGCCGCTTATTGAACATTGTTCGGACACAGGCGCGCCCCAACTGTCGACACCGCCCACGCCTCGCACGGCACCGTATATCGTCAAAACCGTACGCCTCGCCGGCGGCAGCTCTTCCTGATGCGTGGCGCTTTCCATCTCCAACGGCGTATACGGCAGACAGCTGAACGCGAACGACTCGTCTTTGCGAGCGAAGATCAGGCTATACGGCGCGATGGCTTCATCGGCGTTGTTGAGCGTCGTCTCACGATCGACACGCACCCAGTCGGTATCCATATGCATCCCGCATTCCTGAGGAACCAGATAAGGAGTGACATGCAGGCCCTCCACTTCAACGAGCTCTTTCCTGCCCGCTCCGAGCCGATCCGGGTAGGTCTCGCCCGGAAATCCGAAGTAGGTGAAACCGGTGGCGGGCGTCGGCATGACCATGCGTAGGCCGAAAGCCGGCAGCTCCGGCAAATTCGGTTTGCCGTAATAACGCACGTTCACTGTCAGATCTCCCGCAGCGTCGAGCGTATAGCAGACATCCACCGTCGTAGCCGGAACTGTCGGCGTGGTGAATGTATAGGTCAACGAGGCTTCAGAAGCATATAGCTGGCCTCCGGTGCTGCCATCTGCAGGAGTGTAGGGAATGCCGATTGGCTTGCGGTCCATACTGAGGCTCGGCCGTCCTGCAACGCTGAACAGATCGGCACCAGCCCACTGCGCCGAGCGACGGGAGAAACCGTTGCCTCGGTCATTGTCGGTCGTCGCCCGCCAGAATGCCGGTTGCGGTGCGCCATACAGCCATTCCTTGCCACCGGTTTTGAGAGATACCAGACCTGTGCTGTAATCGAAGAGGCAGTCGCAGCCGGAAGCATGCAGGCCAATCAGTTCTTCATCGATGACGATGCATACGTTATCGGTCATATCTGCCATACTCCTCGTTCACTTCCTGCATTGCGGGCTTTTCGGCCCCATCGGCGAAAAGCAACCCGTCACCGGAGAATTGACGTGCGGTAGGCCTGTCGTCGAAATCGCCGCCATAGCGCATCACCTTGCGCCCGGTGATGGTATCGGTGACCTCAAGAGCCTGGTCTTTGAAATCCCAGATGAAACCACCCATGTACTGCGGATAGCGATCAAACAAATCCATATAGTCGGAAAGCCCACCGACGGAATTGCCCATGCTGTGCATGTATTCGCAAAGGACGAACGGCTTTTTCGGGTTGTTCTCAAGATACTCGACGACATCGGCCGGCGGGGCGTACATCCTGCTTTCGAAGTCGGAAACGCGGTCCTCGTACTCACGATTATGCACCACCCCTTCATAGTGCACAGGGCGGGTCGGATCGACCGATTTGTAGTATTCCTCCATCGCGACGATGTTCTCGCCGACGTAGGATTCATTGCCGAGCGACCAGAAAAGAATCGAGGGATGGTTTTTGAGCGTCTCGTACTGGGTTCTGGCGCGATCGACCACCATCTCACGCCACTGCGGGAAGCTGCCCGGAACATTGTAGGCCCCGTCTTCGCTTTCCAGTTTTGCCCACGTGCCATGCGACTCCATATTGGTTTCGGCCATGACGTAGATGCCTTCTTCGTCGCACATCCGATACCACGGAAGCTGATCGGAGTAATGGCAGGTTCTCACGGCGTTGATATGGTTCGTCTTGATAGTCGCCATGTCGGCGTCCATGTCGGCCTGTGTAATCGCGCGGCCTCTGGTGGCGCTCCATTCGTGGCGGTTGACGCCCAGAATGCGCAGACGTTGGCCGTTGAGCCGCACCACCTTGTCGGCACCGATTTCAACACGGCGGAATCCGACAGCCTGCGGCACGACCTCGACAGTCTCACCCTTGACGTCGGTGACGGTAATCGTGAGACGATACAGGTAGGGGTCACGGTGCGACCACAGATGCGGATCCATCAGTGTGCAAGTAGGCCAGACGGTCTGTTCCTGTGCCTCGACCGTGTTGCTGACGAGTACGTTCCCTTCGCAATCAGCCAGTTCCATTGTCGCTTTCGAGCCGTTTTGCAAGGGCGAAAGCTTGGCAGAGACATTCAGGACGCCGATATAATCATGGTCTTTCAGAGTCGGCTTGACAGTCAAATCGTCGACATGGGTTGCCGGAAGCGACAACAGTCTCACTGGACGAAAGATACCGAAGAAACGGAAGAAATCCTGGTCTTCGATCCAACTCGCGGTGCAATGTCGGAACACTGCCACCGCGACGAGATTTTCGCCGACATGGACATATGGGCTCAGATCGAAGGCGCTCGGGGTGAACGAATCCTCGGCATATCCCACGAATTTACCGTTGCACCACAAATAGAACGCGCGTTCCACCCCTTCGAAACAAATATGCAACGGTTGAGATGCCCAAGCCTCATCGAGATTGAAAGACCGGCGATAGAGCCCGACCGGATTGTCGGCGGCCTCCGAAAAGCTGCCGGCCTGCGGATCCTCCGGCGGCGTGGTATAAGCCGGACGCCTGAACACAGACCCCTCCCACGGATAGGCGGTGTTGGTATATTCAATCTGCGCATAACCGGAAAGTTCGATATGAACGGGAACCTCGATGTTTCCGAACCGTTCTTCGGGAACATCAGGCGAATAAAAGCCTTTCGGGATGAGCCCGGGATTGTCGACATACGAGAATTGCCATTGACCATCCAAATCACGAACAAGGCTTGAACATTGCTCGTCTGCCTCTTGCAGATTCCTATAGCAGCGATGATCTGAATGCGCAGGCAATTCATTGACTCTGAAGGTCTCTGGCTCGTCAAGCCACGTCCACGATGGTTCCATGGACACCTCTTTTCTGTATCCGATATTCAGCGGCTTCTCATCACTGAGGCCGCTGAATTCACCATCATATACGAAGGTGTACGAGCACAGGAACAGTAAACGATACGAGACATCATCTCATTTCAATTTCCAACGCCGACGACGGAGAACCGTTTGGCAGAACCTGTACGATCTAGTACACCTTCTCCAAATCGCCACGGTTCAGCGCTTCGTTGTAGAGATGCGCGAAAACCGCACCTCCGTGGTGGATACCGTCATGTTCATATTCGTTGGTGACCCAGGCATGTGCATTGCCCACGCGCGAAAGCGTATCGAGCTGCATACCGGAATCGACATACATGTCGTCGAAATAGACGGCGGCCTGAAGCGGCACGTCATTATGCTTCAACTGGACGGTATCGTAGATCTTGCAGAAAAGAGTGTCGTTCATCAGCACATCCATCGCCGCACGGAACGGACGCAACGCACGCTCTTGTTCGAACATCCAGGGGAACACCGCTTCTCCGGTGAATACAAGCGGACGATGTTCGACGGAGAACTCCGGATGGGCGTCACGCACCTGCTGCGCGGCCCAGCCCATAGGCTCTTCGAGCTCCCCATCGGCATAAATGAATTCCTGCAGAGGCCAATACAACGGATCGGAGGCAGTAGCTTCCATAACCGCTTCCAGGAACTGATCGGAAAGCGGGGCATGAACGTTCTCGGAACCGTCGTCTTTGGCGAACGCCATATCCATAATCCAATGCAGACGTTCCGGGCTCGGCTTCATGCCAAAATCACTGCCTAAGGTCTGCAACCGCTCGACAGTCAGCGGGTCCCCGTTGGGCAACAGAATATCGTCCTTGTGATGGCCCTCGAGCGAGGCGATTTTGTCGGCCACGGCCGTCACACGCTCGATATCATGCGGATAGCGGCGGTAATACTGTACCGTCTTTTGGACCATTCGATTAAACGTGTGCTCATACACCTCACGCGCACTGGCAGGAACGTGAGGAATTCCACCGGTGGTAAAGCAGGCCGCCAGCCCTTCCGGATCAAGCGAAAGATAAGCCAGCGTCAGGAACCCGCCATAGCTTTGTCCCAACGTCACCCATTTCCTGCCATCGAATTCCGTACGCCGCAAATGCTCAAAATCCCGGACAATGGAACCGGCTAGGAAACATTTGAGATACTCCGCCTGATTCTCGGCGCCTTCGATGTGACGCATCGTGTTTGAATCCACGCAGGATGAACGGCCGGTGCCGCGCTGGTCAGGCAGGACAACACGGAAATGCTTGATGGCTTCTTCAATCCAACCGTCGCTTGACGGATCCAACGGGCGGGGTGAAGCGCCTCCCGGACCACCTTGCAGAAAAAGCAGCAACGGCAAATCGTCATGGACATGCTCCGGTGCGGTAACCACGCGGTAGAACAGGCTCAATGATTTCCCCGTAAAGCCCTTGCCTGGCGAATTAACGCGCCAATCCAGCGGTACTTTGATGGAATGGTCCTCCACGGCCAACCCTGGTACGTAATATTTTGCCAGTAAAGTCATATTTCCCCCTGATAACTATGACAATCCAACGACTTTCACTGTATACCGCCTACAGCAAACATGCTAGTCAAATAATTATTATTTGACTAAAGAATGTCACATGGTGGAATTTGCGCCAACATTATTTTACCTCAATTAAATTCAACAAAATTGATTAGACATATCATGTTGCGGACTCAACTTCGTCCCACTTTCCAACACACAGAACCGAGAATTCAGCGCCCGACAACCGAACATCATTCCCAGGCACGATACCGAACGCAACCGTCCTGCGATAGGCTTGAACCATGAGCAAGATACGGCGGTTCGGCAAGTGGCTGGCGCGCAACCCGGTGGTCGGGGATGTGTTGCTGGCGCTGGTGGCGCTGTTCTTCGCCTGTATCAGTACGACCACCGCAGAAGGCGGGCTGTGGGTCAGCTATAGCGGAGGCTGGCAGATCCTCTGGTCGTGTGCGCTCATTACTTCACTTCTCTTTCGCCGAACGCATCCGCAAGGTGCGGCACTGGTTTTCGCCACTCTGGCCGTCGCGCAACTTCTTGCCGGACCAAGCTACGTGTTCAGTGATTTGCTCGCCGCAGTGATGCTCTATTCGGTTATCGTCTACGGCAACCCCGCACGCAGCAAGGTCTTTATCACCTTGGCCTTCGTTATCGGCATCGCCGCGGCACCGATCATCGCCTGGGGCTCAGAAATCGGACCGCTGTACAATCCTGGGCATGCAGGCGATTCGGCAAGCTGGACCTATTATTCCTGCCATACCGTCTACACTTCCGGCCTTACTCGCTCGTGTGGAGTCAACCTTTTCGGCACCATACTTTTCCTGCTCGCCTGCATCGTCGCCGTACTCGTTGCCGCCTGCTTCATGGGCTATCGGTCGCGCATAAGGCTCGTCACCGCGTCCCTGCTGCGCGAACGCAACGAGGCGCTAGCCGCACGCGAACAGGAGGATCTCGACATCGCACGCACCGCCGAACGCGCCCGCATTGCTCGAGACATGCACGACGTGGTGGCCCACACGCTTTCCACCATCATCGTCCAGTCGGACGGCGGCAGGTATGCAGGCGCGAAAGACCCTGCAAAAGCGCGGGAAATCATGGAGACCATCCGACACGAATCGCAACGCGCACAGCATGACATGGATGGGCTGCTCAACGCATTCGGCGGGACCTCGCACACCGGTTATGGCGATATCGCTGGTCTCGTCGCACAGGCCGACGCAACCGCGCAGACGGCCGACGGAAACGTAACACGCATGGTTGGCGGCAATGCCAGCCCACAACCGGAACGACTGAGCGACAAAGCACAATCTGCGCTGTACCACGCCGTACAGGAGGCACTGACCAACGCACGTAAATACGCCGGTAAAGGCGTTACCGTTGAGGTTGCAGAAACCTGGAACGACAACAGTTTGCGTTTGACCGTTCGCGATAACGGCAACGGAGCCTCCGCCTCGCTCGATGGACACAAGCCCGGCTATGGCATCACCGGAATGCGCGAACGTGTCCAGGCCGTAGGCGGCACGGTTGTTGCCGGACCTCGCGTCGGCGGTGGCTTTGAAGTCGACATCACCTTGCCGTTTGACGCAACGGCCAAAATGTCGCACGATACAGCGGTAGCACCAGCACAGGCAATATCTTTCACTCGCACAGAAGCTTCATTACAGACTACCGACGAATCAATCAATGGCCGACCCATCAACTTCCAATCGGCCAATCATGAACACGACAACAAGGAACCAGCTCAACAGAACGCCGATAATTGCAAAACCTTCAATGCCGCAGCAAACAATCATCCAACCAGCAGCAGCGAATCTGCCAGCCACCATGCTACCCTCAGTAATTCAGCTTCCGACACCAGCAATGGCGACGAGCCGAACGGCATAGAGGCGCATCGCCATTCCCTCTTTGCGAATCTCTTAGCAAACAACAATTCCATAACGAAACCGGCAACCCGACAGGCATCAGTCGATCTCAATTGGGTGGAACGGATATCCCGTTTCTTTGCACAGCATTACCTATTGGCCGACGCTATCATTGCGCTGGTTTTAATGGGTCTGATTTTCCCGTGGAGCGTGCTGACATTCCGCTACAATGACGGCACCCACACCATGGTGTTTGGCTCTTCGGCGCGCGCCTCGACAACCGCACTGAAACTCGCGGACATCGTCGTCAGTCTCATTGTGTTTGTGATTCTGACGCTTCGCCGACGTTTCCCACAGTCCGCCGCAGCCGTCATGGTCGCTGTGGCCACTTTCTCGCTGTGCTTCCTGGAAGAGATACCGTCGGCCGTGCTCTATGCGCCGGTCTCGCTGTATTCCGTGTGCCTTTACGGCAAAAACCACTCACGCCGCTGGGCAAGTGTGGCCGCAATCGTGGATTCCGTACTGTTCAGCCTGCGTTTCAGCGGGGCGTTTGTCGGCTATCCGACGTTGGTGGATTGGGTGCTGAATCGGCAGCAATACTCAGGGGTCTACGGAACGCGAGGCAGCTACCCATACCAAATCGTCGGGCTCATATTCCTCGCATTGGCCGTGTGCGCTGTAGCTATCGGGGCGGCACTGTGGGTACGAGCAAGCGGTACAAATGCCATGGTGCTCGAGGCCCGACACGAAGCGTTGGAAGAGGAATCGGCCAAAAAGCAGGTTTTGGCAGCCAATAACGAACGTGAGCAGATCGGTGCCCAGATTCGCGGCGAGGTCAGCGAGACGCTGGCCGGAGTCATCGACAAAGCGAACGCGGGACTGGCCATGCTCGACGCCGATGCCGCAGCCGGCATAACCACTTCCCCACAAGCCATCACCGAGGCTTTCCGCACCATCGGTGAACAAGGTCGCAAGGCTCTGGCCCACATGCGGGAGCTGCTACGCGTGCTACGCGAAACCGGCGGTAGCGATGACAATGCTGCTACTTCTCAACCGTTGCTGCATCCTGTTGCTGAAATGAAAAACAAAGAATGATGACGTTGCCGCCGTGTCTTGCTAACCTTGAAGTATGAGTGAGACACAGCCTATCCGAGTTCTTATCGCCGACGATCAGGAGTTGGTGAGGGCAGGTTTCGCCATGGTCATCGATTCGCAGGATGACATGGAAGTGGTCGGCCAGGCCTCTGACGGCGCGGAGGCGGTGGCGCTGAGCCTTGACCTGAAGCCGGATGTGGTGCTGATGGACGTGCGCATGCCCGGCACTGACGGCATCGAGGCGACCAAACTCATCATCGACGCAGAACGTAAAGTTGGAAGCGATGTTCCGAAGACCCACGTCATCATTCTGACGACGTTCGACCTTGACGAATACGTGATGAGCGCCATCGACGCCGGAGCCTCGGGATTCCTATTGAAAGACACCGAGCCCGAGACGCTGCTGTCCTCGATTCGCACGGTTTATCAGGGCAACGCCATCATCGCCCCATCCGCCACCAAGCGGCTCATCGAAAAGATGGTCGACGGCGAGTTGGGTGCGACACGGACGGCGGCAAAGAGTTCTGGAAATGCTGGAAACGTTCAAAATTCCGACTACGGCAACGCCTCCGGTGACGCAAGCAATGGCGTATTCCCAAGACAGACAGACGGTAATGAGAGTACCGACTACGACCGCAGTGACGGTTCAACCCTCCCAAGTAACGGCACAACCGTCAACGATTCGACCATAGGCGATTCCGCTGATCAAGCAGCCCGGCAAAACACCACCAGCGCACCACTTCCCTACCACGACCCAGCGGTTGATACGCTGACCGATCGCGAGCGCGAGGTACTAGTCGAGATCGCGCACGGCCTGTCCAACCAGGAAATCGCCGACAAGCTGTGCATCAGCCTGCCCACCGTCAAGACTCACGTCGCCCATATCTTGCAAAAAACTTATTCGCGCGACCGCGTGCAGGCCGTCGTCTTCGCCTACGACAACAAACTGGTGTGACTGCTCGGCAGCACGGAAGGCTCTATTCCAATTGATTAGCTTTCCGTGCTACTGAAATCAGCGACTTCGGATTCAAGAATCCCCGAATTCCGCCATTCTTTTCATATGCACAGAATGAAGCCACAGCACGGAACACTTTTTAGACGCGGCATTCGTTTCCGTCCTGCACAAACACAGCACTTACACACAATCTATCGACGATTGCCGTTCCGTGCTTCCATCAGCATTTTGAGCTATCGTTCACAAGCTCTTCCCACGAAAAAGCGGTCCGTCCGAGACCGGAATACCAGTATCGGACGGACCGCGACTGTTACGGAGCGGATGCCTGCCGCACCCGCCAGACGTCTACGCCTCGGCGAGGGCGGCGACAGGCGGGGTCTTGACCGCGCGACGGGCCGGGAAGATGCTCGAAATCAGAGCAGCGAGCGCGGCGATCAGGAGCACTGCGCCGTCGAACTTCCAGTCGAAGAGGTAGGCCGTCTTGCCGTAGAGACTGAAGACCATGTAGGAGCCGAGCCAGCCGAACGCCGTGCCGAGGATGACACCGACGACACCCGAGACCAGCGAGATGAGCAGTGCCTCACAGGACAGAGAGCGCTTGAGCTGGCCGCGCGTCATGCCGATGGCGCGCAGGGTGGCCGATTCGCGGGTGCGTTCGATCACGGACAGGCTCAGCGTGTTGGCCACGCCAATCAGTGCGATCAACACCGCGACAGCGAGCAGGGCGACAAGCAAGGTCATGATCTGGTCGATATCCGTGTCCCAGGTGACGCGGTCGGCAATCGGACCGGAAACGTTGATGCCGTCGGTGGAGCCCAGGGCGCTCTGCACAGCGTCGAACGTGTCGGTGACGCTCGTAGCATTCATGTCGAATTTGGTCAGGAGTATGTGGCCGTCGGTTTCGACGTTGCTGTTGGCAAGGACCGACTGGTCAACGAAGACGACCATGGAATACATGCTGGCGAGCTTGCGGTAATCGACCTGCGTGACCTTCATCGCCGGCAGATTGATATGGTTCTTGGAGCCATCCTTGCCGACCGAAGAGAAATCGACAGTGTTGTTCGCAAAACTCAGCTTCTTGCCGGTCTGAGCATTGTAAAGCGGGGCAAGCACGGTGCCTGGAGCGATGGAACCAGAGGAAATATCAGTGTGCATCACCTTTTGCAAGGCCTGCTTGTTGTTGACGCCAACAAGCAACACGCTCATATTGTTATCGTCTTTCCCGTTGCCCAGTTTCACGTTCGCAGTGGCGGTGGGCAGGTAGAGGGTATCGGAGATGCCCTTGACCTTGGCAACCTTGTCGGCAGTGTGCTTCGTCAGACCGTTGCCTTCCGCGGTCATATCGACGCTGTAATGCGAATCGAGTGTGGAATCCATGGTTTGTTTGCCACAGGCCGCGCCGGTGGCGATGGTGGAGACGAGGGTGACACCGATCAGCAGCGCGACACCGGTGGCGGCAACGCGACGCGGGTTCTTCCGGATGTTCGCGTTGGCAATGTTGGCGGACGGACCGATATGCGCGACCAACGCTCCGATGCCGCGCATCAGCACCGGCAGCCAGAATGTGGCGGTGATAGCCAAGCCGATGAAGAGCAAAGCGCAGCCACCCATGGCGGAGAACAACGCATATTCGTAAGTGGTGTCACTGCCGTCGCCCGGTGATGGGGTGTTGATGATGGAAGGCATACGGCTCGCGCCAAGCGCGCAGCAGATCACGCCGAGCACGATCATCAAGGTGCCAAACACACCGCGCACCCTGCCGGCCTTGCGGGTATCAGTGACCTCGATCGGGCGCAGCGCCTCGAGCGGGGTGACGGCCGTGGCGGAACGTGCGGAGCCGATGGAGGCGAGCACCGTCATAACGATGCCGAAGGCCAGCGGCACCACGATGACCGGCCAGGTGACGATAAGCTTCATCTTGGAGCCCATGTTTCCCATGACGAAGCCGAGCTTGCCCAATCCGCCCATCAAGGCCATCGCCACGAGAATGCCGAGAATGGAAGCGATAAGCCCCAGCACACCGGCCTCAAAAAGCACAGAACGATACAGCTGACCCTTCTTAGCACCGATGGTGCGCAGTAGGGCGAGCGTGCGGCGACGCTGGGCAACCATGACCTGGAAGGTGTTGGCGATGACCAAAGCCGCGACGAACATGGCAAGGATGCCGAAGACCATGAGGAAGATCTTCACCGGAGAGCTACCGTTGGCGCTCAGGGACTTCATCTGCTCGTCGCCGATATGCTGGCGGGTATCGACACTCATCTTCTTGCCAGAATCTGCCTGCCTGACCTGCGGTATGGCCGTTCCGGCTTTGGCTGGGTCGACATTGAAAAGCAAACCGTTGGACGGGACGTCGTTGAAGGAGTCCATGCCATAAAGCTTTGTCAGCACCTGCGGTGAGACCAACGTGACACCGCCGTAGACGGTATAGCTCCCGTTTTGGTCGCGGGTCAGGCCCACCAATGTCGCGTTGGCAGCAGGGGCATTGCTGGAACCGGATTCGGAAAGAGTGAGTTTGAATGTATCGCCGATTTTCAAGTGCATCTTGTCGGCCATTTTCTCGGGCACAGCAGCCTCATCGGCCTTGAGCGGGCTATGCCCCTTGACTACCTCGACCGGCTGAAGCCTGTTGCTGGTGGAACCCAGAGCGTACGTGGTGGTCGACGAATCATCGCCTTTCGTGACATGGCCATCGCCATAGACCAAGGACTGCGTGGCCGTGATACCGTCCACCTTCTCAATCTCGTCGGTTTTGAAGGTGCCGACGACCGGCGGAGCGTCATCGCTGTAGGTGCTGCTGTCGCCGCCATTCGAATCTTTCATCAACGCGACGTAATCGGACTGCATGAACCGGGAGGTCAGCTGTGTGCGCAACGAATCGTCCATCGAGTTGCCAAAGAGGAAAGTCGAGGCGATGAATGCGGTGCCGATGAGGATGGCGATGCCGGCGGGAATGAGCATCTTCCCGCTCTTTTTCATAAGTTTGAGTGTTACTGAGAACATTGTTGGTTCCTTTTGCTTTTCGTCTACAAGTTCGTTTCAGGGTGATTGATGGAGATTGCTCGCTATGTTTCGTTGTGGTTGTTGATTATCGACTGGATTGTTTATAGCTATGATTGCCGTTATTTGACGATTCTCGTCTTTGTGTCAATGCAAACCCAACCAGCACGTGCAAACGAAACTGCAGCAACTCTATCGATTCACTTCACGACTTGCGCGTGCCGAGGTTTGCCGTTCATCAGCTGATCCATCGTGGGGGCTGCACTCTGTCGGGCGGCACGTTCACTCTCCTTCATCAAGAGATCACTCATATGCTCAGCGGTGGGATGCTGCTCATCGGCCACGATGCGGCCATCGGCGAAGACGATGGCACGGTCGGCGTAAGAGGCGGCTACAGCGTCGTGGGTGACCATGACCACGGTCTGACCGAACTCACGCACGGAACGCTTGAGGAAGCTCAGAACCTCGGCACTGGAAACAGAATCGAGGTTGCCGGTCGGTTCATCGGCGAAGACTACCTGCGGCTTGGAAATCAGTGCACGGGCGATGGCGACGCGCTGCTGCTGGCCGCCGGAAAGCTCGTTCGGGCGGTGCTTCAAGCGCTGTGTGAGGCCGAGGGTTTCGACCAGAGTGTTGAACCATTTCCTATCGGCCTTGGTTCCAGCGAGGGTCAACGGCATGAGGATGTTCTGCTCGGCCGTGAACATCGGCAGAAGGTTGAAGCTCTGGAAGATGAAGCCGATCTCGTTGCGGCGCAGCATCGTGAGCTGGTTGTCGTTCATCTTGGTGATGTCCTGTCCGCCGAGAATGACCTTGCCGCTCGTGACGGAATCGAGGCCGGCGAGCGTGTGCATCATGGTCGATTTGCCGGAGCCGGAAGGACCCATGATGGCAGTGAACTTGCCCTTTTCGAAGCCGACGTTGACATTGCGCAGCGCGTGTACGACGTTCTCGCCGGTGCCATAGTCTTTGACCAGGTCGATGGCCTCAACAGCGAATTGCCTAGGCTGCTGGGGCTGAGATTGGAACTGCGTTTGCTGCATCGGCTGCTGGAATTGCTGAGCTGGCACTGATTCTCGGTATTGCGGAGTGTAAGATTCCGCAGGCTGCTGCGGGTACCGCTGAGGCTGCGGCGGAATGAAGGACGGTGAAGGAACGCCGTTATCAGGGGTCGCCGCAGTCGAACTGTTATTGGCGCCCGCGTTGCCGTTGCCACCTAGATTCGGGTTGATGATGCTGTGGAAATCGCTGCCGGCGTTGTTGCCGTAGAAATTGTTGGGGTTCATGTGGACTCCTTTGTTTGAGGTCACTACTTATCTAATGTTTCAAATTCTAAAAGAATCCGCCCGTCTCCCCCATCGTGCGCAGGAATGAATTTTCAGCGCATAGCCATGCCCGCAGGATTCGAACACCATCGTTCGAAAGGATGAGACGCGTGAAGAAATGAACACACGAAAGGGCGGGTACCGAAATTTTTCGGCATCCGCCCTTGGTATCTCAACCGCCTTACTTGGCGAGGCCAGAAGCCCGCAAGGCCTCGAAACCGCCTTTGAGATCATCGATGATGTCGTCAATGTATTCGGTGCCGATTGACAGGCGGATAGTGCCTTGGTGGATGCCTTGGCTTTCCAGTTCCTCGCGAGTTTCCTGGGCGTGGGTGGTGGAGGCCGGGTGCACGACGAGGCTCTTCACATCCGCGACGTTGGCAAGCAGGCTGAAGAGGTGCAGGTTGTTGATGAAAACACGCGCCGCATCCTTGCCGCCCTTGATGTCGAAGGTGAAGATCGAGCCGGCGCCGTTCGGGAAATACTTCTCGTAGCGCTCATGATCGGGACGTCCGGGAATCGAGGGGTGCGAAACGGACTCGACCTCGGGCACGGTCTGCAGGTATTCGACCACTTTGAGTGCATTCTGTACATGGCGTTCGACGCGCAACGACAGCGTTTCGGTGCCCTGCAGCAGGAGCCATGCAGCGAAGGGGCTGATGCATGCACCTGTGTCACGCAGGAAGATGGCGCGGGCGCGGGTGACGAAGGCCGTCTCGCCGAGCGCCTCGTAGAAGTTCATACCATGATAGGACGGGTCAGGCTCAGTCAGGGTCGGGAACTTGCCCGGCACCGCGGCCCAGTTGAAATGGCCGCCTTCAACGATGACACCACCAAGCGTCGTACCGTGGCCGCCGATGAACTTGGTGGCCGATTCCACGACGATGTCAGCACCGTTCTCCAGCGGACGGAAGAGATACGGAGTGGCGAAGGTGTTGTCGACGAAGACCGGCAGGTTATGCTTGTGCGCGATCTTGGAGATGGCCTCGAAATCGGGCAGGTCGGCGTTGGGGTTGCCGAAGGTCTCGAAGTAGACGAGTTTGGTGTTGTCCTGAATCGCGTCCTCGAAGTTCTGCGGATCGGCCGGGTCGACGAAGGTGGTGGTGATGCCATCGCGAGGCAAGGTGTGGCGCATCAGGTTGAAGGTGCCGCCGTAGATATGCGACGAGGAGACGATGTGGTCACCGGTCTGTGTGATGTTGCGCAGAGCCGCTTCCACCGCTGCCGCGCCGCTGGCCAGCGCGAGCGCCGCAGTGCCACCTTCAAGCGCGGCCATGCGCCTTTCAAACACGTCTTCGGTGGAATTGGTGAGACGGCCGTAGATGTTGCCCGGATCCTCAAGGGCGAAACGCGCCTCGGCATGGTCGAAGTCATGGAAGACGTAACTGGTGGTGGCGTAGATCGGCACGGCGCGCGCGTCGGTGGCAGGGTCGGCCTCCTCTTGACCCACATGCAGCTGCAGCGTTTCGAAATGATACTTCTTCGGCGTAGTCTCGTTCGTCATATCCAGCTCCTTTTACGTATACGAATGCCCAGTATTTCCTTTCCGAGCGTAAACCGACCAAATCGGCACGGCAAGCGCGACGCTATCCCAGTAATCTATAACGCCTTGAAAACCCTTGAATTTTCGGCATTTTACGATAACCCGACATCATAAATTACTGAATTCTATTCAGACAGCATTCCCGGTACCTCCTTAGTCTGTTGAAAACCTGATAACACCAGTAACGGCAACGGATTGAAACGACGCTTATACTTTCAGTCCGTACAATCTCACCACCGATTGCTCCAACCAACTTCCAGTCCCCCATCATCTTGCGAACGAAACGGGGCGTGTCTGTCGCCATGAGGTCTACAGTCGGTACCAGCGACGCACCGGGCATTCCCGCCCGGCGACGGACGCCGATATTATTCATAGACTTTCTGAAAGGTCATGAAATGCAAGAAGATACGACGCTCTATGAGCGCGACCCCAAATATATTCCCCGCGTTGCGGCAGTGCACGATATGTGCGGCTACGGCAAATGCTCGCTGACCGCTGCAATCCCGATTCTTTCGGCGTGCGGTTGCGACGTGTGCCCCGTGCCGACGGCCCTGTTTTCCGCACACACCAAGTTCCCGTTCTATACCTTCCACGACACCACGGATATGCTTTCCGGCTACCTCGACGCTTGGCAGAAGATCGGCGTGGAGCTTGACGGCATCTATTCCGGCTTCCTTGGTTCGGCCGAGCAGGTGGACATCATTAAGCGCATGTATCGCGAATACCCGAAGGCACTGCGGCTGGTCGACCCGGTGATGGGCGACGGCGGGCAGATGTATCCCACGTATTCCACGGAAATGTGCGACGCGGTCAAGACGCTTGCGGACGGCGCGGACGTGCTGATGCCGAACCTTACCGAGGCCAGCATCCTGACCGGACGCGACTACCCGGAGCAGAACCTGAGCGATGACGAGGCGACCGATTGGGTCGGCGCACTGCTTGATTTGGGTGCGAAGAACGTCGTATTGAAAGGCATCGACCGTGGCGATGGCAAGCTGCGCAACTTCGTGGGCAGCGCGAGCGCCGGAGCTTCCGCGCGCGTCGAGCTAGCTCACGACAAGCTCCCCTACATGATTCACGGTACCGGTGACGCCTTTGCTTCGGCGCTGTGCGGCGCAGTGATGGCCGGCAAGACTCTCAGTGAATCGGCCCAGGTGGCCGGCGAATTCGTGCGTCATGCCATGGAATCCACGCGCAACCAGCCCGATTTCGAAGAACGCGGCGTGAGTTTCGAGCTCAATCTGGGCGAGCTTACCGGGCTCGTGGATTGAACGCCCGCTTTGGGCTTCAGCGTCATTATGAATTTGCTGCATTCCCTTTTGAATTCGAAATTGCAGCTTGATTGATGTGAAATCAAAATTGTCCCTGCTTCTTGACGGTTTCATCATTCCGCCGAATTGCAGGGACGATTTCGTATCGGACGCCGATTCGAACCGGCTTGAAGATGCAGATGATCTTGTGCACGCTCCGATTTTCCCCACAAGGTTTTCCACTGCCAATGCAACCCTCAAAGAAGTTTTCCACCACTCTCGCCGCAACTTGCACACATACCTTTAAAAATACCCACAGTGTTAACCACAATTGCATTGCATCAAAGCGAAGTTATCCAGAGAAACGCCGGGAATCAGAAAAACAACAACCGTTTAACCACACCGCCCGTTTTTCACCCGATACAATCGTCAACCATGCTTCACTAAATGCATGAACACAAATATTGCAACAGTGCAAAAACGTCGACCCAACGAATGTCTCGGAAGCGACGCAGATACCGACTTCAATGGCACAGCTTCTGAGAGCTCACTGGCGGAACTTGAGGAACAGCTGATCATTCCCGACATTTCCAATAAACAACTTGGCGCAATCGGCGAACAATACGCGGCGGCGTGGCTCACACAGCTTGGCTGGCGTGTGTTGACAAGAAACTGGCGCACCCGTTTCGGCGAACTCGACATCATTATGATGACCCCTGAACACATCGTGGTGTTCGTCGAAGTGAAGACGCGACGGACACAGCGCTACGGCACCCCGCAGGAGGCCATCACCGCGCACAAACAGGCGAATCTTCATCACGCAGCCGCGCTTTGGCTAGCCGGCCCTGGCAAGTCGATACGACGAACAGGCATTCGCTTCGATGCCATGTCGATTTTGCTGGAAGGCAATAGGCCGAAGGTCCAACATATTCCGGGGGCATTCTGATGGCCATCGGGACGGCGATGTCGGTGGGATTGGTAGGGCTCAAGGCCAATGCCATCCAGATGCAGGCTTTCATCTCGCCGGGCCTGCCATATTTCTCCATCATCGGTCTGCCGGACACCTCCCTGAGCGAAGCACGCGAACGAGTAAAATCCGCCTGCCAAGCCAGTGGTTTCAGCTGGCCCGAGACTCGGGTGACCGTCAACCTCTCCCCTGCCTCGCTGCCCAAACGAGGCTCCTCGCACGACCTTGCCATCGCGGTTTCCGTACTGAGCGCGGCCGGAGTCATCCCTCACAATTGCTTGGCAGATACCGTAGTGCTCGGGGAACTGAATCTCGACGGTTCGGTACTGCCCGTCACCGGTGTACTGCCGATTGCGCTGTATGCGCGAGAACACGGCATTGACCAGGTCATCGTGCCCGAACGCAACCTTGAAGAGGCTCAGTTAGTTGATGGACTCAACGTTATCGGCATCCGTCATTTGGGCGAGCTTATCGAACTGATGGGCGGTGAAGCAAAATATCATATCGACGAATCCCGTATTCCTTCCGAGCAAGCAACCACCGACGAGGCGAATCTTGCTCCAGCGGTCGGCGACATGGCAGAAGTCATCGGTCAGGAACGCACGAAATGGGCACTTCAAGTGGCCGCAGCAGGCGGCCATCATCTTCTGATGACCGGCTCTCCAGGCTCCGGCAAGACCATGCTCGCCTCACGCATGCCCGGCATCATGTGTCCGTTGAACGAACAGGAACAGCTTGAGGTGGCTTCGATACGTTCGCTGTGCGGCACACTACAGAATTATGGCATCAGCGATGTGCCTCCGTTCGAAGCGCCGCACCACACGGCTTCCACAGCATCGCTGGTCGGTGGAGGATCAGGCATTGCCACGCCCGGAGCCATCACTCGAGCCCACCGTGGGGTGCTGTTCATGGACGAGGCTCCCGAATTTTCTCCTCGTTCATTGCAGACCTTGCGAGAACCGCTGGAATCCGGATACGTAGCGCTTTCACGATCGAAAGGTACGACTTACTACCCCGCCAATTTCCAGCTCATCATGGCGGCAAATCCCTGCCCTTGCGGCTACGGATACGGCGACAGTTCACGCTGTACCTGCAAGGAGAAGGACCGTATCCGCTATTTCTCAAGGCTTTCTGGCCCCATCCTCGACCGCATCGACATTCAAGTGGAGGTGCCACCAGTAGAACACCTTATGACGCGAAACTCCCAGCCACAGACGACCAGCGAGCAGATGAGGCACAAAGTCACCGAAGCAAGGCACACGGCGCAGGAGCGTTTCGTGGACTATCACTGGACTTGCAACGCACAGGCATCGGGTACATGGCTTCGCGCAAACACTTCGAAAGTCGCACTCACCCTCATCGATAAAGCGCTGGAAAGCGAGCGTCTCAGTCTGCGTGGCGCCGACCGTGCGTTGCGATTGGCCTGGACCCTTGCCGATTTGGACGGCAAACCTTCGCCGGGACATGCTGAGATGATGCAAGGCATCGCTTTAAGGACAAAGGAGTCATGATGAACGACAGCACAGAAACGACAGCAACAGCCGATTCGACTCCCACCATGACAACGAAGCAGAAGATTGTCAACTCATGGCCTGTCGATGACGATACTCTGGCACGGGCAGTCCTGACCTTTTGCATCGACAGCGCCGACGCACTGCTCTTTGCAACCATCAAAGGAGCCGGCAGTGCCGTGACCGCTTTACGACTCATAGCCGATGAAAAAGGCGGCACCATCAACCACAACAAGCTCGATGAGGCGTTCGCCAAGGGGACAGCCAGATGGGGGCGAAAAGTCAACGCACGAGGCATGAGCTCATTTCATCACGGGCTGGAACGCTGGCGCGAACGGCTGCACCAACTTCCTTCACACAGCAAAGAAGAACTCAGAGACTTGTTCACCGTAAATGCGTCTCAATGGATCATTGGACCAACCAGCCCCTATTGGCCCCATCAACTCGATGACCTTTCCATCAGAAAAGATTGGGCCTCACCGCTGTGCCTCTGGGGAATCGGTGACCCTGCGGCCTTGACCAGCTGTGCGAAGCCATTGGCCGTTGTGGGTTCTCGCGGAGCCGACGACTATGGACGATACGTGGCAAAAACCATTGCCAAGAAAGCCGCCGAACAAGGGCATCTGGTGGTTTCCGGAGGCGCATTCGGCATCGACGCTGCAGCACATTGGGGCGCTCTGGATGCCATGAGCGCCATCGGCGAGAAAGAAAGCGGACGAACCGTGGCCGTTTTCGCCGGAGGTCTCAACCATATCGGCCCCGAACGCAACCGGTCTCTGTTCGACCGCATCAAAGCCAATGGCGGTGCCCTTATCAGTGAACTGTGCCCCGACACCATTCCCGAAGCCCGGAGATTCTTATTGCGCAACCGCATCATCGCGGCGTTGGCCTCCACTGTGGTCGTGGCTCAGGCACGCAGTCGCTCTGGCGCGCTCAACACCGCCAATTGGGCTGCAGAACTTGGCCGTGAGGTCTATGCCGCCCCCGGCAATATCAACATACCCGGCAACACCGGCTGCAACCGGCTCATCCGTGATCACCGCGCCGCCATCCTCACCTCGGTCAACTCCATCGATGAAATCTGTCACGAAGGACATGCTCCGAAAGCAATACGTTCTGACGAGGAGGCATTGCCAAACGATGACGATGAAACTACAGAAAACCAAACAACAGCAACAACACCGGCACCCAACGCATCCATATCCTCCGAGGAGAGCAATCATGATTCCGGCCATCAAGCACATCAACAATCCGACGATTCAGCCGCCAAGCGAACGAACATTGCCGTGCAAGTCCCTTTGCCAAGCGACACCAAGACCTCACAATCTGCCCAAAGGAATAGCACAACGGCAAATGGCACGGCCTGGGATTCCAAGTCGCAACCGTCAGTACCCGAAACCGAATTCACCGCCTCACAACAGGAGGTGCTGACGGCTATTCGACGTTGCAGAAGACAAGGCAACGCAGCCACACATGAGGCCATTCTTGAGATGCTCAACACGTCCCGCTCTACAGTCAAAAACCAAACAGAAGCGCAAAAACTCACTGATGCGTCAGCACGACAACGCAAACCTTGGGCTATCGGCAGATTGGAAAGCGAGCTTGGGGAAATGGAATTATTGGGAATGGTTCGTCTTGAAGCAGGAACGGTATGCATCGTCACCCGCAACCGCAAAAATTCAACAATAGCCAACCAACCACCGCATCACCGTTCATGAAGATAGGAAATCCATTCATAACCACGGTCTTCGGCGAACGATCAAGAGGCTCTTTTCATTGCACCCGACAGCAATAGTCAACGCTACCCAACCAATAGCTGGATCAATCACACGAAACCGGGTCGAAAGGAGGTTGCATGGAATCGGAACATAGCAAGCAATGTGGAGTCAATATTGCCACTGGCAACGCTTCATATCAACGACCCATCCTTCTTCTCCGGCGTTCTCATGTTTGGGAGCCGGAGGCAGGAACGACACACCCTCATCTTCAAGCAATGCCCGTTGCCGGTCGGGGCCACCGAACGCGAAACCAGGGGCCAGCGACCCATCACGGAAAACGACGCGATGACACGGAATCACACCGGGTTCAGGATTGGAATGCAAGGCATAGCCTACGAACCTCGCATTGCGCGGGTTGCCCGCGAGCGCCGCCACCTGGCCATACGTGGCCACTTTGCCTTCGGGTATTTTCCTGACGACCTCGTAGACACGTGCATTGAATGTTCCGCTCATACCTCCATGGTACGAGTGCCCCACCCACAAGGAAAGAGCCCGCTCAACCTCGCTTCTGCACATGCTCTTGCTGGCCTTGTGCCATAATCGGGGGTATGAGTCCAGAGCAAGTTGAAGACATGTACGATGCGGTGATCATCGGTGCGGGGGCGGCCGGATTATCGGCAGCATTGGGAATCCTCAGGTCCGATGAAGTCAAAGAAATGAAGGCCGAAGGGCGAAATCCGAAGCTTCTGGTCATTTCGAAATTGCAGGCATTGCGCTCCCACACCGGCTCGGCGGAAGGCGGCATCGCAGCAAGCCTCGGCAACGTTGAGCATGACGATTGGCACTGGCACTACTACGACACCGTCAAAGGCGGCGATTGGCTTGCCGATCAGGACGCGGTCAAGATACTCGCACAATACGCTCCGCAGACCGTGGTCAACCTCGAACGTAGCGGAGTGGCATTCTCACGCACTGAAGACGGTCACATCGCCCAACGCAAGTTTGGCGGACATACCAAGGATTACGGCAAGGCACCTGTACGCCGCGCAGCATACGCAGCCGACCGCATCGGTCATCAGATCCTCTATGCGCTGTGGCAGCAATGCATCGGCGAAGGTGTTGAATTCGCAGAGGAATGGTATGTCACCGACTTGGTCTTGAACAGCACGAAAGACAATACCTGCGGCGTAGTTGCGTTCGACACCCACACCGGCAAGACGCATGCCATCGCTGCACGTAACGTCCTGATGGCTACGGGCGGCGCCGGGCGGCTGTTCCACACGACGTCAAACTCATGGGATCTGACCGGTGATGGCATGGCATTGGCGCTGAAGGCCGGCCTGCAGCTTGAGGATTCGGAATTCGTACAGTTCCACCCCACCGGGCTCGCACACACTGGGATTCTTCTTTCTGAAGCCTCACGTGGCGAAGGCGGTATCCTGCGCAACGCGGACGGTGAAGCGTTCATGGCTCGTTATGCACCTGAGCACAAGGACTTGGCGGCACGTGATGTGGTCAGCCGTTCCATCATGGCCGAAGTCGATGCCGGACGAGGCGTCGCAGACCCGAAGGATCCAAATGGCCCGAAAGACTGCGTCTGGCTGGATATGACGAGCATCGATAAGGAGCACATGCAAGATGTACTTCCCCAAGTGGTCGAAACCATCCGGGATTACGCGGGTCTCGACCCCAGCAAAGACTGGGTACCCGTCAAGCCGACGGCACATTACACCATGGGAGGCATTCCTATTACCACCAGCGGCGAGGTCTATCGCTGGGAAAACGGTAACCGCCATATCGTTGACGGCCTTTACGCCGCCGGTGAGTGCTCCTGTGTCAGCGTCCACGGCGCGAACCGTTTGGGTGGCAACAGCCTGCTCGATGCCTGCCTGTTCGGCACACGCGCCGGCGAATCCATTGCAAAGACCATCGCCGACGAACAGAACAATACAGCCGAGGTCGACGGGCGATCTTCTGATGACGAAAATCAGAAGGCCACACAACTGGCGGCGGAAAAACGCCAAGCATCAATCAAAACCTTATTGACGCCATCAGCCGACGATAGCACCACTGCCAAAGCCGAAGACGAAGATGCAATCACATCTATATCGACTGAAGAATCTAGCGGTCAAACCGATTCGTCTTCCGCGACAGATACCACCGACAGCATGCCGAATACCGGCAACGGCAATCCTTACCAGCTGTTGGCCGACCTTGGCACAACCATGGAGCACGCGGTTGCCGTGAGATGTGACGCTGAAAGCATCGCCAAGGCACAGCAGGATATTGACGACGAATTGCTGCCTCAGTCCAAGGCTCTACGAACCCATTCGGACACGACAGCTTTCAATCAGGAGCTCACAGCGATATGGGAAGTCAACAATCTCATGGATCTGGCACAGGCGATGCTCAACGCATCGGCCGCACGGCACGAATCGCGCGGCGCGTTCGCCCGCACCGATTTCCCCGACGCGACGACGAACATTTCCTTGTCCATTCGATGGCCGACGCAAACGGCAACGTAGATTGGCAACCGGTTCATATCGTCGATATGCCACCGAAAGCACGTGAATATTAGAACCGATTATGCAGGCCACGGTTCAGTAATGAACAATCGATATGACACGAATGAATCGCGGCGGATAGACGGGGTACAGCAGGCCACGGCTCGTGGCAGACTGGCAGACGAAAGAACACAATGAAGGCAGTGGCAATGAGTAAAGATGCAATGCATGGTATGAACGTGACCATACGAATCCAACGGTTCGCGCCTGCACCGGAACGCGAGCACGCCCGCCGCCGCTCCTCCAGCCCCTTCAGCGGCAAGGCCAGGGGTGGCAGCCCGTTCGGTTCTTCACCGTCACGTCGCCGTATCAGAGGCAAGCATTTCACACAGGACTACGTCATCATCGCGCGGCCCGGACAGACCGTACTCGACTGCCTGCTCGATATCAAGCGCATATCGACCCGACACTGGCGTTCCGCTATTCCTGCGGCCACGGCATCTGCGGATCGGATGCAGTATCGATCAATGGCACACCGACGTTGCTATGCACCGCCAAAGTCGAGGACTTCGCAAAGCCTGAATCGAATTCAAGCAATACCGAGAATACTTCTGAAAACGAAGGATTCCGCTCGACAGTATCCGCAGACAGCAAAGACTTTGCAGGTAATAGCATTTCTGATACGAAATCCGGCAATCCTCTTGGCAATGACACCGATTTGCACACGGGCCACAACACTGACAGCGCCGAAAATACCAGCAATTCCAACGATTCCACCGCGAATCAAAGCGACGCATCAAGTCTCGGCATCATCGAGATCGCACCGCTGCCAGGCTTCCCCGTGTTGCGCGATCTCATCGTCGACATCGACCAGATGATGAACCAAATCAAGAAGCTCGAGCCTTATCTCAAGGCCGACGGCAAACTGGCCACCACCAAAGACGGCAAAATCGATATGTTCGAATATCTGCAACGTCCCGAAGAACTGAAACGTTTCGAGCTGCTCAGCAACTGCATCTCGTGCGGCGTTTGCGAAGGCAGCTGCCCGGTCTATGCCGGCGGCGAGGCGTTCATCGGCCCGGCGGCGCTGATTGCCTCCTCGCGGTTCATCAACGATTCACGCGACGAAGCCACCGACGAACGACTCGACGCCATCGCCACCGCCGACGGTATCGCCGCCTGCCAATCCGTCCGCGCCTGCAGCCGTGAGTGCCCTCGTGGCATCGACGTCGGCGAAGAAATGTGGCAGCTTACCGAGCGCGTCAAGAACCACCAGAGTTAATGTCGTTCTTCTTCTGAACCAGCCATTCCCCTGCCAAAAAGCTGTTTGGCGATTGCTCGCCGTATCATAAAACCAGTAATTGCAACCGCCGGCGGCGGAAGAACAGTGGAGCGGACATCATGAAGAACGCATCGTACACCAACATGGCCAAGGTCTGGGAATTTGCAGAAACCCATGCGTTGAGCCTCGAAAACGACGTGCTGCGCAAAGCCCGTGCCGATGCCGAGCATGCCGGTCTTCCGCAAGGCTCCGCGGCCCAAGCCAATCTGCTGCGTTTCATCACCCGTACGATGAATGCCACTTCCATCATCAGCGTCGGCACCGGATCAATCGTCGAAGTACTGCAACTCGCCGAAGGTCTGGGTGGTGCCGGACAGCTTACGGCAGTGGATTCCTCGGCACGTGGCATCACCATGATCCGCAGCCTCTTCGCCGATATGTCCGATTCGGCAGACAATAGGACCACCCTACGCGCCGTCAACACCTCACCGACCGTCTTCCTGCCACGTCTGAACGCAGGAACCTACGACCTCATCGTCGTCTCCGGCGTCGCTTCGAACTATGCACCTTCTTTCGAACAGGCCACAAATCTGCTGAAAGTCGGCGGATGCATCATCTTCACAGACATGTCAGGCCTCGCCTATCCCGACGACAACAAACCGGACGCGATGCACGCGCTGCTCACCAACGTCGAGGACGACGAACGCTTCGAGCAGGCACTGACTCCGACCGGAACCGACATGCTTGTCGCCGTCAAGCGCTGAGGGTTATTTCGTCATCCCGCTGATCGCCAAACGCACCGCTTCTTCGGGATCATCGGTAAACTGCACCTTTTCCAAATCCTCTTTCGAAATGAGCCCGCGGTCGAGCATCGGCCCCTGAACCCATTCGAAAAGCCCTTTCCAGTATTGTGTATCGAACAGCACGACGGGCTTGGGCGAGGTCTTTCCGGTCTGCACCAGGGTCAGAATCTCGAACATCTCATCAAGCGTGCCGAACCCACCTGGGCAGACAATCAGCGCCGAGGAATATTTGACGAACATCATCTTGCGCACAAAGAAGTAGCGGAAGTTCATGCCGAGGTTCACCCACTGATTGAGCCCCTCCTCGTGCGGCAGTTCGATGCCGAGGCCCACAGAGACGCCGCCAGCCTCGGCCGCACCGCGATTTGCGGCCTCCATGATGCCGGGACCGCCGCCGGTGATGACGGTGATGCCGTGCTGCGCCGCCATTTTGCCCATGTGCATGGCCTGACGATATTCTGGCTTATCTTCCTTTACACGTGCCGAGCCGAACACACACAACGCCCGGCCCAAATCCGCGAGTGCGTCAAAGCCCTCCACGAATTCCGACTGAATGCGCAGCACGCGCCATGGGTCGCCATGACGCCAATCTTTGCCCTTGCCGGATTTCGAAATATTACCATTACCAATGCTTCGATCCGCCTGCGGCTTATTCCCTGCATCAACAAGACCGGCTTCACCCTCATCCACGTCTTCCTCAGGAGAACCAAGCAACGCCTGATCCGGAGTCTGTTGGGGAATCATCGACCCACGCATAAGCACCGACCCACTGCGATGGGTCTCCCCAATGGTGAACGCCTCTCGTCGCTAAAGTCATTCGTGCCGCAGGCCGTATCAGAACCTTTGACGGCTTCATCATCCACATCGCTCACTTTGCCGGCACCAGTCTCGATACGCCTCTTCGCTTCACCCATTGCACTGCACCTTCCCTGGCATTCCCGTCAACATCTAGTTCTTTCAGCATCTTACGGCATGCACACAGCGCAGATGCGACTCTCGCACGCATAGCCCCAAATGGATAAAACGCGCAATACTTTATTGAAGCAGAATGGGGTGCCAAACAGAAAAATCCCTTAGAGCCAACAAAATAAAGAGCCGATGATAGCGTATCCCTATCCACGGCATAGACCAACCTGGGAGCCGGAGCCATACGGCTTCCCGATATGCCGCAACAGGCAAAGAAACAAGGAGACAACGATGAAAGCAATACGCATCCACGAATTCGGTGGCCCAGAGGTCTTGAATATCGAAGACGTGCCCGAGCCACACCCAGGAAAGGGGCAAGTCCGCGTTCGTGTCACGGCGGTTTCGTTGAACGTCGCCGATGTATTCGCTTACTCATCCCAGCAGGTCGCCGACATGTTCGGTCTTCCTCTGCCGTTGGGCATGGGCAATGATTTCGCCGGGGTCATCGACGAAGTCGGAGAAAACGTGACAGGATACGCCGTAGGCGACCGCGTCTTCGGCGGAGCGAGGGAACGTGCGGCCGCCGAATATATCGTCGTTGACCCGCAGCAGCTGGGTGCGCCGCGCACACCCGTGGCCGACGAACTCTATCATTCGCCGGACGGCGCGGACGATGCCGTATTGAGCACCATTCAGACCTCCGGTCTGACGGCAGATGCCGCCATCGACGCGCTTCATCTCACCAGCGACGACACGGTCCTCATCGGTGGAGCCGCCGGTGGCGTAGGCACTGTAGCCGTACAATTGGCCAAACTTACCGGCGCCAGGGTCATCGGAACAGCCTCGCCTTCCACGTTCTCCTTCCTTGAACAGTTCGGCGCCGAACCCGTGGCTTACGGCGACGGATTGGCCGATCGCGTTCGTCAGCTGGCTCCAAACGGCATCACCGCAGCAGCCGACGTCTACGGCACGGAAGCGGCGCAGACCGCACTTGATCTCGGCGTGGATGCCAAACGCATCACTGCAGTCGCCACCCGCGACCCGAAACTCGTCGAACAGGGCATCATCCTGACCGGCTCGCTGACTGCACCTGCAGACAGTTCCGACCGTCTCGCTCGCCTTATGGCCGAAGGCAAGCTCACGGTCCCCGTCACGACTTTCCCACTCGACCAGGTTCGTGAGGCCACCGAGTCCCTCATCAAGCGCCACACCCACGGAAAGATCGTCATTACTTTATAATTGCTTAATGCATCATTAAGTGATTACCCATAATCAATATCAATAGCCGGCAAAGGGACAGCCAATGATTGAATGCCTCCTTTGCCGGCTTCATAACATTGATAGAGATTAGTTATCTTAAGCAACGCAACCTTGAAAGCGGCCAACTGCAATCAGTGTAAATCCAAGAAATATCGGTATCAGATAGCCAACAACTTATCAAGATCTTTGACAAGCCGTGCATTTCCGCCTGCTTCGTACATGTCACGACTCATCGTCTTGACGCATTCCGCAATTTCTTTGTCAGCCATGACTTTCGTCGCGGCTTCATAAACGGATTGCGCAGAAATCGACCGCTTATCGAGACTGACTCCCAAGCCCAATTCTTGAAGTCTTGCAGCGACTGTTGGCTGGTCGTCCGCCATCGGCACGGCGACCAGCGGAACGCCATAATACAAAGCTTCGTTGACGCTGTTCATACCGCCGTGAGTCAGGAACACTGAAGCCTTGCGTAGTACGGAAAGCTGATCCACCGATTCGTAGATATGTATATTGTTCGGAATTTCACCAAGCTTGCCACAGTCGAAATCGCGTCCGACGGACAAAATCACCGTGACATTCTTGCCTCCGAACGCACCGACAACGGCACGATAGAAGGGCAGGAACGTATTGAAAATAGTGCCAAGAGAGGCATAGACAATCGGCTTACCAACGTCTTTCTCCAGGACGGATGCCAAATCGTCGCTCGGCTTCTTGTTTTCTCTTCCATCCAGCGAAGGACCAATGAAGCGATACTGTCCTTCAGGGAAAGCGTCTCCATCAATCTGGAACGAACGTGAGGTATATGTATAGGTCATCGTCGGTGGATTATCAACCATTTCACTGATGAAATCCTCGGTTTCCATCAGTCCCCTGCGCCGTGTGCTTGAGGACATCAGACGCAGGAACTTCTGGCTACGCAACACCGAGGTCAGATGGAACCCCTTACTTGCACCCGCAAGACGGTTAAGAATGTTGCGGTTGTAACAGAACGTCGAATACAGGCGGATTGACGGGAGTCCCAATTGATCCGCCAAGGCTTTGCCAGAAACCAGCAGACCCTCATACAGGAATGCATCGAAATGCGACTCACGACCGACCCGCAATACAGTGTTATCGGCCTTTTCTGGTGCCTGAATCGTACGCTCAAATTTGCCAGGGTTGGCGGAATAATCGTCATAAGGCACAAATGTCGCTCCCGATTCCCGCACTTGCCGTTCCCATCGCGGGTCACAGATGTAGGTGACGTCCCAGCCATCGGCAACCAATGCACAAACCGTCGCCAACGTCGGGTTGATATGCCCTTGATACGGCATGCACGCCATCAGCAATCTACCACGGGTACGCTGCTCAGACTTCAAATCCCCTATGCTGTTGACAGGGTGCTCTTGTATGTTCATCTGCGATCTTTCTTTAGTCGACCCGTCATTGTCGGTAATGATTCCTCTATCGTAGCATTGCCGGATTGAATCGATATCATTGTTCCATATCAAGAAATGAATGCTACTTACTACGACATTTTTCGATACCGATTACACATTCAGCCGGCAATATCATGACAATCAGTTGTTCTAACTATGCCGAAATCCCAGTCACAATTTCTTCGGCGTAGGAATCATTGGGGATGCACAACATCGGCGAAGCACATTATTGAAAAACAAGAAATCCGCAGAACCTTTCGATTCTGCGGATTTAATCTCTGCGCGCACGGCAGGATTCGAACCTGTAACCTGCTGATCCGTAGTCAGCTGCTCTAATCCATTGGGCTACGTGCGCAGTGTCAAGAACCTTGTTTTTGACAACTCATTTAATATAACGTAAGTGCCCGATTCTCGCAACTACTGGCGTGTCGCGAAGACCTACCAAAGTATTGCAAATACTCGGATACGCCGTCATTACAGCAAAAACGAAACGATTACGCAGCAACCGTGAACCAGAACCTTTGCTGGAAACATCACCGAGATTTTACGAAGACACCGCATCAATCATGACGACGGCAGCGGTCTGTTTATCCGAACGTATGTATCTTGCTACGACGCGGCGAACGACCAGATACAGCCGAAGCGACCACCATCTTCGGCGCGCCCTCGCCACTGACGGCGGGAGCGTCGACAATGACCTGCTCGACGTCGTTCGTCTCCGGCAGCTGGAACATGGTTTCTTCCAGAGTTTTTTCGATGATGGAACGCAGTCCACGGGCACCGGTGCCCTCTCTGATGGCCTTGGCAGCAATGGCCGCGATGGCCTCATCGGTGAATGAAAGCTTGACCCCATCGACGGCAAAAAGTTTGCGGTACTGCTTGACCAGCGCATTGGCCGGTCGGACGAGGATATCACGCAGATCCTGTTCGGTGAGTTCGTCAAGCACGCTCACCACCGGCAACCTGCCGATGAATTCCGGAAGCAAGCCGAAATCGCCCAAGTCGTCGGCATCGACCTGACGCAGCAGGTCGGCCATGCTTTCGTCATGCTCATGCAAAGTCGCAGTGAACCCGCTTTCCTGCGCCCCAAGACGCTTACGCACAATGGCATCAAGTCCGACGAACGCACCACCACAGATGAAGAGGATGTCGCGTGTATCCATTTTCACGGTGTTCTGGTCACGGTGTTTGCGAGTCCCTTCGCCTTCCACCGGTACCGAGGCGATGGTGCCTTCGAGAATCTTCAGCAGCGCCTGTTGCACGCCTTCTCCGCTCACGTCACGGGTCAGAGAAGTGCTTTCGCCGCTTTTTCGTGCAATCTTGTCGATCTCGTCGATATAGACGATGCCATGCTGAGCTCGGTCCACGTCGCCGTCGGCGGCCTGCAGAAGCCGTTGCAGCACGCTCTCCACGTCGTCGCCGATGTAGCCGGCCTCGGTGAGCGTGGTGGCGTCAACGATGACGAACGGCACATTCATCACTCGTGCAAGAGTCTGCGCCAGATAGGTTTTGCCGACACCGGTAGGCCCAAGCAGCAGAATATTGGATTTGGCCACCTGCACGTCAGCAAGTGAGTCGGCAACATGTTTATCGGAACGTTGAGTGGGCTTCGCCTGGACAGCTCCAGCGGCACTCGATTCGCGCGCCGTGCCGGACGCAGCAGCGGCTTTGCCCATGCCCACGCCAGAACGCCCACCTTCGCTCATCTCCATGTTGACACGCTTGTAATGGTTATATACGGCCACGGAAAGGGTGCGCTTGGCCTGAGGCTGACCGACGACGTACTGATCGAGGTAGGCATAGATTTCGGAAGGCTTGGGCAGGTTCAACGCGTTAATCTTGACATCCTGATCGGTGTCGTCATTGATGAGGTCGACACATTGGGCGATGCACTCGTCGCAGATTGCTGCACCCTGGCCGGTGACCAGCTTGCGTACCTGACGCTCGCTTTTGCCGCAGAATCCGCAGCGAGGGACGGAGTCGTTGTAATCCACCACGTCGCCCATGCCTTCTCCTTACCGCGTCACACGCTTTCAGTTCAATCCTGTATTGAGCCGTTTACTCGCCGCTCTCTTCCTGCGGCGACTCTGATTACGACGATACCCCTCACGCGCGAACGCAAGGGGTATCGAATTGTTTTTGTTATAAATCTACACGGCGAATCGCAGTATAGTCGCCATCGCTACTTGCGATTGGCGAGCACCTCGTCGACCATGCCATAGTCCTTGGCCTCCTGAGCCGTCAGGAAGGTGTCAACCTCGATGTCCTTGCGGATACGCTCAGCAGACTGGCCGGTGTGCTTGGCCAGCGTGTTCTCGAGCCATTCACGCATACGCAGCATCTCCTTGGCCTGAATCTCGATTTCGGTGGCCTTGCCGGCTCCCTGATCGATGGCAGGCTGGTGGATCAGCACACGAGCGTTCGGCAGCATCAGGCGCTTGCCCTTGGTTCCGGCTGCAAGAACGACGGCTGCAGCAGAAGCTGCCTGTCCAAGGCAAACGGTCTGCACATCCGGCTTGATGTATTGCATCGTGTCGTAAATTGCCGTCATCGCGGTCATGGAACCGCCGGGAGAATTGATATACATCATCACGTCGCGGTTCGGGTCCTGGCTTTCCAAGACGAGCAGCTGGGCCATGATGTCGTCGGCGGAGGTGTCGTCCACCTGCACGCCCATGAAGATAATACGATCTTCGAACAGCCTCGAATACGCATCCTGCGTCTTCATGCCGTACGGCGTCTTTTCGCTGAACTGCGGCATCACGTAACGGCTCTGCGGCGCGAACCCGGCCACACCACGGGGGCCGGCGAGACGCTCGGCACGAGCTACAAACTTCGCTTCTTCACTTGCCATGTTGCTCACTCCCCTGCCTTTTCCGTACGCATGCTGCCCGGCGTGGTCACGATCTTGTCGAAGAACCCATAGTCCAGCGCCTGCTGGGCGGTGAACCAGTGATCGTACTCGTTGTCGCGATAGATCTCTTCAAGAGTGTGGCCGGTCTGGTCGGCGGTGAGCTGCGACATGGTCTTCTTCATATCCATGATCAGCTCGGCGTTAATACGCACATCAGTGGCCGTTCCGCCGATGCCGCCCGAAGGCTGGTGCATCAGAATGCGGGTGTGGCTGGTGGCGAAGCGCTTGCCCTTGGTACCACTGGAAAGCAGGAACTGGGCCATGGAAGCCGCCATACCGACAGCCACGGTGGCCACGTCAGGTTCGATGAGCTGCATGGTGTCGTAGATGGCCATGCCTGCGGTAACCGAGCCACCGGGCGAATTGATGTAGAGCCAGATATCCTTCTTCGGATCTTCGGCCGCGAGCATCAGCATCTGCGCGCAAATGACGTTGGCATTGGAGTCCTTGACCTCATCGCCAAGCCAGATGATGCGTTCTTTGAGAAGCCTATTGAAAATCGGATCCGTGATGGCGGGGGCCGAATCCCCCTCGTCCATCGACGGCATAGATGTCAGCAATCCTGCCACCGTATCTCCTTGATATTCACGTATTTATTACCGTTAACGATATTACCCGCACTTATACGACAGCCCGCTGTTTTTTGCGCTGAGAACGAGAAAGAAAATCGTTGAAACCGTGCGAAACCAGTGCCGACACGGCCACCCCGACGCCAACCGGCACGAAGAATGCCATCGGAGCTCCAGTCAGTTCCATCACCAGACACATCGCCATGAGCGGTGCCTGCTGAGAGGCTGCAAGCAACGCCGAAGCACCGACGAGTGCGCATGCAGCCACGGTGTCGGCAGGACTGACCATAACCCACGCAAAAACCAAGTAAGGCGCCAATCGTCGCACCTATCGAAATGCCGGGTTGGAGCACCCCACCGGAAGCGCCGGAACGAATGGTCGCTAGTGTCAATACGGCCTTGGCCACCAGCAATGCCAGCAGAATCGGGATGACGGCATTGGCCTCACGAGCAGTGGCGGCAAAAGCATATTGCGCCACGGAACGGCCGTTGCCCATGACCTGTGGCAGCCATATCGCCACGATGCCGGTTGCCAGCGCCGCCAGCGGCATCATCCAAAGGATTCCTGCACCTTGGGACTTGTTGTCTTCGGCCCATTGAGAGCCTTTACGGAACCACGCACCTGCGATGCCACAGATGATGCCGGCGATGAGGGCGAACAAAGTAAGACTCAGCGTCGGAATTGCTGATTTGCCCATGGCGGCCATACCGTAGAACGTGCCACGCCCACGAATCATCGAAGCGATATAGGCGGAAACTACCGAAGTGCCTAACGCCAAAGTAACGGTTTCCATGCTGATGTCTGCAAGCAAGATCTCGATGGCGAAAAACGTGCCGGCAAGCGGAGCGTTATAGACACCGGCAAGGCCAGCGGCGGCAGCTACGGCCACAACAGTTCTGCGGTCTTTTTCGCGGTTCAGATGGAACAGCTGCGAGAAGCGTTGGCCCAGCATCGCGCCGAACTCACGCGGAGCCACCTCACGGCCGATGGACGAACCGGAACCGACGATGAAAATCTGAAGCAACACATGAACGGTGGTCTGCCAGACCGGCATCCGCTCCCCTGCAACAGCTTTCTTAACCGAGGGCACTTTGGTGGTTTTGCTACGCAGCAACCACCAGACGACGGCTGCGAATATGGATCCGCCGACGATCGATGCGATACGTCGCCAAGCCGCCACCTGATAAGGACTGGGATCCAAAGGATTTTCGACGTAACCAAGCATGAGCCGTTCAACGCCACTCAGCATGAGGCCAAGCAGCCCCGAGCTCACGCCGACGACTCCGCCGAGCAGGAATATGACGGCGGCGATCATGCCCAACCGTTTCAATCCGCTATCGTTCTCTTGTTTCACCAGCGCTTCTGACTTTCCACAATAATTGATATGCGTAGAGGTTCCAGCTACCTCCGGCTTTTTATCTTCAGACCAATATAATCATGACCACGAAGAATCACGCTACATCATGACCATTCCCGTCCGTCAATCATTGACATTGGTAAAGCAGAAGGCAATCGCAAAACAAAAAATATTCATAGCTGCGAAACCTCTACGGCACCAAATGATTTCGAATTCGAACACCGATAACGAGCCGCGAACATCGAGCATACAAAAAGGGAGCCGAGGCAACCCCCGACTCCCTCATAGAGTCTTCAATCAGAAATTATTCCGAAATCACTCAGCTTCGTCTTGCTCCGAGAGTTCGTCGGCGACGGCAGCGGCTGCAGAAGCGGCCTCGACGCTTTCGTTCTCTTCGGCATCTTCGACAGCCTCGTCCTCACCGAGGAACGGGGTCAGATCGAGATCCTTGCCTTCGCAGGTGAACTTGACGGCGCGCATGCCGGCAAGCAGACCCTTGGAACGGCCGACTTCCTGGACGGCAGAGCCAAGCTGGCCGTTCTGGACGATGGCGTTGATGAAGGCACTCGGATCCATGCCGTACTGCTGGGCGATGGAGGCGAGGAAGTTGGTGACATCCATCTGGGAAACCTTGACGTCGAGCTGCTCAGCCAGGGTGTCGAGCACGATCTGGTCCTGAAGTTCCTTGTCGGTGGTCTCTTCGGCTTCCTTCTTCTGTTCGTCGGTGGCCTTTTCAGGATCGGCGGTGACCTGCTTCAGGCGCTCTTCGATCATTTCCTTGCGGACGCCTGCGGGCAGCGGAATCTCCACGTCCTTCTTCAGGGCATCGAGGAACGCATCACGTGCCTCATTGGCCTGGCGGCCTTCGCCGTCACGCTCACACTGCTTGCGGATGTCGGCCTTGAGCTCATCCAACGTATCGAACTCAGAAGCTTCCTGGGCGAAATCGTCGTCGAGCTCCGGCAGCTCTTCGGCCTTGACAGAATTGACCTTGACCTTGATCTGGGCCTTTTCGCCTTCGTGGTCGCCGCTTTCCAGCGTGCCTTCGAAAGTGGTCTCTTCGCCGGCAGACAGGCCGTCGAGCGCTTCGTCGATGCCGTCGAGCAGCTTGCCGCTGCCGAGCTCGTAGCTCACGCCTTCCTGCGAATCGACGGACTCGCCGTCAATCTGTGCATCGAGATCGATGTTGGCGAAATCGCCCTTCTTGGCAGGACGATCGACGCCCACGAGGGTGCCGAAACGCTGACGAAGATTGTCAAGACGCTTGTCGACATCTTCATCGGTGACCTCTGCCTTAGGAACCTCAAGGGTCATGCCATCGAGCTTCGGCAGCTCGATTTCGGGACGACGCTCGACAGTGGCGATGAACTTGACCTTGGTGTCGTCCTTCTCGCTGGTCGGCAGTTCCTTGACATCCAGCTCAGGCTGGGCCATCGGACGAATCTTCTTCTCCTCGAGAGCCTTGGAATAGAGCTCCGGGACGGCGCTGTTGACGGCCTCGCCAGCGACGGCACCGAAACCGACACGCTGGTCGATGATCTTGCCGGGCACGTGACCCTTACGGAAGCCCGGGACGCTGATCTGCTTGGCGATCTCCTCGCGGGCCTGATCGAGATATGGGTCGAACTCTTCCGGGTCGACGGTGACGGTGAGCTTCACCTTGGTGGGCTCGAGATTCCTCACGCTGATTTTCACGCTAGTGCTCCTGACGATAATTCCAACTACATCTGCCTATAGGCAACCCTCATATAATAACGCGACTTACGGACTCGGCAACAAGTGCAATCTGCCATTGGCGAGCCCCCTGCTCCCGCAGAAATTCGGGGATATCGAGCTCAGCCGCATTGTCTTGCCAGCAGAGGTTGCGTATGATCTGCGGCTTGATGACCACATCGGGCGGAGTCCTAGTATCTTGCGCAATCTGGGCGATAACGGCGCGCACTTTCTTGAGACGGGCGAACCGTTCCGGCTGGTGGACTGACCAATATTTCATCGAACGCGGCGCATTGGCCTGCGTTTCCTGTGGCGGTGCAGGCGGCTCGGGCCAGTCCTTCGGCTTGAGCTTCAGTGCCTCCTGAATGGTTTCCTTCCATACGTTTGGCTTTACCGAACGCTGAATCGGAGCATAACGCTCGAACATCTTGTCCTGTTCATTGCCCATGTGAATGCGCACCCGCTCATTCAGACTGCGGATGGCACGGAACTGACGTGCGTTATGCGGCTTCTTCTGCGAGGCTTCGATGATGGCGGCATCGCTCAAGAGCAACGTTGGAGCTATGTCGTTTTCCCGGGCAAGTTCGTCACGTTTCTCCCAGAGAGCCTTGGCTACGGCCTGCCCACGTCTGTCATGACCAAGCGCGGTGAAATGAGAAATGCGCATCCAGGGAACCGGATGAGGCGTCTGCGGACCTGTCCCCTGCTGAAGAGCATGGCTGAATTCCTCTTCAGCCCATTGTATTTTCCCAGCCTTCTTGAGGTCGGCACGCATTTTCGTTTCGAGTTCAATCAGCAGTTCGACATCGAGTGCCGCATAATTACGCCAATCGCGCGGCAAAGGACGGTACGACCAGTCCGCTGCGGAATGCTCCTTGGCCAAGGTAATGCCAAGATAATGTTCGGTGACGGCGGCCAGACCGAAACGCTTGAGGCCCAGCAGCCTTGCGGCGATTTCAGTGTCGAAAAGATTGCGGACCTTCATACCCAGATCAGTGAAGCCCGGCAGATCCTGCAAGGAATCATGGATAATCCATGTGGCGTCACCGACGGCACGGTTGAATTCGTTCCAGTCCGCACCGGCTTTATTCAACGCTATCGGGTCGAAAAGGACGATGCCCGAACCCGTGCGTTTGAACTGCACGAGCCAATCCTCATGCCCATAACGATAGCCGGAAGCGCGTTCGGCATCGGCGGCAAGCGAACCGTTGCCCGCCGCCAACCTGCTGCAGGCCTCGCGGAACCCCTCAAGCGTGTCAGTCACCTCAGGGACGCCTTCACGTGGCTCTTCCTGCAATCGTGGCTCGCTGCTCAACCGAACTCCTACTCCGCTGCCGCTGCACAGGATTTCGCCATGACGCTTTCCTACAAGCGCCGCGCATTCCCAATCCAGCAGACACTGCTATACATTAAATCCGGCGTCCACCATATCGCGAGCCTTGGGCAGCCCACTTCCGTACTAATCAGAGACAAACCGCTGCGACCAGCAACTAACCTTATGGTCCTTAGTTGGAGCGCACCACATCCATGAAGCGAGGACCGTAGAGATGCAGCTTGTTCTCCCCACGCCGTTGACAGCGAGGAACTGGGCGTCAGTGACCGGTTTGATACGGGCCATGTCGCGTAACGTTTTGTCGGAGAAGACGATATAGGGAGGCTTGCCAATTTCCTGGGCGATGGTGCGACGAAGCTCTCGGAACTTCTGGAAGAGTGCTTCATCCTCATCGGTGGGTTCGTAATCGCCGTAGGTTCCATTACTTGCACGCGAACCGCCAGACGTATTCGAAGCATCGTCATCATAGGAGCCGAATGCGGAACCGGATGGGGTGGAAGCAAGCTTCTTGCGCTGGATACGTTTAATCTCGTAATGAAAATCAGGCTTTACCGTCTCGCCCGCACGCGCTCCGAAACGAACAATCGGCAGTCTGCTTTCTGAGACGAAGAGATATCCGTCGGTCGCCATCTGGTTGATGACATCGCGAATCCTCGCATCCGGCACATCATGCAACGCGCCATAACTCGGCACGCGGTCAAGGTGACGGTTGATGAGATCCTGGGCCTTCGAGCCTCTCAGCACCGAAACGATCTTGCCCATGCCGAAGCTCTGGTTGATGTCGTGCACGCAACGACTGATGGCACGGGCCACATCGGAAACGTCGATGGTCTCGAACGTACTCTCGCAATTGGCGCAGTTGCCGCATTTGAATGATGCATCTTCGGCCGACGTGCCCTGTTCTCGACCAACTTCTGAGGCACTGCTCTTACTGACGGTCGCACCCGAATCAGACCGACTGACACTCGAACCGGCGCTTTTTCGTTTTCGCCCTCAACACCTGATGTGGTATCCATGCTGCTGGGATCGGCGAAATACCGCATGATATAGCGATGCAGGCATTCGGTGGTACGGCAGTAGCCGATCATCGCGTTCAATAACCGTCGATGGCTCTGGCGAACGATTTCCTGTTCCTCGGGACTCATGCGCTCGTTGTCGGAGTCCATGTCCAGAAGTCGGCGGCGAGTGACGATATCCGATTCGTTCCACAACAGCGTGCAACGCCCGGGCTCCCCATCTCGCCCGGCGCGACCGGCCTCTTGGTAATAGGCTTCGATGCTTTCAGGCATGTTGTGATGGATAACGTAACGAACGTTCGACTTGTCGATGCCCATGCCGAACGCGTTGGTGGCCACCACCACCGGTATCTGGTCGGTGACGAAATCGCGTTGCGCCTTGTCGCGCGCCTCTGGGGACATGCCACCGTGATAGGCAGCAGCACCGATGCCATGACGGTTCAGCTCGTCGGCGAGCGCCTCGGTTTCCTTGCGCGTGGCGCAATAGACGATGCCGGATTCGTCGGAATGCTTGGCCGCATACTCCGTAATCCACACGTTCTTGCGCTTGGTTGGCATGTTAATGATGTCAAAATAGAGATTAGGACGGTCAAAACCGGTTACAGTGATCTTGGGAGCTTTCAAACCAAGTAGCCGAACGATATCACGACGCACTTTTTCGGTTGCGGTCGCGGTGAACGCGGCGACGGTCGGGCGCACTGGCAAACTGTCGATGAATTCGCCTATTCCCAGATAAGACGAACGGAAATCCTGCCCCCATTGCGAAACACAGTGCGCCTCGTCAACGGTAATCAGCGAAATCTTGACCTGCGCGGCGAAATTGCGGAACCGTTCGGTTTCCAAGCGTTCGGGAGCGACATACAGCATGTTGATATCACCGCGCCGAGCCTGGGCGAACACCATGGATTGCTCGTCGCTTTCCTGCGTGGTGTTGATGAACGCGGCTTTGATGCCTGCATCGTTCAGGGCATCAACCTGATCGCGCATCAGCGAGATCAACGGCGAGATGACGATGGTCAACCCCGGCAACATGGTGGCCGGAACCTGATAGCAGATGGATTTCCCGGCGCCCGTCGGCATCACGCCTAGAACATCGTGGCCTTCGAGAATGGCGCTGACAAGACCATCTTGTCCCTCGCGGAACGAATCGTAGCCAAAGTACTGCTTCAGCGACGCAAGCGCGCCACCATGAAAGTCCACGCCGACAGAGGGCTCTTCACCAATTGGCCAATCCTCATCCTGGTCTATCATCTATAAAGTCGCTTTCCCATATTCTCGCTACAAAATCGAATCAATAATCACTCGAATGATCATGGCTTGCAATCAGCTCAGATACATGCAATCTGAAGCGTCAATTACCAACTTTCGAATCATCGTTCGACTTTATGTCTAGCCTTGGTCCGTTCCGTCAATCTGCTTCAATGCGTCCTCAACACTGACGCACAAATCCGGGAAATGCTTGATTAAATCCTGATCCCCCGTCACCACCATGTCGGCGTTGGCCTGACGCGACGCGGCAATAATGAGATCATCTTCATAATCAGGATGAACATCCCATAACTTGAGAGCATGCTTACAAGTTGATTGATCGACTGCAACCACCAATGCAATTATTTTCAATAAATCATCAACGCAATGCCAACCGAACTTAGGAGCCATATTGGAAACGGTAGCCTGTACAACTACAGATTCATTGCCTGCAAATTGTTTTTTAAACGATGACCTCGAGATATAGTCAACATCTTTTAAAGATAGAGAGACACAAAGCAACTTAATCATTTCCGAATTCGAACAGGCACGCAGAAGTTGTATAGCATTCGCGTTACCAGAACGCCAGGTGAGAAGATAGTCCAGCAGCACATTCGTATCGAAAACCACTCGTTTTTCTTCAATCATTACCCCTACCTCTCTTATTCATGTGCGTATTCATTGACTGAATCTTCATAAGCCGCATCGCGCATTCCCTTATACGTCATATCCGCCCAAGGATGTTGACCGTCATCAGGCAAACCCGCCTCTTTCAACGTTCGAGACCATAAAGTCGCACCATCCTCTATCGCTTTGAGTCTGCGCTGCTTTTCGGCTTCCTTATTCGCTTTTTCAGCCTTAGTCTGCAAATCCGGAGTATCCCCATGATCCTTGATGAAGTCCCACAGCTCACGCACCACGGAACTTGGGGTCTTCCCCTTGCGCTTGAGTATCTCGTCGACGTCGTCCTTCACATCGGAATCGATACGGACGTTCATCTGTACCATCGACATGCCAATCTCCTTCAACGCCTATCCGCCAATACATAACTGCTATACGTTATAGCATACAAGAAAAGCAATACATCTGTCAACCCTAGGAACCCCATCAAAGCGGCTCTCATCTGGCATAGAAGTTGGACACGCAACCCGTCGCTCAAGTCGACATTTGACATTACACAAACAGTCAACATCACGGACGAAACGTTGATTTGCTCGAGGCTGAGACACGCAGACAGACGCCCACCGGGACTCGCGAACATACCAATCCATGACTATTCGACCAAAATGAATGGTTCACCTTCCATGGGCCAGAGGCGGAATTATCCTTGGGGGTATGGAGTATATCGAAACGCAATCCGAACACACCGAACTGCCGCTGGTGGTCATCCCCTCGATGTTCGAGGCCATGTACCAGCCAATCGCCACGAGCATGCGCATACTGCACAATGTCGCTCGTGTGAGGATATACAAGGATTTCAACATCGACCCTGAGACCATCGTCGAACGTTGCAAAGACGCCGATATCGTCGTGGTCATCGGCTTCCATGTCACCGGCAAGTTGCTTGAGGAACTCGGCACCCACGTACGCTGCTTTGTCTTCGGCGGCACCGGCGTCGCCAATTTCATCGACCTCAAACGCACGAAGGAAATGGGTATCCGCGTGTGCAACACCGTCCATTATGGCGACGAGACCGTTGCAGAGTATACGTTTGCGCTTATTTTCGAACTCGCACGCTCGGTCGGCGCCATGGACCGCAGCATCCGCGAAAGCAACTGGACCGGACTTGAAGGCACCTCGCTCAAAGACAAGACCCTCGGACTCATCGGCTTCGGCGGCATCGGCCAGACCGTCGCCCGCATCGCCGACGGGTTCGGCATGCACACGCTGGTATGGAATTCGCACGTCAATGCCGCCACTGCACGCTCGTTGGGCGCAACGCGTGTCGATACCATCGGCGAAGTCATGGCACATTCAGATATCGTGAGTCTTCATATGCCGCTTAACGACGAAACGCAAGGGGTCATCACCGCCGCTGATCTGGACCAGCTCAAGCCGGGCAGCTACTTCATCAACACGGCACGCGCCGAGCTCATCGAACCAGGCGCATTGGTCAACAGGCTTAAACGCGGCGACATCAAGGCCGCCATCGACGTTTTCGACAAGGAACCGCTACCGGCCGACGACCCCCTGCGCTCAGTTCCGAACACGATTCTTACCCCGCACGTCGCGTGGCGTGCCGATGACGCCTATCGTGACCTCTCGCGCCAACTCGCGCGTTCAATCCTCGCCTTCTGCAACGGCGAGCGTTTCAATGTCGTGGAATAGCGCATACCGCCACTCATGGGAAGTCTGTCTCATACATACCAAAACGTATGAGACAGACCGCCGCAATTCGACAATATTATCAGGAAACATCCGGTCCCACTACAAAGACGCAGCCGCAACCAGCTCACGGGTATAGGCGGCTTTCGGCCGGTTCAATACGTCATCTGTTGTACCGCTTTCCACCATCTTGCCATGGTGAAGCACGACGATACGGTCGGCGATGTGCTGGACCACACCCAGATCATGCGAAATCATGATGATGGCCGTGTCCGGGCGCGATTTGCGAATGGCGGCGAATGCCTTAAGAATCTGCAGACGCGCTGCCACATCGATGGCACTCATCGGCTCGTCGGCGACGATGAGCTTGGGATCGGTGACCAAAGCACGGGCTATGGCAACACGTTGCGCCTGTCCTCCAGAAAGGTCGACCGGATAACGGCTCAGAAATTCATTGGGATCGAGACCGACCAGAGACAACGACTCATGCACTTTCCGGTCGATATCCGAACCGTCGATTTTCGCATACTTATGTTGGATTTTCAATGGTTCCGCCACCGACTTGGCCACCGTCCAACGAGGGTCAAGTGAGGTGAACGGGCTCTGGAACACAAGGCTTGATTCACGACGCAGAGCTTGGTATCCGACCGATTTGCTGCCATCAACGGATTCATCTTCAAATGTCACCGTTCCTGAAGTAGGCCGGTCAAGCCCCAGCAGAATGCGGGTCAGCGTAGACTTGCCCGAACCGGAACCGCCAATCAGCGCAAGGCACTCTCCCGCACGCACTTCGACACTGACATCGTCGAGAGCCGTTTGACGTTCATTGCCTTTGCCGAAAATACGGGTAATGCCATTGCCCGTCAGCAATACCTGTGGTTCAGTCATCGCGATTCTGCTTCCTCTGCAATGTCAATTCTCTAGCGGCTGCGACCAGCTTCTTCGTCTGTTCACCTTGCGGATGCTCCAGCAAATCAGCAGTGTTTCCCGACTCCACAATTCGCCCACCGTCAAGCACATAGCAACGCGTCGTGGCACGGGCGAGCACCGAAAAGTCATGAGTGATGAACAGCATCGAAGCACCGGCCTTGTCGACCAACGAGACCAGCAAATCAACAATCTGGCGCTGCGTGATGGAATCGAGCGCCGTTGTAGGTTCATCGGCGATAATCAGACGCGGTGAAGTGATCAAAGCGGTGGCGATACCGACGCGCTGCTGTTGGCCGCCGGAGAGCTCGCTTGGGTATTTTTTCGCCACAGTAGCGTCAAGTCCGACCTTTTCCAGCATCGCGGAGACGCGTGCTTGGCGATCGGCCTTATCCAAGTCATAGTGGAGTTTCAGCGGCAATTCAATCTGTTTACCAACGGTCAAGACGGGATTCAGTGATGAGGCAGGATTCTGGAATACCGCACCGACATAGCGCCCACGCAGGCCTGCGAGAACGGTTTCGTCCGCTCCGACGACCTGAGTATCACCAAGAATGACGGAACCTTCCGTCTGCGCATTTATCGGCAGCAAACCGAGCATGGCCTTGGAAATCATGGACTTTCCGGATCCGGAGGAACCAATGAGACCGACCCGCTCGCCGTCGCCGATATGCACATTGACATCGCGGACAATCGACTTGCCGCCAATGGAAATACCAAGCTTATTGACATCAACACCCATCATCACACCTCCCGCAATTCCGGATTCGTGACCGGATCGATGACATCGCGCAGCACGTCGCCGAAGACGTTCAGTGCCACGACCACAATCGTGACGATGAGGCCTGGCCAGAGCACGGTCAGCGGATAGACGTTGATGAACTTGACCGACGTGGCCAGCGAATGACCCCAGCTCGGCACGCCGCTCGGGACGCCGACACCGAGATAGGTCAAACCGGATTCGGCAAGCACCGCAGTGCCGGCGGATAGCGAAAGCTGAACCATGATGGTCGGCATCGCGTTGGGCAGGATATGGTGCCATATCACCGAAAAGCCCGAAGCACCGTAGGAAAGAGCAGAAGCGACATAGTCGGAATTGGCTGCGAGCAACGCCTGGGGGCGTGCTATACGCGCCAGGTTGAGACCATAGCCGATGCCACAGGCGATGATGATGACCACAACCGAGGCACCCATCGGAACGGCCAGAATCAGAGCAATCAGCACGGTCGGGATCGAAATCAGAGCATCCACAGCAACCACCGAAACATTCGACAGAGCCGAACTGCGCGAGACCATCGCGCTCATCAGCAATATGCCCAGCGCTCCGGCGAAGACCACAGCCAGAACGGCGATGAAAAGGTTGGTGCGCGCGCCGGCCATCAGCCAGCTGAACACGTCTGCTCCGGTTCCATCAGTGCCTAGCCAGTGAGCAGCAGACGGTTTCGCCCAGACGTGATAGCCGTCGGTCGCCCATAGTGATTTCGGAGTCCAAACCAGTGAAAGCAGCGAAACCGCAAGCCACAACGCCAGCACAATCAATGCGAACTTGCCTTCACCGCGTCGCCAAATAGAACGCAATACGACAGTGAATTTGCTCGAAGCTTTCGTTCCCATATTTGCTGGTGCATTGTTGGTTCGCACCGTTTCAGACGCACTGTGTTCATTGTTTCTCGTCATTGCGCACCTCCCTGCACGGCGTGCTTCAAACGCGGGTCGAGGAAGCGATGCAGCAGATCGACGAGGAAACCGACGAACAGGAAGAACGCGGCCAGCATGAAGAGCTCGCTTTGCACCGCAATCAGATCGCGGTTGCCGAGATCGGTGACCAGACCTGCGCCAATGCCCGGAAGTGCGAAGAGATTTTCAATGACCATGACGCCAGTAATCATGCCGGCAAACATCAGCCCGACCACACTCACCAGCTGAGGCGTCGCCAGCCTCAGTCCGACCTTGAGCGCAGCCTGACGGCGCGTATAGCCGCAGGCCATCGCCTGATCCATGTAGCCGCTGTTCATCACCTCGCCCAGCGCCGAACGCGTATAGCGCATGAGGCTGGCACCGTCGATGATGCCGACCGTCAATGCCGGCAACACCAGCGAGGTCAGCGCCGAACCGAAATTGTCCCAACCCGCCTCGGGGAACCCTTGCGAGGGCAGGATGCCCAACAGTCCGGTACCGCGACCGAAGAGCAGAATCAGCAGCAGCCCTCCCCACAGCGCGGGAATGGCACCGCCAACGATGGCGACAAAATGGAACACAGAACGCACTGCCGCATGAGTAGACAACGTGGACACAACCCCAAGCGTCAGGCCGATGGCAAGCGCGACCACAAGGCCCAGCACAATGAGTGGAAACGTAACGGAAGCACGCATGGCAACTGTGGAGCTAATGGAGCGGCCGGTCAGCAGCGACGTACCGAAGTCACCATGTAACAAACCGCCCATCCAGCTGAAATATTGCACCGTCAGCGGCCGGTCAAGTCCCATCTGCGAGCGCAACTGCGCCACACGTTCCGGAGGCGCATTGAGTCCGGCCATCACACTGGCCACATCACCCGGCAGGATGCGCAACGCCGCGAAAATCACCACCGAAATGGCAAGCAGCGCCGCCACAAACAGCAGGAAACGTCGAATGACGAATCGCATATGTCACCTTACCTATTCAATCCATAGCCGAAGATGCGAGCAAAACCAGCCTTTTGCCTCGGATTCCTTGATTTTTCATGTATCTTCATTATCGACTATGGAACTGCATGTCCTTGTAGTATCCGCTACTTGACTGACGTCCTGTACGTCACGTTGTATAGCGGCAGCAACGTCTGGTTCAGATTGAGCGGGAAGCCAGACACGCCCGTCTTCATCGCCGTGGTGATGCGATAGTTGAAGAGCCAGTCAGCCGGCGCGTCCTCACTCACCACGCGGGCGGCTTTGGCCAACAATGCGTCACGCTGGGAGTCGCTGGAGGCGGCCATTGCCTGGTTGTAGTAGTCCTTGACCTTCTGGTTGCTGTAGTTGTAGTAGTACTCGTCGTTCACCCACTGCGAGAAGTCATGGCTTTCGTTGTGGTCGACCAACGACAGGTCGTAGTCCTTGTTTTTCAGCACATCCTGCAGCCACGTCGAGAACTCGACCACATCGACCTTAAGGTCGATGCCGATGGGTTTCAGCTGACTGCGCAGCTGATCGCCGAGCTCGGTGCCGTAGGTGTTGGCATAGGTCAACCGCAGCTCGAGTGGATGATCGGGCGTATAGCCGGCTTCCTTCATCAGCGCCTTGGCCTTGGCTACATTGTGCGGGTAAAGGCCAGTCAGGTCCTCATAGCCGGGGTCGAGCGAAGGAATCGGCCCACCCAGCGGCTTGTCGGCCCCGCCGCGCGAGGCGATGAGCTGCTTATGGTCGATGGCGTAGCGGATGGCCTGACGCACACGCACATCCGAGGTCTTGGCCCCCTTGGAGTTCATGGCGAGCACATACTTGTCGGTGTCGTCACCCGCAGCAACGCGATAATGGGCGCTGTCTTTCACAAAAGGTGCCGCAAGGTTCTCGGTCACCGGTGCAAGCACCTGAACGTCCCCGGATTTCAAGGCATTGACGGCCGCGTTGTCATCGGCGAAATAGCGCAGCACGATGGTAGCGGTTTTGGCCTTATGCGCGCCCCAATAGCGCGGATTGGCCTTCAGGGTAATGGAATCGTCCGGCACGAACTTGGCGACGGTATATGGCCCAGAGCCGACCGCCTGCGTCTTCATGTCGTAGTTGGCATCCTTGTCGAACACCAGTCCCGGCCGGCAGGCCAGCACCCACAGCAAGTTGTCGTAAGGCGCGGTCAGATCGAGTTTGACGGTATCGGCATCGGTGGCCGTCACTGATTTGAAGTTCATCAGCGATTCGGAATCGTGATAATGCTTGGTCATCAATTCGTTGATGGACCATGCCACATCGTCGGCATCAAGTTTGTCGCCGTTGGAGAAGGTCATGCCTTTGTTCAGATGGAATGTATAGCTTGTACCGTTGGCACTCTTCTCCCAGCTTTTGGCCAGCCCCGGCACGACCTTGTTCTCGGAATCACGGGCGACCAGCCCTTCATAGACATTGCCGACGAGCAACTGGTCGAGCGAAGAACCGGACTGGTTGCGAATATCAAGATTCGTAGGCGCAAGCTTGAGCCCGACGGTCACCGAATCGGCCTTATGACCTTCAGCGGCCGTATTACTGGCCTTTTGATTGCTGCGAACCACTACGAAAGCAACGATAAGCGCCACCACAACGACTACAGCTACGACGGCCCAGATCCAGCCTTTCTTCTTGTTGCCTGGCTTGCCGCCATTACCGCTCGATCCGCCTTTGACATGCGCATTGAGTGTTTCATCGGTACTGGCCGTATTATTCGCCTCAGTACCAAGGTTTGCGGCGGTATCGGCCCCATTTGCGTTGGCAGCATCACCATTCGCGCCCGTAGACCTTGTATTATCGGCCGCTGTCTCGTTGCCGGCTGTGCCTGTTGTTTTCTTGTCGGTTGCGTCGTTTTCGCCGTACGCACCTGAATTGGTAGGCATACATTCCTCTTTGATCGATGTAATTATTGAATCCGCTAGCCGCCCATATGGGTCGTCTGCAATCCATAATTATATGAATACCGATAGATTTATGCCATCAGCATCCGTCTCCCCTACCCTTTCATATCCAGCTTCCAGATACCGTCATTGCCCACACGGTTGCTGATGATATGGATGAATTCCGTAAGCATCCAGATAGCGGCGATTTCCGCGACCGCAACGAGGAACACGACAACATAGATTCCAAAAGACATCAATCGCGCAAATGTCCAGAACAGAAAGAACGTCACCAGCATATAGATTTCAGCAAATCCGATGACCGAACGCAGGAACCTCAACTGCCACAGCTGGCGAGCATCGTCCTCAGCCGCCAACGCATCATACAAGAGGTTCAATACGGACACGACGACAATGCCGAGCAACACAGCGCCGACCACCACCGACACATCCGCCAACGGCTTCATTCCCGCCAACAACGGCCAATTGACCAGCACTCCGGGAATGGCTACGTACACCAAAAATGCTCCCCAAGCGATAAGACAAAGCAGAGCGATTTGCGTGAACAGAATAGCAGCCCTTAACCAGATGCGAGATTTCATACTTCCAGTTTACGTTGAGGCCCCACTTTCACCAATCGCGCTATCATAAAAGCACGCACATGCTCATTACCTCGATTGTTAGATAATGACGTCGCCCTGCGTCTCGAGGAAGTTCAAGGAAAGGCGGGCAAAATGCTCCTGGCCATCGATATCGGCAACACGAACATCGAAATCGGCGTAGTGGATGGTTTTCCTGACGCTAACATCACTGATACCTGGCGAATCACGACCAAGACCTTCCGCACCAGCGACGAATACGGCCTGCTGCTGCTCCAGTTCCTCGAATCGGGCGGATACAGCCCCGCGGACGTGGAAGACGTCATCGTCGCCTCCGTGGTCCCTCAGATCATGCATTCCTTTCGTTCCAGCATCGTCAAGTTCCTTGATATCGACCCGATGATCGTGGGACCGGGCATCAAGTCCGGTTTGTCCATTCGCATGGACGACCCGAAATCATTGGGCGCGGACTGCCTGGCAGACTGTGTGGGCGCCTACGGCGTCTATGGCGGTCCGGTGTTGGTGGCCGATTTCGGCACGGCGACCACGTTCAATTACGTCGACGGCAACAAGGCCATCACCGCAGGCCTCATCAGCCCCGGGTTGCAGACCTCCATCAGTTCTCTGGTCTCCGGCACCGCGCAGCTGCCCGAAGTGGAAATCACTCAGCCTGATTCCATCCTCGCCAAAGGTACGAAAACAGCCATGCAGGCAGGCCTTTACTACAATTTCCTCGGTGGCATCGAGCGCACCATCGAGCAATTCCATCGTGAAATCGATGAGCATTTCAAAGTCGTCGCCACCGGCGGACTTGGCTCTATGTTCAAAGACGACACGGATGCTATTGACATCTACGACCCCGATCTCATCTTCAAGGGCATGTCCCTCATTTACCATCTCAATTCGTGATACAGCAATGGTCCACGAACTCGTACGGCAAGTAATCGGTTTAATGTACCACTGCAAAAAGCCAGAAATGGCCACAAGGACCTTGCTCAGCGTTATTGCATGGTGAAGCCCTGATTGGTGCCGTATTCCTTGATGTCTTTCTGCCAGGCGGTCATGCCGTCGGCCAGACCGATCTTGGCACCCGGCTGCTGCGGCGGAGTCAACGGTTTGCCATCCGCATCCGTTTGCCCGGCCTGAATCCGTTCCTCCGCTTTGAGCCATGCCCGTTCAGCGCTCGACCACTTGTATGACTGGCCGACCGTAGCACGAAAATCGCCTCTCGCGTATACCTCGAACGGCAGATACTGGTAGCCAACCGACACATTTTCAGCGGCGTGTGAAAGCACACGGTTGAACTGCTGTCCACCGAAATAAGGCACATCGATGTTTCGGGAGTCACGCACTGTGGTCTTGCTGAGGAACTGGTTGCTGTTCAGTGTGGCCTTGTCGGCCGGGAACGCACCACCGTCAACGCGTTTGGCAATACCGGATTGGTCGAGGCAGACGTAGCGGATGAAACGCATCGCCGCCTCGGGCTTGCGGCTCAGGTTCAGCACCGCGAGCGCCGACCCTCCGTTTTCGGAATTCGTCGATGAGCCGTCCGACGTGGGCATGGGGGCAACCCGCCACAGTCCAGCACTTCCCGGCACATCAGCAAGCAGCAGGGAGGGCATCCATGCTCCTGTGAACACCGAAGCGACGCTGCCCGATGCCAAGGCATCTTTCCATCCATCAGACCAGGTGCTCAGCTGGGTATTGATCAAATCCTCATCGATCATCTTCTGCCAGAATGCCGTAAATCCTCGAGTTCCTGCATCATTGGCAAGGTTGACCGTCACGGTTTTGCCGTCGCCTGAAGTGCGGAAAGGCCGCCCGCCGTTGAGCCAAATCATCGCGTTGTAGAAACTTGCGTCTCCGGCATCTGCGGCGATGTAGACGCCTATCGCCTTGAGCTTTTTGGCGGCCTCATAGTAATCGTTCCAAGTATGAATTTGCGAGGCATCGACGCCAGCCTGCTGAAAGACATCGTCGTTATAGAAAAATGCCATCGGACCGGAATCCATGGGCACACCATACGCACGTCCGTTCATATGCACGCTTGACCATGTGCCGGGCGTGTAATTATCGCCATAGCCTTGCGTCTCGTCGGTAATGTCGCGCAATTGGCCGCTCACCGCATACTGCGGCAACGCATAATACTCGAGCTGCACCACATCGGGCATGTTGTAGCCATCCTGGATGGCGGAATTGAGGTTGTCGTAGCCGCTGGTGGACTTGATCTCGACACGGATATCGGGATTGGCCTTTTCAAAGTCCTGAGCCTCGGCTTTCATGCTCGGTTCCCACGACCAGACAGTGATGACGGTGCGATTGTCCTGTGCTCCGCAGGCGGTGGTGGCAAATAGCATGAATATGGAAGTCAACGCCGCAAGCAGCTTCAGGCGCCAACGTGCTTTCATATCCGTCACTCCCCGTCGTTCTATCGTGTTCAACAACGAGACTACGCCATGGCCGAAACCGCCGGAAACAACTCATTGTCCAGCGAAGGTCCTTTATCGTTCATCTTCCTTCGTCCATGCCCATCATTCCAAATTCTCGTCTGCAGATAACTTCAGACGAGCGGCACCCGCGAGACGAACATACACGGCTCTTGACTGACCGGATCGATGAAGCTCAGTGAACGAGCCACCAGCTGAAGAGGATGCGAAAAATCCGAATAATTAGGCTCGATGACGTTCGGATAGAGGTCATCGCCTTTGATCGGCAAGCCCAATGAATTCATGTGGACCCGTAACTGATGCGTTTTGCCAGTACGCGGATGCAGAACATACCGGCGGTAAGGACCCACCAAACCGACACCGCTATGACTCACCGTTCCGCGCTTAGACAAATGTTGGTGCCTAGAATCGTTGCAAACATCATTGCCGCCACTGCTAGATAAGGCGTCTGCACCATCATTCCCAATGGTATCTGCAAGCTCGATGACGGTCTCGGCGTTGACCACGCCCGGAATCTCATAAGCTTGCAGTCGACCGCGATCCTTGACAATATGCGAACGTCGCTTCAACGGGAACACCGCCGGAGGGTCCAGTCGTTCGACAGTACCGGTTTTCGGCCTGATAACTGGCTTCGACGGTGCGAGACATTCGTAAGTCTTCATAACCCGATGCTCTTGAAACAGCATCTGATAGTCACGACGTAACGCGGGATTGCGCACAAAGAGCACCACCCCGGCGGTAAGACGATCAAGCCTGTGAGCAGGAGTGATCTGCGACTCTTCAAATCGTTCTCGCAACCTAATCAGCGCCGTTTGCCGATACCACATCCCTCGAGGTGTGGTCGCCAGAAAATGCGGCTTGTCCACGACGATGATGTTTTCATCCTTGTAGAGAATCGTCAGCTCAAACGGCACTTCCGGCTCATCGAGAACGAAGCGATGCCTTGATTGCAAAATGGGTTACTCAACCGTCACGGACTTGGCGAGATTGCGTGGCTTGTCGACGTCGTAGCCCTTGAGCTTGGCGACATCCAGCGCGAAAAGCTGCAGCGGTACCACATCGACCAGCGGGCTCAGGAGCGTCGGGCACTCGGGCCGCCAGAAGACGATGTCCGCGTACTTTTCGGCATCCGGATCACCTACTTCGGCCACGGCGATGGTGAACGCGCCACGCGCCTTGACCTCTTCAATGGCGGAGATGACCTTGTTGTGCAGGACGTTTCTACCGCGTGAGGACGGGACGATGACCACAACGGGTTCCCCCGGCTCGACCAGCGCAATGGGTCCGTGCTTAAGCTCGCCGGCGGCAAACCCTTCGGTGAAGGTGTAGGCGATCTCCTTGAGTTTCAGTGCGCCTTCCATCGCCACCGGATAGCCGACATGACGGCCAAGAAAAAGGAACGATTTGGCATTGAGCAGTTGCTTCGCCGCGTCGTTGACGTCTCCGGCCTCGTGGTCGAGCACCCATTGGATCTTTTCGGGCATGGCCTTGAGCTGGTCCAGAATCTGATGAATCTCGTCACGGTAGAGCGTGTTCTTGACCTGCGCGAAATAGAGGCCGAGCAGATAAGCGGCGACAATCTGGGCAACGAATGCCTTGGTGGAGGCCACAGCAATTTCAGGGCCGGCATGCGTATAGAGCACGGCATCGGATTCGCGCGGAATCGTGGAGCCTTGCGTGTTGCAGATGGCGAGCACACGGGAACCTTGTTCACGGGCGTGACGCAAGGCCATCAGCGTATCCATGGTCTCACCGGACTGCGAGATGGCGACCACCAACGTCCGCGGTGTCAGAATCGGGTCGCGGTAGCGGAATTCATGCGCCAACTCGACTTCGACGGGGATGCGCACCCAATGCTCGATGGCGTATTTGGCGACCATGCCGGCATAACTGGCCGTTCCACAAGCCACGACAATGATCTTGTCAATCTGCTTGAACGCTTCGGGATCGATATGGAGCTCGTCGAGCTTGATTTCTCCAGCCTCATTGAAACGGCCAAGCAACGTGTTACGCACCGCCGCTGGATCCTCGTGGATCTCCTTGTCCATGAACGAGTCCCAGCCGCCCTTTTCCGAGGCGCTGGCGTCCCAATCGACGGTGAATCGTTTGGAGTCGGTGACGGGATTGCCGTCGAAATCGGTGACCGCCACCGTATCGCCGGAAATGCAGACCGCCTGGTCCTGGTCCAGTTCCATGGCTTCTTTCGTATAAGCCACAAATGCGGCCACATCGGAACCCAGGAAATTCTCGCCGTCCCCGAGACCTACGACGAGCGGGGAGTCGTGACGTGCACCGACGACAATATCGGGCTGGCGGACGTCGACTGCAAGTATGGTGAAGGCTCCGGAAAGTATGCGTGCCATACGCCGCAACGCTTCGAATAGGTCAGGCTTACCGGTTTTCTCGATGATAGTGTTGGCAATCTTGCCCAGCAACTTCGCTGCCACTTCGGTATCGGTGGCCGAAACGAAGGTATAGCCTTCGCTCTGCAGATCAACCCGCAGTTTCTCGGCGTTTTCGATGATGCCGTTATGGATGATGGCGATCTTGCCGTCCTGGCTGGTGTGCGGGTGAGCATTGACATCACTCGGCTCGCCATTGGTGGCCCATCGGGTGTGACCGATGCCTACGGTCGCCTCGGGCATGGGACTGCGCTTGATATCGGCGTCAAGATTGGCTAGACGGCCGGATTTCTTGCGTACCGCGGCACGCTCCATTCCCGGAGCGGCCAGTGCCACACCGGCCGAATCATAGCCGCGGTATTCGAGACGTTCAAGCCCTTGCATGCACACTTCAAGTGGTTTCCCGCAAGCTGTCTTGTTTCCTGCAAATCCAACAATTCCACACATAGCAATTCAGTCTACGTGATGACGCTGAAACGCAACACCACCACCGCGAAAGTTTCACTATCTGCCGATATGCCTAAAACTGAATCAGGGTAATCATGGAATGGTCAAACGAAGATGTCAGCCAGCAAAAGCTGACGGGCTCATGCCCTAAAGCACGTGGCTGAGGAAGTCTTTGAAACGAGGCTCTTGAGGGTCGTCAATGATTTCGGGACCGCCGCTCTCTACCACTACCCCGCCGTCCATGAAGACAATCTGGTCGGCCACTTCTCGAGCAAAACCGATTTCATGGGTCACCACAATCATCGTCATACCTGCGTCGGCCAACGAACGCATTACACTAAGCACCTCACCCACGAGTTCCGGGTCGAGCGCAGAGGTCGGCTCGTCGAATAGCATGATCTTAGGCTTCATGGCCAGGGCTCGAGCGATGGCGACGCGCTGCTGCTGCCCGCCAGAAAGCTGCATCGGATAGTAATCGGCACGGTCGGCCATGCCGACACGCTCAAGCTCGTGCATGGCCTCTTCACGAGCCTTTTTCTTTGGCACCTTGGCGACATGTACCGGCGCCTCCATCACGTTTTCGAGCACGGTACGGTGAGGGAAGAGGTTGAAGCGCTGGAACACCATCCCCAGTTTCTCTCGTTGCAGGGCGATTTCCTTGTCATTCAAGGTCTGCAGTTCGTCCTTGCCGTCGTGGTTGACATGCTTATAGCCGATGAGTTCGCCGTCGACCTCGATGCTGCCGCCGGTCAGGGTCTCAAGCTGATTAATCAGGCGCAGGAACGTGGATTTGCCGGATCCAGAAGGACCCAGAATTACCGTCACCGTCCCCGGCATTACGGTCATATCGATGCCCTTGAGCACGTGCAGGCTGCCGAAGGCCTTATGCACCTGCGTCGCCTTGACGGCAGGCACCGTACCACGTTCCAGAGCGGTTTGCATGTCGCTGGCGGCAGCTTGTGCGTTTGCCGATTCATTCATTGTCATATCGTCGTTATTCATGTGTTCCGCTCCCCTCACGCGTTCAATCCAAGAAAGGCCATCTCGTCACCGGCAGCAGCCGCTTTCGCAGCTGGCTTTTCGTTTTTCCCGTCGTCCTTGTCAGCAGACGGGCCATTGGAGCCTTCGTTGAATCCCTTGCCGAAGTAACGCTCAAGCCAAGCCTGCCCGACCATAAGGATAGAGGTAATCACCAGATACCAGAAGCAGGCCACCATGAGCAGCGGAATCGGCTTGTAGATGCGGTTGGCGATGGCATTCGTGGCAAACTGAATCTCGAGGCTGAACGGCACCGCAGAGACCAGTGAAGTGGTCTTGAGCATACTGATGACCTCGTTGCCCGTAGGCGGCACGATGATGCGCATGGCCTGCGGCAGAATCACACGGCGCATGATCATCGTACGTGGCATGCCCAGAGCCTCGGCAGCCTCGCTTTGCCCCCGGATCCACAGCTTCGAGTCCGGCACGGACAATCTCGGCCAAATAGGCTGATTCGTTCAACGCAAGGCCAATCATCGCAGCAAGGAAACCAGGCTGAATCAGTTGGTTAAGCCCAGCAGTGTCCATTTGCCAGAAATTAATCTTGGTGAACGGAATGCCCAACGAGAACGTGGGAATCAGCACGGTGAACAGGCCCCAGAACACGAGCTGCGTATACACAGGCGTACCACGGAAGAACCAGATCCAGAACCAGCTGACGCCACGAAGCACCGGATTGACGGACTTGCGCATCACCGCCAGCAGCACGGCCAGAACAATGGCGATGAGCATGGAGGTCACTGTGAGGATGAGCGTCCAACCGATGCCGTCGAGCACATGCTCATTGAACAGGTACTTCCAAACAGTAGGCCAATCGAATTGCTTGTTGGTCACCATGCCGCAGGCAAGCATCACCACAAGAAACGCTACGATGACGCCGGCAACCAACGAACCGGGGCGATGCACCGGCCTTGCATGAATCCTATTGGGAATATCAAGCCCATCCGATTGACTTTTGTGTGCCATGATGCACCTTTCCTCTTACTGACGCTTACAATCCATCTGGTGCTTCGACAAAACAAAACACCCATAAACCTACTTGTATATTATACGAAGCTGCGCATAATTGTGCTGTTATCTCATATTCAAGAACATCGGGACAAATCAATACCCCTCGCCCGAACACTTCGCTAGCGCGCAGCCACCCTACACGGTGTTTGCAACAACGACAGAGCTTGCAACACCACGATAGCAATAATTCCCGCGATACCGACACTCGTCTCGATATCGAGAAAGCCCGGCCAACACCTGCAGGCATCGACCGGGCCTCCCACTCACAACATCAACGATTTACTTGATTACTTAACGTCGCTATAGTCGTTGATCTTGGCTTGTTTGATGGCGCCAGACTCGTCACCCCAGAACTTGAGAATCTTCATATACGTGCCATCATCCATGAGCTTTTGCAGCGCGGCCTGCACGGCCTTTGCGGTCTGCATGTCGTTCTTCTGGACCACCACGGCTTCAGGAGTCATATTGAAGGCCTTGCCCAGCAGCTCAAGCTTGTCACCATCCTGCTTGACAGCATAGCCGGAAACAGGCGAGTCAGCACAGAACGCATCGGCCTTGCCGGTAGCTACGTTGGTCGCCACGACGGTCTGCTCCTTCATCGACTGGATGTCGATGGCCTTCTTGCCGGCGGCGGTGCACTGCTGGCTGAGGTTCTTCACCGTGGTCTCATGGACGGTGCCGGTCTGCACGGCCACGCTGTGCCCACACAGATTATCAACGGAAAGCTTCTTGGGGTTGCCCTTCTGCACGACAAAGGAGGCACCGACGTTGAGGAAGGAAACAAATTCTCCGGCATCCTTACGGTTGGGATCCATGGTGAAACCAGAAACGCCGACGTCGTATTTCGAGCCAATGCCCGGCATGATGGAATCGAATTCGGCGGAAGTCGGGGCGAACTTCAAACCGAAAATGGCAGCCATTGACTTGGCGATATCCATATCATAGCCAATCGGAGTCTTGCCATCCTTGTCAAGGAATTCAGCAGGTGCATAATCCGCCGAGACACCAACGGTGAACTTTCCGTCCTTCGTGATGGAATCCGGCAGCATCGCAGCGATCTTGTCGTCCTTCTTCACGGAGTTGGTAACAGGGGCACTGCTCTTGGACGACGTGCTATCGTCGCTTTCGTCGGTGGTACCGCAAGCGGCCACGCTGGCCACCATCGCTGCGGCACACACGCCTACCAACAGACTTTTAACTGCTTTAGAAACTTTGAACGACATCTTGCATCCTCTCCGGGGCGGATTCGGACGTTCCGCCTTCTTTGTATAACTGCATAATATACTTACCTATGTATTTATGCAAAAATACCATCTCACTAAGTGGACACAATACAAATCTGCAGTATCCCTACGGCACAGGAAACCAACAATATAGGTCGTTTCCAGTAATCCCCACAGTTTTCGTGCTGGAAACAACGCAAATATCCCAGCCAAATAGGTCTTTACCACCATAAATGCGCGGGGACTGCTGAAAATAACGCATTCAAACATTCGGATTCACGAAGAGGGGTTTCTAACCTGTTATCATGCAAGCCAAACACCTTTAGACGGCTATAGCCCTGTTCCCCAACGAATGACAAGCATACAGCCCGAGATAGCTTCAGCGCACCAACTTGTTCTTATAACGCATCGCGCGCAGAGCCTCACGCTTATCCTCGGCCTCACGCAGGGACTGACGCTTGTCGTATTCCTTCTTGCCTCGAGCCAAGGCAATCTCCGCTTTCACCCGTCCGTCCTTGAAATAAAGGCTGAGAGGAACAATCGTATAGCCCTTGGCTTCGGTCTGTCGGCTGAGCTTGGCAATCTGCGAGGCGTGCAGCAGCAGCTTGCGCTTGCGCTTGGGGGCATGGTTGTTCCATGTACCGTTGAGATATTCAGGAATGTTCGCACCTTCCAACCACATCTCACCATTGCGGTCGATGGAGACGAACGATTCAGCCAGCGAAGCGCGGCCTTCGCGTAAGGACTTGACTTCTGTTCCAGTAAGCACCAAACCCGCCTCGTAGTGGTCTTCGATGGTGTAGTTATGCCGCGCCTTACGGTTCTGTGCAATAAGCTGTGTACCCTGTTCTTTCACCATACGCCTCCTCCTTTACCTTCATTTCTCCGACATTTAACCTGCCCCGACCATAGCACAAGCGCGCCACCCGAAAGGGCAGCGCGCTTGGTCGTGCTGGTAAATAAATGGCGAATTATTTGCTACCATCCATCGGTTCACCGTCGATCAGTGGACGAACTGGTATTTGCTCGCACCATATACCGTCTCGTATGCAGGGAACGTCGCGAAGCCGGTGCCACCTTCTGAGATGAACACGGATCCGTCGCCGTTCACACGTTCCACGATGGCGACGTGGCCGTAAGCCGCGCTGACAGGACGATACCCCATGGAACCGGTGATAATCGACCCAGGAGTGAAGACCATGGCGTCACCCACACGCGGTGAATTGTCAACGGCCCAGCCCATGCTGCGGGCAGTCGCGGCCCACTGCCCACCGTTGCCCATACTGCCGGTTACCGGCTTACCGAACTGGTTGCGTCGAATCCATGCCCAAAGCGTGCACTGACGCGGCGGATACGGAGCATTGCCGCCACTCCAGCCACCACCACTGGAAGGCCGTGATGGAGCAGGGACCGGCGTATATGAGGGGCGAGAGCCGCCGCTGTTGCTGCCAGAAGAACTTGAGGAACCGCCCGAAGGCTTGCTCCAAGTCTGACCACTGGAATGAGCGTTGTAGTTATTGTTATAGGAATTCAGCGCCGATTGGGATTGCGCATCAATCTGCGCCTTCAACGAGACCATCTGCGCCGCCGCCCTTGCGGAATCCGTGGTCAGCTGGCTCGACTGGCTTTGCAGATAATCGCGCTGGCTCATGCCTTGGCTGAGCAGTGCCTGCAGGTTGCTTTGCTTGGTCTGCGCAGTCTGAGCCGCCTGCTGGGCTGTGGCCGCATCGTTGTCGGCCTGAACCTTGAGTTTGGAAATCTGATCCTCGATGGCGTCAAGACGCTGTTTGCGGTTCATGGAGGAGTTCAGGGTATTAGCATCCTCATCCGCCGCATTGGCCTCGCTGCGCTTGACAGCCGCTTGGGACTGCATCTTATCAACGAAATCCTGTGTGGTGGAAGACTTGGTGACCACATCCATAACCTGCGTGGCCTGGGTTGCGTGGAAGCTGTCACGCGCCACCTGGGCGACGCCGGCCTTCGCGTCATCGTAATCGATGCCGGTCTGCTTGATTTTGGCTTCGAGGTCGTCTTTATCTTTGATGGCGGCGTTGAGACGATCCGTGGCGGACTGCGCCGCGGTCTGAGCCTGTGTGGCGTTGCCCTGCGCATCATCGGCGGCCTGTTGTGCCGCAGGAATCTGATTGTCAGTCAAATCATTGAGCTCAATGATCTTATTCGCCAAATCGGAATTGACCCCGGCAAGCTGGCTGCGCAGATCGTTGGTCTCCTGCTGCTTCTGCTGATAATCCCCCACGTGGCAGCCTCAGCCTGTTCCGGATTGACGGTGAACACCGCAACGGCGCAAGTCAGAAGCGTTGCAATGGCTAACACCATCCCCACAAATACACGCAAACGTTGAGTGACTTTCTGCACAACAACACCTTTCTCAGGTAATACAATATTGTCATTGTAACAAACTCTTGCCATCAGAACAGATAGCGAGTCCGTTACATCATGATAGTAGCGAAACGACTCTTAGATCTGCAGATATCGCCGTAGGGATATCGTCGAGACAATCGCCGAAAGCAGCATCGCACCGACAATCAACGCCGGAGCCATCAGCCACACTGTCGCCTGATTGATGAACGGCATCCACGCCACCGTCTTTGCGAGCCAATCGGTGATGAACAATTTGACAATTGCACTCAAGGCCACGCAGGACAACAAAGACCCGAGAAGCGAGGCCAAAACCCCTTCAAGCACGAAGGGTAATCGAATCGTCCAATTCGAGGCGCCGACCAAACGCATGATTTCGGTCTCGTTTTTTCTGCTTGCTGCACTCATACGTATGGTGATTGCCGTCAGCAGAACAGCCACCACGACCATCACTGCCGCCAGAACCAAGGTGACCACGGTGCCTTTGTTGAGCACGGCAAAGACGGGATCGAAAATCTGGCGTTGGTCAAGCACTTCCTCAACCCCTTGTCTTCCCGAAAGGGTTTCGGAGACCTCCTGATATTTGGTGGGGTCTTTGAGCTTGAGCCTCAGCGAATCCTGCATATCGGCAGCGGTCAGGGTTCGTCCCTGATAGATGCCATTGGGGTATTGCTTGAGGAAGGTGTTCTTGTAGAAGTCCTCACGGCTTTCGTAGGTGATCTTCGAGACCACGTTGCCGAGCTCGTCGTGAATCTTGTCCTGCAGCTGGATAATCTCCTGCTGGGTGGGAGCCTTGCCGGCCGAGCAATTGGCGACCTGGCTGGTGCCGTCGGGGCAAAGCCAGACCACGACTTCGACTTCCTTGTACCAGTCTCCCTTGGCCTTGGTAATCTGCGCTTGCATCAGTCCGGAAGTACCGATGAAGAGGAAGGAGATGAACGTGACCAACAACACGGAAAGAATCATCGAAACATTCTGCCTCAGACTCGTCCATGTTTCAGAAAGGATAAACCGTGCTCTCATTTCTGCTCCCCCATGGCGCTGCCGCCCTTAAGGTCGTGCACATCTTGTGTACTACGCTTGTCTTTAGCCTGGGCTTGGTCGTCCTTATTATTTCGGACCGCCTTGCCGTTTGTTGATTTCGATGATGATTTTGCAGGTGGTATCGGCGGCGCAGGAATAGCGGGCGCCGAGGTCTTCGAATCCGCCTTCGGCTTTGAAACCGCAGCTGAAGATGTCTTGCCATCCTGCGATTTCACGCCCTGCTGCTTCGTGTCTTGCTGCTGCTTAGATTTTGATTTCGATGTTGACTTCAAGCCGGGTGTCAAATCGTGAGCACTGGTGACCTCTTCGCGTGTCAGACCTTTGCCCCACGTCATCGTGGTCTCCGCCGGTTGGAACGCTTCGCCGTATCTTCCCGTACGCCCGGAATGCATGGCATTGGCCAGACGCGCGATGCCCTCGTTCTCACCGGTACCATTGGCTACAGCGTCGGCGACGGCATCCATGGCCTGCGTGGCGACAATGGAACGGTCGCTGACAGGGCCATCGCCGGATACGTTTGCAGACGTGCTATCGATTGACTTGGTGGCATGCTGTGGCTTCTTGAATTTGCTGGCAGTCGGGTCAATAACCCGCTTCGCCTTCGATTCAACTTCAGCGTCCGGGAAGTAACGAGCCGAATCGTAGCTGCCCTTGGCCTCGTCACGCACGATCTTGCCGGCATGTAGTTCGACGACGCGCTTGCGCATGGAATTGACGATTTCCTCGTTGTGGGTCGCCATGACGATGGTGGTGCCGGTGCGGTTGATGGCGTCCAAGACTTCCATGATGCCCAGTGAAGTGGTTGGGTCAAGGTTGCCGGTGGGCTCATCAGCCAGGAGAATCTGCGGATGGTTGACGTAAGCGCGGGCAATGGCCACACGCTGGGCCTCGCCGCCGGAAAGCTCGTGCGGGTAGTTCTTTTCCTTGCCGGTGAGCCCTACTGTCTCAAGGACTTTCGGCACCAGCGACTTTATGGTCGAACGGCGGGTGCCGATGACTTCGAGCGCAAAGGCGACGTTCTGCCAAACGGTTTTGTTGTTCAGCAGTTTGTAATCCTGGAAGATAAAACCGATGGAGCGACGATACTGCGGAATCTGGCGGGAGGTGAGACGGCGCAGGTCGTTGCCGGCCACGCGAATCTCGCCGTCCGTCGCCTCTTCCTCACGCAACAGCAGGCTCAGCAACGTGGTTTTGCCGGAACCGGACGCACCTACGAGGAACACGAAATCACCGCGCTCGATGTCAAGGTTGATATGGTCGAGGGCCGGCCGTGTGCCCTTCGGATAGATCTTGGAGACCTTGTCCAATGTGATCAACGCCATGATGCCGTTTCCTTACTGTTTGCCACTGCGTCCAAGTCTAGAGACATCAGCATCGCAGAACGCCCCGATTTTGCCGAAGTCGCTAAAAGTCTTTACTTTTTATTACCGTTTTCGTCCTGTTCGGCTTCCAGAGCCGCCTGACGACGCTGTTCGTGACGCCAGCGGATGCCCGCGTCAATGAACCCGTTGATGTCACCATCGAAAACGGCCTGTGTCTGGCTGGTCTCGTAGCCGGTGCGCAAATCCTTGACCATCTGATAGGGATGCAACACGTACGAACGCATCTGGTCACCCCAGCTGGCCTTGATATCGCCTGCCAGTTCCTTTTTCTTCTTGGCTTCCTCTTCGTGACGAAGCACCAGAAGGCGGGACTGGAGGACGGCCATGGCAGCGGCACGATTCTGTATCTGGCTGCGTTCGTCCTGCATGGTCACCACGATATTGGTCGGCAAATGGGTGATGCGCACCGCGGAATACGTGGTGTTGACGCCCTGTCCGCCGGGGCCGGACGAGCAGTAGGTATCCACGCGGATATCGGAATCGGGAATGTCGATGTGATCGGTCTCCTCGACCAACGGCACCACCTCGACCGCGGCGAAGCTGGTCTGGCGGCGGCCTTGATTGTCAAACGGTGAAATGCGGACTAAACGGTGAGTGCCGCCTTCGACGGAAAGACGGCCATATGCGTAGGGCGCATCGACCTGGAATGTGGCCGACTTGATGCCAGCCTCTTCGGCATAGGAAGTGTCCATCACCTTGGCCTTGTAGCCATTGCGCTCAGCCCAACGCATGTACATACGCAAGAGCATTTGGGCGAAATCGGCGGCATCCACGCCACCGGCGCCGCTTCGAATGGTTACCACGGCGCTGCGCTCGTCGTATTCGCCGTCGAGCAGCGTCTGAATCTCCATTTCGTCGAGGTCTTTCTGCAGGGCGTCAACCTCGTTCTGTGCCTCTTTCATCGAGTCGACGTCGTTCTCTTCCTGGCCCAGTTCGTAGAGCGTTTCGATGTCATCGAGACGGGTTGAAAGCGAATCGAGTTTTTTGACCAGACCCTGCTTGTTGGAAAGCCGGCTAGTCACCTTCTGCGCGTTCTCGACGTCATCCCAGAGATTCGGCGCCGATGCCTCTTTCTCCAATTCGTCGATCTCCGACTTCAGACGCTCGACGTCCAATGCTTTTTCGATCGTCTCGTATTTGGTACGCGCTTCACCCAGCGCTTGGGAAAAATCAAATTCTGCCATTGCTGCCTACCTTATAATCGCTCGCTGGAAATTCTCTGATCATTTACATGACGGCTCAATCATCGGTAATCAGGCTCTAAGCTCACTATTGCCACGATTTAACCGTTAGTTGACGCACACGTCATTATTTTCGACGATTCGGCGCCCTACACCAGTCGTTTCATACCTGATTTTGCCATTATGTTCAATGCAAGGTCGTCAAAGACCCGCATAGATTGCAGGAATCACCAGCGCGAGCAGCATGGCTGCAGCCACGACGATGCAAATCGCCCGCACAATATTGCGGCGACGGCCCTCACGGCGTTCACGTTCGTTCCTGTAATCACTCACAAAATTTCATTGTATCGAGCCTGCAGGATTTAGCATTCGTATTCTTGCACCTGCTGCCATGGGAATCATGGCGAGCCTTTACGAATGGCCATAGCATGCCTCATTGCCACAGCCCAACCCGATTCATCCATCCAGCCGTCAAATCATGGGTCTTATCGAGACAAATGTGCCGACATGCGCTAGATTAGAGGCATATTCATTCCAATTGGTAAGACGAAAAGGAGCAGGGATGAGCGACGAACGGACAGCTTGGGGCTGGGGTCTGGCCTCGATTGACGAGGCAGGCAACACACTGGATGTATGGTATCCAAAGCTGGAAATGGGAACAGCTCCCGACGAAGCATCGCGGCCACAGCATGGGTTCGGCGCTTTGGCGCATAACGAAGCTGACGCACGCGGCGTACGTCGCGTTCCGGTGTTCACCGTCTCCGCTCTCGACTTCCCCATCACCGATGCCGCCGACGCTTACTTGCGTCTTCATTTGCTGAGCATGTGCATGGTCGAGCCGAATACCATCAATCTCGACGGCATCTTTGCCAAGTTGGCCAATGTGGTCTGGACCAACTACGGACCGTTCGCCGCCGAGAACTTTACGTTGCGCAAGATGGATGTGATGAACGCGGTGGCGCAGTCCGGCGTCGCCGCAAACGGCATGCCCGCCCCTCACGTCGATGTCAACGTACTCGGAGTCGACAAGTTCCCGCGCATGATCGACTATGTCGTTCCCGAAGGCGTCCGCATCGGCGACGCAGACCGCGTCCGTCTCGGAGCCCATCTGGCCGCTGGCACGACAGTGATGCACGCCGGTTTCGTCAACTTCAACGCCGGCACGCTCGGCACCTGCATGATCGAGGGCCGGGTTTCCCAGGGCGTTGTGGTCGGCAACGGCTCGGACGTCGGCGGCGGCTCGTCGATTATGGGCACACTTTCGGGCGGCGGCAAGCTGCGCAACTCCATCGGCGAGCACAGCCTGCTCGGCGCCAACGCCGGCATCGGCATTTCGCTGGGTGACAACTGCGTGGTGGAAGCGGGCCTTTACGTCACCGCCGGCACGAAGATCACCATCCACGACAAGGCCAAGATCACCGCCGGTGAACCGCTGGAAGTCGTCAAGGGTTCCGATCTTTCGGGCAAGGACAACATCCTCTTCATTCGCAATTCCGTAACCGGCGCCATCGAAGCACGCTACCGCAAGGTTGGCATCGCGCTGAACGAGAAGCTGCACAAGAACTGACATCGTTCTATACAGGTCGGGAATAGGTTTTCATCAACGCCAGAAATGGCCAATCTCAAAACCTATTCCCGACTTGTGTTTTGGAACCTAGCGCTGATCCATCGGCACATAGTCACGCTCAGTCTCGCCAATGTAGATTTGACGTGGACGACCGATTTTGGTTTCTGGGTCGGCGAGCATCTCGCGGTACTGCGCAATCCAGCCGGGAATGCGTCCAAGGGCAAAAAGCAGCGTAAACATCGAGGCATCGAAACCGATGATCCGATACAGCAAACCCGTATAGAAATCGACGTTCGGATAGAGATGACGTGAGACGAAATAATCGTCGTGCGTGGCGATATCCTCAAGTTCCGTGGCGATGTCAAAAAGCGCACGTTCATCAGCAGGAAGGTGACTGTCGACATCTCCTCGCGCCATGAGCTGCTCGAGATAATGTTTGGCGACAACGGCCCGCGGGTCATAGCACTTGTAAACACGATGGCCCAAACCAGAAATACGGGTGCCGTTCTTCTTCGAGTTCTCGACAAACTGGCTGACACTTTCACCCGAATCACGGATAATCTCAAGCTGCTTCATCACCGCTTCGTTGGCACCGCCATGCAGTGGTCCGGAAAGCGCGTTGACGCCTGCAGCCACTGCAGAATACAGATTGGCGTGGGCGCTGCCAGCAATACGTACCACCGAGGTTGAGCAGTTTTGCTCGTGATCGGCGTGGATAATCAGCAATCGTCCCAGTGCATGAACAGAAAGATCATCAGATTCGTAAGGCTCATAAGGCACAGCAAAGCACATGCGGAGGAAATCATCGACGTAGCCGCGGGCGATATCCGGGTAGAGCATCGGCTCATCGCGACGGCGGCGATAGATGTAGCTGACAATGGTGCGGGCCTTGGCCATGATGATGCGCGCCGATTCGTCCAGTTGGTCGGGATCGCTGATATCGGTGGTATCGGGATAGAAGGCGGCAAGCGCATTAATCGCAGAAGCCAGCACGCTCATGGGCTGGGCGGTGCGCGGGAACGAGGCCATGAAACTGCGGAAGTCCTCGCCCACCATTGTGCGATGGTTCAGATCCATGCAAAATTGCTCATACTCCGCTTTTGTTGGCAGTTCACCGTGCTGCAAAAGCCATGCCACCTCAAGGAAATCGGATTGCTCGCACAATTGCTCGATCGGATAGCCACGATAGCGCAGAATCGAGTTCTGTCCGTCGATGAAGGTGATTTTAGATTCGCACTGTGCAGTGGTCAGAAAACCAGGATCAAGAGTGACAAAACCATCGTTCCTGAGGCTGGAAACCACGATGCCGTCGGCTCCTTCCGTGGCCTTGACAACGGGCAGATCGAATTTGTTCGCGTCCACATTGAGTTTTGCCTTCACCATGGCTTCCGCCTTTCTTCACGGCTCCGATTGTGACTCTTCCTCATTGCCCTGCATAAACAGGCAGAATTACAAGTATGACCACAATCAATTGAGGATTGAACACACCTTATTGCATGAATGTAAACTGAAGCAATCGCTGTCCACATCCCGCACACTTTGCGGGTTTGCAATATATTTGATCATCTGCTCCCTTATATACGGCAACGCGAGAATATACGGCAATCATGGGCGACAATTCCGCATCAGCACGAACCCGTTACCGCGAAATTCAGAATTTACTTCCAGCAACGGATAACAAGACACCATGCGATTCCGTAAGATAGCCGCCTCACATACGACAAGTGGCATCTGCCTTAATAAAGCAGATGCCACAATCGAAGTCTAAGATCACTTACGAATTACTACTCGCGAACCGTAAGAATCTCCGGGCCGTTGTCGGTAATTGCGATGGTGTGCTCGCTATGAGCGCCATTGGAGCCATCGGAGCTGCGCAACGTCCAACCGTCCTTCGCATCCTGATAGATCTCGTCGGTGCTCTTCATGAACCACGGCTCGATGGCAATGGTGAGGCCCGGACGCAGCTTGAAGCCATGGTGTGCCTTGCCGTCGTTGGGCACGAACGGATCGCCGTGCATCACATGGCCGATACCGTGACCGCCGAACTCCATGTTGACGGTGTAGCCGTGCTCGTGAGCCACATCGCCGACAGCTGCAGAAACGTCGCCGAGCCGATTGCCGGATTGTGCTGCCGCGATGCCAGCCGCGAGCGCCTCTTCCGTGCATTTAATCAGTGCAACGTCCTCAGGATTCGGGTCATTGCCAACTACGAAACTCACTGCGGAATCGCCGCACCATCCGTCGACGCTGATGGCCAGATCGAGGCTCAGCAGGTCGCCGTCCTTGAGGGCGTAGTCATAAGGAACCCCGTGCAGCACCGCGTCATTGACCGAGGTGCAGATGTAATGTTTGAACGGGCCCGTGCCAAAATCAGGGGCGTAGTCAACATAGCAGGATTCAGCACCCTTTCGGCTTTCGATGCGACGGCGCACAAGGTCATCGATCTCCAGCAAATTGGTACCGACTTTGGTGGTCTCCTGCAGTTCCTTCAGGATGCTGCCGACGAAGCGGCCAGCCACCTTCATCGAGGCGATTTCCTTTGGCGTTTTCAATTCAATCATGCCTTCACCCTACTTCGTTCGGCCAACAATCTTTCGCTGGCCTTTAACTGATACAAAGTGATCTCTTATTGAATAATCGTGCCTTCACGCGAATAAAAACGCTCCGACCGGCCTGAATCGATTCAGACCGGTCGGAGCAAATTGCGAATCACGGTTTTGCCGCTCTTACGTTATCGACGGCGATAACCGTTCCGAAAAACGTCAAACCTCGGCTTTGATCATCAGTTCTTGCCGAAACAGAAAGCACGAACAATGGCGAGAATGCCCATAACCACCATGGCGATGCCCGCGAAAATGACCAGCAAAATCACTGAAGTAAATGGGGAGAAGAGCACAACGATGCCCGCGAGGATGGAAATAATCGCGTAGAAGATGGCCCAACCGGACTTCGGCAGACGCCAGGTCTCGACGAGTGCCATGATACCTTCCATAATCCAGCCGATACCGACGGTGAGCGTGACCAGAATCGTGAGCAGCGCGGTGGAAATCGCTGTGTTCTTAAGCATGCTCACACCGCCAATCACCAAGATGATGCCCACGAAGATGTCAAGCACACGCCAGCCTCCGGGCAATCCGTTTTCGCTGATGGCACCGATGATACGAATGACGCCGGAAACCACGAAGTAGATGCCCAGGATGACAGCGACGACCACCAGCGTCTTTCCAGGCCAAATCAACAGGGCAAGACCAAGCAAAAGAGCGACGATTCCGACCACGCCATAGCCGATGCGGATGGCCTTCTTCGCCTGACTCGGCAACCATTCCTCAACGAGCTTGAACGGGTTCATCCTCCACCACTCGTTGCTGCCGGGTTGCGCAGACTGCTGTTTCCAACCATTGTTGGAGCCACCATAGTTGGGTTGCTGACCGCCTTGAGCGTATTGGTATTGGCCATTCGCATTGGCATTATTGTATGCGTTGCCATTTCCGTAGGGATTGCCGTTCTGGTATTGATATTGCTGTTGCTGATATTGATTTGGATCGGTGGCATAAGGGCCATACCCGTTGGGCCCATAACCGTTGTACGGAGACTGGTTCTGATTCTGTTGGCTCTGACCGTTGTACTGGTAAGGATTGGCATTTGAACCACCTTGATTGCCAGCATATTGGCCATAATCCTGGCTGTTCTGGCTTCCACTTTGCGTATAAGCGTCGCCGGTCTGGCTTTGATTGCCGTTCATGCCATTGGGAGCATATGCGCCATACTCCGGCTGCCCAGACGATTCTCCATTCACCTGTCCCTGATTGTTCCCGTTGCCCTCAGTGGCATTCGGATCATTACCGTTCACATTGGCATCTGACATATCGACTCCTTGCCGATTTCCAATCATCACACAACTCTATGATGATGGCTTATTTGACCTATCATCATCTTCAACAGTTATAGGGCGGAAGCTATTCCTGAACGCTCACCGAACGATGAGTAAACCGGCTGCAGAAATTAGATCAAATCGATTTGTTTGCCCTCGTTTTTCTTCCTATTTAATACGACTTCTTGTCAGCGAACGCCGATACAGTGGAGCCATGTCTACACCTTTAATTTCAGGCCTTGATACGACCTCTTTCTCCAGCATCATCAGCCCCGGCGACGACCTCTTCCGATTCGCCAACGGACCGTGGATCGACACCTACGAGCTGCCTGATGACCGCTCCCGTTATGGCGCTTTCGACAAGCTCGCCGAAGACTCGGAAAGCCAGATTCGAGACATTCTCGAAGACGAGAACTGCCCGGCACACAAATCGCAAAGCCTCTATCGCGCATTCCTCGACACCGACGCCATCGAAAGAGCAGGCATCAGCCCTATCAAGGATGCGCTCAGCCGCATCGACAATGCCACAGACAAGGCTGAGCTGACGAAGGTTCTTGGCGAGCTGAGTACACTCGGCGGACCCGATTTCTTCGACTGTGGGGTCTATGGCGACCCTGGTGACCCGAAGCACAACATTCTCCATATCGAGCAAGGTGGCATCGGCCTGCCCGACGAGGCTTACTATCGTGACGATCATTACGCGCCAATTCGCGAACAATACGTACACATGGTCACCAAGCTTTTTTGATGTTGGCTGGCTATGGCGACAGCACAAAGGCCGAGGAAGAAGCCAAACACTTCCTTGAAATCGAGACCAGGATAGCTTCCAACCATTGGGACAATGTGGCCACCAGGGATTCACAAAAGACCTATAACCCTACCAATTTTGATGACCTGCGTTCGACGCTCTCCCATTTCGACATTGCTTCATGGCTTGAGGCGTGGCAGTCCGCATACAATGCGTTGCCCGCCGCGAAAGCGCAGCCGCTTAACCTCGCAGCCGCCTTCACCCGCACCATCGTGCACGAACCGAGCTTCCTTTCCGGCTTCGACCGATTCTGGGATGAGAGCGACCTCGACGATCTCAAACTTTGGGCACGTGTGACAATGATCAGCGGCTCTGCAAGCACATTGAGCAGCGATTTCGACAAAACCCAGTTCGATTTCTATGGCAAAGTACTTTCTGGCGCCAAGCAACAGCGTGACCGCTGGAAGCGTGGTGTCTCTCTGGTCAATGGCATCAGCGGCGAGGAAGTCGGCCGCGAATATGTCAAGCTCCACTTCCCAGAAAGCTCGAAAGAGCGCATGGAACAGCTGGTCTCCAACATCATCGAAGCCTATCGAGTCTCCATTTCCGGCAGTGATTGGCTGGGAGAAGAGACCAAGGCGAAGGCTCTTGAAAAGCTCTCTAAATTCACCCCGATGATCGGATACACCAATCACTGGCGCGACTATACCGCTCTCGATATCAGGCCTGAGATGAGCCTGATCGAAGATCTCAACGCGGCCGCCGCCTACGAAACCGGATTCCAGTTCTCCAAGATCGGCCAGGTTGTCGACCGCGAGGAATGGCTGATGAATCCGCAGACAGTCAACGCCTACTACGAGCCGTCCATGAACGTCATCGTCTTCCCCGCTGCCATCCTCCAGCCTCCGTTCTTCAACCCGGATGCCGACGATGCTGCCAACTATGGCGGTATCGGCGCAGTCATCGGACACGAAATCGGACATGGTTTTGACGACCAAGGCAGCCAGTACGACGGCGACGGCAAGCTCAACGACTGGTGGAGCGCCGAAGACAAGGCGAACTTCCAGAAGCTTACCGAAGCTTTGATCAACCAATACAACGGATTCATCCCCTCCCAGCTTCAAGAGAAATATGCGGACGACCTGAGCCAGGCGCCACATGTCAACGGAGCTTTGACCATCGGCGAGAATATCGGCGACCTGAGCGGAGTCAACATCAGCCTGAAGGCTTATGCGTTCGCACTTGACAAGACCGCAGGGCGTACAATCGATGGTTCACCGGAAGCGGTAGCCGATTCGCTGGCGAGCGCTCCCGAAATCGATGGCTATACCGGCCTGCAGCGCTTCTTCCTGAGCTATGCCTCCATCTGGCGCACCGCTCAGCGCGAAGAGCTTACCGAGCAATATCTGCAGATCGACCCGCACTCCCCTGCTGAATTCCGCACAAACGGCATCGTGCGCAACGTTGACTTGTATTATCAGGCTTTTGACGTCAAGCCGGAAAACAAGCTATGGCTCGCTCCGGAGCAGCGCGTGCATATCTGGTAGACGGCAATTCCCAGACGGTTATTGCACATACGCAATGATCGTAAGATAGTCGGTACACCATGATTCTCTGATATTGGCGGCCGGAATGCGATGAAAACATTCCGGCCGCCAATTCATCGGTACTTGAAAACACATACAGCCGAAAAGCCATGGTCAGCCCACCGATGCCACCAGCCGTTCAGTAGTGCCGGTTTCTTCAAACACTTCGCTCGCATCCCATGGATCATCGCCAGGAACATCAGCATCACTTCCGTTCCCATCGCTGGAAACAAGACCGGCCGCTGGCTTTTCGTTTCGTTCGTCATTCCCGCGCACATCCAAGACATCGTTCTCACCGACGTCGATAGAACTTGTTCTCCCGCCACTGCTTGTCTCGACTTGGAATCCATCAACCGCAGAGGCGTCAGCAGTGCCGCCTTGTCCTTTTACCCCTGATTTGACACGTTGAAACACCGAGATGCCAAAGCTCAGATCATGACCCACACTGGTTGCTTCCATCACCATCTTGGTGTGCTTAGTTCCTTCCCGCGTCCATTCCTCGGTGACCAAGGTACCGGTGGCCACCACCGGATCGCCTTTGTGCAGACTCGAAAGAACGTTCTTTGCCAATGTACGGAACGCTTTTACGGTAATCCATGTCGTCGGACGGTCACGCCACTCATTGGCAGTCGCATTGAAATACCTTGGCGTACATGCGATATTGAACGAACACGCCGCAGGGCCTCCTTCCTTGCCGAAGCTCTGCGGATCTGCACCCACAAATCCTGAAATCGTCACTGTACCTTGTTGCGCCATATGCTGCTCCCTTGCCGGTCAACTTTCTACGTGGACTGCAGAATCTGTTCGACCGGCCATGAAATCCAAGCGCATGCGCGAATGGATTACTGCGCTGAATAGGGCGGCCAGAACATGAATCCTGCGGTTACTCCAGTATGTGCCACATAGCGTGCTTCACTCAAACCAAACCGGGTGCTGTGGTCGAACGCTCGAGGTACCGGCGTTTCGTGGATAGAATGTGGATGAATCAGACTCCATCCACTGGAAAACGGTCAATGTGGACAACCAGAAGAAATCACTGGACCAGCAAAAATAATGTAACGATAGCAATAATCCAAAAATCAAGACACCGATGTCTAAAAATGGGGAATCTTTTGTTGATGGTTCCCAGCATCTCCATCATCAACAAAAATGTGGCCGCCTCCATCGACAGGAGACAGCCACATTCATCTGCAGCTATGTGTGGCGCTGCAACCTCCAAGCGTCACTGCTTTAGAGCAGTGCGGCATAACGCTGCGCCAGCGTATCAGCGGCCTCATCCGCAGCAACCTTCACTGCGTTCTCACCGTTGCGATCACGCACTTCAATCGTGCCGTCATTCAGGTAATCACGGCCGACCACGGCGACCAGCGGCACACCGAGCAACTCGGCATCCTTGAACTTGACACCCGGCGAGACCTTCTTACGATCGTCATAAATGACCTCAAGGCCCTTGGCCTCAAGTTCAGCGACCAGCTTCTCAGCACCGTCGAATGCTTCGTCCTTCTTGCCCGTGGCAACCACATGCACCGCAGCAGGCGCAATGTTGACCGGCCAAGCCAAGCCCTTCTCATCGTGATGAGTTTCGGCGATGCAGGCCATGACGCGTGAGACGCCAATGCCATAGCTGCCCATCCACACCGGCACGGCCTTGCCGTTCTGGTTGAGGACTTTCAGCCCGAGCGCTTCGGAATACTTGAGGCCAAGCTGGAAGACCTGGCCAATCTCCACGCCACGTTCGAAGCTCAGCGGGCCGGATCCATCCGGGCTCATGTCGCCGTCGCGAACCTCAGTCGCCTCCACGGTGCCGTCAGCTTTGAAATCGCGTCCATAGACCATATCAAAGGCATCCACGCTGTCCTTGTCGCCGCCGGTGACCCATGCAGAGCCTTCAGCGACGTGGGCATCAACCAAATAACGCACTGGGTCCTTGATGGCGGAACCCTCAACGCGAGCCTGCGGCCCCAGCACGGACGGCCCGATATAGCCCTTGACCAGTTCGGGATGAGCCTTCAAATCAGCCTCGTTGGCCTCTTCGATTTCAGCAGGTGCAAACTGCGCCTCGAGACGCTTCATGTCAATCTGACGATCGCCGGGCAATGCCACAACGATAACCTCGCGCCACGGCTTGCGATGATCCTCGTTCTCGTCATCGGGCTCACCGGGATGCTTCACGGCGATGACGACGTTCTTGAGCATATCGGTATCGGCCCAAGCACGCCCGTCCTCACGCGGATACAGCGCGTTGCACTGGCTGACCATCTCGTCGATGGTCTTGGCGTCCGGCAAATCACGCAAGGTCATCGCCGGAGTCTTGGAGCAATCGATGGCCGGAACCTCAGGTGTGGTAAGTGCCTCGACGTTCCAGGCCTTGCCGCTGGGCGCCTTGGCGAAGGTATCCTCGCCGATGGCCATAGGCGAAAGGAACTCCTGCGATTCGAAACCGCCCATCGGGCCGGAGACCGCGTGGACCATGATGTAGCCCAGATCGAGGCGCTTGAAGATACGCTCGTAGGCGTCGCGCTCTTCGACATAGGCCTTCTTGAGCCCGTCCTCGTCGATAGTGAAGGAATAACCATCCTCCATGATGAACTCACGGCCGCGCACCAGGCCGGCACGCGGACGGAACTCGTCACGGTACTTGGTCTGAATCTGATACAGCGTAACAGGCAGGTCCTTGTATGAGGAATACATATCCTTGACCAACAGGGTGAACATTTCCTCGTGGGTCGGCGCAAGCAGGTAATCAGCCTCGTGGCGGTCCTTCAGACGGAAAATGTTCTCGCCGTACTCTTCCCAGCGATGCGTCGCTTCATAGGGCTCCTTCGGCAAGAGCGCTGGGAAATGGACTTCCTGGCCGCCGATACCGTTCATCTCCTCGCGAACCACTGCCTCAATCTTGTTTAGAACGTTGAGGCCGAGCGGAAGCCAGGTCCAGATGCCGGGCGCAGCCTTGCGGATATAGCCGGCTCGCTGGAGCAGACGTGCCGAGTCAACGTCGGCGTCGGCGGGGTCCTCACGCAGCGTGCGCAGGAACAGGTTGGACATACGAAGTGCTTTTGTCATGGTTCCTAAATTATTCGCGCGAGCCGACATTGACGGCGTAACAATAGTTGATATTATATGCAAATTCTCAATTGCCTGCAGCTCGTAGCAATTGTCGTCACCGTCTCGGCGTTAATCATGCGTCAATCATGTCTTGATGCCACTGTTACAAACCGCAACATGTCAATATATCTCATCAGAAACGGCACATCACGCCTGATACGAATCCGTGTTTTCAGAACGAAAACAGACAGCAACGAATCTCATTATTCCGACAAGCGAAACCGCTCAGAACAACTCATCCTGAGCGAATTCGTCAGCATCACCGACCAGCTGACCGGAGGCTTGCTTGGTAAAAGCGTCACTGCCTTCACTTTCGAGACGTGCGCAAGCCGACTTGGAGTTCTCACGCAGCTGTCCGTCGAGCAGTACGGCGTCAGGTGAGACCATGAACGCACGCTCGCTGATGTCGTCGAGATAAAGGCCATCGAGGTTTTCGACACGAGACAACGCAACGTAGCCCATGCCGGGAGCGAAGGTACGGCGCAGATTCATCACGGCCCGATCGAGCGTCATGCCTTGTGATTTGTGAATGGTGATGGCCCATGCGCAGCGCAGCGGTACCTGTTTGACGCTGGCCAAGATGGTCTCGCCGTCCATCATGTCCCATGAAGCCTGCTTCATAGTTACCGTGTTGCCGTTCTCGAAAGCGACAATCGGCCAGCCGCCCTTGGCTTCAGAAACGAAACCCTCCACCTTGCCGATGGAACCGTTGACATACTGGTGATCGGCGTCGTTGCGCAACGCCATAACGGCTGCCCCGGTTTTGAGCTCCAGTTTTTCCGGAGCGAGCATGTTCTTCTTAAGACGCTTGACCAAGTCGGCAGGGCCAGCCGATTCAGCAACATAATCGTGGGTTTCGTCGTGAATCTGCGAAAGTCGCAGATCGTTCAAGGTGTCGGCCTGCTTGTTGACCGGGAACAGGTGGACGGCCACTTCCCCATCTGTTGGGGACTTGCCCATGCGATCGGCAAGTACGTCGTGGTCTTCCTGGGTGACATCGCCTTCGCGAATATCGGTGAGGACGGTGAGCAGTTGACCGTCATCTTGACGGTGCTGCTCGGTCAGATAACAGACCACGGGATTGAGTTCGTCCCAGACCAAGGATTCGGTGACGAAGCCGTCGGCATCCTTGCCGACATCGGCATAGCGTTGACGCGACATCAGGAATTCCGGACTCGGCGGCACATCGTCGCGGCGGAAAGATTTCTTGACCGGCGGCAATTGGAAGAAGTCGCCGGACAGCACAACCTGCAAGCCGCCGAACGGCTCGGTACTGTGCCGCAATGCGCGACAGACATCGTCGACCATATCGAACAGCCATGCGGGCAACATCGAGACCTCGTCGATGACAAGAATATCGGCGGCCTCGATCTTGCGCTTACGACGCGCACGAATACGTTTCAACAGTGCCTGGGTCATGACTTGCGAAACGCCAACCCCGCTCCAGGAATGGATGGTCTGACCGTTGATATGGGTGGCCGCGATACCAGTGGACGCGGTGACGGCGACGGAAGCACCGTGGGCACGGGCGGAACGGATGAACTCATTCAATACGTAGGTCTTGCCGGCACCGGGAGCACCGGTGATGAACGCGTTCGCTCCCGCGTCAAGAATTGTCAGCGCTTCCGCCTGCTTCATGCCGTTTCTCTCCCCTTATCTGTGCCTTCGTAGGCCGAACATGCGACAGAAATCAGGAAATCCACGCGTACATCCCTATTTCTGTCGCATCCTCATTTAAGATTCAATGAAAATCAGAGGAGACCAATCCCACCACTGATTTTCATCGCAGCCCATCACACTCACTCAGCGTTCAGGCTGGTCTCCACGATTCGCTTGCAGATAGCTTTGGACTGTGCATCGTCCGGACCGGGCGACGGAGCCATGAAGGCCTCGCGATAGTAGCGCAGCTCGTCCAACGACTCGATGATGTCAGCGAGCGCACGATGGCCACCGTTCTTGGGAGGACGATTCATATAGACATCCGGATACCAGCGACGTGCCAATTCCTTGATGGTGCTGACATCGATGCTGCGATAGTGCAGGTGACTCATGAAGTCAGGCATGTAATGGTCAAGGAACTTCTTATCGCTGCCAATCGTGTTGCCAGCGAGCAGCGGCTTGACGCCATCGGGAGTGAAACGGGCAACGTACTCAGTGACCTTCTTTTCGGCATCAGCTAAGCTCAGGCCGGTCTCCCACTCATTGATCAGGCCGGAACGAGTGTGCATCGCGCGCACGAAGTCGCCCATGTGGTCGACGGCCTTCTGAGAGGGCTTGATGACGTAATCCACGCCCTCATCGAGTACCTTCAGATTGAAATCGGTCGGCACCACGGAGACTTCCACGAGTTCGTCGCCGCCGAAGATATCGAGGCCGGTCATCTCGCAGTCAATCCAAATCAGGCGGGAATCCTCCGCCGAATATGTCTCGTCATCCTGAGCATTCACCATAATAATTACCCTTTCACTGCCATCAACAGAACTCTACACACTATCTCACGCGTCTGACCGAAAGCCACTATCATTTGCTGCATCAAAACAATAAAGGTAATGGAGAGACAACATAAAAAGTCCTTCCATTACCTTTATGCAATTAAATAAATATCAGTCGTTATGGAAACCGCTGTAATTCGGGGCTTCCGCAGTCATCACGATGTCGTGCGGATGCGATTCGCGCAGACCAGCGGTGGTGATGCGGATGAAGCGTCCCTTTTCGGCCATTTCCTTGATGTTGTGGGCGCCAACGTAGAACATCGACTGGTGCAGTCCACCGATCATCTGGTAAAGCACCGAGTTGAGGGAGCCGCGATATGGCACCTCGCCTTCGACGCCTTCGGGAATGACCTTGTCGTTGCTGGTAACGTCGGCCTGGAAGTAACGGTCCTTGGAATAGGACTTCTTGCCACGCGGGGCCATCGCACCGAGCGAGCCCATGCCGCGATAGAGCTTGTACTGCTTGCCGTGCAACAGCACCTTCTCGCCCGGAGTCTCGTCGCAGCCAGCGAGCGTGCCGCCAAGCATGACGGTCGAAGCACCGGCCACCAGTGCCTTGGCAATATCGCCGGAATAATGGATGCCACCGTCGGCGATGCAAGGCACACCGGCCGCGCGGCAGACCTGGGCCGCGTCATAGACAGCCGTAAGCTGCGGCACACCGACACCGGCAACCACGCGCGTGGTGCAGATGGAACCGGGGCCAACGCCGACCTTGACGGCATCGACGCCGGCATCGATCATGGCCTGCGCGCCGGAGGCGGTCGCCACGTTGCCGCCGATGATCTGCACTCCCTTGAATGCGCTGTCGGACTTCAAACGCTTGATCATGTCGAGGGCCAGATGCGCCTCGCCGTTGGCGGTATCGACCACCAGCACGTCGACACCGGCCTCCATCAGTGCGGAGGCACGCTGCCAAGCATCGCCCAGGAAACCGATGCCCGCGCCTACACGCAGACGGCCCTGGTCATCCTTGGTGGCATCAGGGTATTGTTCGGTCTTCACAAAATCCTTGACGGTGATGAGTCCGGCCAACTTGCCTTCGCCATCGACCAACGGCAGCTTCTCGACCTTGTTCTTGGCAAGCAGATCATGCGCATCCGCACGCGAAATGTTCGCCGGACCCGTGATGAGCCCGTCCTTGGTCATTACGTCCTTGACCTTGAGCTTGTCATAGTCCTCGGAGGCGATGAAACGCATGTCGCGGTTGGTGATGATGCCGAGCAGCTTGTTGTCGCTGTCAACGACAGGCAGGCCCGAGATATGAAAACGGCCACACAGCTTGTCGAGATCGGCAAGGGTGGCCTCGGGATTGACAGTGAGCGGATCGGTGATCATGCCCGATTCACTGCGCTTGACGATATCGACCTGTGCGGCCTGATCGTCAATGGAAAGGTTGCGGTGCAGCACTCCGATGCCGCCGTTTCGCGCCATAGCGATGGCCATGTCGGATTCGGTGACGGTATCCATAGCCGCCGAAATCATCGGCACCTTCATGGTGATTTCACGGGTCAGATGCGTGGTGGTGTCCACCTGAGACGGAATCACATCGGTCTCGTTGGGAAGCAACAGCACATCGTCGTACGCCAAGCCCATTTTTGCAAAAACAGGAGGCAAAGGATTGAATGATGACTGGATATCAGATTGAGAATTTATAGCCATAGCACAACTATATGGGCGCGGGGTGACGAGCACCGCCATCGGGTTACAGTTACTGGGACTTTCGGGAATGTCGCGCATTGCGCACGCCCGGATCCTCCTCTTTCTGCAACTCAAGCCAGCGGCGCATCAGGTACGGCGAAAGCGTCAGAATCGTGAGAATTACGGCTGCGATAATCATGCCAATGGCCACATACTGCCATCGGAAGAAGAGAATCATGATCGACCCGAAGGAAATGAGCGCCGCCCAGCCCCAAAGGATAAGCACCGCACCTTGCACGCTGTGACCGATGCGCAGCATGCGGTGATGCAAGTGCATACGGTCGGGGTGCATTGGCGACTGGCCTTTGCTCAGGCGGCGGATGATGGCCAGGCACATGTCAAGCACTGGTAGGAAGAGCACGAGAATCGGCAGCAGAATCGGCATGAACGCCGGCAGATAAAGGCTGGTATGCACGGAAGCCGGATCAAGATGGCCGGTCATGATAATCGACGCGCAGGTAATCATATAGCCAAGCAGCATTGACCCAGAATCGCCCATGAACAGCTTCGCCGGATGCCAGTTATGCAGCAAAAAGCCGACGCAGATGCCAACCAAAGCAACGTCAAGCAAGGTAGCCATCGAAGCGTAGCTCGGCGTGGAACGCGCGATGACGTATGAGTAGACAGCGAACGCAATGCCGCCTATGGCTACAATGCCGGCAGCCAGACCATCAAGCCCATCGACGAAGTTGACGGCGTTGATGGAAGCGACAATCAAAAAGGCGGTGATGGCCATGGAAATACTCGGTGAGGCCGTGACCAAAGAACCGAACGGCAGGAAAATAATCTGCACGCCACCCCAGGCGACGAACACCGAAATCAACAGCTGGCCGGCCAGTTTGAGCATCCAATCCAAGTCCCAGAGGTCATCGGCCACGCCCAACAGGCAGATCATCGCCGCACCAATCAGCACTACCCATGCCTGGTTCGACCCGGCAAAAGACCTGATATGAAAGGCATCTTGCTGGCGAATATTATTGCTACCGCAAGCCCTATCAGCATTGCCAGCCCGCCCATACGAGGGGTCGGTACCGTATGCACATCGCGGGCGCGAACTTCGCCCACCGCGCCGATCTCAATCGCGAGATGACGAACAAGAGGGGTGACCAGCCATGTGGTCCCTCCAGCAATCGCGGCGATGAACAGGTAGACTCTCACGCGTTCAAACTCCTGCCTTCAACATCCATCAGTGCTGCACGCACCTGCGCCTCGCTGATGACACCAGCACGAACGATTGAGATGCCGTCACGATCGTTGTCGTCGGCGGCGACCACCGTGCTGGCAACGTGACTTACCGTCGGACCACCGTCAAGATACAAATCGACATCGTCACCGAGCGCCGCCACAGCTTCCTCAACTGTTTGCGGGCTTTCGCCGCCGCTGCGGTTCGCGCTGGAACAGGCCAGAGGACCAGTGGCACGCAGTGTTTTCAAGCAGGCTTCGGAATCTGGCACACGCACGGCTTGCGTTTTGCTGCCGTTCATTTCCTCACGCAACGTGACCAGCTTTGAATCGGCCTGCGCCACGGCTATCGGCGAGAACGGACCAGGAAGAAAAGCCTTGGCAAGTCTATCGAGTGGCACCGGAAGATAAAGGTCGAGCCCGTCGAGATCGTCAACTGACGAAAGCAACACCTGCAACGCCTTGCTGCGCGGTCGACGTTTCGCCTCATAAATACGGCTTACCGCCTCGGCGCTGAATGGACTTGCGGCAACACCATAGACCGTGTCGGTCGGCAATACGACAAGCCCGCCATCTTTGACAATCTTGGCAGCCATCGCCAGAGATTCATCATCAATCGTACGCACATCACTCATATTTCCTCCAACACAAAGTATGCCTTAATTGCACCATTGCACCCCGACTTCACCTACAACGATTATAGAAGCGTCACCAATCCGCATACGTTCGTGCAAACATCTTAGCCACATTGATTGCTGGTGTCCCGAATGGCTTTCCAATGGAAATACACGCATTAACCCGACCTGAAAAGCTATGCCTTTCACGGTGAATAAATACCGGATCAGTCGGTGGAATCGTTGCTGGTTTGACCTGCAAGAAACCATAGGTTGGCACAATCAACCAGTTCAACAAAGCAACTATTGTTTGATGGCAAACAGATAACGCGGACGACCAGTGAGGTCATCACCGGTATGGGCCGAGCGGAAACCGTGGGTTTTGGCGAAATCGGCGAGCAATTGAGCCTGTGAAATGTCATGTTCCATTACCAGTGCCCCGCCGCTGCGCAAGAGCTTCTGTGCACGCACAATAATCCGTTCCGGGGTATAAGTGCCGTCGGAGGAACCGCCATAAAGAGCCGTTTTCGGATCATAATCGCGCACTTCGGGCTGTTCGGGAATCTGCGCAAGCGGCACGTAGGGCGGGTTGGTGACCACCGCGTCAATCGTGCCGTTCAATTGCGAAAGCGTCATGGCATTCGTCGCGTCGGCATGGGAAAGATGGTAGTTGTAACCGGCCAGCGAATGGTCTTTGAACACCTTCTCCTCATTGCGTTTCGTCCATTCGAGGGCTTGTGTATCCTGCTCCACAGCCCAGACTTCGCTGCCCGCCACTTCGGTGACGAGCGACAAGCCGATTGCTCCGCTTCCGGCACATAAATCGACAAGCCGGCTGGGTTTGACATTTTCCTGTGTGAGCCAGTCTATTGCCGCTTGAACCACGGTTTCGGTTTCGGGACGCGGGATAAAAACGCCCGGCCCGACTTCCAAATCCAAATAGCGGAACGGAGCATGCCCGACGATATATTGCAACGGTTCACGCTGTTTGCGCCTAGCTACCATTACGGCAAAACGCCGGATTGCGGCATCATCAGCGTCACTGAGCACATCGGTGTTATCTTCCTCAGAAATATCGGGATTTCCAGAGGTATCGCCTGATTTTCCCGTTTTCGAAATTCGCTGTGAAGTATGTTCGGAATCGTCGCCATCATCGATGCGATGGACATCGACTCCATCGCTGGAATCATCTTTTAATGTGCTATGCAACGGCGTATCGAGCAATACAGACTTTTCGATATCGCTAGGCTCCACTCCGAACGCTTCTGCAAGCAACAGTTTCGCGTCGTTCCGCGGTGTTTCAATGCCTGCGGCTTTCAGCCATTCCGTTGCCTGCTGCAAAATCTCAGATGTCGAACGCACAACGTTTTCCGCCATTGCCTATGCCCTTACTCAGTCGGTTTTGGCGAGACGCGCAGCCTCGTCGGCCTGGATATCGCTGTCGATGACGGCCTGCAGATCACCATCAAGCACCTGGTCGAGGTTGTAGGCCTTGTAGTTCGTGCGATGATCGACGATGCGGTTTTCAGGGAAGTTATAGGTACGGATGCGTTCGGAACGATCGAGCGAGCGCACCTGCGAATGACGCATATCGGCCGCTTCCTCAGCTTCCTTTTCGTGTTTCATGGCCAGCAGACGGGATTTCAGGACGCGCAGTGCGGCCGCACGATTCTGAATCTGCGACTTCTCATCCTGCATGCTCACCACAACGCCTGTGGGAATATGGGTCATACGTACCGCGGAATACGTGGTGTTGACGGACTGTCCACCTGGACCGGAGCTCATGAAGATATCGATTTTGAGGTCTTTCGAATCGATTTCGATCTCATCGTCGTCCTCATCGGCTTCGGGGAAGACGATGACACCTGCTGCAGAAGTCTGGATACGCCCCTGTGATTCGGTGACGGGAATACGCTGCACGCGATGCACGCCACCCTCGTATTTGAGGCTTGCCCACACCCCGTCTTCAGGTGCCGGATTGCCCTTGGCGCGAATGGCGACCTGCACGTCCTTGACACCACCAAGCTCGGTGCTGTTTTCGCTTTGGATGGTGGTGGTCCAGCCACGCTTTTCGGCATAACGTGTGTACATACGCAGCAAATCACCGGCGAAGAGCGCCGCCTCTTCCCCACCGGTGCCGGCCTTGATCTCCATGATCGTATCGCGCACATCGTCGGGGTCACGCGGAATCAGAGCGCTGCGCAGCTTCTCCTCAGCTGGCGCTACCAGCGCTTCGAGCCGCTTGGCTTCATCGGCAAAGTCGGTGTCTTCGCCGGCCATTTCCTTGGCGGCATCGGCATCTTCCTTAGCCTGCTGCCAGCCACGATACGCTTCGACAATACTGCCGAGTTGGGCATGGCGACGCCCCAGCTTGCGAATCGCTTTGGGATCGGAGGCGACCTCGGGCTGGCTCATCTGCCGCTCGATGTCCTGATACTCCTCCAACGCGCTTTGCGCCGCCGGGAATTGCTGGTCTGCCATGCAAAAGTCCTTTTATACAATATTCAAAATTATCAACGATATAAACCCAGAAATTGGGTATGAAAAACGCCAGCCCGGATTCGGGTCCGAAAACCCGAACCAGCGTGGCTGGCGAATGAAGAATGCTACTTGGTCTTCTTGCCGTAGCGCTTCTCGAAGCGAGCGACGCGGCCGCCGGTGTCGAGAATCTTCTGCTTGCCCGTGTAGAACGGGTGGCAGTTCGCGCACACATCAACCGTCATGTGATCGCCCTTGGCGGTGCTGCGCGTGACGAAAGTATTGCCACAGGAGCAGGTAACCTGCACTGTGTGATAATCGGGATGAATACCCTGCTTCATAATGTCTCCTAAGGAATTCAGGTGACCCGGGTCGCCTAACCCCAATGGCCAGACGTGAACCGGAACGTTGAAATTCTATCAGCGAGCGTTGACTTGACCTATATATCGGAGCCGAAAACCAATACATTCCAGCTTGTCGATTTACAGGTTTAGGCAAACACTCACCAATAGCACAACAGTCTGTAGATCCAGTTCATACCGGCTTCTTCCGTAAGCTGATTTCCGGAATTCAACTGGCTATTTTCATAGAAACATTCAATATTCTTCAACAGCAAAGAAACAAATACGAAATCGACAAAACCTTGGGATTCCAACGAATTGAAAGGATGAGTGGGGCCGCAGGGGCTTGAACCCTGGACCGACGGATTATGAGTCCGATGCTCTAACCGACTGAGCTACAGCCCCACGTTGGCAAAAGCCAACTCGTTTACTTTATCAAACGCTCTGACCATCAACGCCACATGGAAATGTCGGTCTTTTTTATTTCCTGCTACTCACGGCACGGCCGGAAGCAAAACGGTCCAACGCGCCGGTTTTGGCGATGGCAAGGTAGAGGAACCAGCTCATCACGCCGGCGATGAGGATGCCACCGATAATCTCGCAGACCATGTGGGTCAAGCCGCGGGGACTGACCAGCGCGACACCTTGCAGACGAGTAAACAGCACATAAAAACCGTATTCCAAAGCGGTCAGCGCGCCGGAAGCGACGGTCAGGCCGAGGTTGAACTTACGATACCGGAAAATCGCGAACGGCACTTCGGCGAACAACCCCTGCAACAAAGCGGAAAGGAAGACGAAAGTAAAGGAATACTGGTTACCGAACAGCGTTTCGGTGAGACTGCCGAGGATGTCGACATAGATGGCAGCGCCGGGTTTGCGGATGATAATCAGAGCCAGCGGTCCAGAGAAATACCAGAACGCATGAAACAGGCTGGTGATGCCAGGCAGCACAGCGCGTAGCAACGGGGCAATCCAGGCATAGGCGAAATTGAAGCCCCAAAAGACGATGCCGCAGGCCACGCCGAGTGCCGCACCGAGCGCGATATCCGCAGCGCGCCAACGCAGACGGGATGTCTTGGCGACCTTGGTAACCGGCGTGTTTACGGACGAATCCAAACCGCGGTTTTGCTCTGTTGACCCACTTGGATTGTTCTGATTGTCAGAAAAAGATTGATTGGTTGATGAAGTTTCTGATTTTGGGGCATGATTGGCCACGGTCGTTCCTCGTATACAAACTGCGCACAGCGTTTTGGATGCTGACGCCCCTTGACCTGCGCAGTTCGGGCGGAGACGCCAATCGCCACTTTAGCAGGCCGCCAATCAACGGCACACTCCTACGCTATCGGCATTGCTTATGGCTCATGCCAACCACTGCGTCCTTTCGACCTCACCCTTGGACTCGCCAATCAGCTTGCCCATGTCGATCGTGCAGATTTTGGCGAGCTCGTCGGCATGCTCACGGAACTTCGCGGCGACGTTATGCAGAATTCCGGCACGTTCGGCAATCGGTTGGCTTTGTATCTCGCGATAGGTCTTGTCTGCCAGGTCAATTGCGCTTTTTAGCTCGGCGTCGGTGGTGAACGGATATTCTTTGACCAATTCATTGGTATAAGGATTGACGGTTTAGCTACCTCCTTGTAGATATAACTCATCATACTCGGTATTTTCGATGATAAAAAATGCTTGTTTAAAAGAAATACAAATGTGATGAATCAGACATGAATTCGACGTGAAAAATCGCCACGAGCCGAGTCCATCACCCACAACGCATTGTCGGGCCGTCGTCACGAAGACGACGGCCCGACAAAAAGAACAATCTTCAAAGCGACGAAAACGTCGCCTATCCCCTACTGTTTGTCACCAGTTGACGTGATCGATCTGCTCATCGACCGGCTGATGACGCACACCGGAAAGGATCAACGCACCAAGTTCGCTAGCGGCGCGACGTTCACGGTTTTCCAGTTCGGGGGTGTCGAAATCTTCCTTGGTGGCCATCAGGCTGGTCGCCGTCGGCACGGCGCGGAAGAACGCGAACAGGCCACGCATAACGACATCCGGCACCAGAGCATGACGATTCGAACCACCGGTCGCCGCCAGAATCATTGGCATATTGGTGATCGCATCGCGGGGAACGAGATCCCAGAACTCTTTGAACAAGCCGGAATAAGAAGCCTTGTAAATCGGCGAAGCGACGATGAGGCCATCCGCGCCAGCCACCGAGGAAATAGCGGCAGTCAGGCGGTTACTGGATTCAAAGGTCACCGAAGCCTCGGCAATATCGGTGGCCAAGTCCCTCAGAGTAATCACTTCAACTACTACCTTTTGCCACGGGCCTCAAGGTAGGCTTCGGACTTCTCAGTGATTTCTTTGGCCAGCCGACGCGTGCTGGAAGGCTCCGAAATGCCGCCATTGACCACGGTCAGATGATACTGTGTCACTTCGGTTTCCGCCTTGGCGGCCAGCGTTACGATATCTGTCGTCTCTTCAAGACCCACAGTGTACCTCCCTGCAAATCACAACTTCGTTTTCTTAAGCTTTTCAAAGGTTTGGAAGAATGCCGCTAAAGCATTCTCCCATCATTCGAGTGTGTCTTAACCTTTAGCCTAACTTACCACTTTCACTCGTCCAGCGCGAGGCGAAAACTTCAGGCGGCACTAGGAGAAACCGTGATTGTGTTCACACCGCAGTAAACCATACTATGTATTGCATTAATCCGCATCAAACGTTTGACTAACATCTTCTATAGAATCTTTATCCAAAAAGCATTATTGTCCGGACGGAAAATCATTTCCGCCCGGACTCGTTCGACATAGGTTTGCCTCGGCAATAAGACGAAATTCGATTCGTTCCTACTTGTTGGCCTCAACGTGCTTGGCGAACGCCTCAGCGAAGCCGCGCAGGAAGTCTTCGGAGCTCTCAACGACGTTGCCGTTCTCATCCAGACCGGAAGCAGCGTTGAAGTAGACCTCAGGCTGGCCCATGAGCTTCATATCGAGGAAGAGGACGACGTTGCGCAGGGCCTGCTGCGCCTGGGTCGCGCCGAGCGCGCCCATGGAAGCTCCGATGATGGCGGCCGGCTTGCCGGCGAAGGAGCTCTGGCCCCACGGACGGGAAGCCCAGTCGATGGCATTCTTGATGACGCCGGAGAAGCTGCGGTTATATTCCGGGGTGACGAAGAGCACGCCGTCGGCGGCTTCGACCTTCTGCTTCATCTCGGTGACCTTGGCGGGCAAGTCGCCGTCGAGGTCCTGGTTGTAGAGCGGCAGGTCCATGTCGACGTAATCGAACTTGACGCCTTCGGGAGAGAGGCGCTCGATGTTTTCTGCGAGGCTCTTGTTGAAGGAATCCTTGCGCAGCGATCCAACGAAAACAGCGATGGTGGTCATGATATGCTCCTTGGTTTTCTTGTAGTTTCGTTTCCTTGAGCCGCTTGCACCTTGGCAGCGAAAGCGTCTCGTTTCAGTTGTCTCAAGCTACAGCCACTTGCGGTGGCCTTGCCGTATCGCGGTGCAATACGAATGCTTGTTAGAAGCCATATTAAGCAAGACTGGCAGTAGTGTCATATTCCGCCGCGAGGTGAGCGGGAATAAATTGACGTACGCAAAAGTGTCTAATTATTTGTCGGAGCGGAATACTCTGGGCGACTTCAGAAATGCCGCATTTACAAGGCTTTTAGACTGTTCAATGCCCAACCCTACACTTGAAGAATCAATAGGCATTATTCTGAATCGAGCAGCGTTGAACCCCACTTTTCACGTCATCAGCCCAGTCTCCTGGGCTCAAAACGCCTTCGCGGAGTATTTCGACAAAGCTCACATGACAAATAGCTCACATCGAACGGCGAATTTTCGTACTGTTGAGGCTGAATACATCGGTGACACCGAATATGGCGGCACTGGCTCTTCAGCATGGAATCTCGCGTGCGATTACGGATTTCAGCCCGAGCAAAATATCGCGGACGAAGATGCGGTATGGATTGCTCCCGATCTGCTGATTGCCCTCAACGCTTGGCGGCGCCGCCATAATATGCCGTCGCTACTATTCGAGGCACCAACAGCAGATTGGCTGAGTTCATTGCCGGTCGAGCTGACTGGACGAAAAGCCGTTACTACTACGGTTTCAGACATTCAAAACTGGACCGCATTCCCGAAAAGGTTTGGCGAGCGCCCATGGTCGCAGCTCGGCAACGGACGAGTGCCGGAATTCCGGGCCGCACGCAGGACTCTCCCCGTTCTGCAACACGACTTGCAGAACGCTCCGGACGATTCTTCGATCTCAATCAACACCCATATTCCCTCAATCACCGAGGAATGGTGCATCATCATTCACAACGGAATTGCCGTGGCGTCAAGCGGTTACTGCATCCATACCTCCGATGCCCCGGAAAGCCACGATATTCTGACGGTATTTGACGGCGCGCAATTCCACGAAGAATATCGAGCATTGGCTGAATCTCAAGCAACTGCAGCAGCTCAAATCAGCCAGCTGAACAATGCCAGCATCATCGTAGGATTTCGGGATTTAGATGTAATGCCAACAGACAAGGCATGGGCGAACCAAAACAAGTCAGAAGTAAACACATCGCTTCCAGACACTCATCTCACTACGCTCCACCACAGTTCCATTCGCTCGCTTGCATCAGAAACAGACGCGGTTCCGGACACTTCACTACCCAGCACATCTGCACAATCCCCTGCCGCATTCGTCATCGAAGCAGATCCCATATGGTGCACCACACCATATCCATTCCATACGGCCGAAGAAACGCACGCTTTTCTTCAAGCCATTGCTGACTCACGAATACAGCACCAACCAGCTGGCACATCCCAAACCCAAAGTCGGCATTCTCAAACCGTCCAAGCAGAGAACGTCTATTCCCCCGACCCGTGGATGGTTCGTCATAACGCGCATCGATATGATGCCTACTAAATCAGCCTAATCTCTACGAAATCAGAGCCCTATGCCTCGCCAATGAGACAATACACTGAGTGGAATCATTGAAATTCCAACATTTACAAAAGAAGTGGTCACCACTCATGAGCTGCGGCATAAACCATGCCAAATATACATTCACAGTTTCATGCCGCAAACTCGTTTGACGTTGCTAGCGCTCAGGCCTCTTGTACGAGCCTGAGCAATCGCGCAGCCATTGCCACACTCACGCCATCGAGGCGCCAAGCTCCTTGATACGCTCGATGTGCTTGGCCGCGGCTGCATGGGCCTCCGGTGACGGATCAGCCATCTCGAGGTTGTCGACATAGACCAACTCGGCGTCGTCAACACCGCAGTAATGGTGGAACATGTAGTAGATGACCTGGTTGTAGATGGCATCATGGATGCCAGACTCGTGGTACCACTGTTCGGAGCTGCCGGTAAGCATGATGAAACGGAACTTCTTGTCGGCAATCACGGACTTACTGTGGTCCGGATTGTAGCCGAAGTGGCGGCACAGCACGCGCTCCGTGAAGCCCTTCATCATCGCGGGCATCGAACACCAGTAAATCGGGCAGACCAGCGCGATGACATCAGCATCGAGAATCTTCTTCTGCAGCTCGGCCGCGTCATCTGGCATCGGCCCTTCATTCAGATACTGTTTGCGGTCAGCCATGCGATAGGTCGGATCGAACCCAATCGCATGCAAGTCAACGAACTCAGTGTCCGAGCCCTTGCTAGCAGCGCCCTCAAGAAACGCCTTGCCAATATATTGCGTCAGCGACTCCGGATCCGGATTCGCCGTAAATGCTAAGAATTTGCTCATGTCACCATTGTACGAACTCATTCCGATTTTCAAATTTTTCTTTGATCTGAACAAATACAAACTTAGAATTTATGAAAAGTAGGCCTTACCCTTTAATAGAAACCCAGAAGAATAAGACTATTTACTCATTCAAATCTCACATATTCAAAGAGAAAATGACATGTTCTTCTCAATAGGCTTTATTATTGGTTTCGCAAGAAAGGAAAATCGCAAAACTAATAATCGAATAAAATAAACCATAAAACCAGAAAAGCATCAAGACAAAACCTAAAATAGATAGAATCAAATTGTTTGGAAAAATTCTAAGAAGATTAGCACATAAAATATAAAAAGGTATACTACAGCCAAATAAAGCTCCAGAAAGAGGCGCAATAAAACCGAACCTAGGATTGTTTATCTTTCTTATCTCAATCATTTTGGCAAAGGCGGATTCCTCAGAATTAATTGCATATCCGCCTTCCACATGAATACGTGGCAAAAGAAACGTCCGAAAAACAAAGCTAATTTGTATTCGCTGCCAAAGTTGTTGCAATCCTACACAAAGGAAAATTCCTCCAACGAAAAAAATTACACATACAAAAAGATTTAACATCTTATTTTTTGTAAATATCGGATAAGACAAGTTATCCTCGTGTACAAAAAGTGACATGACCACTGCTAAAAGCAAAGTGCAAATAAAAAAGAGAACTGAGTAAAAAGTAAAAGCAAAGAATTTGCGAGGCTTAAATATTTTCTCAACTTCCGGATTGTTCTCTCCTAATCGTTCTCTTCCATATTCTTGAAATTGCTTCTGTAGCTGACGGGTTTCAAGTTTCTTTTGAAAATAAGACTTTCGCTTTTCTAAAAACTTTTCATCTTTCGGCATATCCAAAACTGATTTCAAAGAATCTATGAATAATATTTTCTTCCTAAGACGTTTATCAGTATTAAAAAAGAAGGATTTATTCCGAATTCTTTTATAATAAACAATGAGAGCAGAAACACAATCACAGCTACAGTTGCGCTCCACTGAAACTTTGGTGGCAAAATGTTTATAAATTTTCCTAGAATCTCTTCCACAATGCCCTCTCAGCCAAAATAAGAATAATATGTTTCGTTACATTAATCGTTTTCATATAAATAATACCGGCACGAAAGACGTGGAACACCAAAGCAATCCAGTTAGTTTATAAACGGTGGCCAAGTTGCCTATTCTCCATAAACGCCATAAATTCGAAACACTGACTGTACTTTCCACAACATCGTCCTTCGAAACAGACCAATCAGCTTTATCTCATATTGAGCACCTCCAAACGGTTTCAAACTATTCCAACCTTTGAGAACCCTGACATCATAATAACGATCAATATAATCTACAAAACCTTCGCCATCTGCATACAGATGCCAATCTGTTTCATCTTATACAAACCGATAAAAACGTATCTTTGCAAGTGCATTCTTGGGAGCAGCGTAAGTTAAGTGGGTATTTGTCCACGTCTGATTTAAAAAACCGTGAAGGAACTTTCTCAAAGAAAGATGTTTTATCGGTTTCAGGCAGAGAAGGCGTAGTAAATCAAATTGATTTTCAAGGTCGTTCGTTCGCGGGTAAATCTGTACGCGATTACAGAATTGTAAAGCATTTCGATATTGTTTACACGAAAAGCCCACTAAAAGAAGCACCTTTCGGAATAATAAAGACAAATCTAGGACAGGCAGGCATTGTCTCAACACTTTATGCAGTTTACTCGCCACTTAAGAATATATACCCACCGATAATTCAACGTTATTTTGAATCTTCTTCTCGTTTGAATAATTTCCTGCGCCCGCTTGTGAATAAAGGTGCAAAAAATGATATGAAGGTAAAGAATTCGGAAGTTCTTAAGGGGACAGTAATTTTGCCTTCCATTTCTGAACAATACCGAATTGATTTGTTTTTTAAGACGCTTGATGATCTTATCGCTGCCTGCGAGCGTAAAAGCGAACTCCTCAAGAAGCGCAAACGCTACTACCTGCAACAGATCTTCAGCCAAAGACTCCGCTTCAAAGGCTTCACCCAACCCTGGCAAGAGCGTAAGTTAGGAGCATGCGTCAGAATACGTCAAGAATCTTTGAATACAAATAATTCGGATACTGTAAAAATCGATATTGAACTTGAGAACTTATCTGAAGATAGTGGAGTTGTAACCGGAGATACGACAATACGTACTTCTTCAACTAGTGTGTTCAGGAAAAACGATGTTCTTTTTGGTCGTTTACGGCCTTATCTCCATAAATGGTGGCTTGCAACAGAAAATGGTGTCAAATCGGGAGAAATATGGGCTTTTACTTCTAATGAATTAATTCCATATTTCTTATATGGAATTATTCAGAGCCGAGCTTTTTTAACTGTTGCGGAGCAATCTTCTGGCACTAAAATGCCCAGAGCTGACTGGAAACATATAAGAGAAGCAAGCATCTTTTACCCAGACAACAGCGCTGAACAGAAGCTAATCGGTGATTTGCTATATATCTCCGACGGTTTGCTTCATAAACAAAGGAATCAGATTCTTCTATTCCAGACAATGAAGCAAGCTTACTTGCAACTCTTATTTATTTAATTAGCAAACGTCTACAGAGTACTCAAAAATTGCATTACCTTATCATTGTCTTTATTCTCGAGTTCGCGAATCACATGCAAATATGTGGTCTGAGTTGTAGTCATATTTGAGTGTCCTAATCGTTTGGCTACAGAAGCTACAGAAACTCCGGCATAAAGCAATAACGATGCGTGGGTGTGGCGGAGGCCATGCACAGAGATAACAGGGATATTGGCATCCGCGCACAGCTTTGCCAATCGATCATTGACTGTTGCATTATAGACACGCTTCCGCTGAACAAAGAAGGGCTCACTTTTTGGTAGCCCCTGTAGCAGTTGATTAAATTGCATCGCAAGCTGCCAGTCGATACGAACTTTGCGCACTGAAGAAGAGTTTTTAGTCGGAGCAAACTTTCCTATTGGAGACTTATAATCCCAAGTTTTAGATATAGAAATCTCTTGCTTTCGGAAACTAAAATCATTAGGCGTCAGACCTAAAGCTTCGGCAAACCGCAACCCCGTTTTAGCGATTAATAAAATCATATAATCCCAGTTGACGGAACTGTTTAGATCAAGTTCCTGAAGTAGCGCTTCTAATTCTTTTTCGTTTAGAAACTTTGGCTTATGGTTTTGAGTCTTAGTTCCTTTGATAACGATTCTTCTAGTTGGATCTTTCTGAATAACACCTTCTTCAACCGCATCCAGTAAGGCACTTTTTACTTGATGGTGAAAGTCTAAAACGGTTTGTCGTTCGTGCGTACAAGCATATTCATTAAGAAGTTCCTGGTACTTTATTCGAGTTATACTGCCTAATCGTAGATTTGGAACTAACTCTTTCAATTTTTTCTGAGTGACAACGTATTTGTGATAGGTCACATCGGTAACGGCACCCAGTTTATACATCTCCATCCACTGTTTGAAGTAAATAGGCAATGTTTGATTTTTATTCATTCTTATTCTCCGTTCACTTGTTTGTTAATAACAAGCGAACGGAGAATAGCATAAATTACTCAAATGAATAAGAAATGTAGGTAGTTTTGTTTTTTAAGATTCAGCAAACGAATGTATTTATCATTAACTGAAATATGCAAATCGAATATTGTTAAAAAAATGTTGATTTTATCTTGTTCATTTTTTGATGGGATCTTAAAACCAATATCGGAGAATTGTGGAAATTTTAAATTCCAAGTATCAGATGTTAATCCTTGCGAAAAACATCTGAACACATATAAGGCTCTGTTAGTTTTAAATAATTGATTACAAAAATAAGGATTGGTACTCATTCTTGGCTTCGCAATTGTGTATGCAGGGCTAACTATTCCCGAATATTTAGAAACCCCGCAGGCTCCTTGCCACATTCGCATTGTGTTATACGCGAGATCATTAGGTTCTACTTGTTTATAGTTTGACTTATCAGCACTCGAGTTGTCTTTTCTCTCCAACTCATTTGAACGAACAATGCCTTTACCAATAGTTACGGATAGCATCTCTCCCTCAGCTGATCTCTCTGCTCTTTCGTCAAACAGTTCTCCTAACTTACGCTCTTGCCAGGGTTGGGTGAAGCCTTTGAAGCGGAGTCTTTGGCTGAAGATCTGTTGCAGGTAGTAGCGTTTGCGCTTCTTGAGGAGCTCGGTTTTACGCTCGCAGGCAGCGATAAGATCATCAAGAGTTTTGAAGAACTCGCCAATCTGAGACTGCTCGGCAATATTATTGGGATATCTAAGCTGCGTCTGAAATAAACTTGAACGTGTTAAAGACAGTACCTTTACACCTTGCATGAGTCCCATTAATTGCTTTCTATACGCTGGAGAATTCATTGCGTAGGCGAGATAACCTATGCCCATCTTATTTAAAGGACGTAATGGAACAGTATGTAGACCTGCTACAACTTTTTGGCCTTTCCAAATACCCCTGATTTCAATAGTTCTTCCAACCGCACTATCTTCAGCCGTATCTGCAATTACTATGTCTCCATTTTGCAATGCCCTTTTTCCAGTAGAAACATTGACGGTATCTAAAATACTGGGGATATTTTCTTGTTGTGCATTCAGCAACATAGGATATTTAATAAGGATATCGCCATAATGAATGTCCTGAACGGAGCTTGGGGTTTGCGTCAAGGAATTACGTGAAATTGTGTTATTAGAAATGGTTGTATTAAATAGCTCTGATAACTTACGCTGCTCCCAAGGATCATTGAACCCCTTAAAACGCAGCTGCGGTACCAGTTTTTGGCCTTTTGGCTGTTCAGACATGGAACGCTCCTTCACTTACTCTGCTTCTTCAGCGTAAGTTGATCAAACAAAAATAAAAATACTGAAATGCTTACAGACCTATACAGTTAAAGATTACCGACCGTCTGCTTTATCAGTCGGCACCAGTTCCTTTACCATGGCATCGAACTTAGCTTGCAACTCGGCAATTTCCTTGTCGGTTTCAGCCAACTGTCGATTGACCTCATCAATGTCAATCGGTTCTTCTTCCTCGAATGTATCGACATAACGTGGAATATTGAGGTTGTATTCGTTTTCTTTGATTTCATCAAGTTGTGCAACATGCGCATACTTATCAACATCTTTACGCGCTGCATAAGTATCAATAATCATATCGATATCCTCATCACGCAGATGGTTCTGATTCTTACCCTTTTCAAACCCTTTGGAAGCATCGATGAAGAAGATATCGTCACGACTACGGTTTTTCAAGAAAACCAAAACAACTGTAGGGATCGATGTATTGTAGAACAGATTCGCAGGCATACCGATAACAGCATCAAGATAGTTCTTGTCGATTATCGCCTTACGAATTGTTCCTTCCGCAGCACCTCTGAACAAGACACCGTGAGGCAACACGATAGCCATTCGTCCAGAATCTTTTAGGTGATAAATGCAATGCTCTACGAATGCAAAATCAGCTTTTGATTTTGGTGCAAGTTTGCCGAAATCCTTAAAACGCGGATCCTTCATTTTCGATTCGGCATTATCCCAATGCTGGGAATATGGAGGATTGGCCACTACAGCATCGAAGAATAGAGGATGGTCGATGCCATTGGCATCTGTTCCATCAGGCCAGTCTGATTCCAGCGTATCAGCATTTCGCAGATTCATGCTTTCAAAACCGACACCATGCATCATCAGATTCATACGTGCAAGATTATAAGTGGTGCGATTAAGCTCCTGCCCATAGAATACAGTCGAGGCAAACTCAGTACGTGCAGGTAATTCCTTCTGTACTGTCAGCAACAATGAACCAGAACCCATTGTCGGATCGTACAAAGAAAAATTGCGAGCTGAGTTCCATAGAGGATTCTCATTTTTATTTAGCGCCTCAGCATCTTTGAACGTTACCAACCGAGCCAGAACACGGGAAACTTCATGCGGTGTGTAGAACTCCCCTGCCTTCTTACCGGAATCGCTGGCAAATTCAGAAATCAAGTATTCATAAACGTCACCCAGCAAATCATGCCCTTGTGCATCCATGAAAGTGACCGCATTAATCTTCTGGGCGATATTAGAAAGACTTTTGGCTCTTGCAGCAGTCGAATTCCCTAAGCTGGAATCGGAAAGATTAATGTCCGAGAACACGTCTCGGAAATCCTTCTCGCTCTTTGAATTATTCCTCTCGGCAGCCAATTCGGCATTGCGTTTGAAACTATCAAACATATTCTGAAAATAATCAGGATGAATCGTCTGATCTGCAATGCCTTGCATCATGGAAGTCCAAGTGTACTCAGGATCGATAGCGTAACCTAAATCATGAGCTATATCTTCTCGCCACTCTTCGATACCGTCTACAGGCGCTTGACGTCTGTACGCATCATTAATGCTCTCACCAGCTTTTACATCAAGCAAGTTCTCACTGGCGATATAGTTCTCCTGTTTATCAGAAAGATAACGGTAGAAAATAAATCCAAGAATATAATCTCGGAACTCATCAGCCGACATTTTGCCACGAAGGTCGTTGGCCATTGCCCATAACTGAGAAGTAAGCTCTTTAGCTTCATTCTGTACATCACTCATCAGTATTCCTCATTTCCTCAGTAATGGGCAACAACATAGTCCGCAAACTCACGGAATGCGGCACGGAACTCATTCCGGTATTTTACCGGAGACAGTTCGCGAACCGCCGAGTCTTCCGCAGCCTGTTTATAGACACGTCCCTTGGTGGCCATTCCGAGCAATTGTGAGAGTTCTTCACCATCACGTAAATCATCTGCATCAAGCGTGTGCCGCTCTAGCATCTTGTCGATAAGTAAATCGGCAGTCATGACGTCAACCAGTCCCCAATGATGTCGGAAATCAGCGACAGCGTTTTGACGGTTATTTTTTGCTCTCTGTCTGACCAATTCTTCTACAGAATTAGGGTGAACGGGATATTTGACATTCAAGTCCTCACCGTTCATAGCAGCATCAGCAGTGTCTTTCATCTGTCCGGCCAAACGACGATCTTCGAGTTGGTCAGTTGCACGTACGAATGTGCCATACGTTTCCTGAGCATCCTTACCTTCATGAACTTCATTGAGAACCTGAGCCAAAAGTTCAGCAATGTAGTCATAATTAATTTTCACTTCGGCAATATGCTCAACATCAAAGTCCAACATAGAAAGGTCAAGCACGTTATCCTTCGGATGCTTGGCGGCCCAATCCTTCAAAACATTACGTGCTGAATTATTAATCCAGTTGTCATTATCTTCTGAAATCCCAAGCTCATGGCACAACTTCTCAGGACGGTCATAATCATATTCCGTATACTGTTTCAGCTGGGAAACCTTGGTCCCGTACTTACTAATGAGATTCGCCAGCTCTTGCTTGGCGTTCTCGCTGGGAGGCACCTCGGTAAATCCATCCGAAAGCTCACGAATCTCATTCACAACTTTCTTTGCAACCGACAGGGTTTTCTCAAAATCTTCTGCAACAACACCAGAAAGTCCTGGATCGTCAAGTTCGCCTTGCACAGATGCAGATTCACGATTGGCATACACCTTCAACGCTGCATCCATCAATCTCTTGGAAGTTTCAGGCCAACGATAATTAACAATGATGCCCCACGGCTTATCTTTATGGTTGTCAATTCGGTTCGTACGCGAATAGGCCTGAATCAAATTGGCTCCAGCCAATGTACGGTCAACATACAATGTATTGACTTTAGGTGCATCGTAGCCAGTCAGTAATTGGTCAATGACTATAACTAAATCGAGCTTAGGCCCGTCATCTTCTCCACGAAGACGATTCATGACATCTTTGAAATAACCGTCAACGGTCTCATCATCATAAGAAGTGCCAAATGTAGCGTTATAAGCATCCATTGCACGCCGCAATCCCCTATTTTTCTCCAGCTGATGCTCGGAATTATCAGTCGCATATGAGAAAGTCACTGCTACATTCAAAGGATTCTTTTGCTCAGCGATGAGTTCCTCATTCTTTTTTGGAACTCATCAAAATATTGCAACGCCATCGGAGCAGAAGCTTGTAGACCACCAACATGAGTAGTTAAAATAGCACTATACTTGCCTTCTTTTGAACGATTACGCCAATGTCGGACAATATCGTCTACGACAGCTTCAACATGTTTAGCGTTATTATCGTATAAATCAGAATCAATATAACCATCAACCTCGTCAGGGGACATATTGGCAATTTTTTTATTGATGGCCTTTTCATTCCAATTCGGGTATTTTTCTTCCAACATTTTAGGCAAAAGTTCATCCTTGATTTCCGCCTCTTTAAGAGTATGTTCAAAATCAACCTTGAACCCAAGTACATTCCCGTCGGCAATTGCTTCACGGATGGTATAGGTATGAAGAACATCACCAAAAGCCTGTCGGGTCAAATCACCATCGAATACAGGCGTTCCGGTATAACCGACCCATGCAGATCGTGGGAAGCCTTTTTTAATCCGTTTGAGCATGTCACCGTTAGTGGAACGGTGAGCTTCATCTACGATAAAAACAAAATTCTTATCTGGAACAACAAATGAGTCACGCTTACATAAACGGTCAAGCTTTTGAATGGAGGTTACCACAATGGTATTGTTGGACTGCTTGCTACGCAACTTTTGTGCAAGAACTCCCGTATTAGCCGTGTCGGAAACAACACCGTTATTGTTTTCATCATCCGTATCAGGGTCATAAGCGTTGTATTTAGCGAATGTCTGATCAGTAAGAGCAACGCGGTCAACCACAAATACGACTTTATCGACGTTAGGTAGACGAGACGCCAACCAAGCGGTCTTAAAGCTACTGATGGTCTTGCCCGAGCCCGTGGTATGCCAAATGTAGCCGACTTCGTGTTTGTCGACTCCGAAGGTATATTTTTTCAAAGCGTTAATCACACGTTTGGTGGCATATACTTGATACGGACGCATTACAATAAGATTCTTATGCTTGGGATCCCCATCAAGAATCATGTAATTGGTAGCCATTTGATGGGCCATTGGGATGGAAAGCATGAGATCAGCAAACTCTCGCCAACCCCAAACAGGCTTGCTATCAGCTTCACGCTGCCATTGAAAAGCAAAATCCGTATTAAATGATTCGGAGTCAGTATTAGCCATATACAACGCCTGATCAGGCGTCATACCAACCAATATCTGAACTGTCGAAAAAATGTCACTAAACTGGCCTTCGTCGATATATTGGCGAATTTGATTCAATGCCTCATGCGCATCATGATGGTGGAACTTCTCTTCGATATGAATAACAGGTAGACCATTAATCAACAATGTGGTGTCAAAACGACGTTGCTTTCGACCTGCCAAAACCCTTGGATGCTCGATCTGATTGACAATTTGATAGACAGTATTCCCAGCCCCGACATTGGACTGGTCAAAAACCGTCAGAAATATATGGTCACCTTTACTGCCATCTGACTTATCATCACGGTCTACCTCGACCTGAGTGACACCATTCATACCATAAATCCAGCGTCCGGCTTCATACGGGGATCCAAGACCACAAATAACTTTCTTGACCTGAGCAAACTCAGTATCAGAAAGTGAAGTTCCTTGTAATTTCTCTTTGTTGTTTCTCTCAAGAATAGAACGAAAATTCATCCACAAGGCATCTAATGTTTTAACTTCTGGTAAGTATTCCCACTGCTTGGTTCCACCGATGGACTCGAGATGGTGAATCAGCTCCATTTCAAAATCGAGTTCGCTATTCACAAGATCTCTCCCTTGCATATCTCATCTATCCCAGTATAGTTTTCATGTTTACACTATCTTATGCAATTTACAAAGGCACCGACTAGAAATTCAACAAGTTTACTATTCTCTGTATAGGTCATTCATCAAACAACCTTCATAATCACGTCACTCGACCCAACCATTGTTTAAACCACCAAGTACAAAATGAGTAGCTCTGTATAGGTCATTCGTCCCTTGTCTCCAAAACTTTTAATCCAATAATACGAACAACAATAACCAGGAACAAAGTTAATCGGCATCCGTATTAAGAAAAACGCCTACCTTTGTGAGGAAATAAATTCTACACAAAGCTAGGCGCCTTAGTTATAGCTATTTAGTCGCTCTTACTCTTGCTCGCGCAAGCGATGGAGCTGGGCGCGACGCTCGCGCTGCTGGCGCGGGTCGGGGACCGGGAGTGAGGCCAGGAGCTTTTGGGTGTAGGCGTCCTGGGGGTGCTCAATGATCTGGCTGGCGTCGCCGTGTTCGACAATTTGGCCCTTGTGCATCACCATGATGCGGTCAGCGAGCATATCGACTACCGCGAGGTCATGGGTGATGAAGAGGCATGCGAAGCCGATCTCAACCTGCAGGCGCTTGAAGAGTTCCAAGACCTTGGCCTGAACGGACACATCCAGTGCGGACGTCGGCTCGTCGGCAATCAGCAGGGACGGCTTCAGAGCGAGGGCCCTAGCGAGCGAGGCGCGCTGGCGCTGGCCGCCGGAAAGCTCGTGCGGGAAGCGGTCCATGTAGACGCGCGGAAGCTGCACCATTTCCATCAGTTCGGCGACGTATTTCCTCGCGTCAGCAACCGATGCATACTTCTTGTGCACAATCAGCGGCTCGGCCACGTTTTCAGCAATGGTCATGAGTGGGTCGAACGAGCTGCCCGGATCCTGGAAGACGAAGCCGATGTCAGCGCGCTTGGACTTGAAATCGCGTTCCTTGACGCCATTCATCTCGACGCCGAAGACCTTCAAGGAGCCGTCGCTGACCTTTTGCAAGCCGGCGATGGCACGGCCCGTAGTGGACTTGCCAGAACCGGACTCCCCACCAGGCCGAGCACTTCGGAACGATGAATCTCAAAGTTGACCTTGTTAACGGCCACAAAATCGGGCTGCATCAGGCGGCCGGGATAGGTAACGCTCATGTCCTTGGCCTCGACGACCACAGGTTCCTTGCGCCAATCCACAGAACGCTTGACGACGCTGCCGTCGTTGTTCTTAACAACTAGTTTCTCACCGATACGCGGCACAGAAGCCAGCAGACGCTGAGTGTACGGGTCCTTCGGATGATAGAAGATCTGCTCCACATCACCCTGTTCGACGACGTGGCCCTGATACATCACGACCACCTGGTCGGCGATATCGGCAATCACACCCATGTTATGGGTGATGATGAGCACCGAGGCGCCAAACTCATCACGCGCAAGGCGCAGCAGGTCGAGAATCTCCATCTGCACGGTCACATCGAGCGCCGTGGTGGGCTCGTCCGCGAGAATCAGGCCGGGGTTCAAGACCAGCGCCATCGCGATGACGATACGCTGCTTCTGGCCGCCGGAGAACTGGTGCGGATAGTAATCAACACGGGTCTCAGCGTCGGGAATACCGACCTTTTTCAGGATCTCGATGGACTTCTCGCGAAGTTCCTTCTTGTCCTTCATGCCGTGGGCACGCAGGCCTTCTTCGATCTGCCAGCCGATCTTGAAGACCGGATTCAGAACGGAGTTGGGCTCCTGGAAGACCATGGCGGCTTCGCCACCACGGAGCTGCCGCAGCTGCTCTCCGGAAAGCTTCAACGCGTCAAGCTCGCCGGTGCCTTCCTTGTTGGAGATGTAGATTGCGCCGGAAGTCGATGCCGTGTCAGGCAGCAGCTTGATGATCGAGCGTGCGGTGACGGACTTGCCGGAACCGGATTCGCCGACCACACCGACCACACTCTTGCGCGGAATGGTGAAGGTAATGTCGTCAACGGCCTTAATGGGGCCTGCGTCGGTGACAAAGGAGACGCCCAGCTTATCGACCGAGGCCAGCATGTCCTTGGAAAGGTGCGGCATCACGGCGTTCGCTGCGGCTTGGCCGTAGGAAGTCTCTTTGGCGGCGTCAGCAGACTTTGAAGCCTTGCCGGCTTCGGCTTGTGTATTGTTCGTTTCGCTCATTATCGTTCATCTCCCTGACGCTGAGCGTCCGAATACTGTCCTGCGGCTCCTGAGGAATTCGGAAGACCAGGGACAACGGGATCGTCCACGACCGCAGTCGCGATATCACTCGTGTCGTTCGCATCGATGGTCTTGCCGTCGATTTCCAAGGCTACGTCGTCGCTCTTGTTCGGATCGACGGACGTATCTTCAATGGAACCGATGACCTCGGCTGCGGACTTACGGGCGCGCAGACGCGGATCGGCAAGATCGTTGAGGGACTCGCCCACCAGCGTGATGCCCAAGACGATGAGCACAATGGCCAGGCCTGGGAAGATGGCGGTCCACCAGATGCCGGCGGTGACGTCAGCGACGGAACGGTTCAGATCGTAGCCCCATTCGGCGGCCGCGGTCGGCTCAATGCCGAAGCCAAGGAAGCCGAGGCCTGCGAGTGTGGAGACCGCTTCCGAAGAGTTCAGGGTCAGGATGACCGGCAGCGTACGCGTCGAGTTCTTGAGCAGGTGCTTGGTCATAATCCTCCAGGTGGAGGCGCCGACCACGCGTGCGGACTCGATGTAGGCGGATTCCTTGATACGCATCACTTCGGCGCGGATGGTGCGGAAGTACTGCGGAATGTAGACCACGGTAATTGAGATGCCGGAGGCAAAGATGCCGCCCCACAGGCTGGACTGGCCGCCCGAGATGACGATGGCCATCAGGATGGCGAGCAGCAGCGACGGGAAGGAATAGATGGCATCGGCAATCACAACGAGCACGCGGTCAATCCAGCCGCCGAAGTAGCCGGAGACCAGGCCGAGCAGCACACCGACAAAGATGGAAAGCAGGACGGCGACGATAATCGCGATGACAGCGGTACGCGCACCCCAGATGGTACGGCTCAGCACGTCGAAGCCAGCAACCGTGGTGCCCCATGGATGAGCGGCGCTGGGCGCTGACTGGGTCGGGAATGCCTCACCGTTGGCGTCCTTGATCTGCGCATAGCCGTAAGGTGCCAAAACCGGCGCGAAAATAGCCACGAGCACGAAGAAGATAGTGATAACCAGGCCGGTGATGAGCATGCCGCGCTGCCAGCCGACCGACATACGCAGTTCGCTGATCAGGGGCAGCTTGGAGAACCAGGACTGCTTTTTCTTGGCGTTAAGATGTTCCAGACGTTCGTCATTGGAGAGCGAAACGGCGCTGGAAGCAGAAGTTCCTCTAGACAAATCAGTACCTCACTCTCGGGTCAATCAACGCGCTGATGACGTCGACGATGAAATTGACGACGGCCACGATGACGGCAATCAGAATCACGATGCCCTGCACCGCTACGAAATCGCGGGCTTTCAGATATTGCGAAAGCATGAAGCCAAGGCCCTTCCATTCGAAGGTCGTCTCGGTCAGCACCGCACCGGCGAGCATCGTTGCAATCTGCATGCCCATCACCGTGATAATCGGAATGAGCGCGGGACGCCAGGCGTGCTTGGAAAGCAGACGCTTCTCGGAAACGCCGCGCGAACGTGCCGCCTCGACGTAACCGGAATTATAAGTAGAAATGACGTTGGTGCGGACCAAGCGGATAAACACACCCGCGGTCAGCAAGCCGAGCGCGATGGCTGGCAGAATGGCGTGCTGAAGCACATCGCCGAGCACCTTCATATCGCCCAGCTGCAGCGCATCGATGATATAGAAGCCTGTCGGCGAAACCAATCTGCCGAACTGCATCTCACTGTCGATCGAGGAGCGTCCGGAACTCGGAAGCACACCCAGCCAAGAGGAGAAGATGAGCTTCAGTACGAGGCCGAGGAAGAAGACCGGGGTGGCATAGCAGAGGATGGCGAAGACCCTGATGCTGGCGTCGGAGGCGTGATCACGATGTCGAGCAGCCACACGGCCCAGGCCGATGCCGACCACTAGCGCGACGATCAGCGCCAGGATGGCGAGCTCGAAGGTCGCAGCACCATAGTGCACCAGAATCGAGCTGACCGGCTGATTGTCGGTCAACGTGGTGCCGAGATCGCCGTGCAACAGTTTCCAGAGATAGTCGCCGTACTGTACGATAAGCGGGCGATCGTAGCCAGCGGCGTGAATACGACGCTGCAATTCCTCGGGGCTCAGCCTGCCGCCCTGTGCGGCCGAAATCGGATCGCCGGTGGCACGCATAACAAAGAACACAACGGTAACCAGAATGAACACTGTGGGAATGATCAACAGGAATCTTGTCAGCACGAAGCGGAAAAACCCGCCTGACAACCTGTTCTTCTTAGGTTTCTTTGCCTCTGATGGCGCTTTTGCGTCCACCTGATCGGCAGTCTTTTCAGACATATCTTACCAATTCCTCAAATTAATAACATTTAAACAGCATGATACCGGCCCGTACTGAAAAGCCGTAACCGGTATCAACGCTGAGATGTCAAATCCGCACAAAAACGAATTATCTATTTATTTTATCAGGACTTGACGATAGAAGCGTAGCGGAAGCGGAACGAGCCGTCCAACACCACTCCCTTGATGTTCGGCGCGGTTACTGCAACCTGTGAACCTTGCAACAGCGGAATGACCGAAAGATCATCGGCGGCCATGTCCTGAATTTGTTTCAGTATCTCGACGCGCTTGGTCTCGTCTTGTTCACCCGCCTCCTTGGCAATCAACTCATTCATCGTGGTGTTCTTGTAACCGTTATTGACGAAGTTGCCATCACGGAAGAACGGGGAAAGATAGTCGTCGGGATCCGGATAGTCCGGGAACCAGCCGGCCTGATAAACCGGGTAAGCGCCGTCAGACTTCGCGGTGACCACACGGTTCTTGTTGTACTGGTCCCATTCGGTCTGCTGCAAATCGACCTTGAACAGGCCACCCGACTCCAGCTGGGACTTCACCGCGGCATACTCATCAGCCGAAGCCGCGCCGTAATGGTCGCTGTTGTATTCCAACTTCAAATCGACAGGGGTCTTCACTCCGGCCTCGTCCAAAGTCTTCTTGGCCTTGTCCAAGCTGGGCTTTCCGTGACCATCGCCATATTTGGCCTTCAGCGTATCCTCATGGCCGGTAAGCCCATTGGGAATGTAGGAATACATCGGGCTGTATGTGGTGTTCTTGTAGACGCGCTTGGCGATGGATTCGCGATCGAGCAGATCAGCGAACGCATGGCGAACCGCAGTGGCCTTCTTCGGGTCAGGATTGGATGTCTTCTCGCCATAGGGCATGATCTTGAAATTGAAGGCGATGAAACGCTCCTCACCACCGGGGCCCTTGACAACCTTGACCTTGCCACTCTTCTGCAAATCCTGGATATCGGTCGGGCTCAGCGTTCTGGACGCCACATCGACAGAACTCTGCTGCACGGCCATCTTGAGGTTCGAAGGATCGGCAAAGTACTTGACCTGCACGGTCTTGTTCTTGGCAGGGGTCAATCCCTTGTAAGCCGGGTTCTTGGAGAACTGCGCGCTCTCGTTCTGCTTGAACTGGCTCAGCGTGTACGGGCCGGCGAAGCCTTGACCCTTCATGATCTCGTCACTGGTGGCCAGTTTGTCGGCAGGATAGATTTGATGATCCACGATCGGACCCGCGGGGCTGGAAAGCACCTGCTTCAGCGTCACGTCGTTCGGCACAGACGAAGTAAAGACCACGGTGGTGTCATCCGGTGCATCGACGGACTTAATGTTGGCGAGCAGGGATGACGGACCGTTCTCATCGTTGATCTTCTTGACACGGTCGAAGGTGAACTTCACATCCTGAGCGGTCAACGCATGACCGTTGGCGAACTTCAGGCCGGGCTTGATCTTGACGGTGAACTTTGTGCCATCCGCACTCCAGTTTCCGCCATCGGCCGCGATATCCGGGCTCATTTCGGAAGAATTGTAGTTCTGCGCATACAGGAACGGATAGATCTGGAATTCGACGGCATATGAACCGTTATCGAAAGAACCAGCAGGATCGATGCTGACGACCTTATCGGTGGTGCCGATAGTGATCGTCGAAGAATCCTTTGCGGACGACGACGCGTCTTGTTTCACTCCACCGCAGGCCGCGAGCGACGTCAAAGCCGCCACCGCCGTGAAGGCGGCCAATATCTTCTTATGTTTCATAGAAGGTAACCTCTCTTAGTTTCAGCAATCGGAAATAACGAATTATGCGAGAATAATGAATATTCACAACTTCGAAAACACAAACATTACGTAAAACTCCAACCGAACGTCTATGCCATCCCCAATTACTGCCATTATGAAGCAGAGATTCAGGCAGACGTAGTTTATCTCACTATGCGAAACAGATAATTAGGGAATTGGACACCAATATTCATAGAATATTCATCACAAATTGCATAATTTTATCGTCATTGATAGTTGGATATACCGCAAAACGGCCCGTGTGCCTGATGCTTTGGAACTGCCAAAAGCATCAGGCACACGGGCCGATATCTATTTCGTCGAAGAGATTTATTCGACGCTTTACTTCAGATCAGGACTTGGTAATCGGAGCATAACGGAAGCGGAACGACGGATCGAGCACGACGCCCTTGACGTCCTTGCCCATGACCGCAACCTGATCGCCCTGCAGCAGTGGGATGGTCGAGAGATCCTTGGTTTCCATATCCTGAATCTGCTTGAGCATCGTCATGCGCTTGGAGTGATCCTGCTCGCCCGCCTGCTTGACGATCATATCGTTGACCGCCTTGTTGGAGTAACCGTTGTTGACGAAGTTGCCATCACGGAAGAACGGGGAGAGATAGTTGTCAGGATCGGAATAATCCGGGTACCAGGAAAGCTGATAAGCAGGATAGCTACCGTCGGAATCCTTGCTGACGTTGCGCTGCTTGTTGTACTGCGTCCACTCGGTCTGCTGCAGGTCGACCTTGAACAGGCCACCCGACTCAAGCTGGGACTTCACCGCGGCATACTCGTCTGCAGAAGAAGCGCCATAGTGATCGCTGTTGTACTGCAGCTTCAGGTTAATCGGGGTCTTCACGCCAGCATCCTCAAGGGTCTTCTTGGCTTTCTCAAGGCTCGGCTTACCGTTGCCGTCACCATAAGCGGCCTTCAGCGTATCCTGCTTGCCGTCCAAGCCGCTAGGAATATAGGAGTACATCGGGGCGTAGGTGCCCTTGTAAACCTTGCTGGAAAGCTCGTCGCGATTGACGAGGTCGGCTACGGCCTGACGCACCGCGAGCGCCTTGGTCGCATTGGCTTCCGGGGTCTTCTCACCGTAAGGCATGATCTCGAAGTTGAAGGCGATGAAACGCTCCTCGCCACCTGGCCCCTTGACGATCTTGACCTTGCCGTCTTTCTTCAAGTCCTGGATGTCGGTTGGAGTAAGCGTACGCGACGCGACATCGACCGAACCCTGCTGCACGGCCATCTTGAGGTTCGAGGCATCGGCGAAGTACTTGACCTGCACGCTGCCGTTCTTCGCGGGGGTGAGGCCTTTGTATGCGGAGTTCTTTTCGAACACGGCGAGCTCGTTGTCCTTGTATTGCGACAGCTTGTATGGGCCGGCGAAGGCGTTGCCGTTGACGATATCGGCCGCAGGCGTGAGCTTGTCGGCGGAGAAGACCTGGTCATCGACGATGGGGCCGGCAGGGCTGGAAAGCACCTGCTTCAAAGTGACATCGTTTGGCACGGAATCCTTGAACACTACGGTGGTGGGATCCGGCGCGGAAACCGACTCGATGTTGGCCAGAAGCGAGGCGGGGCCGTTCTCGTCGTTGATCTTCTTGATGCGATCGAACGTAAACTTCACATCCTTGGAATCCAGGGAGTGACCGTTGGCGAACTTCAGGCCCGGCTTGAGCTTCACGGTAAATTCGGAACCGTCGGCACTCCACTGGCCACCATCGGCAGCGATATCAGGTGACAGCTTGGCCGTATTGTAATTCTGCGAATACAGGAACGGGAAAATCTGAATCTGGACCATATATGATCCGTTATCATACGAGCCAGCGGGATCGACGCTGACGACCTTATCGGTGGTGCCGACGGCAATGGCCGAACCCGAAACATCGGAATCCTTCTTCACACCGCCGCAAGCGGCCAAAGACGTCACGGCGGCGGCCGCCACAGCCATCGCCAGAATCTTCTTATATCTCATTTCGTTTCCTCTTCTGTTCAGTATGGCAACGATTCAAATAACAACACATTTAGCATAGACTTGTAGAGCGAAAAAGCCGCGCCACCGGACATCAGCGACGCGGCACAACATTCCTCTATATATCAGAAAATATCAGGAATTGGTGATGGGAGCGTAACGGAAACGCGATGCAGTGTCGAAGGTCACACCTTTGATGCCGGGCGCGGTCACAGCCATCTGGTTTCCCTGCAAGAGAGGCAGGGTGGAAAGGTCCTGCGTTTCCATCTGCTGAATCTGCTTCAACATATCCACGCGCTTGTCTTGGTCCTGCTCGCCGGCCTGTTTGGCAATCAAGCCACTGATGGCGTCGTTCTTGTAGCCGTTGTTGACGAAATTGCCGGCACGGAAGAACGGGGAGAGATAGTTGTCGGGATCGGAATAGCTGGGATACCAGCCCATCTGGTAGGCAGGATAGGAACCGTCGGAATCCTTGGTGACCACACGGTCCTTGTTGTACTGTCCCCATTCGGTCTGCTGCAGGTCGACCTTGAACAGGCCGCCCGCCTCCAGCTGGGATTTGATGGCCGCATACTCATCGGCTGACGACGAACCGTAGTGGTCGCCGTTGTACTGCAGCTTCAGATTGACTGGGGTTTTCACGCCGGCCTCGTTCAAGGTCTTCTTGGCTTTCTCGAGGCTGGGACCGCCCTTGCCGTCGCCGTATGCGGCTTTCAGGGTGTCGGTATGGCTCATCATGCCCGAGGGAACATAGGAATACATCGGCGTGTAGGTGCCCTTGTAGACCTTCGAGGCGATTTCCTGGCGGTCAACCAGATCGGCCACGGCCTGACGCACGGCAAGCGCCTCCTTCGAGTTCGCATTCGGGGTCTTCTCACCATAGGGCTGAATCAGGAAGTTGAAGGTGATGAAGCGTTCCTCACCGCCAGGGCCCTTGAGAACCTTGACTTTGCCGCTCTTCTTCAAGTCCTGGATGTCCGTCGGGGTCAGCGAGCGCGAAGCCACCTTCACATCGCCCTTTTCCACTGCCATCTTGAGGTTCGAGGTGTCGGAGAAAAACTTGACCTGCACCGTCTTGTTCTTGGCAGGGGTCAGTCCTTTATAGGACGGGTTCTTTTCGAAAACCGCCATTTCGTCGGGCTTGTATTGGGTGAGCCGATAAGGGCCGGCGAAGGCGTTGGCCTTGATGATGTCGTCGGCCGACGTGGCCTTGGTGGCCGAGAAGACCTGATCGTCGACGATGGGGCCGGCTGGCGTGGACAGCGACTGCTTCAGCGTGACATCGTGAGGCACAGCGGAGGTAAAGACCACGGTGGTGGGGTTCGGAGCCTGGACCGACTTGATGTTGACCAGAATCGAGGAAGGGCCGTTCGGGTCATTGATGTTCTTCACGCGATCGATCGAGAACTTCACATCCTTGGAATCCAAGGTATGGCCGTTGGCGAATTTCAGGCCCGGCTTGATCTTGACGGTGAACTGCGTGCCGTCTGCACTCCAGGTGCCATCATCCGCGGCGATGTCCGGGGACAGCTCGTTGGAGTTGTATTTCGGCGCGAACAGGAACGGGTACATCTGGATATGCATGTTGTAGGACCCGTTGTCGTAAGCCGCGGCCGGATCGAGGTTGATGACCTTGTCGGTGGTGCCGACGGTGATGGTCGAGTCCGACGTGTCGGCAGCCTTCTTGACCCCACCGCATGCCGCAAGCGAAGCCAGCGCGGCGACGGCCGTGAAGGCCGCAAGAACTTTTCTATATTTCATGAAGAACCCTTCTCTTACCTATCCATTCGTCGAAAATGCCGGAGGATACCCGGCCGCGGCAAAGATTTCGATGAAACAGCGTACTACCGGCACCTACCGGAACGTTTCCCATTCTTCGAAAGATATCAACCACACGATTCGATGACTGCCCTTTATTATAAGAGTCGAGGCGCGCCGACCGGCTTGCACGCCTATAAGCAAATCTTGTAACCATTTATAAGTTTCGCAAATCTACTCTGTTCAACTTATTTATGGCATTCATCACACTTGCGGTGTTAATTTCATTGCGGACATTGACTGCATGAACAACATCATCACATTCATCCCAGCAACTGCAGCAAATCGTCCTTGGTCAGGTTCGAAATGCCAGCGGACGTACCGGTGCCGGCGTTGTCGACGAAGCGATGGGCGAGGTCGCTCTTGGACTGCTGCATCTTCAGGATACGTTCCTCGATGGTGTCCTTGGCGACGATCTGGTAAACGTTGACGTCCTGGGTCTGGCCGATGCGGTGGGCACGGTCGGTGGCCTGCTCCTGCGCGGCGGCATTCCACCACGGGTCGGCGTGCACCACCACGCAGGCACCCGTAAGGTTCAGGCCCGTATTGCCGGCCTTCAGGGAAATCAGGAAAACCGGGGTATCGTCGGAGTTGAACTGGTCGACCAGCTCGAGGCGCTTGCGCTTCGGGGTGGCACCGGTGATGACGTTGTAGGCGACACCGTTCTTGCGCAGACGCTCGGCAATCAGGTCGAGGAAACTGGTGAACTGCGAGAAGATCAGCATCTTGCGGCCGGCATCCTGGCAGCTGGAGACCAGCTCCTCGATGGCGTCGAGCTTCGCCGACGTCACCTTCCGAGGTTTGCCGATAACACCAGGGGCTCCGGAACCCGTCCCCGACAAATCGTTATTGCCGACAATCGCATTGGCCGAGGCATCGGCGGTCTCATTGAGCTCGTCAATCGGTGCATCGTCAGCACGTTCGATCTCACGGCTCGGCGCACCCCAGACATGCGCGTCCTTTTTGACCACGTTGCTGCCGACATTGCTGAAGAGCAGGCGCGGGTCGCAACAGGCCTGACGCATGCGGGTGAGTTGGGCCAGGATCTGAATCTTGCCCGTCTTATATTCGATGTCGCGCTGCTTGTTGAGCGTGGCGCGCAACTGCTGCTCGAGCGCGGCGTACAGTTTGCGCTGCTCCCCCTCAAGCTGAACGGTAATGACGTTCTCGATCTTGTCCGGCAGGTCCTTGAGCACCTGCGACTTGAGACGACGCAAAATGAACGGACCGACGAACGCCTGCAGTTTGACCTGCGCATTTTCATCGCCGGAAAGAATCGGCATCTCGAAACGGTCGCGGAAGTGTTTGTAGGCCCCCAGCATTCCGGGCATGAGGAAATCGAAGATGCTCCACAGCTCGGAAAGCCGGTTTTCAATCGGCGTTCCGGTCAGGGCGAAACGATGTCGGGCACTGATCGAGCGCACGGCATGGGCGGACTTGGTGGCGTGATTCTTGATATACTGCGCCTCATCAAGCGTCATGCAATAGCATTCGAGGCCGTCGTAATCGTCGATATCACGGCGCAGCAGGTCGTACGAAGTAATCAACACATCGGGCGCGACCCATTCATCTTCGGCATCGATATCCAACAGCTGTGGACTGTCGGCGCCCTGCCAGCCGTCATCGGCCGAAACGGATGTAGCTGAATCGTCAAGATGAGTAGTTGAAACCAAGGCCCCCTGAGCCTGCTCCCCCGCAACCGACGGATGAGAAGTCAGCAGCTCCGCGTCCGAGCCATCGAGCATCTGATTGTGGTTCAGAGGATCGGTATTTTCCATTCCCGAGTTTTTCCTGCCCTCATACCAGGACTTGGTGTTTTTGAGCGTCGCGCGACGTTCAGCCTTGGACCCGGCGAGCACCTGCACGTTGAGTTCTGGCGCAAATTTGGCACATTCCGCGGCCCAGTTATAGACCAGCGATGCCGGGCAAACGATGAGGTTCGGACCGATCTTGCGCTGCTCGTCGTGCCGAGAAACCAAATACGAAAGCATCTGCACGGTTTTGCCCAGGCCCATCTCGTCGGCAAGAATGCCGCCGAAACCCTTGTCGGCCACGGCGTTGAGCCACCGGAAGCCTTCGACCTGATAGGGACGCAGCACCTGTACAAGCGATTTCGGCACCTGATAAATCTTCGGATCGATGACGCGCAGATCGTTCAGGTAACTGCGGAATTCGTCGCTCTTGTCTTCATCTTCCGACTCATTGTCGAGGTAATAGGCCTCGTAGGCAGGTACGGAAACGGCACCTGAATCGAGATCGACAGGTTTCAAGCCCAAATCGCCGGTGACCTCATCAAGCTTGCCGGTGTCGACGTCGGCCATATTGACAAAAGCACCGTTGCGCAGACGGTGGAACTTGCGCCGCTTGCGATAGCTGTTCAAAAGTGCCGGCACTTCCGAGGGGTCGATTTCGTCGGCAATCGGCGAAATTTCGACCAAACCGGACTTCATGGCCAAGCCAATCTTGAACACAGGATGCGGTGAGGAGGTGAGCCCATCAAAACTCGGGGTGGAGAACACCTCTCCCAGTCCACGCAAGACGGGAAGACCCTCGTTCAGCAGCTTGTAAATCGCCTTGTCGTCATCCTCACGGATTCGCGCTATCGGACCGTTCGGCATCGGGAAATACTGCCGCACGGCCTCCACGGCCAAGCGTTCGGTTTCCTTGTCCCTGGCGACCGGCTCGTCCGGCCCGATGCCGGAGAACACATGGAAACGTTCATCACCGTAACGCGCCTGCACGTCGCAGGTGATGCCGTTCTTGTCGCGATCGAGGTACGTTTCGATATGGCAGGGCACACGGCGCATTTTGACTAGTTCCGATGGCAGCTTGACGGCGATACCGTGGTGCGAAGTGCCGCGCGAAGCAGCGGGTGTCAGGTCGTCGGTCACCGCAGATTGCGTGTCGGATTCACTGTCGTCGCCGGATTCGTCGGCTTCTTGCGAGGCAATCGGATCAAGCGCGGGAAGCACAGTACGCGAGAACTCTTCGATGTCATCGCCACTCAAGTACAAATCGCTACGTTCGTCTCCGGCACAGAGCACACCGAGCAGGTTGCGGTTCGAGACCATCGCACTCGAACAACGATGAATCTCAGGAGTATCCAAACCAAAGGAAACACTGGCGTCCGGCGAGCCAACGACCACGAACGACGAGGCACGTCCGATGATGAACTTTTCGACATTGAGGGAATGACGAATCACATAGCCCTGCTTTTGCGGCGATCCCTCTTCGCCTCGTCTTACAGGCTCACGATCCAGAGACGCCACACCATCTGTTTCATCATTCTCATCATTGGATCGAACGACTTCAAGGCCCAGATCGGGATCGCCGTCAACCACATGAACCGGAATGGCCGAGGCGAAATTGCCATGAAGCGGCACATAGTCCAACGTCACGTCGGCATCCACGAACAAATCCAGCAGTTCGGCCGTCTCGTCGTCCGAGAGCCGCATTTCCTGCGCTTCCGCTTTGCTCTGGTAGAACTCATAATCACCGGAAACGCTTTTGCGAATCTCGATGGCACGGCCGAGAATGGCCAGAATCGAACGCGAGCGCTCATCGAACGAATCACGGGAATGCACAAATGCGAGCTTTTTGCCGTAGGTGACGAATTCGCGGCGTTGTACCGCCTCGACCAATGCGCGCACATCCTTGACAACATAGGAAATGCCTTTGGACGGCACCGCAATATGCAGGCGCAGATACCAGTCGCGGCCGGAGTTCTCCAGCATCGGGCGCAGCACAACCGAGCCGATGGGCATGTGGCGGCTCAGCGCCACCCCGCTGCCGATGTCGCCGGCGGCGCGGCTGCTGACTTCTTTCAGAAGTTCCAGCTGACGATTCTTCGCCTGTTCCTGAAGCTGGGAATCCTCCTGTTGCATGAACGAACGCAGCGCACGCGATGTGCGACGCACCACTCTGTTCTGGCGAGCGTCTGTCCCCAGACTCCCCGAGAACTGGAAGCAGTCACGCCGTTGCCCAATTCCTCGAACTTCTGCGGTGTGTCATTATATTGCATAATCAGCGCGACGACGTGCTTGCAGATTGAGCCGAAACGACCGAACGCCGGGCAAGTGCAATTTGAATCGAGGATTTCTCCATGGTTCTCATCGATTCGGGCGCTCACCACGTAATCGTCCGCGAATTCGTCCGCTGCTTCCACCGAGGCAGTCAGCAACGTTCCGTTCTCGCTGGGCGTGCAGGTTAGATGGTGCATGCGTCCGCTGGAAATGACCTCGTAGGCACGGTAGAAGCTCTTGCCGCCGCGCTGCCGCAGAACCTTTTCGGGAACGGCTGGCTCGCTGGCGCCAAAAGTCACGCCACCGTCAGGGTCGGCAATGTCGCCGAAAGTATCGCTGTCGGACGCCCCGAGCCCGAATCCGCCCGAGCCTCCGGTTCTCGACCCATATACCGACGCATGCCAATCCAAATCGTGTTCCCCTTCGCCGCCATTTTGCTTTCCGATTCTCGCCAGTCTCGATATCGTCAAATGTCATCGCCGAATATCAAAGACCGCAAACTTCTATCCTACCCCTTTTCGGGTTTCAGTGGAATGCTGTTTCCTGTAAAGAGACGAAGTAAAAGGTCAGGATGAAAAGCACCTTATCGAGATAGAAAACACGATGGAAAACCGCAGAAAATGCGAGAAAATACCGGGAAACGCAACCTTTCAGCCCTGACTGAACGTTGTATATCGTTCCGCGCCGGTTTGTGGCACACTGTGAGCAAGGACAGATAATTTGAACGGCGGCAAACGGATACGGAGGAGACATGATGTGTGCAGATGATTTCTCGGACAAAGTGGCCAGGACTGCAGAAACGAAGGCAAACGAAGAGGGCAATATGGCACCCAATAAGGACCAAAGAGAAAGCATGTCAGGCGAGACACAGACCGCCTACTTCGCCGGCGGATGCTTCTGGGGCGTGGAACGATACTTCCAAGGCGTCGATGGGGTGACCGATACGCAGGTTGGTTATGCGCAATCGCGCAAGGAAAACCCATCGTATGAAGAGGTCTGCTCCGGAACGACCGATGCGGCCGAGACCGTTCGCGTGAGCTACAATCCGAAGCGCGTGACCTTGCGGACATTGACGCTGCTGTTTCTGGATGTCATCGACCCGTTCTCGGTGGACCGGCAGGGCAACGACACCGGACGGCAATACCGTTCCGCGATGCTCTATCTCGACGTGGAACAAAAAGCCGTGTACGAAAAGGCCTTGCAGCAGCTGGCCGCACGCGAGGGGCGCGAATCCGCGGTGATCATCGAACCACTGCGCAACTTCTACCCCGCCGAGACCTACCACCAGGATTATCTCGACAAGAACCCAGGCGGATACTGCCATATCCCGGTGCAAAAGCTGATGAATGTCGGCAAGCGGCAACGCTACATCGAGAGCATCTGGGACCTCGACCCGGAGCAGTATGCGGTCACTCAGGAGGCCGCAACCGAACGCCCATTCGCCAACAAGTACGACCAGAACTTTGAGCCGGGGATCTACGTGGACGTCGTAAGCGGCGAGCCGCTGTTCCTTTCCACCGACAAGTTCGACGCGGGCTGCGGTTGGCCGTCGTTCTCCAAACCGATCGACAACTCGGCTCTGACCGAGCACCGCGACACCAAACTGCCAGGTCAGCCCCGCATCGAGATTCGCACCGCCGATTCGCAGATTCATCTGGGTCATGTCTTCGACGACGGGCCTCGCGACCGCGGCGGGTTGCGCTATTGCATGAACTCGGCTTCGCTGCGCTTCATTCCGCGCGACCAGATGGAAACGCAGGGATACGGCAAATATCTGAAGCTGCTTGACAGCGCGGAATAAGCCGAAGAAACCTCAATCAAAGTCAAATCGGAAACGAACGCAACCTAGACTCCCGGTTTGCATATAGCGGCGTGAATGTGAAACCATCATCCACGCCGCTTTTTGACGCCGGATCATCGTCATTTTTTAACGCATAATCCTTGTCATTCCGGCAACTTCAAGAATCTGACCCCAGCACCTTGCCTCAACCCGCCAAATGCTTGGCCAGATAATGACCGGTGATGCTGTCGGAATTGTCGGCGATTTCGTTCGGAGTGCCGGTGGCAACAATCGTGCCGCCTTCCTCGCCACCTCCTGGGCCCATATCGATGACGTAATCGGCGTTGGCAATCATATCGAGATCATGCTCGATGAAGACCGCTGTGGCACCGCCCTTGATCAGCCGCTGCAACACATCAATCAACGTACGCACGTCGAGCGGATGCAAGCCCGTCGTCGGTTCGTCGAGAACAAATAGCGACGTATTCTGGCGCTTGCCAAGCTCGTTGGAAAGCTTGAGGCGCTGCGCCTCACCGCCGGAAAGGTTCGGGGTGTCCTCGCCCAAAGTCAGATAACCAAGGCCAAGATCGTGAAGCGTTTCAAGCGCCTTGTGAATGCGTCTAAGCAAAGTGGAGGCAATCATATCGCCAGAATCGGCGACTTCTGACGATTCATTGTCTTTCGCAGAAGCAGTTGTTGCATTATGCTTCCGGTTCACTGAACCATTGTCTGCGGAACCGGAAGCCGGGCCGAAATCGTCATCAAGCGTGAAAACGTCGAGGGCATCGTCCACCTCCAGATCCAGCACTTCCGGCAGCGTCAAGCCGTGCGGATGCGTCGGCGTTGCAAGCCGCACATCGTTGACTTCAGAGCAATAGCGACGGCCTTCGCAGGTCGGGCAGGTGATGGTGACATCGGGCAGGAACTGGATATCGAGGCTAATCTGGCCGGTGCCATCGCATTGCGGGCAACGCAAGGAGCCGGTGTTATAAGAGAACGCGGAGACTTTGAGCATGCGCTTCTTGGCGGCTGACGTCGAGGCAAAGGCCTTGCGCAACATATCCATGATGCCTGTGTAGGTGGCGACCGTCGAACGCACGTTGATGCCGATAGGTGTGGAATCCACCAGACGCACACGAGTAATGCCGGCAGCATCAAGCGAATGAACGTGGGACGGCAGCGGCGCATGGCTCTCCTGCGCCTGCAGCGCCGGAATCAGCGATTCCAAGACCATCGTGGTCTTGCCCGAACCGGAGACGCCGGTGACCGCCGTCATACGACCGCGCGGAATCGTGACATCCAGCGGATGCACTGTATGGATGGCATCGGTTTTCATGGTCATCCAATCGGCCTCGCCAGCCGGCGGCAACGCAAGCCGCTTGCGGACGACCACGGGCTGTGAACCGTCAAGGAAACCGGCGATGCGCGACTTCGGATTCCGTAATATCTCGGCCGGCGCACCCTGGGCAAGGATACGTCCGCCTCGGCTTCCGGCACCCGGCCCCATTTCAATGAAATAATCGGCGGCATTGAGCACGTGGACGTCATGGTCGACGAACACCACGGAATTGCCGGAAGCCAGCAGATCGCGCATCACGCCAATCAGTCCCTCGATATTGGCCGGATGCAAGCCGGTTGAAGGCTCATCAAGCACGTACAACACGCCCGTGGTCTCGTTGCGCACGGCACGCGAGAGCTGGGCGCGCTGACGTTCACCGGTGGAAAGTGTAGCGCTGACACGGTCGAGCGTTAGATACCCCAGTCCAAGCTGGATGAGTCTTCGGCCCATGTCTTCCAAGGTATCGACCAGGCTCTCGGCCATCTGCCGCATATCCTGCGGCAACGAATCCGGAACCGTTTGAGCCCATTCGAGCACTTTGCGCAACGGCCAGGCCGTGACTTCGGCCAAGTTGTATTTGCCGATTTTCGGAGCACGAGCGGCCTCGTTGAGCCTCGATCCCCCACATTCCGGACAGGTTCGCTCGACCAAGAACTTCGAAACCTTGGCCAAACGCTTTTCGTCGTTGGCACGGTCGAGTTCCTTGGTCACCGTCAGACGCGCGTTGCGGAACGTGAAACCAAGATGGTGCACGCCCTTGACCGAAGTGATGGTGATGGGTTTCTTTTCCTCTGGACCGTTGAAGACGATGTCACGCTCCTTGTCGGTCAGCTCCTTGAACGGCACATCGGTGCGCACACCGAATTCGCGGACGATATCAGGCTGAACGTTGAAACCAAACGTGCGCCACGGCACGACGGCACCTTCATCGATGGTGAGGTTCTCGTCAGGAACCAGCGCGGCATCGTTGACTTCATGGATGGTTCCAGTTCCTTGACATTTCGGGCAGGCACCGGTGGAATTGAATGCCATTTGTTCGGCGCTGGGAGGTTCGACAAGAGCACCACAAACCGTGCAATGAATGGGAATCTCGGCGGCAACATCGAGCGTCGGCTTCTGGTAATGACCGTTGGGGCAGCGATGCGAAGCCAGGCGCGAGAACATCAGCCTCAGCACATTCAGCGTCTCGGTGGAGGTGCCGAAGGTGGAGCGCATACCGCCGACGCCCGGCCGCTGTCGCAACGCCAAAGCCGGCGGCACGAACCTCACGGAATCGACCTGTGGCTTTTCGGCCTGCGTCATCCGACGCCGCGTGTAGGTCGAAAGCGCGTCAAGATAACGCCTCGAGCCTTCCGCATACAGCACACCCAACGCCAGCGACGATTTGCCGGAACCGGAAACCCCAGCGATGCCGACAAGCTCGTTCAACGGAATAGAAACGTCAACATCCTTGAGATTGTGAACACGTGCGCCGCGCAACTCGATGGATTGAGGGACAGAAGAGCCTTTGGCATCGATGTTGCCATGGCCATTGAGCTTACTGCTGCCGTTATTACCGTCACTCATCATATTCATCGCACGTACCCCATTCTTGCCATCGTTCATCATGTCAACTCTATTCACCACACCAGCCTTGTTCATGTGGAAGCGTAATCGCAATCCTTACGCCAGAAAAGCGCACTGTAAGCGATGAAACTCGTACATTCCCGATAGCAGCGTACAGACATGCACTGTAGACGTCTGCGATTGCATGTTTCTGCCAGCGCCACAGAAAAGATGAGGCTCGAAAGAAGCGGTTGCAGGTTTCGTAACCAGCATTCAAAAAGGTGCCATGGGAATCCATGACACCTTAAAGGGAAAGATTGCGGCTAATCGGCAGCAGATCTCAAACGCTCACTACAGCCTTTCAGCGCGAGCGACGGAACGGGGTCGAATTGCGCTTGCCATGCGAACGATGGAAGCCGTCGGCCTTGCGCGAGCGCTGACCGCCACGATTGTTGTCACGCCCGCGACCGCCGGAACGGCCTTCATAACCTTCGTCACGTCCGCGACCACGGCCGCCGGATTTGCCATAGCCACCGTGACGGTTTGACTTTCCGGAACCATAGGAATCGCCATATCCCTCGTCGAAGCCGCCATTGCGCCCGCCCGAGCGCCTGCCGTTATAGGAACGGTTCTTGCCCTTGCCGCCACGCTTGCCACGATCGTCATAATCGGAATGACGCGAGCGCTTACCACTACCTTTACGGAAATCGTCGTCATAGAAATCGCGCGAACGGCAGTCATCGCGACGACCGCGCGAGGAACGGCCGTCAATCGGGCCCTCAGCGTCATCGTAACGTGGGTTGCGGTTCTTGTGCCCGTCGCGGCGACCACCATGCGAACGGGAATCGTTGAAATCTCGCGAATCGTTGAAGCCACCGTCACGGCCACCGCGTTCGTTGAAGCTTTCGCTGGAATCATCGCGACCGTGCTTCTTGAACGAACGTTCGGAATCACCGCGCTTGTTGTTACGGTCACGGCGTCCGCCACGGTCTTTACGACCGTAGCCGCCACGTCCGCCTCGCCCGCCACGGCCCTCATTGCGACCACCGCGACCCGTGCGACCGGCCCTGCGATTGACCACGGGTACCGTCAGCGTCCAGCCTTCAACCAGCGGGGCGTGCTCCCCACCAGTTCCTCAAGCTCCGGCGCACCCGGAACAATCTGCTGGCTCTTGGCCTTGATGCCTGCGCGACGCAGCATCTGCCGAGCGTCACGCCGCTGCTGAGGCAGCACGAGCGTGACCACGTCACCGGATTCGCCGGCACGTGCGGTACGGCCGGAACGATGCAGGAACGACTTGGGGTCCTCCGGCGGCTCGGTCTGCACGACCATCGTCACGTCACTCACGTCGATACCACGCGCGGCCACATCGGTAGCCACCAGAACATTGACATCCCCGGAAGTGAACGCGGCCAAGTGCCGGTCACGCTGGTTCTGCGAAAGGTTACCCTGCAGATCGACGGCGGGAATGCCTTCCTTGACCAGCTTGTCGGCCATCTTCTTGGCCTGGTACTTGGTGCGGGTAAAGAGGATGCGCTTGCCCTTGCCGCTGGCGAGCTCGCGTATGACTTCGTATTTGTTGCCCTGCGAAACCTCGAAAACGTGATGGGTCATAGTGTCGACCTGTGCGTCGGCCGGCGCGATTTCGTGAATCTTCGGGTCGTGCAGGAACTGTTTCACGACCTTATCGACACCGTGGTCGAGCGTGGCGGAGAAGAGCATACGCTGGCCGTTCGGGTCGACCTGCTCAAGCAGACGCTGCACGGACGGCAGGAAGCCCATATCAGCCATTTCATCGGCCTCGTCGAGCACTGCAACTTCGACGTCTTCAATGGAAAGCGCACCTTGGCGCAGCAAATCCTCGAGACGTCCCGGGCAGGCGACGATGATTTCGGCACCGGCCTTGAGTTCGGAAATCTGACGGCTGTACTTGACTCCGCCGTAAATGGTGGCGGTCCGCATGTCGTAGGCGGCAGCAAGCGGGGCGACAACCTCGTTGATCTGGTTGACCAGCTCGCGAGTAGGCGCAAGGATCATGCCATGAGGATGAGGCAACATCGCGCGTTTCTGCGCCTTACGGTCGCCGCGATCCATACGCTCAAAATCGCGCATGACGGCTTCACCTTCGCCCTGTTCGCCAAGACGAGTGACCAGCGGGATGGAGAACGCCAACGTTTTGCCGCTGCCGGTTTCGCCACGGCCGAGCACATCGCGTCCGGCCAACGAATCGCCGAGGGTGTCGGCCTGAATCGGGAAGGCGACGGTTTTGCCGTCGCGAGCCAGCACGCTTACCAGCGGGCCGGGTACGCCGAGTTCGGCGAAGGTGTGTTCGGGACGGTCGCCGCTCTTGGCGTACGCAGCCGCGCTTTCGGCCGCTTCTTCGGCCTTTTCCGATTGGGATTTCGTTGAGTTATAGGAATCAGGATTATTCATTTCCGAGCCTGCATATTCTCCGCCCTTAAAATCGGCAGAGTTGTCTGAATTATTTTTATGAGTACGACGCTTCGGCACAATAGCCTTTCAAAAGATTGAAGCCGACCTGTCACTCATATGTAAATACGGACCCCGGCTTCTCAATGGACAATTTACTATATCAGACCCGCCCCACAACGACAGTATCGGCAGTCTCTGCTCCCTAGCGCGATTCGGCATATCGCGCAGCAATAAAGAATCGAATACTATCGTTGGAAGTTAGGCAACGACACAGACCACCGCAAAGGATGACATCATGCAGCAACCCATCACGACTTCGCCGACGTTTCTCGCTCAGCCCAGCGAGCCAGCCACACCAGACGATTTGGACTGCGCGCAGAACCTAAAGGATACGCTTGAGGCGAATGCCGAACAATGTGTGGGCATGGCCTCGAACATGATCGGCGAGCACAAGCGAATCATCGTATTCAACGACGAACTGACAGGTCGCGTGATGACGATGTTCAATCCTGAAATCGTCGAGAAGACAGGGCCATACGAAGCCGAAGAAGGCTGCCTCTCGCTGGAATCAACCAGAAAGACAACGAGGTTCGAAACAATCCGGGTCCACTACCAAGACAAGAGATTCAAGGAACGTACCGCCAATTTCAGCGGCTGGACAGCGCAAATCATCCAGCATGAAATCGACCACTGCAACGGCGTGCTCATCTGAAATCAACGTCTTACCGAAGACCTGAAACCTCGAATTTTCCTACTCAATTCGATTGCACGACGGCATCACTGGGCGGGGTCTGCTTTTTGTGACGAGGGCTCGGCTGCTTGGCCGGCGGGACATCCGTGTAGGGATGGCCCATGCTGGCCGTCGAAGTGTAGAAGCTCTTCGTCGTGCCGTTCGGATTGACGTTGACGAACGGCGAAGCGGGATTGTTCTGAACGCCTTCGGCGTGCCCGGTTTCGCCGCGACGGTAACGTTCCATCATCTGCTTCTGCAGGTCGGCGGCACTCGGCGGCGTCCATGAAAGCGCGTTGGCACCGGCCTCGATGGTCTCACGGATCGATTGCGCAGAGCCACCAGAACTGGCGACCACCGGAATCTCGGGATAACGGTCCTTGACGCGAGCCACCACCTCGGCGGTGTTCTTTCCTGCGGCGACGTTGATAATCTTCGCACCAGCCTCAATCTTGCGTTGCACCATATCGTCCCATTGAATGATCGTGGCCATCACGGGAACGTGCACGGTCATCGCGACCTCGCGCACAATCTCGACCTCGCTGGGAGCGTTCAGCACGACGCCGGCGACGCCTTGCATCTCCGCGAACACGGCCAGTTCGAGCACTCGGGTACCGGTGGTGGTGCCCCCGCCGACACCAACGAAAACAGGGGCCTGCGCGACAGAGAGCACGGCCTGATTGATAACCGGTTGGCCGGTGAACGGATAGACGGCAAGAATGGCATCGGCGTTGGTGTTGTGAATCACCGCGGCATCGGTGGTATAGGCGAACGAACGCAGACGTTTGCCTTGCAACAGCAGCCCTGAGGATTGTTCGATCTCCACCGGTACCCTGGCATCAGCCGAGCTCAACGGGTTTTCAATAGGCAGAGCCTCCGGCAGGTTTGCCCGGAAGTTGGTCATTCCCTGTTCCATCGTGCCGCTCCCTTCACGGGTTTCCAATACTTCTCAATCCGCCAGTTGTGCCCGCCATGATGCCTCAAACATCATGATCGTATGACACTGCAACTTACAGGTTGAAACGTGCACATTACCAGACCCAACATATTACCGTCACCATTTGTTCCCGAACGGTCATCATTTCTCAACAAAATGCGCAAAAACGACATTAAACCGAGCGTGAAGATTCCCGGAAACGTCTACTCGATATGCCAAAATTGGCTTGAATCCGCGGGTTAGTCAAACCCTGCGGAATGGTTGAAACGTAATGAGACATAGCACACATCAGAACGAAGGAACGAATACTTGGCTGAGTTTATTTTCCAGATGATCAACGCTCGCAAGGCCTATGGCGACCGTGTGATTCTTGACGACGTGACCCTGAGCTTTTTGCCGGGCGCGAAAATCGGCGTCGTCGGCCCCAACGGCATGGGCAAGTCGACCCTGCTCAAGATCATGGCCGGCCAGGAGACCGTCTCCAACGGCGAGGCGAAGCTGACCCCCGGCTATTCCGTAGGCATTCTGCAGCAGGAGCCGCCGCTGGACGAGGATAAAACCGTCGGCGAGAACATTAAGGCCGCTTTCGGCGACATCGTCAAGAAAGTCGACCGGTTCAACGAAATCGGCGAGGAAATGGCCAATCCGGACGCCGATTACGACGCACTGATGGCCGAAATGGGCAAGCTGCAGGAGGAAATCGACGCAGCCGATGGCTGGGACATCGACTCCCAGCTCGAGCAGGCGATGGACGCCTTGCAGTGCCCCGATCCCGATACCCCCGTCAAGGTCTGCTCGGGCGGCGAGCGCCGTCGCGTGGCGCTGTGCAAGCTGCTGCTCGAAGCGCCCGACCTGCTGCTGCTCGACGAGCCGACCAACCACCTCGACGCCGAATCCATTCTCTGGCTCGAACAGTTCCTGCATAACTACAAAGGTGCCGTCATCGCCGTGACCCACGACCGCTACTTCATGGACAACGTGGCCGAGTGGATCTGCGAGGTCGACCGTGGCCAGCTCTATCCCTACAAGGGCAACTACACGACGTATCTGGAGACCAAAGAGAAGCGTATGGAAATCCAGGGCGCCAAGGACGCCAAGCTCGCCAAGCGTTTGAAGAACGAGCTGGACTGGGTCAAGAGCTCCCCCAAGGCACGTCAGGCCAAGAACAAGGCCCGTTTGGCCCGATATGACGAGATGGAAGACGAGGCACGCAACTCCAAGAAGCTGGACTTCTCCGAAATCGTCATTCCCGCAGGCCCGCGTCTAGGCTCGCAGGTGCTGGAAGCCGAACACATCCACAAGGCCTTCGGCGACCGCGTGCTGATCGACGACCTCTCCTTTACTCTGCCGCGCAACGGCATCGTGGGCATCATCGGCCCCAACGGCGTCGGCAAGTCCACCCTGTTCAAGACCATCGTCGGCAAGGAACCACTTACCAGCGGCGAGCTCAAGATCGGCGAGACCGTCAAGATCTCGTACGTTGACCAGAACCGCGAAGGCCTCGACCCGAACAAGAACCTCTGGGAAGCGGTTTCCGACGGCAACGACTTCATCGAGGTCGCCGGCGTTGAAGTGCCGACCCGCGCCTACGTCGCCAGCTTCGGCTTCAAGGGCAGCGATCAGCAGAAGCTCACCGGTATGCTCTCCGGCGGCGAGCGCAACCGCCTGAACCTTGCCTTGACCCTGAAGCAGGGCGGCAATCTGCTGCTGCTCGATGAGCCCACCAACGATCTGGATGTCGAAACGTTGGAATCCTTGGAGAACGCGCTGATCGAGTTCCCGGGCTGCGCCGTGGTCATCTCCCACGACCGCTGGTTCCTCGACCGCATCGCCACGCATATCCTCGCGTGGGAGGGTGATGACGAGAACCCGGCCAAGTGGCACTGGTTCGAGGGCAACTTCCAGGCCTACCAGGACGACAAGGTCAAGCGCCTGGGTGAGGAGGCCTCCCGCCCCCATCGCATCCATCGTAAGCTGACGCGATAATAAATTCTTAAATAATCAGTTCCACTGAGTAGAGGGGCTGGGATAGATGATGCTCGACCGTAAAGACTCGGCCTGAGCGGCCTGGAGCGTGTCAAGCATCATCTATCCCAGCCCCTCTACGTCATTAGTACGACAAACTAACCATCTCTAGACAAAATTCGACAAGTTCAGATATTGGCGAAATGCAAGCGGAAAGTTGGGCGACGCGGATAGACTCGCATAAGCGTTAATTCGACAGAAATGAGGAGTGACATGGCGGAAGTCAAGGCTGGCGACGCAGCACAGCAAGCGGTTGAGGCGCTCAAGCTGAAGACCGGAGAAGAGCAGGACGGACGCACCGTCTTCCACGATGCCACGAACCTCTACTACCCCACCGAGCGCATCTACGGCGGCCAGATGACCGCACAGGCTCTCATTGCTGCAGCCGATACCACCGATGACAGCAAGGTCGTCAACTCCATTCATGCCACGTTCATCAAGGTCGGCAAGCTCGACGAAGAGACCCGCTACGAGGTCGAATCGTTGCGCGACGGCCGTTCCTTCTCCACCCGCCGTGTGGATGCCAAGCAGGGTGAACAGCTGCTGTTCACTGCCACGGTAAGCCTGCAGAAGGCCGGACAGGACGGTGTGGAGTTTAACGACGATATGCCATGTAACCTGCCCGACCCGGAAACGTTGACCAGCGCCAAGGATCTGATGAAGCCTTATGCCGATCAGTCTGGATTCGCCAAATACTATGCCTCGCAGTCACCGTTCGATATCCGTCACATCGGCTCGACCGTCATGCTCGCCCCTGACAAGGAAAGCGCCGACAAGGATTCCGGCAAGCAGATGGTCTGGATGCGTATGGCCAGTCCGATCAAGGCCTCGCAGAATGAGCATCGTGCGCTGCTAGCGTTGGAATGCGATCAGGTGATGATGGAGCCGGACCTGCGCCGCGCAGGCCTGAGCATTTCGACGCCGGGCATTTTCTACGCTTCAATCGACCACTCGATGTGGTGGTACGACAATATCGACATGAACGAATGGCACCTCTATGTCCAGGATGCCCCGGTGGCCGGCCACGGCCGCGCCTTGGGCATCGCCAAGGTCTATTCGGCCGACGGCAAGCTTCTGGCCGCGATGACGCAGGAAGCCACCATCCGCGTGCCCGAAAAGAAAGACGGCAACAAGTAGGATACCGAAGAATCATCTTCAACGGTTATCGCTCTTAATAATTCAGGCGAATGAATGGCAATTAAGCCAATTCATTCGCCTGAATTATTACTTGTTTAGTTTTATCTTCGCGTTTACTCAGTCTTTACTTCTTTTGCTCATCGAACCGGCAGCAAGTTTACGTTTGCGGTCGCGGCGCTTGGCAGCCTTGATCTTCGGGTTCTCGGCACCTTTGCTCGGCGGCAGCTGACAAAGCCATTCGCCGATGATACCGACCGCCATATCAGCAAAGCAGATGACGGTGGCCACGGCGCATTGGATAATCACACTTTGATAATATGGGACTCCCCAATGGGCCAGACACAGCAGCAACTGGGCGAGATACCAACCAGCAAGACCAGCTCCCGCTATACCTAGCGCCTTGCAGAGCACCAGCGTGTACACGGCTTTGGTAGGGTCAATCCAGCTTTTGCGCTTGGCCGGGTCTGTGGTGGCATATTGGTGCACCTGCAGGGCCAGAGCCAAGACGACGACACCGAGCAAGACCAACACAAAAGAGACGAACCAGGGGGCGCCGATCAGCGAAAGACCGGTCATCTCGTCAGATTTGAAGAGTATCGCACCGAACACCAGACCAATCAAGGCCGCAATAACGTAATACCACCAGGGGGTCCGTCGTGCACTCATTGCGTCTCCCCCAGTATCCAACGGTCATCGACCTTGCCCACACGTGCGACATCGGGTGCCATCGCCAGCAGGAAGGAGACCGGATCACCGTCGAGCTTTGCATCAGGGTCCATATCAAGCCAAGGCGCGAGGATTTCGGCTTGTTTCTTCGCTTCTTTTAATGGCAGTTCAATAGCATAGGCGATGTCTTCTGCCGCATTTTCGACGGCATGAGCAACAACGTTGCCAGTTGAAGGTCGAATTCCGTCTTCCGTGCTTATCCTCTCGCCCTCGACATCAACCAGACGCAACTTGACCGCACCTTCGTGCGAGACCGAAAGGGAATCCAGCAACGAGACGATGGCCTGCCTGCGGCTTGAGCTTGGTGGTCAGTTGAATGACGGCGGCGCTGGCATCAGAGCTATCATCAATGCCCATGACATGGTACAAAGGCGAAATGCCTTCAACTTGGTTGCCCGGCACCGCATCTAGCGAAACAATAGCAGAACGGAAGCGTTTCTCAGCGTTTCCAGTCTTGCTACGCATCGCAATGATGGCACGTCGAGGCACATCATAGACATCATCCGAGTTATCTTGCTCTTGGGCCCGCTTCTTATCGGCATCATCCCTACGCTGTTGCTCGGCAATTGTCGCACCAGCCAGCGAAGCCTTGGTAGGAGCAGCGCTTCCGTCTACACTCAATATTTCGGTGCTATCCTCATTGGCATTGTGGCTTGTACCAATGGTTACCGGAATGTCAGTAAACGCAATACTTCTTATACTGTTATTGCCTGACTTTTGACCATGCGGATCTTCAACGCCCGCGTCCTGGCCATCGGCACTTTGCAAGCCAGCGCCATCAGCGTTACGTGAGTTCGCACTTCCGTCATTGCCAAATCCAAAGCCATCTTGGTCCTCGACCTTCAGCCTGACCTCGGCATGAATCTTTCCGCTTTGAACGGCTTGGAGTACGCGCTGCCAGACATCAGCCCCGGCCGCAACATCCTCGCTCAACGTCTCGTCGAACGAGAGCGAAAGCTGCGCTTGAACGCCGAGGGGCGTGCCATCAACTGCCACGCCCCTCGACTCTTGCGAATCATCGATCAATGAATCCGTCATATCGCTCACTCGGACTCTTCCGGCTTCATACCGACCGAACGCTTCAGCGATTCAGGAATCGGCACCGGCGGAATGTCGGAATCCGGACGGCTGGCATCAGAGAGCCAGAGCTTGCGTTCTGGAGCCTTCTTCAAGTTGGCGAAGATGACCTTCAGCTCCTTCTCGTTCAAGGTTTCTTTGACGAGCAGCTGACGGACCAGCTCATCGAGCACATCGCGGTTCTCGGTGATGATCTGCCATGCCTCGGTATGCGCGGTCTCGAGCATGCCGTGCACCTCTTCATCGATGGTATCCTGCGTACGCTCGGAATAGTCATGGATGAAGTTGTTGGCGGAATCCTCACCGTGTTCGGAATCGCCCCACTTGACGGCTCCCAACTTGGAAGACAGACCGAATTCGATGACCATCTTGCGTGCGATCTGCGTGGCCTTTTCGATGTCGTTGGAGGCACCGGTGGTCGGGTCGTGGAAGACGATTTCCTCGGCGGTGCGACCACCCATGGCATAGGCCATCTGGTCGAGGAGTTCATTGCGAGACTGCGAATAGCGGTCCTGCGTCGGCATCACAGCGGTATAGCCCAAGGCACGGCCTCGCGGCAAAATCGTCACCTTGGTCACCGGATCGGTGTTGTGCAAAGCAGCGGCAACGAGCGCATGGCCACCCTCGTGATAAGCGGTGTTGCGCATCTCGTCCAAGGCCATGCCGCGCGACTGGCGCTTCGGGCCGGACTGGACGCGGTCGATGGCCTCGTCGATGGCGCGGTTATCGATCAATTGGGCTCCCACACGAGCGCAGAGCAATGCAGCCTCGTTCAGGACGTTGGCCAAGTCGGCACCGGTGAAACCGGGCGTGCGCACGGCCACAGTGTGCAGGTCAACGTCAGGCACGAACGGCTTGCCCTTGGCGTGCACCTTGAGGATTTCCTCGCGGCCTTCCAGATCCGGAGCTTCGACAGCCACCTGGCGGTCGAAACGACCAGGACGCAACAACGCCTCATCCAAAACGTCAGGTCGGTTGGTGGCTGCAATGATGATGAGGTTGGTGTCGTTGTCGAAACCATCCATCTCGACCAGCAACTGGTTCAGCGTCTGTTCACGCTCATCGTGTCCGCCGCTCATGCCGGAGCCGCGCTTGCGGCCGACGGCGTCGATCTCATCGATGAAGATGATGGCCGGCGCGTTCTTCTTGGCCTCTTCGAAGAGGTCACGAACACGCGAGGCACCGAGGCCGACAAACATCTCGACGAAGTCGGAACCAGCCATGGAGTAGAACGGCACGCCCGCTTCACCTGCAACGGCTCGTGCGAGCAGCGTCTTACCGGTTCCAGGAGGGCCATAGAGCAGCACGCCGCGCGGAATGCGGGCGCCAAGGGCCTTGTACTTCGAAGGATCCTTCAGGAAGTCCTTGATCTCTTCGACTTCGGCCACGGCTGCTTCCTCGCCGGCCACGTCAGAGAACTTGGTGGTCGGGGTCTGCCCGTCGAGCAGCTTACCGTTGTCCTTCTTGCCGCCCATGCCGAGCATGCCGTTCATGCCACCGCTCATACGGCTGAACAGCCACCAGCACAGCAGCAGCAGAATGACGAACGGCAGCAACGTGGAAATCAGATAGCCCCATACCGAATCGGACTGCATGTCCGAGGTCCATCCGTTCTTCGGATCGGCCTTCTGCACTGCCTTGAGCACTTCCGGCCCTTCGGCGAGCGTGTAGTAGAACTGGACATCGCGGCCGTAATTGTGGTTGGCCTTGGTGTTGGGATCGGTTTTGGTGAAGTCGCTGTCGAGCTTCATCTTGACCATCTGCTTGTTGTCGATGATCTGGATACGGTTGGCGTCACCCTCCCGGATGAGTTCCATGCCGTTCTTGGTGTCGATGGTCTGCGTGCCGGTAGAGCTGAACAGCTGGAATCCGGCAAGCACCAGCAGGACGAGTACCGCAATCCACAGCACCGGAGACTGCCAGAAGGGCCGTTTGGCGTTGGGGTTCTGGTCGCCGTTGTTGTTGCGGCCGTTGTTGCCATCGTTGCCGTTATTGGCGTTGTTGCCGCGGTTGAAAGGATTGAATGGGTTGTTATTGTTGTTCGATCCGTTCGGGCCACCCATCGGCCCCATCGGATTGCGTGGATTCTGAGGATAGCTCATGCCGCTTCTCCTTCATAGACTGACGGCTTCAAAACTGCGATGGAATCAAGATTGCGGAAATGTTCGTTATAGTCGAGCCCGAACCCTACCACAAATTCGTCCGGCACTTCGTAACCCTTGTATTTCAAGGGCACCTCGACCTCGCGACGTGATGGTTTCTCCAGCAGCGCAAACACCTCGACGCTCGCCGCACCACGCCTTTTCAGTTCGTGGGTGAGCCAGTCCAGTGTGCGTCCGGAATCGATGATGTCTTCGACGATCAGGATGTTACGTCCCTTGACGTCACAGGAAAGATCCTGCCGGACGGTGATTTCTCCGCTGCTTTCGGTTCCTGCACCGTAGCTGGACAGACTCATGAAATCCATCTGGACGTTGATGCTCAAGGCCTGCGAAAACGCCACCAGCGTATTCATGGCCCCCTTAAGCACGGCGATCAGCAGCAGATCCTTGCCTTGATAATCCTTGCTTACCTGCGCAGCCACCGTTTTGATCTTATGTTCGATTTGCTCCTTCGACACCAATTCGTGGTCAATTTCGTCCTGTACATCAGCGATTTCCATGTGACCTATTTTTACACACGCGAATGACGTGTTTCTGCCGATTTACTGAATATTCGCTGGGAAGTGCGACGGCGCCCTGACCGTGCCAGTCCGTCACCAATGCCTCGATGGACAACACATGCCCGGCAGTGAAGGATATGTCCAATTGCGCAAGCACCCGGGCAATCACCCGACGGCGAATCGCACTATGCGCCTGTGCCAAAGGCCGGACCCGCAAAGCCGCTGCGGCCCCTTCGGAAACACAAACGGATTCGCGATACAATTCGTCGGTCGAAATCTCAAGGAATTCCTTATCACCACCGGCGACGAGTGCTCCTTGCGCCAGATGTGCCGAAACATTGCCACCAAAAACGATGAAAGATAGGGCATCAAAGTGTGTCGCACACGGGAACGCAGCGGGTAGTGTTGCGGCAACGGCTGCCCCTGCGGCACCATGTCGCCATTGGTTGGGTCGTCCCACCAACGTATCCCCAATTCCTGGCAGATCGCAGTGGTCTGGGCACGGGTAAGGCCAAGGAACGGCCGAACGAAGCGGATGCCATCACGAACGAACGAGACTGGCATACCAGCGAGCGCATCAATGCCGGAAGAACGGGTCATCAGATCCATGACCACCGTCTCGGCCTGATCGTCGCTGGTGTGCGCCAGCAATACCACAGCATCGCCGACATGGTGCGCCGCTTCGATAATCGCCGCATATCGCGCCTGCCGTGCCATATCTTCGGTACTACGTCCGTTCGAGTCATCGACATTGACTGTACGCACGAAAACAGGGTCCACGCCGAGCTTTTGGCAACGTTTTGCCGCTTCCTCGGCGACCTGATGAGAACCGGACTGAAGCTGATGGTCGACGATGACCGCGCCGCAATTGAGCCCCAACATTCCGCAGACAACATGGCTGACGGCGGCGAGCGCCATCGAATCTCTTCCGCCCGAACACGCCACCAAAACCGTCGGAGCGCTGTCGTCAGGAACATGCGTACCGTGTTGGGCAAAACGAGCGTCCTGACGTTCGATTCCCGCTGAAGCGAGCGCAGCACGCACGTCGCCGATCGCCTTTTTCATGGTCGCCGAATATGCCATCGCCTTATAGCCCCGCGAGCGCCGAAATAAAGGCATCGACCGCTTTCCTGGCGGCGAAATAATCCTGCGGCTTGTTGACGATGACGGCGAAGGCGAGCACACCACCGTTCTTGCGCGATACGTTGCCGGCCATCGAAGTCACCTGATCCAATGAACCGGTTTTGACGCGCAGCAGGCCTGCCGCGCTTGAATCGTCCAAGCGGTTTTTGGCAGTGCCGACGAGACCTGGCACCGACAATCCCTCTCCTGCTGCTGCCCCAGGGCCGGCCTTGAGGTTATGACTTTGCACTTCGACCAAGGTTTTGATCTCCAGCGACGATCCCTCGGAAAGCCCGGAGCAATCGGCCATATGAAGGTTCGTCGTCTCGACGCCGAGCTTTTCCAGCTCTGTCCTGACCGCCTGGGTCGCGCCTTCCGGGCTGTTGGCTCCGCTGGTTTTCAGCGCCAGAAGCCTGCCGAACTCCTCGATTAGCGTATTGTCGGAATGACGCAGCGTGAAGGCCATCACCTCGGACAACGTCGCGGAAGCGACGGTTGCGATGCGTTCGGCGTTGTTCGGTGTCTTTTCGTTTGCAGGGTCACCGTCCACCCCGATGCCCCGAGACGAAAGCAAGGAGGCGAACACAGCAGCAGCATCGTGCGCCGGCGTGGTGGACATTTCCGGATAGGCGCTATACAGATCGGGATTGTGCTCCGCGCCTTTCCACTGTCGACCCCCGTCCACAGCCATCGAGGCAATACCGGTGAAATTGGTATTGCCCACGTTGTTGGAGGCAATGGCGGCCGGGGAACGCACCGAGCCGAAAAGCGTATCGTCATATTTGAGATGAATCTGGCCGATATTTCGCTTTTTCAGTTGCGCTACGGTTTCGTCGGCAAGAGTAGCGAGTCCTGCCCTGCCGTTGATATGGTTGGGGTCGCTCTCCCCCGCCCCAAGCAGCATATCCCCGTCTGATTTGAGGGTCAGCGTTGCTTGTTGGGTATGGCCCGCACTGGCAGGCATAGGGTCGAGCAGGGCATCGGTGTGGAACGTCGAACCCATGTCGAGTACCGAGGATGAGGCCAGTGCGGTCAAGGTCTTCATCGTCGAAGCCGGTTCGCGAGGTATATCAGGATTGCGCGAATCAACGATCTTGCCATCGGAGTCGGCAATCGCAATCGAAAAATCATTACCCAAGCCAGGTGTCGCGGCAAAGGCATTGATTACCGCTTCCGTCGCGTTTTTATCAATCGGCTTGCCCAGATCAGCCGAATCCGCGATGGGTTTGGCGGCACGCACCGAACCAGATAGAACAGATGCCGTTTTTCCTGCAGGAAGTATCGTCAACGGGCCCGGCAAGATTCCGTTGATATCGGCCACAAAATAGCCCATCGCCATAAGCAGGGTCAATACGCTGGAGACGACGATGCGCCATGCGCGATTGCGCGCGACATGATTTACCCTACGCGCGTGTGCTCCATGACTTGAAGGAGATGATCCCACTGTGCTCACCGCTCCCCTATGCTCGACACAACCAACCTAGCCTTTGTGCTCGATGGGTTTCCACTGGGCCTTCGAGAAAATGGCCTGGAAGGAAATCGGAATGTAGCTGGCCATGTAGATCGGGAAGCTCAGCACGTAGGCCAGCAGTTCCTTGTTGGAAGCGCCGATCTGGTCGCGTTCTGCGAAGACGGTGAGTGCGGCAAGGAACATCATGCCGAGCAAGCCAAGCACGCCTCCCACAACCCCGCTAATCAGTGATTCAAACTGCATAGTCCATGAGACAAAGCCCAAGGCAGCAAAAAGAACACCCACTACCACGCGCAATATACCCAAAAGCATAAATGGGCAGATCAGCATAGTGAAGTCAACGGCCGAGAAGTCTCGCTCCTGTATCGCACGCTTGATCAGCTGCGGGCCGTAGTAACGGAACACCTGCAAAAAGCCCTTGCTCCAGCGCAACCTCTGCCTCCAGCTCTGTCCGAAAGAGACGGGCTGCTCATCGTAGAGGATGGCCGTGCCGCAGTAGCCGATGCGATCACCGTGCAGGACGGAGTCCATCGTGAATTCGAGATCTTCGGTCAGCAGATGGAACTTCCAGCCGTTGTTACGCTGCATCACCTCGCGAGAGAACATGAAGCCCGTACCGCCGACATGGCAGCTGGAGCCGAAAAGCATGCGCGAGTTGTTGAGGAATCGGGATTCTCGGATGAACCACAACGCCGAACCCGAGGAAACCCAGTTGTCGGAAAGGTTGGTGGAATTGCGGTAACTGGTCAGAATCCTGAAACCGGACTGGAAGGCCTTGTTCATCTCCTCGATATAGTGCTTGTCGAGCCGATTGTCGGCGTCGAAGACGAAGAAGGCGTCATAATTGTTGGCAACGCCCTTGCTGATCATCGCGTCGAGCAGATAGGTCAATGCGTAGCCCTTGCCGACCTGTTGCAGATTGTGGCGCTCGACGACATGGCATCCCATGCCTCGGACTACCTCAGCCGTGTTATCGGTGCAGTTGTCGGCCACCAGCCAGATATCAACGAGCCTCGCGGGATAGGTCTGCGCCCGTATGGAATTGATGAGGTTCGGCACGACGGTTTCCTCATTGCGCGCCGAAATCAGCACGGCATAGCGTTTGTCCATCGGGACGTCGGGAAAAGTGATGTGGTGATGGAAAAGCGAGGCGATGATGCAGACCGCCTGATAACCGAGACTGATGGCTCCCAATACGAACAAGATGACATCAAGGATGTTCAGTAATACCATCAGTGCCACCTTTTTCTAGGGTTATCGGTCCCGTTATCGGCTGTTCCGTTATCCGGCAATCTGTCATCTGCCGGTTTGTCGTTCACTACTCTAGCCTGCGCTCCGCCCTTGCCACTATCGGAAGGCATCACGTCGTCGTGCAGGTTTTTCTGCTGAGACTTATCCTGCCGAAGTTCCTGCGTGTCAAGGTCATCATCGGACTCACTGCCTTTCAGCCCTTTGCGCTGTGTCTGCTCTCGGGAAAGCACACCTTTGGGAATGGCGATGGTCTCGGATTCGTCGAGGTCATGACCGGTTGATCGGGCATTCGATTCCTCATTGTCCGGATAGACCTGGTCACGCAGGTTGCGCAGCTCGTCGTCGACGGGCACCCTTGCGCTCGAGCCTTGCGCAGCACGAGGCATGTGCTGCGCCACGGGCTGGACGACGTGTTCGTTGAAGGCTTCGGCGCCGGCGACAACCTTGGACTTCTTCACTGGTACCGGATCGCTCATCAACGGCGATTCGACCAGCTCGTAGCGTTTGGTGTACACCTTGAAAATGGCCTGCAGGCTGGCGGTGATCGGCAGAGCCAGGAAGGCGCCGAGTGCGCCGAACATCGCACCCAGCACCAATACCGACAGGAAGGCGATGGCAGGGTTCAGATCCATGGTTCGCTGCGAGACCTTGGGCGAAATAATGAGATTCTCGATCTGCTGGTAGATGACGATGAAGACGACGACCGCAACGCATAGAGGAAACCGCGCGAGCTCCAGGCGAAGATGACCGGCAAAGCCCCGCCGATGTAGGTGCCGATCGTAGGAACAAACTGCGAGACGATGCCGCAGAACAGAGCCAGAGGCAGCCAGTTGGGCACCTTGATGATCATCAGGAATATCGAGGTGAAGAAGGCATTGAACGCCGCAAGGATCGTACGCGAGAACAGGAAACCGGAAATCTGGTCCTGCACGACCGTCCAAGCGAGGAGGAAGCGACGCTGGGTGACCGGTCCGAGCCATTGGCATAGGCTTCTGCGCATCTTGGGACCGGCGGCGGAAACGTAATAGGTGACCATGACGATGGTCAGCAAGTTCAGCAGAGCGCTAAACAGCCCCATTGTCGTACTCAATGCCTGTCCGGCGAAATCGGTGACCCAGGAAGTCTGCAGGTTCTTGGCAATCTCGCCACCGAGGTTCGAGATCTCGGGAATCTGGAAACCGGTATGCTGCGAGACCAGATCGCGCGCCTGGTCGTAGAGAGCGGGAATTCCCTTGATCATCGAAATCATTTGCTGAACAAACATATTGCCGAAAAGACCCAGCAACGCCAGCACAATGATGATAAGGCCGATAAGTGAGACGGCCGAAGCAACGCCACGTTTCCAGCCATGCTTCACCAGACGAACAACCAATGGCTCCATGGCCAAAGCAATGAAGACGGAGATGACTACGTCAAGGACGACGAACTCGACCTTGCTCCATGACCTCCAGAGGAAGATACAGACGAACACCATGATGGCCGTATAGAGCAACGCCCGCCCCCACCAATCCGGCGGTCTGCGGGAATCTCCCTTCTGGGGAAAACCGACGCAAAATCGATTTTCTGGCTCTCGTCACTGTCAACTTCCTGCCCACGTTCCTTCATAACTTCTCATCCTACCCCGTCCTATGTGTAGGCAACTAGGCATATCCTCATATATTATGGTTCGTGTTTCAATCGTCATTCCCGCGTACAACGAGCAGGATCACATCGTCAGCTGCCTGGCGAATGCCGTCTGCCAATCTGTCGCGCCTTACGAGATCATCGTGGTCGATAATCGCTCCACTGATCACACCACCCAACTGGTCGAGCGTTTCATCGCCGACAACCCGGATTCCGGCGTGAAACTCATCCATCAGGATAAAGAACAAGGACTCATTCCCACACGCAATTTCGGTTTCGCCGCCGCCTGTGGCGACGTGTACGGCCGTGTCGACGCGGACTGCATGCTCAAACCGGACTGGGTCGAGGTCGTCGCCAATATCTTCGAACGTGACCCGCAGGCCATGGGCGCCACGGGGCCGGCAGTCTATTACGACATGCCCGCCAAGCACATTGGCTTGGAAGGCGACAACAAAGTGCGCCAGGTCACCTATCGTGCGGACAACAACAAGGTGCTACTGTTCGGATCCAACATGGCCATACGCGACAGCGCCTGGGAAAAAATCAAAGACAATGTGTGCCGCGACAAGCCGGACGTCATGCATGAGGACATCGATATCTCCCTGCACCTGCTCGACCAGGGGCTGAAAACCGTCTATTCAGAGAAGATGATTACCGGCGTCTCCGCGCGCCGCATGGATACGTCGTTCTCGTCGTTCCGACGTTACATGCAACGTTTCCAGAACACTTTCGACGCCCATCCCAACCACTCACGCCAGCACGACACGGAACGTACGCTATATGCCCTGTATCCCCGCGCTGCGCGCTTTCTACCCCGTCTATCAGAAATACCTTAGCCACAGGAACATCAACCCGGCCGAGCACATCTGGCATAAAGAGCGGAACAAGCTGAAGCCAGCGAACGCAATGAAACAGGAAAAGGTGTAAGCAAGCATGAACACGCAATTGGCGATGTGGGGCTGGCAGACGCTCTATCTGTTCGAAGCCTTGGTACTTTCGACGTTCATCGGCTTCGAACGACAAGTCAAGCACAAGGATGCCGGCACGCGAACCCACGCCCTGGTCGGAGTCGGCTCGGCCTTGTTCGTCATCATCGGCAAATACGGCTTCATCGACGTGCTCGCGGCCAACGTAAGGGTCGACCCTTCCCGTATTGCCGCACAAATCGTTTCCGGCATCGGCTTCATTGGCGCCGGTGTCGTCTTCACCCAACGCTCGCACGTACGCGGGCTTACCACGGCGGCCTCCATCTGGATGACTGCGGCTATCGGTTCGGCCTGCGGCGCCGGCCTCTTTGTACCTGCTCTGGCATGCACCGCCCTCTATTTCCTTGCCGTAACCCTGCTGCCGTTCCTCACGCGTCTGATTGCTCCCGAATTCAGCAATGACGACATATTGCGTCTGAAATATCGCGATGGGCACGGCATCCTCCGTTCGATTCTTTCGGTCTGTTCTTCCCATGGCGTTTCGGTCGAGGGATTCTCGACACGCAAATCTAAAGGTGCAGGCGACGGGGAACCAGGCAGCCGTGGACATGTCGTTTCGGCGGATCTTGAAATACGCGGACGGGACAGCAAAGAGCTCATCAGTGACTTGAGCGAGATCGACGGCGTGATATCTGTCACAAGAATCAACAATAACGATTGATATTAAACATCCCGCAAGCCTACAAAACACTGGGCAAATGATACAAATTGAAACCTGGTGAATATCTGCAGTCATGCTATATTGGGTACGTTCATACAGTCATTAAAAATTATTGCCGAGAGGTCGGGTAGGTATGCCGAATCAACAGGAATTCCTGTTGCGCGACGATTTGAAGCGCGTGGTTGAAACGTTGCATAACGAAGAGGACAACGTTACCCCGTACCGCGAGGATTACCGCCGCCTGCTCGACAACCATGGCAAGATGATTCGCGCCTCACTGGTGCTGCTGTTTTCCTATGCCGTGCAGCCTGACAAGCCGAAAGCCGCCGCCAACCTCATCATAACCGGCGCGGCGGCCATCGAGATGCTTCATCTGGCCACACTGGTCCATGACGATGTGCTCGACAACGCCTCCGTACGCCGCAATCAGCCTACGGTGCAAATCACTCGCGGCAATAAGGCCGCCATTTATCTGGGCGATCTCATCCTCTCCCGTTACATGGAAATCATGGCCACCATCGCCCCGGACAAGGATTTCATCGTCGAACAGGCGCATACGGTCAACGAAATCGTCGCCGGCGACCTGCTACAGGAAAGCGCACGACACGATATCGATGTCACCAAGGAATACTACGAGCGCGCCATTGCCGGTAAAACGGCGGCGCTGTTCCGTCTGGCCGCCATCACCGGAGTCAAACTGACCATCGACTCCCCTTCCCCTGAAACACTTGAACAGGCTGCGAACTTCGGAGAACATCTGGGTATCGCATTCCAAATCTTGGACGATGTCGAGGACTTTGATGTGACCCACGACACCGGCAAGCCGAAGTTGGAAGACATTCGCGACGGCATCTACACCCTGCCCGTCATTTTGGCCATTGCGGCCGACCGCTCGTTCGTCGATATCGTCAAACTCGACGACCCGCTCAAGGTACTTGATTATTTCAAGACCAATCCGCACTTCATCGATGCAGCCAAGCAAGAAGCCCTGCAACATTTGGAAACCGCAAAGAATGTCATCACCGGCGATGAGTACCCGACGATTAATCCATACACGGTCAAAGTACTGGTCAATATTATCGACAAATTCACCGCTACTCTCTGAACTCCTGGAATACGAGTCTGCTCGGCGGTTTTGATACTTCACAATAGACTGATGGGTGAATGCTTCAATCAAGCACTCACCCATCAGTTTACTTACGTCGTTTCGGTTTCCCGTTATGCTTCTTAGCGCGCCGTTTCCAGCTCTCCTACGTCGAGGCGATAGAGCTCACGGAAGCGCTCGTTGGTGCGGTAAAGTTCTGTCGGCGCGCCCTGCATGGCGATCTTGCCGTTGTCAAGGAAGATGACCTTGTCCGACTGTTCCAGACCTTGCAGGTGATGGGTGACCCAGAGCATCGTGCGGTTCCCGGCAGCAGAGAAGATCATCGACATCAGCTCGCGTTCGGTGATCGGGTCAAGGCCGATGGTCGGCTCGTCCAGAAGAATCACCGGAGTGTCCTTAAGGACGATGCGCGCCAAGGCGATGCGCTGACGCTGGCCTCCGGAGAAACGCTGGCCGGCTTCGTCGACGGAGGTGGCGATGCCATCCGGAAGCGCGCGAATTGCATCATCGAGCTGCACGGCCTTCAATGCTGCCCACACATCCTCATCGGTGGCGTCGGGCGCACCCAAACGCACGTTTTCGGCAATGGTGGAATTGAAGAGGAACGCCTGCTGATTCAGGTAGCCGAAGATGCGGGCACGTTCGCCCTGCAGAGCTGCCACGGGAATGCCGTTGATGGCGATAGTGCCCTTCTGCGGAGTCAAATCACCAAGCAGAAGCTGGAGGATGGTCGTCTTGCCTTCGCCGCTGGGGCCGAGCAGTGCAACCTTCTCGCCCGCCTTGATATGCAATGTGAAATCATCAAGCAGTACCGGCTGGCCGGGTCCGTAGGCGAAGGTGACATGGTCGAAGTCGATCTCTTCTATCGGGCCGTTGAGCTTTTGCTGGGCCACAGGCTCGTGTTGACGAGCCTCAACGCGATTGGTCAGATCGTTCAGATGGGCAAGCGAATCGCTGTACAGCGGCACTTCGGCGGCGGCCTGGGCCACGTTGATGAAGCAATCGACCAGCGGGAAGACGGCAAGCACGATGGAAGCGGACCAATCAGCGATGGACTTCGAACCGGTCATAGTCAATCCCGCGCCGACCATCAGGCCGATGGCGATGACACCGAAAACAATCTGGATGGCGAAGTTGCGCCAGCGCTCGAAAGCCTTCTGACGGTCCTTACTTTCCTGGATTCGCCGGTATTCATCGGCGCCGATGGAGACGAAATCCTTGTCTTTGTGGGTGATGACCCAATCGCTCAGGCCGAGGTAGCTCTCGGTGACCTTGGTGTATTCCTGCGCCTGCTGTTGCTTTTCCAGCGCGAAATGACCGGTTGAGAAGCTCAGCGAAACCAGCGGGATAAGAATCAGCACCAATGCGAGCATCAGGAAGAGCAGCAGCGAGGAAACCCAGGAGAAGACGCCCATGGCGATGGTGACGACAATCCAGAGAATATAGGCCACCACGGTCGGGAAAATGGTGCGCAGGTAGAAGTTCTCGAGGTGGTCGAGATCGTCCGCCAGCAAGCTCAATACGCTGCCTGTACGCTCGTGCTCGTTGAGGAAGGCGGCGTCCTTGGAAAGCGTACGATACAGCTGCACGCGTAGCTTGGAAATGACATGGAGCACCCAGTCGTGGCTTTTGAGCTGTTCGGCGTATTTAAACACAGGCCGGCCAATGCCGAAGGCACGTGTCAGGACGATTGGCACATAGACCAAGAGGATGTTGTAGGGCATACGTGCCGAACGGTTGATGAGATAGCCTGCGGTGAACATGAGGGCCGCGGCGCAGACGAAGGTCATGGATCCCAGGAAGAAGATCAGGGCAAGGGTACGCTTGTTCTCCTTCAAGTACGGCCAGAACCAATGGTCATTGTCCCAGATTTTCAGGTAATCGCGCAGTTTCGGCTTGCTCTGCGTCGAAAGCGAGGACGAAGAGACAACAGTATCCTTCTCGTTTGTAGCGTTGCCTGCATTGCTTTTCATGTCTTTTGCTCTGTTCGAGGTTTTCACGCTGTCGCCATCATTCGTACTGGCTGAGGCCAAGACCGTTGCGTCATTGATGCCGTTACCATTCATATCAGTCACGTTCATGGTTGCCTTGGATGGGTTCATATCCGGATTGCCTTGTGATTCAGTCGAGGTACTGGTCAATCTGGTTACCTCCCATCTCGCCGATGAGGTGGTCGAGCGGACCACCCGCGCCGATCAGTTCCTTGGGTGTGCCCGATTCAACCACGTTGCCTTCGTCGAGCACCAGCACTTGATTGACGTTTGCCAGCCAATGCAGACGGTGCGTGGCCAGGATGACCAGGTGGTTCTCCATGATCGGCAGCAGCGTCTTCTTCAGGTCGTATTCGGTTTCGATATCAAGATGTGCAGTCGGCTCGTCGAAGAGCAGTACCTCGCGGGACTTGTCCAGCAGGACGCGAGCAAGGGCGATACGCTGCGCCTGCCCACCGCTGATGCCGCGGTTGCCCTCCCCTATCAGTGTGTCAAGCCCGTCGGCAAGCTCCGCGAGCCATTCGTCGAGACCGGCTTCGTGGGCAGATGCCTTGACGTCCTGCTCGTTCGCATCATTGACGTAGAAACGGATGTTGTCGGCAATAGAACCACTGAAAATGTATGGAGTCTGCGGAATATAGCTGATATGGCGTTGCCAAGCAGCGACGTTGAAATTGTCGAGTTTGTGGCCGTCAAGTTCGATGGAACCCGCGTGCGGGATGTTGAATCCGGCAAGCAAGTTGATCAGTGTCGATTTGCCGGCGCCGGATTTGCCGATGACCGCAATCTTGCCATAGCCTTTGAAGTTCATCGAGAGATGATGCAATGCGTCAGGCTGGGCTGCAGTTTGTTCCGCAACGGCTTCGCTGCCGGCATTTTCGGACTTCTTATCATCCTTACCTTCACGCTGCTGTTCCACAGCATTCATGGCGACGTTATGGCTTGCCGCGGCTTGCGTGTCATCTTCCCCTTGCGGCTTGCTGCCCGCAGGATAGGCGAAGTCAACATCCTCAAGCTTGAGCTCACTGTCGGCCTTCCAACCGTCCCACTTGGTTTCGTTGTCCTTCGGGGTCTCGGGACTGTCGATAAAGCTCATGATGTCGTGCAGGGCGTTCTTGCCGTCGAGCGTGGCGTGGTAGTTGTCGCCGAACTGACGCACCGGCAGGAAGTAATCGGGAGCCATAATCAGCGCGAACAGGGCCGGGAACAGCGGCATGGTGCCGTTGACCAAGCGCAACCCCAAGAATACAGCCATGATGGCGATGCCGAGCGTGGTGAACCAGTCAAGAGCGAAAGTCGAGGTCATCGCAACCTTGAGCACATCGATGGTGTGTTTGCGGAAGCGTTCGCTCACGCTGTAGATCTCACCTTCATATTCCTTGTCGACGCCGAGCATCTTCAAGGTCGGCAGACCAAGGATGCTGTCGACGAATTTGGTATTAAGAAGATTGAACTGCGCATACTGCTTGTTGGAACGGTCACGGGCGGCAAGGCCCAAAATGACCATGAAGAAGATAATCAGCGGGTACATCAGCATCAGAATCAGCCCACTGACCCAGTCCTGCCACCACACGGCCACGAGAATAACCAAGGAGATGAGCATCATGTCGGTCATCTTCGGCAGAAGAATCTCGATATAGCTTTTGACCTGATCCAAGCCATCAATCAGCATCGTCACTGTCGAGCCGGTGCCACGCGAGGCCAATGCCTGCGGGCCAAGTCGGAAGATCTTCTCCTGCAGTTGCGGGCGAATCTGTCCGGCCACGTACTTGCCGTATTTGCTGGAAATGCGTTGCTTGGCGACATCGCACAGGTGACGCAGCACATAGAAAACAAGGAATTCGAGAGCGGGACCGACCAGCGTGGAAACGGCGTGGAGTTTCCATACCTCTACGAGTCCACGCGCCAAGCCATGGGCCTGGCCGACGATGCACAACGCCTGCACCAGGGAAAGCAACGCGAGCAGCCCCATGCGCTGCCGTACCCCGTCGAACCTGAATAGGCTTTTATCGATCACAGCCAGTCCCTACCTTGATAAATGTTATTAAAGACAAGAAAGCCCGATGTTTCCCGTGACAATGAACAGTATCTCATATCCATTGTTGCGGGACAAAAACATCGGGCATTGATTTCAGCTTCCTAGCGGAAAACGAACGTCAATCCGTTACTCGGACAACGCCGCCTTGATGGAAGCCGGCGATGAATCCGTGATCAGGCGCTTGCGCTGGATGTAATAGGACCAGGCGAAGTAGATCAGAACGATCGGCAACAGGCAGCAGAGCACGATGGTCATGATTTCCAACGTGTACTGCGAAGACGAGGCAGCCGCCACGCTCATGCTCTTGGCCGGATCGGTCGCGATCATCACATTCGGGAACAAACCGTTGAAGATGAAGGCGATGATGCCGGCAAGGGTGATGCCAGAAGACACAAAGGCAAAGCCGCCGCGCTTCTTGTAAGCAGCGATGTGGCCGCAGATGGTGGCGCCCAGGATGACCACAGTGATCAACAGCGTGGACCAGGTGCGACGCTGATAGAAATCAGTGAAGAAGAACGCCAGGATGACGAAGACAACCAGCGCCGGGTAGGCGATCCAGTAGACCTTCTTGGTGGTGTTGAGCATCCGCTCGGACATCGTCTTGTCGAGCTTCAGGCTCAGGAAGTGCAGGCCGTGCAGGAAGCAGAAGAACACCACTGCCACACCGCCGACAATCGAAAGCCAGTTGACCACGTCGAAGAATCCGGCGCGGACGTTGCCCTGCGCATCCATCGGCACACCCTGGATGACGCTGGTGAGCATCATGCCCAGGCCGAACGGCGCGATGACGCTGCCGGCAAAGTTGGCCCACTGCCACACGCTGCGTTCACGGTCGGTGATGGCGTGCGAGGCGAACTCAAAGGAGACGCCGCGCAGGATGAGGCCGACCAGGACGATGAAGAGCAGCAGATAGTAGCCGGAGAACAGGCTGGCGTACCACAGCGGGAAGGATGCGAACATCGCGCCGCCGCCGGTGATGAGCCAAACCTCGTTGCCGTCCCAGTGAGGGCCGATTGCACGCATGTACAGCGCACGCTCGTCGCCGTCGTGGGCCATCACGCGGGTGGCCATGCCAACACCGAAATCGATGCCGTCGAGGAAGAGGAAGATGGCGAATACCAGTGCAATCACAAAGAACCAGAGCAATTGCAGGAAATTGTTGCCATCAATCAATGGTTTAGCGAGAAACGCGGTCATGCCAACGCCACCTTTCTATCAGCTGCCTTGGCGGCTGCGGGAGCAGCCTTCGGAGCATCCTCCACCTTGGCGGTCTCGGGATCCTGTTCCGGGCCCTGATGGAGCACACGGCGAGAGTAGAAGATCATCACGCCACCCATGAGGCAGAAGAGCAAGAAGTACACGATATTGGTGAACAGCAGGCTCGGCACGGTAGCCGTCGGCGAGACGGCATCGGCGATGGTCTGCAGACCGTAGACGATCCACGGATAGCGGCCGAGCTCGGTGATGAGCCAGCCACCGGTGGTGCCGACGAACGGCAGATAGGTGCAGATACCCAGAATCCAGAGCTTCCAGCGGCTGTCCGCCAGAGTGTTCTTGGACTTGCGAGTGAACCACAAAACCAGGATCGAAAGCACCAACACGGCGAAACCGACGGCGGCCATGAAGCGGAAGCTCCAGAACAGCACATTGGTAGGCACATAGTAGTTGGCGATGTCCGGATGAGCCTTGCCCCACTTGGCCAAATACTGGTCGTTGAGGGTGTTCATGCCATAGATCGTGCCGCCGTAAAGCTTGTGGAACGCCAGCAGGGAAAGCATGCCGGGAATCTCGATACCCGCTGCCACCTTGTGACCGGCCTCGTTCATCAAGCCGACAACCATCCATGGAGCCGGGCTCTTGAGATCCTCGTAGATACCTTCGGTAGCCGCGAACTTCATCGGCTGATCCTTGATGATCTCAAGGGTCTGCAGGTCACCAGTGAAGATGACCAGGATGGAGCCGATCAGCGCGATAATGGCACCGACACGGATCGAACGGGTGAAGAATACGCGATCGGCATCCTTGCGCATGAAACCGAAAGCGCTCATGCCGACTACGACGAAGCCGCCGAGCATCAGGGCACCGGTCGCCACATGCGGGAACTCACGCCAGAGCTGCGGATTGCCGATGATTGCGGCAAAGCTCTGCATCTTGGCATGACCGTCCTTGCCGATGCTGTAGCCGACAGGGTTCTGCATGAAGGAGTTGGCCGCAAGAATCCAGATAGCCGACAGCGTGGAACCAAGCCAGGTCAGCCAAATGAAGATGACGTGCACACCGGGCTTGAAACGGTTCCAGGTGAACATCCACACTCCGATGAACGTGGATTCCATGAAGAACGCAAGCAAAGCCTCGATGGCAAGCGGGGCGCCGAAGATGTCGCCCATGAAACGCGAGTAGTTCGACCAGTTCATACCGAACTGGAACTCCTGAATGATGCCGGTCACTACGCCAACAGCGAAGCTCAAGAGGAAGATTTTCCCCCAGAACTGCGCCATGCGCTTATATACGTATTTCCTCTTCGCGACGTATAACGTTTCCATAATGGCAACGGTGAACGCCAGGCCAATAGACAGCGGTACGAAGAAGAAATGGAAGACCGTCGTCATCGCGAACTGGAATCGCGACAACCCTAAAACAGTCATGTCAATCCTCTCTTCCCAATATTCCCTTACTTAAAAGGTTTGATATCAATCGGTTTCCAGCATAGTACGGATATCGGCCAACTCAAGCGTAGAGCGGTCAGCGATCATCTTTTTGGAGACTGCGGCGAGCCAGCCCTTAAGATTCCAATGGCCCATCATGTCAATGGATGCGATGCCGGTCTTCGGGCCGAGAGAGCACACCGTCCCCAGCGACTTGAAGACGAACTTCTTGGTAGTTCCTCCATTGATGAGGGACACGAGGTTCTCCGCCGCGCAATCGGCTTGGGCGATGGAAATCTGCGCCGTGGTCGGATAGAGACGGCCATTGTCCGGGTTCGGAACGGCGGAGACGTCGCCAATAAGGAACTGATCCGGCTGGCCCTTGACACGCAAATCATCCTCGACGACGACGCGATTGCGCTTCTCGTCGTAACCGGAATCCGCAATGACATGGCTGCCGTGCACACCGGTCGTCCAGATGATCGTGTTCGCCGGGAACTCGGTGTCGTTGCTGACCACAGCGTTCGGCTTCACTTCGGTGATGGGAGTGGAGACATGGAAGGTGACGCCCTTGCTTTCCAAGAACTTCACGCCCCAGTCGGCCAACTTCGGCTCGAACATGCCGAGAATCTTCGGGCCGGCCTCGATGCAGTCAATCTTGACTTTGTCGATCGGGAAGCCGTATTCCTTGGCGAGATCGGGCAGACGGTACACCAGTTCACCCAAGTACTCGATGGAGGTGAAACCGGCGCCACAGACCACAATCTTCAGATCGTTCTCATCATGGCTGGTCTTGTAGCGCTTCAACGTATCTTCAAGATGCTTGCGTGCGGCGAGCGCGGTGTCGATATCGATCAACGGCAAGCCGTTTTCCTCGGCACCCTTGATGCCGAAGGTCTCGGACTCGAAGCCAAGCGCGTTGACAAGATAATCATAGGAAAGGGAACCGGAATCCTTCAGTTCGACTGTCTTCGTATCTTGATCGATCTTGGTGACCTCGTCGATGACGACCTGCACATTGCGCTTCTTGGCGAAGACTTGCTTTACGTCAAAGGTGATATCAGCCGGTTCCTTGGTGCCTGCGGCAACCTCATGAAGTTCCGTTGACTGGTAATGGTAGGTATTCTTGTTGACCAAGACAATTTGCGCATCGATTTTGGCCTTGGCCAATTTTTTGACCATTCTCATGCCGGCGTAACCCGCACCTAACACAACGATCTTCTGCATATCGTTCACCTTATTTCCTATGTTTTCAAACGAAAAAATGGCAGCATAATGATATGAACGCCGCCATTGCCTACATGCTCCAACACTATATGGCAAACCGAACAAAAACCGTTTTTTATCGTCGTAAAATGGCCGCTAATGACGTAAACTGACCGCTTTTATGGCATATGTCACAAATGCAGCCGGCACAAGGCCTATCGTTATCCTCGCCCCTCCTCTTTCAACGAAAAATGCGTGGGTATGCTGCACTAAACGGCAACATGCCCACGCATCGAACACAGAGGCGCGCACAAAGGTATCAGACCTTGCGCTTCTCCCCTGAACCATCAACTCCACTGGCTCTCCGGAAAGACGACGCAGATCCACACCATCATGACAAACCTTGACTTCGATTCTGGCGCCATGGATGGTGAGATGGTAAGTGAGGCTTTGCCAACGACTCGGGCAGATGCGGATCGATGGACAACAGTTCGCCACCGGAATCACGCAGCCCGCCAAATCCTGCCACGGCTGTCATCCATACTCCGCCTGCCGATGCCAGATGAATGCCGTCGGCGGTGTTGCTGTGCAGATTGGCCACGTCGGCGTAGAGCGACTGACGGAAATAATCCATCGCCAGCTTGCTGTGCCCGACTTCGGCAGCGACAATCGACTGGGAAGCCGCGGAAAGCGAGGAATCGCCAGTGGTCAACGGGTCGTAGAAGTCGAAATCACGCCGCTTGACCTGCTCGTCGAACTGCGAGGAAAGCAGGTAGAGAGCCAGAACCGTATCGGTCTGCTTGAGCACACGCCGACGATAGATGACCATCGGATGGTAGTGCAGCAACAGCGGCCGCTCCGTGTCGTGCTTGAAATCCCAAGGCTCACGGCGCATGATCTCGTCGTCCTGCAGATGGATGCCGAGGCTGTCGTCGAAGGGAAGCTTCATGCGCTTGGCATCGGTTCGCCAGTTCACGAGCTCTTGAGAGCCGAGCGTGAGCCGCTGCATCACCGTTTCTCGCTCTTGGGGAGTCAGCGAGTCGATGGCCTCGGCTGCCTTGCGCAGATTGAACTGCGCCATGACGTTGGTGTAGTAATTGTCGTCCACCAAGGCCGAATATTCGTCCGGTCCGGTGACGGTGTTGATATGGAAGGCCCCGTCTCCGCCGATGTAGCCCAGGCTTTCCCACATCCTTGCGGTTTCCACCAGGATATCGATGCCTTCCTTCACGAGGAAGTCACGGTCGCCGGTCACGCCGACATACTGGCAGACCGCATAGGCGATATCCGCATCGATGTGATACTGGGCGGTTCCGGCCTCGAAGAAGGCCGATGCCTCCTCTCCGTTGATGGAACGCCATGGGAAGAGGGCACCGTCCATGTTCATCATCGCTGCACGCTTGCGGGCGGCCGGAAGCTGACGATACCGGAACGAAAGCGCCTGACGAGCAAGCTGTGGCGCGGTGTAGGTCAGGAACGGAACGATATAGGTCTCCGTATCCCAGAAATAATGGCCCGAATAGCCTGTACCGCTCAATCCCTTGGCAGAGATGCCGTTGGGGATAGTGGCGGTGGCCTGAGCGAGCTGGAACAGTTCCCAATGCATCACTTGCTGCAGGCGGCCATCCCCCGAATCTTCGATAATGACATCGGACTTGTTCCAGAAATCATCAAGCCACTGACGCTGCTGGTCGACGAGGGCATCAAAGCCCTGCTCCTTGGCCCAGGAAAGGGTATGTTCACATCGTCGGACCAGTGCCATGTCATCGTGGTTGCCGTCGGCAGCCACTTCGAGCCCCTGATCGATGCCTACGGGACGAATCGGATAGCTGTTGTACGCAGTGTAACGAAGAACGCGGGTCTCGGATTCTTTTTGCACATCGACATCGAAAATCTGCGGCAGCGATTGTTCGCCGGATTGCTGGCAGACTCCCAAGGCCATCGTCAGCCCGGAATTCGCGCAGTGGTAAGCACCGAAATCCTCGTTGTCATCGTTCCTCGCGATGCTGTCCACCTTGAGCTTGCGCAGACCGCCGTCGGCGATCATATCGGCTTTACGCGGATCGGTGTCGCGGGAGACCACAGGTTTGTCGGTGTTCACACGGGCTTCGACGTGGACCTTGAGATCACGCCCATGCGCCTTGAACGTTAGCGAAGTCACCATGAGGTCAGCCCGAGAAAGACAGACCATGGTATTGATCTCGACATCGAGACTCGAATGCTCATCGACATCGAAACGATACGAACGTGTGGCGATACCCGTTCTGAAATCGACGCTCTGCATGAAGTTGCCGGGAGTGCTCAGCTGCTGGTCGTCAACAAAGAACCGAAAATCCTGGGAGTCAGGAACACCTTGCACCACCTGGCCGACGCGGGCGAAACCGTAAGCCTCCTCGGCGTGACGGATGGTGAACGTCTCGTGGAAACCGCTCAGGAACGTGCCGGAACCCAACCAACGCGGCTCTCCGGATTCCCCACGTACACCAATGGTCCCGTTCGACAGAGAAAACAGCGTGGCACCTTCAGGGCTCGGTTTGCCGTATTCGGTGAATTTCCAAGTATCGATAGGGTAACGGTCGTGGTCGAGTGAATCGTCCGCGAGTTCGGTGCGATGGGCGATACCACCAAGCAATTGCCCGAGCTGGTTGACGACGATGTCGGCGCCCGCATCAAGAAGCCAGGTACGACCGGCCCCATGGTCGATGCCGACCACCAAACCGAAATCGCCAGCTGCCCCGGCGGCCACGCCGGAAAGCGCATCCTCCAGGACCACGGTGTGCGAGTAAGGCACACCTAGTTTATCGGCTGCATATTGATAAGCATCCGGAGCCGGCTTGCCTTCGAGCCCCTCTTGAGCACTGACGCCGCCGTCGACGACCTCATCGAAGAACTTGAGTAATCCCGCCTTCAGCAACACCTGCCGAGCGTTGCGAGAACTCGAGACGACGGCGAGACGCTTGCCAGAAGCCACGAAATGCCGCAAGACATCGGCCACATCCGCATACGGCTCGACGCCTTGGACGCGCAGCAGCTCGTCGAAAATGTCATTCTTACGATTGCCCAGGCCGCAAATCGTATTGTTCTCGGCGCTGTCTGATGGGTCGCCCGCCGGCAAAGTGATGCCACGACTCTCGAAAAGGGACTGTATACCGTCGTATTGCGGTTTGCCGTCTACATACCGGTAATAATCCGCGTCAGTGTAGGAGGCCACGGCGCTCGGCAGCACCGAATCGAACAGCCTTCGCCATGCCTCTTTGTGCAACTCGACAGTAGGGACAAGAACCCCGTCGAGGTCGAATAACAAGGCATCGTATTGATCGATCGGCAAAACGACTTTCCTTTTAGCTTCAGGTTGACCCACCTCGAACTCTTTTCCCTCTATTGTTTGGTTACCAATTTCAGCAGAATCAGAAATCATTTCGAGATGTCTGAATCCGCCAAGATTTCAATCTTCTACCGCATGACGAATATTACAATTGTAGGTGTGACAGCAATGGCCTTCTGCCGTTTCTTCGGAACACTATCTCACCTCTTTGTAAAGCATAGGCGTCCATACAACGCTTCACCCGACATTTAACAGTACGCGCTTACTTAATTTTCGTGCGAGCGTCCACTCTCGAATATGGTTCATCAATATTCACATGGCTATTTGCGATATTGTGCGAGCAAAACTAGCGTTTACGACCATCCAATCGTCATCAGAAACAAATCGGCCGGATAGCGATTCGCTATCCGGCCTTTTCCGTACCCCCCAAGAGAGTCGAACTCTTGTTGTCAGATTGAAAGTCTGGTGTCCTAACCGTTAGACGAGGGGGCCAACAACTTGATTAGTCTAAAATATAAACTCGACGTGAGCAAGTATCGGCGTGTTGGCAAGCAATTATCCGGCAGCAATCATCTGGCCTGATAGGTGAAATCATGAATGACCCGGCCCGCATCCAGCCCTTTCTTCTCGAAATTGGTCAATATCCTGCCTTCGTAACGTTCCGACTCCTTGAAGTCGGCATGAGGCATCGACTCAGCTTTGTCGGCCGTGCCCTTGCCCACATGTTCCGTCGGCAAGGAAACCGTCAATGACCCGATATTGGCAAAGTCGTCGCGTCCATCCATCACCTCATGGACATGCAACGCATAGTCCTCGATGTCGGTGGCAAGCCGCCATACGCCCCTCTCGCCCAACGCCCGATGCACGTTGGCTGCGAGCGCCGGTTGGACGATACGGCGCTTATGATGCTTCATTTTCGGCCACGGATCGGGAAAGAACGTCCAGACCTCGTCGGCCACCCCGGCCTGTGCAGCCTCAAACAGTTCCGGCGCATTGATCTGCGCTACACGCAGATTGGAAAGGCCGAGTTTGCCCGCACGCAGCATCGTATGGGCCACGCCAGGGTCGTAGACCTCCACCGCAAGAAAATTCGTCTCAGGTCGGCTTTGAGCGGCCGCGACGACGTTCTCCCCTTGTCCCGTACCAATCTCTATGACCAATGGATTTTCGTTGCCCCAAGTCCTGTCGACGAAGGCGCGATCGAACACGAATCCCGGCTTCACATCAAGCGACCCGGGACCAGCATTGATATCCAGCAGAAAATCAGGCGCATAGCGCTGCCATGCACGCTTCAAACGGTCGTCAAGCCGTCCGGCCCGCCGCACAAAGGAGAGGACATGGTGGATTCTAGGGTCATTTTCTTGCATGAAAGCCAAGTCTAGTGGAAGGCGAACCCGAAAACTTCCCCTTCGCGCGTAGACTGGAGCACATGAAGAATAACGATTTCGATGGCAACACTTCACAGGGCCCCGATGGCGAAAACCCGCAATATGCGAATCCCCAGCAGAGTCAGAATCCGCCATACAGCCAAAGTTCTCAGTACCAAGGGGCTTACCAGCAAAACGCCGGATATCAAGCACCATACCCATACAACGGCAGCAACGGTGGCGAAAGTTATCAAGGGCAAAACGGCCAAATTCCCAATTATGGGACGTACAATCCCATTCCGCCGACAGGCCCTCAGGGATACTATCCTCCAGAACCGTATCAAAAATGGAACACGCTGTGCATCATCGGTTTCGTGCTTTCCTTCCTGGTTCCCATTATAGGTCTCGTACTTTCCATCGTCGCTCTTGTTCAGATCAATCACAGTGGTGAGAAAAGTAAGGGTATGGCCATCGCCGGCATCGTCATCAGCGCCATTTCGTCGATACTGAGCGTCATCCTCGTCATCGCCCTTATTACATCCTTGAGCTACGGCCTCCATCATTTCAACGGTAGCTATTGTGATGGTTCGGACTGTAGTTCCGATCCCTTCGACGATGATGATGACCCTGACGATGATGCAGACGACACCGGCTATACCTATTACCTCTACGATTCCCCACAAACCGTCACCGCAGCCTCTTTCGATGCCGCCAGATCTTGGTGAATCTTCAAGTACATTGCCTCCAACCGAATTGTTATAAGGCATTGTATTCATAGGCGACACGCTGAAACAGCTCCGGGGTTGCGCTTATCTGGATTCTGAGTAATATTAACACTCGGCTGCTTGATGAAAGCAAGCCACGGCTCCGTAGCTCAGTTGGTTAGAGCGCCGCCCTGTCACGGCGGAGGTCACCAGTTCAAGTCTGGCCGGAGTCGCTCGAATGGTCTTAAACCCGGTTCGCCGGGTTTTTGATTATTCATGGCTCTGTAGCTCAGTTGGTAGAGCGAACGACTGAAAATCGTTAGGTCAGCGGATCGATGCCGCTCGGAGCCACCACTCGAGTCTCGAAATCAAGGAATTGCAATGGTTTCGGGGCTTTTTCGTATTTCTGCTACTATCTCCAACATTTATCTCGCGGGTTCAATACATGAAACAAACGTGTTCAGGCTCCGGTAGGGATTTACCGGAGCCTGAACACGTTGAAATCTCAGATTCAGAGCTGTTGGGCGACCCAATCGACGATGTATGGGGCAACGCCGTCAATCTGGTCGATGGCGATGTCGAAATCGCGCGGGCCGCCGTACCACGGGTCGACCAGGTCGATGTCGCTTTCATGGCCCGGCGCGGGCTTGGGCAGGTTCGGATCGAAGCTGCGGTAGAGATACACCTCAGGCTTCTTATCGGCCGGCAGGAGGCGCAGCAGTCCCCTTTCATGCGAGGCGGTCATCGGCAGAAACAGGTCGCTTTCGTCAATTTCCTCGGAAGTGATGCGGTGTGCAAAATGATGCTTGGGAATCTCATAGCCGCGCTGGCGCAGCACGCGCACGGCACGCGGATCAATCGGGTGGCTGTATTCCTCGTCGCTCACGCCGCTGGACATCACACGAACCTTGTCCCCCAGCCCCCGTTCCTTGAAATTGGCACGCAGGATAATCTCGGCCATCGGGGAACGGCAAATGTTGCCGGTGCAGACGGTCATGACAGTATAAGGATGATTGGTCATAATTCAAGTATCTTTCTTGTATCAACGTATGAATGACACGATACAACCATCATAACGACGAGGCTGTCATAGATTCAATCCGATCAATCAAATCGAACATCGCATACTGTATTGTTCGCAACACGATTGGTGCCTCGTAGTCGTCATTGACACTTGACTCTAGCTTATCGGGCGATAGCAACCGCTGTCCAAATACAAAAACGCAGATACAGTCACAACTGCAACCATATCTGCGCCAATATTTGCAACGAATAATCAGGAATTCTTTTGGTAAGTGACGAAACGATAAGCTTCGACAGCGCCTTCAGGCTTGGCAGGAGTTGCCCACGGCCCATCATCTTGCACACTCCAGGCCCCGGCACGCACCAGCTCATCCATATCAGGCGCATACGTGTCCGCATCGAAACGACCACGAATATAGGTGACATATGCCTTGTTGGCAAAGGGCCCGATGGAACGGAAGAGCTGTGCTCCCCCAATCACCCAAATCTCGCTGCGATCAAGACCGTCGTCAGGAATGGCTTCCTGACGCGCGAAATCGAGCGCCGCCTCGATGTCGTTGGCCGTAGTAGCCCCGGCAGCACGCCAGTTCGCATCATGCGAAACAACGATATTGTCGCGATTGGGCAGAGGCCGGTATCTTGGATCAAGCGAATCCCAAGTCTTGCGACCCATGATGACTGGATGGGAAACCGTCAGCTCCTTGAAATGCTTCATATCTTCGGCAAGATGCCACGGTATCCCGCCTTCGAACCCCATTGCCCCCGGGCGGCCCTGCATGTCCTCCGCGCACGCCCAGATGAGATTGACCGAGAACGTCTTGACGACATCGTCTCCCCAGTCCTCAGTAGCTGTTTGCCCGGCAAGTCCGGGCTCGGGTTCGTGATAGCCGGTACGGCTACTGTCATGCTCCATTTCATGTACTCCTTGAATTAGGCAGTATTGTTAGTCTAACCAACGCCTCAGACGCGATTTCGCGCCGATTGAAACCGTCTACAACCTCACCATGTCGGTACTGTCAGCAAAGCCGCTCAAGCCAACAATGCCAACGAATCCGGCAATGTATTCAGACCGCCACCGGCGCCTTGATGGCGGGATGATGCTGGTAATTGACGATCTTGAAATCCTCGTACTGGTAATCGAAAATCGAATCAGCCTTATGGATCTCAATCTGCGGATATGGATACGGGTCACGCGAAAGCTGGGTTAGTATCTGGTCGATGTGGTTGTCGTAAACATGGCAATCGCCACCGGTCCAGACGAACTCCCCGGTTCGAGACCGGTCTGCTGGGCCATCATCAGGGTCAGGAGCGAATAGGACGCGATGTTGAACGGCACGCCCAGGAACATATCGCAAGAACGCTGGTAGAGCTGGCAGGAAAGCTTGCCGTCGGCCACATAGAACTGGAAGAGTGCGTGGCAGGGCGGCAGGGCCATCTGCTCGACCTCGGCCGGGTTCCATGCGGTGACAATCATGCGACGGGAATCAGGATGGGTCTTGATCAGGTCCAAGACATTGGCGATCTGGTCGATGGTACGGTTCGGGTCGTCCTTGGTCGGTGCAGGCCAGCTGCGCCACTGTACACCGTAAACCGGTCCCAAATCGCCGTTCTCATCGGCCCACTCGTCCCAGATGTGCACGTTGTGCTCCTGCAGCCAACGCACGTTGCTCGAACCCTTAAGGAACCACAACAGCTCATAGGCGATACCCTTGAAATAGACCGTCTTGGTGGTCAGCAACGGGAAGCTCTTGGAAAGGTCGAAACGCATCTGTCGGCCGAACAGCGAAATCGTTCCCGTCCCGGTACGATCGGTCTTGAGCGTCCCCTGCGTGAGGATGTCGCGCACCAGGTCCTCGTAAGGCATGGGAATGTCGGTTTGTGGACGTGCGGGAATCTTATGACGAATTTCTTCAAGCTGTTCTTGAGTCAACATAGCTATTCATTCTAGCAACCCGGGTAGGCCTCAGCGCACTCCGTCAACGAATCATTCTGTGAATTTATCCTCATCGTGATGCCTCCCAAACCCGCGAACAGACTCGTCCACACTCCCCTGCTCTCGTTCTGGTTTCACCGATAGAAAAGCCGCGAATCCTGATGTATCCTTTCGTTCACCCAGCCCACGGCCGGTAACAAACGCCACGACGGGGCTTGGGGCTAGATTGGTAGGGACACGCCTTATCACAAGGCACAACCGCGAGGAGGTAACAATGGCAAAGAAACTGTGGGTGGAACGCAACAAGGACGGTTCCTGGGACGCGTTCAGCGACGAGGGCGCGCACATCAAGTTCGGTCACGGCAAAGGCCAGTTCAACCCCGGCGACCTCATGAAGGTGGCGTTGGCAGCTTGCGGCGCCCTTTCCAGCCAGATGACCATCGAGAACTCGCTGGGCGAAGGCAAGGGTGCGAAGATCACCGTCGACGGCGATTACGACCGCGAGGCTGACGGCTACACCGCGTTCCGCGAGCAGGTGGTTGTTGATGCCCAAAGCGCCGGTATTCATGGCGAAGACGTCGAGAAGCTCAAGGACCGCGTCAAAAGCATATCGAGAAGTCCTGCACGGTGATGCACACCTATGAGGTCGCCACGCCCGTGACGATGGACATCAAGGTGCTCACCAAGTAGTCTTATCGCGTTTAGAAACGTTGCTGTATCTGCGTATGTTGCGGGAATAGACTTCTTAACCGTATTGCCGCAACCACGTTTGTAGATGCAATCCAGATATGCAAAAAGGGCGGTGCCGATCATCTCGTTGGAGAGATCGGCACCGCCCTTTTCTATGTTTTATGCGCTAGCCGACTATCAGGCCTTGTGCTCGGGGTCAATCGAGGATTCAATCGCCTCTGCGGCCGAGCTGTCGGCGGTCTCAACCGATACCTGCTTAACGCCTTCGATGCCTTCGATAGCACCATCGGAGCGGGACTTCTCGGCTTCGACGTACTTGCGCGGCACCACATAGACCGGGCCGGCTGCATGCTGGATGAGACCCTGGCTGGTGGAGCCAACCAGAAGACCAGTGAAGCCACCCTTGCCGCGGGAACCCACCACCACGATGTCGTGATCGTAGCTGGCCTTGGTCAGTGCACTAACGGCAGATTCGGGAACGATGGTCTTGGTGATCTTCAGATCAGGATGCGCCTGACGAACCGGAGCGAGCATGGACTCAAGATCCTCCATATAGGAATCGTAAACGCCATCCTCATCGCTGACTCCCTGCAGACCCGGCACCGCGTCGATGACATCGAGCTCGGCTCCACGGTCGTCGGAAAGATCGGAGGCAATCTGCAAGGCCTTCAGACCCCACTGGCTGGCATCGATGCCCACGGCAACACGCTTGATGGTGTTGTTCAAATGCATGGTCTTGCCTTCGTCATCGGTGTAAGGCACGACGATAATCGGGCAATATGCGTAAGCAGGCAGTGACGAGCTAGTGGTTCCCAGCAGGCGTTCGGCCAGACCGCCTTTGCCACGGTTGCCAATAACAATCAGGTTGTAGTTGCGCGAAAGCTCGACGAACACCGACGAGGGATCGCCGGTGACAATCAGCGTCTGCGCTTCAACACCCTGCTCGTCGGCGATGGCCTTGGCCTTGGAAAGAATTTCCTGAGCATCGATATGGGCGGCATTGTCATCGCCCATGGAAGTGTAAGTGGAATCAAATGAGACCGCTGCATAGCTCGGCAATGAATAGGCGCAGACAATCTGCAGCATCAACCCTGCATGCTTGGCATAATTTGCTGCCCACCACGTGGCCTTGTAGCTGGCTTGCGACCCATCAACACCTACCAAAACAGCCTTGTCGTTTACCATGACTACCTCCTTGACATACATGACGCCGTCGATAACGGCTCTATCTCAAGGATACCAGCCTTGGCTCAAAACGGCATCTTTCTTCTCCGGATATCAAAAAACGCGCCTGAAAAGAGACGCGTTTTTGATACAAAATTAGCCAAAAGACTCATAAATAGCCGAATAGAAAACCTATTGGAATCTTCGTTTTACTCCTAGAGAAGTCGTCGAATGGAGTAGCTGCTGGTGAACGCATCCACCACGCGAGAGCAGCCAGTAAGTTTACCCGGCCTGAGGGCATTGATTACCATACCGTTGCCGATATAGATAGCCGCATGATCAGCATTGGCCAAAATGTCGCCGGGCACAGCCTGTGACAAATCGGGAACGGCGCGACCGGCCGTAGCCTGAGCTCCGGAAGAGTGCACCAAAGTAATGCCCATTTGCGCGTAGACATACTGCACAAAACCAGAACAATCCCAACCAGCAGTAGTGTTGCCACCCAGCAGATAGGGAACCTTGCCATCGAACTGCATGGCGAAATTCACCAAAGCCGAAGCCGAAGCACCATTAGGAGGTGTTACCGTCACCGGCTGGGCATCATTATTGGCAGCAGCGGACTGGCCACTCGCCGCGGCCGCAGGGTAACGTGTTGCCGCTCTCGATGCTGCCGCTGCTGCAGCTTCATCGGCATGCTGCTTGGCTGCAGCAGCGTCCTTCTCAGCCTGCGATTGAGTTTGCGGGACATTCAACGATTCAATGCCTCCCCAATTCGACTGCGTGTCGACTTCGGTGGAGGTGGATTCCTTCAGCAAATCCCTACGAACGATATTGACCTTGCGGAACGAACGTGAAGAAGTAACAGGGTCATTGTTTTCATTGGTAGCGGAAGCGGTGGGAGAAAATGCAAACAGAACCGACGCCGTCAGAACGACCGCCGCTACAGATGCACAAATCTTCGAAGGTTTCATCATATTTTCAGGCTATCAGATAGCGGCAACAACATCCGTTGCCGTTCAACGACAGAAACCAAGCAATGCCAACATCTTCTTCGTGTCCAAAATATCTTGAAACACACAAATCCAAAAGCAAAATCCTGCGATAAAGCTGCTTAACGATTGGTCAACCATCTGTTTAGAGAAAACACGGATTTAGCCGGACAGCTGAAATAATGAGGAAAATTATCAGTAGTGAATGACCTGATGCGCTGCAACCTGAGCAGCCGTGAAGGTCCTCGATATCGTCTTGCCTGCAAAGCGGCTCCACATTCAGAGGTGGTCACCGAACCATCAGGATTGACCTGCTCGATGATGGCGACATGGCCACAGGTCGAATTGGAACCGTCCTGGCCAGCAGCAAAGACCATGATATCGCCGGCATGACGCGCGGTGTTATCGACCCAATAGCCCAAGGAACGGGCTGAGGAAGCCCACTGTGCACCATTGCCCATTTGCGAGCCAACAGGAAGACCGAGCTGATGGCGACGAACATAAACCCACCACGTGCACTGGCTGAATTCATAGGCATTACCGGAATCACCGGTAGCATGGTTGGGATTGAAACCTGCCGGCAACGTCGAATAATCCTGATCCATCAACGCTGCGACCTGAGGGTTGCTGGCAATCGACTTGGACATCGACGAGACATCCAGTGACGTATTGGTTGCGCCCAAACTCCATGAGCCCTCACCCGACGCACCTGCCTGACGCAGAGGGGTACGGTCCTCGGAACGCGAGGCCGCACCTACAGGACTCAAAGTTGAAGTAGTGGTGGTTTCTTCGCCGGACGCGAACGTGGCACGACCGGGATTGCCGGCCATCATAGCCGTTGCGGTAGCACCCACAAGAGCGGCCAGAGAGACCGAAACGACGGCTGCATGATGCCGGTTCTCATTTTCGCGAGACAGGCGGATGGAACGACGAGTGGGTGGGATGATCTCATTGATCTTATCGACGACCTCGGGAGCCAAATCAACCATGGCGCCATTGGTGACAACAGCCTGGGCCTGTCGCACGGCCTTCGTCGAGTGGGTCGCTTTGGTAGGAGCGAAGAGCGAAGCGACGATATTGGATCGACGCGACGTACGCCCCTGCGCCTTATGCGCACCGTGACTCATAGACCAACTCCTTGCGAAACATTGCGTATGACAGATACCTGCTGACTTTACCGGAACAACACCGTAGCAATAAAGACCGGAAAGGCACACCATCACTTCTTAAATTCTGCTACCAGAATACTTCAATCTCGGATTTTCCATCATCGTTTTACCTTTTAATCGGCGGAAAACCGCGGAATATATCGTTTGTTCGGCGTGTCACATTTTCTTCACAAACAGACAAGAAAATTCTTATTGCATAAACAGAATTATCCAATAACGACATACAGTTCGGCATCGGTTTCGAAGCTCGGCACCATCGTTCATATCTGCGTGGAGACTACAATGAACGAACCCGTCTCGTCACCATCGGAACCAATCTGAATGCGCCCGTCGCTGGCAGGGACAAAAACCGCTTCTCCCCCATGCAAGACTCTGCTTTGTCTCGCGCCAATCACCTGCACGGCCCCCTGCAAGCACACAACAATTCGCGGCCCGAAATGCCTGGTGTACCGCGCACCCAACGTCACCAACCGACCATAGCGACGGGTCAGCCGCTCAACCATCGGCCACGGATGATGCCCTGTGCCGACACGACCGTAACTGAGCATAAATTCGTCGATGCGTGGCCGATAGACGACACGATTGCTGAACATCGTGCCCAAATCGCCCATCCAATTGACACCTGGGTCAATGGGCGGCGCCGAACTGCAATCGAGGCTTTGCAGAACGTTGGCGATGTCTTTGTGCTTGACCGTCATCCCGGCACGCAAGACGTTGTCGGAATTGGTCATGACCTCCACACCGGTGCCGTGGATATAGGCATGCGGCGTGCCTGCAGGGATGAAAACAGACTCACCCTCCTCAAGTTCCACCGGATTCATCATCAGCAGCGCCAAGACGCTCGGATCACCTTCAAATGCCTCAGCCGCCGAAAGGGCAAGGCTGAAAGCGAGCCGAGAGCGGTCATCGGAAACCTGAGAGGCGGCCTTCTTCAACGCCTGTTGCAAGCCGGAGACCGGACCCGCCGTCACTGCAGCATGAAAGGCACGGAAGACACGCTTATGAGACGGTTGCCACACCATGGAAGCCACAGGCATCATGGCATCGGCCTCGGCGAAATCCTGGTCCGCAACGTTTGTGACCGTTGTCGGAGCACCGAACTTCTCCTGGCGCAATCGCGGCGTCAACGCCTCCACCATGCGAGAGGCCACAGGGTGGTCGACCAGTGTGAGATTTGCCAGCATAAACGCAGGCGAAGCGAAACCCACACAAGCCCTGAACGGCTCAAGAGCGACCACCATCTCGTTCTTCGCTACCGTATCTTTGAAGGAACGGTCCGGGGCATCCATCGGTTTGCCGGTAGCGTTTTCGGCATTGAAACCGGCACGGGCGAGAAAATCGACGGGATGAACCTGGAGAGAAAGCGGAATCCTCGCGGAAATCACCTTGAGCAGATACGGCAGCACCGGTCCGAATTTGCTTGAGCAACGTGTACCCAGCATAGCCTCCGGATCGCTGCGAATCAGATTGGTCAATGTCGTTGAAACGCTGTCAGTTGAACACTGCTCTGTCTCAGGTAAAGCCGAATGATGTTTGGCCGCGAATTTGCCGTTCCGGGAGTGCGACTCAGGCCTTTCCTCATTACTCACGTCCACCGTCGAAGGCCATTGAGCGTGGCCGCTGAACCACATCTCCGCAATAGGACCTTCATCACCCGGAGCCTGCCCGTCAGCAGATTGCTGCCCTGCCGACTCGGATTCCCCGCCAATTGTGAGGCGAATATCTTCTGCAAATGGGTATAGGAGCCCCAGGCATACCGCTTGATGACCGGGTGAATCGAATACACTTGGCGGAGCTCCTTATCTTTTACGCTTGCACCATGCTCTCATAGCTCTTCTACCGGATTGACAGCATAATCAGCGTATAGCCAACTCAAGGTTAACCCCAACCACTAAAATATGAGGTATGAAGTTTGCCCCGATCATCAATCCCGACGTCTGCAAACCAGCGCCGAAGCCCGTTCAGGTCGATTTGCGCAAGACGTTCCTCATCGTAACCAGTTGGTGGCTTATCGCCCTGTTGATCAGCATCATATTGCTGGCATGCGGATTCCATGTCCTACAAGCCGTTATTCTGTGCTCAGCCGGCGTCATCATCGGCATGTTGATGCTGATTTGGGAGCACTTCGACCGCTGGGACTACCGCAGGCTCGGCGCCAACTGATTCAAGCCGCAACCGCGCATTCACGCTGATGCAGCCAGACCTCAAACCGATTCCATCATTCGACAATTCGTCCGTAACGCATACCAACCGATAATCAGAAACTAAGAAAGAGGCCTATATGCGAGTCATCTACAACGGAGAACTCAAAGCGGTCGCCGATGACCTTGAAGACATGACCAACAGAGTCCGTGTGGCCATTCACGGAGCCGGCAAAGCGCTGATGGACGAGGATATGAATGCCGCGAAAGCGGTGATTGACGGCGACGAAGCCATCGATGCATTGGAGAAAAGGATTCTTGACCAATGTGTAAAACTCTTGGCACAGCAAAACCCGGTGGCCACAGATTTGCGTGTGGTTGTCGCCACGCTGCGCCTGGCCTCCACCATCGAACGCATGGGCGATCTTGCCCAGCATATCGCTCAGACAGCATATCGCGCTAATCCGGACTCTGCGTTGCCTGATGATGAGAAGACCCGTGAAATCTTCGAATCCATGCGTCAGTTGCTTGACGTCACCGCCGACAGATTACCGGAAATGCTTGCCGACCGCGACGCGACGTTGGCACAGCAAGTCATCGCCGACGACAATCAACTCGACGAACTGCATCAGGAAAGCTTCGAACTTGTGCTCGATGATTCATGGAAGGGCACAAAGCAACAGCTCATCGATGTGGTACTGACCGCGCGGTTCATGGAGCGTCTCGGAGACCACGCCGTTTCCACGGCCCGTCAGGTGATCTATATCGTCTCAGGCTTCGATCCCAGCAAGGAACCGAAAGATTTGGACGAGGACTGAGACGCCAAGACTCGAGCACCCGTTCGTTGCCGAAACCATTGCCTTGTATTGGTCTTTGCTTCTCTAATCTGTAATAATCACGGCCAAACAAGGAATGATTGGATGGACTCTAACATGATTCATCATCGATTCATCAATTTCGGCCTTATCACATGAAAAAGGCGAATCACATAAGATTGTGATTCGCCTTTTTGCTTCAGTCGTAAAGTCGAGGACTTACTTCTGCTGACCCTGGGCAGCCACGGCAGCAGCGCCAGCGGCAGCAGCTTCGGGGTCGAGATACTCGCCACGAGGCTTGATCGGCTTCATGTCCTCGTCAAGCTCATAGACCAGCGGAATAGCCGTAGGAATATTGACCTTGGAGATTTCCTCTTCGCTCAAGCCGTCGAGCATCTTGACGATGGCGCGCAGGGAGTTGCCGTGCGCGGCAATCATGACGGTCTTGCCGCTCTTGAGTTCAGGGACGATCTCGGATTCCCAGTACGGGGTCACGCGGGTAACGACGTTGGCCAGGGCCTCGGTCTCGGGCACCGGATCGCCGGCGTAACGAGGATCGCTATTCTGCGAAAACTCGTCACTCGGATCGATCTCCGGCGGCGGGGTGCCGTAGGAACGACGCCAAATCATGAACTTCTCGTCGCCATACTTCTCACGAATTTCAGACTTGTTCTTGCCCTGCAGGGCGCCATAGTGACGCTCGTTGAGCCTCCAGCTGCGCTTCACCGGAATCCAGAGGCGATCAGCCTCATCCAGGGCATAGTTGGCGGTGTTGATCGCGCGACGCAGCAGCGAAGTGAAGACGATGTCGGGGAGGACATTCTTCTCTTTCAGGAGCTGGCCACCGCGCTTGGCTTCCTCGACGCCCTGCTCAGTGAGCGGAACATCGACCCAGCCGGTGAACTGGTTTGTTTTATTCCATGCGCTCTGGCCGTGCCGGAGCAATACTAATTTATAAGTCATAGTTCAATGGTAGGCGATGAATGGGACGGCCGAGCCAAGAAATTGTGAACGTTCTCAATCACATTCCCAAAGCAAGTTCCGAGATGATGAAAATCAGTGCGAACAGGAGCAGCGTCATGCTGCACATCGGCAACGCCTTGACGAAATTCCCGGCATTGATACTGTTGACGGTATCCATGGCAATCTTGATAATCACGAACGCCAAGACCAGCGCCAAAACCGTCAAAACCATGCCGATAATGCTCACTCTGCCCATGAACAGGGCCAGTGAGGGGACGAACGACAGCAAGGTGTGAACCAGAGGCGTGAGCGCGACAACGATGGTGATGACTACTGAGAGCAAATAAACGACAAGCAACACGGTACGTGCTGTCTTGGGGCCGAGAATCACGCCGAGCGTCATCTTGCCGCTGACCTTGTCTTCCTCGACGTCACGCAGGTTGTTGACCATGAGGATGGCGCAGGAATAAAGGCCGCAAAGCACGGCGCCGACGACGCCTGCAATGTTGATGCCACCGGTCAGCACATACTGGGTGCCAAGCACCGCCACAAGACCGAAGAAGACGAAGACACCGATCTCGCCGAAACCGGCATAGCCGTACGGGTGCTTGCCACCTGTATAGAACCATCCGGCAAGCAGGCAGAACACACCAAGAATAATCATCCACCAATGACCGGTGAGTGCAACGGCCGCAAGGCCGGCGAGGCAGGCGATAAGAGCATTGATGCCCGCAGCGGCGAGCACCTGCTTGGGCACAACCAGACCGGAAGCGGTCAGACGCTGCGGTTTGGCGGTTTGGAACTCACTGGCGCCTCGACCGGCATCAGTGCCTCGGATACCGTCGGAGTAATCATTGGCAAAATTGACGGCAATCTGCAGGAACAAGGCGACAATGACGCACAATACGGAAACCAGAGCGAACATGCCTGCCGAAATACTGACTGAAAAAGCACCGGAAGCCGCCGGTGATGGTGTTGCCGTGCATCCCTGCAACTCATCTGGCTTGACCGCGCAACCGGCGGCCGCCTTGGCTTCCAGAAGACGATAGGCCGTCACCACACCAACGAGAACCGGTGCAATCGACGCCGGCAATGTCTTTGGACGTAACCCGTTGACCCACAAATCCCTGTTCTTCAATGCAACCCGCAACTTTCTCGGTCGGTAACGACCGGAATTCCCGTATAAAAGTAATTGTAACCTTGAAGAAAACTATAGCAGTCCGGTCTCAACCTTGTCTCACAACAGATATTGCCGACCTATTGACAGGTCGGCAATATCTGTATGGCATCGGACTCGGAAACAGCAAGGCCGTTCGATTACTCAAACATCACTTGACGGAGCCTCTAACCACCCCGGAGATGACCCAGCGTTGCGAGAAGACGTATACGATCAGCAACGGAGCCATCGCCATCAGATATGAGGCGAACGCCACGGTGTAATCGGTGTTGTACGTGCCCTGGAACACATACTGCGCCAAGGTCAGTGTCCGAGCACTTGGATCGGTCAAAACCACCAACGGCATCATGAAGTCGTTCCACGCCCATACGCAGGTGATGATGCCCACAGTCGCGTTCATCGGCATTAGCAGCGGGAAGATAACCTGCCAGAATGCACGCCACGTGGAGGCACCGTCTACACGCGCCGCCTCCTCAAGCTCCATGGGAATGGACTTCAGATATGTGGTGTACAGGAAGATGTTCATCGACAGGCCGTAAAGCGTGTAGAGGATAATCAGACCAATCTGGTTGTCCAGATGGAGAATGCCCGTCTCCTTGACCATCGGCAGCATGATGATCGGAAAAGGAATGAACATGGCCGCCAGCAGATAGTAGTAAACGAACTTGAAGAACGGACGGTTCATGTTGCGCGCGAGCGCATAGGCCACCATCGAGCTGGTGAGGATGGTGAATGCCACCGCGAAGACAGTGATGAACGCGGTGTTCATCAGGGCTTGTGGGAAGTTGGTACGCTGCCACGCAGTCACGAAGTTGTGCCAGTTGATCGGGTTCGGCCATTCGAAGCCGTTGCCCTGCGTCAGTTGCTTCGGGGTCTTCAATGCCACAGAGATCGCGAAGTAAAGCGGCACAAAAATCGTCAGCGAGCACACCGCGACCAGGGCCGTGGCCCACCAGTTGATGCGATGATGATCCTTGGAGGGCTTTACCGCACGTTTGGAGTGAGCGGATACATTGGAAACTTGCGACATGGACATGTTTCAGTCCTCCTTCGGATTCAGCACTTTGAGCTGGATCAGCGAGATGATGGTGATAACGATGAATAACAGCGCCGCATCAGCGGACTGGTAGGCGAATTCGCCGCCGGTAAAACCGCCGTTGTAGATCTGTAGTGTCACGGATTCGGTGGCCGTGCCAGGTCCGCCATCAGTCAAGGCGACAATCTGGTCGAAGGCCTGCATGAAGTTCTTGACGTTGAGCACCACATTGACGGTGACGTAGCCCATGATCAGCGGCAACGTAATGGATTTGAACGCCTTGAATCCGGTGGCGCCATCCAGCGAAGCAGCTTCGTAGATATCTTGCGGGATGGTCTGCAGACCGGCCAGGTAGATGATGATGGCGAACGCGCACGCCTGCCATACCGTCACGATTACGATCGGCAACCAGGCCCAGTGCTCATTGGTCAAGATATTGTCTCGCAACAATGGAATCGACGAGAAGATCTTCGGAACGGACTTCGAGAAGAAGAACTGGAATACATAGCCGATAATCAGCATCGAAAGCACGTAGGGGATGAAGAAGACACCACGGAAGAAATTGCGGAACTTAATCTTCGCATTCAAAAGCAGTGCCACGGCCAACGAGATGACATTAGTCAGGATGGTCGCAACGATGGAGAAGAGGAACGTGAAGATGTAGGAATGGAGTGCACGGTCGTCCTGGAAAAGGTTGGCGTAGTTCGAAAACCCAACCATATGCCATTTGCCATATCCTGCATAGTTCGTGAAGCTGAAGAAGATGCCGATGAGCATCGGCAAAGTCTGGAAAATAGCGAAGAGGATGACAAAAGGCCAGACCATCCAGTAGTAGGTGGCATCGGCGAGTTTACGATGCTGCCGTTTGACTCGCTTAGTGGCTTTCTTCGTGACGCTGTCGGCATGTGTGTTCAAAACAGGTGCCGCGCCTGCAGTTGTTGCATTCATGATATCTGCCTCTTCCCTACTCAATCGTCCTGGCCTCGACCTTGCGCCACTCGTTGTCGAGCGTGTTCAAGGCACTGTCGAGGTTGCCGTCAAGCATGGCTTTGTTCAAAATCGGGTTGTAGCTGATGGATGCGGGAATATGGTGATCGGCATAGCCGATAATCTTGCCCGAGTCAATCCACGGCTCCGCAGAGGCGAGCGCAGGGTTCGCGTTGGCCTTGAGATCTTTCAGAGACGGGATGAGCTGCTGGTCGTCCACGAATTTTTTCTGAATCTTTTTCTGGAACAGATAGTTGATGAACTCCATCGATTCTTTCTCGTGTTTGGGATGCGCGCCCATGGTGATGGCTACGTCACCGCCGGAAACAAGGATATCGTCTTTGGCGTTGTCGGCGGGATACGGGAAGAACTTGGCGTGCAGATTGGGGTTAGTCTGCAACATCGGAGCCAGCGCCCAGTTGCCGGTGAGTATCATCGCGCCTTTGCCTTCGGCGAATGCGGCGTTGCCGTCCTCATAGTTCATCGTGCGCACATCCTTGGTGGTGTGCTGGTACATCCAGTAGAGGCGCTGCAGCAGAGGCTTGAAATTTCTGGAAAACGACACCGGCGAATCCGGAGTCAGATGACGGCCTTCCTGATGCATCTTGTCCCAGAAGCCATCCTTCTCATAATAGGGAGCCAAGCCATCGAAAGGCGTGGAGACGCGGTTGGGGTCTCCCAATGTCCCGATGAACGGAGCGATGCCATTGGACTCGAACGTTGCGGCGGCGCTTTCCAGTTGCTTCCAAGTCCGAGGGATTGGAACGTTGTATTTCTTGAATAGGTCGACGTTATACATGAGGCCACACACGTTGCCTGCGTACATGAGCATATTGACCTCATCTCCATTGTGGCCGAGATCGGCGAGAATCCTCTGCTGCGCCGGCTTCAGTCTCGGGACAATGGGGCTGTTGCTGAAATCGTAGAACACTCCGGCCTTGGCCATCTTGCCCATCTCCCCGTTGGGGTTGATCGAGATGACATCAGGTGTACGGTCCTTGACAAGCAAGGCTCTCAACGCGGTTGCTGCATCGGCCGCTTCGTTCTGGACGACCTTGATATTGGGATGGGTCTTCTCGAAGTCGGCGATGATCTTGTCGTAATCCTCATTGGCCTCTGGCTTAGTCTGGAAAAAGCTCAGGGTGACGACGTTCGAGCCGCTGGCGCCAGTTGAACCGCAACCCGCGCCAGCTCCGGCGATGCCGATGGTGCATAGGCACGCCAGCAACACCCGGATTGCACGTCTTAGTGTTATCTTCATCGATCCCTCCTCATAGAAACCAACAACACCGCACAGAGCTTGCCTTCTATACGAGTCTCAAAACCGCTTCATTGCAACGATTCCGTACACTCTACACAAAAGTCACGGCTTAGCACGGACTGCTTGGTAGATACGACCATCAATCAACTGGACGCGTCATGCCTCTTCGCAATAATGTAAACGTTAGCATATTATTTTAGAAACGTCAACCTGAAGAATAGATTATTAAAGAAATTTATTTCCTTGAGTTTCCAGTATTTCTAAACGCTTTAAAACAACAATCCGACAATCTTGTAAAACAATTTGACCTAGAAAATAATAAGAAATGTATACGTATCCTTCTATCAGCACTTACTATGATACGCTGTAGATGAACAAATCCTTTGGTCAAGGAGCGATAAATGCCGGCATCCATCCATGACGTCGCCGAACGCGCCGGAGTCTCCATCGCGACCGTCTCCCGCGCCTTCACCCAGCCCGCAAAGGTGTTACCGAAAACCCGCGAACGTGTACTTGAAACCGCACACGACATGGGATTCACCATCTCCCGTTCCGCGTCAGCGCTCAAAAGCGGCAAAGCGGCACGTATCGCCTTCCTCACCGGCGGAGAACTCGAATCCTGGTACGATTCCCATATTCTCTCCGGTCTCAATTCCGTACTGCACAATGCGGGATATGACATCTCGGTCTACCAAGTCTCGGACTCGCAAGAGCGTCACGATTTCTTCTCGGACATGTCTATCAACCGCAACGCGGACGCCGTACTGGTCGTCTCCTTCCAGGTCTCGCACGACGAGGCAGCCAAACTCAAATCCAGCGGCATTCCGCTGATCGGCATCAACACCACACCCATGCCCGAATTCTCCGCAACCATCAATCTCGATGAACAGGCGAGCATGAGGATGGTTGTCAATCATCTAGCCCAACTCGGCCACCGCGATATTGCTTACGTATGTCTTGACCCCGAAACGGAAACCTTCAAATGGAATGGCCAAGACAGGCTCAACTCCATCAAAGAAATCTGCAAGGAAGGCCCTGACATCAATCTGCGGGTCATCTATGCGCCCAAAGACGTCAATCGCGCTGACTACGCCTTCTCACAACTGACGACATTGGAGAGAAGACCGACCGCGATCTGCTGCATCAACGACGAGTATGCCGTCCCGTTGCTCGCGCTTCTGCTACGCAATGGGCTACGGATTCCATCGGATGTCTCGTTAATCGGATTCGACGATTCCACCTATGCCCAAGAGGTCGGACTCACTACCGTCAGGCAGGATCCGTTTTCCATCGGACGCACGGCCGGAAAGACCGCACTGGCACTGATCGACGGCAATACTGGTATCGAACGGCACATCACGGTCCCCTCATTCCTTGCCATTCGGAACACAACCACACCGCTACGCTAAAGTCTCTCATCATAAAGACGGAAGATAACGCCGTCTCTCGTTGACAAATCTTATGTATACGTTATCATTGCAAAGAAGACGTATACCGCATCACCTGTGCCACAACAATGTCGGCTACGCAAACGCACACTCACCAACGAAGGGAATATCTTGCACTCCACCCTTGCTTCAATAGGCTTCGACCGACACGGCGCCGCACGCGATCGCACCACCCTCTTCTCAGCAGCAGGACTCGATTGGCCAGACGACGCCGATATGGAATTCGACCTCGGGCGTTTCACGCACTATCCCTTCAGCGTTGATATCTCCAACAACCGTCTGCTCGTGGCTCTCGATCGCAGCGGATGCATACGCAGGGCCGTCAAAGCGGTCGGCGTTCAAGACGTGCGCGGTAAGTTCATTCCAGGTGTCTATATCCACAAGCAAATGGCATTCTGCGAAGGGCACATCGGCATGGACATCGCCGTCAACGGACGTATCTGTCAGACGCCGGGGCTGAAGTTCGCCGAAGGCGTGCTGCCGGTTTTCGAGACCTGTCTCGACACGACACAATTCAACACAACCACCTTTGTTCCGCAGATTGGCCACGACCGACCGCTGTGCGTCATCCAGCTGACGACCTTCACCAACGACGGCGACGCCCCTGCCAATATCGAGCTCAGAACACATTGCGAGACTACCGGCAAAAAGGACACTGAGCCGCTTGATGTCACCATCGCCATCGTCAAAGACGACAATATAACCAACGTCGAAAGCGATGAGACCAGGCAGACCAACGATTTCATCATCGAAGCACATCAAACAGTGCAGTTCGCCTTCATCGCTGACTTCAGCACGAACAACGAGAACATCAAAGAATTCGTGTCCATTCCAACCATCGCTAGTGCGCTCGAGGCCACCTTCAACGCTCGAAAAGGTACACTCGGCACACTAAACATACCGGAAGATCCGTGGTTCGGCGAAGTGACGACACGGGCCAGCGAACTGGCGCGGCAGGCGATGTTATTGCTCGACGACGGAACCTCAGCCGGATCGTTCTGGGGTTCCAATGCCAATCCGTTACCCGATGTGTGGACACGTGATTTCGGATACAGCACCATGGGCGTGCTGGAAAGCGATCCCGCATTGGCGAACACGGCCATCGAATTCCTCGCCCGTTACGGCATTCCCGCGAAAGCCTGGCAACGCGAGGCAAAGATGCATCCCGAAGCCACCGGTTTCGAACATTCGCTAGGCAACGCATGCCTGGCCATAGTACTGGCTTCCATGCTCGTCCAGCGTCATGGCAAGACTGCACTTACCGTCGACCAATCCGTATTCACCACGTACATCCACCAGCTTGCCCATGACCTGATTGCTTCCCGTCCTAAGGACGATGACCTTTACGAGACCTTATACATCTCAGACGGACCGTCACGGGGTGATTTCCATACGGGATCGAACATTCTAGCGTGGGCTGCGGCAACGGCTCTTATCGAAGATTTCAGCGAAATGCTGAACGACGGGCAGGCCGAAGCACTGGCCGACATCGCTACCTCGCTCAAAAAGGCACTTTATCAGCGCTGCGTGCGCAACATCTGCGGCAAGGACATGTTCGTGGAAGGTGTCGATCGCAACGGCAACGTCATCGGCGTGCACGACGGCGAGGAAAGTGACCTGACGTTGGCCTCGGTTTACGGGTTCACCACCCGCGACGACCGGTATATTCGCAATCATGCGCAATGGGCCCACAGCACCGACGATCCATATTACGCTCCGATCACCGGCGGTATTGACTTCTGGGACTTCGACGACAGCAACGGCATTACCTACCCTGGCACCGTTCATGGGTTGTGCGGAGCGGGATCGCGCAAGGAACTGGCCGATGCGCTGCATCGCATTCGCCACACCACCGATCTCGATGGATCGTTCTGGTGGTGGCCGTTCGAACATGCCGAGCAGGATCCTTCAAGGGTCAAGCGCGGCTTGGGCAAATGCGGATGGTGCGCAGGCGAATTTGTCTCGTTCATGGTCCATGACATCGCAGGCATCAGACGCAACGAGGATGCCAAATCCATCACTGTGGCACCATATACGCCTTGGAACGAGTTCAGCTGGGACGGTATGTCCTTCTGCGGCGGCACAATCAACATTCACGAGCGGAAAAACACATTGACATTCTGTAACAACACCACCGAGACGCTCAACACCACCTTGCAGATTGCGTTGCAACCAGGCGAAATGCTTGAGGATGTGAATCTTGATGGCGAATCACGTCGCTACCAAGCTGAAGTTGTCTATCTGCGCGATTGCGCCGCAGTACGCGTCCACGAACAAGTCAAGGCTGGACAGACCGTCACCCTGCAAGTCAAGACACGGCCGAATCCGCAACAGAATTGCCGATAATAACGAAATTTAAAGTGATTCGTGTCGCCGCTTCAAGAGCATTTGAATGTTTCCGGTGAAACACCTAATCGAAAAAACGGTTGTGGCCCATTCCTCTTAGAAGGAACGGGCCACAACCGTTTACATCACTTATCGATAGGGACTGTGTTGAAATCCCTATACCGAATCGATCAGTTCAGCGGCTTGACCAGCGGGAAGGTAATGGTCTCGCGGATGGTGGCACCGGTCAGGGCGATCAGCAGACGGTCGATGCCCATGCCCATACCTCCAGCGGGCGGCATGCCGACGCCCAGCGCTTCGAGGAAGTCCTCGTCGATATCCATCGCTTCGACGTCGCCGGCAAGCGCATCCTTGGCCTGGTCGACCAGACGCTGGCGCTGCACGACGGGGTCGTTGAGTTCGGAGTAGCCGGTCGCCAGTTCGAAGCCGCGGACGTAAAGATCCCACTTCTCCACAACGCCCTTCTTGGAACGATGAGCTTTGACCAACGGGCTGGTCTCGACCGGGAAGTCACGCACGAAGGTCGGGACTTCAGCGCCTAAACCAGCCTCGTAGAAGTGCTCCCAAAGATGCTCGACCAGCTTGCCGTGGTTCTCGACCTCGTCGCGCTCGACACCAAGCTTGTCGGCGATGGCACCAAGGTGTTCCACGGAAGTTTCCGGCGTAATCTCCTCGCCGAGCGACTCGGAAAGCGACTCGTACATGGAAATCTGCTTCCATTCACCGCCGAAGTCGTATTCGCTGCCATCGAGCAACGTGACCTTGGTGGAGCCGAACGCGTCGATGGCGGACTGCTGAATGAGCTTCTTGGTCAGCGCGGCGATGGTGTCGTAGTTGCCGTAAGCCTGATAAGCCTCGAGCATGGTGAACTCGGGGGCGTGCGTGCCGTCGACGCCCTCGTTGCGGAAGTCGCGGTTGATTTCGAAGACACGTTCGATACCACCGACCAGGCAGCGCTTGAGGAACAGTTCCGGAGCGATACGCAGGTAGAGGTCCATGTCGAAAGCGTTCATGTGGGTGACGAACGGGCGGGCGGCCGCTCCCCGTGCACCGTCTGCAGCATCGGCGTCTCGACCTCAAGGAAGTCGTCCTTGGCGAAGGTGTTGCGCAGCGAGGTGACCACCTTGGAACGCTTACGGACCATGTTGCGGATGTTCTCGTCGGCAATCATGCCAATATACGGCTTGCGGGTGCGGGTGTCTTCCGTGAGTTCCTTATGCAGCGCAGGGAGCGGTTGCAGGGCCTTGGAAGCAATCTTCCACTCGCTGGCGAAGACGGACAACTCACCGGTCTTCGACGCAATCACGCGCCCCTTCAGATAAAGATGATCGCCCAAATCGACGAACTGCTTGAACGCTTTGAGAGAATCCGCACCGATCTCCTTCTTGGAAATCATACCCTGGATCTTGGTGCCATCACCAGCGGCAAGCTGCACGAAGCACAGGCCGCCGCCATTGCGCAGGAAAAGCACGCGGCCGGCAATGGCGACTACATCCTGAGTCTCATCGCCTGCATTGAGCTTGCCTTCATACTTGGCGCGGACTTCCGGAATCGTATCGGTGACTTCAACCACGACCGGATACGGCGCGACTCCATCCTTCAGCATCTGGGCACGCTTGGCCACGCGCATCTGTACCTGCTCGGGCTGGCCCTCCGGTCCGAATTCCTTGTTGGTCGGGTCGATGGACTCGTCGAAAGACTTGCCTGCATCAATATTTGCCGCGATGGCCTCATCTTGTTTGAGGCGCAGCTCTGCACGCTCGACGGTGGACATTACCGGGGCTTCAGCCTCTTCTTCATTCCGGTTTTCACCGGTTTCATTCGTTTCACTCATAATTCCTGAGTGTACCGAGCAGCCGATACACGCCATTACATGTCCCTAGGAGCTCACTTTCGTTATTTCCAGTACTTCACACACATCTATGCTGGAAACAACGCATCTTTCGGTCGTACATGCGTTGTTTCCAGCACATGTACCCAACTTAGTGCCTGGAACAACGCAAAATCCTAACGATTTATCATATTCATTGATAAAAACTATCAATTATGATGCAACGACCCCGCATACGACACGCACAATGGACTCGTCCCCGGGGTCGTTGTATCATGATTGCTGTTGTTCATCGGGCTGTAGCGCAGCTTGGTAGCGCGCTTCGTTCGGGACGAAGAGGCCGCGAGTTCAAATCTCGCCAGCCCGACCAACTTAAAACCCCTTGCTTTGCAAGGGGTTTTATTATCTTTAAAGTATCTGCAATAAATCTTTCGCGTTAGTATGATGTTGCAAGAGAACACAGCAGTCAAAAATATTCCTTGACAAACCGATTTTTCGGCGACCCGTCTGGGGATTATTTCCAAATCCGACCCATGTACCCAATCTCCATAAAGGAGTTACCTTGAAGAAAAGCCTGTTCGCATTGGCCTGTGGAGCGTTCACCTACGGGGCCGCCGAATTCGTGATGATGGGCATCCTGACCCAAGCCGCGCGGGATATGCGTGTGAGCATCCCCACAGCCGGCAACTTCATCTCGGCCTATGCCATCGGTGTATGCGTCGGCACGTTGATGCTGATTTTCGGGCGCAAAATCGGCCCGAAAAAGCTTATCGTCATCTTCATGGTCATCGCCTTCCTGGGCGACCTATTCAGCGCATCCGCCCCGAATGCCACACTGCTGGTCATCGGCCGTTTCATTTCCGGACTCCCCCACGGTGCCTTCTTCGGAACCTCGGCACTCGTGGCCAAAACCTTGGCCGAACCCGGCAAAGAGGCGAAGGCGGTCAGCCTCACCATCACTGGTCAGACGGTGGCCAACATGCTGGGCGTGCCGGCCGGTACGCTCATCGCCGAGCACCTTTCCTGGCGCCTGGCGTTCCTCATCCTTGCTGGGGTCGCCGCGCTGACCGTCATTCTGGTGGCCGCTTGGGTGCCGCGTATCGACCCGGTCGAGGACGCCGGCATACTGGGACAGTTCAAGTTTCTGACCAAACCCGGCCCCTGGATTATTCTCATTGCAGTCTTCACCGGCAACACCGGCATTTTCAGCTGGTGGAGCTACGTCTCGCCGTGGCTGCAGCACGTCGGCGGCTACGCTTCGGGATTGGTACCGCTGCTAATGATGCTTGCTGGTTTTGCGATGGTGGTCGGCGGGCTCGTCGGCGGACATCTGACTGACCGCTGGCGCAGCGCTGGAACGGCCGGCCTTGGTCAGTGTCTCAGCGTGATTGGTCTGGTTCTGGTATTCTTCGTGCCCGGCAACAAGATCGATACCGCAATCTTCACGTTTATCATTTCCTTCGCGCTGTTCTTCATCTCCACTCCACAGCAACTGCTGATGGCCGAAGCGGGCAAAGGCGGCGGAGAGCTTATCGGCGGAGCGGCGGTGCAGGTCGCGTTCAACCTCGGCAACGCGGTCGGTTCGGCCGTGGGCGGCGGCATGCTCACCATGTCGGGCATGAACTACCATTTCACGGCGTTGGGAGGCATCCCCTTCGCTCTTACCGCCACCATTCTGCTGATCATCTATTCGCTGCGCTACGAAACAGATACCGATGCCTTTGAGCGCTTGCAAATAGTTGATGCATGAGCGCAGCTACGTCGCGCATCCGCATACAGCCAGCCATTGCCGTCAATTGGTAGGGCTGCAGTCTGCCGAAGTCTGAGATCCACGGCCAGAGCACAGGAAACCGACCACCATTGGAGTGAGCAACACCAGCTGGAACACGAACCTCGTCGGCGAAGGACGGCCCGGTCTTGACAGGCTTTCGGCGCAGACGTAGAGACCGGCGACGCTCAGTAGCCACGGCAGGCATGTGAGCAACAAGCTCCGACCCGCAGATACGGCGCAGGCCATCGGGCTACCGGAAGTTTGACTATCGCTTTCGCCATGAACGTTGCGGCTCATCCCAAGCATTTGCGAGCGCCGCTCTTTTCGACGTCGCCAAAGGTAATACAGCACAAATCCCGGCAATACTGAAGTCCACAATGCCATGAAGAACGGGATATTGATGCCTGGCGTATCGATGATGGTGCGATAAAGCTGCTTCACCGTCTCGCTGGCCTCGGTAGGCGGGGTATGCGGCTGGAGCACACCGTAGGTGTAGGCAGCGGTGTCGGAAGTGGCCATCGGCAGTATCATCACCGAAACCGGTTTGGGAATCTTCTGATCCTTGACACTGAAAGCGTCAAAGGTCATCCACCCGGATTCCAGACAGAAGAAGCCCTGCAGATACGAATCAGGATGACGCAGGCCAATATCCAGCCAAGCTTTGGCGAAGCGGGAAATCGGCACCTTGCCTTTTATCGTCCAACCGATGGCCGGAACGGCAAGCCACGGATCGTAATGGTGGCCGATTTCATCCCACGAATATTCAAGATAGTTGTCAACGGCTTCGCGGTCGGAATCGCTGATGTCATCCGGATGGTCATGCGCGGCTCGAGCCATCATCTGAATCGGCAAGGCGAGCGCGGCCTCCGACGTTCCCGGCACCACGTTGATGTGCCGGTAAACGAATTTCGGCAAGGCCATATCGACAATAACGAGCAGCACCACCGCAAGCGCGACCATCGCGACCTTGAGTTTTCGAGCAAACTTGCCAAAAATCAATGCGAGTAGGCAAAGCACAATGACATATAGTCCAAGTTTTTTGGTCAATGCGACCAGCAGCCCGTCCAACGCGAAGACAGAAACAAACCAAGGATTGCGTGTCAGCTCAAGTTTGCTGTCAACCAACTTGCAATACATGATTGCCCATGGAACGAACAGCATGGCGCTCGTCGTGTCTTTCGCAATCGACATGACGCACATCGGCACCACCGGGAAGAAGCAGAAGAACGCCGCGAAACCGTGCAGCAACCTACGGTTGAGGTCGGTTCGGCCCAGATAGGCCAGCAGCCAGGCAATGCCGAATGCGAATCCCACTGCCTGCAGGAGCGCATATATGTACATGCCGATGTTGTAATTATTGAAAAGCGACTTGCCCAGCGACGCAAACCAGCCATACAAATAAGTATCGAGGAAGGGATGGTGGTCCCAGATCTTGCCCGCGTTCATCCCGTAAAGCGGCATGCCGTAGTATTCCGCGATCTGGTCACCGGTATCGAAATGAATGACGCCCGGGAACAGCAGAATGATATACGGAAGCCAACAGCACAGCAATATCGACGCATCGGCGGCAATCGCGGGCATATGTTCGGCATAGCGGAAATGGAAATAACGACGAATGGCGGCAAAACACTTGCGGGGTTTGGCAGTACCAACAGCGATACCATCCTTGGCACCCGCCTGGGATATGTGCTGAATGTTGCCGTTATCGGAAGCATTCTCGCCGGAAAGTACTACCTCGGGAGATACCGCAATCGTCAAATCGACATGCCCATCGCAACCGTTGCCAATGTTTTTGGGCGATCCCCCATGCACGTCGTCAATGACTTTGGAGACACCGAATGCATGTGTTCTGGCGAATTCCACGCCACGGTACGCGACCATATACAACAAGGCAAAAAGCACCGCATAACCAATCGACTGCAGATAAAGATAGACATGGTCAAAAGGAACCCATCCGAACTGTGCAGCTTGACTTGAGCAGGCGACCATAAAGCCGAGCACGGCGGGAATCAGCCATCCAACTTTCGAAGGCTGAAGGAGATTGACGAATTTGAGCCAGACGGTGCTACTTGGGTTCGATATCGTCTCGACACCTACGCGCGGCTCTCGGACCACCAACGCATCCTTGCAATCATCGTTTTCGTTATGCTTCACCGCTACTCCCTGCCACCTTGACGGTTAAAGCCGCGTCAAGACTTATTCGCGTATTCATCGCCAGTCTAGCGTGCCGGTTCGTCGAAATAATGCGACTCTCCTTGCATAGTCGTTTTATCAGGAAAATCATAAACCTGTGAGATAGCTCACACTGAAACAGAGCCTCTGGATACCGCAACCGGCAATAGACTGGACATAGCATATGACAAAGGAGCGGTCATGGACGACAACGCGCAGAGCAAGACGCCGGAAGAGCTGTTGCGGGCTTTCAGCGAAACACATTCTTCGATTTCCGGAGAGCCCGAAGATGCCAGCGACCCGAACAACGCTCCGGTCCCAACACCTAACACGACGTTCGATACCGACGAATTCTTGAAGGGGCTTGACGCCTTGTTCGACGCTCACGAGGCCAAAGACAAGGCGGAACCGTACCTCCAACAGGCGATGGTCGATGCGGAGAACGCAGGTGACGACGCGGGGCTGCTGACCGTATTGAACGAGACCATGGGCTTCTACCGTTCGCATGGTCGGCACGAAGACAACCAATGGATCATCCAGCGGGCGCTGGAACTCGGGCTCAAGATGGGGATCGAAGGCACCGAGGCGTGGACGACCACACTGATCAACGCGGCAACCGGAATGCGCGCGGCCAAACAGTACGACCAGGCCGAGAATCTCTACAAGCAGGCGTTGGCATCGGCACAGAAGACATTCGAACCCACCGATCGGCGGATGGCAGCGCTGCACAACAACATTTCGATGCTCTACAGCGAGACCGGAAAATTAAGAGCCGCACAGGACGAGCTCGAAAAGGCGCTTTCCATTCTCGAGGCATCGAGCACCGATGCCGAGACCGACATCGATGTTGCTTCGACGCACACCAACCTCGCGCTGGTGCTGTTGCAACGGGCAACCGAAGCGGCGCAGAACGGACAGAACGCTACAACAGGGACACAGGACACAGCCGCCACCAGGCAATCTCAAGACAACACAGTCACTATCGAACAATCGCAAAATAGACTGGACTCGGACGATACTGCATCATCCGAAACCGTTGATTCACTACTTGAACAGGCCATGAACCATTCCTCCAAAACGCTGGAGATCTACAAGAACGGACATCTTGAGCACAGCGCCCATTTTGCCTCGGCTCTGGCCGGATATGCGCAGACCTGCTTTGCGGCTGGACTGTTCGACAAGGCCATCGATTCCTATCGTCGGGCACTCAAGGTCATCGAAGAATGCTATGGCACCGATACCGATTACTACCGCATCACCGCAGGCAATCTCGCTCAGGTCGAGGAAACCGCACGTGCGGCAAGCGAAGCAGCCGGAACTGCCAACGAACCAGCATCCGATGGAACGCTCTCGTCATCGGCCAACGAAGCGCATCGGTCAGACGAAAATCAGGCTGAAACAAGTAAAGCCGCCGCCGGAACCGAACCGGCCGCGACCTCCAAGCCCGCCATCTCCGGTCTCAAGCTCGTACGAGCTTACTGGGAGCAGTACGGCAAGCCGATGATCGCAGAGAAATATCCGGAGTATCAAGGGCGCATCGCTGCAGGACTGATCGGCCATGGCTCTGAATGCTATGGATTTGACGACCAGTATTCGCAAGATCACGATTTCGGCCCCGGTTTCTGCCTGTGGCTCACCGATGAAGATTACGACGAGATTGGCGAAAAGCTGCAGGCCGACTACGAAGCGCTACCACAGGAATTCATGGGCTTCGGGCCACGCGAATCAACTGCACGAGCCCAGGGTGGCTCCCGGCGCACCGGAGTCTTCCGCATCAGCGATTTCTTCGCCGGCATCACCGGATACCCGGCCGCACCAAGTGACGACAAACCGCACGAATGGCTTCTGCTGGACGAACCGACACTTGCGGCGGCGACCAACGGCGAAATCTTCGCCGACCCACTCGGCGCCGTTTCCAAAACACGGCAAGGGTTCAAGATGATGCCGGACGATGTGCGGCTTGCGATGATTTCTCGCCGACTCGGCATGATTGCACAGGCCGGTCAGTACAACCTGCCTCGCATGCTCAAGCGAGGCGATGGAGCGGCGGCATGGCTCTCCATCCGCGAGTTCACCACGAACGTCTGTTCATTCGTCTTCCTCATCAACGAGCCGATTCGCGCCGGCTATATGCCGTACTACAAATGGCAGTTCGCGGCACTGCGTCGGCTTTCCGGTCGCATGTCAACCGTTCTGCCGGATGTCTGCGATCAGCTCGAAACCATTTTGCGGCTTTCCTCGGCAGCCTGCTTCGGCGGTGCCGGATTCGGCGAAGGCGGCAAGGGCTCCGCGCCCGCGCAGGAACAGGTGCAAGCCACCGTCGAACACATCTGCAGTGAAATCGTTGCAGAACTCAAAAACGAGGGGCTGACCAATAGCGACGAGGAATTTCTCGAGTGGCAGCGACCATACATCGAAGCACATATCGGCAGCAACAATCCAGTGCTGCACAGTCTATAAAGTCGGTGCAGCATGACTCTTACATCGCGATTTACCCTTTGCCGATACCGATGATTACGCATAAACCAATAGATCTGCGGCAGGAATGAGAAAGTGTAAACGAGCGATTCATCGTGATCGGCATACCGACTTTCAGTAATAAGTCAATACTTTCAAGTGATGCCAAAACCTATACTGGCATCAGCGATAATGCCCAAAACCAGGGCGAAACATGGAAAAGAGCGACAATGGCCGAAAATGCAGCGAAGCAAGAGGCACAGGAAAACACCACTTCCGCGGAAGAACGAGCACGGCTTGATCTGTTGGAACATGTGGTCAAGCACGAATGGGACCAGTTCCAGAAGACCGACAACGAAGGCGGCCGCGCGGCCTGCCAAGGCAACTGGCCGACCTTCCACCAGATGCGCGCCAGCCAGTTCATGACCTGGCCCGTGCCGCTGCTCAAAAGCTACGCCGACGACCTCGACGAGGCAGACCACGTCGGCCGCAACCTCATCACCGAGAAATACGGCCGCATGATGATTTCGACCTGGCCGGAGGAGTATCACGCGAATATCGAGCCGTATATCCCCGCGCGACCCGCTGAACGCGTTGCCGCTCAGGAAAAGGTCATCGAGCAGCAAGTGGCATGGGCCGACGATTTCCGCGGCCGCTACCCCAAACTCGGCCGCGAGATGCGCGTGCTGCACACGTCAGAAGATACACACGAAAAAACATCGTTCGAAACCTATCTGCGCGGTGAACTCGGCACGTACTCCGACAAGACATTCGGCCTCTATCAAGACTTTATCGACGACCTCGCCGCCGCCAATCGCAACCTCACCGAAGAGACCATCCGCAATACCGTACTGCTCGGCGGCTTCCAATCCCTCGACGAGGCCGAGGCTTTGCAACAGTAGGCGTAAAGATATGAGCGATGCGTTAGAGTGACACGCATGCGATTGATGAAACGATTCCTCCCCTCCATAGCCGTCTTTGTTACACTGGTCGCCGTTTTGGCGACATTGGACGCGGCAATGACGCCGGGCTGGGGCATCGAACCGTTGACTCAGCACATCAGGGTGGCTTCTCCTCGTTCCTCCATCCAAGCCCGAGACACCGCGGCTGCAAGAGCTATCGAAAGCACTCGCAATACAGATATACAGGCCGGAGAAGCTGGCAACCATACCAATACCACAGACATTCTCAAAACGGCTCAAGAAGGCACATATCAGGTCAAAACCACGAACCTGCACATCAAACTTGCTCCGAACGTCACCATTAACGCCATCCTGCGCTCCCCATCGATGCTCCCGGCAAACGTCCGGCGACATTGTTCATTCATGGGGCAGGCACCGGCAAAGCCAGTGAGGTCTATGGCGACATCGCCTCGGCCATGAGTTCGGCGGGCATCGTCACGCTCGTGCCGGATAAACGACTTGACACATACACCACGTTCCACCGCGACTATTACGCGATGGCCGAAGACTATATGGCCTCACTGAAAATCCTGCGCGCACAAGCCGATGTTGATCCCACGCAAGCCGGCATCTACGCGGAATCCGAAGGCACGTGGATCGCCGAAGCGATGGCACATCTCCATCCGGACGCCATTCCCTTCATGATGTTGACTTCTCCGCCGGCGGTTTCTGGACGGCGCCAGATGGCGATGGCCGCCAACACCTATGTTTCCGTTGTTGGCGCCCCCAAAGGACTCAACCGTGATGTCGATAAATTCATCGGCCTCAATTTCGCGCCTCTTGGGCTGCAATATGCCGATTTTCCCGCCGAACGCTACCTGAAAGACCTCACGATGCCGCTCTTGATCAGCTTCGGCACCGACGATCTTTCCATGCCCATCGAGCAGGGAACGACCGACATCATCGACGCTGCGAAATCGGCCGGCAACCGCAACGTGCTCGTCCGCTATTATCATGCCAACCACCAGATGCGCGTCGGCGCACACACTTCCGTGCCCGGTTTGCCGCTCGATGCGCACTACACGCACGATCTTGAGGATTGGACGAACGCCGTCACCGCCGGCACGAAAGCGAACGATTGGGCCACTCCGCAAATCGCCGGAGATCAGCCAAACCAACGGCTCTCTATCCCAACCAGTGTAAAACCGGGACTTATCGGGTCGTTAAGCACAATATTGGTGCTGCTGGGCTTAGTTATTTTGTGTGCAGCAATGGCCGGAATCATTGGCCTTGGTATCACTTTCAAACGTGTGATGAAACGCAACAAACAAGGCTCGCCACTTCCACCCACTGAAAACGACAATGCAGGAACATCGGTAATCGACTCGTCAATGAGAAAATCCGATTCTCATATCAACGACATGGAACAGTTACCGTCAGCGATGATCGGAGCCGAAAACCTTGATTCCGCCATCTTTGGCAGATTCCCGCATCGACTCACAGCAGCCTTAGCCTTAAACAGTTGCTGCGCGGTTCTGGGCATCGCAGCGTTCTTCGCCTACGTCATCGTCGCCGCAAAATCGGCGCTGACACTCACTTCTCGCAGCACAATGCTCAACTGGGGCTGGGTGCTGATGCAGGCAATCGCCCTGATCAATGTCGCTTTGCTGACTTGGATGATCATGGAACTTTGGCATTCCCGCGGCAACCGTTCCCATGACTTCTGGACTCCCACGCGCTTCATCATTGCCGCGTTGTGCGTCATCGCCTCGGTGGCGTCGCTGATCATGATGGCGTTCTTCGGGCTCTATTCCCTATAAAAGGCAAGCGCTCACTAGAAACACAGCATTGACAGCAGTCCGCCTTTTCGGCGATTTCTCAATGCGATGTTTCATTGAATCGCAAGATGCCTGCACAACATCATCATTGCGTAGGCATCTTGCGATATATGTCCGTTACTCCGTATTGCCGTTATTCAGAAACGGCTCATTGCCGATTTGCGCCCTTCCGCTTTGACGTGCCTTTATGAATCAGCGACGCCAAGCCCAACAGCGCCGCCAACACAATCAACAACACGCCGAGCAGAACAATGCCCATAGCGACAAGCGAGCGCATATCGACACCACCGGGCACCGATGCAAAGACCATCGGAAATATCGAGCCGATGAACAGCGTCAAAGCTCCCAAAAACAGCGGAAGCAGGCTCAGCAGAATGGTCGCTTTACTCGGACCAGCTGGCGGTTGTGGCTTGGGCATCTGCTGCGGAAAATCACGCGGCACGTGCACATAGGTTCCATAAGGGGCAGAACCGCTGGCAAAGTTTGACGGCGGCACATATCCAGATCGGCTCGACGCATTCGATGGAGTACTACTAGTTTGCGGCCCATGTTCAGACTCATCTTCTGCCTTTTCTGCCGAACCGGCACTATCGTCAGCCTCCAGCCCCGATACAGCATCATTCGCAACCTCGATGGTCTCTGTCGCCGCTGCCCCATCATCAACCGACTTATCGTCCAAAATCACGAAAGACTCAGTAACGGGCAAAGTTTCGATTGCATCATTGTTATCACCACCGTTACCAATCGGCATGGTTTCAGCATTATCGCTCTCTCTATGGTGCAACGCTATGGTATCGGTATCGGACACATCCGCATCATCACCCTGAACCGGCCGGTTCTTGGCTTCGGCCATGTCCTTATCGGAAGTCAAGCTCGTCATTTCGTTCTCCACATTCGGTTCTTCACTCATGCTCATCGCCTCCACTCTCCTTCGGTCTTGCCTTTGGCGAACTGCGCATAGCTGGGTACCGTGCTTTCGTCAGGATATTGCACCGTCACGCGACCTTCGACGATGTAGGGAGCATCGATGGTTAGCTCGGGTCCGTTTTTGGGCATTTTTCGCGAATCAGTAATCCACTCGTATTCTTTTTCATTGCCGTAATCTCTACCAGAATCAATGCTCCGATAACTCATTCCCCCGATACCGAGTTGCATATTACGGCCGATCGCGACATAGCCGCTACCCAGCGATTCTGTACCCACCGCGCTGCCGGCATATCCCCCGTCGATAACGATTGACCCTTCATCGGTATCGACACTGATCCTTCCGCCATCAACCAATGAATCGGATTCATGGCTCAGCTCATAAGAGCAGCCAGCCGGCAAAGTGACGAAAACCGTTGCTTGCCTGTTGGTCAGATGAATCGTTCCGGTCGGGCAATCGGACTGGACCGTGCTGCCATCTTTCAGTACGACATCGTGGGTGTCGTGCGTTTTGCCGTAATCGCTAAGGTCGATATTTATTGCGTCATCGTCGAGCCTGTGGCCTTTGATTGCAGTTCCTTGTTTGAGTTTGTTGAACTGCTGGCCGTTGCCACCATCGATGGCTTTAAAACCACTGACATTCACCTGATGATAGAACGTACTGGTCTGTTCCAAGCCGGTCAACACCAAGGAATAGCCGATATCGCTGATCATGAAGACCACCGCCACGAACGCCGCGATCCAGACCAAAGGGTGCAAGCCCCCTGCACGACGACCGACCAAGCCGAGCACAGCGATGATTACGCCAAGCAATATGAGTATCGCCGCAATCCAATATGTCCCGTATTGGAAAATCGTGCTTAGGTATCCGCCGTTGCTGAAGCATTGTATGGCAACGAGGGCTCCAGAAAGAAAAATAACGCCGAGTGTCAGCAAAACGACCACGAATCCGGCCGGCTTGCGTCGCGTACGCCTCGGCCCCCATGGTCTTGCCGTACTTTGAGAAGCCTGTGGATAGGTTTGTTGAGGTTCGGCCATATACGTGGGAGGAATGCCGCCGGCCCGCGATGAGCTAGCCGCAAATGGCGAAGCTGACGGCCGTGCAGAAGTCTGTTCGCCGTACGGAAGATTAAAATTTGTTGCGGAATCGGAAGAAGCAGAATCTGCAGACCCATTATTGGATTCAGCAACCGGTTGAGCAGTGGCATTTTCGGTGGCTGAACGATTATCGGGATTCACTCCTGTCTGTTCGCGAAAGGTCGCCTCATTGTTCCCCTGAGATCCGGATTGCGAATCGTTCTGGCCCTGCTGCCAAGGCTGGGGCGCATATGGGGTGGGATTCGGATTCGGAGGACGATTGACATTGCCGGACGGGTCATAAGGCATCGGCCCGGCCTGATATTGGCCTTGCGGAGGCTGCGCTTGCCATTGGCCTGGTTGGTGTTGTCGTGCGTTATTCGCATAAGCGGTTCCACGCTGTTGCTGTGCCTTGTTCGCGAGGCTGTTGATCATAATCAGCAGCACCGCAACTGCGATGATGGCCAGCAGCACACCGACGCCAGGCGAGCAGAACGCGATGATCATGAAGAGAATCGGGCCAAGCAATGACCACTGCCAGTGGCCATAAACCAGTTCCTCACCAGAAATCCTGCCGTCACGGCAATCGGGCAACAGCACCCAAGCCGCCGCGTAGAACGCCGCGCCGAAGCCGAAGACCAGCGTGGAGGCGGCGACAATCGCTCGTACGAAAACGGGACTCAGCCCGTAACGCACCGCGATGCCGTCACAGACGCCCGCGATCCAGCGGTTGTTGCCTCGCATCAGACCACTGCCACGAATCCATGCGAAGAAGCGGTCAATCTTGTCGTGTCGGGGCGGAACGGGATTGCTCATGTTGTTCGGCTGTTGGTAGCCGTAACCGTTTGTGTTGTTGCTCATGGTTCTATTACAGCACCCGGAAACGCTCGGAGGGGTCAGGGAACACCCTGATTTAACCCTGATTTTTGCATGAACGCACCCTGAAACCCCCGCAAAATCATGCACAATGGAAGTATGAAGCCATCGAATCACGCGCCAGATAACCACGGACCATATCAAAGCCCGCGCAACCAGCAGGCATACACTTGGCAACAATATGCACCTGCAAGCGGATTCCCCGTGACGCCGAAACAACGTCTGCCACTGCTGCGCCCGAAAAAGAAACGCATCTTCTGCGGGGTGTGCCGCGGGTTGAGTCTGCATTTGGGCATACCTGTCGTCTGGGTTCGCCTGGCTTTCGTCGCTACAGCATTCCTTTTCGGCTCCGGAATCGTGGCCTATATCTTTTTGTGGGCGTTCGTTCCCGCCGGAGACCCGGTTACCGCCGAACAGAAACAGCGTGAAGCCGAATGGCAGACCGCGCACGCGCCATTGTCATACGGCAATGTCAACAATATTCAGGACTTTCAATATGGAAACGGCGGCAACCATCCATCCGTCAACGCCGCCTACCCTAATGCAGCTGTCAACGCTCAACAATCAACTGCACAACGCCCTTCTTCGCCGTCTTCCGCCCCCGAAAACGGAAATGGAAATGGACACGAGGCCAACAGCGACGAGACCGAAAGTGGTCCCGAGAATCTTGCCCAAGCCTTCAAAAACGCTTCCAAACCTTCCATCATCGCGCTCATCGGCATCGTGCTCATCGCTTTGGCCGTCATACTGGACAACAGCCCGTTGCCCGGAGATCTTACATTCGGCACCTTTATAGCCTTGTGCGGCATAGGCGTGGCGTGGATTCGATTCAACGCCAAGGACGGACAGATACGGTATCTGCTTATCGGTGTGGCGCTCATGGCGATAGGCTATTTCATTTGCGCTGGTTCCTATACCTTCAGCATTCATCTGCCGCTTTCCGCAGCAGTCGCCGGCGTGGCACTTCTCTTCGGGGTGACGCTGGCCATCGTTCCGCTGGCCAATCGATTCATCCACGAACTGAGCCACGAGCACGCGTTGAAAGAACGCGAAGAGGAACGAGCCGACATGACCGCTCATCTGCACGACGGCGTTTTGCAGACCCTCGCGCTGATTCAGTTGCACAGCGACGAGCCGAAAACCGTGTTCACCTTGGCCCGCAAGCAGGAACGCGAACTGCGCCGATGGCTGTATCAGGAACGGATACCATCAGATCGGTCGGTGAGCAGCGGACTCAAGGACATCGCGGCCCATATCGAGGACGAATTCGGTGAGCCCATCGACGTGGTGACCGTGGGCGACACGCAACCCAGCGCCCAGACCGACGCACTGTTGAATGCCAGTGAACAGGCGATGTTGAATGCCGCGCAGCACGGCGCGGAACCGATTTCGGTCTACTGCGAGGTCGGAGCCGCTCAAGCTGAAGTCTTTGTGCGCGACCACGGCAACGGGTTCGATCAGGACGCCATACCGCCGGATCGGCTCGGCATCCGCCAGTCCATCATCGGCCGCATCGAGCGACGCTGCGGCAACGTCAGCATCGTGTCCCGTCCGAATTGGGGCACCGAAGTCCACATGACCATGCCGATTCCGAAGGAGAGCAACAGCTCTGAAATCGCCGTGGCGGGAAGCCGGCAACCGGATGCCGAACATCACGAGTAACTGCATAGGTACGACACAAACGGCAACCCGACGAATATGATGATTGGCAACGATATGAGACAGAGAGACAGCAACCAGATGAACGACAACATTCCCACGGTCAATACGACAGCAGCAACACAAGCCGGAGCCGGAAACGTACAAGACGACGGCCAGGCAGCTGCCGACCGCCACCCCATTCGCATAGCTGTGGTCGACGATCACGAGATGTTCCGAGCTGGTGTCATTGCGACATTGAGCCCGCATTTCACCATCGTTGGGCAGGCACCGGATGTCGAGGGCTCGGTCGCGATGATCGCCGACACCAAGCCGGATGTGGTGCTGCTGGATGTCCATGTGCCTGGAGGCGAAGGCGGAGGTGGTGCGGAAATACTACTCAAATCGCACCCGCTCTCCCCTGATTCAGCATTTCTGGCGCTTTCCGTATCCGATTCCCCGAAGGATGTCGGCGCAGTGATTCGCGCTGGTGCACGCGGCTACGTCACCAAAACGATCAGCGGCGACGATCTGATTTCCTCGATTATTCAGGTCCACGAAGGCTATGCCGTCTTTTCACCGAAGCTGGCCGGATTCGTGCTCTCCACCTTCCAAGGTGCAGGCCAGGCCGAGCATGACGACGAACTCGACAAACTCTCCCACCGCGAGCAGGAGGTCATGCGTCTGATCGCCCGTGGCTACACCTACAAGGAAATCGCAACGGAACTGTTTATCTCAATCAAAACGGTGGAAACCCACGTCAGCGCAGTGCTCAAAAAGCTCCAGCTTTCCAATCGTACCGAACTGACGCGTTGGGCTGCCGACCGACAGATTGTGTAAGGTACAAGGAATCAAGCCAATGTTAAGAGCTGATCTCGCAAGCTGCTCGCATCTTTGAAATTGACAGCTTTAAACCCCAATCCTCCAAGTCTCTGACCATGTGCTTGTCGCTGTAGACAAACAATGTCGTCGCGGGACTGATGCCAAAGCGTTCGACGGCATGATTGATCAGAACCGGGTCGGGAAGCCGAACCCTCTCTTCGGACGAAACTATAGAATCACATAGCTTAGCAAGATCAGGAAAACGTTGCCGAGCCAATTCCCAATGTTTTTCCGTCGTGTTTGCCAGTCCCCACAGACGAATTCCGGCAGCATCTAAATCCTGCATCAACTCAGGCATTCCCGGCATCATGCCGACAAACCCATCCGCTTCATGGTCAAGGTACATCTTGAGCACCCAAGCGATGGCCGGTCCGTGATGCGCTTCATACGAGGCAAGTACCCGTTGCTCACTCCACCCGCTTTCGAGCATCGCCAGATAAAACTCCATCCCCCACTCGTCGGCCGGGTCGAACATCATGTCGGCAATGCCTTCGGGATATTGCCCGGTAATCGGTCGCCGTCCGTCCCATTCGACGAGCACATTATCAAGCCCAAACACCACATCGGTTATCGCTGCTTGCATGACCTGCACCTCTTCACGCCACATCGGTCAAATTTTCCACTTCTGTAATCTTACAGACAGCTCGCCAAACCCCACAACAGCCACAACACCGACGAATCAGCAGCACAAAACATTCGCAAGCAAAAAACATTTTAACAAAACAAAAGGGCTTCAGGTTAAAACCTGAAGCCCTGTAAAGCGGACAGGGCGAGATTCGAACTCGCGGAGGATTGCTCCTCAACGGTTTTCAAGACCGTCTCTTTCGACCGCTCAGACACCTGTCCATGTTGCATTTCCGGCTTGCACCGCAAACGCAACGAATGAAATTATAACAACGGCCTACAGACAGCAGACACGTCATCACATAAGTCGCCAGGCAATCGCCCATAAGCAGCAAGCATGCCGCCACTTAAATCACCTGGCAAGTTACCGTAACCATCACCAAACAAGCGACTGTTCGGTCTCAGGCCTCCCACTTGGTGGGCTCGATGACCTCACGGCCGCCCATGTAAGGACGCATGGCCTTCGGGATATCGATGGAGCCGTCCTTGTGCTGGTGGTTCTCGAGAATCGCGACAAGCCAGCGCGTGGTGGCCAGCGTACCATTCAGCGTCGCGGCCGCGCGGGTGGAACCATCTTCGGTGCGCTCGCGGATATTCAAGCGGCGTGCCTGATACTCGGTGCAGTTGGATGTGGACGTCAGCTCGCGATAACGACCCTGCGAAGGCACCCAAGCCTCGTTGTCGAACTTGCGGGCGGCGGAAGAACCGAGATCGCCGGCGGCGGTGTCGATGGTGCGGTAAGGCACCTCGACCTTGGCCAGCATCTGCTCCTCCATGCCAAGCAGCTGCTTGTGCATGTCGCGGGATTCCTCCTGCTTGCAGTAGACGAACATCTCCACCTTGTCGAACTGGTGGACGCGGATGATGCCGGACGTATCCTTGCCAGCGGCACCGGCCTCGCGGCGATAGCAGCTTGACCAGCCGCAATACTTCAGCGGGCCGTTGCTGAAATCAAGAATCTCGTTCTCGTGCATGCCGGCGAGCGCCACTTCGGAGGTACCCACCAGATACTGGTCGTCAGGCTCGCGCAGACGATAGATCTCATCGGCATGCGAATTGAGGAAGCCCGTACCGGCCATGACCTCAGGACGCACCAGCGTAGGCGTGATGGCCAGCGTAAAGTCGTTTTCCTCAGCCTGGTCGACGGCCATGGTGAGCATGGCGATCTGCATACGTGCCACGGCACCGCGCAGGAAGTAGAAGCGAGAGCCGGAGACCTTGACGCCACGGCGCATATCGATACCGGCAACGCCCTCACCCAATGCCAAGTGGTCCTTGGGCTCGAAGCCCTCGGCCTCGAAATCACGCGGCGTGCCGACTTTCCGCACCACCACGTAGTCATCCTCGCCGCCTTCGGGAGCCTCAGGCTCGACGATGTTGGAGAACTTCCACATGGCATTGGTATATGCCTCAGCCGCATCATCCGAGGTCTTCTTGTATTCGGCGACCTTGTTGGCCAGATCCTTGGTCTGTGCAATCAGCGCGGCCTTTTCATCAGGAGCTGCCGCAGCGACCTTCTTGCCCATGGCCTTCTGGTCGGCGCGCGCCTCTTCATACGACTTGAGAGCGGCGCGACGCGTCTCATCCTGCTTCAAGACCTCATCAACGAGTTCTACGGACTCCCCGCGCTTGCGCTGAGATTCGCGTACAACGTCGGGATTTTCACGGATAAATTGGATATCTAACATAGTTTCAGTCTACTTCCGCAAAGGGACACCAACGGCCGAACTGAAAGCCGGCCGAGAAGCCCTGTTTTACCTTTCTTGACATGTGTTTCACGTCAACATTTTTATTATTTTTCCATGTATAGCAATGTGCTATCCACGCCGCTTTTTATCAGTTGAAATGATTACTTGATTGGCATCACCTGAACAATGCAATGATGTTGTAGAAGATCGCGCTCACGGCAATGAGGCCCACCACGAAGATAAACACATTGCTGGCCTTGCCCTTATACTTTTGCAACGCAGGCACTTTGTGGATAGCATACATCGGCAGCAGCATGAGCACGAACGCAATCAGCGGGCCGGCCATGGTCTCAAGCATGCCAATCACTGAGGGGTTAGCCCAGGCGATGAACCAGCAGGCGAAGAACATGATGACGTTGACCACAACGCGCAGCGGCCCCTTTTGGATGACGCGGTGACGGGTTTCGGCGACCTTGCGGATGATACCGCCAAGACCTTCCTCAACACCGAGATAGTGGCCAAGGAACGCCTTGAAAATGCAGAAGAAAGAGGTGATTGCAGCCACCCAGGAGATGACCGGGCTGTTCAAGATGTTGGCCAGATAGCTCAGGATGGACACGTTCTGCGCCTTGGCCGTGGCGAGGCTTGAGGGGTTCAGCGCCAGATCGCTGGAAATCACGAAGAACAGCACGACGACGACCATCATCGGCTCTCCCACCTTGAGAATCTTCACGATCTTGGGCTCCGCGTATTTGCTGCCGTATTCCAGTCGCGCGTTGACGGAGAATGAGGAGACGATGGCGGAATGGTCGAAGGTCAGCACGATGACCGGGATCAGCAGCCAGAGGTTCAGTGCCAGCTTGCCCAGGTCGAGACCGCCGTTTGCACCTTGCGGATAACTCGTCAGCATGGAGGGGTTCCAGCGCGGAATCAAGTAGAGGGAGAACAGCACCAGCACTGCGATAACCGGCCATGTCATCCAGCTCATCACGCGGGTGACCACGGTGGTCCCGCAAGTGACGATGACGATGAGAATGACGATGAGAATCAGGGAAAGTACACCACGCGGTGGCGCGGCCATGTGCAGCTGGTTGACGATGAAACTTTCGGCTGTATTGGTGATGGAGATGGAGTAGACCATCAGCAGCACGAAAATCTGCGCGAAATAGATGAGCGTGAAGACCATGCCGAAGCCAAAGCCGAATTCCTGCTCAACCACATCGGTGATGTCATCACCGGGATTTTTGGCGGAAAGCACGAACCTGCACATCGCCTGATGCGCGAAATACGCCAGCGGCAAGGCGATGACGATGGTCAGTATCAGGCCAAGCGTGCCCACCCCGCCCACGTCGATGGGAAGGAACAGCACGCCCGCGCCAATGGCCGTACCGAAGAGGCTCAGCATCCATCGCACATCCTGACCATGCCATTTGAGGGCGTACTCTTTGCTCACCTGTTTTTCAGAGGGATTGCCCTGCCCCGTGTCTGTTGTTCGTCGCTTCACTGATTGTTGTTGCTGCTCTGCCATACGATGCCACTTTCTTGTGCTCTGCTTTTGGGATACTTCATTGAGAAATCCGCTGTGAATGGGTCACTGCCCAATACGGAGCAAAACATCGCACGTTACCAGGCAGCTATGCCGACGCGGAACGCGATATCAAAAAATATTGAGAGATACAAATCAATCCGAAATATCGCTGCTTACGACGGCCGATGACGAATACGATCGACGAGTCGAAGCGAGAATGTTCACATTCAGGGCAGCGAAAGAGCGACGCACGGCGGTAGCCGCGGTGCCGGATTCGATTCCCATGTTGAACATGATTCCGACTTTAGTGGGAAATGCCGAAAAAGACAAATGCATGACACATTTTGAGATAGGTCGGGCAAATCAAAAGCCGTCGCCTACCTGCAGAAAGTCAGGCGTGCGACGGCTTGGAGCATCGTGTCACGATACAGTTTTCAGAACAATTCCACGATGTTGTAGAAGATGGCACTCACCGAAATCACACCGATGACCACAATGAACACATTGCTGATCTTGCCCGAATATTTCTTGAGCGACGGCACCTTGTGAATCGCGTACATCGGCAGCAGCAGGAGGATGAAGGCAATGATCGGGCCGACCATCGTCTCGATCATGTTGATGACCGACAGGTTCGCCCACGCCACCAGCCAGCAGGTGACGAACATGAAGATGGCGACGAAGATGTGCAGCGGGCGACGCTCGATGATGCGGTGCTTCTTTTCACCGATCTTGCGGATGATGCCGCCAAGACCTTCCTCAACACCGAGATAATGGCCGAGGAACGCCTTGAAAATGGAGACGAAGGCAGTCAGCGAGGCAATCCACGCAATCACCGGGCTGTTGAGCATATTGGCGATGTAACTCAGAATGGAGACGTTCTGCGCCTTGGCCTTGACCAGATCGCCGGGTGTCAGCGCCAAGTCGCAGCTCAGCACGAAGAAGAGAACGACGAAGACCATCAACGGCTCGGCACGCTTGAGGATGCTCATCATCTTATGGTCGGACTGCTCAAGCCCGTATCCTTCGCGCAGGTTCACGCAGAACGAGGAGATGATGGCGGAATGGTCGAAGCCGAAAATGGTCACCGGCACCAGCAGCCACAGATCCTGAATCAAGGTGCCCCAGTCGAATGCGCCGCCGGCTGTCTTGGGATAGCTCGTCAGAATAGACGTGTTCCAGTGCGGAATAAGGTAAAGGGCGAACAGCACCAGTACGGCGATGACCGGGTAGGTCATGGCGCTGGTGACCTTGGTGACCACATCGGTGCCGCAGGTGACGATGCAGACCAGAACGCCGATCAGCAGACCGGAAAGCAACCAGCGCGGAGGCGCGGTCATGTGCAGCTGGTTGACGATGAAGCTTTCGGTCGTGTTGGTAATCGAGACGGCATAGACCAAGATGATGGTGAAAATCTGAACGAAGTAGATAATCGTGAAGACCATGCCGAATCCAAAGCCGAACTGCTGCTCGACCACATCGGTGATGTCATCGCCCGGATGCTTGGCGGTAAGCACGAACCGGCATAGGGCCCGATGGGCGAAATAGGTCAGCGGGAAAGCCAGCACGACCATGAACAGAAGGCTCAGGATACCGGCACTGCCCGCCTTAATCGGCAGGAAGAGCACGCCGGCGCCGACCGCCGTACCGAAGAGGCTGAACGTCCAGATCGTGTCCTGCTTATGCCAATGCGAGGCGTAATCCGTAGTTTGTTTCGCTGATTTTTCGCCCTTTACGGCAGCATTGGCAGTATCGATGACGTTGGAAGCATCACCGATTCCAGAGGCATCAGAGGTTGACGTCAGTGCGGCTGCATCCGCGGTCTTGGATTGGCCACGCTGCTTCAAAGCGTCATTCTCAGCCGACATATTCAACATCTCCCAATTTTGCATTACTCATTATCAATCTTATTGTCCATTCCAACATGGCCACCAAGCCTGTCGCCTACAGCACAGCGACGCATAGCAATCCAATGCGAGTCAATCAGACAATGTCAACATTATCGCCCAGACTATCCATGACAAAGGGCCGCAATACAACACCACGAAAGTTTCAGTGACTACGAATGCAGACGTTGGCGTTCATGAGTTCATATTTCCAGAGCGTGTAGGGTTCGTTCATTTTTCATACAGCTTTGAGCGCAACGTCAGTGAGCCGCGACAGAATAGAGTCATGTCTCGAACTGTGCTCTTCATCGTCGTCGCCATTATCGCAGTTGGTGTTCTCGCAATTGCCGCGGCGCTGATTTGGCGCGCCTGGAGACGCTGGCGCAGGGTGCAGAAACTCAACGAACGCGATGATGACCAGGTCAAATACGCCTTCATCATCAATCCGTCGAAGCCTCAGGCCGCACGAACACGGCTGCATATCGAAGAATTCTGCAAAGACCATCAGATCACGGAAATCGAATTCATCGAAACCACATTGGAACGCGACGGACGCGTTTGCGCGTTGGAAGCGCTTGCTCACGGAGCTGATGTTCTGGTCGCCGTGGGCGGCGATGGCACCGTGCGCACCGTGGCGAGCGCGGTAAGCGGCACTGGCCACACCTTGGCCATCATCCCCATCGGCACAGGCAACCTTTTCGCACGCAACATGGGCATCCCGGTCGACGACATCAACGCGGCACTGGCCATCGCGACCTCGCACGGCGAACGGATGGTCGACATGGGGCGCCTGGCCCTCCTCGATCGACCTGAGGACGACCATGCCCACGCCTTCCTCATCATCGCAGGCATCGGTTTCGACGCCGACATGATCAGCGACACCAACCCGGAACTCAAGAAGAGCATCAGCTGGCTTGCCTATTTCTCCGGCGGCATGAAGCATCTCTTTGCACCGAAGTATCGCGGCACCGTCACCATCACCAGCGCAGACGGCAATTCGCATACGGTCGGAGAAGTGCATTTCCGCACGTTCATGGCCGGCAATTGCGGCCAAATTCCGGTGTTCTCGCTGATGCCGGACGCCTCGTTCGACGACGGCCTGCTCGATTTCGAAATCATCGACACTTCCGGCGGCCTGCTCGGCTGGATGAACCTCTTCGGCGACGTGATGCACCAGACCATCACCGGCAAGGCCCAACAAAGCCCGCTTTCCACCAATTCCACCATGGACCAGATTCAAGGCGTGAAGGCTGAAATCAAGCTCGAAAAGCCGGCGCTCGCCCAGGTCGACGGCGATATGCTCGGCTCCACGAGTCATATCCTCTTCAGCCTCGAACCGAAGGCACTGTGCGTACGCGTTCCTGCCAAGGCGGAACTCGAACAATAACGCGCAACATAGGCATTAATCGACTCATAATCGGATTCCCCTTTAGAAGAAGCCACTCAACAATAAAGGTAGACATTGTTGCCACGTCTACCTTCACATCGAATCAGAAACCAAGCAGATACGCCTATTCCGAAATCATCGAACCGGAATAGCTCCTACTTTGCGTAGCCGGTCAGTTCCAATTTCTTCGAGACATACTCGCCGATGTACACGCCATTGGTGCCGTCGTAGCCCTGCTTCTTGACCTCATCCTCAAGCCATTCCTTGTCGTGGCCGATGGCTTCGAGCACATCGGTATCGACCTGTCCATCGACGATCAACGGCAGCCGCAGCGTCTCATCGCCGTAGCAGATCACGGTCAACTGGCCATTCTGCTCGAAGTAGGCCTTCAGAACCTTGGAAACTTCATATACGCCTTGCGCACGTAATTTGAGCATCAGGTCGCTGGCGGAGACGCCCTTGCGCATGCAGGTGGCGACGTCGACCTTGCCGTGCGAGATGAGCATGACCGGGCTGCCGTCGATGAGTTTCTTGAAGAAGCGGCTGTTTTCCTTGGCGAACTTGATGATCATGCACAGCAGCATCCATGTGACGAGCACGAAGACGAACTGGAGTACGGTAATCTGTTCGTTGTAAATCACACCGCCGATGATGGCGCCGAGCACATAGTTCTGAATCTGGTCCATGGCGCTGGTGGGCGCGAGGTTGGATTTGCCGAAGAGATTGATGTGGACGATCAGGAAGACGATGCCCACGACGAGCTTGATGATAAGTGTGGTGCTGATAAGCATGGCGGTTCCTTACTTTTCTACCTTGACGTCGGCGAGCATATGGGTTTCGGTGAGTTTGTAGGCGGTGTAATCGGTGTTGAGGTTCACCGTGTAGTATTTCTTATCGATTTTGACGATGACGTCCTGATTCAGGTACTTCGAATTGACGAGCACATCATCCTCGGAAACATGCCGTTCCTTGGCGACATGCTGCACAAAACTGACCATCTGCTCGCTTTTCGCGCTGGCCGTCTCGCTCTGCTGGAATTGTGTATAGCCACTGCCGAGCATGAGCACCACCAACAACAGCGCGATGATGCCCAAATCCCGGTATTTCGTCTTGAGCCGGTGCCTCAGATACAAGACGAAGAACGCGACCAGCGCCACGCACAATACGATGATGATGGTGAACCGGATGACCTGGTTGATACTGTGCTGGCTTTGCAGGTAGTTGATACCATAAAATGTCATGAAAACGCCCCAAACGTAGGTTGGCAGGTGATTTCTCCCATTTCATCGTAGAATCGCCGCGATACGTAACAGGATTTTAGGGCTGTGAGAAAAATTTATAGGGCATTTTCCGTCTTTCTGGCCGTAATGAGCATTAAATCGCTCATCAATTGACGCGCTGAGTTCACTTCGCATTCGCAACCCGACTGTTCTCAATCGCACAACAGCTGTGTGCGATTGGTTGCAACAACGCACAAACATTGCACTTTCACCTAGCGACTGTGGCACAATGGAGACATGATTGCAAACAATGCGGGCAAACCCGCCACACCAGCCGACCTCATCGATGTCAACGAGGTCATCGACAAATATTATGACGCCATTCCAGACCCGGACGACCCGGCACAACGCGTTTCCTTCGGCACCTCCGGACACCGCGGTTCATCGCTGAAGACCTCATTCAACGAGGCACATATCGTCGCGATCACGCAGGCCATCGCTGAATACCGCAAGAAAGCCGGAGTGACCGGCCCGCTCTATCTCGGCCGCGACACCCACGCGCTTTCAGAACCGGCGATGAAAACGGCCATCGAAGTGCTCGTCGCCAACGGCGTGACCGTGCGCATCGATTCGCGCAACGACTTCGTACCCACCCCGGTCATCTCGCACGCCATCCTCACCCACAACCGCGCCGCCGACGGTTCGCAGCGCTTCGAAGGCGACGGACTTGCCGATGGCATCGTCGTGACTCCTTCTCACAACCCGCCAACCGACGGCGGTTTCAAGTATGACCCGGTCACCGGCGGCCCAGCACCGGCCGAAGCGACCGAAGCCATCGCCAACCGCGCCAACGAACTACTCGGCTCGTTCCGCAACGTCAAACGAGTGCCTTACGACGAGGCTATCAAGTCTCCACTGGTAGAGCGCTTCGACTACCGAGATCATTACGTTTCCGACCTTGGCGATGTCATTGACTTCGACCTTATCCGCTCCTCCGGAGTGAGGCTCGGCATCGATCCGCTCGGCGGGGCCTCAGTCAACTACTGGCCACTCATCAACGAAAAGTATGGCCTCCACATCGGCGTGGTCCGCCCCGATGTGGACCCGACCTGGCGTTTCATGACCATCGACCACGACGGCAAGATTCGTATGGATCCCAGCTCGCAGTATGCAATGAAGGGCCTCGTCGACGAACTCAACGCAGGCGCCTGGAACAAGTACGATCTCGTGGGAGGCACCGATCCCGATGCCGACCGCCACGGCATCGTCTGCCCTGACTGGGGTGTGATGAACCCGAATCATTACCTCGCCGTCTGCATCGCCTATCTCTTCAGCGGCGCACGTCCGGATTGGCCCGAGGGCACTGGCATCGGCAAGACACTCGTCTCATCCTCACTGATCGACCGCGTGGCCGCTTCCATCGGAGCGCCACTGGTTGAGGTACCGGTCGGATTCAAGTGGTTCGTCGATCCGCTCTTCACCGGCAAGGTCGCGTTCGGCGGTGAAGAGAGCTCCGGCATGAGCTTCCTGCGTCGCAATGGTCGCGTATGGACCACCGACAAGGACGGCATCATCCCCGATCTGCTCGCTGCGGAAATCACCGCAAAAACCGGCAAGAACCCAGCGCAACTGCATCAGGAACAAGTGGCAAAGTTCGGTGAAAGCTGGTACAAGCGCGTCGATACGCCGACCACGCTCGAGCAGAAGCAGAAGTTCGCGGCCCTTTCCCCGAATCCGTTTCCGCCACCACGTTGGCCGGCGAGGACATCACCGCCAAGCTCACCCGTGCGCCGGGCAACGACTCACCCATCGGCGGCATCAAGGTGGCAACCAAGAACAATTGGTTCGCTGCCCGACCCTCCGGCACCGAGAACATCTACAAGATCTACGCCGAGTCGTTCGTTTCCCCGAGGCACTCGATCAGGTGCTTTCCGAGGCCACAGATGTGGTCGACAAGGCCCTCGGCGAGTAATCTGGTTACTTTCCAACGCAACGGGCTTTTCCGGTAACGATTAATCATCAATTAACAACAGGCCGGCCGATAGCACAACAGGAATGACGGAATCAAACCATTTCGGAAGCGCTATCGGCCGGCCTCTCCATTTGCTTATCGACAATTCATTCTGCGATACACATCATTTTTAAACTTCGCTTAAATCTGACCAAAATCTAAACCACTGTTCAACTTGCTCTGTCTTTTCAATTTCGTCGGCAAACCGTAGGCTGGGAGTTATGACTATTACGGTTTCTACGGACGGCAGCGCACTCGGCAACCCCAACGGTCCCATGGGCTGGGCCTGGGCCGACCACGCGGTGAATGCGGCAAGAACGGACGGCCATCAGCACGATGGGGACAGCGACGCCGGCGGCGCCACCAACGGCACCAACCAGATCGGCGAGCTGTGCGCGGTGCTCGAAGCGTTGCGCGCGCATCGAGGAGCCGAGCCGTTGACCATCGAGACCGACTCGCAGTACGCCATCAATTGCTCGACCACATGGGTCAAAGGTTGGAAGAAGAACGGCTGGAAGAACTCTCAGAAAAAGCCGGTCAAGAACGCTCCGCTCATCAAGGCCATCGACGCTGAAATCGGCCATCGAGAAGGACCAGTGAAGTTCGTCTGGGTCAAGGGGCACAACGGCAATCCCGGCAACGAGAAGGTCGATGACCTCGCCCACACCTACTCCGGTGATGCCCGCAGCGGGGTCAAGGACGGTTATCTGCCGTTGGAAGGCTGGCAGTCATTACTTGCCTCGCCTTATGCCAAAGGCGTCGATATCCCCGCCGACGCGAAAATGCTCATCGACGGCAAAATCACCGAGGAACAATATCATCTCGGGCGCGGCGCAGATGCTCAAGACGATAGCGACAACGACGATTGGGATGATTCCGGCACTAGCCAAAATGCCCACGAGCCCACGCTTGCCGAACGACTCGCAGAGCCTGAAGGCGTTCCGGAGTATGATTTTAGCCCCCGTAAACCCATCGTCGCCCATCATCGTGCGGCCGAGAACGACGAACCAGCATCTCACGACGATTCCGCTAACCGCCCGAATACCGATTCACAGGAATCCGGACGAACCGTTCGCTCCCATCCGAATTTTGATGCGGACGAGGTCAAGGACGACGTAACGATTACCGACCCGCAAAGCGATAATGCCGTAGACACCGAAACCGAACTTCCCGCAGCCGAAGCCACGTCCTCTGAAGGTTCGCAGGAATCAACAGTGGCACAAGAACCAGCAGAAGTACCGTCAGACGATGTACAAAACAGCCAAAACTCCGATGTACAAGAAGAACTCATAAGCAATAGCACGGAAACCGACCAAGAAAATGAGGAGTCGGAACCGACGCAAAGCGAGAGCCAAACTGACACATCAAGCAGGCCCGAAGAATTGCACGAGTCAGAAGGACCGAATAATCCGGACAAGTCCGACAAGTCCAATGACCCAGACGAAGATTCAGAAACCGAAGACACTTCTGACGATAGCTCAACGACTGCGGAAGCAGCTTCAGCCACTGCGGAAGCAGCTTCAGCCAAGCAACCAAAGGCAAAGGAGGAACCGCCGTATCTGTCCAGCGGCCTCAGTGTCGATGGGACGCTTCGCTTCTTCCCGGCACCGCAGACCAGCCCGACCTACAACGGCAAACCTCGCTACATCCGAGGGGTCATCGCCATCGACGGATACGTGGCCGGAGACGGCACTATCGTGCTGAACAACGCCCCGTTCCTGATTGCCAACAACACGAAGAACGGGCGATAATCCGCCACGACTCAGGAGGTCTTTCCAGCAACCAATCGATTCGTCATGGCACAGCAATGTATTGCACAACTTGAACGTTCAGACCCGCAACGCACAGCCTAAGAAAGTATTGGAACACCGATACTATGGAAAGTGATGCTCGTCACTAACATGGCGAAGCTAGGATCTTTTAAAGGAGTATCCATGGATAAAGAGCAACAAGACGCACTGAAAAAGGCGGCCGGCATCGAGGGTGCCAAGTTCATCAAGGACGGCATGATCGCGGGTCTCGGCACCGGTTCCACCGTGCGCTTCCTGGTCGACGAACTCGGCCGCCGCACGCAGGAGGAAGGCCTTCAGTTCACTGGTGTGACGACTTCCCGCCGCACCGCCAAGCAGGCCGAAGGCTATGGCATCAAGATCGTCGACATCGACGACGTGGACCACATCGATCTGACCATCGACGGCGCCGACGAAGTGGACAAGAACTTCAACGGTATCAAGGGCGGCGGCGCTGCCCTGCTCTGGGAGAAGATCGTCAACGAGAACTCCAACTACAACATCTGGATCGTCGACGAGTCCAAGGTGGTCGACACCATCGGCAAGTTCCCGCTGCCTGTCGAGGTCATCCCCTTCGGCGCCGGCCACGTCATCAAGAAGTTCGAAGCCAAGGGCTACAAGCCGACCCTGCGCAAGAACGCCGACGGCACCGACGTGCGTACCGACGAGAACAACTATGTCGTCGATCTGCACCTCGAACGCATCGACCACCCGGAGGACCTCGCCGAGGACCTCATCAACACGGTCGGCGTGGTGGAGCACGGTCTCTTCCTGAACCGCGTGAACAAGGTTATCGTCGGCAACCCGAACGGCCCGCGTATTTTGACCGTTTCCGAGAACTGAGTTTTCGAATCCGACTCATTGATTGGATAATATTGAATTCCTTCAGGAATCGGTGAATCCTAAAACCATAGTTCACTAATCGAAAACGAATAGTGAAAGCCGGTGCGCAACTATTAAGAAGTTGCGCACCGGCTTTTTATATAACAATCAACGAGCTTTATTCAAGCTCCAACCACTTATTAAAGCGCTTCGACTGCCTTGCGAGCGGCATCATAGTCAGGTTCGTCATGAATCTCAGGAACCTGCTGCGTATATGCCACGTTGCCATCACGGTCGACCACGACAACCGCGCGGGAAAGCAGACCACGCATGCCACCGTCGGCGATGGTCACGCCGTAATCCTCGCCGAACGAGGAGCGGAAGGCGGAACCGGTAACAACGTTCTTGATGCCTTCGGCGCCGCAGAAACGGGCCTGGGCGAACGGCAGATCCTTCGAAATGCAGACGACAGTGACGTCATCCAGATCTTCGGCCATCGTATTGAACTTGCGCACCGACATCGAGCAGACATCCGTGTCAAGCGACGGGAAGATGTTCAGGATGACCTTGCGGCCAACGAACTTGTCAAGACCGAAATCGTTGAGATCACCATCGGCAATGGAGAAAGCCGGGGCTGCAGAGCCAACGGCGGGAAGATTTCCTACTGTGCGAGTGGGCGCACCACCCAAAGTTATTTGTGCCATACCCTCATCATGCCACGCTCAAGGCCAATTCGCCAATCTTTTGCGCCCTGTGCCAGCCGCATGACGGTATCCGGCATGATCACGACAGGTATACCGGTAATGACGACAAAATAAAAGGCTCGGAGTCAAACAACTCCGAACCTTATGAAAAGCTTTATACTACTTGCGCTGATGACGAGTCTTACGCAGCAGTTTGCGGTGCTTCTTCTTGCTCATCCGCTTGCGGCGCTTCTTGATGACGGAACCCATCTGAAGCCTCCAATCCTTGACTGTAAGTTTGCAACTTGACTTATATTACTCGCTCTTGCCGACTTAAAACGCCAGCATCTTCGATTTTCCGGAATCCCCAGAAAAACAAGGGGAATCATTCAACCTCAATCTGCGAGTCTACAGAGGGAACTTCGAATAGAAACGCTGTATCGAATCCTTGGGGCCCGTGGCTTGGAACACAACGGTATCGTTCTGCCAGATTGCTGTGGCCGTCTTGCCTTTTGCGTCTGTGGCTTTGACCACATACTTGCCAGTAACATTGCCGGAGACCTTCACGTCGCCGCTGGACAAGTCGGTGCCCTTGAGCGCACCGGTGAGCGTGTCATACTGACTTTTCGCGCTGTCGCCGCTGGACCATTGCGCCACCACGAGTGTGACATCCTTCGGCAGATCTCCTGTCGAATAGGTGAGCGTGTATTCTTCAATCGGCGAGGCAGACGTCCAGTTCGCGCTCGGGGCCGCCTCGGTACGCGCGAAATTGAGCACGCTGTCGGGCATCGCCTTCAACAACGGCGAAGCATCCTGCGGCAAATCCTTGGCTTTGATGCTTGGCGTAGTAGGCGCAGGTTTGCTGGCAGCGACCTGCTGCTTCTGCTCGCCAGTCGTCCCCTTGTTCATCGCCCAGCCAGGCCACACAAACGCTGAAAGCAGGGCAAGAACAATGACCACCGCGGCGGCAACCACGACGGCGATCAGCTTTCCATGGGAAGAAGATTTCTGTTCGGTCGACATAATCACGATTATTTCACAGCGGGCTGACGCTGGTTCCGCCATACGCAGCTTAATTATTCTCAATATTATCGACTGAAATATCACCTTGAAATTTAACGGAACATCGTCATGAAAACTTGCCGATGTCGTCGAAATTAGCTAGCGTCGGCATCATGGCAAAGAATGTGACACAATACGTCTGCTCCGAGTGCGGATGGAACGGCGTGAAATGGTATGGGCGTTGCCCCGAATGCGGACAATGGGGCACCATCGAGGAGTTCCATGAGGCACGGCCCGCCGCCGCATCGCGCACTGCCGCGCCAGGGCGAACCTCCCGCACACAGGCCAGTTCCGCTGTCATCGCCGGCAATGCCGCAGCCAAGCCGATTACGGAAATCTCGACCGATATACAAAAGAATTCCCAGCGGCTTTGGCGAATTCGACCGCGTTTTGGGCGGTGGCATCGTGCCGGGTTCGGTCGTTTTGGTCGCCGGCGAACCTGGCATCGGCAAGTCAACACTGTTGCTGGAAACCGCCGGCAACGTGGCACGAAACAATCCCAAGAAATCCGTTCTTTATATCTCAGGCGAGGAATCCCAAGCACAGGTGCGTATGCGTGCCTCACGCATCAACGCACTGCAAGACAATCTGCTGTTGGCTTCGACCACCGATCTCGCGACCGTGCTCGGCCTGATCGAGCAGGAGAAGCCGAGCCTTGCCATTGTCGATTCCGCGCAGACCATCGTTTCGCAGGACGTCGATGGCATCTCCGGCGGCTCCACGCAGGTGCGAGAAGTGGCCAGCGCTCTGATTGATACTGCCAAAACCCTTGATATTCCTGTGATGTTGGTCGGTCACGTCACCAAAGACGGCTCCATAGCCGGCCCGCGCACGCTCGAACACTTGGTGGATGTGGTCTGCCAGTTCGAGGGTGACGCCCAGACCGCGCTGCGCCTGCTGCATGCGGCCAAGAACCGCTTCGGACCGACCGACGAAGTGGGTTGCTTCGACATGAGCGGCGAAGGCATCGAAGAGGTCAGCGACCCCTCAGGCCTGTTCCTCTCGACCGAAGACGCACCCGTCGAAGGCACCTGTGTCACGTTCACACTCGACGGCCACCGCAGCCTGCCAATCGAGGTGCAGGCATTGGTTACTAAATCCGTCCTGCCAACGCCAAGGCGCAATACCAATGGCATCGATTCCAACAGACTGGCCATGCTTTCGGCAGTGCTCTATCGCCATGGTCATGTCAATCTTCTGGCCAACGATCTTTACGTTTCGACCATTGCCGGCGGACTGGCCAAAGAGCCGGCCTGCGACCTCGCCATCGTCGCCGCACTGGCGAGCGCTGCCACCAGCAAACCCATCGCCCGCACCACCTGCGCCATGGGCGAGATTTCACTTACCGGCCAGGTGCGCCCAGTCCCCCAGCTTTCCCATCGCATCAACGAAGCCGCACGATTGGGCTTCACCCGTGCCGTGGTCCCCACCCATCGCGGTCGACGTGGCATCAAGGCCGTCAAAGGCATGGAAATCGTAGAGGTCTCATCCTTGCGTGATGCCCTCGATGCATTAGGCGTTTCGAAGGGAAGATGAGTCTCCGCCTCTGACGACTCGTCGTGCCAGACCGGTTGATAAAATCTTCTAAACATCACATTGAAATTAGGCCAAGTGAAACTTCCGACAGACTTTCACTCGCACCTGAACAAAGGACAAAACAATGAGCGTTGCATTTGAGGATATGAGCGAGTACGCACAGCACGTAGTGAAGACGCTGAATCTTGAGGAACATCCCGAGGGCGGATGGTACCGACAGACCTGGCTGAGTCTGCAGGCTGCTGCGGGAACAGCAACGCAGCAAGCAGCGGAACACGAAGACGCACTGCGAGGTGCTGGCAACAGCCAAGCAGATTCTACGTTTGCCGACACAGCAAACTCCGATCTTTCCTATGCTGCCACCGCGGCAGACCTGCAATCGATGAAAGCGACGGAAGGCCGCCCGCTGGCTTCACTGATCTATTTCCTCTTGGCACAAGGCGACGCGAGTGCCTGGCACAAGGTGGACGCCACCGAAATCTGGCTCTGGCACGGACCTGCCACCGTCGGCCTTGAACTGGGCGGCTACGGTGACGCCCCGGCCGATGAATCCGGCCGCACGCTCTACACGCTGGGCCAGGGAATAGCATCCGTCAATCCGACTGCAACCGGCACCACATCCCAAAACAATGCGCCAGCATCTGGTTCCTCATCGGAACCGATCGGTCAGGTGGTCATCCCCGAAGGCTGCTGGCAGCGCACCGTTCCCGGCAAAGGTGACGCGCTGGTCTCTTGCGTGGTCAGCCCCGGCTTCACCTTCAACGGCTTTACACTTGAATAAGACGGAAATATGAACCATTCCGATGACCCTCATCGCGACTTCGCCTCGTGGGCACGAACGTTTTCGCAGCATACCAACCAATCGCTGGCTGGAGCGAGCTTGCAGATTGATGAAACAAGCAACAACGACACTTTGCTCTACAACCAAGCTGCGGCTTGGGGCATGAACATTGTCAAGGGCGACCCCAGGAAAGACAATTCCCCATTCGTCTATCCATATGTTCCAACCTCTGGAATCCATGAACCTAACGATGGCACAGAAAACCCCGAGCCTTTTAAAGACATGCGAAAATCCGGCGGACTTGACGCGATAAACTACGCGCAAGCACACATGCCCGTCACACACAAACTGATGGAGCGACTCACGAAAACTGTCGATTTCCATGACATCCGCATTGCCACCTGTCTGATTCTCGAGCCCAAAACCGCCGTGCTGCTACGCGAACTCAAAGCGGCGGGGGCGCAGGTCGGCGTGTGCTGCGAGCCTGGCGGAGTAGATGAGCGCGTGGCCCGACAGTTGCATATCGAAGGCATCGCGGTGGAGGCCAAAAACGACTGGACTTCTGAGCAATACCACGACGGGGCGCTGCGGCTTCTGGACATCCTCAACCCCAACATCATCATCGACGACGGTGCCAGCTTTGCTCGTCTCGCCGCCCGCGAGCGCCCCGAAATCGTCAAGAACCTCATCGGCGTGGCCGAAGAGACGACCAGTGGTGTACGTGCCTTCCAAGCCATGCAAGATGACGATGCGCTTCCCTACCCCGTCGTCGCCGTCAACGACAGCGCTCTCAAAACCGACTTCGACAACGCCCATGGCACCGGTGAGACCTGCGTGACCACCATTCAGGAAATCCTCGGCGATCAATGGTTTGCAGGTAAGAACGTCACCGTCATCGGCTACGGGCCGGTCGGTCGCGGCTTTGCGCTTCGCGTACGGGCGTTGGGCGCACACGTCACCATCTGCGACATCGATCCCGTCGTCTGCCTCAGAGCAGTATTCGAAGGCTTCCCTACCGCCGATATTGACGACACACTGTCCGAGACGGATATGGCCGTCTCCGCCACCGGCGTGCGGCACACGCTGGCGCTCGAACATCTACGCCTGATGACTCCGAACACCATGCTTGCGGTCATCGGCGGCATCGCCGACGAGATCGCGCTGGACGATATCCCTTCATTCCGCCATCAGCCCGGACATGACATCACCACCATCCACGTCCCCGATGGTCCGGAACTACGACTGCTCGCGCAAGGCGATGGCGTCAATTACACGGCCGGCGGCGGCAATCCTATCGAAATCATGGATTTGAGCTTTGCCGTTCAGCTGAGCGCAGTCGCCCATCTCATCGAAAATCGCGGGAACCTGCCGAACCACATCATCCGTCTCGATGCCGCTACCGACCACGATATAGCTGAAATCGCCTTGCACGTGCGCGGCTACAGTGCAAGCCACGCGGTCGAAAACAACGGCTACAGCTGGAAAACTACCCGCTTCGATACCATGCAGGACTAAGCTCCATTTGAACTGTTTTCCAACGCGCATTTGGCGTTTCTTCACCGTGCAATGTGCGGTATCAATATCTGCAGATCAACCGTGTCATTGCCGTCAGGGCAATTCGACAATGACACCACCATTGATATGAGATAATCATTCCAACATCACAGCAAGAAAGCGACCTATGAACTCGTCCTCTACTTCTTACAACATTGCCGAGAACGACCATACCGGAGACCAGGCTGTGTACCTGTACTCGGCGACGCTCGTAATTCCCGTGACCGCGCCTGTCATCCCGAATGGCGCTGTGGCCATACGCGGCGAACGGGTACTGCACGTCGGCACGCGACGCTGGGTGCTCGGTGAACTCAACGAAGAGGGCATCAATCCAGCCGATGTTACGGAACGGCACTTCGACGGGGTGCTGATGCCAGGTTTGGTCAACGCGCACACCCATTTGCAATATACCGGTATGGCAAGTGTCGGGCAAGGACATTACCGAGACTTTCACGGCTGGGAGCTGGCATTCGACAAGGTCTACGCACAGGCCGAGCAGACCAAGCCATGGCAACGGTGGGCCTATGACGGGGCACGCCAGCTGGTAGAAAGCGGCACCACGGCGGCCGCCGACGTCGTCACCGACATCGAGGCAGCAGGAGCGCTGGCCTCGCAGGGCCTGCACGGCATCGCCTACTGGGAAGTGATGAACTGGCACAACAAGGACTGGGAAGCCCACGGTAAGAAGGCTCTCAGGGAAACCCTCGCCCAGCTTGGAGCACTCAACCTGCCGAATATCGGCATCAGCCCGCATGCGCCCTACACCCTCGACGCCGAGCCGTTCATCGATTTGCCCGACATCGCCCGACGCTTGAACATGCGTCTGCATATCCATCTGGCCGAAACGCCGCTGGAAGCCGGCTTGCACCCCGCAATCCTCACCACCTACACGGCCAACGACTGGAGCGATGAGCGCTGGGCCAATTATCGCGAGCTCAAACGGCACGGCAAAAGCGCTTCAGCCATCCAATTCGTCGACAGTCTGGGCTCACTCGGCCCCGACGTGCATATCGCCCACGGCGTCTGGGCCAACCGTGAGGATCGCCGTATCCTACGACAGCGGGGCGTCGCAGTGGCCTTGTGCCCGCGCTCCAATGAGATCACGCATACCGGCAAGACCGCGCCAGTACGCCGCTATATGGACGAAGGCAACATCCTTTCCATCGGCACCGACTCGCTTTCCAGCTCCCCCAGCCTCGACCTCTTTGACGAGGCCGCCGTGGTTTATGCCATCACTCGCGAGCAAGGCTATGTCAAGGACGACCTGAGCCACCGCATCATCCGCATGATGACGCTAGGCGGGGCGGAATCGATGGGCATGCACGTCGGAGCCCAGCGCATCGGGCAAATCAACGCCGGCGCGCTGGCCGACCTCGCCTTCATCGATATGCCCGTCGAAACACGCACCCCGCGCGAAATCGAGCACACGCTGGACGAGTTAGTTCGCCACGGCGCAGGCCACAACCGCGCCACGGTGATTTCCGGCAAACTTGCGTACAACGATACCGTTTTCTGACTTGTCCAGATACTTCCGGCAATCATGCACGAAAGTCCTAAGCCACGCCTTTCGAACGACAGATAACGCGTTATCAATTATCCAAATCATCAAAAGCGTATGTCCATATATGTGCAGGGATAGTCAATGCTATGATGCAAACGTCATATTCGTCGCAAAGACGACATTCGCATTGGCCGATACGGTTGATGTCATATCAGATTCCAACAAAGCAAGAGGTCATCAATCATGCCATCACCAATTTCCAAACGCATTACCCGCATTCTCGCCGCAACGCTGAGCATCGCCGCGCTGACCGTAGGCGCTGCCGGCTGCGGCTCCGGCAACTCTGGCAATACCGCAAGCTCCGGCAACTCCGGCGATATCACCCAGCAGACCATGACGCCGGGAACACTCACCATCGGCACCGGCCAGCCCACCTACGCACCGTGGGTCATCGGCGACAAGCCCGAGAGCGGCAAGGGCTTCGAAGCTGCGGTCTCTTACGCTGTGGCCGAAAAGATGGGCTTCAAGAAGTCGCAGATCAAGTGGACACGCACCAACTTTGACCAGGCCGTCGCACCAGGTTCGCAGAAAGACTGGGATATGAACATCCAGCAGTTCTCCGACACCCCCGAACGCGAGAATGCCGTCGACTTCTCCCCAAGCTACTACAACGAAACACAGTCGGTCATCGTCCTGAAAAACGGCAAATATGCCAATACCAAGTCCCTTGCCGACCTTAAAAAAGGCGCTATCGGCGCCATGGTGGGCACCACCAGCTATGACTTCACCGTCTCCAAGATCAAGAAGGACGTCCAGACCTTCAACGACAATGCCGCGCTGGCCCAAGCGCTCGACAGCAACCAGATCGACGCACTCGTAGTCGACACCCCCGATGCCGTACAGATGGTGGACAGCGGACAAGTCAAGAACGCCAAGGTCGTCGGCCAGATTCCTGGTTCTGAAGACAAGGACGGCATGGGTATCATCCTTCCGAAGGGCTCAAAGCTCGCCCCTGAGGTCGACAAGGCCGTCAAAGCCCTGAAGCAGGACGGTACCATCACCAAGCTGCAGCACGAATGGCTCAAGGAATATACCACCGACATCCCGATGCTTGAGAGCTGAGCGCCCGCAACCTCAGGCAATTCCTTTACTATTGTGACCCTTTAACCAGCTAAGACAACAATGCCGCAGCCAGTTAAAGGGTCACACTATAATCAACATGTCAGACCGTCGGTTCCTATTAAAAGATTGGTCATCCATGCCGCAGACTGCAACACAGAACATCAGCGCCGTAGAGCTCGAGCGCCAAGGCTACATACGCCGTCAGAACCTCCGTTCCGTCGGCATCAGCATCGTCAGTACCCTTGTCCTCGCCGCACTCATCGTTGTGGGCTTGAAGCTCTCCCCGGCTGGCCGAATGTGCGTCAATCGTTCTTCTCGGGCAAGTACTTCGCCCAATCCTTCCCCTCGGTTTTGCAGGGTCTTTGGCTCAACCTCGAGGTGCTGTTCTTCGCCACTATCGGTGTGGCGATTCTGGGCACGCTGTTGGCCATGATCCGCATCAGTACGTCCCCGTTGCTCTTCCCGCTGCGGGCGCTGGCAACGCTGTATACGACGTTCATGCGCGGCATCCCCATGATCGTGCTCCTTTATCTGATTGGTTTCGGTATCCCTGGCCTGAACATTTTCGGGCGCATTCCCGCCTCCGTTCTCGGTACCATCGCGATAACCCTTGATTATGCTGCCTTTGTCGGAGAGGTCCTTCGCGCCGGCTTCCAAGACGTGCATCCTTCGCAACGCGCCTCTGCCCGCTCTCTGGGGCTTACCAGCGGTCAGACCATCCGCATGGTCATCATCCCTCAGGCGCTGCGCAACGTCGCCCCGGCGCTGATGAACGACTTCATCTCCATGCAGAAAGATGCGGGCCTGATCTCCACGCTCGGTGCGGTCGATGCGGTGCGCGCAGCGCAAATCAGCGTGGCGCAGACCTACAATTTCACCCCTTACGTGGTCGCAAGCGTGCTCTTCATCTGCACCAGCGTTCCCTTCATCCTTCTCAACGATTGGTATTCCAAGCGCCTGCGTGGGCGCGAGCAGGGTATGGGAGTCGTATGACCAATACCTGTTGCTGCAACCAACTATTCAATCCAACCATCCGTTTCCGCGTCGAATTCTGAAAGCCAGGTATCAATGAGCGAGACCAAGACACAGACGGAGAATATGCCGTTGAATGACGCGAAATCGCCATCGCAAAAGCCGGACACGTCGTCAGTCCAGCAGTCGAAGAACTTGCCGATCCACACGCAAACAGCCGATGAGAGTACCGCAGCTGCCGATACCGTCAAACCTGTCCTCCATCTTGACAACGTGAAGAAGACCTACCACAACGGCAAGGTCGAAAACCAAGTGCTCAAAGGCATTTCCTTCGACATCAACCCGCACGAGGTCGTGGCACTTCTGGGGCCTTCCGGTTCCGGTAAATCGACGCTGATGAAGTGCATCAATCTGCTCGAACGCGTCGACGACGGGCAGATCTGGCTCAACGGCACCGATATCACCGACCCGCGCGTCAACGCCGACAAGTCCCGCGCACGCATCGGCGTGGTGTTCCAGCAGTTCAATCTGTTTCCACATATGAGCGTCATCAAGAACGTGACGCTGGGTGCCATCAAGGTCCACCACTGGCCCAAGGAAAAAGCCGAAGCCAAGGCACACAAACTCTTGCAACGCATTGGTATGGATGCCAAGGCCAAGGCCTATCCCGATCAGCTTTCCGGCGGCCAGCAGCAGCGCGTCGCCATTGCCCGCGCATTGATGACTGACCCTGAACTGTTGCTGCTCGACGAAATCACCTCGGCGCTCGACCCGATGCTTGTGGGCGAAGTGTTGGAAATGGTCACCGAATTAAAGGAACGCGGCACCACCATCCTGATGGCCACCCACGAGATGGAATTCGCCCATCATGCCGCCGATCGTGTGGTCCTGCTCCAGCAAGGCCTCATCGCCGAGAACGGTACACCCAAAGAAGTCATGGAGGAATCGCAGAATCCTGCCACCCGCGAGTTCTTCAGCCATTTCCGCGAGGTGTGAACGCTGCTTCCCCACCCGCATAGGCCATACACGACACAAGACAGACCGATACAAGAAAATGTCGTAACCCCGTCACGGATTAAACCGCGATATGGTTACGACATTTTATATTTCTATAGATAGCTTGTCATATTCCAAGATAACTGCACACAAGATTATGCGTATTACTTTGTAGCAGTAATCTCCAACGTCTGATCTGCGTAGTCTTGCAATGCGTCCTTGAGTTCTTCAGTGTCTTTGAACTTCACCTGGCCACGCAGAAATTGCGTGAATTCCACACGTACCTTGTGGCCGTAAAGTTCCAGCCAGTCGTCGGTGACGCAGTATGGTTCGATGACGCGCTGGTCAATGCCGGTTTCGTCGCTGTAGGTTGGTTTGGTGCCTACGGAAATCGCAGCCGGCCAACGCCATGGCGAGCCTGAAGCCATGCGCATCTCATCCGACGGAGACGCGAGGTTAGCGGCATCCTCCACATTGGCGGCATGACTTTTCTCGACAAGCGTGCCACCATTGCTGCTGCCCTTACCCTCATCGATCGGACCCAAATCAACCAGCCAACCGGCATAGACGCCGTCGACCGGCACATAGCCTTCGACCATCTGAGCCAGGTTTGCGGTCGGGAAGCCGATCTCGCGCCCGCGCTGCTCGCCGTGCACCACCGTGCCTTCGACAGCATGGTCGTGTCCTAAGATCTCAGCTGCGGCCTTGACACACCCCTGAGAAAGCAGGTAGCGCACATTGGTCGAGCTCCACACTCGCACCTTGCGACAGTTGTTCTTTTTGGTCCATGCACGCAATTCGGCCTTGTTCATGCCTTCTCGCGGGTCTTGCTGTTCCCCTGTGCCTTCCGGTACCTTCGGCTCGAAATGCAGCGGCACCCACGTATAGCCAGGTCCCAAATCGTCAACCACATCAAGCTCGAAGACGCGGGTAGCCTCGGAAAGCTCCTGAATGGACTTGATGTCGCCCTTACGATTCGCGCCCAAGGCTGCGTCCTGCCCGAGCACCAGTGTGCGCATACCCAGCTTGCCGACCATCTGGCCCAAGAAGAACCGGAACGATTTGGCCGCAAACGCCATCGTATAGCGCAGCACCAGCACGTTGTCGACACCGAGCTCACGCATCATACGGATTCGTTGATCGACCGAACTCAGCGCCTGTGTATCTACAAAATCCTTGGGCAGATCCATGTCGTCATGTTCGTTGGCATAGGTATGCACGAGCGCCGGCCGCGGGTCGAGAATCATCACCACAGCCAGAGAATCGGTCTGCTTCGCGAGCTCTACGACGCGCTTGACGACGGCCTGATGTCCCTTGTGCATCCCGTCGAATACGCCGATGGTCAACACCGTGCGCTTGTGTGAGCTCAGGGTGGGCCAATCCATCACCAATCCGTTATCGTCGGGTGTCAACCTGGTGATCTTCATCAAAATCCTTTGTCTTGTTTGCCGGAAGCTAATCCTAGCAGTCCTATCGCATGTGCGAAAGGTCTGTTTTCTTGCGGCTTTACCCAGCCGCCGGGAAAACCACCACGGATTTCAGTTCATGGTCATTCGTTGGTTCCAGAATGCCCACAACCTCTCCGGTCTGCGGAATATACACAGCAACGAAACTGTTGGCTCGCTTAGCGTTTATCAAGATTCTATCGCTCGCATGCTCGGCAGTCGGCGCCGAATTATCGGCCACTTCAGTATCGGCACAATCCCGAGCATTCATCTCGGCAGCCAAAGGCATCCGCAGCCTGCGACCGAAACGCAGATTCTGAGCATCAGCATCCGTAATTGGAATAGTCGGCATCGTACGCTGTGTGGCTTCAAGCATTGTCAGAGAGCGGCGCTTCAGTTCGTCGGTATCAACATCCAACACGGCCTTGTTCAAAGTCAACGTCACACCTTCACGATTGGTAAAAGTATGCGGCTTGGCATGTGCTGTGACTACACGGCCCGCCAGTTGCGAATCCGCCAAATCGAATCTGCCGACTCGCGTGCGACGCAACTTCGTCAGGTATCCGCCGACTCCCAAAAGCTGTCCCAAATCGCGCCCGAGCGAACGAATATAGGTTCCCGTCGAGCAGCTGATACGCACGTCCACATCAATGGCAGCAGTCGTGTCGGCTATTGATTCATCATCGTTATTATCGACGTTGCGAGCGCCCAGCACCGTAAACTCGCTGATGGTGACCGGACGTGCCTTGAGTTCCACAGCCTTCCCCTGCCGTGCCAGCTCGTAGGCGTGATGTCCATTGACACGAACCGCGGAATAGGAACTCGGCACCTGCTCGATATCGCCGGTCAGATGCTCTTTGATGACTTGTTCAATCTGCTGAGTCGTCAGTACACGAACACTGCCAGAATGTTCGCTATGGTTCAACCCTTGATTTGACGAATCACCCGCTAATCTCACCGACGCAACCGTAGTAATCTCGCCTTCGGAATCGTCAGTGGTGCTGGACTGGCCAAGGCGGATGGTGGCTTCATAGGTCTTGGTATGGTCGACGATGTAATTCAGCAGGCGTGTACCGTGGCCGAATCCGATGACCAACACGCCAGAAGCCTGCGGGTCAAGTGTGCCGGCGTGACCGACGCGACGCATGTGCAGTTCCCCACGCACGGCCGCCACCACGTCGTGGCTGGTCACGCCAAGCGGCTTGTCAACCACGACCAGTCCGGAAAGTTCCGGTTGTTTACTCTTCTTCGACACCGTCATCCTCGAAATCGGCGGCGGTCTTCTTCTTGCGCGGCTCGACGTACGGATTCTCATCGCCGGCGTACTGCGCGGTTTCGCGGGACTTGTTGAGCTCCTCGTCACGCTTGTGCGCGGTAACCAGAATGTCCTCAATCTCATGCGCTTCGCTCGGCACCTCGTCGTAGACGAATTGCAGCTGCGGAGTCAGCCTCAGCCCGGCCTTCGCACCGACCAGCGAACGAAGCCTACCAGTGGCCTGCTTCAGCGCCTGTTCGGCACGCTTGCGCTCCCCTTCGGCCTTGCCCTCCTGGCCGAGCTGCGTCCAGTAGACGCGGGCGATCTGCAGATCGCCGGTGACACGCACATCGGTGATGGTGACACCACTGAGGCGCTTGTCGTGCAACGTACGCTCCATCGACGAGGCGATGACGCGCTGGATCAACGCCGCGATACGCGCGGCCCGTGGATTGGTTCCTGCCATAACGTTTCCTTTTATTACCTACTCTTGCTGTTACGTTTCATGATACCGACTGATGAGAATACGCGTTTTCTCGTCAGAAACATCTTTACGCTGCTGAAAAAGACGCATTCTCATATCTCTGCCATATAACGTTGTCGCCCGCCGCATACAACCAACCACGCGACGGGCGACTAACGCTCAAATCAGATCAGTCTGAGCAATCAGACCGACTTATTCACTTCTTCTTGGAATCAGCCTTGGGAGCCGGAGCCTTAAGCTCGCCCTTGGCATCATCGGACTTGTCCGAATCGTCCTTCTTCGAAGGCTGTCCATCCTTGCGCTCGATTTCCTTCATTTCGAAGGTCTCGATGATGTCGCCTTCCTGGATGTCGTTGAAGGAGCCCAGGTTGATACCAGCTTCGTAACCTTCCTTGACGGACTGCACGTCGTCCTTGAAACGACGCAGCGAAGAAATCTCGAGATCGTTGACCGTGGTGACGCCGTTGCGCAGGATGCGCGCCTTGGTGCCACGCTTGACCTCGCCGTCCTGGACCATGACGCCGGCAATGTTGCCGAACTTGGAGGAACGGAAGATCTGACGAATCTCGGAGTGGGAGGTGGTGACCTCTTCGTATTCCGGTTTGAGCATGCCCTTGAGGGATGCCTCGATGTCTTCGATCGCCTTGTAGATGATGGAGTAGTACTTAATCTCCACGCCCTCACGCTCGGCGAGGTCCGCGACCTGACGGTTCGGGCGAACGTTGAAGCCGATAATGACGGCCTTGTCCACGCTTGCCAGGTTGACATCGTTCTGGTTAATCGCACCGACACCGCGGTGGATGACCTGGATGCCGACCTCGTCGGATACCTCGATCTTCATCAAGGAATCTTCCAGCGCTTCGACGGAACCGGAGGAATCGCCCTTGATGACGATGTTGAGCATGTCGACTTCGGACTTGGCGAACTGTTCCTTGAGGCTCTCGAGCGAGACGACCTTGCGGCGCTTGGCCAGCTGGGCCGCACGTTCGGACGCCTGACGCTTTTCGGCGATCTGGCGAGCAGTGCGGTCGTCGGGAGCGACCAGGAAGAGGTCGCCGGCGCTCGGCACGGAGGTCAGACCAAGGACCTGCACAGGCGTGGAAGGTTCTGCGGCCTTCATCTGCTTGCCGTCCTCGTTGAGCATCGCACGTACACGTCCGTAAGAGGTACCAGCCACAATGGCGTCGCCCACATGGAGCGTGCCCTGCTGCACAAGCACGGTCGCCACAGCACCGCGGCCCTTGTCGAGCCTTGCCTCGACGGTCGCGCCACGCGCGTCCATGTCGGGGTTGGCCTTCAAATCGAGCGAGGCATCGGCGGTCAGAAGAATCGCCTCGAGCAGCTTGTCAACGTTCGTGCCTTGCTTCGCCGAGATGTCGACGAACATGGTGTCGCCGCCGTATTCCTCAGGAACCAGACCGAATTCGGTCAGCTGGCCGCGCACCTTTTCGGGGTTCGCGCCTTCGACATCGATCTTGTTGACTGCCACCACAATCGGCACGTGGGCCGCCTGCGCGTGGTTGATGGCCTCGACCGTCTGCGGCATCACGCCGTCATCGGCCGCGACGACCAGGACTGCGATATCGGTGAGCTCGGCACCGCGGGCACGCATGGCGGTGAACGCCTCGTGGCCAGGGGTATCGAGGAAGGTGATCTTGCGCGGTTTGTCTTCAAGACTGACAGTAACCTGGTAGGCGCCGATACGCTGCGTGATGCCACCGGCCTCACGTGCGATCACGTTGGTCTTACGGATGGTGTCGAGCAGGCGGGTCTTGCCGTGGTCAACGTGGCCCATAACGGTGACCACCGGCGGACGCGGCTTCAGATTCTCGTCATCCTGCAGCTCTTCTTCATCGAGATCGATGTCGAACTGCTGGAGGATTTCCTTGTCTTCCTCTTCAGCGGAAACAATCTTGATGCTCCAGCCGATTTCCTCGCCCAGAATCTGGAAGGTCGCTTCATCAAGGGACTGGGTGGCCGTAACCATCTCGCCCAAGTGGAACATGACCGTCACCAAAGCGGCGGGATTGACGTTGATCTTCTCAGCGAGGTCGGCCAATGTGGCGCCCTGACGCAGCTTGATGGTCTGGCCATTGCCAGTCGGGATGCGGACACCGCCGATGGTAGGAGCTTTGATCTCCTCGTAATCACGACGCTTCGCGAGCCTGTTCTTACGAGCCCTCGAGGACTTGCCGCCCTGACGGCCGAATGCACCTGCAGCGCCGCCGCGACCGCGACCGCCACCACGTGACGGACCGCCGCCCTGATAGCCGCCGCCACCGGCACCGCCACCGAAACGGTTACCTCCGCGGCCTTGGGATTCGCCCTGACCTTGGCCGGGACGATTGTGTCCCCACTGCCCTGGCCTTGCGCCTTGTTCCGGACGTCCGTTGCGGAATCCTCCGCGACCGCCGTTGCGTCCTCCGCCATTGCGGCCACCGTTGCGGCCGTTGTTGACCGTAGGACGGGCCATCGGATGCGGACGCGGAATGCCGCTGGGCATCGGCACATGCATGCCTTGCTTGCGGCTGAACGGATTGTTGCCGGGACGAGGACCGGAACCTGCGTGCTGAGCGTGAGTAGCAGGCTGCGCGCCACCATTGCCCGGACGAGGAGTAGAGCCATTGCGCGAACCGCTCGCACCTGGCTTCATGCCTCCATTGTTGCCGCCAAAACGCTGACCGTTGCGTGGCCCGGGCATGCCGCCCTGACGATGCCCATGATCGTGTCCGCCGTGCTCATTGCGATTACGGTTGCCCTCATATTCACGGTTGCCGCCCTCATGGCGAGAACCGTGGTTTTGCTCGCTCTGCGAAGATTCATGATGAGAGCCGAGACCAGGCTTGGCAGAGAAACGCGGACGAGCTTGTTCGCCCGGCTTCGCTGTACTTGCGCCTTGGTGCTGCTGGTTGCTGCCCGGCTTGGCGCCGTGAGCGGAAGGCTTGGATTTTGCCGGAGCACTGCCAGCCCCGGAATTGTCATTTTGCGGGAACGCCGCACGCAATTTGCGAACGACCGGCGCTTCCACTGTGGAAGATGCGGACTTGACGAACTCCCCCATGTCCTTCAACTGTTGAAGGACGGCTTTGCTATCTACGCCAAACTCTTTAGCGAGTTCATATACGCGCTGTTTTGCCACTCAGTTTTCTCCTACTATTGTGACCGCGCGTACATGCACGGTCAATGTATTGTTACGGCGAGCTTACCCAGACTCATCGTGCGACCATGATTGTGTTACCTCGTCTCCGACCGATATGTGGGCACACTGCGTGCCCACACTCGGATTACCGAAACCCAGCATACTCGTGATGCTGGATTGCAGACTATTGCTCGTTTCCTGCCGTTTCGCCTGATTCGTCGGCTTTGGCAGCAGCCTGTGCCTGTGCGGCAGCCGCATGAGCCTCGCTGGATTCAATGCCGATCTTCCAACCAGTAAGTTTGGCAGCAAGACGGGCATTCTGGCCTTCCTTGCCGATGGCGAGCGAAAGCTGGTCATCGTGGATATAGGCGATGGCGGTCTTGTTCTTCTCGCTGACGATATCGACGCCAGTGGCGACAGCCGGCGAAAGCGCCGAGCCGACAAACTTGGCCGAATCCTTCGACCAATCGACGATGTCAATCTTCTCGGGTCCGAGATTCTCCATAACGGCACGAACGCGAGCACCGCCAGGTCCGATCAGGGCACCCTTAGGGTTGACACCTTCGGTGTTGGCACGCACGGCGATCTTGGTGCGGGCACCGGCCTCACGGGCGATGGCCATGATGGAAACAGCTCCGGAAACCAGTTCCGGCACTTCGCGTTCGAACAGCTTGCGAACCAGCTCGGGATGCGAGCGCGAAACGACGATTTCGGGGCCCTTCAGTCCACGGCCGACGGTGACGACATAGACGCGCAGACGGTCGCCGTGGCGATAATGCTCACCCGGCACCTGTTCGCGCTTGGGAAGGATGGCTTCAACATCGCCAACAGCGACATGCACATTGGCCGGATCCTTCGTATCCTGCTGGATAACGCCGGTGATGAGCTTGCCCTTCTGCCCCGCGAAAGCGCCGAGCACGCGCTCGTCTTCCGCATCGCGGAAGAGCTGGCGAATCACCTGACGAGCCGTCGAAGCTGCTAGACGCCCGAAATCATGCGGGGTATCGTCATATTCCTCGCCGAGTTCAGGACGCGGATGCGGATCCTCTTCCGTAGGTTCCACAGGCTCCTCGTCCCTCGCCCAGATGGTGAAGGTGCCGGCACGCTCGTCAAGTTCGACGCGAGCGTGCTTCGCCGCATGTGGTGTTTTACTGTAAGCCAATAACAACGCTTCGGAAAGTGCGTCGTCAAGTGTTTCAGAATCGATTCCCTGCCCCGCCGCGAGCTGATGAATACCTGTCAGGTCCAGTTCCATGGTCGCAAGACCTCCTATATGAAATTATCTGTCGAGCTTTTCTAGCTCCATTAAGTCATAATCATTCAGTATTCTAGTGTTTTATGCAGACACGTCGTATACTTTCCTCTTTGCGCAATTTCCTAGGACGGCGTGTCCTTCCGAGTGTCGCAATGGTCGCACTCGCTTTGCCCCTAGCTGGCTGCAATGCACCAAGAATCGAGTCACAGACCGAGCAGGCAGGCCCATGCCGATCAGCTTATGTTGACGCCGTTGCGGCAACTTCCCACACCACCGCCGGCCACCCGTTCATCGACCGTTATCTTTCCGCCGGCAACGCCGCCCAAGACTGGCGTGATGCCGCTACGCTCTGCTCCTCCCAATTCAGCGTGTACACCATGAAAAGCGCACAGATGCAGTGGCTGCAGCAGAGCCTTTCTCCGCTGGTCGGTGCCAATCCAACCCATAGCGACGCTGCATTGGCCAATCTCAACAATGTGGTCGCCCTGCGTGTCGACAATGATGCTCTTGCTTCCATGGCCCTGGCTGAGGACCGTGCCGGATTCGAAATCGGAGTACTCGCCGCAAAAGATGTGAATAACGCCACGTTGCAACTCAGCGATGACCACAAAGCCGTCGCCTCACGACTTATCTCTCTTGAGACTGAGGGCACAAGTAGTGCTGTCGACACCTTCACCGATCCCCGTGAGAAGGTCTATGACGTGTCCAACCTGCTCGCTCATCCCGATACCATTGCCGACCCGAGCACCGGTCTGCAAGCCCCTACCGTCGCCGTTGCAGAAATGGATTGTGCCCGCGAATCCCTGACAGCCCTGTCAAATACACTGCCGACTTCGGATAGGGCTAAAAACGATGAGAACACCTCCAAGGATTCCCGCAATACCGGCAGCAGCAAATCATTGGCCGTGCTTTCCGACCTCATCTCCTCACGCATTGATTTGGCTCTGTCGTCAGGCTATCCGGCTTTCGACGCCGCTTTGTACCAATAAATTTGAGTATTTAAGCCTATAAGCCGGCACCGTCTACCATCATCGAGCCAGTGCACACACCACGCGCTAATAAACCTCACCGATACCTGAACAACGATGTCTCCAATAAAGATGAAGTCACTGATGAGGACACTAATGAAATCTGACGAATACTCGAACGGCTCCTCGCTCATCCACTTCTAGACGAGACGATATACCGCATCTTTGCTGACTTGACAAGGTACCAGAAACTTCCCCAAAACCTAGAACAGATATAAAAATGCCTCCGGAACCGAGATTCCAGAGGCTTAAGGCGGATAAGGCGAGATTCGAACTCGCGGAGGATTTCTCCTCACACGCTTTCGAGGCGTGCTCCTTAGACCACTCGGACACTTATCCATATGCTACGCAAAACGCAACTTTTCTAGTATAAGACAACGTGCCAACCACCGCAACCGGGCGTGGCGCACTCATAATTCATTCGTCATCTCAACTCTTCTAGAGCAATGTATCCATCAGCAACGGAAAAAGAACTATTTGTGCCGCTTGTACCGCTAAAACAATAGCAATTGGTTCCTCTTCTACCGTCGTCCCGCATAAATCGACTAATCTAATGTGCGCCGGGCACGAATTGACTGGGCTCGTTCAGCAAGTTCCCCATCCGGCGGGTAGGCAACATGTTCCAGAGTCAGCCCACAAGCCGCTATCGGGCCCGTCGAGCCTTCACGGACCGGCTCAGCCATCTTCTGAGCAAACCAATCCAGCGACTTTCGGTGTCGACCAACTTGCACGCATGCGTTGACCAGCGAACGCACCATGTTGTGTGCGAAAGCATCCGCCACGATGGTGAAGCACAGCAATCCTGATTCGAGCGACGGCACGGAATAACCCACATTCATTGCGTTATTCGCAGTCGTTTCCACAGCAATGGCAGCCTGTTGACCGTCTTGCTCAGAACTCACGATTTTCATCTCTCCGTTCGTTGTGTCGTTTCCGAATAGGCCTGTCATCGGCACTCGTTGCCACACTGCTTGTTTGACCTCGCGAATGGTGGTGCCCCCTGGGTTGGGAGTGGCAAATGAGCCAAAATCATGCAGGCCGATGGTCATGGCAGCGGCCTCGTTCATTACTGGGATGTCGAGTACATCTTCAACGTTCAATACGAAGCCGCGCAATCTTGGATCAGCCGGTCTTGCTCCGTCTGCAATCCGATAGACATACGTGCGTTCTAACGCTGAAAAACGTGCATCGAAACCTTCTGGCGCCACGCACACACCGTGCAAAACGATATCATCCGGCAAATCATGACTCAGACGACGCCGCAAAGCCTCAACCGCAGGCACTTCCATGTGCCCCACGCAACGATTTAGCGTCTGCTCCTCCACATCGAGATGGCAGACCTGATGAGCAGCATGGACACCGGTGTCGGTACGTCCGGCAACCACCAACCGCAACGGCTCACAGTCATCATCTGCTGACACACGCAAAACGGTGTGCAGAGCCTCTTCCACAACCCCCTGCACGGTACGTAAGCCAGGCTGTTTAGCCCAGCCGTGAAAGTCGCCACCGTCGTATGCCAAGTCAATTCGTAGTCTCATCGTTGCCAGTATACGTGCCACACTGGTTTGCAAAACTCCTAAACCAAAGAAGCGATGGAAATCAGGAGCATTGCAACAAAATCATGAGGCTGCTTGTATTACGGTGAACCTGAGATAGCAATCAGAAAGTGAACGAAAAAGCCTGATTCTCTCCACATCTTTACCGGCTATGAACAAGCAAACGACACAAGCCACATCATGCTTTTCTAGACAGCAGGAGCCCAGACCAGATACGCAAGAAGGCCGGAGACTTGTATCTCCGACCTTCTTGTATAAGAATTCAGTGAATCTTAACGACTCACTTTTCTTCCTTATCGGCCTTCTTGGCAGCGGTCTTCTTAGCTGCCGGCTTCTTGGCGGGAGCCTTCTTTGCAGCAGGCTTCTTGGCCTTGGCTTCAGTCTTCTTGACTTCAGCCTTATCCGCGGCGACGTCGGCGTTGACCTCAGTCTCCTTGGCTTCAGCTTCGTCAACAGCCTTGTCCGTCTTGGTCTTGGCGGTCTCGGCAGCGTCCTTCTGGACCTTGGCTTCGGCCTCTTCGACTGCAGCCTTGTCGGCGGCAACGGCGGCAGAAGCTTCAGCTTCCTTGACCACGGATTCCTTGGCGCTCACCGGCTCAGTGACGAGCTCGATGATGGCGCGCGGCGCGTTGTTGCCCTTGGACGGGGCAATCTTCACGATGCGGGTGTAGCCACCCTCACGCTGCTGCATCTGCTCGGCAATCTCGGTGAAGAGCTTGTGCACGATGGACTTGTTGCGGATGACGCGCATCACGCGACGGCGGCTGGCCAGATCCCCGCGCTTGGCGAAGGTGATGAGGCGCTCGGCCACCGGACGGAGGCGCTTGGCCTTCGGCAGCGTGGTGACGATACGGCCGTGCTCGAACAGGCTGGTCGCCATGTTCGCGAGCATCAGACGCTCATGAGCCGGGCTAGAAGCCAGGTGCGGCCCTTTTCTAGGTGTAGGCATTATTACTCCTTAACGCTCCGGCTTTGCACCGTTCAGGTGGGCATACGCCCGAACATCCGAACGGACACCGAAGCTTAAAATGAAGTTGGCTCTTACTCGTCTTCAGGCGAGAAGAAGGTGCCACCTTCAAGGTTGTTGGTATCGAAGCCCAGCGGGGAGGCCTTCAACGAGAGACCCATGCTTTCGAGCTTCTCCTTGACCTCATCAATCGACTTCATACCGAAATTACGGATGTCGAGCAAATCCTGCTCGGTGTGGGACACCAATTCACCAACGGTGTGAATACCTTCGCGCTTCAGGCAGTTGTAGCTGCGCTGGGTGAGATTGAGTTCCTCAATCGGAATCGACATCTCCGGGTTGACTTCTTCTTCAACCGGAGCCGGGCCGACCTCGACGCCTTCCGCTTGCGTGTTGAGTTCGCGGCACAGGCCGAAGAGCTCAACCAAAGTAGAACCGGCAGATGCGACGGCGTCGCGCGGCGAAATCGCCGGCTTGGTCTCCACATCGAGGATGAGCTTATCGAAGTCCGTGCGCTGTTCCACGCGGGTTGCCTCGACCTTGTAGCTCACCTTGAGAACAGGCGAATAGATGGAGTCGACCGGAATACGGCCAATCTCGTCGCCATCCTGCTTGTTCATCTGTGCCGGCACATAGCCACGGCCACGCTCGACAGTGAACTCAATTTCGAGTTCGCCGTCATCGGCGAGGGTGGCGATATGCATATCCGGGTTGGCGATGGTGACACCGGCCGGAGGGGTGATATCCCCTGCGGTGGCCTCGCCCTTGCCGCTTTTACGCAGATACATGACAACCGGTTCGTCATATTCGCTGGTGAGCACGATTCCCTTGATATTGAGCAGGATCTCAGTGACATCCTCTTCGACACCGGGCAAAGTGGTGAACTCATGCAGGGCACCGGAGATACGCACGGAAGTGACTGCTGCTCCGGGAATGGAGCTCAACAGGGTACGACGCAACGAATTACCGAGCGTATAGCCAAATCCAGGCTCAAGCGGCTCGATAGTAAAACGAGAACGCTGCGGATTCAGTGATTCCTCAGTAAGTTGCGGACGCTGTGCAATAAGCACTGTGTTATCCTTTCAGCTTCTGATCGGTGGTGCACTCACTGGTCATAAGCGGGTTGGACGGATGGTTAAATGAAGTGCTTCAGACGCGACGGCGCTTCGGAGGGCGCACACCGTTATGGGCCTGCGGGGTGACGTCGGTGATGGAACCGACCTCAAGACCTGCGGACTGCAAGGAACGGATGGCGGTTTCGCGACCGCTGCCCGGACCCTTGACGTAGACGTCAACCTTCTTGACGCCATGCTCCTGCGCCTTGCGGGCGGCGGACTCAGCGGCCATACCTGCGGCGTAGGGGGTGGACTTACGTGAGCCCTTGAAACCGACATCGCCACCGGAAGCCCAGGCTACAACTGCGCCCGAGGGATCCGTGATGGAGATGATGGTGTTATTGAAAGTGGACTTGATGTGCGCCTGCCCGACCGGTACCGACTTGCGGTCACGGCGACGCGGCTTGCGCGCGGCTTGCTTTGCAGCTGCCATTGATCCTCGTTTCCTAATTACGAATGATTCCAAACGTCACGAAGAGCATGGAACGCTGCAACACTACAAGCGACGCCCCGTCCCTCTTCATAACTGCTTAGGCCTTACTTGACGGCCTTTTTCTTTCCAGCGACGGTACGCTTCGGCCCCTTACGGGTACGGGCGTTGGTCTTGGTGCGCTGACCGCGCACAGGCAGACCATGGCGATGGCGCTGGCCCTGATAGCAGTTGATCTGAATCTTGCGACGAATATCCGCATCAACTTCACGACGCAGATCGCCTTCAATCTTGTAGTTGGCCTCAAGATAATCGCGCAGCGTAATAAGCTGCTCATCGCTCAGATCCTTGACGCGAGTATCCGGATTTACACCGGTTGCGGCAAGCGTTTCCTTCGCGCGAGTACGACCGACACCAAAGATATAGGTGAGGGCGATCTCGATGCGCTTCTCATTGGGGATGTCGACTCCGGCAAGACGTGCCATTGCGATTCCTTCTATGTTTCCGTAGGTTTGTACCAAGTCATCCGGTTTCCCGGCTCGGGCCTACGTACCCGGGGTTCAGCTTTTGAGCTGCGACTCAGTACCTTTTCTGGTCGGAGGTTTTCCGCTCAGCCTTGACGCTGCTTGTGGCGCGGGTTAGAGCAGATCACCATGACGCGACCGTGACGACGGATCACGCGGCAATTCTCGCAGATCCTCTTCACACTAGGGCTGACCTTCATGGTTTTCCTTTTCTTTGTACCTTACTTATAACGGTACGTAATACGACCACGGTTCAGATCGTAGGGGCTCATTTCCAGGACCACACGGTCCTGCGGGAGGATACGAATATAATTCTTGCGCATCTTGCCCGAAATTGTGGCCAGCACGATGTGCTTGTTTTCAAGTTCGACGCGAAACATCGCGTTCGGCAGTGCTTCCACTACCTGACCTTCGACTTCAATCACACCGTCTTTAGCCATGAGCCTCATTCCGTTCTTTGGCCGATATTACAGTTTCAGCATGTCCGAAGACACACCAACTTATTACTATAGCAAAAGAAGAGACCAACTGCGACACGGCGTGTTGCAATCAGCCTCTTCCTGTGGTAATGAAGATAAAATCAGTCTAAAGCATCGAAGATGGTCTTGGAGATATCTTCGATATCACCTTGGCCATCAATCGCAACCAAGTAACCGCGGGACTTGTAGGTGTCAAGCAACGGGGCGGTTTCTTCGTCGTAAGTCTTGAGCCTTCGGGCGATGGCTTCGGCGTTGTCGTCGGCACGTCCCTCTTCGGCGGCGCGCTTGGCGATACGCTTCATCAGAATGTCACGGTCGGCATCGAGCGCCACGACCTTGTCGAGCGGGGTGCCGAGTTCTTCGAGCATCTTGTCGAGCGCTTCGACCTGGGCTGCGTTGCGCGGATATCCGTCGAGAATCCAGCCGTTCTTGGCATCGTCCATGGCCAGGCGATCCTTGACGATCTTGTTGGTCAGCTCATCGGGAACGAGCTGGCCCTTGTCGGTATAGCTCTTGGCTTCCTGCCCCAGCGGGGTGTTGTTCTTCATGTTGTAGCGGAAGATGTCTCCGGTGGAGATGTGCGGAATGCCGTAATGTTCGGCAATCAGCTTGGCTTGGGTTCCTTTGCCCACTCCTTGCGGGCCCATAATCAACAGACGCATATCACATCTACTTTCTTGATTGTGTACTTAGCAAATGATGCCCATCCGTTTCAAAGACAGATGAGCATCATTTCATGGTTTTTCTTTTAATAACTGTTATCAGCGATCCAAGCGAATAATCACTCGGACTTATCGTCGGTATCAGTATCGTCTTCTGAGGATTTCGCGTTACTGGTTGAATCTTCGGAATCAACAGTCTCAGTGTCAGCAGTCTCTGAACTTACGGTATCAGTAGTTTCAATATCCGTATTCTCCGAGTTTTCAACGACAGTTGCAGAGGCATCTGCGACGTCTTCGGTCTTGGTAAGCGCTTCGTCAGTTACTGCAACCTGATCGTCGTTGGCTTCCACAACTTTTGTTGAAGACTTCTTGGCAGTCTTAACGTCTTTGCCTTCCACATGGTCGGTATCATCGAGCAAGAAGCCGGTGTACTGGAACTGTTCGGTCTGAGCCTTGGCCTGACGCAAGGTGTCAAGACCGACGCCTGCGATAATCAGGATGGTCGTGCCACCGAACGGAAGTTTGTTGTTGAGCTTCAATATCATGATGAGCATCGTCGGAATCAAAGCGACGAAGAGCAGATAGATAGCGCCGACCGTGTTGAGCCTGTTCATCACATAGCTCAGGTAGCGGCTGGTTGCGCTACCGGCACGGATGCCAGGAATGAAGCCGCCATACTGCTTCATGTTGTCTGCCGTCTCATCTGGATCGAAGGTAATTGACGTGTAGAAGAAGCAGAAGAACACAATCATCACGGCATACAGCGCGATGTACCAGATGGAAGTCGTATTGGCCAGGTTGGTGTTAATCCACTTGACCCACTTCTGGTCAGACTTGCCGAACTGAGCAATCAACGTCGGAATCGCCAGAATTGAAGAGGCGAAAATCGGAGGGATAACGCCGGACATATTGATCTTCAGAGGAAGATAGGTGGAGGAACCGCCGTACATCTTGCGACCGATCATACGGCGTGTGTACTGCACTGGAATACGGCGCTGGGCAAGCTCAACGAAATCAACGAAGATGAGAATGACAACCAGGACTGCAACAACGATGCCGAAGTAGGTCCAGTTACCATTCTTGCCGTTGGTGCCCCAGCCGATCTGCCAGAGCTGCGGCAAGAAGCCGGAGCAGATGGACATGAAGATCAGGACGGACATACCTTGACCGATGCCCTTGTCGGTGATCAACTCGGCCATCCACATAATCAGGCCGGTGCCGCCGGTCATGATGAGGACCATGACCACGAGGTTCCAGACTGAGCCATCGGGAATGACCTGGCCGCACTGGTAATTGAAAAGCGCGCCGGAACGTGCCGTGACAAGAATCGTGGTGGACTGCAGAATGGCAAGACCGATGGTGAGATAACGCGTGTACTGCGTCAGCTTGGTCTCGCCGGACTGGCCTTCCTTGTGCAGTGCCTCAAAACGAGGGATGACCACGCGCAACAGCTGAATGACGATGGACGCCGTAATGTACGGCATCACGCCCAATGCAAAGATTGAAAGCTGGAGCATGGCGCCGCCGGAGAAGAGGTTGACCAGCCCCACGAAGTTCTCTTGGGCCGTCTTCATGGTGCCCACGCATTGCTGGACTACCTTGTAGTCCACTCCCGGGGTCGGTATAAACGAACCGATACGGTAGATGACAATGATGCCGAGCACGAAGAGGATCTTATGGCGAAGTTCCTTCGTCTTCAGGGCCTGGATTAACGTCCTCACCTGGATTTCCTTCCCTATTCGGCACACCTGATGTACCGATCCAAACACACTAAACGACAATCTTAGCGTCAAGCGTCTACCAAATACGCACTTGACACAACTACAACGTCAAAAATTGTTGTCGTACGTTTCTGTGGACAATAAATTGTGCCACTATGAAAAAGCGGCCCCCTCGCTCAAGCAAGGAGGACCAGCTATATATGTCTTCAGGCTAAGCCTGGCGACACAAAAACATCCGAATTACTCTTCGGAAATGGAGCCGCCTGCGGCTTCGATCTTAGCCTTGGCGGACTTGGAAGCCTTCACGCCCTTAAGCGTGAACGCCACCTTGGTCTCACCGTCGCCCAAAACCTTGACAGGGTATCCGGCGCGAACTGCACCGGCCTTGACGAGATCTTCAACAGTGACCTCTCCACCCTTCGGGAACAACTCGGAGAGTGCAGAGACGTTGACGACCTGGAACTCCTTCTTGAAGGGGCTCTTGAAGCCACGGAGCTTCGGAAGACGCATGTACAGAGGCAGCTGGCCACCTTCGAAACCAGGACGAACCTGATAACGCTTCAAAGTGCCCTTGGCGCCACGGCCCGAGGTCTTACCCTTGGAACCTTCACCACGGCCCACGCGGATGCGGTTCTTCTTAGCACCCGGAGCAGGACGCAGATCATGCATCTGCAAAATAGTGTTTTCTTCTTGTTCTGCCATATCAGGCCTCCTCAACCGTGACCAAGTGGCGAACCGCATTGATCAGACCGCGGGTTGCAGGAGTGTCCTCACGGACAACCGTCTGACCGATCTTGTGCAGGCCGAGCGTGCGAACAGTGTCGCGCTGGGCAGGCTTGCGGTTGACCAGACCTTTTGTGAGTGTGATCTTCAGATCTGCCATTACTCTTCACCATCCTTGGCTTGTTCAGCTTCGGCCTTGGCATCCTCACGAGCCTTGCGGGCTTCGGCGATACCTTCTGCACGAGCACGGAGCAGGGTGTCAGGAGCGACTTCCTCAACGGTCAAGCCACGGCGTGCCGCGATCTCTTCCGGCTCCTCAAGCTGCTTCAAGGCATCCACAGTGGCGCGAACCACGTTGACTGCAGTGGCGCTGCCCATGGACTTGGTGAGAATATCGGTGATGCCAGCGCACTCCATGACGGCGCGGACTGCGCCGCCGGCGATTACACCGGTGCCGGGAGCGGCAGGACGAAGCAGAACGGTGCCTGCAGCGTCATGGCCAACGACCGGGTGGGTCACAGTACCACGAACGCGCGGAACGGTGAACATGTGCTTCTTGGCGTCAAGCTGACCCTTGGCGATGGCGGCAGGAACCTCACGGGACTTGCCATAGCCAACACCAACGGTGCCGTTGCCGTCTCCGACCACCACGAGAGCGGCGAAGCTCATGCTACGGCCACCCTTACGGGTCTTGGAAACGCGATTGATGGTCACAACGCGATCGAGCAGCTCATCGCCACGATTTTCTTCGTGACGACCACGGCGTTCGCCGCGACGCTCTCCTCGACGGCCTTCGCCACGTCCGCCGCGGCGTGAACCGCGACGATCGTCATTGCGCTGACCCTGCTTGTTGTCGTTGGACGCCTGCGTGTTCTGATTTTCTTCAGTCACTTGGGTTTCCTTTTCGTTGTCGCTCACAGTGCAAGACCTCCCTGACGGGCGCCTTCAGCAACTGCTGCGACGCGACCATGATACTTGTTGCCGCCACGGTCGAAGACGACGGAATCAATACCCGCGTCCTTGGCCTTCTTGGCAATCAGCTCGCCGACCTTCTGAGCGGCTTCGGTCTTGGTGCCCTTGAACCCATCGAAATCATGGGTGATGGTGGACTCGCTGACCAAAGTGATGCCCTTGGTATCGTCAACGATCTGAGCGACCATGTGACGGTTCGAACGGGTGACGACGAGACGTGGACGCTCGGCGGTACCGCTGATGTGCTTGCGCAGACGAGCGTGACGACGAAGTCTTGCGACCTTCTTGCCTTTACCGAAAATCTTGACTGTCATATCACTTACCAGCCTTTCCAGCCTTGCGCAGGATGTGTTCGTCGGAGTACTTGATGCCCTTGCCCTTGTAGGGTTCCGGCTTGCGAAGCGCACGGATGTTGGCCGCGGCCTGACCGACTGCCTGCTTGTCTGTGCCCTTGACGAGCACCTGGTTGGCGTTCGGCAGCTCGAAGGTGATGCCTTCGGGTGGATTGACGGTGATGGTGTGCGAATAGCCGAGCGAGAACTCAATGCTCTGGCCCTTCATTTGCGCACGATAACCGGTGCCGACGATGTCCAAGGTCTTCGTAAAGCCCTCGTGCACGCCCTGAATCATCGAAGCAACGATGGAACGAGCCAGACCGTGGTTTGCACGGGTCTGCAGCTGATCATCAGCAGGATCGAAGTAGATGGTGTTGTCTTCGACGCGAGCGGTGATGCCGTCGGGAATAGTGTAGGAATCAGAACCCTTGGCGCCCTTGACGCTAAAGTTCTGTCCGTCGATCTTGACTTCCACGCCTGCCGGAATGGTGACGGGGAGCTTACCAATATGTGATGCCATGTTTTAGCTCTCCTTTCTCACCAAACGAAGGCGACGATCTCGCCGCCGATGCCCCGGTCGAGGCAATCTTTCTGGGTCAACAATCCTGCACTGGTCGAAATGATTGCGACACCCATGCCACCAAGTGGCATCGGCAGCGCATCCGACTTCGCATAGCGACGCAGGCCGGGCTTCGAGATGCGCTTGATGCCCTGAATGGCACGTTCGCCATTAGGACCATACTTCAGCGTGATCTCAAGGTTCTGACCGACGCGAGCATCCGTAGCTGCAAAGTCCTTGATATAGCCTTCGCGCTTGAGGATCTCGGCAATCGCCGCCTTGAACTTGGAGTACGGCATGGAAACGGTCTCATGCTTCGCCGCACTCGCATTACGCAGACGCGTAAGCATGTCTGCGATTGGATCTGTCATTGTCATGTGGGCTAACGCCCTTTCTCGCCGTGGTTTCCTCCGCCGGAGCAGGTATTTGCAACCTGCCCCGGCCGAGGACCTTCAGCGTCGATGTTTACCAACTGGACTTCGTAACTCCGGGCAGCTCGCCACGATGAGCCTTCTCACGAAGGCAGATGCGGCAGAGGCCGAACTTGCGATATACGGAGTGGGGACGGCCGCAAACCTGGCAGCGCGTATAGCCGCGCACCTTGAACTTTGGTTTGGCAGCAGCCTTGTTTCTAAGAGCGGTTTTTGCCATTTCAGTTCTCCTTGAAGGGGAAGCCAAGGTGCTTGAGCAGAGCCCGAGCTTCCTTGTCATCCTTGGTGCTGGTCACCACGGTGATATCCATACCACGCTGATGATCGATCGCATCCGGATCGATCTCGTGGAACATGGACTGCTCGGTGAGACCGAAGTTGTAGTTGCCCTGGCCGTCGAACTGCTTATCGCTGATACCGCGGAAATCGCGGATGCGCGGCAGAGCCAGAACGAGCAGCCTGTCGAGGAACTCCCACATGCGGTCGCCACGAAGCGTCACATAGGCACCGATGGCCTGGCCTTCACGCAGATGGAACTGCGCGACAGACTTCTTGGCCTTGGTGATCTTCGGCTTCTGACCGGTGATCGCGGTGAGATCCTTGACGGCGCCTTCGATGAGCTTGGAGTCGCGAGCTGCGGCACCGACACCCATGGAGACGACGACCTTCTGGACCTTAGCAACCTGCATCGGGTTGGAATGCTTGAATTCCTTCTCGAGCTCAGGCACGATCTTGTCGATGTACTGCTGCTTCAGGCGCGGTGTTGCCGGCGCTTCGACTGTTGTATCGCTCATGCCAGCTCCTTTCCTGATTTCTTGGCGATGCGGGTGCGCACGGTCTTGACCTTGCCGTCTTGGGCCTTGGTCGTGACCTTAACGCCAACGCGAGTCGGTTCCTTGGTCTCCGGGTCGATGACCATCACATTGGAGCGATGAATCGGCGCCTCAACGGAGACAATACCGGACTGCTGACCCTGCTGGGTGGCACGCACGTGCTTCTTGACGATCTGCACGCCCTCAACGATCAGACGATCGTTAGGAAGTACACGGGTGACCTTGCCCTCTTTGCCGCGATCTTTGCCGCGAATGACCTTGACCTGGTCGCCGGTCTTGATCTTGGCTACCATCTCAGATCACCTCCGGGGCGAGGGACACGATCTTCATGAAGCGCTTGTCGCGCAGTTCACGTCCAACCGGTCCGAAGATACGAGTGCCCTTGGGTTCATGGCCGGAGCCAAGAATAACCGCAGCGTTCTCGTCGAACTTGATGTACGAGCCGTCTTTACGACGATGCTCTTTTACCGTACGGACGACAACGGCCTTGACCACGTCGCCCTTCTTGACCGACCCGCCAGGGATCGCGTCCTTGACGGAGGCGACGATCACGTCGCCAATGCCGGCATAGCGTCGCTTCGATCCGCCGAGCACTCGGATGGCCAAGATCTCCTTGGCACCCGTGTTGTCGGCGACATGAAGCCGCGTTTCCTGCTGAATCATTGATTCTCCTTAGCCGCGCTGGTTCTCCCCTGCCACCCGTGAGGGTGAGCAGCGGAGCCTTGCCGAACTTGTTACTTGGCGCGTTCGACGATGGAGTCGAGACGCCAACGCTTGGTCTTGCTCAAAGGCCGAGTTTCCATGATACGCACGAAGTCGCCATTGTGGGCGTCATTGTGCTCGTCATGAACCTTGACCTTACGAGTGGAACGGACGACCTTGCCATACAGGGGGTGGGTCGAACGCTGCTCGAGCTCGACGGTGATGGTCTTGTCCATTGCGTCGGACACGACGTAACCGCTACGAGTCTTGCGGAAGTTGCGCTCTTGCTTTTCAGCCATGCTTACTTCTCCTCAGTCTTCGTGTCGCCCGACTCAGGCTCCTGGCTGATGCCGAGTTCACGTTCACGCAGGACAGTGTACATCCTAGCGATGTCGTGCTTCACGGCCTTGAGCCTAGCGGAATTGTCAAGCTGACCGGTGGCGTTCTGGAAGCGCAGGTTGAAGAGCTCTTCCTTAGACTTCTTGAGGAAGCCTTCGATTTCGTCATTGGTCTTCTCGTTGAGATTCTTGATGCTGTAGTCTGCTGTTCCGACTGCCATCAGATGTCACCGCCTTCACGTGCGATAATGCGGCACTTCATCGGCAGCTTGTCGATGGCGCGGCGAAGGGCTTCCTTCGCGGTTGCCTCATCAACACCGCCGATTTCGAACATCACGCGTCCAGGATGCACATTGGCGATCCAGGACTCCGGGGTGCCCTTGCCGGAACCCATTCGGCTTCCGAGCGCGTGCTTGGTCAAAGGACGATCAGGGAAGATCGTGATCCACACACGACCGCCACGCTTGATGTAGCGGGTCATGGCGATACGAGCAGCCTCAATCTGACGGTTGGAGATGTAGGCAGGGGCCAAAGCCTGAATGCCATAATCGCCGAACGCGATCTCATTGCCGCCCTTGGACATGCCGCGACGCTTCGGACGCTGCTGTTTACGGTACTTAGTCCTCTTTGGGATAAGCATATCTGCTCACTCCTTTGCTTCCGAGGCGGCAGGTGCTGCGGCTGCTGCGGGTTCGGCGGCAGAAGCTTCGACCTGCGGGGCCTTGGCTTCCGGCTTGGAACCACGAGCACCGGAAGGACGACCACCACGACGCGGGCGACGATCGCCGCCACGGCGTCCACGGTTGTTGTCCTGCTGAGCCTGCTGCTCATCGAACTGACGCTCGGTCATATCGCCCTTGTAGATCCAGACCTTCACACCAATACGACCGTAGGTCGTGCTGGCCTCGAAGAATCCATAATCGATAAGAGCACGGAGGGTCTGCAGCGGAACGCGACCTTCACGATAGAACTCGGAACGGCTCATCTCGGCGCCTCCAAGGCGGCCGGAGAGCTTGATGCGGATACCCTTGGCGCCAGCGCGCATCGCGTCCTGCTGAGCCTTACGCATGGCACGACGGAACGTGACACGGTTGGTCAGCTGCTCGGCGATGGACTGAGCAACAAGCTGGGCGTCCAGAGCGGCGTTCTTGACTTCGAAGATGTTGAGCTGAACCTGCTTGCCCGTGATCTTCTCGAGCTTGGCGCGAACACGTTCGGCCTCTGCTCCACGACGGCCGATGACAATGCCCGGACGAGCGGTGTGGATATCCACACGCACGCGGTCACGGGTGCGCTCGATGATGATGCGGGACACGCCTGCACGCTCGAGGTCCTTGTTCATGGCCTTGCGAATCTTATCGTCCTCAAGGACGAAGTCGCTGTAACGCTCACCAGGCTTGTTGGAATCGGAGAACCACTTAGAACGGTGGTCTCAGTGATACCCAGGCGGTAGCCTAACGGATTGATCTTCTGACCCATCTTTAGCGGGCTCCTTCCTTGCTGGCGACAACGACGGTGATGTGGCTGGTGCGCTTGTTGATGCGTCCGGCGCGGCCCTGTGCACGAGCACGGAAACGCTTGAGCGTCACGCCTTCGTCCACATAGGTCTCTTTCACATACAGGTCGTTCTCACGGAACGCCTCGCCGGCCTTGTCGGCCTTGACGCGTGCGTTCGCGGTGGCGCTCTGCAGAACCTTGAGCACTGGCTCAGAGGCGTCCTGCGGGGCGAATTTCAGGATGGTGACGGCTTCGCTCACTTTTTTGCCTCGGATGAGGTCGACCATGCGGCGAGCCTTGCGCGGCGTCACACGGACGTGACGTGCGATTGCTTTAGCTTCCATAATCTTTCTCTTCCTTTAGCGGCGAGCTTTTTTGTCATCATGAACGTGACCACGGAAGGTCTTCGTCGGTGCGAATTCACCGAGCTTGTGGCCAACCATGGACTCGGTCACGAAGACCGGGACATGCTTGCGACCATCGTGCACGGCGAAGGTATGACCGATGAAGTCCGGAGTGATCATCGAACGGCGCGACCACGTCTTGATGACGTTCTTCGTGCCCTTCTCGTTCTGTTCGTCGACTTTCTTCTGTAAATGGGCGTCGACGAAGGGGCCCTTCTTGATGCTACGTGACATCTATTCGACGCTCCTTACTTACGGTTCTTGCCATTAGGACGACGACGGACAATCATCTTGTTCGAAGCCTTCTTCGGACGGCGAGTACGAACTTCGCCCTTGCCCCACGGCGACACTGGCGGCTTACCACCGCGAGTGGTACCACCATGCGGGTGGTCGACCGGGTTCATGGACTCACCACGAGTGATCGGGCGCTTGCCCATCCAACGAGCACGACCAGCCTTACCGAGCTGAATGTTGGCGTGATCGGAATTGCCGACCTCACCGACGGTAGCGCGGCAGCGTGCGTCGACGTTGCGGATTTCTCCGGACGGCATACGCAGCTGGGCGTAAGCGCCGTCCTTGGCGACAAGCTGAACGCCTGCACCTGCGGAGCGTGCGATCTTGGCGCCGCCCAGAGGACGGAGCTCGATGGCGTGAACGATCGTACCGGTGGGGATATTGCGCAGCGGCAGATTGTTGCCGGGCTTGATATCAGCCTTTTCGCCGGTCTCAATGACGTCACCCTGCTTGACACCCTTCGGCGCTACGATGTAGCGCTTCTCGCCATCTGCATAGTGCAGAAGGGCGATGCGGGCGGAGCGGTTCGGATCATATTCGATCTCAGCAACCTTAGCGGGCACGCCGTCCTTGTCCCAACGCTTGAAATCGATGAGACGGTACTGGCGCTTGTGGCCGCCGCCACGATGGCGGGAGGTCACACGGCCGTAAGAGTTACGACCGCCGGTGCTGTTGAGTTTGCGTACCAGCGACTTCTCAGGCGTGGAGCGCGTAAGATCGGAGAAATCCGACACAGACGCGTTGCGGCGGCCCGGAGTCGTCGGCTTATAAACGCGGATAGCCATAATTAGTTCTTCCTTTGACTTTTTCGGCTATTGCTTCAGTTGCCGAAGATGTCGATCGACTGGCCCTCGGCGACCGTGACGATCGCGCGCTTCTGATTGACGCGCTGACCGAATCCGGTACGAGTGCGCTGGCGCTTGCCGGCGCGGTTGAGGGTGTTGACGTTCGTCACCTTGACATTGAAGATTTTTTCGACGGCCTGCTTGATCTGAACCTTATTGGCATCAGGAGCGACCACGAAAGTGTACTGACCACGGTCACCGGCGGCATAGCTCTTTTCAGAGACTACCGGCTTGATGATGACATCGTGGGCGGGATTGTGAATAGCTACCATATCGTTCAGGCCTCCTTGGGCTCAGTCTTGGCAGCGACGAAGGCATCGAAGCCTTCCTTGCTGAAGACGACATACTGAGCGGTAACCACATCGTAGGTGTTGAGCTGATCTGCGAAGAGCACATGCACCGTCGGGATGTTGCGAACGGAAAGCCACTCGTTGAGGTTGTCACGCGAAAGCACGACAGTCGTGAACTCGTTCTGGCTTACCGGGGTGAGCGCTGCGACGGCGGCCTTGGTGGACGGAGTGTCCTTGATGCCAAAGTCGACGACTGCGACGCGACCAGCGTTCGCACGGTTGGAAAGCACATAGCGCAGAGCGCCGGCCTTCATCTTCTTGGGAGTACGCTGGGAGTAGTCGCGCGGCACTGGGCCGTGAGCGACACCACCGTGAACCCACTGAGGAGCGCGAATCGAGCCCTGACGAGCGCGACCGGTGCCCTTCTGCTTCCACGGCTTCTTGCCGCCACCGGAAACAGCTCCACGGTTCTTGACCGCGTGCGTGCCCTGGCGAGCAGCGGCGAGCTGAGCGGTGACCACCTGATGAATCAGCGGAACGTGAGCCTCGACCTCTTCATTGGAGATGCCGAAGATCTCGACCGGCGCCTCAACGGTGCCAGCAGACTTGCCCTTGGCGTCGGTGACATTGAGTGTTACTTTTGCCATGATTTATCAGGCTCCCTTCACAGCCGAGCGAAGCAGAACGATGCCGCCCTTGGGCCCTGGAAGAGCGCCCTTGATGGCGATGATGCCGTTCTCCGTATCGGAGGAAACGACCTCAAGGTTCTGCACGGTGGAAGTGACATGGCCCATACGACCGGCCATACGCTTGCCCTTGAGAATACGGCTCGGCGTAGCGCATGCACCGACTGAGCCGGGGCGACGCTCGTTCTTGTGAGAGCCGTGAGTACGGCGATAGGACTTGAAGCCCCAGCGCTTGATGGTTCCAGCGAAGCCCTTGCCCTTGGTCGTACCGGTGACATCCACAACGGCACCGTCAGCGAACAAGTCAGCGGTCAGTTCCTGACCGGGCTTGAACTCGTCGACGTTGTCCGTACGGACCTCGACCAGATGACGACGCGGGGTAACGCCCGCCTTCGCGAAATGACCAGCCATAGGCTTGGTCACCTTAGTAGGATCAATCTGACCGTAGCCGAGCTGAACGGCCTTGTAGCCGTCGCTCTCTTCGGTCTTGACGCAGGTGACCACGTTAGTGGACACATCTACGAGCGTCACGGGAACGAAGAAACCTTGTTCGTCCCAAACTTGCGACATACCGAGCTTGCGGCCCAGCAGCGCAGAGCGATTTGCTTTCTGCAACGACATGCTTCTCCCCTCCTTACAGCTTGATCTCGATATTGACATCCGCAGGCAAATCGATATGCATCAATGAATCCACGGCCTTGGGGGTCGGGTCCACGATGTCGATGAGGCGCTTATGAGTGCGCATCTCGAATTGCTCGCGAGAATCCTTGTATTTATGAGGAGAACGAATTACCACAAAGACGTTCTTCTCAGTAGGCAGAGGAACCGGGCCCACTACAGTGGCACCCGCGTTCGTGACCGTCTCGACGATTTTCTTCGCCGATTGGTCGATGACCTCATGGTCATAGGACTTAAGCCTGATGCGGATTTTCTGTCCCGCCATTGCCGTCCGCCCTTTCTAGCGATTGTTGACATTACCAACCTATTTTAAGGACACCGGCGCGCACGACCCCCGGGAAAATCCCGTGGCCGAACCACATCAGTGTGCAGCACTACAGCGCCTTCGAGAGGACGGCACCGGACTGCACTCGCTCTTTTTCTTACAATTTGCGAGCCTAAAACAGGCAACTGTTCTATTAAAGCATTCGGGGGCTACTAGAAAAATTCGGGCGTGTCGTTGACATTACTTGGATTTCAACGATTTTGCAGAGTACTTTCATGCAGTTTTTTACTATCAAAAATTTTCGATTTTAGAAAATAATATGATGCTGCAACTTCTCAATCATCTGTAATAAACCATGCAGATATTGCTACAAATACCAATTATGCCTGCCGCTTTGCAACGGCAGGCATAATCATGATGATCTTCAGGCAATTAGACTATCAGTTTTACTTCACTTCGGTCTCATCAACGGAGGTCGTCTCTTCACGCTCAAGACGGCGGGCGTGCCCCTCAGCTTGCGAGACACCGTAGTAGGCGGCGATGGCGATGTCCTTCATATCTTCGATCTGCGGGATACGCGGGTTTGCAGGGGTGCACTGGTCCTCATAGGCGCGCATGCCGATCTGGTCGAGAATGCTCCAGAAATAGTTCTCGTCGACACCGCACTGTTGGAAGCTGGAATCCATACCGAGCTTGTTGTCGCGGTAATCCTCAACCGCAAGCGCAAGGTTTTCGACACCTTCTTCCGGAGTTTTACCCGGATCGATGCCAAGCACGCGAGCGAATTCCTGATAACGCTCAGGGGCAACGTACTTGTTGTACTTCGGCCAGCTGGTCGGCTCCTGCGGAATCGAGCCATTGTAACGGATGATATAAGGCAGAAGAATCGCATTGGTATGGCCGTGGGCCACGTCGCACAGCGCACCGATGGTGTGGGCCATGCCGTGGCACATCCCAAGGAACGCTGAACCGAACGCCATGCCGGCCATTGTAGCGGCGTTGTGCATCTTCTCCTGTGCCGCCTGCTTGACTTCACCGGGTTCGGCACGAACCGAGGTCTCGAGATTATCCCAAATGAGCTTGGCGGCGTGCAAGGCCATACCGTCGGTGAAATCGTTGGCATAGACGGAGACATAAGACTCCATGCAGTGCGTGAGCGCATCGAAGCCAGTGTTGCTGGCCAACGTTGGCGGCTGAGTACGAGCCAGGACTGGGTCGACTATGGCGACCGACGGGGTGAGCGCATAGTCGGTGATCGGGTACTTGTAGCCGGTCTTGTGGTCGGTAATCACCGCGAAAGGTGTGACTTCAGAGCCAGTGCCGGACGACGTCGGGATGCAGACCAGCTTGGCTTTGCTTCCGAGCGGCGGGATGCGGAAGGCGCGCTTGCGGATGTCGAAGAACTTCTCGCGCACATCATCGAAGGAGATCTCCGGGTGTTCGTAGAGCAGCCACATGATCTTGGCCGCGTCCATCGGCGAGCCACCGCCCACTGCGATGATCGTGTCAGGGCGGAACTCGTCGCGCATCATGGCTGCACCACGCTCAACGGTTTCGACGGACGGTTCGGGCTCGATGTAATCGATGGTGCGGAACGTGACCGGCTCGGGGCGGCTGCGCAACTGGTCGATGACCTTGTCGACGATGCCGAGCTGTTCCATGACCTTGTCGCAGACAATGACCACACGGCGGATGTTGTACATATCGTGCAGGTAACGGATGGCGTTGGGCTCGAAATAGGTCTTCGGCGGGACTTTGAACCATTGCATATTGTTGTTCCTTCGAGCGATGCGCTTGATGTTCAGCAGATTGACGGCCTGAACGTTGCCAGAGACGGAATTGCCGCCGTAGGAGCCGCAGCCAAGCGTCAGGGATGGAGCGATGGCGTTGTAGATGTCACCAATGCCGCCAAGCGCCGAAGGTTGGTTCCAGATGATACGGCAGGCGTGCATGCGTAGGCCATAACGCTTCACGAGATCCTCATCATCGGAGTGGATGACAGCGGTGTGGCCGGCACCGAATTTGAGCATGCCTTCGCACATCTTGAAGCCTTGCTCTTCGGTTTCAAAGCGCAGCATGGCATGGACGGGACAAAGCTTTTCGAGTGTGAGTGGCTCCCGCTCCCCCACCTCTTTGCATTCGGCCACCAGAATCGTGGCATCGTCTGGGACGGTAAAGCCAGCCTCGTGAGCGATATACTGCGGGGATTTTCCTGGAACGACGGAGTTGAGCTTCGGTTTGCCGCCGGAATAGGCGGTGCAGCCGAACATGTACTGCTCGAGCTTGGCCTTCTCATCGGCATTGACAAAGTAGGCTTTGCGACGTTTCAGTTCGTCGGCGAGAGCGTCGTAGATGTCGGTGTGGGCGATGATGGCTTGTTCGGTGGCGCAGATCATGCCGTAATCGAAGTGCTTGGAGAGTACCAGATCGTTGGCCACACGCTTCACATCAACATTGGTGTCGACGTATGCCGGAGCATTGCCCGCGCCAACGCCCAGAGCGGGCTTGCCGGAGGAATAAGCGGCCTTGACCATGCCAGGACCTCCCGTGGCAAGAATCGTGGCCACATCCGGATGGGTCATCAACATGTCCGTAGCCTCGATGGAAGGATGCTCAATCCACTGGATGCAGTCTTTAGGAGCACCAGCAGCAACCGCAGCGTCTCGTACGATGCGTGCGGCCTCAACCGAGGACTTCTGCGCGAAAGGATGGAAACCGAAGACGATCGGGCAACGAGTCTTCAGTGCTATCAGCGACTTGAAAATCGCGGTGGATGTCGGGTTGGTGACGGGCGTGACGCCGGCAATCACACCGACCGGTTCAGCCACCTCATCGATGCCCGCCACGTCGTCGGAGCGGATGATACCCACCGTCTTCTGCCCCGCCAAATAGTGGGTGACGTGCTCACAAGCGAAGATGTTCTTGGTGGCCTTGTCTTCCACCAAGCCACGGCCGGTCTCTTTGACGGCCATATCCGCAAGCACCAAGTGCTTGTTGAGCGCCGCAATCGAAGCCTTCGCCACAATGCGGTCGACCTGCTCCTGATTGAGCTTCTCAAATTGGTTCAGCGCCTCGACTCCACGGGCGACCAGTTGGTCCACCTCTCGCTTGACGTCAGACTTTGCGCTCGTCACTTGCTTCGTTGTAGGTTTCGTAACAGGTGAAGTCCCGGCACCCTTAGGTTGTGCAGTCATGACTCCCCTTTCTGCTGGCAATCGTGTTCGTATCACACATCACTTCTGTAATGTGAGTCACATCACAATATAACCGAAGAACGCTACGTTTCTTGTTTTGTTTTAGCCTGATGTATTACTGTGCACATTATGTTTGGTTCATCTACCGTAAACGCACAAATTTGTTTCCTTTTTGTGCGCTAAATGGCTCTAGTTTGTTCAAGTACACAAAAGTGAACATTTTCCATGAGATATAAGGGATTTTTGTTAGCGCTAACGGAAATATAGAAAATAAACGAAGGTAATCTGATCTTGTTTTCCCTTGAGCCTCAGACGATCTGGCAGAACTCGATGGTCTCACGGTTCGGACCGTAGACATTGAAGTAGCGGATGCCATTATCCCAGAAGGTAGGGATGGACTGAATCTCCTTGTCCTTCAACTCAAGCCCCAGTGCCTTGGCATTTTCGAATGCGGCTTCGATATCTGGGGTATCCAACGCCCAGTGGTTGATGGCGCCGTCCTTCATCGCTACCGGATCACCCTCCCAAGTCTCGATGGTGAGGTGGCCATAACGCAGGAACGCGCAACGATTCTTGCCGTTCGGGAACAAGCCTACGAGCTCAAAACCGAGTTTCTTGGTATAGAACTCGATGGTTTCGTCCAAATTCTTGGCAGGCATGCCGGAATGCTGAAAATCTGTGGTGAAATCGGACATTGACTTCATAATCGCCCCTTTGAGGTTATTAAGTGATGTAAGACCGAATCTACTTGTCGACCTTGACCACCGGCCATAAACATCCCATCAGCAGATTCTTTGTCGAAATCTTGCCTGAATGAACCCTGATATACAAAAACCTCCCGAATCCGCAAAGATCCGAGAGGTTTGAGAAACGATAAAAATCAACGCTTCGAGAACTGAGGTGCACGACGTGCCTTGTGCAGACCTGCCTTCTTGCGCTCCACGACGCGGGCGTCGCGAGTGAGGAAGCCGGCCTTCTTGAGCGCGGCACGGTTGGCGTCGCGATCGATGGCGTTCAGTGCACGAGCCACGCCGAGGCGGATGGCGCCTGCCTGACCGGTGGTGCCGCCGCCCTCAACGAGGACGATGATATCGAACTTGTTCTCAAGCTTCAGCAGAACGATCGGGGAGTTGACCTCACGCTGCTGCAGACGGGAGGGGAAGAACTCCTCCAGGGTGCGGCCGTTGATGGTCCACTTGCCGGAACCGGGAACCAAACGCACGCGGGCGATGGCTTCCTTACGGCGACCCGTGCCGTAGCCCGGGGCAATCGTGGAAGCACCAGTGCCAGCACCGGTGTTGGTTTCAGTGGTAAATGAAGTAAGTTCCTCTTCGGTCTCTTGAACCGCGGAGTTATTGGTATTTTCAGCCATGATTCGTTATCTCCTCTCGGTTCACTTGGCCTGCTGCGAAACCGCAGCGATCTCAATCGGCTGGGGCTTCTGCGGGGTGTGCGGGTGATCGGGACCAGCGAAAATGTGGAGACGATCGAGCTCGACCTTGGACAGACGGTTCTTCGGCATCATGCCCTTGACCGCTTCGCGAATGATGCGCTCAGGATTGTGCTTGAGCAAATCGGCGTAGCTGTCGGCACGAAGGCCGCCGGGACGACCGGAGTGCTTATAAAGCACCTTGTCCATCTTCTTGCCAGTCAACGCAATCTTTTCGGCGTTGATGATGATCACGTGATCGCCCAGATCGGCGTTCGGAGCGAAGGTCGGCTTGTTCTTGCCGCGCAGCAAAAGCGCTGCCCTGGTCGCAAGCTTGCCCAGCACCACGTCGGTGGCGTCAATGATGTACCAGTCGTGAGTCAGATCAGCTGGCTTCGGTGTGAAAGTTTTCACGAGTGTACCTTTTTCTTTATATTGTGTTCCCGGCCAAATCGGCAAAACCTTACGATGATGCCTTTCCGACCGCTTTATCCGTGGGCTCCCTGAAAGTCCTAGTGCGAGTGGGAAAGCGCTTTGAAGGACCCCTCTAGGGAAACACAACAACTCACCATTGTACTTAAGCCCCTGACTAACTGCAACACGACAAAATCAGGGTGCGTGGCAGGCAGATAACTACTGCGCAAGCCGAATGGCCGCAGCATTCTGAACATCGCTTGCCTCATCCTTGGCGAGCCGGCCCAGCGTAGCCTGGGAACAGCTGGGATTGAGCGCGACAGCACGGCGCACCATCGCTGCCAAAACGGCAGGGGCTTTGGGCTCGGATTCAACACCAAGCTTGGCGAGGAAATCAAGCGTATCAGCCGAAGTCTCGGCGTCTTCCGCACCCTCAAGACGCATCTTCCAAGAGGTCTGCGGGTTGCGCAGCGCGGCCTCACGCACCTTGCCTGACTTGTCCTTGGTGAGCCTGCCCACCAACCAGTTCTTGTCATCCGGGTTGGCCGCCACGGCGGCGCGCACTTCGTCGTTTTCGTCTTCGGAAAGCTTGACGAGGATGTTCGGGAACGGCATGGTAGAAGCCAAAAAGATACGATCCTCCAGCGGTGTGTGCTGATTGCCGGCCACAGCCTCGAGCAATGCGGTGGATCGGGAGAAGGCCGCCTGATTCTCTTTGGGCGGCAATGGCTCACGGGCGAAATGGCTAAGCTCTGCGGAATCTTCGGAATGACGCAGCTCCTCATAGGTGTCCGTCAACGGTTCGAAATTGGCATCGGCACCCTGAGACTCCCCGTCTCTGAGTCACCGGATTGTTGAGAATCCTGTTCCGCAGCCTTCTCTTCTGAGGCTTTAACATCGCTGGAATTATCGCTCGTCTCAGTGTCGTTATCATCGTTATCGGCGGTTTGCGCTGATTGAGTCTGCTCGGTAGATACCTCGGATTCCGCATTTTGAGACGCTTCATCCTGACGCTGTTCCGTGTCGTCTTGTTCCATTTCGCTCATGACCTCAGCTTAACGCGAGGCTGAGAGCCGATGATTGAGAGGGACAGACGCAATAGGGCAAAAGACAGCGCTAGTTCTGGAGGCGAGACAATCGTGCACGAGCATTAAACGCTTCACAAACCTGTTCTTCGAATCTCTCGGCTCTTACTTGTGGAACAGAGAACCGTACGGCAACCCGATCCGTGAAATCGCGATGTTCCTCTTGCCCGTCAACACTGGCCAAAAGCTGTTCGAAACGGCCGAGCCACGAATACTCAAGTACAACTTTATAGCGTTGCATCGGCACAATTCCGATGATATCGGCCGTTTTCACCGACATCGATGCAGCTGTGGAATACGCGCGGATAAGACCGCCGGAGCCCAAAAGAATGCCTCCGAAATAACGGGTGACGGTGATGACGCAGTCGGTGAGCTTGCCCATGCGAATCACGTCGAGAATCGGCTTGCCGGCCGTGCCGCTCGGCTCGCCGTCATCGCTCATCCGCTCCTTGGCCGCTCCTTGCGCAGCGCCGAGAATCGCAGCAAAGGCGACGTGCCGCGCCTTCGGATGCTGATCGCGGATGGATTGCACGAACGCAAGCGCTTCATCAAGAGTCTCGATATGGCAGGCATCACCGATGAATTCGGATTTTTCTCGATGAACGAATCATGAGCGGGTGTTTCGGCGGTGTTGGTAATCGTCGAGAACCCCTCGATGGTACCGTTCTGTCCGCTGCCTATGCCCACTGGTTTGTCTCCTCGCGTCGACCTTGAAACTTTTTCATAGTCGCTTTACGTCTCAATAATCTTATAATCCTGAGACCGGATACATGCAACATTCTCATGTTTTGCTGCCGAAGCTCGTGACGAACTGGCTATAGTGCTTTTGTTCTTTTGCCCTCACGCCAGCCTTCATGCCATCTCGAAAGGTATATCCAGGCCATTCTGAATTGACTCAACGTAAAAATATTCTCTTAAAATTTCAAAGCTTGAGACGCAAGAGAAATTGAAATCATATCTTATTTAAACTTGCATCCAAGGAGCAAGGGACAAGGATGTTCCTCACTCCTCATACATGCATCGATTGCAGCCATAACCATGTCCGGAACGGGTCTATGAGTTTGCAACCAATCGCCAACAATTCGTGCATTCAAACGGAACCTCAAACGCAACCTGACGCGATTTATTTCAGCCGCGTATGACCGATTCACGGCCGCAACACGTCAAACGGCACGGTCGCCCGAGCATTCCTAAAGCGTTGAAAACATTGAGAAGAGAACAAAAAGGTTTCCCGGAAAATCCGGGAAACCTTAAAAGCGGAGCCGGAGAGATTCCGACTATCAAAGAGCTTTCCCTTTATTTCCAACGTTTGTAATCAGCACAACCTGATTGCGTACCACATTACGTACCATATTATCGACATAACCCAAGACGTTATGACACGTCCAGCGACGCAATTATCGACTTCGCAAATCAGGCCAAGGCTGTGCAAGCAAGTCCGTGATTTTGAGGTCAAGCACTTCGGCAATGGCTATAAGCGACTTGATGGTCGGGTTGGATACGGGGTCATTGCGGTAACCACCGCCCTCGATACGCTGGTACTGGACTTTCGACATGTGGGCATCATAGGCAACACGTTCCTGACTCCATTTCCGCCGTTCCCGCTCTTTCTGCAATTGCAGGCCTATCTTGCGGGAATATTCTTCCCACGTCATGTCATCAGAGATTTTCGCGCTCATGATTCCAGCAAAGCGCCTGACTACATATATGTGGCCCATATATGTAGTCTTTTCGTTGTATGATGATACTGTGCAATACATGGGTGAGCGTAAGGGAGCAACGAAGATGGATAATCCCCAAAAAGACGAAGCGAGGGAAGACGCTGAGACTTCCAAAGACTCCGCTGAAGAAGCCAAGCCGAAAAAGAAGCACGGCCGAAAGTTCTATACGCTGGTTGCCGCGATAGCCGCTTTGGTGGTCGTGGGAGGCTATTCAGGTGTGGCCTATGCGTCCGACAGCCAGTACAACGGCAGCGTGAACGATTCCGAACAGGCCTCTGAATCGTTTATCAATGAGTATAACAAGGCGCAGAAGCTCGTGAAGGATGTGAAGCCGGGGCAGGTGGCGGACGCGAATACCATCACCAACCTGCAAAGCGAGCTGAAGGCGTCCAAGAGCAAGACCGAGGAAACACCATCAATTTCGCCTAATGGCATGCTTGTGTGGGAGACCACGAAGGCCAAGGGTATTCAGAAGGACTACACGGAAAAGGTTAACACGGAGACCAAGAAGCTTTCCGACCTTGAAGGCAAGGTGACCGGTTCGCAGCTTGACAAGGCGAAGAGCGATTTGAAGGCTGACATCACGAATGCTCAGAACCTTTATAATTCGACTGAGGGTCAGGTGGCGGATGCGAGCACCCGTGACGCCCTGAAGAAGGGTATTGACAGTGCGAACAAGCTGTTCTCCGAGTTGAAGAACAAAGGCACGAAAGAGGCGCAGCAGGTTATAAAGGACCTCCACATAAAGACCACTACCCCGTCCGATTGGGTTAAGAAGTTCACCGATGCGAAGTCGAAGCTTGACGCAGCCCAGAAGGCAGTAACCGATTCCCAAGCCGCAAAGCAGCAGTCTGACGCAGCCGCTCAGCAGGCAGCAGACCAGTCCGCTCAGGACGCTCAATCCCAGCAGCAGGCGGCTCAATCTCAGGGTGGTTCCTCGCAGGGTTCCACCAGTGGGTATTCGGCTTCATCCCGTAATGGTGGTTCCTCACGGGGTGGCGGCAACCGTTACAGTGCCCCGAGCCGTGGCAATGGTTCCTCAGCTCCGCACTACAGTGCCCCAGCTCCGAGCCATTCTCAGGCTCCGAGTGCTCCTCACTACAGTGCCCCAAATGTTCCGAGTCACTCATCTCCAGCTCCCTCAGCTCCTTCCAACAACGGCGGTGCTTCAGGAGTGTTTGGACCTTCTACTCCAGGTGACTTGAATCAGCATGATTGGGTTCCAATTAATGTTGGTTGATTAAATAATTAATAAAGTCTCCTCAGAAATGAGGAGGCTTTATTGTATCTTGTATTTTTTGTGGTATGCCTCTGAACCTTCTAATATGGTGCTTTAGACCGTGGATGTCGCCTTATAGGTAGTTCTGTATGTCCTGTGGTCTCTCTTATGTCACACGTTCGAATACATGCTGATTTGCCTTTGATGACTCATTGTTGATTCCTTTGTTTGTAATTGTATTTTATTTTTCCTTTGGAGGCGTGTTATGACCTGTTATGCAGTAGAGGGTATTAAGCATGATGTTGATAATGTCTGCAATCAGTTGCGATTCGGTGATTATGTTGGAGGTATTTTCAATACGAAGATTTATGCTTTTACTAATGCCAAGGAGCGAAGCGCGTGGGTCGACGGTAACAATGAGTTCAATAGGAAAATGTGCAACATGGTATTTGCCAGACGAGTGAATAAGGATGAAGCCAAGACTTGGCTTGTGAGGGCTTTGACTGGGGTAGGTAATGGTGATGCTGATTATCTGAACTCGCTGGGTTGTGAAGACCTGTATGAAAGATATTTGTTTGTAGCGACCAGCTTTTAGTGCTTTAGCCATCGGTTGTAAGGTCATCCGTTTTGTGTCGTGGTTTTGTCCGATTGGAGTGGCGATGTCTGTCAGGAATTTCTATTGGTTTGATTGTAATCATATCGGTTATGGGACGCCGGAATTTTCACAAACATTTACGGATGACCAGATGAGGACTTTTGTCTGAAAAACAAGCATTGAAGCCCGTTAGATAAATCTGCTCATATGAATCTATAATGGTCTTGCGAATCAAAGTAGATTACCCAAAGGAGCGGAAATGGAACAGGATACCATCGTCTTCAAAGCCGGCAGCCAAGATGGAATAGATGAAGAAGGCAAAGAAGTGATTTACTCGCCTCTTGGAACCATGTGGCAGCTTTTCAACACAGCCTCTTCCCATGAGGGAACAGTGCTGTTCAAAACCCCTTACGCGATTTCCAAAAACAGTTGTCAAGAAGGAATGCAGCTTGTTCTGATTAGTCACGAAGGCGGCAACAACTATCCCGCTTTGGTCGGCGTCATCAACAAGCTCGGAGGAAAATATCCGGACGAATGGAACAACAAAAACGGCCAGTATTTTCAACCTGCGAAGTGTTTCGAGACCTTCAGCGCGACTACATGCATTGAGCTGAAGAACGTGAGACTCGTATCCAATTTCGACGTCGAGAACTACGCATATTGTCCGAAGTCCGGAGACGGGCAGAACGCGAGTGGCCTGCGCGAGGGCGACAGCCTGAAAGAAGCCTTGAAGAGGTGGGAAGGCAGCGAAACAAACCGCGTGTACTTCAAGAGAATTTCAGACTGACCCTAAACCGATAGGCGTTAGGACAAAGCAATTCCAGAAATAACTAAAAACATACCCCAATCCGGCATGAAACCGAATTGGGGTATGTTTTGTATATTTTGAGTTATCACCTTTCCTTTTCGTCCCCAAGAATGTCATCCACGGTAATCTGGGTCAACCCGTACTTGGAATAGTCCGGCTCCCCACTGTTCGTAGCCCTGTTGCCTCGAATGGTATCCTTATGCGATTCTTCGGGCCTCCTGTTCCGGTTTGCCGGTACAGGCATCTCGGCATTCATACTTTGCCGTCTGGCACGGTCGATAAGGATTTCCTTGCAGAAGTACGTGTTGTGAACGATGAAACCGACAAGGTCGGGGCGTTCATCACGCGCGGCCTTCAGCAAGGGAATATAGCCGTTGATGCCAAGACGCTCAACCAAGTCCAGCACGTCGGTTCCTTCCGAGGATTTCCGGTCTTCCGAGCTTTTCGACATCTCTTCATAATTCGCGCCGCCGAACTCCAGAACATCTTCCGGCAGGTATTGAAATTTCTCAGGCCAGCCATCATGAATAAGATATTTGGCGTACATGTCGGGATGAACCAAAGCCTCGACATGCTTCGTGCCGCCGATTTTCTCAGCGAAGCTGCACATCTTCCTCATCGTCGTAGCAGCACCGTAATCCACGAGGATATGGTAATGGGCTTTCTTCAGTTCCCCGCCCTTGCGCTTCTCAGGGTCATCGGACAAATCCCGGTCATGCAGAATGGCCAGCGCCTTCACCCCTGAAAGCTCCAATTGTTCCTTCCAATCCTTCGGCATCGACTCCGGATAAGCCAGAAAGCTGAAGAACCTGTGTTTCTGATACGTATTCGTCATTGTTAATGGTCTCTTCTAAAATATCCTCGACAACGATAACCGCCGCAGGAACATCAAAACGGGTACTTTTGCGGGTTCCACTTCAATGTTCCCACAGCGATTCATTGTTCAATCTTCTATCTATATAAAGTCGTAGTAGGGGGCGGCGCGGCGCTTCGCGCCGCTTTGCCCCCGCTGCCGCTTCATACCCCATGAGCAAGCACAGCCTCCACATATTTGTGGTATGAGAGGTCTTTTCCTCTGAATGCGGTCGGAGGTTTGCCAGGCACACTATAGACACCGACACCGGGTCTTGCATCCGCAAGCAACGCCTTGTTCCGTTCATCCAGACCGGGCAAAACCATCCGTATGCCCTCAGCATCGCTTTTGAGGACGAATCTGGCCGCTATCTGGCTACGTGCCGGGCCACCGAGTATTTCGGCGTCCGGGCGCTGCATAGACACGACTACGCGTATCCCGCACTTTGCTCCACCCGCCAACAGTTCCAATAGCAAGGCTTTGATTCGAGCCTCGTTTTTGCCTTTCGGCGAAGAACTCGCGTCTTGGGCCTTGGCCATTTGGGAAAGCATCAGTTCCTCTTCCATGAACACGATGAGCAGCGGGCGTTCGGGAGTGAAGGCCGTGAGCTTGTCGATGCCATGTTCGAGCAGCCATTTGAGACGCTCTTGCATGACGCCAACGCACCATTCCAGCACCTTGACATGCTCGGCGGCATCACCGCCCAAAGCCACCTGTTTCTCGCCTCTTTGCCTAAACGGGGCAAGAAGCAGGGAGCTGGGGTCAGAACCGACCACACGTACATGTGGCATTTGGCTGAGATTTCCTAGCAGAACATAGGCAAGGGCGGTTTTTCCGGAACGTGTCAGTCCAGTGATGGACAAGTGGCTGGCAGTCTTGGCAAAATCATGTGTCAATGACCTGTTCCATTCATCCACACCGAACGTGACACGTGCCGAATCCATCGGGCAATACCATTGCCCGGTCATTGCGCCCAGTCCGCACGTTGACTCGTATGTAACTCGATGTAGACTTTCTGGCCTGATATCCGAGGTTCTTCGAACTCGAAGCCGAAAACGTTGACACCATAGGTTTCCAACGCCTCGCTGATTTCCGAGGTGGTAATCGGTGGTACCGCAGTCAGAGAAACCAGCAGCGAGTCCTCGCTCTTGCCATCGGCAACTTGAATGTATGGAATGACATGCGAATCGAGATACTTTTGGCGGTCAAGGTTCGTCTGCATCAGAATCTTTTGAGCGGGAACAGTCTGCTGCTCGATGTTGTATTCCGCCTGCCTGTATCCCAGTTCAAAATTCGCTTTTACATCAGGGGCAGGGGAACATTCTTTGGACAATCCGATACGTTCCGGTATCGTTCCATTTTTCCAGTTCCACACTATATTTTGTTTAAGTTGCGAGTTGGGGTCGTTTTGGACATTGTTTTCACTTCCAACGTTGTTCTTCTTGTTGTCCTTCAGCAACTTGTCATGCAGCCATGTCACATGTAGCGGCAGGTATATTGCTATGCAGAACCAAGCCGTCGCCGCAAAGAACAGAACCGGTCTCCATGGCAGCGATTTCACCCCTCTCCACAGCAGGAAAATTTCGATGCCTGCGCATATCAGGAGATAGAGAAAATGCCTCCAATAAATCGTAATCAGGTTTTCAAGCCAATCTGGAAAGTTGTTCATCGTGCATCCTCCTCAATCGAAGCGAGACCCAGACCCACATAATCAAGTGTCTCCAAAAAGAGCCTCTTTATTTCTTGGTTTCCATACCGCACACTCAGATACGTGTAGGGCTTGCCTTCACGTGAAACAGCATTCTCCTTCACCCCAGTGAATCGGACGGTTGCCCCGCCATCCAGCCCTAAGGCCTTCATAGATAATGGAGATAAGTAAAGTCGGGCGACATCTTCGCCGGTCTCCTCCGTTTTCAATTGCACATATTTATAGGGTCTGTTGGCCTTTGAGATTCCTTCGGCCATAACCCCAGTCAATGCGACTGACTTCTTGATATTCGTTTCCGTTACCATTTTCATTTCCTTTTCTTTGTTTTGGTTCTTGTTTTTGGCTGTCAAATCGGTTCCGTTTACTTGCATTGCTAGCTCCTTTCCATCTGCATTCCGATTTTTCGTAACCGTCATTTATTTCTTGTAATTGTTGAAATTTACGCACAAAACGTTCGAGGCTGGTTCGAGTTACCAACGTTCTGCGCTTGGTAGGTTTCACCGCCTCCACTTTGCCTGTGGCGATAAGCCTGCTTAGAGTGCTTTTTGACACGCGGATTGCTTTCGATGCTTCTTCCTTGCTCAGCAAGGCCGGGTAACCGTCAAACAGTCCCGCGTTCCTTTCACGCTTTTCCATGTCTCACCTCCTTTCGGCTGACAGGCATAAGCGTGCACCCGAGATTTTGATATTTGGGGCGCATAAATGGTGCCCCCATTTAACGAAAAGCCCGGAATTCCGCCATAAACCAGCGATGATAAAATGAGAACCATATCATCAATTTTGCTGGGAGAGAAAATGAAAACGGAAGAAGACCATGAAAACGAACGGGGCTGGCCTCTGGATGATGTCCATTTGTATGTGGCCATGCTCATAGTCCGACTACGGAAACATATAATCATGGAAGAACAGCTCTTGGAAAGCCTGGAATCCGGGGTCGGGGTCAGCAGATACGGCGTTGAGCCGAATGAAACGGTACTGAGGAACCTGCTGCTGAAATTGTGCAATGACTTCGATGTCTCTTACAAAAACAGTTGGGACCACGGCCGTGAGCCTCAATATCCGCAACGCCCGCGTTTCCCGGACACTGATTCTATATTGAACAACGAAATCCGCAACGAACTGTTTGACGGAAACGAGTCAGAGACTGAAGACGATGGCGCAAAACCGCGCAAAAAAGGAAAACGTACATCCAAAAAAGAGGCCGACAGATTCTACCGGAATAGGGCATATATTCGGGAACTTTTCGCGAGCTACGAGTACGACGAGAACGGAAAGACGATAGGCTGGAAAACCGGTAAGGACCAAGACAAGAAGCTCAAAAAAGCCGGTAAAAAACTTCTATTGGACATGGGCAAGAAACCGCCGAGCAAGTCATACCCTCTCGACCTGATGTACTGCAACGTCTACGAATATGACCCGACCAAAAACCTGCAACAGGATTCAATGAGAACAGCTATCAAAGCATCCAACTGCTCATGGCGGCACATGAACTGTTCATACTCAAGGAACAGGCAAGGGATGAGCTGGGGGTCACTTTGTGGTTCCTTTGCTATGTCATCGGAGTCCCTGTGAAATCCATACACAAGGTCACCGGCATTCCGGAAAGCACCATCAGAGCATGGGGCAAGAAGGAAAGGGCCACGCTCAAAAGCAAAAAGAAATTCAGAAGGAACTCAAATACGCAATTTGGACACCTACCCGACGAATTATATGACGACGATTTCGATGTGAGAGCATTGACTCGTTTTCTCAAAGACCATGGCCATCCCGGCAAGTCTAAAGACGCATCCCACTACGAACAAGATGAATACATCGAGGGGCTGTTGGAATCGCTTGATTTCCTTTCATGAGCAAACCATCACTCCAAGCCCGCCAGTTCGGTTTTCAGCTTTGTGACATCTGCCTCGGCATCACGCAGCCTTTTCTCGGCCTGTTCGAGTTCCGCCATCACCAATTCAGGCGTGCGCTCTGGAGCAACCAGCGAATCAAAGACCTTATCGGCGACCCGTCTCTCACCCTTATCGTTGGCACGCTGATAGAGTTGCAGGCTCACTTTGGCGTCAGCATGACGTCCATAGAGCTGGGCTTCTTTGGGCGTACCAATACGTGACGCAGCAGTGATTGCCGTGGCTCGAAGCGTATGGAAATGCAAATCGGGGCGACCAGCAGCTTCCTTTGCCTTGTCAAACTGTTCTCGCAACGATATTGGAGCAAGAATATCCCCGCGCTGGGGACGGATGACCATAGCCTCTGCACCCTTGTCGCAATAGCTCTTCAAATGCGCCTTTAGCATGGGTACGAAAGCGTCAGGTATAGGCAGGTCAGCGTTGCTGCTCTCTGTCTTGGTCGCCTTCAGCCTCAATTCGCCCACATCACCCTCGCCACGGGCAAGCGAATGACGCACATGCAGCACGCCATGCTTGAAATCCAAGTCCCTGCGCTGCAACGCACAAACCTCCGAGATACGCAAGCCGAACACCGCTCCCAGATATATTGCGATACGCGAATATTCCGGCATAGCCTCATACATTGCTCTCAGTTCATCCTGAGTAGCCTCGGGAATCATGGATTGCTCGGATTTGGGCAACTTCGGGTTCGGACGTATGCAGGGCGATTTCTTAACGATGCCCTCGCTGACCGCCTTTCTGAAAATGGCCTTCAATGTCTGATACGCACGACGCTGGGCATGCACACCTTCATCAAAGCCATCGTACCAACGGTTAACATCTTCCTCACTGATTGCCTCTACCTGCATCTCACCGAAAAACCTGTCCAAATGGTCGACCGATTCGCGTTTCTTACGCATGGAAGACTCTACAAGCTTGGAACCATCAGACGCACGATAATGTTGTAGAAAATCGTCCGCATAATCGGAAAAGATGACCTCGTTTCTCGATTCCGTTACTTCCCGCTCTTTCGGAGTCAACCACTGGATATGGTCTCGGAAACATTCATCTCGGTATTTCTCCTCGGCATCGAGCCAAGCCTGAGCCATGGCCTTCGCCCCCAACGGGAAACGCTTGGTTATCTCGGCACCCGACAACGGGTTCTTGTACCGCGCCGATAGCGACACCGCTTCGCCACGCCGGTTCTTGCGTGTCCTGATATTTCCGAACTCCGAACGCATTGCTTTTCTCCTCGGCATACCGCACCGACCCTTCCGGTCAGGGTGCGTACCATAAAACGTACCATAACTATCTGTATTCCTGACCATTTATGGGTCATGCTGACAACAACGCCGTATGTCACAGAAAGTCCGAAAAACCTTGCAATTGCAAGGAAAACCGCATGAAAAAAGGCTTCCAAGGAAAACCTCGGAAGCCCTATTCGCGGAGCCGGAGAGATTCGAACTCTCGAACCGCTTGCGCAGTTAACACCTTAGCAGGGTGCCCCTATCGGCCACTCAGGCACAGCTCCGAGCTGCACACGCATACGCGAGCGCAACATTTGAATACTATAACAGCATCCGGCGACTCGCGCCACTCCGAATTTTTACCCGTGTCTCCGTTGGCCGAATTGCTGCCCTACACGACGGGGCGATGAATATGACCGGTGATGGACGCAGCATTCCCGCTTTCTACATTGTTTCCGGGTCAAGTTGACGATGACCAGAGAACGTAATCACCACGGCAACGATGACCAATGCGACACCTGCCAAATCGCCCAAAGTCGGGATCTCGCCGATGATGAGACCCACCAAAAGCGCCATCACCGGGTTAATCGCCTGAATGACGGAATAGCGGGCGGAACTGACACGGCGCATGATGACCTGATCGATGATGTAAGGGAGGAACGAGGCAAATACGGCGACCACCAGCATCACGCCCAGCAATTTCAGCGCACCGAATTGGCCTCGAGCCCATGTCGCACTCGGTTTGGGGCTGATGACGCCTTTAATCGCCGGGACGGCAAGGAAAACCGACTGAACCAACCAGCCGATGAACATGCTGAGTGTCAGGGAATCGAGCGGATTCGAACGCTGCGCGACCATACGGCCGAAGACGATGTAGCAACCCCACATCACGCCGTCGATGAGGATGGCAATCAGCCCAAGTAGAAAATGCGGATATTTAGTCGGATTTGCAAACGACACGCCGGCAAGCAGGACCACTCCCGCGGCAGCGAGCACGATACCGACACGTTCACGCCAACTGTGGCCGGTAATCACGGCAACACCAAGAGGACCGACGAATTCAATGGAAACGGCGATGCCCATGTCCATGTTGCTCATGCCCAAATAGAACAGCGTGTTCATCAGCATTACCGATATGCCTGCGAGCGCGACAATCCACCAATCGCGCGAAGTGCGCGGCAAGCCAGCACGTTTCGCCTTCGAGAACGGGCGACGCCAAGCCATCATCAGCACCGCGACGAAACCGACGCGATACCAGGCGGCAAGCAACGGGTCGAGCTGGGTGAACGCCAATTTGGCGACCGACGTGGCCAGATAGATCATCAGGCCCTCGCCCATGATGATAAGCACCACCGGAATGCGGTTGAATACGGCATCCAGTCGCGAACCGGACGAGCGAGCGTCTACGGAAGTACGGGATTCGCGGTGTTGCTGAGAAGAAGACGATGAAGACGACGGCATAATCACTTAAATTACACCATACTGACCAATATTTGAAGGGTGTCTTTTGAAACATGATACGGCATGCGTTTCCATTGCGGCACTCTGGATTTTCGGAGCCATCGGCGGCTTCACACGCACAGTGAACGACATGGCTCGCACCTACAATGGGGGCATGAGTACAGCACCAAGGAACGCCGCCGCGAAACGCGACTGGGGTCACGACGAGACCGGCTGCACGGTGCTGCACATCGACATGGATGCCTTCTACGCCTCACTGGAAATCGCTCGGCATCCCGAGCTTCGCGGCCGTCCGGTCATCATCGGTTGGCCCGGGCCACGAAGCGTGGTATCGGCAGCGAATTACGAGGCACGCAAATACGGCGTGAATTCGGCGATGCCGATGGTACGGGCGCAACAGCTTTGCCCTGGCGGTGCGTATGTGCGGGTCGACATGGCCTATTACCGGATGATGTCAAAACGCATTTTCGACGAAGTGTTCCGGCAAGTCACCGATCAGATCGAGCAGGTTTCCGTCGATGAAGGCTATATGGACGTTTCTGGCGCTCTGCTGCGTTGGAAGTCACCGAGCGTCATCGGCGCGTGGATTCGGGCACAGGTGGCACAACGCTTCGGCATCACTTGCTCGGTGGGCATCGCGGCAAACAAACTCGTGGCGAAGATGGCCTCGACCAATGCGAAACCGGACGGGATGCTGCTCATTCCGAAGGCACAGCATGCGCAATTCGTCCAGATGATGCCATTGCGTGGCATTCCTGGCATCGGACCTTCGCTCGAGAAACGGCTCAACGAATGGGGCGTCAAAACCGTGGCCGACCTGGCCAAGATGGACGAAACGGCTTTGCTGCAGGCGACGCGTTCGAAAATAACCGCGCACAATCTCTATCTTGCCGCCCGCGGGGAGGATGAACGACCCATCGTCACTCATGCGCCGGAAAAGTCCATCGGCGCGGAAATCACCTTCGAGCAGGACACACGTAATTTCGAAGAGGTTCGCGAGCTGTTGCACCATTGCAGCAACGAAGTGACGCACGCCTTGCGACAGAAAGATTTGGTGGCGCGAACGGTGACGGTGAAACTACGGTTCGCCGACATGAGCTACTCCACCAAGGCGCATACGCTCGAACGGCCCATTGACACTGCTGCGGCGATGTACCCCGAATCCGTGGCACTTTTGAAAGCCATGCTCAAAATGCCGGCAGATGCCGATGACAACACTCCCCTGCCACGCGAGATTCGGCTTGCCGGCGTCAGCGCCAGCTCGCTGAGCAATAAGAACGAAACCCCAGTGCAGCTGACGATTGAGGATTTGCTGGGCGATAACGCTAGCGACAGCAATGATCAGGCACACGGCAGCAACGCTGACCATACATTTAATGGTCACAGCGAGTCGCAAAACAACGAGCGCAACAACTCCGCCACAAACAGCAACAACGGCGGCAGCAATAGCGACAACACGAACAGCACCAAGCGCAACAATAACGAAAAACGCATCCGCAACGCCGAGACCGTGCTTGATGCCGTCAGAGAGCGTTACGGAACGGGCGCAGCCAGCCTGGGACTGGAACATGGCGACTGGAAAGCCAAGCAAGTCGCCAACAACAGCAAGCCTAAGCCCTGAGTCGCACGGCTTTCAAGCTTTCAGCTACGCAGACGAGCGACGACCTCGGCTATGGACGCGTCTGTGGCGGTAGCGGAGAAACGCAGATAGGCGGGAGCGCCGTAGAATTCGCCCGGACTGGCGATGATGCCTAGACGGGCTAAATCGCCCATGTCTTGCCAGCAATCGCCGCTCTTGGTACGAACCCACACGTAGAGCGCACCTTGTGGCATATGCGCGTCATAGCCATAAGCACACAGAGCGTCAACCAGTTGGTGCAGACGACTGGCATAGCGGGCATGCTGGGTGCTGACGGCATCAGAATCTCGCAACGCCTCAGCCATTGCGGCCTGAATCGGGCCGGGAATGATTTCGCCAATTTGCTTGCGGTAGACGGTCATCGGTCGAAGAAGTTCGGAATCACCGGCGATAAGCGCGGTGCGGTAGCCGGCCATGTTGGACTGCTTGCTCAGCGAATAGAGCACGAGAATGCCCTTGGCACTGCCGTCGCAGACATCGGGCTGCAGCATGCAAGGCGCCGGACTTGGCTCAGCGTCGTCGTTATCAGTCCATGTCAAGAGGCCGTAACATTCGTCGGAAAGGACCACGGCACCGATTTCGCGAGCCGCGGCGACGATGCCGCGCATCTGCGGGGCCGAAAGCACCTCGCCGGTAGGATTGCTTGGGGAATTGACCCAAACAGCCTTGACGCCCGGAATGGAGCGCCACGAATCCACATCGGCAATGTCGGCAGCCTTGTAAGTTTTGGCACCGGCCAATTGGGTGCCGATATCATACGTGGGATAAGACACCGCAGGCTGCACAATGACATCGCCGGGACCGAAATGCAGCAGCGAGGCCATCAAGGCCACAGCCTCTTTGGAACCCACCGTGGGCACGAAGTCGGCACCGATCGCTTCAAAATCGACTCCGCGATTGGCACGGAACCACTCCGGCACAGCCTTACGCAAATCCTTGGTACCGGCAACGGTCGGATAGCCGTAAGCATTCGGCAAATTTGCGGAATCGGCAAGCGCACGTTGAACTTTGGCCGGCACAGGGTCAACCGGGGAGCCGACGGAGAGGTCGATCATGCCACCAGGAGCCTTCTTCGCCGTTTCCTTAAAAGGCACAACACGATCCCAATCATAGGGAGAATCAAACCTGTAAAAACCCATCTGCCGCCGCCTTTCACATCAATCTATCTGAAGGAAAATACCTAATTGCGATGATACCGGCAACAATGCCAAATGACATTCGATAAGCCAAATGATATCTGTACTATTGCTGTTTTCGGCTTTCATGACGATGCAAGATAAGCTCCAGATACATCCATTCCACCCTTGAAGAGCTGATGTGTCAGAAAGAAGAATACGTCAGGAAGAGACGCATCCCTCCTCCACTCCGATAAAACAAACCCGCGTGCTTCACCTCATCAGATGAAAACACGCGGGTTAGTAAAAACGAACCGAAAGAATCAGTCCTGATTCTGCGGAGGAAGCGCGGCGATACGGGCCTCGTCCTTGCCGGACGGGCCAGCAGCCTGGGCACCGCCCAAATCGCCGAGATCGTTGAAATAAGTGACCGCAGCATCTTTGTACCACGCCCACTCATCAGGCACGTCATCCTCGTAGAAAATCGCCTCGGTGGGGCACACCGGCTCGCACGCACCACAATCCACGCACTCGTTGGGATTGATGTAGAGCGTACGGTCACCTTCGTAAATGCAGTCGACCGGGCACTCGTCCACACATGCCTTGTCCTTGACATCAATGCAAGGCTGAGCAATCACATAAGCCATTGAGGAGGCCTCCTTACAACCTGAACTTTCTTTAGGGTACGTGAACGCAACGACGGTTATTCGCCGGATTCTGCCTTGGCCTGCGCCGTTTCGGCCTCCTTGGCCCTTTGAGCTTTCACCTTTTTAAGGTCGGCATCCAGCTCGCCGGTGCCCAGGCGCGAATGCCTGTAGGAGTAGCAGAAATAGATGCAGAAGCCAATCAGGAGCCAGACGACGAAACGAATCCAGGTGAGCACCGAAAGGTTGAGCATCAGCCAAAGGTTGGCAACGGCGATGAGAATCGGAATCCATGGATTGCCCGGAATCTTGAACGAGCGGTGCAGGTCGGGACGCTTCTTGCGCATGATCGGGATGGAAATCGCGACCAAAGTGAACGCCGAGAGCGTGCCGATGTTGATCATGTCGGAAAGAACGTTGATGTTGAAGCAAGAGGCGACGAAGGCCACCACGACGCTGGCACCGACCTGCAGCTTGGCTGGCGTGCCGTGCTTGCCAACCTTGGAAAGGCCACGCGGCAGCAGGCCGTCACGGCTCATCGCGAAGACCACGCGGGTCAGCGACAGCAACATGACCATGACCACGGTGGTCAGGCCGAGCACGATGGCAAAGGAAATAATCTTGGCGGCCCAGGTGGCACCGACCAACTCGAAGCCTGTGGCCAACGACGGGTTCTTGGCTTTGGCGAGGTCCTTATAAGAGACCATGCCGGTGGTAACAACGGTGACGAGGACATACATGATGATGACGAGCACCATGCCGAGACCAAGGCCGAGCGGCACGTTGCGGGCGGGGTTCTTGGTCTCCTCACTGACGGTGGCGACCGCATCGAAGCCGATGAACGCGAAGAAGACGAGAGCCGCACCGGAAATGATGCCGGAAACACCGTAAATGGTGGGCTGCTGGCCGATGATCCATTGGAACAGCGGCTGGGTCATGATGCCGTTGGATGCGGCGCCCGGCACGGAACTAGCCGGCTGCGACGGCGGGACGAACGGAGTGTAGTTGGACGGCTTGATGTAGAAGAAGCCAACGATGACCACGAAAACGACGATGCCAATCTTCAAAATCGTGAACGCACCGTCAACACGGGCGCCAATCTTGGTGCCGAACACCAGAAGGACGGTGAAGAACGCGACAACAATCAGCGGGGCCCAATCAAAGGTGAACCAGCCGAAATTGATTTCAGTGCTGGAATTGAAGCCCATCAGGTGCAGGAAATCGTTGAGGTAGACGCTCCAGTACTTGGCGATCACCGAGCTGGCCATGAGCATCTCAAGAATGAGGTCCCAGCCGATAATCCAAGCCATCAGTTCGCCGACCGTGGTGTAGGTGAACGTGTAGGCAGAACCGGCTGCGGGAATCATCGACGCAAACTCCGCATAGCACATCACGGCCGCCGCGCAGATGATGCCGGCGATCAGGAAGCTGATGATAGCGGAAGGGCCAGCGTGGAAGGCGATGGCCTGTGCACCCACGGAGAAAATGCCTGCACCAACGGCGACGGCCACGCCCATGACGGCAAGGTCCCAAGCCCCCAGATTACGCACCAGCTTACGGTCGCCGGTGGCGGTTTCGGCAAGCGTCTGCTCTACCGATTTTGTTCTAAACAGATCCATTGGAAGTTAACCCTTCTCATTCTCGTGGCCTGGTAAAAAGACCTATCGAAAGAATAGAAATATGGCATGACGATGGTAGTGTCCGACTCATATAGCGGACAATTTATTCGACGGAAACTCAATATCTATCGAATATCGATGGTTAGAGCTTATAAAGCGATAGTCGCCAAAACGTGACTACCATTATTGATAAAACACCTCGTAAAGAGGAGGTATCGTTTTAACACATTTAACACATGAGATTCCGAAATCTCATCTCATCGCAAATCCATGCCAACGACCACAGGCTCAGGAACCAGACGAACGCCGAATTTTGCTTCCACACCATCTTGGATGACGCGTGCCAATTCGGCGATATCGCTCGCTTTGGCACCACCTCGGTTGGTCAAGGCAAGCGTATGCAAGGTCGAAAGGCCAGCAGAGGCGCCATCATGCAACTGATAGCTTTTATGGAAACCGGCGTGGTCGATCAGCCATGCGGCCGAGGTCTTGATGCCCGGTTGCCCATCGGGCAAAACCGCATCGAACCGCGGGGCATCTTCCGGAAGTGCTGCCGCTTGAGCGGCGTCCAATATCGGGTTCATAAAGAAGCTGCCGCAACTGTGACGGTCAAAATCCTGATGGAACCCGGCTTCACCACTCACGTTGGTGAAGCGATCGTGACTGGCCAGTTTGCCCGCCGACAACACATCGGTGACAATATGGAAATTCTTGCAACCACGCATCCAAGGCGACAAGTATCGACTCATGTCTTCCAACATGCCCTTGGCGGCACGAACTTTGAGCACAGCCTGACGGATATCGGCAATCGGCATCCGCTCCCCCATCTCGACGCCGAGAGCCTTGGCCAGCTGACCGAACGCAACCTCATTGGTCTCGTTACGCTGCAACGTAAAGGTGACCGAAAGCACCACATAGCGCGGCGTCGGGAAATAGCTGTCGGCCGGAGTCGCTGGAGCTGTATACATACTTGATTTCAAGGCCGAACTACGGTATCCGAAATGCATATCATTGCGATCAAGCTGGCTTACTCTCTTGCTTTCGCGGTCGAAAACCCGGACCGAAGACACCGACGAAGCGACTTCCTGGCCATAGGCACCGATGTTCTGCACCACTGAAGCTCCTACGGTTCCAGGCACTCCGGAAAGCCCTTCAACACCCGAAAAACCGGAATCAACACAAAACGCGACGAAATCGTCCCAGTTCACACCCGCCTGCGCCACAATGGAAACTGCACCGGCATCAACACCGGCATGGGCATCATCGTCCAACACCGAAATACCTCGACGGGCATCACGCACCACGACACCGTGGAACGGTTCATCATCAGCCAATAGATTCGACCCGCCGCCAATCACCAACAGCGGCAGTCCTTCGGCATCGGCACCACGAACGGCCGCAATGAATTCCTCTTCGCTTTGCGCCTCGACGAATCGATCGACAGCCCCGCCGACGCCAACGGTCGTCAGTTGTGCCAATGTCGGTGTCGTAGGTTGTGACGAATCCGTTTGCCCTGTCATGCTGTCGTCGCCTGTCCTTTCATCATTTTTCATCGTGTTTGCTACCGACATTTTCTAATATCAAATTGAAAATATTCGGGATTAAATACGAAAAAGCCCGACCGCAGTCAGGCTTCAAATCCGCTAAAACTCAACGAGTCTCGCGATGCACAGTTTCCTTGCCGCAACGAGGGCAGAACTTCTTCAACTCAAGACGATCCGGAGTGTTACGACGATTCTTCGTCGTAATGTAGTTACGCTCCTTGCACTCCGTGCATGCCAGCGTGATGCCCGGACGGACTGCGGCGCTTTTGCTTGCCATTGGTTCACCTTCTGCGTGTTGTTCCTTGCCGACGTATGTCGGAAGTTTGTAGCGGGAAAGAGACTCGAACTCTTGACCTTACGATTATGAGTCGTACGCTCTAGCCAGCTGAGCTATCCCGCCAAAGAGCCTCGGGTGAGAATCGGACTCACGACCTCTTCCTTACCAAGGAAGTGCTCTACCACTGAGCTATCGAGGCGTGGCGGATAGTGGATTCGAACCACTGAAGCTATCAGCGGCTGATTTACAGTCAGCTCCCTTTGACCGCTTGGGAAATCCGCCAATTACTCACTTCTCAGTTTTAACCACCTTGAAGCAGGCAACTTGACTATAATGGCACGGACTGCAGACGGATGCAAGCCACGACACGCCTAGTGTGTCGAAAACAGCGTAACAAAACTGGTGCTCTCAAGCGACATCAAGGCTCAAATTCCGCCAAATCATTGGCTTTTGCGTATAAATATAAACTAAAAAAACAAACTCATCAGTCAAATCCATCACAATCGCAAAGCGGCCATTGGCGAAATGCGCAATGGCCGCTTTCAGCGATTACCGTCAACGATAACTCAGGCGATGCCGTCGTCTTTCAGGGACTTGCAAACCTCGATGACTTTGTCGTTGGCTTCGGTCTCGCCGATGGAGATGCGGATGCCCTCGCCTTCGAAGACGCGGGTGGAAAGGCCGGCGGCCGTGAAACGGGCTGCGGCTTCGGAGGTTTTATCACCAAGCGGAAGCCAGAAGAAGTTCGCGTACGGCTCCGGGAAATCCCAGCCCTGTTCACGCAGCGCGCTCACCACACGACCACGTTCGCCAATCAGCGCCTGTACACGCTCCATCAGTTCGTCCTTGGCATCGAGCGAAGCAAGTGCGGCGATCTGGGCGGATTGGGTGACGCCGAAAGGCAGTGACATCTTGCGCATGCCGGTGATGACATCAGGCTGGGCGATGCCATAGCCAATACGCAGACCGGCCAGACCATAAGCCTTGGAGAAGGTGTGGGCCACGACGATGTTCGGATACTCGCGATAGAGCTTCATACCGACGCTGGTGTCAGGGGCGGTGTTGAAGTGGATGTAAGCCTCGTCGAACAGCACGATGACATCGCTGGGAACGGCCTCCATCAGGCGGCGGGCATCCTTGTCGCTCACCGACGAAGAGGTCGGATTGTTCGGGTTGTTGACGATGATCATACGGGTCTTGTCGTTGATCGCAGCAATCATCGCGTCGATGTCGTGACCGCCGTCGGGACGGTTGGGAATCTGGACACTGGTCGCACCAGCGCCGGAAACGATGATTGGATACGCCTCGAAGCTGCGCCACGGGTAAATCACCTCGTCACCCGGGCCTGCCAAAAGGTTGGTGAGCTGGGTAATGACCTCAGTGGAGCCACAGCCGAGGACGATCTCGTCCTGGCCGACTTCGTAATCCTTGGCGAGGCGTTCGACGACCTGCCAACCGCCCATGTCTGGGTAACGGTTGATGCGGTCGAGCGCGTGGTCTTCGATGGCCTTCTGAACGCTTGGCAGCGGTGGGTACGGATTCTCATTGCTGGAGATCTTGAAGGACTTCTGGCCCGCGACTGCGGGGGCCGGCTTACCCTGCTTGTAAGCGGGGATGGTATCAACTATGGCACGATGTTTGAAAGTCATAATCGCATTGTAAGCCGCGACAAGAAATATTGCACATTTGCGATTCAAGTTCAAGACAGATTTCAAAATACGCTTTGCTGCAAAAGAGAGGGAAGACGATTCCTTAAAATTCTAAAATCACGCGATCGGACGCAATAAACAATAAAGCATGATTACACAAATCAAACCAAACCGCTTAAAGATTCGAGAAAACAAATAAAAATGCGTCCCAACCACCATCTGCATGGCTGGGACGCATCGTTACAAACTTGCGAAAATGACGCTATCAGTTCAGAATCGCGAGCACGTCGCGAGCACCGACGATGAGGTAATCCTCACCCTGATAGTGCACCTCAGTGCCGCCATACTTGGAATACAGCACCTTGTCCCCGACCTTGACATCCATCGGGATGCGGTTGCCGTTATCGTCGCGACGACCCGGGCCGACGGCCAGAATCTCGCCCTGCTGCGGCTTTTCCTTGGCGTTGTCCGGGATGTAAAGGCCGGATGACGTCTGCGTCTCCGCTTCGGCTTGCTTGACAATAATCTTGTCTTCCAACGGTGTAAGTGAGATCGACACTGTGGACCTCCTCTTTCTTTATGAGAGTTTCATTTCCTCGCGCGAGGACACCGCTTTCAGAGGCTGACGATCACTTTCGGCACCGTCCCTTTGCGCTTACCTGTCTATCGTAGCGCGAAAATTAGCACTCTGCCAACCCGAGTGCTAACGCTCTGAGTGAAACCTTCACATTTCAATAAAAAACAGTTGGAGTTCCAACGTATGCGTGGAACTCCAACAACGAAAAGAATCTAAATGTAACACTCAGACGTGGCGACGCTCAAGAATCTTCTCAAGTCCAGTGCCCAAAGAATCGGATGAGACCGCCGGAGCCTCGGCATCAGCGGAAAGCTCGGAAGCATGGAACTTCTCGGGATCGCTGGCGTACGCACGCGACTTATCGTTCACCGGGCTGCTTTTCTTGGCAGCAGCCTTGGCACGCCTGCGACTCTTCTTGACAGATTTCTTATTCAGGGAAGAGTCGGCGGCATCCGTACGATGAGAACGTGAAGACGAGGAAGACTTCGCCGTCTTCGCTTCGACCTTCTTGCTGTCGCTCTCGGTTTTCTCTGCAACCGATGACGTCGAATCCGAATGAGCAGAAGTGCTTTCGGCGTCCGACTTTGTGGTTGCCTTGGCTTCGGCTACCTGCCGCGTAGACTTGATTTCCAAGCTCTTCGGCTCCTCGCTCTTGACCTCGACGCCGTTGCGCGGCGCACCCAGAGAGAACGAAATGAGATCCTGGTTCGATGCCAAATCAACGACATCAAGAGCCGGCGCGGGATGCACCTGCTCTAGCTCATGCGTGGCATCAGTAGGCTCATTTGCCTGCGCCTGCTGAGCTTTTTGTGCTTTAGAAACAGCATCATCAGTACGATGCGCATCAGTATGCTTGCTGGAAACCTGCGCTGTCCGCTTCACGGACTTTTCGGCATCCTTGTCTTCAGGACGACGCTGACGCTGCTTAGCGGACGACGATGCCTTATCGGCTTTCTGGGCATCGGCCCTGGCACGCGCAGTCGATGCACCTTCCGCTTTCTCGGAGCTGCTGTCTACATCAACACTAGCTTGCGCAGCAATCTTCTCTTCGGCACCCTTGCGGCCCTGTGCCGACTGATGCTTGGCACGACGCTTTTCGGCACGTTCCTTTTCGGCCTTGGTCTCACGCAGAGCCTGCTGAATCTCCTGCTCGGCCATCATGCCGGTTGGCTGCTCATCTTCGGAGACAGGTGCCTTGGCGGTATCTTGATCAGTCACGTCGCTTTGTTTGACAGACTGAGGACTATCTTGGCGAGCCGAGCGCCGAGCCTGGGCTCGGGTTCTAGCTTCGGCTTCGCGTTTGGCTTTCAGATTACGCTCCCAAGCACGTGCATGATTGGCCGTGCGCACGCCAAAGGCCACGACCACTGCCAGCAAAACGGCGGGAATCAAGGCAAACAGCGGGCTGAAGTTCAGAGGGAACGAAATGCCCAAAACAACAAGGGTAATGACCAACAACGTTGCAGCAATGATGGCGCGACGACGAGCTGCTTCACGACGCAACTGACGGACACGAGCGACCTTTGCACGCTCTTTGGCGGCTTTTGTAGAATCTGCAATCGGCGCAGCCGATGACCCCTCTATGGCATTTGCCTGAACCGAATGCATGAGAACCCCCTGACAAAGGTTGCCGGGTATCGCAGAACCTGGTACCGCTGCGTTCATCAACCAGATGCAACGACGGCGAATACTTGTCCTCGCGGTGCTCGACCACCCTGTTCATGCTATCCGCCGTACACCGCGGCAGCCAGCCAAGTATCAAAATAGCGAGAATGACCAGCACAACAATGCTGCTCACCCACGTATAATCCATATGTCCAAGAATAGAGAGTGTTAGTGACTTTTTACACGCATGTAATTCGGGCGTGTCATGCAAGCAAACGACGCACAAAACCTTGCGGGGCGTCCTCAGCCAGCAGGCTATAGACATCGTGATCGTGCCACTGATTGTTGATGAACATGCTCTTCAACCGAATGCCCTCATGGTGAGCATCCAGTTTTTGCGCGACACGGCGGGAACGCTGGTTTTCCGGCAGCATGGAAACCTCCAGACGATGCAGTCTCGGACCGGCGGAATCGAGCATCGCCCAATCCGCAAGCATCGCCACGGCCAGCGGCGCCACGCCATGACCAATGTGACCTTGATCGACCCAGTAGCCGATATTTCCGCTACGCATCGAACCGTAGCAAATCGCACCTATCGAAACCTGTCCGATAATGGCCATTTGATATTCGATAACGAAGAATGCCCCGGCTCCGCAGGCCTCGTCAGCACGCTGCCGCTGAATCCACGTGTTGAACGTCAGGCCCGGACCATGCATCGGATCGTTGGAATCCCAAGGCGCAAGCCACTCCGCATTGCGCTGTCTGGTTTCGTTCCAGCCTGCTTCGTCTTCGGCGGTTATCGGCCGTAGCCGAATCTGTATGGCGCCATCGGGTGGCATAAGTTCTCGAGGCATGACAATGGCATGGGGATTGGGCGCAAGCGCATTACGTAGCGAACGAAATACTGACACACGCTCATAGTACGCGTACGCACATTACTTTTATACAAACTCGGGCAACCATTTTTCAAAAAGCCGCACCACCCACGGCTAGTAGCATGGAAGACATGGAAAACGAAACTGACTTGACCGTAAAAGAGTGCAAAACTCGCATGCGCCGCGCTGCCATAGCCAGACGTAAGACGGTAGGCGAGGCAGAACGCACCGAGGCCGGGAAAAAGTTGATGAACCAAGTACAAAAACTGGTCAGCCATGGCAAGCACGCAACGGACGCATTCCCGTCTGACACGAACACCGAAGCGAACGCTGCGAACGGCGATCGATGCAATGTTTCATTGTCCGTAGGAGCTAGCGTGGCGGCATACGTTTCAATGGGAACGGAAGTGCCGACGTTGCCGTTGCTGGAGTGGCTGCTGAGCCAAGAACTGCGGGTACTGGTGCCCAGACTTGGCCGTGGACGAGATATCGGATGGAGCGAATACTCAGGCGAAAACGGCTTGCAGGAGATGCCTCGCAACGCTGCAGGCGGATTGCGGCCCAAGGAACCTTATGGAAAAGTCCTTGGAGCACAAGCCATCGAAGAGGCAACAATCGTGTTCATTCCCGCGTTCGCCATCGACCTTGACGGCCTGCGATTGGGGCGCGGTGGCGGCTGGTACGACCAGGTTCTCGGGTTCTGCCGTCCTGATGCGCTTAAAATCGGAGTGTGCTGGGATTGGGAATTCATCGACCAATATGGGGCCGTGCCACGTGAATCACACGATATTCCTGTGGATGCCGTGGTGACAGACAAACGAATCATCGGCATATCCAAGAAAAACTTAGCCATCAATGGCTCTGCAAACTGATTTACACGTAGCAATTCATGAAAAATCGCTGAAACGTGATTTCCTTTGCTCATGGGCCAGATCGCAAATATATTGCACGTTTGATCACTCCTCGCGCTTCGCATCTCGATATATTTCCCAAGCTGTATGAGCAGCAATATCTTCACCAGTGACGAACGAGCGTCAGGGCTGGGACTAGGATATGAACAGTTCAATCGTTGAGTTTTTACTTTTGTTGGAGGGACCGTTGCCTACCTATCATTATCGTTGCAAGAATTGTGGATACGATTTCACTGAGCAGCAGTCATTTTCCGACGACCCCATCACCATCTGCCCGAAATGCGGCGAGGAACAGGTGCGCAAGGTCTATTCGGCGGTACCCATCGAGTTCAAGGGGCACGGTTTCTATCGCACCGACAAGGGCGGATCATCCTCTTCGTCCGAAAAGTGACCCTCGAATAGGTTTATACGAATGGCGTTCTCGATGGATTCGATTCATTCTCGCTTGAAGCCGGATACTGAACCCATTGAGCTTGGCAAAGCGTGTGTTCTTCATAATTCTTATTCATTGCCTACACCTGCATCCACTGGATATCGTAGGGAATTTGCAATGTGAATAACTTTTGCGGATGTACACTGCCACACGCCTCAGATGTGCATAAGCCATAGCGTTCGACCACAGTAGTCGTTTTGGACGCGGAAATTTTTAATCTTGGTTCATCATGGTACACATGATGAACCTTTTTCATATCGGCAGCAAGATCGGCACGGGACGTAAGCCGACGCTCAAACAGCGACGTGACATGCGAAAGCTGCGCACCGTATCGGCGGCATTGTGCGCCGGACTCGCAGTGTTTTTCGCATTGCAATCCTTGACGAGCAGCATGGCCACCAAAACCGTAGTCGCCACCGTCCATGCCATCAAACGTGGCCACACCATTCGTAGCGACGACGTGCACCTTGTCCAGGTCAACGACAGTCCAGCCCTATCGGCTTTGTTCACTTCCGAAAAAGCCGTGGACGGATTGGTGGCACAGGTCGATATCGACTCAGGCGGTATCATTTCCAAGCCGATGGCACGGGCTTCCCCAGTGATCGCGCACGGTCTGACCGTCATCGACGTACGGGTGACCGGTTCACAATCCTCACTGATTGTCGGCGATAACGTCTCATTGGTCGGCAGTGCAGGATGCGAATCCGTGCCGAATCCGATAGCTCCACAAGCACAGCACCAGCAGCCTACCAGCGCGACAGATCCGGCGAGCCCAACGCTGGTAAACAATGCCTCAAGCGACGAATCCGAAAGCGGCCAATCGCCGATCGATACTGGTGATATAGAGGGGAACGATGCCGGTACTGAAACGTCACCCATGGAATCGACAGGCCAAACCTGCACACTGGCACCTCAAGCGACAGTGACGGGCAACCCTCATCGCAACGATGGCGGAATCACCACTGCTCAGCTTGCCATGCCTCCACAAGACGCGGCACGCATCATGGCGGTGCAGGAGCGGATGCCCATTATGGCTGCCAAATTATGAATGATGAATGGCGCAAAGTGTCGGCAAAGAAAGAATGGTGGACGAGAACGTGATAGTAAAGACAAACAAGGAAGGATAACGCGAAGAAAAAATGTTATAGCAACGGTAATAAAAGATGACAGATGGGCAGACAGCAGCAAAGTTGAGGGCAAAAGGGATGATACGAGAAAAGGTGACAGCCTGATAAAGCCATCACCTTTTCGCATCAAGAAACATACAGGTTTTGCTTGCCTTACTGCTCCAGTCTATTGATCTCGCTCGCTGAAGATGCCCCAATGCGGCGGTAGCTCACGCAGAATCCGGCTGTCATCGTCGTGTTGTTTGCTGCCCTGTGGGCGTCGGTCCGACGGGTCAAAATCAGCGCCATCGACATCGAAACGCTCATTGCCTTCGCGCACCACGCGCTTGTGGACGCGTGGCGAGCGGCGATGGGGATCGTAAGCCATCAGCGGACCTCACGATACATGTCACTGATACGGGCGACGATACGATCGACTTCCTTATCCGGGTTAACGAACGCAGCAACGCTCCAGACCGTGATCACCGACCAGCCCAACGACTCAAGATCCTGCGGAAGGACACGATGACGCTTGCGAGTGGACTGAATGCCCATGAACTGCGCGTTATCGGTCATCACCGCCAATGAGAAAGGCTTGTCTTTCAAACCGACGACAAGAGGAATGGAGGCACCACCATCGAAACCATAATTGGCAGCCACCTTGAGCCCACGAGCACGAATGCGATCGGCAAGATCGTCAAAGAGAACATTGTCTCCCTTAAGCGACACCGAAGGGCGTACTACTTCCTTGCCCAGATGCTCTGCCCAATGAAGCATGACCTTCAACAGCTTCGGCCCAGACTGATGAAGACGGTCGTCTTCCATGTCTTCCGATCCGAAAGCGGAAACGATGTCAAGATTGCGATCAGCCAAAGCGAGCGCATCAAGCAGCTTGCCGTCGCCACCTTCGCCTTCGAGCGCACCGAACTGCTGGAGCAGACGACCGTGGGACGTTTTGGCGAAGCAGAGCGAAAGGATGACATCAGTGGAACGAATGCCGGCCACCTCATCGATGTCGACCAGACGAACATGGCGCAGGAACCGACCCATCGCCTCGTTCTTGCTAGCAAGCGACTTCAGCTCGGCGCCCAGCCTGGTGCGGAACACCGGTGTCAGCGTGACCACTGCCAACAGATAACCGGTCGGTACAACCGTGAAACTGGCAGCACGCCTCTTGATGATGGCGATGACTTCGTCAATCTCCTGTTGACTGCTTTCGACCAAACCTGTGGCAAGCACCGGCACACCATTGGCTTCGACCCTGTGGAAACGCGTTCTGCCCTGCATGGCTTCCGTAGCTACATTCCTGGGCACGCTGCCGTAACCTTGCGTGGCAAGGAAGGAGGCAAGACGCGGATCGCGGCACACCGGACGAGCATCGACCGTGACTTTGGGCAGCAAAGCGACCAAAGCCTTCAACGCCTCAGAGGTGATGGTGGACTGGTGAGCAATGACGATTACACGCTTGGCGCGGCTGACAATACCGAGCAACTCGAGAGACGGCAAGTGCGAGGCGGCATCGATGATAGCAACATCGGCCAACGGCGCGGGATCGCTCAACACAGCCAGAGTGGAAGGCGTGGCCATAATCACCGGTTTGGCCGCACCGAGAATCTGCGGATATTCACGGACGATACGGCTCAACGGCACACGGGCATTGCTCGCCAAAAGCGTGTGCAGCTGATTGGCTTCCTGGGTATGGGAGAAGAGCAGATCACACAGACGACGCATCGATTCCTGATCGATCATGGGGCCGATGGAATTAACATGGTCCACGTCTACCTGCACAAAACGATCGGCGGCGGACTGCAACGCGGAGCCGTCCTGATTGGAGATGATGGCCGAGGAACGCACGATGTCCTCGAAAACCGTGGTCCACCAGGAAAGCTGGAGTTCGCCTTCCACTGCATCAACAGTCACCCGACGAGTACGCAGATCTTCAATCAGCGCATCGAGTCCGATGGAATGGAAATCGCGTTCCAGGCAGGCACGGCCCGGCAATGTGTCCAGCGACTTGCGGTCGGCGTAAAGCAGCTTCAGTCGTTCTTCGAGCTGGCCCAAATCGACGGATTCAAGATCGCCGCCGGCGACAGTGGTAGCCAGCACGGCATCGAGCGCGGTAATCCCCCGCATCAGGGATTCCTGCGTTTCCACAATGGAGTCAAGCTTGGGCGGCAGCACCGGCCAACCGCCGTGAGGCACAATCTCATGCCACTGCTCGGATTGTTTGGCGACGACCTGCAATGCATCGTGCAGATCTTCCACCTGAGAACCGGCACGGAGCAGGCCCTTAGCCTCTTTGACATGCCGACGACGTTCCCAGAAGCCCATGCTGCTGCCCTCTGCCTTGCGCTGTGCTTTAGGCTTGCTGGCTTCAATCATCGAGTCGATATCACGTTCGAAGATCTCAGGCTGGAAAACATCGAGCACGCGGCGCAGATTCTTCAGCACCGTGACCTGACGGCTCCATTCCTTAACGGTGTTAGGCACTGGGAAGCCGCAGGTCTCCGCGACAGATGCCACCTGCTCACGAGTGGCGGGCAGCAGGCGTTGCAGAAGGTTCTCGACGTTCTGGTAGGCCGCAACAGCATCGTCATTGGAGAACAGCGACGCTCCGAACCACGGGGTGTCTTCCGGACCGATGGTGAATTCGCCGTACCGGCCGGCCTCACGCAGCTTCTTGGTCCAATCCTCCATGTGCGGAGCGATGGCACGTGCGGTTTCCTTGGAAAGGCGGACATGGGTGGCCGGATGAGTCGGCATCGCCGAGATACTGGCCAGGTTCTGGATGGTCTGGTAGGCGGAAACGCCCCATTCCTTGCTCACCCCGTGCAGGTCTCCAAGATAGCGGGTCAGTCGCGAGCGCACTCCGACCAACTCGTCGGCAACCTGATCGAAACGTGCCACCGAAGCACCCGGTTGGTAGCCTACAGCCGCAATCAGCTCCTGATCAATCTGTTGCGCCCCCTTGGGATCGGCCATGTCGATGACACGGTTGCCCAAGCGGTGGGATTCCATGACGTGCGTGAACCGTTTCTTCTGTTCTGCGACGCCAGGCACATACAGCACGGTCTTCCCCTCGCCGATGCAACGCGAAGCGATGGCGGCGGAGATTTGCGCGGTATCGGTACCTGCGGCATCGTCGACGAACAGCGAGTGGCCCAACGCCGCCATATTCGCCGCATAACGAACCACATTATCGACATCCCCGGCTTCGTGCTCGCTATGAGGGTCGGAATCGAAGGGGCTATACACTGCCAGTTTGCTGTCTTTCAGCGCGCTGACTGCATCGCTGTTGCCCGCCAACGCATCAAGGGTGGCATTGCCGCTGGGCTTCTTTTCCAAAGCATCGATGATGTGGCGACCCTCGGCAAGCATCTTGGTGGAGGGGTCCATAAAGCAACCCAGCACGATGTTGCGTTCGATGTCGAAATCGGCAAGTACCGGTTTGACTTCGTCAATGATGGCGGTGAACACCGAAGAGGTGTCGGGAGTACCGCTGGCATAATTCCTGCCATCGAACAAGGCAGATTCATCGATATCGATATGCTGCTCGTGCATCGCGGTAGTAAATGCAGGGTTGAGGCTCACATGACCGGTGAATCGTATGGTGGCATCGGTCTCACGGCCATCCGGCTTGCGTTGTACTTCAACCGGATACAGCAACACTGGCACAGAGTTGCCCTTCCATCCGGCAACGCCGACAACCAGCGAAAGCTCGGCCACACCGGCGGCACGTGCCTTAACGGCCTCGTCTTCCAACACACGTTCAAGGTGACGGCCCGCCGCGCGCAGCATGCCCGCATCGCGGAACATGGAATCAAGCGTGGTGTGACCACTGGCGAAAAGTTGGGCGATGCCCGAGGGGTGGGCATGGGTCAAATCAAGCTGGGCGGTCAGTTGCCTGACATCCTCCAAAGGCGAGGGAACGAGCCCACTACGGTAGCTGTCATACCATTGGCGCATGCGCTCGATACCGCTCGCTGCCTGCTTCGTGTCACTCATTGTTCGCGTCCCTCCGCAACCTGTTTACGATATTCGACATAGCCGGAATTGGCGGCCAGCGCGGTGTCGATGTCGTTGTTGCCCACCGCCGAAAGCCATTCATACAAATCGTCATATAATGAAGGATTCATCGCCAGGAACGGCAGCAGCTCCGGATGCTTTGCCATCTCGAACTGCTGGGAAAAATCGGTAGTCCGTTTGGCATCATCGGAACTCATGCCCTCGATCTCGACCTCGGGCGCCTTCTGATCGAATTCACCGTTCGACACCTTTTCAAAAACCGAACCAGGCTCGAACGTCGGCTTGAACGCCTGTGTCTCATCAAGGCCAGAAGTTCCGGAAACCGGCGAGGAACCCATGTCGCGCACCACGGGCCGCATGAACTTGTTGCGTTCCTCATCACTTGCTTTGGAAGATTCATTGGTTGGGATATTGCCAGCCGGAGTCATGTTTTGCGTACTCACTGGCCTACTGCCATTTGGGCGAGGATCTTTATCCATGGGAACGAATACTGCACTGTCGGAACCTGAGCGAGAGAACTTCTCAGCAGATTGCTCGTTGCCGCTTACGCTGCCACTCATATTCATTGGCTGGTTGGCGTTGGCAGTTACATTATCGGTGTTGCGCTCGGAGGCACGTTCGACATTGCCGTTCAAGCCTGAAATACGACCAGACGCAGAGGCTTGGCCTGTGACAGCAATTGAACCGCCATTACGAATCTTCTGCTGCACATCTGCAGACTGAACCGGACCTTGCTGTGAGCCAGCAGACTGAACCGAGTCCTGTGGCAGGCCAACAGATTGAATCGAACTTTGCTGTACACCAGCAGGGCGAACCGCATTCTCCTGCTGAACCAGTTGAGAAGAAGTCTGACTATTCTGCCCATCGCCTCGACGCGAAGGCAACGAGACCCGCTGCACTCCCGACTCGCTCTGCGCCGCCTGCACCGGAGAATCGGCTGATGAATCAGCGGAATCCTGAGATTGGGAGACTGCAGAGGAAGGAGCCTGGGACCGTTGCATCGCCTGCGCTTCCCCACCGTTTCCAGCAGGCGCAGAATGGTTTTCCAACTCGCTTTCCATCGCGTCCTTGAACAAATCGCGTGCCTTGCCATCGCCAGACTGCGCATCCGAGGCGGCCATTACATTGAGCGAGATACGATCCACCGCATGATTGATTTCATCGTTTACAGTCGCTTCTGCAGGGTTGGCAACGGCACCTTCAACGGCACCTTCCCCGGGTTCCTTTTCGTCACTTACCTCGGAGTCCTTAACGTCTTTATTATCTGCGTTATTAGCGTTGCCCTGTTCAGGCTGGGCGCTTTGCGAAAGCTGCCCATCACCATGCCCTGTGCCAACAGCGGAAGCGGATTGCAGACGGTTGGCGACATCAGCCGCGCTAAAGGCCGTTGTGGGCTCGCCGGCGCGCAAGTTCAAAATGTCATCAACCGACATATCGGCCATGTCCGGTTCGATATCGGGGTTTTGCGCACCACTCAACGCGTAATCGAACAAATCGGTAACCAGATGATTGTCTTCAGCTTTTTCCTCGACGTCGATACGCACAAAATCGACAGGCACATCACCAAACTGCAGACGAACTGGCGAATCCGGAAGAATGAAATCTTGATTGGCCTTGAGCCGGCGCAAGCCCTTGTCATCCACCACATACGACCCGTTGGTGGAATTGAGATCGGTGACCGAAGCACCGCCATTGTCGGCGACGGTGAACACCGCGTGACGCTTCGACATCGAACGGGTCTTGTCGTCTATCTCCAGGCGATGACGCCCATCATTGGCAAGCGGACGCAAGGGCCTCCGCCCAATCTCGACGTTTTCGCCGGGACCGACATCGACTTTCGTGGAGCCATTGACCTTGATGACCCAATGTTTCGTCGTTCGCGGATCAGACACCTTGCGGCCTCCCCTTATACACTTTTATTCGCGTTACTGCCATTGTGCCATGTTTCTGTCGAACTTAGCAGAAAAATGACAGACATTGACAACACTCACGCATGCGCCCGTTCCCGCTTATATCGGAAACACACCATATCTACTACGATAGCCGACAAAATGAACAAACCCTGCGAGCGGAGATTCCGCACACAGGGTTTGCAACAATCTGTCAAGCTTTCAGACACAGAGCGACATCATGCCGCTTTTGCCTGAAGCCTACAAGCAGGAAAGAACTACTTGAGTTCGACGGAGCCGCCGGCCTCTTCGATCTCAGCCTTAGCCTTCTCGGCGTCTTCCTTCTTGGCCTTCTCGAGAACGGTGGCAGGAGCGCCGTCGACGAGAGCCTTGGCCTCAGCCAGGCCCTTGCCGGTGATGTTCTTGACGGCCTTGATGACCTGAATCTTCTTGTCGCCGAAGGAGGAGAGAACCACGTCGAACTCGGACTTCTCTTCTTCGCCAGCGCCTGCACCAGCGGCAGGAGCAGCAGCAACAGCAACAGCCGGAGCGGAAGCTTCGACGTCGAACTCTTCCTCGAACTTCTTGACGAAGTCGGAGAGTTCAACCAGGGTCATTTCCTTGAACGCATCGAGGAGCTCATCGCTTGAGAGCTTAGCCATAATGGCTTCCTTTCAATCATGGCAACGGATGTTTGTTGGGTTCCGTCACCTAAATTCTTAAATATTTTTAATTTTCACTGCAAAACTGCACGATGTCTACGCGGCCGGAACCGCGAGGAAATCAAGCGGCCTTTTCCTGCTTTTCGCGCAGGGCGTCGATCGTACGCACAGCCTTGGTAGGCAGAGCGGCGAACGTGCGAGCGGCCTTGGACATGGAGCCCTTGAGGTCGCCTGCCATCCTGGAGAGCAGGGTCTCGCGAGACTCGAGGTTCGCGAGCACTTTGAAGCCTTCGGCGTCGTACATGGTTCCGTCTGCGAAACCACCCTTGATGACGAGGGCTGGGGTTTTCTTGGCAAAGTCACGCAGGACCTTCGCAGCCTCGACGTAATCACCCTTCACGAAGGTGATTGCGGAGGGGCCGGAAAGGACTTCATCGAAGCCCTCGTATCCAGCCTCTTTGGCGGCGATGCGAGCGAGCGTGTTCTTAGCCACTGAGTAGGAAGTATCGCGGCCTAGCTTTTCACGCAGATCGGAAATCTGCGGAACGGTAAGCCCGCGGTACTCGGTAAGGTAAACCGCATCGGCGTTACGGAATTGCTCCGTAAGCTCGGCGATCACCGCTTCCTTTTCGGGCCTTTTCATGGCGTTCCTTCCTGAGTCGACCATTGATTGGGAAGTTGGAACGTTTCGGCTTGATGAGCGATTTCCTGCATTGCTGCAAACTTGCAACCCTACAAAAAATGCCCTGCACATAGGCAGAGCACCATACCAGCCGCTTGCACGACCCGCCTCTTACAAGGCTTATGACATTCAACCTATGCTGGCCTGGCGAACCAAACTTCGAGAGGCTTGCACCTCTAACCAACAGTCTGTGGTTTACAAATGAACAGTATACGGACGGCGGCCGACCACGCGACACGCCCCGCAACCTAGGTAGATAGCACCTGTGAGGGTGTCATCGCTACTTCCCTGCTGAACACCGCTGCAACGAAAAGCACGAAAAGTAGGCCGAAACATACTTTTCACCGCACCTTCACCATTAACACGACCAAAAGCACGAAAATGGGGCCAAAACGCACTTTTCGCCGCAACTGACGATAAATTGCGGCGAAAAGTATGCGATCCAAAGAGTTGACAGAAGTCAACCAGCTTCTCAGCCCATCAAGCGACCAGACAATCAGCCTCGATGGCGACGGCGGACAATCAGAGAACGGCCTGCAAGGCGAAGTCGAGGACGAAGAGAGCAGTGACGATCCACATCACCGGGCTGATGTCCTTGGTCTTGCGCTTGCAGATCTTGACCAGGCAGTACATGATGAAGCCCGCGGCGATGCCGTAGGAAATCGAGTACGAAAGCGCCATGAACACCGAGGCGAAGAGGGCCGGAATGGCCTCGGCGAGGTCGCCCCAGTCGACTTCCTTCAAGCTGGAGGCCATCATGCAGCCGACCACGACCAAGACGCCGGCCGTTGCGGCGGACGGGATCGCGGAGACCAGCGGCGAGAGGAACATCGAGATGATGAAGCAGACGGCCACGGTTACCGAAGTCAGGCCAGTGCGGCCGCCCGCGGCAATGCCGGCCGAGGACTCGACGTAGGTGGTGATGTTGGAGGTGCCGAACAAGCCGCCGACGGAAGTGGCGATGGAATCGGCGAAGAGGGCCTTGTCCATCTTGGAGCTAAAGCCGTGGCCGTCGGCCATGTTCTTGATGTCCTGGTCGGAGAAGATGCCGGTCTTGCGGCCTGTGCCGACCAAGGTGCCGATGGTGTCGAACATATCGGCATCGAGAAGGCGAAGATGGTGACAATCACGAGTGGCAGACGACCGAGATTGCCGAAGAGCGCCGGGAAGCCCTGCGGGCTGAAGATCGCGAGGAAGGTGGTGGGCAGCTGGGCGAAGGTGGAGCCGATGGACACCGAATTGGACATGTTGGTCACGCCGAAGGGAATGCCGATGATGGCGGCGGCAATGATGGAAATCAACAACGAACCACGAACGTTAAGCAGAGTGAGCACGATGGCGATGGCCAAGCCGATGAGGAAGACCCAGAGTTCGGGGTTGTTGAGCATCGAAAGTCCAGGAGTCGCGTGAATTGGGCCGCCCTTGGCAGCAGCCTTCGGGTCGCCTGGGGTGAAGGAAATGAAACCGACGTTCAGCATGCCGACGTACATCACGAACAGACCGATGCCGCCACCGATGGCGTGCTGCAACGATTCGGGGATGCAGGCGATGATGAGCTTGCGGATGGAGGTAACGGTGACCAGAATATTGATCAGACCGCACAGGAACGTCATGCACAGCGTCTCTTGCCAGGTGAAGCCGAGGCCGGCGCAGACGGTGTAGGCGAAGAAGGCGTTGAGACCCATGCTTGCGGATTGCGCATAGGGAACGTTGGCGAAGAGGCCCATCACCAAGGTTCCGGCGACGGAGGCGATGATGGTGGCGAGGAACACGGCGCCCCACGGCATGCCGGTGGTGCTTAGGACTTGCGGATTGACGACGATAATATAGCTCATCGCGAAGAAGGTGGTGATGCCCGCTGTGATTTCAGTGGATACCGTAGTGTGATTTTCTTTGAGATGGAAGAACTTGTCCATCGTTCTCTCTTCCTTGGTTTGTGCATCGCCAAGTCAGGTTGCAGAAAATGGGCGGTCGGCGCTTACGGCGTTCAACACTACAAGACCGACGAACTTCACTAACTGTTGATGAATGAATTGACGATACGGAGGTTGCTGCGACTCGCCCGCGGTTCCGCGGACGTATCGAATATAACATCCCCACCGGCCATAATTCTTCCAGCGTGTCTGGTAGAGTTCTGGATTAAAAATCTTTTCTGTACCATTAAACAGCATATCGTCTTCTGAATTTTGATTGGCAATCATCGTAACCATAAAGTTATGTCTTTATTTTGTATGAGCTCTGACAGGTAAAACCTTTACGTAATTTGTTAAACGTCAAAAGCGGCGATTAAATAGCATGCACTACATTCCACGGCTTAAAACTGAAAGCTCACAGCAGTGAGAAAATCCCTCGACAATAATTTGCTTTCCTGCTGTGTTTCTTCTCGTATTTCACAGCATTGAAGCAATAATTACTTTATTTAGCCTTTCCATGCTGCAAAAACACGGAAAGCAACAATACTTTTCGCAGAATTTCAACCTTTGATTTTTCTGGATACAGCACCGAACAGCAAAATCAACTTTCTAAGCCTTCCCTGCTACGAAACAGACTTCATCGCGAATTTGCCGGATTGCTCTGCACCATTCTTATTCATCAGGGAAATTACTATTTGTCGTCTATCCCGTTAGCTGTGCCGATATTCCTTCGACGCCTAAGCAAAACTCTATCCAAGTATCTGCTCAATTGTCTTTAATCAATCGCGAATATCATGCAAAATCGCCAATTAGGTCAGTTGAGGTAAGACCATAATTAGCCAATATCAATCAATACAATAATTCCAATCCATGCACACTTGCGCTTAGACGGCAACGAGTTATGCACAAACACGCCGAGAAGACAACCATTCGACCACATGACCGGAAAACGGCTCGGTAACAATGCAATATCCGCTAATGTGCTGATATGAGTCACAGAACGCCATCGATCGAAACCGCAGAATCCGCGAAATTACGCCAAACCGCTATGTCGAGATGCAGCCAAGTGACGAAAGCATTGGGAAGAGAGCTGTTGTTCGGAATGACGACTTCGCTTGAACTTCAAGGAATATCGTTACCCAAACATTGCGACCTTGACACCAACGCACTCCATACAACCGCAAGCTGTCAAAATCTCAGAGTCCAGAGCAAACTCGTCGAACACCATGTTTGGAAGATGCTCAAACCTGCATGCCAGGTACAAATATCCAAGCATGTCTTCACGCTGGATCTCATCAGCACTTGGGCGCAACTCGGCGCACATGTGCCATTAATGGACTTAATCGTGCTTGCCGAATCGATTATTCACGCGCAAGCGCATAATGACGTCGCGCAGATGAATCACATCCATCATCAATTTGTTTCATTCGTTACATCAGCACCGCGATTCACTGGCAAGCAACGGTGCAAGCAGGCCTTGAGGTTCATTATGCCAGGTGTCTGTTCACCCCGAGAAACCGAAAGCAGACTCGCGCTCCTCTCCCACGGCTTGCCCTGTCCAGAAGTCAATTTCATCGTTCCAGGGCTGAAATTTACATCCGGCGCGCCGATGACACTGGATATGGCTTGGCCCCAGTGGCATGTCGGCGTGGAATACGATGGAGACCAACATCGTTATGACAAGCAGCAATGGCACCGTGACCGAGAAAAACGGGATAAATTGCGTGCGAATGGATGGAGAATCGTCATCATTTCATCTGGCGATATCGATGACGACGAGGTCAGGGCGCGTTTTGCGTTGCAAGCCGGACGACAGCTGGCTTCCCGTGGTGCTTTATTCAACTTTTCCATAATCGCCAAGCCGCTCGAACGAATAAAAACAACCAAACCGGTAGCTATCACGAGCCGTTCGTAATGAAGTAGGACCATACCAATGCGCAATACGCCGAAACCAAGGTAGCCATGACGAGTTATCCACCAATGAAGTAGAACCAGCAACAAAGACTTGAGATCTGGAATTTATCTTCTGCGTTATGAGACATGCCCGTTTGGGCATATTAGGTAAATTGCGGGATTCACTGTGATTGAAACATCAAGTCTTGGTGAAGGAACAAAATCAGTGAGCTCAGGAAGGCCCAATACTGCCTTTTATCCTTGGAATCGTCGCATGGCAGTGTGTTCCATCTCGGAATTCGAGTACTAACAGGATATGGTTGCTATGCGTGTGAGCTCAAACACAATAAGTATGAGGTTCTTAAACGTATTTGAAGATTATTTTGCTTTCAATGCTGCGATTCCCAATACTCTTGCATGTAAAGCGGCGGAATGGCGTAGTCGATAATCTAATTGAACAGCAGAGAAAGATAGTTTCTTCCCGATTCGTCTTCGGTGCTGCGTGTTCACAGAACTGATTCATAAAAATTCCATTGCGGAAGTTCAATGCTGCAATTAAAAAGAATCAGCAGCACGGAATGGCAATCCGATATACAAAACGCTTTAGATGCTGCATAAAGTCATCAGCATGCAACATTGAAGGGAAAATATCGGAACCACGGCTTCCGTGCTGTCGATTTCGTCATTTAAAAAGCAAAACGGCGGAATAGCATAGAACTTTATTCATCTGAACAGCTCTGAATACCATATAAAGTGAACTTCTCCTTCACTGCTTCGCAGGCATGAATCTGCATGAGAAAGCATTGAATAATAACACCAAACTCAGCCAAAACGGCCGGAGATGTAGCGCTCGGCTTCCTCGTTTTGCGGGTTGTTGAACATCGTGGTGGTGTCGGCGAAATACTCGAGGTGGCCGGGTTTGCCGACGGCTTTCAGGTTGAAGAAGGCGGTGTAATCGGCAACACGGGCGGCCTGCTGCATGTTGTGGGTGACGATGACGATGGTATAGTCGCGCTTGAGCTCGTTGATCAAATCCTCGACAGCGAGCGTGGAGATCGGGTCAAGGGCGGAGCACGGCTCGTCCATCAGAAGCACCTGCGGGTGGACGGCGACGGCACGGGCGATGCACAGGCGCTGCTGCTGGCCGCCGGAAAGCCCGATGCCCGGTTTGTCGAGTCTGTCCTTGACCTCGTTCCAGAGATTCGCCCCGCGCAAAGCCCACTCCACCAAGTCATCGGCGTCAGACTTGGAAATGTGCCGGTTGTTCAGGCGGATGCCGGCCAGCACATTCTCACGGATGGACATCGTCGGGAACGGGTTGGCCTTCTGGAAGACCATGCCGACATCGCGACGCACGGCCACCGGGTCGACGCCCTTGCCGTAGAGATCGTGGCCGTCAAGCAGGACCTTGCCTTCGACGCGAGCGCCTGGCGTGATCTCGTGCATGCGGTCGAGCGTGCGCAGAACTGTGGATTTTCCACAGCCGGACGGTCCGATGAAGGCTGTCACCTTGTTGGCCTGAATGTTGAGGTTGACGTCTTCAACGGCCAGGAAATCACCGTAGTAGACGTTGAGGTGTTCGACATCAATGCGTTGCCCCATGTTGACTCGCTTTCATTGTTGATACCGATATTGGAATTCGTGTCGCCTTTACGTATGGCGCTTTTCAGACGCTACCGTTCAAAAAGCGCACTTTGCCGAATCTCGAATGCGCTTTTCACACGCTGCCGTCAGATGCCTGCACTTTAGCGAATCCAAAATGCACTTTTCGCACGCTAACGTCAAAAAGTGCGCGCGCATCGAGGCCGATGAGCTATGATACGTGATTAATCGCGCGATATAGCCCCTCACTTAGATGCCTCCACGCTGAAAAGACGCTGCACCAGACGACCGATGAGATTCAGGACCAGCACAATGGCAATGAGCACAAGGGCCGCCGCCCACGAACGCTCGGAAGGAATGGAAGCGACGCAGCCGAAGCCGGCGCTGGGCGGGCAAGTCACCGACATCTTGCTGTATTCCTGGTAGACAAAGACCGGCAACGTGGTCATCTGCCCACTGAAGAGGTTCCAGTTGGTGGTGACGATGAATCCGGCCGTCATCAAGAGCGGCGCGGTTTCGCCAATCACGCGGGCGATGGCGAGAATGACGCCAGAGACGATGCCCGGAAGCGCCGTTCGCAAGACGACTTTGACGATGGTCCGAGATTTGGTGACTCCGAGCGCATACGAGGCCTCGCGCAGGTCGTCGGGGACGATGCGCAGCATTTCGACGCTGGAATTGACCACCGTGGGAATCATCAGAATCGAAAGCGCGACCGAGCCTTCGAAACCGTTGGAGACACCAGGACCCATCAGAATCGAGAACAGGGAGAAGGCGAAAAGACCGGCAACGATAGAGGGAATGCCGCTCATCACGTTGACCAGCAGCGAGATGGCTTTGGCGAATTTGCCGCCACGCGCGTACTCCGTCAGATAGATCGCGCACATCAGGCCGACCGGCACGGATATCACCATTGCACCGAGCGTGACCTCCAGCGTGCCGATGATGGCGTGTTCGATGCCGCCGTGGCCGCCGGAGGGCGTGGGCATGCCACCGATGACGCCAGACATGTTGAACGACAGGAAGTTGAGATTGAGCCGTTTGACGCCGCGCGCGATAGTGGTCCAGAGCAGCGAAATCAGCGGAATCATCGCGACGATAAACGCAAGGCCGATGATTACCGCCATAATGCGGCTCTTCCATTCACGCTGCTTGAGCAGTGCTTCCGATGGCTTGAACTTTGAGAAATCGGGGGTGTGGCCAGCGAATTCCGAAGCGTTGGCAGCAGCATCGGAGGCTGCCACCACTGCATCGGCGGCAACGGTTCCGGCTTGAGAAGCATTCAAAGCGATCGATTCTGCCATGCCCTTGTCACGTTCTTTCATCGCGCACCTCCCTTCTTGGTGATGCGTCGGGCAAGGAGATTCACCACGAACGTGATGACGAAGAGGACGAGACCGGTAGCAATCAGAGCGGAGACGCCAAGCGAATCAGCTTCAGGGTATTGCGCGGCGATGTTGGCGGCGATGGTCTGGCTTTTCGATGCCTGCAGCCAGTGCCACGAATAGGTCATGCCTGGCGAAAGCACCATCATCACGGCCATGGTCTCCCCAGTGCGCGGCCAAGCGCCAGCATCGAGGCCGAGACCATGCCGGACTTAGCGAACGGCAGGGCGGTCAGCTTGATCATCTCCCATTTGGTGGCACCCAGCGCGAGCGCCGCTTCCTGATTGAGTCGCGGAGTCTGGGCGAAGATGTCGCGGGTCATCGAAGTGATGATGGGCATGATCATGATGGCCAGAATCACCGCGGCGCTGGCTACGGTGCGTGGCGGGTTGGCGGCAGGGCCGGCGAACAACGGAATCCAGCCCAGATGTTTGGAAACCCAATTCCAGAACGGGTACATCGCCGGAACCAGCACCAGCGCGCCCCACAGGCCGTAGATGACCGAAGGAATTGCGGCCAGCAAATCAACGACGTAATTGAGCACTGTGCCGAGGCGTTTCGGCGCGTAGAAGGTGATGAACAAGGCCACGCCAACAGCTATAAAAAAGGCGATTGCCAGCGCAAGCGCCGCAATCACCACAGTACCGAAAACCAGAGGCCCGACATATTGCCAGAACCCGTGTGCCTTGCCGCCGCTCAGGGAGGCGAAAACCGCGGAAGTCTTAGCCTGCGGACCGGCAAAAATCGGCCAGGCGCGCAGCAGCAGGAAGAGCACCACCGCGCCCAAAGCCACCAATATCAAGGCACCACAGCACACGGCCACCGCATGGAAAATCCGGTCTTGGCTATGCCTGTGCGGCTTGGCATCCACCGCACCCACGGACATCGCCTCGCCCGCGCCACCGCTTTCTGATGTCATCGTCACGCTTCTCCTAAATCTCGAATCCGAAGCCTGCCAACACTTCCGGCAACGCTTGCGATTTGTTGATGGTCTTGAAGAAAAATTTGATTACGTTATTTCGTCTGTATGGTATTCACGGATTTCAGGGCGCTTTGCGTCAATGCTCCGCCCAGCGCCGCCGAGCCGGTGTTGTCCGCGGCGACTTCCTGGCCGGAGTCGCTCAGGACATAGTCCAACCAGCTGCGAACGAAGGCGCCGGTTTTGGCGTCCTTGTAGGCAGGGCACGCCACGGCATACGACGAGGAAACCACCGGGTAGTTGCCTGCGACGGCGGTGCCGTAATCGACGTCCACCACCACACGTTTGCTGCCCTTGGGCATCTGGCGCAACGGCGAGGTGTTCACCGTTTTCGCGGCGGCCTCAGCGGTAGGCGCGACATAATCGGAGCCGACCTTGACTGAGACCGTGCCGAAATTGCCGGCCTTGGCGAGATCAGCGTAACCGATGGTGCCATCGGCCTGGCCGATGCTGCTAACCACGCCGTCGGTGCCTTTGGCAGCCTGCCCGACCTCGTTAGGCCAGTTTTCCTGCGGATTGTAGCCCCAATCACTTGGCGCGGCAGCTTTGAGATACGACGTGAAATTGTTGGTGGTGCCGGACTTGTCGGAACGATGAATCACAGTGATCGGCACGGCAGGCAGATTTTCCTTGGGATTTTCGGCCTTGATGGCGTCGTCGTTCCATTGGGTGATCTTGCCGTCGAAAATACGGGCGATAATCCCGGCATCCATGTTCAGATGCTTGCCCTGCCCCGAAATGCCTTTGAGATTGAACATCACGGCTACAGGCGAGACGTAAACCGGAACGTCGAAGGCGCTGCCGGATGCACAAATGCTCTGGGACTGCTCGACCTGCTGGTCGCTCAACGGCGCATCGGTGCCGGCCCATGCGATGGCGCCGGTCAGAAACGTGCTGACCCCCGCGCCGGAACCAGAAGGGTTGTAGGCAATCTTCGCATTGCGGTTCGTCTTCTGATAGGTCGCGATCCAAGCCTCCACTGCACCCTGCTGGGAGGAGGCACCTGCACCGTGGAACTCACCAGAGATTCCGGAGTTTTTGTCTTTTGCGGCATTGGAAGAATCGGCCGGGCTTGTATTGTCACCGCAGGCCGAAAGAGAAGCCATCATCGCCAACGAGGAAACGACAGCGATAAGGCGCTTGCACGTAGTGCTGTGCATGATGTTGCTCACGCTTTTATTATGTCAGAAGGTATGCCGTCAATGATTAGACAATCTGTGGCATTTCTGCTGCGGCACTTGGCAGCGCCGCCGACCAATCAAAAAATCGGCCTCCGACCGTGTGACAATTCGAAAACCGACCTTTTGTATGAATTATGCATGGCAGAAACACGAAAACAGCACCAGCAAATTATTTTTTGACGTCAGTGTCACCGACCAAATTTGTGGTGCCCCACCGACCAATGCGTCGACGGGGCACCGACCTTTTCATGCGAGAACCGTTCAGCCACAAGAAATCGAAGTCAGCGGTTTTCTCATTGAGCGAACAGACCTGCTGCGAAAACCGGCGCGTAGAATCGCGTCTCTACGACATGACTGATAGGTCCATACGCGGTCGATTTGCTTGGCTGAACAGTAGGAGCCAAAAGGCTCAGATCAAAGCCGAGTAACGATATCGACGGCGAGACGAGCGGCGGTGTCGGCGTACTCGGAGATGTCGAATTCCTTGAACTGCTCGTATTCGGTGTCGGCCTCGTCGGAAAGTGCGCGGATGACTAAAGCTGGCACATCGTTGCGGGCGGCTACGTGCGCCACGGCCGCACCTTCCATCTCCACCGCGTCGGCGTGCGTCTTTTCAGCAACCACGGCGGCCTGTTCCGGGGTGCCGATGAAATTGTTGCCAGAGGCGATGACGCCGGTCATGTGATGAATGCCCAGCTCGTCGAGCGCTTCGCCGGCCACATCAAGCAGGTGCTGGTCGCTATGGAATTCCTCGGTTTCAGGCTTCCACTGAGCGATCATGCGCATGTCGGAATCGAGGTAGCGCAGGGTGCCGCCGAGCACGACGTCGTTGATGTGCATGGATTTGTTGAGCGAGCCGGCGATTCCGGAGAAGATGACCGCATCGGGATGATAGTTGTCGACGAGGCACTGCGTGGTCGCGGCCGCGTTGACCAGGCCCATGCCACCGACGGTTGCGGCGACGGCAATCTGCTCGCCGGACTTGGAAGTCAGTGTGCCGACGTTGATGTCGAGGCTCGCGGTCTTGTTGTGCTTGACATCGTTCAGAGACTTCGCGATCAACGCGACTTCTTCTTCCATGGCCCCAATGATGGCAACGGTCTTCATGTTTCCTCGTTTCTTGATTTCGTTTTGTTTTTGGTCGAAATTGTTTTCAATATATCAGACGCAAATCAGGCATTCACGGCACAATCTTCGTCACAAAATTACGTATTAAATGACGCGAATCATGCGCCGCGGCGAACATCTACTGCGTCGGCAAGCTCTCGGAGGAGACGTTCCGTTTCGGGCCAGGCGATGCACTTGTCGGTGATTGACTTGCCGTATTCGAGTTGGGAAAGCGGAGCCGCCGGCTGATTGCCTCCGGCGATGAAACTTTCCATCATCAAGCCGGTGATATTGGGCTCGCCTACGGCGATGCGGCCGGCCAATTCACGCACGACCTCGGCCTGACGAATCTCGTCTTTGCCGGAATTGCCGTGCGAGCAGTCGATGATGAGACCGTGGCTCGCAGCGGAGTCCTCCGGCATCTCGCCACGAATATCCTGCATCGCTTGTCCGACCGACACCGCATCGTAATTGGGTCCGGTTGAGGAGCCGCGCAATACGACGTGGCAGTCAGGGTTGCCAAGTGTTTCGACGGCGCTTGCCCGGCCCAGATGGTCGATGCCGAAGAACGTATGCTGTTGAGCAGCCGTATAGCAGCCATCGATGGCGGCCTTGACGGACCCGTCTGTGGCGTTCTTGAAGCCAATCGGCATCGAAAGCCCACTGGCCAGTTGACGATGAATCTGCGATTCGGTGTTGCGCGCACCAATGACACCCCAGCTCACCGCATCGGAAATATATTGCGGGCTGGTCGGCTCCAGAAACTCCGTCGCAGCCGCAACACCCTGATCAAGCACACCAAGCAAAGTTTTGCGCGCGAGCAGCAGGCCCTTCTTGATGTTGTGACTGCCGTCGATGTCGGGGTCGTTGATCAGGCCCTTCCAGCCCACGGTGGTGCGTGGCTTCTCGAAATAGACGCGCATGACGATAAGCAAACGATCGCCGAGCTCGTCCTTCATCTTCGCCAGACGGCCCGCGTAATCCAGCGCTGCCGCAGGGTCGTGAACCGAGCAAGGACCGGTAATTACCAACAACCGGTCGTCTTTGCCATAGAGGCAGTTGCGAATCTCATCGCGGGAGCGAACGACCAAATCTGTCGCCTCGGAACTCAGCGGCATGTTGGAGAGCACATCGGCCGGAGTGGGCAACGGCTCAAGCTCGAAAACGCGACGGTTGACGATGCGATTGACGCCGGCCTCATCCTCCCAGCGCGTGATGCCACTGACCTTCAGAGGGTTCTCTCCGTTTTTCCGCGCCTTTTCGAAAGCGGCATGGTTTTTGGCGGCGTCAATGCCCTGGTCGTTCTGCTCACTGCTACCCGGCTTGCTTTCCGCGTTCGCCATCGCCAAACTTCTCTCTGTCGTAGTTGTCGATCTATTAGTCTTTGTCAACATATCGATCATAGCGCCGACAAGGCATACCAGACCACATCTGAAACTGTCACACTGCCGCGGCTAAAAGCATGCTTTCCCGCGTTTTTGTCGTAGTTGCATTTTTACTGCGACCAAAGCACAAAAATAAACATCAACATCGTGCTTTTGGTCGCAATAACGGTTTTATTCACTCACCGTCGAGCTTGCGGCGGGTAGCAACAGCGTCGGCAAGGGTGTGGAGCAGCTCGTTGGTTCGGTCCCATGGAATGCAGGCATCGGTGACCGAGCGGCCGTAGACCAGCTGATCGAGCGGCGCAGGCGACTGGTGGCCGCCACGGATATTGCTTTCCATCATCACGCCGAAAATGCCAGGTTCGCCCTTGGCCAAGCGTGCGGCGATTTCCTCGATCACCTCAGCCTCGCGCACCTCATCCTTGCCGCAATTGCCATGCGCGGCGTCAATGACCAGACCGTGCTCGCTGGGCCCAGTAACCTTGGACTGTTTCAGTGTTTCCAGCGCCTTGGCCACAGATTCCGCGTCGTAATTCGGTCCACTGCTCGAACCGCGCAAAACGATATGGCAATCCGGATTACCCTTGGTTTCCGCGGAAATAACGCGACCGTCGAGGTTAATTGAAAGGAAATGATGCTCGTTGGCCACGGCGTAGCAGGAATCGGCGGCAACCTTCACCGAACCGTCGGTGGAGTTCTTGAAGCCAATCGGCATCGACATGCCGCTGGCCAGCTCGCGGTGCACCTGGCTCTCCGTGTTGCGCGCGCCGATGGCGCCCCAGCTGACCATGTCGCAGATGTATTGCGGAGTGATCGGATCCAGCCATTCGGTAGCAGTCGGCAGACCAAGCTCGAGCACGTCGGAAAGCACCTTGCGAGCCAGGAACATACCCTTGCGAATATTGAATTCGCCGTCGAGATCCGGGTCGTTGATCAGGCCCTTCCAGCCCACGGTGGTACGCGGCTTCTCGAAATAGACGCGCATGACGATCATCAGACGGTCCTTGAGTTCCTCGTTGACCTTGGCGAGCCGCCCGGCGTAATCCTTCGCCGCCTCGGGATCGTGAATCGAGCAGGGGCCGACAATGACAAGCAACCGATCGTCGCGCCCGTGCAGGATGTCGCGGATTTCCTGACGCGACTTCAGCACCAGGTCGCTCATCGGCTTGGTCAGTGGACGTTCTTTCAGAAACTCGCGCGGCGCGGGAATCGGGTCGAGCTGACGGATGTTGACATCCACGGTTTCGGGATAAACAGCTTCCTCGCTGAATCGCCGAGCATCCTCCGAACTTCCAGGCCCTCGCATAATCGCCATCATTCCCTCCTCTCGTCCGAACGCCCATTGGCGTCAATTGACCATAGGGTGTCTATTATAGCCATCTTCATGCGCACACCATCGCTGGTTCACTATAAAAACAGGTCGCCGCCGAGTCTGCCATCCACTGTTGCACATCCGGCACGGGAACACGCATTGCATTTCGAGTAGCCCAAACAGAGCGGGGAACCCAGTTCTCTTCAAAGTCGATTTCACGCCGACATTCCGCCCATCCGCCTACCCATACGGAACCAACCGCCGCATCAACTCGCCGCGACAATGTAACACGAAACCATCACTTTTGTACTACGGATATTGTAAATTAATGATGATTTTAGTAATGCGTTGAGTTTGGCGCATTTCATGAAGCATGAAAAGGGTTTGGTGCCATGGGTGTTTTTAAAAGCATAGTCACGCTATTTATTTGTATTACAACAGCATTGAATACTACCCCCCCCCCCGCGGGATTTCTAACCGTCGACAGTTCGCCGTCAAATAACGTAATACAATTCTCCTCGCATTCGGCCTCTTCCGGCCCTTCCGCATCGTCGCGGTCCGCTTCACATTCCACTTATTCTGATTCGCTTCAGTCTATTTCCTCACAATCCCATTCCACCGCACAACGCACCATCGCGACCCAGCAATCCCCGCAGCCTTCCATGGCAATTCAGCGTTCACTGCCAACACTTTTAACCCCACGCTCTCCATTAAGCCCTACTCCCACGATATCGACGTTTGGCTCATTCGACAGCCAACCAACTGGAGCAAGCAGCACCAACAAGTCAAAGTCCAACTCAGAAAACGAACAACCTTCGGTTGGGCCACAGTCCTATTGCACACCGTCCAGCCCGGCTGCCTGGGGAACACCAGCCACCAGCGCCGACGGCCTACCTAATATTTATGGCAGAGATTCAAGTACCGTCACCTGGTATGTTGACAGCTCCTGCACCCTCCACATTTCCGGCGGCACCAGCCCCGACATAGGAAAAGTACCCGCGCCTTGGATCCAGTGGGTCAATAGCTCTTACGCCTCGCGGATTACTCGAGTGCAAATCGAAGGCAACCTTACGCTATACACCCATTGGTATTACATGGATCATAATCAAAGCGCCTTCGGTCAAATGCATAACCTCACCTCCTTCGATACAACCCAAGGTACCCTCCACCTCGCCGGTGCGGCTGCCGAAGGTTTCTTGGAATTCGACGACTCTTTGACGACCATAAACGGCATCGAAAACTGGGACGTCAGCCAAAACACTCACTTCCAAAATATGTTCATGAAAACTACAAACCTACGTAGCTTGAACCTATCTGGTTGGAACATGGGCAATGCTCTTCTCCTCGACAATATGTTCTCCCAAGATACCGGGCTTACGAACCTGAATATTGCCAATTGGAACACCAGCAACGTCAATGACGTTAGCACCATGTTTTACGGTTGCAGCGGACTGACCAGCTTAGACCTATCCAACTGGGACACCAGCAAAGTCGACAATATGAGTCAAATATTTTCCGGCTGCGACAGTCTGACCAGCCTGGACCTATCCAACTGGGACACACGTGCAGCAAGAGAGACCACAGAAGGAGGCCCCTTTCTCAACATGTTGCCCTCCAGCCTGCGCCATCTCAAGTTGGGGCAGCATACCGCTCTATTACAAGGCTACTCACATAGCTTCCCCGCGTTCAACAATGTACCTGCCAACCTCACATGGGAGGCCTATACCAGCAGCCCGGGTCACTGCGCATCCATCACCACCATCGGCAATACGGCCGCCCTTGCCAGCCGCGTCTCCCAAGGCACCAACATTGCAGGTGACTATTACACCACCGATAGTGCGCTGTCTCCCAGTTGCGTACGCTTGAGTTACATGTACGCCAACGGCGGATCTGGCGGCGGATGGGCAAACCTTGAGGCAGACACCACCACTGGGTCCAACGGATTCTACATGCCCTATCCCAGCTCATATATTTCCGGCAACCCCTCAGCCAAACTGTTTACTCATTGGAACACCAACAGCAGCGACACAGGCACTTCCTATAATTCCGGCGCTTATGCCAGCTTCCCCAAAGGCGCGAACACCACTTACAATCTCTACGCACAATGGAAAGACATGCCCAAACCGACAGTGTCGATAGGTGCCACACATGCGTTGGCCGGGAGCACTGCGACGGTGGACCTTTCGGCCAGCAACGCGTCGGCCCCGTCAGGCGGAAGAATGAACCTGACAACGGGACAGGGCGGCAGCTCCAGCTGTTCCAGCAGTAACAGCTGCTCGTGGAACGGATCCAACAGTATTGCCGCAAGCCAGCTGGAATCCGCTCCGGGCAGCACGTACAGCGTCAGCGTGACCACCACGGCCAATGACCCGGCCACCGGCAACGCGGTAACCAGCGCAGCGGGAACCGCGTCCGGCACTCTACCATATATGAATGTCTCGTTCGCTGCGGGTGGCGCTTCGGGCGACGCACCGGCCGATGTGAAGGCTCTCATCGATACGGGCGCAGGTACTGCATCACCTACCCTTCCCGGAAAAGGAAATTTGGCCAGAACGGGTTATGCGTTCATGGGATGGTCGGGCGGCGGCGCCACGTGGCCAGCAGGCACCGCAACCATCAGCAAATCGGCCGGCACAACCAGCGGGGCATGCACCTCGCTGACGATGACGGCCCTTTGGCAGGGTGTACCGGCACCTCACAACCTTACCGCCATATATCTTTCCGGCACCAACGAAGTTGAACTGGCCGGCAACGCCGACGGCATCGGCGGAGACTCGGTCAACGCATGCATGACGCAAGGCTCAATCGGCACCGATACCTGTCTACAAGCCAACCGCTCCGGTCAAGGGACCGGCGCATGGCAATGGAACGTCAAGTTCAAGGCCAGCGACTACCTCCAGCGATACGGTTACGGCGGCACTCACCACTTCACCGCCATCCAGACCAGCGGCGGCGCGACTTCCCCCTCCGGCGACCTCGACGGTGTATTGATTGGATGAGCGTGTCGTTCGACAAGAACGGCGCCACCGGCAGTGCGCCGGCCACGCTCGACGCACTGGTCGACACGGCCGGCGGCACGGCAGTGTTTACTCTACCCCAGCCTTCTAATCTCATCAACCCCAGCCACATGCTTTACGCCGGTTGGACCGGTGGCGGGCGGACGCGTCAGCCTGGCCAAGCCACCATCGCCACCAGTGAGGGCACGACCACGGGCAATCACACCACGCTAACCTTGTCGGCCGCCTGGTCCGTACTCACTGGTCCGACGATGGCCGCGCCGAATGTGCACGCCGCGGCGGGTGCCACGCCAAGCGTCGACGTCGTGGTGTCTATGCCCGCCCACCAGGCCGGTGACACGTTGAATGTGTCTTCCGCGTTCGGTTCGGGTTGGAGTGTCAGTCAGCCGTATGCCACCGCGGGTGGCGCGGACACCCTGACCTGGAGCCTCACGCCGAGCCAGCTGCGTTCCGGCTGGGACGGCCAGTACAAGCTGAGCGCCAGCATGAGCCGCGTCGACCCGGCCACGGGCCGCACCGTGGGCAGCGACCCCGACGTCAGGCAGGCCGTCCTGCCCTATGTCAGTGTGGGCTTCGACCGCAACAACGCCACGACCGGCACCGCCCCCGCCGGCAAGCAGGCGCTGGTGGACACGCCCACCGGCAAGGCCTGGTTCACACTGCCCGACGGTTCGGGCATGGGCCTGGCCGGCAAGGTGTTCGGCAACTGGGCCACCGCGGCCGACGGCACCGGCAGCACCTTCCCGTCCGGCGCCCAGGTCATCCCGACCACGGCCGGCACGACCGCCAACGGCAAGACCACAGTGACGCTCTACGCCATCTGGGTTGACCTGCCCGCGCCCACCGGCGTGAGCGCGACATGGAAGCGCGACAACGGCCATGGGAAGGTCTCGTTCACGGCCTCCGGGCTGCCCATGAACGCCACGGGATGGGACATCCGGGTCAAGGGCAGCCCCGGCGCCCTCTCCTGGAGCCTCAGCTACTCGCCGATCGTACCCGCCGGTTCCTTCACAACGGACGACACCGGCTTCACACCCGGCGCCACATGGACCGCAGAGGTGCGCTCCAACGCCATCGATTCCACCGGCGCCGCCGTCACCAGCGGCTGGACGCGAGTCAACGGCGTTCTGCCCTACATGACCGTCGCCCTCAGGCCCGGCAGCCAGCAGCAGCCGGGAGGCGACGGCAGCGTCAGGGGCCTCATCGACTCCGGCGACCGCAACGCCTATGTGCCCCTGCCCGGCGGCATCGGCACCCCGCCGCCGGCCCAGACGTTTGGCAAATGGAACACCACGTCCGACGGCACCGGCACGGACTATCCGTCCGGCAACGCCACCGCGGTGCCCTCCTCCGCCGGCACGCCCGGCGGGGACAACGAGACCCTGCTGACCCTCTACGCCCGCTGGATCCCGCTGGGGAACGCACCCAAACCGGGCCACTGCGGCGATTCGGCCGGCTGGCAATCCTGGGGCGCCCCCTACGGGCACGACGGCAGAACGGGATCGCCCACCGCCGGCCTGGACCGCGTCGACGCCGAGGTCTGCTGGACCATCCAGAACGATACCCTGCGCCTGACCGGCGGCACCAGCCCCAACCTCAACACCAGAACGACCCCGTGGGACGCCTCGAAACCCGGCATCACCGGCATCTCCATCGAGGGCGACCTCACCCTGACCGGCGACGACGCCCGCTCGTACAGCAGCAACGCGACCCCGTTCGGCAACATGCCCCTGCTCACCCGCATCGACGACAACGGCCACCCCGTCACCCTCGACAAATCCGGCGGCAGCCACCTGTTCTATTACGACCAGGCCCTGCCATCGGTCGACCTGACCGGATGGAAGACCGGCACCGCCACCGCCATGGACATGCTGTTCATAGCGAACACAGCCCTCACCGGCATCAAAGGCATCGGCGCATGGGACACCCACAGTCTCCAGATGTTCGGCATACGCGACTGCACCAGCCTCACCACACTGGACCTGAGCCGATGGGACACGACCGCCCTCACCAGCCTGAACTTCACGTTCGACGGCGACACCGCCCTGGAGGACCTCGATATCAGCGGGTGGGACACCACCGGCATCGACACCGGCGGCTACAACGGCAACATGAATGACATGCTGCCTGCCAACCTCAAACGCCTCCGCCTCGGCCCACGGACCAGGCTCACCACCCGAAACGCGCACGTGGGGCCCTTCAGCACCATCAGCCAGACGACCACCTGGCACACATGGGACTGGCCCCAAGGCCACCACCCCATCGACCAGGGACCCGTCGCCGACCCCGCCGGCGCCGCCACGGCCGGCACGCTCGACGCCCTCAAGGCACGCGCCGCAAGCGCCAACCCCCAAGGCACCTACATCCGCACCGACGTCAACGTCACCTACACCGACCTCAAATACGACCTCAACGGCGGCACCGGCGACAACGCTCTGCCCACCACCATCAGCACCACCGACACCACGGGACTCGCCATCGACACCACCTTCCGAGACGGCACGTACACCATACCCGGCGACGCGGCGACCCATATCACCGCCAACAGGCCGCACGCCCTGTTCCAGGGCTGGTCGTTCGACACGACCGGCGTGACCGGCGGTGCGGCCACGATCAGCAACCACACGCTCACCGCACCCAAGGGCGCCGGCGGCGCGGCCGCGATCGATGCGACGTGGCAGGCGCTGACCGGCGAGGCCAGTGGCACGGTCGACAAGGTGAACGTCACCACGAACACCCCCGACCAGGGCACGGCCACGGTGAAGGTGTCCGCCAACCTGCCTACGGGCGACACCTCGTTCAAGGCGTGTGTGAAGCCCAGTAGCCAAAGCAGCGGCTACGCGGCAGACCAATGCCAGAGCGTGGCAAGCAGCGCCGGCGGCCAGCAGACCATGAGCCTGCCGACGTTTAGCCTGCCCGGCTCGCTGACTGCAGGCCAGTCCACGACGTTCCCCGGCCCGGGCCTAGCGTACACGATGACCGCCATGTACACGGTCAAGGACCCCGCCACCAACAACAGCGTCGATTCCGAAGCGACCCAGGCTGGCAGCGGACTCACCTCCGGGACGCTGGCGTATGCGAGCCAGCCGCTGGACGTGAACACCACGCACGGCGGCAGCGGCACGGCACCCGGCGGGAGCAACGCCCATGACGGTCATGCGGACGCGCTCATCGACACGGGCAGCGGCACAGCCTGGATCAGGATGCCCGGCGCCGACGGCATGCACGGCTATTCGTCCGGCAGCCCCACGGACGACCACGGCGTCTTCCAGGGGTGGGCCACCAGCGCCGATTCAACACGGGCGAACGCCTGCACGCCCAACAGCACCTGCGCCCTCAACCACAGCACACCCGTCACCCCGGTTTGCATCAGTGGGCCACCGACTACGCCGTCTGGCGAGAGGTCAGGACACCCACGGTCACGAGCGTGAAACGCGATGTCACGACCAACCAGGTCACTGTCACCGGCACCGCCACACCCCTCACCGCCGGCGACAGACTCAGCGTGTGCGTCGGGGCGGCCGGATGCGCGAATGTGGCCGTCGACGCGACCGACGGGCACGGCGCCACGCTGGCCTATGACGGCAGCACCAGCCACACGTGGACGCGCGTCATCAACGCGGGAGACCTGGCGGGTGGGGACACCACGGTCACGGCCACGCTGGGCAGCACGGACACCTACCGCACCGGCACCCCGCAGGTATACAGTGTTCCCGCCAACGGCACATGGAAGATCGCCGGCATCTACCAGCACCAGATGCCTTTGACCGGCGGACGCCGCCAGTGGGTCCTCATCGCAGCCCTCGCCCTGGCGCTGGCCGTCGTGGCCGCCGCCGGCATCGCCAACAACCGCCGACAGCAAAAACACCACGCATAAGCATGGCGACGACTGCCGGCGAGCGATTGTGCGCCCCGAATAATCCCGTGGCCATAGGTTCTGTCCGTAACGACGGCCGAGCCTATGCCACCTACAACACTTCCCGTCCGGTAACACCCAATAACCGCTGGGCGGGAATTCAAACAGGGTGTCGACGGTGGAACCAACAACCCAAATAAACCAACCTCATCGTCGGCACCCTTCTTCTTACACTGAATCCGTTGCCTCTCTTTAACAGAGACAACGGATTCAGTCGTATTAAAAGCTAGGTGTTGCTAGGCCAATGCCCTCCGGGCCCTGCAATTATTGAGTTCACTTACGCGAACACTCAATTCTGCTTGGCCTTGTCATGAGACAAGGCCAAGCCGCTCTCGCACGAAAAGCCCACAGGGCTTTTCTTACGCGAGAGCGCCCATCGGATCCCATGCTGGAAGCATCGTGGCGGGCTCGTTAAGCGCGGCCTGATATTCGGCGGGAAGCATCGACTTCGGGACGGCGACCTCGTAGACGTATTCGCTAAACCAGTCGTCGCTCATGGTGAAGTAGCCTTTGTCGGCCACCTTGCAGCCCCACGAGTTCTCCACGCGCCAGCGGTTGGTGGTCTTGCCGTCGTCGGCCACGTCGACACCGACGAACGCCATCGCGTGGTTCATCGCGGAGTCGCCGTAACGCACGCGCGCTTCCTTGTCCATGTCGAAATCGACGTCGTAGACCTTGCCGTATTCGTAAAGGTCGGTGGCCCAAGCGCCGTTGTTGCGGTCCATCATCGGGTGGCAATCCGCACCGAACCAAGCCGGCATGCCCTCTTCGGAAAGGATGTGGCGCACGCAGTCCTTCATGAACTGGTTGGGAACGTTCAGATACTCGGTCGGGTCTCCACCGACGACATTGCCCAAGTGCTCGATACCGATCTTCTTGCCCTTGGCGTGCTCGGCGCGCGGGTCGTCTACGAGGCAAACGTAATCCTCAAGATCGGCGCTGCCGACGTACTTCTTCCAGAACTCGACCGGCGTGGTCTCGCCATCGCGGTGGAAGTTGCCGTCCTTGTCGGTCCATTCCCAGTCGAAGCTCTTCGGCGGCTCGCCCAAGTGGATGGTGAGCATGCGGTGACCGGCTTCGACGGTCTCGTCGACGATGCTGTCGATGGCGGACGGATCGGCGTACATGTGCGCCACGGCCGTGTGCAGCAGACGGCGCAGCTGTGTGTTCATCTCGCTGGTGTTGGTGGAAGATGCGGTCTCCGGGAAGAAATCCTTGGGCACGGCGCCGTACTTCTTGTAGACGTTCATGGCCATCGTCCACTGGCCGCCGTCACCCATCACGTCAGCAAGCAGATGCTGCATCAGCTGGGAGTCGGCAGGTTCACCGGCGCGAACCAAGTCTGCGACATCGCGCACGAAGTAGTTGATGCGCTCGAGCTTGTCGAAATACATCGCATAGTTCTGCGAGAACTCGAACTGATCGAGATTGAGGTTCTTCTTGGCCACAAAACGCGCCACGTTCAGCGAGCTAAAGAGCCAGCAACGCCCGGAACGATTCTGGTTGGTGACTTCGCTGTTGTCCACGGTCACCGAGAAACGGCGCTGAAGCCTGCGGGCGCGGTCGTAATTGTGCGCTACCGGGTTGATGCCGGAGGTAGTGACAGCGTTCATCGCCAACGTGTTGACGGGCTTCGCTTCGAAAGCCTCCTGCAACTGTTCCAGACGTTCGTCGCTCAGCGGTTTCATATCACTCATCAGACGGCTCTTCCTGAGAAGCTTGCTGAGACTGGGCCGGAGCCTGCTGAGCTGAGGCATCACCTTGCGCAGCTTCCTGAGACGCATCGGCAGCATCGTTCTCGCCCTTGCCGTCGCCGTCCTGCTTGGCGGCATCGTCGAGATCGTTCGCCACGGCATTAACGACCGGCACATTCACGCCGCCTTGCTTGTTATCGGCAAAACCAAAGCCGGAGAACGCGTTGGTGAACATCGAACGCAGCTCGGTGACACGCTGAGTAATGGTCGACTCGCGCTCCTGAAGGTCCTTGATGCGCTTCTGCAAACCATCGAGTTCGCCCTGCGCGGCCTGACGACGTTCCTCAACGCGCGCTTCGGCATCCTTCTTGGCCTTGGCAATAATGTCCTCGGCCTGCTTGTCGGCTTCCTGGCGCTTCGCAACCGTGTAGTTATCGGCCTCGTCGCGGATGTCCTTGGCCTTGGCAATCAGGCTGTCGGTTTCCTTCTTGGCGGCGGCGCGGCTCTGCTCGAGCTGCTTCAAAAGGTCGTTAACCTTGCCTGTCGCCTCTTCCTGCTGCTCGGAGATATCGGTGCGAATCTGCTCGACCTCAGCGTTGACCTGGCTTAAGGTCTTGGTGCGCTGCACCTCGGCCTCATCGGTGATGCCCTGAGCCTTCGCCTTCGCGGCGTCAATGATTTCCGTGGCCTTGCGCTGGGCCTCGGTGGTCTGGCGGGTGACCTGCTCGCGCACGTTGGCAAGCTTCTTGTTGGCCTCAGCCAGCGCAGCCTCAATCTGGTCGTTGGCGTCACTCTTGAGCTTGGCGACCTCATCGCTGGCCGTTTTGCGCTGCTCAGCAACCTGCTGGGTGGTCTGCGCCTTGAGTTCGGCGATCTCACGATCCTGCTTGGCCTTTTCGCTGGCCATACGCTTGTTGTGTTCCTCGCGAGTGTTCGTCAGCTCGATTTCGATGGTGTCGCGCTGCTCGGTGACCTTCTTGGCCGTCTCCTCGCGCAGACGGGTAGCGTCTTGCTTGGCGGAAGTGGTGATCGATTCGGACTCGGTCTGTGCCTTGGCGAGAATCGTGGCGGCCTTGGAATTAGCTTCATCGGTGATATGCTGCGCGTCGAGCTTGGCATTGTTGACCAGCGTCTCGGCCTGGTGTTCCGCAGCGGCGCGAGTGCTTGAGGCGTCCTGCTTGGCGCGGTTGACCAGCTCGGTGCTGGTCTGCTCGGCACTGGCAAGCATCTGCTGGGCGTTAGCGCCAAGCGAGGCGAACGAATTGCCCTTCGAGGCCTTCGAAGCCTTGTTCTTCTCTTCGGCAAGCTGCGCACGCAACTGGAGAATGGTCTGATCACTCGAAGCGACCTGGGCGCGCAAACCGTCCAATGTCTGCTGCAGTTCGGCCAACTTCTGGTCCACCTGCTCCTTGTTGTATCCACGCAACTCTGTCAGAAAGCGATCCGCCATCGTAATTCCCTCCGCTTTGCGACCCATGCCGCAGTTATTGAAAGCATATATCAGTCATTTCATTGTAGTGTATTTGCCGAAGTCATCCCGTAACATTCGTCTAATCCTCACAGACACCACGCGAAACAATGAAACGGCGCTGAGCAATCGCATACGCCGACGCCGAATCTGTCGAAATCGTTGCGATTCACGCAGTAAAAATCAAGCGATGAGAATACTCGACGAGGTGGGTTCCAGGAAATATCGCGCCGTCTGACGCACCACCACACGGCAAGCCTCGATCTGCTGATTCAACGGCAGACCGTGCTGGGAATGCGGTTCTTCGTTGATGACCGGCAGGCTGACGAATCCCGAGAGCACTTTGTGCTGGGAAGCCGTCCATTTCATAAGGTTGTAGAAAAGAGAATTGCAGACGAACGTGCCCGCGTCCGAGCTCAGCGCCGACGCGATGCCCTCCGAGGCGAAATCATTCAGAATCGAGCGCAATGGCAGCCTCGTCCAGAAAGCGGCTGGACCGTTGGAAGCGATGGGCTGGAGCAACGGCTCTTCAGGGGCGTCCGCCCGCATGCCCAGCGCTTCATCTTTGGCTTCGGGCTTGGCGGTATCGATGATGTTGTTGGCGCAACGTTCCAGCAGGATGCCGCGGGCCGCGGTTTTGAGCCCTGTGGCGATGACGATGTCGGGGTGCGTGGCTTCCAGAGTCTCCTTGAGCTGGGGCCATGCCTCTTTGTAGCTCACCAGCAGATCAACGGCATTGATGGAGATGTCGACATCACGCAGAGGATCGTCGCTCTCGAAACCGGCTTCTCCGCCCAGCCCATCGGCGGCGAGCGCCTGTGGCACCACGTGCGAGGGGTTGTGTTCCACCCCTTCGTAGGGGTCGAAACCTGAGATGACGACGTTCAAGTGTTCCATGGTGTCCAGTCTAGCGCGAGCGGTGCGCGAACTCGCAAGCAGGAAAGAAGCACAGCCAATGGCCGATGATATTGCTGATCACCTCATGTCATTGGCTGTGCAGATGCTCGCAATCATTCCGTCGAACGACCGGCCTATTCGCGCACAATCAGAGCGAGCATGCGACCTTCGTGCTGCTTTTCGGCCAAGGAAGCACGGCGATGCGAATACCAGAGCGGGTTTTCCAGCGTGCACAGGCTGTGACGCACCTCGCCGATGCGTTCCTCCAACTCGGGGCTGCCCTCGCCGTCTGAGGCACACAGTGCGGCAAGTTCGGCGTCCTGGTCGAGATATTGCGTCGCGGCGGAAACACGCGGGATCGAGCTGATGACATTGTCGCGCGGAATACCGGCCTTGTCTAGCTCCTGCAGCGCGGCTTTGGCGATGTCGATACCGGGGCCGCCGAAACGGGTCAGAGTGAAGGTGCCGGGGAATTGCGCGTCGAACTCGTCGGCGATCTCGTCGCCCACCTCGTAGCAATCGCCGCAGATGCAGGGGCCGAGCGTAGCCACGATGCGTTCGGGCTTCGCGCCTTTGGCCGTCATCAGATCGACTGTGGCACCAATGACCCCACATTGCAGGCCCTTGCGCCCGCAATGCGCCGCCGCGATGACACTGGCCTGCGGGTCGGCCAGAAGCACCGGCAAGCAGTCGGCGGCGAACATGCCCAGCGCCACGCCTTGTTGCGCAGTGACTTCGGCATCGGCCTCAAGCCTTGGATACGCCTCCGGCCCATCTTCATTGCCGGCTTCAATAATCGTGCCGGAACGGTCGCAGCCATACGGCGCGTTGGTTTCGAACATCTCGTCAACATCGACGGCACGGCCGGAATGAACCTGTGCTAACAACGACAGCGGCGCCCCCACGGCCTTTGTAAGCGCCATGCGGTTCGCCCGCACTGCAGCCGGATTGTCACCCGATTTGCCGCCGAGATTCAGGTCTCCCCAATCGCCGGCGCTCACGCCGCCGAGGCGCGTGGTGTAGACCACCTTGACGCCGGGCGCCAGGTCGACGGGAATGGTGACAGGGATGGGGTTGCCTTCCGCATCGGTGGGCGCGATGGCGTTGCTGTCGAGAATCGCATCGTCGTACTGTTCGTTTCCGGCGGTTTCGTTCATGGAATCACTCATGCCTTCAACTCTAGCGGGCCGCACTCACCTCGTCATTCAGCCTTGAGCGTGCGTTGCAAGGCATGCGAGCGAATCATCGAGTTTTCAGGCACTGCGAACGGCAACGGCATCGAGAAAACATGCGCTGGATTGTTGATTTCCTCGACAGGCTGCCCGTCGGCATCTTCCATTCCGCCAACGGCGACCGTATAGTCGATCGGCTCGTGCCCGGGAATCAGGAATTCGATCAGCTGACCGGGCTCGATCTTGTTGCGGCTCATCAGTGTGAGGCGTTGCGTCGTCTCGTCGTAGGAAATGGCCTCACCGACCACGAGCCAGTCGCGGAAATAGCCGCCGCGGTCGGTGTTCTGTCCGGCCTTGTGCTCCGGATAGTAGAAACCTGTGGAATAGTCGCGATGTGAGACCTTGTAGGGTTCGTCTTTGAGCCATTGCGGCAGTTCGACGTGCTTGGGTTCGGCGTAACCTTGCGCTTTCGTGGCTTCCTCGCCGACCAAAGCCGGCACGGCTGCGGAAATCGTCGTCTTGGCGGCGGCCTCGGCACCGGCGCTTTGCACGCCGTGGAATCCGATGGAACCGCTGGATTCGAGCTGGCTGACAGCCTTGGTCACGCGCACGACGTCGGAACGGCGCACCATGTCATGGAACGGCTTGAGCGTGTTGCCGTCCTGGTCCTCGAAGCCGCGCTGCACCATATACTCATTGACCGCGCACTTGTAGGCGTTGGCCATGGCTGCGACGTAATAGGCACTTTTGGCGCGGCCCTCGATCTTGAGGCTGGTGGCACCGGCGTCGATCATGTCGTCCAGGTGATCGAGCATGCACATGTCCTGCGAGTTGAAGAGGAACGTGCCTTCGTCGTTTTCCTCGACCGGGAAGAACTGGCCGGGGCGCTTTTCCTCGACGACGTGGTATTTCCAGCGGCAGGGCTGCGAGCATTCGCCATGATTGGCGTCGCGCCCGTTCATGTAGTTGGAGATGAGGCAGCGGCCGGAGAAGGCCATGCACATCGAGCCATGCACGAAGCACTCGATATCCATGTCTTCCGGAATGTTTGCGCGAATATCGCGAATAGCCTGCAGGTCAAGTTCACGGGCGAGAACCACGCGGCGAGCGCCCAGTTCGTAGAGCGCGTTGGCGGCCAAATAATTGGTGACACCGGCCTGGGTGGAAACGTGCAGCTCGAGCTGTGGGGCAATCCAATGCGCGGCCATCATTACGCCGATATCGGTGACAATCAGCGCATCGATGCCGGTCTGGGCTAGGTGGGCGATGTAGGTCTTGATGTCCTCGACTTCGTTGTTATGGGGCAGAACGTTGCAGGTCACGTAGACGCGCGCCCCATGCTCGTGCGCATATTCCGCACCGGCTTTCAGATCTTCCATCGAGAGGTTCTTCGGCGCCGAACGCATGCCGAATTCCTTGCCGCCGCAGTAGACGGCATCCGCGCCGAAATCGATGGCGGTCTTCAAGCTGCGAAGGTTGCCCGCCGGAGCCAGTATCTCCGGCCTGCGCCGATGCACCATCGTCGTCTGAATCGGCTTGTTTTCACTGCCTTCTGCCATCATGTCACCTTTACTGCCCTGATATTCTCCCAATTGCACCGTCCCAGTCTAGACCCGTTAGCCAACCGAACGCATTCGCCCCATCTCCATAGACTCTCAAGATTTCTTGAATTTATTTCAAGATTCCCGGGCTACTCTTGACAAGCCAGCGCAAACCCGACAAGGTGGATGAAGACAGATAAAATGTATGGCGATTGGTCCCGAAAGGAAACACGCGGAAAGGAGGTCACGATGGCACCGACGATACCGGATTGCGATTTCGTCCGCGAACTTGGTTCCGGTTCCACGGCCGACGTGTACCTTTATCGCCAGCGCAATCTCAACCGCGAGGTCGCCGTCAAAGTAGGCAAATCGCGGCAGGACCTCAGTTTCGACAAGGCGTTCAGCAAAGAGGCCACGATCATGGCCCAGCTTTCGGCGCATCCCTATATCGTCTCGATCTATGGTTCTGGATTGACCGAACAGACACACCTGCCTTACCTCATCCTTGAATACGCGCCACATGGCTCCTACAAGGAAATCATGCATAGCCGCAGGCTGGGGGTCGCGGAAACGCTCGATCTGGGCGTCAAGCTCGCCGGTGCCTTGCAGACCGCACACCGCCACGGCATCATCCACCGAGACATCAAGCCGGCCAACATCCTCATCACCTCCGCCAACCAGCCCGCGCTTTCGGACTTTGGCATCTCCACGAGCATCTACGAGTCGAAATCTCGTACCGGTTTTTCGGTGCCTTGGGCGCCGCCGGAAGTGCTCACCGGCAAGGGAGGCGGCGCCGAAACCGCCGACATCTATTCGCTCGCGGCCACGCTCTATGGCCTGATGGCAGGCAAATCGCCGTTCGAATACGCCTTCCAGCCGCGCACGCAGAACGAACTGGCCCAGTACATCGTTTCTGACCAGCTGCCCAAGAACGCTTTGCCCGATGTTCCCAAAGAGGTCGAACGCGTTCTTTTGAAGGCCATGAACAAAGACCCGGATGCCCGCTACCTTTCCGCGTTGCAGTTCGGACGGGCCTTGCAGGAGGCACAGCAGGATTGCGGCTTCAACATGACCCCGCTGGTGGCCGAGGATTGCTCGGAGTTTCCGGTACATCATTCGCAGCCTCAATCGCGGAGCAAAAGTCATCGCAACACGACGCCGAGCACGCTGAAAACGAAACGGTCCAAAAAGCCGCTGATTATCGTTTTGTCGGCATTGGCCGCAGTGGCCGTCATTGCCGCGCTATTCGTTTTCGCCGTGATGCCGCGTATGGATAGCAGTACATCAGCGCAACACACGCATATCGACACCATGCAAACGCCACCTTCGCACCAGTCGCCGAACATCAAGAACGGCAAGAAGGACGGTGGCAATCAGCAAGACAGCCAACAGGATGACGTTACTGCCGAAGACGCAGGAGCCGCTGTGCCCCAGGTCGCCAACCTTAACGGCACGTCCGACGGCCAGACGGTGACCTTCACCTGGACCAACCCCCAGCCGAAAGCCGGCGACAGCTACGCCTGGGCGGAAATTCAGAACGGGAGCGCGGCACCAGGCTCGCAAACGACAATAGTCCACGACACCAAAGTCACGCTCAACGCCACAAGCGAGAAGCCACAGACCTGCATTCAGGTGAGCACCGTAAGGGCCGATGGACGCATGTCCGCTACTCCCACGATGGCATGTGCCGTAACCGAACAGTAAACAATAGAGTAATGCAAATAGACATAGTAGGCCCGCCAACAATCTCATTTCAGGTTATTGGCGACAATACATCAACATCAATCAGGAAAGCAGGAAACAGTTGATGAAGGCATCGGGCAAACCACAAGACGAGCGCAGATTCCGTCTTGCCCTGAGACGCCTGAATTCGCAGACGAACCGCCGCTGGCTCACCCCCGTGCTCGTTCTGCTCCTGCTGCTGGGCATCGTCGCTGGGGCCATCATCATCAACGCCCTGACCCGCACCAACGTTCATCTTGACGACGGCACCGTTTGGGTCACTTCTCTGAAAGACCGCAAGGCCGCACGGTTCAACGTCAAGCTGCAGCAGGCCAACGGGGCCATCGCCCCTACTACCCCGACCTTCGACGTCAACCAACACGACGACAATGTCGTCCTCTCCGACGGCGCGAAGGCGCAGGGCATCGTCGCCTCGACCCTTGGCATTCACGGCAAAAGCGAGGTCAAAAGCTCCACTTCCACGTTCATGGGCGGGAACACCACTGCCTTTTTGAACCGCAAGACAGGCAATGTATGGGCCGGAGATTCCGGCAATCTCGACGCCATAGCACCCAAGACCTCCAGCCCGCAGATGCAGCTCGGGGCGCACGGGCTCCTGGCCGTCGACCGAAACGGCGCTGTCTACGGATATCGGCCTGCCGATGGAACGGTGTTGAAAATGGACAACGGACACAGCGGGGTGAAGACGCTGAAGTCCATCACCAACGGCAAAGAGGTCAACGCCGACAGCTTCACCGTTATCGGCGACCGGCCGGTTATCGCAACCAAACAGAGCATTATGTGGCAGGGCGGCAGCGCGCAGATCGATTCGCTCGGGCCGATAACGCTCCAGGCTCCAGCCACCGACGACGCTCAGGGCGATTGGGCGGCAGCGAGCGCAAGCAACGGCGTTTTCACCGTTGATTTCAAGCACGGAAACAAAGTCTCCGCGTTCATGAACAAAGGCACGGCAGACCCTGCCCAACCCGTCTCTTCCAAGGGCTGCGTCTACACGGCCTGGTCGCAGCAGGCGCACAACTATATCCGCCTATGCTCCGCCGACGGCGACGCCAACGCGAACCAAGACAAAGGCGACAACACCAAAGCGCAATGGAAAAGCCTGCAATCTATCTCCCCCACTTCGCAACTCGTCTTCCGCACCAACCACCGGCTCGTCGTCCTGAACGACGTGACCAATGGCAATATCTGGAATCCTGACCAGTCCAACAAGGTCATCAAAATCCAATGGCGCCAAATCGAGGTCAAAAAGACCGCCGACCAGCAGAAGAATTCCGATTCCGCCAACAACCAAACCCAGTTCAAACCCACATGTTCCACAAAGTCCGGCGCCATCAAGGCACAAGACGACACCTTCGGGGCGCGCGTGGGCAGCCAGCAGATCCTCGACGTGCTGCGCAACGACGAACAGACGGACTGCTCCGTACTGCACATCACCAAAGTCGGTCCTGTTTCAGCCAACGGCATCACGGTCTCGCCGATCTATTCCGGCCGTTATCTGCAGCTGGACACCACGGGCGCCACCGCCGGCAAGGCGACCTTTACCTACGAAATCAATGACGGACGCGGGCAGACCAGCGCCGCGACGGTCAATCTCAACATCACCGATGACACTGCGAACCAGTCTCCGGCCCAGAGCGACACTCCTCCCGAATACGAGGTGGAGCAGGGAGCCACGTTCACCGTCAACGCCTTGGGCAGTTTCACCGATCCGGAAGGCGACCCGATGACTCTTGTGTCGGCTGTCGCCCAGAACAACAACCAGGTCGCCGTCTCCACCCGCGCCGACGGCCAGCTCGTTTTCAATACTGGTTCCCTGACTGGCGGCCGCGTGGCTGTAGAGGTCACCGTCTCCGACGGCATGCACACCGGCAACGGACTCATCTATTTCTCCGTACGCCCGGCGAACACACTGCCGGCACTGATCGACGCGGTGACGAAGAACACCACACCCGACACCTCCACCACTGTGGAACTCAAACAATACGTGCATGGCACCAGCGCCCAGCCGCACGTGCTTTCCTCCGTCAACACCCCGACCGGTTCCACCACCTCAACCAATGCCGCAGACCTTTCCTTCACGTTCAAGGCCAGCAACCCCGGCACATATTACGTTCCCTATACCATCAGCCAAGGCAGCGTCGAGGCACAGGGACTTGCGCGCTTGGAAGTGCAGCCGGTGACCGGAGAATCGGCAAAACCGGTGGCGGCCAATGACGTGGCGCTTCTGGGGGCCGACCGCACCGCCATCGTTGAGCCGCTGAACAACGACACTGACCCGTTGGGCGGTGTGCTTTCGGTGACTTCAGTCAGCGTCGACCCGAAACTGGGAATCAAGACCGGGCTAGTGGCCCACAAACGTGTGTATATCACCGCCCGCCAGATTCCCACCAAACCGGTGAAACTCACCTACACAGTGGCCAATTCGGCAGGTTCGACCCGTGGCACGATAGTCTTGCAACCGCCGGCCCTGACCACTGCCAACGCGGCACCGAAGGCCGCCAATGTCACCGCCAACGTGCGTACGGGCGGCATCGTCAGCGTCGATGTGCTTGACCATGTCTCCCATGCCGACGGCACCACCGTGAAACTGCAGAACGCCCTGCAATACAACAAAAAGACCTTCAAAGGACTCGTCTTCGTCTCGAGCGACGAAGTGCGTTATCAGGCTTCGAACACCCCCGGCGTCTATCCGGTGACCTACACGGTGCGCGACAACCTCGGCAATGCGGCCTCCGACACCATCACCATCACCGTGCACACCAAGGACGCCAACAACAAGCCGGCCCCCACCCCACAGGACACGCAAGCGCAGGTGGCCGCCGGACAGAAAGTGCGCATTCCCATCACTCTGACGGGCATCGACGCGGACGGAGACGACGACACTTTGCTTGGCTTGGGCGACAATTCGCCGAAGATGGGCCGCATTGACGAAGTCGGCGCGAACTACATGGTCTACGAGGCCTACAGCGATTCGTCAGGCACCGACGCCTTCTCCTACGCGGTGGAGGATTGGACCGGCCAGCGCGCCCAGGCCCAGATCCGCATGGGCGTCTACAAAGGCACTTCCGACTCCGGCGTGTACGCACGAGACGATCAGGTGACATTGCGGCCCAACACGGCGGCCAACGTGCCGGTGACCCAGAACGACATCTCCGGCGACAACACCGACCTGAGTATCGACAAGAACCTGCAAGTGCAAGGCATCGACGAGGCCAGCGTCGCCGACAACATGATCTCCTTCAAGACCCCGTCGCAGGCAGGAACGTCATATATCGTCTATACCGTCAAAGACAAGGCAGGGCTTTCTGACACCGCCACACTGACCGTAATCACCGACCCGAACGCCCCCATCGAGCCGCCGACCGCCTACGATTACCGCGTACCCTCTTCCGCGACGCTCGACAAGAAATCCATCGACGTCGACCTCTCCCAATGGATTGCAAATCCTTCCGGCACTACCGACGAACTCAAAGTGGGCATCGACCCGACCGCAGCCGACCATGCACGAGTCAAGGGCGGCGACAAGTCCACCACGGTGACCATCGATCTGACGGACGAAGCCCGCAGCGTACCCTACACGGTGACGAACACCACCTATCACATCACCTCTACGGCCTTCGTGCAGGTACCGCAATATGGCGTCTTCCCGCCGACACTACGCCCCAAGGCCCCGCCCATCAAGGTCAATGCGAAACGCAGCGTCAACATCGATCTCGCCGATTACGTGCGCGTCGGCCCCGGCAAAACCCCTTATGTCGACAAAGATTCGATCAGCGCCACCAAGAGCGCGAACTCAGATTATTACGTCAACGACCAGACCCTGAAGTTCACCGCCCCGAAAGACTACGCCGGCCCGGCCTCCATCACTTTCACGGTTTATGACGGCAAACACGATGCCAACAGCAAGGACAAGAACGGTTCCAAGCAGGCCAAGATCATCAATTCCTCCGTGCTCACCCTGCCCATCACCGTCATCGGCCGCAACGTGCCGCCGCCGACCTTCTCCTCCTCCACCATCAGCGTCGCGGCCGGCGAGGAAGCCAAGACCGTTGACTTGAAGGCCCTGACCCACGCACCCAGCGGCTTGGACGAGGACGAGAAGAACTACAGCTACTCCGGCGGCGAAGCCTCCGGCTCGATCGAATCGCACCTGACCAGCGGCGGCAAACTCACCATCAAATCCCCTGCCGATGCAACCGTGGGGTCGATCTCGAGCATCCCCATCACCATCAAGTACTCGAACGGCACCGTTTCCGCAGGACTGACGGCACAGGTCGTGCAGTCCACACGCCCACTCGCCCAGATCTCCGGAGTCAGCAGGCGCATGAACGCCGGCGACTCCACCACCGTCAACATCCTCTCCGGCGCGTTCAACCCGTTCCCGGGCACACCGCTGAACGTGGTGAGTTGCCAGGCCGACGACACTGCAAAACTCAAGGTCGACTGCGGGGCCAAGGGCACCATCGTCATCCGTGCGGCCGCCGACATCGGCGCTTCCTCCAACACGGTCGTCGTCAATGTGCAGGACGCCACACATACCAAAGAACGCGAGGTCAGCACCACCATCACCGTCTCGGTAATCGACAAACCCGCCCCGCCGTTGCTCTCCCCGGTCGCCGGCCAGCCCGCCGACGGAGCCGTCAACCTGAGCTGGACTCCGGGCTCGGCCAACGGCAGCCCCATCAGCGAATACGTGGTGGACTGGGGCGGCCAAAACAAATCGTGCGGCGCTGTCACCACCTGCAACATCAACGGTCTGACGAATGGCAAAGCCTATCGTTTCAGCGTGCGAGCCAGAAACGAGGCCGGCTGGTCGAAGCCGTCGAACACTGTGGAAGGCATGCCCGACAAAGTACCCGACGCCCCCAGCGGTGTCAGAGTCACCGGCGGTTATCAACAGGTCACCGTCAGCTGGGATGCACCAGGCTATACCGGTACCAAGCCCGATGACTACACCGTGACAATGAACGGCAAAGTCAAACACACAAGCGGTCTGAGCCAGACCTTCAACCTCGGCAACGGCGAAATCACCGACGGCGCCGTTTTCAGTGCCACCGTTCGCGCCCACAACCGTGCGGGTGACGGCCCGCTGAGCTATGAGGCCTCCACCGGCGGCAATCCTGCTTGGGGCGACCCTGATCAGCCGATGGTATCCATGCGCCAGAATGCCGGAGGCGACACGATGAGCATCAATGTCACGCTCGGCAACATGCGCAACGCCGGCTGCGGAAGCATCGACGTGAGCGGCGACTTCTCGCCGAACATCACCTGCAACAGCCTGAGCGACACGGTGCACGTCGAGAAAAGGCAATACAACACCAGGCAAAGAATCTCGGTGGTCGTCAATCCCAAACGCGCGGCACGCCCCACTCCGGCGGCGAGCGCCGAAGCGACTCCCGGTTATTCCGTTCAAGCACCGTCCATCGGCATCTCCAGAAACAATGACCAGTGCCGCGTGAACATCGTCGGCAAAGGCGAATACGACGGTTTCTCCGTCAACAACGGGGCACAAACCAGCAACACCTCCGTGCAATATGCCACCGCCAGCCCTTGGAGCACCTGTGCCGACGTGAGCGTGTCCCAGCTGCTCAACGGCAGCTCCGGACCGAGCGCCACTGCACAGTCGAACGATATTTATAAGAAGAAAGCCAACATTTCCTCCGACCTGAAGATGCAATGGGTGCCGGGCGACCGTCATAAGATCAACGTGACCGGCGGAAACGTCGATACTTACAACGGCCATGTCACCGCCAGCCTGACTATCAGCGTCGACGGCAAGGACGCTCCCTGCACCGGCTGGCAGCCCGGGCAGGCAGCCGCGTGCGATGTCACGGCGCTCGGCGACGACGATTACGACAACAACGACTTCTCTTGGAAAATCGAGGCAATCATTGCCGACGCAGGTTCGGACACGCAGTACAACGACGAGAAAACCGGCACCAGGGTCGAAGGAATACGGCAAGCCAAAACGGCTACGCCCAGTGATCCCAGCACATCTCCCGTTCCGAGCTCGGCGAGCGTACCCGGCATGCCAGGCGATCTGGATACGCCGAGTCAGGTTGAGGCCGAAAGTCTTATCGAGCATTTTCCGACGTTGCAGAAAAAGCGTTATGCGCAATCAGTACACCAATAATCATCAATCGGCCCATTACCTCATGAAGGAGAACCTATGAGCATACAGAACAGCGATCCATCCGACGACGAGACAAGGCTCTCGGATGCCACGCACCTTTCGGGGCTCGCGCCGAACGGCAACGACAAGACCGACAAGACCGATGACGACACTTTGTTCTCCACACTGCCGAAACCGCCCATAAACCACGTCAAGCGCGCCGACATCGCTTATGACAATACGGTTGACGGCAGCATTGCCGACACCAGAGCCAATCACACCAGCACCGTCGATAAGAACATTGTCGACAACAACCCCGTTAGCGGTAGTGCCATTCCAAGCTCTATCATCGAACCGCCGGATAATTCCATACTCGACTTCAAACGAGCTTTCGACGCACTGGTCGACAACATCGGCAAGGTCGTCGTCGGCAAACCAGAACCCATCAAACTGTGCGTCACAGCCCTGATGGTCGGCGGACATGTGCTTTTGGAAGACAACCCCGGCACCGGCAAGACCCAGCTGGCGCGAGGCCTGGCCAATTCCATCGCCACCTCGTTCAAGCGTATCCAGTTCACCCCTGACCTTCTGCCCAGCGATGTGGTCGGCGTGACCTTCTACGACCAGAGATCCGGCGAATTTGAATTCCGTCCCGGCCCGATCTTCGCCTCCATCGTCCTGGCCGACGAGATCAACCGCGCCTCGCCGAAGACGCAATCCGCGCTCTTGGAGGTCATGGAGGAACAGAAAACCACCGTTGACGGCAAGACCTACGCCATGCCGCAGCCCTTCATCGTCATCGCCACGCAGAACCCGTTGGAACAGCTCGGCACCTACAAGCTGCCCGAAGCCCAGATGGACCGCTTCCTCATCAAGACCTCCATAGGCGCGCCAGGCCACGACGTGGCCATCAACATCCTGAAGGACATCGATATCACCGACCGCGCCGAAACCGTCTCCCTGTCCTGAGCGGCGAAGACATCATCAGGCTGCGAAAAACCGCCAGCAAGGTGCATGTCGACGAACGCATTCTCGAATACATCGAGCGTCTCATCGAGGCGACAAGGCTCAGTGAAAAGCTGCGCGTCGGTTCCTCCATGCGCGGTGCGCTGGCGCTAACCCGCTGCTCGCGTATCTGGGCCGCCGCCGACGGCCGCGACTATGTCATCCCCGACGATGTGCGCGACCTCGCCGTGCCGGTGCTTGCCCACCGCATCATCCTCAACGCCGAAACCGCGTTCAAGGGCGAGACGTCCGAACAGATTGTCGCCGAAATCGTCGAATCCGTCCCCGCTCCGAATATCGGAGCCTGAAAGCCGTACCATGCATTTCTCCACACATCAGCAACAGCAGCCGAAGGCCCCAGCAGCAACGAATGCCAGGCCTCGGCACAGCCTTGCCCGTCTGCTGCTGAAAGCGCGCCGTTTCTTGACGCAAACAGGCAAAAAGCTTCCCGGATGGTTCACCGCATATGTTTCGCCGTTGGGCTGGTCCGTGATCGGCATGGGCGCAGTGTGCCTGATTGCTTTCCCGATATTGGGATGGCATGAGCTGCTGATGTGCGGTGTCATCGCATTGGCCCTGCTGCTGTCCGGCATAGTCATGTCATTAGGCAACACAAAATTCCATGCCGACTTGTCGGTTTCAGACAACCGCATTACCGTGGGCGACATGGTCCGGGTCGATGTCAACATTTCCAACCCCGGCAAAAGCCAGACAGTGGGCGTGCGCGGCGACCTGCCAATGGGCGAGACTCACCAACGGTTCCGTATCCCCGCACTGGCTGGCGGCAAGTCAAAGACCGAACAGGTCGAGTTCCGCACCACCTCGCGTGCAGTCTTGCCGGTAGGCCCGTTGAACATCAGCAAGGGCGACCCCTTCGGCATTGTTCGGCACGAACAGTCGCTTTCCGATTCCATCGAGGTGTTCATCCATCCGAAAACCGTTGCGCTCAACACGCTCGATTCCGGCATTTTCCGTGATCTGGAAGGCAATCCGTCCGGCCAAGTGGTCGACGATGACCTCGATTTTTACGGCCTGCGCGAATATCGGCCCGGCGATGACATGCGCAACGTCCATTGGCTCTCTTCGGCCAAAACCGGCTCCTTGATGGTTCGGCAATACGAGGCCACCAAACGCACCGACACCTCCATCACCTTGGGTGTGAATCCCGCCGACTATGTGACGGAAGACGAATTCGAACTGGCCGTCAGCATCGCCGCCTCCATCGGCATCGAATGCCTGATCGAAGACCGTCCGCTCACTATTCAAGCCTCGTCCGATTCGCTCATTGCGCACGACCCCACTTCCTTCCTTGATTGGATGAGCGCTGTCAGGCCTGACATGGACGAAAATCCCAATCTGGCTGCCGCCACCCTGACTACCAGTTCCAACGCCTCGTTCTATTTCTTCATCGTCGGTTCCGGTGCAACACTCAAACGCCTGCGCCGCATCGCGTCAGCAATGAGCCAAGAATCCATCTGCATCATGCTGCAAATCGACCCGATAGCGGGCAGTGCCATCCACCAATATGACGACTTCACCCTGGCCACGCTCTCCGATTTGGACGAACTGCCGCTGATCATGGAGGCGCTGAAATGAGCAACGCACTTCCACAACGTTTCCGCGGCAATATGAGCGATTCTGCTAAGCAACCTGCTGCCGGTATTGCCTCCGATTCTGTCGATTCCGTCAATCAAACTGCCTCTGCCTTCAACGCTTCCACAAACTCAGCTTCGCCGACCTCATCGGTTTCAACGAACACCGCCGGCTCTTGGGCCAACACACCACCCGCTCGCCCATCGCCGTGACATCCGCAGGTGCTGGTCGACGCCAGATATTCGTCTCCGCACGCCGCTCGAAGACCGCCGCAAGTATCGGCGCCTTGCTCACCCTGATCGTTATCACCCTCAATTCCGCCAATCTCATCGACGTCTACGGCAGTCCGCTCGTCTGGGGTATGGCCGCCATACCGGCGGCGCTCATCGGCGTACTCATCGCCCTCGCTGGCATGGCTCCGGCCCTGAAACTGTGGTGGCAGATCGTATTCCTAGCCCTCGCCCAGTTCATCGTCGGACCGATTATTGCGCTCAACGAGACGACCATCACCCATATCGTGCCGACATTGCAGACATTGAGCCAAGGCTTCACCCAGACCTTCGGCTCCTTCAAATACGTCATCGCCGTTATTCCGCCGCTCGGTACGGCCCATGGCAGTCTGATGGCCTTGTGGACGCTCAATCTGTGGACGGCATTCCTTGCCGGAATATTCGCCATCTCGTCGAGCAACAAAATCAACCTCATCACCGTTTTCCCACTGGCACTCAACCTGGCCGCCAGCGCTCTGCTGGGCACCGACCATGGCACGACCCGTCCGGCCTGCGGCATCCTCGCCATGCTAGTGCTGGTCATCTGGCTTTCCTGGCGCTGGCAATCGCTCGATTGGCAACGATTAGCCAGTGTCATCATCATCCTCGTACTCACTGTGGGCCTCGCTTTCGGAGCGACTCTCATTGTTCCCCAGCACCGCCTGACGTTGCGTGACCGCTACAATCCCCCGCTCGACCCGCACCAATACACGAGCCCGTTGAGCCAGATGCGTTCCTACGTCAAATACCACAAGAAAGACACGCTGATTACCGTGAGCGGCCTGCCCGCCGGCACGCCCTTGCGTCTGGCCGTGATGGACCGTTTCGACGGCAATGTCTGGAACCTTTCCGATTCCTCGGACGCTTCCAGCTCCTCCGATTACCGCAAAATCGGCAGCAGCATTCCGGCGAGCCAGGACGGTCGGAAATTCACGGCCACCTTCAAACTGCACCAGGGCTTCTCGGAACAATGGCTGCCATTGGCAGGCGATGCCTCATCAATCAATCTGAGCGACACCGATCTTTACTACAACACCGGTACCCACTCCGCCATCGTGCCCAACAGCACCCTCGCCGGCGCGACCTACACCGAATCAGGCACTATCACTCCCGTCCCCAGCCAACAGGAAATCGCACACGCACACGCCCAACAGGTCATCCAGCCCAAAGCCAAGGACATCCCCGACAGCGCCGGCAAACTCGCCCCAGCCCTCACCGGCAAACAGTCCACCGACGGTGCCACTGCCGCCACACTGGCCACGGCGCTGAAAACCAAAGGCTGGTTCTCGCACGGTCTGGCAGGCGACTACCCGTCTCTGCCCGGCCACGGCAACTTCCGCATTGATTCCATGCTTGGTGGCTCTGCCATGGTGGGCGACAGCGAGCAGTATGCCTCGGCAATGGCCATGATGGCCCGCGAACTCGGCCTGCCCTCCCGCGTGGTGCTCGGCTTCGTACCCAAAGACAAGGATGGCAATATCTCCAAGGCGCGAACCAAACAAGGCAAAGACGGTGTGACGCGGACCGATTTCACTGGCAACGACATCGAAGCCTGGGTCGAAATCAATCTCAAAGGCTATGGGTGGGTCGCCTTCTACCCCACGCCCAAGGAAACGAAGATTCCCAACAAGAACCAAGACCTCACTCCGCCCAATCCGAAGACGCTGGTGCGCCAGCCGCCTGTGCCGCTGGTCGACCCGCTACGCGACAAGAACCAGGCTCGCGACCAGTCATCGCTCGACGGCACTGATGCCGGCGACCACAACGGCAACGCGATGCTGGCGAAAATCCTTGAAATAGCAGGCAAAGTGGCCGTCTATGGTAGCCCGCTGTGGATCATCCTCATCATCTGCGGGCTGATTCTCCTGATCAAGGCAATCCAGCTGGCCGCCATGTCCAGACGCGGAACATCAAGGCAACGCATCGTCTCCGGGTGGCGCGCCATTGACATGCTTGCCGAACAAAGCGGCATCAAGACCAGCGGCACCCGACGCGATCAGGCTATGCAAATCGGCAAGGCGCTTCAGAATAAACAGCTGGATACGGAATCCGTCACAACATTCCAGACTGATACCAAAGACGGCCGCAAGCAATCTCGTCGCCATGAAAAGGTAATCGTCAGAGACAATGGCAACACCCATGAACTTACCTCCACCACCGCTGCCAATTCCAACATTAACCAGCAGTTGCAGCAGCTATGTCGCGAGGCCGATTGGGTCGCTTTCTCCGGAAAGTCACCAGAAAACACCGGTAAGGCCACCGATGATTATTGGAAGCGCGTCAAGGCGGTGCGCAAAACCATACTTGCCGCCCAGCCACGCCTGCGCCGACTGCGTACCAAACTTTCTCTCAAAGGCATGTTCCACATGCCACATCCCATCTTCAATCACACCCAGCAAGCAGCAACCGGACGCGATGGAAGCGACAAACCAAGCCAGACAGAGAATTCGACAAAACGCGCGTCTATACTGGCAACCGTAGGTCAATTCATCCATAAGCCAACCGTTCGGAAAGGTCGCTCATGACAGGTCATTCACATATCCGCGTGGCCGCCGGCAGCGACATCGGCAAACGCCGCCACAACAACCAAGACAACTGCTTCGCTTCGAATGGCATCTACGTGGTCTGCGACGGCATGGGCGGCGGTGTAGGCGGCGAACGCGCGAGCGCGCTGGCCATTGAACGTTTCAAAGCACTGGCCAACGAGTCCGTTCGCACCCGCAAAGCCATTGAATCCACCTTGAATGCGGCACAGCACGACGTCTACAATTTGGGGCGTAATCTCGGCGGCGTGGCCGGCACCACGGCCACCGGCATCATTCTCCCGTCATGCCCGTCCAGAGACAGCTCAGAACAAGACGGAATAGAACAAACCCCGCTCTGGTACGTCATCAATGTCGGAGACTCACGCACCTACCATTTCGATTGCGACCGGCAAGGCGCACCCATCGCCAGCTCAATCAGCCACATCACCAAAGACCATTCCCAACGCCAACAGGCCATCGACTTGGGACTCATGCCTCCGGAAATGGCCAACGCCACCATTCCCCGCAACATCATCACCCAATGCATCGGCGCACCACAAGGCATCAAGCCCGATTTCTACGCCGTCGTGCCGCAAGGTCGGTTCGTCATCTGTTCCGACGGACTGTACGCAGAGCTCGACGATGCCAGTATCGGCGCCATTTGCCATGCAAACCCCGAGCCGCAGCAAGCGGTCGATGCCCTAATCACGGCGGCGCTTAACGCAGGCGGCGATGACAACATCACCGTCATCGTGGTCGATGTCAACTCGAATTCCATTGCCGACGGGCCGAATCCGTGGCATGCGAGCAGGCTCGACGACGAAGAAGAACTGGAAACCCTCGGCGATGTCACCCTCGACAGTCTCCATACTGTATAAATTTCTCGATGCCAGCCATAAATACGTCTTTTGCATGACATTGCGATGATTCGCCTTTATAATTAAAGCCAGAAGCAGCAGCATTGGTCTGCTGAAACAGAAAAACGATGAAGTCCGTTGGATTCATTTTTTAAAAAGGAGCGAACTCAACATGGTTGATTACGACACCGCCGTCTCCATAGTTCAGGATTCCAACGCAGACCCGGTCATGCTGGCGAAAGTCGCCTACGAAAACCCGGAGTTCGGAGCTAATGTCGCCGCGAATCCCCGAGCATATCCCGGCCTGAGGCGCTGGATTGCCCAGTTCGGTGACGACCGCGCCCGCGAAACACTCAAATCCATGGGTTTTGAGGTGCCCGACCAAGCCGTTTCACCGCGTGAAGCACAGCCTCAAAGCGAGCCCCAGGCTTCCGCGACTTCTCACTACGCCGACATGCAGACGCAACAGAACAGTTCGATCTCCCATATCGCGAATCAACAAGACTTCTGCGAACCAGACGAACAGAATCCGCAAATGATGACCATCCACCCCGTCACTAATGTATCCGCCTATTTTGATTCTGTTGCCCCAGATGCGTCGCAATCCAATAGCCAGCAAGCGCAACCTACTTACGTACAACAGATCCCCGTGGCCACCAATGCCTATGGATACACGGCCGAGCAAGCGCTGGACCCGAACACGGACCAGATGACCATTGCCAGCATCGCCCAGTATGCTCCCGAATTGCGCCCATGCTTGGCCCGCAACCCCAACACTTATCCTGAGTTGTTGAACTGGCTCGCCCAGTTGCACGACCCAGCCATCGACGCTGCCCTAGCCACTCGGCAGCAATAGTTCACCGGTCAAATAATAGTTTCGCCGGTCATAAGCCTTGGAAAAACAAATGTCCCGCTACCTTGCCTTTGCAACAGTAGCGGGACATTCATGATTCACACGCCGGATTTGAACGATATCGCTTGAGTTTAATCCTCAAATCCGAAACGGAACGTTGCAGCAACAAGCCAAACCATAAGCGCTAGTCAGACCCATAGCCAGCCAAACCCGCACAAGTCAGATTCAAATACGCGCTCAAAACTACCGTTCAGCCGTTGTCTTCAGTGAGTTTGAAGAACTGGTCGCCAATGCGCAAAGTCATGGGAGCCACCAACCGGACGGGGCGATCCTTAACCTGCACCTCGTGATCGCCGTCGATGATATACGTGCCGTTGAGCGAGCCGTAATCCTCAATCCACAGCACGCCGTCCTTGTCGTAACTGACGGCGGCATGGTTGCGCGAGACGGTACGCGTCGGGTCTGCGAGCTTGATCGACGCCGCGCCTTCGGGTACTGTGGCCGACACATTGCGGCCCAGCAAGGCGCTTTTATCAAGGATGATATCCTGTCCCGTCGCATCATTGTGGAGGCGATAGCGCTTTTTCGGTTCTTCGGCCATGAACGCAGTGGACAGCACCGTGCCGTCCCAATCCTCGATATCGCCGTCGCTGTTGGTTTCAGGCATCGCCGACGACCAACCGGCATCGACCGAAGGCTTCTGTTCGGTGCTCGTCACCGCTTCTTGAACAGATTGGTTCGCCGGAACCCGGTCGTCTGCGACCTCGTTGACGGAAGTCGGCGCGGCGTCATCGTCATACCATCCGTACTCCGGTGGCGGCGGAAAAGGCAAAGTACTCATGAGTGTCATACTACCGTTAAACCACAACATCACCGGCGACAATAATCATGAATCGCTTCAAATACAGTTTTGCCCTCCGATGCTATACATCGGAGGGCAAAACTTGAAGATCTACTACATTGTCGGTTCGGCGACCAGAGGCAGCCGAACCGACAGTCAATCAATCATCAGGCCTGAGAACCGGAATCGGCTCCAGTTTGATCAGCGCCGGCAGCCGCACCGAAATCGGTGTCGCCACCGAGTTCGTCAGCACCGCCCTGATCGTTCAGGAAGTCATCGGGGTTGAAATCGTCGCCGAGCTTCAGGTCGCCGAAGTCGATGTTGGAGAAGTCCACATCGTCCATGCCGCCCTCGCCGAAGTCGCCGCTGGCATTTTCGCCACCCAAACCGAAGTTCGGGTAGATGGTGTCGCGGATGGCCTTGTCGGGCTCGACCGTTGCGTTGCGATAACGCGCCAGGCCGGTGCCTGCAGGGATGAGCTTGCCGATGATGACGTTCTCCTTCAAGCCCTTGAGCTCGTCGGACTTCTGCTCCAAAGAGGCTTCCGTGAGCACGCGGGTAGTCTCCTGGAACGAAGCGGCGGAGAGCCAGGAATCGGTGGCCAGCGAAGCCTTGGTGATGCCCAAGAGCTCCGGACGACCGGCAGCAGGCTTGCCGCCAGCCTTGACCGCTTCGATGTTGGCATCGCGGAACTTGGTCTGATCGACCAGTTCGCCGGGCAGCAGATTCGTGGAGCCGGAATCGATCACCGTGATGCGGCGAAGCATCTGGTGGACGATGACCTCAAGGTGCTTGTCGTGGATATCCACGCCCTGAGAACGATACACGTCGTGCACGCCCGACGATGGCGACCTGAGCGGCACGCGGTCCGAGGATACGCAGCACCTTCTTCGGGTCGACAGAACCTTCGATCAGCTGGGTGCCGGTGTCGATGTGGTCGCCGTCCTTGACCATCAACGGCGCACGACGAGTCACCGGGTAGGTGATCGGTTCGATGGTCGTATCGTCCGGGGTCAGCGTCACGGTGCGACCGTGATCGGTGTCCTCGACCTTGACGGTGCCCGGGTACTCAGCAATCGGAGCCTCGCCCTTAGGCGTACGGGCTTCGAAGAGCTCGGTAACACGGGGAAGACCCTGGGTGATATCGGAAGCGGAAGCGACGCCGCCGGAGTGGAAGGAACGAAGCGTCAGCTGCGTACCAGGCTCGCCGATGGACTGTGCCGCGACAACGCCGATGGCCTCGCCGACATCCACCAAGCGATTGGTGGCCAGCGACCAGCCATAGCACTTCGCGCACACGCCACGCTTGGACTCGCAGGTCAGCACGGAGCGGGCCTTGACCTCTTCGACGCCATGAGCGACCATGTCACGCAAAGCATCCATCGAAAGAGCGTCGCCGCGCTTGTAGAGTACGGTCTTGCCGTCCTTCGGATCGATGACATCGTCGGCGAGCAGACGGGAGTAAGGACCGCCGTCCGCGTCCTTGACAAGCACGAGATTGCCGTCCTCATCACGGTCGGCGATCTTGACCATCAGGCCCTTCTTGGTGCCGCAATCCTCTTCGCGAACGATGACCTCCTGGGCCACGTCGACGAGACGACGGGTCAGGTAGCCGGATTCCGCGGTACGAAGTGCGGTATCGGCCAGACCCTTACGGGCGCCGTGCTGGGAGATGAAGTACTCCAAGACGGAGAGGCCTTCGCGGTAGTTGGACTTGACCGGGCGGGAGATGATCTCGCCCTTCGGGTTCGCCACGAGTCCTCGCATACCGGAGATCTGGCGAATCTGCATCCAGTTGCCTCGAGCACCGGACTGCACCATGATGTTGACGTTGTTGTCGTCCTTGAAGTTATCGCGCATGGCATCTGCAACCTTGTCGGTGCATTCGGTCCACAGGTTGATGAGCTCCTGGCGGCGTTCCTCTTCGGTCAACAGACCCATGTCATACTGGTCGTTGACCTTGTCGGCCTGGCCTTCGTAGTCATGGATGATGTCGAGACGTTCCGGCGGCTCGACGATGTCGGAGAAGGACATCGTGACGCCAGACCAAGGAGCGCGGGTGAAGCCGAGATCCTTCAGAGCGTCCAGCGTGGCGGCCACCTGAGCGGTGGAGTAACGCGTGGCGATATCGTCGACGATCGTGGAGAGCTTGCCCTTAGCGACCTGTTCGTTGATGAACGGGTAGTCGGTCGGCAGGGTCTCGTTGAACTTCAGACGGCCATAGGAGGTGGCGAAGAGGACGGAACCGTCCTTGAAACGCTCTTCCTTGACCACGTCCGGGCTGCCCGGCTCAGGGTCGATGACCTTGAGCTCACTCGGCTCCCAATCGGTGGGAAGCACGAAGTCCTTAGGCAGGCGCACGAGCACCTTGGCCTGGGTGTCAACATCGTGACGGTCGACGGCCATGCGCAGTTCCTCGACGGAACCGAGCACGCGGCCCTGGCCCTTGGCGCCTTCCACCACGGTGGAGAGGTAATAGAGACCCAGAATCATATCCTGAGAAGGCATGGTCACGGTGTGGCCGTCAGCCGGCTTCAGGATGTTGTCGGAAGCCATCATCAGGGAACGGGCCTCGGCCTGTGCCTCGACGCTCAGCGGCAGATGGACTGCCATCTGGTCGCCATCGAAGTCCGCGTTGAATGCGGCGCAAGCGAGCGGCGGCAGATGGATTGCCTTGCCCTCGACCAGAATCGGCTCGAAGGCCTGGATGCCGAGCCTGTGCAGCGTAGGTGCACGGTTCAGGAGCACCGGGTGCTCGGAGATGACGTCCTCAAGCACGTCCCAGACGGACGAATCCTGACGGTCGACCAAACGCTTCGCGCTCTTCATGTTCTGCGCGTAGTTCTGATCCACGAGCTTCTTGATGACGAAGGGCTTGAAGAGCTCCAGGGCCATCGGCTTCGGCAGACCGCACTGGTGCATACGCAGCGACGGACCGACGACGATCACGGAACGGCCGGAATAATCCACGCGCTTGCCGAGCAGGTTCTGACGGAAACGGCCCTGTTTGCCCTTGAGCATGTCGCTCAGGGACTTCAGCGGACGGTTGGAAGCGCCGGTGACCGGGCGGCCACGACGGCCGTTGTCGAACAGGGAGTCAACGGCTTCCTGCAGCATGCGCTTCTCGTTGTTGAGCATGATCTCAGGAGCGCCGAGCTCGATGAGCCTCTTCAAACGGTTGTTGCGGTTGATGACGCGGCGATAGAGGTCGTTCAGATCGGAGGTGGCGAAACGGCCACCGTCGAGCTGGACCATCGGGCGCAGATCCGGAGGAATGACCGGAATGGCGTTCAGCACCATCGCCTCGGGCTTGTTGTCCGTGGTGAGGAAGGCGTTGACGACCTTCAGGCGCTTCAGGGCGCGGGCCTTGCGCTGGCCGGAGCCGGTGTCGATTTCTTCGCGAAGCTGCTTGGCGGCGGCCTCAAGGTCGAAGTCCTGCAGACGCTTCTGGATGGCCTCGGCGCCCATGCAGCCTTCGAAGTAGTCGCCATAGCGGTCGACCATTTCCTGCCACAGGTCGACGTCGCCTTCCATGTCGCCTGGCTTCAAGGTCTTGAAGCGGTCGAACACGGCGGCAAGGCGCTGAGCCTGGTCGTCGTAGCGCTGGCGGATAGCCGCCATCTCGCGCTCGGCGGAGTTGCGCAGCTTGGACTTCGCACTGCCCTTGGCTTCTCCGCTGGCCTCGAGCTCGGCCAGATCGGTCTCTACCTTCTTGGCGCGTTCCTCGATCTCATTGTCGCGACGCTTGTTGAGCTGTGCGATCTCGGTGTCGAACTCGTCCTGCAGATCCGGCAGATCCTGCTGGCGCTGCTGCTCATCGACGCTCGTGACCATGTAGGCCGCGAAGTAGATGACCTTCTCGAGGTCCTTCGGCGCGATGTCGAGCAGATAGCCCAAACGGCTCGGCACACCCTTGAAGAACCAGATGTGCGTGACCGGTGCGGCCAGCTCGATGTGGCCCATGCGCTCACGACGGACGCGGGATTTGGTAACCTCCACGCCGCAGCGTTCGCAGACGATGCCCTTGAAACGAACGCGCTTGTATTTGCCGCAGGCGCACTCCCAGTCGCGGGTCGGTCCAAAGATCTGCTCTCCGAACAGGCCGTCCTTCTCGGGCTTCAAAGTTCTATAGTTGATGGTTTCCGGCTTCTTGACTTCGCCGTAGCTCCAGTTGTGGATGTCCTCGGTGGTGGCGAGTCCAATCCTCAGTTTGTCAAATGCGTTGACGTCCAGCACTATGTTGTCCTGTCTTCCAATTGGTAACAATTACGATTTTCGGCCGGCTTGCCGGGCTTGGCACTTTCCTTTTGCCAAGCCCCGGGCTAAGCCGTATGTTTTAAGCGTTGCCTCTAGCGGTATTCCGGCTGAGGTGCAGCCTGATCGTCCTTGGCCGCGGCGTCCGGGCGGGCGCCGATGTTGAAGCCGAGATCATTGGAGTTGCCCACCGGGTCATCCTCGGCGTCGTTCAGGTCGATGGCCACGCCGTCGGCGTTGAGCACTTCGACGTTGAGCGAGAGCGACTGCATTTCCTTCAAGAGCACCTTGAAGGACTCGGGAATGCCGGCCGGCGGCAGGTTCTCGCCCTTCACGATGGCTCCGTAGGCGCGCACGCGGCCGTCGACGTCATCGGACTTGGTGGTCATCATCTCATGCAGCGTGTAAGCGGCGCCGTAGGCCTCGAGGGCCCACACCTCCATCTCGCCGAAGCGCTGGCCGCCGAACTGAGCCTTGCCGCCCAGCGGCTGCTGGGTGATCATGGAGTACGGGCCGGTGGAACGCGCGTGGATCTTGTCGTCCACGAGGTGATGCAGCTTGAGCATGTACATGTAACCCACGGAAATCGGCTTCGGGAAAGGCTCGCCGGTGCGGCCGTCATAGAGGGTAGCCTTGCCGTCTTCGCCCACGAGCTTGTTGCCGTCGCGGTCAGGAAGGGTGCTGCGCAGCAGGCCCTGAATCACGTCGGGACGCACGCCGTCGAAGACGGGGGTGGCCACCGGGGTGTTCGGATCGCCGTGCTCGGCGCCCTGCGGCACGTACTTCTTCCATTCGGCCTCGAGATCCGGGTCGAGCTTGATGTCCCAGCCAGCGTGAGCAATCCAGCCCAAGTGCAGTTCCAGCACCTGACCCAGGTTCATACGGCTAGGCACGCCCAGAGGGTTCAGCATGATGTCGATCGGGGTGCCATCGGGCAGGAACGGCATATCCTCTTCCGGAAGGATGCGGGAGATGCAGCCCTTGTTGCCGTGGCGGCCGGACATCTTGTCACCCACCGTGATCTTACGGTGCTGAGCGATGTAGACGCGAATCATCGAGTTGACGCCGTTGGGCAGCTCGTCGCCGTCCTCTTCGGCCTCGTCGCGGGTGATCTCCTTGATGGAAATGACCGTACCGGTCTCGCCGTGAGGCACACGCAGCGAGGTATCGCGCACCTCGCGGCTCTTCTCGCCGAAAATGGCGCGGAGCAGGCGTTCCTCAGGGGTGAGCTCGGTCTCGCCCTTAGGCGTGACCTTGCCGACCAGGATGTCGCCGGCTTCGACCTCGGCGCCGATGCGGATGATGCCGCGCTCGTCGAGGTTGGCCACTGCTTCCTCGCCGACATTCGGCAGGTCGCGAGTGATCTCCTCGGCACCGAGCTTGGTGTCGCGGGCGTCGATTTCATACTCTTCGATGTGAATCGAGGAATAGGTGTCGTCCTTCACGAGGCGCTGCGAAATGATGACGGCGTCCTCGTAGTTGTAACCATTCCAAGGCATGAACGCGACCAGCACGTTCTTGCCCAAGGCCAGCTCACCCTTCTCGGTGGCCGAGCCGTCGGCCAGGACGCTGCCGCGCTCGACGCGTTCGCCGTCGTGGACCAGCGGGACCTGGTTGTAGTTGGTGGTCTGGTTGGAACGCTGGAACTTGGCGAGCTTGTAGCTCGACTGGGTTCCGTCGTCATTGGTGACGCGAATGATATCCGCGGAAACGTAGGTGACCACGCCGTCTTTCTCGCTCAGGATGGTGTCGCCGGAATCGTAGGCGGTGCGCCATTCGGCGCCGGTGCCCACCAGCGGGCGCTCGGACTTAACGAGCGGGACGGCCTGACGCTGCATGTTGGTGCCCATCAGTGCTCGGTGGCCCTCGTCGTGCTCCAGGAACGGAATCAGCGAAGCGCCGACGGAAACCATCTGGCGCGGGGAAACGTCCATGTAGTCCACATCGGAGACCGGGACATCGACCGCTTCGTCCTCGCCGGAACGGGCAAGTGCGGTCTTCGAGACGAAGTCGCCGTTCTCGTCCAGCTCCTGGTTGGCCTGCGCGATGACGTGCTCGGCATCGCGGTCCGCGGTCATGTATTCGATCTCGTCGGTGACGTGACCGTTTTCAACCTTGCGGTACGGGGTCTCGATGAAGCCGAACGGGTTGACGCGGCCGAAGGTCGCGAGCGAGCCGATAAGGCCGATGTTCGGGCCTTCAGGGGACTCAATCGGGCACATACGTCCGAAGTGGGACGGGTGGACGTCGCGGACCTCCATGGAGGCGCGGTCGCGCGAGAGGCCGCCGGGGCCCAACGCGGAGAGACGACGCTTGTTGGTCACGCCGGAAAGCGGGTTGTTCTGATCCATGAACTGCGAGAGCTGGGAAGTTCCGAAGAACTCCTTGATCGTCGCGTTCACGGGGCGGATGTTGATCAGGGACTGCGGGGTGATGGCCTCGGCGTCCTGAGTGGTCATGCGCTCACGAACCACGCGCTCCATACGGCTCAGGCCGGTGCGCAGCTGGTTCTGGATGAGCTCGCCGACCTGGCGGATACGACGGTTGCCGAAGTGGTCGATATCGTCGGTCTCAACGCGAAGGTCAACGTCCTTGCCGTCACGCTTGCCAGGGAAGGTCTTGTCGCCGGCATGCAGAGCCACGAGGTACTTGATGGTGGCGATGATGTCTTCGCGGCTGAGGCTGCGATCGGTCGGGTCGGCTTCGAGGCCGAGCTTGCGGTTGATCTTGTAGCGGCCGACGCGTGCGAGGTCGTAACGGTGGTTGTTGAAGTAGAAGGACTCCAGCAGGTTCTTGCCGGCTTCCGGGGTGGCGGTGTCGGCCGGGCGGATCTTGCGGTAGAGGTCGGTGAGGGCCTCGTCCTGCGTATTGATGGTCTCCTTTTCGAGAGCATCGAGCACGAGCGGGTAATCCTTGAAGGACTTCGCAATCTCATCCTTGGTCATGCCGATGGCCATGAGGAAGACGATGGCGGACTGCTTGCGCTTGCGGTCGACGCGGACGCCCAGGACGTCACGCTTGTCGATCTCGAACTCGAGCCATGCGCCGCGCGACGGGATGATCTTCGCGCCGAAGACTTCCTTGTCGGAAGTGCGGTCGGGCGTACGGTCGAAGTAGACACCCGGGGAACGCACGAGCTGCGAGACGATGACGCGCTCGGTGCCGCCGATGATGAAGGTGCCGTGCGGGGTCTGCAGCGGGAAGTCGCCCATGAAAACGGTCTGGCTCTTGATCTCGCCGGTGTCGCCGTTCTCGAATTCCGCGTTGACGTAGAGCGGTGCGGAATAGGTGTAATCCTTCTCCTTGCACTCCTGGACCGTGTGACGCGGCTCCTCGAAGTACGGATCGGAGAATGTCAGGCTCATGGTCTGTGCGAAGTTCTCGATCGGGGAGATCTCGTTGAAGACCTCTTCGAGGCCCGAGGTGTGGGCCACGTTGTTGGTGCCGGCCTTGATGTCGGCTTCGGCCTTCTTCTTCCAACGCGCGTTGCCGATGAGCCAATCGAAGCTATCGGTCTGCACACCCAGAAGGTAGGGCACATCAATGGGTTCCCTGATGGAACCGAAATTCACACGGTCCGACGCCTTATGCAACTTGATATCGTGCTCATCGGCGCGTGCGATGACTTGTGTGGTGTTCGTCTTGAGCTTATTTTCAGCCAATGGACGTTCCTTATCGCTCGCTTGATCTTTCAATATTCACTCGAGGAAACGCGCCGCAAACGGCTACACTACGCGGGCGCTTCGTCGTTAGAGCATGCCCGCAATATGACACACCTTATACAAAAGCAATATTATACGCCGAGGTGAGACAAACAACACCTTACAAAATAAGGATTTTGCAGGCCTTCACGAACGGCTGATCCGAAGTCTTGCGAAGTGACGAAACACACATTTGTATTGCATGGCTGTATAATTAAATCCGTTCAGCAGAAATGTGCCAATAACGTTCATTGGCAGTTCAGCAAGTTTGGGGTTTGATATGGGTATTTTTCGTAGCATTGTTGCGTTAGCATTGTGTATTACAACAACAGCATTGGGCACGCCCCCCCCGCAATATCTGAGTAACCAGTCAAGTCCATTAAACAGTTCTTCGTTAAGCAGTTCTTCACCAACTGCATCACTGCATTCCCAGGACAAACCCAATCACCGCGATTCTTTGACCAGCGTCGATCAAAGTCGTCATCCAGACAACACGTCAGCGCATGTTCGCCCAGCTGTTAGCACACGCTCCTCATGTTCAACTTACAATGCTCGCGGAACTCTCGATTCACTTCCGCAAAGCACTATCGACAATTATCATCTAACCGGCACCGCCACCGCCACCGTTTCTTGGTGGCTCAATGATTCCCCAGACGCCTGCACTCTGCATATATCAGGTGGAGGAATGACTCCCGCTCCAATGTTTAACGGTGTTGCCCGTAAAGATGTACCTTGGGACAGATATAAGCCCCAAATTACCCGAGTACAAACCGAGGGAAATCTTAGTATCTTTTTAGGTACTTACTACTACTTGATTACAACGGGCGAGACTGACTCCACAGACAACCCCATGTTCAACGATATGCCAGCCTTAACGACATTCGATACGACCAACGGCAATCTCGAACTTTGGGGTGCCGCAGGCAACAGAATGTTCTACGGCGACGGCGCCGTCACCGATATCAAAGGCATGGGTGACTGGGATGTCAGCCACATTGGACATTACGGCGCAGGCGCGACACAAATGTTCCTAGGCTGCATCAGACTGAAAGCCATAGACTTAACCAATTGGAACAACAGCCACGCTGTCGATTGGGGTGTATTCGATTCAATATTTCCGACTGATTTTGCATCATCCACACCCCTGCACAATCTACAACATCTGACTTTCGGACCAACCCGAATATTTAAATATCCTCAGGCTTTAACTAATCAATTAGACGGTAATCAACGATGGGATATAGTCACACACACGGCCAACAAGTGCGCCACACTCACCTACTTCGGCAATACAGCATCGGTGGCCGCGCACGTGACTTCATCCAACCCGGCCGGTGATTTCTATCGCGAGGGCAGTGGCATCACACCGCCATGCGTGAAAATTACCTCTGTCAACGCCAACGGCGGCACCGGCGGTGGATCGGTCGACCTGCAGGCGGACACCAGCGCCGGCACCGGATCAGTCACCATGCCCAGCGCCACCATGATCACCGGCAACAAAGCCAACAGCCTTTGGGATCACTGGGACACCAACAGCGCCGGCACCGGCGGGAACAACTGGCCTTCCAACCGCACCGTCTACTTCCCCAAAGACACCAACGCCACCTACACCCTCTACGCGCAATGGCGAGCCGCGCCCGCACCCAAGGCCAACAGACCCACGGTCACCGTGCCCACCTCCGGCAGCCCGACCACCAGGCTCACGGTCGACAACCCCGCCACCCATTACAACAGCGAGGTCCTGCACGTCGCCGCCTCCAGTGCGGGCGGCGCCGCCTGGTGCCCCTCCTCCGGCGGATGCACATATACCTACCCCGGCGGCGGAACGGGAGGGACCGTCTACTGGACGCCCTCCGTCGGCGAACTGCAGGCCGACTACGGCGACACCTACACCATCAGTACTTGGGTCACTTTGACCGACCCGAGTACCACACGAGCGGTGAGCACGGTGCCCTCCACCACCAACGGCAGCGAATTGACCGGCATATTGCCCTATGCCAAAGTCGGCTTCGACGCCAACGGCGGCACCGGAGCGCCGGCCGGAACCGTGCAGGGGCTTGTAGACACCGCCAGCGGTTATACGCGCGTGACCGTCCCGACAGGCACCATACCCATCGGCGCCATTGATTCAGGGCAAGGCGTTTCCCATTTGGCATTCATCGGATGGAGCACCTCCTCCACCGCTACCGCCGCCGACGCCACGCTCAACCCCGGCAAGCAGCTGGGCGGTATCGGTGCCAAAACGCTCTACGCCGTTTGGAAGACCGTGGCCACACCCACGAACATGGGGGCTGTGCGCATCGCCAGCAACAACCAGATCCGCATCACCGGGTCGGCCACACCTTGGGCCAGCACCGATACCGTCACCGCCTGCGTCAAACCCACCGGTAGCGCCGAGACGGCATGGCAATGCGCCAATACCGGCAGTGCCGACAGCCAATGGGACGCCACATCCCTGAGTTGGAACGGCGCCAACACGCACACCTGGGCCGTGACGTTGCCTCACAATGCCGATACCATCCGCGCAGGGCAGTACGACATCAAGGCCTATCTCGGCACCAACGGACCTTGGCAAGCCAGCAATACTGCCATTTCGCTGAACACCACTGCGAGCCTGAGGCTCAGCGGCGCACAATCCGGCCTGCCGTTGACCGGCGGGCGGCCACAACGGCTTGCCACACTGATGGCTGGCGGAATCGGCGCGACGCTCCTCCTGCTTGCTGCGGTCACCTGCCTGCGCAACCAGCGCAGAAAAGCCCGTCACAGCAGATAACACCATTGCCGCGAAGCCTAGTCAATAGAAGACATGGCTTCACGGCAATGCAATCTAAGACTTCCCACCCGGAATCCAACACCCTCGGGCGGGAACCAACCGGGCATCGACACGGCCAACAAACCCAAAAACCAACCTCCGTGTCGGTGCCCATTTACTTTTCTCATGCAACAGCGAGGTTGCTCTGTCTTCTTTCATCATGTTGTCAGCATTGATTGCACATTATGTTGTTGTTTTATTCGCCACTCGGCGCCCTTTGGCTATCGAGTAGCGGTTAAATTCGGAAATTCCCTCGTTGGGCAAAACCAGCGAGGGAATTCATCGTTAACAGCATTCTAAAAATCTGAAACTTGGATTGCAGTCCAGCAACATCGGCTACTGAACGGTGACAGGAACTTTCTCGCTTTTGACCTCTGGATGATCTTTGAGACTCAGCTGGGCCATGTAGGTGCCACGCTTGACGCGAGGAAGCTGCTGATCAGGCACGCAGGTCGAGCCAGTTTTGTCGGTTGGCCAAGTAATTTTCTGCACGTCCTTGTCGCCTTTGGCCATCAGCAGCTTGCGCGTATTAGCTGGGCATGCCGCGGAGCTCCAGACCGTATCGCTGCCGGAAGCTGCACCCGCCTGCGAATCAGAACCGGAATTGGAACCTGATTGAGCGCCAGAACCCGTTTTGGAGTCAGAACCAGATTGACCACCGGACTTGTCGCTGGAATCTGCGTCCGAGGAAGAGCCGGAAACCGACGAAATGGTGAGAATACGCGAAGCGTTCGAGGCATCGATGAGGCATGAATCGGAGCCTTCATAGCGAATCGTGGCCTTGAAATCCAGTGAACCGCCCAGCCCAACGCTTTGCGAGGCCGGAGTCAGCTCGAGTTTCACGTCTTTTTCTCCGCATTGCTTCACGCCGCTCTGATTGGCTTTGCTGTCCTTATTGTCTTTATCGGACTTTCCAGATTTTGAATCATCGCTCTTTTTATCCGCGGATTTGTTGGCCTTCTTCGACCCGTCTTTTTATGAGCATTGGACGCCGCCGAACTCGAGGCGGCTTGACCATCATGACCGTGCGCGGCGGAAGCCTTGGTCACGAGTGCATAAACCCCGAACCCAATCAACGCGACCAGCACCAGCGCCACAATCACCACCACGATGCGACGGCGCAGATAGACGCGTTGCATCTCCTTGTTGGGTTTGCGGTTGGCGTCATTTGATGAATCGCGCTTTTTCGGCTGCTGAGAGGTCATACTTCCAGTGTAAACGAACTTCCTGAATTCCAGGCCAATCGCATTGCATCACATCACGCCGTCCGCGCCTACGCATCGTTTACCGCACTTATCGTTGCCCCGTTACGCTGGCCCAATCATCCAAAACATCAACTATCCGCATAGCCCATCCAAAATTCAAAGACGCATCACTGCGGCAAACGCAACGAGCCGTCAGCCTCGATCTCAATCAACCCGTCCTCATCAAGACTGGCGATGCAGGCGTCAAGTTGGATGTGGTCAGGCCAAAGCTTTTCGACCTCGGGGCGAGACAATATATCTTTGTTGGAACGTTGTGACTGTGACTGCGATGACTCGTGTTGCGATTGCGACCCGGCACCATCAATGCCATCAGGCAACGCTTCCTTCGGCGATGAGTCTGCGAGCGCACGCAAGGCATTCAAAACGATGCCGCGCACCTGACGGTTCGTGCCCTTGAAGCTCTGGCGCGGACGGGTGCGCTTCTCCCCCATGTGCGGGCAGCCGGCGGCGTAGAAGCGACTGTGCGAGGCCCACGGGTCCTCGTCGATTTTCGGATTCTTGGCGGTGCAAATCAACGCGCCCAGCTCAATCAGAGCCTCGTTCCAAATCACGCTTTCTTTAGGGCTTTGCGGCAGCACGGCGTTCGCCAGCTTGCGTTCCTCCGTCTTGGTGGCACCGCCGAAAGACTCTTCGCCTTTGAACGTGCGCCAGAGCACGCGGCGGACGTTGGTGTCGAGGACGGCGATACGCTCGCCGAACGCAAAGCTCATCACCGCGCTGGCCGTATAGTCGCCGATGCCCGGCAGTGCCACCAGCTCGTCGTAGGTATGAGGAAGTTCGTTGTGATATTGCTCGGCCACCACTTTCGCACATTCCTGAAGCCGCAATGCACGCCGCGGGTAGCCAAGCCTGCCCCATGCCGTGATGACCTCGGCCGTACTCGCCTTGGCAAGGCTTGCGGCATCCGGCCAGACGTCCATCCAATTGGTCCAATACTGCACCACGCGGCTCATCTGCGTCTGCTGACTCATGACTTCGGAAATGAGGATGCCCCAAGGCGTCGTGCGCCCGAATCGCCACGGTAGATCGCGGGCGTTCTCGTCCCACCACGCGAACAGCTCCTGCCTCATCACTTCAAGTTCGTCGGCACTGAAACCTTCGACCGGTCCACGCTCACCTGCGAGCCCTCGAGCCGAATCCGCATCTGCGGCACGCACATTTTCAATCCCGCTGTACGAGTTTTTATCCACATCGCACGGACTTTCGCCAGTTGCCGTCATATCCACGCCTTCCTGAATCATCCGACCATTCTGCCCTGATGCCGCTACAGCCTTACGAATCAAATGCTGTGAGCGATAACGAGATAGTAGGAACATGACACTACAATAAACAACGATGTGAGCTATCTCACACTAAAACCATAAAGGAGTGAACAATGGTGTATCGCATGATCTTCAATCAGGAAGCCTATTTCGGGCGCGGAGCAATCAAGGAAATCCCGAATGTCGCCAAGGCACACGGCTTCACCAAGGCTTTCATCGTCACTGACCCGGTGCTGCTCAAGACCGGAACCGTCAAGAAGGTCACTGACGTGCTCGATGCGGCCGGCATGCCCTACGAAATCTTCGACAACGTCAAGCCGAACCCGCCGGTGGAGTGCATCCAAGACGGTGTGGCGAAGTTCAAGAGCGCCGGCGCCGACTTCCTGATCGGTCTGGGTGGCGGCTCGCCGCAAGACACCTGCAAGGGCATTGGCATCATTGCCGCGAACCCAGAGTTCGCTGACGTGCTTTCGCTGGAAGGCACCGCTGCCACCAAGAACCCGTCCGTCCCGATCTTCGGCGTGCCCACCACCGCCGGAACAGCTTCGGAGACGACCATCAACTACGTGGTCACCGACACCGCCAAGAAGCGCAAGTTCGTCGCCGTCGACCCGCATGACATCCCGCTGGTCGCCTTCGTCGATCCGGACATGACCGACTCGATGCCGCGCAGCCTCAAGGTCGCCACTGGCCTCGACGCACTGACCCACGCCATCGAGGGCTTCGTCACCCCAGGCGCCTGGGAGCTTTCCGATTGCCTCTCGCTGCAGACGATTCGTATGATTGCCGAGAACCTCGCCAAGTCTGCCGATGGCGACGTTGAGGCCGGCGAGAAGATGGCCTACGCTTCCTACATCACTGGCATGGCATACTCCAATGTCGGCCTTGGCCTGGTGCACGGCATGGCGCACGCTCTGGGTGGTCTGCTCGGTGTTGCGCACGGCGTGGCGAACGGCATTCTGCTCGCCCCGGTCATGGAATACAACAAGGATTACACCGGTGAGAAGTACCGCGCCATCGCCCACGCGTTCGGCGACGGTGATCCTACAACCCTGATCGCTCAATCGACGAGGTGCGCGAAGAGGCCGTACAGAAGATTCACAAGCTCACCGTCGACCTTGGCAACCCGACCACCATCAGCGAGGTCGGCGCCAAGGAAAGCGACATCGACGGCCTGACCGAGAACGCCTTCGTAGATGTCTGCACGGGCGGCAACCCGCGCAAACCCACCAAGGACGAAATCCGCGCCATCTATGAGAGCCTGATGTAAGGGTTCTTTAACGATGAAAAGCCCGCTGGTTTCCGGCGGGCTTTTTCGTGTCGCTTTGCGGCGATAACTTTGAACTATGACAGAAGCAGCGCAGACGGCGGAAAACGCCGGGAATCCAGAGAACAAAGTCACCGATATGTACGAATACGGCTATCGCAAGTCCAATTACGGGCCGGACGAGCTCGTCACCGACGCGCACGGCAACCCGATCAGCGTGGTCGACGCGATGATGAGCGCCAAGGACGCCAGCGAGGCCAAGACGGTGACGCCGCACCTGTGCTACTACTCCCCGCGCATCCCCGGCAACACCGGCTCCGCCATCCGCCTGTGCGCCGTGACCGGGACGATTCTGCATCTGGTCGAGCCGCTCGGCTTCAACCTCAAAGACACCAAGTTGCGCCGCGCCGGCCTTGATTACCATGACATGGCCCACGTCGTGCTGCACCCGGACTTCGACGACCTGGTGAAGTCGATGCCGAACTCACGCATCATCGCCTTCACCGCGCATGCCACCAAGCTCTACACGGACATCGAATACAAACCGACCGATATCCTGCTCTTCGGCCCGGAACCGGGCAACATCCCCGATCCAATGGACATCATGGAAGGCCCGCACGTCGCCGAGCAAGTGCGTCTGCCGATGCGCCCGAGCCTTCGCAGCCTCAACCTCACAAACTGCGCCTCCATCGCCATCTACGAAGCCTGGCGCCAGCTCGGTTTCCAAGGCGGGGAATAAATTTCCTAAGAATATGACGAAAAGGCCACCGACAGTGTGTCAGTGGCCTTTTCTGTTACCGGACTTCAGTTCTTGAAGCTGTGAATCGGGGCGGGGATGCGGCCGCCACGGGTGACGAAGGCTTCGCAGGAGGTCTGGTTGACCGGGATGATTGGCGCGTAGCCCATCAAGCCGCCGAAATTGGCCACTTCGCCGACGCTTTTACCATAGACGGGGATGACGCGCACAGCGGTGGTCTTCTGATTGACCATGCCGATGGCGGCCTCGTCAGCAATCATGCCAGAAATCGTGGAAGCGGTGGTCTCGCCAGGAATCGCAATCATGTCAAGGCCGACCGAGCAGACGCAGGTCATCGCCTCGAGCTTTTCAATGGTCAGGCATCCGGATGCCGCCGCATCAATCATGTTCTTGTCTTCAGAAACTGGGATGAACGCACCGGAAAGGCCGCCAACATAGGAGGAGGCCATGATGCCGCCCTTCTTCACCTGATCGTTGAGCATCGCGAGCGCCGCAGTGGTGCCAGGAGCACCGACCTGATCGAGGCCAATCTTCTCCAAGACTTCGCCCACCGAATCGCCGACTGCGGCCGTGGGAGCCAGCGACAGATCGATGATACCGAAGGGCACACCGAGCCGCTTGGAAGCCTCCTGCGCAACAAGCTGACCGACGCGGGTAATCTTGAAAGCGGTACGCTTGATGGTCTCGCACAGGAATTCGAAATCCTTGCCTTTGGCCGCGTCGAGCGCACGGGAGACCACACCAGGCCCAGAAACACCGACGTTGACGACCACATCGCCTTCGGTGACACCGTGGAAACCACCGGCCATAAACGGGTTGTCGTCAGGAGCGTTGCAGAAGGCCACGAATTTGACGCAGCCGTAGCTGTCGTTGTCACGCGTGGCATAGGCGGTGTCTTTGATGACGTGGCCTAAGAGCTCGACGGCATCCATGTCGATGCCGGTTTTGGTGGAGCCGACGTTGACCGACGAGCAGACGATATCGGTTTGCGAGAGCGCCTGCGGAATCGATTCGATGAGCATGCGTTCGGCCGGTGTCATCGACTTGGAAACCAACGCGCTGTAGCCGCCGATGAGATCGACGCCGACCTGCTTGGCCGCGCGGTCGAGCGCATGGGCAATCTTGACGAAGTCCTCCGGCGATTTGCAAGAGCTCGCGCCCACCAGCGCAATCGGCGTGACCGTGATGCGCTTGTTGACGATCGGGATGCCGAAGTCGCGTTCGATGGACTCGCCGACCTTCACCAGGTCGCGGGCCTTGTCGGTGATCTTGTTGTAGATGTTGTCGCAGACCGTGTCCACGTCGGCGGCCGCGCAGTCAAGCAGCGAGATACCCATGGTGATGGTGCGCACGTCGAGCTTTTCCTGCTCGATCATCTGATTGGTCTCGTGGACCTCCATAATGTTCAGCATTGCTTGTCCCTCGCTCAGACCCGGTGCATCTTCGTGAAGATTTCCTCGCGCTGGCAGCGGATGCGCACGCCGATCTTGTCGCCAAGCGCCTCGAGGTCGTCGACCAGCGCCGAGAACTCCTCGTCGGAATTGGCATAATCGACGATCATCATCATGTTGAAGAATCCGTCGATGATGGTCTGCGAAATGTCGAGAACGTTCACTTTATGCTGCGAAAGGTAGGTGCAGACCTGCGCGATGATGCCGACAGTGTCCTGTCCGACCACGGTGATGACCGCTTTATCCATGGAAACCCCTTAAACGATTTGAAGGCTGGCGATAATGGCCACCTAACCTCATGTTGAATCCAGTATAGACGAGCAACGGTCATTCATCACCGCAACGTCCGTCTGTCACATGGACCCGCCGGTTCATCCTCATGGCATTCGTAAGTCACGTGGACCATTCGGTTCATCGTCCATCAGCCACCGGTTCAGCAGCATTTTCGAAACGCGGGCGAAGTCGGAACGCCGCAGACAGGCCGAACGCCGCAATGGCGAAGAAGATGACGGCACTGGCCAGGCTCGGCAGATAGGAACCTGTGAAATCGAAGACCGCTCCATGCACGGTCGCCGAAAGCGCAAGCGCCATCGTACCGGCCACCTGTACGCCACTGAAGATCTCGGCGTAGTTGCGCCTGCCGAAGCATCGACGCACCAACCAGGGCACCGCCACCAAGACGACCCCTTGCCCGAGTCCGGCCAACAGACCAGCAACTGTGGCGAGTCCAGGAACCTTGACCAGCATCATCATGAGCCAGCCCGCCAACCCGACCACCGAATACAGGACGAGCACCAGTTGGGTGTTGAGCCGATCGAGCAGAATGCCTATGGTGGCCTTGCCGACAGCCGCGCCAAGCATGATACCGGAGACGACCAGTGCACCTTGCTGCAGATTCAGCCCACGCGTCTGCTCATATCCCGACACATGCTGCACCAGACCAGAGGTGAACTGCAACATCACAGAGATAACGGCCAGAAGCATGAACGTCACCGTGCGATAAGCGTCATGAGCGGCAACACCTGTGATAGAGGAATCATCGGCCTTTGCTTCTAGATCTTTATCGCCACCGTTCATATTGCCGTCCTTGGATGCCTCATCGCCGGCAACATAGCTTGCATCAGTCGCAACAGTGCTGTGCCCGTATGCGAATTCACCACGAGATTCATCAGGCAGAAACTTGAGTACCAACAGCGAGAAAGGCAGAATGCAGACGGCCAACACCAGCGCCGTGAATCGATAGGAGGTGCGCCAACCGAAATCGGAGATCCATGAGGAGACCACCGGGTTGAAAACCATGCCGCCCACACCGGAGAGTCCGAGTGCGATGCCCATCACCATACCCACCTTCTGTTCAAACCAGTTGGAGAGCAAGACACTGGGCGCCAGGGAAACCGGGATGACGTAGGCCACGCCGAGGATGACGAACGCCACATAGAACTGCCACAGGGCCGTGAAATAGGAACCCGCAAAGAAGACAATCGCGCAGACGGCCACGCATACGCTAATCAGTATGCGGGAATCGAAACGCTTCATCGCACGCCCGCCCACAACCATCGTCAGCGCCCCCACGCCGTTCATGATGGTGGTGGCCAGCGCCACCTGCGCGCGGCTGACGTGGAGTTCCTGGCTCAGCACCGCATAATAGAGACCGGGCGTATTAATAATCATGCCAAAACCGACCAGCGATAACACGCAGCAACCTACGAACACCAGCCATGGCCTGATGGCAGAGAAACGAGATGACGACATAGAAATACAAAACCTTCCAGCGATTTTCATGGAAACCACTGGAAGGTTATCGGCTCATCACGCGGAAAGACAATGACTGTGACGCTATCTCCACCAGCGTTCACATCCCCTTTACGGATATTGCAACTTCATCACAACTCTGGCGAGATCATCGTAGATTTATGCGACAGTTCAATTGTTGTTCTCGTAATATCACTACAACTTTATTTCAGTCATCTGGTTTATCTGGCTTATGCCTCTTTGCGTGCGGAATCGGATGCGACTGCAGCCAAAGCACGCGGAGCATGGAAGCCCTGATGCGCAAATTCGTCGGCGATCGCCTGGGCGATGGCGTGTCCTTGGCCTTTGTCGACCAGCGCGATGATGGAGCCGCCGAAACCGCCTCCGGTCATCCGAGCACCATATGCGCCGTGCTTGCGAGCGACGTCCACCGCCACGTCGAGCTCAGGGACGGTAACCTCGTAATCTTTGGCAAGCGAATCATGAGAAGCGTTGAATAGTCGCCCAGCTTCCTTGACATCCCCAGCGGTGAATGCCTTCACGAACTCAGGTACACGCCAAATTTCGGTAATGACGTGGCGCACGCGCTTCTTCATCGTCTCGTCCGGCAGCTTGTCGATCACAGCTTGCAACGCCGTCTGCGCAGCATCGGCATCATCTCCGGAGTCTTGTGAAATCCGATCAGCGACAACTCGCAGATTTTCGACGCCTAACATCTTTGCGGCTTCCTCACACATGCTGCGGCGAGCCTCGTACTGCCCGTCGTTGAGCTGGTGGCTGGCCTGTGTGTCGACCACAAGCAGTTCAAGACCCAACGCATCCAGATCGAAGGGCTGCTGGGAAACATTGTGCAGCGCATCAAGCTCCGGACGGCAATCCAGAAGCAATGCATGGTTTGGCATGCAGCGCATCGAAGCATTCTGGTCGAGCCCACCCGTGGATGCGCCGGCCATGTCGTTCTCCGCCTTCATCGCGGCCTGAATCAAGGTGACGCGACCTTCGTCGCTTCCGCCGAAACCGAGCTTGTAGATGTCGTCGAGCGCGAGCGCCGTGGAACAGGTCATCGCGGCCGATGAGCTCAGCCCGCCGCCGACCGGCACACACGAAACGAATGCGGCGTCAAAGCCCTTCACCGCATCGAATCCGACCTCGCGCAACGCCCAGGCCACGCCAATCGGATAGGCGGCCCAACCCTCAACATCCCGAGCCTTGAGCCCATCAAGGTCAACGGTCACGGGCTTGCGGTCGCCGAAACTGGAAACGACGCGCACCACGCCACTCTCCTTGGGAGCGACGGCGACAAATGTGCGATGAGGCAGAGCGATTGGTAGGCAAAGCCCGGCGTTGTAGTCCGTGTGCTCGCCGATCAGGTTCACGCGCCCTGGAGCCGACCACACGCCCGCCGGAGCCTCGTTGAATGTGTCCACAAAGAGTTCGGCTACCTCGCCGACCGCTTCTTTGGCATCCAACGGTTCAAGGTATTGGACGTCTCTGATGTTGGTCATTTGATTTCCTCCATGAAATAAGTGTGACGATCTGCGGAATTGATTCAGTCGATATCGATCGGCCCGAGCTCGTGGAAGCGGGCGGCGATGCGTTCCGGTGTCGTGTCGCTCACCCATGCGCCCATCCCGGATTCGGAGCCGGCCAAGTACTTGACCTTGTTGGCGGCCCGGCGGAACGAGAAGAACTGCAGGTTGAGGCGGTAGTTCTCGCCGCGCGAATCGTGCACAGGTGCCTGGTGCCAGGCTGAGATGTACGGCAGATCCATGCCTTTGCCATCGCCCTTATCAAAGAAGGCGTTGCCGCGGCGCAGCAGATGCGAATACATCGAGGCCAGATCCCAGCGTTCCTGGTCGTTGAGCTCGTCGAGGGTTCGCACGTCACGCACGGGGGCCACATGGACCTCCAAGGGCCAGCGTGCGGCGGCCGGCACATAGGCGACCCAGCTGGAATTGCGCATCACCACGCGTGTGCCGGCCGATATTTCGGCATCCATGATGTCGCGCAGGAGATTGCCGCCGGTCCGCTCGAAATAGGCTTGCGTATGCTGCAGCTCGGTCTCCATCTTAGGTGGAATGAACGGATAGCAGTAGACCTGACCATGCGGATGCGCGAGCGAGACACCGATTTCAGCGCCGTGGTTCTCGAAGGGGAAAATCTGTTCGATGCCATCCATGTGCGAGATTTCGGCGGTACGGAAGGCCCATGCCTCCACGACGGTGCGCAGGCGCGAAACCGGCAGATCGGCGGGAAGACCGTCCTCGTTCGGATCGAAACAGATGACCTCACAACGTCCGGCCGCAGGCTTCTGCTCCCACAGCTCGGTGTCATCGACCTGAGTAACAGCGTTCGGCACGCCGGGCACCTGCACCATCGAGGGGAAACGGTTCTCGAAGATGACCACATCGTAATCGGTGTCGGGCACTTCCCCGTCCTGATACGGATCACCGGGCTTGCGTGCGGCCAGCGGATTGCCTTTGGCTGTGGCTCCTGGACCGGCGGTAATCGGTCGGTTCATACGGGCCGCCGCCATCGGAATCCATTCACCAGTCAACGGATCACGGCGCATGATCGGCTCGGCGTACGGCACCTCGTGGCCATCGGCATCAAGATGCGGGGCGAACCGGTTGGCCAGTGGACGCGGGTCCTTCAACTCGCGGGTTTTGGCCCCACTGGCATATTCCGGATCGTCGTCCAGATAGAAGAAATCTCGCCCGTCCGCCAGTTTCGTAGACGTGATGCGGATATGCTCGGACGCATATTTTCCGGGATGATAATACTTGAATTCCTGCTGCTTCATCGCTGCTCCTTCGCGTAGGTTTTCATGTCATCAGACCATCGGTTTCGTCTCCATCGAGGCAGCCGCCGTCGGCATTCGATTATCGTTGCATAATCGTGAAAAGTTATTGGTTACGATTGGCGTCGTCGCCTCTCGTGCGTTCAGTCCTCCAGTTGCCCGGGACCCTTGGTCAGCACCAGATGATTGACCAGCTTGCGGGTCTCTTCGGCCGAGGTCGGATCAAGACCGTCGTCGGTGATGAGGGTGTCGACCTGATCGAAACGGGCGAAAAGGGAAAGCGAGGTGCAACTCCACTTCGTGTGATCGGTCAGAATCACCGTTTTGTCGGCGATATCCATCATGGCCATGTCGGTGGCAGCCTCAAGCGAGTTCGGCATGAGGAAACCACGAGGTATCGAGACGGAATGAGTACCCAAGAACACGGTGTTGACGCGCAACGACTCGATGACTTTGTCGGAAATCGGGCCGACCAACGAGTTCGAGCGGGTGATCACACCGCCGGTGACGATAACCTCGACGTCCTTGCTCTCCAAGGCCTGTACGAGCTCCGCCACGGGAATCGAGTTGGTGAGGATGGTGATATTGCTCGCACGCTGGCTTTCCAGGAGGTGCTGCGCGAAGATGTAAGACGTCGTGCCGCCGCCGATGGCGATGACGTCACCGGGCGAGACGTATTTGACAGCCTCCTGCGCAATTGCGTCCTTAAGCCCGATATCCATCTGCGATTTGACGGAGAAAAGCGGTTCACTGAGCAACGTGCTGGTAGTCACCGCGCCGCCGTGGACACGTTTCAACAGGCCTTTGTCGGCCAAGTCCGCAATATCGCGGCGCACCGTCATCGCAGAGACGCCGAGTTCCTTGGAGAGCGCGGTGATGCGCACCGCGCCTCGTGTACGAAGTCGGCTCAGAATCAAATGCTGACGTTGAGAGGAAATCATACGAACATTATCGCACAAATAAGAGCACGAAACAAACTCACGTGAGCGTTTCCTCTGGTAGGTTTACCAAAATCGAACATTGAGATGAAATCAAACATCGAAAAGACAGGAGCTCAGCCGGCTAAAAACAACGAATCCGATCAACGCCAGCCCGCGCTTTTGTCTTGATTTGAACCGACCAAAAAATCACATAGTCGAACCGAAAAGCCACAAAACAACAGGCTCGGTGCCCTCAATAGTGAATTACTGCATGCCCTGTTCAGTATCTTCGCCTTGTGACTGCTGCTGGTCCTGACCCTGCTGACCACCTTGCGTGTTTTGCGTACTGACATTGCCGGTATTGCCACTCGTATCGGACCGATTGGTGTTATCGGAGGTACTGGCTCCGCCCATGAACTTCGGGTCGGCGTTACCGTAGCTGTTGTCAATCGGGGCATTGATGTCAGCGAGGTATTTATTCATGAACTCCCTCCAAGCCGGCGTGGCAATATCGGAGCCATACCAGTAGGCATGAGACTGACCATTGATGGTCTTGCCGGAGAAGGAGACGTTGTATTCGGCGTTGCCCACGGAGACGAAAGTCGCGACCTGGTTAGGAATGAACCCGGAGGTGAGCATACGAGTCTGCTCGTTGGTGCCGGTCTTGGCAAAGGTCTTGCGTCCGTTGTCGAGCTGGGCTTTCTTGGCCTGACCATCGGGGCGGACGACGCCTTGGTTCATGGCGTAAGCCGTGGTCTGTGCAATGGCGGGGTCGATGGCCTGATGGCAGTTGGCGCTAGGAACCTTCAGCGACTTGCCCTGCTTGGAGACAACCTTCTTCAAAGCGATAGGCGTGCACTCCACACCGTTGGCCGCGATGGTGGCGTAGACGTTGGCCATCGTGAGCGGCGAGGCCGCGACAGTACCGATGATCAGCGGTCCGGGCCAGTTCTTGGAGGTGAACAACTTGTCACCATCCTGAGCTTGATGGTAGCCGACGGTTTTCGCCGCATCGACAATCGGGCACATCCCAATCTGTTCGGCCATGGCGGCCTGGGTGGTGTTGTGCGAATGGACGAGGCCGTCAAGCACGGATTCGGCACCGCCGACGCCGCCTTCCGAATTCTTTGGCGACCAACCGTTGTCGGTGCCGGTGTAGCCGGGGCAAGCGAAGGAGTGCCGAGGATAGAAGCCTTTGGGGTGCACCACGTCGGTGATGGACCGGCCCTGCTGCATCCAAGCGATCATGTTGATGGGTTTCCATGTGGAACCGACCTCCCAGCCGGTGCCGCCTCCGTCTTTCTGATCGACCGCATAATTGACGGCCGTGCGCGTGGGATCACTTTTTGCCGCATCCGTCGGGTCATAGGTACGGTTGATGCCGAAGCCGAGTACTTCGCCGGTTCCGGGTTTGATGGAGGCCATGGCGACTTCGAATCCGCTCGGGTCATTCACAGGAACGGTGTCGCGCGCGGCCTGCATTGCGTCGGCGTTGGCATGCACATCCATGGTGGTGTAGATGTTGAGTCCGCCCTCGTTCAGAAGCTTGGTGCGATCCCTAGCGGTCTTGCCGAATTCCTTGGAATTGAGAATCTGCTTGGTGGCGTAATCGCAGAAGAATCCTGCGTCACCCGCAACCTGGCAACCGACCTGCGTCGAGTTGTCCTGCAGATTGAGTGTGCTTGCTATGGGCTGTGACCGGTATTTGTCGTGGTCACCCTGCGAGATGAAATGCTGCTCGAGCATCAGGTCAAGGACGATGTTGCGCTGCTTCTGCGCCTCGGGCTGGTTCTGGGCCACCGACGGATCGTATTTGGCCGGGTTCTTGGTGATGGCGGCAATGGTCGCCGCCTGCCCGATGTTGAGGTCGGCTGCAGAAACGTTGAAATACCGTTTCGCCGCGGTCTCCACACCATAAAGATTGTTGCGCCCGAACTGGGCTATATTGAGATAGCCCTGAAGGATTTCGGCCTTGGAATACTGCTTCTCCATCTGCACCGCGATGAGCATCTCACGTATCTTGCGAGCGATGGTGTCTTCCGACGCATGATATTCGGCGATAGGATCGTTCTTTTCCTTGGCCTCGACCAACAATACGTTCTTGACATACTGCTGGGTCAGCGACGAACCGCCTTGGGTATCGCCGTGATTGATGAAGGTCTGAATGAAGGCACGGAGCACGCCTTGCACGTCCACGCCGGAATGCTCGAAGAAGCGGCGATCCTCACGGGCGACCACGGCTTGCTGCATGGGCTTCGAGACCTGTCGCAACGGCACCACGGTGCGGTTCTGCGCGTAGAAGGTGGCGATGACAGTCTTGCCGTCAGAGGCGTAAATGGTCGATTTCTGCGGCAGGCTGGTCACATCGAAATCGATGTCCTCTACCTTTAGCGACGGAGCCACCGTGCGGGCCGCGCTATTGATGCCAAGCACGCCGGGAATGAAGAACATACCGCCAACCACACCGCCAGCGATGCAAAGGGTGACATAGGTCAGCAGCAGGGCGATCACACGCCGCACAGTGAGGTTGTTCTTCATTTTAGGCATGGTGTCATTCTATGGTATCGCCTCTACCGAAACGGCCGATTCAGTGGCATTATCGCCCGATGCGCACATTGCTCGGAGAGTCTGAGAACTTGCCGAAAGCAAGCCGAAAAATGTATATGAATATACCAGATATCAATCGCGGTCCGAAGCCATCTGGCAACGGACCACGAACAAAACGTAAGCGTGAAGCGATAATCAGTGACGGGAACGACGAATCAGCGCACCTGGCTGGTAGATGATGATGGAACGGCCTTCACGTGCAATCCAGCCACGGTTGGCGAAATCCATCAGCGCCTTGTTGACCGTCTCACGAGAAGAGCCGACCAGCTGGGCCATCTCCTCCTGCGTCAGGTCGTGCGGCACCTTCACGCCGGATTCCACCGGTTCGCCGAAGCGCGAAGCCAAATCGAGCAGCGTCTTGGCCAAACGAGCCGGGACGTCCATGAAGACCAGATCGGAAATCTGCTCGTTGTTGTTGCGCATGCGGTTGGCCATCACCTGCAACATATCCACGGCCACGCGCGGATGCTTGTTGAGCCAGGCGAACAATGTGTCATGTTCGAGCCAACCGACCTGTGTGCCGTTGTTCATCGCAACGGCCGAAGCCGTGCGCGGACCACCGGTCGGGTCAAAAACGGGAATCTCACCGAGAATCTCACCGCGCGTATGGATGCTCAGCAGCTGCACACGGTTGTCACTTGCCTCGCGTGTGAGCTTCACCTTGCCTCGCTCCAACAGATACATGCGCTGATCGGTGGAACCCTCACGAAAAATGTAGTCACCCTTTTCGAACTCAGCTCGCTTCATGTAGGGCATGAGTTCCTCTGCCTCTGATGGAGAGACATGCTTGAACAATGCCGTCTGCAGAAGTTCGTTGTCCGCTTCAGGGGTTCCATTCGGACTAGCCACGAGATCGCACCTCCAAAAATATTCGCTGTGTCGTTACCAGAAATTTTTTGCCTACACTGGCCGACCCAACTATTACTTACTTTAATTGTAACGCTGTTCGATGTAGGTTTCGAGGTGAGAGAAAAGCTCTTCAAACCCCATTTGCGTTTGCCGTTTGAGCGGCGCAACACGTTTGACGGCCGATTTGACGGATTTGTCACGCATCTTTTCCGATGACGTCTTCAATATCCTACTCATTCGTTCGGCATCGATATCATACGCGAGAGTGGTATGGTGCAGCAATGCCCCGGGTCCGCCATGATGAGCGGAAAAGAGGCGTTGTGCAGCACCACCAATCTTACCTTCACTGCAGACGATATCGTTGGTTCCTCCGAATGCTGCGTCGATGCCCAATTCGTTGAGCGCGTCGACAAGCCACTGATCGCATAATCGGAATGATTGGTTCACGGAGAGTCCTTGGACGAAAGCCTGCGGGGCATAGAGCGAGTAGGTGATAACGTTTGCCGGTTCAATGAACATCGTGCCCCCGCCAGTGCAGCGACGGACCACGTCAAATCCCTCTTTGCGAGCTTCTTCGACATCGACCTCATGGTCAATCGACTGGAATCTGCCGACCACGACGGCCGGGCGCGACCAGCGCCAGAACCGTAGTGTGGCAGGTCTTATTCCTTCAGATACCTCACGAGCCCAACGCTCGTCGACCGCCATCTGCTCGGCCGAGTCTCGGGCGATGTCGAGGACCACCTCTGGACGAATTGCCATCCAACGCTTTCGACAAAGTTGATGAAAAGCGTCATTATTTGACGTTGATTTGTCTGAATTATCATTGGCATCGACATTTGCACAAATTGAACGGCACTTTTCGCGTGAAGAACCTTTTACAACGTTTCCCAAAGCTCTCAGATACGCCGTATGTATCGCGTTACCATCGACACCCACCAACCGTACCCGTGGATGGGCACGGAAAACGGTGTCCAACGGCTCGCCGCCAATCAGCGCCCGTTCGATATCCGCAAGCAGGGATTGCGCGGCATCATCGTCGCCCATCACGAAGAAATCGCCATCGACCTTGCACGAGACCGGTTTTCCCGCCTCGTCAACGTAGACATCGACCCCTACCAGCTTGCCTCCAGGAGTCTTGTATTCGCCGCGCAAGTTATTCGCGAAGCTCGACACCCTTGGCATCCCTGTGCCATGGCGAACCATAGTTGGAGCTCAAAATCAGCACGCCTTCAATCAGACCCCAAATAAAGGCCGCAACCGGACCCAAGCCAAACAGAATCCAGCCGATCAATGTCAGGAGCAACTGGGTTACAGCCTTGGCATAGTATCCCAGATAAAAATTGTGCACGCCAAGCCAACCCAGGAAGACACCGAGCAGGCCTGCCACCATCTTGCTTCGCGGCTGATAACCGTAAGGTAAGGGTTGCGGCTGACCGTATTGCGGGGCATAAGGCTGACCCTGCGGGTAGCCGTTCTGCGGCGCATAGGGCTGGCCGCCATTGCCCGCCGTATAACCATACCCGGGCTGGCTTTGCCAAGATTGAGCATAACCGGGCTGCTGATAGTTCGGCTGCCCATAATAGGGCTGCGTATAACCGGGCTGCTGGTAATCGCCCTGGCCGAATTGCGTCTGCTGCGACGATTGCGACTGCCACGATGCGCCATCCTGGGCATAATCAGGCTGCGAATACTGCTGACTCTGGCCCTGATACTGGTCAGAAGGCTGCTGGTACTGGCCTTGGCCGTTGGCACCTGTCTGCGAAGCGTCGAAACCTTGATCGGGCCGCCGGTCGGGCTGGCCGCCTTGGGAATCCGAAGTGTTGTTCATAGTTTCCACTTTAGCCTAAACTGTCGAGCCAAGCATACGAAATTGCTGGGAATTACCTGCGAATCTATTCCTTCGCGATTTATTCCACAATGCGCGTCGGGCGACATCCTTTTCAGATGCCGCCCGACGCACTATATGAAGGTGAGTACCGAGCCGTGGCCTATCACACGATCAGAACCAAACAGCTCAGATTCTATCCAGAATGGACTTGCCGACTTCGGCCGTGGTGCGCTGCTTCTGTGTGTTTTCAGCGATATCAGCCTCGACGACCTCTTCGATGTGCTTGGCCGGCTCATCCATACCAAGGTGGCGCAACAGCATCGCGGTGGAGAGAATGGTGGCGGTCGGGTTGGCAATGCCCTTGCCGGCGATATCGGGCGCCGAGCCGTGGATGGGCTCGAACATCGAGGGGTACTCGTTGGTGGCGTTGATACAGCCAGAGGCGGAATAACCGACACCGCCGACCACGGCACCGGCCTCGTCGGTAATGATGTCGCCAAAGAGATTGTCGGTCAGGATGACGTCGAAGCGGCTGGGATCGGTGACCATGAAGATGGTGGTCGCGTCGATGTGCAGGTAATCATGACTGACTTCGGGGTATTCCTCACCCACCTTGTCGACGATGCGCTGCCACATGTCGCCGGCGTTGACCAGCACGTTCTTCTTGTGGACCAGCGTGACGTGCTTCTTGCGCTTCATCGCCAGCTCGAAAGCGTAGCGAATCACGCGCTCGGCACCGTAAGCGGTGTTGAGGCTGACCTCGGTGGCCACCTCATGCGGGGTGCCCTTGCGAATGTCGCCGCCAGCGCCGCAATAGAGACCTTCCGTGCCTTCACGCACGACGACGAAATCGATGTCGCCCGGATTCTTGAGCGGTGACTCGACGCCTTTGTAAAGCTTGGACGGACGCAGGTTGACATACTGGTCAAGCGAGAAACGCAGTTTCAGCAGCAGGCCACGCTCAAGCAAACCGGCCGGTACGGGGAGCCGGGGGTCACCGATGGCCCCCAACAGAATGGCGTCGGTCTTCTTGATACGCTCGAGATCCTCGTCGGGCAGCACCGCCCCATCGCGCACATAACGTTGGGAGCCAAGATCGAAGTCCTCGTACTCGAAGTCGGCCACGCCTTCGGTAGCCTTCTCCATGACCTCTTGGGCCGGCGGAACGATTTCCTTGCCGATGCCGTCACCGGGGATGACGGCAATATGATATGTCTTTTTAGTGCTCATAGCCGTGACAATAGTCGCGAATTCGGCACTGTCCACTATTTGGTCCGGAAAATGGACACCCTGTCGGCCCAACAATAGTCAGCTCATGACGCCCATCGTGTTTAGGCACCATGCATTTTCATCGCTGACTTCCTGCCATTGCTTGTAGCGCCCGGAAGTCCCGCCGTGACCGGCTTCGACCTCGATACGCGCGATGGCATCCACACCTTGCGATTGCAGACGGGCGATCCACTTGAGCGGTTCCACGTAGAGCACGCGGGTGTCGTTCATCGAGGTGGTGGCGAATATCTTCGGATATCGCGAAGCGGCAGTATCAGATGGGTTTCCATCGGAACTCTGCCTTTCGCCACTTCGATTTACGACACTCTGGTTTTGCGATGTGTCTGCAGACTTGTCATCACCTTGCCAAGGGCCGAATGGCGCATTTTCATAAGGAGAATATGACTTCATATAGTCATAGACGTTCTTATCGTGCAGCGGGTCGCCCCACTCATCCCATTCCGTGACGGTCAGGGGCAACGACGGATCGAGAATCGAGGTGAGCGCATCCACGAACGGCACGTCAGCCTCGATGCCCGCGTAACATTCAGGCGCCATATTCGCCACGGCACCCATCAGCAATCCGCCCGCGGAACCGCCGTTGGCAACGGTGCGCTTAGGGTCGGCAAGTCCGGCTTGTTGCAACGCTTTAGTGGCATCGACGAAATCCTCAAACGTATGACGCTTGGCAAGCCGGCGACCTTGCTCGTACCACGCACGGCCCATCTCACCGCCGCCGCGCACATGCACCACTGCATAAAGCACGCCACGGTCGAGCATGCTGATACGCGCCACCGAAAATCCGGGATCGCTGCTGACCTCATAGGCACCGTAGCCGGTGATAAACATCGGACCGGCAGGAGTCAGACCGGATTGGTTCTCAACTAGTTTGCCGCTGTCAGAAGCCAGTACATCAATATCGCTCAAATGCCCATCCAACGCAACCATGGACTGGCAACAATCCGGTCGCCAGACCAGCGAAACCGGTACCGACTCGCCATCGCGCACCCGCACCCAGACACGCTTCTCGCGGTAGTTGGCAGCATCGAAACCACCATGGACCTTTGCTTGTTTGAGCAGCCTGCTCACACCCGTGGCCACATCAAGTTCGCGCAGCTGCCCCGGTTGCGTATAGCTTGAGAACGAATAACGCATACGCGGCACGTCATAGGAAGGATTACCACCCGCTGAGATGGAATACAGATGCGAGCCCTCACTGCCCTCATCCGGCTGCAATTCGCGGAAACGCCATGAGCGGTGTGCCAGAAAATCCTCCAGCGCATCCTGCTTGGTCATCACAGCGACATGCGGCAGGCTGTCCTTGCGATAGCTCAGCACGACGAAATGACGGTATATCGAGATTCCTTCGATGCCGAGTCCGCGAGCGCCACGCAAAATCTCAGGATTCTCCGGATTGTCATACGGTGTATTCACGCGCTTGCCGGAGGCCTCCGGTTCGACCTCATCGCCGCGCTCGCAACCATACGGCGAGCCTTGGGCTACGACCACTCCTTCGCCCAGCGTATACGGCGGTTCATGCGAGCGCAGGTCGACCACATCCACCTCGAAATTCGGGTTCTTCGCATTGTGATAGACCAGCGCCAGTGGAATGTCAGCACCGTCTTCGCACGCGCCTTCAAACTGTGCAAAGCTCACATCGTATTCCACGCCTTCCTGACGTGGAATGAACGCACGGAACTCACCTTCCGGAGTATCGACCGGCAGCATCAGCACTTCGCTGGTGGTCTTGGACGAGGAACCGATGACCACGTTGCGCTCGTCGAAACTCATTCCAACGCCGACCCAGAAACGCTCGTCGTTCTCGCGAAAGACTTCGACATCATCGTCAAGGTTCGTGCCGACCTGATGTCGGCAAACCGCATACGGCCGCCACGACTGGTCGAGCAAGGTATAGAACACCCACTTGCCATCGGGTGTAAAGCACGCCTCGGCAACACCCTCGAACACTTCGGGCAGCTCGTGACCGTCCTCAAGGCTACGGATACGATAGTCGTAACGCTCACTGCCGGCCGTATCGACGCCATAGAGCAGCCAACGACCGTCGCGAGTCAGGTCCAGTCCGCCCAAGCGGAAGAAGTCATGGCCTTTCGATTCGATATTCGGGTCGAAGACGACCTGCTCCCCGGCATCGAACCGGCCGCATCGCTCGCCTTAATTTGAGGTGGATCCCAATCGTCCGGCCCGGCAATCGGCAGGCGGCATTGCACACCGTATTGCAGCCCTTCCTGAGTCCGCACGAAATACCAATAACCGTCCATTCGTGTCGGCACCGACATGTCAGTCTCGTCGACTCTTGACTTGAGTTCCTCGAACAGCTTATGCTTCAAGCCGTCAAAACCGGCGGTTCGAGCTTGGTAATAGTCGTTTTCCTCACGCACAAGCCGTTGAAGCTCCGGCGAATCCTTGTCGCGCATCCACTCGTAGGGGTCGATGAAGGTGTCGCCATATGCCGTACGTCGGTGCGGCTCAAGTTTGGCTTGGGGAACAGGTAAATCACGCGAGGCAGATGGCTTATCGGCACCTTGCAGCAGCACCGTTGTGAGGTTCGTTTCGTCAGTCATAAGCATCAAGACTATACTCATCAAACGAACATCGACAGGATACGAGGCAACAGTAAATATTTCAGTATCCGTCTCATCTGCCACAGGCAGCTATCGACTCTATGCCGTCATCCTTCGCGATCTCCCTTTGCCGCATGCCGTTCCCGGCCGTGAGTCAGTCAGTCGCCGACAACCCCAATGTCTGACGCAAATAAGGCAGCATGGTTTTCATGATGTTGGAACCGGTGGTGCCGGTGAACACCGGAACATCGGTGACCGGCATAGGCTGGGTGGCGGTGAGTCCGGCGACTTCGGCCAAAGGCGAGGACTCCCGAGGGCTCAACTCTCGGATGGCGATGGCCAATACCCGACCCGGGTAGCGACGAGCGATGGTGGCGTAGGTCACCGGATCCTTCTGCCCGTCGTCGCCAATCAGGATGAATTTCATATCCGGGAAATCTTCCATCAGCTGTTCGACGAACTCAAGTTTGTGCTCCACACCGGAGGGAATGAAAGTCTTGGGCCGCGGGTCAAGGTCGCGAAGGAGCAGCGGTCCGGCAGGATAGCCATGCTCGGTAATGAAATTGCGTATCGAACTTTCGACATTCCAAGGCGAGGTCGACAGGTAGAAGAACGGCGCATCCGGCAACATATCGGCAAGCTTGGTGAATAGGGCGCCCATTCCCGGCACGCTGGTACGTTTCTTGGGGTTGAGCAGCAGCAGATTGTAGGCCGCTTTGACCGGGCTCGGCGCCTGCGTCACCATAATCGTGTCATCGACGTCGGTGATGATGCCCACCTTGGCATTCGAAGGCACAACGAACAGCTCCGAGTCGACTTTCCCGCGCCCGGCCACCTGATAAGAAACGTGATGGATACCCGGCGTGCTGCCACGTTCAGCGACAAGATCGAGATAGCCGGCCCTGTCAGACATGGCATATGATGAACTGATCTCGCGTGAAGTGTCGTAACGGTCGTAGACCTCGGAGACGCCGACCTGCACCGAATTAACCGGCACATCGTCGATGGCAATTTTCACACGAACCCCGGCCGCCGGCACCGCAAGCATGCCGCGGATGCCACGCATCAGTTCGCCAGAACGAGAACCGCCCGGCGCCAGCACCGTCCTGCAGACCAACCGCGCGTAATCACCGGTGCCATAGCCCGCGTAAGGCTCGACTTTGGGGAACCACCCCCACTGTCGCACAAGTCTGGTGGAAAACTTCGCCCACATACCGAATCCCGTAGTGACCGCGCCTCTTGCATGCCGAAGCAGCGGCTCGAGGCCGTTATGGCGGGCCGACGCCACTTTGTGCGAATCGAATGAGGTAGAGGCACGGTGCACCTCAATTGGCACCGTGGGCATCTCGTCCACCGGTGCCGGCTCTCCGTTCCCTCTTACCTGTTTGCGTGCCATATAGTTCCGTCCGCCCGCACGTCCGCGGGCATCTATTATCTTCCTCAGTATGTATTACGTTTTTTCCGTTGACACATTGATATTCCTGCCTCAGCTCGCGGCCGTTCCGCCACCGCCCGCTCACCAAAGCAGCAACACGATCATTGAGCTCGCTTGACCATGGCGGCGTATTGGTCGGCATCCATGAGCTCAGGCTCGTCGTCATCGAGCTCGATCTTCAGTATCCAGCCCTCGCCATACGGGTCGTTGTTGATGACCTGCGGGTCGTCCGCAACCGCCTGATTGACGTATTTCACGATGCCGTCGACCGGTGAGATGAGATTCTGCACCGTCTTGGCGCTTTCCATCTCGACGATCTCATCGCCGGAGCGCACCGGCGTGCCGGACTCTGGCAAGTCGACATAGACGATTTCGCCCATCTGATTGGCCGCATATTCGGTGATGCCGATGACGGCCAATCCCTCCTCGTCATCAACCCAAACATGATCGCCGGAATATTGCAGATGATCAGGCACGTCCAAAGCAGCGGCCTTGCTGGCCGGATCGGCCATACCCGCAGCACCGTTGACGGCGTTGGAGTCAGCAGTTTCTTCGATATCGGTGTCATTCATATTGTTTTCACTCATGCTGCCAGATTACAGCATCGCGGCGCTAGCCGTCTTGCTTGGCGCGAAATAAAACGGCATCTCGTCTGTCAAGCAAGCGAAATGCCGTATCGAAAAAACGTCGAACCGGAACTTTAGCGAACCGGGCCGCTGGGCTGGTTGCCGACGACCTGCACCAGAGAGCCCTGAGGACAGTTGTCGAAAATCCACTTGGCGTCGGACACATTCATATTGACGCAGCCGTGCGAGCCATGCCCCGCAGGGTCGCCCGTGCCGATGCCGGTCGGATTCCACGGAGCACCGTGGAAGCCCTGCCCGCCGTTGAAGTAGCTGACCCATTGCACATTGGGGGTCACATAATCCTCGCCGCGCATGGTCTGAGTGGTGTAACGAACATTGATGACATAGGTGCCCAGGCTCGTCTCGTGTCCCGGCTTGCCGGTGCACACGGGGAAGGACTGCACCTGCTGGTCATCCTTGTAAACGGTGACGGTCTGCGAAGCACGGTCGACAACGAGGCGCATCTGCGGCTTGGTCTGCTTGACATCGAATTTGGTGACATCCGCCGCCACTTGGATATTGGCAGGCTGAGAGTCGGTAAGCGCGTTGTAAACCTGGTCAATCACCGGGTTGAAATCCTTGACCTTGACGCCGTTGACACCTTTGGTCATCGTTAGCAGCACGTTGCCCGTACTGTCGATGATGTCCTGCTGGCTCACCATGTCCTGATTGAGCTTTCCAGGAATTTCGGCATTGAGGTAATTGGTGATGGCATTCTTGTCGATATCAAGCGAAATGGTGCCCTTTTCAAGGTTGGCGTTCGGCTTGATCCAGGAAGCCAGTTGCCCGACAGGAACCTCAAATTTACGAGCATCACCATTGTTGATGACGATCTTGTTGGCCAGAAGTTTATTGGCTGATGCCGCTGCGGTTTCAGCAGTGCTTTGAGAGATGGGGGCATCGATCGTCTTATAGGTAATCTTGGCGGTCTGCACCTGCCCCGGGTTCGCAATCAGGGTGTCGATGGAACGCTTGACGCCGCTCATTTCAGGCGAGCGCCCGCCATGGCCAGCCTTCGCCACAAACGCATTATTGCCATCGAAAGCGATGCTCGAGGGCACGGCCTTGTCATTGTCTTTGACAAAAGTATTGGTCAGGTAGGTATTAATCGGCATGTCAGAGGTCGTGGCGACCAGTTTGACGTCCGACTGTGAGAATGGGGCGACGCGACCCGCACCATTGCCCTTCGCGGCCAACAGATCCTGCACTGTCTTGTTGACATCGACGTTCACGCCGAGATCTTTGAAACTGGCAGTCGTCTTTTTGCCCTGACCGTCGGAAATAAGAACCTTCGAATCGCTCACTTCGCGATCGACCGTCTGCTTGAGCTGCGCGGTGCTCTGCCCCGCCACCGCGACGTTGCCCAGATGCACACCCGGAGCGGCCTTGTCTTTGTAATAGAACTGCGCGCCGAAGTAGGCCGCGACCAACGCCACGATGAGAACCACGAACGCTACAGCTGCGATGATTATCGGCAACCGGTGCTTGCTGTGCTCATGCTTTCCGTGAGTCCCTATTCCAAGGGCAGCGATATCGGCCTGACTAAGCTCGCTGGTCAATGCCTCAGGCTCACCACCGCTGTTGATCACGTCGTTCATTCCTCGCTACTTCCTCCAGATGCCTTTCTCGGCGTACCGAATAATCAGAATATCTCAATGATTTGACTATCAGTAACGCCGTGGGCAATAAACAAATGATGTATTTCACATCGCGCAAACGAAACGTAGACAATGGTAAAAATTCGTTCGTATTGCACTGTTTTCACGATACCCAAAGGTGGGTTTTCGACTACAGCTCCTGGCCGTACCATTCCTCAATCATGTATCGAGCAATGGTCGCTTTGCCGGGTTGTGATATACGCCCCATGGTCAGCGCATCGGTGAATTCATCGCGGGTGAAAAAGCTCGCTTCAAGGGTTTCTCGGCCATCCACCTTGATATCGGTGCTGAGCGCACGAGCCTTGAACGCGACCATCAACGAGGCCGGGAAAGGCCAGGGCTGCGACCCCAAATACTTCACTTCGCCCAGCTGAAGACCCGTTTCCTCCCCGCCTCGCGCTTGATGGCATGTTCCAGATTTTCGCCAGCCTCGACGAACCCGGCGCAGACCGAATACAACGAAGGATCTTTCCAAGCCTTGTTGTGTTGCAGCAGCAACCGCCCCTGTCCGTCAACAATGGAGGTGATGACCGCCGGCTCGATGCGAGGGAACAGCAGTGAAGAATGTGCCTCGCAGCTTTCATTGACGCATTGCTGGGCCCATCCGCTCATCGCCGGACGGACCGCTGAGCCGCATCGCGGGCAATGGCGCTGCGAATGGTGCCACATGCTCAGCGCCGTCGCCGTGGTGGCCTGGCCGGCCTCGCGAGCTGAAGCGTGAGGCGCGAACCCAAGCAACGAGACCCAATCAAAACGTTCCAGGGCTCGGCTCAGCACGATTGACGAAGGCACATCGGCCGCTTCGCCAGTGTTATTGCCATTATCCTTTTCGCAACGTTTCGCCAAACCAGACACATCAAGGGCAACCACGGCCTGAGGATGCGACGAGGATACATCATAACTGCCAAGGAACATCGCAATGACGCCGGTCTGCTCGCAATCGTCAAGGCTATCGCCAAGCTCACGTAGGACATATTCGCCCGGCACACCCGCCAACCGTATCTTCGCGGTTTCGTAATCGACTCGCGCCGCCTGCCCGTCAGGCACTGCCAACAGGCCATCTCGCACGAAGACCACGGTGGTCCCGTCCTGCGCAAGCACCGTTTTGATGAGGTTTGGGTCGCCTCTGCGCTCGGTCTGATAATCGATGTCGCCCTGTGCCAACGGCAAAAACGGCAGCACCTGGGTCAACGCCAACGATGAGAACGAAGTGGCCATAACAAACCTCTTTACCTTAAGACTTAAGTGAATGACTACGCTAAATTACGCTAAATTCGCACTTGCTTTTCAATGAGCCCGCAAAAGACCATAGCTATCGCGACTGCACGCACCATTCACAACTCGACAACAATTGTATTGCCAGACTGTGATGGCACCGAATACATCAGGCGGATTTTTGCACCCGATCGACCAGATCAAGCAATGCCGAAGCAACGGTGTCGGGATGCTCCACAGCACTGAAATGCCCGCAATTCGGTATCGCGGTGAACGTGGCTTTTGTGGAAGTCATGGCCTCCGCGATCGGGCGCATTTTTGCCGGCGGGCTTGAGGGATCGTTTTCTCCGCTCACCACAGCTGCGGGAACGGCTATGCGAGCCAGCTGGTCGGTGGTGTCCACTCGCCCGGCGGCCATGCGCTCACGCCAAGCGAGGCCTTCCGGATTCTGGCTCTTGATCCAACTGGTCATCGTGTCTTGGAATTGCTGGCCTTGCTTAACGCTGGAATCGCCTGCTTGCGGTCGCGCGAAATGCATGACGGGCTCCACGGTGTTATCGTCCGTGCAGGTATCGGCAATCCTAAGACGATTCGCCCGGGCTTCAGGGCTGTCAACCGCCGTGGTGGTGTCGCATAAGGCTAGCCCTGCAACGGTTTCGGGGTATAGACGCTGCACATCCATCGTCACATAACCGCCCATTGACAGACCGACCCAAATCGCCTTGGCATGCCCGGTAACATGCAACATCGAAACATAGGCTCCAGCGAGTCTATCCATCGCTTCGGCGTACGCGCCATCGGCCGCAACCGCACCAGTGGCATGAGCGTCGGGAATCGAAGCCTCGCCGGCGCCAGGTGCGTCTGGTGCCCAAATCGGGAACGGCTCTATCCCGCGTTCGTTGCCCAAGCTGATAAGGCTTGCCGCGCAATCGTCCCACATTCTCGCGTCGACGGGAAACGCGTGCAGAAGAATCAGCGGAATCCCCTCGCCCGAGCGGTAGACCTTGTTATTAATACGAATATTCATGCCATTCTTTCCACAACAACTAGGAATGTATCAGGAGTAGATTCTGCCCCATATGGGCGCAGTGACTCCCCATGCTGAAACGTCAACACGTTTTACGTTCTGCCGGCTGTTGGCTACTCCCCCACACCGGCCCACGAGAGCGCGCGACGAATAATCTGGCCGTGCCCGCCTGACATCTGATCGACGAACGTGTCGAGCTGTTTGCTGTTCACATCGCACCATTCCACATCCAACGTGCGATCGAGCGGCTTGCAGTCGCCGGAAATCTGCACCACGTAGCACAGTGCGATGGCATGCTGGCGAGAATCGTAGAACTCTGAAATGCCAGGAGTCGGGAAGAACTCCGCCACGGTGAAAGGCTGCAGGTTCGCAGGCAACATCGGCAAGGCGAGATCGCCCAGATCCTTGGCAATATTGCGGGCTATGGCCTCCCGAATCGTCTCATGGAAGAGAATGCGGCCGGTAATCAACGTACGTTCCACAGAACCGCTGTCGCCTACGCGAAGCAATGAGCCCACCTCGGAGACGCGCCCCATCTCATCGGTGTGCACCGGAACCACTTCGACATAGACGATGGGCAGCTTGGCACGCGCCTCGTCGATGTCATGCGGCGAAAGCCACCCTGGAGGGTTGCCGTTGCTGCCCCCGCGCACAAAGTCCTCGGGCGTGATGCTGTCGAATTCGCCACGATGCCGCCCCGCATCGAAATCGCCCTCGTCGGGCACTTCATCATTCAAGACTGCCATGGCTCCATTATCGACTTGAAGGCTGACGAATGCGCGAAACGACCGTTCTTTTCGTCACTGGCTTAGCAATGTTGGGGTTTACTGCGAAACTGGACAGTACATCGGGTCTGAGGCCATTGCAAAGCCAGATTCGGTGCATCGCACAAGCGAAAGGAGCCACAATCATGGCAACGCAGACTTTGACGGCAAAGAACTTTGAAGAGACCATCACCAACAACGATCTCGTGTTGGTTGATTTCTGGGCCACTTGGTGCGGCCCGTGCAAGGCATTCGGCCCGGTTTACGAGAAGGCCAGCGAGGCCAACCCCGACATCGTCTTCGGCAAGGTCGACATCGACCAGAACCAGGACCTCGCCACGGCAGCCGAGATTCAGGCCGTCCCTACGCTGATGATCGCCAAGAAAGGCCAGATCATCTTCAAGCAGGCAGGCGCGTTGCGCGCCTCCGACCTCGACGAGGTCATCAAGCAGGCTCGCGCTCTTGATGTCAATGCCAAGGAAGACGCGAACGCCTGAACAAAACCGGACTTGGATTCAATTGGCAACAAGTACGAATCCGTTTTAGCCCGGACTTCAAACGACATTTGAAATAAGTGCGTTCTCAACATTTCAAACCGATATGCCGATAGCCGATATGTTTTGGCTATCGGCATATTGCTTTCTGGAGCCGAGAAACGACGCGGTTTTCAAGACAATCATCGACGACCACAAAAGCGACACATGGTACAGGGAATGCTCAACCTCCCGATTGTTCCGAGTGACGCGTTATAATAGTGGATGTTTTGTGATGTAATGACGTATCCGCTGATGCGGACTGCAACAGTTTGCAGCGTTACATTTCGCGCGTGTAGTTGGTGCGAAAGAGTACGTTAAGAGTTGAGAGAGACTAACGGCACGCCCGTTGTTTGATGTGCCAGAAACTGTAGGACTACCTAGGAGTATTTAAGGCAAATGGCTAAGGCTAACCACCGTAAGCAAACCAAGACCCTGAGGTCGCTGAGCAAACGCCAGTGGCTGAAGATCGCGGCGTCAGCAACAGCGGTTGTGGCACTGGTGGGCGGCAGCTTCTTTGCCGTTCATGCCCATAATACGCAGCAGGATTCTCTCACTCGCGTCACTTCATATTCGGCGACCGACACCAATGCACTTGGTGTCTCCCGTGGCGCAGACCGCGAGAATCTACGTGGCGGCAAGGCTGGCGACACCTACGTCACTGTCAAGATCAACGGCAAGAACCGTGCCGTGGTCGGCTCCCACTTCACCAATGTCAAGTCCGTGCTCGACCAAGGTGACATCACCTTGGAAACAGGCGACGTCGTTAAGCCGGATCTCAAGACCAAAGTCAACGAATCCACCGTCATCACCATCGAGCGGGCCGATGCCAATCTCGAGACTTCCGACGCCCCCATTGGTTTCAACGTGGTAACCAAGGAAACGTCCGCATTGCCCAAGGGCCAGCAGAAGGTTGAGTCCGAAGGTCAGGAAGGCGTAATGGAGACCACGAGCCTCGTCACGAAGGCCGGCGACAAGACCGTCTCTTCCAACGTATTCACTTCATTCGTGAAGCAGGCTCCTGTCGACAAGGTCATCCTTGTGGGCACCGGTTCCAATTCACCTGTTTCCAACGCAGCCGCGAACATCGGCTCCACCGTTCCTGTCGGCGAGATGCAGCAGTGGGCGCACGACTACCTGCTTTCTACAGGTGGCTCGGAGGCGGACTTCACCGCCACCGTCTACATCATCAGCCACGAATCCGGCTGGCGCATCAACGCACAGAATCCTTCTGGCGCTTATGGCCTTCCCCAGGCGTTGCCGGGCAGCAAGATGGCAAGTGCTGGCGCGGACTGGGCCACCAACTATCAGACCCAGCTCAAATGGTTCTGGAGCTACTGTGGCCGCTATGGTGGCGTGCAAGGCGCTTATGCCCACTGGCTCAGCGCTCACAGCTACTGAGTTCAGTGCTCGGTAAATAATCGTTTGGGGCTTCCGGTAATTCCGGAAGCCCCAATTTGTATTCAAGCAAAGCTTTTAGTTTACTCTTAAAAACTGCGTCGTTATTCTTGACATCCCTCTCTATCAATATTTGTTAAGACTCATAAACAAATGACATTGTTGACAACCGTCAACATTCGTAACGAGCTCAATAGCTTTTTGTCTGAATATTCGATGCGATCGACAAGTATTAAAACCGTTCGCATCAAACGACTAGTCATATCAAAAAGGCTGTTGCCATGCACTGAGCACAACAACAGCCTTTCAACAAATCAGACTAAAGAAACGTCAGTCCTTGCGGAAGCCCTTCGGGTTCTTGGTCTGCCAGTTGAGCGAGGAAGCAGCCATCTCGTCGATGCCGAGCTCGGCCTTCCAGCCCAGCTCACGCTCGGCCTTGGAAGAATCCGCATAGCAGGCCGCGATATCACCGGGGCGACGGGGCTTGATGGCGTATGGGAGCTCGTGGCCCGCAGCCTTCTCGTAAGCCTTGATGACCTCGAGAACGGAATAGCCATGGCCCGTGCCGAGGTTGTAGGTATAGACGCCGGGGTTGTTGATCTTGTCGATCACCGCGACATGGCCCTTGGCAAGGTCGACAACGTGGATGTAATCGCGCACGCCGGTGCCGTCCGGGGTCGGATAATCGTCGCCGTAGACCTGGACTTCCTTGAGCTCGCCCAGCGCCACCTTGGCGATGTACGGGGTGAGATTGGCAGGAATGCCCTTCGGGTCCTCGCCAAGCAGTCCGGATTCGTGGGCGCCGACCGGGTTGAAGTAACGCAGCAGCACGATGGTCCAGGAATCGTCGGCAACATGGACGTCGCGCAGAATCTGCTCCTGGAACAGCTTGGAAGTGCCATACGGGTTGGTAGTGCCACCGACCGGGCTCTCCTCGGTGAGCGGCAGATGTTCGGCTGCACCGTAAACCGTGGCGGACGAGGAGAAGATGAACTTCTTGACGTTGTGGTCGCGCATGGCCTTCAGGAGAACCATGGTTCCGGTGAGGTTGTTGTCGTAATACTCGATCGGCTTGGCAACGGACTCGCCCACAGCCTTGAGGCCAGCGAAGTGGATGACCCAGTCGACGTCGTTTTCATCGAAGATGCGATTCATCAGCTCTTCGTCGCGCACATCCCCGTCGTAACGCTTGACTTCTTTGCCGGTGATGGTCTTAACACGGTCAAGCGCCTCAGGCACGGAATTGACGTAATTATCGACGCTGATGACGTTGTACCCCTTGTTCAGCAGCTCCACATCGGTGTGCGTGCCGATATATCCGGCTCCCCGGTAACCAACACAGTTGTCATTTCCTACTCCTTATTTTGCTAACTTAACAAAACATAACATTAACACACAATAGCTACCAAGACTATTCCAACTCAGCTTCGGTAACAGCGCATATCCTTCATTCTATCCATGAGCAATCATGAAACGCAGAAACCACCCAATTGCATGCAATGCAAAACCGCGAACATTCACCGGCACAATAGCACACAAACGTTTGCCGACAACATCAAACCCGCATCAGCGCAGCAACCTCAGCAGCAGCGGCCAATCTACTTGCCGTTCATCGCGATGAGCTGGTCGATCGTGACGAACTCATAGCCCTGCCCTCTCAGTCCGTCGATAATGCCCGGCAACGCCGCGATATCCTGCGACCGGTCGCCTCCACCGTCGTGCATGAGTATCACGGCACCGTTGTATGCCTTCGAAAGCGCGGCATCGCTGATTTCCGGCGCACCAAGCTTCTTCCAATCCTGCGTATCGACGGTCCATATCACGTTGCTATCGATCAAATCACTGGTATAGCGCCACTGGTCCACACCAAAATTGCCGTATGGCGCCCGCAGCATCTTGGTGGTAACCCCAGAAGCCGTTTTGATGTTCGCCAGACCTTGGGAGATATCCGTGCGCAACTGCTCGGCATTCAGTTTCTTCATGTCCGGATGCGTGTTGCTGTGGCTGGCCACCTGATGGCCCTCGGCGACCATGCGCTGCTCCATTTGCGGATATTCCGCCGAACCCGTGCCGATATCAAAGAACGTGGCCTTGGCGCCCTTCTCTTTCAATATGTCAAGAATCGGGCCGCTGTATTGGCTGGGTCCATCGTCGAAAGTCAGCGCAACCACCTTGCAGCTTGCGGGCTTGGGCGAGAACGTGTCGACAATGACGTCCTGAGGCTGCGTGACCACGCCTTTGTTCACACGCTCACCGGAAATCTTGCCGGTCCAGACTTCGCTTGAACCATCTTTGCCGGCCTGCCTGAGCTTTTGGATGACACCATGCCCATTAATAATGACATTGAATGGAACCACGGTGCGTTGGATATCATGTTTTTCGACGACGTCCTTGCCGCTCTTCACGCTTATTCTTGCGTTTTCGGGCAATTTGACCGAGTTAAGGTTGGCAGGGACGCCGGTTGCTTCCTTGGAGTTCTCTTTAGATGTCTTATGTTTTGTCGCGTCGACGCTTGCGATCTTTTTCCCGTTGACCCTATAAACCACCGGTTCTCCGCCGGTTGATTTGAGAACTTTGCCCGACACGGAAATCAACCTGCCCGGCTTGGCGCCGAAATCGCGGTTGTCCTTCGCCAGTTTGCCAAGCGTGGTGTCGGCACGCACCTGTTGTTCAGTGCCGTTGACACTCACAGCGATATGACGCCAATGGCTATAACCCCATACGCCGACGCCCGCCGCCACAAGGGCAACCACCAACACCGCGATGATCGAGTGAAACGTCCACCGGGGCAACTTGCGCGGTTTACGCGGCTCGATGGTCAGTTCCTCGATCGAGGCATCGGGTTCTGGGCTACTTTGAGTTGGAGTATCCTGAGCCGAAACGCTTTGGATCGAATCGTCCTGATGAATCGGACGGCTGTCATCACGTTTATCATCAGCTCGATCATGGCGATCAGCGGCGGTTTCATGACTTTCGTTTACGGCAATCTGACCAGAAGTACGCTTGTCCTTGTCATCGGCACTCACGTTGTTTGCAAGACGGATCCTAGCGGCAGCTTTACCCTTAGACTTAGAGTTCCTGTGCCCCTTCTTGCGACTCATCGATGCTCTCCCTCGCATTGCCGTACGGACTTCTTCATACTACTTATCAAGAATAGCTGGGACTCGAGGAAGACACAGCACAATCATTGTGAACAAAAGAATCAGCGCGAATCTTCATCAGCCACAGAAGAGAAAAAACACGTATTCAGAAAAATATCCGAAGCTGTCTTACTCGGAAATATCCGAGATCTTGTCCTTGGCGATAATCTTGTCTTCGGCGACATCCTTGAGATGCCGACCGTATGCAGACTTGTGATATTTATCCGCCGCCTGAAGCAACTGGTCCCTGGTAATCCAACCGTTCTCATATGCCGCTTCCTCGACAGCCGCGATCGGTAGCCCCTGGGCCTTTTCGACAGAACGCACGAACTCACCGGCCTCATAGAGTGAATCCATGGTTCCCGTGTCAAGCCAAGCGTAGCCCCTGCCAAGCGTGCGCACATTGAGAGAGCCGCCTTCAAGGTACATACGGTTCAAATCGGTGATTTCAAGCTCTCCGCGAGCGCTGGGCTCGACCTTCTTAGCCAATTCGACCACACGCTCGTCATAGAAATACAGGCCAGTCACCGCATAATTGCTCGCAGGATGCTCGGGCTTCTCCTCAATGCTGATGGCCTTCTTATTCTCGTCGAACTCAACGACGCCGTAGCGCTTGGGATCGTCAACATAGTAGCCAAAGACGGTGGATTCACCATGCTGAGCGAGGTCAACCGCCTCTTTGAGCACACGTCGAAGTCCGTTGCCGTAGAAAATGTTGTCGCCGAGTACCAGAGCGCAAGGCTCGCCAGCGATGAACTCCTCGCCCAGTGTGAACGCCTGTGCCAGACCTTCCGGCTTCGGCTGCACCTTGTACGACAGCTTGATGCCATAATCGGAACCATCACCCAGCAACCGTTCGAAATTCGGTAGGTCTTTCGGCGTGGAAATGATCAGGATATCGCGGATGCCGGCCATCATCAGCACGCTCAACGGATAGTAGATCATTGGCTTGTCGTAGACAGGAAGCAGCTGCTTTGAGGTGACCGTGGTCAACGGATATAGACGAGTCCCCGATCCACCCGCAAGAATGATGCCCTTCATGTTCGACTCACTTTCAACAATGACGATGTGCAAGAATATTTACCCAGCCTAGTCCCGACAACCCGAGAGAGAATCCGCTTGATTTGCATCTATGCAGTTCCCTCTCAATTGTCGAGACAACATGGGTGTTTACGATTGTTTTTGCTCGCTCACGTAATTGATAAGCGTCTGCTCCCAGTCCGCGGGACGGTACCCCGCCGCCTCCAGCTTGGCAAGATCCAAGGCGCTATTGGTGGGGCGCGGCGAAATCGGGCCTGCGGCATGGGCATAATATTCGTCGGTACTTACCGGAACGACCTTGTCGCCGTTGCCGTTGGTCTCGTCAAAGACCTCCCTGGCAATATCCGCCCAGCTCTTCACGGCACCGCTTCCGGTGAGGTTGTAAGTGTCGTAAGCAGCATCGGCATCCAGCAGATGGAAGATGGCCTGCGCCATGTCGTCGGTGAAGGTCAGGCGGCCGAATTGGTCGTCAACCACGGTGACCTGGTTCAGCTTGTCCTGCGGATCCGCGACACGGTCGGAAAGCCCCATCATGGTTTTAACGAAATTATGGCCGTTGCCAATCACCCAGCTGGAGCGAAGAATGTAGTGACGAGGAACATTGGCCACTGCGATATCGCCTGCAGCCTTGCTTTGCCCATAGACGCCGAGCGGCGAGAACGTCTCCGTCTCGCTATGTTCCTTCTGCGTGCCGTCAAAGACGTAATCGCTGGAGATGTGCACCAGTGTCAGGTTGTGTTCCCTTGCGGTTTTGGCGAGCAATGCCGGACCTTGCGCGTTGGCCATCCACGCGTCGCGTCGCCCCTCGGCGGTTTCGGCCTTATCGACCGCGGTATAGGCGCCGGCGTTGATGATGGTGCCGTACAGGCTCCAGTCATAGCTTTCGTAGGCTTTCGGGTCGGAGAAATCAAACTCGTCACGGTCGGTAAACTCGAAGCCCTGCAGGTCATGTTCCTTGACATACGCCTGAATCGAGCGGCCGAGCTGCCCGTTTGCGCCAGTCACCAATGTACGACGAGGAGCCATGGGCTTGGCATCCTTCAACATCGGGTGATGCAGGTCGGCGTCGCTACGTTCGCTTTCCTCCAGCGGAATCGGCCATTCAATATGAAGATCGGGGTCGGCAAGGTTGACGAAGGTGTAGGTCTTCTTCTGTTCCAACGACCAGTGCGCGTTCACCAGATACGTATAGACCGTGCCGTCCTGCAGTGCCTGGAAGCTGTTGCCCACTCCACGCGGCACATAAATTGCCCGCGATGGATCAAGACGAGTCGTATAGACTTGGCCGAAGCTTTCGCCCGGACGCAGGTCGACCCATGCGCCGAAAATCTCGCCGGCCGCGATGGAGATATATTTGTCCCAAGGCTCGGCGTGGATGCCGCGGGTGACGCCTTTTTATCGTTGTAGCTGATGTTGTTCTGCACCGGGCCGAAGTCGGGCAGTCCGAGCTCGGTCATCTTGGCGCGTTGCCAGTTCTCCTTGAACCAGCCGCGGTTGTCGCCGTGCACCGGCAGATCCAACACCAGCAGCCCTGGGATGTTCGTCTTGGTGACCTTCAGGTCCTTTTCAAATTCAAATGCCATATCCTAGCCTCGTTTATATTGTCCTCATTGCCGAACTGTCCAAGACAAAGCGTGCCGCACCGCACCGGTAGCGGCACGCAGCCGCATCATTGACCTTGCTTCTTGTACTTGGCCTCGGTAGCGGCCTTCGCCGGACGCCACCAGTCCTCGTTGTCGGTGTACCACTGGATGGTCTGCTTCAGACCAGACTCGAAATCGGTGTGCTGCGGCTTCCAGCCCAGATCGGTCATGAGCTTGGTCGGATCGATGGCGTAGCGGCGGTCGTGGCCCGGACGGTCGCGCACCCAGTCGAACGCGTCCTCCGGCTGGCCCATCACGCGCAAGATGTCGTGAAGAACATCAAGATTGTTACGCTCTCCGTCGGCACCGATGAGGTAGGTCTCGCCGACCTTACCCTTGGTGAGAATGGTCCAGACGGCGCTGGAATGGTCTTCGGTATGAATCCAATCGCGCACGTTGAGGCCGTTGCCGTAGAGCTTCGGACGGATGCCGTCGAGGATATTGGTGACCTGGCGCGGAATGAACTTTTCCACGTGCTGGTAGGGGCCATAGTTGTTGGAGCAGTTCGAAATCGTGGTGCGCAGACCATAGGTACGATGCCAGGCACGAACCAACATATCGGCGCTAGCCTTGCTGGAGGAGTACGGCGAGGATGGACGGTACGGGGACTCCGGGGTGAAACGATGCGGATCGTCGAGCGCGAGGTCGCCATAGACCTCATCGGTGCTGATCTGGTGGTAACGCACGTCGTACTTGCGTGCCGCTTCGAGTAGGCGGAAAGTGCCGACGATGTTGGACTGAATGAATGGCTCCGGATCGACAATGGAGTTGTCGTTGTGCGACTCTGCAGCATAATGCACGATGGCGTCGTGGCCGGGAACGATCTTGTCGAGCAGTTCGGCATCGCATACGTTGCCATGCACGAACTCGACCTGATCTTCGGGCAGCCCCTTGATGTTTTCGATGTTGCCGGCATAGGTCAACGCATCAAGCACGGTGACATGCGTCTCTGGGTGGTTCTTCGCCACATAATGCACGAAATTCGATCCGATGAACCCGCATCCACCAGTGACGATGATGTTCTTAGGTTGAAATACTTCTTCTTTCATAAATTTTATATTAGCCGTGAGACTAGGCAACCCCGTATTGAGTGGAGTCGTTTTATTTGTGTATTTATTAATCAGAAAGAAAACACAACATACATAGATAATGTCCAGCTTGTTGCGTGCCTTTGGTTTTCAGTTTTAGTCGCCTATGTGCGACGTTTCTATCGTCTTTCCGATTTTCGGTTCGAGTAACGACATATCCGGCTATCACCAGTTCAACCAGTCCTGGGTGACGTTTGATTTTCGCGTTGACGAGTATGAGGGCGCTGGGCCGTCGGGAGGGGACTGACCGACGACCTTGGTTAGCCGGTGTAGCTTGCAGTTGAAACGTTCAATCATGTTGGTGGTGCAAATTAGCTACCAATGACCAGCCGAGAAACTGACAGCCGGTAGATAGTCGTCGCGCCGATGGGTAATGTTCGGTAATTTGGTCACCGCGACCGTAGAGGCCGCCTACGTGTAGTTCATATTATCAATGACCAGCCGTATGAATGGTAACACCCTGCTCGCATGCCCCATGCAACACACCGATTCATTTTAAGGATGTTGCAACAATCACTAAAACTCGCCGCGACAAATATCAAATACCATCGTTGAATCTTTAAAGAATCAATTTTGCAATCACGAATCATCCCCAAAATGGGAATCAGACAGTACTTCCAAATCTAAGCTATAAGAACGATCCATCTCATCAATACTATATTCTTTTGACGGCTTCCAATCAAATTTAACAGTTTTGACTTCTGGCTCGTATTTAGATATATCGCCGAAAATAAATTCACCCATATGGGTCATGCAACCTTCAATCAACGAAGCAAGAACAACATTATCTCTAGAGTCCTGACCCGCCAAAAACATATTAAACTGCACAAATCAGAAAAACTCATATTTTTAGGGTCTCGACTACATTTCTTTACCCCATATTTTTCCAAATTCACTTGTTCTTTGGTTAGACTATCAAATTTTATAATCCCATCGTCTTCACTGTAGTTAATGACATCACTGCGCATAACAAACACGAAATGCAGCTGCCGTTCAGGTTTTGACCAATCATCGCAAGACACTTGTATCGTACGAGTTAAGTCCAAAAACCCTGCCAATGGCTTGGTATCTTTCCCTTCAGCTGCCCTCACTTTACTCTGAATTTTACGCAAACAATCATGAACTTCGTCCGGGAAAGGAAACCTTGTAAACACGCGCCCAATCCGATTTGAGAAAGCCGAAACTTCCTCACTAGAATTAACATCTACACAATGATAAAAGCGATATGATTGTTCAAAAACTTGTTTGTTTAGTGAAAAGGCAAAAGTCGCGTCAACAACCCAGTCGTTCCCATCTTTTAATTCCGGTGGAATTAACTTAAGTGGAATTTTAGTAGGTCTTCTCCCGCGCCAGATATCATCAGCAGTCTGACTATCAACAGCAAATACAGGAGCAAGTAGAATTCTTTCCTTTGAAGGTGACACAACATCACAGGTCTGCGTCAGGATAACAAAACCATTCTCAAACCTCTTCTCCTCTGAGAGACATTTCGCAGCCTCACCTTGCAAACGCGCAGAATTAACCCAATCGCCCTGTCGGAGCTCTCTGAGTATAGGAAATGCTTGCTTATTTTCCAATTTCAGGCCTCAATAAGTTGACGAGGAGAAAGAGGCTGACGATTGACAATATCAGGCAATTGAACTTCATTTAGCCATTTTTGAAAAAGACTCATTCCTTTGCTGGAATCCAATAAAGCAGATTTCATACTTATATAATCTTGAGAAGCAAACGAATTAAAATCCTCAATCAAATTATTCAATCTTTCTTCATGACCTGCATCCATACTTTCACCTGCTGCCCAAAGATGAACAGAACGCCTACTAACTGCAAAAAGTCTGCTAATCTGAGACCACGTAAGTTGAGACTTATCATGAAAATCTTTAATCTTTTGTTCTGTTGTAATCGAGCTTATTTTGTTAGAAATATCTGTTTCGGTTTTTGGTTCAACAGTTGTATTGTCAACGTCGGAAACTTTATTTCCGGCCGACAACACCACATCATCAACGGCATAACTATAAGTAGAGAAATTCTTTGGAATATAGGCGATTTCCTCCCCAGTCGTAAACGTAAGCACAGCAGCTGTCATTAATAATGCGAATACAGGTTTTGCGACTTCGCCCAAGGACAAAGACTGATGATTTAGCATATGTTGTTCATCGTTCACTAATTGAAAGTCACCAGTAGAAGATGAATCCATTATTGCTACAGACATTTCATTCACCTTTCTATTTTAGAGCTTACTTATATTCCTTTATAAATTCTTCAGTAATAATATGCTGGGCAAAGAAGTCATGCTCGATATTTGCCAAATGACGAATCTGTTCTGCCATTTCACTTATATCAGTCGGTATCTTCTCAGTCTGCGAAGCATCCATATCTACGACCCAGGTACTTGAATCTTTTATTGGTTTCACTGAAGGATCAGGCACATCACCAGGTCCTAAAACACCAGATCGAACATTAAGAACAATGGAAGAATCTTGGTCAACGACAAAATTCGCCTCATTCGTGGAATTAGAAAGTTCCATTCGCGAAGTTGCGAAATTCTGTACAAATCCCAAACTTTCCGATTTAAATAACCCTTCAACTTTTTGCAAATTTTTATATGGAATTCTATTAACATATCTGTATGCAATACGAGAAACCGTATCGACAGAAATTAAAGTGGATATCTTGCCAAGAACATCTTTTAACCGATCAACACAATCTTCACGCCCTGTATAAGCTCGTATATCTCGCTCACAGATACAGTAAACATTAATAAAAGACTCGGCAATAGTTACATTCCAAGACAAATCTGCCGTACTATAAACTCTACGCTGAGTAACATTGCCAACCTGGATTGTACCAGAATCAGTTTGTATTTGTAGAGGAGGAACAGACTTGGTCTTGGCAAATGGGTAATCATTATTAAATAATTCATTAAGTTTGTCATAATTTCGTTCACCAAGAGCAGTCAGGCCGGACGGGAAACGCACCTGAACTAGCACCAGGGACAATGGCGACTTTGACAATATCTTCGGCATTTGCATGCTTCACACTCTACTTCACATCTATATTAAAAGCAAATTTTTTCCAACTTCTTAAATCAGAATAATGGGTAGTTTCATTACTCAAACAAAAGTGGTGTCCAGTAATTTGTGCACTTTGAGTTCTGGAGTTTGATAGAGGTGTGATCTCCCTCCTGCGTACAATTTTCAATCGTAAACAGAGAAAACCGATTGTAAGCAGGCGAACGCCATGCCCACCAGCAAACTCGTACGGGTCAGCGAATCTAAGTTCGAGACCGAACTCGACCGGATGACGTCGAAAAAGGTCAAGAAAATCATCAACGCGATGTTCAACGCCGAAGCCGACGAGGTTGCAAAGGCGGCGCATGATGAGTTCAGTGGTAGAAGGAAGACCTACCACACCAGCTATTATGAAGAAGTCTAACGGTGGGGCAGGGTCCTCAAATTGAAAGAGCGCCGTTTAAGTCGGCGGTCACCCAGCGCAACCAGATGTACGAGTCGAGCGTCGGATAGATCCTCATGGAGATGCACTTCAGTGGGTTTCCTCCGGCAGGATGACTCAATCAGTGAACTGCTCCCAAGGCGTAATAACAGCGGTGCATGCTCCACTTCGAAAGCGACGTACGTTTCAAAGTGCCCCTTCGATGACGCAAAGATGTCCACGAAACTCAAAGCTGCATTCACCACGGAAAATCGCGAAAGCCCCTCGACAAGGCTGAATCAGTGACCGACAAGTTTGGACTCGATGGAAACTTGGGGAAGCCCTTCCTGCCTGTGAGAGAGCATCGGTAGACGACTACCTGCCAGACGCCGGAATTCCTCATAGAACACTGAAGACTGATCCATACCAACAATATGATCGAACACCACGACCGCAAGATACGCCGCAGAACCAGGGTCGTTTAGCCAATTCCCCGACAGTTGCAGCGCTCTCATGCTCATCACCGCGAAAAGCAGGAACGTCACCCCGAGCTGGCCCAACGATGCTACCTGGACATGTTGCCTCTCAAACCGATAATGGAAAACACAGTTGAAACACCGCAAGAATCAAGTTTTGCCATTAATTGACAGCATTCAATATTCTGTCAGATGCTATTCGATTTGTTTTTCATCCTTGCCCTTTGTCACCCAGGGAGTAACGATTCGATTGACTGAATTCCACAGCCACTCAAACAGCACGCCTTCGAACCGATCAACAGTGACTTTGAATATCAAGCTTCTTACCCAATCCAGCAACATACAGGAGATATATATTGTCAACGTAGCCGCAAGCGCATATAGAATCAGCCATGGTGAATGAAGAAATGGTTGAATTGAAAACACTTTCTGCCACAAGAAAATCCTCATCGTGCCGAACTCGGTGATGAGGTAGACAGCAAACGTATGTTTCGCCAATCTATTAACTATTTTCGATTGGAAATGCAGATTACAGAATAAAGAGAACCAGCCAAAAGCTTCAAAAAGCACAGCTGGATTATAGGCAAGAGGAGTCATATTGAATTGCAAAATAACATGTACTGACGTCCACGCATACCCAATAAGCAGACAGACAACACTTAGTACAGGCTTCTTGAACAATTCAGGTGCATACCAACGAATGTAGGCAATAATGATAAATAGTCCAATGAGTTCAAGGTCGATGAATCCCGAACCGTCAGTGAAAGACTTCTTGATAATCGGAATTTGCGAACTCAATCCCGTTGCCAAAGCAATAATGGATAACACAAAATGCCATTTTTGTGTCAACGTTTGCAATAGTTTGATCAGAAATGGGGATAGTACCAAAAAGCCCATATAAGCTGTGGTAAACCACCATGTGTCAGAAAGAACAGGCGTAAACGCGCTTATAAAATATTTCAGGAAACCTTTTTTGGAAGAAGTTGGAAACGGCCCCCAGCCCTTTGCAATGCTTAACACAGAAAGCATCAAAGACCAGAACAACACTTCCCATTCCAAAGACCATGCCTTTTTAAAGGCTTTATGCAGAGAAGGAGTCGAATCGCAGAGAAAATAGGCGGTAATTGCAAAGAAAAGAATAACCCCCATCTGTCCCTGAGAAAGCATAAAAACTTCTACTAAAAACCGGTTAATTCCTTTGGGAATCGTTACCGCAACAGGAAGAGCCTGATGCATCGCGAAATGGTGGAACGTAATGATGAACATCGCCCAAAGCCGCAAAGCTTCAAAGTTCGATTGTCGTTCTTTCTTCATTCGTCAATCTCCCCATTGCGCAAGCACTCGCTTTAATTATACAATGTGGAGTACAGACATCACCACAATCTCTCGATCTATTTCCACATCCTACTCTGTACATCGATAGTTATATATGAAATTCACAAATTATCATAAATTCAGTGGGCGCACTATTTATTAGTAGGCCTAGTGGGGATAGAGAAAACTTAGACACGGTTTCGCAGCCCCTACCCCGAGTTCTTTTAGCCAAACAAGGACAGAGTATAACCGGCATAAAGAATCAGTCTAAACGTATTCACAACATTACCAATCGCAGGTATAAACACTACAAAATACACAATTTGTTACGAAAGTGATGCTGTATCAGACAAAGAATAATTGCCAATGAAGCTTCAGACACAAAGAGCGTACGATGGCCTAAAGCATAAATCGTCGGCGAAAACCACAACAACAGGAATAAGCGTATCGGTACAAACTGTAGCTCAAAATTACATTCATCTTAATGTTTTCAAGATGAACATTTTATTCCATCAACAGAAGCCATTTGTGAAGAACTGGGACCAGCGACAATATCCAAGCCAGCAAACCGCACCTACATAGGTCAAAAGGAAAATAATAATAAAAAGCAAATATCCCTTGCTCAAACCGATACTTGAACTAGTCAACCAGCGTATGCAACCTTTCGACACCCACGGGTGAACCATGTACGCATCAAACGAAAATCGGGAAATTCTAGTAATTACCGGAACGAATTTCTGCGCATGCTTTCCTTCGAATTTGCAGAATCGATGCAGAGGATAAAGAGGAAAGTCGAGCACCCAACCCCACGGCGATGAACGAGAAAATCGGATACTGGTATTTTTACTACGGTTTGGCAATTCCACAAATAAGACACTTTCACGATTTTCAAAAAAGAGAAACAACCTATACCTACAAGTAGACGCCAGATAATAGCAAACAGACTTAAAACTTGTCGAATCGCTAAAAGGACACAAGAACGGTCGCTAAATATCGTGGAGCCCGATGCCAAAAGCACGAAATACATTCCGAACAATAATTCCAGGAGCCGTACAGTTAACAGAAGGGTTTGGGGCATGCCCAAAAACTGACGATTCCGCACAATAATACAATTGCTTAGATTCTATATCTGCAGAAACAATAGTGCACTCCCATGCAGAATCGAATTCATTTGAATTCGCCATCATGGATTAGTATTGCTCACAGTTACTTAGGACATAGCCCGGCGAAAGCCGACAACGTTCGTAAACTTTGGAATGACTGATTGAGCATTCCCCTAAAGAAGAAGCCCCGAATGAACACATTGAAACACGCAATGAAGCGCAATGCATATAGGGTCTGCGCTGCGGTCTTGTCATGCTGGGTACTGTCTCTTCTTATTTCTTTGATCGTCAAGAGGGTCGACGACGACCTGGACTATGAGAAAGAACTCAGCGCAATGAACGGCCTGAGTTGGTTGGCTAACCGCTATCAGACATGGTCAGGTCGCCTATTTTCGGATGCAATGGCTGCGCTGGTCATTCCACTGCCTCAGCTTATATGGTGCATTCTCAACGCATGTTTCTTAACTTTGCTAGTATATGCAATGTCGAAAGTCGCATTCGGTGAGGTGACTGCTTCCAATATCCTATTCTCGTATGCTGTTTTCTGGTTGCTGACGCCGCGACTTATCACGGAATCGGCCCTGTGGCTCGCCGGCTCGGTCGTGTACCTGTGGCCGATGGCCTTGGCCGTTTTCGGGTGCATTCCACTAGCAAATGTAGTGCACGACAAGACGACGAAGTATAGTGGTCTCTATATCGCCTGTGCGTTCCTCGCCTCTTTGGGTTGCGAACAGGTGGGCCCCTGCGTTGTAGGTTTCGCACTTGTCACGCTTACGTATGTGTACATAAAAAAGCATAAGTTTACCTTCCCGGCGATAGGCATTCTCGTAGCTTCAATCATTGGACTAATCATTGAGCTAATGTGCCCCGGCACACACCTACGAACACAGCACGAAACAAAACGCTGGTACCCAGGATTCGACAAAATGCCGATCACCACGAAAATCAGCAAAGGCATCACATGGGAATTTGATTTCTTCGCGAACTTCCTATTCATGATTATCGCACTCATCGCCTTCAGCTTGGTTATGTCTGCAATGATCTCGAGGCATGATGACCTCCTTACAGACAAGAGTGGGAGCGGGAAAAAGATAAATTCTACAGTATCGTGTGCGCTATCGTTCTGGCGATGCTATGCGTACTATGTTTCCAGACCGATCTGCTGTTGAGCTTCTCCCTGTTCAAATTCATGGGCCAGCAACCATCATCATTCTTGATGCGACTGCTTCCCTATCTTTTCTGGATTCTTTTTGTCGCGTGCATGGCTTTGCTGATTCAAAGGTACGTTCAGGAAAAGTATATTGTACTGTTTCTGTTTTTGGCAGCTTTCTGTGCCTCTGCAATCATGTGGTTCTCCCCACCATTTATGCTTCTGGCCGGCGCGTCATATTCGTTTCCGGAATTTTACTGGGAATGATCCTTTGCATAATCCAACAGCAGTTCAAAAACAAAATCATTTACTTAACAGTGCTGCTTCTCGGAATCGTTAATTACGCAAATATGTTTGCAATTATTCTGCATTCCGGTTTCCATCTTCCAATGTTTTAAGAATCTCTTTAAAATAATTGACCTAGCACTTCAAAGTTCCGCCAATCAATCTTTGTAGCGTAAAAGCTCAGTCAATGAACCCCGGCATTATTCGATTTTAATCATTAACCAAGTATGGGCGGAAAGCTGTAGACGCCTTTCTGTTCTTGTACCTTTATTCCCTTTCAGGCAGAAACGTAATGTGCGACTTAACAGACAGATAAGCTCATATAGCCTTATATGTTCATTTTCCTTAATTGTGCTATAATAGTTGAACATTATCGCATTTGAGAAAGCGGAACCGATGCTATCCAGAAAACAGTTTTTAGCCCTCACATATCTGCGGACTCATCCCGACGCGCAGCAACGCCTAATTGTATCCGCAACTGGCCTTTCTCTCGGTAGTGTAAACACAGCCGTAAGCGAGCTCACCGATAAAAGATACATTAAAAACTCTCATATCACGCCTGCAGGCATCGAGGCACTTGCACCCTACAAGGTGGATAACGCCATCATTCTAGCCGCAGGCCTCTCATCCAGATTCGCCCCCATCTCCTACGAAAAGCCCAAGGGCCTTCTGAAAGTCCGCGGAGAAGTTCTTATCGAGCGTCAGATCAAGCAATTGCAGGCGGCAGGCATCCACGACATCACCGTCGTAGTGGGCTACAAGAAAGAGTTCTTCTTCTACCTCGAGCAGAAGTTCGGCGTATCCATTGTGGTCAACGACGAATACGCAACACGCAACAACAACGGATCGCTGTGGCGCGTGCGCGACCGGCTCGCCAACACCTACATCTGCTCGTCCGACGACTACTTCACCGTCAACCCCTTTGAACCATATGCGTGGAAGGCTTACTACGCCGCCCAATATTCCGAGGGGCCAACCGACGAATGGTGCATGACCACAGGTGCTCATGGGCGTATCACTTCGGTGCAGGTAGGCGGCAGCGACTCCTGGTTCATGCTCGGTCACGTCTACTTCGACCGCGCATTCTCGAAGAAATTCCGCGCCATCCTCGAAGCCGAATACAACTTGCCTGAGACCGTCGATAAGCTCTGGGAAACGCTCTACATCGAACACATCAAAGAGCTCGATATGCGGATGCGCCCTTACGAGAGCGGTGTCATCAACGAATTTGATTCGTTAGACGAGGTGCGCGTCTTCGATCCCCATTTTCTCGAGAACGTCGATACGGATATTTTTGACAATATCGTGCGCGTGCTTCACTGCGACAAAGATGAAATCCATGACGTGTATCCGCTCAAGCAAGGTCTCACCAACCTGTCATGCCATTTTTCCACCAACGATGGCGAGTACGTGTACCGTCATCCGGGCGTGGGCACAGAGCTACTGATCAATCGCCGAGCCGAAGTGGATGCGCTCAAGGCGGCCGAAAGACTCGGTCTCGATCCTACATATATCTACGAAGACCCCGAGCAAGGCTGGAAAATCTCGCGTTTCATTCCCAATGCCCGCAACCTCGACCCACACGATCCTAACCAGGTGGCACAGGCCATGCAGATGGCGCGAGCACTGCACGAAAGCGGAGCGAGCGTCAAGCGTCAATTCGATTTCTTCGAGGAAGCCAAACGTTACGAAAAGCTGCTGCACCAAAAAGGACCCATCGATATCCCCGGTTTCGAGGAGATGGCTGAACGGGTGGCACGCCTCGAAGAATATGTCCGCGCTGACAACACCCCGATATGCCTCTGTCACAACGACTTCTTCGCCCTCAACTTCCTTATCGACGAGAAAGGCTCCTACTCGCTCATCGACTGGGAATATGCCGGTATGAGCGACTACGCCAACGATTTCGGCACCTTCTGCGTGTGCTGCCAGCTGGACGAAAACGAGGTCGACGCCGCGCTAGCCGCCTACTTCGGCCGCACGCCAACGCCCGCTGAACGACGCCACAACTATGCCCATATCGAGCTGGCCGGATGGTGCTGGTATTTGTGGTCACTGGTGAAGCAGTCCCAAGGTGATTTCGTGGACGAATGGCTTTACATCTACTTCCGCTACGCCTCAACCTATCTCGACCGCACGCTGGAGCTCTACGAGAAGGACGCCTCTTGAGATTCGGCGTATTCAGCGGCCTCTTATGGGGACTCGATACGGTCGTTCTCGGTATCGCGCTTGCCATGTCTCCGTTTTCTGACCCAACCCAGACGGCATCGATAGTCTCCATTGCGAGCGCCTTCCTCCATGACGCGTTGTGCGCCGCATGGCTTGTCGTCTACATGGGTGCACGCAAACGTCTGGGCGCTACGTTGAAAGCACTCAAAACCCGCAGCGGACTTGTGGTCATGGCAGGCGCCTTGTTGGGCGGGCCAATCGGCATGACGGGCTATCTCATCGCCATCAACAATATCGGCCCCGGCTATACCGCCATCATCTCAGCCTGCTACCCGGCATTGGGCGCACTTCTTTCATACGTGTTCCTCAAGGAACGAATGAACAAAGGACAGGTCGGAGCACTCCTGGTCGCTCTCGCCGGCGTGATGGCCGTCGGCTTCATTTCCTCGAGCGACACCAAACTGGCGAACCCCGTGCTTGGGCTCGTCGGCGCATTGCTCGCCGTCGCAGGATGGGGATCGGAAGGTGTGCTATGCGCCTGGGGCATGCGCGACGACGCCGTCGACAACGACACCGCCCTGCAGATCAGAGAGACCACATCTGCCCTCGCATACGCCATAATTGCTTTGCCCCTCTTCGGAGCATGGAAGTTCACCGCAAACGCGATACCACACCTGTCGAGCGCCGTCATTCTTCTGGCTGCGCTCGCAGGAACCGCATCGTACTTGTGCTACTACAAGGGCATCGAGGTCATCGGAACAGCGCGAGCGATGGCCCTCAACATCTCATATTCCGCATGGGCCGTGGTCTTCGGATTCATTCTGCAGGGCACCGTGCCGAGTGCAGCAACCGCACTACTCTGCCTGCTGATTCTCTGCAGCACGGTTCTTGCAGCTTCGGACTGGAACGAGCTATTTTACGCAGATAAAACAAACAAGAAAATCAAATAAATCCGTCACAATAGCAAAACAAATCACGGATTAAACACCGTTAGGCATCTTCTCTGGGCACGATCGAATAGTAATGATGTCCCACCCTCTCGCTTTCCGGAGGAAGCTGCATATAATCGCCATAAATACGCCGTAAAATAGCATCTGTATTATCGGGAATGCGCACTTGCAAACCTTCGAAAATCGCCATTTTACCTTCGCCATAGTCGTCTTTTCTGTCTACGACTTTGCAGCTTTGCGCATCATTCCAGGTTTTGCATGAAACATATTCAGCGTCTTCATAACCTTTCACCGTTGAACGGCTACAGATCTCACGCCAATCAGTAATAGGACTCTTCATCATCATAGAACGAAGTTTCTTTAACACCTCTTTCAAAAAATTTATAGGCCTATTAATAGTGGGAAAATTAGCCGCCTTCATATACTTCGCAACAATGGAGAAAGTCTTTTCATTATCCTCAAGAGCTTCCTCATAGTTGCCAAGTAGCCCGTCAAGCGGATAGATGTCGATGAAAGTGCCCATTTCAGGTACTAAATCGCCGTATTCACCAATCTCTTTATACCGAGTATCACTAATGCGAGTCAGAAGAAACGGAAGCAACCTCTGCTCTGTAGTATGCAACGCCACCAACGAACCCGTATCATGCTGGGAATCGTCAAAATACTGAAGCAGTTTGTCGTAGTCCGGACGCGGCATCCAAATATCCAAATCGTCATCCCAAGGAATAAATCCCTGATGACGCAACGCTCCAATCAAAGAGCCATAGGCCAAATAGTAAGTTAATCTCTGATCATCACAAATCTGAATGACGCTTTTGAGAATATCCAATATGGCAGCTTTGATTTCAGAGGTCGTCAGCTCTTGCTTTCTATCAGCCATTTGCTCATCCTTTATTATTTTTTTGATTATTCGGATATAAGCGTCAAACCAAAGATTTAGCACTTTGCGATAAAAACCACTTGTATATAAAACAATTAAGACTATAGACCAATTCTTATCATAAATTAATAAATATAGGCACAAATGGAACACCCTGACAGATAACCGCTTAGCAGAAGGAAGCCGGCTCTTCTTCAAATCCAACAATTGTGTAATACTGAGTACGCAAGAAGAAGCTTAGATGCCTTTAATTAGAACTTTAAAGTTTCTTTGTATATCGTCGATATATTATAATTTATGAATACTGATACCAACAAAAACGAGAAGCGGAAATATGAACATCGCAGTTATCATTGCCAGCGGATCAGGCCGACGAATGGGACAGGATATTCCCAAGCAGTTTATCAATGTATACGATAAGCCAGTGTTGGTCTACACATTGGAAAACTTTGAAAATCATCCAATGATTGACGCCATAGAAGTTGTTTGTCTGGACGGCTGGCAAGATATGCTACGCGCCTACGCCAAACAGTTCAATATATCCAAGCTCAAATGGATTGTAGCCGGCGGTAACAGCGCTCAGGAATCCATTCATAATGGCGTTTCCAATCTAAAAGACATTGCAAATGACGACGATATTATCGTCATTCACGACGGTATCCGTCCTCTGGTCGATGACGCAGTATTGTCGGATGTCATCATCACCTGTCAGAAAAAGGGTAACGCCGTAACCTCATTGCCCTATAACGAGCAGATTTTCATCAAAGACGATGAAGAATCGACCACCACATACATCCCCCGCGAAACACTACGCCGAGTGTCGACGCCGCAAGCCTACCGTTTCAAAAAATTGAACTGGGCATACGAAACTGCTTTCGAAAAGGGAATCGGAATCGGTCCGAATTCCTATACCAACACCATGATGGCAGACTTAGGCGAACGTCTGTATTTTGCCGCAGGCTCTGACAAGAACATCAAACTAACCAATCGGAACGATCTCGAAATGTTCAAGGCCTACCTCAAGGCCGATAAAGACAGCTGGCTGAAATGAGCTCAACACAAACGTTTAACCATCCTCTCTACAAAGCGGACATCGAACAAGTAGCAGGACTGAATCTTCCTTGGCACGATCTTGAAAATGCAAACGTGATGATATCCGGCGCAACCGGGTTATTTGGAACCTTCCTCATCGATGTACTCATGTTCAATAACCGCGCCAGGCATCTCGATTGTCACGTTATCGCCTTAGGCAGGAATGCCCAAAAAGCGCATGCACGATTCGGCGAATATTGGGACTCACCATATTTCACGTTCAAAGAAGTGAATCTGGATAATGCGCTCACCAACATTCTTGACGCTCCAGCGGACTATATCATTCATCTGGCAAGCAGCACACACCCTGTCGAATATGCCACAAATCCCATAGGCACGATAACCACCAATATCATAGGAACCCGCAATCTCCTTGATTATGCCGGCCAAGCACACACAAAACGTTTTGTTTTCGCCTCATCATGCGAAATTTATGGGGAAAACAGAAACGATGTCGATACTTTCGACGAGCAGTATTGCGGGTATATAGACCCAAATACACTACGTGCCGGATACCCGGAAAGCAAGCGATGTGGAGAGGCATTATGCCAGGCCTATCGGGTACAAAAAGATCGAAACCGTCATCCCCCGGTTCTCACGATCATACGGACCCACAACGCTTGCAACCGACACCAAGGCATCATCACAGTTCATTCATGACGCATTGAACGGGAAAGATATTGTACTGAAAAGCGAAGGCAACCAGTTCTATTCATACACCTATGTCGCCGACGCCGTTTCGGGGCTCTTGACCGTAATGCTTAAGGGGAAGGACGGAGATGCCTATAATGTCGCCGATACCAGTTCTTGTATTCACCTAAAAGACCTTGCAGAAATCATCGCAGAAGATGCCGGTACTCACGTCGTGTTTGATTTGCCGAATGCGACAGAGCAGGCTGGTTTCAGCAAAGCAACTGTAGCGTGCCAAAGCGGTTTGAAACTCAACCAATTAGGATGGAGTTCTGGCTATACCATTCCTGAAGGCATTGCCAGAACTCTGACTATTCTTAAGGAATCACGTTAGGCAACTCTGCCTGTTTATCATTATGGGTGCTGCCTTTCCTGTTCTCACGGAAAGCAACACCCATGCAATCTTCAATCCATCAAGCTCGCGGAACGATGGAATAGAAATGATGACTGATTCTTTCCTCTTTTGGCGGGAGTCGCATATAATCGCCGTACTGGCTCTGCAGAATGGCATCCGGATTATTCGGAATCCGCACTTGGAGACCTTCGAACTCAGTAATTTGTCCGGTTCCATAATCCTCTTTCTTATGGAATCTGGTAAATACAGGAATCCAAACCTGGCATGAAATGAATCGGGAATCCTCATACTGCTTTTCACTACTTTGCTGCATGATCTTCTGCCAGTAATATTCAGGAGACTTTAAGAAGAAAGCTCGAATTCTCTTAAGGCTTTTCTTGATAGCCGAAGAGTTTTTATTATAGATATCGAAATCCGCTGCGCGAAGATACTGCTTGGTCAAATTGTCGACCATCTTCTTTTGCTTTTCCGCAGCCTCGGAATCGTTACCGACTCCATCCAAAGGATATACATCAATGAAGGTGCCCATTTCGGGAATCTCATCACCGAACTCCCTATTTCCCGATAGGCCGTGTCACTGATACGTGCGATAAGGAACGGAAGAAGGTGTCCCGGCTTATTGTGAATCGCTCTCAACGTGCCGGTGTCATGGCTCTCATCATCGAAATAAGCTAAAAATTTGTTGAAATCAGGCCGAGGCATGCAAATATCTAAATCATCATCCCACGGAATGAAACCATGATGGCGGACAGCACCAATCAGCGAACCATATGCCAAATAATAAGTAAGCCCTTGATCCTCGCAGATCTGAATAATCTGCTTAAGAATTTTAAGAGTAGCGAGCTGTATCTGACGTAGAGTCAGCTCATGACCGGTCGTCTGCATAATTGTCTTTCACGCCCTTATGTTTTTCACGTTCTTGTGGCTGGACGTAACTTCCTCCACAATCCTTTTAATGTGGCAGAAAATACGCATATGAATATAATATATGCGACGGCATATATCACAAACGCCCAAACCGATGGCAGCAACTCTGCTGACAGGATGAAGACAAGTGTCAGCGCAAGTTCAGCGACAGGTATAGGCCCCTGCTTGAAACCCAACATGTCGGAAATGAATCGTTCAGAAAAAACGCTGCGAAGAATAATCATCAGCGTGATGGAACCGATGACAAAAATGATTGATTTACAAACATACACTCCCACTAGTGTGAGAATGAAGCTGCCTAAAGCCGCAACTATATTGACCTTAAGCATGATCTTTTCTCGTCTGGTGACGTTGAAGAACGTAACGCACAGAATGTTCATCTTGCTGTCGAACACACAAATAGGAAGCAACAAAATCAGATATGAGAAACTGGCTGCATAGTTTGGCAGCCAAAGATCCAGAATCCAGACCAGGGGGAAATATATCAGATAGGCAACCGGGAACAGCAGGCTCAAAGCGTCCTTGGCATATTTAAAGAATGAACGTACTTCTTGTTTGCTGCCTTGCCGTAGAGCAGGGAAAAGAACCATACTGGCCTGACTGACAAAAGCCAGGAAGAAGTTGACCAGAGAAAGGGCCAGCGACAACTCGCCGAATTTTTCGATACCCCATTGCAAATCGATGAAGAAGCGGGCTACGCCGAGTATCAGCATACTTGCGATATTGGCGAGCATAAGGTTGATACCAATTTTGATGCTTTCCCATCCCTGACGGGCTGCCGTTCTGAAACCAAGCCAAGGTGCACTGATGAAATCTCGAAGATTCCAAATGCAATAGACCAGCTGCAGAATCGTCGAAACCGTATAAGCCAGCACATACGGTTTAAAAGAGCGGACACCCATCGCCATGAAGGCAATCATGGGGATGAGGAATGCGACTCGCTCCACCACTACCGAATATGAAGACTTCTTTGTCTCGTTCATACATTGCAGAACGTTTGACATATAGGTTGCGGCGTTCTGCAGAACCAGATAAACACCGGTCCAAAAATCACGAATTGACGCTGGGAACCGAACCGAAAAGGTAAGAAGCCGCAATAATCACCAGTGCCATGATGGTCTGGTACGTCACACCGAACACAAACTGCGACTTAACGGACCCCTTGTCCATCTCATCTCTGGGCACTCCGCCCATTTTCAGGTAAATCCCTGAACTCAGCCCCAGATGGAAAAATCCGACATAGCTTACATAAAACAGATACAGCTGCCAATACCCAAATTGTGTCACACCCAGCATTTTTGGGATAATCAGCGATTGGAGAATACTTAAAAGAAGACTCACACCTTGTGCAAAGAAAGCGGTGAACATATTACTAATAATGGCTCTACCGTTCACCGACAAACCTCCAACTAGCACGCGCCTTGTTTCCCACTTTGGCTTTAATAAAGCCAATAATACACTTAACTTACCAATTTGCGTCAAAGACACGACGAACAAGCCCTTAATCAAACTTAGTTGCATGCTGCTTGAAACACATCTAGCGACAAAGCCTGGAACTGAAGACACGTTGTGAATCAGACTTTGTCTCACATCTCAATATTACAAATTCTCAACTGTATGACAATCTGTACAATCAGAACGTAAGACATATGGACATGTTCATACCAATGAGAGGACAGTCTAAGTGCGCGACAAAAGACTTGATGTGATTAAGGGACTGCTTATAGTTTCCGTAGTATTAGGGCACGCATTGGAGGACATCAACGGCTGGAATATCGGCGGCACTAGAGCCTTGCTCATATTAATTTACGGTGTACATATGCCAGCTTTTATATTTTTGACTGGCATGTTTTCTCCAAAGAAAATCAGCTTGCGGAAACTCGGTGGACTTGCAGCCACATTCCTGGTATTCGAAATAATCTATAAAGCGATAGGTTATGTATTGAAAATCCCCGGAGAGCCTTGGTATTGGCCTTATGGTCCGCTTTGGTATCTTATCGTCATGATTTGGTGGACTTTTCTCATCCCACTGATCAACCGTTGGCCGCGCGCCACATTCATCGCGAGCCTGATCGGTTTGGTATTATCCGGTCTCATCCCTTTCCACGGAAATTGGTTCGCGATACAAAGAACGTTTGGATTCCTGCCCTTCTACGTTCTCGGAAAAGCATGGGGAAAGCAAATCGTTCTCTTCTGCCGGAAATTGAATCGGACAATTATCACAGCACTTGTCTTCCTCTATTTATGTGGAATTCTTTGGTTCGTGCACACTCATCTTGAACCTCACTGGCTATTCCGTAATTGGAATTATGCACTGCTAGGCACAACACCATTGAAAGGCGGCATACTCCGTTTTATTCTCCTAGCAATCGGAATTTGCGGCACCATCGTTATCTTAAGCTTGAATATAGAGTGGCCACTTTTCGAGATTCTGGGACAACGGTCTCTTGCAATATTTTTAGGTCACGTTGTCGTTCTGTTCGGCCTGAAAAAACTGATGGCTCTTCACCCCATCACCAATACTTCCGTGTCGCTTGTCGTGGCAGTGTTGTTTGCGGTATTGGCAATAAGCCTAAGCGGTTTGAAACCAGTGAATAAAGCCGTAAGAAAGCTTTATTCACTGTAAATATATTGCATCATTACTTCATTTCTCGCCTGGCCAATAGCCTTGCTGCCATTTCCATGAAAAGTAGCAAAATAACATAGACCCAAATCGTGGAATTCGCGAACATATTTGAGAAAAAGCAGAAAACCAAGGAATACAACACCAAATAATAAATAACATGGTAGGTAATCGCAGTGCCTTCTTTTGCTTTCTTCTCAGCAATCAAGGCAACAGCTCCAATTAGAAAAAGACTGACAATAACACCGATGATGCCAAGATCTCTATAACCAAAGCAAACTATAGGATAAGTAGTGAATGTGGGCAATAACATTAATCCATTACTACTGACAAAACTTGCCGGAACAAAATGTTTAAGCTTTAGCAACGCGATAACTGGAGAAAAACATTGGCCCCATAAGAAAATGAATGCAGATGAGCCACTAGATAATTAAAATTATCATAGTTAAACGCAACATACAGATAAGCCTGCCAACCTGTCATGCCTAGTTTCGATGGTACAGATGGCAATCTGAAAACTTGGGTGAGATAAACGATGTTTTGCTTCCTGGAAGCAGAAATCACAAGATACAAACATACAATGACAATTAATGCGACAAGACCGACAATGATTCGCTTAGTAGTAAGTGACTTGATTACATCAATTGGCTGACGCTTATAAAGAAGCCAAGCAAAAACAAAAAGGATAAACTCGAGAATCAAGAGTTGCCTCGAAACGATGAGTATAGGCAACACAAACGAAAAATACTGAATCCAAGAAGAACAGGCTCCTTGAAAATAGAAACCTCTTTTTCCCTACAATAGCAAAGCACCAATGCTGGATAAAAGCCTACTGACACTGTCAGATAGTGAACCATCGGCATACCGAATGTTTTATAGGCGGCCATATTCTTGGCAAAAAGCGGGATATCCTTGGAATACAGACAATCCATAAGAAAAGCAATGATGATCAGGATCCCCAAAGCAATTAGCGGCCTATAATAATAACCTGCCGATATTTCAATCTTGTCAGAAGATTTGCCAAATTTAGCAAAAAGCAGTTCACAAAGAATATACCCTGCAATAAAAGCAGGAAAAACGAATGCCAAGGCAATGATGGTTTTATAACTCCATGCCGTTTGCATGGGATGAATACGCAGACAAGAGAGCGCGATACTTCCAAACCAAAATAAAGCGAAAATACCACGTGCCGTGATAAATCTTCCGATGGCTTTTCCAAAAGAGATGAAGCAGAAAAAACTGACAGCAAGGAAAACTAGAGCATTCACAAACGAAGGAAGTCTAAGCGCCAACAAAACAAAACCAAGTGTACTCGTCACAACACTGAGGATATTGACCCACATCTGTTTTGCAGAAAGTTCGTTAGATAGTCTTTTCCTTTTCACTTGCAAAAGTATCCCCTATCTCGTAGGCTATTCCCGTATCACCATTAACCGCCAAGCAGTCATCCGATTAATCTGTTCGATTTTATCATTCATATATATAAACGACAGAACTGTTATCATTTTCTAGCTATTAAAATGATATAAACGATACGTCAAAACCGCATAGATCTGGCCAATTTTCCTTGCACCTTTTTTCCATGCATCGCTTTTGAATAAGGAAAATAGACGAGGAATCAGACCCTTTTGGCCGATGGAAACAAAATAACTGAGGCATTCCAGTTTATCGGCATCAAGCCTGTCCCCATATATTTCTCTGAATGATGTGGCTTGCTGTACTGTTGCCCTGAAGCTGGAAACCATTTTTTTAGGCACCGAAACCGCTTTAAGAATTGAAAAACGTTTCGCTCCAATTGAATTATCCCCGTGTTGACGATAGAGGCTAGTCGCCTGAGGAACATACCCTATATGTCCAAAACCTGCAGCTATAAGAGATATCCACCAATCATGCATAATCATAAATTGACCGGACGGGGTTTCTTGCAGCAGATTCAGAAGCGCCCTATTGACCATCATCGTGCATCCAGCAGCAAAGGATTGGGCCATAACCTGTTTAAAGTCAGTCCGACTCGGATCGATATTCGAATAGGATTCAAACGAATCATTCATGGTTTTCAATGATGAATCAACTACTTTCATGTCAGTAAAAACCAATAATGGTATGTCGACACCATATTTTTCTCGAGCTGCTTCATCTTCTTGTATGTCAATTCGATTTTTGAAGGCAGCCAATAATCATCCTGATCGCAGAACATTGCATACTGCGCTTGGGTCTGCTGCGTGAGGAATAGGAAATTCCCTTTCGCCCCACCGAAACGAGGATGATCTTTAATGACATGAACATTCGGATATCGAAGTTGAAGTTCGTGTATATGCTTTATTGTCAAATCAGTTGAGCCATCATCGGAAATCAATATATTGAAATCATTCATTGTTTGTTTTTCCAAAGAAAGGACTTGCTCATCGATATATTCTTCACCATTGAAAGTAGCCAGCAAAACATCAACCGTATCTTGCACTGTATTCTCTAATCTCTGTTTCCGATATCTGGATAATCCTACTTTACTGATAACTCATTAACCTAGCTTACCAACTTTATTGCCGCAGTATCGAGCAACGCAATCAAAGAAGAAAGATAGGATTTCCGCATACTGTTTATCGTTGAACAGGTGTTTCATCACATACAGAACCATGCGCTTACCTTCTCCGTATTCGGAAGCGTTCATCAGCGCTGCTTTGTGCTTTTTCAGGAAGATACCAATCTCCTTGTTTCTTTGGTATTGCTGCTTCAACGAGAGATTATGAGAATGTATGACCTCAGCATTCGCTGCATAAGCAACTTTATAATTGGCACTAATGAATTTAGCGGCCATAAGCATATCCTCATTCGTATTGCATGAAGTATCGAAACCTCCGCACTCCAAGTAAGCCGTACGGCGATAAGCGCTACATACGTCCGAGGCAAAGAAAGTCTTAATTCCCAGCGTAGGCAAGGCAAGTCGATACATCACGAACGAATGAATCCGACGGATAATTAAACGCACGCACCAATTTTTCAAAAGCCCGAGCATCTGCACGCGGCAATTGACGACCCGAGACCATAGCAATCTTTCCATCGCTAAAAGGCTCCAACAAATTCTCTACATAATGCTCGTTTGCAGGAAGCGCATCCTGAGTCATAAAGAGGACATAATCGGTTTTGGTCATCAAAAAGGCCTTATGCCGAGTCCCACCATGATTGAACTCGGAACGTGGAATAACAACTACCCGTGCCCCGCACTTTTCCGCCAAATCCGCTGTGTTATCCTCAGAACTCGAATCAATCACCAAAACTTCATCCAACGGCAAGGATTGCCTGTTAAGAGCACCAATTAACTCACTTATGCTTTGAGAAGCATTTAACGTGGGAATAACCAGACTGACCGATGCCGAAACTTGCTCCACTGTAATAGCCTCCGTTGAATGTACTGATAATTATTTATTTTTGAGTAGAACCGTCAACATAAGTGACGCCAGGATTTTCCCAGCCCATTGGGCTCTGATCTACTTGCAAATCCGAAACGGCCTTTGACGATGTTACGACATCGAAAGAGAAAGTCACTGATTGACCAGGAGCGACTTGAACGACACCAGCGTAAAGTGGGACACCGTTCAATGTCTTTTGCTGCATCGTCTCGTCATAGCCTATTACTGAAAGATGACTGATGGATCCACCAGCTGGAGCATAAAGCAAGGTCTTTTCCACGCCATTCCCACGTGGTACACCCCCATACCCTTGATATAATCCGGTACAGACTGCAACTCTGCCTGGGTCATGGTATTAGTCATCGTATAATCCACATGGTAAGTACGAACGCCAGTAGAATTCGAACTTGTTCTGGTAATTTTCGACGTTTTATGAATGTACCAATCCATTTTCGACGCATTCTGCTCATTGGAATAAACCCCAATGGTTGGCTTTGCCTCATCATTGGGAGTGTGAGCGGTCAGCCCCGAAGATGCAAATTCCGATTCTATATTCGAATCGAACGCATACATTGAGAGGTGACGACCTGCAGCCATTTGACCGGATACACTCATAAGGCCCATCATCTTGCTCACATTCATATTGGCGAACAAAGAAGTAGTACTTTTGGCAGCCACCTGTCCGAAATACGAATCCTGTTGTGACGGAGGATACTCCTTGTATATAGTGTTCAACAAGAATTGAGCCGTATTATCACCGGTTAGCACACGTCCATCGTCAAGAGTAACGTTTCCACTCAATTTTATCATCGCTTGTAAATAAACAGGATCCATGGCGATTACACCGTCAATCGGCTGTTTCATGCCCCATGGTGTACGTTTCCAAACGGAGTTCACATTTTCGGCAAGACGTTGAGTATCAGGGCAAGAAGCCAAATCCTGCATCACCAAAGATTGATGCATCGGCCCCCATTGCCTGAATATTGCACTTTCACTTGGACTGACTTTGGCCATTCCATACGCTTGATACTCAGCATTGGGCCTAAATTTACCTATTGTAATTTTCCCATTATCAGTGGTGAGTACGCCTACTGAGCCAATCAAACCGCCAGAAGACCGAGCTTCCGAAGTGGTCATAGCTGTAATCGCATAGTTACGTTGCTGATTTGCGCCAAGAAAATCTGGCAACACTTGAAAAACATTCGATAGCTGGTCAAATTTCTGTGCAAGGGCGTCAAGCTTAGTTTTGGATGTTCCGTAAGCATCCCGTACTACTTTCAACTGAGCTTTTGCGCCGGCAACTGATTATAAGACGATACCTGGGTCTGCATAGCAGTGTTGGCAGTTTTTATCTGTTGCTGCGATTGAAGAATCGGCTGAAGATTAATCTGGCCATTGCCTTCGCTCAACTGTGCACTTTTAAGATTGTTGACAACATTCAGGAACTGTGGAATCGAATCATGCACAATGCTATTCACCGAAGACGTCATACCCTGCACCGTCTTGATATCATTGCCCACAAACGGGGCCTTGGCAGCCAGATTCCACAATTTTCCGTGAGCGATACTGTCGGCTTTTTGAGTCTCACTCTGGACTTGCGGTAATTTTTGGGAAACCTGATCAAGCGAATTGAGATCATTAGTACCAGAAAAGCCGCTGAGCATGGTCACAGCATTTTGTTCATGGGTCTTCACTTCTTTAGCCTGGCTATACATAACTTTGCCGCAATAAGCGCCAATTCCAGCCATAGCAAGTAACAGTACAAATATCACCAGTAACGCCCAAGGCCAAACACGATGACGATGCCTCGGCTGAATGGCTGCTAGATGTTGTCCTCTTGGCTCACGCATAGGTTTCCCCTCATTCATACGACCGTGAACCATTATCCACTACTGTCTCGAAATTTAGTGAGCCAACGCAGATTCTGCACAAACTTGGTATGCGCATGTCGATGTTCTGTGGGGAAATTGTGCAATTCCAAAATAAAAATCTTCGAAGTGACACCAATCAATCATTTCCAGACTGGACAGTATGTAAAATAAATGAAGCATTAAGAGAAGAAGGTATTGTAATGTTGCAAAGAGACAGATCAAGTAGCGATGTTCAGGCTTCTGCCACCGCGCAACTCAAAAAAGATACAGTAAAAGTTGAGGCTGCTAAGGATAAGAAAACATCCTTGCCTCCGATAACTCCGGTTGAGCGGACAGCATCATCGACTCTCCATCACCCAAAACCGTCCGTCGGCAACAGTTTCTTCGATGGCTCATACTTTCTTTCAGATAACAAAGGCGTATTCCACTCCAAAGCTGAAAATTCCAACCATCAGCTGTTGAACTATTCCATTCCCACATGGAGTATTATTTTCAACGCCACCTTAATTGCACTTGACGTTGTAATGACGCTTCTAGCAACACTATTCATATTAACTATTGAGCCCGATGCCTATGCAAATATACAAGGCAGTGGTACTAATCCAGGACGACTAAATGAATTTCTTGCGTTAATCTGCATTGCATGGGTCGCCAGCCTAGCCTCACAGCATATCTACCATCGACACGCAATGGGTGAAGGCTACGAGCTATACAGCGAAATCCTGAACGCTACTTTGGTTGATTTTGTCATCATCTGTATGTTCAGCTATATTTTCAAACTTGACATTCCCCGTTCGTTGACGATTCTCATACCACTATGTTCTTGTGTGTTCGAACTATTGGAGCGGTGGATCATGCGACGTTCTTTGCATCGTCATCGGCGTAAAGATACTTATATGTATGACACTGTGATTGTCGGTTCGCCCGAGGGAATCCATAAAGTCATTGCACAACTCAAGGAAAACCCCGGAATGGGTTACAAGCCCGTTGCTGTCTGTCCCGTTGTCTCTGTCTCGAATGGGAAAAAGATTCAAATTTGGCAGAGGCCCAGCAACTCGTATCCGTGCCATTCCGCAGCACTTGTCCAGAGGAAAAGAAGCTGAAAGTGCTGCCGATGGATTCCCATCTGCCACAAAAAGCTAAGGAGATCAAGGCACAGGCCATTCTCATCGCAGATGTCATGTCACGATATTCTGAGACGATGCGAACTTTCTCACTGGCGGTCGAGTCCATGGGCATCGAACTCGTACTTATGGCCAACGTTGCCGATATCGCATCCTCGCAACTGCATCTACGAAGCAATCCATCAATGCCAATGCTCACAGCGCGCTTGCCACAGTATTCCACACTGACCCGCTTCCTCAAACGTATATTCGACCTCGTAGGTTCCACCATAGCCATCATTATTTCCTCCCCTGTCATGGCATTTGTCGCTCTGCGAGTCAAAACCCAGGATGGCGGTCCAGCTCTGTATTCGCAACAACGTATCGGACTTTATGGCAAGCCGTTTACACTCTATAAGTTCCGTTCGATGCGCGTAAATGCAGACAAATATGACGAAGAAGTGGCGGAGGAAACCGGCAACGAACACGGTATCCTCTTCAAGGCCGAAGATGATCCACGCATCACGAAGTTCGGGCATTTTATACGCAAGACTTCACTGGACGAGTTTCCACAGTTCTTTAACGTATTCAAAGGCGACATGAGCCTTGTCGGTCCGCGTCCGCAACAGCAGTATGAAGTGGATCAATATGATTCCCTGTATTCGGCACGCTTGCTGGTCAAACCTGGTATCACCGGCCCTTGGCAGATTTCAGGACGTAACGCTTTGAATCAGGAGGAGAGCGAGCAGCTTGACATTTCGTATGTGGAAAACTGGTCATTCACCGGGGATATCGCCATTCTGCTCAAGACGGTGATGGCCGTCTTTCGTGGCACCGGAATGTAGCATTCGGCATCCGTGATTTTTGAAAATCCTGCAATAACATATTGCAGGATTTTTGCATTCCCATAATGAAACACAACGCTCCGGCCATCCGCCTGAGGGTGTAGGCTAAACCAGTTACTCTGGCGATATTGAAGGCCAAATCTTTTTCATTATCGTCATCATCGAACATTTTTGGATATAGTGGAATACGTATGCAAATAATCATGAAAATTTCCATGCAGCCAACAAGGAGCGATTAATCTCGTGGAATCACAAGCAAAGTCTTCCTCCAAACCAGCATTGTCGCAGGTCCTTACCAAAGAGGAATCATACGTCGATGGACATTTGAGCCATGCGGCCTTTGTATCCATCGCCATCCTCACGTTCATCACCTTCATCGGCAACTTCACCCAGCTGCAACTGAGCGCCGCGTTGCCGACCATCGTCCATGAATTCGGCATCAACGTGACCACCGGCCAGTGGCTGACCTCCGTCATCCAGCTTGTGCAGGGTGTCATGGTGCCGCTGACGGCCTATCTCACCCGGCGCTTCTCCACCCGCCAGATCGTTATCACCTCAATGAGCATCTTCACGCTGGGTTCGGTGCTCGCCTGGCTCGGACCCACCTTCACCCTCGTACTTGCCGGACGTACGCTCGAGGCCATCGGTTCCGGCGTGATGTGGCCGGTGCTGCAAATCATCGTCTTCTCGGTCTATCCGATGTCGAAGCGCGGTGTGGCTATGGGTACTGTTGGCGTGGCCATGAGCGTGGCCCCTGCCATCGGCCCGACCTTCGGCGGTTGGCAGACAGATTCCAGCGGCTGGCGTTCCATCTTCGTCTCGCTGACCATCGTCGGCGCTTTGGCTCTGGTACTTGCCATCTTCTTTATGCACAACTTCAGCGAACGTGACAACGACGCCAAGGCCGACTTCTTCTCGGTATGCCTTTCCGTTCTCGGTTTCGGTGGCCTGCTGTTCGGCTTTACCAACATCGAAACCTATGCGTTCTTCAACCCGATGGTCTGGCTGCCTATGACTATTGGTCTTATCGGCATCGTCTGGTTCGTCGTCCGTCAGCTCAAGGGCGCCAAACGCTACAAAGCTGAGCTTCGTACTCTGATTGCCGGCTTGGAAGAGAACGAACATCTTCAGGAAGAAGCGAACAAGCCCAAGAACGTTGCCGAACTGCGTGCAGCCATCAAGCGCCTGCGGGCCGATCCGGATTCCGCAGCTAAGGTCGAGGAACATTTCAAGACCCCTCAGGTTCGTGGACAAATCGAAAAAATCCGCAAGTTGCAGCCGCCGCTGCTTGATCTCACCGTGCTTAAGAACAAGAGCTTCAGGGTCGGCACCATTACGGCTGCTATGAGCTTCTTTGCCTTCAGTTCCATCACCGTTATCATTCCCCTGTTCATCCAGAACGATCGCGGCTATTCCGCGACCATCTCCGGCTTGGTGATGCTTCCGGGCGCACTCGGACAGTGCATATCCCAGTTCGGCGGCGGCAGGCTGCTCGACAGGTTCGGTGCGCGACCGGTGGCGTTGATCGGCTCCTTCACACTGATGACCGGTACCATCATGATGAGTTTCATCGGCATGGGCGTGCCCATCTGGTGGGTCTCGATTTGCCAGTTCATTCGCCAGATCGGTATGGGCTTCGTATTGATGCCCATCACAACCTGGTCGCTCAACTGCCTGTCCCCGGGAAATGTTTCGGCAGGTTCAGCCGTCACCAACACGGTTCGTCAGATATCCGGTGCCATCGGCGCACCTGTTCTGGTCATCCTCATGGAGGAGTTCACCAAGATCTTCCAGCGTTCGATGGGATCGAGCCATTCGGCCGCGATCCTCTCTAACGTCTACGGCATCAGGGTGTCGCTTATCGTCAGCTCGTTTATTGCGCTGGGTATGGTTCTGCTGGTCACCTTCGGTGTGCGAGGCCAAGGCGCCGGTTCGGCTCGTGACCTTGCCAATCGCACTCTGCGCCATGTCCGTGTTCCCCGCTTCCACACGCACAAGTAAAGCTCGATATTCCTGCTGATATAAGAATGCCGATGACATTTCAACATGTCATCGGCATTTTTCAGCTTTTAGGGACTTCCTGCGCAGGGCAGGTGCGCAGAACCTTTGAAATCGCTTGCTTTTCAGCGGTGGTGACGGTGAGATTATATTTCTGCTTGACACCAACCTGACGAGCGACATAGGAACACTGGAACGCTCGATTGGAAGGAAGCCAATAGGCTGCGGACGCAGAACTCTTTTCCTGGTTAGCTGGGCCATCGACGGCCAGCAGATTATAGGGATCGTTGCCATATTGCAGCTTTTTGGCCGAGTCCCATTTCTTGGCACCGGACTGCCAGGCGTTCTCGAGTGCCACTACATGATCGATCTGTACCGCTGCACTCGTCTGTTTGCCTCGGACAAAATGAATGGTCTTGCCCGTGTACGGCTCTTGCAACGTGCCGTATTTGACCTTACAAGTGCTAGGCGCTTTGTACTTCACATCCGTCATGTCGCGCTTGAGAATGTCATCGCGGATGGTGCAGCCATCACCATCGTCATCAGTCGTGTTGTAACCAAAAGAATCGCGGTTGTAGCCGTACGTGTTCGGGTGATCGTCCACCGTTAACGTCGACAGGACCTGAGCCACCGGTCCAGTAGCCACATACTGGCCGGTCATCTGCCCCAAAGGCTTGCTGATTTTCGGCAGCAACAGACCGGAACCGACGCCGATGAACACAGCCGCAACCAGCAAAATCAGAAATCGTGTCAGCAAACTGTCGAGATTAATTCTCCGACGCCGAAAATGAGCATTTCTGCCACTTCTGCCACGTTTTCCCGGCCGACGGCCGTAGTTATTTGGTCGAGACCCATTAGGCCCTTCACTGCCCCAAATAGACATGCTTTCTTATATATCCTTTCTCAATGTTTTCCATTGCAAACAAGATATGCAACAGGAATAATCATGAAACACTGATTAAGGAATATAAGAAACCAAGCAGAAACGCAAGAGCCAAGAGCGATTTTTAAGGAAAAATCAAGATTTCTTGACCCGCAAAACAAAAGTTGCCCGGCACCTCTTGCGAGGTATCGGGCAACTTAACTTATCGACTACGCTTCACATATTTCAGGCAAGCGGGGCGAGATCCAGCGGAACGCCGGGGCCCATCGTCGAGGTAATCGTCGCCTTGGAAATATAGCGGCCCTTCACAGTGGAAGGACGCAGACGCTTGATTTCCGCAGCCACAGCCTGGAAGTTCTCTTCCAGAGCCTTCTGATCGAAGGACTTCTTGCCGATGATGAACGACAGGTTGCCGTCCTTATCGACGCGGAACTCGATCTTGCCACCCTTGATGTCCTTGACAGCCTTGGCCACATCCATGGTCACGGTGCCAGTCTTCGGGTTCGGCATGAGGCCACGGGGGCCGAGCACGCGGCCCAAACGGCCGACCTTGCCCATCATGTCAGGAGTAGCAACCACGGCGTCAAAGTCGAGGAAGCCGCCCTGCACCTTGGCGACCATGTCGTCGTCACCGACCAAGTCGGCTCCGGCTTCGGTAGCTTCGGTAGCCTTCGGGCCACGTGCGAACACGAGGACCTTGGCGGTCTTGCCGGTGCCATTGGGGAGGTTGACCACGCCACGGACCAGCTGGTCCGCCTTGCGCGGGTCGACACCCAGGCAGTAAGTAGCTTCGATGGTCTCATCGAAACCACGTGCAGGCATGCTCTTCAGCAGTGCGATAGCTTCGGAAGCGGTGTACAGATTGCTGCCGTCGACCTTTTCGGCCGATTCACGATATTTCTTGGAATGCTTGTTAGCCATCTGTTTCTCCTCCCTCAGCCTTCGACCGTGATGCCCATCGAACGGGCGGTGCCCGCGATGATCTTCATTCCGGCCTCGACGTCGCGAGCAGACAGATCGGCCATCTTGGTCTCGGCGATCTCACGGACCTGAGCCGAGGTGACGGAACCGACCTTGTGGGTCAGCGGGTTATCGGTGCCCTTCTTGATACCGGCGGCCTTGAGCAGAAGTGCTGCTGCCGGCGGGGTCTTGAGGATGTAATCGAAGGAACGATCCTCGTAAACGGTGATCTCAACAGGGATGACCTGTCCCATCTTGTCCTTCGTCGCGTCATTGTAGGACTTGCAGAAGTCCATGATGTTGACGCCATGCGAACCGAGGGCAGGACCGAGCGGCGGCGCAGGATTGGCCTTGCCGGCCTCAATCTGCAGCTTGATCAGCGCAGTGACCTTTTTCCAGCCATAGAAATGGCTCCTTTTCGTTGTCCGTGCGGTAATAACGGTCGCCCACGACACCATGCGATATATCAGGTTCCGACAGTTTCCGTTGAGTGCCATCTTGCGATGGTCAACGAACCACGCTGCGATAAAACCGAAACCGACTATCACCAGTCTCGGTAAAACCATTGGTATATCAAGTGTCACGGGTCTCCTCCCGCAACTGATATTGCTGTGCTGTGCTAGCGGGTCTCCCCTCCAGACACAAGCCTTTCCATTATTCCAAGCCAGCACGACATAATGGCAATCACTTCACGGCCATCGGCATAGTAAAAACACCGTAAATACGAATGATGCCGCAGACCTTGCAATCTGCGGCATCAATTACTTAAAACTTAAGCGGAACGGAACTCAGACGATCTTCTCGACCTGGCCAAAGCCCAGCTCGACCGGTGTATCGCGGCCGAAGATGGAGACCAAGACAGTGAGCTTCTGGGTGGTGGGCTCGACGTCGGAAACCGCGCCGGCCATCGTGGCGAATGGGCCATCGATAACAGTGACCTGGTCGCCGACCTTGTAGGAGACCTCAACGGTGCGCTTCTTGGCAGCAGCAGGCTTGTCGCCCGCTTCCTTCAACGCTTCGGAAGCAATCATCGGAGCCATCATCTTGACGACTTCCTTGCGGCTCAGCGGTGCAGGATCCTTGGTGGGTCCTACGAAACCGGTGACGCCTTCCGTCTCACGGACGATGCGACGAGCGTTCTCATCAGGCCACATACGAATGAGCACATAACCGGGCACACGCACGCGGGTGACAACCTTCTTGCCCTTGTCCGTATGCTTCTCGACCTCTTCCATCGGAACTTCAATCTGGAAAATCTGGTCTTCGAGGCCATAGCTCTGGATACGGGATTCGACGTTGGTCTTCACACGCTTTTCATAGCCGGAATAGGTGTGGAGCACATACCACTTGCCATCCAAACCACGCAGGCTCTCTGGAAAACTCCTTGACGGCCTTTGCGCCGGCATCGTCAGCATCTTCGTTCTCAGCATTTGCGGCGGTGTCGCTAGTCGCCTCTGCAGCAGCTTCCCCGTCTGCTGATTCGGTAGCACTTTCGGATGTGTCATCAGAAACATCGGAATCCATAGCGGAAGCAGTATCTGCAGAATCATCGGAAGTCTTTTCAGCAACATCTGCGTTTTCGATACCGTCAACGGCATCAACCGCCGCGCTATCAACGCTAGAAGCCTCAGCCGCAGACTGATCGTCGCTCGGCAAATCGGGCAATGCGTCCAAGCCTTCGAGATTTACTTCATTATCCATACTGTTAGTCACCTTTAAAATCGTCTATGCTCAGCCGAAGATCCAGAGGATCAGCTTGCCAAGACCGAAATCCATACCTGAAACAAGAGCCATCAGAATAAGCACAAAAATGAACACCGCAACCGACCAACCGGCCAGTTCCTTGGCGCTCGGCGTGACGACCTTACGCAGTTCGTCAATAACCTGCTTGATGAACAAGCCGATACGCATAAAAATGTTCGGCTTGACGCTCTTTTCAGACTCTCGTGCCTTCGCCATATCCGTCCTTCGTTCGGCTTGTGATTACTTGGCAGGGAAGGCGGGACTCGAACCCACAACCTACGGTTTTGGAGACCGTTGCGCTACCAATTGCGCCACTTCCCTAGGTGAACTCTGTCCACAGTACTCGAAGCACGAGACCATGCAACATAAACCGCCGAAAGAATAGCTTAGCCGTTTTTCGCGATTTCGTCCACTCCACGTGTCGCATTTAAAAGATCAGGAAACAACGCTGATGTTGAAAGATGCCTGACCGAATCTGCAAACGTGGACGTTTATCGATATCGGTTCTCAGCCGACCCATTTTTTGAAACGACGCATGCCTTCGGCCAAATCGTCGTCGTCAAGCGCATACGAGAAACGCAGGAAGCCAGGAGCGCCGAACCCTTCTCCAGGGACGGCGGCGATATGGGCCTCTTCGAGCAGAAGCTCAGCCAGTTCGGAGGAGGTCTTGACAATCGAGCCGTTCTTGCCGAGAGGACGGTTCAACAATGCAGTGACATCGGCGAACGCATAAAAAGCACCTTTGGGAGTACGGCAGGTCACACCGTCGATGGCATTGAGATCGGAAACAATGGCTTTACGACGCTTGTCGAATGCCGTACGCATCATCGCCACCGCATCCAACGTTCTGGATACTGCCGTTAATGCGGCCTGCTGAGAGACGTCCGCAACATTTGAAGTCATATGACTCTGCATCTTGGCAGCGGCCTTGGCGACCGAAACTGGGCCTATGAGCCAGCCGACCCGCCAGCCGGTCATGGCATAGGTCTTGGCCACACCGTTCAGGACGATGAGCTGGTCGCGCAACTCCGGCACCAACGCGCCGATGTATGCAGTCTTTTCGCCATCATAGGTCAGATGTTCGTAGATCTCGTCGCTCAAGACCCACACGTGGTGTTCCAGGGCCCACTCGCCTACTGCGCGCAGTGTTTCCTCGCTCCAGACCGCTCCGGTTGGATTCGAGGGAGTGTTGATAAAGATGGCCTTGGTATGCGGCGTTCTTGCTGCCTCAAGCGCCTCGACCGTCGGTGCAAAACCGTTTTCCGCACCGCTGAAGACAGCGACGGGCGTGCCACCTGCCAACCTCACGGCTTCGGGATAGGTGGTCCAATAGGGCGCAGGAATAATAACCTCGTCGCCAGGATTGATGAGAATCTGCAATGCCTCGTAAACCGCTTGCTTGCCACCATTGGTCACCACGACCTGGTCGGGTGAGACTTCGTAACTAGAGTCGCGCAACGTCTTTTCGGCGATGGCCTTGCGCAGCGCCGGCAGACCGGGAGTCGGGGTATAGCGATGATTCTTTGGATCTCGGCAAGCCGCCGCAGCAGCGTCAACGATATAATCGGGAGTCGGGAAATTGGGCTCGCCAGCACCGAAACCGATGACATCGATACCGGAGGCCTTCATCTCCTTCGCCTTGGAATCCACGGCCAATGTAGCGCTCGGCGCCACGGAATTCACACGGTCACTCAACGTCTGCCACTCTGCCATTTTTATCTCCCACGTTCTTGGTGGTTATTACCACTTTAAGACTAGACCGCAGTGACGAATTGGTAAGACGAACAGCAGCATGGAGCTCGGAATATGGACCAAAAATGCTTTACAACAGCACCAAATCGTCGCGATGAACCAGCGGGTGGGCATACTCCTCGCCAAGCAGACGCTTGAGCTGGGAAGTGTCGCGGCCGAGGGTATGCGGAATCTCATCGGAATCGAAGCCCGAGAGACCTTTGGCGATGTGGTTGCCGTTCTCGTCGTCAATCCAGACCGGATCGCCGGCGGAAAACTCGCCATGCACTTCTAATACACCGGCTGCCAAAAGACTGGCCTTGCCACCAAGAATCGCCTTGATTGCGCCTTCATCGCCGACCAACGACCCACGCGGGTTCGCAGCGAAACCGATCCAGAGACGACGCGAGGAATCACGGTGGGCTGACGGCGCGAAGGCAGTTCCCGTAGGCCTGCCGTCTAGCGCCCCTTCAATATTGTCGGCACTGGTAAGCACGACGGGAATACCGGAATTGACCGCTATACGCGCCGCCTCCAGCTTGGTGACCATGCCGCCACTACCGACACCCGACGAGCTGCCGCCTACCGCAACGTTGTCGAGAATCTCGTTGGCATCGGCTACAAAACCGACCCGTTTAGCCTCCGGTTTGGAAGGCGGAGCAGTGTAAAGGCCGTCAACATCGGTCAGAAGTACCAAAGCATCGGCACGTACCAGATTGGCCACCAGTGCAGAAAGATGGTCGTTGTCGCCAAAACGAATCTCGTTGGTTGCCAATGCATCGTTTTCGTTGACAATCGGAACCACGTTAAGATCAAGAAGCCGCCGCAACGTGCGTTGGGCGTTGCGGTAGCGCGAGGCGTGCATGGTGTCGTCGGCAGTGAGCAGAATCTGGCCGACACGCACACCGTAACGGGCGAAACCGGTTTCGTAATGTTGCATCAATACGCCTTGGCCCACCGATGCCGCAGCCTGCTGGGTCGAGACATCGTCCGGTCTTGCGTCGAATCCCAATGGGCCAAAACCTGCGGCGATGGCACCAGACGAGACCAGCACCATACGGGTGCCGCGCTTGGCATGCTGCGCCAGAACCTGGACGAGCGCACCGACCTTATCCACATCCAAATGGCCGGAAGGCTTGGTCAGCGAGCTCGAACCGACCTTCACCACGACGGTCTGTGCGGCCGCGACCGCAGCTCGCACCTCATGTTCTGTCTGCATCTGGTTTCCCGACATTTCAGCCAAGCCTCTTGATTATTGCGTTATCGTTCCTGAAGAACCATCTTACGAACCTTATTTTTCGCTGGTTCCAGACTCGTGTTCGTCGTCGGAATGGTGGCCACCGAGAATCGCGTGTTCGTCGTGACGATCGTCATCGACGCTCGGGTCGGCCCAGTGGCCGGCGGTGCGTTCCTGACGCATGGCCTCACGCACGGCGGTCTTGGCATCCATCATCTCGTGATACTGACGACGACGCTCGGCATTGGTACGACGACGGACACGATTGCCATCGGCTCCATCATCCAAGCGCAAATCCTTGCCACGAGCGCCCAGCTGGGCACCATCGAGCATTTCAGCGCCGGCGGCGATGGTCGGGTCCCAATCGAACGCAACCGCGTTGTCGCCCTTACCGATACGCACTTCGTCACCCGGCTTGGCTCCGTGACGACGCAAGTCGTCCTCGACACCCAAACCTGCCAAGCGGTCGGCAAGATAGCCGACGGCTTCGTCGTTGTCGAAATTGGTCTGTCGCACCCAGCGTTCCGGCTTAGCGCCGGTGACGGTGAACCACACGTCTCCATTGGGGTTGCTTTCGCGCTCAACATGGAAATCGAGCGATGTACCCCGTTCATCGTCGGCACGACGGCGACGACGCGTTGGCTGCTCCAACGGCTTGATGACCACGCGTTCCTCGTCGCGCTCGGCCTCTTCCTCAGCCAACTTCGCACGGAGTTCGGTGACCATCTTGCCCAAGGCGAAACCAAGTTCCTTCAAGCCCTCATGCGAAGCAGTGGAAACGATGAAGACTTTGAGTCCCATCTTTTCAAACTCAGGACGCACGAATTCAGCAAGCTCCTTGGCCTCGGGCACATCGGCCTTGTTGAGGATAATGACACGCGGACGATCGGGAATCGGAATGACGCCAAGCGGCAACTTCAGCTGGGCAGCGTATTTCGCCAGTTCGTCTTCCAGTGCGTGATAGTCGGAAATCGGATCACGGTCTGGCTCAAGCGTCGCGCAATCGATGACGTGCGCGATGATTTCGGTGCGCTCGATATGACGCAGGAACTCGAGACCAAGACCCTTGCCTTCCGAAGCTCCGGGAATTAGACCTGGCACATCGGCAATCGTATAGCGATATTCCTCGAGACTGACCACGCCAAGGTTCGGCACGAGAGTCGTGAACGGGTAATCGGCGATTTTCGGCTTGGCTGCACTCATCGCAGCGATAAGACTGGACTTGCCGGCCGACGGGAAGCCCACTAACGCCACGTCGGCGATGGATTTGAGCTCCAGAATCACGTCGCGTTCCTCGCCTGGCTCACCGAGTAAGGCGAATCCAGGGGCACGGCGCGTTTTGTTGGCCAGCGCGGCGTTGCCCAGGCCGCCCATACCGCCTGCCGCGGCAACGAACTTATCCCCGGCATGGCGCAAATCAGCCAGTTCGCGGCCGGGGCGCTTGGCCTTGCCCTGGGCACCCTTGGCTTCGAAAATCACGGTTCCCGGCGGAACGGGTAGCACCACGTCGGCGCCTTTCGAGCCGTCTTTGGTGTCTCCCAAGCCCATCGTGCCGCTTTCAGCCTTACGATGTGGAACGAAACGATAATCCAAAAGGTTGTTGGCGTTGGCATCGGCCACGAAAATGACGGAACCGCCGTCTCCGCCGTTGCCGCCGTTCGGACCAGCCAACGGTTTGTATTTCTCGCGCTTCACGCCTGCGGAACCGTTGCCGCCATCCCCGCCCTTGACGTGGACGGTCACTCTATCTACAAAGTCTGTCATATTTCCTTACCTTACCGGTGGGTATTCATCTTCCCATACCCCCACCGACGAGACGAGGGATTATCGTTTTGGGCAAAAGTCACCATGCTTGTATAGCACGAGTTCAATTATCGATACATGCAAAAAGGTCGCACCCGTTCGGGGTACGACCTTTTGTTAAAAGCTAGCTAGCTCGGGTCTCACTCGGAGACTACGTCGACAACCTTGCGGTCGCGGCGAACGCCGAACTTCACATTGCCGTCGGACAGCGCGAACAAGGTGTGATCCTTGCCGGTGCCGACGTTCTGGCCGGCGTGGAACTTGGTGCCACGCTGACGAACGATGATGTTGCCGGCGACGACAGCCTCGCCACCGAACTTCTTGACGCCCAGGTATTGCGCGCTTGAATCGCGACCGTTGCGGGAAGCGGATGCGCCCTTCTTATGTGCCATTGTCTGTTCCTTTCAGTCCTTAATTACCGTAACCCGAAATCAGGCGATTGCCGTGATCTTGATGACGGAAAGCGGCTGACGATGACCCTTACGACGGGCGACACCAGTCTTGTTCTTGAACTTCTGAATGTTGATCTTCGGACCCTTGGCCTCATCGTCAACAACCTCAGCCTTGACGGAAACCTTGGCAAGATCCTTGGCGGCGAGCGTCACCTTGGCGCCGTCGACCACGAGCGCGACCGGGAATTCCACGGTATCGCCCTTCTTCGCATTGAGACGGTTGACCAGGATGACGTCACCGACCTCGACCTTTTCCTGATGGCCACCGGCCTTCACAATCGCGTACATATCTCGTTCCTTGCTATTTCGAAAGCTAAACTGCCCAGCACGTCTTCGACTTCCACGGCCAGACACCAGTCTTTTAGAGTACACCGACCCACGTACTAACGTCAATCAATGATAACGGCATGTCGGTACGTTATGGCCGGGTTAGGGTGTTGCATTCCCGATTTCGCCAAAGACAGGCGAAAGCGAAACCGGGAACTCCGGACTGGTTGCCTCAGTCCTCTTGCATCGAGGACTCGGAATTCGTATCCACTTCAGCAGACGAATCCGAATCGGACACATCTTCCTTGTCATCGTCATTAGCTGCCACCGCAGCTGCCGCAATCTGCGCCAGCTTGGCCTTGACCGCCGGGCTGGAACCCTTCGGAGCCTGCACCTCGGGAGCACTGCCGTGGCCGTGCTTGTTGGTGTGGACGAACGGATCGCCGCCCTTCATGGCGTAGGGATCGGAGTAATCGGCGGAAATCGTGGGCTCGTCGTGGAGAATGAAGCCGCGGCCCTTGCAGGTCGGGCATTCCTCGGAGAACGCTTCCACCAGTCCCTGGCCGATACGCTTACGGGTCATCTGTACAAGGCCCAGTGAGGTGACTTCAGCCACCTGATGCTTGGTTCGGTCACGCGCGAGGCATTCGACCAGGCGACGCAGCACGAGGTCGCGGTTGGCGGGCATCACCATGTCGACGTAATCAATCATGATCATGCCGCCGATGTCGCGCAGACGCAGTTGACGGGCGATCTCTTCGCTCGCTTCGAGGTTGCAACGGGTGACCGTCTCCTCGAGCGACTTGCCTTTGCCGATGAATCGGCCAGTGTTGACATCGATGGTGGTCATGGCCTCGGTGCGATCGATGACGATCGAACCGCCGCTGGGCAGGTAGACCTGACGCTCCATGCCCTTGCGAAGCTGGGAATCAATCTGCCACTTATCGAACACATCCTTGCCCTGATGCTCTTCCGGATCCCACTTCTCGAGGCGATCCTTGAGGTCGGGAGCCATGGTGTCGAGGTATTCCTCGATGCGATCGTAGACCTTGTCACCCTCGACGATGAGCTTGGAGAAGTCGTCGTTGAAGATGTCGCGCACCACGCGGATGGCGACGTCGGGCTCACCTTGCAGCAGCTTGGCGCGCTTGCCGTTGTGATAAAGCTTGCGCTTGTCTTCAATCTTGCTCCACTGGCGCTGCAGGTTCTCGAGATCCTTCTTGAGTGCCTCTTCACTGGCACCGTCGGCGGCGGTACGGATGATGACGCCCATATCCTTCGGAGCGATCTTGGAGACGATGGACTTGAGCCTACCGCGTTCGCGTTCGGGCAGCTTACGGCTTACACCGGTCATGCCGCCGGAGGGAACAAGCACCAGGAAACGGCCCGCAAGAGTAACCTGAGAGGTCAGACGTGCACCCTTGTGGCCAATCGGATCCTTGGTGACCTGCACCAGCACCGGATCACCGGACTTGAACGCCAGCTCGATGCGGCGCGGCTGACCTTCGAGACGCGTGGTGTCCCAGTTAACTTCGCCGGCATAAAGCACACCGTTGCGCGGCTGGCCGATGTCGACGAACGCGGCCTCCATGCTGGGCAGCACGTTCTGTACGCGGCCCAGGTAGATGTTGCCGACGGTGGCGACTTCCTGGATATCGGAAACGTAGTGCTCGACGAGCACGTTGTCTTCGATCACGGAAATCTGAGTGTGCTGGCCTCTTTCACGCACGACCATCAAGCGATCGACGTTCTCGCGACGGGCGAGAAAGTCCTGCTCGATCAGCTGGTTCTGACGGCTGCGTTCGCGGCGGTTGTCGCGGCGGCGCTGCTTCTTGGCCTCGAGACGGGTGGAGCCTTCGATGTCGGTGATTTCGTCGATATACTGCTGCTTGCGCGAGCGACGAGAATTGGAACGCGACGAATCGCGACCACTATCGTTTTCCTCGCCCTTGGAACCGCGGTGACGGCGACGACGACGGGTCAGCGGCTGATCGTCGCTTTCCTCATCGGATTCACGGCGCCTACGGCGGCGGGTCTCGCCACGGCTTGACGAATCCTCATCACGTTCGCTGCGCGAACCACGAGAACGGCTGCTACGGCTTTCGTTCTCTTCTTCCTCATCCTCGTCTTCATCACGTTCGCTGCGGCTGGAACCACGTGCACCACGGGAACGACGTGAGCTACGCTCGGACGGACGTTCACTGCCGCGTCCTCGACGCGACCTCGCTTCGGACTGTTCGGCTTCAACATCGTCAATCGGGCGATAGATGATGTCGTCATCCTCGAGGTCTTCCTCGATCTGTTCAATCTCATCGGCGGCATGCCGTTCCTCGGCATTGAGCCTGCGGCGGCGATGCGTGCGGCGCTCGGTGCGCTCGGCTGCCTCTTCGTCATAAATATCATCGTCATCATCACGGCGCGAACGACGGACAGAACGCGAGGAGCTTTCATTCTCGTCCACATAATCGCGGTCGTTCGAACGGCCTCGCCTGGAGACGGACCTGCTACCACGTTCTGCGCGAGGTTCATCCGAATCCTCATCAGCGAACTCGGCACCGCGACGCGAGCGGGTGGTACGAGAGGAACGCGAGGAACGACGAGACCCGCGCTCCACACGGCGCTCATCATCCTCGTTCTCTTCCTGGCTACGGGAACGGGTGCGCCGACGAGTTCCCTTCGACTCATCCTCATCATCTTCAACGCCCGGAAGTACCGGTTCCTGGAAGAGCAGTGAGGTCATCGGACGAGGCGTATGGCGGCTTTCGTGGCCTTTCGGCAATCCTTCAACGGCGTCGATAGCACGATCTTCGGTCGCTTCAATCTTGAATTCCACATCATCATTTGCCGGTGCAGAGTTTTTGGACACGCTGCGGGAACGGGAGCGACTGGTACGACGGCTGCGGTTCGACGTAGCTTCCATATCGTCGTCATCGTTTCTGGCACTACGGCTTCGTGCTCGAGAATCGTCATCGAGTGCTTCGTCGTCACGAACACGGCTACGCGTACGGGTCCTTTTCGCTGCCGTTGAAGAGCGGGTATTCGATGCGGATTTCCGCGTTCCTGCGCTCCGAGTTTTCACCGTTTCCTTGGCAGAGGCATCGTCTTCGGACGTTTCCTTGACATTCTCCGTCGATTTGGCGCTCTCGCGTTCCTCGACCTTCAACGCCACATCGGCATCGGCCGCGCCTGCGCCACGAACCACACGGCGGCGGACCACACGATGGCGTTTAGTGGGTTCGGTGTCGTTCGAAGAAGATGCAGAAGATGAATTGATATCGCTTAATTTGGCGTCGTCGATTTGATCGACCCCGCCTCGGGTTGTTCTGGGCACAATGCTCCTTGGCGACATGCTGCAACCATGTCGGCTTATCCGGCCGTCTACGGCTCTCACGCCACGCTCTCACCGCGGCCACGCAACAATTGCGCTCGTAGCCAGCATTTCTAAAAGTCATACGTTCACGACAGCGGACACCGGCACTTGCGGATTGACACGCGAGGGGATCAACGCCATCGGAATTCGGCAACTTGCAGAATTACCTGCGTTTATTGTACGTCAATCACGCGCCATTATGATCGGAATTATCATATTGACCGCAAATTCAACACCAAACCGTCAGCGCAGCCAACTTCCAAGAATGTCGGCCATCAGCGTGAGCTGGCTTTCCGGAATTTGCTCATCGGCCTTATGCGCCAGCAACGGTGAACCCGCGCCGAGATTGACGGCAGGAACGCCGATCGACGAGAAACGGGCGACATCGGTCCAGCCAAGCTTCGCCTGAGGTGCGAGCCCGGTTTGCTCTTCGACCAACTTGGCCAGGGAACGTGTCAGCGGGGCATCCATGCCCGGGCGCGCGGACGGAGATTCGTCCTTCATCTCGATATCGAAACCTTCAAACATGCCTCCGGTGGCCTTGTGCTCGCCGTTGCCCATCTCGGCACCGGAATCGGCCCCCATCATCAGCGCCTTGGCAGCCGGCAGGTCCTTGTCGGGCGCGAAACGGTAATTGACGTGAATACGGCATTCGTCGGGAATGACGTTGGTGCCTTTGCCGCCGGAAATCAGAGTGGCGTTGACACCTTCGCGGTAGGTCAGCCCGTCCACTTCCACGTCTTGGGGAACATAGGCGGCAAGCCGGTCAAGCACCGGTGCGGCCTTGTGGATGGCATTCTCGCCCATCCATGCGCGGGCGGAATGCGCGGCGACACCGTGGGTGACGACGTCGAAACGCATGGTGCCGTTGCAACCGCCTTCGATACCGCAATCGGTCGGCTCGCCGATGATGGCGAAATCGCCCTGAATCCAGTCGGGATGAGCCTTGGCGACCTTGCCCAGTCCATTCTTTTCCGCCACGACCTCCTCGTGGTCGTAGAAGACGAATGTCAGATCGTATTTCGGATCCGTCATCGTTGCAGCGAGATACAGCATCACCGCGTCGCTAGCCTTCATATCCGTCGCACCGCGTCCGAACATCACACGATCTGCAGGATACGCCTTCGCCACATCCTCACGGATGCGCTTGTCACCCGGCTCGAGCCAGACAGGCGGGAAGTTGTCGATGACCGGAACCGTATCGAGATGGCCGGCAAGCACGACCCGCTGCTCACGACCCAACGAAGTCGACGCAACCACCGTGTCACCCATGCGGTGAACCGTGAGATGAGGCTGACTACGCAAAAACTCCTCAACCTCGTCGGCGAGCGCCGTCTCATCGTCGGAGACGGAATACGACTTCATCAATGCTTCGAACAACCCGACCAGCGCAGCCTCGCGCGTGGCTCCCTGCTTTATCGTCAAACTCATGGTTTCATCCTAGCGAACCCGTGCCCTATTCCGCAAAGGCAAAGGACCGCATAAGTTATTGAACAGATGACGTCCACATGATATACATCTTCACAAATCGCCGACAACGAGGCACTATATTAAGGTAGTCGTGGTTTTATTTCAGCCACACAAAGGGAGAGATTCATGGGTCTGCTGAGCGCGATGCAAGGGTTCGTGGTTATCGCCATCATCATCGGCACCGGCTATGTAGCCGCACGTTTCAACATCGGCGGACCGACCGCGCAGATGGTGCTGAACCGCTACGCGTTCTTCGTCACCAACCCGTTCTTGATGTTCGCGATCCTTTCCAAAGAGCCAATCTTGGAAATCTTCCACCCCTCGATTATCGTCGCATTCTTCTCGGCATTGGCTGTAGGTGTGCTCTTCCTGATCTTGAACAAGATGTTCTTCCATATGGGTCCGGCCGACGCCACAGTGGGCGCGCTCAACTCGCTCTATCTCAATTCCAACAACATCGGTTTGCCCATCGCTACCTACATTCTCGGCAACCCTGCGCTGGTCGCGCCGATTCTGGTGATGCAGCAGGCGATTTTCACGCCTATCGCCTTGACCGTGCTCGACTACACGACCACCGGCAAGATGTCGCTCAAGAAGGCACTGATGCAACCGCTGCACCAGCCGCTGCTCATCGGCTCACTTGGCGGGATTCTGGTTTCGGCCATCAGCGCTTGGATCGGCTACTATCCGATTCCGAAATTCATCTACGACCCGGTCAACATGATCGGGCAGGCGGCTGTGCCGATGATCCTGATGGCGTTCGGCATGTCGCTGCATGGTTCCCAGCCGATGCAGAACAACAAGAGCTCGCGCTCGGCTGTCATTGCGGTCACCGTTCTGAAGAACGTGGTGATGCCGCTCATCGCCTTCCTCATCGCGTTCTTCATCATGGGCTTCCGCGGCAAGGTGCTTTACGCCTGCGTCGTGCTCGCGGCGCTACCGGCAGGCCAGAACGTCTACAACTACGCGGCCCGCTACAACGTCGGCATGACCTTCGCCCGCGATGGCGTGCTGATTTCCACGATCACCAGCCCCATTGTCATCGCCATCATCGCGGCACTGCTAAGCTGACGCCTCTACCGGTTGTGGTAATCAGCAGCCAGAATGTTGAGACGCTCGACGAAATGGGGCCAATCGGCGTTCATTGCAGTCAAGAGCTTGCGCTTGGGAACCTCATCTACCGGAATCCATGCGATTTCCATGCTTTCGTCGTCGTTGGGACGCGGATTGACCTCGTGGCCCGGCTTTTCAAAGGCGAAAACCGTGGTGTAGGCCCACGGGCCGTGTTCCTCACGATGCGTGCCGATGACCTCGATATCCTCCGGAGTGAAGTTCGCTTCCTCGTAGCTTTCACGCAACGCGCCCTCGATTGGACTTTCGCCATCGGCGAGCGCCCCGCCGGGAATGCCCCACGTGCCGCCCTCCGCACTCCACATCGCCCGATGCTGCATGACAATATCGGTGACTTCGCCAGTTTCCTTGCTACGACGAGCGAGCAGCACACCGGCAGCACCGTTCAGACCCCAGTGGCGACGGCCGCAGGCGCAATCCACCCACCCATCACCGGGCTGATGAACATTGTCTTTCGGCGGAACCACCGATGCGGCCTGCTCTTGAATGGTATCGACCTCACCTTTAGCTGAATCGACCGAAGCTGACTTGGCTTGACCTGCCAAGTTCACCGCAGCTACTCTGCCGAGACCGACATTCCACAGATCCGTCCATGCCACGCCCATCTTCTCGACCATGCGACGCAGCAGTGGCAGGCTCAGGCCAAGCACACCGCTAGGGTCGCCGTCAACGCCGTCAATGAACGCGCCGCCAAGGCCTTCCAGCGTAAAGCAACCGGCAACTTCCAACGGCTCGCCGGAGGCGATGTATGCCTCGATGTCACGGTCGGAATAATCACCAAAACGCACCGTGGCACGACTGGATTCGAGCTCCTGGCGACCGGTGGCGAAATCAATCAAGCAATGACCGGTCCACAATTCCCCCGACTTGCCACGCATGGCGCGCAGCCGTTCACATGCGACCTCCGGGGTATGCGGCTTGCCCAGTGCCTTGCCCTCAAAGAGGAACATGGAATCGCAACCGATAATCAACGGCCCAACTTCGGCATTGGCAAACCCTGGATGCTCAGTCAACGCTACCTTCATCGGCTCGGCCTCGACCGGCACCGTGACGTCAGAAAAATCGCGAGTTATCGTCGTCACATCGCCATTCGCCGGCTCCAAATCCGCTTGGGCTGCCTCGTCAGCGGAATCATCGTCCGTCACCGCTTGCAGTGGATAGGCGGTCACCTGCTCACCACCGGCGTCCTTTGCGGTCTCGGCAACCTGCCGATAAGCCTGATAGACGCTCTGCGCCTTAGCCTGCGCCAGAATCATCACGCGCTGCTCGCAGCTGAGATCTTCGACCGTGACGCCACGCGCCTTCGCCTCGGCGGCGACGGCAGCCGGCTCATCGACGTGCGAGACGTGGATGGTCGGGCTGATGCCAGCGGCATTGAGCACATTGCGTCGCGAGGGCGACTGCGAGGCGAGAATCAGCGGAATCGACATAACACTCCAAACATTTCACCGGCTCGACCGGCACACAACATATCTACTGCTACCCTACCCAAATCCCGTGTCTGATGTCAGGGCAAATCAAATAAATTTCAGAGACCGCGAACGATACCGTTCCATCGGCTCCTTGACCGAAGCTAGAGCTCAACCTGAACGCCTTGGGAACTGACGGGAAGATGGAGAACTCGCCAGTGGCCGCTCGCCAGCTGGGAGGCGGCAATCTCGTCGATTTGCGTCGAGGCGTCGCCGTAATGAAGTACCAAAACGCATGGTCCAGCTCCCGAGACCGCGGCCGCGAAACCCTTGGCACGCAAGGTCTCGATCAAATCCCACGAAGGCTGCATGAGCCCTTTGCGATAAGGCTGGTGGAGCTTGTCTTGTGTGGCGGCGAACAGCATGGCGTTCGCCTTTGATGCCAGATCATGGTGAGCAACGTCGTCCGGGTTTTCAGACCCTTCGGTTTCGGCTCCGGCAATATTCATCGGATTCATCGCGGCCGGCAGCAGCGCGACGCGAGAGATGTTGAACACCGCATCCTTGTATGGAAGCTTTTGAGGCAGAGCCTCGCGCGCTTTTTGCGTGGAAAGCTCGAAATCAGGGACGAAAACGGCGGCAGTCATGGATTCGGCCACCGGATAATTGACCGTATGGAAACCGGCGAGCAACGGCTCACCGCCGGGGATGCCCACAGAGCCCACACCTTCTGCGGTCTCGAAATTCCACGAGACCGTCAGTCCACCATAAACCGCCGGAGCCACGTTGTCTGGGTGGCCCTCGATGGAAGCGGCCATCTGGAAAATCGTCTCACGATTGAAATCGGCGTCACCCTGCGCGAATGCGGCGGCCGCGGCGATGCCGGCGACGATAGCCTCGGCCGAGGAGCCCATGCCACGCGCCTGCGGAATGTTGTTGTGCGCCTCAAGAGTGAAACCGAAACGGCTCAATCCGAACGCCTCGCACGCCCTACGGAAAGCCGAGACGACCAGATGCGTCTCATCGCGAGGCAGAGTGTCTTCGCCTTCGCCATGAATGATCACTGTTGCGGCGGTGTCGGGGAAAACGGCCGCGTCGCTTTGGTTGAGTTGATTGCCTTGGCTTTGCTGATTACGTTGACCACCTTGATCAGCTTCGCCGCCATGATTATCAACCAGCTCAGTCTCATTAATCGTAAACGTGAGTTCGTCGTGATAATCCAACGCCAGACCGACGGTGTCGAATCCGGAACCGAGATTCGCACTCGTGGCCGGCACCCGCACCTTGACCTGTTTTACCTTCGGCATCATTCCTGCCATAGCCGTCTCCTCGCCTGCTGTTTGCATCGTTACGTCTCAATGACAATAGAATAACGCGAAAGCCACATCAACAGGATGGGTCGCCCACCAACTCAAAGTCCACGAGACGCCACCAAATGTCAGAAGCGACGTCTGAACCATATCAACAAAGCCAACCGCACATCCAATACAAGATTGAATGCGGCGAGGCTACATCTCGCGCAGAATCGAAGGCTCGCCGATGACGAAATCGAATTTGCAGACATCATCGACCGTCTCGCGCAACGTGTTCTCATTGCACTGGTGAGTCACCACGCGCAGGGTCTGCAGCTCACCGGAATAGCCCGGATCGTGCGGGGTGGGCTTCAAATCCTGGTTGATGCCGTTGATGGAGACGCCGTGGTCGGCGAAAATCTTGGAAATCGCGGCAAGGATGCCGGGGCGGTCGCAAACGCGGAAACGTACAGCGAACGCAGCGTTCGAAGCGCTCAGCGGGGCCTTGGGCAGGTCCTGGTACATCGAAATCTGCGGGCCCGTGCTGCCTTGGACAATATGGCGTGCGACGGTGACGATATCACCCAAAACGGCAGAGGCCGTGGGAGCGCCGCCGGCACCACGTCCGTAGAACATGAGGTCGTCGGCCGCCTGAGCATGGATAAATGCGGCATTGAAGCTGCCGTGGACGCTAGCCAACGGATGATCGTCGGGAATGAGAGCCGGATAGACGCGCGCGGAAACACCATTATCGTCATTATCCACCACGGCAAGCAGCTTGATAACTTTGCCTTCGGCTTTGGCCAAGGCGATGTCATCGGCGGTGATGCGGGTGATGCCTTCCGTAGTGACGTCGTCGATGCTCACGGGCGTATGGAACGCAAGCGAAGCGACGATGGCTGCCTTGTTGGCCGCGTCTTTACCCTCGATGTCACCGGTCGGATCGGCCTCGGCATAGCCCTTGGATTGCGCGTCTTTCAAGGCCACATCGAAATCGAGACCTTTAGTGGTCATTTCGTCAAGAATGTAGTTGGTGGTGCCGTTGAGGATTCCCAGGACGCTAGTGACCTTGTCACCCACCAGAGATTCACGGAGCGGACGAACCAGCGGAATCGCGCCACCCACGGCCGCTTCAAAGTAGATATCGACGCCGTCTTCCTCGGCTGTGCGATAGATTTCGGGACCGTATTTCGCCAGCAGCGCCTTGTTGGCCGTGACCACGGAAGCACCGCTGTCGAGCGCCTTCAAGACCAGGCTGCGTGCGGGCTCGAGCCCACCGATGAGCTCGACGAGAATGTCGCTGTGTGTGGCAACGTATTTGGTGTCGGTGGTGAGTAGAGATTTATCGATCCATGGGAAAGTGACCTTTTCGGGGTCACGACAGGCGATTCCGGAAATCTCAAGCGGCTGTCCAATGCGCTGCTGGAGCTCGTCCTTCTGTTCGGTAAGTATTCTCGCGACTTCGGAACCGACAGTGCCAACGCCAAGCAGACCTACACGAATCGGGGTTGAGCTGTGGTGAATACCTTTGCGCGACACTTCCGCGTCATTGCCTTCACCACCGGCTTCCTGTTGCGACAAACCTTCCACCTGACCCATAATTCTCCCGTTTCAATCGCTTTTGCTGCACCACACGTTAGACTGTTCAATCCTAGGGAGTGAATCCGACAGATAGGACGGCATCACTCCAGAAGCATATTTTTGAAGTGTCACCAGCACTCATCTGCAATAATAATTTGTCGCATTTCGCTTGTCATCATGCCGATTGATGCGATGCTTGATCGTTGCCGATTATTCTCTTTATCGGCAATGATGTCAGTAGCCCGTCAGCTCACGTCGAGATCGAGCAGGTCGTCGATGGTCTGACGACGCAACATGAGATGAGCATCCTGATCGCTGACGGCGGCCACGGCGGGGATGAGCGCTTGGTTGTAATTGCTGGCCATCGTACGTCCGTAGGCGCCGGTGACCGGAATGGCGAGGATGTCGCCACGCTTGAGATTGCGCGGCAAACGGCATTCGTGGACAAGAATATCGCCGGATTCGCAGTGCATACCGACCACTCGGGCGAGCATGGAGTCTTTGAGATTGCCGTTTCCGTCTTTCGCGCCGCCGCAATCGCGGTTGGCGAGCACCGCAGTGTAATCCGCTCCATAGAGCGCAGGACGAATATTGTCGCTCATGCCACCATCGACCGAAACGTAAGTGCGTTCGCTGATTGGGTTGCCAGCCTCGTCTTTCGTGCCCTTCGGCAACGTGACGTGTTTGATGGTACCGACTCGATACAGCGTCACACCTGCCGGAGCGACAATCCATCGACCGGGCTCGAAGGAGATGACCGGGGCCGGCATGCCGAGCGCCTTGTTGATCGAAGCGACGGCCTGCGCAAGGCGGCCAAGCTCGACGTCGATGTCCATGGAATCCTCAGCATCGGTGTAGGCCACGGAATAGCCACCGCCCAAGTCGACCTCGGGCATGATGTAGGCATCGGTGGCGTAGAAGGTCTTGCGCAACAGCATCATGCGCCGTGCGGCTTCAATGAAGGCACTGGCATCGTGAATCTGCGAACCGATATGGGAGTGGATGCCGACCAGTTCAAGGTCTTCCTGACGGGAATAAATGTCTTTGAGCACGGCGAGCGCGGGGCCATCCGCCACGGCGTTCATGGCCTTGGCCAGCTCACGATCCTCGTCGGAGACCTTGACGTGGCTCATATCATAAGGGTATTTGACGGAGTAATCGAGTTTGGACTCGCTCGATGTGTCGGCGGACGGCGACGCACCTGCAACAGCATCATTGGCACTTGCTGCATTCGAGGCACTTTGCGGATTGCCGAGTTTGTCGATAATTTCAAGCACTTCCGGGCCGACACCAGCCGGCAGCAGAGGAACGCCGAACTTCTGATCCTCGTGGGCGGTGGAAATGTATTCATGTCCACCGGCGTGGATTCCAGAGGTGACGCGCAGCATGACGCGGGCGCGCTTGCCCAAGCGATGAGCGATGGCGGCAATGCGCGCAGGTTCGTCCGGCGAATCGACGACGATTTTCGAGAAGCCTTCCTTGATGGCCAGCTCGATCTCCTCATCGGATTTGTTGTTGCCATGCAGCACGAGTCTGCGGCCCGGAGCGCCGGCGGCGAGCGCGATCTGGATCTCCCCATTGAGCAGGTATCGACGTACATGCCAGCCTGCGTGACGATGCGCACGACTTCCTTGGAGAGGAACGCCTTGCCCGCGAAGCTGACGTGGGTGGTATTGGTATTGAAGGCCTTCGCAGCGGAACCTACGAACTTTTGCGCGCGGTTGCGCACTTCATCGGTATCGATCAGATACAGTGGCGAGCCAAACTCGTCGAGCAGCGACGCTGCGCTGTGCCCATGGAACGTCAGTTCGCCGTTATCGTTGAACGCCGTCGCTTCCGGCCAAATCGGAGTGATACCCATAATCCGCCTCTTCTTTTCGTCTGTCACGATATTTTTAAGTTGTCTCTAACGATAGCGAATTAGTTTGAAAACCAGATCGTTTTCGCTGCTTTCTATCTGAAATTTCAATAATTCTCCCAAAAATCTGTTTCAGAGACTCTCTATTGCGTTGATCCATCCAGCTCGGAATACACGACATCCCGCCGAAATTACGATTTCGACGGGATGTTTGGCGCTCACAAACGATATATGCTCTTACATCTTGTCGGGCGCGGTGACACCGAGCATTGCCAGGCCGGAGGCGATGACACGCTGGACGGCATCGTTCAGCTGCAGACGGGCTGCGGCTCGGGCCGGCTCAGGGTTCTTGGCAATCCGTGCGGCCTCGAGCTTCTCGGCATCTTTTTCGCGGGCCTCGAGGTCGGTGAGATCCATCGGCACCACGCGCTCGAGGTTGTACCACTTGTGGTAGGTGCCAGCGAGCGTCTCCAGATAGTGCGCGATCTTGTGCGGGGCGCACAGGTCGCCTGCGTCCGAGACGACGGACGGCCACTGGGCCAGAGCGCCGAGCACCTCGCCGTCGGCAGGGGTGTCGAGCAACGACAGATCGGCGATGGTAGCATCGATCTTCGCGGCTTCAGCATTGCGATCGACGTTGCAGCTGCGGGCGTGGGCATACTGGACGTAATAGACCGGATTCTCGTTGGTGTGCGAGGCGAGAACATCGAGGTCAATGTCGACGCTGGTGTTGTAATCGGTGCGGGCCAGCGAGTAACGCGCGGCATCCACACCCACGGCTTCCACCAGGTCGTCGATAGTGACGACGTTGCCGGCGCGCTTGGACATGCGCACGGCCTTGCCGTCCTTCATCACGTTGACCAGCTGGCCGATGAGGATCTGCATGTTCTCACCGGGCTTGTCGCCGAACGCGGCGCACATCGCCATCATGCGGCCGATGTAGCCGTGATGGTCGGCGCCGAGCATGTAAATCGCAATGTCGGCAGGCATGGAAGGCTTGCCGTCGCGATGACGCTTGTTGTAGTAATAGGCTATGTCGGCGGCGAAGTAGGCGTACTCACCGTTGGACTTGATGATGACGCGATCCTTGTCGTCTCCATGTTTGGTGGAGGCGAACCAGGTGGCTCCGTCCTTCTCGTAGATGTCGCCCTGCTCGCGCAGCTTAGCAATGGCTTCTTTGACGGCACCGTCCTGATACAGGCTGTTCTCATGGAACCACACGTCGAAGTTGACGCGGAAATCCTTCATGGACTGCTGGATTTCGGCGAACATCATCGGCACCGCACGCTTGCGGAACTCTTCGCGCTGCTCGGAGTCTCCCTCGCCCAGGTCGTTGCCGTCCTTGTCCTTGCCGCCGTCGATGCGAGGCAGATTCAGCACATCAATGCCATCGGCCTTGGCTTCGGCGATGACGCGGTCGGCGATTTCGTTGATATAGGTGCCTTTGTAGCCATCCGACGGAGTTTCCTCACCATGGGCTGCAGCAACGAGCGACTTGGCGAAGCGGTTGATCTGCTCGCCGTGGTCGTTGAAGTAGTATTCGCGTACCACCTTGGCGCCGTTGGCCTCGAGCACACGAGCCATGGCATCGCCGGTCGCCGCCCAGCGCACGCCGCCGATGTGAATCGGGCCAGTCGGGTTGGCAGAAACGAACTCGAGATTGAGCGTCTTGCCACCCAAGTGGTCGTTCAGGCCGAACTTGGTGGAATGCACAGTTTGTGAAGTCGCTTCGGAATCAGCACTTGTTTCGGTATCTCCGTCCTTGCCCTTCCAGACCTCGACACCCTTATCGACCGGCTCCATCTCAACGGCCTGATCGAGAATCTGCGAGACCACGGCAGCAGCTGAAGCAGAATCAAGAGTGATATTGATGAATCCGGGCCCGGCCACTTCGACAGAGGCGATGCCATCGGCATCACGCAGTTTCGCCGCGAACGCCTCAGCCAGATCGCGCGGCTTCATGCCGGCCTTCTTGGCCAGTTGCATCGCCACGTTCGACGACCAGTCACCGTGCGCGCGGTCCTTAGGCCGCATAACCGCCAGCTTATCAACAGCCGGAATCAATTCGACGGTCAGTTCGCCAGCCTCACCGGCGCCAACCAGCCCATGTGCAATATCAGAAATAAGTTCACTTAACGCTTCAGGATTCATGTTCCACAGTCTATCCTGCCGAGTAAACCAACTGGATCACAGCCAAATAACTGAAACCCAATCAAAGGTATCGAGATTTCGATTTTAATCCGTTACTTAACAAATCCCGATATCGTTAATCACAAACTTGAAAATAATACAAAAAGTTTCACTTATACTTACAGCTTTTTGCAAAAAACGAAAAAGTTTAAAGTACACTGAAAACTTTGGGGAAATTGACGAATAGTTTAAAGTACAGTTTAAACTTTTTAGATATCACGGATCATTTTTAACTATTTTTCATTCGCAACTTGCTGCAATACAGCGCCCAATAATTACTAAAGATTTGAAAAATGTAACAACATCGCTGACTTTGTGGGCCCGATGGGATTCGAACCCACGACCTTTCGCTCCGGAGGCGAACGCTCTATCCAGCTGAGCTACGGACCCAAACAACTGTTACAGCATAGCACCGCAACCGACCAACGGCGTGGCATGAAGAATCACATATCTGCATAGGAAAATGCGCGACACCGCCGTTTCGTCTAGACTTGGAATATGGCTCCTGAAATGAACGACTTCGAATTCGACCGGCGGTTCTTCTGTCGAACCATGCCCGCGGAACTGGACGACGGCAGTGCGCCGACGCTCATCGTACAGAGTTATTACGTTCACTCCGACAACTATGCGCTGCGCGTGCGGCTGCTAAGTCGAAAGATTCGCATTGAAATGGATGCCAAAACCGACGCAATGGCGGTGCTCGACCAGTATCGAGACAGTTTCACCGAGGCATCCGTCGCCATCAAAGGACCGTCCGTGGGCGGCACCCGTTACGAGGCCGAACGAGAAATCGATGCCAACATCGCCGCAGAACTCATCAAGCGTGGCGGAGAAATCATCATCAAGAATCGTTTTGCCGCATGGATTGGCGAGGATGGATGGGATATCGACGTGTTCGGCGGGTCGAACGCGCCGCTCATCGTGGCTGAGGCCAAGCGTTCGAGGCCGGTGACGAACCTCATCATCCCCGACTTCTGCATCACCGAAATCACCGATCAGGCACGCTTCTCCAACGACGGACTCGCCGGCAGGCCGTTTAGCACATGGAACAAGGACTTCGACCGCGAACTGGCCGAGCAAGGCCCCCACTTCGAGCAGATCTACGGCCGCAATCGGCACGAATAATCGACGCCGATACGTCTTTGGATAACTGCACTATAAAGGCTCACTCTGGCGAGCCTACACTGCATATTTTTAAAGGTGCCGTCGAGAAAGTACGTTTTACGATAGCTTGAGTGCACTTTTACAACGGCAGCATTCAACAAATCACACGTTGCAAAGTTCTTTTTAGCTTGACCAAACACTTTCTAAGTTAAATTTGACCGGCGGTCAGTAATTGTTTATCATTAAAAATGACCGGTGGTCACGATAGATTCTCGAAAGAAAGAGCCATGAACATACTCAGCGAAGAACAGAAACGGGAACGGGCGCAACGTATTTCAGCTGCCGCGCTCAAACTCTTCGAGACACGTTCGTTCGGCGCCATCACCATGTCCGACATCGCCAAAGCCGCGGAGGTGTCGAAAGGAACGCTCTTCAATTATTTCGATTGCAAGGAAAGCCTGTTCATGACCTTGCTGCTCGACGGATATCAGGATTATTTCGACGACCTGATGAGCGAAATCTCCGCCCAAACCGATTTCTCGCTGCACGACTTTGCGCACCTGCTGCTCGACAGCACCTCAAAGCTTGTGCGCGAGCGCCCGTCGCTGGTACGGCTCAACGCCCTGCGAGGACCGATTCTCGAACATGGCGCGAATATGGAGCAGACGATCGATCACCGTCAGAAACTCTATGACAAGAATCAGCAGCTTGCCACGCTTATCGCCGACCAGATCCCGAGCCTCCCCAGTCCGAGGTCAGCAGGCTTTTCATTGTGCAAAGCGCCGTCATCAGCGGCCTGATGAACATGAACGGACTCGATTCCTTCGACCATGTCACACTCGAAAACCGCGATTTCAGCGATTTCCAAGTGGATCTGGCACATGATTGCACGGAAGTGATGCGCAACTACCTTATCGGAAAGTTCCCGTCCGTAAAACTCTGACGAAGTTCTGATTTCCCCAATACCAAATACCTTAAAGGACATAACAAGTATGAACACCGAACTCATCCGCAACTTCGCCATCATCGCACACATCGACCACGGCAAATCGACGCTGGCCGACCGCATCATGGAGCAAACCGAAACCATCAGCGAGCGCGAGGCCAGCGATCAGTTGCTCGACGACATGGCTGTCGAACGCGAGCATGGCGTAACCGTCAAGTCGCGCACCGTCCGCAACTTCTATCGCGCCGACGACGGCAAGGAATACGAATACAACCTCATCGACACCCCCGGCCACGTCGACTTCTCCTACGAGGTCTCCAAAAGCCTCGCCGCCTGCGAAGGCGCGATATTGCTGGTCGACGCCACGCAGGGCGTGCAGGCACAGACCATCGCCAACCTACGGCTCGCCCGCAAAAACAAGCTGGCCATTCTGCCGGTCATCAACAAGATCGACAGCCCTGCCGCCGACTTGGAACGCACCGAAAAGCAGATTCGCTCGCTGGCTCCAGAACTCGAAGATGCCGACATCCTGTACGTCTCGGCCAAAACCGGTGACGGCGTGCACGAAGTGCTGGAAGCCGTGCACACCACGATTCCGGCACCCTCGGGTGATGCCTCCACCCCGCTTAAGGCCTTGGTTTTCGATTCCTCCTACGACCCGTACCAAGGCGTCATCGCCTATCTGCGCGTAATCGACGGCACGCTGGGCGAAAGCCAGAACATCAAGGCGATGGCTTCGAAACAGACGTTGCAGAACAACGAAATCGGCGTGTTCGCCCCCGGCCAAACGCCAGTGAAAACGCTCGGGCTGGGCGAAGTCGGCTATGTCAAAACCGGCGTGAAGGACCCGACTCAGCTGCGCGTGGGCGACACTATCACCGACAGCTCGCATCCCGCCACGAAAGCGCTGCCCGGCTATGAACCCGCGCACCCGATGGTTTTCGCCGGCTTCTACCCCAAGGGCGACACCTACCGCGAGCTCGAGCTGGCCGTCGAAAAACTGAGCCTCAACGATTCCTCGTTCCAGTACGTCAAGGAAAACTCGGACGCGCTCGGCCCTGGGTTCCGCTGCAGCTTCCTCGGCATCTTCCACCTGCAGATCATCCGCGAGCGGCTCAAGAACGAATACGGACTGGATGTGCTCACGACGGCTCCGAACGTCACCTACCGTGTGCATATGAAGGGCAGCGAGACTGTCAACGAAGTGGACAGTCCTTCGACGTTCCCTGATTACGGCGAAATCGATTACGTCGAGGAGCCGTTCTCCAACGCCGTCATCACTACCGATGAGCAGGAGCTCAACGCCGTGATGCAGCTGGCTGAGAAGCACATGGGCACGCTGACCGACATCGCGAACGAGGGCGACCTCATCACCGTGACCTACCACATTCCGACCGCCGAGATCGCCTATGATTTCTTCAACACCCTGAAATCGATCTCGCACGGCTACGCGACGCTGGAAACGCAATTCGCCGACTACGGCATGGCCGACGTGGTCAAGGTGGAACTGGATGTCAACTACGCACCGGTGGATGCGCTGGCGTTCATCATCCACCGCCAGGATGCGCCGGCCAAGACCCAGGCACTGGTCGAAAAGCTCAAGTACACCATTCCACGCAGGCTCTACCCCATGCCGGTGCAGGCGATGGTTGAAGGCCGTGTGCTCGCTCGGGTGGACGTGCCGCCGCTGCGCAAGAACGCTGCGGTGAGCGGCGAGAAGAAAAGCATTTCCAAGAAACAGGCACTGCTGCGACGCCAGAGCATCAACAAACGCCAGGCCGCCAAAAGCGACATCAAGCTACCGCAGGAGGTCTTCGACGCAGTGCTTGAGCTGTCAATGTAGAGTGTGTTTCCCGACAACAAGGCCAGGGAGGTATGCACTTCTCTGACAGAGATGACAAGGAAGCGCATTTAACAAGGATCTCGGTGCTCGTCTCCGGCAGCAGTGCCATCAACATGCATGTTGCGGAAAGCAAAATGCACTTTCCTGACAGTGGGATCAGGAAAGTGCATTCTTACGAATAAAGAACTTGCATTAAGCTCAGTACATCAGCGTGGAAAGGCGACGACGAGCAGCCTTCAGTCGAGGGTCGTCGGGCTCGGGGATGACGAAATATTCGAGCAGGCGCTGGCGAACCGGCTCCAGGTCTGCCTTGTGGCCTGCTGCAAGGTAATCGAGCAGACGCGAGAACGCATCTTCAATCTGACCGCCGATCATATCGATATCGGCGACGGCGAGCTGCGCATCGACGTCATCGGGATTGTCTGCCGCAGCGGTGCGAACCTTGCGCACATCGGCTTCACCGGAACGCGCCAGCAGCAAGGCCTTGGAACGTTCGCGGGCAGCCAGCGCATCATTCGGATTCGCTTCAAGAACTTGAGCATAGGCCTCGGCGGCACCGGCGTAGTCACCGTCGGCCGCGAGCTGGTGAGCCTGCTGATGCTCGGGCGGCACTTGCTCGGCCGCTGCGTCTCCATCAGCACCCGCAGCCGCATCGGCATCGGGATCGCCCGAATACGGCGCTGTTCCACTAACCCCCGCCTGCTGGGCAAGCTGAACGATCTGCGGTAACAAGGTGTCGGTAATCTGCTTCAATTCCTCGTCGCTCGGCAGCCCCTCGAGAATCGGCATCGGACGGCCGCCGATAAGCGCGAACAACGCCGGCGCACCCTTGATCTGGAAGGCCTGAGCGATGCCGGGTTCAGCATTGACGTCGACACGGGCAAGCTGCAACTGTCCCTTCATGCCGTTGATGGTATCGCCCAGCGTCTTGGCCATGGCAAACAGCCGGTCGTCGGTGGGAATCCACAGCAACAGCACCACAGGATACGTGGCGGAAGTCTGCAAAACCGCTTGGAATGTGGACTCGGTGACGTCGATGACGTAGCCGCCCGCCGAAGGCGCACCGCCGGCCTGACCCGGCTCGGCCTGCACCTGATGCTTGATCGAGCTCAAATCGACCGCACCAGCCAACGAAATGCCCGGATTCGACTGTGAATTGCTTGCTGCTGCCAAAAGTACCTTCTTTCTCCTTGCGTCGTTGCGACGCAGAACCCGCTATCTACCCGATACCGTATATGACAATGTCTAATCTACCTGCCGCCCGACCCCAAAAGACACTGCTTTGTCTGATGGCGGACCCAGATGCAAGGAAAATTTCACATGCCCGATTCACCGATACCGGGCAACAATTTGCGTCGACTGGCATCTGATGTCCTGTACACGTCGAGCCGCAATAGGGAGTTCGAATAGCGTGCTTAGAGTGCCTCAACCTTAATCGGCTGACGCTCGGCGCCCACGGCAACAACCTTCTGACCGGACTTGGCGGGCGGCACATAGAAGGCGACCACATTGACATAGGTGACTTTCATCGTGGAGGTGGCCTTGCCCTGTCCGAAAAGCGCACGTTCGGCATCGCTGGCGGGCTGGGATTCGCGTCCCTCGCCAGCCGAACGAGTCCATTCGGAATCGATCTGTGCGACGACAAGGTCACCGCCGTCACTGGAGCGCATCACTGAAATCTGGTCTTTGACCGGCGTGAAGGTCTGAGTCTGCGTGCCGTGGTTGCGTTCCATGCCCTGCTGGACGGTTTGAGAAAGCTTGGTCAGGTCCTCACGGAAATAATCGCTCGAGAAATCGTTGAAATATTTGCTCTGCTGGCCGTTGACCAGCACATCGGCGTAGTCGTCGACGGTCTGCTTGGGCGAAAGCAACAGTCCGGAATCGTCGACACCGCCCATGCTTGAGCCGATCGAGGGAATAGCAAATTCCGGCAGCTTGGCGCCTTGGAACAGACGTACCACGCCCCACAGCTTGTAGTTGCTGCGCGGACTCTGCTGCGTCATCACCAGCAAACGCTTGGACTGCTGATCCTGCGTGGTGGTCGTAATCGAGAAAACGGAGCGCGGCCAACCCGACTGGGTGGGGATGATCGTCTGGGCGATGTCTTTGGGAATCGTGGCCTTGGGATCGAGGTTGCCGGTGGCTTGGGCAATCGCCAGTTCGCTGGTGCGCACCTGAAGCGCCGGGCCGGTGACACGCACATCCAAACCGTCGGGGCTCTTGGCCTTGTCGGCGGCATCAAGCGCATCGAGCGTTGCGTTGCGTATCTTCTTTTCCTGGGCCTCGGTGATGTCGGGTGTTTGCACGGATGCCTGGCTGCCCTGCGGTTGCGGGGCCTGGTCGCCGCACGCAGCGGTTCCGATGAGTGTGGCCGCAGCCAATGCAGCGGCTGTTAGTGTTTTCAGCAGTCTCTTGGAGTTCATGCGTCCTCCTCGGCCTTATGGTCATCCTCATTGGCCTGCGGCTTGTCGCCGTCGTCATCAACCTGTTGGCCGGTTTCCTCAGTTTTCTTCGCCTGCTTTACCACTGTCTCGTTGTCATCCGTTTCATCGGTATTCGCATCCGCTTTTTCATGCTCTGCGTCTTGTGAAGGTGTCTCGTCCTTTTCATCATCTTCCTGGGAGAAGCGGGCGTAATAGGCACGAAGCTCATCCAGCGAAATGACGCTGGTCTCATCCTCGGCATGGCCTTCATCGATCACGGCATCGGCACTGGAAGTCCTTCGACCCTCGCCATCCTTGTTTGTTTCACCAGCATCATCCGAGCTTCTGGACGATTCATCCAACGAGACGGCAACGGGCGCCTGAACGGACGCAGCGGCCTGACCATCAGCCTCGGGTGCAAAGCGGCTATGTCTGCCGACCTTGCCCTCTTGATTGGCATCAGATTCGGATTCCTGCTCAGAGGCTCCCCGATGGCGTCCGACTCCGTTGCCAGATTCGTCACTTGGCAAAGTTTCTGCGGACTTATCGTCGTCGCTACGCATCTGCATGTCGGCCACGAGATTGCGACGGGTCGGATCGATGATACTGGGTGTCGATACATCATCTGCGGAAGTTTCGTCATCGAATCCATCACCATTGTCTGCTCCGGCCAGACCGTTACTGGCGGAGGCAAGCGCATTACCATCATCCGACATTCCGACCGGTGCGGCAGGCGTATCGACAGGCGCTACCTTTTTGTGCGAAGCCCGATGATTATGGGTGGTGTGCACGATGCTGGTGCGCAGAACGGCGAAGCTGCCGGTCATGGCTTCCGAAATGGAAATCTCCTCGGCCTTTGCCGCTTCTCGCTTCTCACGACGAGCCTCGCGCTTGCGCTTGACCGATTCGTTGGCCGAAATCGCGAAGATCGAAGCCGACAATACCGTCAGCACCGCGCAAACCGCCGCCACGATGAAGAGCGGTGTGGCATGATCCGGCACCTGTTGACGCACCCAATGCATGGTGAGTGTCAGCTTTGGTTGTGCGACCTTTTAGCGGAATCACTGGAATCGCCAGATGCATTGGCTTCACCAGATGCATTGGTTTCACTGCCGCTCGCAGCGTCTGCAGTGTCAGACCCCGATTTTGCCGAAGAAATCCCAGTATCAATAACCATCACCTGATCGGCCTTGACATCGTTCAAATTCATCGAAATAGTTCCGTTGCTGCACTGAACGGAAGACCACATATCCGAATCCTTGAACGCCACTTCACCGTCCGCCGTGCCGCTCGACGCGAGTTTCTGACCTTTGGCAGTCTTGCTGGAAAGCGTCTTCCAACCTTGCAGGCCGGTGATACGGGTGTAGTCCTGACCGGCCAACCAGCCCGTAGCATCCTTGGAGCTGCCCATCGCGACACAGGTTTTCACAGAAGAATCGGCGTTTTCGCCCTTCGCGGATTTGCTGCCATTATCGTCGGCGGCCGTCGTCTTGACCTTCACCGTCACCGTTTTGTTGAGCAAGTTAAGCATGCCAGGATCGGTGACCACATATTGTGCGCCCGAAACGGAAGTATCCGCAGTGATTTCTTTTGCAGGTTTCCAGACGGTCGCGTTCAACGCGCCCAGCACGATGAACAACACTGCCAAAAGACCGAAAATGGGCGCGACAACGCCACGCATGACCAGCGCATGCTTCGTGGGTTTCGTATTCCGCTTCTGTTGTTCATCGTTTTCTGAAGTCATATTGTTCTACATTCTACAAGGCCTATCCGATAGAATGCTGGGAATTTATACTGAACGCTTTTCGTATCACAGGCACATTCAGGTATAAATCAAGGTTCGCAGCTAAGCTGGTGAACCATGCATAACAACAATCTTTCACGACAGCTCAGCCGTGCTCTTGCGGCGGCCTGCGCCATCGCGCTGTCATTCGGTTTGGCGGCTTGCGGATCAGGTAAAGGCGACGATTCCAACAATTCTGCCGATTCGAACGGCATCCAGATGGCGGGCGTTAAGGCCACCGGAGAACTCGGCAAGAAGCCGAAGATCACCTTCCACACCCCGATGAGCGTGGTCAATAATTCTTACGCCGTACTGCAAAAGGGCAACGGCGCGCCCATCAAGAAGGACAATCACGTCTGTGTGCAGGCTGTTGCACTCAACGCCAAGGACGACGGTGAGATGATGAGCACCTGGGAGAAGAACACCCCAGATTGCTCGATGGTGATGAACGAGCAGAGCATTAACAAGACCTATTACAACGTGCTGAAAGACCAGAGAATTAACTCAACCGTGGCCTTCGGCGTCAACGACAAGAACAGCGCCAAAACTTCTTATATTATGGCGCTCACCATGGTTTCCCAGTCCAAGTCGCTCACCCGAGCCGAAGGTGACAAAGTCACCGATGTGCCGGCGAACCTGCCCAAGGTGACACTCAACAGCAAGGGCGCCCCGTCCATCGACTTTAACGGCTATAAGCCCGGCAACGACCTCGTCGTACAGCCGCTCATCAAGGGCAAAGGCAAGCAGGTGGATGAGAAAGACACCATCGACGCGCATTACACCGGCTGGGTGATGGACAAGGACGGCAAGCCCTCGAAGTTCGATTCATCGTGGGACAAGGGCAAGGCCGCGCAGTTCTCGCTGCAGCAGGTCGTCACAGGTTGGAAGCAAGGCTTGGCCGGTCAAACGGTTGGCTCTCAGGTGCTGCTGGTTATCCCTCCGTCTTTGGGCTACGGCAATCAGGCGCAAGCCAAAATTCCCGCTAATTCGACGCTTTACTTCGTGGTCGATATCCTCTACGATTACGGCGAGATGCAGACTGAGCAATGAGTTGGTTGCTGAGATTCAGCAATAAGTAGAGAAACAAAATTCCCGGACATCCACTATCAAGCGATGTCCGGGAATTTTCATATGACGTAGCAACGCCTCGTTGACTTTGATTCAATAAAAGCAGACAGAATAACAACCAGTCAGCAAAAACAGAACGCCAAACGAACCGACCGACACGTTTTCTTGATACTGACTTTCGTCAGAACAGGCGCAGACTGTCGTCCTCGGTGCCTTTCATATCCTCATAGTCGAGGATGAGGCAGTCGAAGCCACGTTCCTGTGCCAAGACCTTGGCCTGTGGGGTGATGGTCTGCGCGGCGAACATGCCTCGGACCGGAGCGAGTAGCGGATCCTTGTTGAGGAGCTTCACGTAGCGGGTAAGTTGTTCAACGCCGTCGATGCCGCCATGACGCTTGATTTCGATGGCGACGTGCTGACCGTTGCCGTCGATAGCCATGATGTCGACCGGGCCAACGGGTGTCGGATACTCGCGACGCACCAGCTTCGCACCCTTGCCGATGCGCTCAATCTGCTGGGCCAGATAATACTGAAGATGGTCTTCGACGCCATCCTTGACGAGCCCTGGGTCCTCCCCCAAATCGTAGGTCTCGTCGGAATAGACGTGCTGCACCGTTACTTCGAGAACATCAGTCGATTTCTGCGCAGCCACGCGGAACACCTTCTCCGGCGCCACTTCAGCATCGGTATCCCCTGAACTCTCTGCAACAACGTCGTCATTCGAGTCAGCTGCCACGTCGATATCGATTTCCGTAGAATCTTCTATAGCAAGGTCACTGTTCGAAGTCGCTGTAACGGTGTCATCATTCGAATCCGCCACCGCTTCGGCGCTTTCTTCTTGGCTTTCCGGCACCATCTCATCGTCATGTTCCGGCGTGACTTCGCGGATGGTGCAAGGGGCAGCCATCCAGTTAAGCGGTTTGTAGGAACCAAGTTCGGAGAAGATCAGTAGGCTGTTGTCGGCCTTGATCATCAGCACGCGCTTGGCCATGGGCAACGAGGCATTCAGTCTTCCGGAATAGACGGCAGAGCAATCAGCAACAATAATTCGCACCCTGCCACTGTACCTGAGGCGATGGAAGGAACACATCAGCCGTTCATGAGATTCCAGACGTCGTTATCCAGATCAATCTTGGCTCTGATATTAAAAAGTGGAGGCACCGAAATGAATCGGTGCCTCCACTTAAGTGACGAAAGATGTCAGCGACAGCGCTATTCTGCCGCTTCCGTCGATTTCTTCTCGACGTCCACGCCAGTCTCAGCAGCAACCGTGAGCAAATTGGAATCAAACGACGCGAAGCCGTCGGTCATCTCGAAGCTGTGGCGGTTTCCGTCGACATCCACGGCCGAGACAATACCCTTGTCAATGACCGTCATCACCGGCTCATGGTCGGGAAGGATGCCCATGCCACCCGAACTCGCGGGAATGGTTACGGACTTTGCCTCGCCCGCCCACAGCGGTCGATCTGAAGCGACGATATTCACCTTCATCGTGGAGCCAGCCATCACGCATATTCCTTCTGCATGTCGTGCCACTTGTGCTCGAGGTCATCGATGCCACCGATGCCGCTGAACGCCTGCTCCGGCAACTCATCATACTGACCGTCGCAAATGCGCTTGAAGGCCTCAACGGTCTCGTCAGCGGGCACATACGAGCCTTCCAAGCCGGTGAATTTCTTCGCGACGTAGAAGTTCTGGCCAAGGAACTGCTGAATCTTACGGGCACGGTTGACAGTGGTCTTGTCTTCCTCGCCGAGCTCATCGATGCCGATCAGGGCGATGATGTCCTGGAGTTCCTTGTTGCGCTGCAAAATCGCCTTGACGCGGTTCGCAGTGTCGTAATGCTCCTGGCCCACGTAGCGCGGATCGAGGATTCGCGAGGTGGACGACAGCGGGTCGACGGCCGGGTAGATGCCTTGGGAGGCGATGTCACGAGAAAGTTCGGTGGTCGCATCCAAATGGGCGAAGGTCGTGGCCGGGGCCGGATCGGTGTAATCGTCGGCGGGCACGTAGATGGCCTGCAGCGAAGTGATCGAGTGGCCACGGGTCGAGGTGATGCGCTCCTGCAGGGAGCCCATCTCGTCGGCCAGGTTCGGCTGATAGCCCACTGCAGACGGCATACGGCCGAGCAGCGTGGAGACCTCAGAGCCTGCCTGCGTGAAGCGGAAGATGTTGTCGATGAAGAGCAACACGTCCTGGTTCTCGACGTCGCGGAAGTACTCAGCCATCGTCAGAGCGGTCAGCGGCACGCGAAGACGCGTCCCCGGGGGCTCATCCATCTGGCCGAAGACCAGTGCGGTCTTCTCCAAAACGCCTGCATCGCCCATTTCGCCGATCAGATCGTTGCCCTCACGGGTACGCTCGCCGACACCAGCGAATACGGAGACGCCGCCGTGGTTCTGCGCCACGCGCTGAATCATCTCCTGGATCAGCACGGTCTTGCCGACGCCTGCGCCACCGAAGAGGCCGATCTTGCCGCCCTCAACGTACGGGGTGAGCAAATCGATGACCTTGATGCCCGTCTCGAACATCTTGGTACGGCTCTCGAGCTGATCGAAGGCCGGCGGATTGCGGTGGATGGACCAACGCTGCTTGACCTCGATATGCTCATCAGGCTTGGCGTTGAGAATATTGCCCGTAACATCGAACACGTGTCCCTTGGTCACGTCGCCGACCGGCACCTCAATGGGGCCGCCAGTATCGACGACGGATGCGCCACGCACGAGGCCATCGGTAGGCTTCAATGCAACGGCGCGCACCGTGGAATCACCGATCTGCTGCTCAACCTCAAGGGTAATCTCCTTGACGGTCTCGCCTTCGGTGTTGCCCACGTTGCTGATCTTGACTTTCAGGGCATTGTAAATGTCGGGCAGGTGCCCCGCCGGGAACTCGGCGTCGATCACCGAACCCTGGACGCGTGTGATGCGTCCGGCATTCAGGTCAGTCGCCGAATCGGCGGAGGTCGCTGTGGACTGAGCTGTTGACTCATTTTCAGCCATATGCGTTCCTACTCTTCCTCTTTATTCAGCGCGTCTGCGCTGCTGATTATCTCAGTAAGTTCCTGGGTGATCGAGGCCTGACGCGAAGCGTTGAGCTGGCGGGTCAGGGAATCAATCAGATTGTTGGCGTTGTCGGTCGCGGTGTGCATGGCGTTCTGACGGCTTGCCGTCTCAGAGGCGGCGGCGGTCAACAGGCATTCATGGATACGGGCTTGCACATACATCGGCAAAACCGCGTCGAGCACCTTGCTGATGTTCGGCTCGAATGTGTACAACGGTGCCATTTCGCCTTTTTCGCCACTGCCGTCACGTCACTGGTAGCAGCTGCGGACGCACTCGAGGACGTGGAGCTTTTCGACTGCTCGACATTGACGGATTCGACAGAATCGCTCATGACTGCAGTCTTCTGGTCACTGTTCTTGACCAGTTCCACCGGCAGCATACGCAGCACGCGAACCTTCTGCACCACCATGTTCACGAATTCCGTGAAGACGATGTACAGCTCGGAAACGCCGCCCTGCGCAGCCGTCTTCATATAGTCCGCAAGCAACCGATCGGAAATCTCGCGAGCGATATCGGCCCCTGGCTGATCGCTGTCACCCTCCCACGTCGCCGCAATCTCACGATTACGGTAACGGTAATAGGAAACACCGCGACGGCCGTAGACATACAGCAAAGGCTTTTTGCCCACCTTGTCGAGACGAGCGAGCAGTGACTCCGTTTCGCGGATGATCGACGAGGTATAGGCGCCGGCCATGCCGCGATCCGACGTCAAGGCCAGAACGGCAACCCTGGGGTTGTGTTCCGTGGACTTGACGATGGGATGGTCGATTTCGGTATGTGCAGCCAACGCCTCAACGGCATCGAAAATCGCGTCGCTGTATGGCTTCGCGTTCAACGCCACGGTACGAGCCTTGGCGATATGCGAAGAAGCGATCATCTCCTGCGCGTTGAAGATCTTGCCCAACGACGTGGTGGAGGCGATACGTGATTTCAATCCGAGTTGAGAAGCCATGGGTTACTTATCCCCCGCTACAATCTTTTCCTGCTCGATCTTCGTGGGCGTGGTGGCAGTCGGCTTATCGACGACCAACGGCTTGCCGGCCTTGGTCACGTAGTTGCCGCGATACTCCTCGACAGCTGCATCCAAAGCCTTCTCCGTCTCAGCGGTGAAGTCACCGGTGTCGCGAATGGTCTTCATGATGTCGGTGTTGTGCTCGACATAATCCAACAAACCATGCTCGAAGGGCAGCACGTCAGCGATCTCGAGGTCATCGAGCTTGCCATGGGTGCCGGCCCACACGGAGACGACCTCCTGCTCCATCGAATACGGGGAGAACTGGGGCTGCTTCAGCAGTTCGGTCAAACGAGCGCCGCGGGTGAGCTGAGCCTTGGAAGCCGCATCCAGATCGGAAGCGAACATCGCGAAGGACTGCAACGAGCGGTACTGTGCCAGCGAGATCTTCAGCGTGCCGGAAACCTTCTTCAGCGCCTTGCTCTGGGCCGCGCCACCGACGCGGGACACGGAGATGCCGACGTCCACAGCGGGACGCTGGTTGGCGTTGAACAGGTCGGACTGCAAGAAGATCTGGCCGTCGGTGATCGAAATGACGTTCGTCGGGATGTAGGCGGACACATCGTTCGCCTTCGTCTCTACGATCGGCAGACCGGTCATCGAGCCGCCACCAAGGTCATCGGAGAGCCTGGCGCAGCGTTCGAGCAGACGGGAGTGCAGATAGAACACATCTCCCGGGTAAGCTTCACGCCCCGGCGGGCGACGCAGCAGCAGGGAAATCGAACGGTAGGCCTCAGCCTGCTTCGACAGATCATCGAAGACGATGAGGACGTGCTTGCCGTGATACATCCAGTGCTGGCCGATGGCCGAGCCGGTGTAGGGTGCGATGTATTTGAAACCAGCGGAATCGGAAGCCGGGCTGGCCACAATCGTGGTGTATTCCATAGCGCCTGCCTCTTCAAGGCTCTGACGCACGGAAGCGATGGTGGAACCCTTCTGGCCGATGGCTACATAGATGCAGCGCACCTGCTTCTTCGGGTCTCCGCTCTTCCAGTTGTCTTTCTGGTTCAGGATCGCATCGATCGCGATGGCCGTCTTGCCGGTCTGGCGATCGCCGATGATGAGCTGGCGCTGACCACGGCCGATTGGCGTCATCGCGTCGATGGCCTTCAGACCCGTGGACAGCGGCTGATCGACGGGATGACGATGCATCACATCGGGAGCCTGAGCCTCGAGAATTCTGCGGCCTTCGCTTTTGATTTCACCCAAGCCATCGATCGGTTTGCCCAGAGGGTCAACCGTACGCCCGAGATAGCCGTCACCGACCGGCACGGAAAGCACCTCACCGGTGCGCCGTACCTCCTGGCCTTCCTCGACACCTGCGAAGTCGCCGAGGATAACCACGCCGATCTCACGGGGATCAAGGTTGAAAGCCAGGCCGAGCGTGCCGTCTTCGAACGTCAGCAGCTCGTTGGCCATGCAACCAGGCAGTCCTGTTACATGCGCGATGCCATCGCCGGCCGTGGCGACATAGCCCACCTCTTGGGTGGGAGTGTCGCTGGGCTTGTACGAATCGACGAAATCGTCGAGGGCCTTTCGCACATTCGCAGGATCAATGGTAAGTTCTGCCATGATCACTCCTTATTGATTAATTTGTTGACTGATAAGTCTTGGTACAGGCACCTTTACGGCGCCTTTTTGTTTGTTCCGGCGTTCCGGCTACATCTGTGTGGCAACCTTGCGCTTGAGCTGGGAAAGCTGAGCGGCAACGGTGTTGTCCGTCACATCCGAGCCGACCTGCACACGCATGCCACCGATAACGGAGGGATCGACCGTCGAGTCGATATGCACAGGACGTCCGAGCTTGGCCGAGTAAATCGACACCAGACGCTTGATCTGCGCTTCATCCAGCGGCGTGGCCGTGGTGACCGTTACCATCGATTCACCCATATGACGGGTGAACTTGGCGATCAGCCATTGCAAGGTCTCCAGGAAACGACGGTTACGCGGATTCGCGACTGCATGTTCTGCCAGTCGCATAGTCACCTTATTGAGCTGAGAGCCGTCAAGAACGGAGTGCAGCAAATCGAGGCGAGCCTTGGCCGGCACGAAATCATCCGAGAGCTTCGAACGCAACACCGACATCTTGAGCATGGCGGAATGAATCTGCGCCAGCTCCACGGAAACCGTGAGCGTGCTGTCGGTTGCGTCGGCGTAGTACATCATGGCGTCAACCGCGAAATCCTCGACGGCGTTGGCGATATCCTTGACCCGGCTCCAATTACGAGAAACCAGATCGGACAGAATATCGGCCGTAAGGGCATCGGCTTGGCCGGCCAGAATGTTGTTGATGAGCGCAACCTTATCGGTCGACGGACGGGACGGGTCGGTGAGCGAACGCTCCACTTGGTCGTTGTGATCAAGCAGATTGGTGACGACGAACAGCTCCTCGCCGATACGCCACGCATCGGTTCCCTTCTCCTTCAATCTAGGGGCCAGGGAATCACGCGATGTGCGATCAGCCTGTAACGACGCTTCTCCTCGCATTGCTCACCTCCATTCGTTGAATAATAAACACTGTCTTCAATCCATCAACAACGGCACGTGACTCCGGAAACAACCGAAAACGTGTCATCGCTCATTTTTCAGTTTTCTTGTCGAGATCGTCAATCATGCTGTCGATCATGTTGCTCTGCACGTCGGTGTCCTGAAGCTTGGAGCCCAGAATCTTGCCGGCAAGAGCCGTAGCCAAAGTGCCGACTTCGCTCTTCAGCGTCACCATCGCCTGCTGTTGCTGCGAGGCAATCGAACGCTGGGCGTTCGCGGTGATCTGTTCCGCTTCCTTGTCCGCACGGGTATGGGCGTCGGAGATAATCTTCGTCGCCTCGGTGCGAGCATTGTCGGTGATCTTTGAAGCGTCGACACGAGCATGGTTGAGCTGGTCTTCATACTTCTTCTTGGCCGAGTCCGCATCGTCCTTGGCCTTCTTGGCCTTGGCGATGTTGCCTTCGATTTTTTCGGCACGTTCGTCGAAAATCGCGTTGAACTTGGGCATGAAGAACTTATAGAAGAACACAGCGACTATGGCAAGAATGATCAGGGACCATACGATGTCATAAACCTTGGGAATAAACAGGTTGATGCCCTTCGAGGCAGCAAATGTCATCATGATCTCCTTTCATCGTTCGTTTTTGTCATTGTTTTCGCTTGTTGCGTGGGCTGGTTTCAGAGCACCAGAGCGGCAACGAAGCCGAGCAGACCGAGAACCTCGACCAGTGCCAGGCCGATGAACATGATCATCTGAATCTTGCCGCTGACTTCGGGCTGACGAGCCGTGGACTCCATGGCCTTGCCGAAGAGGATGCCGAGACCGAGGCCAGGGCCGAGGGTGGCCAGGCCGTAGCCGATGACGCTCAGGTTGCCAGAAACCGCTGCGAGAGTGATGATATCCATTTGTTTTCCTTTCCAAGTGCCGTGTCGGCATTTAAAAAAACCGGTACAACTTTGGTTACTGCTTTGTTCAATTGTAAAAATTTATTGTTTACGCGCTGTATCGCATTTCAAGCGAGACCGTGCGTTGTCTCGACCAAGCCAGTCGTTGACTATTCAGCCTCCGGATAGCTCAGGTTGATATAGACCGTGGCGAGAATCGAGAAGACATAGGCCTGCAGGAAGGCGACGAACACTTCGAACAGTGTCATCACGATGCCGCCGAGGAACCACGCCGCGCCGACCGGCACACCGACCATCTTGTTGGACGACTCAATCATCCAGAACTGTGCGAACGCCAGGCAGGTGGCTACCGTAAGGTGGCCGGAAATCATGTTGGCGAACAGTCGAATCGTCAGCGACGCCGGGCGGATGATGACCAACTCGAGCAGCTGAATCGGAGCCAGAAGAATGTAGACAGGCCACGGCACTCCGGGAGTAAAGCATTCGTCACGAATGTAGCCCCAGAGACCTTTTTCGCGGCACGCGGTAATCCAGTACTGCACCAGCACCCAGATGGCGAAAACCAAAGGCATGGTGATCGTGGCCGTTGCAGCCATATTCGCTCCGGGGATGACCCCGAAGAGATTGAAGAAGAAGATCGTGAAGAACAGAGTGGTAATCATCGGCACATGACGCTTGCCGCGCAACTCGCCCATGGTCTCGTATACCACGTTGTTGCGTACGAAGTCCATGCCCATTTCGACAAGACCCTGCCAACGGCCGGGAATGAGTTTGGCATGGGCTGCGGTGATGCCCAAGATGATGAGCAGCAGAATCGTAGCGACAATGCGGATGAGGATGATGCGATTGATGGCGAACGGGGTGCCCTGGAAAAGAATCTCCGGAGGCAGGAAGTCGTTGACACCCGGCAAATCCGCACCGGACGCCGACGCCAACAACATATTCGCGCCAACAGCTTCGATCATATGCCCTCCCTGATTAATCTCAGGCTTACCAGTCTATTGCATCCAAAAGAAATGAAGCCGCTACATTTCGCTAAATGGCGCGTAGTGGGAACAATTTCACTTTGGTGGTCGAAGAGAGAATAGCCAAATAGAAGCACGGAGCTTCGAAATGGCGATCAACTCCGAACGGCCGCAGACGATTGTACGTCGTTTTTTTGAGAAATGTAAATTAGAACACATTTCATCACGATTTTTGGTATTTCAGACGATAATTTATATTGCAGATTTTCGGAATTTGATGTTGAAAACCCAATGATTGCAACAAATTTCTTTGTCAACAAAACGCTGGAAGATTCTTGAAAAAATATTTTTATCTAGCGTTTCGTCCATTTTTTGAAAAATGATACGAAATATTGTTATTTTTCCATTGAATAGTGGCCAAAATATAGCAAATCTGGCTTGAAATGGGTTAATGGCAACGTGTAGAACAGATCACTCTGGGACATTCTGGAACATTCTGGAACCGTCAAACGCAACCTTTGATATATAGGTATGCAGAACCTTGCGGGGATAAAAGGTCCAGCGACCTACAAATGTCCTGGAATCCTTGCCGTTTCAAGCTTTGCCAGGAATAAGACCGTAACCGTCTTGTTCCACAGGCTTGAATCCATCCACTCGCGGCGAGCCGGGCTCATGGCGAATGGAACGGTCAGTCCCCAATTTCCTCTCTGCGCGAAGTCTCGGCACTTCCTTCAAGTCGTAAGGCGTGGTCTCGTAGACCCAGTTGAGCCAGTTGCGCCACAGCAGATTGGCGTGTGCGCGCCATGAAAAGAGAGGTTCCAGCGACGGATCGTCGTGCGGGAAATAATTGGCCGGGAAGGGCACGTTCGTCAGTCCCTTGGCCTTGTCGCGCTCGTATTCGTCGCGCAGCGTGTACTTGCCGTACTCCCAATGGCCGAGTACAAAAACCTCAGAGAAATCGCGGGCGGCGATGAGACCGGAACCAGCCTGCGGGCCCCAGGTGAGCACCTGCAGGTCAGGGTTGGCGGCAACGTCATCCTCGTTGATACCAGCCACTCTCGAATGCGGCTGGAGCGAGATTTCGTCGAAACCGTTGGTGATGAAGCAGTACTCATCCTGCAGATATTGCGGGAAGACGCCGAAAAGCTTTTCCCTGAAATTCTGCTTGCGGATTCCATAGCGATAGTTGAGCCCGGCCATCGCTCCCCAGCAGAGGTACATCGTGGAGAAAACGTGGGTCTGCGCCCAATCGAGGATCTGCGTGAGCTCATCCCAATAATCGACCTGCTGGAAATCGAGATGTTCAACCGGAGCGCCCGTGACCACCAGACCGTCGTAGTAATTGTCTTTGAATGCGTCGAAGTTCTCGTAAAACTTGAGTAGGTGATCGGCGCTGACATGGGTGGACTCATGGGTCGAGGTCTTCATGAAATCGATGTCGACCTGCAGCGGCGACTTGGAAATCAGACGTAACAGCTGCGTTTCCGTCTCGATTTTCTTGGGCATGAGATTCAAGACGACCAATTTGAGCGGACGAATTCGCTGCTGCTCCGCTTCCGGCTTCTCGATGGCGAAAATCCGCTCCGAATCGAGTATTTCGCGCGCCGGCAGTCCGCTAGCAATCTTGATAGGCATAGTCCTATTATGGTCGCAAATCTGCCCTCATAGCAAAAAACGCGCCGAAGATTTGACTTTTCCGCCATTATCCGTAATCTAGATTATTGCTGTCTTAAACAGCCGTCGCGGGGTGGAGCAGCTCGGTAGCTCGCTGGGCTCATAACCCAGAGGTCTTAGGTTCAAATCCTAACCCCGCTACCAATGCCTCCGGTTTCATATTGATGAAGCCGGAGGCTTTTTCTATATAAAGCTTTGCTTATTGCAAGCATGCTGAATCAGAATGACTTAACCATCAAACTTGACGTGCCTCCTGCGACCATTCCTCGGCAATTATCTGGGAATAACCATCTTTCGGCGGATTGTGATAGATGGCATGAGCATGCGCGTTCTTTAGACTCTCGAGAAGACGGTACCGACGGCTTCTTGACCGGCTATGCTCAACCGGTTTCGGTATTTCTTGGAGCGGCAGGCGCTTGTACCGACATCTATGCAACCGTGTCGGCTGTTCTGTCCAGTGCACCCCTACAAATTGTTCTCCCTGGTGGGGCAGATCCCAAACGACGACAAATTGTTTCAGCGGCTCATGCGTTATCTTGGCAGCCTCGCCGTATCCGACAAGCGACCAGTCGTTTCCCCTTCTTAGCTCGTACAGAGCGGCCACACAGCCTCCGAAATCCAAATCAGCCAGATATGCTTCTCCATCACCACAATTCATGATGTAACCGATCAGCATGGGTTCCCCGAACTTCCGGCTTTCTTTCAGAAGCGAGCAGTTTGGCAGAGTTTTGTTGTCGCCGTTGGGAATGTGCTTGAAAAATATCTCGGCTTGCGGCCGCCATCGCCATTGCCGCCAGTCTACTACCACCGATATGGACAGTGCGACCAGCGATATGGCTAACGTGGCCCACTCTTTGAGTTCCATTATTCCTACCTTCCATCATTGGCCGCTAGGTTTTTCTGGCAATTACTAGTCTACTGCACAGGAAGGTACCTATTCCAAGAGGATGTCGATGAGAAAGGTTGGCAAGATTGTGTGATGTCGGTGCGTCTTGGGCCTGTAGCAGTTATCGATATTTGAGCACAGTGACGGCCCAGACTAAGTCGAGACCGCCACTGTATGAATACCAAGATCTACTTCATCGCGAAGTCATATGAAGCGCTCCTAGATCAGTGCACTGGTCGATGTAGCGAATGATGAACCAGAAACCTTGTAGGCAGAGTTATTGGCCGTGTCGCTGCCATCGGTTTTGCCAGCTCCGGAGTCTTTCATGCCATTACCGTTGCCTCGGTTGGTAGCAGATGGACCGTTGCCGGATTGACCGGATTTGCCGGAAGGATTTCCGTTACCGGAATTCTGCGAATCGGGACCGTTCGACGAACCACCGTCATTCGGCGAACCCATGCCGCCGTTCTGACCGGAACCATCAGCTTGCCCGGAACCATCAGCTTGCCCGGAACCATTGGGCTGGCTTGATCCACCTTGGCCCGGTTGACCGTTGCCCTTTGCAGACCCGTCTTGACCCGCACCAGGCATCTGGCCCATTCCGTCGCGGCCACCACGACCGCTTTGACCATTGTGGCCGCCAGACATCTCACGCTGCATCTGCTGAGGATGCGAAGGAGTGACGGATTTCGCCGTGGCCACTCCAGCGATGGCTCCGCCGGCCAATCCGCATGCCACAGCGACGCCGATAACTACACCCCACATCTTGCTGAAGCGCCGCTTGGGCTGCTGGTTCGGCAGACCAGACTGGCCAGATTGGTCCGTAGAACCGTTAGCAGAGAAAGTCTCCCCGTTAGCCGGCGGATACTGCATAAAGCCATTATCTGGTTCAAAACGCGTGGTCGGCTGTTCGCTGCTGAATGCGGCGGTATCGTCCTGACGGGCGCCAGCACCGGTATGAGTGGCATCATTCTTGTTCATATTGTCGTTCATAATTACACTCCTGTTTTGCTATTGTTCGCTCGAAGATTTCGATACATACACATCGAGCGATATGAACAGCGGTGACTTGGGACTTCCCCACATATTGCTCAAGTACATCGCTTCGTCTATGCAGCAAAGCAACAACTCCAAATATCCTTCTAAAGCTTTCTGCGTAGATATTTTTATGAAACAACACATTCATGGGCAATCACTGCAACAATGCCTAAGATAGGCAACAACTTTCAGGAAACATTCTTGGACATTTACTGAATACTTGCTGAATTCCCAATATCTGCTATTTTGGCAAGAACCTTCGGGACTCAATCCATTGACTGGACCCGTCAATCTGGATTCATCCTTTCGTTTCTTGCCACAACAGGCATACGATTGCGGTCAACGATGCCGTGGACGATGCTTGTTTTGAGTCAGAAGCATCAGCAGAAGAGCACCAAAGAAGAACGCACCGGCCACAAGCAACATCAAAACAATGGATGATCCGGTATTCACCAAGGGTTGTCCTGTCAAAGGCACGATTCCTACCGGTTGCGTTTCCCGTCTCCCGTTCCAATCATCTAGATTGGAGACCACAGGCTGCATGACACTCATGACTTTGCCGTCGATTTCGGCGCTTGGTGCACCGCTGCCTTGCGCAAACGATTCCGCGCCTATGGCCTCACTACCTCGATGTGAAGCCCTCACATTTTGCCAGACAGCACTGTCCCGCCTCTGCAATCCGGACGAAGGTGCGATGCCGGTACCGTTTTTGGAGTCCACCGGTCCTGCGGAATCTGACATAGTCTCGGCCGAACCCGGCGCATCTGCCGCCGTTGACGGTACGGATTCACGAAGCCCAATCACAAGGCCTTGGGCGTCTCGCTCGGCAACGCCATTGACAGAATTTTCTCCCCAAGGATTTCGGTCCACCGTCGGCAACTCGGCCAACGGTATACCCGTAACCTTCGCGCGGTCCCGATGTTTCAGCGTGGCGTCCTTCAATGTGCCGATGACATCGACATGATCGCCAGGCTTCAACACCAATGTCGACCAATCATCGGGATATTTCAGACTCGCAATCGCACCATCACCCGAAATGGTGGTGTCGGCGATTGTCAGATCCTTGGCTCTAAACACCGCACCGTGGCCGTCTTCGCTGTTACTGGTGTTGGTGACGGTGAAGACGATATCGGTGTCGCCCACCATCAGCAACGAGTCATCAGGCTCGTCCCGGTCACCGGTAGACCAGCCACTGCCCTTGTCCCATTTCTCGATATGCAGGCTGGGAGTGAGCTCTGGCGTGCGCGTCCACACGATGTTCGACTCGTTGACATGGGTATTCATGGTCTCGGTGAACCGGTTCTCATGTCGCTCGGTCGCTTTAAGCCTGCGGACCTGCAGATAGGCACACCAACCTTGCTCATGCGCGGTGTCAGCAGATACCAAATCACGGTAGGCTGGCGTGGCGATGACGCTCAATGTGCCATCACTTGCCGCCTCCAAGGTGAACATATCACTGCCAAGCTGAGCACTGTCGAATCCGTTGCCGGCAATCCTGCGCCCTTGCTCCGCAAGCACTCCGCCATCTCTGCCATATAAATTCCGTGTGGCATATACTGCCCATTGGCCCGTATATTCGTCATAATCTGGGTCAAGCTTGTCGGTAATGCTCCATTTATCGACAGCAGGATAGGCACGGTTGGCAGGAAGTACCGAGCTATCAAGCCGATAAAGGAAGGTGCTGCCCTGATAGATGCTGGAACCGTTGACCGATTCTCCGCCCACCTTCACGACCACATCCTTTGCAGGATTGATTGGTTTGAGCGGATTAGACACCTGGTTGGTCTCCTTTCGCACAGCGTTCTCGACCTGCGTGGCTTTGTTTTTCACCACATAGCCGTCGGTGACCTTCTGCACCGTGTAGGGCAGCGTGATGTGGTAGTGCTGGCCCAGAAGCGTCTGATTGATGGCAGGATCGGTTAAAGGATGGTAAGTATCCAAGGACGCGTAGGCCTTGAGATCAGCAGGCTGCGGATTGCCATGCACGGTTTCGCCTGTGGCAGGCACGAATGTGTCGACACGCTTGGCGAAGGCATAAAGCACACCGTCGCTCACCTGGATATTGAATCCGGAGGTATAGTCTCTGCCGTCGTCGCCGGTCACAGTGACGCTGGTGGGGTCAACCTTCAAGTATTCCTCATCGAAATCGTCGATTACTCCAAGTCTCCAGACCTTGTAGGCCATGTTCGACTGCGTGGCATCGAGGTCGATGACGTAGTTGCCGGTGTCACCCTTGAGCAGGGTCTTGCCGTCGATGGAAACCGTCGGGTCGCCCTGCTGGGCGCTCTGGAAGTCGTGTTTGGCGGGGTTCAGGCTGGGCGGGATGTTGAACACTTCATTGCTGGGCGTCAGGCTGTTGTTGAGCATGAGCACCCACTGGTTGTTGACCTTGTGGTCGGTGGGGGCGTCCTTGGCCACGGTGCCCTCGAAGCGCACCTGGATGCGCGGGGCTCCGCCGGCCTGCCATTGCGCAATCAGCGCCGCATCGATGACATTGACAGCCACCTGGTGCGCCGTGTCGTCCCAGCGGTTGGCATATTTCGATTTGGGGATTATCCGGCCGGTGTTGAGGTCCATGAGCTCGAGGGTCTGCTTGTCAGGCTTCAGGTACTGATCGTATTTGTCGGTGAACGTGACAGTCTTGACCGTGTAAGCAAGCGATGACGGCAGATGCGGTTGGGTGTCGAGATCGTATTCGACCTTCTGCCCGGGGTAGACGACCTTGCCGTCCACACTCTCCTGCGAGCCACCCTGTGATGCCTCGCCTACAACATCCTTTTTGGTAGGCGGAACGTAGCCGCAGACCTTGGGGAGGTTCGTGGTCTTGCCCTGCCGATTGACAGTAATCGACCCGGCGTTGAGCAGGGCGGAGCCGTCGGGGCTGGTACAGAACGAGAGTTCGTCGCCGGGGGCTTTGTGGAAGTCCTCGCGTACCTGTTTCGCGCCCTTGCCGTTGGCGTAGTTAGCGGTGAACGGCACCAGCATCGTCACCTGGACGGGCCCGGCATGGCGGGAGAGCTGTGCCAGCCAGTCGGTTTTCGCGGCCGCGGTAATCCTTGTGCCCGCCCGGGTGATGTCAAACTTGTCGGTCACGTCGGTGCCGGAGCCGTTGATGCCCGTCACGCTGGACTGGTCAAAACGGGTGACGGCGGCCATGTAGACGCGGACCTTGGAGAGCGCCTGCGGGTCGACCAGGTAGTCGGCCTTCGCATAGTCGTCGGTGAGGGTCAGATTGTTGACGCCGTATTCCAGCGACTTCGGGTTGGTAATCGGCAGGTTGACGACGGCGCCGAGCTGGTCGCCGTCAAGGAACGTCAGGTTGTCAGCACCGGTCGCGTTGGACCTCGACGGGTCGATGACCGTCTGCCAGCGGCCGTTAGCGCCAAGCTTGACCCAACTCTTGTCGGGATTGGGGCTCCAGATATGGACCTGCGGCTCGTTGGTCGCGGCGGTCTTGCCGTTCCACCGTTCGCTACCCTTGTTGACGATGGTAGCCGCGGTGTGAGCGTCCACGTCTTTGGTCATGGTGCCGGTGAGCACGAGTTTGACCTTGCGGTCGTTGGTCTGCTTGCCGCTGCCGGTGAGGATGGACGGCTTCGCGCTAGCCGTGGTGACATGGCCTGTGGTCGAAACCGAGAAGTCGGCAGTGCGGTCGACGCCGTCCACGTAAACCCTGGCCCTGCCATTGGGGAAGTCGGCGTACTGCGCGGCTCCAGTCCAATCATCGCTAACCGAATACTGCGAGAGGTCCTTGGCCAGATTCTTGGGAAGGATGCCGTTGACGACCACCACGGCATCGTCGCCGGTCACATAGGTCTTGCCGTCCGCGGCCACGGCGTTGGTGTGGTTGCGGTCGCTGGTCGCCAACGCCTCCGGGGTGTCCTTGACCCACGCCTTGTCGGGGTTGGGACTACGTACCAGCACCGGAGGCGTGTTCGTGGCGGAGATCTGTCCGTTCCATTTTTCGGCGCCGGAATTGGTCATCGAGATTGCGTCAGCTGCGGTGACAGAGGATTTGAAGGCGCCGTCCAGCACGAGTTTGACCTTACGATCGGCCGCTTGATGGGCGCTGCTGGCAAGAATGGATGGTTTCGCGGTCGCCGTGGTCTTCGACCCGACGGTGGCGACGGTGAAATCGGCGGTACGGTCAATGCCGTCCACGTACACCTTGGCGCTGCCGTTCGGAAAATCCACATAGCGGGAGGCGGCCGACCAGTCGTCGGTCAGGCTGTACTGGCTCAGGTTCTCAATCAAATCCTTCGGTAGTGTGCCGTTGACCACGCTGGAGACTCGGTCGCCCGGGACGAACGTCCGACCGTCGCTACCCGCTTGGTTGGTGTGATTCGGGTCAGCCGTAGCGAGGGCCTCGTTGGGATCGGTGGTCCATGCCTTGTCGGGATCCGGACCACGTGTCGGGAACTCGTAATGCGGGGTGTCTACGAAGGGATGCGCGTTCCACGCGACCGAGGCGGTGTCGCCCACCTTGTTCGCGTTGGGCTGGTGCACCGTCACCCTGAACTCAAACCGGAAGATATGGTCCGCAGGCATCTCACCCTTGTCCTTCGAACGGTCAGCCTTCACCATGTTGGCGGACCGGTCCCAATTCATCGAGAACTGGCCTGACACATCCGTATTCGCGGTGGCATCCATGACTTTCATACCCGTCACGTCGTAATTGACTCCGTTGGGAGCGATGATGTCCCTGAAATGTAGTTCATAGCCGCCCCGGCCGGTGCCCGATTCGATGGCGGTCGTATTCGACATACCGTCCGTACTCGTTCCCTGCTGCACGGACTTCGTGGGAGCTGAAGGTGCCATAGCAGCCACGCTCCAACGCTCGGCGGCATCGGCATAGCCGATGTGGCCAGTGTCGGCGTTCATCCCTCCCTGCCTAGGCACGGCTATATCGAACCAGTAGGAGCCCTCCTGCCAGTGCCTCATACCCAGGTCAGCCGGGGTGAATGTCGGCGACCACGAATCACCGTTGTTGTGAATCGACGCTGTCTTCGTGGTATGAGTTCCCGGTACATATCCGTCGCCCTCACCGCCGTAATAAAGAGTCACGTTGGCATTCACGTCCTCCATGATGGGAGACCCGTTGTTGGTGGCGTGGATAAGGTCACGGACCGGACTCGTGGAGCCGACCACGACGCCTGCCGGCATCTGCTGACTCGTGGACAGGCCGAGACTGTAGTTCGTCGGCGGCTCGTCACGGCTCAGAACCACTACAATCAGTGCAACATTCTTTTCAGACTCACGGGCGACAAGGGAATTGATGCTTGTCACTCCATCAGAGAACAAATCCCTAGTCTGATAGCTAGCACCTTGGTAGGTGTAAGTCTTGCCTTGGGTTTCGCTGTTCCATGCCGCCGCCCATTGACTTGAAGTGAAACCGGCCGGGTGCCCAGTGAAGCTGTTTGCGAACGACGGGGTATATATCGCTCCGACGGACACAAGCCTACAATTTGCCTGTGCTTCCTGCCCGGGATGCGCCTCACCGTAACGTGCTTGGCATTCGTTCAACGCTCCGCTCGTCGCCTGATTGATGGCGACCGGAGCATCTGCCCCTTCCATTCGCATGCCCATGCCCTGGAGAACGCTGGTCACGTTCGCATCGCTCGGGGTTCCAAACGAGTCCTGGTACGTCCATTTGACCTCTCCGGTTCCACTGCCTGCGGTACCAGAACCACCAGAACCGGCGCCTCCATCAGCGTTTGCCACGCCCGGCAGAAGCATGGATACGGCCGCCAGACCGGCGACCGCGCCGGCCAAGAGGCGGCTAAAGCCTACGGCCCTTGCCTTTGTACGTTTCATATATTTTCTCTCCATTCGGTAGGATGGAGGAAGAGAAGCCCGCAGGGGTCTCTCTTCCAGATATTGGAGTCGCATCCCCCGCCCTTGTCCGCCAAGATCAACAGCGGGGGACACGACAAATTTTTTAATACTTAGCCAATCGGGCAAACACCTGTATGCCCAGCAACGCAATTGGGATTAATGGATCCCGACAGATCAAAGCCTGAGTTGCCTGTAGATTGCTGAGGCTGGCTTGACTGCGGACCTGGAGCCGCACCTCCGCTCGGGACACGGGAACCGGAAGAAGCGGAGCCCGAAGAGGCATATTGCTGCGACGGCTGAGAGGACCGGGACGGACTGGACTGTGCCGGCGCTTTCTGACGTGAACCCTGCGACCAAGATACCTGCCCCGACTGGGTTGTCTGGATGGATTGAGCCTGCTGAGCCGCAACCTGCGCATCGGCATCCGTCTTGGCCTGCACACTCGCATTGGCACCACTCACCGCGCCATCAAGCGACTGGGCGGCCTGCTGGAGATCGGTAAGCTTGGCCTGCCCGTTGCCGAGCATCCCATTCGCCGCATCGATCTGCTGAGACAGAACGGTGCGGGTGTTCTCGTCGGCCACGTTGCCGGCCGATGAGTCCAGCAGTTGCTTCGCCTGCCCCACCTTCGCGGTCAGCGAGTCACGCACATCTTTCAAGACCTTCGCGTCGCGGCTTGCCAACACCGCTTTCGCTGAATTTTCCACGGTTTTGCGCGCCGACTTCAACGACTCCAGCGATGAACTAGCCTCGCTCTCTTGCTTTTGAGCAACCTTACGAGAAGTGGCATCACAAACAGTCACACCTTTATGCGTTAAATTGGTTAGCTTCTTCTGATCTCTCTGCAGTGCTTCCCATGTGTTGACATCGGCGACACCGTTCTTATCCACCTTCGTCGCCTCAACGGTCTTGTTATCAAGGGATGTTTTGTTGAGCTTCCGAACCTGCGCCGTATATTGTCGACAGTCTGCGAGCGCTTCATCCTTGGCATGACCGCTCCAGACCACCGCGCCGGCAATACCAGCCACAGCGACGACGACCACTGCAATGGCAGCAATCCACACCACTCGCCGCTTCCAAAATGGCTGTACGTCAGCATCGGAAACAACATCATGCTCGCTTGACTCGTCACCACCAACGTTTGGCAAAACCGTTTGGACATCCGCTTCAGCAGGAGGTGGCGTATCTTTCCCACCATGTTCATCAGAGGTTAACTCCGATTCCATCTCATCACTCATTGTTCTTCTCGCTTCTGTGTTCATGACCCGATACATGCCATGGTTGCATAAATCCGCGAACTTCCGGGTCAATTTCAGGTACTGTGGTCAAATGCTCGAGGGCTCGGCGTGTTGTGGATAACTCGATTTTTACTATCCACATTTCGCCGTTTTCAGGTCATCTTTGCCCGATTCATCCACATGATTATCAACCGTACCGTAATGCAACAAAATACTTATGCACAAATTTTATTATTCAGACCAAAAACGGCGAAAGCTATCAAACCTGCCTTTACAATGAACAATACGGAACGATTCATCAACGTCGATAACGACAAGGTGGGAGCAAAATGGCAGCCAATACAATCAAGCAGAAGTTCAGCGAGCCGGCCACGCCCAGCATCCCCGTATCCGCGCCTCACCAATTCGGACGAGTGGTCATCATGTCGATCACTCCGAGCACCGAACATGGAATCTTCCCGGCTCGCATCGAACTCGGCGAGACGTTCACCGTCACCGCGCAAATCTTCATAGAGGGGCGTAGCCATACAGGCGCCACAGCAATTCTGCGCGACCCGCATGGTGAAATCAGGCAACGGATTCCGATGACCTGTATCAACCCTGGCCTCGACCTGTGGAAAGCCGAACTCACTGCCGGCCATTCCAGCAATATCAAGCCCTGGAACAAGGATTTCGCCGTCATTCAGAGGCAACTCGGCGAATGGACGGTCACGCTCGAAGGCTGGGAGGACGTGTATGCCTCATGGCTGTCAGACGCTCGAATCAAGGTCGAGGTCAATGACGATGCCGAAAACGCATTGATCTCCGGCTCTCAGCTGCTTGCACGCTGGGCAGAACACGAAGACGCCAAACTTGATGAAACCGGACGAGACACCTTAAGAAAAGCGTCCCAGCAACTTGCCGACAATACATTGAACACCAAAGAACGGCTTGCCGCCGCCGACAATCCTGCCATCGCGGAATTGCACCATTCCAATCCGCTCCGGGACGGTCTTACTCTGAGCGCCCCGCAACGCTTCAAGGTCGAACGACCCGGATCAAGCTTTACCGCTTGGTATCAGTTCTTCCCGCGTTCGGAAGGAGCCACGCGCGACCCGCAAACCGGCGAAATCACCCAAGGAACGCTCAAAACTTCACTGTCCGGACTTGACCGAGCCAAAGCCGAGGGATTCGATGTGGTCTATCTGCCACCGATTTTTCCCATCGGCGTCACCAACCGCAAGGGACGCAACAACGCTTTGGTCGCAGGGCCAGATGACCCCGGCTCTCCCTTCGGCATCGGCTCGTCGCTGGGCGGGCACGACACGGTTGACCCATTGCTGGGCACGATGGACGACTTCAAGGCTTTCTGCGCCCACGCACACAAACTAGGACTGGAAATTGCGCTTGATTTCGCGCTACAGTGCTCGCCCGACCACCCGTGGGTCAAAGAACATCCGAATTGGTTCCGCCACAAGCCGGACGGCACCATCGCGTTCGCCGAGAACCCGCCGAAGAAGTATCAGGACATCTATCCCATCGATTTCAACATCGATATGCCTGGCATCGAGCGCGAAACCGAACGCATCATGGACCTTTGGATCGAGGCGGGCGTCACGATATTCCGCATCGACAACCCGCACACCAAGCCGGTACGCTTCTGGCAGGACGTCATCGAGGCAGTGCAGCGCAAGCACCCCGAAATCCTCTTCCTCGCCGAAGCCTTCACCCGTCCGGCCATTATGCGCTCGTTGAGCTTGGCTGGCTTCACTCAGTCGCACAGTTATTTCCCCTGGCGCAACACCAAGGATGAAGTGACCGAATACCTGCAGACCACCAACAGCGACGAGGCTTACTACCAGCACAACACGTTCTGGCCCACCACACCCGATATCCTCACCGACTATCTGCGCGACAATGGCCCAGAAGGCCACAAGGTTCGCGCGGTGCTTGCAGCCATGGGTTCACCTTCGTGGGGCATCTACAACGGCTACGAACTGGTGGAGAACCGTCAGCAAGAGGGCCGCGAAGAACAGGCCGACAATGAGAAATACGAAATCAAGGTCCGCGATTGGAACGAAGCTGAAGAATACGGCATCGCCACACTGCTCGCCGACCTCAACCACATTCGACGCGACCACCCTGCATGCCGCAGCTATCACGATTTGGTGATGCTCTGGACGAGCGACCCGAATGTCGTCGCCTTCGCCCGTCATATTCCAGCAGACTCCTGCATCGAATTCGTACCCAAAGATAGCGGGAAAATTGACGGTGACAGTGACAACGCCAACGACAATGCGCAAAGTAAAAACACCGAACTGCCGGACGCAAGCAGCAACACCGGCGCGGCGAACCAAACCAACGACGCCACTGACGACATGAAAGAAACCACTCCCGACGACACCCTTATCGTTGTGGTGAATCTCGATTGCAAGGCAGCCCACACCTCGGAGGTCAATTTCGACCCGGCCTTACTGGGGCTTCCTCGCGACCACACCTTCGATGTCCACGACGAGCTTGGCGGCGGCAGCTTCACGTGGTCAAGCAACAACAAAGTCACCCTCGACCCCATCGAACGCCCGGCCTATATTTTCAGCATTGCCGGAGTTACGTCGGAATAGCAACAGTTCAGCGATAGGCCATCACCCATGCCCGGATGAAGCAGACGGGCATTACGGCGAGTATCTGCGCTAGAATTGGGAAGGTAACAAAATCGTACAAACAACGTACGCAAGCACGTTCAAAAGGAGCAAACATGGCAGAAACATTCAATGTCCTCGTTGAAATCCCGCGCGGATCAAAGAACAAGTATGAGATGGACGAAGAGACCGGCCGCATCAAGCTCGACCGTACCCTCTTCACCGCGATGGGCTATCCGGATGACTATGGCTACATCGAGGACACCCTGGGCGAGGACGGCGATCCGCTCGATGCACTCGTCATGATTCCGAACTCGGTCTTCCCCGGCTGCGAGATCAAGTGCCGCGCCGTGGCGCTCTACCACATGGAAGACGAAGAGGGCGGCGACGACAAGGTGCTGTGCGTGCCTGCTGACGTGCGTTTCGACGACATCAAGGATGTCGACGACGTCAACGACTATCACAAGGCCGAAATCAAGCACTTCTTCGAGCAGTACAAGGCTCTGGAGCCCGGCAAGGAAGTCATGCCCGGCGATTACTGGACCGGCGCCGAAGAGGCCGAGAAGCAGATCGTGGCCGCTCGCGAGCGCCTCGCAGCTTCCAAGAAGTGAGATCGTACTAGGCTAAGCGCTGGCATGAGTCATTGAGATATCACTGATTCATAACCATCGCTAACTATGCAGAAAAGGGACACGGATTGATTCCGGTCCCTTTTTTCGTTTTTAGTTTCTAGCTGCAAAGACTGCTAAACACATCAGCCCTTCTTCATTCCAAGGGTGCGTCCAGCTATATAACGCCCCTGGATAAGCGTCTGACTGGTCGCCTGCGATTCATCCAGAATCTTCTGGCAAATCATGTCCACGGCCGATTCCGCCAATTTGGCGACAGGTTGCTCCACAGTCGTCAGTCCCAGCAGCGGAGAGCGATACGCTCCCATACCGTCGAAACCGGTGACCGATATATCTTCCGGACAGCGTAGTCCGATGGTGTCAAGGTATTCAAGAATAGCCAATGCAATAGCGTCATTACCAGCCATAATCGCCGTCGCACCAGCATCAATGGCCTCATCGACCGCACGATAAAGGGGTTTCCCCAAATCCGACTGAATCGACATGATGTGAGTCTGCGCACCCGAGATGACCAGCTGTGTCAGGAAATTCGCCGTCCTCGCGTGCAACGCCGAAGTAAGCTCACTGGTGGAGGCGGTCACGGCAATGCAGGTGTGCCCGTGCTCAACCACCTGTTGCGCCAAGTCGCATTCGGATTGAGGATCAATGCGTACTGAACTCAAACTCGGCAAGTCAAGACCCGTAGCCAAAGCGATGGTGGGCACGAATTTCGCCGCGTATTCGGCGACCGATGCCGCCACGCGACCTGAGGAAATGATGATGCCGCCCACGCTATGGCCCAAGAGACAACGAACTGCACGCATCTGACTTTCCAGATTGTCCGCGCAAGAAACGATAAGCAGGTCGAAACCGGCCTTTGCCGCCTGATTACGAACATGCGAAGCCACAGCACCATAGAAGTGGTTGCCCAAATCGCGAATGAGCAGCCCAATGGTCATGGTCTGAGTGGTTGCAAGCGAAACCGCACCAAGATTGCGCACGTAACCCAATGAATCCGCGGCCTTCAGCACAGCGGAACGAGCCTCTTCGCTCACATTCGTGGTATCGTTCAACACCCTAGAGACGGTAGCGGGAGAGACCTTCGCCAGACGCGCAACATCTGTCATACTCACACGACGCTTGCGCTGCTGCATGGCCTCTCCCTTACTGGTCTCGAGGAATGGATAACCCTATTTTACGCCAAGGTGCCATTCTTTCATTTTCTTGAAACGGAACACACCTTCCTGCGGCGACTGATCGACTGCAACCATCCAAGCCCGGCTCACGTGCATCGTCGTTTCAACCGATACCTCATCCAGAATCTTCCGGACTTTCTCATCGGTCTGCTCGTCGGTGTCACTGGAGCAATAGGCAAGGGTGTAATGCGGGCCGAACGGCTGATCGGTAAGCGAATCGCCCAACCCGCTAGCGCTGAAGGCATCCCTGATGGCATCCACCAGTTTCTGCCATTCAACGCCGTCCTTACCGACCACCTCGATGGCAGCCTGCCGAACCTGCGGCTTGTTGAATGCAACATCGAAAGCGTTCAACGCACTGATTCGGGCGGTAAGTTCCTCATCGAGTTGGTTCCATTGCTCATCACTAATCTCGTCACGATACAGGTCGAAACGTTGCAGTGTCATGTGCAGATAGTCCGTCGGCTGAACCGCCAGACCTGCGATATCGGCCAGAGCGCGGTCTTCCATCCTCGCCGTTTCCGTCACCTCTTCATGAGGTTCAGGCAAGGCGTAAAGATGGATGGCCCCATCCAGTCTTCTCCACTTCGTATCGGCCCTATCAAAAAAACGACGCATCAGTCTTCAGCACCCGCACTTTCGGGAACAGCCCATAGTCCTTCCTCATCCACCGCGCACACCACGGAATCGTTATTGTGCAGAGGTGTGGAGACACCCGGAGCACTACCGGTCAGATGGCCGACCTTGGAATCCAGCTCATAGTGCACAGCCTCCCCATCGAACGCGGAAGAGGCGATGGTGGCCGGAATCTCCAGATGAGCCCCGACCGACTGGTCGTGGACGGTGAGGTTCTCGGCACGAATCAGGATACTTACCGGCTGGCCCACAGTAAGTCCGGAAACACCCCGAACGCTGAGCTGGCCCAAATCGGTATCGAGCAGGTATGAATCGTCCTTCTCGTTGTGCGAGACCACTTGCGCAACCTTGCCCTTGAGGAAGTTGTCAGTTCCCAGGAAGGAAGCGACGAACTTGTTGACCGGCCTATGGTAAATCTCCCAAGGAGTGCCCACCTGCTCAACCTTGCCGGCGCTCATCACGACGATGACATCGGCCATGGTCAACGCTTCGGACTGGTCATGGGTCACGAAGATGGCGGTGATGCCAAGCTTCTGCTGCAACTGGCGAATTTCGCCGCGCATCTTGACTCTCAGGCGCGCATCCAAATTGGAAAGAGGCTCGTCGAAAAGGATGATTTTCGGCTCCATCACGAGCGCACGGGCCAAAGCCACACGCTGCTGCTGGCCGCCGGAAAGCTGGTTCGGATAGCGATCGGCATACTCCTCGATGCCCATCATCTTCAAGGCGGCATCGGCCCTCTGCTTGCATTCGGCCTTGCTCATCTTCTTGAGCTTCAGACCGAATTCCACATTGCCGCTCACCGTAAGGTGCGGGAACAGCGCGTAGGACTGGAACACCATCGACATCGGCCGCTTGTCGGCAGTCACATCGAGGATGCTCTTGCCGTCCACCAGGATGTCGCCATCGGTAGGCTGTTCGAAGCCTGCGATCATGCGCAACGTAGTGGTCTTTCCGCAGCCCGAAGGGCCCAGAAGGGTGACGAACGTGCCAGGCGCAATGTCAAGACTCGTGCCTTGAACCGCGGTGAAATCACCTTTCTTGCCCGGATAGACCTTGCTGATGTTGCGCAGCGTGAGCGCGCCGGCAACGGTGCCTTTTGTTGTTGATTCTTCTGACATTGTAGATTTCATCCCTTTGAACGATTGAGCTGGCGAAGCAGAAGGTTCGAGATGCCCAGAATGATGAGCACCAGAACAATCAGCAAGCTCGAATAGGCGAATGCGTTGCCGAATCGACCTGCATCGACCTCATCCAGAATCTGGGAGGTCATGACCTTGGTCTGCGGTGTGGTGATGAAGATGATTGCGGTGATCGTCGTCATCGATTTGGTAATCGCGTAAGTGACCGCAGTGACCACTGCAGACGACATCAGTGGCAACGTGACCTTGCGGACTGTCGTCAGTGGGTCGGCGCCCAGAGATACAGCCGCTTCCTCAACTTCAGGATTGATCTGCTTGAATGCCGCGATGAAGGACTGCTGACCAGTCGGATCGCCACGGGCGATGAAGACCATGACAATGGCTATTGCGCCGCCGCCGACTGCCAATCCGCCTGCAAGCGGCGGGAGAATATCCACTCCGAAAACGGTGATGGGCTGCGAATAGACCAGCGCGAAGCCCAGGCCGAGCACGGTGCCAGGAACGGCCACGCCGAGCATACCCCAGAGGTCAAGCACTCCACCGAACCGAGGAAGATGGCGAACCACCAACCACGCAATGGCCAGTGCCAGAAGCGCCGCCAATGGAGCCGCAACGAGCGTCATCAGCAATGTGGTGGCGACCGCGTCGGAGCCAAGCCGTTGAATGAAATCGAAATGCTCCCAAGTCCACGTGTTGTCGACTCCGAGAATCTTGACGAATCCACCGACCAGCAAGGTCAGGTAGATGGTCGCGACCAACAGCAGCCACAACAGGGAAACGAGCATCATCGGGACCACCACGGTCGGCGACTTGACCGGCTTGATAGCGCCCGTCGGCTTACCAGTGACAGTGACGACGGATTTCTTGTCGGTCCAATACTTCTGAATCAGGAAGACCGTCAGCGCTGGCAGCAACAGCACCAGAGAGATACCGGCCGCTGTGGCAACGTCACCCGAACCAGCGACAGCAAAGTAAATCTGGCTGGCAAGCACGCGGTAATCGCCGCCGATGACCAACGGGTTGGCCAGATCGGCAATGCCCTCAACGAAGAGCACCAGGAACGACGAAAGCATTGCAGGCAGCACCATCGGGATGGTCACATGAATCAACGTGTGCCATGGCGAGGAACCCAAGCTCGAAGCCGCCTCGAACAGGGACGGATCGAGATTTTCGAACATGCCCTTGATATTGAGGTAGGCCACAGGCGTGAACGTCATGGTAAGCACCATCAACAGGCCCGGCAGGCCATAGATGTTGGTCTCAAGATGCAACAGACCGTTGGTGATGATTCCCCTCTTGCCGAACAGGGTGATGATGGCCGTCGCCGCTGCAAACGGTGGCGAAATCGTAGGCAGCAAAGTTACCCAATGCAGAACTTTCTTGCCAGGGAACTTGACGAACGTCTGCACCCAAGCGCACACAAAACCGATAAATGTGCCAAATACGCCAACCAACAGGCCCAATACGATGCTATGCACAAACGTATCGATATCTGTGGTGAATGATTGCTTGATGGCGACGCGACCCTGGGCGCTGAACCCTGCTTGAAGCAGCTTGAATACCGGCAGACCAAGCAGCAGTATCAGCGCGACAACGACGATTGCGAGGACAATCCATACGGAGAGACTCTTGCGAGGCCCACGCCGCCGTCCCTTACTTTTGTTTTTAGAAATCGAAACCGAGGAAGCCGAACTCATTCTATCTCCTCATCAATATTGACAAATTTCAAATGAGCAACGATCACTTGGCATCCTTGGAAGAGGAGACTTCACTCTCGAAAGCCTTGATGAAAGTGTCGCGGGAGTCGGCGGCCTTGCGCATATCCCACTTGACCTTCTTGACCTTGTTCTGATTGGGCACGTTCTTGCCGATGGTCGCCTTCGGATTCGTCGGAGCAGCGAACGAAGGAACACCAGCGTAAAGGTTCTGCGCCTTGGTGCCGAGGATCCAATCAGTGAACTTCTTGGCATTGTCCTTGTTGTGAGCGTTCTTCAGCACGGAGACGGCACCGACCTCATAGCCGGTTCCTTCCTTCGGATAAGTGGTCACCAAATCGCTGTATCCAGCTTGGATGGCCTTCTCGCAATCGGAGTCCAAGGCGATGGCAACGGTGACCTCACCACGTCCAGCCTGCTCGGTTCCGGTCGCCGCGGACTTCGAATACTGCATCACGTTCGGGTTGAGCTGCTTGAAATAGTTAACGGACTGCTGCTCATCGCCGTTGTGCAACACCGCTTGCGTATACATGGCCATGTAACCGACACCTGCCGTTGCGGGGTGCGGCATACCAACACTCTTCTTCAGCGTCGGCGAGAGCAAATCATTCCAGGAAGTAGGGGCCTTCAGGTTCTTCTTCTTGAGTTCGGACTTGCTGGAGCAGAACGCAATCGAATCGGTGTAGAAACCAGTCCAAGAGCCTGATGGATCCTTGTAATCGGTGGGATAATTCGATGCTGCGGAGGACTTGTAGTTTTCGATCCAGCCCTTGTCTTGTGCCAGCAGATGGTTCTCGGCCTGACCACCGGCCCATACATCGAACTCGCCAGGATTGGTCGCGAGCCTGGCGAGCACCTCACCTGCGCCGAGACGAACATACGTTGTCTTGATACCGGTTTCCTTGGAGAACGCACGGGTCATAGCCTGGCAGAAATCTTCCTGCTGCGAGCAGGCAACGGAAACACTGCCAGCGTTGCTTTTGGCGCTTGAGGAACCGCCGCAAGCCGCCATCGGAACAAGCATGGCAACACCTGAAATCCCCGCGATTAAACGGAGCGCTAATTTATAATTACTCATCTTTGAGCCTTTCAGCTAGTATGATTGCGCTTTCATCAATAAATATATATGTGAAACATTTATTTGTCAAAGAAGATAGTGCAGATTCTTGATGTACGCGCTTTCATTTGGAACGACATCCGACAGCAATACGAGACGTTCCCCGGGGTCAAAACCATGACGTTATAATGTAATAGAAAATAGTAATTGTGGCATGCGAACGGTATTCACATCGGGAATTCAAAGCCGGAACAGTAAGGAGTTACCGGCAGTTCTCAATGCCGAAAACACAAGGCGCAGGCGGGCAACCGTCGAGGCCCATTCGCATGTGCCATGCGACGATAGCCCATCGGCTCATCGTTATCAACGCAGGCGCTGCGTATGAACACGAAAGTGCAAACGCAAGCTTATGATCATCGAAATCCTGCTTATCGCGGTGTCCGTCTCGATGGACGCCTTCGCCATCGCCATCGGCAAAGGGCTGGCTACCAAACATGTCAGGCCAATCAACGCCGTCAAAACCGCGCTCTGGTTTGGCGGATTCCAAGCACTCTTCCCTATTCTGGGGTATTTCTTCGCCTCGTTGTTCGGCCGTTACGTTGAGGCGGTCGACCATTGGATTATTTTCGGGTTACTTGCATTAATCGGCGGCAACATGATCCGTGAAGCGTTTGGTGAGCCCGAGGAAGATGCGAAAGAAACCGCACAATTCGATTGGCGTCACATGGCGCCGTTGGCCGTCGCCTGCAGTATCGATGCCTTCGCCGTCGGCGTGAGCTTCCAGTTTATGCCGCTGAACATCTGGGTTGCGGCCGTCATCATCGGCGTCATCACAGGCGCCTTCTCCGTCGCCGGTCTTTACTTGGGCCATTCCATCGGTGTGCACTGGCAGCAGACCGCCCAAATCATCGGCGGTATCGTCCTCATCCTCATCGGATTGAAAACCTTACTGGAGCACCTCGGCATCATCGCTTGGTAACGATAACAATAACCGTCAGCCGACGAAAACGAGCAGCGCAACCACCGCAAGGAACACGACGAAACCGCCGTACATAATCGGCGCGAAACCGATGCCAATCCATGAGTAGCGTCGACGCTCATCGATATCCCAATGTGGAACGACCTCGCTACGGTCGGGCTGATCCGCCGTCTCGTAGTCCTGCCACCAGCGCACGGAGGCACACGCCAACGCCGCCAACAGAGCCAAAGCAACGATGACGACAATCGCTACGATACCAATCTGAGCCGCACCAGCAACCTTCGTGCCTTTCAAATGTCCCGAGAAATAGCGCAATAGCACCGGAAGGAACACCCACCCGGAGGTAGCGACCACGGCGACATTAACCATGAGGCTCTGCGAAAGCGAAAGCACCATATTCGTCCGCTCGCGGCGCAGCATCTGGTGAAGGAACCCCAAAATAACGAAGGCGGCAAGCACCACCAACAACGCACTTGTCCAAAGCGTGCAGGCACGAAGCAAACTGCTGCTAGCAACCTCATCGAATCGACCGATACGTGCTCGATGAATGCCGTTGCTTTCGCCGGTTCTGGGAAGGAGGTCCAGGAGCGCCATCTGTGTGCCACCAATCATCAGCTCGCCACCGATGACGCCGACGATTCGGTCGACAATCGAGCCTCGCATAGGCCAGAAGATGATGCCGAACACCAGCATCTGCGCGATAAGTTCTGCAACCGTAAGCTGTACTTGACCATCCACAAGGCACGACACCGCAAGCATCACCACGATAATGGCGTAGACCACAACTTCAAGCTTCACCAAGGATTTTGCGGAACGGACGGGACCTGCAGATTTTGAAGCAGATGCAGCGGTTTCGGCATCCTTGACGTCACGAGAAACACCAGCAGAATTCGTCGTGTCCTCACTCCGCATACTCTCGCCATTCGCCGCAGCAGCCATCCGTAACCCCGTTCCGTCTCACGTCACTCGCTTCCATGCCATTTTAGGCACGAAAATACCGTCATTCAAAACCTTGTTGTCTACCTGCCGAGCATCCTATAAAACCGCGGAAACTCCGGCGTAACACAGCCGACACAAACAAGGTTTTCTATAAGAAATATGGTAGCTGCCAGTGTCCACAACCAGCAGGTACAATAAAAACAATCGCAGAACCCCAATGACGTCGTGCATACGGCGCCGCGCTATGCGCAAACCCGGATTCGCCAAATGGCAAGGCCCCGCGCAATCCGCAGGGGACGCGATTGGGAGGGAGGGCTCAATGACCGATTTGACGTTGATGACAATGGCGCCCAATCCGGCCAGCGTGCTGCCAAGCCTCGCGCTGCTCTCCTATCGTGTGCGCGTGCTGCCGATGGACGCCGCAAGCCTCGTGAAACTTCCCGAAAACACCATTCTTTTCCTTGACGCGCGCGACGACCTCGCCAACGCCAAGACGCTGTGCAACCTGATTCACGCCTCCGGGCTTTCCATTCCAATCATTCCCATCATCACGGAAGGCGGCTTCACCGCCATCAACTTCCAGTGGGGCGTGACCGACGTTGTGGTCAGCAATGCCTCCCCTGCCGAGGTGGAAGGCCGGCTTCGCCTGGTGTGCGAGCGCCGCCAAGCCGCTCCGACCGTTTCTCGCACTTCGGTGGAGCAGGATAATTATCGCGAGGACGGGCAGATCCGTTCCGGCGATCTGGTGGTGGACACGAAGGGTTATACGGCCAGCCTCAACGGCGAACCGGTCAACTTGGCCTACAAGGAATTCGAACTGCTGAAATATCTCGTGCAGCATCCACACCGCGTATTCACTCGTGCCCAGTTGCTGCAGGAAGTGTGGGGCTACGACTATTACGGCGGCACGCGAACGGTCGACGTGCATGTGCGACGCCTGCGGGCCAAGCTTGGCGGCGAGTACGAACATATGATCGGGACCGTGCGCAACGTCGGCTATCGTTTCGATCCGCCGGACGACGACAACAATGCCAACACTGAGGGAAACGACGGCACCGATGCACACGATAGTGCCGATACCAGCAATACCGGCAATCTCTGAACCATCGGCAACGTCAAATTTCTGGGCGAAACGAACGACAAACGCCCAAGTGTTGAAACAGAATCGTCGCTGAGGCAATACGACAATAACTACATCCAAACCTTGCCCGCACAACGTTTGCAATCGGCTTCCGCATTATCAGACTCGGCTTGTAATCGATCTGAGAAAGAATTACGAATCGACATGCCGCTGATTATGCAGCCAACGCAAACCGAGTGACAACCGGAAACCCCGTGCCTATAGTGGGCAGAAGATTTGTCGCGTTTTCGATAACGCGACATCAACGTAAGCAAAGGAACGGAAGGCCATGCCCAGGGAAACCAAAGAGCAACGCAGCAAACGCATCCACGCCGAATACGACGTGCTGTGCGAAATGTTTCCCGAGGCGATGTGCACGCTCGATTACGAAACTCCGTTCCATCTGCTCGTCGCCACCGTGCTGAGCGCGCAGACCACGGACGTACGGGTCAACAGCGTCACTCCCGAACTGTTCCGCGACTACGGCACGCCGGAAACACTGGCAGTGGCCAACCCGGAGCGTATCGAAGACATCATCCATCCGCTCGGCTTTTACCATACGAAATCCGCCCATATCATCGAACTGGCTGCGCAGATCGTCCGCGACTTCGACGGCGTGGTGCCCCAGACGATGGAAGAACTCACCACGCTCTCGGGCGTAGGCCGCAAAACCGCGAACGTCGTCTTGGGCGATGCGTTCAACGTGCCCGGCTTCCCCGTCGACACACACGTCATCCGCGTGACCGGTCGCCTCCGCTGGCGTACGGATTGGCGCAACAAGCACCCCGACCCCGTCAAGGTCGAGAAGGAAATCACGCAATATTTTGAGCCTGCAGAATGGTCGGACCTCTCCCACCGACTCATTCTCTTCGGCCGCAGCGTCTGCACTGCGCGCAACCCCGATTGCGAATCCTGCCTGTTGAACGACACTTGCCCTTCCGCCTTCCATCCGCTCTGATTCAGCGACAAGCGGCGCCATCCATCTACGAGAACGCATCGCAACGGACACACAATTTTCAGGAATCATTCAGTACCAGCTAGTAGACTTTTGTTCCATGTCACGGCATGCAGAACATTCAGGTGGACCAATAAGGGGGCTGGCCTTCCTTGGTGTTGCCGCAGTATTGTTCGCCTTTGTAGGCGTCGGCTGGGCACATTACAACCACTACGGCCAGAACAGCGCAACGTTGCTCCATTCCGGTTCGGAAGTCACTGTCGGCTTGGATAGCCCCGCTCCCCAATCGCTCGACATCCGCACCACCGCAGGCAAAGAACTCGATCAGGCGCTACTCGGCAACGTCTACGAAACCCTGGTGAACCGCGACCAGAACAACAAACTCGTCCCGGGCATCGCCAAAAGCTGGGACGTCTCCAAAGACGGTCTCAATTACACGTTCACGCTCAATCCCGACATGCGTTTTGCCAACGGCGACGCCCTTGATTCCGCCGATGTGGTCTACTCGCTGCAACAAATCATCGAGAAAAATTTCGTTGGTGCACAAGACCTCACCGGCCTCAAATCCGTCAAGAATCCCAACACCTCAACCGTACAGATCGCACTGAACAGCCCGAATCCACAGCTACTGCGAGCGCTTTCCTCACGCGCAGGCATCGTCTACGACGAAAATGCCAACATCAATTACGACAAACAGGCCGGTGGCAGCGGCCCATTCACCGTCCGCAGTTTTGAACCCGGCAATTCCATCGTTTTCGCGCGCAACCCACTCTACTGGAAGCAGCAGGCAGCCAGTTCGCAGATGACCATTCGCTACTACGATTCGGAAGATTCGCTTAACACCGCGATGAAAAACAGCGAAATCCAACTTGCCGTGCTGCGCCCCTCCGATTCGCCGCAAGCCTTCAAAGGCAGCAAGAAATACAGCGTTTCAAAGGGATTAACCACTTCCAAACTGACTCTTGCGCTCAACAACACTTCCGATTCAATCTTCTCCGACGAACGCGCCCGCTCGGCCGTCCGCTACATTCTTGACAATGCGGCAATCACCAAGCAACAGCCCAACGCCGCTTCGGTGCTCAACGGGCCGATCAGCCCACTGGAACCCGGATACGACGATCTTTCCGCGATATTCCCCCACAATCTTGATGCAGGCAAGAATGACCTGAACTACTGGGCGACGCGTCCGGGATATTTCGGGGATATCACCTTCCTGGTGCCTACCGAATACGCGGCGCTCGGCCAGCAGGTACTTGACCAGTTCAAGACCACCCAGCTTCATCTCGTCATGCAAGTGGTCGATGATGATACGCTCGCACAACGGCTCAACAACAACGATTACAAGATGGCCATCGTCGCCATGCAAGGGTCGAATGATCTGGGAGCCTTCGCCAACGGCAGGTTCGGCTACCAAAACAGCCAAGCCCAGCAGGACTATCGCAATGCCCTGGCCTCGACCAACGACGTCGATTACCAGCAGAATCTGCGCGCCTACGCGAAAACCGTGAGCGCCGATGCCGGCAGCGCTTGGTTCTACACCGAAAGTAGCATGGTCGCCGCGAACAACAATATTGCCGGATACCCCAAGAACATGACCGACGAACTGCTGCCGCTACGCGACGTGAGGACGAAATAAGTCCTACCTATAGATGGCACACCATCGTAGGTCTCATTTCCCTGGTTAAGTGTCCGTTTTCTAGAAATCAAAAGCGGAATAGACCGCTTCTCACGTCTTGACGTTCACCTGCCAACCGACGCCGCGCCTATGTCACCATTCCTTTCTAAAATTGGACGTTATGACTGATCAGGACAAAACCACTATCAATGCAAGCCTTTCGCCCCTTCCCGACAGGGTCGGCGTCGACGGCCTGGAAGACAAATGGCGCACCGAATGGGACAACGACGGCACCTACGAATTCGAGATTCCGCGTGACGGCAATGGAGCTCCCGACCGCAAGGCCGTCTACTCCATCGATACCCCGCCGCCCACCGTTTCGGGCAGCCTGCACGTCGGCCACGTGTTCTCCTACACCCATACCGACGTCATCGCCCGTTACGAGCGTATGAAGGGCAAGCACGTCTTCTACCCGATGGGCTGGGACGACAACGGCCTGCCCACCGAACGCCGCGTGCAGAACTATTACGGCGTGCGCGTCGATACGTCGCTTAAATATGACCCTGATTTCAAGCCGCCGTTTGAGGGCACACAGGGTAAGAAACTCGACGCACGCGATCAGGTTCCGATCAGCCGCAAGAACTTCGTGGAGCTGTGCGAGAAGCTCACTGCACAAGATGAGAAGCAGTTCGAGGCACTGTGGCGTTCGCTCGGCATGTCCATCGACTGGCGCCAGACCTACCACACCATCGGCGAGCACCCGCAGCGCGTGGCACAGAAGGCGTTCCTGCGCAATCTGGAACGCGGCGAGGTCTATCAGAAGGACGCACCCGGCCTCTGGGACGTCACTTTCCAGACCGCCGTGGCCCAGGCCGAGCTGGAAAGCCGCGAATACGATGGCTTCTACCACCGCGTTGCCTTCCGCTTTGAGGACGGCACCCCGATTTACATCGAGACCACACGTCCAGAGCTGTTGGCCGCCTGCGGCGCGTTGATTGCCAACCCTGACGACGAGCGCTACAAGAAGTACTTCGGTCAGTACGTCTACTCCCCGCTGTTCAAGGTGAAGGTGCCGATTCTGGCGCACCCGGCCGCGGAGATGGACAAGGGCGCCGGCATCGCGATGTGCTGCACCTTCGGCGACCAGACCGATATCGAGTGGTGGCGCGACCTGAACCTGCCGACCCGCCCGATCATCCAGCGCAACGGCCGCATCATCATGAGCGTGCCTGACTGGATCACCGACGAAGGCGGCAAGGCTATCTTCGAGGAAACCGAAGGCAAGACCACCTTCTCGGCCCGCAAGATCATCGTCGAGCATCTGCGCGAATCCGGCGACCTTGACGGCGAGCCGAAACCCACCAAGCGTATGACGAACTTCTACGAGAAGGGCGACAAGCCGCTCGAAATCGTCACTTCGCGCCAGTGGTACCTGAAGAACGGCGGCACCGACATGAAGCTGCGCGCCGAGCTTCTTGAGCGTGGCAAGGAACTTCAGTTCCACCCCGACTTCATGCGCGTGCGCTACGAGAACTGGGTCAACGGCCTGAACGGTGACTGGCTCATCTCGCGCCAGCGCTTCTTCGGCGTACCGTTCCCGCTGTGGTACCCGGTCAAGGCCGACGGTGAGCCGGATTACGACCATCCGATTACCCCGAGCGAAGACCAGCTGCCGATCGATCCGACCAACGATGTGCCGGCCGGCTACAGCGAAGACCAGCGCGATGTACCTGGCGGCTTCACGGCCGAAAAGGACATCATGGACACCTGGGCCACCTCGTCGCTGACCCCGCAGATTGTGACTCACTGGGCCGAACCCGATCAGGAGAGCAAAGACCTCTTCAAGGCCACCTTCCCGATGGATCTGCGCCCGCAGGGTCAGGACATCATCCGCACCTGGCTCTTCAGCACCATGGACCGTGCGCATCTCGAGAACCATTGCCTGCCGTGGGCGCACACCGCGCTTTCCGGATGGATTCTCGACCCCGACCACAAGAAGATGTCAAAGTCCAAGGGCAATGTCGTCGTTCCGAAGGAGCCTGTCGACAAGTACGGCGCCGACGCGGTGCGTTATTGGGCCGCTTCCGCCAAGCTCGGCCTTGACGCCACCTATGACGAAGGCCAGATGAAGATCGGCCGCCGTTTGGCCATCAAGCTGCTGAATGCCACCAAGTTCGCGCTGGCTATCGGCCGCGAAGATGACAACCATCACGTTGGTGAGGCTGCTACAGCCGCTTGGAATCCGGCCGATGTCACCGAACCACTCGACCGCGCAGTGATGGCACGTCTGGCGTCCGTCATTCGTGAAGCCACCAAGTCGATGGATGCCTACGAACATTCCAAGGCGCTCGAACTCATCGAGACGTTCTTCTGGCAGTTCTGCGACGACTACATCGAGCTGGTGAAGAACCGTGCTTACGGCACCGCCGATTCCACCGGCAAGACTCCTTCCGAGGCTGCCGTGAAGTCCGCACGCACCACGCTGGGCCTGGGCCTTGAAGCGTTTGCGCGCCTCTTCGCGCCGTACATGCCGTTTGCCACCGAAGAGGTCTGGCACTGGATGCACGCGGGTGAGGGCTCCGTGCACACCGCAGCCTGGCCGACCGCCGAACCTTATGAGGCCGCCGCAGGCGACGCCGATCCGGACATGCTCGTCTGGGCTGGCAAGGCTCTGGCTGAGCTGCGTGGATTGAAGTCGCAGGCCAAGGTCTCGATGAAGACCCCGATTCTGAAGGCTACGCTGAACGTGCCTGAAGCAGGCAAGCAGGCTGTCGAGGATTGCCTCGTCGACATCGCCGAAGCCGGCAAGGTCACCGGCCCGCTTACGGTCGCGGTCGACGATTCCGCCGATACTCCGGACACCGAAATCGTGGTTGGCGTCAGCGACGCCGAACTCGGTGAGCCGCCGGCCAAGAAGCCGAAGAAGAAGTAGTTTTCTTCTCTGATTCATCGAAGAAGGGCCGCACTTATTGAAGTGCGGCCCTTCTTGTATATCAAGATTTCATAACAGCAAATCAAGCATGAATCACTCACGCATCAATATTGAGCACTCCCGGGTTACCACCGGCTTCGGCGATGCGTTGGTGGCGTTTTTTGGCTTCGGTGACCACGAACTCACGGTAGTTCTCTTCAATGCTCGGGTCGAGGCCGGCATTGATGGCGACTTCTTTCAGCCGCTGGGCCTGCTGCTTTTCGCGTTCTCGATCTTCTGGCGCGAAACCAGCCTGAGCCTTCAAAACCCCTACTTCGGCGGTGCACTTGAAGCGTTCCGCAAGCAACGAGACGATAGCTGTATCCACATTATCGATGGACTGGCGCAGACGCTTGATGCGCTCGACGGCCTGCGCGTTCTGCGGGTTCGCCTGTTCCTGTGCGTCGTCGATAGTGGTGTTGCGCCAGCCCTCATTGTTGAAGGCCTCTTTGGTTTCGGCAGTATCGTTGGGTTCAGAAATATCAGTCATGTATTCACCATACGACAAGAACCCCACCGATGATTATCCGCAGCAACCATGCAGCACGTCAACAATGTTCTTGCGGAGAACCGTCGCGGCCAGAAGGCCAACACAAATCAATAAAACAGGAGCAACAGCTATATCGCGCTGTAGCAATTGCACATTACGGAACATCCCAAGTATCCACAAACGCGAACGGCACCCAGCCGAAGCCGGATGCCGTTCAAGCAAGATGCTGATACTCAGCAGAAATCAGTTATTGCCGTTCTGCTTGATGATGGCCTGCAGGAAGTCGCGGTTGGTCGCCGTCTTCTTCAGACGCGGCACGATGGTCTGATAGGCCTGCTCGGGCTCGAGGCCGCCAAGGAGACGACGCAAGCGGTAGATGACCGCCAGCTCGTCGCTCGGGGTGATAAGCTCCTCGCGGCGAGTGCCGGAGGCGTTGATATCGACAGCCGGGAAGAGACGCTTGTTGGCCAGATCGCGCGAAAGGCGCAGTTCCATGTTGCCGGTGCCCTTGAATTCCTCGAAGATGACTTCATCCATCTTGGAACCGGTTTCCACCAGTGCCGAGGAGATGATCGTGAGCGAACCGCCGTTTTCGATGTTGCGAGCCGCACCGAAGAACTTCTTGGGCGGGTAAAGAGCCTGCGCGTCCACACCGCCGGACAGCACACGGCCGGAAGCCGGGGCAGCGATGTTGTAGGCACGAGCCAAACGAGTCATGGAATCGAGCAGTACCACGACATCCTGGCCGAGCTCCACCAAGCGCTTGGCGCGCTCGATGGCGAGTTCAGCGACGGTGGTGTGGTCGGAAGCCGGGCGGTCGAAGGTCGAGGAAATGACCTCACCTTGCACGGTGCGCTCCATGTCGGTGACTTCCTCGGGGCGTTCGTCCACGAGCACGACCATGAGGTGCACTTCGGGATTGTTGACCGCGATGGCGTTGGCGATGTTCTGCAAAGTGATGGTCTTGCCGGCCTTTGGCGGGGAGACAATCAGGCCACGCTGACCCTTGCCAATCGGCGCCACGAGGTCAATCAAGCGACCGATGATCTTGTTCGGCGTGGTCTCCTGCTTGAGGCGTTCCTGCGGATAGAGCGGAGTGAGCTTGGAGAATTGCGGGCGGCTGGCCGCCTCTTCGACGCTCATACCGTTGATGGTGTCGATGGACTGCAGCGGAACGAACTTCTGGCGCTGGTTGCGGCGTTCGCCCTCGCGCGGCTCGCGGATGGAGCCCTGCACGGCATCGCCCTTGCGAAGCCCGTACTTGCGAATCTGACCCATGGAAACGTAAACGTCGTTCGGCCCTGGCAGATAGCCGGAAGTGCGGATGAACGCGTAGGAATCGAGCACATCGACGATGCCGGCGACGGGAACCATGCCCTCGTTGCCGTTGTCGCCACGACGATCGCGCACGTCGTTTTCGCCGTTGCCTTCATTGTTATAACGATCGTTGCGGTTGTCGCGATCCTTGTATTCATAATTATTACCGCGGTCACGTCCACGCATACGGCGCTGATGACGATCGTTGCCACGCTCATCGCGGTTATAACGATCATTGCGCTCGTTACCACGACGATTGTGACGGTTGAATTCGCGACGAGGTTCTTCTTCTTTCACTTCCTCGTTTTCATCGTTGTCGTTGACAGGCAACGTGGCGAGAATGTCATCCAGATCCCGAACTTCGTTTGAAGCGGTGTCATGACGAGACTGCTGCTCGGCCCGGAAGCTGCGACGACGCGAACGCATCTCGGTGCCCTCGTCCATCTCACGCTCGCCGCGATGATGCACGGCAAACGACCTGGTCCGGCGGTGCATCGGCTCTTCATCATCAAACAGCTTCTGCTCTTGCGCCTCGTGTTCATGGCCGCCCTGCTGCTGAGCGGAAGACCGCTTGGCGTTCGTTTCCTCTGATCTGCTCTTTGCCGAGCGAGCCGACGACTTTTCATGTTCTTCAGAAGAGGTCGGCGCAGCTTTCTTCACTTCGGAAATGGAATCACTTTGTTTTCCATTCGCAGGCTCTTCCGCACTTTTTACGTCGAAGACCTGCTGCTGAGCGGAGACATCGTTCTTCTCATCGCTCGTTTTCATAGCCGTTGCAGACGCAGTCGACGCGGTTTTAGGAGCACGAACCGTGACGCCACTAGGCGCCTGACCGCCTGTTCTTGCGGCTTGAAGGGTGGCGAGCAATTCCGGTTTACGCATCGTTGACGTACCGCGGAGTCCCATCTGCTTGGCGAGCGTTTTCAGCTCAGGCAGCTTCATATCCTCAATATTCTGGCTAGTTGCCACTATAATGTTGCCTTTCCTTGACTTCCTACGGCATTGCCCGGAAGACTAGTGAAAAAGATGCGGAATCTTAAAAACCGCTAATGAATGCTCGTCACCAACACGTGGTTATCGAACTTTCCTTTAGCCTACAACCGATGTACGACCTTTGCCACACGTTCAGTGAAAGCGTGTCGAAAAAGTAAGGCGAACATCCCGACAGGGACATTCGCCTTACTTAGTAAAAACGATTATCTACTACTTTTCCTCATGGTAGGACTTTTCGGTGTTGACCGACCAGACATTCTTCTTGTCGGCGCGACCAGACTTGATGTTGCCCACGGCCTCCATGGCGCTGGCCATGGAATGGTCCTGGTTGTTGTAACGATGCTGGCCGTTGCGACCCACGCAGTAGAGGTTGCCGAAGGAATCGAGGTAATCGATAAGCTGCGGCATTTCATCGTACGTGTCGAAGTAGGCAGGGTATGCCTTCTTGACATGCTCGCGGTGAGAATCCAGCACATCTTCGGGACCGTTGATCACGCGCATGCGGGTGAGTTCCTTGATGGCGAATTGAGTGGCTTCTTCATCGGAAAGATTCCAGAAGTCGTCGCCTTCCTCGCAGAAGTACTCGAGGCCAACCCACACGGTGTCGTCGACATCCTTGACCAGGTACGGGCTCCAGTTGTTGAAAATCTGCACGCGGCCGACCTTGTAGCCCGGGTCCTGCACATAGATCCAGCAATCCGGCACGATCGGCGGGTTGCCGAGCGTCTTCATGCCGGTTGTATTCTTCAGACGCAGGTGCTTGACCAAGAGACCCACGGTGACGAAATCGCGGTACGGCAGGCCGTTGGCGATGCGCTTCATATCTGCAGGCACGTCTTCGGTGGTCGTGACGACTTCCTTGGAAGCGGCCTTATCGGCACCGTTCTTGGTATCGGAAGCCTTACCGGCCTCATCTTCCTTGGCAGCGCGGTCGATAGCGTTGACCAGATCTTTGACCGGCATGGACGAGATGAAGTCGTCCGCCGCAAGCTCGACGTGCTTGCCGTCGGCATCCACATAGACCACGGATGCAATGCTGCCATCGTCCTTCTGACGCAGCTCAATCACGTTCGCGTCGGTGATGACCTTGCCGCCATTGTCAACGACCTGACCTTCGACGATCTCCCAGAGCTGGCCCGGGCCGAGCTTCGGATACCAGAATTCCTCAATGAGCGAGGTCTCTACATCCTTGGAATCGCGCTTCTTCGGCATCATCTTCTGGATGGCGTTCTTCAGCACGGAAATGACGCTCAGGCCACGCACACGCTGCGCGCCCCAATCGGCAGAAATCTCGGCGGGAGTACGGCCCCACACCTTGGTGGTGTAGCCCTCGAAGAACATCGAGTAGAGCTGGCGACCGAAACGATTGATGTAGAAGTTCTCAAGATTGTCTTCGGGCAACTTGTGAATCATGCTCCACAGATAGCTGAAGCCAGCCTTCAGCGTCAGCTTCAGACCCAGCGCCTTGAACAGGCCGGGCGAAAGCGAAATCGGATAATCCAGGAAATGCTGGTTCCAGAAGATGCGCGAGACGCGGTGGCGCTTGAGCATCACGACATCCGTCTTCTCTGGGTCCGGGCCACCGGGCTCGAGGTCGTGGTGACGGCCGAGCTTCTTGTCGTCGTAGGAAGGCGCGCCCTGCAATGGCATGATGTTCTTCCACCAGTCCATCACGCGGTCGTCCTTGGAGAAGAAACGGTGGCCGCCGATGTCCATGCGGTTGCCGTTGTGCTTCACCGTGCGGCTGATGCCGCCGAACTCGCGCGTCGCCTCCAAAACCGTGACGTCATACTTGTCGGCGCCGCCGTCCTTCAGCAATTCCCAAGCCGCAGTGAGCCCCGCAGGCCCACCACCGATAATCACCACAGACTTTTTATCCGCATCCTCAGCCACAACAGCCTCCCGCAAAAATCCATCATTTTGAAGCCAATGCCCCATATACTCAAATCAGAACCAGCCTACACGCAAGCGCAAACCAGACCGACCAATGTCTCCGAACATACACGAACCATCTGCAAGTTCGCTGAAAACCAATCAAGCCAAGGAGTCAGGAATATCGATGTCGGACTTCTGCACTTCCTCTACGTTGACATCTTTGAACGTGACAATTCGCACGTTTTTGACGAACCGCGAGGACCGGTACACATCCCAGACCCATGCATCCGTGAGCTGCACATCGAAGTAGACATCCTGCCCGGCGGAACGCACGTTGAAATCGACCTTGTTGGCCAGGTAGAAGCGTCGCTCCGTCTCCACCACGTAGGTGAAAAGCTTGATGACGTCGCGGTACTCCTTGTAGAGCGCCAGCTCGGCGTTCATTTCATAATTATCGAGATCCTCGGCGCTCACCGGTTATTACCCCCTGCGCTTTTCGTTTTCTTGTCGTTCGTAGTTGCGGCATCGGCATGGTCATCGTGGCCATGATTGTTATGACCGAGATTGCGCCACCAAGCCTTCTTGGATTTCTTGCTTTGCGTGGCGGAGTAAGGCCATTGAGATGCGGAATCATCGTTCGCGTCGTGCCCTGCAGCGCTGGATTTCACATCTTGCGGCGAAGCTGCAGATTCGGCACCGTTGGGTTGATTCACCGCGCCACTATTCGGCGTTGCCGACTGCCCGTCAACAGCATGCCCTGCTGATTGTTCAGCTTCCTGGACACCGTTTCGGCGATTATTGCCGCCAGACAAGGCGCCGGAAACGTCACCACTCTCGTTTGGATTTTCTCCATAATCGGTATCAGCATCAGCAATATCGGAGCTTTCTTTCGCACTTGTATGCTGCGCGATTTCGATGGAATGCTCGCGTGCGGCCATGGCTTCCTTGACGCCGGGGTTGCCCTCGATGACATGCATGCCGAAAGCGTCGAGCGAACGAATCGGATCGTACTCGTCGGCAAGAGTATCAAGAACAATCAAATCCTGGTACTTGCCAATGGAAGCATCCCACAGCGAATCACGGGAAGTGCCAGACTTAATGAAGCCCAAGGACTGGTAAACCGAAAGCGTACGCGTACTCTTTTCCGGCACCGCGACCCAAATGCGGTGCATGCCCAGGCCAACCGGCGGTGTGGCAAAACCGTAGGTCATCACACGCGGCATCGCGTCACGCGAATAGCCGCGGCCACGGTAATCCTTGCCCAGCATCACCTGGATGCGTGCGGAACGAGCCCAGCCGTCGATATCGATGAGGAAAATCATGCCGATGACATTGTCTGTGGCTTCGGCGTCAATTTTGCCGTCGATGTCATGATCGGCATCGGTCATGATAGCCCATGCCATCGTGCGACGGGCCTCGGGGTCGCCTACTCCAGAATCGGACGAGGCAATGCCATTAACCCACGCCACGGAACGCTTGACCCACGCCTGAACGACTGCACGTTCGGACTGTTGATCCTTGCCGGTGTCGCCTGAAGCGTTGAAATAGACTTCCAGCTCATCGAGCTTGGGAATGTCCTCAAGAGTGGCGGGGCGCAGATGCACCATCTCGCCACGAATCTCAGGTATGTCGATGCGCTTGGGCAACTGACGTAAATCCGTTTGAACACTAGGGTTTTCGGAGTTTCCAGACATTTGCTTTCATTCCTCCAACGCGCTTGGAATCTTCTTTAAGATTACCGTGTTCGCCTGACTATTGGCATTCGCTCCCTTTCGGCTGAGTCTTCGTCAGAACCCCAAAACACGAAAGTCTGGATGGAAAGATATGCGTTGTTGCGGCGTAAGACATGGCCGAGCGGCCAAGGAGCGTCCGCAATAACGTATATCTTTCCATCCAGACGTCAGTTGAACCTATTAAGAAGACTCAGCCCTTCATCTTCTTGATGACTAGAGCACTGACGGCCTTAGCATCGGCCTGACCGTGGGTGGCGCGCATGACGGCGCCGATGATGGCGCCCATCGGCTTCATGTTGCCGCTCTTGAGCTTTTCGGCCACATCCGGGTTAGCGGCGAGAGCCTCGTCAACCGCCTTGTCGAGCGCACCGTCATCGGAGACGACCTGATAGCCGTGCTTCTTCACGACCTCGTCAGGCGTGCCTTCGCCGGCGAGCACGCCGGTGACGGTCTGCTTGGCGAGCTTGTCGTTGAGCTTGCCGTCGGCGACGAGCTTCTCAACCTCGGCCACATCGGCCGGGGTAATCGGCAGCTCTTCGAGCGAAAGGCTGCGCTCATTGGCGACGCGCGAAATCTCGCCAAGCCACCACTTACGAGCGCCGGCTGCGGTTGCGCCGTCCTTGACAGTCTCTTCTACCAAATCGAGCGCGTCAGCGTTGATGATGTCGCGCATCTCAAGATCGCTCAGGTTCCATTCCTTCTGCAGACGGGCGCGGTGCTCGCGCGGCATCTCCGGCATGGTCTTGGCGATTTCGTCGATGTGCTCCTGCGTGATGTGCAGCATCACAAGGTCGGGATCCGGGAAGTAACGGTAATCGTTCGCATCGGACTTGACGCGGCCGCCGGCCGTGGTCTGCGAGGCCTCGTCCCAGTGACGGGTCTCCTGCAGAACCTCGCCGCCCTCATCGAGGATGGCCGCCTGACGACGAATCTCGTACTGCAGAGTCTTCTTGATGCCACGGAACGTGTTGACGTTCTTGGTCTCGCTGCGGGTACCGAGCTTGGTTTCGCCCTTGCGACGCAACGAAATGTTGACGTCGGCGCGCATGTTGCCTTGTTCCATGCGACCATGGGAGATGCCCAGGGTACGCACGATGTCGCGAATGGCACGCATGTAGGCGTCCGCAATCTCCGGGACGCGCTCACCGGCACCCTCGACGGGCTTGGTGACGATTTCGATCAGCGGGACACCGGCGCGGTTGTAGTCAACCAGCGAATGGTCGGCGCCTTCGATACGGCCGTCGGCACCGCCCACGTGGGTGTTCTTGCCGGCGTCGTCCTCGATGTGCGCACGCTCGATCGGCACGCGGAAAGTGCTGCCGTCTTCGAGCTCGACATCGAGGTATCCGTTGCCGTTGGTCGGCTTGTCAAACTGCGAAATCTGATAGTCGCGAGGCATGTCTGGGTAGAAGTAGTTCTTGCGGGCGAACTGGCTCCACTCGTTAATCTGGCAGTGCAGCGCCAGACCAAGCTTGATCGCGAAATCGACGGCAGTCTTGTTGACCACCGGCAGCGAACCGGGAAGGCCGAGACTTACCGGGGTCAGCTCCGTGTTCGGTTCCGCGCCGAACTCTTCGTGCGCCGGGCAGAACAGCTTGGTCTGCGTGCACAGCTCGACGTGGGTTTCCAGACCGAATACCGGGTCAAATTCCTTGACGGCATCGGAATACTTCATCAATTTTTCAGCCATGATTTTATGCTCCTTGCCGTCCGATTACTTTGCGCTGTCAAGCCACGGGGTCTTGAGGGACTGCCAGATGGCGCCGCCCCACTGATCCTCGAGTGCCGCTTCAAGCGCGGCTGCAGGCTTGTACATCTGCTCGTCGTGCTTCTGCGGGGCCATGAACTGGAAACCGACCGGCAGGCCGTCGTCGGAAAGGCCTGCGGGGATGCTCATCGCGGGGATGCCAGCCATGTTCGCCGGAATCGTGGCGACATCGCTCATGTACATCGTCAGCGGGTCACTCAGCTTCTCGCCCAGCTTGAACGCGGTGGTCGGCGAGGTCGGGGCGACCAGTACGTCAGCCTTCTCGAACGCCTTCGCGAAGTCGTCGATGATGAGCGTACGGACCTTCTGCGCCGAGCCGTACCACGCGTCGTAGTAACCGGCAGAAAGGGCGTAGATACCGAGGATGATACGGCGCTTGACCTCATCGCCGAAACCGGCCTCACGGGTGTAGGCCATCATGTTGGCGGCGGTCTGCGGCACGCCTTCGGGCGGCATCACGCGCAGGCCATAACGCATGCCATCGTAACGGGCCAGGTTGGAGCTGACCTCAGACGGCATGATGATGTAGTAGGCCGCAAGAGCATATTCAATATGCGGGCAATCGACCTCGACCACTTCGGCGCCCATGCTTTGCAAAAGCTGGACGGCTTCGTTGAAGCGAGCCTCGACGCCGGGCTGATAGCCGTCGCCACTCAGTTGCTTGACCAGGCCGACGCGCACACCCTTGAGGTCACGCTTGTAGCCTTCGCGGGCAGCCTTGGCGATTGGCGGAACATCCATCGGGATGGACGTGGAGTCACGCACGTCATGGCCGCCGATGATTTCCTGCAGCAGTGCAGAATCGAGCACGTTACGGGACACGGGACCGATCTGATCGAGCGAGCTCGCCATGGCAATCGCGCCGAAACGGGAGACGCCGCCGTACGTCGGCTTGACGCCGACCGTACCGGTCAACGAACCAGGCTGACGAATCGAGCCGCCGGTATCGGTGCCGAGCGCAAGCGGGGCCTCGAACGCAGCAACCGCAGAAGCGGAACCACCGCCGGAACCACCGGGAACGCGCTCGGTGTCCCAAGGATTGTGGGTCGGGCCGAACGCGGAATGCTCCGTGGAGGAACCCTGTGCGAACTCATCGAGGTTGGTCTTGCCGAGCAGCGGCATGCCGGCGGCCTTGAGCTTCGTAATAACCGTTGCATCGTAAGGTGGAACCCAGCCCTCGAGAATCTTCGAGGCGGCCGTCGTGGGAATGCCCTTGGTGACGATCATGTCCTTGATGGCAATCGGCACACCGGCAAGTTCCGGCAGGCCTTCGGTATCGCCCGCAGCGTTCTTCTTGTCGAATTCGTCGGCCTGGGCGCGTGCCTCATCGGCGGAAACATGAAGGGAAGGCGTGCAGATCCGGCTCGGCAGCGTCAATGACGCTAAGCTCGGCATCGACCAGCTCGCGGCTGGAGACTTCCTTGTTGCGAATCTTCTCCGCCATCTGCGCGGCGGTCAGCTTCACCAGTTCATTTGTTTCGGCCATCACTCGTCACCTCCAAGGATTCGCGGTGCCACAAACATACCGTCTTCGGTGGCGGGGGCGCCGGAAAGCGCCTCTTCGCGGGTCAGCGGCTTTTCGGGGACATCGGGACGCAGGTACGCCTCAAGCGGGACCGGGTTGGCAGTAGGCTCGACGTCATCGGACGCGACTTCCTGCACCTTGTTGATGGAATCGGCGATGACGTTCAACTCGCCTTGCATGCGGGTCGCTTCCTCGTCGGTGAGCGCGATCTGGGCGAGATGGCCCAGATGCTCGACTGTTTCTCTTGTGAAAGTAGGCATAACCTTAACTATATGAGTCGTCTGTGACGTTCAGGTGACCGGCAGCACAGCTGTTTATTTCACGTCGCGATGGCGCACAATCAGCGTACCGATGACGTAGAAGACAACGGCCCAGGCCAGCATGAGCAGACCGCTCTGCCACCAGCCGGGAACGGGCCAGCCCTTGGGCACCATGCCGGCTTCCAGTTCCGAGGCCTTGCCTGTGAGGAAGGTGCTTACCAGCGTCGACGGCATCAGCTGCGAGCACCAATTGGCCCAGAGCATGTGCTTCGAAAGACTGGAAATGATGCCGAAAATCGAAGTGGCCATCGTGTAAATCAATACGAAAATAACCACGGCGCCGGCTGTCGAGCGCACCATCGCGCCCAATCCCAGCGCAAATTCCGCAACCAATGTCGTCATCGCAGCACCGCCGAGAATGACAATCAACGGAAGCCAGTGCTCTTTCGCACCGAGCGGCGTCTGCTTGGACCCAGCAAGCATCGCCTCGACCACGCCCCAGGAAATCAGCAGCGTGACCAGCGAAAGCACGAAGGAATAGATCGTCACCGCAACGGCCTTGGCATTCATGAACATCACGCGCCGCGGGTTGACGACCAGCGACATCTGCACCGACGAGGTAGCGTATTCGCCGGTGATCGACAAAATCGCGACCACACCTATCAGCACGATACCGATGGCGAGACTCTGCGTGACGCATTCGAACAGGACGGAATGCGGAATCGGAATGGGCGTCGTCAGCTTCTTGCCTTGATCGCTGTAATAGCTCTCCTGCTTGATGCTCCACGCGAACAGGGCGGCGAAACCAATCGTCGTGAGGAAAGAAACGGCCGAAAGCCAGAGTGTTGAAGCCAGGCTGAAGAGTTTCAACAGTTCGGAGCGGATGCTGCCGAAGAAGCTCAGATGTGCATGAGCCATGCTGCGGTTGCGGTTGAGGTTCGCGGGACGCCCATTGGTGGCCTTTGATTGCCGCTTTTGCACGGTCTTGGAGCTCCTTGCATTCGCTGCCGTATTGGTTGCCATCATGGTTGTCGTGTCTGTCATTGTCGTGGCTCTCATATTCGTGTTCGTCATGGTATTCGCCATCATCGTGCCTCTTCCCCATCCTGCTGCGTTGCGGGAGTATTGTTCTGCTGTGCTGAGCCGGCATATTGGATCGGCTGCTGGCCGGGCAATTCATGCGTGGCATATTGCACCTGCGAATGGGTGAGCGCCATGTAAGCCTCTTCCAGCGAAACCTTTTCCTCGACCAGCTCGTAGGTCACCAATTGCGCTTGGGCGAAGACCTGAGCCGTTGCCTTGAGATCGGCTCCGGTGATATGGAACACGGCGCCTTCGCGCGGATCGGACGAGGAACGTTGGTCGGGTTGCACCTTTACCTGCGGAGCGTTGGCGAAAATGGCCTGCAGCTTCTGCGGTTCCGGGGTGACCACGCGAATGGAATTAGTGGAATGCTCGGAGACGAAATCGTTGACGGTGGTCGTTTCGAGAATCTTGCCTTGGCCGATAATGACCAGATTGTCGGCCGTCAGCGCGACCTCGCTCATCAGATGCGAGCTCAGCAGCACTGCTCGCCCCTCGCTGGCGCAGTAGCGGCACAGCTCACGTACCCATTTGACGCCTTCGGGATCGAGACCGTTGACCGGCTCGTCCAGAACCAGGTTGTGCGGATCGCCCAAGAGGGCGGCGGCGATGGAAAGCCGCTGACTCATGCCAAGCGAGAAGTTGCCGGCTTTGCGCTTTTTGACACTGAAGAGGCCGGTCATATCGATGACCTCGTCGACGCGACGCTTGGAAATGCCATTGGTCAGCGCGAGCGAGCGCAGATGCGCGTATGCGGAACGGTTTTTATGGGCGGATTTGGCATCGAGCACCGCACCGACACAGGTCATCGGGGCACCGGCTTTGCGGAAATCACCGCCGTCGATGAGTGCACGACCGGAATCGGCGGAAATCAGGCCGAGTGCCGCGCGCATCGTGGTGGATTTTCCTGCACCGTTAGGGCCGAGGAAGCCTGTCACTTTGCCGTCTTCGGCGGTGAAGCTAACGTTGTCAAGCGCGACTTTGGACCCGAATCGTTTGGTCAAATTGGTTATTTGAATCATGATTCGAATATAACATGCTGAAAAATATCGATGCGCGTATCGATGATATTTCAGGGATAAATCAGGGTTCGATGACTTTAGTCATCACGTTACTTAAACCGCCCCTTGCTGTCCTCATTCAGTCGGTCAAGTGCTGGGAAATCCAGCCATGCATCGCGACTGCGGCGGCGGCACCGGCGTTGATCGAACGCACCGAACCGAACTGGGAAATGTAGACCACGTCATCAGCAAGTTCTAGGGCTTTCTGCGAGAGACCCGGGCCCTCGGCACCGAAAAGCATCAGGCAACGGTTCGGGAAACGATAGGTTTCCATGGGAACCGCGCCGGGAATGATGTCGAGCGCGATGATGCGCGAGGCTTTGGCGTCTTCGGCAATACGGTGGTATCGGGCTTTGTCCACCCGGAATTCGGCCTTGGCCTCGTCGGCTTCGGCCTGTTCGATTTCCTCGGCAATGCCTTGCTTCCAGCTTGTGACCAACTCCTCGATGGAAGGATAGTGGTCGACGTGCTGATAAAGCTCGGTCATCAGCGCGCCCTTGCGGTTCCATTTGTGAGGACCGACGATATGGACCTTACGGGCGGCGAAGGCGTTGGCTGTGCGCACCATGGAGCCGATGTTGAAATCGTGCGTCCAGTTTTCGACGGCCACTTCAAAGTCATGACGGCCTTGATGGTCGAGATCGGCCTTGATGGCGGCAACCGACCAGTAGCGGAACCTGTCGAGCACATTGCGACGGTCACCGTTGTCAAGCAATTCCGAATCGTACCGTTCATCGAAATTCGGCGACTGGGGGTCATCGGGACGAGGCTCATCGGGATGGACTTCAGACCACGGGCCGACACCTACTTCACGGAACACCGGCTCATCGGAAGCCTGTGCAGCAACGGTTATCGGGTTAGGTTCACGCATATCAGTCGACCTTCTTTGCGGCAGAGGCTTCCTCACCCAATTCACCATTACGCAGATCGTCCTCATCAAAGGCCATCACGAACGGCAGGTTCTTTTCTTCATGAGAAACGGGATTGATGACTTTGATGCTGCCGGAATCCGCATCACCGCTCACACCACCAATCAGCGAGGCGATAGCAACCACTTGCGCATCCTCATGCTCAACAACACTGAAATCAAGGCTCAGTTCGTTGCCATTACGCAAGGTGACCAGAGATGAGGTCTGCACATACGATTTTTCGGAAAGCCAAGAATCCAGCAATACCACACGCTTGCCGGCGATGGACGGACCTTTGATCGAAGGATATACAAAGTCCATCACGAAACCGTCGAGTTCACGATCACGGGCATGGGCAGCCTGCATCACTGCAACCACCATCGGCACGGCGGCAGCGGTCAGTGCACCAACGGCATCGAAATCATCAAGGCCAAAGCCCCGCTTCTCGAGCGCATCAAGCAAAGCGTCACCAATCAGCTCGGCACCGCGATGGTCAAGGCTCACGTCAAACAACTCACTGAACGGCTTCCGCGTTACCGCCGCCTGCAGCAGCGTGCTTAATTCGCTTTTACCCTTGCAGATCGTCGCACTGCTCTTGGCTCCGCCCCTCTTCTCGCCTTCAACCTCGGCATTGCCGTTTTCGGCACTCATTACTCCTGCTCCTCAGACTCAAGATCCAGCTCGGGCGCGGTCAGCTCATGCACATCGGTCTTGTCGGAATCGACCATCTCGACCGGGTCGATGACCTTGCTCGAATCAATCTTCTGCATTTTACGTGCCGTGACCAACACACGCGATTCCAGCGACGAGGCGAAAGCGTTATACGCCGAAACCGTGCGGGTAATGGAGTGGCCGAGCTTGTTGGCCTTGTCGCCCAAAACCGCAAAGCGTTCGTAGAGTTCACGCGAAAGGTCGAAGAGCATTTTGGCGTCATCGGTGAGGCTCTGCTGCTGCCAAGCGAAAGCCACCGACTTCAGTACGGCCCACAAGGTGACCGGCGAGGTCAGCGCCACTTTCCTGGCGAACGCATCATCCATCAACGTCGGATCGACCTTCAAAGCCGCCTCAAGCAAGGCATCGTTGGGAATAAAGGCAATAACGAAATCGGGGGTGGTGTCGAACGCATTCCAGTAGGCCTTGTCGCCCAAAGTCTTGACATGTTCGCGCAGCGCCTTGGCATGAGCCTGCAGCAATTGGTCGCGCCGCTTGAGCTCGTCTTCGGAGGCAGTGTCGGGAATCTCGCAGGCACGCTGGTAATCGGAATACGGGGCCTTGGCATCGATGGGAATGGTCTTGCCACCGGGCAGATAGACCACCATATCCGGCCGTTGCACGCGGCCTTCCGGATCGGTGACAACAACCTGCGTATCGAAATCGACATGTTCCAGAAGACCTGCCGACTCCACGATGTTGCGCAGCTGCGCCTCACCCCATGCGCCACGGACCTTGTTGTTGCGCAATGCGGCCGAAAGCGAACTGGTCTCCTTGTCCAAACGGGTCTGCTGCTCGTTCAAGCCCTTGAGCTGCTGGCCCAAGGAACCCATCTCCTGCTTGCGGCCTTCCTCGATCTGTGTGACCTTCTGCTGCAAGGCATCAAGGTTCTTCTGCACGGGCGCAAGCGCCGAAAGCACCTTGCTCTGCTCGGCCATCGCCTTGGCCTGTTCAGCCTGCTTGCGTTGGGCCGCCTCGCGTTCCTGCTCCTGCTGCCTCTGCACCCTCAATTGTTCGGCCTGCTGGGCCTGTGCCAGCTGCGATTTGACAAAAGCCAGCTGCTGGTTCAACCCGTCGGACTGCGTACGATATTGAGCGGCCTGCGTGGTAAGCGTCCCTACCTGCCGACGAAGCTCATCATTCTGCGCCTGTGCCTCTTCAATATCGGAATTTTTGACGCTCCGCGCGGCTTCCTGCCCCTTGGATTTGCCCATCACGAATCCGGCCACCAGCCCCAGCGCCGCAGCGAGGATGACCAACACGATTGCCACTACAGGATTTTCGAACATACGTTCTATTACACAAGATACTATCGACGAGCCAAAGGCGACGTCAACGAGAGAATCAGCGACGCTTCCAGATTCAAAATTCGCCGCCAACTGTGCAGGGCAACTGGATTCGCACACTTTTCGTCAATAACCATATCGACGCCTTCACAAACCTATATCGCTGCTCTCCCACCACTCATCAATACGAGCCGAAACGCCACCTTGCCTAATAACCGAACACGACGTGCGTATATCTCGTGTCAATCATCGCGTCAGCTGGGATATCGAAGCATGAAACTGCGATGATGAAAGAACAATCAAGGAGGAACCGTGGGATTCGACTTATTCATGGGCGGCTTGGCGGTGGTGCTCGCCGCACTGGCAACTTGGCTCATCATCCTCTTTTTCCGTTCGTCTATTTCGGACAGGTCGCCGGTCGAAGCGGCGCTGCAGGGGCTGCGGAATCCCAACAATGGCAACGATGACGACCATGACTCTGACGACAGCGCGCCGGGTGCTCAAATAACGGACCAGATCTCGCGTATCTCGCGTTTGCTCATCCTCGCCGTAGTGCTCACCGTCATCGTCTTCATCCCTTCTCTTCTCAACCGTTTCAGCACCTCGCTGGTGCCCGATTGGCTGGTCAACCCCTGGCTGCAGGCCATTGTGACCACACCGACGATGTTCCTATGCGGCGCTCCAATCCATCGCGAAGGCTGGCATGCGTTGAGCCGCCGCGCACCGGATGTCAATTCGCTGATTTCGCTGGGAGCCACGGGAGCCTTTATTTATAGCTTGGCGATTTGCGTGGCCGGCAATCAGTTCCCGGAGGGATCGCAGCACGCGTATTTCGGCGGGGTTAACCTCATCATCACCTTGGCGCTGGCCATCGAGCTGGTCGAACTGCTCATTCTTCGCGACGTCAAGCAGTCGCAGGATTCCATGAACCCCGTAACGGCATCGCAGCAAGCCGCGTCCGCAACAACGAAAGCTTCTGCTGCCAGCTCCAGCACCATGGCCGCAAGCACACAAGCGCCACGGGCCATGCCCTTGCCGACCGTGCTTTTAATACGCTTATTGCCGGCATCAGAAAACTCGCACATTTCACCCGTATTTTCGTCATCACCGTCATCATCATCGCGGTTTGGGCGTTCGCGCTGTTGGTGGTATTCGGTCCGCAGCCGCGCCTGACGTTCGCGTTGTTCGGAGGGGTCGGCGTGCTGGTGGTAGCCGGATTCATCCTTGCGATCCTGGCACTCGTCCTCATTATCAACGGACGCAGAAAAGCCCAGCGCGGCAATATCGGTTAACAAAACAGACTCAACATTTCGTCATCAATCTACGGAAAACAAAAAAGCCGGACCGTCGTATTGCTACGACGGTCCGGCTTTTTAAACCTTTACCGTTCAACTAGTTCACGGCACCAAATCACTTGTCCTCGTGGTCCTCGCTCAGCGGGTCCTCGGGCATCGTGCTCAGCTCGAGGTGATCGCCGCCGGTCTGGTCGACCAGCACGGTGTCGCCGTCGTGGACCTTGCCGGCAAGCAACATCTTTGCCATCTGATCACCGACCTCGGTCTGCACCAAGCGGCGCAACGGACGGGCGCCGTAAGCTGGGTCGTAACCGGCGTTGGCGAGCCATTCCTTCGCGGCCTTGGTGACGTCGAGCGTGATGCGACGGTCGGTCAGGCGAGACGCAACCTGATGCACCTGGATGTCCACAATCTCGCCCAATTCCTCGCGGGTGAGCGGATGGAAGATGACCAGCTCGTCGAGACGGTTGATGAACTCGGGCTTGAAGTGCGCGTTCACCGCATCCATCACGGCCTTCTTCTTGGCCTCATCATCCAAATCAGGCTGCACCAGGAACTGCGAACCAAGGTTCGAGGTCATGATGAGAATCGTGTTCTTGAAGTCCACGGTCCGGCCCTGGCCATCGGTCAAGCGGCCGTCATCGAGCACCTGCAGAAGGATATCGAAGACCTCGGGGTTTGCCTTCTCCACCTCGTCGAACAGCACGACGGAGTAAGGACGACGACGCACGGCCTCAGTGAGCTGACCGCCCTCTTCGTAGCCGACATAGCCGGGAGCCGCACCGATCAGACGGGTCACGGAACCCTTGTCCATGTACTCGCTCATGTCGATACGCACCATGGCCTTCTCGTCATCGAAGAGGAAGTCCGCCAACGCCTTGGCGAGCTCCGTCTTGCCCACGCCGGTGGGCCCCAGGAAGAGGAACGAACCGGTCGGACGATTCGGGTCGGAGATGCCGGCACGCGAGCGCCGCACAGCGTCCGAAACCGCCTGGATGGCTTCCTTCTGGCCGATAACGCGCTTGCCCAAGTACTCTTCCATATGCAGAAGCTTCTCGTTCTCGCCCTGCATCAGGCGGCCAACGGGGATGCCGGTCCATTCGGAAACGATGCCCGCCACCGAATCGGCGTCCACGTGGTCGGGGACCATCGGTTCGGTCTCCTGACCTTCCGTGTTTTCCTCGTCCGCGGCCTGTTCCGCCAGATCCAGTTGCTTCTGAATCGCCGGAACTTCGCCATAGAGAATCTTGCTGGCCTTCTCCAAGTCACCTTCACGGGTGTACTTGTCGGCCTGCACCTTCTTGGCGTCGAGCTGGGCGCGCAGGTCGCCGACCTTGTTGTGGCCGGCCTTCTCCTGGTCCCAACGGGCCTTGAGGCCGGAAAGCTTCTCGCGAGTGTCCGCCAGATCGCTTTGCAGCTTCTTCAAGCGGTCCTTGCTGGCCGGATCTTCAGCCTTCTTGAGCTGCATTTCCTCCATCTCGAGACGGGTCTCGCGACGTTGCAACTCATCGATTTCCTCAGGCTGGCTATCGAGCTCCATACGCAGGTGCGCAGCAGCCTCGTCGACCAAATCAATGGCCTTATCGGGCAGCTGACGACCGGAAATGTAACGGTTCGAAAGCGTCGCTGCGGCAACGAGCGCATCGTCGCCGATGGTCACCTTGTGGTGTGCTTCGTAACGTTGCTTCAGGCCACGAAGAATCGCGATAGTGTCCTCAACCGACGGTTCGCCGACGAAGACCTGCTGGAAACGACGCTCCAGCGCCGGATCCTTCTCGATGTTCTCGCGGTATTCGTCGAGTGTGGTTGCACCGATCAGGCGGAGCTCGCCACGGGCCAGCATGGGCTTGAGCATATTGCCCGCGTCCATGGAACCTTCGGCCGCACCCGCGCCGACGATGGTATGAATCTCGTCGATGAAGGTGATGATCTCGCCGTTCGCGCTCTTGATCTCGTTCAAGACGGACTTCAGGCGTTCCTCGAACTCGCCACGGTACTTCGAACCGGCCACCATCGAACCTAAGTCAAGGCTGATGAGCTTCTTGTTCTGCAAGGTCGTGGGCACATCGCCCGCGACGATACGTTCCGCGAGGCCTTCGACGACGGCAGTCTTGCCGACGCCGGGCTCGCCGATCAGCACAGGGTTATTCTTGGTACGGCGGGAAAGAATCTGGATGACGCGGCGAATCTCCTGATCGCGGCCAATCACCGGGTCGAGCTTGCCTTCCCTGGCCTGAGCCGTAAGGTCGGTGGAGTACTTCTCCAGCGCCTTGTAGCTGCCTTCGGCGTCCGGACTGGTCACTTTTGCGCCGCCACGCACACCGGGCACGGCCTTGCGCAGGGCTTCCGGGGTCACACCGTTGTTCTTCAGAATCGTCGCGCTCTCGTTGGGAGCCGTTGCGGCGATGCCGATGAGCAGATGTTCGGTGGAGACGTATTCGTCGCCCATCTGCTGCATTTCCTTCTCAGCCTGCGCCAACGCGGCCGTCAGTTGACGGCTCGCCTGCGGCTGCGAGGTCGAAGACCCGCTCGCGCTCGGCAGCGCGACCAACGCGTTGCGCACCGCGGCACCAATCGCCTTCGGGTCGCCGCCAGCGGCGCTGATCAGCCCCGTGACCACGCTGTTTTCCTGACGCAGCAGCGCATCCATCAGATGCAAAGTATCAACCTGCGGATTGCCCGCAGCCGCCGCACTTTGAATCGCATCTCCAATAGCTTCCTGAGCCATGGTCGTAAATTGTTGTTCCATGTTTCCTCCGTTTGTTCGCCCTGTTCCTCCGTGAACCGTTGGAATGCAAGGCATCGTTCAATATCTATTACGTACAACCACAAACGGAGGGGTTCTATTCCCAAAACTTGAGTCTATTCGACTCAAGTTTTAGACACCATTGTCTAGTTCCTTGCGCTTATCGACATCCGCGACCAATAAAATAGACCGGCTAACGGAACTTAATCCGTCAACCGGCCTGTTAGACAACGATATTCGACAGTGACATTACACAACCATCGCCCATCGCGTTAACGATTTGTCATTCAGCCCTGTTCAGCCTTTGACCACCACATTGCGCAAGGAGCCGACGCCGCCGATATTGACGATGGCCTCGTCACCCGGCTTCAGCTTGCCGGAGGCGTTGGGGGTGCCGGTCATGATGACATCGCCGGGCAGAAGTGTAGCGAAGCTTGAAATCTCCGCGATCTGCTCAGGAATCGAATGAATCAGGTCGGCCGTGGTGCCTGAGGCGTCAGGCACATCCTCGCCGTTCAGCGTGAAGGAAATCTTCGTGTCCTTCCAATCGATGTCAGTCTCGAGCCACGGGCCCAGCGGGCAGGAGGTGTCGAAGCCCTTGGCGCGCGTCCACATTGGGTCGTCACCCTGCAAGTCGCGCAGTGTCACATCGTTGACGCAGGTGAAGCCGAGGACGTAATCCATGGCCTTTTCGACAGGAACGTTCTTGGCGATGCGGCCCATCACCACGGCAACCTCGGGTTCAAAGTTCATATCGTTGGAGTAGCTCGGAATGACGATCGGATCGTCCGGGCCGATAACGGAGGTGGACGGCTTCATGAAAACGACCATCTCGCTGGGAGCATGCTCGGCGGCGGACTGGCCCTTGCTGTGCATGAATTCGGCGTGGGCCTCATAGTTTTTGGCAAGGCCGTAGACCTTGGAAGGAATGACCGGGGAAAGCAGGCGAATGCCTTCCTCGTCAATCAGGTGGCGCTCGCCGGTGGGCTGCACCGGTTGGGAGCCGAAGGGATAGCCGTCAAGCTCGACGAGGTAATCCTTCTTGTCGTTGCTGTCGGTCTGCACGAAGGCATAGTGCGGAACATCGTTATAGGAATAGCGTGCGATTCTCATGCATCCAGATTACGCCACTTACCGGTCTTTGGTCAGACAAAAGCTGAAATAAGGCAGAAAGTTTTGACGCTGGATATCCGACGCAAAAACTGCAATCAATAGACGCTTACCAACACGTCATTCCCAGCACCAGCCGACCTACATATGCCGAGAAAGCATGATCGAAACCGCTAAATGCGTCGTTACCAGCACATCAACCCCACTTAATGCCGGAAAAGACACGATTTCAGCAGGCATCACGACGGACACGGAACCCGGAATCCGCATCATCACGAAGTGGAATTTCTGCAGTCTTGACGTTCTCGACATGCCCCCACTGCGGGCCGCGGCCCAGCCGTTCAACGAATGCGGCGACAAGACCCTGCTCGCCTTGAGCCTCGACCTCCACCGAGCCGTCATGGCAGTTGCGCACCCAGCCGGAGACCTCGCAGCGCTGTGCCTCGTTGACCGCAAAATAGCGGTAGCCCACGCCCTGCACCATGCCGGTGACGACCGCATGTATACGAATCACGCGGCCGTTGCTGCTGCCATTGGTTCTGGTTTTGATTTTGCCTCCACCTGTCTCACTTGTCATCGTCGCCCGTTCTCCCATCGTTTTCCCCTGAACGCTGAAGCATCAGCACATTGGATTATCGGATTGTCAGCCAACGCTTTCAGCATCGCGGAACCGCTGGAATCATTCAAACCGACAGCGTTCTTCAAATTGCGAAATTTTCCAATCTCAGATGAACGCGCGCTCGCCGAAGATTGCAGTGCCGACGCGCACGATGGTTGAGCCTTCGGCCACGGCATAGTCCATATCGTGAGTCATACCCATCGAGAGTTCGCGGCATTCCGACGTTCCTGGCTCGCCAGAATTGAGAATCGTATCGCGTGTATCGCGCAGGTGCGCGAAGCCATTGCGTATCGTCTTCTCGTCGTCAACATGGGCGCCAATGGTCATTAAACCTTGCAATTGCAAACCGTCGATGGCACCAATCTGGTAAGCGAGATCAACAGCCTGGTCGGGTTCGCAGCCGGACTTTGACACCTCGCCGGATTCATTGACTTCCATCAGCACGCCGACAGTGATGTTGCGGGTAACGGCGCGACGCGCGATTTTCTGCGCTTCCTCGAGTGAACCGACGGATTCGATGGTGTCGACATATGGCAGCACCTTGCCGATTTTGTTGGATTGCAACTGACCGATGAGGTGGAAGGGGATGTGGCCGTTTGCGGCAGCCTGAGAATCCGCGTCGGCCGAAGCGCCGAGCGAGAAGTCGCGCTGCGCACACTGGCGAATCAGCCCCTCGGCCTTGGCAGAAATTTCCTGCGGCCGGTTCTCGCCGATCATGCGCACACCGGCGTCGATGGCTGCCATGATTTCGCCGACATCGCGTGTCTTGGTGGCAGCGAGCAGCTTCACAGATCCGGATTCACGCCCAGCCGCAGCCTCGGCTTGCGCGATATCATCGAGCACACGATGCACGCCGTCCGTGATTTCCTTGGTTCGCACCTCGTCGATAACCTCGTTCGCGAGATTCTTGTGATCCATGTAAGCAGTCATCATTCCCCGCTTCCGCTCCGATTGTTCGTCTCCATATTATGCACGCCCATGTCATCGTGACTCGTACCAAATCGCACTTTTATATCATTTACGTCAAAAACATGCAAAATACAATCTCTAAAACGCACTTTTCTGACGGCCATGTAAAAACACGCGAAATAGCGACCGCAACTTACGCATTTTCCACAATTACGTGGAAAACATGCAAGTTACGGTCGCTAAAATGCACTTTTACGCACACTCTTCATCTGCACAGCTCCGCATACACTACATACACACACGCATGCCTGCTCAGTTCAAACCGTGAACGGCCTCGGCAAGCGAACGCACATAGTCGGTGACGTAGGGCAGCGCATCCTCGCCGTATTTGCCGACGATGCGCACGATGGCCGAGCCGACGATGGCGCCGTCCGAATCGGCGGCCATGGTGGCGGCCTGCTCGGGAGTGGAGATGCCGAAGCCAATGGCGGCGGGCACGTCGGTGACGGCGCGCACCTCACGAATCATACCCTTCACATCACTGGTGATTTCCTCGCGCACGCCGGTGACACCGAGCGAGCTCACGCAATAAATGAAGCCCTTGGCGTCCGAAGCGATACTGTGGATGCGCTCGTGCGAGGTCGGGGCGATGAGACTGACCAAATCAAGCCCTTCGGCGGCCAGCGGTTCGTCGAACTCGGGCTTTTCCTCGTGTGGCACATCCGGCAGAATCACGCCGTCGAGCCCGACTTCGGCAGCACGATGCGCAAAACGCTCGAGGCCGTAAGAATAGAGCACGTTGGCGTAGGTCATGAAGACTATCGGCGTATCGATATGATGCTCCTTGCGCAGTCGCTCCACCAGCGCGAAAGCATCATCGGTTGTCGTTCCGGCGGCAAGCGCGCGATTGCTGGCTTCCTGAATGACCGGACCTTCGGCCGTCGGGTCGGAGAAGGGAACACCCAGCTCGATGAGGTCGGCGCCCGCGTCAATCATGGCCGGCACGACTTTTTCAGTGAACGCAATCGAGGGATCGCCAACCGTGACGAACGGGATGAAGGCCTTGCGGCGGCTGCCATCGGGAGCCGTGAATGCTTCTGCGATACGGGAACGGCGAGAGCCCTGCTGTGTTGTCGTTGTCTCAGTCATGAAGATCCTCCCCACGATAGCGGGCAATGGCCGCCACATCCTTGTCGCCACGTCCGGAAAGGGTGACGATGATACTTTGGTCCTTTGGCAACGTCGGCGCGAGCTTCATGGCGTAAGCCACGGCATGTGCGCTTTCGATGGCCGGGATAATGCCCTCGGTGCGGCTCAGGTATTCGAAAGCGTCAACCGCTTCGTCATCATTAATCGGCACGTACTGAGCGCGTCCGGCATCCTTCAGCGCCGCGTGTTCGGGGCCGACGCCCGGGTAGTCGAGTCCGGCGGAAATCGTGTAGACCGGCGCAATCTGACCATATTCGTTCTGGCAGAAGTAGCTTTTCATGCCATGGAAGATGCCAAGCGAGCCGGTGTTCATGGTCGCCGCCGTCTCCTTGGTGTCGATGCCGCGGCCGGCCGCCTCGCAACCGATGAGCTGCACATCTTTATCGTCTATGAAGTTGTAGAAGCTGCCGATGGCGTTCGAACCACCGCCGACGCACGCGATGACGGCTGCGGGAAGCTTGCCTTCGTCCTCAAGGATCTGCTCACGGGCTTCCTTGGAAATGACGGACTGGAAGTCGCGCACCATCGTCGGGAAGGGATGCGGACCCATGCACGAGCCGAGGCAGTAATGAGTGTCGGAAATGCGACGAGTCCATTCGCGGAACGTCTCGGAAACCGCGTCTTTCAAGGTTCCGGTGCCGCTGGTGACGCCACGTACTTCCGCGCCGAGCAACCGCATGCGGTAGACGTTCAGCGCCTGACGTTCCATGTCGACCTGGCCCATGTAGACCACGCATTCCATGCCGAACAGCGCCGCAACGGTGGCCGTGGCCACGCCGTGCTGGCCCGCGCCGGTTTCGGCAATGAGACGAGTTTTGCCCATGCGTTTGGCGAGCAGCGCCTGGCCGAGCACGTTGTTGATCTTGTGCGCACCGGTATGGTTCAGATCCTCGCGCTTGAGGTACACCTTCGCACCGCCGAGGTCCTTGGTCATGTTCTCCGCGTAATACAGCAGCGAAGGACGACCGGCGTATTTCTTCTCAAGGTCATCAAGCTCGGCGAGAAAGTCGGGATCATTTTTGTAATGATTGTAAGCCTCCTCCAGCTCGTTGACGGCGCCCATCAGCGTCTCGGGGATGTATTGGCCCCCGTGGATGCCGAAGCGCCCCTTTGAATTGGGCGAATTGGTCATGAGTTGCTCCTTTGTTATGATGTTTGTTTCTATTTTTAATATGTATTACATTTGTAAAATATTGTTTGACTGCTCCGACAACGAAATGCCTACCCAGTCAATCTGAATATCAAGTTATGATCCGTGGGCACCACCGCCTTCCGCACCATCCGCTGCCGCACGCACCACCTCGACGACAGCCCGCATTTTGTGCGGGTCTTTGACGCCATTGGTTTCGGTTCCTGAGCTGATATCCACGCCGAAGGGATGCACGGCTCGGATAGCTTCAGTCACATTGCCGGCATTAAGACCACCGGCGAGCAGGAACGGACGATTGACATCACGCACCAACGACCAGTCGAACGTCTTGCCGTCGCCTGCGCCCGCATCAAGCAGCACGAGGTCGGCTGACGATTGGCGAGCACGGTCCACATCCGATTCGGCGCGAATCTTGAATGCCTGCATAATCGGCACATCGGCAAGCCCGCGCAGCTCGGCAAGGTAACTCTCGTCCTCATGCCCGTGCAGCTGAATCACATCGAGATCGGCATCGTTGGCAATGGCGGCCACACGCTCAGTCGGTTCATCGACAAACACACCAACCGCATCCGGCAGTTTCACACCGGTTTTACCGGATCGAGTCTTCATGTACTTCACCAGCCCAGCCGCGCGCTCAACGGAAATTGAACGATGCGATTGGGGAACGTCGATAATGAATCCGACGGCATCGGCACCAGCCGCCAAAGCGGCGTCCACATCCTGCTCGCGTCTCAACCCGCAAAGCTTGACCTTGCAGCCGTTTGCGGTATCCGTATCCGCGGTACCACCAGCAGAAACCGCGTTGCTCAGAATTTCATGAGCAACAATTGCATCGTCCCCAAAGGACACACCGTTATCTGATAATCCCAAAGACGCGGCTCGAACCGAAGCTGTCGAATTATTCATCATGCCATCTCTTACTTCTCGTCCGCAGCAACACGATTGACCGGCCCGCCGCGAAGCTCGGCGAGCGCCGCGGTCTTGTCGGGCGAGCGCATCAGGGTCTCGCCGATGAGCACCGCATCGACTCCGGCAGCCTCAAGCTCGGCCACATCGGCACGGGTGGCTACGCCGGACTCGGAAACGAAAACGCGATCCGGGCCAACGGTCGGACGCAGCTCGATACTGTGGTCGAAATCGACGTCGAAGGTACGCAAATCGCGATTGTTGACACCGACTACACGGGCACCGGCGGCGATGGCACGCGGCACCTCGTCGGGCTGGTAAGCCTCCACCAGTGCGCTCATGCCAAGTTCGTGCGCGAGCGCGGTGTAATCGGCAAGTTGCTTGTCGTCCAAAATCGAGCAAATCAGCAGCACTGCCGAAGCACCGCAAGCGCGAGCCTGATAGATCATGTACGCATCGACGATGAAGTCCTTGCGCAGCACCGGAATATCGATCGCCGCCGCAACCTGGCGAAGATGCTCGTCGGACCCTTTGAACCACGTCGGCTCGGTCAGGCAGCTGATCGCCGCCGCCCCGGCCTTTTCGTAGTCGCGGGCGATATCAAGGTAGGGATAATCTTGCGCGATGATGCCCTTGCTGGGCGAGGCCTGCTTGAGCTCGCAGATGAAGCTCATGCCCGGAGCCTTGAGCGCACGTTCGAACGGAAATGCGGCATCGCCGCTCTCCCCTGCTTGAGCTTTTCGTGAGTTCACCTCGCGAGCTTGCGCTTCGACTATGTTCTGCGGAGTTTGCACCTTTTCTTCGGCCACGAGCTCACAGGTTTTCGCGGCGATACGCTGCAGGATATTTTCAGAATCAGCCATTACGTTGCACTTTCCTATCATTCATTTCAACAGCCACGTTCCATTCCTTACTAATCAGCATCGGCCTTGGCGAATGCCTGCGAGCCGGCAACGAACGTGTCAAGCGTCTTCGTCGCCGCACCGGATGCGATTTGTTCGCGGGCCAGCTCGACTCCTTCGCCGATCGACGGGGCAACGCCCGCGACATACAGCGCGCAAGCAGCGTTAAACAGCGCTGCTTCCAGCTTCGGACCGGTCTCCTCACCGCCCAGAATGGCACGCGTGGTCGCGGCGTTCTCCGCAGGAGTGCCGCCGAGCAGATCACTCTTTTGGCAACGCGTCAGGCCAAATTCCTCGGGCGTCAGCGTCATCGGATGATATTCGCCGTCACGCAGCTCACAGGCCGCGGTTTCGGCGGAAAGCGAGACCTCGTCCATCTTGTCGCGGCCGTACACGACCAGCGCGCGACGCACGCCAAGGCTTTCGAGCACGTGGGCTATGGGCTCCACGAGGTATTCGTCGTAGACGCCGAGCAGGAAGTATTCGGGACGGGCGGGGTTCGTGAGAGGCCCGAGAATGTTGAAAACAGTACGGAAGCCGAGTTCTTTGCGGATTGCGCCGACATAGCGCATTGCGGTGTGGTAACGCTGGGCGAATAGGAAGGTAAAGTTGTCCTTCTCGAGCAGATCGACCGCTTCTTCCGGCGACAGCGAGATGTTCGCGCCGAGGGCTTCGAGGCAGTCGGCGGTGCCGCACTGCGAGCTGGCTGCACGATTGCCGTGTTTGGTCACCTTGGCACCGGCAGCCGCCGCAATCAGTGCTGCCGTAGTAGAGATGTTGAAGGTGTTGGCACTATCACCGCCTGTGCCGACGATGTCGAGCGTTTCGACGCCAGGATGCGGCACCGGGGTGGCCAGTTCGCGCATGGCGGTCGCGCAACCCGAAATCTCGTCGATGGTTTCAGCCTTGGTCGACTTGGTGGAGAGGGCCGCGAGGAAGGCCGCGTTCTGGGTCGGCGTCGATTCTCCGCCCATAATCTCCTTCATCGCTTGATAGGCCTCGTCGTAGGTGAGGTCCTGCTTATTGACGATTTTGACGATGGCTTCACTAATCATGGTTATTACTTCCTTGTGATTGATAGTTGATTATTGAATTGGTGATTATTGAATTACTGATTGATGAATCAACGAATTGTATGAGCCGGTTTCGCACCCCAATTGACAATCCGCTGATTGAGTGGCCGATTGAGCAATCAGTCAGTCAACCTGTTGGCCAACCGGCTCATCGACTTCTCGATTAATCATGATTCGGTCGCCATCGGTCGATGACGCCGATGAAATTCTCAAGAATCTGCTTGCCCAGGGGTGTCAGAATGCTTTCCGGATGGAACTGAACGCCGAACATTGGCTTCTCGACGTGTTCCACGGCCATAATCTCGTCGGTTCCATCGGTGCGGGCCACGACACGCAACGTATCTGGCAATGTCGCCTTTTCGGCTTCCAGCGAATGGTACCGTGCGGCTTGAATCTGCGAGGGCATGCCGGCGAAGAGCGGGCAATCATTGTCGAGTTCGACCGGCGAAGCCTTGCCGTGCATGAGTTCGGCGGCGGGTACGACCTTGCCTCCCAGCGCCTCGCAGATGGCCTGATGACCGAGGCAGACGCCCAGAATCGGCACCGTTCCGGCAAGTTCATGCACCACGTTCTCGCAGATACCAGCGTCAGCAGGTTTGCCCGGCCCCGGTGAAAGCACGATGCCGTCGGAACCCAACGCGGCAAGACCCGCCACGTCGAGGTCGTCGTTGCGCACCACGTGCACGTCCGGCTCGATGGAACCGATGAGCTGATAAAGGTTGTAGGAGAAGCTGTCGTAGTTGTCGACAATGGTAATCATGCGAGGCCTCCGTTCGCCTGATTGATAGCGTCCACAACGGCGAGCGCCTTGTTGCGGCATTCCGCAAATTCCTTGTCGGGGTCGGAATCGGCGACGATGCCCGCCCCGGACTGTACACAGACCTTGCCGTAGTGCTTGAAGGCCAGACGGATGCCGATGCAGGTGTCAAGGTTGCCGGAGAAATCAAGGTAGCCGATGGCACCGCCGTAGATGTCACGCGGGGAATCCTCGAGTTCCGCGATAATCTGGCAGGCGCGAATCTTCGGTGCCCCGGAAAGCGTTCCAGCCGGAAGCACCGCGTCGATGACATCCAACGCATCCTTGCCGTCCGCCAGCTGCCCGGCAACCGTGGATCCGATGTGCATAACGTGCGAGAAGCGCAGGATATCGTGCAGTCGCTCAACTTCTACGCTGCCGAGCCTCGAGACGCGGCCGATGTCGTTGCGTCCGAGGTCGACCAACATGTTGTGCTCAGCCAGTTCCTTTTCATCACTCAGCAAGTCCTGCTCGATGCGCTTATCCTCTTCCGGCGTCGCACCGCGCGGACGGGTTCCGGCAAGCGGGTAGGTCAGCAGTCTGCCGTCTTCGAGCCGCACCAACGTCTCGGGTGAAGCGGCGGCGATTTCAATGTCATCGCTAGACATGAAGACCATGTAGGGGCTCGGGTTTTCGGCCCGCATGAGCCGGTAAGCGTCGAAGAGACTACCGGAAGCCTTGGCAACGCTAGGATTGGAGAGCACGACCTGGAAGATGTCACCGGCGTAAATGTGTTCCTTCGCCTTCTCGATCATCGAACCGTATTGCTCACGATTAAGCGTCAACGCAAGTTCGCCGCCCGAGTTCCAGCGGCTTGAAGTCGTAGCGTTCGCCCTGATCGAGAATCCGCTGCATGGCCTCGATCTGGCCGACCGCACGCTCGTAGGAGGCATCCACATCATTGGCATCAACACCGGCGATGAGCTGCAGGCGCTGGCGATAAGAATCGAAGGAGATGAGCTGGTCAAACAGCATTAGGTCGACATCAGGCAAGGCCGTGGGATCATTGGTTTCTTGCCGCAACGACGGTTCGGCGTAAGCGAGATAACCGAAGGAGAAATAACCGACCAGACCGCCGGAAAACGGCGGGAACCCCTCAATACGCGGGCTGGAATACTGGGCGAGCACCTTGCGGATCGCGTCGCTCGGGTGGTCGACATGCCGGTGCTCGACGACGACATCCTCGGCCTGCGATCCAGCAGCGGCAACGCGCTTAATCACCAAATCACCGGTCTTGCACGTCAACTCAAGCTTCGGCGCGAATCCGAGGAAACTGTAACGCCCCATGCGCTGGTCAGCCTCGGCGCTTTCCAGAAGGAAGCAATGATTGGAGGTGGCACGCACGCGACGCATGGCTTCGATGGTGGTCAGCCGGTCAGCAAGCAGCTCGCGCATCACTGGGATACGGCGGTACTTGCCGGTTTTCGTGAGTTCACGTACTTCGTCAAGTGTCGGCCGAATACCGGCATATCGTTCTTCGTTCGCCGCACCATGGTCGATCAATCCACGGTCCGCAGCAGCAGAGCTCGCATCCAGAACATTCTCAGCGTCAGTGTCAACGTCAACCTCAGCATGGCCGGCAACATTCCTAACGGCTGCATCGCCGTCCGCGCCGAACGCAGCATTCGCACTCATGGTCACCATGGGCACCTCCCAGAGGCCTTCGCCTCATTTTGGGACTAAAAAGCCCGTCCCAGCTGTCAATTACAGCCAAGGACGAGCGATATATGCCCGCGGTGCCACCTTGGTTCACGGTCTCCCGTGCCCTTTGCGAGACGCAAACACGTCTCCGGCAACTGACGTATGCCTTACGTCGCAGCCTCATGGTCGAAATCCGGCCAATCGGTGCGCCCTCAGCGGCCCACTCAACGGTTCGCATCTCGTCCCGGCTCTCACCATCCCAGGCTCGCTCATCGCGCGTTTCCGTCTACTTCCCCGCTTCATCGGTTTGTAGTGATTTTTAGTTATTGATAGTTAGGCTACACTCCCGTTTTTGCGTCTGTCAAACCCGTCCGACCAATCTGGAGCAAGAACACGGTCGGATTTGTCAGCACGGATGCTGTCCCAGGTGAAGCATTCCAAGGCTTCCCGCGCACTCATGGCAACCGGTCCAGAAGTGTCCGACATTTGGACATCGTGCAGCTCACGGATACCGAGCAGCCATGCGCAGTAACCAATAATTTGCTCCGGTCTGACTCCTTCCGCCCGCAGCTCACCGATATCCAGCGAATGCTTGCGTTTGGCCAGGCGCGTTCCAGTCGGGTCATCGATCAGCGGCAGATGCGCATACGTCGGATATTCCGCTGTCCCGCTGGCCTGATTGAACACGAAATCATCTGGCTTTAATGCATGACGACAATCTGCGGGCAAAGCATCATCTGATTGTAAAGTATTGCAATTTTCTCTGTATTTGTTCTTTGCAGCGACCGAATCATTGTCGCCGTTAATACCATATTTCGCGGCAAACCCCGAAGCTACCAACGCCCGGCGAATCCATATCTGCAACGCCGTGGAACGCAACAAATCGCGACCGCGCACGATGTCATTGACGCCCATCAAAAGGTCGTCAACCACTACTGCCAGCTGGTAAGAGAAGATGCCGTCGGAACGGCGAATCACGGTATCGCCGACATCGCGCGACAAATCGAAGCGTTGCTTGCCAAACACCCGGTCATCAAACGCGACGGCACTCCCGCTCGCGCCTTCTTCCGAAACTGCTATACGCAGCGAATGACGCCTACCGGCCTCCAACCGCAAGTACACCTCATCGGGATGCTCGGCCAACAACTTTCTACACGTTCCCGGATAAATCAGGAATCGATCGCCCTCCTGCGGGGCCGAAGCCGCACGCAGATCGGCACGCGAGCAGAAACACGGATAGACCAGCGGAAAATCGCCGAAGGCACAGGAATCAGGTATCTCCAAATCATCTGCGCCATACACTCGCTCGGCGGTTTCTTGCGCAGCTTTATTCCGCAAAGAATTGCCGCTACCCAACGACCCCCGCAACCGTCAAGGCCACCGGATGCGTTACCTCCAGACCCAGCATGAATGACATCGTCCAAACTTACCGATTCCAGCGAGCGCAACACCTCCTCGTAGATTTCCGTGCGCTGCGACTGATAGACCGGCTCGCCGTCCCAGTCAAGGCCAAGCCAGTGCAGGTCGTCCATGATCCACTTGTCGGCATCTTTGACCGCACGCGGCCCGTCAACGTCCTCGATGCGCAGCAGTACTTTGCCGGGTGGCTCGCTGTTGCCACAGATCTGACTTCCGTCACCATTCTTACCAGCGATGTCGCCATCATGCGCCGAAAGCCACGCGGCCAGCATCGCGTACACGTTGCCGATATGCATACGCCCAGAAGGGGTAGGTGCAAAACGGCTCGTCCGCCCATTCATCGAATCCAGAGCTCGGAATCCGTGGGCCATTCGTTGGGCGTGCAGCCTCGCAGGCTAATCGACTGCTCCTGCATCAGCGGTGCAGGTGCGTTCGGTGCAGGGCACGAAGGCTCATTATCCAGGTGCCCGAGCCGATGGCCGACCTCGTGATTGATGACCATCGTGCGGTAACGGTCCAGGGACATGCCTGCGCTGAACATCTGCGGCATGGCATTGTTCCAACGATCCTCATTGATGATGACGTTGTTACCCACACGGCAGCTGTATTCGTCAGAGCAATTGCCCGAGAAGGTTTTCATCAGCGATGGCTGCGAAAGATAGACGACGAAATCGCAATGGCTAGAATCGGCACTATACGTGAAGCTCGCGCCGGCCCGTGGCCACCCACGAGGATCGTTCAACGTGCGGAAAATGCTGTTTTCAAATTCCTGCTGCACTTCTGCCCCGCCGACATCGCCCTTCGTGCTCACGCAATAGGAATACTGATGGGCCGGTTTGCCGCTCGCCGCCACCGTTGCCTGCGCCTTGGCGAGCAACGAAGCCCGATTCCGATCGGTCAACGCCGGCTGTGGCGTCGCCTTGGTGAGGTCGGTTTTAGACGATTGCCGCTTGCCGCCTGTTTTTGAATGATGCTTCCGCAGCGATTTCTTGTCTGAAACGTTCGAGGTAGTCTGATGCTCTTGATGGCTTGCTGCGGTGTGGGATATCGCTGTCTTCACTCCGAATACGACAGCAGCAACGACAGCCAGAGTGACTACCAACACCACGATGCGGCGAATCCAATACACCGATTTCGGAACTCTTGCCGATGAAGACGCATGGCCTCGGCGCGAGGAATCGGCAGTTGCCGAATCTTCCGCCTCATCGGACAACACCGAACTGATGAACCCATCGGAAATCTCGAAGAAAGCGGCATCGTCACCGGTGAGTTTCACATCCGTCGAACCATGTTGAGATGGCGGAGTACGAAATGGACGTCTAGCGGACGACTGCTTGTTCTTGTCAGATCTCGCGGCGCCAGCAAACCCGAGAAAGTCTGCAATGACCGCACCCAGACGACGAATGCCGTGCTTGAGAGCGCGAACGACGACCATGCAGCCACGGCCCAATGACCGCAAACACTGTTTGCCATATTTTGCAACGGTTCGCAGCATGGCACGACCCTGAGCGCGCAACTCGCCCTGCGAATGTTCGTCCGACTGCCCGTCGCGTTTCACATAGTCTCCCGACTTAAAATCTCACTCATTCAGGCTTACATAATAGACATTTTTTATGACGAAACCATGACGCGCGCCCACTCTGCTCAATTCCCCTGCAAACCATGGCGACACACCGTCTTGCGCAACTCCCCCGCATATGTATACTGTTCTCTTGGCTCTTGTAGTTTTAGACCAGCGCCCCTATAGCTCAGCTGGTTAGAGCAGCTGACTCTTAATCAGCGTGTCCGGGGTTCGAATCCCCGTGGGGGCACGAGCAAGGTATCGTCGTTCGGCGGTACCTTTTTTCGTATCTGTAGAAACCTCTGGAAACATTGGGATTATCGGCCAGAGCACAGCACTGTATCGAATGAGCGTAACCGCTCGAAACAGCAAAACCAAACAAAAACGTGAGGCCGTACCCACTGGAACGGGACGGCCTCACGCCAACATGTCAGATGAAAGGTTTGTCTTAAGCGTTTAACGCGCAGAATCGGCCACGAATCAACGCTCGCGTATCGCCTCCCTCAGCGGCAGGACGCTGGTCGGCGATACCGACAGCTCGTCCAAGCCATACTCAAGGAAGGTCTCGGTCAGGCTCAGGTCGGCCCCAAGCTCGCCGCAGATGCCGCACCAGATGCCGGCGGCGTGCGCGGCGTCGACAGTCATCTTGATCATGCGCAACACGGCCGGCGAATGCGGGTCGGCGAAACGCGAAAGGTTCGGATTCTGACGGTCGCAGGCCAAGGTATATTGCGTCAGGTCGTTGGTGCCGATGGAGAAGAAATCGACTTCCTTCGCCAGCTCCGGTGCCATGACGACGGAGGCCGGAGTCTCCACCATAATGCCGACGTTGATATCCGCGTTGAACGGGATATTCTCGTCGCGCAACTCGGCCTTGACCTCTTCAATGATCTTCTTGGCGTCGCGAACCTCTTGCACCGAGGTGATCATCGGCAGCATGATGGCGATGTTGCCGTACGCCGAAGCGCGGTACAACGCGCGCAGCTGGACTTTGAAAATCTCCGGCTGGGTCAGGCAGATGCGGATGGCGCGGTAACCCAACGCAGGGTTGTCCTCGTGCTTCAGGTTGAAGTAGCCGACCTGCTTGTCCGCGCCAATATCGAGCGTGCGGATGATGACCAGGCGGTCTCCCATCTTCTGGACGACCTTCTTGTAGGCCTCGAACTGCGCGTCTTCGGTCGGGAAGTCCTCGCTCTCCAGGTAGAGGAACTCGCTACGGTAGAGGCCAATACCCTCGGCATCGTTGGCCAATACCGATGTGACGTCGGACGGACGGCCGATGTTCGAGTAAAGACGAACGGTCTGGCCTTCCTTGGTCTGCGTGGGCTTGCCTTTGAGCTCCTGCAACAGGCGAAGATGGTCCTCGTAGCCCTTTTTCTTGGCTTGATAAGACTTGAGACTTTCCTGATCGGGGTCGACCAGCACGAGACCGGCTGAACCGTCGACGATGGCCATCTTGCCGTCATCCTCAGGGTCGAAATCATTGCCCAGGCCGATAACGGCCGGCAGGCCCATGGTACGGGCCAGAATCGCGGTATGCGAGTTGGCGGAGCCCTTGGCGGTGACGAAGCCCAAGACCTTGGAGCGGTCAAGCTGCACGGTCTCGCTCGGAGTGAGATCATCAGCGGCAATGATGTGCGGGCCATCGGGGTTCTGATCGGCAGTATCATGCCCTCCAAGAATCCTGATGACGCGCTTGGAGACGTCACGCACATCCGCGGCGCGAGCCTGCATGTAGGAGTCGTCCATCGCCGCAAACATCGCGGCGAACTGCTCAGCGGTACCGTTGACGGCGAACTCCGCGTTGACCGACGAGGTGGTAATCATGCCTTCGATGCTCTCCACATAATCCGGATCTTTGAGCATCAGGCGATGCGCGTCGAACAGCTCGGCCTTTCCTTCGCCGAGTTCAGCCGCGGTCTTGTCGCGCAGCTTGCCCAGCTCAACGATGGCGGTGTCGCGGGCGGCACGGAAACGCTGAACTTCAGCAGCGGGGTCGGCCACTACACGGCGCTCGACCGACCCGTCACCGCTTTCAAGCACATGGATGGTGCCGATGGCGACGCCAGCGGAAACACCGGTTCCTTGAATCTTACGCATTACAGATTCTCCTTAAGGAAGGCTTCAAATTCAGCGGCCGCAGCGGTTTCGTCCTCGCCGTCAATCGCGACGGTGATGGCGTCGCCGCACTTGGCTCCAAGACCCATAACGCCGAAGATACGCTTGGCGTCAACGGTTTTGTCGCCGACGGTCAGCGTAATTGCGGATTGGTAGCTCTGCGCCTTTTCGACGACTTTTCCTGCCGGCCGCGCATGCATGCCCTCGGGATCGGTGATGGTGAAAGTGAATGAGGTTGCCATAAGTATTCTCCTAACGAGAGCCGGCGCCGATGGCCATACATGTAAACGCCATTAGCGCCGATCTCAATACGAATTGTTCAGTTTTGCGAAACGAAACGACCCGTGTCGAAACGGAAGCCAGTCGTCTGCTCATACTCTGAAACCATCTGGTTCCAGGAATTTTCGATGTTGTCAGTAAGCCCGAAAAGACCGCTGCGGCCGATGACATAGATGTCGGGAGCGGCGTCGGAAATCATCTTCCAGTGCTTGAGGTTGGTGGAACCGTCCATCTCGACCTCGTAGCTGTAGCCACGCTCCTCGCGCAGGCGGCGAAGCTCGACAATCTTGTCCAGCGTCGATTTGAGGAACGGCTGACCAGCGAAACCGGGATCGATGGTCATAATCATGACGTTGTCGAGCTGGTCGATATAGGGCATGATCGTGTCAATCGGCGTTTCCGGGTTGAGCACGACTCCGGCCTTGAGACCGGCGTCATGAATCTTCTTGATCAGGCTGAACGCCTTGCCATTGATCACTTCGGAAGGCATGTTGATGCGTTCGCACTTGATATCGATGAGTTGGTCGACCCAGAACTCGGCGTCGGTGACCATCAAATGCGCGTCCATCGGCACGTCCGAAATCTTGCGTACCTCTTGAAGGAACCACGGCGACAACGAAATGTTCGGCACGAAATGACCATCCATGACGTCGATGTGGTACATATTGACCTTGTCGTTCAGGAATGTGACCTGCTCCTTGAACTGGTCCAAGTCCATCGTCATGAGTGACGGTGCCAGCTGGATCTTGCGAGTGGTGTTCAATGTCTCTGTCATTCCGGCTCCGACGCCTTCCTTTTTCAACATTGTCAATCAATATCCGGCCAGTCAGCCGACCAGCCGGACATCAAATGACGTTTCATCTCCGACATTCATCAGTCACTAATCTGAATGTCGTCCAAATCCAACTCGTCCTCTTCCACTTGGGCCGAGGCACCTTCGACTTCTTCATCGGTGAGGTTCTTCTTGATCAAGGCGTACGTCACACTGGTCACCAACACATTGACCACTATTGCCAGCAATCCGATCCACCAGTTCTTACCCATGGTCGGCAACATCAGGAATCCACCGAACGGCACAGTCGCACCGTCTCCGTGGCCCAGCAACATGAGAATCGCACCACAGCAAAAACCACCAAGGCCTGCGGCGAACACGCCACGGACGATGTCGTTCATGATAATCGGAATAACACCTTCGACAATATTGACGACGCCCATAGGCACCGCGGACTTCAAAGTCTCCACCTCTTCACGGGTATAGATACGCTTGTGGAACAACTTGGCTACAAAATAAGCCAGACCGAAGGCAATCGGCGCAGAGGTATTAGGTAGTTGCAATGCGGTTTCCGGACCGTTGATGCCTTGAGCCTGTAACGTCAAGCAGAAAGCGAAGACCGTCTTGCTCAGCGGGCCACCGAAATCGATGACACCCAAAACACCAATGACCGCACCAAGCGCGAGGTTGGAGACTCCATTGAGACTCTTAAGGAAACCGGTCAGCCAGGTAGTGAACCACGAAACAGGCGTGCCGATGACATAGATCATCAGCAAGCCGCTGACAATCGACGCGAAGAACGGCACAATAAGCGTCGGCATCAAGCCCTTGGCCCATTTGGGAACCTTGAAATACTTCAAAACCGCAAAAGCGAGCCAGCCGGCGATATAACCGCCGATGATGCCACCAATGAAACCGGCGCTGATAGTCACAGCCGCCAATCCGGTGACGAAACCAGGAGCAATGCCGGGCTTACCTGCGATGGAGAAAGCGATGCCTGTGGCAATGATTGACCGGCAGCATACCCAAAGCCTTACCGCCCAATGTGGCAAGCGCCTGGAAGAAATCGAATTTTCCGATGACCAAGGCATCCTGACTTTTCCCGCCGAATGCCATGCCGATGGCCATAACGAAGCCAGCACCACACACGATAGGAATCATGTAGGAGATGGCCGTCAGCAGATGCCCTTTGAAATTAGCTTTTTCCAAAAATCTTTCACGATGAACCTTCCTCTCTGAATGGTTTATTTTCCAGCAATCTCATGCATTTTCGCGATGAGTTTGTTAGGCGATTTGATAGCTGTTTCAGTAGAGACTTTGATCTTCTTCTTACCGTTGAAGCGTTCTTCACCGGCAATTCTGACATCAATAGCCAGAATGATCATGTCCGCACTGTCAATGTCTTCCTGCGTAAGCTCGTTCTCGATGCCTATGGTGCCCTGGGTCTCAATCTTGACTTCGTCGCCGGCAGCCTTCGCAGCATCCTCGAGTTTCTGCTGTGCAAGATACGTATGCGCAATACCGACCGTACACGCAGTGATTCCGACTATCTTCATGTTGTTCTCCTTTTCAGTTCATGTCGTTATGAACAAACATCTTGTTTTGTTGGTCCAAGCGCCAGATCTAGCAGCGAGACGCTCGAAGACGTTCTCACTCAGTCCTGGGTCAACGCTGCTATGACATCGTCCACGCTTTTGGCTTTGAGCAGGGACGCAACGACCGCTTCTTTGCCGAGTCTTCGGGCGAGCATCGAAAGCAGCTGCAGATGGCGCTTGCTCCCGGCATCGTCGGCTCCGACGGCGAAAAGCACCACGACTTTGGCACCCGTATTATCCAGAGACTCCCATGCAATCTCGTCGTGCAGGATGGCGATAGCGATACCGTTCTTCTTGACGGTGTCACTGCGCCCGTGCGGAATGGCAACATGCTCGCCGATGCCCGTAGCACCTTCCGTCTCCCTCTCTTTAATCGCCTCGATGAAGGCATCGACCGATTCGATATAGCCACACTCTTGCAGCCTCCCGGAAAGTTCACGGAACACAGATTCCTTGTCGGTTGCATGAAAATCGGTGACGATTGTGCCACGGTCCAATGCCTCAATCAAAGATGTCGTATCCAATGTCATGATTCCCTTCAGTTGTCAGTTATTGATGGTCTGGATGTTGCCGACGTCAAGAGCCTCGAAGACAGACTCGACCTCTCGCAGTTCATCACTACAGAGTTTTCTCATCACGTCTTCCTCAGCTATTTGCCGGTAAAAATTCTCCAATGGCGCGACCTGTGCGGTTGTGACGTCCTCAGGCAGCAATGTGAACAACACACGGCTGATAGGTGTCGTTCCCCAACCGGAACAAGGCACAGGAAGTTTTAAAAACACCAATGCAGGCTCGATAACGGTGCTGCTTTGGATGTGTGGATTGGCAAGAGTCTCGCTTAGCGAAGTGTCTCCCGCGCATTCCCGGTTCTTGAGCATCGCGGTCACCGTGCTTCGCTCGGAAATAAGGCCATGCCGCCATGCAAACTCTTTGAACCAAGCGAACAGCGAGAACTTGTCGATAATCATCGCCGCATTCGTCGGCTCCCACTCAACTATCAGTCTCATAGCATCACCGCCTTTCGGCGAATCTGGTCGGCCTCACGTTCCAGCCTTTCCTGATCTTCAAGGGTGAGCATCGCACTGACCACCAGGGTCGGCACAGGCAGATTTCCCGAAAGACTGACAGTGGACACCACTAGATCGACTTCGGGATGTGCGCACAGCTTTTCATCCAAATCTTTGGTAGCCACCGTGGTGACAATATGGAATTCGGAAAAACGACGCTCAATCTTGGCACGTAGCAGTTGGGCGGTGCCCAGACCGGTAGTGCATACCAGCAGAATATTGACTGGTGTCTGCTTGCTCTCGATGGCCTGTGCAAAATAGACCACGATGAAACCAACCTCTTCATCGTCGATGTTATTGAGCCCAAAATGCCGCACCAAGCGTTGCGTTGCCCGCTTAACTGCCTCGAAAAAGGCACGGATATTCCAACTTGATCTGCTCAAGAAGGTTGTTCTTCACCTTGATACCGCTGTCCAACCGATTCAGCAATGGCTTCATGTGCTTAACCAGACTGGAATATAAATTGCCGTCATCGATGCCCTGATAGCCGGGCTCTTTGGCCACTTCCTCAATCAGATAGCGAGTGACCTCACCTACCCGTTCGGGCATCTCATTCGTGATAGCGATATGGTCGTCAATGCGAGATGAAGCAAGATACTGATAAAGATAATAAGTTTCTACGTCTGGCAAGACAGTGTCAAGATAGGTATTGAGGTTGCCGATAATCTTCCTACAGACGTCTGCCAGGCTGGGATATTTATCAAAGAAATCAGCGACATCATCGGGCACGGCGCCATCATCAATCAGCGAACCGACCTCACGATACCGTTCGATAAGAATGTACAAATGGGTGAACAGATTGACACTGTATGGATATGGAATCTCAGAATGGGTAAGATCCTCGATTAAATCGAGCTGATGAGAGACGAAAGCAGCATCACGTTGGTGAATGCGCTGGTCCGGTTGTATAAAGCGCCCGCTGGCAGCCACATTGTCATCGTCAAAAATCAGGTCAGTGATAGCCTTGCGGATATTCTGTTCCACACCCTCAACCCAGACGTAATCATTCGAATGTTCCACGGAAAGATCAAAACGAGAGAGCATGGATCGTAGGCTCTTTAAGTCGGAGGAAATGGCAGAATCACTGATATAGAATTTGCCCCAAAGATCTTCGATACGATACCTCTGTGGCGAGGTAACCAACAGACGCTTAAGCACCTCTGCTCTACGCTCGACTGGAGTGAGCCTGCCAATCTGCTTCTCGGAAGGCATAGATGAAGCACTTTTTGCTGGAAATAATTGCGGTAGTTGAGTCGATAACCACGCCCTCGCTGCGATTCGACCATCGGCTCGTCACCGGGATACCGCTCATTAATCTGGGAAACTAAACGGGTGACAGTTTTCGTAGACACACCAAGCATGGCGGACAGTTCTGTACCGGAAACGAAATCACGTCGATTCAACAAATACTCGATCAGATGCTTCTTGCTTTCAGTCGTCATCGCCATACCTCCTTGTAATACCGATGCTAATGAAAATAGACTGGGAAACTCGGTATCACCATGCACAACTGCGTCCGTTGACAACGGACATTTCCAGTGTCCTCATGCAGACATAAGGGCATACAATATCCATTCATTCACCGATGAAACTATGAATAAAAGTATAGAAAATATGACAAGCAGTAGCAGAATACTCGCTGTTACAGAACCGACTGAAAGACACATCCGGCTAGATGCCGACGGCTAATTTCTATTCATTTTTTATCTGCACAATTTCGTGAGCACCATTGCTCAGAAACGTATACGAACACAAAAGCCATCATTGCCAACGAGCGATACGCATGCGGCGGTCTGGTTCTTCAAAGAACCAGACCGCCGCCAGCACTCAAACCATCACGCTTCCACCGACTGCATCTGCACAGACGGATCCTTGCGCACCTTGATGGAGACCAACGTAAGGCACAGCGCCACCAACACCAAAACAATCACCAACGCGAAGGCATTCGTCGCGCCAGCAACTGAAGCCGCCTTGACATCGTGCGGGATACGGGCCTCACTCAGCGAAAGCGAAGTGGAAAGCACCGTGGTGCCCAGCGACCCGGCGTACTGCTGCAGTACGTTGAACAGCGAGTTGAAATCGGTCTGCTGCGAAGCGGACACGAATTTGCTGGCGTCCGACATCGTGTTGCCGTAGCCGAAGTTGAAGCCGGCGCGCAGGAACATATACAGCAGCGTCAGCACTATCACCGTCGCCTTGCCTGTCATCGCCCACAAGGCAGTTGCGCCGATGATTACCGAAACATTGGAGATGAGCAGCACCAGCGTCGGGCCGCGATGGTCATAGAGCTTGCCCACAAACGGCGCGATGAAAGCACCAAGCAATGAGCCAGGCAGAAGCATCAAGCCGGCAGCCAGCGAATCAATGCCAAGGAAATTCTCGGCAAAGACCGGCAGCAAGAAGGAACTGCCGATGTTGACGAACTGAAGGATGGCGTAATTGGCGCCACGCAAGCCGATAATCGGCTTTTTGAAAAGCCGCAGGTCGAGCAACGGGGATTTGGAAGCGAGGCAACGCCAGATAAACAGCCCGAGCGTGAGCGCCGCCACGACGATGGCGATGGCCACGCGGTACGACCAGCCACCGACCGCGCCAAGCTGGTCGAAGATCTCGGTGAAGCTCACCATGAACAGGCTCAGCAATACCAGGCCGACGCCGTCGAAGGACTTGCCGGCGCCCTGTGCATCGAGACGCAGATTGGTTTCGCCCAGAATCCAAGCGATGAGCAGCAGCGGCAGGGTGAACACGAAGATGATGCGCCAGGAGAAGTAGTGATTGATCATGCCACCGTAAGTAGGGCCGAGTGCGGGCGCGAAGGAGGTGACCATGTTGGCCAGGCCGATGTAGGTGCCGCGACGGCTCACCGGAACCAGTGACAGGATGACATGGATGAGCAACGGCGTGGAAATTCCCGTGGCCGTGGCCTGCAGCAGACGGCCAAAGAGCAGCAGCCAGTAGACCTTTATCGGCAGGCAGCACAGGATGGTGCCGATGATACTGACGATAATGGCACAACGGAAGAGCGGACGGGTGTCGAATCGCTTGAGCAGGAACGACGAGGTGCTCATGATGATGGTAACCATCAGCAGGTAGCCCGAGGTCAACAGCTGGATGGTCGAAAGCGGCAGGCCGAACTCACGCGTCATGGTCGGGAAGGTGACATTCAGCGAGGTCTCGGTAAGGATGCCGATGAAGGAAAGCAGCGCAGCCGCCGCGATAGATAGTTTGGTTTGTGTGGAAACACGTTCTTCTTGCAAATTCTTGAACCTCAACATACTTGTGCCAAATCAGGCGTTCAGGGTGTGGCCACGATTTGCGCGTTCCGACCCTCCGAACGCGCAACTTAACCATTATACGCCGCCCACAGCGCCGGCTTCAAGACGCAGCACCACCACGATGTCTACTCGAAGAGCTCGTCAAAAGTGCTTTCTGGAACGCTTGTCCGGGAACGCCAATGTGGGACGCCTCTTCGAGAACGCCTTTTCACTTGATTCATTGCGGCATTATTCGAAAGACGATATACCGAACTTCATTTGAACATCTAAGAGGCAGATATGAAAAAATCCCGCCCACACGATTGACGTGCAGCGGGATTTTTTGCTTAAGCTTGCGGTTTTTAAACCGATAAACACAAACCGAAATTACTCGGCAACGACCTTCACAGTGAAGCTCGCGGAGATTTCGGGGTGGAGTGCCACGGTGGCGGGGAATTCGCCAGTGGTCTTGATGCTCTCAACCTTGATCGCCTTCGGATCGACGGCGGCCTTGGATTCGAGAGCGGAAGCGATGTCCATGGTGGAGATGCCACCGAACAGCTTGCCGGACTCGGAGACCTTGGCGCTCAGTTCGACGACGGTGCCATCGATGGCGGTCTTGGCGGCCACGGCGTCTTCACGGGTGGCAACGGACTTGGCCAGGCGTGCGCGCTTCATCGCTTCGATCTGGGAAGCGGCGCCCTTGCTCCACGCGAAGGCCATGCCCTGCGGGATGAGGTAGTTGCGTGCGTAGCCGGACTTGACCTCGACGACGTCACCGGAGTGACCGAGGTTCGCGACGGACTTGGTAAGAATAACCTTAGTTTCAGCCATTGTTCTTGCCCTTCCTATCAGCGGCCGTTGGTGGCGTAAGGCAGCAGAGCCATCTCGCGCGCGTTCTTGATGGCGCGGGAGATCTCACGCTGCTCCTGGATGGTCACGCCGGTGATGCGACGCGAACGGATCTTGCCACGATCGGAGATGAACTTGCGCAGCAGCGCGGTGTCCTTGTAATCGATCTCGGTGATCTTCGCAGCCTTCAGTGGATTCGGCTTCTTCTTAAACGGCTTGACCGGTGGTTTTGGCCTTTTACGTGACATATCAATGTCTCCTTAACACTTATATAAACGTCTATGCTGTTGCTTCTGCGCTTTTGCGCTATCGCTAGAACTCCGGTTCGTCGGAATCTCCACCGAAATCGGAGCTACCCCCGAAGGTCGAGAATCCATCACCTGAGGTAGCGGAGCTGCCCCACGGATCTGCCGCGGGTGCCTGCTGGCTTTGCTGCGGTGCGGCCGATGCCCCGCCAGAGTAGCCTGCGCCACCCTGGTAGCCACCATTACCGCCGGCGTTGTAACCGCCATTGCTGGCACCGCCGTTATAGCCCCCGTTGCGGGAGCCACCCTGGAATCCGCCGTTGGCGGCAGACTGGCGTTGCACCTGAGCGGTGGCATAGCGCAGGGACGGGCCGATCTCATCGACCTGCATCTCCACGACCGTGCGGTTGCTCCCGTCATTGGCGGTGTACGAACGCTGCTGCAGACGGCCCTGCGCGATCACGCGCATGCCCTTGGAAAGCGACGACGCGCAATGGTCGGCCATATCCCGCCACGCGGAACAGCGCATGAACAGCGCATTGCCGTCCTCCCACTGGTTCGTGTTGCGGTTAAAGGTCCGCGGCGTCGAAGCAATCGTGAAACTCGCGACCGATGCCCCGCTGCCGATAGTGCGCAGCTCCGGGTCAGCGGTCAGGTTGCCGACGATTGTAATCGAAGTATCCCCTGCCATGGCGTGCCTTCCTCACCAGCTTTTAGCGCTTGCCAATAAGACGAAGCGAAAAGCAAATAGACTAAAATTTAATTCCCGTATCCGGGTTTACTTGGCATCCTTGCGAAGAATCTTCGTACGGATAACGGACTCGTTCAGGTTCAGAACACGGTCCAGCTCGTCGCTCGTAGCTGGCTCGCAGCTGTAGTTGACGACGACATAGTTGCCTTCGGTCTTGCCATCGATTTCATAGGCAAGCTTGCGGCGTCCCCAAATATCAGGGTCGGAGACAGAACCGCCCTCTTTGGTGACCATTTCCATATACTGATCGGTCAGCTTCTTCAGGGCTCGTTCGTCAAGCTCCGGATCGGCGATGAACATGAGTTCATACTTGTGTGCAGACATCACCCACCTCCTTCGGACTAAAGTCGGCCGCGGTCTTTCCGCGACAGGAGTGTGTATGCGTGCCATATCAGGACGTAAAACCGCGCCAGACATAGCTTTTCCATGTTACGAGTTCCCGCCGACTTCACCGGCAGGCAGTCTATATATCTAGCGCACTGGCACGCCCAGCTCTTAAGGCGTTGATTGGGTATAAATTCAGATGGTCAATCCGCCGAATATCAGCACTGATACGGAATACGTCACCTGATTTGGATTCGCCATCCGTAGATAATCGTTCAAGCACGAATGGGTGCCTCCGACGAATGGCTTCGTGCGATATCTCACCTTCATCGGTTGCAAATACATTGACAGCATTGCTGACAATACGATGATGAGGTGCTCGAAGAGCTTGAGAACACGCCAAAAGATCGGTTGTCGCATTTCGTCCCGCGCAACCCGCCTGATGCCGATTTGCGCGGGGTTGGCGCTATATTGGAAGAGGTTTCTTGTGATTCATCCTTGTTCCGCAGCGTTCGATATGTCTTATATCGTGTCGATGTGGGCGCAGGACCAGACAGCGGAAGGCGAGATATGTCGGCGATTCTCGAAGGAAAGCCCATCAAACGACTGGCATTGGTGACAGGTCGAGCGTATCCGGAACAGGCTCAAGCCACAGCCGAATGCCTGGGCACCGTGCCGCTGGAAACCACTGCTTATGACTTCGCGAACGGCGAGATGTACGTGCGCTATACCGAGCCGGTACGCGGCGCGGACGTCTTCGTGCTGCAATCGCACACCGATCCCATCAACAAGTGGATCATGGAACAGCTACTGATGATTGACGCCCTGAAGCGCGCCTCCGCCCGTTCCATCACCGTCGTCGCTCCATTCCTCGGCTATTCGCGTCAGGACAAGAAGGGCCTGGGCCGCGAGCCCATCACCGCCCGCCTAATGTTCGACCTTTTCCAGACGGCCGGCGCCGACCGCATCATGACCGTGGACCTGCACGCTTCGCAGGAGCAGGGCTTCTTCGACGGGCCTGTCGACCACTTGACCGCTATGCCGGTGCTGCTCGACTACGTCAAGAACTCGATGCCGCTTGAGAACGCGACCATCGTCTCCCCCGACGCCGGACGTATCAAGGTCTCGGAGCGCTGGGCGGCCAAGCTCGGCGGTCTGCCGCTGGCCTTCATCCACAAGACCCGCGACGTCACACGCCCGAACCACGCCGTGGCCCACGGCATCATCGGCGAGGTACGCGAACGCGACTGCGTGGTCGTCGACGACATGATCGACACCGCCGGCACCATCTGCGAGGCCGTACGCACGCTGCGCGAGGCCGGCGCGAAATCGGTGACGCTGGTCGCCACCCACGGACTGCTCTCCGGCCCGGCCATCGAACGGCTCAGGGACTGCGGCGCACGCGAAATCGTCCTGATGGACACCGTCCCGGTGCCCGAAGAGAAGCGCCTGCCGAACATGACCGTGCTCTCCATCGCCCCGCTGCTGGCCGCCGGCATCCGCTCGGTCTTCGAATCCGGCTCGGTCTCCGGCCTGATGGAAGGCCTGCCCGAAGACATGCACCCACGCAACATGTACGCGTAAGGGCGGCGCTGCCAATAAATTTGTCTTCTATCGGAACCTGCCATTGTTATATGGCAGGTTCCGATTCCTTTATTGAGGACTATTGCAAACTGCTGATAGCAGCGACTCATCTCAATCAAGTATTCTTATCTCAACATCAGCGTTTCCACGCGTTCCGTTCACTTTTCCGGCGCTCATATACTCAAATATTTCCTCTATCAGCCGTCGACACTATATACAAAGTAATTCAAAAAACTAAAGTGTGAGAATTTGACTTCTTTGATAAAGCGTTTTACCATATATCTGTAATTAGCTCGAATAGCTAACTTGAACTACGCGAAACGAGGACGAGATGAGCGCAAAGGCCCTTTCCCTGCTGGACAATATTTCCGGATCAATCAGCATTGTGGGGTCAATGAACGCGGATTACACCGTCACCGCCGATCGCCTTCCCAAGCCCGGCGAGACGATTTCCGGCGGCCCACTGCGTATCTTGCCCGGCGGCAAATCCGGCAACCAAGCGGCCGCCGCAGCAAGGCTCGGCGCCAATGTCAACATTTTTGGAGCGGTAGGCTCGGATGCCAACGCCGACTTCCTGATTTCCAAACTTAACGACGCAGGCGTCGACACCTCGCATGTACGCCGAACCCAGGGTGCAAGCGGCACCACGGTGATTACCGTGGACGCGAAGGGCGAGAACACCATCGTCTATTCTGCCGGTTCCAATGCAACAGTTGACAACGCCTATATCGAGAGCCAAAAAGACGTCTTGCTCAAATCCTCGGTGCTCGGCCTCTGCCTGGAAAGCCCAATCGACACCGTCACCGCCACAGCGAAACTTTGCCATGACGCCGGCATCAAGGTCCTGCTCAACGATTCGCCCTTCACCGACAAACTGCCGGACGATCTGATCAAGTATTCGGACATCCTGCTGGTCAACGAACACGAGATGGCACAGCTGCTCAACATCGCTGAACCCAAGAATGGCGATTGGCTTGGCATGGATTGGAACTACATCGCCCAGTCCATGCATGAATTCGGTTTCGATGAGGCCATCGTGACCCTCGGAGGTGACGGCGCCATCGTCATCGACCCGAACCGCACCTATCACGTCAATGCCGCCAAAATCGACGCCGTGGACACCACCGGTTGCGGCGATGCCTTCATGGGCACGTTGTTGGCCGGCCTGGCCTCGAACTTCTCCTTGGAAGATTCCGCAGCACTCGCCTCCTACGTGGCCGCCTACGCAGCAACCAGCTACGGCGCTCAAGCCTCATATGGTACAACGGCGCAAATCAAGGCGTTCTTTAGCGAAGCCGAATAAACCACCACGCGTCGTACCCTCCTACCGAGTTAGTATTATATGGAATTATCGTCGTCAATCGATGGATTGCACGACGGTTCATATGAATGAACGCGGGAAACGATATAGATGAATAAGCACGTGACTTTACGGGACATCGCAGCAGCGGCGGGAGTTTCCATCACCACGGTCTCTTTGGTGCTCAACAATCATCCGACCCGCGTCTCGCCCGAAAAACGCGAACTTATCAAACGCAAAGCACAGGAACTGCACTACATCCCCAATCAAACCGCTAGAAGTCTCGTCACACATAAATCGATGCTGCTAGCCCTCTTGGTCCCGGATATCGAAAATCTCTTCTTCGCCTCACTGGCTAAGGAAATTGAGGACGCCTGTAGCACTGACAATTATTCGCTCATTATCGCGAACTCCAATGACTCCAAGACCACCGAACGACAGCTGTTACAGCAGTTCGAGGCACGCAACATCGATGGTCTCTTCCTAATTCCGTCCGGCGAATCGACCAAAGATTCAACCGACCTCAAAGACGAGGTGGCTCAGATGAGCTGCCCAGTGGTGTTGACTGACCGATTGGTACGGGAACACTGGTGCGACGCTGTCGGCTCAGACAACTACAAAGGCGGACAACTCGCGGCACGCCTGTTTATCAAGGCCGGGCACACCCATATCGCTTGCATTTCCGGCCGACACGACAACGGTAACGCAGAAGCACGCAAAGCCGGATTCGTCGACGAGCTGGGCAAAAACGATATCTTTATCTCCCCGAACTCGACTGCTATGGCGCTTATCGTTTCGATGGAGGTTATCAGACAGCCGACCGCATCCTCGATTCCGGAGCCACAGCCGTGTTCTGCTGCAACGACCTCATGGCACTGGGATTCTCGAAACGAGCCGAAGAACGTGGCCTGTCTATTCCCCAAGATATTTCTCTAATCGGCTATGATAATGTCCTCAACAGCCTCGGCATCGCATCGGATCTGACGACCATCGATCAGGACATTCCTCGACTAGCACAGTCCTGTCATGCGTACATGATGAGACGAATCAAGCAAAATTCGTCCGAATCCAGCCGCACACCATGGCTCAGCGACCCTAAAACCTCACTGCTTGAACCAAAAATGATCATCAATGGCTCAGTGAAGACGATACATCAAAACTAATATCCGCGATTAGTATCCCGGACTTCCAAGTTGTTGCAATTGATGCTATTTATCTCGCCTTTCGGTGATACGCCTTTAGGTCATTTGTTTCACTTTATATTCATTGATTTTCAACAGTGCCTAATCGCTTATTACCAAGCGACAATTCAGTCAAACCAGCGGTTCCTTATCAGAGGAGCGGTTTCCTTCCTATAAACATATGAATGGCCGGACGCATGGCACTTTGCAATCTTGCAAAGCCGAAGCGTCCGGCCATTTATTTAGTGAAGCATTCGCCCCATAAGGGCTATGCGACCAGTATCAGCTGGTTCACGCACCCATCGGCAGGAAGATGAACATCGAAAGGATGAACATCACCACCACGCCGGCGATCATAGGAACGCTGGTACGACGAACAATCTCGAGCGGGCTCTTCTTGACGGAGCCAGCCACAATCATGACGACTGCCGAGACCGGGGAAACCGCGCGAAGCAGATTGCCTGCGAGCCCCATCGGCAGCGAAACCGCGAGCACGTTGATACCAGCAGCGGCCGCGAGCGGAACCATAAGCGGAACCATCGCGAAGAACAGAGCGGTGCCAGAACCGGACAGGAGCACGATCAGAGCGCTCAGAGCCACGAGGATAAGCGGCAAGACGAAGCCCATGCCGGAGCCGTGCAGACCAGTCATAGCAGACTGCAGTGCATTGATCAGGCCGATGGACTTAAGGCCAACGACGAAGACAGATGCCGCAACCAGAAGCGCGACAATCGGCATCGCGTTGCCCATGCCCTTGAAGAAGCTGTCGGTACCGGCAAGCGTTTCCTTACCCTTGCGAGTGCGAATGAGCTCACACAGAATCGCGATGACGAAGGAAAGAATGGAGGCAAGCTCAACGGTGACGTTGATCTTGGTGCCAAAGATGGAGTTGATGGCGAAGACAACCAACAGCATGATAATCGGCAGCAGCGGAAGAATCGCATAGACCGTACGGTACAGATGTCCGCCTTCGATGGCCTTGACGTCCTTGACGTCCACAGCGGCAAGATCAGCGGTCTCAGGATGACGCTTGTCCATGAACTTCTGCCAGAAGTAATGCACGATGGCGATAACAAGCAGAGTTGGGACCGAGACGAGAACGTGATAGCGGAAGACATAGTCGCTGGCGGTCAGACCCGCAAACTTTGCGGTCTTGGCAAGTTCAGCGGCGATAGCCACGTTATCGGAACCGAGCGGGGTCGGCATAATTGTTGCGGTAGTTGCGATAACAGCCGCGGCGCTCAGCGTCGACATACCAGCTTCAATCAACACTGGGAAGAGAGTTGCCAACAAGATGATAGCGAGGTTGGAAGCGCTCGGAATCACCAGAGAAAGCAGGTTGCCCAGCAGGAAGACGATCGGCACGAGAATGTATGGAGACTTGATGTGTCCAATCGGCTTGGCGAGTACGGAGACCGTGACCTCGTTGGCACCGATGTGGGACATGTAAGCGGTGTAGCCGCCGAGAATCAGGATGATGAAGCCTGCCGAAACCAGCGTGCTGACGAATTGATCACCAACGACCTTGAACGGGTCGAGCCATTTCACACCGCTCGATACAAAGTTTTCAAAAGCGATCGGCTTGCCCATCAGCAATGCCACGAACATCAGCAGAATGCCGATGAGAAACAGTGAAATCTTGATGTCCATCTTTTTAATGAGCATGAAGATGACCACTGCCACCGCGATAATCGCGGCGATATACATTATTGCCATTTCCATTATTGGTTTTTCCTTCTTTTTCTTCTAGATGGGAATCTCTAGTCGGACGCTCAGTCGCAGCGCTCGATAGCTTTCATGAACCACTCGCAGAAACGCTGCGAATCCACGCCAGTAGTAACAGTCGCATTCGGTTCTTTGTGGAGATAGCCCTTCAAATCAATCACGGTGCAGCCCGCGGTAAGCTCGCCCGCAGTCTCGACATCAACGAATGCGTCCTGCATCGTAAACAAGTCAGGTTGCAGAATGCACGCAATAGCGCAAGGATCATACATCTTGAGACCGGTACCAAAGCTACGCTTACGGTAACGCTGGAACAAGTCATGAGCCATGTGGCCGACTTTGCCCATATCGTCCATACGAGCTGTCTCTTCCGGAGGAATCGCAGTTCCCATGCCTGCGTCAAGCGTCGCCATAGTGACGTGGATTCCCGACTTCAGCACAATCTTCGCGGCTTCAGGGTCCACATAAATATTGAATTCGGCCATCACGCCCTTGTTGCCACGAGTCACGGAGCCGCCCATCATCACGATCTCAGAAATATGGGACTTGACCTCGGGATAGGTCTTGAGCAGAAGCGCCACATTGGTCAACGGACCGATGGTGACCAGCGTAATCGGCTTATCACTGGACATCAGCACATGGCGCATCGCATCAACCGAGTTCTCCTTGAGCAACAGGTCCTTGCGAGGTTCGGGAAAATCGAACCCTTCCATGCCCGTTTTGCCGTGAATGTCGCTGGCATCTTCGAATTGACGAATCAACGGCTCCGCAGCGCCCCTGGCAATCGGCACGTTCTTGTCGAAGTATGTCATGAGCTTCTCGGCGTTGAGCGTTGTTGCGTCAAGGCCGACATTGCCCGCCACTGTGCTAATGAGTTTGACATCCAGCGTCGGATCGTACAACGCAATCGCGATAGCGACCGCATCGTCGATGCCCGGATCAGTGTCAATAATGATTGGTGTTACAGTATCAGTTTGTTTCATGGTATCAATCACTCCTTTGTAAGAGAAATGCTATGGGCATCGTCGACCAGCCGGCAATACCGTTAATCCTTTCACCCATGGTTTAACGTTTTATCATGTAAACAAAATAATGATAAAACGTTAAATCACTTTTGTCAAAATCAAATAATCGTTACGCTTCATTAAAACACCCTCGCTTTATAGTACTGTTATCCCACAAAGTCCGGAAACCGATGTTCAAACCAACAAAGTGCTCTTTTTACACTTGCAATACTCAAAAGGGGACGAAGTCAAGCAAGCTAACCTGACTTCGCCCCCTTGATCTCTTGAACCGTTGAGCGATCACAACTTACGTCTTAGAGTCGCATCACTTATCCTGCGCATAGATCTTCTTGTTAAAGACAAAGTACACAACGAGCGCAATTGCAATCAGCACTGCGTCAAGCAGGAACAGGTTGGCATAGTTTGCGGCCAAACCGGTAGTTCCGTTGATGCTGCCAGCCTGAAGGGCCGGAGAGTTCATGAAGCCTCCAATAACAGCAATGCCGACGGAGCTGGAGACGTTCATCGCCAAATCGTTCATGCCCACGCCGCGACCCGACTCGTCCTTGGGCAGCGTGCCGAGCACCGTAGAAACCAACGGGGAATAAAGGAAGCCACCGCCACCGTAATAGACGCAGGCGGCAATGGTCATTGCCACAGGGCCAAGATTCATGCAGAAAATTTCAAGCACGAAGCCAAGAATCTTCATACATGCCGCCACGATAATCGCAGTGCGGGTGCCGATCTTGCCGACAATCCAACCCGAGCAAATACCCACGGTCGCACCGACCACGAAGCCCCACACCAAGTAAGTGGAGACCTGTGAAGTGGACATGTGGAACACCTTGACGAAAATACCGTTGAACAGCGGAGAGAAGGTGTAGTTCGGCAGATAGAGCAGCAGCATCAGCGAGATGGCCATGAGCCAGCGCTTGTTGCGGAAGAAGGCCGGAGTAATGAAGGGGTGCGACGCCTTGTGAATGTAAACGGCGAATACCACGAACAGCAGAACGGACACGCCAATCATCCACCAGCTCTTGTACGAGAAGAAGAGCGTAATAAAGGCCACCGCAGTGCCGAATATGACAAAGCCGAGAGCATCGACCTTCTCGCCATTGCCGGTCTTGTTCGGCAGATTATGCAACAGCAAAGGTAGGAAGAAGACAGTGATTGCAGGAATCAGGAACAGATACTGCCAATGGATCGTGGTCAGGAAGCCGGCCGCGAACACCCCAATCGCGGCGGAGACCTGATAGCCAGCGGTGAAGATACCGAAGAAGATGACCTTCAACGAATCCTTGAGATACTTGGTTGCCACCACCAGATAAACCGAACCGGCCACCTGCTCGCCAGCGGTCTGGATGGATCTAGCAATGATGACGGTCCAGATATTGGCCGTAAAGAAGAAGTTGCCGAAGAACCCCAGAAGGGAGCCGGTGACCAGCAACGTAATGCCGACTACGACGAGCTTCTTCAGAGACACAAAATCACCAAGCGAACCATAGACGAAACAGACGATGCCCAGCACGATACTGGGGATGGCGGTAATCAGTGACGCTTGCTGCGGAGCGCCAACCGCCTCACCAATCTGCTGGAAAACCATATTAAAGCCTTGCAGACACAGCGTGCCCAAGATGAAGGTGACGAGCAACGGAATCAGAGCCTTGACGGCCATGTCACTGGTAATCTCGGAATCTGTTTTATCAGGCTCCGAGACCTTTTGGCCCGAGGCCGAGGATGATGATGTAGACATGTTTTCCTCGATAGTTAAATTGTTGTGTGTATTGATTTATTTCGCAGGAGACGGGATACCGGCGACAAATCGATGTCAGCGCTTGCCTGCGGCCAGGACGCTGATGCGCGTCATAAACTCCCTGAGGAACCACTCCCCATCGATGCTGATGGCCGCCTGCATAGTCTTGTGCGAGTCATTGAGCCTGTCCGTGTCACCAATCGTATGGCCACTTGTCGGATTTTCGGTGTCCACCTTAAGCAGACTCGTACTTCTCAAGCCTTCTGAACCTCATGTTGACAGCGAACCATTCATCCCCTAAACACGACAAAGGAAAATACAAACCGGCAAAGCCTGCACAGACCCATCAGCAAGCCATCGGTATTGCCATAGATAAGGAAATCAAAGAATTAATTTCAAACTAAGCATTACCTACGGTGGTAACCATTCTCAATTCACCTACTTGTATAGGATGGACAGCTTTGAAACCGACAATCGAACCAAACCGTCATCACAACATTTAGCCAGACACGGCACGCTCACCTCTCTCATACGATATATCCATCCGATAAAACAGAGTTTCAGCACTGAACTTCAACGTTGATATAACGTTTTACCAGCTGGTATTCAACAATGATAAAACGCTAAACTATATTTGTCAACGCGAGAGGTAAGGGTTGCCGGCGATGATGAAGCGGCGCGGGCGATCCTTGGCCTTGGTGATGCCGACGCGCTCGGTGGCCTCGATACGTTCGCCGGGGCGCAGGGAACCGGTCGACAGGCTCAGCGGGGGCTTGCGCAGGTCGTGGCCGTAAAGGTCCATCGTGATACCAAGCGACTTGCAGATCTTGCCCGGGCCGTTGAGGCAGTCCTTGATGCGACGGCCACCACGGCGCTTTTCAATGATTTCCACGGTTTTCGTATCCATCGGTTCGGCGCCACGGATGAGGGCGCCCGCGCCGAAACCCTCTTCGAACGCGGTGACATTCATGCACAGATTCGTGCCATAAATCAGATAGATATAGGCGTGGCCAGACGGGCCGAACATCGCGCGGTTGCGTTCGCTTTGGCCGTGGAAGGTATGGCTGGCCGGGTCAAGCTGATCGTAGGCCTCGGTTTCCACGATGCGCACGGTTAACGTCTCGCCGTCTACAACGCGTGTCAGCACGCAGCCAAGCAGCCCCTTCGCTACGGTTTCGGCATCTTCATTCAAAAAATCAGGAAACATGATTCCATTGAAGTCCGAGCACAGGATTTGCGCAAAAGCGTGTCTGCGCATCCATAAATCGTATTACAACATAGCAATGAGTGTTTCTTTGTCGTGAAACTTTGTTCCGTGCTACGATTTGCTACAGCAAAAATCAAAATCATTGAAATCTCAACGCTTTCGATTTGCCATTTGTTGCATTTACAGCATTCAAGCTATATAACTGCCAATTCAACTTTCAATGCTACGAAGAAGACACTTTTGCGCCGGAAACACCTTATGGAAGTTTTCTCAGCTACGTTTTGCAAGCGCTGATAAATCGACGCCCAACAAACGCGCTTCCTCAGCAGTTTTGCCGGTAACCAACAGGTCAGTGCTTCGTAAGTCGGCAACGGTTTTCGTGCCAAGCAACGCCATCAGCGAGCGCACTTGGCTCTTCCAGCTGTCGATTTCGGCAGTCAGGCCCTTTTCGCCGGAATCATTCAGCACCTGCAGGAAGTGCCCGGAAACACCAACAGCTTGAGCACCCAACGCGAGTGCCTTCACCACATCCAACGGGTTACGCACACCTCCGGAAGCAAGAACGGCGACGTCGATTCCGCCAGCACAATTCTGCTCATTTTCAGCACTGCTCACACCATCCACTTGTGAACCGGAAGCATTAACGTCAGCAGCATTCGCACCTTCGCCTGAAACCATACCCGGCGCATCAATACGACAATCAGACACTTCATCACGGCCGCTAGGCAACAACTCCGACAGGCACAACGCCGTAGACTGACCCCAACCGGCCATGTAACCGTAGTCGCGGCCAGCACGCCGCGCGTTTTCGATGCGCGCGAAATCGGTGCCGCCTCGGCCGCTGACATCGACCGTATGCACGCCCAATTCCGCCAGTTGCCGCACGGTGCGGGCGCTCATGCCGAAGCCGACTTCCTTGACCATCACCGGCACCGGCGAAGCCTTGACGATCTCAGCGATACGCTGTGGCCAAGAATCAAAATCGCGCGCACCCTCAGGCATGACCAACTCCTGGGCGGCGTTGATGTGGATTTGCAACGCATTCGCATGAATCATCTCAACCGCGTGCACCGCTTGTTCTGCGGTAACATTCGCCCCGACATTGGCGAAGACGAAACCAGACGGGTCATGCTCACGAATCGTGGTGAACGTCGGCTCCAGTTCGGGGTCACGAATGGCGGCATGCTGCGATCCCGAGGCCATGGCCAATCCTGTTGCGGCGGCTACGCGCGCGAACGAGGCATTGATTGACGCGGTTTTGGCCGATCCGCCGGTCATCGCATTGATATAGAACGGCATATCCCATTTCGCGCCGCAGACTTCGGTGCTCATGTCCACATCGGCGAGCGCTACACCGCCCAAACTCTGATGAATGAAAGCGACATCATCAAATGCATTATGCTGTTTGTCCGCATGCTCGGCGAGCGCAAGCCGCACATGGTCATCCTTGCGGTTGGAACCGGCGACAAACGCCTGCGAATCAGCGCCGGATGCATGGCCAACGGAAACGTTCAGAGCCGAGACGTCCGACCTTCTTGAACCGTCAATATCGGTCTCATCAATACGGACGACACCAGCAATACCGTCACTGCCAGCATCATCTCTGTCGGTGGCCGCAACTCCACTGCCAGCTATTTCCTTGGAAAAGCTTCCTTCTGCCCGCACATTGCTGACAAATCTATTCGATGCATCACCAGCAACGCTGCCGGCCCAATCAGCAAGGTCGATTTGCGGCTCGTGCACCGACAGGTCCAGCGGCACGATGCCCTTTTCCTGCCAGCCACGGGTGACGGCCGGCATATCGGCACTCGGTCCGGCAATCGCGATGCCACAGTCGCCGCCGCCCGCGCCGGAGCTTTTCGCCGCAGCGCCATGACTTTCAGCCACTTCGACCAAGTGTCTCAGCGCCGGAGTCTCGATGACCACGCCGGTAAACGACGAAAGGGAAAGCAACAGCTTGCGAGCCTCACGCACATGAGCAATGACGGCTTGTTCGTCGTCTCGCACCAAGGCATCAGCCAACGCGTCGACACAGGTGTCGCTGCTACGCAGAAAGTCCTGATACATCCGCTCGTGTTCGGCAGCGCTCTGCTGCTGAACATGACCCACCAGCGACGGCGTGGAAGCAGGGTTGCCGGTCCAGCCGACCATGAGGCGTAGGCTACTACTCGGCTCAAACGCACGAAGCCGCGAAATGCTCAATCCGGGCCACGGCATGTCAATCAACTCGTTCAGTGCCGTGTCTTGCAGACGGTTGGTGACCCACTGCCGATCGACGGCCGTGAAACGGATGCACCCGCCGAACAGACTGGCCGCCAGATCACCGCCGGAACCGACTTTCTGAGCGCGGCTCGCCGCGACGAACGCCAGCTTGTACTGTTGAATCGGCTCCAGATCAAGGCCGTAAAACGAGAGGAGCGCTTTCATCATCGCCACCGTCACCGCTGCCGACGAGCCCAAGCCATACTTGCGGCCGGAAGCGTCATCCAATTCGCTTTCGATATTGACATCATAAATCTTGAGTTCTTTGCCCTGCTGCTGCGCCAACTCCTCGACGGCATGAATCACGGAAAGCACGAACGCCGCACCCGGCTGCTCCAAGTCCGGCACCGCACGCCCCGCGCGACGCCGCCACGTCACAGAAGCCTCGGGATGGCCGGTGGAATGGATGCGCCCGACCGGGTCCACGCCAAAGGATTGCGGTTGGGCGAAAGAAGTGTCAATTTCGGTGATGCGAGCGGTCAGCAGACGGTTGACGGCAACCAGAATGGCGGGATGACCATGCTCGACGACGGCATATTCGCCGGCGATATAGAGCTTGCCGGGCGCCGAGGCTACACTGCTGTTCGGTTCCTGGGCTCGTCCATCGCTCATAGTTCTGCCGTTCCTTCCCTCAATCGTCGCCCGTACTCATGCGTCGTGAACCGCTCTCGGCCATCCAATCCGAGTATCGTCAAACGATGGTGCCGAGGGCTGCAGACGCACCTGCCGGTGTCTCATTCCTAAATGTACGCACAACCGGCGTGCAGATGTACGTCCAAGGCATACTCTGCACCAAATACCCTGATAATCTGCGCAGCACCGCCACATTGACACGTCTGATATCAAACAAAACCGTCTTCATGATAAGGCGAGAACCACACTCAAATTGCCAAAGACTACGTTGCCAAACGGGTGAATAGGTATAAAATTCTGCATAATATTCAGCTCATCATGCATTGTCGCGCGAATTTTGTGTATGAGCCTCAGTCGCTTTATGAGCGCATTCACAATGCATACAGGTCAGCACGATAGAATAAAGGGCACATGCAGATTCGTTTACGACAAAGGAGCTATTGACCATGCCAGTCATTCACACCCACGTTTCCGTTTCCACCACTCCCGAGCAGCGCGAGGCGCTCAAGGCCGCGTACGGTAAGGCCATCACCGCCGTCCCCGGCAAGACCGAGAGCTGGCTGATGTGCCCGTTCGAGGACAACATGCCGATTTACTTTGGCGGCACCGACAGCAAGCCGGCGGCCTACGTCGAGGTCAACGTTATGGGTGAACCCGGCAGCATCGACCGCTCCGTTTGGGAATCGATGTCGAAGCAGATCATGACTGCGCTTAACGACCAGCTCGGCATTCCCGAAGACCGCACCTACATTCGCTATACGGCCACGGGCGACTGGGGCTGGAACGGCGGCAACTTCTAATTGCTCCACCACGACTTAACGTTATAAGCAATAAAAACTAAAAAACGAAAGGCGATAGCCTATCTGATTCCATCAATCGGATTCGGTTATCGCCTTTTTATTATCTTCGATTTTTGAGCGTCATCGTATTTATCGCTTTGAGCGACACGACAATCTCCGCCATACGACAGTTCCGGCAGCCTGGGACCTCAGACGATCTTTGGCATCGGGGTGGTGAGCGAGGTAGTGAGGTTGACCTGCACCACGCCAGCGCCGAGATGCGGCTCGACCTTCTTCAAGGTCACCGTACGTTCGTCGGCCGCGGCAGAATCGTCATCGGTCATCGTGGCCGGGGACTTCACCGCGACGATGGCGAGGTCATCAATGCTCGTACCGACGCCGTTGCACAGCTCGGTCGCTTCGGCAAGCGACTCGGCGAACCCAAACTTGAACAGCACGCGGTCGGCGGGGACGCCATACGCATTTTCGGCAATCCACTTCACGTCTTCGACCAGGCCCATGCCCTTATGGCTGGCGCGGTTGTCGGCGGCTTCAGGGTCAGCGGCATCAGCCGGCGCGTTCGACGCCTCGGCACGAGTGGCATTATTCGCCGAATCCAGCGCTTCTACAAACCCATCAAGCTGCGGGGCCAAGGCCTCACCACCGTCACGGAAGAGGTTGCCGATAATCGGGTTACGGAAGTCCAACGACTTGGCGGTATCGCGCAACGAATCAATCTGATCGTCTTCCCCGTCCCAGAGATTGACCAGCGGGAAGGTAGGAATACCAAGGCTTTCGAGGCGATGAACATGGAACGGATAGCGCCAAGCAAGCTGCGGATCGTCGCGCCAAGTCGACGCACGGGTGACCACCACCGCGGCAGCCGGCCACTCTGCTCCATACTCACGGCAGGCGATATCAAGCCATTTCTGGGCACCGGCGTCGGCACCATATCCAGCTTCAACAACAACCACATCGTGCAGTGCGCAGGCCATTTCGACGGAGACCAGGCTGGGGATGCCCAGCGACACGTTGGCGAACGGGCCACAGTGCACGTAGACCGGTGAGCCGTTGACGGTTTCGGTCTGCGCTGGCTTCACTGCGTCGCCAAGAATGCCGGTGATGCGCCACAAGTCAATGAACTCACCGAAAGTGACGGGGTTGCCGTCCTTGGTGCCAGCGACCATCTTGGAGACACGCTCGGCAATTTCGTCCATGGAATGGGACAGCACGACGATCTGCATCAATTCGCAGGTCGGAGTCAGCACAACGCGCTCGGGCACGTCGCCCTTGCCGCGGTCGACGGCAATCTGACGCAACGAACGCGACGGCACTTCCGAGACGCGCGGCACGAGAATCGTGTCGATACGACCTTCGTCCACGGCCTTCTCGGCAAAGGAAACCAGCAGGTTCTGCGCGTTCTCGATGGCGGCCATTTCACCGCACAGACCCCAATCAATCAGTTCGGGGTGCGAAAGCGAGGACTTGCCGCCGCCAGAAGCGCCGCCCTTGGAACCGGCCGCGGTGATGCCCATGCTCGGCTGACGCAATACAGCGGTCGCGTCGATGCCGCGAGCGCGCAGCGCATCAATCAGCGCGATGGTGGTGGTGGTCTTGCCTTCCCCGCGCGAGGCCTTCAGCGGCGTATCGGCGGTGACCAGCACAACCTTGCCGTGCTTGCGCGGCTCGTCGGCGTGGTTCTTCAGATAATCGAGATATCCGAACGCGTCAATCTTCTTGACCAGTCCGTACTGAACAGTGAATTGATCAATCAGTGCCATGCTGTACCTACTTTCAACGAGCGTGAACATTGCCAGGTCGTGCCTGACGCCAGCTTGAATGCGAACACCAAGGAATTCGCAAATACCCAACCGATGACACCGAGCATGACCCGACCCTACTACCCCAAAGCCTATCAGCACATTGCCACAAGGTACAGCATGGCCAACTTGGTACTATCGCAATTAATCAGCACCAAGTTGGCCAATAAGAAAACAACAAATCAGCTGCTTTAGTTGTCGGAACGGTTGAAGGCGTTGGACATCTGCAGGGACGCGTTGTGCAGCACGATGTTCAACAAATCGTCGGTTTCGGCTTTGATCTGGTCGGCCATCGACTGGTTCGCGGCCTTCAGGATCTCGCGCACTTCCGCGTTGCGGGTGGCGGCGATGATCTGGTCGGGCTCCATGGGCTCGACATCGCCCTCGGGGTTGCCGGCGTTGAGCTCAGCCTGCGCCATCGATTCGGCGCTGGCCTCCTTGTCTCCCCCAAGACGCGCGACCTGCTCGTCGGTAGCGGCGATCATGCGGTGCGCCATGCCACCGGTCTTCTGCTGGTAGCGCTCGATGGCGTTGTAGTTCTCGGCGTAGGTGAAGTTGCACAGCGCCGCGATGATGCGGTTGGCCCAGTAGAAGTTCTCGGAGGTGACGCGCATGGTGGTACCGCTGAAGTATTCCGGGGTCGTTTCAACGTTCGGATAGAACGGCACGAGCGTGTTGAACACGTTGGAACCGTAGGTGATCCACTGGAGCGCACGGCTGGACTGCGGGCGGTACGGGCGGATCTGCACCAGCGAGAGATGGCTCTGGCGGTTGATGCCGATGACGCGGTACATGTGGCGCGTGTGCTCGTCGCCGAGGTGGCCGTACGGGTCGAACTTCGTGCCCTGGAAGTGCGAGCTCAGCACGTACTTGATGTCTTCGATGGTGATCTTACGTTCCGGCTGACGGGCCCACGGAATGTCATCGGATTCCGGGGTGTGGTCGGCCTCAGGGCCATCCCAAACCTCATCGTAAGGATTGAAGAAACGCTGCATGTACCAGGCGCGCGGGGTGTTGTAGACATGGTCCGCGTCGGAATGGGAACCGAAGGCGTCGCGCGGATTGAACGGGGTGGTCGCCTCGACGGCGAGGTCGAGGTGGTTGTCTTCGATGAACTCGGCCAAGTCCGGGGAGCACATGTGCTCATTCTGTTCGCCGAGCGCATCCTCCAGATCGAACTCGTCGATGCCGAGCTGGTTGGGCATGGTGACATACGCCTCGTCAGGCACACGCTTGGCAATCCAATGGTGGCCGCCGACGGTCTCCATCCACCAGATCTCGTTCACGTCGCTGAACGCGATGCCATTCATCTCGTAGGTGCCATACTTCTCCAGGAACGCGCCCAGGCGCTCCACGCCTTCGCGGGCGGTCTTGATATACGGCAGAACAATCGGCAGGAAGTCTTCTTCGCCGACGCCGCCGGCAATTTCGGGCTCATAGCCCGGCTCGCCTTCCTTGCCCTTCGCAGGAACAAACTCGACAAACGGATCGGCACCCAGCACGCGCTCGTTGGTGGTCAGAGTTTCGGTGGCGCTGATGGCGACGTTCGCCTCGTTGACACCGGCCTCGCCCCAGAAGCCTTCGGACTGATCGACGTTGGGGACGGCGGTATATTGCATCGGGTTGTCCGGCAACTCGACTTCGGCGTGGGTCTGCACGCTGCGATAATGCTTCTTCACGTCCTCGGGACGAACCACAATGTAGCGCTTCGGGTCGAACTGGCCGTTCATCGAATCCTCATTGCGGGCGACGATGGTCGAGCCGTCATAACTCGCGTCTTTGCCGACCAAGATGGTGGTGCATGTCATATTGCTTATTCCTCTCCTTGAATTTTCGCAGGATTGCCGATAAAGGTAATTTCGGCATCATCGATCGGGCCACTGTAGGCGAGAATCTTATGGTACAAGTCGTTGAGCCAGAAGCCCTGACGCATCTCCGGCAGCGGATCGACGGTGGCCCAGACGTGCAGTACATAGCCATGAGGCTTGTCGGGCGGAGTCGGGCCGTTATAGCGCATCGTCACCGCAGGATTGTCGGAACCGACGAACTTGCTGGCGGCGCTCGTGCGGCCCTGCACGGCTTCGGGAATCATCGCCGGCAGCGTGCGCGAGAAGTCCGGCGGAATCTGCAGCGCATGGGAATCGTTGAAATCGAACATCAGCGCGTCAATCGGCACATTGGCCGCCGACCAGTGAATCCACTCGAAGCCGCAGACAGGAATCGAATCCGGGTCGGTCAGCTGCCAGTGCAGGTAATGCATGTTGGCCTGCACCTCGTCGATGTAGAATGGGAACGACACAATCGGCGTGCCGTCGACCTTGTATTCTGGTGCCGCAGCCCCGGTGAAATCATCGGGAATGGTCGTAAAATCTGCTGAAATCTTCATATCCCAAGTATCCCTCAAACTTGTGACGAAATACAGGCAAAACATGAAAAATCCCAACCCTCGGCAGGGAGGGGTTGGGATTGGACGACAGCAGGGCCTAACTATCAGGCTTCCGCCGTGGCGGAATCGCTGTCGGTAGCAGCCGGAGCAGCGGCGGCCTTCCTCTTGTCGCGCTGGGTGAGCAGCACGGAAGCGATATAGAAGACCACGACGGCGATGATGACGGCGGCAATCAGCGCTACCTGGCCACCGGCCTTGTTGGCATAACCGAAGATCAGGCCGGCCACACCGAAATCAGCATCGGAGTATGTGGCGCTGCCCAGGCCGACACTGCCGAGCACCGGCAGCAGAAGCAGCGGCAGGAAGCTGATGGCCAGGCCGTTGACGAACGAGCTGGTGATGGCACCACGGATACCGCCCACGCCGTTGCCGATAACGCCTGCGGCCGCACCGGTCATGAAGCAAGCGACGACGCCGGGGATGATGATCGTGGTGTGGCACAGAATCATGATGACCATGCCCACGATGCCGCCGACGAGGCTGCAAAGGAAGCCGATGAGCACGGCGTTGGGAGCAAAGGTGAAGGTGACCGGCACATCGAGCGCCGGCTTGGCGTTCTTCACGAGTTTCTCGCTGATGCCCTTGAATGCGGGGACGATCTCACCCAGCACGACGCGCACGCCGGCGAGGATGATGAACACGCCTGCGGAGAACGTTGCGGCCTGAAGGATGGAGAAGACGATGAAGTTCTGGCCATCGCTCAGCTTGCTCTCGATATAGGTCGGGCCCGCGCGCCAGCGCCACGACCACGTAGATGACGGCCATGGAAAGAGCCACGATGACGGTGGTGTCACGCAGGAAGCCAAGGCCCTTGGGGAACTTGATGTCCTCGGTGGACTTGGAGGGGTGCTTCTTGGAGCGGGTGAGCTTGGCGACCAGGCCGCCGAGGGCGATGCCAGAACCACCGGTGTGGCCAAGAGCAACCTCGTCGGAGCCGGTGACATCGCGCATGAATGGCTGCACCAAGGCAGGCGAGACCGTAACAATCAGGCCTTGGGCGATGGAGCCCCAGAGGATGACACCCCACTCCGGCAGACCGGAGAAGTGGAAGATCACGGCAATCATGGTGGCCATATAGAACGCCACGTGGCCGGAAAGATAGATGTACTTGAAGCGCGAGGTCATCGACAGCAGGATGTTGACGATCATGCCGAAGAAGAAGATCAGCGCGGCTTCAGAGCCGAACTTGACCAGCACGGTGCCGACGACGGCCTCATTGTTCGGCACGACGCCCTGCACGTGGAATGCGTGCTCGAACATATCGCCGAACGGGGTCAGCGCATTGCTGACCACGGATGCACCGGAAGCGAGCACGAGGAAACCGACCAGGGTACGGATGGTGCCCTGCATGATGTCGGTGGCCTTTTTATGCTGCAGCGCCAGGCCGATAAGGAAATCAGCGCGACAATCACCGACGGTTGCCGGAAGATGTCGAGCAAAACGGAAAGAAAACCGTTCATGGTATAACCACTCCTTTGTGATGTTGCATGACAACATCGTTGGTGTTACTGACAGGCAAGACGCGACCTTTTGCGTCCCGCCGCAAGATTCACGGCCTCGGATAGGAAGCCGACAAGAGCTACTTGTTGGGCACCTCCACTCCGTGGCGCTCAAGGGCCGCCGTGACCTTCTTCGTAATCTCGTTCATATCGATGAGACTGTCGAGCACCACGACGTCAGGATTCTTGCCCTGCGCGGCCTCGGCCAGGTCACGACCGACGAACACGGTGTCGGCCGACGCCGGAGTGACCGAAGCGATATCGGTGTGGTCGGTCTCAACACCTTCCACACCAAGCTGCTTCAACGCCTTGTCGATGTTGAGCTGGGTCATGAAACTCGATCCGAGCCCTGTGCTGCATGCCGTGAGAATCTTCATGATTCCACCTTTCCTAAATGTGACATATTGGAAAATCTTTAAATGACCGAAGCGCTTCAACGGCACCGGTCCGAATAGTTACAGCAATATCTTCCTCAGGTCCTCCGCGCCCGTGGCCTCGCCCAATGCCTTGAGCTTGTCGGCATCGGTCAGCAACGTTGCCAGGGCCTGCATGAGTTCGATATGGGTATTGGCATCTTTGGCCGCGAGGCAGAACATCGTGGTAATCGGGTGATTTTCATCATCGGCCAGCAGGAACGGTTTGGCCACATGCAACACCGAAAGCGAAGTGGCATTGACACCGGTCTCCGGCCTAGCATGCGCCATGGCGACCTGGCCGCCCAAATCGATGTAGGTGCCGCCCGGGGAAGCGATGGACTTCTTGATGGCTTCCACATATCCTTCGGTGATCGAACCTGCCTTAAGCAAAGGCGCAGTCACCTCGTCGACCGCTTCACTCCATCCAGCGACTTCGGGGGCGAAAAGAATAGCACCGTCTTTGAAATATTCCTTCAGCATGGCGTTCCTTCCCGACGCGCTTCAGCCTTCATGGCAAAGGTGCGTGTGATGATTCTTCACGCGTTGGGCCACGGCAAAATCCATTCTTTGGATTTTCGGCGCAACGACGCATTACCTTCCACGGTCATGAATCATTTTCTCTAATCACAGAATTATACACACTTAATCCAGCTATGCAAGCCTTGTAAACGATTTCTCAAAATATTGAAAACAACTACGTATCACCATCAATTACAATGGATACAGAAGAAAACGCCTATCCTGCCGACCACGGCACTCTGGAGATCGATCACATGAATGCATCCAAAGACCTCCAACAGACGACCACCAACAATTCAATCGTGGACGTCGCGGTCATGGCCAAGGTCTCCATAGCAACGGTCTCCCGCGTATTGTCCGGCAACCGCAACAAGCATGACGACATCGACAAGCGCGTGCGGCAGGCCGCCGACAAACTGCACTATTCCGTCAATCCTGCAGCCAAGGCGCTGCGCAGCAAAGTCAGCGGTTTCCTGGGCGTCGTGGCGCCCAAACCAATTGATTTTTCGGCTTCTCAGCTGCTTTCCGAACTGGAACCGGCCGCCAAGAAAATGGGAAAAGACGTCATTCTGACGCTGGCCACCGACCAGAAGGAGCTTGACGACAAGGCCAAGTCGCTCATCCAACGCGACATCGATGGCCTCATCGCCATTCCACCTGCAGGATGCCAACTTTCATTGCCGGCAGACGAACCCGCTATGCCAGACATACCTGCGATTCAGCTGCTCGGCCACAATGCCCCGTCACACGTCAGCTGGATCGGGCTCGACATCACGGCAGCCATGCACGAGGCTGTGCAACAACTGGCCGACGTCAACGCCACTTCCATCGCGTTTCTCAGCCGCAGTCTGGATTCCGGAGCGGTGTCCGACGCACTGGTGGAGTTCCAAGCCTCCGACCAAATCACCGGTCTGATTCGAGAACCGGGCTGGACCACGTTCGGCCCTTGCACCATCAACCGCGGCCACGATGACACGTTGCGCCTGTTCAGCGGCAAAGAAAAACGGCCGAACGCCATCATCTGCGGCGACGACCAGATAGCCTTGGGGGCATTGGATGCCCTGAAACAGTTGCATATCAACGTTCCGGACGAAGTAACGGTCATCAGCTTCGGGGACTCTCCCCTCGCCACCATGACCACACCGACCTTGACGTCCATCCGCCCGCCTTACCGAACCATGGTCGATGAAGCGTTGCGCTTGCTCACGATGAACGAAAAGGGCACGCATCATCTTCACCCGCACACCACTTTTCCGCCGGAAGTCATCAGCCACGAATCCACGCCGAAACTTATGCGCCCATAAGACGCTTTTGGACGCTTCACTTCCAAAATCAATCATCTCATCGCTGGCTTCTTTGCAGCAATGATGCCGTGATTTGTACACAGCAAGCCAATCGGATATAAAAAAATCCCAACCCTCGGCAGGGAGGGTTGGGAGAGCGATGCACGTCTGTCAATCTCGATGATCATTGACCATCAACGAAATCAAACGACAGACAACACAACGCAAGTAAAGCGTCGGAAATCCGACCGGCCCGCAAGAACGCCGACCGCATCAGATTCCCGGCTTTTCGGTTCAAGCCTTTGCGGCAGAATCCGCGGCAGCAGCCTTAGCAGCCTTCTTGGCGGCCTTGGCAGCAGCCTTGTCAGCTTCTTCCTGCTTCTTGACGTCAGCAATGAACTCAGCATGCTTGGCACCAGGCAGCCAACCCTTGTTGACCACCTTGACCTGCCAGACGCAGGCGACGGCGAACAAAGCGACAGCGAAGACGATCAGGCTGATAGCACCGGCAACCGGGCCGAGACCAGCGAGCTTGCCGGCAATCGTGCCGTACCAGCAGAAGTCGGTATCGCCGAAGGTGGAGTTGGACAGACCGAAGCTGCCCATGACAGTCATCAGCATTGCCGGGAGGAAGGTGATCAGCAGGCCGTTGATGAAGCCACCAACGATGGCGCCCACACGGCCGCCGGTCGCGTTGCCGAACACACCGGCACCGCCACCATCGAAGAAGTGAGGCACCATGCCGGGCAGAATGAGGGCGACGCCCCAAGCGGGTCCAAGCCAAACGCCGATAAGCACCAGGGCAACGAGACCGCCAGCGAAGGAGGAGAGGAAGCCGATGAGGGAGGCGTTCGGGCCGTAGGGGAAGACGATCGGGATGTCGAGCGCAGGCTTGGCGCCGGGGACGACCTTCTTGGCGATGCCCTGGAAAGCGGGAACGAGCTCGCCCAGGATGATGCGGACGCCGTAGAGGATGATGCTCACGCCGATGCCGAACTGCAGGGCCTGCGCGAACGCAGCCATGAAGAAGGCGCCGTAATCGGTGATGTTGCCCGGGAAGATCTTCTTGACGACGCTCCAAGGCCTCACGATGGCGGCCCAGATGGAGAAGACCAGGTAGAGCACAACCATGAGCAGCGTGGTGGAGACCATGGAATCACGGAGGAAGCTCAGGCCCTTCGGGAAGTTGATGTCCTCAGTGGACTTGGACTTCTTGCCGACCACAGTGCCGACGGCGCCGGAGAGCGCATAGCCGAGGGAACCGAAGTGGCCAACGGAGAGCTGATCGCCACCGGTGACGCGGTTGGTGAACGGCTGGGTGAAGGAAGGCATGACCACCATGATCACACCCATGAGCACGGCGCCAACGATGACGACGAGCCACTGGTTCTTGAAGCCCAAGGAGAGCACCAGGGCCAGCAGCGTGGACATGAACACCATGTGGTGGCCGGTCAGGAAGACGTACTTCAGCGGGGTGAAGCGTGCGAGCAGCAGCATGACGATGAAGCTGAGCACGATGATGTAAGCCGAAGCCGCGCCGAACTGGCTGGATGCCTGAGCGGTGATGACCTCATTGGTCGGCACGACGCCGTGTGCGCCGGTGGCCTTGAAGACCAACTGGCCGAACGGTGCCAGAGCGTCGGTCACGACCGTGGCGCCTGCGCCGAGGATGAGGTAACCCATCGCGGCCTTCAAAGCGCCCGAGACGACCTGGCCTGCACTGCGGTTCAGCGCGATCAGACCAATCGCCGCCACGATACCAATCAGGTACGCAGGGACGTTGAGAATCTGCTGACTGATGAAGTTCAGCACGTCAATAAGAACATTCATTGTTCTTTAGTCCTCTTTCTTATCTGTCTTATTTCTTTAATTGAATGGCACCACCACACACGCCTAGCCGACGCGTCTGATGGATACCGCCGGAGGCCTGTCCTCATTCCCTGACGGGTTTCTCTAGAACCAGGCCGTACCGGCACATGAATCAGTCTGCGTACTTCTCGAGGATGCCCTTGATCTCGTCGGTATCCATGAAGTTCTGAACGGTCTCGACGGGAGTGGTGGTGCCTTCGAGCTCGGGGGCGAGCTGCGGGGAGGTGAGCACCAGGTCGTTCATGTTGGCCGTGCCCTTGGCGCTGCCCGCATCCGAAGTGGTCACCGTGACGTCCATGCCCAAATCGGCCGCGACGTTCTCAACATTGACCTTGAGCAATACGGAAGTTCCGATTCCGTTACCGCAAACGCAAAGAATATCCATGATATTCTCCTTTCAATTTCCATTGACATGTTTCCGCGCCGGCACATGCCGGACACGGTACAACTGACGACAGCGGCAACGAGCAAACTCCGTCCGTTTCCATCCGTCGAAGCGTGATTATTGATTCAGGATGGCCCGGATGTCTTCGGGCGACTTGGCATCGGCCAAGGCCTTGACCTTTTCGGGCTTGGAGAGCGCGCCCGCGATGGCGGACATCACCTTGATGTGCTCGTTCTCGTCATGGCCGGCGAGGCCAATCACGAGGAGACCGGGTCGTTGGCCTTGTTGCCGAACTCGACCGGAGTGGAGAGGCGCACCCAGCTCAGGCCGGTGTGCAGCACCGCCTCGGACGGGCGGGAATGGGCCAGCGCCATGCCGGGGGCGATGACGATGTAGGGGCCCATCTTTTCTACGGTGGCAATCATCTCGTCGGTGTAGGCGTCGGTGGTGAAGCCAGAGGCTACCAGGCCCTTGCCGGCCAGACGAATGGCGTCTTTCCAGTCCTCAGCCGGCACATCCAGCAGGAACGAGGAATCGGGCAGGAAGCCATCGATGTCGCTTGTTGCGTCGTTGTTGGCCACAATCTTTCCTTTCTCATTGCTGTGGGACGGCATTGGCGCCGTCCCACGGTATTTGGTCATATAGTTTGTGGTTTATTCCGCCATAATCGAGTGGTAGAACGCGCCGTGAAGAGCCTGATCGGCCTTCTCCTGCGCTTCTTCCCACGTGGTGTCGGCAAGCTGGGCACGAACGTCATCCAGCGCGACCGGAGTCATCGACAGGGAGTTGACGCCGATGGCAGCAAGCACCACCGCAAGCTCCGGATCGGCGGCGGCCTCGCCGCACACGCCCACCGGCATGCCGTTGGCGTTGCCCGCGTCGGCAATCATCTTGATGGCGCGCAGCACCGCCGGGTGCCATGCTGTCTGATAGTTGGAGACTGAGCCCAGCGTTCGATCGGCGGCAAGAGTGTACTGCGTCAAATCATTGGTGCCGATAGATACGAAATCGGCCACCTTGGAGACCTCTTCGGCCATGAAAGCGATGGAAGGCACTTCGGCCATGATGCCGACCTTCTTCAAACCCTTGGACTTGCCAAGACGCACGAAGTATTCGGCTTCCTGCTCGTCGGTAACCATCGGGACCATAACCCACAAATCGGCGTTGGTCTTGGCATCAGCGGCAGCCAAAGCGTCAAGCTGGTCGGTCAACACCTGCTGATGGACGCGCAACGTGCGCAGGCCACGCAGGCCGAGCGCCGGGTTCGGCTCATCCTCAGGGGTCAGGAACGGCAACGGCTTATCCGCGCCCGCATCAAGCAAGCGAATGACGACCTTCTTGCCCGGGAAACGGCTCAGCAGCTTGGTGTATGCCTCGGTCTGCTCTTCGACGCCGGGCGCCTGCTCGTTGCCGAGGAAGAGGAACTCCGTGCGGAACAGGCCCACGCCTTCCGCGCCATACTCGAGCGCCGGATCGGCATCTTCGGGCTTGCCAACATTGGCCAGCAACGGAATCGGATGGCCGTCCTTGAAGGAACCGGCCTTGCCGCGCAGCTCTTTGGCCTGGGCCACACGGGCCTTGACCTCTTCGGCCTGGGCGACCTGCTCATCGGTCGGGTCGGAGATGACCTCGCTGTGACGGGCATCCACCACCACGGTGTCGCCGTCCTTGAGATTGTCGGCACCGGCAGCCGAGACGACTGCCACGATGCCGCGAGCGCGGGCGAGAATGGCGGTATGGCTGGTCGGACCACCCTGGCTGGTGACGATGGCGAGAACCTTGGTCAGGTCAAGAGCGGCGGTATCGGCAGGCGAAAGATCCTGCGCCACCAAGATGAACGGCTTGTCGCTTTCGGGGATGCCAGGAGCGGGAACGCCCATCAAATCGGCGATGACGCGCTGGCCGACATCATGCAGATCGGCCGCGCGCTCGGCCATGTAGCCACCGATATTGGTCAGGGTCTGCTCGAAACCGGCGAAGCCTTCGAGAACGGCGCGCTCGGCGCTCTGTCCATCATTGATGTGCTGCTTGATCGAATCCGAGAGTGCCGGGTCGGCGGCCATCTGCGCCAAAGCCTCAAGAATGGGAGCTGCCTGCTGGGCGCCCTTGTCACCTTGAGCGGCCTCAGAGGAACGACGCTTCAAATCGGCGTTAACCTTGTCCAGTGAAGCCGTGACACGCTCGATTTCGGATTCTGCACTCTTGGACGCACTGCGAGGCTCCGACGAAGGCTCCGGCAGAGGAGCCGAAAAACGTAGAACCGGGCCTACCGCCGCACCGCGACCAATGCCTGAACCGACAATATGCATTATTCACTCCTTGATCTTTCAATCAATACAGCCAGTTGAATCGTCTACGACCACCTACGGCTGCTGACATCAACTTTGAGTAAAGTTTTCAGTTTGTCTTATTATACACACTTAAATCCGCTTTGCAAAAACGGTAATCGTTTTCTCAATTTTCCGTCAAAAAGATTTCTGAATGCTATACTTTTATCTGTTCAACACCCGTAACGGGCCAGTTCACCAACATCAAAGGAGTGTCTTATGGCAACGGCAACACGCACTACAACCATCACCGATCCGGTCGGTATCCACGCTCGTCCGGCTTCACAGTTCACCCAGGCGGTCGCCGCTTCCGGCTGCACCGTCACCATCGCCAAGGGAGACGGCACACCGGTGAACGCCGGCAGCATCCTCTCGGTCATGGGCCTGGGCATTCAGAAGGGAGACGACGTCACCGTCGCCGTCGAAGGCGACAACGCCGAAAGCGTGGCGGACAGCCTCATCGAAACGCTCACCGAAGCCGAGTGACGACTTTATGCAGTATCGGTAGTCCGGTTCTTCTCGACAAAGAATCGGACTACAATATTATGTTGTTCCTAAGTTTTATTGGATTTTGTTAACCATCGGTCCTGATAAAACCAACCACCACCAAGCTGGAGTACCTCTTATGAAGTCACGGGCCCGCACGAGTCGCTCGGATAGCCCGAATAATTCCATCACCGAGGTGGCGGCACTGGCAGAAGTATCCACAGCCACTGTTTCACGCGTGCTTTCCGGCCGCCGCAACAAAGACGACGACATCGCCCGGCGCGTGCGCGACGCGGCTGAGAAGCTGCATTATTCCGCCAATTCTGCGGCAAGCAGTTTGAGAAGCGACATTACCAACACCTTGGGCGTCGTCATTCCCAGCCCTATCGACGCGTTCAGCGCCCAGTTGCTTTCAAAACTCGAGCCGAAAGCTCGCGAAGACGGCAAATACATATTGGCCAGCATGGGCGAGACGGCCAAAGAACAGGGCGAATGCATCGATTCGCTGATTGCGCGCGGTGTAGACGGACTCATCGTCATTCCGATACCAGGAGCCGACCTTTCGGAAATCATCGCGGACTCGGCCACGGACAAAATACCGATCGTGCAGATTTCTGGGCGCAACACCTCTTCAAAAGTCAATTGGGTCGGCATCGACGGCGTCTCCAGCATGCGCGAAGCCATCACCCACATCACCGACCACAACGGAACTTCGATCATGTTTATGAGCGCCGGCCTGGATAACGACGCCACGGCGGACGCCTTTGTGGCTTTCCAGAATTCCAGTCAGATCACTGGTTATCTGCACGAACCCGAATGGACCACTTTCGGCGAATGCACCATCCAGCGAGGCTATAACGACACGCTCAAGGCTTTTGAAGACGCGGAAGACCGACCCAATGCCATCATTTGCAGTTCCGACGACATCGCTGTCGGCTCGATGATGGCGCTGCAGCAGCTCGGCATTGCGGTTCCCAATGAGGTCAAAATCATCGGTTTCGGCGATTCCCAGCTTGCCGCCGCCTATCACCCGTCGATCACTACGCTGCGGCCACCATACGAATCGATGGCGGAAGAGGCTTTGCGACTGATCAAACTCAAACGCAGCGGCAGGCATCATCTGCCTTCTCATACCGCATTCCCGCCTCAGGTGATTCGCAGGGAATCAACATCATCGCCTCGCATCGGCACCAGCGACATGGCAGATCCGCGCTGAGCGGCAGTGGCTACGCCAGCAACGAGCAGAAAAGGGCTTCGAAGAGGAGGGTCTGATTGCCGTTGCCGTTGAGCCGGCGACGGGCCGTGGATATGGAATCGAGACGCTCAACGGCATCCTGACGGATCAATCGCCCGGCAAGATTGGCAATCGATGAACGGTTTTCGAGATTGATCAGGCCGACCGAACCCTCGGCATTGTTCTGCACGACCGCAACATCACGATAGATGCTGGCGACGGTGTTCAGGTCGCGGTCGAGCACATCACGACTGCGACGGGTCGCCCGACGCTTGATTTCGGTCTTCTTGCCAATCTGGTTGAATGCGCCTCGCAATTTTGGAGGTATCCGGTCCTTTGGCGAGAGACCGTTGACACGTCGGAATTCCGCTTCTTGCTGGGCCGCCTGTTCTTCGACATCGGATTCGGCCTGTGACTTGGCATTGTCGATGAGCCTTCCCGCCAAAAGCACGGCGTCCGAGGCCCGATGGAGGTTCAGCACCCCCGACACCAGCTCGGCCCGGTCGCTCATCACCCGTTCATTGGTGGCATAGAGGCGCGCCACACCGATATGGCCTTCGGCCAGACGAGCTGCTTTTTCAGCAGTATTCGGGTCGATATGATCATGGCTTTGAAGGAACTTTGCTACCGATTGCGTGGACGGCACCGCAAGATTCACGATGCGCGTACGCGAACGAATGGTCGGCAGCACATCCTCCGAGCTCGGAGCGCACAGAAGCCAGATGGTGTGCGGACTCGGCTCCTCTATCTCCTTCAACAGCACATTGGTGGTGCGCTCAAGCATGCGATCGACGTCTTCGATAATGATGATTCGCCAGGGGGCGATGCTTGGTGTCTGTTCCGAAGTCTCGATCAAATCACGGACTTCATCGATACCGATGGTGATTTTATCAGTCGCCAAAATAGTGACATCAGGATAGGAACCGGCCAGAATTTGTTCGCTGGAACGTTCCAACTCATCGCTCAGACCATGGGTCGGGCTTTCCAAAGCAGCCGCGAACGCCCGCGCCACATTGGAACGTCCCGATCCGGGAGGGCCGCAAATCAGCCAAGACTGGGCGATGGCCTTGGGGTCGCCGGACGCGACAGCGCGCAGCCGCGCCACGACCTGGTCTTGGCCGACGATTGAGTCCCATACGCTCATTGTTCCTCCACTGGTTTTCTTCGACTCACCTTATTGCCTGCCACCGATAGGAAGACAGCCTTACAGCCCGCACGACCAATCCGCCAACAGACTCTCGGCATCGCCTCGAATCTGATTCCACACCTCGTCAATCGACTTCGAAGCGTCGATGACCTTAAAACGCGACGGCTCATGCTTGGCCAAATCGAGAAACTCCCGACGCGTGCGCTCTTGGAACCCGTCACCGGCCGATTCCATGCGATCTTCGCTGTGCTCAAGCCGATTGTGCGAAAGCGCGGGATCCATATCAAGCAAGTAGGTACGTTCCGGCAAGAGGTCGTTCGTCGCCCACAGGCTCAGCTTGCGCACTTCTTCCTGCGTCAGCTCACGCCCTCCAGCCTGATACGCCAAGGAAGAATCGATATAACGGTCGGAAATGACCACAGCCCCGCGCGTGAGCGCCGGGCGGATGACTTCGGCGACATGCTGGGCACGATCGGCCGCGAAGAGCAGCGCTTCAGTACGAGGAGCAATATCGCCCCCGTGCAACAGCAACTGCCGCAAGGCCACACCCAATTTCGTGCCGCCCGGCTCGCGGGTGATTACAACCTCGCGCCCCAGCTCTTCGATGTAGCGCTTCAGTCGCTCGACCTGAGTGGTCTTCCCAACCCCGTCAACGCCCTCAAACGAAATAAATACCCCGCTCATAATCCTCAATCCCGCCTACCGACAACTTTCAAATCTATTCCAATTATCTGTTATGGCCATACTTTAAACACGTTAACAACGATAAAAAGGCCGGCAATAGTTCATATTCTATTTATCAAAATGATAATCTTGACCAAACTGATACGACCAGCGATCAATAATCTTTTCATATCGACCTTCGACTGCGTCCTGAATCTTAAGAATCTCATATTCGGGAAGCCCACCTCGATTGTGAGCTAGCGACACATGGCCGTCTTTGGTCAGAATAAACTTGCTGAGGTCTCGTTTCCTTCCTTTACCTACATGCACATGAACGCCATGATGCATATCTTGGGAGCTGAAGAATACCGAATAACCCATCACACGAAATAGTTCAGTCATGTGCATACTTCCGATCTATCGACCGGGCACGCTCAACCATCTCGTAGTTCTGCCGAAAATAACGGTGAACGAAATCCAGACTATCTTTCGGGAAAGTCGACGATAGAATTTTCCCCTCATTGTCGAGCACCGCTTTTCTGCCATACCCAATTTCCGTGATAGTCACTGTATCCGCGTTATATCCCAGCCGAATGCCATCTTCTTCAAGGAAATCATCGCATTCCATCTTGCACCTCCTTTCCTCCTGCAATACCGCCAATTGTAGTGGAAATGCAGGAGGACGCGAGGCGGCGCGGACACGGTTCGGCTGACTCCAAATTCTTTTATTCCTAAACCCTCGTTTGTTGCCGTTCAATGATGAAAGACCAGACATATCGTGCTCCTCTTGCCGCTATAGAAACTTCGCCGATTCCCTCACCGATCGAAATGATGCCCGCCGAATGTCTTGTCCCAACCATTGACAATAACCGTATATCGACGAATTAAAGCATCTTGAATGGCTCTTACCATCTTGGGAGATAATTTCCCTTTGTTATGGGACAACACAACATTGCCATCTTGAGCCAGTACAAACTTCGCCATATCTCTGCTTCGTCCTTGCGAAACATGCACATGTACACCATGCTCACCGTCATGAATATTGAATGAGACTTCATACCCATGGATAAAGAATTTCTCAGTCATCGCCAAACTCCCTATCCACTTCGCGGGAGCCTTGCACTAAGTCATAATTCAGCTTGTAGTAGTTCAACAGAAACGGCATAAAATCTTCCGGAAAATTCGACGAAAGCAAATTGCCTTTGTTGTCGAACACTGCCTTGCGGTCGTAATCCACTTCCGTAATCGTTACAGTATCTTCGGTATAGCCGAGCCTCACGCCGTCCATCTCAAAAAGATCGTCACATTGCATTTTGCACCTCCTTTCCTCCTGCAATACCGGCAATTCTACCGGAAATACAGGAGGACGCGAGGTACCACTGGGACGACGAGACCGGATCGAGACCTTCATATTTGGAGGTCTACGTTTTTCGTTACCCGCCATGGATTGAGTCGCCATATTTGCTCCTCTTGTTTCGCTGAAATCGTCTTTGATTCCATCGAAACATAAAACACAAAATATGCGAAGCAAAACCGACTACTGTGGTCGAACGCTAGGAGTTATCCACATTTGAGGCGTGTCTCAGCTCAACCTCAGCCATTTAGCACTAGCTTGGCTGTATAGACGCGAATCAAGCTCGGCTCAAGCCGTTTATTTTGCCGTCTTGCGCGTTGCAGTCTTCTTGGCAGTGCTTGCTTTGCGGGTCGTGGACTTCTTCGCACTCGTCTTGCGAGTAGCCGTCGTGCGACGGCCGCGACGCTTGGAGGGGCCGGCGGCGCGCTTTTCGGCGAGCAACTGGAAGGCCGTGGCGGGGTCAATGGACTCCGGGGTGTACTGCTTGGGCAGCGTGCGGTTGGTCTCACCATCGGTGATGTAGGCTCCGTAGAAACCATCCTTGATGGTCACGTTCTTGCCGTTCTCCGGGTCGGCACCGAGGTCGCGCAGCGGCGGCTTGGCCGCTCCCCTGCCACGGCCGCGACCGTACTTCGGCTGGGCGAACAGAGCCTTGGCCTTGTCCAAATCGACCGTGAAAATCTCATCCTCGCTACTCAGCGAACGGGTCTCGGACTTGCCGTCCGCGCCCTTCTTCGTGAGGTACGGGCCGTAACGCCCGTTGCTCGCAGTGACAACAGCCTCGCTAGTCTCGCCGGTTTTGGCATCGGTCTCATCGTATTTGCCAACTTCGCGCGGCAGACTCAGCAACTTCAAGGCATCTTCAAGCGTAACCGTGTCAGGGCTCATCGTCTTGAACAGCGACGCCATCTTGGGCTTGGGCGCCGTGGACTTGGCGGTTTTCTTCGCACGAGTCTTGGTGGTCTTGGCAGACTTCGTAGAAGCCTTGCCATCCTTGGTATCAGCAGCGTCGGCAGTAGCAGCAGCCTTCGCTGCCTCTGCCTTGGCTTCGCGCTCAGCTTTCATTTCGGCTTCGGCTTCCGGAGAGACCAGCGCGACATAAGGCCCAAACCGCCCGCTACGAACTTCAACAGTGCCGCCAGTCTCTGGATCTTTGCCCAGCACGCGCGGACCGCCGGCATTGTTCTTGATGAGCTCGTGGCCGGCTTCGACAGTCAGCTCATCAGGAGCCATCGTTTCGGGAATCGAGGCGCGCTTGGGGTTGCCCTCGGCGTCCAGGTTTTTCGTGTCCTCGAGGTAGGGGCCGTAGCGGCCGACGCGTACCTGCAGGCCATCGCCAATCTCAATGGTATTGATGGCGCGAGCATCGATATCACCAAGCTGTGCAACCTGCTGTTGCAGGCCTTCATGGGCCTCATCCTGCGATTTCGCAGCGTCAGAGCCGTCACCGAAGTAGAAGCGGGTGAGCCATTCCTTGCTGGTCTCTTCACCCTGAGCAATCTTGTCGAGCCCGTTTTCCATGTCGGCGGTGAACTGGTAGTCCACATACTTCGGGAAGTTGGTTTCGAGCAGCTTGGTCACTGCGAACGCCAGCCAAGAAGGAATCAGCGCACGGCCGCGTTCGTAGACGTAGCCACGGTCAATAATCGTCGAAATGATGCTGGCATAAGTCGACGGACGGCCGATTTCCTTAGCCTCGAGCGTCTTGACCAACGACGCTTCGGTGTAGCGGGCCGGAGGCTGGGTCTCGTGGCCGTCGGCGGTAACCGACGTGGCATTGAGTACCTCGCCAGTTTTCATGGGCGGCAATGCTTCGTTGTCTTCAGACTTACCGGATTTCTCAGACGCCTTGGCACCCTTCGCTTTTGCAACAGCGGACGAACCAGCTGCAGACGGCGAAGAGGAATGACGCGGCCAGCCGGAAGCCTTGAGGAAGCCAGGAAACTCGATGACGGTACCGGAAGCCTGGAAGATGGCTTCTCCCCGATTGCCCGCAGGCGCAGAAAGACGCACGGTGGCGGTGAAACCAGTGGCATCGGCCATCTGCGAAAGCAAGCGTACGCTGCCAAATCAGAGTGTAGAGTTTCAACTGATCCGACGGCACCTTGGTGGCCAGTTCAGCCGGGTCATGGAATTTCGAGCCGGCAGGACGAATGCATTCGTGCGCTTCCTGCGCGCCTGCAGTCTTGGTGGCGTACTGCTTGGGCTTGTCAGAAAGGTATTCCTTGCCGAAATTCTTCGTAACGGATTCACGGGCTGCTTCGATAGCCTCGTGCGAAAGCGTTACCGAATCGGTACGCATGTAAGTGATAAAGCCGTTTTCATAGAGCCCCTGGGCAGCACGCATGGTCTGGCGCGAACTCATCGAGAGCCGGTTGCCGGCGGCCTGCTGCATGGTCGAGGTGGTGAACGGCGGCACCGGACGGCGGTGGTATGGCTTGGATTCCATGGATACCACGGTGAACGGCGCATGTTCCAGCGATTCCGCAATCGCCTTGGTCTGTGCCTCGTCAAGCTGACAAACGTTGTCTTTCTGTGCAGCAGCGGTCAACGCACCAGTAGAGGTGAAGTCGCGCGAAGTCGCCAGACGCGATCCGCCCAACGAAACCATGCGGGACTCGAAATCAACGTTCTCGCCCTGCGCATCAGGCGCGGAAAGCTCGGCGATGACATCCCAGTACGGCGAGCGCACGAACGCCATGCGCTCCCGCTCGCGCTCAACAATCAGACGGGTGGCAACAGACTGCACACGGCCCGCCGAAAGCCCCGGACCGACCTTGCGCCAAAGCACTGGCGAAAGCTCATAGCCGTAGAGTCTGTCGAGCACGCGGCGCGTCTCCTGGGCATCAACCATGTTGGCATCCACATCGCGAGTCTTGCCGACGGCAGCCTTGATGGCAGACGGCGTGATCTCGTGGAACACCATGCGGTGCACCGGCACCTTGGGCTTGAGCGTCTGCACCAAGTGCCACGCAATGGCCTCGCCTTCGCGATCCTCATCAGTCGCGAGATAAAGTTCGCTGGCGTCCTTCAAAGCGCTTTTGAGCTGCGCAACGGTTTTCTTCTTCTCGGGACCGACGATGTAGTACGGTTCGAAGCCATCGTCGACATCCACGCCGAAGCGCCCGAACTTCGCCTTCTTGGAAGCGGGCACCTGGCTCGGTTGCGCCAAATCGCGAATATGGCCGACGGAAGCCATGACCGTGTAGTCCTTGCCGAGGTACCCACCAATCTTCTTGGCCTTGGTCGGAGATTCCACGATGACAAGTTTCTTACCAGCCGCCATAACCGCTCCTTCACGTCTTGAGGTTACGTTTGCCATATTACCCACAGCATACAGCGAACCATCAGTGTAGCGTGTGGCGCAACATAATAATAAGGACTATCATATTGTGCCGAACATTTGTGCTATCACGCTATACCATGGCGTGAACCCATCCGACGCACAATGGCCGACAACAACAGCCGGCACCCAAGAGCGAAGGAGCGCCTGGCAGCACTGCCACATTGCCGCCCATTACGATCAGACGGAATTGGAATCTTGTCTGGCGATCCACCACGAACGCCGTTACAATATCTATCGCAAACGCCAAATCAACCATGGAAAACCGAAGAATTATCACAGTGACGAAACCAACGACAAGCGACAACAACCAGCCCGGCCAAGCGACAGACAGCCACCAAGCGCATAACGAGACGACGTCTTACGACCAAAACAAACAAACTGCAAGCAGCCAGCAAACATATGACAAAGCCGAACGCAAGCGCATCAACCGGCAGATTCTCGCACTGGCAATTCCCACCTTCGGTCAGCTCATCGCCGATCCGCTCTTCGTCCTGATCGACACGGCCATCGTCGGCCATATCGGCGACACCGCACTGGCCGGGCTTTCCATCGGTTCCACCGTGTTGCTCACTGTCGCCGGTCTTTGCAATTTTCTCGCTTACGGCACCACCTCACGCGTCGGGCAGCTCATGGGCGCTGGCCGCAAACGCGAAGGGCTTGAAACCGGCGTTGACGGGCTATGGTTGGCGCTGATTATCGGGGTCATTATTTCGGCGGCATTCTTCGTTGGGGCTCGGCCGTTGTGTGCACTGATGGGCGCGCAAGGCGCCGTGCTCGACAACGCCGTTACTTACCTGCAAGCCGTTATTTTCGGACTTCCTGGGATGCTGCTGGTCTATGCGGCCAACGGCATTTTCCGCGGACTCAAGAAAGTGCGCATCACCCTTGTCGCCGCCGTTCTGGGCGCAGCACTTAACACCGCACTCGACTTCCTCTTCATTTTCGGGTTCAACATGGGCATTATGGGCTCCGGACTCGCGACGCTAATCGCGCAGTGGTTCATGGGTGTTTATCTCGTCATTCCCGCACTCAAATGGTCGCATGACGCCGGGGCTTCGCTCGCCCCACGCATTTCGGGCATCACCGCTACGGCATCCGATGGCCTGCCGCTGTTCATTCGTACGCTCGCGCTGCGCATCTGCATGGTGGCCACCGTCGTGCTCGCCACCCATATGGGCACCCAGGTGCTCGCCGCCTATCAGGCCGTCAATTCCACATGGAACTTCGTGCTGAACATCCTCGACGCCATCGGCATCTCTGGCCAAGCGCTGGTCGCCACAGAAATCGGCGCGAAACGTTACGGCCGCGCCCGCGAAATGACAAGAATCTCGGCGCGCGCGGGACTGTATGGCGGCATCGCGGTCGGCATCGCGCTCATAGCGCTCGGATTCGTCGCTGCTCCCATGTTCAGCCCGAACGCAGCCATCCAGCATCTCATTGTCATCGGCATGATCGTCGTCGCAATCTTCCTGCCGATTGCCGGCTGGATGTGGGCACTCGACGGCATTCTCATCGGCGCCGGCGACTACAAATATCTTGCCGTCACCTGCTCGATCGTCACCGTCGTCTATCTGCCGCTGGTCCTCGTGCTCAACTTCATCGACGGCGCCTACAACCCCAGCGCCACCGTCCGAATGATCCTGCTTTGGGCCGTCTTCAATGTCATCTTCATCGGCGGCCGCAGCCTCTTCAACGGCCTGCGCGCCCGCAGCGACAAGTGGTTAAAGAAATAAGACCTGCGAAAGCAACCACATACCAATCACCAACGATGGGACTGCCCTTGAATCTCTGTCTAAATTTATCTTTTGATGCGAGACAAGGGCAGTTCTGAATCATGAGTACAACACGAATGTCCGTGCCTTCGATATTATTTGTTAGTTAGCTAACGAATTAATTTTTGCTGGGTTGTTTCACGCCCGGTTGTCGAGAAGGCAAGAAGATATGACCGATACGCCAGATGGGCGTCCGGAGAATTACGGGCGCCTGCTGCAGCAGTCCTCAAGCAGGATGTCGCAACAGCTCGGTCGCTTTGCGGCACGCTACGGGCTCACTGAAGTGCAGATGTCCGTCATCAACTTCATGAGCTCGCAGCCGAACGGCGAGGTGGCGCAGCACGCTATCGAAGAGGAATTCCACATTCAGCGCTCCACCGTCACTGTCACTCTGCAACGCATGGAGGCTCGCGGATTGCTCACACGCGAACAGGCGCCCGACGATGCCCGCCGCAAAACCGTGAAGCTCACCCCGCGCGCCAAGCAAAGCGTCGAGGCCATCCACGGCTACATCGACAACGAGCAACGTGAGTTCGAGCGCCGCTTCTCCCCGCACAAATCGCTGAGTTTCGGGAAATGCTGGCGTTCTTCGCCCGCGAGCGCGACGAAGACCCCAACATCGAGCAACAACCGCCGCGATAATCAGCTTGCGCCCCCGCTCATCGGCAGCTTCAATCTGAAATCACTATCAATCAACCGTCAACAACACAGAAAATAAAAGGATCACAACAAGCAATGACCTCACAAACAGCAACATCAACGGCTGCACCACAGCAATCGGGGAAGATTCCCGGCAAGGTGTTCGGCTCGTTCATCTCGGCCGGCCTGCTCTCGCTGAGCGGCGTGACCGTAGAAACCGCCATGAACGTCACGTTCCCGACGCTGATGAAGGAATTCAACATCAGCACCGACACCGTGCAATGGATGACGACCGCCAACCTGCTCATCATTTCCATCATCGTGCCACTGAGCGCCATGCTCAAGTCTCGCTTCCGCACCAAGTCGCTGTTCGTGACCGCCAACCTGACGTTCCTTGCCGGCCTGATCCTTGACATCTTCGCACCCAACTTCCCGCTGCTGCTGACCGGCAGGGTCATCCAGGGCGTCGGCGCTGGCATTGCGCTGCCACTGATGTTCAACATCATTCTGGAAACCGCGCCGCCGCAGAAGATCGGCATGATGATGGGCCTGGGCACACTGCTGACCGCAGTGGCACCGGCCATCGGACCCACCTTCGGCGGCCTGGTCGTCTCGACCACCAGCTGGCGCGTCATCTTCGTGTGCTTGCTGCCGATCGTCCTCATCTCGCTGGTTCTCGGCATCATCAACATCGATCAGAAGAGCGAAATCCGTCGCGTCTCCTTCAACATCCCGAGCATCATCCTCATCGCCCTGACCTTCGGCGGACTCATCTACGGCTTCAGCTCGATGACCACCAAGCCGCTTCTGAGCCTCCACGTCGCCGGCGCCATCGTTGTCGGCATCATCGCGCTGGTGCTGTTCTGCATGCTTCAGCTGAAGATCGACAACCCGATCATCGACATCCGCACCCTGCGCAACCTTCGTTTCTCGGGCTTTGTGCTGGCGTTCTTCCTGCTTCAGGCGGTTTCGCTGGGACTCTCGTTCATCCTGCCGAATTATCTGCAGCTGGCTGACCACTCCTCGGCTCTCGCCGCAGGCCTCACGCTGCTGCCGGGTGCCGCGCTCGGTGCTGTGTTCGCTCCTCTGGGCGGACGCATCCTCGACGCCATCGGCCCGAAGCCACCGCTGATCTTCGGCGGTGCATGTGCCATCATCGCCGTCATCTGCATGTTCGCCTTCGGCCATCACCTGTCCGCTCCGGTCGCCGCCGGCTTCTACCTGATCTACATGCTCGGCATCGGCCTGAGCTCCGGCAACATCATGACCACCGGTCTCTCGCATCTGAGCGCCCACGAGCAGAGCATGGGCAACGCCATCTTCAACACCGCCCAGCAGTTCGCGGGAGCCGTCGGCACCTCCATCGCCGCCGCCATCCTGGCCGCCGGCCAAGCCACAACCACCAACGTCGCCGCCGGCACCGCAACCGGTGCCACCATGGCCTTCGGCGTGCTGTTGGTAGCCCTCGTCGTCGAGTTCGCCGACATTCTCCGCTCGCTGTTCTAAAGACGACAAGCAATAATAAATAAAAACGGTTGTGATGACACTACTTAATCGTCATCACAACCGTTTTTTATATGCCATTTTACCAAAATCGTTCGATACACACGTGCACGGTCAGTCTGTTAAGAATGGCAAAAGCGCCAAACACAGTTGATCGCGCAGCACGGAAGAGATAATCATTGATTATTAATCTTTCGCGCTGCGAAATCGTGGAGACAGCCAACCCACATCGCCGGAATAGCGGCATTCCCGTATTGAGGAATGATGATTTTGCAGCACTGAAGCTCGTTACTGCTTTTAAAACGTCTCAGTGCTGCCTGTTCACAGCACTCCTACCTTAATTAGCCACATTTCGCATTGCGTGCTGTAAACGGCCCGATTACTCCCCGAGCGCTTCCTTGATCGCACTCACGAACGCATCCAAATCGGCGGGCTTGCGGGAGGTGATGAGCTTGAAGCCGTTGGCATTGTCGACATGGACTTCTTCGTCGACGTACTTGCCGCCAGCGTTTTCGATGTCGGCGGCGATGTAGCGGCAGGCGGTCAGCGTCTTGCCTTTGAGCAAGTCGGAATTGACCAGCAACCAGGCGCCGTGGCAGATTGAGGCAACCGGCTTGCCAGCGGCGGCAAAGTCCTTGGCAAGCTTTTGCGCAGCCGGGTCAACGCGCAGACGATCCACGTTGCAAGTGCCGCCGGGGACGATGAGCATATCGAAATCATCGGCGGAAACCTCGGAATAGACCGTATCCGGTTCAACAATTTCACCGACATAGCGGTCATGCCGCACCGTCTCGATAGGCGCGAGCTCCGCCGCTGCCAGCGTTACCTGCGCACCCGCAGCCCGCAAATCATGCAGCGGACGGGTCATTTCGGTCTCCTCGATGCCCCAGTTGCGCACGATAATCAGTACCTTCGCGTTGCTTAGTGATGTAGCCATGATGCCGTCTCCTTATATATAACGAATACCTTTTCGGATATTAAACAGTTTCATTGTATAAAAGAAACGATTTCAGCAGGGGCAGCGGCCATCCCGTATTGGTTATTTTGCTTACATCATGACCGTCTTTACGTTCCAAACGAATCGTTGCCGCTATTTGCCGCACGTAATCCGATAGAGGGCCCAACCCTTGGCATAAGAGCCTTCAGAGCTGAAATCTTTGACCTTGACGAGCGCGCCGGACTGCACGTAGCCGTCAATCAAGTCCTGCCGATGGAAGGTGTCGTATTGCTGGCGGAACGTGAACATCTTGAGGCTCGGCGCCTGCGGACCCATCGAAAGGAAGTATTTCGGTACGGAGCCGTCGATCGGGCAGGTCACGGAAGTCAGCTGAGCCGCTTGGCCGGAGTCAAACGCCGCTTCGGTTGCCGGGAAAACCGCGCCGCCTTTTTCGTGCATCGCGTTATAAATCGGGAAGAGCATATTCGCGCCGAAAATGGCCGAGGCATACATCGAACCATTGAGCGGGTCCGAGATAATGAGCGCATCCGTGCCGGTAATCTTAACCGTTTTTTGTAATACATCATATTTTGCAAGTGTCAACTGTTCGTCTTGCGGCTTGCCGGACAGCGTCATGTTCGTCGTCACGCCTTGGCTCAGCACCTCTCGAGTCGTGTTGCCAAACTGGCAGGAAATCGCGAGCGCCGCCAGCACAATCAGCGCGATGGCCTTGCCACCGTTACGGGAGAACCAGGAGACGATACCACCATTAGCCCGCCGAGAAGGAGAAACGCCATTCATCGCATCGTCTTGTCGCGAGCCGCTTCCAACAGTTTGATTCGACAATACAGTTTCCGCAACAGCACCGTTAGAATCTACCAGATTTGCCTTAGCGTTCGACTCTGTTTTATCGATTACACCACTGCAAATTTGATGTCCACTCAGTTGCGCGACGGCGCAAGCAGCGAAAACCAGCAGCGGGATAATGGCAAGCGGAATCATCGTCAACGGTCGAGTTTCGGCGCGATACCACGCGGCCGCCACGATGTTCGGGAACCAGCCGGTCAACGAAGTCGAGCAGACGTAGACCAGACCGACCAAGAAGAATGCCAGAATCAACGAGATGGCGTCCTTCGCCATGTATCGGCCGGCGCTACCAGCGTTGTTCGCATTATCGTTGCGTCCATTGGATTTACGAACGCTCAGCTTCGACTTTATTGTGACGACAACGGCCGCAACCGCTACAACCAGCGAGAGCACAACCGCAACGGCCATGAACCAGCCAGCAGGGCCGGAGATGTTGTCGGTAACGAAGATGCGCAGCGCCTCGGGCATAGTGCGGTTGGGCACGAAGGTATGGAACCAGCTGGAGGGGTCGAGATAACGGGAAGAATGGTAGTGCCCGATCATGTAGAAGAAGAAGGCGACGGCGCAGACGACCACCGCCGCTAGCGCACCGAGAATCAGTTTCCACGGCAGACGCAGCAGAATGAACGGGGCCATCAGCAGCAGCCAGGTGAAGGCGATGCGCGGGTGGGCGAAGACGCAAAGCAGACCGACCAATACAGTCGCCGCCAACCAACGCACAATGTGGAGGCGATCGGCGATGGCATCGAACAGACGCAGCGTCACGTAAAGCCAATACGGCAGCAATGTCGTAGCCAAACCAAACGCAATCAGCGGCCCGGAAGCCAACATCTGGAAGGGATGACTGGCGGAGGCAACCGCAAGCAGCGGAACGACCAACATCATGCAGCAGGAGAATGGCCGCCACGACACTGGCGACGATAAGTTGACACTTCCGCACGAGCCCCGCACTTCGCTGGCATTCGCAAAGGCCGTGTCAGAAGCAGCATGAGAGGAAACACGAGAAACGCGAGAAAATGATACGTTATCGCCAAAGCTATCGTGACGTTTTCCATCAACCTGACGCGTCCAATAGCTGGCCCAAAGCGAGACTCCGGCCGGCCAGACCAGCCCGGAAGTCACCAGCCAAACGATATTGAATGCTGTGTAAATATTGACCTTGATGCCCAGGAATTGCCCCACCGAAATGATGGCGGCAGCCGTGAGATGGAACATGGGCGGGTAATAGGCACCGTTCGGCCATAGCCGCGTGGCCGCGCCGAGACCCTCGCGTAGAATCTTACGAATGAAATAGTAATGCGCCGGCGCATCGATCTCCTGCAACGGCAAATTCCATGCATTCCCGGTCTGAGGGAACCATGCCAGCACAACGCCGAACGCCATGAGCACGCCGACCACCGAGCAGAACGGCAGCGCAGCGGCGCGCAAGCGTCGTTTCCATTTCGCATTCATCACGCGATTATCCTACCCACAATCGAACAGGCCCCGCTCGCACACTTGTCAACACATACTAAATTCACAACTTATTGGCTTCTCACTAATCGTTCAATGGGGCGAAAACAAGATACAAGCCACGGATACGCAAGCCATAAATACGCAGGCCACAAGTTCAAAACTGATGCAAAGCACGACAACAGAAACAAACGCAAAACGTCGGAGTACACAATACGCCACAGCATCCCACGCCGAAACGATCAGCGAAACACAAACCGCTCCCCAAAAACCGAATTCACAGAAAACTTTAAATATTTCTTGAGGTTTTGCACGCTCAAGTCAAGCTTGGGCACATATACTTGGGCTTGTTGCCTATGCTGCGGCCTAGCATCGAAAGTAGTGCAAGCCATGACGGCAGGAAACATGTGATGCCCTTTTGCGCGCCTGATGCAGACCTTGCGCGTCGCGAACGGGCCTGAACGCAGGAGAAATGTATGTTCGTGCTAACCAATGCCTGGTCAACGGTGAGACGCCACAAATGGCGGAGCATGATGATGCTGCTCGTCACCGCGGTCATGATTTTCGGCGTCGTTTTTGCCACAGCCGTCGATAGTGCAAGCAGCAAGGCACATGGCGAAACTTACGCGGAGCAATCCCCCATCGCCGTCATCCGGCCGACAGCGGAGATGAAAAGCAAGCTCAAAGGCGACGATTCAGCAAGCGTTAAAAAATACCTGAGCTTCGATGATTACAACACATACGCGTCGGCGGTACAGCAAATCGGCACACAAGACGCTAAATTCTCCATCAACTTCTCCCTGCCGATGCGTCAGACAGGTACCGTCAAGGCCATCGCTGGCACCGGTGACGAAAGCGCCGACAAGACCGGCGGCGAAACCCTACTCTATAACCTGTACGACAACAGCAGCATCAGCATCAACCCAGAGGGTCGCTTCAAGATCACCCAAGGTAAGGCGCTCGATTATCAGTCCAAGAGCAGCAAAGACGTGCTCGTCTCCAAGGCCTTCGCCAGCAAGAACAACCTGCGCGTGGGCAGCACCTTCAAACTCGCCAACTCGACCGACGCCGGCAAGACGTACGATTTCAAGGTACGCGGCATCTACACCTACACCGATCCGGCGCCTGCCGGCAACGGCAGCGACGCCAAGCTCGCCAAAGACAACCGCGACAACACCATCTACACGAGCTCTAGCACCTTCACCGAAAACGCTCTTCTCGACATCAACGGCAAGGGCTGGGCGGCGCCCCATTTCGACATCGGTTTTGGGCTGGGAAGCACCGACGAATACAAGGCCTTCGCCCAAGCGGTCAAGTCGATGAAACTGCCGAAGGGCTATGAAGTCACCTCCCCGACGCTCGACCGTTACAACGCCTCGCTGAAGCCTTTGGACAGGCTTACTTCGGTGATGAACAAGGTGCGCATCGGGCTCTATGTTGTCGCGGGAATCATCTTGCTCCTGCTGGTTGGCCTTGGTTTGCGCCGACGCACCGACGAAATCAGGATGGATATGGTCATCGGCGTGACCCGTAGCCGCTTGGGCTGGCAATTCGTCCTCGAGATGCTGATGCCTACGGTTCCAGGACTGCTGGTCGGAGGCGTGGCCGGAGCGCTGTGCGCACGCCCGCTCGGATCTGCGCTGGATTCCGGCATCGCGACGCCGGCGGTATCGGATTGCTGGATGGCCATGTGGTACAGCATCGCCATTGTGGCCATTTTGGCTGTTCTCGCGTTCCTGCGGGCTGCGTTCGCTCGCATAACGCCCGTGTTCGATACTCGGAATAATAGCAACATTGATGACCACGAAGGTCAAGCGCCGAAAGACGACACGGAGGCTGAAGCATGAGCAACAACACCGATCCGAAAGACGAAGCCATGAACAGCGATACGGACAACGCCAAAGACGCCAAGGAAACCAAGGACGTCAACAACGCGGCGGACGAGAATCAAGCCGCCAGCACTGAGGTCACCAATGGGGCCGAAGAAACGGCTGCAGCAGTCGACTATGATGTCGTGTTCGACGATGACGACAACGCTCTTGATTTCGCCAATCTTGCCACGAAAGCCGATGCCGACGACTCGGCCGAGGACGACGATGCGGACGAAAATCCTTCGGCGGGCACGGATGAACAAGCATCCGTTTTGCGATCAACTCAAACGGCATCGGCCAATAACGGCAACGCTAATGAGGAATCCGAAACCAACGAAGCTGAAAACCACAAATCAGTCGATGCTGATGCCGAGACCAAAGCCGACGCTAATACGGGCACTAATGCCAATACTGACAACAAGGCTTCAGCAGAAAACGGCGAAGACAAGTCACTTCCCGACACAGTCGCGGCGTCCAACGCCAAGCGCGTCAACGAGACTCTGGGACTTGCGGCAGAAGAGGAAGAAGAGCTGGAGACCCACGAGGCGCAATCGCCCATCATCGATCCGGCAACCGCACTCTCTTCGCGTCTCGACAAGGAGACCATCGCCGAGACGGACATTCTCTTGAAACCCAACCCGACGTTTGCGTTCGACCACGTCACCCTCACCGACCACAAATCCGGCCGTGATGTGCTTGACAACATCGATTGGTCGTTCTTCGCCGGTTCGCTTTACGCCATTGTCGGCGCCGACGATGAACAGCGGCGCACGTTGCTCGCGGTCGCTTCAGGTTTCTATCGCCCGGACAGCGGCCAGGTCATGGCTAAGAGCCAAAGCCTACTGGAGCTTGAAACCAATGAGATTCGCGGCCATCGCATCGGCCTGATCACGCAACGCTACAGTATGCGCGACGACCTTGACGCCCTCGGCAACATCACGTTCACCATGCGAGCCTCCGGACGCACCTTCCTAAAGCCGATCCCCGAAGCGGCGCGTGATGTGCTGAAAACCGTCGACTTCGACGAAGCCGCCACGGGCGTGCCAGCAGGCGAGCTATCGCCCGTCAACCAGCGCCGCCTGGCTATCGCCCGCGCCATCTGCTGCGAAGCCACGGTGATTGTCGCCGACGATCCTGTAGGCGGCCTCGAACAGGATGACCGCGACACCATTCTCGACTTGCTTTCCCGTCTGGCACACGCACAGGATCCGAAGCGCTGCATCATCGTCATTGTTCCCGGCATCAATGTGGAAGCACAAGCCAACAGCAACGGCGAAACAGACAGTAAAGCCGACGAACCCGATTACGAGGACACAGCAGATGAGACCGGCGAAACCGACTACGAGGCCAAAGCCGACAAGATTTACTCATTCTGAAAGCCGACTACCTAATCCGCTAAAAGTAGAAGGGTGCCGACGCTCGGTTGGTTTGGGTTTGATTAGCGTCGGCACCCTATTTATTGGTTCCTGCCCGGTAGGCTTAGGTTTTTGACCAGACAGGAAGTATTTGATTATCAGCGTGCGAGGTGTCGAATCGTTTTGGTTTGACGCTTCACACGCTTATTTATTCAGTAAGACACCAGTGCTGATGCCGCCCGCCACTGTTCAGAAGCCGCGGCGGGCACGACTCGTCATGCGTGGTGTTTTTGCTGCCGGCGGTTGTTGGCGATGCCGGCGGCGGCCACGACGGCCAGCGCCAGGCCGAGGGCTGCGAGGAGGGCCCATTGCCGGCGTCCGCCGGTCAAAGGCATCTGGTGCTGGTAGAACCCGGCGATTCTCCATGTGCCGTTGGCGGGGATGCTGTAGACCTGCGGGGTGCCGGTGCGGTAGGTGTCCGTGCTGCCCAGCGTGGCGGTGACCGTGGTGTCGCCGCCTGCCAGGTCGCCGGCGTTGATGACGCGGGTCCATGTGTGGCTGGTGCTGCCGTCGTAGGCCAGCGTGGTGCCGTGCCCGTCGGTCGCGTCGATGGCCACATTCGCGCACCCGGCCGCACCCACACACACGTCGAGCCCGTCGTTGGCTGTCAGGGGTGTGGCGGTGCCGGTGACGGTGACTTGGTTGGTGGTCGGGTCGCGTTTCACGCCGGTGACCGTGGGGGTTTTGACCTCGCGCCAGACGGCGTAGTAGGGGATCCAGTCGTGTTCGCCCGGCGTGATGGGCAGGCTGGTGCCGAGGCTGCAGTGGGAGCCGGGGGTGCAGCTGTTGGGCCGTGCCGACGTTCGGGTGATGGCCCACCCCTGGAACACGCCGTGGTCGGCCGCAGGGCTGCCGGACGCGTAGCCGTGCATGCCGTCTGGGCCGGGTATGAGCGGCCACGCGTTGCCGCTGCCGGTGTCGATGATCGCGTCGGCGTGCCCGTCGTGCGCGTTGGTGCCGCCCGGTGCGACGCCGCTGCCGCCGTTGGCGGTGTTCACGTCGAAGGGCAGACGCAGCCAGGCCAGGGTCCCGGTGGTGAGCCCGCCGCCCGCCGCGGTCGCCTCGCTGTCCACGCTGTTGTTGGTGACCGGGTCCTTGACCGTGTACACGGCGGCCATCGTGTACGCCAGACCCGGGCCGGGGAACGTCGTGGACTGGCCCGCAGTCAGCGAGCCGGGCAGCGTGAACACGGGCAGGATCGCGGACTGCCAGCCGCTGGCGGTACTTACCATGCTCTGGCATTGGTCCGCCGCGTAGCTGCCGCTTTGACTGCTGGGTTTCACACACGCCTTGAACGAGGTATCGCCTGCGGGCAGGGTGGCGGACACCTTCACCGTGGCCGTGCCCTGATCGGAGGTGTTCGCGGTGACGCTCACCTTGTCGACCGTGCCACTGGCCTCGCCGGCAAGCGCCTGCCACGTCGCGTCGATCGTGACCTGTCCGCCGGCGCCCTTGGACGCGGTGAGCGTGTGGTTGCTGACCGTGGCCGTGCCACCGGTCACCCCGCCAGTGTCATAGGACCAGCCCTGGAACAGGCCGTGGGCCTTGTTGGCGGTGATGTGGCTGGCGGCGGTGTCGGGGACGGTGTAGGAGCCGGGCCGGAAGGTGGTGTCGATGGCGAGGCCGTCGCGTCTGGGCGTCGACCCGCTGGCGGCAGCGCCCACCTGTGTGGGCAGGCTGGTGTCGCCGGTGCCGCCCTGGAGGTTGTAGGTGAGGTCGGTCCAGGTGGGGGTCACGTCGTCGCGGATGTAGACGCCCTGGGGCGTGGCGGAGTTGGCGCGGGTTTCGAGGACGCCGAGTGTGCCGTTGCCGGGCGTGTTTCCTGATGAGCCTTGTGTGGGTCCTACGGGGCCGAGGTCGGTGGGGCGGTGGCCTTTGGGCCAGTCCCACTCGTGCCAGGAGTATCTGGTGTCGAGGCTGTCGAAGGCCTGCGGGGCGAGCCGTGTCCTCTCGCCGAGTCGGAGGCGTTGCAGGCCGCGGGGCAGCATTCTCGACATGCTGTAGGCGGTGGCGGCCCGGCTGGTGTCCCAGCCGGACAGGTCGAGGTCCTTGACGCCGCTGTATAGGAACATCTCGCTCATTTCGGCGCCTTGCCCGATGGTCCATCCGCTGAGGTCGATGTCGGTGAGGGAGCTGGTGTTGTAGAACATGTCGGTCATGCCGGTGACGTTGCGCATGTCCCAGCCGGACAGGCCGTCCAGCTTGTCCAGATGGTCGCAGTAGGAGAACATGCTGCCCATGTCGGTGGCGGTGCCGGTCCTCCAGCCGTTCAGGTCCAGATTCCGCAGCGCCTGGTCCATGTTGAACAGGCTGTGGCCGGCGTTCCTGTCGAGGGTGATGTTGTGGCCGTGGGCGTCGACTTGGGTGAGGGCGGTCTGGTAGGTGAAGGGCGAGTTGAGGGAGTACTGGCTTGTCTTGGTGAGGGTGAGGTCGCCTTCGATGCTGACTTTGGTGATCACGTTGTTGACGATGCCGTAGCCGCCCCAGGGGATGCTGCCGTCGGCGCCGTAGTCGGGGCTGGTGCCGCCGGTCAGGCGCAGGGTGGTGCCTTCGATGGTCCAGCACACCGCTCCGGTGTCCTGGTTGGCGACGCCGGGCCTGGCGCCGGCGGATGTGCCCCACTGCTGCCAGCCGGTGACGCTGGTGCAGGGGGTGCCGCGGGCCGGCGGCTGGGTGCGCATCCTCCATTGGGCGTAGAGGGTGAGCACGGTCTCTTGGTCGCGTCCGGGCAAGCCGCTGGCGGTGGGGATGGCGGTGTCGCCGGCATCGTAGGCCTGGCCGGTGCCGTCGGGGTTGGTGGTCCACCCGCCGGTGGTCTGGAAGGCCATGCCGTCGGGCGCGGTGCCGGTGCCTGCGGGCAGGCTGAGGTAGGCCTTGCCGTCGGCGGCGTCGACGAGACCGGCCGCACTTGTGTCGTCTCCCGTGCCCTGCCCGGGTTTGAGCGTGACGGTCATGTAGGGCAGGACGCCGCGGATATCGTCACTCCACGCGCTGTCGGTGGCGGCGCCGGTGCTGTCGGTGGCGGTGGCCCGCAGCTGGACGGCCCATGTGTCGCCCGTCGTGAAATAGGGGCCGTATGCGTCATAGGTGCCGGCAGGCGTCATGGTGTCGCCGGGCTCGGTCCACCAGGACTGGCCGCTGCCGGGCTTGTACCGGATCTGCCAGCTGGTGGCCCCCGCAGGCAGGCCCGACACAGCGAACGAGACACGGTTGGTGGCGTGCTTCCACGTCGCGCTCACGCCCGTCGGTGCAGGCAGGTCAATCCAGATGGCGTAGAGCGTCACCGTGGTCTTGCCGTTGGCGGTCGTGCCGGCCGTGGTCGGGATGCCCTGGGCGCCGGACGGGAAAGTGCTGCCGGTGCCGTCGGCGGCGGTGGCCCAGTTGCCGAACACCTTGCCGGCCAGACCCATGCCCGAACCGTCGGGCAGGGTGAACCAGGCCTTGCCGGTGGGCGTGTCCACCAAAGCCTGCTTGCCGGCGGGCGCGGTGCCGGTCGTGGCGTCGTTGCGGTCGAAGCCCACTCTGATATAGGGCAGGACGGCCTGTCTGACGTCGGGGTCGCTGGCCACGGTGCGGCCCGTGGCCGGGTCGACGCGGCTCATGCTCGTGCTGAGCTTGTACTGGCCGTCCCAGCCGGAACGCAGCTGGGCGGGCGTGAGGCTCCAGGTCAGGGTGTCCGCATTACCGGCGGTGGCATACGGCTGGCTGACACTCCAACCCGAACCGAACGCGGAAGACACATTCAACGTGTCACCGGCCTGGTGGGCAGGCATCGTCACGGCCACGTCGACGCTTGGCGTGGCTCCCGCTGCAGCATGCGCGTTCGGGGCGGCCACAGTGGGACCCGTAAGCGTGGCCCATGTAGCCGTGAGAGTGAGCGTAGTGCGCCCCGCACTGGTCGTTCCTTCGCTGGTCGGAATGGTAGCTTGACCGACTTGTCGCGTCTGGCTGCCGCTGGCCCATCCGGCGAAAACTTTGCGATCAGGATTGACAAGATTGGAAGGCTTGGGCAAGTTGAGCTGGGCGGTCGCGCTGCCGGTGTCGACCAAAGCGGACACCGTGCCGGGAACGCTGCCGGACACCCCTCCGGCCGCGAACGATACGTTCATGTAGAGCAGGATGCCGGTGCCAACCTGGTAGTAGTCGGTGGTGGTGTAGCGGCCGGTCGTCGAGTCGTAAATCTGCGCGGCGGCTTGGATGGTCCATTGATTACCGGGCGAAGTCCAGCCGCTGTCGCTGATGGCCTGGCGCCAGACGTGGCTACTGCCGGTGCCGTTGTTATAGCTCCACGCACCGCTGGCGTAAGGTTTGCCGCGTAGGTAGAAGCGGGTGCCATCGCCGAAGGACGTATCCGTGTAGACCATGCGCACCCAGTGGTTGGTACGGTCCCACTCCGCAGTAGCCGTACCCGCCGGCGTCGAAGCACTATACCATTGCGCGTAAAGGTAGATGGTCGCGTCGGTGTGCTGGGAGAAGCTGGCGTAGCCGCCGGAGCTGTAGGTGGTGCCGGTGCCGTTGCTGTTGGTGTTCCAGTTGCTGAAGAGCTTGCCGGACGGGTTGGCGGTGATCCATGAGCTGGCGTAGGGCATGTAGAAGCTGGCCGATCCGTTAGTGGTATCTGCCTCGATACCCGGATTGCCGCCACCCGAACCACCATTCGGATAGACATAAGACACCCGCACGCACGAGGGCGCGAGCAGACTGCCGCTGGCGTAGTAGTCACCTTGGGCAAGGGAACTATAAGCGCGGTTGGCGAGTGCGGCGGTGTTGCCGATATTGGTGATGGTGGAGCAGCGGCCGGAGTTGGTGGTATACGTCTCCCACGTCTGGGCTGCCGGCACGTTACTGAACGTGTCCGTGTTGAAGCGCGTGTTGGCACCGAGCTTCAAATGCAACAGGCCCGGCGGCAGCATGCCGGTCATTGTATAAGGAGTGAAATCCGGATACCCGCTCAAATCAAGAAAGGTCAAGCTCGTGCATCCCTCATACATGCTTCTGGCCGCATTGATCCACACACCGCTGCCGCGTGTGAGAACATCGTCGTGGTCGAGGTTGGAATCATTACGGAACATCTTCGCATAGTTGCCACCGTGCACATTACTAGCAGCATGCCAACCGGAGATAGTAGGCTGATACAGACCGTAGCAGTATTCGAACATCTCCGAAAAATCGACAACACCGTTTGAATAGGGATAGTTGGTGCCAACGGTCCATCCAGAGAAGTCGGGGCTTCTCAAACTATAGCATTCCAGAACATCCAGAACGTGCTGGTGCACTTGGGCAGATACCAATTCGACCAGCTGCCGGAGTCGCTCAAGTTGTAGCATCGCATGAACATACCACTAAGATTGGTGACGTTTGACATATTCCAGCCGGAAAGATTCGGGTACACGAGGTTTCTGCAGTCCTGGAACATGTTGCCAAGGCCGGTAGCTTGGCTAACGTCAATGCCCCGAAAATCCGGGTAGGTCAGGGCATTATCCCAGGCAAACATGCCAGCGCCGCTACCTTTGACATGCAAAGTGCCACTTGAAGTGTCGAAGGTGCGCAGAGCGGTCATGCCTGCGAACAGACTCGCTTCATTATGCATCCAGATTCCACCGCTTTGCCATTGCATCCCAACCCAGGTATCTTCAGCGGTCACATCACCTTCAATTTGAATTCTGGTGATTGAGTCCTGCTTATTGTTCGGTTCCCGCATCTGCCCGTTGTAATCAGTGTATGTGTATACGCCGCTCAAATACCATCCAGCCCAAGGATAGAACTGGATAGGCTGCCCGAAGGTGGAAGGGAGCTGCCCAATGTTGCCACTGGAAAGGTGTAGCGTGCAGTCATAACCGTCATCGGTCACCCGCCACTGAGAAGTGCTGTTCTTCCCCGGCGCCGTGGCCCAATTACTTACTGGACATGCTCCACGAGTTTCAGGAGCCTGAGCTGAACTGCCACGCAACAATGAGGACTTGGACTTCGCCGAATCGGACTGTACAGGTTCAGTCTGCTTTTGAGAAACGGACGGGCCAGGACCAACGCCAAGGATTTTCGGAGCGTTTGCAGAATTCGCCGGAGAACCAGACGAAGCCGACCCACTGCCAGAGCCACCAGGCTGGGCTGCCGTGACTGGCTTCTTCTGTTCGTTGGACGATTGAGGCGCCTGAACAGCTCGCTTCTGAATAGACTTTTGCTGCTGAGACGAGCGATCGTCACTCTTTTGAGCGCCTTCGGTAGACTGTCCGCTCTTTGCAGCAGTTTGGGAATCGCTTTGCGTTTGAGGCGTCTCGCCCCATAGACCCGCTTTTGGTTGTCGCTGATTGCCAACCGCGCTGGCCCGCGCTGGTAAAGACGCACTCGAACGCATTAAAGAGGTTTCAGCCGTCGGCTCGACGGTTTGGTCTTCGTCGGAAATCGGCTGAACGGGATTTGCCGGTGATGAATCAGTTTGAGACTGCGCCACATCGGAATCGACAGGAGCGTTCACTTGTTCAGAACCGGATTGCGTCTGTGCTTGTATTTGGGGTTTGGAGGCAAGATGAGACGACGGAAAAACGGCTCGTTGAAGGCTTACGGACGACTGATTGGCAAGCGGAAGCGATGCCTGCTGCAATGGCAGCGCCGAAGAGGGCGAAGATGAGCCGTTACGGTTTACTTGTGGATAAGTAGAAAGAGCTGAAGAGGAATCCCCCCCGCTTTTCTTTGTAATACATCATTTGAGGTGGAAGCAGACGTGTTCCGCGTTATCTTGACCGCAGCCGACCCTTGTGACGCGATGCCGCCAACACTCTGATTCGGCTTATTTACCTGACTATTTTGATTACCTTGCCCCGCCGCAGACTCTGCGGACGCAGCCGGTGCAGGAACAGCAAAAACCATGCCAGCACTGACAATAAAGGCGACAACACCCTTCGCAACACCCATCTCCAACAAACCCCTTTAACCCAACATGGCCAAACCATTACCATGCAAACCAATTTATCCAACCATAATCAAACCGCTATCTAATCTAACAAATATGTAGTGCAAAAGTCCAATCGGCTTGATTACACCGACCACACCGCAACAAATAAAAATGCGAGCACAATCAGGAAAATACGCTGAAAATCCTGATCACGCTCGCACCCTTCGGCTGCTTTCACGCATCCAATTTCATGTCGAATTTCTTGGCGAGCGCCGGAATGTCAGGCACGCCGTACTTCTTGACGAGATCGAGCCACTGACGCTCGTTAGCAGGGCCGAAACGACGGGCCTTGCGGGCGTAAGCCTCGGCGGTAAGGAAGCGCGGCGGGATGGACTTGCTGTTGTATTTGTCGGCCACCATCACCACTTCCTGCTCGAGGTTCATCGGCACATAATCGGCCGGCGGCAACGGCAGCCCCTGAGCCACGACCTGCTCGCGGGTCAGCCCCACTCCCGTATGGTTACGCGCGAATTGCGCGATGGACTCGTCCACACCCTGCTCGAGCAACCAGTTGTATCCGCGCAGCCCATGCAGGATGTAGTTCGGCCCGTCGAATTGCAGCTTTTCGCCGTCTGAACCGTCGTGCTTCAAGACAAGGTAAGTGCCGATGTCATGGAGCATCGCCCCCACCACCGCAAGATTCTCATCGAGCAGACGCGGCGGAACCATGCCGCCGCTCACCCCGTCCGTCGGAGGCACTGTGGCATCAATACCGCTTAAAACGCTACTGCTGCCGTGTTTCTGGGCCAGCACCGCAGGAGTTACCTGGATTCCGGCACTATCGTTGGCGTCACTGTTATCGGCATTCGCGGAACCGCTGCCACCAGCATTCGTCCCGTCCTTCGCCTCGAATCGGGCATCGTCTGATTGATCGCCAGTGGGCCGGTTCTTCCCCGAAGCGTCCACCTGCCCGGCAAGGCCTGTGGAAGCGGAACCGCCGTCCCCGTACTTCCCTGTCAGCTCGTAAGCATCCTTGGGCAGCGTGCAGCGCCGCACAAACAGCGCATTCTGCCGCCGTACCAGCTGACGCGTAATCGTCGCGATGACGACGCAATGGGTATGAATAAGGTCGTACGCCGCCTGCGAGGGCGCAATTCGGTGATGCAGCTCGTCCGCCTGCGCAAGTGTAGGAATATATCCGCTCATGCTTCCATTGTAGAGACGCGTCTCACAAGAAGCATCATTTCATGTAAATAGCAGTCCACGAAACCGCGGGCAAAGTGAGCTTCACCGTGCCGGACTGCGCATCGAACTCCACGGTATCGTTGGCCTGCGGGGTGACACGGTTCTGCGCATCGCGGGTGTTCTTCGCATTGATATCGTCGTCATGAAGTGTCTGCGCTTCAACAGTGAGACCGGCCTTGGAACGCAAGTCCTCGCCAATCCGCACCTCGAACTCGGCAGGAGTATCGAGCGACCTGTTGACTGCGAAAACGGACACCGAGCCGTCGGCACCGCGCACCGCAACTGCGTTGACGCCGTCCACATCGCCGTACTTCGGCGTGGAAACCTGGGACGAACTGAGCTTCGGTTCAAGCACCGTGCCGCCCTTCGCCAGCCGAGCGGTGATAGAGAAGGGATAGAACGTGGTCTGCCGCCATGCCGGTCCGCCGGGCTCGGTCATGATCGGCGCAATCACGTTGACCAGCTGAGCCAGGCTTGCGGCGTGCACGCGGTCGGCATTCTTGAGCAACGTAATCATCAGGTCACCGAAGACCACGGCGTCCGCAACCGAATAGACGTCTTCCAGCAGATGCGGAGCAACCGGCCAGTTGCCGATGCCTTCAGGATTGCGGCTGGCCTCGGCGTCCGAATACCAGACGTTCCATTCGTCGAAGGAGATGAACACGTCGTGCTTGCTCTTGAGCCGCGCCTTGGTGGCATCGATGGTCGCAGCAACATCCTTGATGAACCCGTCCATGTCGACACCGGAGGCGAGGAAGCTCGCCATATCGCCATCGTGGGGCTGGTAATAGGCATGGCAAGACACGAAATCGACCAGATCGTAGGCCTTGGAAAGCACGGTTTCCTCCCAAGCGCCGAACGTCGGCATCCCGTGGGACGAGGAGCCGCAGACCACCAGTTCGAGGTCGGGATCCATCTGACGCATGCCGGCCGCCACCGAGCTGACCAACGTGCCGTAATCTTCGGCGGACTTATGGCCGAGCTGCCAAGGCCCGTCCATCTCGTTGCCCAAGCACCACATGCGGATATCGAACGGCTTGTCGGCACCGTTGGCGCGACGCTCTTCCGAAAGCTTCGTACCGCCCGGGATGTTGGCGTATTCGAGCAGATCCATCGCATCCTCAAGGCCGCGAGTGCCGAGGTTCACCGCCTCCATCAGCTCGTTGCCGCCCACCTTGTCGAGCCACCTGGCCATCTCATGAAGGCCGAACTGGTTGGTCTCCGTGGAATGCCACGCCATATCGAGGCGGCGTGGACGCTGGTCCTTCGGACCGACGCCGTCCTCCCAGCGGTAACCGGAAACGAAATTGCCACCCGGATAGCGGATGGTCGTGGCCCCAAGCTCACGCACGAGGTCGATCACATCCTGACGGAACCCATCCACGTCGGCGGTCGGGTGCCCTGGCTCGTAAATGCCGGTATACACGCAGCGCCCAAGATGCTCGACAAACGAGCCAAACAACCGCTTGTTGACCTTGGCCACTTCAAAATCATTGTCAACGATCAACTGCGCTGAATTCATGGATGGCGTCCGCGTCATGTTCACTCCTACATCATTGGATTACTACGTTGTACATATCATGTTAGCGCTACCAATTGAGATATGACACCGGTGGAACTGCCGGTGGTCAAATGGCCTGGTCTTTCACCATGAACATGGGTCTGCAAAGCCACTTCGTTAGCTCCTGTCACCTTTAGCCGAACGCAGTGTTACACGCTTGAGGCGCGGCGGGCGGCGAGTGGAGACGAACAGCGGCTGCACCTCGACCACCGGATTGTACGGCGCCAAACCGAACCACTTCACCGGCGAACCAGCGACGCGGCGGATGGCATACTTCATCTTGAGGCTCAGCGCCTCGCGACCGGTAATCTTCGACTCCGGCATCAGGGCCTTGTGCACCAAGACGTAACGCACAGTGCCGATATCCGGATCCGCATCCACCTTCGGGTAGACCGACTTCTGTTCCGGCAGCTCGCCGGAATCGGAGAGATCGTGCATCACCTGATGAATATAGGCAGGAATCGACTGGGAAACCTTGAAACCAAGCTTGATCCGCACGCGGAAAATGTAATCCGTGCCGAAATCCTCGACCGAATACTCGCGGGTAAACGGCTCGTCCGTGGTCTGCACCGAAACCGCCCACCAAGCGCGGGCACGCTTGGGATGGTCGGCGAAAATCGAGAAGAAAATGTCCGTATCTAGACGGCGCAACTCCGAGTCTGAAGTGAGATAAACGATGTTGTCCGCAAAATACGGAATGCGGAAATCATCGTGCAGCTTAGCTAACGCGGGCTTGAAATCACGTGGCCGCATGTGCCTGCGCTGTGAGCGCTCGATCTTCGTGCCGTCGTTCCATGTGAGCATGACGAGCAGAATCATCGCGGTCAGCAACATCGTGAACCAACCACCGCGCAGGAACTTCGACATCGAAGAGATGAAGAAGAGCGAATCGGTGATGATGAACAGCACGAAGAAGCACACGGCGCCCGCGCGATGGCGGTGATGCCAGACGTAGGTGGTCAGCAGAATCGTCGTCGCCAGCATCGTGATGGTGAGCGCCAGGCCGTACGCGGCGGAAATGTGCTCAGAATCCTTGAACAGCGCCAGCACAGAAAGCGTCGCCACGCACAGCACGACGTTGACGGTCGGAATATAGAGCTGGCCGCGCGTGCGCGAGGGATAACGCACCTGAAGATGCGGCATCCAGTTCAAGCCCGTAGCCTCGGAGACCATCGTGAACGCGCCGGTAATCAACGCCTGGGAGGCGATGACGCCAGCAGCCACGGAAAGGAAGACGCCGAAGTAACGGACGTTCGGGCTCATCATCTCGAAGAACGGGTTGACGCTGCTCAACGCGGTATTGCCCTGGTTCTTGAGCATCCACGCGCCCTGCCCGAAGTAGTTGAGCACCAACGCGACGTTGATGAAGGGCCAGGTGAAGTAGATGTTGCCACGGCCGACGTGACCCATATCGGAGTACAGCGCCTCAGCGCCGGTGGTCGCGAGGAAGACCGTGCCCATCAGCGACAGGCCCGCGACGTTATGCGAGCTGAAGAGGAAGCGGAAGCCGTAAACCGGGTTGATGGCTGCGAACATGCCCCAATCGCCGCTGACGTTGACCAGACCGACCAACGCGAGGAAAGCGAACCAGACCAGGACCACCGAGCCGAAGACCTTGCCGATGCTCTCCGTGCCACGCGATTGCACGCAGAAAAGCAGGACGATGATAATGATCGTAATCATAAGCGTCAGGTTCGTGTTCTCCTGGAACGCACCGGTGAGGGCAGGTATGGTTTTCAGGCCCTCGACTGCCGAGGAAATCGAAACGGCCGGCGTCAACACGGAATCAGCCAGGAAAGCCGCACCGCCAATCATCGCGGGGATGACCAACCACTTGCCGTAATGCCGAACCAGCGAGAACAGCGCGAAAATACCGCCTTCGCCCTTGTTGTCGGCATGCATGGCGACCAGTACATATTTCACGGTCGTAATGAGCAGTAACGTCCAGAAAATCAGCGAAAGCATGCCCAGCACGGCCGGACGGTCAATCTTCGCAAGCCCGCCTTGGCCGGCCAGGAACGTCTGGACGGTGTAGAGCGGCGAGGTGCCGATGTCGCCGTAAACCACACCGAGCGTGACGATGGCCATGCCAAGCGTCACCTTGTCGCGGCTGGACTGCACCTTGCGCCACCAACGGCCAATCGGACTGTGCGAGGGCTTGGTCAGCTTCTCGGCTTCTTCGCGCTCCTCTTGGGCATGTTTGGCGATTTCCGCGCGCTCTTCCTCGGTCAGCGTGTCACTCGCCACCTTGGGCGCATTGGTGAAGGTATCGGCGCGCAGCAGCGCCCTCTTCTCCGCACTCATGGCATTCTTCGGGGCTTTCTGCCGCTGATCCTGCGAATGTTTCTGCTGTTGGTTTTTGGGTTGAGTCGACCCTTGATTTTGCGATGGCGCCATGATGATTTGCCCTCCGAAACGGAAACTTTCTTCTCCGTTTGCTTTCCTTTTTCGAGCCGCTTGCCGGGCGCTTTTTTACAAACCAACGGGACAGTCTAGCCATGTGTATTCAAAAGACAAAATCGAGATTATCTATCGGCAGACACTACCTAAATCCCCGATAAAATCGCCTATAAAAACATACGAAATAGGGCCACCTGCATACGCAGATGACCCTACTGTTTTCGTCCAATCGTCAGCTCCTATGAACTACAATCAGACGAATTGGATTTGCCGAAATCACTCGGCTTTGCTCGTCTTACCAGGCTTACCGGCTTTGTCGACATCGGAGCGAGACAGAACCGTGGTCTGCTCACCAGTGTCGGCAGAAGTCGACGCGTCTTTGCCCTTGTTCTTGCCCTTGCCTTTGGCAAGATCGGCGAGGCCCTGCTTCGCCGCACGCGAGGTTTGCAGCGCATGTTCGGCCTCGGCTCTTCTGACCGCCTTCAGCGCCTTGGCAGCACGGAGGGCTTTGGCTTTCTCACTCTCACTCAATGTTTCGGATTCGGCATTGGCTTTCACCGCGTGGAGAGCTTCAATCTTGGCCTTCTTCTCGGAGGCACTGCCCTTGCCCGTGCCGTTGCCTTCAACAACCGAGCGCTCAGCGTTCTTGTCTTTGGACTCGACATGACGCTTGCCGGAGCGCAACGCCACACGCTTGAGGCGCGGCGGACGGCGGGTGGAGACGAAGAGCGGCTGCACCTCGACCACCGGATTGTACGGCGCCAAACCGAACCACTTCACCGGCGAACCGGCGACATGGCGGATGGCATACTTCATCTTGAGGCTCAGCGCCTCACGAGCCGTAAGCTTCGACTCAGGCATCAAGGCCTTGTGGACCAGGACGTAACGGACTGTACCGATATCGGGATCCGCATCTACCTTCGGGTAGACCGACTTCTGCTCCGGCAAATCACCGGAAGCGGAGAGATCATGCATCACCTGATGGATGTAAGCCGGGATGGACTGCGAGACCTTGAAACCAAGCTTGATGCGCACGCGGAAGATGTAATCCGTGCCGAAGTTTTCAACGGAATACTCGCGCGTGAACGGCTCGTCTGTGGTCTGCACCGAAACGGCCCACCAAGCGCGAGCACGCTTGGGGTGGTCGGCGAAAATCGAGAAGAAGATATCCGTATCGAGGCGACGCATCTCGCCGTCGGAGGATAGGTAGACGATGTTGTCAGCGAAATACGGGACGCGGAAATCATCGTGCAGCTTGGCCAGCGCAGGCTTGAAATCACGCGGCTTCATGTGCCGACGCTGCGAGCGCTCGATCTTGGTCGCATCGTTCCAGGTAATCATGATCAGGAGAATCACTGCCGTGAGCAGCATCGTGAACCAGCCGCCGTGCATGAACTTCGCCATGGACGCGATGAAGAACAGTGTCTGGATGGCAATGAATACCACGAAGAAGACACCGGCGAATACCCGATGGCGTCTGTACCAGAGATAGACGGTCAGCAGAATCGTCGTGGTAATCATCGTGATGGTGAGCGCCAGGCCGTACGCAGCGGAAATGTGCTCGGAGTCCTTGAATAGCGCCAGCACCAAAAGCGTTGCCACGCACAGCACCACGTTAACCACGGGGATATAGAGCTGACCGCGTGTACGCGAGGGGTAACGCACCTGAAGATGCGGCATCCAGTTCAAGCCCGTGGCCTCGGAAACCATGGTGAACGCACCGGTAATCAACGCCTGCGAGGCAATCACACCAGCCGCCACGGAAAGAATAACGCCGACATAACGCACGTTCGGGCTCATCATCTCGAAGAACGGGTTGACATTGCCAAGCGCGGTGTTGCCTTGATTGCGCAGCATCCAAGCGCCCTGTCCGAAGTAGTTGAAAACAAGGGCGACGAAGATGAAGGGCCAGGTGAAGTAGATGTTGCCACGACCGACGTGACCCATGTCGGAATAGAGCGCCTCAGCGCCAGTGGTCGAAAGAAAGACGGTGCCCATGATGGCCAGACCCGCCAGATTGTGCTTGCTGAAGAGGAACTGGATGCCGTAGACCGGGTTGATGGCTTCGAAAATACTCCAGTCGCCGCTGATGTTGACGATACCGGTGATAGCAAGGAACGTGAACCAAATCATGACGACGGAGCCGAAGACCTTGCCGATGCTCTCCGTGCCGCGCGACTGCACACAGAACAAAATGATGATGATTACGACGGTAATTACCAGCGTCAGGCTCGTGTTCTCATGGAATACTGGCGCCAAGACCGGAATGGTCTTGAGACCCTCAACTGCCGAGGAAATCGAGACGGCCGGGGTCAGCACGGAATCGGCCAGGAAGGCCGCGCCGCCGAGCATTGCGGGGATGACCAGCCACTTGCCATGGTGACGAATCAGCGAGAACAACGCGAAGATGCCGCCTTCGCCCTTGTTGTCGATACGCATGGCGACCAGCACGTATTTGACGGTCGTGATGAGCGTAATCGACCAGAAGACCAACGAAAGCAAACCGAGGACCGCGGGGCGATCGATGTTGCCAAACCCGCCCTGACCGGTGATGAAAGTCTGCGCCGTATAAAGCGGGGACGTGCCGATGTCGCCATAGACCACGCCGAGCGCGACGATGGCCATGCCGATGGTGATCTTGTCCTTGCTGGACTGCATCTTGCGCCACCAGCGGCCAATCGGGCCGAGCGAGGAAGCCTTGGTCAGCTTGGCGGCCTCTTCCTCTTCCTCCTGCTCATGCTTGGCGAGAACCTGGCGTTCCTCGTAGGTCAATGTGTCACGCGCAACCTTGGGAGCGTTGGTGAAGGTGTCAGCGCGCAACAAGGCTTTCTTTTCCCTATCCGCTGCACGTTGCTCGGCGCTCATCGGTTCCTTTTTCGACCGCGACCCGGACCTACCGGTTTTCGCAGAGGCCTTGGCCGGCTTGCGAACGGCCTTCTGCGCTGTTGACGGTTTACTGTGGACGCCATTTTCGGCTGTTTCAGCAGAACGATGCTGATGTTCCCGGTGCTGTGGCTGCTGCGACTCGCGATCCTGCGATTGCGCCATGACTCATCCTCCAAGCGGAGACTATTCCCCGTGCATTTTCTCTTCAGCCCGCTACCGGGCACTCTCTGTTTCAACCAAACGGACAGTTTAGCCATGTAAGCCCGATAAACCAAAATCAGCCTTGGCAAATACATAAATAAGAACGTTCGAAATGACGTTAAATTCAAGATTAACTATAAAAATCACGTTTTTGAGTGACATTTTACAAAAATCGCCGCAAGGCCACTTCAAATGCCATACACGACCTTTGTGGTTCGCCGCGTCGCCTCTGCGACTTCACTTACCGGCAAATCTAGGGTGTCAGCGAGCGCCCGCAACGTGTAGGGAATCATGTACGGAGCGTTTGGACGGCCACGATACGGCATCGGCGTCAGATAAGGCGCGTCTGTTTCCACCATGATATGGTCAAGACCCACGATTGCCGCGGACTTGCGGATTTCCTCGTTGCCTTTGAAGCTTGAAGCGCCCGAAAAACTGAGGTACCAGCCCTGCTCTTTAGCGATTTGCGCGAGTGCGGTATCACCCGACCAGCTGTGAAAGACGGTGCGTTCGGGGCTGCCGTCCGCAAGCAGAGTCTCAATAACCTCCTGATGGGCATCGCGATCGTGAATCTGCATTGGCAAGTTGAGCTCCTTGGCCAGCGCGATATGGGCGCGGAAGGCATCGCGCTGAATCTCCATCGCGGCCTCGCCGGTACGGAAGAGGTCCATGCCGGTCTCGCCGATGGCGACCACCTGTTCGGGGTATTGCGTTGCCAAACGATGCACTTCCGCGAGCGCATCTTCGAAACTCGTATCGTGCCATGGCTGGTATTTCAGCGGCAGCCCGTCCGGGCCGGGCACTCCGCGATGACCATGGAGCACCGCCTCGTTCGGATGAATAGCCAGCCCTGCGTGAACCGTACCTGGGTGATCGAGCGCCATCTGCACCGCGACCTTGAGGTTCGGCAGCTCACAACCTACATCGATAATGCCCTCGACGCCGACTGCCTTGGCTTGATCGAGCATCTCGTCGACGCTATACACCGGCACCGGCGGCTGGTCGCGCTCGATGGCCTGCCGGTTCATCTCTTGCGCAAACGGCACTACACTCGCCACATGCGTGTGGTCGTCAACGACATGCACCCCGTCCGGCAACGCCTCCGGCGCCGGCGCCCAGCTTCGATCCCGATGTTTCTTGCTCATGTTTTTAGTCTAACGAGAGGCGTAACAGCACACACCAGCCAAAAACCAACAATTCTGCGGCTTTCAGACGTACATTGACAATTTTACCCTAGGAAAATTCCCTATCTCTGCCAGTTTTACCCTAGGAAAGTTTTGCATTTCTGCCAATTTTTCTTAGGAACATTTAGCTCTATTGACAATTTACATAAGGAAAGTGGAATCAATTTTTCCATCAAAATCAGTTAAATATGGCATTTTTTATTTGCTCTTGACGCTGAACCTGTTTCTGACTCACAACCAGTTTTAGCGGCCGTAGGGCTGACCGGTTAGGTCTTCTACGATGGAGCGGATTGCGGGGCTTATATCAGACGGAGCGCCGCCGGACTGGATGCGATCGACCTCGGCCAGCGCGATGGCATCGGTGCGCTTGTCGAGCGTGAAACGACGGACGATAATCCACGCGATGATGATGGAGATGCCGTACCAGCCGAACATCAGCGCGGCGAGGCCATTGCACGCCAACGGCGACTGGGAACGCAACGAGGAATCGAAACCTACGAGGCCGAGCACGGCGCCCACGCACACCGAGGCGAGGCCAGCGGTGCACTGGCGGAAGAAGCCTTGGAAACCAGAGAACGTCGAACCGCGGTAACGGCCGGAAACCAGTTGGTCGACGTCGGCGATGAACGGGAAAACCGCCCATGGCAAATAGCCGGCGAGGCCTTTGGCACAGAAGAAAAACAGCACGCCAGTTACCGCGATTACCATCCACCACGCATCGGGCAATACTCCCAATAGCCTCCAAGCTGCGAAAATCCATGCCAGACCGACAAGGCAGCCGGCAAAGCTCAGCTTGTAAAGCCGCTTTGGGCCGAACTTGGTCATTGCCACTCCGAACAGCGGCGTCAGCGGCACCGAAATAATGCCCGTGCTCAGCAGGAGCGAGGCGAACGCGGCCGATTTGTGCCAATCGTAGATGACAAAGAAGAGGAACGTCTGGCCGAAAACATCACTGGCGGTGAGAATAAGTAGATAGATGGCCAAGTGACGGCGGAATGACGCGATTTTCAGCGTACTTGCATACTCCCCTGCCATCCGGGCCATGCGACGGCCCCAATCGCGCAGGCCGAGGCGAGAAGCGCGAAACCCGCCATGCATATACCGGTCAAATCCGGCATCGGCGGGCGTCATCTCCCATGTGGTACGCCAGCAAATCAGCACTGCCAGCACGCAGAACAGAGTCACACCGAAAGCCAAAACCATATATCCCGCCGGCCGATGCTCGCCGAAGACCGAAAGTACCAGGCTGCCCGACCAGAGGATGACGGTGCCGGAAGCCCCGGAAATCAGGAGACGGACCGTCGAAAGCTTGGTGCGGCCGTCAAAGCTTGAGGTCATTTCGCCGGGAAGCGTGTTGTAGGCCGAGGCGAAAAGCTGTCCAACGGCAACCCACAGCAGGTAAACGAGGAAATAGACGACGAACGGCAAACCGGGCACCCACATCAGCATGCCCACCAGCAGCAACGGAGCGGTGAGCAGGATGAAGAAGTGCCTACGGCCGAAGCGGCGCCCCACACCGAAACGGAACAGGTTGTCGTCAAGCACACCAAAAACCAATGAGGAAATACCACTAATAACGGCGCTCAGGCCCAGCACGGACTGGGCTGTAGCGATGGACATGCCGCAGAAGCGGGTCCAGAAAAGCACCAGATAGGTGCCGACCAGGCCGCCGGATCCTCCGCTATAGGCGTCACCGAGCCCGTAGCCAATGGCGTCGAGCAGACTGATGGGTGCACTGCGGTCAGCGCGGTAAGGATGGCGGTTCCAGCGAGCGGGGGCGGAATCGGCAGCAGTCGCGTTTACCTGATTGTGCGACCGGCGACTATCAGTATTGGTGGTATTCATGGATTTCAACGATTCCTAACAACTATGTTTGAAGTGATGAATCTATGTTGTTGATCTGTAGATATGTCGAACCGTAGCTGTGCTGATGCATAGGCCTGTAGATCTGCAGGCGTTCAGACAGCACTTTGGCACTTATGCTTCGTCATGCTGCCTGTCCAGAACAAACCAGAGAACACCGTGCGACTCAATGTTGCCGCGAATGACGCAATCAGAACCAGTTCCTTCGAGTCTCGCCGTGGAGCGTTCGTTCTTACCGTCTTGGACTCCGGCGAACAAGTCGGTAATCGCCCACGAGTGTTCGTCTTCTGCATCGGCTTTGTTCGCATCAGTTTCGTTCGCGCCAACTCTGTTCGCGCCAGGTTTGTTCCCGCCATCTTTGCCCTCGGTTTCGACCAAACCGACGATACTCTTCAGCTCAATATTGCCCTTGAGCTCGTGGGGCTTGTCGCCCGTCCAGAAAATCGCGGCATAGTGCGCACCCGGGTACGCCGAAGCCGTTCCATCAGCCCAATCAGCGGCATCGGCAGCCCAGACAATCAGATCGCCCTCGTAGGTGCTCGGGTCTCCCCACTTGGCATAAACCCTCTCATGCGCGACTTCATGGTTGCTGGCTGAGCCAGCGGTTACTTCCTGCAATGCCGGATTGGCAAGCAGAGCAATGGTTTCAGGGGTGCTGGTCGGCAGATCACCACCCACCATCAACGGCGAGCGCCCCATCGCCCAAAGCGCCACAAGCGTACGTCGTTCGTCGCGGGTCAGCAGACTGTCGCGGTTGTCGCCGCGTTCCGCACGCAAGCCGATATGGCCAAGCGGCAGCATGTCGGCGTCGGCCCAGTGCCCAGCCTGCTGGAACGGTGCCCAACGCGCAAGCCTCGAGAACTGCTGAAAAACGTCCTCCCACTTATCCCACAAATCATCGGATATGCGCCACATCTCGGCGTTGTTGCGCAGAAAACCGGTGTAGGCAGTGCTCATCCACTGCCCAGGCGAAAGGGAAAGCACAATCGGATAGCCGTATTTCGCCTCGGCCTTAGTGATGGCACGATGATAGGCGGCAATCTCGTCGCTATGGAACGGCGACTGCATGTCGTCCACCTTGAGGAAATCGATGCCCCAAGCCCCGAACTGGTCGATTTGCGCGTCATACCAAGCCTGGGCGCCCGGATGCTTCTGGTTCAGGCCGTAATTATCCGGGTTCCACATGCAAACGTGTTCCTTATCAGCCACGTCCTGCGCGGTATATGGCGTGCCTTTGACCGGCAGATTGCGTTCGACGGCAAGCTTGGGAATACCGCGCATCACATGAATACCAAGTTTCAGGCCCAGCTCGTGCACTTTGGCGGCGATCGGACCGAACCCCTTGCCGCCTTGAGCACTCGGGAAACGCACCGGGTCGGGCAGCTGGCGACCGTATTCGTCAAGAATCAGCGGGGCGTCAGTGTTATAGCCATGCGCTCGGGCGGTCGGGTCGTACCAATCGATGTCGATAACCACTGTGTCCCAACCGAATTCCTTCAAATGTTCGGCCATGAAACCGGGCATTGGCCAGCAATTCGTCTTCGGTAACCGTGGTGCCGTAGGAATCCCAGCTGTTCCAACCCATCGGTGGCCGCAGTGCCTTGCGCCTTGTCTTCATATCACTCTCGTTTGCCGTCATATCAATCCTTTCAACGCTGAAAATATATGTGTTATCGTATAGCCGCTTCGACTCGCAGTCACTCACGCATACTGAGCCCTATTCCACTTCGCATCACGCAAACGCTTGTATTGCGCGCGATTGAGCGAGAGGACACCGCCGTGCTTGGTATGCGGGGCAAGACTGAAATCGCTGCTATTCAACGGTTTCCAACCTTGCTCGAGATCCGAAGAGACCATGGGGCGATAACCGATTGACGGAATAACATCGACCAGCAGATACCAGCGATCGACGCCCCGCGCGTGGTCTGCAAACACGGCCGGCCCTTCCTCGCCGTGACCGTCGGAATAGTTGTCGCCGATATTGGTCTGAATAGTTCGCCACTCAGTGTCGGACTTCCACCAACGCCTCTCGTCCGTGGCGTCCATCCAGATGCCGCGCCCGAACGTATTGTCCTTAGTGATGCGGTATGTGCGCAAGCCACCATCGGACAAGGCCCGTTGCACCATCGTCGTATCAATGGAATCACCGCCAGTGTCGATGAACATACCACCATATTCAAAGGTGTCTTGCGTGAAGTCCGTCGTAGCGCCCCACAGCACCGTGTCATGGACGCAATCGCTGCGATGTTCCGTGTCATCGGCATCAAAGACTTTGGACGACCAGTACATGACGAACGCACCACACCCGCCAATGTGACCCGAAGGGTAATAATCCGGCACCCACAGGCACTCACAGGCCCACGCCATACCCAGTTGCAGTGCGGTCGGCGACGTCACAGCGCCATCAACCCCAACTTGACGGCAACCGAATTCGCCTTCTGCGGCATAATGAAGCGGCTTGGCAACATCGAGCAGACGCGGCCCTCGCCAATGCACCAAATCGTTCGATTCCCAGATGACCAGACTGGTGCTGCCATGGTGCGACCAATCGTACCAATTTGCCCCATCACTGGATTTCCCTCCGAAAACACGCAAGTCGGTGGCAATGATGTAACACAACCCGGTTTCAGGATTGCAAATGATATGCGGGTCGCGCACGCCGGTCGTGCCGATATCGGAAGTCAATATCGGCTCGCCGCCGCTCAACGGCATCCAATGCGTAGGATCATCGCCATCTGTCAGGTCGACATAGATTCGCTCGGCATATCCGTGCGGATCTTCTTTGAAATGGACCAGCACATAGCCATATGGGTCATGAGAAGAATCCAACATATCTGCACCATCACCTGCACGGCCACCAACGCCACCGTCGACGCCGCGGGTACCGCTATCTACAAGACTTAATCGCATATCAGAATCATGCACCATTACCGTTGCCGCTCTCCATAGCCCCTTGCAAACCGCTTCCCGTTAGCCCGCCCCGCTCAACCACTGCTCTTATTGCCGCACAGGTTTTCTAAGCCTTATAGAGATCGGACATGATTCAGGCCGCCCTGCATTGGCTACAGAACGGCCCAAATCTCTATTTGTAATACATAAGTCATCTTGTCCGAAGCTCGGCCGGAGGGGAAAATAAAGAGCCGAGTTCCAAGACAAGATTGACGTTTACTTCATGCCGGTCATGGCGATGCCTTCGACGAACTTCTTCTGAATGAAGAAGAACACGATGACCAACGGGAGCGCGGAAATCAATGCGCCCGCCATCACCACGCCGTACGGGGTGACCGAGGAACCATGACCGGTGAGCATCGCGAGGCCGACCGTGATGGTACGGGTCTCGGGGCGCGAAGTCATAATCAACGGCCAGAGCAGATCGTTCCAGTTGCCCATCAGGTTGAACATCGTGATGGTCAGCAACGCCGGAACGGAGTTCGGCAAAATGATCTGGAAGAAGATACGCAGTTCGCCGGCGCCATCGATACGCGCCGCGTTATCCAAGTCTTTCGGTATGGATATGAAGAACTGTCGCAACAGGAAGATGCCACCTACATCGGCCATACGGGGAATGATGATACCCCAATAACTATTGACCAAGCTCATGTTGGCAAGCAGCTTGTAGACAGGAATCAACAGAGCCATCGCAGGAATCATCATCGTGGCGATGAGGATATCGAGCAGCACCGTGCGTCCCTTGAAATCGATACGCGAGAGGCCATAAGCAGCTAGCGCATCGAAGAACACCGAGAATACGGTGACCGCGCAAGCGAAGACTGCGGCGTTAACCATTTCTCGACCGATTGGCAGACGCTGGAACAGCAATGTGTAATTGGACAAGGTGAATGCGCTCGGGATGAGCTTCGGCGGCCAGGTCTCGGTGATGTCCTTTGGCGTGAAGGAAACCAGCACCACAACCAACAGCGGGAAAATCATCAGGAAGGTGATCAGAATCAGCGCCACATAGCTCCAGAAGAGCCCGAAACGACGACGGAACCTCGCCCTTTTGCGAAGACGTGCGTTCTCGGCGTTGGCGGCCTCGTTGCGCACCATTGCCTCAGCGGACAATGACAATCCAGAAACTGGCTCACTCATGCGATTTCCTCCTTCTCATGATGTGCGTTGTTGACCAACACGCACAGGCCGACGATAAGCGTCATGATGAGCAAGACATACGACAGGGCGGATGCATAGCCCAGCTTGCCGTTGCCGAATGCCTCGGTGTAGATGCGGTAGACGATGGTCTCGGTGGCGCGGTCGGGGCCGCCGGAAGTCATGATGAAGACCTGATCGAAGACCTGGAAGGAACCGATGAGACCGAAGATCATAATGTAAACGAATGTCGGGCGCAGGGCCGGAACGGTGATGTAACGGAACTTCTGCCAGGTGTTGACGCCGTCAAGCGCAGCCGCTTCATAAAGCTCCTGCGAGATGCCCTGAAGACCAGCCAAAAAGATGACCATGAAATAGCCGAAGTTCTTCCAGACGGTGATGAGCACGATGGTGATCATGGCTGTGGAACTGGTGCCCAGCAAATCGAGATGCTGGATACCGGTAAGCTTGCCAATCCAATAGGGAATCAGACCAAGCGACGGCGAAAGGATGAAGTCCCAGGCGATGGCTGCCACAGTCATCGAAATCACGTAAGGCAAGAACATGAAAGTACGGAAGAATCCGACGAATTTCAAATCTTTGCGGTTCAAAAGCAATGCGAACAGCAGAGCCACAATGACCACGAGTGGCGCGTAAAGCACCGCATAGAACAACGTGTTAATGACGTCAGTGCGGAAATCGGCATTGCCGAACAGCTTGGCGTAATTGCGGAAGCCGACGAACATGCCTTTGGAATTGATACGGTCAGTGGTCAGCGACGTTAGGAACGTCTGTACTGCTGGATAAAAACGAATACTGTAAGAATAATAAGTGCGGGGGCAACAAACGCGATGCCCTTCAGGAAGTTGCGGCGCGAGAGAGCTTTCTTGTTCTCACTGGCCGTCGCATCCCCGCCATTGCGGGCGACTGCTCTGTCCATGATTTCCCTTCCGATTACTGCAAAATTTCGGTTTCCGGCCGGCATCCGCCTGAAAGGGTAGATGCCCGGCCGGGAACCAATATCGATTCAAAAATCGATTATTCAGTTATGACTACTGGGGGTCAGTCCTCGGCGTATTCGTCGAGATAACCCTTGATCTTGCCCTGAGCCGTGTTGAGCAGCTGGGAGATGTCGGTGTCCTTGCGGGCCGTGTTGTTAGTCAGCGCATCGACCGAAGCGGAGATATCGCCGAAGCCGCCCTTGAGGCCAGCAATGCCGATGTAGGAGTGGCTGGTGTTCTTCGCAATCTTGGCGATCAGCGGGCGCTTGGCCAAATCAGAGTCCTGAACCAGCGTGTTGTTCGGCGGATAAGCCGAGCCGAGGGACCAAGTGATCTGGTTCTCCTTGCTGTTGTAGAACTTCATGAAGTCGTAGATGCCCTGCTTCTTCGCGGAGTCCTTGACCTGCGAGGTCACCCACCAATACAGACCGGTGGAGCCGGTGTTGGAGCCCTTGGTGCCGTCAGGATAGACATAGGTGCCGTTGCCGTCAGGAACCGGGAACAGATCGTGATCGATGTGCTTGTCAGTGGCAGCCTGATCCTCCCAAGGTCCAACGATGACCATGGCAGACTGACCGGATTCGAAAGACTCACGGGCCTTGGTGTCATCCATGCCCTTGAGGCTGTAGCCGCCCTTGTAGAAGTCACGCATCTTCTCGAGGAACGCCTTGTTCTCCGGGGTGTTGATGGAGACCTTGCCATCGGTGGTGTAGATGCCCGAGCCGTTGCCCTTCAGGAACGGGGCCCAGCCGGAATCGGAAAGCGCCATGCCGTACTGCTTGCCGGGGATGGTGAGCTTCTTAGCGGTTTCGAGCAGCTGATCCCAGGTCTTCGGGTAGTCATTCTCGGTCAAGCCAGCGGCCTGCCACATCTTGGTGTTGTACCAGACAGCAGTCGGTGCATAGCCCATCGGGACGCCGCACTTCTCGGTCTTGCCGTTGATCTTAAACGTAATCTGCTTGACGACATTCGGGATGTAGTTCTTCGTGTCGTACTTGGCGTCATTATAGAAATCGGTGACGCACTGGAACGTGCCATCAATGGACCAACCTTGGCCATTGTCGGCGCCGGTGGTCACGATATCGGGACCATCGCCAGAGGTAATCTTCGTGACCATGGTCTCGCCGATGGTGCTCCAAGGCTGAAGCTGAGCATCGATCTCATACTTGTTCTGGGACTTGTTGAAGTCCTTGACAAGCTTTTCCAAAGTCTTGCCATCGGCCTCAGAAAAGCCGTGCCACATCGTGATCTTGACTTTGCCGTCGGCGGTCTTCTCGGTCTTGGCGCTGTTCGACGAACCGCCACAACCTGCGAGTCCGAGACCAGCAACCATTGCCATCGCGACAGCCGCTACAAGCGTCTTCTTGATTTTCATGGATTTCTCCTTTGTCCTTCTCCTGGTTTTCCAAGATGTTCACAACGCTGCGAAACAAAGAACCAGCAGTCCACGTCTTCCCGCGACACAAGCGATTACTTCCAACACCTTTGTCGTTTATCGAAGCCATCGGCACTCTTTGCAACGATGTAATGTCAGTATAGCGCAGTTTTCAACGTTGTACAAATGAAGATACCCTAGGCATTACGCCTCTATCTTGCATGAACAAGGCTTCAGACCGCGCTTTATCGGCACATTTTCAATTATTTAATTCAATTATTTATACACAAGGCCCACACGAATCGAGTTTTCTTTCGATTCTTCTGAGTCCTTATGCCTGGTCAACTCGGGTCCCCGCAAGGGGGCCTCCGTCATCAGGAAGAATGTCGGTCGTGTTAGGCGTCCACAACGTATCAGGCTGCGGCACACCGAAATCTGGACCATCCGCCGTCCACTTCACCACGCCTACACGCGCATGTCGATTCGGGTCAAACAGCGGATCACCTGTGATATGCGTGTAGTTGCGGGCATGGTAAATCATCAGATCTTCGGAATCGTCCTCGGACTTGGTGAACGAATTATGGCCGGGGCCATATTGTCCGTTGGCATCGCAGGTCTTGAACACAGGCTTTTCAGCCTTGCTCCAAGACTTAGGGTCAAGCAAATCGCTGCCACGCTGCGCCGTAAGCAGCCCAACGGCATAAGGAACGCCAGTTCCGGAAGCCGAATAGGTGATATAAACCTTGTCGTCGTGCAGCAGGAACGCCGGTCCTTCGTTAACAAGGAAATCAATGCATTCCCAGTCATATTCTGGTTTGCTCAGCATCACCGGGTCGCTATCAAGCGTCCACGGGTTCTTCATACGCGCGATATAAAGGTTGGAATTACCTTCAATCGCCGGGTCCTTCTGGGCCCAGACCAGATATTGCACACCATCGATGACCTCGGTGGTCGCATCCAGAGAGAAGGAATCGATGGGAGTTTTAATCTGCCCTTTCTCGACCCATTCGTCGGCAGTCGGATCCGCAGCCTTGCTCTCCAGCACATACATGCATGGGGGTGGGTAAGTCAGCGGCATCAAAATCGACCTCGGCCGCCGCAAAGTAGATATACCAGGCATCGCCGATGCGATGAAGCTCCGGCGCCCAGATATATTTGCTCATCGGGCCACTTTGATGTTTACGCCAGATAACGGTTTCAGTGGCCTTTTGCAAGCCTGCGATTGATGCAGATTTACGGATGCCAATAGTGCCATAACGAGGATGAGAACCCGTAAAATAGTAGACACCATCGGTTTTAATCACCCACGGATCCGCACGTTGCAGAACTACCGGATTGTCGTAAACTACCATGTTCAAGCTCGAATCTTTTTACACTAATTTACAACGTTGAATATATCAGATTTACATCGTTGAAACAAATCGGCGCGGCGCGCTCCCTCGATGAGAGAAAACGCGCCACAGACTTAGAAACGACACTATTCACACCGTCACGATATATGCCGGTTCTTGTCCCGCTTACTGCTCAACAGGCCAAGTGTCACGGCTATGGCGGTCGTCATCGCCGCAATCAGAGCCAACGGAATAACGGACGAACCGGTATTTGCCAGCACATGCCCGTCATCACTCGAATACCCTGAATGGCCAGGATTGGCGACGGGAGCCTCTGCACCAAGCGGATGATGCTGAGCAATACCGGTTATCGGATTGAGATTGTCGGAAGGACGCTGGTGATTCTGGCCAGAAGTCTCATGATTCTGGCCAGAGGCATGGTGATCCTGGCCGGCGGTCTGATGGTTCTGACCAGAGGTCTGGTGATTCTGGCCAGAGATCTGATAGTCTTGGCCAGAAGTCTGGTGGTTCTGATTATTGTTCGTCAAACCATGATGGCCGCCGGCCTCGTTGTTCGACGAACCATGATCGCCGCCAATCCCGGTATTACCCGTTGCACACGGAATAACAGCACTGGAAATACGGGATTTCGGCAGCTCACGAACACCCCAGAAAGCCGCCTGACCGCCGGAAACAGTGACATCGGGCCCGTCGTCGGTGAATACGTCACCCCCAAACCAGACATGAACATGACTTCACGGCCGATTTCATCGGTCTGGTAGCCCAAAGTGGCGGCATAGTTCCCATGCAGTTTAGCGTCAGCAGGCGCTGAAACGACATGCAGCGTCACTGTCTTGCCTTTCACTTGCCAAGTTCCAGAAATACCGTTACCGCCAAGCGTTCCATTCGCGTTGAGCGTCACTGGCACAGCGCGGTAAATAGCTGAGCTCGAGTTGCCGCCACCCGCATAAAATGCAACGGGATTATGCACCACGAACTGGTACGTACCGGCCACAGCCGAAGTTTGGTAGGACGCATCGGCAGTCACCGTCCCCGATTTCTCGTACGGTGCCATCACGAGCCAGCCGTTGACCGAAACCATCGGCTGCACACGCACCTGATGTTCTTCGAGATTGCCGTCGGTGCGCACAAAGCGGGTGTGGAAAACGTTGTAGACAGAGCCGTCGGAATCGGTGATGATGGCGTTGCCACCCTGAGAGGTCTTGACATTCTCACTACCTAGTTGGTCGTACGAACTAAGCACACGAAGCCCACGGTTGAAAGCTTTGTCATCGGGAACATTACGCGTATAGACTGCAGCGTTGCCATTCTGGTCGAGATAGGGGCCGGTGATGGACTTCGAGCGGAACTCACGCATCTGATAACCGCCAGTCTGAGTCAGGCCGCCGTAGGAGAGAAAAAGATGCCAGTAACCGCTGTTGAAAGCGAGCGCCGCACCCTCGCCGGAATTGCCATAACCGCCGGCGAGCTTATGCCCGTAATAGGCGTCAGAGACGTTCTTCACAGTACTGTAAGTGGTGGCATAATCGCGCAGACCTGTTGCGGGATCGAGCTTAATCATCCAGATGCCACCAAACCATGAGCCGAAAGCCATCCACATATTGTTGCCGTCATATTTCACACTAGCGTCAATGGCATTGATTCCCGTATCTTGCAGACTGTCGTAACGTCGAAGGTCGGGATGCTGCCCCAGCACCTTTGGCACATCAGTCTGTTGAAAATTGCTTGCATTGAAGCCTGAATAAACCACCGGTCCCACATAGGTCCAGTCGCCCTCGATATCGTTAGCGGTCAACAGCACAATAACCGTCTTCTGGTATGGGAAGCCGCCGCCGTTGACAGACATATACATGCACCATTTCTTCATGGTCTTGTTCCAGATGACCTCTGGAGCCCACATATTGCCGGTGACATCGGGATTAGTGTCCTGCTTCGGCCATGCGTTGAAGATCGGGTCAAGCACCTGATGGTAGTTGGTCACCAGATTGTTACTGAAATACTGCCAATGTTGCAGGTCAGTACTCTTGGCAAAAGCACGATGCGAACCAAAGATATAGTACTTACCGTTGGCCTTGACGATGGACGGATCATGGGAAGAGACACGGCTATGTGTCGTGTCATCACCTGAAGAAAGCGGCTGGACGGCAAGGGTGAAATCCTTACTTACCGGCGCATTCAATGAGCGTGTGGACGAGCGTTGTGTCACTGTGGCCGTAAGCTTGACGCTTTGCGCACCACCACAATCAGGACGCACGACCTTAGCGACATAGCTACCTGGATCGCTGGCCTCGTTCATATCCCGTACCGTAGCTTTGGCAGCAGTATTGCTTTCGATGGTCACGAGCTTGGGGTTCGAAGACTTCCATGTCACGTCACCGGTAAAACCGTAGGCATCAATGGTCATCACCGCGGGCAACAGCAAATCACCTCGTACATTGCCGTCATCAACGGCGTCACCAAGGCTCAGACTATCGATGACTTTCGCTTTAAATTCCTGATCGCTCAGGGCACGGGGCACGTTGACCACGAACGTCTTACTCACCGGCGCCGACGGAGCGGCAATGCCTTGTGCCGAAGTAAGCGTGGCTGTCAGATTGACGTTGGTGTCCCTTTGCGGCAAGGTTACCGTGGCCTTGCCGTTGGCGTTGTTGACGGCGATGGCCGCATTGTCGGAATCCCATGAGACCGAAGCGTCTGCGGCGGAAATCGGCAAAGTGAAATCGGCACTGACATTGGCGGGAACCTGCAAGCTATTGGCTTCACTTCCCAACAAATCAGCAACACCGTCAGCGGGCAACGTCTGTGCGATCTGCCGTGCACTCAAGGCGTCATCGTAGACGGTGAATGAACGAACAGCACCGTGGAAGAACGCATCCCCAACACCCGGATAACGCGACTGCCCGATGACGTCGTTGGTCTGGTCGGCGAACTGAGAGATGTCCGCGGTAATCTTCGAGGAACCGACCTCGCGACCATTGATGTAGAGTTTGGCGGTTTTCGTCTCCCCGTCCACCGTGGCCGTCAACGTCTGGAATTTATCCATCGAAAGGTTCTCAGCAGCGGAGAAATAGGTTTCACCATCGCCGTTACCTTTTGAGGTCACAGAGGAATAGAGCGAGGTATGGGTGGAAGCCGTCCATGAGCCTTTGCCAGACTGACCTGTGCTCCCTAGCGAGAACAAATAGCTCCATCTTGGATCGCTGCTGTTGAACTGGTCATTTTTAACCACCGTGGAGACGGTGGCCGAACGGTGCCCCTGAAGGATATTGTCCGGTAGTTTGACATAGTAATTGCCATCCATCGTCAGCGCATGGTCAGTGAACGATCCTGCGGTGACTACGCCCGCGTCGTTAGTCACTTTTGCGTTACCCAACGACGAACCTGGAACCGAATTAGCGACTGATGAGGTTCCATTAGTCTGGGATGAAAAATCATAGTCTACAAGTTTTTGCGGCATACTTTGCGTTTGAACCTGCCGAAAGGTTGAATCCTGAACATCGCCAGGCGCCGCCAACGCAGGCGTCACTCCTGCCAAACCGACCAGCATTGAGGCTGCGGCAAGCAACGCACAAGGCTTCAGCGCCTTTGCGAATCTTGTTGTTTTCATTACTATTCCTAATAATTCTCTTAATCACCACGAAACGAACGACAATCGCACACAACGCTTTATAACGTTGTAAAAAACTTTCGCAATGCAGATTCTCGAAGATTCATGACGATGCGACATCGGGTCTAAACAATCCGACGAAGGCTGTAGCTACTTTGCATGCCTCGCAAGCAGACTATCATACAACACCCAAAATTACAACGTTATAAAACATTTACTATTGATCCATCCGATAATGGAATCAATAGCCTGACCGGCTTGCGATGCCGTCAACACGGCGACCGACGCTAGAGCTTGCGAGTGGAATCGCGGACTACTAGCGTCGAGGAGACCTTGCGGAAAACAGGCGCACTTGACTCGGAATTCAACGGATTGATGCCGTCAATGCGGTTTTTCAGCACACGAACTGACAGACGGGCCACAGCCTCGAGACCCGGAGCGATAGAGGTCAGTGGCGGGGAAAGATATTGGGAATCATCGGAATTGTCGAAGCCGATCACCGAAATATCGTCCGGAATTTTCAGCCCACGCATCTGGATGGCGTGCATCGCACCGGAGGCGAGCATATCGTTCAAGGCCACCACCCCATCGATTTCGACATTCCTATCAAGCACGTCATTCATGGCATTCACTCCGTCGATACGATGCCACATGCCGGCAGGCGCCACCAGACGTTCATCGAATTCCATGCCATTTTCTTCAAGGGCTTCCTTATAACCCTGGAAACGCAGGCCCGCGCTGCCCACCTTTTCGCCCGGATGAACGCCAAGTACCGCAATCCTGCGGCAACCGGTCTGGATGAGATAGGTGGTGGCGCGCTTGGCCCCTTCGACGTTTTCGGTGGCGATGTGGTCGACGGTATCGGTAAAGATTCGCTCGCCAATCAGCACCAACGGATAATCGACATCAAGCTGGGCAACGTCATCCTGCCCCAGCTCCAGAGGACTGAAAATCACGCCGTCAAGCATCGAAAGCCGCTGACCGCGCAACGCCTCGATCTCGCCTTCGCGCGAATAGAGCGTGGGCTCCACAATGACTTGCAGGCCGACCTTCTTGGCCTCTTCAATGACCAACGAGGAAAGCTGAGCAAAATACGGCAGCTGAAGGTCCGGGATAATCAGCGATATGACGCCTGTCTGCCCTCGACGCAGGTTGCGCGCCGAAGCGTTGACCACATAGCCGAGTTCATCGATGGCCTTGTTGACCTTCTTGCGAGTGGCATCGGAAACGAATTGATAATCGTTGACAACGTTGGAAACGGTTTTAATCGAGACGCCCGCCACCTTCGCGACCTCACGCATGGTCACGACCTTCTGGTCGAGGCCTTTGCGGCTTTTGGTTTCGTCATTGGTTGCGTTCATGTCCCCTATATCCTTTACCCATACATCCCGCACATCACAATAAGTATTACACCACTGCGATTCTCATCGTTGCATATTTCGAATTGCCATCGAGTTCTTCGCTCGCCTGCAGATCAAGAACCGGCATACCTTCTGCACTCCAGTGTACACGGCGCACCTGCGCATCACGACCACCATATTGGCCCTCGGCATACTCGGCCGCATGGAAGACATAAATCGGGTTACCGTCTTCATCTTCAGACCACATGCCATGCCCTGTCCCCAGTTGCCATTCATCGTTATAGATTCCCGACTTCTGCAACGGATAATCCAACTTGGCCCACGTTTGCGGGTCAAGCAAATCGGCATCCTCGCCCGCAGGAGCCATGGCCAAGCCGGTGGTGTAATCGATGCCCACCAGAGAACCGGAATAGATAAGGTACAGTGTGCCATTGTGTTCAATAACGTTAGGGCCTTCGGCGATGGCGTTGTCCCAAGCAAATTCAGGAACAATAATTTGACGCGGCTTGCTCGTCAGACGAGCCGGATCGGCCGGATCGAACGTCGCAATCCACACACTGCCGATTTGTTGCCAGGCATAGTACCAATGGCCGGAATCCTCGAAAACTGTCATATCGAGACTGATGCGTTGCACCGGATTCAGCGCCTCCCCCTCAGGACCGTAAATCGGCTCGGGAACATCCCAGTTTGCCGAATCGCGCAAATCCAAGTCTCGGCCTTCGGCATCTTGCTTCAACTGCATGATGTGACAGCAGCCGGTCCACATATCCGGTTTGCCAGCACGGTCGTTAGGCGTGCCATCGGGATTGAGCTCCGGCCCATCGAAACAGGGCATAAAGAGAATCGAAAGCCGGCCGCCGATGATGTGCAGCTCGGGCGCCCAGAAGCAACCGGTCATCACCCGCCCCTCGCTGTTGCGGTCCCCGCATCTGAGCAGGTCAATCTCGCGTTCACGCCCACTAGCAGCATCGGAAAGTTCGCTGATGGTATGCCCGACGCGCAGCGGCATATGAGTGTGCCCACCATTCGGATCGACACAGTTGCCGTCGGTATCGTCGGTCGCAATGAAAAGGAACAGCCGCTCGCCGTTGAAATCGTAGGCAAACACTGACGGATCGGCACGTTCACGAGCGAACGGCACCGGGTAGGTCTCCTGACGCACGACGCCATCGATACTGATGACCTGGCCGGGTCCAAAATTACCTGCACGCGCATTGTCCCTGAAATCCTCAAGCTGCGCCTCATCCCAGTCGACTTTGCGCATGGCATCCGAGCCGTCGGAGTAAAGCAGGTCGACCGGTTCCTGCCGCCAACGTTCGATTGCAACATCAACGGTCTCGGATGAAACGGGAGTGAATGTTTCTGCGGGACAAGCGGCACCGATGTTGTAGATACGCCCGAAACGGTTGATCAGAGCGATGACATCGTCTTCGTCGATATCAATAATATTGCCCGGCACACAATCAGGAATATCGGCGAAGTCGGCGTCTCTATTACGAAAATCGATTATTCCGCAATCGCTGCTACCCCGGCCTTCAGCAACATTTTTCGCCATAGCAGCGTCGTCCACCGCAACAATGCCGTTGACCGCACCCAGCAAATCACTGACATGCGCCGTACACGGCTTTCCGGCGTCATTGTGCCAAGAAATTGCATACTCACCGGTATCGCCGAGTGCCGCCACTTGCGGATGATGCACACCATTATCGGTGTCCAACACAACCATGCCCAACTGTTCAAAACTCAACAAATCCGAACTTCGAGCGAGCAGGAACGAGGAACGTTCGGAGCCATCGGAGCCACCGCCGCGAGCAGTACGGGTGGCCACAATGCCATAATCTGCATTCGGCAAGCGGAACAGATACGGGTCTTTAAGGCTTTTAAGCGTGATATCGACGTCTGGCATCAACGCGTTCAATGCCACCGCTCCGCTGGGTACATAGTCAGCCGGACCGGCCTCAACGCGGAAATGACGGGAGGCCGTCGCTGCACCCCTTGCGTTCTGCGGCACCCCTTCACAGGGCACGCCGGCAGCGAAGAAAATGCCGTAATTGCCGTTAAGCGGATCCCATTTGCCCGTCACCGGCGAGCGCAGGGCTAAATGCACGCTCAGCGCGATGTCGGCATTGTTGGCATGTTCGCGATCGGTGGGCTTGCGCGTATAGCAGAGCAGCGAATAGCCCTGCGCCAATTCCCGATAATTTTCCATCTTCAACGACCTATCTCACGTGTCTGTTTTTACAACGATGTACAGTATTGATAGCATGTTACATCGTTGTAAGAACGTAACGCTGCAATATCTGAAGGAAGCAAGGGCACCTTATGACAATAACGGCAACACTGCAACGCACGTTGACTGGGACTCTGGCGGCACTGACCCTCATCGGCACACTCGCGGGATGCGGAAGCAGCGGCATCAGCAGCACTTCCCAAACCAGCAACAACACGCAATCCGAAGAAACCCGGAATTCGGCAGGCAAGCACATCAGCCGCGTCTCGGTGCACGACCCATCCGTCGTCAAGGCGAACGGAAAATATTACGTCTTCGGCTCGCACCGCGCCTGGGCGAAAAGCAGCGATCTCGTCAACTGGCACTATTTCAAAAACAACCTGAGCGCCGATTATGAGAAAATCTTCGACAAGATCTGGAAGGAATGGCCCAAGCAATCGTCGAACCCCGACGTCAAAGGCAATATGTGGGCACCGGACGTGGTGTGGAACCCGACGATGAAGAAATGGTGCATGTACCTCTCCCTGAACGGGGCGAACTACCAATCCGTCATCGTGCTGCTCACCGCCAACAATATCGAAGGCGACTGGACCTACGTGGGCCCGGTGGTCTACTCCGGTTTCAACGATGCAGACAAGGACCGCACCGACGTGCCGAAAGTGCTGGGCGAAAACGCCGACATCGGCCGCTATCTTTCCGCCGATGACACCGAAATCAACGCCATCGACCCGTGTGTGAAAGCCGACACCAACGGCGATATGTGGATGACCTTCGGCTCGTGGTTCGGAGGGATGTGGATGATCAAGCTCGACAACGCCACCGGCCTACGCGACTATTCACGCACCTACCCGACCGTGACCGACCAGTCCGACGGCTACTACGGCGTCAAGCTCGGCGGCGGCTACGGCAACTCCGGCGAAGGCTCGTATCTGCTGCATACCAATGGCTGGTGGTACCTCTTCACTTCCTATGGCCACTTGGAACAGACCGGCGGCTATCAGATCCGCATGTTCCGTTCGAAATCCATCACCGGACCCTACATCGATGAAAGCGGCAATGCTGCCGTCTCCACCTCCGCAAGCGCCAACAACTGGGAAGAAGACACCGGCATCCGTCTGATGGCCTCAAACCAATGGAGCGGCACCGACAACGGCGACATCGAAGTCTCGCAGGGGCACAATTCCGCCCTTGCCGACACCGACGGCACCGATTACCTCATCTATCACACCCGCTTCTCCGATCGCGGCGAAACCCACGAAATCCGTACCCGCCAACTGCTGCCGACCGCCGACGGATGGCTAGTAGCGGCACCGTACGAATACACCGGAACTAAGGCGAATGCCAAGGGCTACAAGGCGAGCGAACTGGCCGGAACCTATGAATTCGTGATGCAGAATCCGAACACATATTTCAAGGGGCCGAAGAAGCTCGGCGACAAGACCAGCACCGACTACAAGGGCGTCAACAAAGGCACCGACATCAAGCTGGAAGCCGACGGCAAGGTGACCGGCGACCGCAAGGGCACCTGGAAGGCCAAGACCGGCACCAACGAGCTGACCATCACGCTCGACGGCATCACCTACGTCGGCGCGTTCGACAAACTGCCGCGCGACAAGGACGGCAAATCAGTCATGACCTTCTCCGCGCTCGGCAACAACATCTGCATTTGGGGGTCGAAGAAATGAGCATTTCAACAATTACCACACGACATCTGCCAACTCGTATATCACATACGCCACAAGGTTTCTTCGAATTCCCGCTGGCCAAAGGTCGCGTGCCAATCCACGACCCGGCCATCGCCGAGGAAAACGGCGTCTACTACCTTTTCGGCACACACCGCCGCTTCGCCCGCAGCATCGATCTCATCAACTGGGAACCGATGAGCAACAACATCACCGAAGACTTTGAAAACCTGCTTGGGCCGATCTGGAAGCAATGGCCGCAGGTGGGCTTGAATGGCTCGCCGCTTTCCGGCAACACCTGGGCGCCGGACGTCATTTTTAACCCGGTGATGGGCAAGTGGTGCATGTACCTTTCCGTCAACGGCGAGAATTACCAGTCGGTGATCGTGCTGCTGACGGCCAACCATCTTGAGGATGATTGGGAATATGTGGGACCGGTGGTCTATTCGGGTTTCAAACCTGAGAATGTCTCGAAAACCGACGTTCCGCACGTTCTGGGAACGGAAGCGCAAGGGCCTCTGACCCGTTATCAATCGCTGAAGGATTCGCATATCAACGCTATCGATGCCGCGCCGGTAATGGACGAGCGCGGCGATATGTGGATGAGCTTCGGCTCGTGGTTTGGCGGGTTATGGATGATTCGGCTTAATCCGGAAACCGGGCTGCGCGATTACTCGACCACCTATCCGTTGAAAAAGACGTGTCCGACCCGTATTACGGTATCAAAATCGGCGGCGGCTACGGCAACTCCGGCGAAGGCTCGTATTTCCTGCACGCCAATGGCTGGTGGTATCTCATGCTCTCCTACGGGGGCCTGAACAAAAAACCGGCGGCTACCAAATCCGCGTCTTCCGTTCGCGCAATCTCACCGGCCCATACGTCGACCAGAACGATAACCCTGCGGTATCGCACGAGGAAATCCCTGATAATTGGCGCGGTGACACTGGCGTTCGGATGCTGGCTTCGGTCGCTTGGAACGGCGGCTATGCCGGAGATGATACTGAGATCTCGCAGGGGCACAACTCGGCGCTGTTACGCGAAGACGGCAGGATTTTCATGGTCTACCACACCAGATTCATCGGTCGTGACGAGGACGACTACGAAACCCGCGTGCGCGAGCTCTTCACCACGTCCGACGGCTGGCTGGTTGCCGCGCCTTACGAATATCAGGGATCTGTCGGCATCGCGCCACATAATGCCAACGAAACCGCAAGTATCGCCGGAGACTACGAAGTGGTCCTGTTGCGACAAGACACGTACTTTGACGGCACACGCAAAGCTGATGGCACCTTCAACGGCGTCAATACTCCGATACATATCAGATTGGAAACTGACGGAAGTGTCACCGTTTTAGAGAATGAGAATGCTTCAGAACCTTCCGTAAATGTAATACATAATTCATGGAAGCTGCAGTCGAACAGAGATACCAATGCCATATGCGGCAACGGTTCTATGAGCATCACGCTCGACGGAACGACTTATACCGGCGTCTTCGCCATGCTGCCCCGCGAAAGCGACGGCAAACCGGTGATGACCTTCTCTGCGCTTGGCGGCAACGTCTGCATCTGGGGGTCGCAGCAATGATTCCGGTATCTGCGCAATGCGGCAACGGCCTTCAGCCCCGAGGCTGAAACGAAAAAGGTCAGCCGATAATTCGTCAGGAATGGCGAAATCTCGTCAATTCCAAGAAATTATCGACTGACCTTTTGTCGTAGACGATACCGGCTATCGCCGCAACGACTAGCGAATGTCGAGGAAGACGCGCATTTCATTTTCGCCGCGATTGGCCCACGCGAAATACGGGATCAGCGTGACCGTCACCGGCTCGCGTTTGGCCGGCTGCCAACGCGCGTACAACGGTCTGCTGCTCACCGAAGCCGAGTCGGCACCTGCCTCTTGCGTCTTGTTGGCTTCCGGATTCGGGTTATCTTGCCTGCAATCACTACCGGCACAAGCAGAAACGGCATGCTCTCCGGGGTTATCGACGTTCTTCCCGACATTATTACTGTCCGCATCAACATCCCGCCAGGCCGGAACCTCAAGTCTGACCATCGGGCGCGTTACCAGCTCGACCTCGCCGGTGCCTTTGGCATCCATGGCCGGCGCACCCGCACGGAAATCGAATGCCTCTGCACTGACATTTTCAGCATTGGTACCCACACGGCCGGCATCGACATGAAGACGATGCAGCTGGTCTCCGTTGTCACGTTCCTCGGCGCAATAGACGATCGGGCCACGCATGAAAGCGACCTTGCCGGCATCCTCGCTGACCTTCGGGTTCGCGGCCACCATGTTGACCAGCATCGGGAAATCGAAAGTCGCAGTGTCGCCGTCGCGCCAAGTCCCCGAAAGATAAAGGTAACCGTCACGGATTTTGCGGGTGATGCCGCCACATTTTTCGCCGCTCGCCGACACCACCGCAGCGACGTCCCCAACATTCCCGGCCCAAGCCGGAAGGCGGAACGCCAATGTCATGTTCACACTGCTTGCGGAAGTCCTGTTGGCATTCCCGACGTGTACCGTTGCCTCGGCTTTGCCGCTCCACGGCAGTTCAGAGGTCATAGAAAGACGCACCGAGGTGGAGCCCGTCTCGAATTTGGTGTCACCACCGATGTAAAGGTGGGTGAACAGCGTGGATCCGTCGTCGGAAAGCGTATGCGCATATTCCTGCACGCTTTCGACGAGCCGCGCAATATTCGGCGGGCAGCAGGCGCAACCGAACCACTTCTGGCGCACATCCTTGACGTGGTTGAACCGCGCGTCGTGCTGCCGCGTCGTCTCAGGACGCACCTCAAGCGGATTAACATAGAAGAAACTTTTGCCGTCCATCGCCATGCCAGCGAGCACCGTATTGTAAAGTGCCAGCTCCATCACGTCGCCGTATTCGCCTTTCGGCTCCAGCTCAAGCATCCTGCGCGCAAAGAATACGAGCGCGATGGCCGCGCAGGTCTCCGAATAAGCCAAATCATTGGGTAAGTCATAATCGTAGGAAAATGATTCTCCAACCGCGGTGCCGCCCACACCACCGGTGATATAGAGCTTTTTATCGACGATGTTGCGCCAGATGGCGTGAATGGCCTTGCTGAGCTTTTCGTCGCCGGTCAGCCGCACCACATCGGCGACGCCGGAGTAGAGATAGCCCGCGCGCACCGCATGGCCCACGGCCTCGCGCTGGTCGGCCACCGGCTCATGAGCCTGATAGTAGGCGTAAGGCTTGGGCCAGTTGTCGTTTTCGACGAACGGCGTACCGTCATGTTCGGCACGGGCACGATCTTCCTGCCCGAAATACAGAGGTGAGGCGCCGCGCTGATGGATGAAATACGAGGCCAGATCGAGGTACTTGCTTTTGCCGGTCGCCTCCGCAAGCCGGACCAGGGCCATTTCGGCGATTTCATGGCCCGGATAGCCGTGCAATTTGCCCGGCTCTGTGCCGAAAACGGAAGCGACATAGTCCGCGAAACGCTCAGCCGCATGCAGCAGCTTCGTTTTGCCGGTGCCTTGGTAATAGGAGACCGCGCCCTCGATCAGATGGCCCATGCAATAGAGCTCGTGATAGTCCTTCAGATTGGTGAAGTGCCGGTCCATGCCATTCAAAATGTAATACGTATCGAGATAGCCGTTGCTCTGCTGCGCCGCACAGACGATGTCGATCGCACCGTCGGCCGTCGCCTCAAGCTGCGGGTCGGGATGGTGGGCCAGCGAATAGCCGACCGCTTCAATCCACTTCGAGAAATCCGTATCCTGAAAAACGAACCCGTAGAACTTGTCGGGGTCAGGATGCGACGGGTCTGCCGGCAGCACGTTGAACCCGCGATCGGTATAGGCCGGGGGCTCAAAACCCCTGCCCGCCGTCTTCGCCTCGTTCGCACGCTGGTTTTGCGCGGCCGCCGCCTTGAAATTGTGCATGCAATAGCTTGGCGAAGCACCTGGAACCTGGTCATTGAGCGCACGCCACTGAAACGGCAACACCTGCGTACGCACCAACTCCTGCTCGGCTCCCCAGAACGCATCGTCTACCGTCACGTCCTTGAACGGCAGTGGCTTGCTGTGCACCACCTTAGCTTCAGAATCTTCCTCGGAAGCGCAATCACCACAAGACTTTCCACTCATTTTCGCCATTGAAATCACATACCTTCATTTCGCTACACGAATCGGCTTTCATCGTTGTAAATTCTAAACGTCACCCACGATACGACGTTCTACCACGCCCTTCAGGGTTCGCCGATATTCGACAGCGGCGCCATCTACAGCCCAGCCACGCTCACTTCAGCTTGAGCGTAGCGGTATAAACGGCCTTGCGATTGGGAAGGGAGCCGTCGGGAAGCGGATGTTCCTTGACCACCTCGGCGATGGCATCCTTGATGCGCTCATCGGTTTTGCTAGAGCGCTCAATGGCGAGCGCAGCCAAATCATCGACGCTCAGAACTGTTGCCGTGGCCTCGCCAGCCTTGAGCGCTTCGTCTTCGCTGGCGCCGGCGATGACCAGCACAATTTCACCGCGCGGCGGATCGTCGATGACGGACTGGTGAATTTCGCCAACGGTGCCACGGCGAATCTGTTCATAATCCTTGGTCAGCTCACGGCACAGGGCCATCGGGCGATCGGGGCCGAACATTTCTAGCAAATCGTCCATCGTTTCGGCGATGCGGTGCAAGGTCTCGTAGAAAACAATCGTGCGCCGCTCCCCCAGCAACGAGCGGAAACGCTGGATGCGCTCGTTGTGTTTGCGCGGCACGAAGCCTTCGTAGCAGAAACGGTCGGTGGGCAAGCCGGAGAGCGCAAGCGCATCGAGCACCGCGGACGGACCAGGAGCGCAGGTCACCGGCAGGTCGCGCTCGATGGCTCGGCGGACGATGGCCACACCCGGATCGTTGACGGTGGGCATGCCCGCGTCCGAGACCACCAGCACAGTTGCTCCACGCTCGACCTCGTCAAGCAGGCCGTCGGCCTTGGAACGCTCGTTGTGGTCGTGGTTTGCGACGACGCGACCGCCGACATGCACGCCGAGCCGATTCGCCAAATCGTAAAGCCGCCGCGTATCCTCCGCCGCAACAACATCAGCGTGCTCAATCAGCGCCCTCAGCCTGGCCGAAGCGTCGCCAACGTTGCCGATTGGCGTGGCCGCCAGCACCACCGTTCCGCGCGGAATCTCAACCATCACGCCGTCTTCCGGCATATCGCGTTTAGCATCATCATGTTCCGCAGATTCCATATCACTTGTTCCCATATCTCAAGTATCCATCACCACAATGACGCGAGACATGAAACCGTCTGGCAACCTTCTTAGAATCCGGAAGTAGGTATCAGCGAATTCGGGTAACCACGTCGATTGAGCGAGACCGGCCGCTGAATAACTGAATATGAGAGAGGGAAACAAAATGCAATATATTACCAAAACCATCAAAGGAATCGATGGTAGCGAGGCGACGTTGACCGGTTACATCATCGACAACTCCAAGGAAATCGACCCGGACCGTCGCCGTCCTGCGGTGCTCATTTTCCCCGGTGGCGGGTTCAATAAGGTGACCGACCGCGAGGCAGATCCTATCGCGATGATGGCTGTGGGCGCAGGCGTACAGGCATTCGTACTGCGTTACTCCATCGCACCTTCGCGCTATCCGGTACAGATGCTCGAAGGCGCCGAAGCCATGAAAATCATTCGCGAGAACGCCGATGCCTGGCACATTGATCCTGAAGCCGTCACCGTGATTGGCTTCTCGTGCGGCGGCCAGCTCGCCGCCTCGATGGCAACCATCACTGGCGATGACGTGATGCGCGAGAACGGTTATGACCCGGACAAGGTGCGCGCCAACGGCCTGGCACTGGGCTACCCCGTGCTCACTGCTGGCAAGTACACGCACGCCGGCACGGTCGACAAGCTGCTCGGCGAAAAGAAAACCGATCAGACGATGCTCGACGAAATCTCCTGCGAGAAGCACGTGGACGCCAAAACGCCGACCACTTTCATCTGGCAGACCGTCACCGATGCCGTGGTGCCGGTGCAGAACTCGCTGCTGTTCATTAACGCCTGCGTCGACGCCGGCGTACCCGTCGAAGCACATATCTTCCCGCAAGGCCCGCACAGCCTCTCCCTGGCCACCGCCGAAACGGCCGCTGCCGGCAACGCCGCACAAATCGAGCCGAGCGCACAGGTCTGGCCGAACCTTTGGGCCGCCTGGATCAAGCGCAATTTCGTGAAGTAACCAGCAAACAACAATTCAAATAACAATGCCGGTTGAGGACATTCATCAGTCCTCAACCGGCATTTGAATATTCAACTTCAGCGCGGCTGGCGGAAGTGGCGGTCGCCAATCGTCGGGAACGGGGTGTGCGGTTCGCGCTGATACCAATAGGCAACGCTCGCCACGTCATCCGAACGCTCGAAAAGCCCAGCCTCGTCCGTACCGATCTGCTGAATGGTCACGCGCAAATCGCGGTCGAAATAAATCGGATCCGGGATGTGCCAACGATACAGCCCGCGCATCACCGGAGTGGCCGAATCCCAATAATCGCTTTTGCGTCCGACGAGACGCTGCGAACGGAACGGGAAACCGGCGAACGGGGCGCAATAAGTCTGTTCATGCATACGGCCATCATCGTCGAATGCGGCCAAACTCCAGGCCCCGCCGAAATAATCCTCGGTGCCAGTGCTGGTAATCGTCGGGTAATCGGTGTCGCCGTCGAGGTACATCTTGACTTCGCCTTCGCCCCACCAACGACTTTCCAGCGCCGTCAACGCGAGGTAGGTGCCAACGTAAGTGCCTTGGCCGCGAACACCGTCGAGAATCGTATAATCCTGCGCTTCCTTAGTCACCCGCTCACGGCGCCATTGGGCATGGAATCGCATGGCATCGTCGGGCAACGCGTCGTATTCGGTGTAATCGATCTGGTAGAAGAACGCTGGAACATCCTCATTATGATCGCTGCGCAGCACAATTTTCGCATGTTCGAAAGGCATAGTGAAATAGCAGTTGAAGCCACGGTTAGGCGCGACCATGACGGGCATGGAATTGACCGGGCAAGCCTGACCATGGCCACAGCAGAAGAAGTCTCCGATCGGGCAGACCACCGACGGGCTTTCCTCGCCATCCCAATAGAACTCGAGGATGAGATTGCGCAGCACATTCGGCCCGGTGGGTGAGGTTTTGTCGGTGACGGTCATCCAGATATGGCGGATAACGCCTGGCCCGTCAACATCCATTAGCGTCACCGATTCGCCGGCGGGGACGTTGCCCAGGCATGGAGTTCCCTTGCGCGAGGGGCCAAGTTTGCTGGCTGTTTGCGCCGCTACTCCTTTGCCCCCAGTCGGGTTCTCCGCGTTGACGCAACGCGAGCGCCCGCGCGATGCCACCGCAAGCCCGTCCATCATGCCCGCGCCGAAACCGCCTAATCCACCGAAATTCTCGCTCGTCCCTTCTCCCAAGCCAGAACCCACTGCCATTCCATTCATACTCAAAGCCTTTCCTGTCCTTCTACCAGTATTATCGGTCAGATTGCCTACTTCACCGCACCAGCGACGATGCCTTGATTGAGCTTGCGCTGGAAGATGATGAAGAAGATGATGGTTGGGATGATGCTCAGCAGCGAGGCAGCTGCCAAGGTAGTCGCATCCATCGTGTGCTGGCCTTGCAGAGTGGCGAGCGCCAGCGGCACGGTCTGCACGTTGTCGTCCATCAGGAAGGCCATCGGAATCATGTACTCGTTCCAGGTCCACACGAAGAAGAACACGAACAGCACGCTGATGGTCGACCACGAAATCGGCAACACGACCTTACGCAGCACTGTCCAGCGCGAGGCACCGTCGATGGTAGCAGCCTCGAGAATGGCCTGCGGGAATGTGCCATAGACCGAGGAGAGCAGATAAGTGCCGTACGCGCTCTGGATGATGGTGAAGATGACGACGATTGCCCATTGTGTGTTGTAGAGGCCGATGTGCTTGAACATTGTGTAGAGCGGGAACAGCAACGCTTCCTGCGGCATCATGTTGGCGAGCATGATCGCCAAGATGATCCAACGGTTGCCCTTCACCTTACCAATGCCCAACGCGAAGGAGTTGAGCACGGAAAGCACCACGCCCAGCACCGCGACAATCAGCGAAATCAGCAGAGAGTTGCCCAACTTGACCGGGAAGTCGCTCATCTTCCAGAAGCTGACGATGCCGCTCATGGTGGGATGCGCCGGTAGGGAAAGCGGACCGGTGGCGTTGTAGTCGCCGATGGTCTTGAAGGCGTTCATCGCCAAGATAATGATTGGGAAGAGCATCACCAGCGCCCCCGCAATCAGGAGAATCAACGCCAACCAGTCGCCCCAGGACCTGATGTGCTTGGCCTTGTGGCTGACCTGTGCGGTTTTGCTCTCGCTTGATTTGGCGCTGCCCATGGCGGTCGTCGATATTGTTGCTTCAGACATGTTACGCTCCTCTCAGTCGTCCATATTCTTCTCGACGCGGCCCTGGAAAATCGTGAACACCACGGAGAACACGATGATGACCAGCGTCAGTGAAGTCGAGATGGCGGCGCCGTAGCCGACCTGATGGATTTGGAAGAATTGGTTGTATGAATAATAGGACGGCACAATCGTTGTGGTGCCAGGACCGCCCTTGGTCAGCAGATAGACCGGGCCGAAGGTCTTCAGCGCGCCGATAGTAGCGGTGAGGATGACGACCATCAGCTCAGGCATGATTGACGGTAGAGTAACCACGCGGAACTTCTGCCACCAGTTCGCGCCATCGAGCCCGGCGGCTTCGTAAAGCTCGGGGTCGACGCGTTGCAGACCGGACATGAAGATGACAATCGGGTAGCCGAGCTGAATCCAGATGAGAATGAACATCAAGCTAGGCAGGGCGAGTTTCGGGTTACCGAGCCAATTGATGGCGACCGGTCCACTGGTGAATTTAGCAATCAGCGCGTTGATTGCGCCATCGTCCGGTCGGAAGATCCAGCCCATAATGATGGTGGCCACGGCGACTGGCAACAGCTGCGGGAGATAGTAAAGCGCACGAATGAACGAGGCTGTCTTCGAACCAAACTTCTTCTGGATGACATCGGTGAGCACCGAAGAGATGATTAGGCCCAGAATCGTAGGAATAACGACAATCGCGACGATAATCCAGAACGAATTCAGGAACGATTTCCAGAATGTGGCGTCGCCCATCAGTCGAATCCAGTTCTTGGCACCGATAAACTTCATCGGGCCCACCCCACGCCAACGCGTGAAGCTCAGGCACACGTTCCACAGGAACGGCACGATGATAATGACCGCAAGCCCCAGAATGCCGGGGATGAGGTAAGGAACGAACTTTGAGGATTTATTGCCAGGCAGACGCGACATCGAAGGCCTTTTGGCTTTTGCTGTTTGCATTACAACCTCCTTGGTGGTAATGACATGCTGAATTGATATTTGAGATGATTGAGAGACTGGGACGGACCAATCGAATCCGATGAATCAGACGGATCGATTCCAAACGACAACCGCCGCTTAGTCTTTGAAGCCCATGTCGACCACGCCGGTATCGTAGGACTTGTGCAACGCATCGAGCACCTGCTTGGGCGTCTCGGTTCCGTTGACGAGCTCCTGGAACTGGGCCGAAATGTCGTCGGTCAGATTCGAGGCTGGATAATCCGGGTAATAAGACAGGTCGCCCTTCTGGGAATACTGAGAATATTCCCTGATCATCTCCCGATTCTTTACGTTGTTGATCTTGCTCATATCGGCAGCCAGTGGGATTCCGCCGGCGTTGCCGATGCCGTCCTGATTCTCCACGGAAAGCACGTTGTTCAGAAGCTTCGCCGCAAGGTCCTTGTGATGGGACTTGGTGGGGATGGTCAGCAGATTGCCCGTGCAGCCCTGCAGCATCTTGGTGCCCGGCAGCGCGGCCGCTGTCCAATCGAAATTCTTGATCTGGGCGATGAAGCGGCTTTGGTTCCACGTGCCGGTCTGGTAAATCGGATATTCATTGCCTTTGATGAAGGAGTTCGTGGTGTCTTCCGCCTTGAGGCCCGTGGCGCTGCGGGAGATATAGCCTTTCTTGACCCAATCGTTGATGGTGTTGGTGGCGTAGGTCAGTGGTTCGGCGTTCCAATTGACATCATGCCGGTACATCTGCCAATCGTCAATGAACCTCTTGTCGGCCTTCGTGCCCACCAACGACCACCAGAGCCACATCACACCGTATTCCTGCGCATCGGCGGCAATCGGCGTGATGCCGTGCGACTTGAACTCTTGACATGCCTGCTCGAATTCGGCCATCGTGGTGGGAATCTTGATGCCGTATTTGTCGAACATCGTCTTGTTGTAATACACACGTTGATATTCGGCATAGTTTGGCAGGCCAACCCACTTGGTACCGCTCATGATGCCCATGTCATCATATTTGGCAATCGAAGCATCAGCCTTGGTGATTTTCTTATCCCAGCCGTATTTCTTGACATACGGCTTCAAATCGCTCAGCAACTCCATCGAGGAAAGCATGCCTGCGGAACCGTTGCCGCGGTTGGATTCCATGATGTCGGGAGCTTGGTTCGAATCCAGGAACTGGCTGGAGTTCTGCGCGATCTGCGTGAACGACTTGACCTCAAATTTCACCTTGACGCCTGTCTGCTGGGTGAACTGGTCGGCCGCCCTCTTCCAAGCCTCGGTCTGCGCCGCAGTCGGCAGGTCATAATACCAGAACGAAATGCTTTGTGGATGTGCGTCATCCTGGGCGTTGTTCGACCCGCAGGCCGAAAGTGCCGTCAGTGAAAGCACAGCCGCAAGCGCCGCTGCTGCAATCTTTCTTATCTTCATCTTTCCTCCTTGGATATTACCAATGAACGGAAGTACACAACTCAAAATCGAAACGTTTCGATTCACAAGACAATGAACTGCACTTTCTATTTTTCATGTCATTCCTTGCTTCATCGAAAGGCAAAATCAAAACCGAGCGACCACGCCAAACCCTCATCGCTGAGTGCCTGCCCGACTGGGCACCGGTCCTACGTCAATTCAACGTTTGATATCGATTCAATCCATAAGCTCTCCCTCCAAGCCTCCGCCTTCGCAGGCAGAAACGATTGGCGTTGAAGACGAAATTTCAGAGCCCATCTGCCCGACGGCAAAGGGCGCGGGAATGGAAATACCATCGCTACTAAAGCCAAGATTTTGCGGCGCCAGGCCGAGCGAACCACGATCGACGAATTCCGGATCGATCAGCGTCACCTTTCCGGCGATGTCCTGACGATTCTCAATGGAGGAAACCAGTGTGCTCATGGCGATGGAGCAGAGCCGTTCCGGCTCGAACGGTTCCTCGCTGACCGGCCGACGCATCGGTTCCTCGCGCATGAACGTACCGCAGGAAAGCACTGAGATGTCGTCTGGAATGCTCAACCCAGCAGCCAGAAGCGCCGTGACCGTCAGATTCAGGATATTAACCCCGGCCTGATTGACTATCGCCGTTGGACGAGAGTCTCGATCAAGCAAATCACGCACGAATTCCCCGGCATCGAATGTCGCATTGTCGACCGAGCCGGACTCGATCACCGTAAGACCAATCTCGCGAGCACGATCGAGAAAAGCACTCCGGAACAGGAGCACATAGCCGGCATGGCGCGCATAGTCGATTTCCTGGGCTCGCAGCAATGCCACTTCCCGATGGCCGAGCTTGAAAAGCCTGTCAGCGGTGCGGCGACCCATCTTCACGAAATCGATATCGACGCAAGCGCAATCGTCATGGTTTTCAGGCAAGCCAATAGCCACGCAGGGCTTATGATATCGAGCCGCGGCGGCTACGCGAGCGTCCTTTTCTTCGACATCGAGCAACAGCACGCCGTCAACGAGATTACTGTGTGTCACGCGTTCGATGTCGGCCACGGCGTCCGCGCCGGTGAGCAGAAGAATATCGTAGCCGGCGGCCCTGGCCTGCCATGCCGACTGCATGAAGTAGGCGCTGTATTGCATCTGGTTCACACCCTCATGCATCGGCTCGCTGATGGCGATGATGTGGTTGAGCTGGCCGCGCATCTTCTGCGCGCTGGCGTCGGGAATGTAGCCGAGTTCATCGATGGCTCGAAGCACCTTATCGGTGGTTTTGGAAGAAATAGAACGCTTGCCAGAGAGCACATATGAAACCGTGGAGACGGAAACCCCTGCCGCCTTCGCAACATCTTTGATGCCAGCCATGCGCTCACCTTCTTTGTCGCGTTCAAAGCCTACCGACAGGCAACCATATAGTCGTCCATCGACCACCTGCAATACATTCCGACTTGTAGAATCGAAACGTTTCGAAACTTTCTTGTATCATAAATCTTTAATCATCGATTTGTCAATTCAGCAGCACGCACCTGCCGCAACGCATTCCTAAGCCGCCTCTGCCAGAATCTCGGCGGTTGGCCGCAAACCATAGCATGACGAATCGGCCGGGGCTTTTTATGGTAAATCCTCGTCGCCGTAGCTCCGACAAGGAATACTGCCAGACCAACCAGAATGGCATACATGATGCCATCGCCGCTGGCATGGTCGAGATCGGGAATCGGCTCGGGGATGGACCGGCGACTGCCCGTAATAATAAGGCGTTCGGTATTGACACCGTAAGGCGTGCAGGTCATCAGGGTGACCAAGTCCTTGCCCGGAACGACCTTATATAGATGAGTATCCGTAGGTTTGATGACATGGATGCCAGTAACCAAATAGCCCATGGTGCGGTTCAGGGTCTGGATATAGAAGAAATCGCCCTTTTGAGTTCATCCAGACGAGTGAATAGCAACGCTCCCGGCAGGCCGCTATGGCCGCTGAGCACGGCGTTGGTGGAAGATCCCCCTACGGGTAGGCTGGTGCCGTAGAGGTGCCCAGCACCATGACGAAGCACCTCATCGGAAGTGCCATGGAAAATCGGCATTCGCACAGAAATCTTCGGAATGCGCAACGTCCCCATCATGCCAGTGCCATCGTTGAGCAGTGCCTGGTAATCCTTGTCCTTCTCGCTCAACGGTTTGTCTGAGTCTTTTCCCCGGCAAACGGATCGGTGAATTCCCCCAGCGTCTCCTGGTTAGAGGCAGCAATCTTCTTGTTGTAGGCCTGCGCCTTCGCATATTCGTCTACGACCTTGCCCTGCGGCCAGGCGGCGAAATGGTTGCTATTGCTTTCGGTCATCTCGCGTTCGAGATTCATATCGGAAAGCCAGCGTGCCGGAAACCAGCACACTGCAACTAGCAGCGCCACCAGGAAAACAGCGATCGCGGTATCGAGGGAAATGACGAGTACCCGATGGCCCCGGCCCTTATGGTCGGACTTCATCACTTCGTCAAAAGACTCGTCCTGCATACCCAAGATATCCATTTGTTCGTTCAACGAATCGCATCCTTCCGTGGCAGCCATTGCCAAGTGCGTCATCACCGATTTGACAAAATAAAATAAAACCTGATTCAAAAGCAAAAAAGAAATGAGAAATAATAAGGGAAACGCAGCCAGCAATGGCCACGTCTCCCTTGAATCATAAATTTGCGGTCATGGTTTCAGCGTGAGGCAAGATCAGTGCTGACCGCGCCTTGCCTCACATCCCGCGAAATTCAGTCGTTGATCTTACGACGAGCGAAAATCAGCGCGGCGGCGATCATGGCAAGCGCCACAACGACCAGCAGCATCAGGATGACGCCAGCGCCACCGGTGAGAGGCAGCTGGGAAATCGAGTTGATGTTGTTGACGACAACGGCTCCGGCCGAGGTCATGGCGACCGGGACCAGCGAAGCCGCGGTGCTGCCTGCAGCAACGGTGCCCTTAGCATCGATCAGGTTGTAGAGAGCATCCTTGGTGTTAGCGAAGGCGGAATCCGAAGGATTGGTGCCCTGGCCGACTTGAACCTCGGTCGACGGCAGGAACGTGCCCGAGAAGCCCGGAGCTGCTGCAGTTTCCTTGAGCGTGTAATGACCATCGGCGAGGCCATCAATCTGAAGCTGACCAGCGGAAACGGGGGTGTCCCCATCCTGAGCTGCAGCGCCGTCGTTCACGACGAGGTTGGCGGTCGCATTGGTATCAGACTGCAGAGCGGACTTCTTGTACATACCGTCACCGGTCTTGAGGAACTTGATCGGGGTGGCGTCGCCCTTCTTGAACAGCTGGAAAGTGGCTCCGGACAAACCGGCACCGTCGGCCTTCTTCTGGTTGATGACATTGAAGTGGCGGAAGTAAGCGTTGGCCGTGGAGGGGCTGTTGGCTCCATCCTGATCAGCGTTGTTGGTGACGCTGCCGTTGGGGCAGGTGCTGGTAGTAGGCACGCAGTTGATGACATTGCCGTTGGCGTCCGTCGTCGGGGCGTCGGTGGTCGGCTGCTTGTTGGAGTCATTGGAATACGCCAGGGTCACGCCGTTCTTCATCGGCTTGCCGCTTTCCGCGTTGTTGTTGATGCCGAGCGCATAGGTGACCACAATCGAATCCTGGTACTTCATAGAACGGACAGAAGAGGAGAAGTCGATCACGATATAAGTCGTGTTGCCATCAGCATCTTCAGCGTGCTTGACCGTGTAATCCGTAGCAGCGAGCGGAGTGCCGCCAACGGTGACCTTGAGTGAAGAAGGATCGTTAAACGTCAGGCCCTTACCGGGGTGATCGACCATCGTGAAGACATAGTGATCGAAGCCGGTGGTGAGCGGCACGGTGCTGGTCAGCTTATAGTGCAGCTTGCCGCCGATGGAGGTATCGCTGTTGTCAGCAGTGCTGTCGAGGGTCTTAGTCACTGAAGGAGTGTCGTTCTTCATGGAAATCGTGCCCAAAGCCATGCTGCCCAGCATGTTGTAGTTGGTACCGTCGTTGAGACTAATGCCAGTACCGACGAGCATAGGAATGGAGTTCTTCAGCGCTGCGCTGTCCGCAACGGTCTGCGCGGTGAGATCCTCGACCACATAGAGGCCGGGCTCAGAAACGTTAACGACAGCATTATAGTCGTCTCCGGTGGTCGCAGTCGCGTCATACGTGGTCTGGCCTGCGAACAACTGGCTGAACGTCTTGTCCGAAGCGTTGGCCGTCTGGCTCTTGGCGAGTTCGGTGACGAAATCACGCAGGGCGCCGTTCCAGCCATGCTTATCGGGAGCAACCGCGGTAGCGGTATTCGACGTGCCGTCCTCGCCAGTGCCGTAGCCGAGCCACTTGGAAGCGACTTCGCCAACAGGGTTACCCACATAGGCGGAATCTGCAGTGGTGGGCGTGATATTCCGATCGCCCTTGGCAGCAGCCAATGCTGCCGTCGCAGCTTCCTTGACCTGCGCATCGGTGGACACAGACACACCAGTCAGCACGCCAGCATGAGCACTGTCATAGGCAGCATTCTGGTAGTCGCCAACCTTCACGGCCGCGAACTTGTGCCCCTTCATGGTGTTCTTATCACCATTGATGGTGATAGTGGTGGCGCCAGCTTTACTCATATCGATTGAGGCATTAGCGGCGTTCGCGACTCCGAACGGCGCAAAGGCCAATAGCGTGGCCGCCGAGATGACAGCCGCCGCCAACGGGCGAAGCTTGTTGTTACTCATTGATGTAACCCTTTCCTAGATTTTGTTTTCTGATACAAATTTTTTATTGACGGGCAGGCACTGCGGGCCAGCACCCCAAAGTTTTGAGGAAGGCAGCCGGCTTACGCCAGCACGCACAGCAGAACCAGCCCACGAACATTACTTGTTATTGACGTGTGCACCCTTGTGAATCACACTCGACCGAATTCTCTTAGCCACGAGATATCCACCGATGGTGACCAGCACCACCAGCAAGGCGACTAAGAAAATCAGCGGTCGTTGACCGGTGAGCGGCAGATGAGACACCAATGGCGAACCAGTCAGTTTGCTTAGAGCAGGAGCCGACTCATTGCCTTTAGTTGCAACAGATCCGACATTATTAGTTTTTTCCAGCTTCTCAGCATGATCGACGGTGACGGCTTGTATATCGCCGGGGCGCATAGTCCCCGGAATCGCCATCTGCCAAGCGCCCGTACTATCGGTCGTAGCGGTACCGGTACTGCCATCAGGCCAGGTAACGCTAACCGTCAGGCCATTCATGGCCACACCGGTCAGAGTCTTCTTGACGCTACCCTTCACCAAGCCGGTGCCGCGATTAACGGAATCCACGGTCACAGCCGGAGCATACATATCAACAATCTGATTGGTTACCTGGCTCATCATGTCAGCCTGACGACCAGTCGGGTCCTTCAGCACTACGTAGACCGTGTACCACAGCCACACCGATCCATCCGTCTTGGTGTGATTGGCATCCGAGAAGACACTAGGGTTCACCGAGCAGGTCCATGTTCCCTGAACAGGTATCGAAGGATGCGTGGAATCCACAGCACCGTTATTACAGACCTGCCATTTCGCATCCGGTACCGTCAAAGATGAGCCAACCGTGCCGGAAGACGACGAAGAGGAAGACAGCTGACCTCCCGTTTGCGGAACCATGTACACCTGAATGGTGGCATCGCCACGAGAAGTATCGTAACCGCCCTTGATGGTTACCTTGGAGTCAGTCGGAAGTTTAGCAACCGTATTGGCCCCATCTTGCATACGAGCGGTATGAGGAACCTCGACCGAGGTGACTGTAGGAGCCTGATTCAGTTTCAGATTGAAATTCTCCCGAACGACGTTCGAGAAAATAGAACTGATGTCATAGCCCGTTGTCGTTTCGGTCTGCCAAGCATGGTAGCGAACATGATCCTGCTTTGCAGGATCGATTCTCGCGAGATCATACATTTCCCATTTGCCGTCACTGCCGACTGTGACCGTTCCGATTCGAGTACCTCTGGACTTGGTATTGTCTGGGTCGGCAGGACCACTGGCATCGGCAACATCCTTAATGGGTTTGGACGGATCCTCACGGAACAGCGTCACATCGTCACCCGGGATACCCGTTCCGGTGATGTGGCGCATATCGGGATCGGCATACGTCTCAGTCGGATTATCGATGGTCGGCGGAGCAGGACGATCGAGGCTGTACTTGGCAAATACGGTGTCAATGGTCGAGCCCTTGGCAAGGATGGCATTGGCTTCCTTATCCGGAGTGTCCATGGTAATGCCAAGCGGCTTGGAGGGATCGGCGTCATTGTAAAGCGGGTTGTTCGCGTCACGAATGGTCATTGACGAATTGCCCTTGGGAGGATCGGTTGCCAAGCAACCATCGAACGACTGAGGACCGTTGGCGTTCGTGGTGGTAGGTGTGGTGGTAATCGGCCACGTCACAAGCTTGAAATAGCCATCCAGCTCCGGCTGCAACTTCTTGGCCTTACCAAAGTCGATGCTGCCATCAGCATTCTGAGCGCTCTCCGGGCTACCTGCGTTGGGAACAATCAAGTTGCCTTTGTTAGTGGAGGTGGCACGATTGGTCGCGTTATACGCGCCCTTGGTGCCATCGTAGTAGCTGAGCGCTTGCTGTCCTTCAACCTTTTGCACGGTCGGCGTCAGCGAGGTAACCGGCTCCCACTTATGCCCGTCGAGCCCGAACCATTGATAATAGAACGACGTGTTCTGCGAACATGGGAACGGCATAGTTATAGGATTCCCAGCAGCATCTTTAGTGCCGTAAGTTCTGCCCTGCGCCCTGTTGTACCACTCCACAAAGAATGAATTTGCAGGGGCCACCATCGAACCGGTAAGCTGCATCGACGAATTAGAGGGGTTATTGAATCCGTAATCGGTAACCAGACCCCAGTTGGCCTGGCCTCCGCTCCACAAGCTCGACATGTTGTCCCAACCGACAAACGGGACAGGACCGTTGTTGCCTAGAGGAAGCTCACCATTAGCGGAATTGGTGCTGCTAATGAGCGAAACGGTGTCCACATCATTGGCATACATGTATGAAGGCTGCTCCGCTGCAATATTGGTCACATAATCAGGATTCGAGAAGTCTGCGTACTGATATTCGATCGCATTTCTAGTGCCTCGTCCAGGAGTGGATACCACATACACATACTGAGGCATGAACTTCACACCGCCGACATTGGAATTAGCCATGGTTTTTCCAACGCTGTAGGCGATGTCGCCTTCAAGGAAATAGTGACGAAGTCGTAGTCACCAGAGACCAGCACATTATGAATGGTGTAGTACTCATCCATATTCTTAGCCCATGTAGCAGCTGCCTGACGAGCATCTGAGTTCACCGATACACCGTCTCCACCATAGGTATTGATATAACGAGCAGCTCGTAAATCCCTCGTGTTCTTATCTGCGACGTCCGTGTTCTTACCATCGGCGTTGGTTCGAGAGAACACAATCTGCATACCACAATCGGTGCTCTTGCCCTGGAGGAAGCCTTTACCCAGATAATCGGATGCTCCGCCTAAGGCCACACATTGAGGATTCACCATTCCGTGAGGCATACGAACCACGAAATCCATACGAAGCTCATCGGCGACATTATTGCCCTGCATACGATTGCCGTCGCCCATGAATTGGTAAAGTTTAGGTTTGCAGTCCACTTTAAAATCCGCTGTTGCGGAACTCTGAGTGCATGCAGCAGGATAATCAGCCTGTGTCAAATCTTGCGAACCAGCCAGAGAAACACTTCTCGTTTTATTGGCCGCCGCCGACCCCTCTGCATCTGCAAGAACGAAGTTCGCGGGGAACCATCCCACTACCACCACGGCCAAAACCGCTAATGCACAGAGCAGTCTTTTCAGAATACTCTTACGTTCCAAAACTAACCCTTTCCCGAAACATGGCGATTTCCCAAATTCCCCGCATCGCCATCTCGCATGTTGTCGCATCCAAATCCGTCAATTCATGCAACACACAAGCGATTTAAAACAAACATTTTCTAGATGTTTCGCATGCTATCAAAACAAAAGGGTTTCGCGATTTTAAATAAATTTAGACAAATAATCGCCATCTATTTAAAAAGCGAGTTTTTGAAAAAATTGCGAATTTTCTCTCTGTAATCAATTTCACCCGCGATACTCAACTCTCAACCGTTCCAATTCTTGGGAAAAAACAACACACGTCAATCGATTTATTTACAGTTTTCTGTATTACTTTGCAATACGTTTTTTTGCGGTTTTGTGAGGGCGGTCACAGAATGAAGTTTAATATTTCTTTCACAATCTCTTCACATATCTAATTAGACACTTTTTTATTTAATATATAATAAGCCATAAAGAACCCTTGTCTCTACTGTTCAAACCATTGACAAATGATGCAATCTTGCCTTGTCTTCTACAATATTCATTTGATACTTCGAAAATTCCTGCCAGCTACCCGCCATCCTTAAAACCAGTAGAACATCAATCGTTTTTAGGGATGTCTGACAAATAATGAAATACATCTACAATTTCTCATTTTGCGTGAATTTTGAAGAGTTCAGACGCATACCCTCGCCCATGCTGCCGCAACCGATAAAATAGAACCGGACAAGAATGCACACCCAAGTACACAAAGTTGAGAACAACGAAAATCGGAAACCGGGATTTGACCGCAAACTCGGAGACTTGCGATAGAAAATAAATAGGAGACAGACAGAATATTATGGGCTTCATTCACTTCCTCATCGAACTGCTGAAAGACCCGCGCACCATCATCGCAGGCTGGATCTCGATGGGTGTGGCGCCGACGCTTGGCTTCATCTTCCTCATCGTTTTCATCGAGACCGGCGTGGTCTTCTTCCCGTTCCTACCTGGTGACTCGCTGCTCTTCGCAGCCGGCTTCTTCGCCGCGCCAGACGCAGTAACCGGCAAATCTGCACTGCCCCTAATCGCGCTGCTGCCAGTGGTGTGGCTCGCCCCCATCATCGGCGACCAATGCAACTACTTCATCGGTCATTTCTTCGGCCGCAAGATCATCGAAAGCGGCAAGGTCAAGGCCATGACCCCTGAACGCCTCGCCAAAACGGAAGCCATGATCGAGAAGTGGGGACCGCTTGCCGTCTTCCTTGGCCGTTTCTTCCCGTTCATCCGTACATTCATGCCGTTCATCTCTGGGCTTTCGGGTATGCGTTGGCGTCGCTTCACCCCGTTCTCTGCGCTCGGCGGCCTCACCTGGTCAACGCTGTTCACCCTGCTCGGCTACTTCTTCGGCGGCATTCCCATTGTCCAGAAGAATTTCGAACTGGTCATCGTCGCCATTCTCGTCATTTCACTTTTGCCCACCATCATCGGCCTTCTGAAGGCGAAGTTCGGCAAAAAGAAAGCGGAAGCCACCGTTGAAGAAGCTGCGGAAATCGAAGAGAGAGCGACCGAGGACTGAAACAAGCAGGTTTCACTGCCCCGCTTCATCCACTCCCTCAGCCTCCTGCCGTCTTTTCACGCTTCATCTATTCTCTTCGCATTGCATCGTTTTCTACCATTTGCATCAGTACTTCTCGCTTTTCGCTGATCCTATTCCGCCGTTTCCATACCCTTCGTCGACTTTCATCTCGCACACCTCAAACGTTCGAAATACATTTGTCTCAACGACTTCCCCAGTATGGCTCAGTTTTGCCTTACAATGTGAGTAACATCACGTTGACAAATTCAAATTGTCAATAAAACGCCACTCTTTTTTAATATTCAGCATCTATCGTTGTATGAAGAAGGCCATGAAAAATGGAGCGTTGAACGTCATTACCACACACAGCGGAACCATCCATGGCAACCACATCGTCGAGCAATCTCGAAAGATGAAGGCCAACTTGAAGGAGTCAAAGATGAAGGTAGTGATTTTCTCCACCTGCCTGGTCGACCTGATATTCCCTAACGTCGGGAAAGCCATGGTCGAGGTTCTAGAAAGGTTCGGCTGCGAGACTTACATGCCTATGCAGCAAATCTGCTGCGGACAGATTACGTTCAACAGCGGCTATGTCAAGGAATCCGCCAAGGTGATGCACAACGAGATCGATGCACTGATGAGCGTCGATGCCGATTACATCGTCGGACCTGCCGGTTCCTGCGTCAACATGCTGAAGGAACTGCAATTCCACCTGCCCAAGGGCGACGACGAGTACAAGGCCAAGGCCCATGCGATGGCCGAGAAGACCTACGAGTTCTCGCAGTTCGTCTACCGCGTGCTGGGCGTACTTGACGCAGGCGCGGAGCTCGACGCCGTGGCCACCTACCACCGTTCCTGCCACATGACCCGCTTGCTCGGCGAGCGCGAAAGCCCTTACATCCTTATGGACCATGTGAAAGGTCTCAAGGTCCAGGAGCTGCCGCACATCGAAAACTGCTGCGGCTTCGGTGGCATGTTCTCGATGAAGATGCCCGAGGTCTCGCAGGAAATGGTCAACGAGAAGGTCTCCGACGTTGAGAGCACCGGTGCACAGGTACTGATCTCCTGCGACCCCGGATGCCTGATGAACATCGGCGGACGTTTCAACCGGCTCGGCAAGAACATCACGATCCTGCACCTTGCGGAAGTACTCAACAGCAACGTCGACATGAGCCGCGTCAAATATGTCGATGCCGAGGAACGCAAGGCCATTGACCTAGAAGCTTTGCAACATTCCAACGCGCACGAGGAGGCCTTGGTATGAGCAACACCCAAATGGACGACACCATGTTCAAGCGCACCGGCAAGAAGACCGGTACGATGCTGCAATATGGCGATCCCAATTTCGTCAAGCGCGTCGAGGCGACCTCAAAAGACAAGTTCGCGCACAAGGCCATCTCCAACGCGCAGGACGCTCAGTGGGTCAAGCGCGAGACCGCCCGTGCGGAACTCGGCAACTGGGAAGGTTGGCGCGACCTTGGCGAACAGATTCGCCAGCATGCCATCCGCTATCTGCCCGATTATCTTGAGGAATTCGCCGACAACGTTGAAAAGCGCGGTGGGCATGTCTTCTTTGCCCAGACCGACGTCGAGGCACGTGATTTCATCACCGATCTCGTAAAGAAAAAGCAGGCACACAAGATCGTCAAGCCGAAGTCCATGGTCACTTCGGAAATCGGACTCGACAAGGCATTGCTGGGGCTCGACGACGTCAAGGTCACCGAAACCGATCTCGCCGAGTTCATCCTAGAGCTCGACAACTGGGACGAGCCTTCTCATTTGGTCTTCCCGGCGCTACACAAGAACCGTGACGAAGTGCAGAAGCTCTTCCAAAAAATCGGTTACAAGGGCGACAACGACCCGCAGCACGAGGCACGGTTCTCCCGCAAGGTGCTGCGCGAGCGGTTCCTTGAGGCCGACATGTCCATCACCGGCTGCAACTTCGCTGTGGCCGACCAAGGTATGGTCAACATCGTCACCAACGAAGGCAACGCCGATCTTTCCATGGCCATCGCGCCCACGCAGGTGGTCGTCATGGGTATGGAACGCATTGTGCCAACGCTGCGCGAAGCCGAGACGATGGACAACATGCTCGTCCGTTCCGCTGTCGGCTCCAAGCTCACCTCCTACTGCAGCTTCGTTTCGCCGAAGCTCCCCGATGAGTCCGACGGTCCAGAAGACTTCTACGTGGTCATCGTCGACAATGGGCGTTCCAACGCGCTTGGTACCGAGTTCGAGCCGATTCTGCAGTGCATCCGCTGCGCTTCCTGCCTGAACGTCTGCCCGATTTACCGCAACATCGGCGGCAAGGGCTACGGCTCCATCTATCCGGGGCCGATCGGCGCCGTGCTTTCCCCGGTGTTGCAAGGCGACTACGAGGACTTCCATGACCTGCCGTACGCCTGCTCCCTCTGCTCGGCCTGCACCGCAACCTGCCCGGTCAAGATTCCGCTGCACGAGCTGTTGCTGAAGCACCGTGAGGTCGAGATGAACGACAAGCACATGGGCGACATGATCGCCGACACCGTGATGAAGGTCGTGGGCATGGGCACCGGCCATTCCTCGCTCTTCCGCACCGCGCTTACCTTCGACCATGTTGCGATGAACACCATCGCCAAGAAGGGCGTCAAGGATCCATCGACTGGCAAGCGCACCCCGGATACCGCCAAGAACCTCAACGAAAACGGCAAACACGAGGAATGGATGCCATTCGTCTTCGGCGGCTGGACCAAGGTTCGCGATCTGCCGGAGCCTCCCGCCCATTCCAAGAACTTCCGTACGTGGTTCAACAAGCGCAAGACCGCTCAGTACAAGGCTGCCGGCAACGACGTGGAGTGGAACAAGGCACAGGCCGCAATTCTGGCCGAAAACCCGAACGCTCCCAAGTCGTTCGGAACGTATGACAACAGCGTTTCGGCGCGCAAGGTTGGCCGCGAGCAGACCGCGCCGCTGAGTGACGCGACCGTGCCGGAAGCACTCGGCTCGATAGAAGAGGCCGGCGTATTGGTCACCGACCATACTTCGCACGAGAATGCCGCGCGTCACAGCATCGCCGTGAATGACGCAGGCAAGCAATCGACCGAGCATTCGATTCCACGCAAGGCGCCTGTGCATTATGAGCCGACCAATGCCGCAGACCCGAGAAATGCCGGAACCACAGAGGCCTCCGCATCCTCATCTGCCGGCAATGCGGGCTCGATGCCCTCTGATAACGGGAAGAAGGACTGACCATCATGACCGATCGCGAAACATTCCTCAACTATCTCGCCGAGAAGAGCGGCCGCCCGCGTCACCAGCTCAAAGACCATCCGCTTGAGCCGGTCAACGACCTGCCGGAGAGCACACTTTCCGGGCATTCTCAGGACGAACTGCTCGAAATCGCACGCAAGAACGCCCCGGCCGTGCACGTCGATTTCCAGACCACGTCCAAGGCCGAACTGCCGGCAGTACTGAACGCGTTCATTGCAGCCAAGGCCATCCCGCCAGCCCAATCGGATGAATCCGCTGCATCTGGCGAAGGTGACGACGCCAATAAGGCCAACGATCCAAGTGGCGCCGTTACCTCGAGTTCAGATGCTTCTGCAACTTCGGGCTCTTCCGCAAAGGCTTCGTTGCTTTTGCCCACTGATGACGAGAACTACAAGGCATTCGGATTGGAATCCTGGCGCGACGGGCTCGACCCGAAGCCAGCATTCTGGACTCCAGGTGCAGGTCGCGATGCCAACATCCAAGCCGCAAACCATTCGGAAGCGGCCATCGGTTTCGCCGACTTCCTGTGCGCCGAATCTTGCACCATCACCGCGCCGACCACGCCGGGCCAAGGCCGTGCATTCCACTTCCTGCCGGTGCACTACCTGAGCATCATCCGCAAGTCCAAGATCGTGGCTCGCACCCGCCAGGCGATGGATTACTACGAGCCGCGCCTGAAGTCCGGAGAACTGAAGACCTCGAACCTCAACTTCATCACCGGCACCTCATCGACCGGCGATATCGAAATGGTTCTGGTCGTCGGCGTCCACGGCCCGCTCGACATGACCTATCTGGTGGTCGAAGATATGTGATTGATTTCAAACATGCTTTTCTAGCGGTCACATAGATTTATGCTGGAAAGGCATGTTTAGAAACTTTAAATGCGTTGTTACTAGCACCTATATCTCACTTAGTGCCGTATTAGTAACGACGCATTTTGCATTCTGAGTCTGTAACAACGGGAAAGCCTGGCCCAAGTATCTTCGAAAACGAAGGACGAATCAGATGCGTTCACAGCAACGCGCCAAATTGTGCTTGGGCTTGGGTTGTATTAGAATATGTAACGTTGTCTTGAGTGACAAACTTGAGACATGGGGCTGTAGCTCAGTTGGTAGAGCGCTTCGTTCGCATCGAAGAGGTCGTGGTTTCGATTACCATCAGCTCCACTTCTAGGCCGGAAACGTTGAGATTTCAATGATTCTGGTCTTTTTTTATACCCAAAAAGGGTGCAGAAAAGGTGCACTTCCGACGGGCGTATGTCCTATGAGAACGGCATGCCACCAGCTTCACTTTGTAGACTTTCAGATTTCCCAAAAGCCTTTTCATGCTTTAGAGCTGTGGCTTGTTTACTTCATCTGGCTCATTGCCGCCAAACGTTGCTCGGCATAGCGTTCCAACACTTCAGCGGTCAGGCCGTCGTAGCCGTTGATTGAAGCGAATTGTGGGCCGGCGGAAGTGTCAGTTTTGATGAAGCCGGTTTGAGCGATGGTGGTCGCGCCGGAAGCGGCGGCCGACTGGATGCCGGTCATCGAATCCTCGATGGCTACGCATCTTGCCATATCGCGGCAGAAATCAGCATGCTCTGAAATGCCGTCTATTTTATCGTCTGAGACTTTTTTATCTGACTTGCCGTCGCTGACTTGTTGACCGCTTTGGTTACCACTATTTTGACGGCTGGACTCGCTATCGCCGCTCTGCTGAGATGGCTCGCCGTCGCCAAGCTGCAGGCCAGGCCGACCGCTGCCTGAAACCGGCATACCATTGGCTACCGCGATTTCTTGCGGAACATTAATACCGATCACTTCCGCGGCGGCAAGATAGGGTGCGGGGTTCGGCTTCTTGGGCAGATCGTCATCACTACATACATAACCGACGAATGCGCCTTCGGGAGCCTGACGCACCAAGTTCTCAGCCATACGCCGAGGCGATGCCGTGACCAGAACCGATGGAATGCCAGCAGCAACCAGCGAGCGCAACACATCCTCCACACCGGGAATCCACGGCATGCGTTCCGCTTCCTTCTGCGCGACGCCCTCGATCATCAGTCGTCCGATTTCATCCACTGACAGCTGCGTGCCCTCGTCAATCATGCGCTGGGCAACCTGTGGCACGGGTTTACCGGAGCAGGTCCAACCAATGTCTTCGCTCCAGAAACCACCATGTTCACGAGCGATACCCATCTCGACCTCATGCCAGTAGGGCTCCGAGTCGATCAACGTGCCGTCCATATCCCACAGCACGGCCTTGAGCACTCGGTCATTGTTTATGTTGTCGTTTTGCTGCTGCAGCTGTGACGCCAAAGAGAATCCACCTCGCCATATCCGTTCATGCCAGCACACTTATGCAATCGTCATGACACATTCCGCCGACATTTTCCGTATTCCGTACATCTCTATCATGCCATAAGCACTCGCTTAAATCATGGCATCAATCACGAAATTAAAACCGTCAATCGGACTGCAAACTAATCAGTCGAAATAGTGGCCCCATACCACCAGCGAACGGGGATCGACGAACGGGTCGGCATGAGAATCAGCAGTAGGCTTCGCAGCATGGCGAGGCTTGTGCACACTTGACTGTTGCGAAGTGCCGTTGCCGCCTTCGTCCGATGCCTCAGAAACAGTGGAGGCATATGGATTGTCGGCATCATTGGCATAATACGGGCGGCCGGGAAGCTCACGGGTGTGAGCCTGTACTTCGTGACGCCAGCGGCGGGCCTGACGCGAGCGCTGAATCTCGGTGATGCCGCCATCCGAATCGGCCGCGAAAATGCTGGAACCACTCGGACGTTCGAGTCTTTTGACTTCGCGCCGCAGCTGGCGGTTCTCCTCCTGCAAGTCGAGGATACGCGAGATGCCGGCAAGATTGATGCCGTCTTCCTGGCTCATTTGCTGAGCCTGGGCAAGCTTGCGCACATCGCGCAGGGAATAGCGGCGAGCGCCGCCTTCCGTGCGTTGCGGAACGATGAGCCCTTGACGGTCGTATTGACGCAGGGTCTGGGGATGGATGTTGGCCAACTGCGCGGCACGACCGACGCTGAAGACCGGCAAATCGATGTCGAAACCTACGTCGTCGGCACCATCCAGATCCGCGCGTTGTTCGACCAGCGCGACAGCGCACAGTCCATACAGCGCCTGCACCTCACGAGAAATCCGAGCCATCACATCCACCTCCACTCGTCATTGTCGGTAACTTCATTCATAACGCATTGCACTGATGTCTTTATCCATCAACATCGTACGCAATGCCTATCGAGTCCAAAACTGCCGAATTGGTCTATCGGCAAACATTCCAGATGCTCACCAATAGACCAGCCACAACTTGCTATCGCCCCACGGGGATGCCTACCGGAATCGACCGGCAGGCATCCCCGTCAAATCGAAGCGCCGAAACTCACTCCGCTTCGACCATCGGCAGCCGCAGTCGCGCGAATCACTCGCGCTCTTTGGCCACCTCGTCGACGAACTCACCAGAGTTCTTGTCGAATTCCTTGGCATCGTGCTTCTGCGCCATGCTGGGCCTGCTCGGCACGCGAATCACCACGCGTCCGACCAAGTCACCATCACGGCCAGGAACACCCTTGCCGCTGACACGGACCTCGGTACCGCTCGATGTGCCAGCAGGCACACGGAACGTCACTTCGTTGCCGTCGAAGTCGAGCGCCTTGACGCGAGCACCGGAAACGGCCTCGCCGATGGTCACCGGAAGCGGCATCACGATGTTGTTGCCGTCGAGGCTGAACTTCGTGTCGTTCTTCACGCTGATCTGCAGATACATATCACCTGCGGACCCGCCGTTGGAGCCGAGCTTGCCCTTGCCGGGAAGCCGAATCTTCTGCCCGTCCTTGACACCGGCCGGGATGTGGGTCTTGAACTTGCGCCCGCCTGCCTTCAGCGAGACGGTCGCGCCCTTTACGGCCTGGCGGAACGTCAGCGTGATCTTCGAGTTGCGATCCTCGCCACGCACCGGTTCCTGCGGCTCGCGGTAGGTGCTCGACCCGCTGCCGTAACCGGCTCCGTAGGGCGAGCCAGCGCCCGCGCCCGCGTAGCCGCCAGCACCCTGGCCAGCCGCGTTGCCGAACATCGAGAAGATGTCGTTCAGGTTGGTCGGCCCGCCGCCGGAAGTCGAGAAGTGAACCCCGCCGGGGCCGCCTGCGCCGCCGCCGAACATCGAACCGAAGATGTCGGAGAAGTCAGAGGCGTCACCTCCGAACCCACCTTGCCCGGAGCCACCGGCGAACCTTGCACCACCGCCCGCGAACTGGCGAATCGCATCGTACTTGCGTCGCTGATCCTCGTTGCTGAGCACATCGTAGGCTTCCGAGATGTCCTTGAACTTCTCCTCGGCCTCTTTGGTCTTGTTGAGATCCGGATGATACTTACGCGCGAGCTTGCGGTAAGCCTTGGTAATCTCCGAGCTCGATGCGTCCTTGGAGACGCCGAGCACCTTGTAAAAATCTTTATCTAGCCATTCATTCTCAGCCATATCACTGCCCTCCTTTTCGGGCCATAAGCCGATACATTCCCTGCAACGACTCTACAAAACGATAAGTGCGACCCTCCGGCCACGCGGGGAATCGCACTCTACGTATCACGTCATTGCGGAAACCCGCTAGGCCTTCGGGGAAGCCACCACCACACGAGCGGCGCGAATTACCCGGTCGCCGATGCGATAGCCCGCCTCTACGACGGTGTCCACAGTCTCTTCGGTCGCTTCGGCATCCGGCTTGTGAAGTATCGCCTCGTGCTTGGTCGGATCGAAGGTCTCACCCTTCTCTCCGAACTTCTCCACGCCGAACTTCTCGAACGCCTTGTCAATCTTGTTGGCCACAGCGGCAAACGAATCGTTCAACTCATCGTGCTCGCGGATGCGGTCGATGTCGTCGAGCGCCGGGAGCAATGCAGTCAGCACATCGATGATGCCGTGCTGGCGGAAGGTCTCCTGCTCTTTCTTGGAGCGGTTGCGGAAGTTGACAAACTCGGCACGCTCACGCTGGAGCGCATCGAGGTAGTCCGCGGCTTCCTTCTTCGCCTGCCCAAGTGGCGTCAGCGTATTGTCGCCATCCTTGCCTGCGGCAGCATCGGCCTTGCCCGCGTCACCAGTTGCGTGAGCGGCAGCGGCGGAACCAGCAGCATTGGCTTGACTGTCACCAGTCTGACCAGCGGCCGCTTGCGCGGAACCGTCGTTCACATTCGTATTGTCGTTGTTGTTGGCAGCTGAAGCGGCAGCACTCTGTGGGTTCTGCTTCGCCTCGTCGTCGGCCTTGTTATTCGACTGTTCGGAGCTCATTGTTTCACCCGCCTTTTCGCCGGTTGCGCCGGCATTAGCCTGCTCAGGTTCTGCGGGATCGGCCCCGTCCGGGGACCCGCCGAATCCCGCTGCCGACGCATCGAACCCAGCCAAAGAGTTGAGCCACGCGTCGTCGGGATCCGGCAGATCCTTCAGATAGTCGTCCTTATCGAACCCGGACATAATTACTTGTTGTCCTTCTTGTCATCGTCATCGTCCACGACCTCGGCGTCCACCACGTCGTCATCATCGGACGAGGAGGAGCCTGCGCCGGCCGCACCTGCGGCACCGGCACCAGCCGCGCCCTCAGCGCCAGCAGCACCTTCGGCACCCTGCTGCGCATAGAGTGCCTGACCGATCTTCTGCGAGGAAGTGGTCAGCTTCTCCTGAGCGGACTTGATCTTGTCGATGTCGTCGCCCTTCAGGGCTTCCTTCAGATCGTTGACGTCGGCCGTGACTTCCTTGACGACATCATCGGAGAGCTTGTCCTTGTTGTCGTTGACCATCTTCTCCATCTGATAGGCGAAGGATTCAGCGGTGTTGCGGGTCTCAGCCTCGTCCTTGCGCTTCTTGTCGTCGGCCTCGTGAGCCTCGGCTTCCTTGACCATGCGATCGATCTCGTCCTTCGGCAGAGCAGATCCGCCGGTGATGGTCATGGACTGTTCCTTGCCGGTGCCCTTGTCCTTGGCGGAAACGTGGACGATGCCGTTGGCGTCGATGTCGAAGGTGACCTCGATCTGCGGGACGCCACGAGGAGCCGGAGCGATGCCGGTCAGCTCGAAGGTGCCCAGCGGCTTGTTGTCGCGAGCGAACTCGCGCTCACCCTGATAGACCTGAATCAGCACGGAAGGCTGGTTGTCTTCAGCGGTCGAGAAGACCTCACTGCGCTTGGTCGGGATGGCGGTGTTGCGGTCGATGAGCTTGGTCATGATGCCGCCCTTGGTCTCGATGCCGAGAGAAAGCGGGGTGACGTCGATGAGCAGGACATCCTTACGGTCGCCCTTGATGACGCCGGACTGCACCGCAGCGCCGATTGCCACGACCTCATCCGGGTTGACGGACTGGTTCGCAGCCTTGCCACCGGTGAGTTCCTTGACGAGTTCCTTGACAGCGGGCATACGAGTCGAGCCGCCGACGAGGACCACGTGGTCGATTTGCGCGACCGAGACGTTCGCGTCGTGCAGCACGTTGTTGAACGGCGTGCGGCAACGGCCGAGCAGGTCGGAAGTCATTTCCTCGAAGTGAGCGCGGGTCAGCGTCTCGTCGAGGTGGACAGGCGTGCCGTCGGGGGTCATGGCCAGATACTGCATCGAGATGTTGGTCTCGGAGGAGCTGGAAAGTTCCTTCTTGGCCTGTTCAGCGGCTTCCTTCAAGCGCTGCAGAGCAATCTTGTCCTTGGACAGATCGACGCCGTACTTGTTCTTCACTTCGCCGACGAGCCAATCGATGATCTTCTGATCCCAATCGTCGCCGCCGAGCTTGTTGTCGCCGTTCGTGGCCTGCACCTGAATGGTGGCGAAGCCGTCGTCGTCCTTGCCGATCTCCAGCAGGGACACATCGAAGGTGCCGCCGCCGAGGTCGAAGACCAGGATGCGTTCGTCTTCCTTGCCCTTTTCAAGGCCGTAAGCCAGTGCCGCAGCCGTCGGCTCGTTGATGATACGCAGCACGTTGAGGCCTGCGATCTTGCCGGCGTCCTTGGTTGCCTGACGCTGTGCGTCGTTGAAGTATGCAGGGCAGGTGATGACCGCGTCGGTCACCGGTTCGCCCAGGTACGCCTCAGCGTCCCTCTTCAACTTCATAAGAATCTGTGCGGAAATCTCCTGCGGAGTCCACTTCTTGCCGTCAATCTCGACGGTCCAGTCGGTGCCCATGTGGCGCTTGACCGAGCTGATGGTGCGATCGACGTTGGTCACGGCCTGACGCTTGGCGACCTCGCCGACGAGAATTTCACCGGACTTGCTGAACGCGACCACCGACGGGGTGGTGCGAGCGCCTTCGGCGTTCACGATAACCGTGGGTTCGCCGCCTTCGAGCGTTGCGATGCAAGAGTTCGTAGTACCCAGATCAATACCTACTGCACGTCCCATATTCGTTTCTCCTTATATTCGTTACGTTTCACATCTGTTCGCTCGGGTCCGGTCGCCGTGTCGAGACTTTCGTTTCTCGTTCGCGGCCCGCATCCAGGTTCGCACCTGATTGATGTTCCAAAACCTGAGCCTACTTCACTCAACTTTGTATTGTCAAATTATATTCCCGAAATTCAGAAAAAACTTGAGTCTTTTTGGCTCAAGTTTTTGAAAAAGCAGATGCAACACCTTAGAAAGGTTGGAATTCCAACAATCTATCAATACTGTCACAGAACAATATATCTAAAACTTTATTTTTAAAATCGCTTGGACCATTTGCACCAAGGTGAAGCCGGCATTCTCGCCCCCCACAAACCCACACCGACAACACAGGCAATCCGCACGCAAGCGGAATCAGCAATCAGCGATTTCGTTCCAGCTCGGCAACAACCCGGTTGAGAGCGACGGTAAGCGTCTTCATGTCATCGCCAACGGGCTCGGTAAACACCTTGTCGATAAAGGCAACATGGCTTTGAACAGCTTCCTGGCACACTGCACGCCCTTTCTCGGTGATGCAGGCGAGGATGGCTCGCTGGTTGCCTTCAGCATGATCGCGCTTCGCAAGCCCCATCTTCTCCAGCTGATCAATCTGATAGGTCATGCCGTTGCGCGAATGATTGAGGCGAGCGGCGAGATCGTACATCCGCAGGCCGCTTTCCGATTGAGAGAGCACATACAGAATCTCAAGCTGGATGGCGGTGAGCCCTCCATCGGTGGCGGCCTGGCGCTCGGACGCCTGGCCGAGAAGCTTGGCACAGCGCATAAGAGCAGCGTAGCCGTCAGTTTCTTCCGGAGTCGGTCGCACAGTAGTCATGGCAGCCATTCTACCCTTCTGTTGAATTCCAATTAGAATTCGTGCTACAGTAGTTGAGTTCGAATAGGAACTCAAGCTGGAGGATACGGGATGAAGGCCATTATCTATACGAAGCCAGGCGATTTGGATGGGCTGAAGATTCAAGAAGTATCTACACCTGCATCAAACGACGATCAAGTACTTATCAAAGTCAAAGCATGTGTACTGAACGTTCTCGACTTTACTCATTTCTCCAATAAAAACGGCAAGCCAAGCCTGTCCGGCAAACTTACCGACAGAATGACAAGAATCATAGGTCACCCTTTAGGCGGCGAAGTTGCGGGGATCGTCAAACGTGTAGGCAAAAACGTCACGAGGCTCAAAGTCGGCGACCCCGTGTTCGGCGTAACGCCAGGAGCTCTGCCATCAGGCGGGCTTGCGGAATACACCGTGCTCGACAAAGACAATGTGGCACTTAAACCGGCAGGCCTGTCATTCGCGCAAGCCGCAGCCGCCACGCTTATGTTCCAGACAGCGCTCGGCGCACTACGCAAGGCAAGGGTGAAAAGCGGCGACAAGGTCTTGGTTTACGGCGCATCCGGCGGCGTCGGGCAGTATGTCGTTCAAATCGCCAAGGCGATGGGCGCGGAAGTCACAGGCGTGTGCAGCACCAGAAACGTCGAGCTGGCCGAGGAAATGGGCTGCACACAAGTCATTGATTACAAAATACAGGACTTCAGGAAAATCAACACTCGTTTCGACGTCATCATCGCCGTCAACGGTTCAGCAGACGTCAAAGACCTGTTGGGAATGCTCAAGTCCGACGGAACCCTCATCCCCATCGGCCAGCACTATACCAAGGCCTTGTTGCGAGCGCCATTCAACAAGCACATCGCCACCTACTCCCAGCCGATGGCCCCGCAGAAGGACTACCTGCAAGCGGCTACCAAACTCGCCGACGCAGGGAAACTGGCACCTCACGTCGACCATGTCTGGCCCGTCACTGAAGCCAAGCAAGCATTCGAATACGCCCTCACCCAGCACGTGCAAGGCAAGATTGTCATCGCCACCGACTTTTCCAAATGATAATTCGGATTACTGTCCGAAATTATCCCCACAAGCCCCAGGAATCGCAGGACAGCAACACCGTCAAGCTATCTCATCCAACTTCTTGTCAAGTGAGAGCTTGAAATCTATTGCGGTTCTCAGGCATGTCACTTATACTTACCAGTGCAAGGCCCCGTGAAAGCCACTCATGCGAAACATCATGAAACTCCGGGGTCAATTCATTGAAAAAGTACGCAGCTTGCCGACACCGGCTCGCACTAACCTCGGTCCTCAAAGGGGAAATAGGTAGAAATACGTACGGTATCTTTGACGACCATGGGCTAGCGCGAGCGCGTAATCACAGAAACATATACGCCAACAGTCCCATCACAGCTCCGGCGAAAGCGCAAATAATCGTAATGACAACAAGCTGCTTGGTACTTAGCGGCTTGCCCTTACGCGACGAACGATCAACCTCATTCCCCGTCAGATATTGGCGCAACTCCTTATACGTCAGCACATCGATGTCACGCTGCAATTTGTAGCACCAGCCGGCCGCGATAAGACCGCATAAACAGAGCACCATGCCAATGGGCGCGAACCATCGCCATGCTTGGGCAGGCCCTTGGCCTTTTACAACAACATCAACACCACCATCACAAGTCCTGCCGCGATAAATACGCACGCAGTAATAAGCAGTAACAGTATACGCATACCGTTGCGTTTGATTTCCTTGTTCATGGTTTCCACATCTCCTTTGACCAATTCGTCCAGTGTGATGCCGAAAAGATTGCCCAACAGCAGGAGATTCTGTACATCGGGATAGGTGCGACCGGTTTCCCAATTCGAAACCGTCTGACGAGAGACGAAAATCTTGCCCGCAAGGTCATCCTGCGACAAGCCCATCGCCTCACGATGGTCACGAATCTGACCACCCAACTGCATCTCGACCGCCATCGTTGTGCCTTTCCTTCTTACCACTCTGCAACCGTTCCGCTGCCATGCGCTCAATCAAGAGTACTTCAAATCATCCTTGCTCCCGCAATTGCGAATGAATACCCTTGCTCAAACCGCAGGAACCATTTCGGCAATCTCAACGTAACCCAACACGTTCGGACACTCCAAGTCAGAACACGTAAATCGCCTGTCAAAAGTCTTCGACATGGCGGAATTCCAACGATTTCGAGACATCGTTCTTACAACGGACCATCATCAATTAACAGATTGCATAATCTCAAACCGTCAATTTACATAAAGCGAAACCGACAACTTGCATAACTTCTAATAGACAATTTACATAAATCTACAATCTCAAAATGGCGAGTGACGCCATCATCTATCGCCGGTTCTTGAAGAAGGCGAAAAGCTGGGTGCTGCGGATGGAGGTCAGGCCGACGGCGGTGCCCAATTGAGCGGTCAGAAGGGCGGCAATCAGCGGCGGGAGCTGGACGAGCGTGAAGGTGACGGCGTTGGCTCGGCCGGACATGGCGGTTGCGGTGAACATGGACGCGGCGACGCATAGCAGCACCGCGGGCACACTCCACGCAAGGGTTTCGAGGGCGAAGATGGCATGGAGCCCACGGCGAGGCAGACCCATGTGCAGGTCGTCGGCAATTTCAACCTTGCGCACGCGTATGGCGAAGCGCGATGATGAACGCCAGCAACGGGGTGAGAGCCAGCATGAAGCGGCTTGACCGCGCGTTGTATTGCGCATTGAGATCGGCGGAAGTGCCCAGCGAGACGTTGGCCTGACGAATCTGTGAGCTGGGTATGCCGCCGGGATAGGCGAACCACGCGGTGTTAATCAGGTCCTTGGCACTGGGATTGCTGGGGTTGACGCTCGCCCAGCACTCGTCCCACGGCTCGTCCCAGCTTGTGGAAGTAGGAGTGATGACAGAGTAGGCGATGCGCTGGTCACGGCCGTCTTCAGGCCACGGGAATATGCCGGCGATATGCATGACACCTTGGTTGCTGGGCAGGCTGTCGCCTTGGCGGACTTTGAGCGTATTAGCCAGCTGGTCGGATATCCACACGCCAGACGAGGCCGAATCGTTTTTCGAGAATCTGACACCGAGCACATCCGCCATCGACGGCGTTACGTCCCATTGATCAAGATGCACACTCGGCATGGCATCGAGAGATGACATCATTGTCTTCGCGCAGAGCACCGGCCGACTGGATGGGATGGATACGTTTCTCGTTCTCGCCTTTGCCCGACGCCTCAGTGAGCGCGCCACAGGAAACCGGGTTGATTTCCTGTTCCTGCGCGAGGATGTGAATTGATGAGCCAGTTGAAACCCATTGCTGGGCCTGATGCTGCAGACCGACCACGGTATTGAGGTCGAACATAGTCACCATGATGGCGAGCACGGCCAGAATCGCAAGGCAGCTGATCGTGCGCGAAGTTCCGGAAGTGATATCACGCCACGCCTCCGAGAAAATGCTGGAACGTTTCATGCCTGCTCCTTACGCTCTTCGTGGTTCCCATGCCACGCGAGGTCGATGACCCTGCTACAGGCCGCGCGGGTGTTGGGGTCGTGGGTGGCGATGACGACGATGGTGTCGCCGGTCGCCAAGCCGGTCAGCGTCGCGTCGACGTCGCTTGCGGTGCGCTGGTCGAGTTGGGCGGTAGGTTCGTCGACCAACAGCAGCCCGGGTTTGCTGGCAACAGCGCGGGCGAGCATAAGGCGTTGGGCCTCGCCGCCGGAGAGTTCGCGGAATTGGCGGTCGGCCAAGTCTGCCAGATGGAACGTAGTCATGATGCCCATCGCTTCATCGACGGCCTGCTCGCGTTCGTAACCTCGCCCGAGCAGCGGTTGGACGACGTGATCAAGCGCGGTTCGGCGAGGCATGCCATGCGGGTTCTGGAACACCCACCGAACGCTGCTGATATTGCGGCGCTCGACCTGCCCCTCGGCCGGTTTAGCAAATCCCGCGACGATTGAAAGCAGCGTGGATTTCCCTGAACCGGAGGGGCCGCATAACCCAATGGCCTCCCTGGTCTCAGTGTGAAATCAAGGTCTCTGAACAGCCAAGGCCCATCGCCGAAGCGATGTCCCAAATGCTCCCCGACAACGGCAGGTTCACCCGCATCATTGGTAGCGTCGGTATCCGAAGAAAAATCCGTAAGTCCATCAACTCCGCCAGTCACATCCGCAGTACCACGAACACTCTCAGTATCATTTGCAGCCACGGAATCATCAGAGAATGACCACACGGAATCCCCGGCCATTATTCCGTGTCCTTTTGGCTGCCTTGCACGTCGGTTTTCCCGTCTTGCAAGTTGGCCGAAGCGGAGCCGTCCTTCAAATCGCTCATATCGCCCTGCTTATCGACACCATTGCCGCTGCTGCCAGAATCCGTACCTTTATCCGCTTTGCCGGCAGTGCATTTTACACCATCAAGGCGATGACCGACCATGACCTTGCCAATCGGCGTCTTGCCATCGGAAGGTTGGACCAGCGTGGCTCCCAGCGCAGAACCAATGACATTGACCGGTATGGCTTTCTTGCCATCGGGCGAGACGCAAGCGGTTTCGCCGTTCTGCCCGACAATGGCCGACGGCGGCACCTTCATGGTTTCGATGGGTTTTTCTAGAGCAAGCAAACCGTTCGGCTTCTTGCTTTTGTCAGCCAAACTGTCCTGATACTCTTGGCTGGCGGAAATCTTGCTGAGGAACGCTGCGTCTGTAATACGTCCATTCACCTTGTCAAGTCCTATCGTGACGCCAAACAACGAGAACGTACGCCGCCCTGCCCGCAGCCCGGTCGGGGTCTGGAAAGTGACGGCGGCCAGCTGGCCTCCGACCTTCATGACTTCGGCATCTGGCGAAAGCACCGTGTTCAAATCCGCGGAACATTGCATGGGAACGACCGTGGATTCGGGAATCCACACCACATTCTTGGGCCCGATCGATCCGCCGGCATTGGAGATTCCGGCATGTTTGAGCAGCTGGGAGACGCCATTGGCGGTCGATTTACCGTAGACGCCATTGCCGTCCGCCGGATAGCCCAACGACGAAAGCTCACGCTGCAACGCGGCGATATCCGTACCGGAGACGCCCAACGAAACCAATCTATACAGCGGCGTATCGGTATGCAACGCGATAATCGGCCCGCCGTCGACCGACATCAGTTTATCGCCGGAATGAACCGCTTGACCGGGCTTGCACGATGATTCACTGACCGTTCCTGAGGTTTTCGTGGTGATCGAACGCACAGGACTGGTCTCAAACGTTACCCCGGGCACCGTGATCTTGTCTTCATACGTCTGCCGCGTGGCTTTGACCATATCCGGCGCGGCGGCAACGTCAAGGCCTTGCGGCGTAGGGGTGGGAACGAGCAGCGAGCCGACGATTACGCCGACGGCCAGCGCCGCCAGTCCCGTAATCGCCAGAGGAATCGCCATCTTACGCAAGGATGTGTGCTTTTTCGATTGTTCCATCATCAATGCTCCTTGATATTCAATTCCGCATCACTCATATATCTATGCCCATACCGTTACCGACCAAGCAGTTCTGCGCGGCATCCGTGGACGCATCAAAAGGAAGCTTCTTCCTCAGCTCGCCGCCGCCTTCCAACGCATCCTTGAGCTTTTTGGCGGTATAGCTCTTATCGACGACCTTGCTTCTTTGCAGGCAGGTGACGGCGGCTTCATACGTGTCAGAGAGCAAATCCGGATTGGTCTGCTGAGTTTCGTACAGTATTTCGATATCTGCAGAATCCACCGAGCAATCCTTGCTGGCCTTCATCATCTTATCCACCTCGGCATCACCGTGCGGAACCGGATCAGTGCCATTGTTCGCGTAAATCCCGCTCGGCAGCTTTTTCTCGAGCATTTTCCAGCCCTTACCGGCCATGCACGAGACCTCCTTGGCGTGCGCGGTCTCGTAATCCTCCGCACTGACCTTGCCGTTCTGCTTGGACCGCGAGATCACCTCACGCTCATAACTGCTCAGTTTCTTCTTCGCCAAATATTGGTCGAACAAGGCATCCATGCTTGATGCCAGCTTCGCACTTTTCTTCGTTTCGCTCAAGCCTGATGGTCCCTGCGCATTATGCTTCCACGGCGCGGAGCACGCCGTCAGCGAGGCGAGCAGGCCAACGCACGACAGAGCGGCCAACAGCCGACGAGACATACTTTTATAACGTATAGTCGATTCCCGAACGCCACAATCAGCACATTCGTCTTTCTTTGACGGATTTCGATGCAGGTAATCGAACAGCCCTGTTTTCCACATCAGCAATCGCCTCCTCAATGAGCCATTAATTTGTGATGAATACCACATTACTTTGTCGTTTTCGATATACCTGAAAGCAATGTCCGATAACGCTGTGAAAAATATCGGACAAACCTGAAAGTTCTTTGAAAAGCATTGGCATCAAATGCATGCGGCCAAAATAACGCCAGTTAATGGCGCCATAGAAGAAACTGGTCGCACTAAGCCATAGTCACCTAAACCATAAGTTGGTGTGACACGGATTCGCAACAACATGAAAGCCCCGCCAAAACTTTGGCAGGGCTAAATCTCGGGCAGTCAAAATAGGCAGTTAAACCGCCACGAACCACTCAACAGACTCAGTGCTCGAGCGTGGTGGAGAGCTCCTTCTGACGCACGAAGAAGAACACGATCACGGCGAATCATGAACGGCACCATCCACAGGAAGATGGGCAGCAGAGCGCTGTTGTAGGCGTCGATGATCGGGGTGCGCAGCATGCCGGGCAGTGCGTTGACGCCGCTCGGGGTCAGGCTGCTGGCGCTCAGGTGCATGGCACCCTTCATCGCGGCGGCACCCTTGTTGCCCATAACCGCACCGCTGGAAGCCATCTGCGACATGACGCCAGCAAGGTTGTCATGCACGAAGCCAGTCAGGCGCGAAGTGAAGATGCTACCGACCACAGCCGAACCGATGGTGGCACCCACCTGCTTGAAGTAGTTGAACGAAGCAGTGGCGGTGCCCACGATCGAGGTCGGGAACGCGTCCTGGACGATGAGCGTCAGAATCTGCTGGCCCAGGCCGAGTCCGATGCCAAAGACCATCGTGTAGAGGCAAAGCATCCAGACCGGCGAATCGGCCTGCAGCGTGGAGGTCAGCGCCAGGCCAATAGCCATGATGGTGGTGCCGAGAATCGGATAGATCTTGTATTTGCCGGTCTTGGAGACGAGGTTGCCCGAGATAATCGAGGTGACGAGCACGGAGGCCATCATCGGCACCATCAGCAGGCCCGCTTGGGTGGCGGTGACGCCGGTGGCCATCTGAATGTAGGTCGGCAAGTAGCTCAGCACGCCGAACATGGCCACGCCAATCAGCAGGGCACCGATGGTGGCGACGTCGAAGTTGGAATTGCGGAACAGGGTCATCGGCATGACCGGTTCCTTGACCTTGAGCTCGACGAAGACGAACAGGGCAATCAGCACAGCGAGCGCGACGATAACCTCAGCCCAGTTCCAGGTGTGAGGCTTGCTCGCGTTCGTGCAGACCAGCACAACGATGACCGTGATGGCGGCAATCAGAGCCATACCAAAGTAATCGATATGGGAACGATTCTCTTTGCTCGGCTTGGGCAGATGCAAGAAGACGGTCACGGCCACGAGCGCCAGGATGCTCAGCGGAAGGTTCATCCAGAAAGCCCAGCGCCAGCCCGGGCCGCTGGTCAGCCAGCCGCCAATCAGCGGGCCGGCGACGGAGGAAACGGCAAAGACGGCGCCCATGACGCCCATGTACTTGCCGCGTTCACGGGCGGGCACCACGTCGGCGATGGCCGACTGGGAGAGAATCATCAGACCGCCGCCACCAAGGCCTTGAACTACACGAGCAGTGACCAGCAGATTCATGTTGCCGGCCAATGCGCCGACGATGGATCCGGACATGAACAGCACGATGGCGATCAGCAGCAGGGGTTTGCGACCGAAAATATCGCTGATGCGGCCGTAGACCGGCATCATGACGGTCATCGCCAGCGCATAACCGGTGACGACCCAGGTCATGCGGTCGACGCCACCGAGGTCGCCGACGATGGTCGGCATGGCGGTGGAGAGAACGGTCTGGCTCAGCGAAGACATGAGCATGGTGACCATCAGACCGATGAAGACGAACATGACATCGCGCTTCGACGGGCCTTGCTGCCGCGCACGCTTGGTTTCGGGCGCAGCGTCTTTTGCTTCTATAGCAGTCGTTGACATAGCACTCCTTTACGGATTGATCGGGTGGCCGTCTCTTACGGTTTCATTCATTACACGAGACATAAAAAGGCCGGTGCCGTGTAACGCGAACGAATCGCCATTGACACAACACCGGCCAGAAATTTAACGACGGCCTGAATTTCTTTATCCGTAGCAGACTATCGGTCGCGAATTCGGTATGCAACTTCATTGGCTGTGATAATCGTCATGCTTCATATTTAGTGATTTTTATTACTTTTATCAGGTTTTAACGACTAATAGCCAATAATCGCCTAATATCAACAAAGTTGAACCCAGCATCATCATGCGGCCACATATGCTTATCGCGCTGACGTTAAGCGTTCCCGCTTCACTCTCGCCTCAAAGCGAAACATCCGAATCCGCCGCCAGCATAGAATCAAACGCCCTGTTTCATGTTCGACCCCCAGCCATTGATTCTTTAGTCGCCAGCACATCAGCAGCAACACAATGGTGCAATAAAGCAGCATTCACGTTCGTAGACACAAAACGCCCTGGCAAAATCTCTGCCAGAGCGCAATTGAAAAAATCAGGAAACCTTTCGCTATTCCACGTTGTCGCGTTTGGCGGCACGGGCGACCCAGATGGAGGCGATGAGGCCGACGGCGAGCATCACGATGGCAACAACCAGAGTCCACTGGCTGGCGCGAGTGAAGGCGGAAGACATTGCATCGACCACCTGCGGGCCGAGGGCTCCGAGCTTGCCGGTGGTGCCCTGGGCACGGATACCGACGATGGCGGAACCAGCCGAGGCGTCGAGAGACGTGGTGAGACCACTCACCAATTGCGACGGCAGCCCCTTTACACCGCTCAGCGCGGAAGGAGCGATATTGGTGACCATGACCGAAAGCACCAGACCTGCCACAGCTGCGCCGATGCCGGTGCCGAGCTGGCGGATGGTGGATTGCGTTGCGGAACCTTCTCCGGACTGGGCTACAGGCACTTCGGAAAGCACAAGGCTCGTGAGCTGGGCAGCCGCAAAACCAAGGCCGAAGCCGTAGAGCGCGAACGGAACCAGCATCCACGCGACCGGCAGGCTGGGGCACATCATAAGCATCAGCAACACCACACTCAGCATCTCGACAATCAAGCCAAGCTGGACGGTGTGCGGGGCACCGATTTTCGCGGTGACCGGACGGGCCAGACCACCGGAGACGATGGATCCAAGGCCCATGGTCGCCAGCAGCGCACCCGTGGGAATCATGTTGAGGCCGCGCACGTTAATCAGATAAAGCGGCAGCACGAACATGATGGCGAATTCGCCGGCCTGGATGGCTCCGGCGGCGATGTTGCCCATAGCGAAGGTCGGGATGCGGAACAGCGTCAGGTCGAGCATTACCGGGCGCATACGGCGAGCGCGGCTGTTTTCAGTGTGGATGAACAGTGCGAAGAAGATGATGCCAAGCACGATGCAGATCGGGATAACCGAAATCGGCCAGCTCGCACTCCATTTGAAGCCGCCGATGCCGAAGTCACCCTTGGGCTTGAGCCAGCCGTAGGTCTGGCCTTCGATCAGGCCAAAGATAAGGAATGCCGAGCCGAGTGCAGAGAAGACAATGCCGAGCGGATCGAAGCCCTCTGGCTTGGCCGCGGATTTGGCGGAATCGGCAGAAGCCAACTGCTGCGCGGCCGCGCCCATGGCGGACGCTCCGGCCTTGCCGCCGGTTTTCGGCACAAAGAATATGGACGCAACAAATACGATGACACCGAGCGGCACGTTGACCAGGAAGATCCAGCGCCAGCCGATGGTCTGAGTGAAGAGGCCTCCGAGGAACGGGCCGACTGCCGCTGCCGCGCTCATCACCGAGCCCCAGACGCCGAACGCGATGGCGCGGTTCTTTCCTCGGAACGAAGCGGAAACAATGGAAAGTGTCGAAGGCATCACCAACGCACCGCCGATGGCCTGTACCGCACGGGCGCTCAGCAGCAACGTGGCACCGTTGGACGAAGCGGCGAGAATCGAGCCGGCGACGAAGACGACCACGCCGACCTGCAGGGTCATCTTGCGGCCCTTGAGGTCGCCGAGTTTGCCGAACGGCAGCAGCAGCGCCGCAAGAATGATGTTGTAGAGCGAAGTGACCCATTGCGCGTCGGTGAGATTCAGACCGATTTCGCGAATCATCACCGGAATCGAAACATTGACAATGGAGCCGTCGAGCACGATCATCGCGAGCGCGAGCGCCAGCACCCACAGCGCGTTCCATGGCGGCTTGACGGCGGAAGCCGATTCTTTCCGACCTTGTGCGACCTGGCCATTCTGTTGTTGAGTCATAAGTAATCTTTCCCGATGACGGCGATACGCACCGAATTTTATAAGGCAAAACGTCAGTGAATGCATATTTTCGCGACACTCTGTCGCAAACTTCGAGCGACTATACGCCATAACCTTATGCCACGCAAATTCACAGGCCCGCTTTAGCCCAAAGCCCAGAAGGGAAACATACGAGAGCGCGGGCGAACAGTGTATATCATGGAAACATCTACGCCAGCCACGTCGCCGTCACACAAGAAGGACAATATGCCACGCATCAATGAGGCCAATCTCGAGGAGCATCGCCGCCACACGATGAATGCATTGCTCGATTCGGCGGAAGCTATCATGCACGAGCAGGGCGGCGACGCGCTCACCCCTGCCAACGTCAGCAAAGGCGCCGGCATCGCGCGCAACTCGATTTATCGCTACGTCAAAGACATGAAAGACTTGCGCCGGCAGCTCATGGCGCGGCACATGCCCAAGTGGCTCGACGCGCTTGAAGAAGGCCTTGGCGACATCACCGATCCGGCGGAAATTGTGGTGCAATGGGTGAAAATCAATCTTGAACAGTCTGTATTGCAAGGCCATGATTGGATGACGCAGATTCCGTTGAATGACGCCGAAAGCTATCGCGACGACAAAGGCCTCTGGCCGAATCCAGAAGGCAAAGCGGGCGACGACAACAAAGAATCAGACCCCGAAGCGAGCCAGCGCAAAGCCAAACAAGGCCAAGACGGAGTGCACGACAATCGCCGACAAACCAGCAGCAACGGCAACACCAGCACTTCGCAGCGCACGGCCTCCGCTTGCCCGGCCACCCACCACCACGACATTTTCTGCGAACACAACAGCAACAGCCAAAACTCAAACGATCAGCTGCTTGAGCCGAGGCAGCCGAGCCTGCACGAACGAGTCAACGCGCCCATCGTCGCCGCTTGGGGCACGTTGTGCCCGGAAAATCCGCAGGTCGGCATCGCACTGACCGAAGGACTCGTCTCCAGCGGCATGCGCCTTTTGAGCAGCAAAGAGCAGACCGAAGAAACCCGAACCGCAGCCATCGGCGACATCGAACGTGCCTGCCGCGCCGTCGTCAACGAATTGCGCAGCGACGGCAAGACCGCGCAATAAGTCCATAAGCCATCAACAGGCCATCAGACCTCTCAAAAGTGTGGCAATAAACAACAACAAAATAGACCTCGCCACAAAAGCGTTTCCAAGCCCGATTTATCCACCTACAAATCCACGTTTATCCACATCAATCCACTTGTCTATTTTTAAAAACGGGTTCTTTTGTGATATAGAACACAGACCCAATATCACCCGTATTGCGTTACATATCCGCCACCCCTTGAGCCGACTACCTTTATCAAGCATAAGCACTATATCTAGTGGTCGAAGTGACGACACGCTACTAGAAGTTGGGGTTCAGTTTGGAACCACAACCCTGTAGTCTGAGTTCTTGAAAGCTTACCAGACATCAATTCGGAGGTTATGATGACCGTCACCGTTTTCACCAAACAACACTGCCCGCAATGCATGGCGACCGAACGCCAGCTCAAGCGCCAGAACATTACGTTCGAAACGGTGGATCTGACCAACAATCCCTCCACTGTGCAGCAGCTCATTGACGCCGGCTTCAAGCAGACACCCGTGGTCATCACGCCGGATGCCTCATGGAGCGGCTACCGCCCCGACCTCATCAAGGCGCTGGGCACCGGTGACGTCGCGGAAACGGCCGAGACCACGAAGGTCGCGGCTCCGGCAAGCAACCAGGTGACGGCGTAGCCTTCGCCCCATTCCAAGATCGGCGATACACAGAAATACACACCCAGCAGTTCACGCGAAGAGACATGAACCGTTACGAAAACAACGGACGAGAGAGACATGAAGCCAGCAACGACAAGTGATTCATTGAATCCAGGCGGAGCACCCGAACCAGCGTCAGAGCCCACAGCATCTGCGCAAGATAAGGCTTCGCAACCGGCGGACGAGCAGGATCTGCTCGCAGCCAGCGAACCAGAAGCCAAGGCCAAGGGCGAACACATCGGCGCCGTGGTCTATTTCTCTTCGGTCTCCAACAACACAGCGCGATTCATTGCCGCCTGCGGCTTCCCCGACGAGGGCATCAATGTCTACCGCATTCCGTTGCGGCCCAAGGATGCGCCTCTTGAGGTGCGCGAACCCTACGTCCTCATCGTGCCGACCTACGGTGGCGGCAATATCCAGAAAGCACTGCTGCCCCAGATCCGTAAATTCCTGAACGGGCATAAGAACCGCAGCTTCATCCGCGGCGTCATTTCCTCGGGCAACAGAAACTTCGCCACGGCTTTTTGTGCGGCAGGCGACATCATTTCAAGAAATGTCACGTCCCGTTCATGTACAATTTTGAGTTGCTTGGCACCCCGGACGATCAACGTCAAGTGCGTGAAGGCGTTCGCGACTTCTTCCTTAACGCGAAGAAAGAGCAAGCCTCGCAAAACGAACAAAATCCGCAGTAATCTGCGGTTTCGTTGAGTCCGCTGGCGTTTGACATCGCATGAAACGTGTTAATGCGGAGCAATACGGGCAAACACGCAGCTTTTTGGGCCGAATTCCTTTGAAATTCGCCCATTAAAGATTTCATATCAAAATTTCATAATCATTTACCATCAACGCCGCAGCATTGACCGCGACACTTAGGAGAACAGCACACATGGCTCTCAACGACACAGCGCTCAGCATGGATAACACCGAGGAGGACGCCGGCTTCGACCCGGAGCACGACTACCATTCGCTCAACGCCATGCTCAACCTCTACGACGAGAACGGCGACATCCAGTTCGATGCCGACAAAGAGGCCGAGCGTGCCTATATGACCTCGCACGTGGCCAAGAACACGATGAAGTTCGGCTCCACCGCCGAGCGCATCAAGTACTTGGAAGACAACCTCTACTACGAGAAGTCCGTCTTCGACCAGTACACCCCTGAGTTCCTGGATTCCTTCTACAAGCACGTCGAGGACTACGGCTTCGAGTTCGAGACCTTCCTCGGCGCCTTCAAGTTCTACCGTTCCTACGCGCTGAAGACCTTCGACGGCAAGCAGTACCTCGAGGACTTCCCGCAGCGCAGCGGCGCCGTGGCGCTCGAGTTGGCCGCCGGCGACGAAAAGCTCGCAGTCAAGTACGTCGACGAGATCCTTTCCGGCCGCCAGCCAGCCCGCTACCCCGACCTTCCTCAACCTGGGCAAGGCCCAGCGCGGCGAGCCCGTCTCCTGCTTCCTCGTGCGCATCGAAGACAACATGGAGTCCATCTCCCGCGGCATCAATTCCGCCCTGCAGCTTTCCAAGCGCGGCGGCGGCGTGGCTCTGCTGCTCACCAATCTGCGTGAACAGGGCGCCCCGATCAAGCACATCGAGAACCAGTCCAGCGGCGTCGTCCCGGTGATGAAGCTCCTCGAGGACTCCTTCTCCTATGCCAACCAGCTCGGCGCACGCCAGGGTGCGGGTGCGGTCTATTTGAACGCCCACCACCCCGACATCCTGCGCTTCCTCGACACCAAGCGCGAAAACGCCGACGAGAAGACGCGAATCAAGTCGCTCTCCCTGGGCGTCGTCATCCCTGACATCACCTTCGAGCTCGCCAAGCGCAAGGAGAAGATGGCCCTCTTCTCCCCTTACGACGTCGAGCGCGTTTACGGCAAGCCGTTCGAGACATCTCGGTGACCGAAAAGTACGACGAAATGCTGCACGATGACCGCATCCACAAGACCTACATCGACGCCCGTGAGTTCTTCATGACCCTCGGCGAGGTGCAGTTCGAGTCCGGCTACCCCTACATCCTCTTCGAGGACACCGTCAACCGCGCCAACCCGATCGATGGCCGCGTCACCATGTCGAACCTCTGCTCCGAGATTCTGCAGGTGCAGGAACCGTCCACCTTCAACGATGACCTGAGCTACGACCACGTCGGCAAGGACATCTCCTGCAACCTCGGCTCCCTCAACATCGCCAAGGCGATGGACGGCGGCCTGGCCGACCCGGTGGAGACCGCGATTCGCGCGCTCACCTCCGTCTCCGAGCAGACCCACATCGACTCCGTGCCGTCCATCAAGCGCGGCAACGAAGAGGGCCACTCCATCGGCCTCGGCCAGATGAACCTGCACGGCTTCCTCGCCCGTGAGCACATGTACTACGGCTCCGAAGAGGCGCTGGACTTCACCGACATGTACTTCATGACCGTGGCTTACCACGCCTACAAGGCTTCGCACAAGCTGGCCGTCGAGCGCGGCCACGCCTTCGCGACCTTCGACAAGTCCGATTACGCCAAGCCGGCCGGCCAGGGCAACTACTTTGACAAGTACACCGACGGCCGCCGCTCGCTCGAGCCCAAGACCCAGACCGTCAAGGACCTCTTCGAGCGCTTCGGCATCCATATCCCCACCGTCTCCGACTGGGAGACCCTGCGTGACGAGATCCTGAAGGACGGCATCTACAACGAGTACCTGCAGGCCGTGCCGCCGACCGGTTCGATCTCTTACATCAACCACTCCACCTCCTCGATCCACCCGATCGCCTCGAAGATCGAGATCCGCAAGGAGGGCAAGGTCGGCCGCGTCTACTATCCGGCGCCGTACATGACCAACGACAACCTCGATTACTTCCAGGATGCCTACGAAATCGGTTGGAAGAAGATCGTGGACACCTACGCCGAGGCCACCCAGCACGTCGATCAGGGTCTTTCGCTGACCCTCTTCTTCCCCGCTGGCGTCACCACGCGTGAGCTCAACAAGGCGCAGATCTACGCCTGGCGCAAGGGCATCAAGACCCTCTACTACATCCGCATCCGCCAGCAGGCGCTTGAGGGCACTGAGGTCGAGGGCTGCGTCAGCTGCATGCTCTAAAACAGCCTCGTCTTTTCACTGAGACAAACCGATAATCAAAAGCGTTGGGCCCCGGCATGAAGTCGGGGCCCAACGCTTTTTGACAACAATTTTAAGATCTGTCACAACTAGCAAGCACCAGCAACCGCAGATATGGCGGACTAAATAAATACACGTTCATTTACCCACTTATGGGCCGTCAACGGCTTGTTTATGACGCTATTGAGCGTAGGATGACGTTCACCCGCGACCAGACCACTTCGGGTTGATGCTCATCGTCTGGAAACGCTGTTGCATCACCGTGTTGTTGAAATATTCTCCAAAGAAACGAGTGACCGGTGACGTCTGAGGCAGGCCGGCGATGCGCCCGTACCAGCAATCGAACGCCATCAGCGTGAACGCGATATCGATGAGCATGAATACCAGTGCAACGGCGGTCAGGGCGTAGCGCCACTTCCACGGGATGAGATTGATGAACTTCAACAGTCGCGGAAGCAGCTCACGCAACCAAATCAGGCCTGCCAACCCCCAGAAAACCATGTACTTGCCGCTCGTCTTCCCACCGAAAAGCGGTAGCCAGTCGCTGGAATAGTTCCACGCGATGATGCCGAATGCCAGCTGCATGAACCACGCGACAAACGCCTCGAAACAACCGCCAATAATCGCGCTGGCAAAGAAAACCAGGATGGCGTTGGCGTGCCATAAACGGTTCAGACACATCGTCAGCACCACTGCACCAAAGCCGTAAATCGGCGAGAACGGGCCCCAAATCAGCCCCGCACGGTCCTGCCACTCATTGAAAAAGATGAGATGGTAAATCTCTTCGACGCCAAACCACCAAAACAGCCGACCACGAAAAGCCAGAAAACGTTGAAAACATTGAGCTTGACGTAGCCTTTGCCGCTCAGGTCACGACCCAGCATGCCCGCGTCCTTCGCCGCGACATACTTGTCATGCGCGTCCATTCGTTTCAGCTTGCGCTGCACAGCGCGTTCGCCAATCAACGCCGGGTCGAGTGCGATGGCGAGCGCCACCAGAATCGCAATCTGAACCAGGGAAAGCCCAACGCCGAGCCCAAGCCCCTGCAACGCCAGCGAGAGCATGCCTTGAGCCACCGTCACTGCCATCAGCATGTACGCCCATCGTGCCGCATGCTTACGCATGTCACGCAACAGCATCACACCGAACACAATCAGTGCGGCGGCATTGATCAACCAAACGACGGCTTGTGCACAAGTCAGCAGAAATGTCAGGTCAAAGAGATCGGCATGAATCCTGCCGATAAAGAATTTATGAACACCATCGAAAATCGCATAACCGACGTACGTACGGTACGCCCACCAGCCCGACCAGCAGAACCAGCACACCGTAAACGCGACCAATCAGGGTGAGATGTCGGGATGCGTGATTGACCAGATTACGCGAAACGTCGCTGACGCCCTCCGCGGCTTTTGTCGCCGAGGACACCACCGCATCCGCTGCAGAACTGGCGACTTTGCCGAAAGCGCTTGTCGAAGGCCCGGAAGAATCATGCAAAGTCACGTCAGTCAACAGTTCATTTGAACCTTCATTATCGGGAGTAGCCCCCATAATTCCGTTCCTTCTCTCGGACACGCTCTCTTCAATCCCTTTAAAGGCTACCCTGCATGATGACCGTGTCCAAATCCATCCAAAAGCATTCAGACAAATTAAGCAATCTATCATTGATTGTCTTATAAATCCGATACATTGGAATCGAGGTATTTCATATATCACACCGAAGATGGCGTGACGTCATCGCGCATAACCCAAAACAATGCGATCCGAGCGATTGCAGACTACGCGAATAAAAAAATCATGAAAATCAAAATCTAAAAATAGACAACCATTCAGCCACCGAGAACAAGTAACTGTCCCAATAACCAATATCAGGAAAATCAAATGAAGACACGAAACGTAATAGCCACTGCAGCCACTCCCCTGGCCGCTCTCGCCTTTGCCATAGTGCCGCAAACCGCGATGGCCGGCGAGCTTCAGCCATCATCCGACGCCGAGCAGAAGCCAACTGCTCAAGCCTACTGCGATGCCAGCAAACGCTCGTTTGGCACCGATGCTTACTGGCAGTTGAGCTCGGACTGCTCGCAACTACACCTCGGCAGCAGATACGAGGGGCGCATAGGCACCTTGCCCAACACCCGCCCGTGGTATTCCGTGCGGTACTCGATCAAGCAGGCAACGGTCGATTCGCCAGTCAAAGCCCACGCCGATTCGTCCCAGATGTTTTATGACATGCCATATCTGACCAGCATCGACCTGACGGGATTAGACACCAGCAACGCGACCAGCATGAGGCAGATGTTCTACAAGAATCCGTCACTTGGCAACATCACTTTCGGCGACGCATTCGACACCAGCAATGTGACCGACATGAGCTATATGTTTGCCTCGGACTCCACGCTTCAAAGCCTTGATTTAGGAAAGAAATTCGACACCTCCAAGGTCACCAACATGAATCACATGTTCGGAGGAATGAAAAACACGGAATCGCTCAACCTCGGCCCCTCGTTCTCTACGGGCAATGTCGTTACCATGGCTTCCATGTTCCAAGGCGACTCGTCGCTGAAACGACTCGATCTTTCGAACTTCGACACCAGCAAAATCAACGGCGACGACCGAATCGACAATATGTTCGAGGGATGCACCAGTCTGCGGTTCGTCCGCGTCGGAGCCAACGCGTCATTCGCAAGCGTCGCCAACGCACCTTCAACCAGTTGGAAAAGCCAGGACGGTAATTGGACAGGCGATCCCGCCCTCGGTTTCGGACAGGATTCGTCAAGCACGACTTGGTACGGCAGTCCCGAAGTCTCAGTGAGTTTCAATGCCAACGGAGCGCAAGGCGCCGCTCCTGCAACGATGACCCGTGACGCCTGGCCAGACGCGCCAGCCGAATTCGAGATGCCCGGCCAAGGCGAAATGGTCAAGAAAGACCACACTCTGGCTGGTTGGGCACGTGACGAAGATGCCACGGAACCCCACTACCAGGCCGGTTCCGTATTCACTTTGGACAATAACGATGACGCCGATAATGACACCACCATGCATGCAATCTGGCAACGCAGCAATTCCGAAGGCGGGACAGAGCCCGGCGAAGGCACCGACACTGGTGAAAGCGGAACCGAACCAGATGAGGGAGCATCTGAAATCGGAGAAGGAGAAACCGACGAGAGCGAGGGGGAAGTTGACGAAAGCGGGGAAGAAGTCGACGGCAGCGAAAACGAAATCGACGAGGACGGAACAGAATCCGGAGAAGATGAGACCGACACCGTTGGAGGCGAGATCGAACCGGGAGAGAGGAAACCACGCCAATCATCGCCGAACCGACGATACCCGGAACAACACCTGGACACTCGCCAATACCCAATCCGGAGCACACCGCGCCATCCGCATCTCTCGCACAAGCATCAGGCAGTGCAGCCGAGACTCCTGGTCAACAGCAAACCAAAGACGTACAGGGGCAAGACGAACTGGCACGCACCGGTTCATCCGCCCTCGATCTCGCCATCGTCGCCATTACCTTGACACTCACCGGCTTGGCCATAGCCTTGCGCCAATCCAAAATACGTCAATGAAAAAGCCAACGCACTGACCGGTCATCCAACAGATATCGGTCAGTGCGTTGACCAGCGAGACGATCATCTGCATGATGTAGGCAAGCAGGTACGTCAGATCCAGCAAGTCAGAATGAAGTCTGTCGGCAAAAACCTACGAATACCGCCGACAATCGCATAACTGACAGGCGACAAACATGCGATTCCGGCACACACCCCAAGCGGCTGCATCAAAAAGCTTATTACCGTATAACATATTGTACAAATATACTAAGTGTGATATATTTGTTATACATCGTGCGTATCGATGGCACAGCAGGCATCGAAACAGCACACTGCCACTCTCTGGCGATGCAATAAATCAATATAGGAAGAAGCAACAATGAAGCAACGAAACTTCGCGGGTAGCGCTGTCGCCATCGCGGCAGCTTTCGCTCTTGCAGCAGTGCCGCAGATGGCCAATGCCTCCGAGACCACAACCATGCAGCCTGAGCGGATTACGCAACAAACTACTTCCAAGACCCTGGCATCAGATTCGAAACTGGCCACCGCTGGAATCAAGCCGGCCGATTCAACAACCAAACCAGCATCTCCGAGAAGCCAAACGCCGGCTGCACAGGACGAGTCCACCGCCCCACAAATCGGGACGAGGGCCACTTGCACCTCACCCGACACCGACGAAAACGTCATCGGCGACCATGCCTATTGGAAGGTGAGCCCTGACTGCACCACGCTCACCTTGGGCACCGAGACCGGGTACACGAACGGCACGCTGCCCGACGTCCACGCATACCAGCCCTGGGTCTCTCACGCAAGCACCATCACATCCGTGAGGATCGATTCACCTGTGAAGGCCAATGCCGATTCATCGCAGCTGTTTATCTACCTTCCGAACGTGACGAACATCGACCTGACCAACCTCAGCACCACCGGCGTCACCAAGATGAACCACATGTTCGACAGCGACACGGCACTCACCACAATCACGTTCACCAGCGCCTTCGACACGAGCGCGGTCACCGATATGCAGTACATGTTCGGCCAAGACCCCGCGCTCACCACCCTCATCAACCCTACGTTCGACACCGGAAACGTCCAGAATATGACCAAGATGTTCTACGGCGACAAGGCACTGAGCAGCCTTCCCATGATCGACACCTTCAACACCTCGAAAGTCACCGACATGAGCATGATGTTCTACGACACTCCCGCACTTGCCAGCCTAGACCTCAGCAGCTTCAACACCAGCAACGTCACCGACATGAGCCAGATGTTCGCCTACGACGCAGCGCTTACCAGCCTGAACCTCAGCAACTTCGACACCAGCAACGTCACCGACATGCACTACATGTTCTACGGCAACACAGCGCTCACCAGCCTGAACCTCCCGACGACCTTCAATACCAAGAACGTCACCAATATGAGCTTTATGTTTTGCGCGGACCATACGCTCGCCCATCTCTCTCTTCCGTCGGCTTTCAACACCAGTAAGGTCACCAATATGTCCGCGATATTCGCCGATGACAGCAACCTGGAGGATATCTCTTTCGACAGCAATTTCAAGACTCCTCTCGCCACTAATATGACCTATATGTTCGCCCTCGACCCCAAACTCACCAGACTCGACCTCTCCAGTTTCGACACAACCACCACCAGGGCGCTGCCCAACCAGACAGGCATGTTCGCCGGTGACAATGGGCTGGAATTCGTGCGCGCCGGCGGAACCGCCGTGTTCGACAACACCAATGGCATGTCCGTGAAGGACTGGACGAACGAGGCCGGCAGCTGGAGCGGTCATCCGAGCGACGGCTTCGGCAACTCCCCGGTCATGTGGTATGGCGACCCCGGAACCGCAACCGCGACCTTTGACGCGAACGGCGCCGAGGGAACCGCCCCCACCCCGATTACCATCGCTCTGTGGCCCGATGCTTCCACAACGATCACCTTGCCTAATCACGGCAACATGACCAAGAATGGTTATACTTTCCTCGGCTGGTCCGAAGACCGCGCCGCACAGAATTTGTCCGGCTCGAACTCAGGTCATGCTGGACAATCGTATGACACTCATGGGGCCAACTTCACTATGTACGCGGTATGGAGCAAGGACGCGTCCAACGGACAAAACGGTACCAACGGCTCGAACGGGACCAACGGAACCAACGGCACAAACGGCACAAACGGCACAAACGGCACCAACGGCTCGAATGGCACCAACGGAACGAATGGTACGAACGGCGCGCGGCGCACCAACGGAACCAACGGAACGAACGGGACCAACGGAACCAACGGAACGAATGGGACCAACGGAACCAACGGGACGAACGGCTCGAACAGCCAAAACGGCACGAATGGTACCAATGGGACCAACGGGACCAACGGCCAAGCCGGGACCAACGGTACGAACGGGACCAACGGCCAAATCGGCACGAACGGTACCAATGGTGCAAACGGTTCGAATGGCGCCAACGGTCAAACCGGACAAAAGGGCCCGAACAGCCAAACCGGCACGAACGCACCTGCAGCCGCCCAGAACGATCCTAAAGGCAAGAGGCTCGCGAAGACCGGTGCCGATATTCTAGGCATCGCAGTCGCCACTATCGTATTGGCCGGTGCAGGTTGGGGCGTATTCCGCCTGCGCAAAGCAAACGAGGGCTGACGTTTACAACCATTGACTGACCAATCATCAGCCAGCAACCTAGAGATGGGCACCAACCATAACGGCTGGTGCCCATCTCCGCTTTTAATCACCATGGCAATGGCGTATCCGCTTGAATTAATTTCCACATAGCCGACCGAACCCACAACCACGCATCCTAAAAATCCAATTCATCAATTCGCAAACATAGCGTTTCCAAACGCAATATTTATGCAAAAAGCACAACACTCTCAGCTCCCATTGACCCCTTGAGGTAGGCTAGGCAACCGGACGGGGCGATTGGATTAAATGTTGTAAATAGAAACCGCAATCCCGCAAACAATCAACCCAAGACAACCGTGATAGATTTCGCTCCAGACCGATTATGAGTCCACCAACGGAATTGCTAGAATGCACCGGACGCCGGCGAACGGAACCGGGAACATGAACTCCAAGAAGGCGACGAATGAGTAATGTGATGGCCATTGTACGACGCGATATCGTGCGGCTGCTGCGAGTACCGGCGGCATGGGTCGTCCTGTTCGGAATCGTGTTCATTCCACCCCTGTACGCATGGTTCAATATCGCAGGCTTCTGGAATCCCTACGGCAACACCAAAGGCATCGAAGTGGTCGTGGTCAACAACGACCGTGGCACCGATTCCCAAGCCATCGGCAAGATGAACATGGGCGAGCAAATCGTGCGACAGCTCAAAAGCAATGACAGTCTCGGCTGGAAATTCGCGAATCAGTCCGATGCCATGCAACGCGTGGAATCCGGTGCAAGTTACGCCTCCATCATCATTCCGAAGAATTTCAGCGACCGCGTCGCCGGGGTCATCGAGGGGCACAGCACGCGCCCGACCTTGGAATATTATGTCAATGAAAAAGCGAACGCACTGGCCAGCCGCATGACCGATACCGGCGCCTCGACGGTCGACAGCCAGGTCAACGAGACCTTCGTTTCCACGGTGAGCAAGGTCGTTTCCAGCGTTATCAATAAAACCGATGAAGACATCAACGACAAAGCCGACACCGCTACGGCCGACACACTCGCCGATCTCAACAAGGCGCAACAGTCCGTCACCGATATCCGCACCAATATCGCCGATCTCACCACAACGCTCAACGGCGTTCCCGACAAAACCAAAGTAGCTCGCGGCACGCTCGACAAAACGCAGAAAGCCGGAGCACAGACCTCCAAGCAGCTCAAGGACGCTTCAGCTGCGATTACCAGCACACAAAATACTCTTAACGACTTCAACAGCAACGCCACCGCCACTCTCGACCAAAGTTCGAATCTGCTTTCGCAGGCCAGTTCGCAATCCAACGTCGCTATCAATTCCGTCGCCGCCGGGCTTACCAAAGCCAACGGAGATATCGGTTCAGCACTTTCCACCGCCCAGCAAATCAACACAGACGCCAGCAATCTCATCAACCGGCTGGAAGCATCGGGACTGCCTGGCAACACCGATGCCATCAATAAGTTGAAAGCACAGAACGCGAGTCTTGGCGATTCGATCAAAACCATCAGCGACCTCAACACCAACGTCGGCGCAACGACGACCAGCACCGTTTCAGCTGCCAATGGCATCAACACCGCCACTCAATCAGCCTTGAACAACGCCGCGAGCGCACGAAAATCCATCGCATCAGGCGCTTTGCCGCAGCTCAACAACGGCTTGAATGGCCTTTCAACGGTCGCAGCGACCTCTTCGGCCAACCTCGCCTCGCAGGATTCGCTGGTCACGCAATCCACCCTCGTACTGAACCAGCTCGATCAGGCTGCCGTTACGGCCGCCAATGCCTTGAACGGCACCGACAAAGGCCTCGCAAACCTGCAAACCCACCTGTCGACGCTCACCACCGACATCGCTGCGCTCTCCAGCTCATCGGCACTTGGCAGCTCAGGCATCATTGCAAAATCAGTGGGTGGCGACGGCAAGCTCGATGCCGCCAAAATCGCCGATTTCATGCTCTCTCCCACCGTTCTCGACACGAAAGTGGTCTATCCGGTGAGCACCTATGGCTCCGGCATGGCACCACTTTTCACGAATCTGACGCTCTGGGTCGGCGCATTCATGCTGGTGGTTCTGATGAAGCTGGAGGTGGACGACGACGGGCTGGAAAGCGAACCGACGCCCGGCCAGCGCTACTGGGGTCGTTGGATTCTTTTCGCGCTGATTGCTTCGTTGCAGGCCATCGTCACCGTACTTGGCGAGCTGATCATCGGTGTGCAATGCCATAACGTACCGGTGTTCATCATCACCGCCATGCTGGCCTCGATGGTCTACGTGAGCATCACCTACGCGCTGTCGACCTCGTTCATGCATGTCGGCAAGGCGCTGTGCGTGGCATTGGTCATCATTCAGATCCCAGGCTCGTCAGGCATGTATCCCATCGAGATGATGCCGAAGTTCTTCCGCGACATGTACCCGTACTTCCCGTTCACCTACTCAATCAACGCCCTGCGCGAAACCATAGCAGGCTTCTACCGCGCGGACTGGTTCATCAACATGGGCCGCCTGATGATTTTCGCTGTCCTGTTCTTCCTTTTGGGCCTTGTAATCAAGCCTCATATAGGCAATCTGCAGCGTTTGGCCGACCAGCAGCTCAAGGCGAGCGACATCATCAACAACGAGCCCGCACTGCACAAAACCCACGAATACCCGATTTCGCAGGCACTGAGCATGCTGGCGAACAAAGAGGAATACCGCGCGAGCATCGAAGAACGCGCCCGGAAATTCGCCTTGCTGTATCCAAAGCTCATGCGCGGAGCGCTGGCTTTCGGCATCGCCATCCCGGTCGCCATAGCCCTCACCTTCTCGCTGACTACCGGCACCAAAGTCATTGCGTTGGCGGCATGGGTCATCTGGTTCCTTGTCATCATTGTTTTCCTCGTTGTCGTCGAGTCCATCCGCGACAGCCTTGCCCGGCAGGTGCGCCTTGGCAATCTCGATGACGACGCCGTGCGTACGTTGCTATATGAACACCAACAAACGCGCAACAAGGCAAAAATGGGAAAGCCACACGACTCGGATAGTCGGTTCACCAGCGAGCCGCCGACAGCACGTCTGACTTCGCTCCCCTTGAATCTGGATAGCCCGTCTGATTCCGTGCATCCGCAGAATTCTGCGATTTCACCGGGCGAGGTTGGAAACGATGACGTTGAAACGAACGAGCCAGACAACCCGGCATTCGATACCGGTGACATCGAAACGCTTAAACATGAATTACGCAATTCAGAAAACCACGAGATAAACGGACAAAACGGCAACCAGCAGAAGGGAGAAGACCTGAAATGAGAACGATATGGAAGCTTTTCACCGGCGACGTGCGGCGCATTACTAGCAATATCATTTCAATCATCGTCCTGATCGGCCTGGTCGTCATCCCCGCGCTGTTCACCTGGTTCAACGTCACCGCAAGCTGGGACCCGTTCGGCAACACCAAGAACCTCAAATTCGCCGTGGCAAGCGTCGACGAGGGCTATTCCAGCGACCTTATGCCGGTGAAGATGAAACTCGGCGACCAGGTCATCGGCCAGTTGCGTGCCAACAGCCAGCTCGACTGGACCTTCACCACCAAAGACAAGGCTATCGAAGGCACCAAAAAGCCGGTACCTACTATGCGGCGGTCATCATTCCCAAAGACTTCAGCCGCAATATGATGACCTTCTTCTCCTCCGACGCCAAGCACGCGACGCTTGAGTACTACACCAACGAGAAGAAGAACGCTGTCGCGCCGAAAGTGACCGGACAGGGCGCCGATCAGATATCCAAAGAAGTCAACGAGATGTTCGCGAAGACCATCACCAGCACGGCGCTGAGCGTGGCCTCCGGGCTTTCCAAGCAGCTTGATTCCTCAGACGCCCGCGAGCGCCTGACCTCGTTCAACGGCAACATCAACGACCTCGCTGGCCAGCTCAACGATTCCGCGACGAATGTGGACGCCTACGCCAGCCTCATCGACGTTTCCCAAGCGCTGCTTTCCAGCTCCTCATCTCTGCTCAACAACGTTTCGAACAATACCGGCAAATCACTGAAACAGCTCAACAAGGCCGGCAGCAATGTCAAAGACGTTTCCGGTGCACTCGATACCGCAACTTCCACGCTTTCGCAGGCCTTGAATGCAAGCAGCTCAGGCAACGCAGCTATCGGCACTGATATCGGCAACGCATTCGACAGTGCCAACAAATCCTCCGCCGACGTTTCGGCGATGCTGCGCAAACAGGCAGGCCTTATCGGCGATCAGGCGGCGCAATATCAGAAAATCCGGGATACGCTGGCCGCGTTGCCAACTCCTCCTTCTGATGCACTCAATGCCTTAGACAACATCATCTCACGCCAAAAGGCGCTGCAAACAGCCCTGAGCACTTCGGCCAATGACCTCGACACGAAAACCGGCGATGCAACACGGCAACGCGAACAAATCGTAGGCCTCGTCAATCAATCGAAAACGGCCATCGACGGACTCAACACCAATCTTTCCAAGACGCTGAAGCCACAAATCGCCAACATCACCTCATCGCTTTCGTCCGTTTCCGGAGCTCTCGGCTCCGGCGCTACCGACCTCAACAACAGCGTGACGGCGCTCAATGACACCGCCAATCAGGCCAACAGCAAGCTCAAGCAGGCACGGGCAACACTCACCGATACCTCCGCCACGCTTTCCCAAGCCAGCGGCAAACTGACCACGTTCAGCCAGCAACTGACCGAAGCGCTCAACAGTGGTGACATGGCCAAGGTCAAGAAGCTGCTTTCCGGCGATCCTGACAAGCTTGCGGCCACCCTCGCAGCACCCGTCGCGCTCAAACGCAATGCCGTTTTCCCAGTCGAAAGCTTCGGCACATCGCTGACCCCGTTCTATACGTTCATCCCGCTCTGGGTCGGCTCATTACTGATCGCCTTGACCCTCAAAACCAACGTTTCACGTGAAACGCGACGCAAACTGGCCGAAACCGGTTCAAGTCGAGGCAGATCACGCAAACGCCGCCGCCAAGGCAATCACGGATCCACGGCACAGAGCGAAGCGGCCAATACGCCTGCAGCCGCTCCCGTAGCGGCCCTGGCAGCCAGATCGCTACCGGAGCCAGACGTGCCCGACGGCGTACGCCGATGGAAACCTCCCGACCGGGTGAGCTCGGAACACATCCCGTCTCATCAATCGCAAGCACCAACGGCAAAGCGCAGGGGCCCATTGCGACCGCCGTTGATCCTACTGCACCAACTAGTAGCACCCGCGCATCAAATCACGTCTCAGCGGCAAATACAGGCGCTTTAGATGCGACTGATACACTTACCCTCACCAATCAAGCCGAAACTATTGTCGACGAGCCCAAATCCTACCAGCTCTATCTCGGCCGCTTCGGTATCTTCGCCTTCATCTCGCTGCTGCAGAGCACATTCTCCTGCGCCGGCACCTTGCTGTTCCTTCGGGTCCACGCGGTTCATCCAATGCTGTTCATGCTCGCAGGCTGGGTATCCGGCCTCGTGTACGCATTCGTCATTTACACACTGGTTGCCTGCTTCGGCACCATCGGCAAGGCCATGACCGTCATCGTCCTGGTGATGCAGATTTCCGGCTCATCCGGCTCCTATCCGCTGCAGGTACTACCGAAATTCGTACAGGTCATCAACCCGTTCCTACCGGCCACCCACTCGATCCAGGCCGCTCGCGCCGCCATCGCTGGCATCTATCAGAACGATTTCTGGATTCAAATGGGCATCGTCTTGATCTACGCCGCCATCATGTTGGTCATCGGTCTGATCATGCCCAAACCCTCAAAGTTCAACACCTGGTTCTCCGGCCAACTGGAGCGCACCAAACTCATCTAATCAACCCAACTACATTTATTGGGCGTAAAGAGCTTGTAGGCGGTTCGTCGCGTCTGGCGTGAAAGCCCAAGCCATGCTGTTCTGAGACTGATTTACCAGCCCATTAGCACATTCCTTTCAAACGAGGAATCTAAAGGACCAGCTGCAAGGTAAGACGAAGAGCAATGTGTGACCAACCTGCCCTATTCAGCACGGGATCCTGGACACGGACAGGGCGCCGGCCCCGAACTGAGATAGGTTCTCAAAGACCCGCCCCATACAGACGACGGGGCAGGGCCCACACGGGAGAGTCGCCTGTTCGCGGCTGACACCAATTGTTGGCGGAACAACGGCCCATCAAGGCTTTGTCCCGGAATAGCTCCTGGTAACATCGCTATTTACAAATGTACAAAATGACATAGAAGATTCATAGCAGGGGATGCACCGCTGGATCCCTCGACCTGAGTTTTATATCTTCAAAAAATGGCGGACGTCGCTGATGCCCCTCTTGCATCCAATGCCATTCTTGCGGCATTCAATTATCTTGAATCCACCGAAGCAATCTATACGACTACCTGTTGCGTACCTTTCGAAGTGCCCCAAAAGAGGTTTAAACGGCCCGTAAGGATTCGCCGAACGCCGATCCTCCCACCGGGGTGGCTGTGCCGTTCGCGTCCGTGGCTGGTTGCCCGGCGGCTGTCTGTGGGTCCGGTTGTCTTCCGGGTATGCGAAAGGACCCCATGGGAGCCGTGAGGCTCGACCATGGGGTCCTTCTGAAGTGTGATGCGGCGGCGGGCTACTCTCCCACACCCTATCGGGTGCAGTACCATCGCCGTGCCAGGCCTTAGCTTCCGGGTTCGGAATGGGACCGGGCGTCTCCCCTGGGCTATGGCCGCCGCAAATCTTATATTATACACGGAACACGAGGAACCGCGGGAAGTGGCGGCTCGGGAACCGGAAAGCGGACGCGTGAAGATGCATTGAATCGAGTCGTGTCATCACAGCGCTAGTGCTGTCTGATGTCATTCGCAGAAGATGCCTCACGTCCCATCCGGAAGGATGGAAGTGTGATTGCCTTTCGGCCGTTAGTACCGGTCGGCTCCACCCCTCGCGGGGCTTCCACGTCCGGCCTATCAACCAGGTGTTCTGACCTGGGGCCTACAAGGGGTCAAAGCCCCTAAGGAATACTGATCTCGGAGCAGGCTTCCCGCTTAGATGCTTTCAGCGGTTATCCCTTCCGAACGTAGCCAACCGGCCGTGCCACTGGCGTGACAACCGGCATACCAGAGGTTCGTCCACCCAGGTCCTCTCGTACTATGGGCAGGTCTCCTCAATATTCCAACGAGCGCAGAGGATAGAGACCAAACTGTCTCACGACGTTCTGAACCCAGCTCGCGTGCCGCTTTAATCGGCGAACGGCCGAACCCTTGGGACCTGCTACAGCCCCAGGATGCGACGAGCCGACATCGAGGTGCCAAACCATCCCGTCGATATGGACTCTTGGGAATGATCAGCCTGTTATCCCCGGGGTACCTTTTATCCGTTGAGCGATGCCGCGCCCGTGCGCCGGCACCGGATCACTATCTCCGACTTTCGTCCCTGCTCGACCCGTCAGTCTCACAGTCAAGCCCGCTTGTGCGATTGCACTCAACACCCGATTGCCAACCGGGCTGAGCGGACCTTTGAGCGCCTCCGTTATCCTTTGGGAGGCAACCGCCCCAGTTAAACTACCCGCCAGGCACTGTCCCTGACACGGATGACGTGTCGAGGTTAGACATCAAATGAGAACAGAGCGGTATTTCACCTTTCGGCTCCACACGGGCTGGCGCCCGTGCTTCGAAGCCTCCCGCCTATGCTACACAGTTTTCACCTAATGACAATACCAAGGTATAGTAAAGGTCCCGGGGTCTTTTCGTCCTTCTGCGCTTAACGAGCATCTTTACTCGTACTGCAATTTCGCCGAGCTCCTGGTCGAGACAGTGGGGAAGTCGTTACGCCATTCGTGCAGGTCGGAACTTACCCGACAAGGAATTTCGCTACCTTAGGATGGTTATAGTTACCACCGCCGTTTACCGGGGCTTGAATTCACCGCTGCCCCCGAACGAGTCGGGATGACGGATCCTCTTAACCTTCCGGCACCGGGCAGGCGTCAGTGCATATACAGCGGCTTGCGCCTTCGCATGCACCTGTGTTTTTGGTAAACAGTCGCTACCCCCTGGTCTGTGCCACCCCCGCAGCTCCGGGCGCAAGGCCCTTCACCGCAGGGGGTCTCCCTTATACCGAAGGCACGGAGGAGTGATTTGCCGAGTTCCTTGACCAGGATTCGCTCGATCGCTTTGGTATTCTCTACCTGACCACCTGTGTCGGTTTGCGGTACGGGCGCCGCAGGCCCTCACACCGAAGCTTTTCTCGGCAACGGAAACCACCGGATTCGGCCCCAACGGGCCCCATCATCGCGCCTCGCCCTGTTGCACCGCGGATTTGCCTACGGTACGGGCTGCACGCTTGACCACGGACTACCACCGCCGCGGCCGGCTCTTCCATTGCGTCACTCCTGTGCTGACCTACCGGAAGGTCTGTCCCAACCACCACACATCCGGCACCCCGAAGGGAGCCATCAATGCGGCGGGAGGTTAGTACCCGACTTTCGGTCCGGACGGTCCTGCGCCGGTACGGGAATATCAACCCGTTCGTCCATTCGACTACGCCTGTCGGCCTCGCCTTAGGACCCGACTCACCCGGGGACGATGAACGTGGCCCCGGAACCCTTGGTCATCCAGCGGACGGGATCCTCACCCGTCTTTCGCTACTCATGTCTGCATTCTCGCTTCCGCACGGTCCACGGCCGGCTTACGCCGCCGCTTCACCCCATACGGAACGCTCTCCTACCCAGCGTCCAAACGGACGCTGCCGCGTCTTCGGTGGCGTGCTTGAGCCCCGCTACATTGTCGGCGCGGAACCACTAGACCAGTGAGCTGTTACGCACTCTTTCAAGGGTGGCTGCTTCTGAGCCAACCTCCTGGCTGTCTATGCGACTCCACATCCTTTCCCACTTAGCACGCGCTTCGGGACCTTAGACGACGATCTGGGCTGTTTCCCTTTCGACGACGGAGCTTATCCCCCGCCGACTCACTGCCGCGCTATAGCGCCACGGGTATTCGGAGTTTGGTTGCCTTCGGTACGCGATACGCGCCCTCAGGCATCCAGTAGCTCTACCCCCGGGCGAACCACACGACGCTGCACCTAAATGCATTTCGGAGAGAACCAGCTATCACGGAATTTGATTGGCCTTTCACCCCTAGCCCCAAGTCATCCCCCCAGTTTTCAACCTAGGTGGGTCCGGTCCTCCACGCGGTCTTACCCGCGCTTCAACCTGCTCAGGGCTAGATCATCCCGCTTCGGGTCCAGGACAAGCGACTCAAACGCCTTTTGAGACTCGCCTTCGCTACGGCTCCCCACGACGGGTTAGCCTCGCCACTTGCCACTGACTCGCAGACTCATTTTTCGATAGGCACGCCGTCACCCCTCAAGGAGGCTCCGACGGTTCGTAGGCGCACGGTTTCAGAAACTATTTCATTCCCCTCCCGGGGTGCTTTTCACCTTTCCCTCACGGTACTCGTTCGCTATCGGTCAGACAGTCATATCTAGGCTTACCCAACGGTCTGGGCGGATTCACACGGGATTCCACGAGTCCCGTGCTACTTGGGAACCTGGATCGGAAGGCAGCGCGCGACCGGCTACGGGGCCATCACCCTCTACGGCCGGGAATTCAATCCCGTTCGCCTAGCACGCTGTTTTATGACTTCCGCCGGACGCTCCAGCATCCGGGCACCAGGCCCCACAACACCGTCCGCGCAACGCCTGGAGGCTATCACACGCGGCCGGTTTGGCCTGATCCGCTTTCGCTCGCCACTACTCACGGAATATCCTTTCCTGCAGGTACTGAGATGTTTCACTTCCCTGCGTACCCCCGCACGAATGCGGTGCCGGCCCATACGGCCGGCGGGTCTCCCCATTCGGAAATCCTCGGATCAAAGCCCTGTCGGCGGCTCCCCGAGGCCTATCGCGGCCCCACACGTCCTTCATCGGTACTGTCTGCCAAGGCATCCACCATACGCCCTTACCAGCAACACACACCCACACAAACAGGCTGCATGCCGCAAGGACCTCTGCGAAAAACTCTGGACAACACATCATCACACTATGAATGATCACAAAACGATCGACCAAATCCCCAGATTCAAAAGAATCGGAGACCGGTCTTAAAAATTGCATCTAACAAAGCAAGAATCAAATCTTGCTCGCGTCCACTATCCAGTTCTCAAGCCACCACGCACCGACGCATCCGGAACCCCATCCGGGGTCACCTTCAGCGAAGGGCATCGAATCGCACCGGCCAAACGGCCGGGGTGGCGATCCGGGAGCCCAAAAGCATGCCCATACCACTGATATGCAAAGTTGTCATCCTTGATCTTTTCCACACCAGCAGGACCACACCAGGGAACATCCCCGGCAGGCCCGACACCGGATGCCAAACAGCATCCTGAATTCTCCGTAGAAAGGAGGTGATCCAGCCGCACCTTCCGGTACGGCTACCTTGTTACGACTTAGTCCCAATCACGAGCCTCACCTTAGACGGCTCCGCCCACAAGGGTTCGGACACCGGCTTCGGGTGCTGCCCACTTTCATGACTTGACGGGCGGTGTGTACAAGGCCCGGGAACGCATTCACCGCGGCGTTGCTGATCCGCGATTACTAGCGACTCCGCCTTCATGGAGTCGGGTTGCAGACTCCAATCCGAACTGAGACCGGTTTTAAGGGATCCGCTCCATGTCGCCATGTCGCATCCCGTTGTACCGGCCATTGTAGCATGCGTGAAGCCCTGGACGTAAGGGGCATGATGATCTGACGTCATCCCCACCTTCCTCCGAGTTGACCCCGGCGGTCCCTTGTGAGTTCCCGGCATAACCCGCTGGCAACACAAGGCGAGGGTTGCGCTCGTTGCGGGACTTAACCCAACATCTCACGACACGAGCTGACGACGACCATGCACCACCTGTGAACCGGCCCCGAAGGGAAACCCCATCTCTGAGGCGATCCGGAACATGTCAAGCCCAGGTAAGGTTCTTCGCGTTGCATCGAATTAATCCGCATGCTCCGCCGCTTGTGCGGGCCCCCGTCAATTTCTTTGAGTTTTAGCCTTGCGGCCGTACTCCCCAGGCGGGATGCTTAACGCGTTAGCTCCGACGCGGAACCCGTGGAATGGGCCCCACATCCAGCATCCACCGTTTACGGCGTGGACTACCAGGGTATCTAATCCTGTTCGCTCCCCACGCTTTCGCTCCTCAGCGTCAGTAACAGCCCAGAGACCTGCCTTCGCCATTGGTGTTCTTCCCGATATCTACACATTCCACCGTTACACCGGGAATTCCAGTCTCCCCTACTGCACTCAAGCCCGCCCGTATCCGGCGCAGACCCATCGTTAAGCGATGGGCTTTCACACCAGACGCGACGAACCGCCTACGAGCTCTTTACGCCCAATAAATCCGGATAACGCTTGCGCCCTACGTATTACCGCGGCTGCTGGCACGTAGTTAGCCGGCGCTTATTCGAAGGGTACACTCACTCTCGCTTGCTCCCCAACAAAAGCGGTTTACAACCCGAAGGCCTTCATCCCGCACGCGGCGTCGCTGCATCAGGGTTCCCCCATTGTGCAATATTCCCCACTGCTGCCTCCCGTAGGAGTCTGGGCCGTATCTCAGTCCCAATGAGGCCGGTCGCCCTCTCAGGCCGGCTACCCGTCGAAGCCTTGGTGGGCCGTTGCCCCGCCAACAAGCTGATAGGACGCGACCCCATCCCATGTCGGTAACCCTTTCCCGCGATCACATGCGATCACGCGGAACATCCGGCATTACCACCCGTTTCCAGGAGCTATTCCGGAACATGGGGCAGGTTGGTCACGCATTACTCTCCCGTTCGCCACTCTCACCACGGTGCAAGCACCATGGATCCCGTTCGACTTGCATGTGTTAAGCACGCCGCCAGCGTTCATCCTGAGCCAGAATCGAACCCTCCACAAAAAAATTGCAGAGAGCCTTAATCAAAGGCTCTACATAATAATTGACGGAACCATTCCATAAGGGGAATGGTCCACACTAAAAACCTCGACACGAATTAAGCCCCCAGGGCACCCCAGACGAGGCACGCGCCGAACTGGCAATCAAAAAAGCTTTACAATAAAAAGTAGTACAGACACACTCTTGAGTTCTCAAACCACCACCACACCAACACTTCAATCAATCTCGAAGATTTGTTGTCGCTGTCAGGCAGCAAGTAGATAACTTACACGAGGTTGCCTCCTTATGCAAGTCCTATTCGAACAAATAGTCAAAATTCGGTGAAATTTCAACGTTCTTCCGGCGTGTCGAAATAACACATACTAGGCATTCCAATCCCTCTTATCCTCATTACGATTACGAAAAATAGCCTAAAAATATATCGTTCAATTCCTTATTGGCGTGTCGTCAGTGCCATTCTATTTTCTGCGGATACTCAAATCCTCGATAGCAAACAGTCCTTCTCATATTTAGACCGCGATTCCACAATGTCACCGAACCCAGTATCAATAGCGGCTATTAATACATGAGATTCGGCGACATAGTTTCAACTCAACCATTGAAAAGAAAACCGCCTCCAAGTCGTAGAACTGCGATGTCTTCTTTTCTTTTATTCTGATCGTTAGAATGTGGTCCAACCGCCATCAACCGGTATGACTGCGCCATTTACATAATCTGCTTCGTCGGAGACCAAGAACAGCGCCGTCTGGGCGATCGATTCCACTGAACCGATATCAGGCATCAATCCCATACCGGTCTTCTGCCGTTCCATTCCAAACTGGCTTATGCCTTTCATGGATTCGGCAATATTGGTTTTAATGCCACCTGGCGCGATAGCATTGACGCGAATCCCTTCTTTTTCATACATGAATGCGGTGTTCTTTGTCAGTCCAACTACTGCATGTTTCGAAGCGGTATATGCCGCTCCCGCGCGTCCTCCATTAGTTCCTCCGACTGAAGCGATGTTGAGTATCGCGCCCTTCTTCCGCGGTAGGAATTCATGAATTGCTTCTCTCATGGAGTACATGACGCTATCCACATTGATGGCAAAAACTCGTTTCCACATCTCATCGGTGACTTCTCCCACCGGACTCATGTTATCCATAATGCCGGCATTATTGACCACGATGTCAAAACAGCCATATTCGGAACGTGCGGTATCGAACATGGTCTGAATATCATTCTCTTTCGAGACATCTGCAATTGCGGTAATCATTTTGCCGCCAGCTTGAATGACCTCTTCTTTTACCGATTCAAGACGGTCCTTGTTGATATCAGTCCCGACTATGCTGGCGCCTTCTTTCGCAAATAACCGAGCCATCTGCGCGCCCATACCTGATCCTGCACCGGTAATAACAGCCACTTTGCCTGCTAAACGTCCACTCATTGGAATGCTCCTTCTTTGAACATATCGCGACCACTTGGCCACAGGTAAACCCATTATAGCGAAGTCAAATTCTGAAGGACTGCACTTCACTTGCTATACGGGTTTGGTCTTCAGGATCCTCGATTTTCCAGTTCCTACCCGTTACCGATAATTTTAGAATGAGCGTCAACTTAGACGGAAGAGATCGGAAAGTTTCGACATCGAGCTTGAGGAATTGCATAGGACAGTATGCTCAGGTCTCTCAAACCCTCATTTCAACCTCGGGTTAGTGCGAGTCGAAGTTTGCGGAATCCTAATGAAATCATAAAATTTATCTGCTTTTGCCGATAAGGGACATTATGTTCGATAGATTTTTAAAATCCAAATTGAAGTTTTAATAATTCCCCGTTAGTAGTTACCTAGAGAGCTTTGAATCTGTATCAATCTCTCAAAGTTCTGGAACTGCAGAGTAAGTACGCCACCGAATAGGCAACCTTGAACCAGTATTATCGATACCAGTATTATCGCAATGCGAGCATAAATATCGATTTATGTTTTGTCGCTCGATAACCATGAATCAGCCCCGTACTACTCCACCCGGAAGTAGGCAAGGCACCAGCAACTCAAGGTTCACTTAGATCAAGCTTGACTATAAGCTATCGTGTACATCTGGAAGAGCCATGGCACGAAGGCTGCAACACATGCGAAGTCCTGGCTTTGCGAAAGATACAGTACTGCAGTGCATTGCAATCTCAATACCACTATTCGTAATGACTCCAGGCTGCATAAATCGTTACCGTCTGCGCATCGTCATTGATATCGTAGACCACACGATGCTGACTGTTAATCCTGCGCGAATACAACCCTCGACTGGTTGGCTGAAGCTTCTCGAATGATTGAGTCGGCTGATAGGGATCGGATTTTAAATCCGCAACAACTTCCATAAATGACTGCTGAAGATGTGAACGCTTTAGTTTTTTAAGATCCGCTTTAGCCGAATTTTTGATGACAACGCGATAGGTCACAGCGTATCCCAATCGATATCATCAATATCCGTGATTCCGCTGTTGTCGTTGCGACGTTCTTCAGCAGTGGCAAGCGTACCGGTATTCTCCAGATATAACGTTTCCATAATCGAATTCCAATCAGCGCGGTTTACAACTACGGCTTCTTCATCCTTGTTGCCCCTTGCCGGAGAAATGACGATAGGCTCTCGTTGGATGTTGACGTCTTTGAGGATCTGATACAGATTCTTCCTCGCGGCCGTGGGTGTATATGTTTCCATGATGTCCACCTGTGTTCCTGGTTCCGGAGTTTTCATTAGCGTACGTTGTTCAGGTACGTTTGATTCCAGTGTAACATACGCATGTGTGTATGTGTGGGATATGGCGCCGTCCGCGTCCGTGTCGGGCTGTCGTCCCTGTCCGTGTGGTTTCCCCCGGGTATGCGAAGGACCCCATGGGAGCCGTGAGGCTCGACCATGGGGTCCTTGCTGAAGTGTGATGCGGCGGCGGGCTACTCTCCCACACCCTATCGGGTGCAGTACCATCGCCGCCAGGCCTTAGCTTCCGGGTTCGGAATGGGACCGGGCGTCTCCCCTGGGCTATGGCCGCCGCAAATCTTATATTATACACGGAACACGAGGAACCGCGGGAAGTGGCGGCTCGGGAACCGGAAAGCGGACGCGGTTGGATGCATTGAATCGAGTCGTGTCACCACAGCGCTAGTGCTGTCTGATGTCATTCGCAGAAGATGCCTCACGTCCCATCCGGAAGGATGGAAGTGTGATTGCCTTTCGGCCGTTAGTACCGGTCGGCTCCACCCCTCGCGGGGCTTCCACGTCCGGCCTATCAACCAGGTGTTCTGACCTGGGGCCTACAAGGGGTCAAAGCCCCTAAGGAATACTGATCTCGGAGCAGGCTTCCCGCTTAGATGCTTTCAGCGGTTATCCCTTCCGAACGTAGCCAACCGGCCGTGCCACTGGCGTGACAACCGGCATACCAGAGGTTCGTCCACCCAGGTCCTCTCGTACTATGGGCAGGTCTCCTCAATATTCCAACGAGCGCAGAGGATAGAGACCAAACTGTCTCACGACGTTCTGAACCCAGCTCGCGTGCCGCTTTAATCGGCGAACGGCCGAACCCTTGGGACCTGCTACAGCCCCAGGATGCGACGAGCCGACATCGAGGTGCCAAACCATCCCGTCGATATGGACTCTTGGGAATGATCAGCCTGTTATCCCCGGGGTACCTTTTATCCGTTGAGCGATGCCGCGCCCGTGCGCCGGCACCGGATCACTATCTCCGACTTTCGTCCCTGCTCGACCCGTCAGTCTCACAGTCAAGCCCGCTTGTGCGATTGCACTCAACACCCGATTGCCAACCGGGCTGAGCGGACCTTTGAGCGCCTCCGTTATCCTTTGGGAGGCAACCGCCCCAGTTAAACTACCCGCCAGGCACTGTCCCTGACACGGATGACGTGTCGAGGTTAGACATCAAATGAGAACAGAGCGGTATTTCACCTTTCGGCTCCACACGGGCTGGCGCCCGTGCTCGAAGCCTCCCGCCTATGCTACACAGTTTTCACCTAATGACAATACCAAGGTATAGTAAAGGTCCCGGGGTCTTTTCGTCCTTCTGCGCTTAACGAGCATCTTTACTCGTACTGCAATTTCGCCGAGCTCCTGGTCGAGACAGTGGGGAAGTCGTTACGCCATTCGTGCAGGTCGGAACTTACCCGACAAGGAATTTCGCTACCTTAGGATGGTTATAGTTACCACCGCCGTTTACCGGGGCTTGAATTCACCGCTGCCCCCGAACGAGTCGGGATGACGGATCCTCTTAACCTTCCGGCACCGGGCAGGCGTCAGTGCATATACAGCGGCTTGCGCCTTCGCATGCACCTGTGTTTTTGGTAAACAGTCGCTACCCCCTGGTCTGTGCCACCCCCGCAGCTCCGGGCGCAAGGCCCTTCACCGCAGGGGGTCTCCCTTATACCGAAGGCACGGGAGTGATTTGCCGAGTTCCTTGACCAGGATTCGCTCGATCGCTTTGGTATTCTCTACCTGACCACCTGTGTCGGTTTGCGGTACGGGCGCCGCAGGCCCTCACACCGAAGCTTTTCTCGGCAACGGAAACCACCGGATTCGGCCCCAACGGGCCCCATCATCGCGCCTCGCCCTGTTGCACCGCGGATTTGCCTACGGTACGGGCTGCACGCTTGACCACGGACTACCACCGCCGCGGCCGGCTCTTCCATTGCGTCACTCCTGTGCTGACCTACCGGAAGGTCTGTCCCAACCACCACACATCCGGCACCCCGAAGGGAGCCATCAATGCGGCGGGAGGTTAGTACCCGACTTTCGGTCCGGACGGTCCTGCGCCGGTACGGGAATATCAACCCGTTCGTCCATTCGACTACGCCTGTCGGCCTCGCCTTAGGACCCGACTCACCCGGGGACGATGAACGTGGCCCCGGAACCCTTGGTCATCCAGCGGACGGGATCCTCACCCGTCTTTCGCTACTCATGTCTGCATTCTCGCTTCCGCACGGTCCACGGCCGGCTTACGCCGCCGCTTCACCCCATACGGAACGCTCTCCTACCCAGCGTCCAAACGGACGCTGCCGCGTCTTCGGTGGCGTGCTTGAGCCCCGCTACATTGTCGGCGCGGAACCACTAGACCAGTGAGCTGTTACGCACTCTTTCAAGGGTGGCTGCTTCTGAGCCAACCTCCTGGCTGTCTATGCGACTCCACATCCTTTCCCACTTAGCACGCGCTTCGGGACCTTAGACGACGATCTGGGCTGTTTCCCTTTCGACGACGGAGCTTATCCCCCGCCGACTCACTGCCGCGCTATAGCGCCACGGGTATTCGGAGTTTGGTTGCCTTCGGTACGCGATACGCGCCCTCAGGCATCCAGTAGCTCTACCCCCGGGCGAACCACACGACGCTGCACCTAAATGCATTTCGGAGAGAACCAGCTATCACGGAATTTGATTGGCCTTTCACCCCTAGCCCCAAGTCATCCCCCCCAGTTTTCAACCTAGGTGGGTCCGGTCCTCCACGCGGTCTTACCCGCGCTTCAACCTGCTCAGGGCTAGATCATCCCGCTTCGGGTCCAGGACAAGCGACTCAAACGCCTTTTGAGACTCGCCTTCGCTACGGCTCCCCCACGACGGGTTAGCCTCGCCACTTGCCACTGACTCGCAGACTCATTTTTCGATAGGCACGCCGTCACCCCTCAAGGAGGCTCCGACGGTTCGTAGGCGCACGGTTTCAGAAACTATTTCATTCCCCTCCCGGGGTGCTTTTCACCTTTCCCTCACGGTACTCGTTCGCTATCGGTCAGACAGTCATATCTAGGCTTACCCAACGGTCTGGGCGGATTCACACGGGATTCCACGAGTCCCGTGCTACTTGGGAACCTGGATCGGAAGGCAGCGCGCGACCGGCTACGGGGCCATCACCCTCTACGGCCGGGAATTCAATCCCGTTCGCCTAGCACGCTGTTTTATGACTTCCGCCGGACGCTCCAGCATCCGGGCACCAGGCCCCACAACACCGTCCGCGCAACGCCTGGAGGCTATCACACGCGGCCGGTTTGGCCTGATCCGCTTTCGCTCGCCACTACTCACGGAATATCCTTTCCTGCAGGTACTGAGATGTTTCACTTCCCTGCGTACCCCCGCACGAATGCGGTGCCGGCCCATACGGCCGGCGGGTCTCCCCATTCGGAAATCCTCGGATCAAAGCCCTGTCGGCGGCTCCCCGAGGCCTATCGCGGCCCCACACGTCCTTCATCGGTACTGTCTGCCAAGGCATCCACCATACGCCCTTACCAGCAACACACACCCACACAAACAGGCTGCATGCCGCAAGGACCTCTGCGAAAAACTCTGGACAACACATCATCACACTATGAATGATCACAAAACGATCGACCAAATCCCCAGATTCAAAAGAATCGGAGACCGGTCTTAAAAATTGCATCTAACAAAGCAAGAATCAAATCTTGCTCGCGTCCACTATCCAGTTCTCAAGCCACCACGCAGACCGACGCATCCGGAACCCCATCCGGGGTCACCTTCAGCGAAGGGCATCGAATCGCACCGGCCAAACGGCCGGGGTGGCGATCCGGGAGCCCAAAAGCATGCCCATACCACTGATATGCAAAGTTGTCATCCTTGATCTTTTCCACACCAGCAGGACCACACCAGGGAACATCCCCGGCAGGCCCGACACCGGATGCCAAACAGCATCCTGAATTCTCCGTAGAAAGGAGGTGATCCAGCCGCACCTTCCGGTACGGCTACCTTGTTACGACTTAGTCCCAATCACGAGCCTCACCTTAGACGGCTCCGCCCACAAGGGTTCGGACACCGGCTTCGGGTGCTGCCCACTTTCATGACTTGACGGGCGGTGTGTACAAGGCCCGGGAACGCATTCACCGCGGCGTTGCTGATCCGCGATTACTAGCGACTCCGCCTTCATGGAGTCGGGTTGCAGACTCCAATCCGAACTGAGACCGGTTTTAAGGGATCCGCTCATGTCGCCATGTCGCATCCCGTTGTACCGGCCATTGTAGCATGCGTGAAGCCCTGGACGTAAGGGGCATGATGATCTGACGTCATCCCCACCTTCCTCCGAGTTGACCCCGGCGGTCCCTTGTGAGTTCCCGGCATAACCCGCTGGCAACACAAGGCGAGGGTTGCGCTCGTTGCGGGACTTAACCCAACATCTCACGACACGAGCTGACGACGACCATGCACCACCTGTGAACCGGCCCCGAAGGGAAACCCCATCTCTGAGGCGATCCGGAACATGTCAAGCCCAGGTAAGGTTCTTCGCGTTGCATCGAATTAATCCGCATGCTCCGCCGCTTGTGCGGGCCCCCGTCAATTTCTTTGAGTTTTAGCCTTGCGGCCGTACTCCCCAGGCGGGATGCTTAACGCGTTAGCTCCGACGCGGAACCCGTGGAATGGGCCCCACATCCAGCATCCACCGTTTACGGCGTGGACTACCAGGGTATCTAATCCTGTTCGCTCGCCCCCACGCTTTCGCTCCTCAGCGTCAGTAACAGCCCAGAGACCTGCCTTCGCCATTGGTGTTCTTCCCGATATCTACACATTCCACCGTTACACCGGGAATTCCAGTCTCCCCTACTGCACTCAAGCCCGCCCGTATCCGGCGCAGACCCATCGTTAAGCGATGGGCTTTCACACCAGACGCGACGAACCGCCTACGAGCTCTTTACGCCCAATAAATCCGGATAACGCTTGCGCCCTACGTATTACCGCGGCTGCTGGCACGTAGTTAGCCGGCGCTTATTCGAAGGGTACACTCACTCTCGCTTGCTCCCCAACAAAAGCGGTTTACAACCCGAAGGCCTTCATCCCGCACGCGGCGTCGCTGCATCAGGGTTCCCCCATTGTGCAATATTCCCCACTGCTGCCTCCCGTAGGAGTCTGGGCCGTATCTCAGTCCCAATGAGGCCGGTCGCCCTCTCAGGCCGGCTACCCGTCGAAGCCTTGGTGGGCCGTTGCCCCGCCAACACTCAGCTGATAGGACGCGACCCCATCCCATGTCGGTAACCCTTTCCCGCGATCACATGCGATCACGCGGAACATCCGGCATTACCACCCGTTTCCAGGAGCTATTCCGAAACATGGGGCAGGTTGGTCACGCATTACTCTCCCGTTCGCCACTCTCACCACGGTGCAAGCACCATGGATCCCGTTCGACTTGCATGTGTTAAGCACGCCGCCAGCGTTCATCCTGAGCCAGAATCGAACCCTCCACAAAAAAATTGCAGAGAGCCTTAATCAAAGGCTCTACATAATAATTGACGGAACCATTCCATAAGGGGGAATGGTCCACACTAAAAACCTCGACACGAATTAAGCCCCCAGGGCACCCCAAACGAGGCACGCGCCGAACTGGCAATCAAAAAAGCTTTACAATAAAAAGTAGTACAGACACACTCTTGAGTTCTCAAACCACCACCACACCAACAAACAACCTCAACTCTTTGGAGAGAAGCTGTCGTGCTGAGCAGCCAAGAGAAATAAATATACGCGATAAACCGATATCGCGCAAGTCAGAGGGTGCAAAAACGTTAAGAACCGTTGCAATGATGCGGTTCTTTCGGCGTGTCATCACGGGCGCTTTTGCGCCTCTACGCGTTATTTTAGACCACAAAAAGCAAGAATCAAATCCATGTAATTCTTTTTTACGGCGTGTTTGCGTACCGATAACGAAAACCAAACGGTTTCAAAGGCCCATTACTTATCGTATCGTCTTACATTTTGAGATAAACCAATAATTAGTTCATCTATATATGCTTCTTTCAAGCAAAATCGCTCCTACAAGCCCATCGGCCCGCCACAGAAATGGTCTTATTAATGGTTCCCACAAGAAATGAGGTAATTGGAATCAACGCAATAAATATAGAGACCTGCCCTGCGCCAGAAATTTGCAACGGGAACATAGAGACTTACCCTACCCAAGAATTCACAACAGGAATATATAGAGGGACCTGCCTCGGAGTCAGGAGGATAACCGTGTCGTATAACCGAGAATTCGCAACGGGAATATAGAGGAGCGGGGCGAAGGTTTTGCGTTTTCATTCGATGCGCTGCGACCAGAGATTACACTGTTATACATGACTAAAAAAATTGCGGTATTGACTGGAGCTGGCATTTCCACTTCGGCGGGGATTCCGGACTTTCGCGGGCCGGATGGGGTTTGGACCAAGCACCCCGACCAAATGAGCGTCTATGACATTGATGCGTTTATGAGTGACAAGAAGGCACGTGAGTACTCGTGGGCTTGGCAGAAGGCGTCACCGGTGTGGAACGCGCAGCCGGGCGAGGCTCACAAAGCGCTGGTCAAGCTGGAAAAGGCTGGACTGCTGATGCTGCTGGCCACGCAGAACTTTGACGCGCTACATGAAAAAGCTGGGAATTCGAGCGATCTCATCGTCAATTTGCATGGAACTATCGGCACTTCGCACTGCATGAAATGCCATGCCGAATACAAGACGGCCGACATTATGAACAATCTCGACAATGAGCCTGATCCGCATTGCCACCGCAAGCTGCCGTATAGCGGGAACATGACCTGCAACGGACTGATTAAAACCGACGTGGTTTACTTCGGCGAGATGCTGCCGGAAGGGGCCATGGAGAAATCGATGGCACGGGTGACCAAGGCGGACGAGTTCTGGGTGATCGGCTCGACGCTTGAGGTTTTTCCTGCCGCTTCGCTGGCACCGACAGCTGTACAGGCCGGGGTACCGATGACCATTATGAATATGGGGCGTACGCAATATGACAATATCGCCACGCGACTCATTCATGACGACATTGCCAAGGCACTGCCTGAATTGGTGGACGAAACCATTGCTGAAGCACAGAAGTAGCGACTCCTATATATATAAATTGTCCGTGTACTTTCCGATTGAAGTGAAAGCACACGGACAATTTATATATAGGCGCTGATTTAACTCAAAGACGCGTAATTTGCGAACAACAATACCGACACATATAGCAATGCAGCAATCTTGGGTGCAACCTCATCAATCATTCGGCCGTTATACCTTTATAGGTATGCATCAGTAGACGCGCTTCGGATCGAAACCGGCGGCTTTTAGGGCCTTGAGGACTTGGGCGATGTGGTCGGGGCCGTTGGTTTCTACGGTGACGCCTAGGGAGACTGAATCGGTGTAGTGGCCAGAGGCCTTGAACTGGTCGTGATTGAGCTCGATGACGTTGGCACGGGCATCGGCCAGGACTTGCGCGACTTTGACTAGCTGGCCCGGGGTGTCGGGAAGCTCGACCTCGAAATTCATGATGCGACCGCGGGCGATCATGCCCTTTTGGATGACCGCGCCGATGGTGACGGTGTCGATGTTGCCACCGGAGATAATCGGGACGATGACGTGCTTGCCTTGAGCGCTGGCGAAGACCCGCGAGCGCAGACTCAGATGTTCAAGCGCAGCGAGCGAGACAGCGCCAGCGGCTTCGACCACCAGCTTGTGCTTCTCCATCATTAGGAGGATCATCTCGTTAATGTCACGTTCGGAGACGGTGACAAGATCATCGAGATATTCATTCAAAATCGCGAAGGTGAGGTCACCGGGATGGCCGACTGCGACACCTTCGGCAGAAGTGACCACCTTATCGGCGGGAACGACCGTGCCAGCAGCGAAGGAGTTCTTGAAGGCAGGCGATCCTTCGGGAATCGCGCCGATGACGCGGACGTCAGGTTTGAAAGTCTTGATGGCGAGCGCCACACCTGCACCCAAGCCGCCACCGCCCAACGGGACGACAACATCGGTGACGTTGGGGACATCCTGGAGAATCTCGAGACCGATGGTGCCCTGGCCGCAAAGCACTTCGTAATCGTCGAATGGATGGACATAAATCAGACCGTCGCGCTTGGACAGTTCGGAGGCGTATTCGGCGGCATCATCGAACAGATTGCCGTGTAGAACCACGTTGGCGCCATAGGACTTTGTTGCGTCTACCTTCAGCGGCGGGGTGCTTTCGGGCATGACGATGGTGGCCTTTGCGCCACGCTCACGGGCGGCATAGGCGACACCTTGCGCATGGTTGCCAGCAGAAGCAGTGACGATGCCTCGAGCTAGGTCCTCATCGGACAGCGAGGCAATCTTGTTGTAAGCGCCACGAATCTTGAAAGAACCGGTGACCTGAAGATTCTCCGGCTTCAGAAGAATCTCATGGCCAGTAGCCTCAGAAAGGACCGGTGAAGGCATAATGCTCGTATGGCGAGCGGTGCCTTCGAGTCTTTGGGCGGCCTTCTTCAACTCGGCCGCGTGATCGTGCTGCAGTGCTTTGACAACGTCCTCTTGTTTCATACGGGAATTGTACGACGAGAGCATAAGACGAGACGGCACAATGTCCAAAAACGTGAAATTACTTTTTGGCTTTGACCGCACGCTTAGATTTCGAAGCCTTGGACTTGGGCTTGTTCGCAATCTCAGGCTTTGCCTTGGCATCAAGCTCAGGAGTAGAGCCGGCGGCCACCGCCTCGGACTCGGCCACCAGGTAACCCAGCAGACGCGCTGTGTCGGTCGGGGTGGCGATGCGGGAACGAGCCTTGGTATCACCGGCGCCGACTTTGATGGCCCAACCAGTCAAGGACTTGCCGTCTGACTGAGTATTGCTATCGGCAGCATCTGAGGAAGCAGGCTCTTGCTCTGTGTCAACGACACTGCGCGGCTCCGCATGGTTGCCAGCAGCACACATGACGGAAGCAAACATCGTCTCATCGGTGGTGTCATCGCCCAAAGCCAACACGAAATCGTAACAACCGGAACGCAGCAAGGGATCTACAGCCTGGCCCTTGCTCACATTCGCCGGGCAAACCTCGATGACTTTGGCGTTACGCATGACCATGAGATCATATTGCGGGCAGATCTTCTCTAGCTCGGCGACCAGGCGCTCGCGCTGATCCTTGGCGAGCTTCTGATCGCTCATACGATAATGCCATGCCAAATCCGTCGACTTGTGCTCGATGAACGATTCGGGACGCGCGCGCGACCGACTTGTTCATGATGGTCTCGATAATCGGGCGCCATTCTTCGGGGTCGGGCATGCCTTTGGCGCGCTTCCACGTGCGCTTGGAACTGGCAGCATCGGAGGCCACGGGCTCGCTGCGCCATGCGCCATGCTCAGCGATGAGACCGACTGGCAAATCGCCAAACCACTCCTCCATCGTCTCTTGGGTACGGCCGGAAACGATATACAAATCAACGTCGGGAATGGAGCCGACCTGCCGCAGCAAGGCGAGCAGACGACGCGTAGGCTTCGCGCGGCCAGGGGTACGCACCAGCTGAGTGAGGGTGCCGTCGTAATCGCACAGAACCAGCTTGCGACCGGACTGACCCCACTGATGGACCAAAAGGTCACGCTGGGCGCTCTGCAAACGGCGATCGGCCATGCGCGGATCGCTGACCTGACGTAGGGTGCTCAGGAACTCGGTGCTCCACAGACTTGCAGTACGGTATTTCAGGCGGGCCTGCATTCGGCGTTGCGGCGTTTGGCCTCGCCGGAACCGATCTCGAGGGCCGAATGCAAAGCCTCGCACACTGCCTCGGTGTCGTAAGGGTTGACGATGAAGGCGTCGGTCAGTTCGCGAGCCGCACCGCACTCGTCGGACAGCACCAGCGCACCATCCCTGCCGTCGCGGGAGGCGAGGTATTCCTTGGCCACAAGGTTCATACCATCGCGCAATGGCGTCACCAAAGCGACGTCGCCTGCGGTATAGATGCCGCAGACCGGCTTGATGGGCAACGAACGGGTGATGTAATGGATTGGGGTCCACGAAAGCAGTGAATACTTGCCGTTGATTTCGCCGACCAACTGATCGACCTGATCCTTGAGCTGACGATACGTCTCGACGTCCTCGCGCGAAGGTGTGGCCAGCAGGTAATAGGTAACATGGCCGACCCATTCAGGATAACGGCTGAGCATCAGATCGAAGGCGCGCAAACGCTCCGGAAGGCCCTTGGTGTAATCGAGGCGCGATACGGAGACGACGACGACCTTGTTGCCCTTGGTGCCGCGCTTGGCTGCCGCGGACTGCGCCAGCCTGACTTCCGAAAGATCGTCTTCAGTGTAGGTGCTCCAAGTCTCGCCGGCTTCGACAGCTGCCTCGGATTCTGCAGTAAGGGAGGTGCTCACTCGTCTTGTGCGCTTGCCGCTGACAGCCTCGATGCCATGACGCATGGCCTGCGCAAGGCTGGAATGCGCGTTGCGGCGATACAGGCCGTAATCAATGCCGATGGGGAAAGCATCGACCGTAACGAACCGTTGCGAATTGCCGTTCTGAACCGGAATACGGCCGTCCTTATCGACTTCGGTGTGCAGCAGCGAACGGACCGAGGCGAGGAAGTTCATGCAGAAATCCTCGGTGTGGAAACCGAGCAAATCGGCGCCCATCAAACCTTCGAGAAGATCCTTGCCATTAGGCAGCTGGTGGAAAATCTCGGGGCTCGGGAACGGAATGTGAAGGAACCAGCCGATTTTGAGCTTGGGGAAACGCGCGCGCAACAAGGCAGGCAGCAGCATGAGGTGATAATCCTGAATCCACACGGTGTCGTCGGGATTGACCATATCGGCCATGGTATCGGCGAATTTCTGGTTGACTTCCTGATAGACCTTCCAGGTCGACGAATCGAACTTGGCCTCGTGGGCGAAATCATGGAACAGCGGCCACAACGTGTCGTTGGAATAGCCGGCATAATAACCGTCGATTTCCGCCTGGTCGAGGAACACCGGAATGCAGCGGTTGCTGACGAACTCGTCGCTGATCTTGTCGATTTCCTCTTTGCTGCGAGTCTTCGGATCGATGCCGCTCCAGCCGACCCACAGGCAATCGTGATGAGACTTGTGGTACGGGCCGATAGCGGTGGCGAGCCCACCGACGTTCTGGCTCAACGCGTATGTGCCGTCAGCTTTGGCGTGCAAAGACATAGGAAGCCTATTTGAAACGATTATCAGACGAGCCATGAATGCTCCTTCACTCTTCCGGGGACTACTACCCTCTGCGCGCCCGTGCAGATATCAACGGCCGTACGGACGCATATCACTATTTACAGTATAGGCACCAAATTGAAGCAAGGGAACGGTTTGCGGAATGTTGCGTTACAATGCTACCAATACTAGACAAAAGAATAACGTTTGCCGCACAGTTTGCCGCCGGGGTCTTATTGCAAGACAATCTGCGCCAATCGGCACGGCGAACTTAGAATGGACAATTAACGATTGAATATTGGGCCCTTGTTGAATAAACGGGATAGCGATGGATCTGACGACACGGCAAGGGACGGATATGACAGGACAGGGGCACATGCACGACGCTGATTCAACAACACGAACGGAAACAGCCTCAACGGCGGATTCCGCGATGGCCTCGACGATGGCGAGCGCCGGAAGTGCCAAAAGCGCCGACGAGACAGCAGAAGCTCCGACCCCACAGGGCCACGGACCGGTACAGCAAATCGTCATCATGATTGCGGTCGGCCTTATCGCCGGATTCTTCTCCGGGCTGTTCGGCATCGGCGGCGGATCGATCATCGTACCCGCGCTCGTGTGGCTTGGCATGACGCAACGGCACGCGGCGGCGACCTCGCTGGCGGCTATCATCCCGCTTTCGATTTCCGGCGTGGTTTCCTACGCGATGAGCGAGCACGTCGATTGGATTGCGGCGCTGTTGATGGTAATCGGCACCATTATCGGCTCGCAAATCGGCAGTTGGTTGCTCTCGCGGCTTTCCGAAGTGTTCCTGCGCTGGTTCTTCGTCGCGTTTCTGGCGTTTGTCGTGGTTAGCCAGCTGGTTTTGACGCCTTCACGTAACTCGAGCATTCATCTCACCGTCATCAAAGGCATCCTGCTGGTGCTGCTCGGCGTGCTCATCGGTATGCTTTCGGCGCTTTTGGGCATCGGCGGCGGGGCCGTTACCGTGCCGGCGCTGTCGCTCTTCTTCGGCGCGAGCGACCTCATCGCACGCGGCACTTCGCTTTTGGCCATGTTCCCAGCGCCATCACCGGCACCATCGCCAATTGGAAGCGTGGGCTGGTACATCTCAAGGACGGCCTTATCGTTGGCATTGCGGCGGCTTGCGGCACACCCGTGGGCGCCTGGATCGCCGCATTCATCTCGGCGAAGGTGGGCTCGTATCTGCTCGCGGCCTACCTCTTTATCATTATGCTGCGTTCCGCTTGGACGGCGCTGAAGATTACGCCCGGCATCGGGCCGAAACTGCCGCGCAAATAGCATATCCAGCTATTTATTTTGGCGATGAAAGCACCATCGCTACCGCTTCACAGAGAAAACTCTGTGAGCAACTGCGCACATTCGCTTTCTCGCACACCACCGATGACTTCAGGGCGAGCGCCAACATGCGGGTCACGAGGAATATCCCACACCGAACCGCACGCGCCGAGCTTGGCGTCCCACGCGCCGAACACGATACGGCCGACGTGGGCCTGCAGTGCTGCTCCAGCGCACATCGGGCATGGCTCAAGCGTGACAACTAGTGTGCAATCGGCGAGATTCCAAGCGTTCTTGGCACCGGTAGACAGACCGCTGCCATTGTGGGCAGCCGACACCTCACCAACTTCTGTCATGTGCCCAGTACTTTTCCAAGAGACAGCGTCTTCCGACACGCGTTCGGCACTTTCCCGAGAACCAGAGACTTCCGATATGCATTCAGCGCCCTTACGAGAGACAGCACCCTTGCGAGAAGCAGCGGCCTCGCCCATCGCCATCACTTCTGCATGAGCGAGCGGATTGCCGTCGACCTCACGACGGTTGCGACCACGGCCGATAACCACACCATCACCATCAAGCACGAGCGCGCCAACCGGCACCTCGCCCGCCTCTGCCGCCTCATGCGCCAAATCCAACGCCACGCCCATCGCATCTCGTATACTTGCCATGTCCATGATTCCAGTCTAAAAGCAATCGGCGAAGCTGGCGGCATAATGACGAAATAACGGTTCGATATAGTGGGTATATATTGTGTCCACATGCCCAAATCGCAACGAAGCCTGACAACCAGACCTACGAAAGGAACCGATAATCCGTGGAAATTCTTGAGCTGATCCTCTTTGTCTTGGGGGCCGTCGTGCTCTCTTCGTTCATCAGCCGGTTCATCCCGCGAATATCGACCCCGCTCGTGCAAATCGCACTCGGCGTCGCTCTCACTTTCCTGCCGATCTTTCCGCATATCAAACTCAACCCAGAACTATTCATGGTGCTGTTCATCGCGCCGCTGCTCTATCTCGAAGCGCACGAAATCGACAAGCGAATGCTGTTCAAAACCCTGAAGTTCTCACTGCCCATGGCCATCGGCCTGGCGTTGGGCACCATGGCGGTCGTGGGCTTCATGCTGCACGCGGTGTGGCCGGTCATCCCGCTGGCGGCAGCGTTCGCGCTAGGCGCTGCACTCGGACCGACCGACGCGGTGGCGGTCTCCTCGCTTTCCAGCGAAGCCTCGTTTACCAAGGAACAGGCCGGAATCCTGACTGGTGAATCGCTCTTCAACGACGCTTCCGGCGTCATCGGCTTCCAATTCTCGATCCTGGCCGCAGTGACCGGCTCCTTCTCGATGGCCAACGCCACCAAGGACTTCCTGTTCTCGTTCTTCGGCGGTATCGTCATCGGCATCATCGCAGGCCTCATCGTCAACTGGCTCTTCACTATGGTCCGGCAACTGGGCTGGGAGACGATGACCACACGCATCCTTATGGAGCTGTTCCTGCCGTTCCTCGTCTTCCTGGGCGCCGAAGACGTTGCCCACGTCTCAGGCATTCTCGCAGTGGTCGCCTTCGGCCTGACCGTACACTTCGACCACAAGGGCATCGGTCCCAACGCGGCCCGCACCAACATTGTTTCGAACAGCGTGTGGTCGGTGCTCTCGTTCGTGCTCAACGGCACCGTGTTCATCCTGCTGGGCATGCAGCTGCCCGACGCCATGCGCGCCAGCTGGGTCAGCCACAGCGTCAGCAATGTGGCTCTTATCAGCATCATTCTGCTGGTCACCTTCGCGGCCATCGCCATCCGTTTCCTGTGGGTCTGGCTCATCGCGGCACCCACACGCGACCGCGAAACCGGCAAACGCGTCACACTGAAGCCGCGCTCATTGCGCGATGCGGCGGTGATGACCTTCGGCGGCCCGAAGGGCACCATCACCCTTTCGTTGATGTTCACCATCCCCTACACCGTGGCTTCCGGCGACGCGTTCCCGATGCGCAACGAACTCATCTTCATCGCCGCCGGAGTCATCGTGCTGACGCTGCTGCTAGCCAACTTCATGCTGCCGTTGCTCTCACCGGCACAAGACACCGAGGCGGAATCGGCGAAACTCAAGGAAATCACCATCGAGGAGCTGACGCGCACCGTCAAGGAGCTCACGGCCCGCGTCAACGAGGACAACCGCCATGCGGTGATGCCTGTCATCGATTCCTACAACAGCCGCATCACCCGTTTGCGCCAGCGCATGGGCGATTTCAACATCGAGAAATTCGAGAGTCTGCAGATCGAAGCCTTGTATTGGGAAAAGGATTATGTGCGTGATCGGCTTGCGGAAACCCAAGCCAACACACAGATGAGCGAGCACGACCAGCAGCTGGAAATCGAAGCATGCGAACGCATGCTGGACCAGATCATGAACGCGTTGCGTCACGCTTCTGACAAGAAGACGAAGCATCGTGCCGTCTCGCAAATCAGCGGCCGCGTCCACGCATTGCGCCGTCAACTCCATTCGATGGCCAAGCGTGCAAGCAACAAGCTGCGCCATTCGGCTCCGATGCTCAATGAGGATGAGGTGTATTCCTACCAGCGCTCCACACAGATCGATGCGATCGATTACGTCATCGCCAAGCTCTATGAGGAGATGCACGCGGACACCTATCAAACGGAATACTGCTCGATGCTGCTGCGCGATTACAAACGAGCACGGGCACAGCTGCGCAGCCGCAAGGATCTTGCCGCCGCGCGAAGGCCGCCCCACAGATCGACGAGGCCAAGCATGAAAGCTACTCGATCGAGCTTGAAGTCATCCAGAGCATGCTCGATTCCGGGGAAATCACACGTAATCAGGCCAAGAGTTTGCGACGGAATGTGTATGTGATGCAGGTCGATGCTGAGGCAGAAATTTAATAGGTATCCAACTTAGCAACCACACTCATTTCAACTTGCATCCTTCGCGCGCGTGGGCGCGCTCAGCTCGCCTACAAGAAGCCCACAGGGCTTCTTGCTTAACGGCTCGCCAGGTCGACGCCCGGGTAAACTGCTAAACCAAAATCAGAACTGCAAGCGAGCTTCCCGTCATCTCTTGCCATCTGTCTTCCGCCAATCAAGAACATATCGAGCCATATTTGACGAATAGCGATTTTCAGACGACGCCGGAGGAGATGTTGTTGAGGAGGAGCCACTGAGTGAGGTCGGCGAATTCGGCGGGGCTTACGGCGTGGTCGAGTTGGTGATAGTTCCACCGTCACCGTCAGCCACGTGTGTTCCTCAAGCCAAGCGGTGGCACCGAAAATCTCGTACTTCGGCAGGACGTTATCGAGATCGCCATAACCGTAGAATACAGGCTTTTCCATGCCTGCAAGCCGTTCGTCGGCCGGGGCTGTGCCCGGAACCTGACCGGGCGCCACGAAACCGGAAAGCGCCGCAACCGCGCGGTAGCGCTCAGGATGTACGCGCAGCAGATGGATTGCGAGCGCCGCACCCTGCGAGAAGCCAATCGGCACCAGCTCGCGGTCGGGGTCGATATGCTCGCCGACCCAGTTGTCGACGGCCGTGGCCGCCGCGAAAATGTCACGATCCAAGTCTTCACCGGTCGGCACGCCATCGTGGAACCAGCTATACGCGCCAGACCCGCTGCCGAACTCCCCGGACCCTCGGCCTGAAGCACCAGCGGCGCACGCAAGGAGACATAGTCGTTGCCAGGAGCGACGTAGCGCATCATCTGAGCCAAATCCTGCTATTGGAACCCCAGCCGTGCAGGCACAGGAACATCGGACGCGTCGGACGCGCCTTGCCGCCGCCCTGAGAATAAATCACATGGGAAATCTCCATCGGCTCGCCAAAGCGACCGGGAATGGCATCGGATTCGCGGCCAATCAAGCCGTTGCCACCGTTACCTTGATTGCCGTCTCCCTGTTCGTTGCGCTTGGCTCGCCGAGACATTCGCTATTCACTGCTTCATCGCTCATAGACACCATGATAGGCACGAAGCCCAACGGCAACCAGCCATTGTTCGCCGAGAGATTTGAGCTGAAACTACTTACCGGAATCACTCGAGTCAACCGGCTCCAACTTGCCGCCCCATTGCTGCTGCAAGGCCGTCATCGCCTTGGTGTTGCCGACGGCCATCCACAAGTCATTGCTGAGCAGACGCAAATCGTTGGTATCAACCTTGCTGCCGCCATACTGGAAATGACATTGGCCGCTTGCGAACGTACCATGTCCCCATCCATACTCGCCGCGGCCTTGGTCTGGAACGTGATGAACGCGACCTGTGTGGTCTTGCAGAACGAGGCGGCGTTCGCACCCGGCAATTGGCCGGAAACATCAACGTCTATCCACCCGCCGGCACAAGTTCCGGCCTGCTGTTCGATGCCCTGCTTCATTTGGTTCGCATCGGTTTCCGGGGCCTTGGTTTTGCCCTGGACCGTGGTGACTTCGGAATCGTCGGTAAGGGCACCTTTTGTATTGTGTTTAAACGTTCTGAGCGAAAGCACCAATGCCACTACAACGACGGCAATCACCGCAATGATGATGAGTGCACGGAAAAGAAATGACTTACGGCGCGGCAATCGGCGAAGGAGCTGATGATTGCCGGAACGCAATTCCTCGCGGCGCAAATCGCTGACGTTATAGGAACGATAACCATCGTCGGACGAGCCATTGCCGTTTGCGGACGAGAGCCGCTACCCGCCTTGTCATCGAAACGATCGGAATCGTCTTTCATTCCTTCTCCGCTCCACTCATTTGCCATTTCGCAACGGCTTTATGCACTGAACCGTCCATTTTCGACACACGAGAGCCGAAAGGCGGTTTGCCAGTAATTCAGCCACTTACACAAGTCTACCGCGCAAACAGGCTAAAACCAGCCGCTGCCCATACCGGGATGCACGAACATCTGTCCCACGGAATCCGATGACGCGAGGGAATGGCAGAAATCCGATTCGGCCTGTGTCTCGCGGCGAGAATGGTAGTCAAACAACTGTCGAGAAAAAGAAACCCCGGTGCTAGAACACACCGGGGAAGAGAAGAGAGAAGAAGAAAGGGTTTAGTTATCGGCAAATCCAAATTCGGGATAGCCGGTCAACTCTTGCTGACAGTTATTATGTAACTCCACAATCCTTGAAAAGAGAATCGGATTTGCTGAAAATTACCTGATAACTCAACAGTCACACTGAGCGTTCGGAACATGAAATTGCCACGGTCGCCGTTATGGGCAAACCCAAATTCGGTTTTGTCTATTTTATAGAATTCTATGGCGAGAAACAGCCATTTTGCCCCGATTTGCCTTGCCATCAATCTCGTCTTGCACGCCTCGGACTGCCGCAACGTCTACACTGAGAGCAGAACATGAAATTGCCACGCTCGCCGCAATGGGCGGACCCATTCAAACGGGCGCAGGCAGGAAACCGAATTCTGGAGGAACCATGCTGCTGTCCGATCGTGACATCCTCGCCGCCGCCCAAGCCGACGGCCACATCTCACTGGATCCGTGGACACCCGAAATGGTGCAGCCCGCCTCCATCGACGTACGGCTCGACCGGTATTTCCGACTTTTTAACAACCACGCCTACACTTACGTCGACCCAGCGGAAAACCAGGGCGATCTGACCGAGCAGTTCGAAGTTGGGCCGGACGAACCGTGGATCATGCACCCCGGCGAGTTCGCACTGGCCTCGACGTGGGAATATGTCAAACTCGAAACTCGGCCACCGCAGCCCGCCTCGAAGGCAAAAGCTCGCTCGGCCGCCTCGGCATCCTCACCCATTCCACCGCCGGTTTCATCGACCCCGGCTTCGAAGGGCATATCACGCTGGAACTGTCGAACGTGAGCACGCTGCCGGTGAAACTTTGGCCCGGCATGAAAATCGGACAGATGTGCTTCTTCGAGCTCAGCTCGCCGGCCGAGCATCCTTACGGTTCAAACGGCGTCGGCTCGCACTATCAAGGTCAGCGCGGCCCCACCCCGTCACGTTCCTACGTCAACTTCTATAAGGCCGAGATCAAGGACTGATTTTCGTCTACTTTCAAAGGTTGGCGCGGGGTGCTGGGACAATTGGGAGTATGGCTAACAAGAAGGGCCCGGTCAAAGGTTCGGGCGGAAAACATCGCAATGCGCTGAAAGGCCACGGGCCGACGCCCAAGGCCGAGGACCGCGTATATCACAAGGCTTATCGCGCGCGAAACAGAACGAGAAGCGCCGTTTCGCCGATCCGCGGCTGGCAGCACGCCGTCGCGCGGCCAAGTACACCTCGGATTCCGACGACCTGGTGGTCGGCCGCAACGCAGTGCTTGAGGCACTGCGCGTTGGCGTGCCGAGTTCGCAGCTCTACATCGCCAATCGCATCGAGCACGATGCCCGCACCCGTGAAATCGTCAAACTGGCCGGCATGCAGGGGCTCAACCTGCTCGAGGCCGACAGGCTCGAGATGGACCGCATCGCGCACTCGCGCAATCATCAAGGTATCATTCTGAAGGTGCAGCCCTACCAGTACCACACGCTGGCGGAGCTGGCCGATCGCGCGGACAAGAAATCGCACGCCATGGAAGAGGCCGATTCGCAGAGCGCACGCATCAACGCGCGGCCGCTTTTCATCGCGCTCGACGGCGTCACCGATCCGCAGAACCTCGGTGCAGTGATTCGTTCGGCAGCAGCATTCGGCGCCAATGGCGTCATTTTGCCGGAACGTCGCTCGGCTTCCGTCAACGCCGCAGCCTGGAAGGTTTCGGCCGGCGCGGCCGCGCATCTGCCCGTAGCCCGCGTGGTCAACCTGACCAAGGCCATCGAGGCGATGAAGGAACGCGGCTACTACGTGGTCGGGCTTGACGGCGGCGGCAACGCCATCGTAGGCGAAAGCGGCTTCGAGAGCGATCCACTGGTCGTCGTGCTGGGTTCGGAAGGCAAGGGCCTGAGCCGCCTGGTGCGTGAGGCTTGCGATTCCATCGCCGGTATCCCGATTTCCAGCGAAGTCGAATCGCTCAACGCTTCAGTTGCCGCGGGAATCAGCCTTTATGCCGTTTCTCGCGCCCGCAGCAAGGCCGGTGAGAAAGCCGACAACAGCGCCAAATAGTCGAAACATCTGCTATCGGGCTGATGGCTGAATCGACAATAATTTGATAGAATTCGCGCCCGAAATCTCCCACGGAACGATTCCATTGGGAGATTTTCTTCTATAATCTATGGATTTTTTCAGTGGCTCCAGACGGCTGCGTCCTGGTCGTATTCAGCCGGATCGTAGTAGTCGTCATCTGAACTGTCGCTGTCATTATTAGCATCGGCCGCAGCGTCGCCACCGTTCTCTGGATAGCCATTGGTTACTTTGCCATCGGCATCATCCAAGCCATTTGCATTGTTCTTGGCCGAATTAACTTCTGCACCAGCATCAGCTCTAGCCTTTGAATCCACATTACGGACAGCAGCAACGGCTGGATCCGGCTGAGTCGGCCAGATGTCTTCGGACACATCCGAATCCGCATCAAGAACGCAATTGCTACCAGCGGTTTGGGTGGCTCCCAGATTGCCCATACCATCACCAAGAGTGCCGAAATCAACGCGTCCAATGTTGTCGACATCATCGTTGTCGGAACCGACAACGTCCGCAGCATCGGCACCATTCCCGTTATTCTGCGAACCGCCCGCCTCGTCGTAGGTCGAGCTATCATCCACCACGCCAGAATCCGCATCGGCATTGATCTCGGCGAGCGCCCTGGAGTCAATATTGTATTGAGGCAGATTGTTCTTGATGTAATCGCTCGCCGCAACAGCCGTGGCCACGTCATGTCCGGCTTTTTCAGCCATGAACCAACGGTTTTGCAAAACCTCATGGAAGAACTGAGCCGGCTCGATCTTGGAACGGTATTCCCGAGGAATCATGCGCACAACGGGTTCGAAAACCTCACGCATCCAGTCGGTCGCAACGATTTCCAGCTCCTCGCCGTCACGCCATGTGGAGGCACGATAGGCATCGAGGTCGTTAAGCAGACGCCTTGCCTGGTTCTCCTGCACATCCAGACCCGTGAGCCGCAAGAGTTTACGAGAGGCATACCCTGCGTCGACCACACGCGGCCGTACGAGCACACGTTTGCCGTCGTCGGCGGTTTTGACCTCGAGTTCGTCGACGTCGAAGCCCAGGTCGTCGTGAGCTTGTTGACGCGCTTCTCGATCTTCCACATCTCGTCCGGCCCGAAATCATCCTGGTCGGTCAACGCGCCCCAGAGCGAGTTGTAACGCTCAATCAGCCGATCGCCGACCGCAACCTCGTCGACGTCATCGGGCAGCAGCTTGCCGGAGCTCAAATCCATGAGTTCACCGATGATGTTGGTGCGCGCCAGGTCCATGTCATAATCGCGTTGGCCCACTGTCAGCGAGGTATAGAGCGCACCGGTTTCCGCATCGACCAGAAAAGCTGAAAATGCGTCCGCATCACGCAGGAACAGAACGTTGGAAAGCGAGACGTCGCCCCAATAGAAGCCCGAAAGATGCAAACGCACCATCAGCACGGCGAGTGCATCGATGAGGCGATCGACGGTATCGGGGCGAAGGTTGCCGGCGAACAATGCGCGATACGGCAGCGAGAACTTGAGTTGTTTGGTCACAGAATCGAATCGATTCGAGCGGCTCGCCCTCGCGCGTATGCCGCCCCGTGACGACCGCAATCGGCCTGACAGTGGGCAGTTCCAGCTTCTGCAGACGCCGCAAGAGCTCATATTCATGGGCGGCCACACGGCTGGTGATCTCCTTCATCGCGTAAATCTCGTCGCCGACATGTACGAAACGCACGACGTGCCGGGAAATGCCTCGCGGCAGATTGGCCAACAGCTCTTTGGGCCATGTCGCCAGCGGCTTCTCCCATGGCAAAGTAAACATTTTCGGGTTCGAACTGGCCGCAGTAATCTGCAATGCCTGCGGTTCGGCGACATCTTCATCGCCAGCCTCGGCTGCCGTGACGGACGTCGCCTTCAGCGCGCGCGGATCCATTTGCATTCCTTGCATTCCACCGGTTAATTCCATACCTTTAAATCTAGCGCCCGAACGGGATAGTGCATAATCCATCTCAAACCCCGATTTTCCCAAGAAAAGCACCGTAATCAGCAGTACAGCACATACGAAAAGAGGCCCGCACACGAATGTACGGACCTCTTCAGCGACGCGAAGCAAAAGGAGAAAAGAATACACTTCGCTGTACGCTTCAAGCCGGAACACAATCCGACTCATCTGTTTAATTATTCATTCAATTATTAGTACTGAGCACTCAGTTCAGGCGCATCTCGGTGGCCGGGGAGAACAAGTGCATCTTCGACGGATCAATCTTGATCTTGACGGTGTCGCCGACCTTCGGCAGCTGACGCGGGTTGACGCGAATCGTGGTCAGCTTGTTCTGATCGGACATCGTGGCGGCGGACTCGGCCTCGGAGCCGTCGGTGATGATATCGCCGTAGATATATCCGTCGGAGCCCAGATCCTCAACGTTCTGAACCTTGAGCGAGAAGGCGTTGGCCTCGTCGGGAGCGGCGAGCGAAGCGTCCTCAGGACGGAAGCCGACCACGATGCGGCCCTTGTCGTCCGGGGTGAGCTTGTCGACGGCGGCGGGGTCGTCGATCGATGGTATCGCTGCCGATCTTCGCCTTGCCATTCTCCACCGGGTGGGTGTTGATGTTCATGGAAGGCGAGCCGATGAAGCCTGCGACGAAGACGTTCTGCGGCTTGTCATAGAGATCGGTAGGAGCGCCGACCTGCTGGAGGATGCCCAGCTTGATGACGGCGATGCGATCGCCCATCGTCAGAGCCTCGGTCTGATCGTGGGTGACGTAGAGGGTGGTGACACCGAGCTGGCGCTGCAGAGCAGCGATCTGCGTACGGGTCTGCACACGGAGCTTTGCATCCAAGTTGGAAAGCGGCTCATCCATCAGGAAGACCTTAGGCTTACGAACGATTGCGCGGCCCATGGCGACGCGCTGACGCTGACCACCGGAAAGGGCCTTCGGCTTGCGGTCAAGGAACTCGGTCAGATCGAGGACCTTGGCGGCCTCTTCGACGCGCTGACGAATCTCAGCCTTCGGAACGCCGGCGATCTTCAGCGATCTTCAGAGCGAAGCCCATGTTGTCGGGAACGAAACGGTCATATGAGGATACAGTGCGTAGTTCTGGAAGACCATCGCGATGTCGCGGTCTTTCGGCTGCATCGTGGTGACGTCTTTATCGCCAATGAAAATCTTGCCTTTGTTGACTTCCTCGAGGCCCGCGAGCATACGCAGGGTCGTTGACTTGCCGCAGCCGGAAGGGCCGACGAGCACGAGGAATTCACCATCTTTAATATCAAGTGAGAGATCAGATACCGAGGGCTCCGTATTGCCCGGGTAGATACGAGTGACATGGTCAAATACGACTTTTGCCATAATAATAGTTCCTTTCATCGGCAGGTACGTGCCGAACGATCCGTAGTGAAGGGGTTTTGCATCCACTCGCAAGCCAACATCGGCAAGCGAATTTCCGCACTTTCATTCCATTATGAGTGGGGTCTTGTGAGGGGTCCATCCCCCTCGACTCAAACCCCACTATACACGGTTTGCAGCAACATTACACCACGGGTTTCGAAAGCGCTCAGCCGTTTTGCGTAAAACATAGCAAGATGCAATAAGGCCTGTAAATTTTCCCTTTACTTTCATCAGGTTTGCTTTGCAAAACCCATATAGTCAACTACGATAGCGATAATTAGAATTTAGTGATTTTTGATTATAAAGTAGACAATTTTTGCATATCATCTAATTAGTCAATCGCATCATTCACTGTTGTATAATTTCGCTCATAACAAAATTTATGCATTATTGGATGTTTTATATAATTATTTTTTGACTTTTAATCAAACGTTTTAATAGCTGTATTCCAAATATGTATACATGCATTCACGCGGCAACCAGCCTCAAATAACGACCGTTGATTTATCAATGATTTCAATCATTTTCCAACGATTTGGACGAATTCCGGCTGGATTAAAAAGCGCAACACCTATTAACCGCACAAAACCATTTTCTTTATTTTTAAATGATTTGCCAAGAGGATTGTGTTGCAGAATCAATAAATTTATCATAAAATAGCAATATGAACAATATTTCTGACTCTAATAATCACATTGACTGGCTACGTGAAATCACCCATGACGATTCCATCAACAAAATCTCGCAACAAGCAAGCATTCCCTACGCAACGCTATATAAGCGCTTCAAGTCGAACGAGCTGGCGACCGACGAGATCATCGCCATCGCCCGCAGCTACGGCATCAATCCCGTAGAGGCTCTGGTGAAGACGAACATCATCTCCGACGAAGAGGCTTCTGGCGTGCGCGGCGACAACGCTCTGCGCCTGTGCAGCATCGAATCGATCGCTCACGAAATCGTCCGTCGCGACAACGAGAAAACTCAACCTGTCAAGCAGCCAGAAAACGCGTGAGTCAGCGCATTTTCAATAGCACTGCCAGAATCACACTCGCCAGGTCACACGCAACCGGTCGTATACACATATACGATTCGAGAAGCATCCATAGAATCTGACGGAATCACGCACTCTCAATCAATCTACTGACTTTAGAGCGAAATTTATGTAAGATCACCGGGTTGGCGGCACCATTATCTACCGCCAACCCGATTTGCTATTGAAACAGCACATCGAAACAACATTTATTTATTTGTACATCGCCGTACGAGATGACAGGACCCTTCCCAACATTCACCTGCTAGCACAAAAATCGCATTAATTCGACATTCTTTGTTGCTTTCGTAGACGGTATCCGTTATTCTCGCAATCATGACATCACAAATTGTTTCTGCAGACAGCAGCATTCAGGCCGGGTTCAACCTTACCGGCATGAGCTGTTTCTCTCGTCTGCGCATGATGATGTCCTGTATGACGATTTCTTGTTGTCGCTGAAATTCAACATATTCTGTTGTTGATAATTTTGTATGCATAACAAGTTGTTCGGCGGTTGAAATTCCCTTATTAACCGGTATTCCGACCCTATGAATAATCCAAGTAATATTCATACCATTACCGACTTGCTATAGCTGCAAAATTTCCAGCAACAGGACCAGCAGACTCTCGCATAGCCTTGAAAATCTCAGATTTTCCATATTTTTTAATAGATAACGAGATGGGCTATCCAGAATTCAACGCAGTAACAATTCAATACCACAACTGTCAATGTGGCACATATATACAAAATTTTAGATAAATATTGATTGAGAGGAAGATCATGACTGAAACTGCATGGGAATGGCTGGCGCTTGGCGTCACCGTTCTGCTCTTCGCCGGACTGGCGTTCCTGAGCGTTAAAAAGAAAGCCGGGTTCAGTGCCCGCGTCATCATCGCCACCGTGCTCGGCATTGCGATGGGACTCATTTTCAAGGGGCACACCACCTACGTCGCCGCGTTCGGAACCGTCTGGTCGAACGCCATCGGGGCCATCGTCGTGCCGCTGCTGCTCTTCAGCGTCATCGCCAGCATCACCAACCTCGGCTCGTCGCTGAGATTGAAGAACATCGGCATCAAAACCGTGGTGTTCCTGCTCCTGAACACCCTGACCGCCTCGCTGATCACGCTCGGACTCGCCCTGGTGTTCGGCGTGGGCAAGGGCTTTAACGCCGCCATGCCGCAGCATTATCAGGCCAAGCATGTTCCGGCAGTGCTCGACACCATCATCGGGCTTTTCCCTTCGAATCTCGTAGCCAACTGGGCTGCCAACCAGGTCGTCCCGGTCGTTATCTTTGCCATTCTCATCGGACTGGCCTACAACGCCGCGGCTTCGACGCCTAAGGGCGAGGCTGCCGTCAAACCGTTCAAGACCTTCGTCGATGCCGGCAACGTCGTGCTTTCCAAAGCCACGCAAATCATCGTCGGCTTCACCCCTTACGCCGTGCTCGCGCTGATTGCCGCTGCCATCTCGAAGAGCAACCTCGTGGCCTTGCTGCCGCTGCTGCTCGTGCTCGTCGTGGCCTACATCGCCATTGCACTGCAGATGTTCGTCGTCCAGCCCGCTATCCTCGGCGTTACCACGCGTACCAATCCGCTGCACATACTCCAATGCACTTCTTCTTCAAGTTCTTCTGGCCCGCAGGCGTCGTCGCGTTCACCTCTGAATCCAGCATCGGCAGCATCCCCGTGACCGTACGCCAGTTGCGCAAGGGCGGCGTGCCCGATGATATCGCTTCGTTCGTGGCCTCACTGGGCGCGAACCTCGGTATGCCCGGATGCGCTGGTGTCTGGCCGACCCTACTCGCGGTGTTTGCGGTCAACTCACTGAATATGCACTACACTCCGATGCAGTATCTGATGATTGTCGCTCTGACCCTGCTGGTCTCCCTCGGCACCGTCGGCGTGCCTGGCACCGCCACAATTACCGCGACTTCGCTGTTCGCAGCCACCGGCCTGCCGATTGCTTTCATCGCCATCTCCCAGCCGATCTCGCAGATTGTGGACATGGGCCGTACCGCCCTGAACGTGGCCGGCGCCTCCAATACCGCATTCATCGTCGCCGCCACCGAGCATCAGCTCGATCTTGACCTTTACAACGGCCGCAAGGAATTCACCGCTCGGATCTGGATACTGACGCCGAGCAGGATTCCGCCAAGGAATCGGCCGGAGCCTCCACACCCCTAGCGAATCACGGCTTCGATGCCGACACGAACGCAGCCAACGCCAGCACAGCAACGGGCCTAAGCACGAATGTCGAAGAACATGTTACTCCGACTCAGGGCTCAACCGCTGCCTCGCTGAACCTCTCTACAGCCGGCAACATGCTGAACTTCTCACCCACCGCCGCACTCGACGGACAGGGTGACGACATGTGCGGTCTGCGCTCATCCGACAGCAAGAGCGACAACAAAGCCGAATAATCCCATGTAGTCGGCTCTTCCAATCAGTTATGAAAATGCCGTATCGACGTCTTCCATGTCGCCGATACGGCATTTTTATATATTTCCCCTGCTCGAACACTTATCGGTCAACCAAGAAAATCACCTCGCCGCCGGGCCCATACACGGTAAGATGCTTCATTCACTAACAGCCTCATATGAGGCTGCCCTTGCCCGAGGCCTTTGAGCTTTCCCGTGAAAGACAGCGGAGACAACCTCGAAATTGCAGAGCCAGCCTCATTGCCTTCACCGAGATCCACGCAATAAAAAAACCGTACAAACCAGCAGACGGGACGAACCCGTTTACTGATTTGTACGGTTTCAGAAACTGCTTAACGGCAGCTTATCAGCGAATCATGCGCGCTTGCGGCTGGCGAGCTTCACAGCGACGCCGGCAGCGGCCAGCAAAGCCATAATGCTGGCAACGAGAGTGACGCTGGCACCGGTCTTAGCCAGACCCTTCTTACCAGCGGCAGCTTTCTTGCCCTTGGCTCCAGCCTGCTTAGCTTGACCAGGCTGTCCGGCAACCTGCTGAGAGGCATTGCGGACCAAGCCGGTCTGTGCGCTCTCAAGCTCGACATATTCATATGTGAAATCAGCACTGGGCTCTCCGCGAGTCAATGAAGACTCCGGGTTAAGGGCGTCCTTGGCATCCTTGAGAGCTTCGGAGAAGACCTTCTCAAGAATCGGCAGTGTAATCGCTCTCCTTGAGCTTTTCGGCCTGTGCGACCAGAGCGGCCAGGTCTTTCTTGCTCTTCGGGGAAGTAGGCACGTCCGCACCGGTCTTCTGACCGGCAATCGGGGCCTTAAGACCGTTGAGATCCGAGCTCAGCACGCCTTCAGCGCTGTCAACGTCATTCTTTGAAGCATTGTTGTTAGCCACAACATACTTGGCATACGGCAGGGAAAGCGTGACGCGGTACCAAGAGAACTCGGTATAGTCGGAAGGCTTCAGTGAAGTTGCCTTGGCAATATCGGACTTGAGCTGAGCAATATTAATCAGCGCGGCAGCCTTGTCGTTAAGGCTCTTCGTCTCAGCATTAATCGCAGCCTGGGTAGCGCTGGCATTGTCGAGCAAAGCCTTGGCAGCAGTACGCTCGGCGGCGAACGCAGACCAAGTGGAAGCGACGAAATCAGCCTGCTTGTAACCCTTCACCTTGTCATAAGCATTGCGCAAAGGGGTCTTCGGATCGGCAGGAGCCGGAGCAGGCGTCGGGACCGGAGCTGGAGCGGGTGCCGGAGCCGGATTATGTGACGGAGTATGCGAGGCCGGAAGCAGCGAAGGATCCAATTCCTTAGTCGCATGGTACAGATTGTCATATGTCAACGTAATCTCATACTGCGATTCATTCCCATGACTCGGCTCGAACAGATAGCTAGCCGAGTTCCGGGCGATCCGGAATGACGCCCAATTTTCGTTGCCCGGGTAGCTGCTTTCCTGCACGTTCTTTACTCGGTTGTAGAAAGCCTGCAAATCACCCTTGCTCTTCAGCGGATCGGCTCCGGTAGGTTCACCGGGTACGGCAGTCTGCATAATACCCGGATACCCGCTAAGGAGATTCGCGGTATTGTCGACATCAGCTTGCGACATAGCACCATTGGCATGCGAAATACCATCATTGGCATCATTGAGCATAGCCCTGGCGGTTTCCATATCACTATGCATGACCATCCAAGAACTCTGCTTGTAATTACGTGCGGTATTGCCATTGGCAATAGCAAGAACAGCATTATAGGCGGACTGCAAGCGCGTTTTGTTGTACATCGAGCGCACCGAAACCTGCGAAGGGGTTCCACTCGGCGCCTCACCGGCATTTGCGAAGCCCGCACCGGCGAACAACGTGCAAGCTGCCGCAATCGACGCGACAACTGCTTTACCTAACTTCTTCATACTTACCTCTTTTTCTACTTCGAACTACAAACCGTTAAATCATAACTCTGCATTACTTTTTTGTCCATTTAGAATAAAAGAGAGTGAGATGGAAAAATTATTTTTATTATTTTATTCTTTGCTAATTTTGTGCAATAATAGTTCAGATATAATTTTTTTGCCTACTTGCTATTACACGTAATGGCAATTCGTGAATTGGGCACGGCAATATAGCGCAACCGTGCCGATATAACAACACTATGATAAAAAATATCATGGGGTAAAGTTCCTCAAACGAAAGGCGGCAACGATGCGCGGCATACGAATCGGAGTAGTGGAAGACGAGCCCGCCGCATGCCAGAAAGTACTCGATTACCTCAACCGCTATCAGACCGAAAACAATGAACACTTTACGGTCTCCGTCTTCAACGACGGTTCGGAAATCGTAGAGGATTATCGGCCAATTTACGACATTCTTTTGCTTGACATCGAAATGAAAAAGATGGACGGCATGGAGGCGGCGCGACGAATCCGCAAAATCGACAGCAGCGTCGTCATCGTTTTCATCACCAACGCCTCGCAATACGCCATCAACGGCTACGAAGTACAGGCACTCTCCTACCTGCTCAAACCTGTGCCATATTTTGCATTCAGCCAGGAAATCAAACGCTCTATCGAAACGGTGCGGCGTCAGGCCGACGATTCAATGCTTTTTGAAGCCGGGTCGCAGCGCACACGCGTCGAGCTCAAATCCATCGTCTATATCGAATCGATTCGTCACACCATCATCATCCATACGCTCGATGGCATGGCACTCTCCATCACTTCGACGCTGAAGGAACTGGAAGCGCAGTTGGCCGAGCATGATTTCTTCCGTTCCAATTCCTGTTATCTGGTCAATCTGCGGCACGTCACCGGCATTGAGGACCAGGACTGCGTTATGAGCAACGGAGAACGCCTGCGTATCAGCCGGCCGCGCAAGAAGGCATTTGTCGCCGCGCTGGCCAGCTACATCAACGGCGGGCTGCAATGAGCACACTCGCTGTCAAAAATATGCAACTTAGCCAGACTAAAGTGCACTTTCTTAACAGTAGCGTCAAAAACATGCAGCTTAGCTTCGTCAAAATGCACTTTAACGACGGCAGCAAACGCAGGAGCATACAGCCGAAGCGCAAGCAGCAGGCGGGCATGCGCCATTGCAACTGGGGAGATAACCGATGAATATCATCACCAACGCGCTGCCCAACATTCCGCGGCTTTACACCGGTATCTGCGAATGGCTGGCCTGCATGGTCTATCTGCTGGTCATCTATCGGCGAGCATCGAAATCGCGAAGCGTGCTTGTGGCGGCAATCGGGCTGCCGGCGATTATCGGAATCCAATATTTTGCCGGAGCGATGAGCCTTGACTTCTGGGTTTTCGGCATGCTGCTGGCGGTTGCAGGAATGTATCTTGTTATTTTTCTGGGCGGGCAGACGACATCACGCGAAAGCCTTTACATCACCGCCCGCGCTTTCGTGCTTGCGGAACTCATTGCCTCACTGCATTGGCAAATCGCCGCGTTCATTGGGTTCGACAGATACAACCATGGCCACACTTCCGTTTTGGGGCTGGATCTGTCTACCGCAATGCTGGCGACGGTAATCTATTTGGTCGGGTTTGGCTTAGCTTGGGCCGTCGAACGGCGGAATTTCGAGCGAGACCGCGCGATGAACCCCAGCCGTACAGCGGTCGCTGGTTCCATCATCATCACCATCGTCACGTTCGCGATGAGCAATCTGAGTTTCGTCTCGACCAATACGCCCTTCTCAGGATCCGTAGGGCAGGAAATCTTCTACATCCGCACGCTCGTTGACCTTTGCGGTTACGCAATTCTCGGCGCACAACAGGAACAGGCAAGGGTAACACGGGCGAACATCGAGCTCGCCTCCATCGATGCCAAGCTGCAGAGCGAGCATCAGGAATACCTGCAATCCAAAGAAAACATCGAATCACTCGGCCGTATCTCGCACGATTTAAAGCATCAGCTCACCGCGCTTCGCGCCGAGGTTGACCCCGAACATGCGGCCGCCGGCTTCGAACAGATTGAAGAGTCGGTACAGGAATACAGCGCGCAGGAGCACACCGGCAATTCCGTGCTCGACGTCATCCTGACTTCGAAAGTGAAGACCTGCGTGCAACAGGGCATTACCCTGACGACTGTCGCCGACGGCAAACTGCTGGGCGACATGAGCTCGATGGACATCGCCACACTTTTCGGCAATGCACTCGACAACGCCATCGAGGCGGCCTCGCAGGTCAAGGAACCGGAACGGCGACTCATCAAGCTCGCACTTCACGAGCACGGGCAATTCACCGTCATCCGCGTCGAAAACTACTATGAATCCGCCTTGAAAAAGGACGACGAGGGCAACCTGCGCACCACCAAATCGGACATGCACTCGCACGGCTACGGCGTGAAGTCAATCAAGCACATCGCCGGCCTCTACCATGGCAATGTCACCATCGAAACGCATAATCACTGGTTCGTACTGACCGTGTTGTTGCCGAAGTAAAAGCAATCACCGGTAACGCGAAGGCCGGCCGGTAGGTTATCAGCATCAGTGGCATTGCGCCAATACTGGTTCCCTACCGGCCGGCCTTCGCATTCATTCAGAGCCGACGGCGTTCGCTTACTTTTCGGACTTGTCTTCCTTCTTGGAGTTGTCGGGGGTGATCCACCACTTGAGCAGCGGGTAGCTCACGAGCACTGCGAGCAGGGTGTTGACCACGGAGGTCAGCGTCGAGGAAACGGCGTCATTCCAGCCGTAGCTCTTAAATCGTGGAGATGTAACCAGGCAGCAACAGGCCGACGATGACGATGATGATGGCCAAGATGGTGTACTTCCAAGCCGTGGACTTGAAGCTCGCGTCAGACTTGAAGACCCACTTCATCTGCACGACGAAGTTGACGGCCTGCGCGCAGATCTCGGCGATCAGGAAGGTGAGGAAGCCACCGATGCCGTTGGTACTGGGCTTCGAATAGTTGAAGATGAGGAAGCTGAACGGCTGAGTCAGGTGCAGGGCGTGCACGAACAGCGCCGTCAGAATCCATACGGCCACGAAGCGCGTGATGGTCGAGATGTTCGACAGCACGTTGAACTTGATGAACTCCCAGAGGTTCGGGTACTTCTTGATCAGGCGCTTACACGCGGCGACAAAGCCCTTGCCCTCAACCTGCTGTGCGTTCTCGTTATTGTTGTCACTCATTTGTTTTCAAGCTCCTTCGCTACGCGCTTGTTGGCGGAAATATTGCGGAAATAACCGGCGATGAACGAACCGGCACCGCGGAAGGTGTGGCCGTTCGCGATCTTGACGACGGCCTGAACCATCGCCGAGTCGATCATGCCCTGGGTCATCTTGCACATCGCGCGCGGCGGCATGTTGAGGATGAAGAGGGTGTTGAGGTCGGGCTGGCCGGTCTTCTGACGGACCTTGGCCTCGTGCTTGGTCAGCTTCTTGGCAATGGTGCGTGCCACGAAGCCGCGCGAATCAACCCAAGAGGAGATCGGGTCGTTCTCGCCGAAGACGACGGTCTTGCCAGGGGCGATGACGCCGTGGCCGAAGAGAGCGGTCATTTCGTTATCGGTGACATCCTTGACCTGGCCCTTGAGATAGTGGCCGAGGCGCGGATCCGGCGGGCAGAGGTCAATGTCGCCCTGGACCATCTGAGTGGTCTTGAGCGGCAGGTTCTCCACGCTGTCGCCAACGAGAATCTCGCGTTCGCCGGTCTCGGTCTTCCAAGTGCCGGGCACTACGTCGTAATGACGGAACGTGTAGCGGTCAAACGGAATCGTGACCGTCTTGGTCTCGTGTGCGTCGAGGAAGACCTTCTTGAAGCCCTTGAGCTCGCGGTCGGGGCGCATCGCGCCGCCCTGCGGGCCGCGGACATACATCTGGGCCACAGTGGCACCAGGAACGTCGGAGTCGTTGGTGACGGTGAAGGAAACGCCCTTCTCGTCACTGGCCAAACCGGAATACGTGAACGTGCTGTAGCTCAGGCCGTAACCGAACGGGAAGCGCACCGGAACGCCGGCGGTCTCGTAATAGCGATAGCCAACGAACGGGCCTTCGCGGTAGATGGCGTCGCGGCCGATGGCCGGATACCAACCGGAGTTGGGGGCATCATCATACTTGAGCGGCCAAGTCTCGGCGAGGTGGCCGGACGGGTTGACCGCACCGGTGAGCACACGGGCCGTGGCAGAAGCGCCTGCCTGGCCGGAGAGACCGATATAAAGAATGGCGGAAACATCGTCGAACCAAGGCAGCTTCGACAGGAGAACCGGCAACGAGCACGATAACCACAGGCTTGCCGGTGGCAGTCAGCGCCTTCACCAGCTCATTCTGGCCTTCAGGAATGGCCATGGTGGAACGGTCAAGACCTTCGGATTCGCTGCGCTCGTCAAGGCCGACAACGGCGACGACCACATCGGTGGTGTCGGCCGCGGCCAGCGCGACGGCATCTTCAACCAGGACGCTGTTCTTGCCGCCGTGACGCTCGTAGCCCTGCTGATAGCCGGCGACTTCAACGCCGTCGATCTTCTTGAGCTGGTCGAGCAGGTTCTCCTCGTCGGTCGCATTGACCTTGGAAGAGCCGGAGCCCTGATAACGCGCGGTTTCGGCCATATCACCGACGACCGCGACGCGGGTGCCGGGCTTGAGAGGAAGCACGGGGGCAATCTTGCCGTCCGCGCTGCCGTTCTTCATCAGCACGCTGGTGCCTTCGGCGACGCGACGGGCAACCTTGTGATGATCCTTGGCGACGTCGTCGGCCATGAGGTCATCGCGGCCCACACCCTCGAAACGGGTGCGCTCGGCCAACTTGGCGACCTCGCGGGCACGCACGTTGATATCGGCCTCGGCCAGCGTGCCGGCCTTCACAGCGCCGGTGAGCTCACGCACGGAGGTGTAACCAGGCGACGGCATCTCAAGCGAGCCGCCGGCCTTCACGGCGGCGACGGCGGAGTTGGAGCCGCCCCAGTCGGAGATGACTGTGCCGTCGAAGCCCCACTCCTGGCGCAGAATCTCAGTCAGAAGATGCTTGTTCTCATGGGCATACGTACCGTTGATCTGGTTGTAAGAGGTCATGATGGCCCACGGACGAGCCTCGCGGATCATAATTTCAAAGCCGGTCAGATACAGCTCGCGCAGCGTGCGCTCGTCGACCACGGAGTTGGAAGCCTGACGGCGCAGCTCCTGGCTGTTAACGGCGAAATGCTTCGGGCAGGAGGCCACGCCGTTGCTCTGGATGCCCTTGACCAGGCCCGCGGCCATGCGGCCGGCGACCTGCGGATCCTCGGAATAGTACTCGAAGTTGCGTCCGCACAGCGGATTGCGCTTGATGTTCATGCCCGGCCCGAGCAGCACGTTGACGTCGAGATCGTGTGCCTCGCGCCCCAGCGCCTTGCCCATTTCCTCGGCCAGTTCCGGGTCCCATGAATTGGCCACGGTTCCAGCCGTCGGGAAGCATGTTGCGGGCTTGGATGCGCCGATGCCCAGGTGATCGCCTGCGCCAAGCTGGCGACGCACACCATGGGGACCATCGCTCATCACGAAGCTGGGAATGCCAGCCCGTTCATTGCCGCGCGAATCCCATTCAGAGCCACCGGAAAGCATTGCGGCTTTTTCCGTGACCGTCAGTTCTTCGAGTTCCATAGTCCTCCTTATAACAATGTTGCCGATGTCTTTTGTCTCTTCACCGAAGCTTGGACTCAACGGATTGCGAAACAAACAATAGTCGGCACATATATGCGGCGCTGCACAGCCTGTGCCACATCGCATACCTCCACCCACTACTATTTCTATTTAATCAACAAATGCCAACAGCGGAACCGCAAGAAACCTAAGCTGTCATTTCTTTCGCACGATTGGCGCACCCTTATATCCCCTATATAAAGAAACGACAAAGCCCCGCCGTTACTCAAACGGCGGGGCTTCATCTCACGATTCCGAATCAACGAAATCGATCAGTCAATCACTCTTCGGCCGAATCGTCGGTCACCGTGATCTTGGCTTCGTTGCGGCGGCGGAGGTAACGGCGAACCGCTACGACCTCAAGGCCGACGAAGAGCACTGCGGCGACAACCCAGACGACGTACATAGCCGTCTTCCAGATCGGGGTGGCAGCCTTAGGCTCACCATGCTCATATTCCCAGCCGTTAACCACGGAATAGAGGATGTTCTTGGAAGCCTGACGCATTGCGATGACGGAAGTAGCGGACTTGTCAGTGATGTGGTTGGTCACCTTGGTGGTAGCGAGCATCGTGTCGTGTCCCGCCATTACGGATGATCTGGTCAGCGTTCTGGAAGCCATAACCGGAGAAGTAATCGGTAACGACGAAGCCCTTGAAGCCCCACTCGTTACGCAGCATTCCATTGAGCAGTGCCGGGTTCGCGCCCGCATAGGTGGGTCCGATGTAGTTGAAGGAGCTCATCGCGGCCTGTGCGCCGCCGGTCTTCACGCTCATCTCGAAGGGCTTGAGGAATACCTCACGAATCGACTGTTCGTTGGCCCAGGTGCAGAGCATATTGGTGCGGTTGGTTTCCTGCTCGTTCATTGCGAAGTGCTTGATGAACGCATAAACGCCCTGCGAACGTGCGCCAGCAATCTGGTTGGAAGCCATCGTGCCTGCCACCAGCGGGTCCTCCGAGAAGTACTCGAAGTTACGGCCGCCGAAGACATTGCGGTGAACGTTCATAGCCGGTGCATACCAACCGGCGACATGCATGTCATGACCCATTTCGCCGATCATCTCGCCGAAACGCTTGGCAGATCCTTGTTGAAGGTGCAAGCGAACGCCATGGAAGCGGGGAAGCCGATAGAACCGACCTTGGTGAAGTTGTTGTTCAGAGAGGCCGGGCCGTCAGCGTCAGTGACCTGAGCCTTGCCGATGGAAGCAATTGCGGCCGTGCCATAACCGCCATTGGCGATCAGGTTGTCCATGTCCTTGAACGTCAACTCGTCAAGCAGCTTGTTCCACGTCGGATCGTCATAGGACTTTCCGCGCAGAGCCGCCAGACGCAGGTTATTCTTCGCACCGGTGGTCGGCATCTTGTCGCTGGCCTTGTCATGATCAGTCGGCTTGTAGTTGCCATTATTGGTGAACTCGGACTTAATCTTGTCGCTCATCGCGAAGTTCGTCGGGGCTGCGGTGGCCTTGGCAAAGTTGGCGAAATGGCCTGCACGAGACAGATAAGTGACGTTGTCGCCCTCTGCGTTATCGAACTGGTTAGTCGCCGGGATCTTGTCGCCGTTATGCGTCTGACCCTTGGTGTTGTAAGTCACGGTGGAGTCAATGGTGACCGGCTTGGTGTCGATGACCGTGTGCGAATCGGACTGCACGGAGATATCGTACTGGCCCTTTTCGAGCACGTAAGACTTGGCCTTCTTCTGATCGTAGGAAGCCATGTCGGAGTCCTTGAAGGAAATCTTAACAGTCTGCGAAGCGCCTGGCTCGAGCTTGTCAGTCTTGGCAAAGGCTACCAGATTGGTGCTCGCCTTTTCGATGCCGCCGTCGGTGTAAGGAGGATTGTAGTATGTTTCCACAACGTCCTTGCCGGCCTTATCGCCGGTGTTCTTCACGGTCACATCGAAGCTGATCTTGCCGTTCTCGTGGCTGATCGCGCCCATCTTCTCGCTGAACTTGGTGTAGCTCAAGCCGTAACCGAACGGATAACGCACCATATCGTTGTAGTTGATGAGGCCTTCCTTGGCGGCGGTCTCATAGAAACGGTAACCGACGTAGATACCCTCGGTGTAGTCGACGAACGCGGCTTGACGGTCTCATTCTTGCCGGTGAAGCCAGCAAAGGTCTGCGCAAATTCGTCGACGTTGTTGTACTTGAAATCGCCGAAGTTGTTGTAATTGACCGACTGCTTCAGGTTCTTGAGGAAGGTGTCGGAGGTGCGGCCGGAAGGATTGACATCGCCTGCGAGCACACGGCCCAACGAGGTGAAGCCGGTCTGGCCAGCGGGCGGGCACCACACCAGAGACTTAATCTGAGGATACTGGTCGAGGAAATCGAACTGGAAGGTATTCGCCCCGTTGTAAACCACGGTCACGTTCTTGAAGTTCTTGGTGACGAGATCAAGCATGTTCTTCTCGGTCTGGTCAAGCTGCAAGATGGACTGACCATCCTGGAAATCTTCATAATCCTTGGAATTATTGGTGTACTTGATGTCCTTGGACTTCATGTTGGTCGGCAGATCCGCACCTTCGCCGCCCACGCGGCTAATGACCACGACGGCCTGATCGGAATAGGACTTTGTCTGGTTGATGAGGCTCTGAGAATACTGGTTCGCAGGCACCTCAGGCAGGGTCCAGTCCTGGGCGAACATACCCACTTCCGGACGTTCCTTACGATAATCGGTATAAAGCTTGGAAAGCTTGGCGTTTGGCTGGAGGCCAGCATTCTTCATGCCTTGCAGCATGGAGACGGTGGGATACTGCTTCGACATCGAACCAGAACCAGTACCACCGTAAACAGGGTTGGTGGAGCCCCAACCGAACACGTTGACCTTCTTGGATTTGAGCGGGAGCGTGCTGTCGTCATTCTTCAGCAGGGTGATAGCTTCGTTCTCGACATCCTCTGCCAGCTGGTTTGCCTTCTTCACCGTGTTCTGCGACAGCTCGTATTTCTGCGCGCTGGCGTTGTTGAGCAACGTAGACATCGGGCCAGTGAGCATCATTGACACTGCAGCGACGATGGCCACCAAGGCCACCAGCCATGTCTCGCTGTGCACAAGCTTGCGAGTTCCTACGTTTTTCACCGTCTTCTTGTTGACGGCAAAGCTGATGATAATGGCCAGAACCAGCAAGACGCCGATGACCACAAGATAGGGCACCAGAGACTTGATGACGTTGACGACATCAGCCATGTTGATTTGCAACATGAGAAGTCCTCCTCCTTGTTTCTTTTCGAAACAGCGGCATGGCACCGGCAACTCTTACCGGCAACCGAGCGAAACCGTGCGACAATACGCCACACTTCCCGCCAGGGGTGAAGCAAAACCTATGGACTGCACGCCAGGACCGTTCAAATCGTCCCTGACCCGTCCGTTGGCGTTAACAAACACCTCATTATGCCAAGGATTTCATTTCATCAAAAATCGTGCTACAACATAAGGCGATTCCCCTAGACTGCAACAACGCAAGCATAATTTGTTCTGGTTCTTGTCGTCAGAACTCGAATTTTCTTTAAATTTATACAGATAATTGGTGCATATTATTGTCAACGATGAATTCCTCATGGCTGTCCGTTTTCATCCGCCATCCCCCAAAACCGCACTATAAAAGGCATAAGAGAGCCTGGATCGGAGACTACATACCATCTTGACACCGTTCATGACCGCATAGACCTGCGCGTATAATCAAGTCACCAATGCAGAGGAGATGCTCAAAGAGAGAGTGTCTCAGCCTGTTCGACAGCACAACAACAGCTGTTGAATGCCGAACGGACTGCACCGTGGCTCTGCACCGTTTCCCACGGAGGGGAAGAGAAATGTTAGGAATTGCATGGTCCGACGTCATAGGCGTCTGGAACTCCATTCAATGGTATATTTACGCATTGCTCGCGATTATCGTTGTGGCCATTATCGTGGCCATCGCGGTAAGGAAAGTCAATGTAGCCGAACGCAAGCTGATTCGTTCGAACACCATCGTCATCCCGCTGGTCGCGGTCGTCGCCGTGGTCAGCATGATTCTTGCCGGCCCTATGTCGACACTGCTGAACCTGGCTGGCACCAAGGCCAAGACGGTCTCCGCCGAGACCACCGCCAAGGCGACCACGCTGGCGAAGGACATCGCCGGCGAAGGCTTCGTGATGCTCAAGAACGACGACAACATGTTGCCGATGAAGAACACCAAGAAGCTCAACCTCTTCGGCTGGGCCTCCGAGAACCCGGTCTACGGCGGCACCGGCTCCGGCGCCATCAATGCCAACTATCAGATGCGTTCGCTCAAGGACGGCCTGCACGACGCCGGCTTCAAAACGAACGATTCCCTGAGCAAGCTCTACAAGCAGCTCGGCGCCCGAGACAGCAAGAACAGCGCGCTCGGCACGGGCTGGTCGCTGCCTGAACTCACCGCCGACAAGTACACCAGCGACGTGATGCAGAACGCCAAGGACTTCTCCGACACCGCAGTCATCTCACTGGCCCGCGTGGGCGGCGAAGGCTACGATGACATGCCCACCGACGTGAGCAAGGTGAAGTACAAGGACAACTCCAAGGAATACAAGGACTTCAAGCCGGGCGAGCACCCTGCAGCCCAACCAGACCGAGCGCAACATGATCGACCTGGTCTGCAAGAACTTCAACAAGGTCATTTTCCTTTACAACGGCTCGAACCCGATGCAGCTCGGTTTCCTCAACGACCACCCGCAAATCAAGGCGGCCATCTGGGATCCGGCTCCGGGCAACGTCGGCTTCGATTCGCTCGGCAAGATCCTGAACGGCGAAATCAACCCCTCCGGCAAGACCACCGACACCTTCCTCTATGACCTGACCAAGTCCCCATGGTGGAACAACTCCGGCGCGACCAAGTACACGAACATGCAAGACATGGCATTGAAGCTGCCGGTCGCCAAGGGCGTCTACTTCAACCTCGCTCCTTCGTTCACCAATTACGTCGAGGACATCTACGTCGGCTACAAGTATTACGAGACGGCCGCCGCCGAAGGCACCATCGACTATGGCAAGACCGTGCAGTATCCGTTCGGCTATGGCCTGAGCTACACCGATTTCACCCAAAAGATGAGCCCGGTCACCAAGAACGGCAAGAACCTCGAGTTCACCGTCACCGTGAAGAACACCGGTTCCGTCGCGGGCAAGGACGCCGTGGAAGTCTACGACAACCCGCCTTACACCAACGGAGGCATCGAGAAGGCCAGCGCCAACCTCGTAACGATGAAGAAGACCAACCTCCTCAAGCCCGGCGAATCGCAGAACGTGAAGATTTCCTTCCCGCTCGAGCAGCTCGCCTCCTACGATTACCTGAACACCAAGGGTTATGTGCTCGACCAAGGTGATTACCAGCTCTCGGTCAACTCCGATTCCCACAACATCCTTGACAAGCAGACCTACACCGTGGCCAACAAGGTGACCTTCGACAAGTCCAACCCGCGTTCCACCGACAAGCAGGCCGCGACCAACAAGATCTCGGAGATCGCCGGCGACGTGACGTATCTGTCCCGCAAGGACCACTTCGCGAACTACGCTGCGGCCACCGCCGCTCCGGCAAGCGACGTGATGCCCGACAAGTACAAGAACCAGTACCACGTCAACAAGAACTTCGATCGCAACACCTACATCAACAAGAACGACAAGATGCCGACGACCGGAGCGAAGAACAACATCAAGCTCAAGGATCTGCGCGGCGTGGACCCGAACGACCCACGCTGGGACAAGCTGCTTGACGAGATGAGCGTGGACGACATGTCCAAGTTGAGCTCCATGGCCGGCTTCCAGACTCCTGCGGTCGATTCCATCGGCAAGGTGGCCACCACCGACGCCGACGGCCCCGCAGCCATCAACAACAACTTCACCAAGCAGGGCTCGCTCGGCTTCCCGATCGCCGTGGTTCTGGCGAACACCTGGAGCCCGACGCTCGCCCGCCAGTACGGCGAGATGATGGGCCAGATGGCGCGCGAAATGGGCATCGTCGGTTGGTATGCACCGGCTATGAATACGCACCGCACCGCTGTCGGCGGACGTAACTTCGAGTACTACTCCGAGGACGGCGAGCTGGCCGGCACCATCGCGCCGCCAACGCCGTGGCCGGGGCCAAGTCGAAGGGCGTCTACGCCTACATCAAGCACTTCGCGCTCTACGATGCCAACGCCATGATGGTGAGCATCTGGTCGAATGAGCAGGCGGCCCGCGAGGTCTATCTGCGCCCGTTCGAGATGGCTGTTGAGCAGGGCAAGGCCGACGCCACCATGGTTGGCTGGGACTACATCGGTACCAAGTGGAGCGGCGAGCAGGGCTGGGTCAACACCATCATGCGCGACGAGTGGGGCTTCAAGGGCATGGCCCTCACCGACTCCTTCGGCGCTGACGGACGTGGCTTCATGAACGCCAACAACGCACTGCAAGGCGGCGTCGACGCGATGCTCTCCACCTACGGCGACGGCGACAATGTCGTGAAGGACAAGTCCTCCGCCACCTCCGTAAAGTGGCTGCGCAACGCGAGCAAGCACATCCTGTACACGACTGTGAACAGCGGTGCCTACGATGCCAATAGCGACGCCCAGAAGACGCCGGCCTGGAAGACTGCGATGATCATCGTCGATGTCATCACCGCCATCCTCGCCATCGGCTTCGAAGTGGTGATCGTGCGTCGCTACCTCAAGCGCAAGAAGGAAGGCACGACGACCTCCGCTGAGTAAGGCCTGACGCGGCTCGTCCGCGACCTTACCGCAGAGCGCAGTGGCCCGGCAGATATGCAAGTATCCGCCGGGCCACTGCTGTATTCGCGTAATTCATGCTCATTGTCACTGCACATACGAATTCTGAAACCTTCGCCGACGCACTCAGCCTGCCATTTTCCGCACAATCTTGCGGCTACTCGGCAAACCTGTCACGCTACCGTTAAAAACATGCACCTCATGGCCTCCAAATTAAATAGTGACCAGATCTCCGTCTCAGCACCCGTCGAACAACGGTCACCAAAACAAAGGCCCGGCCACTATTACAGGATGGATTCCCACCCAGCCTTAAAGGTTGCCGAAAATCACCGGCGGCCCCTACGGCAGACACGGATAATCAAAGCGATTATCGCCACAAGATAGAACAGCACACCCACCACGGAAATGTTGAGTGCCGTCACCTCGCTGTGCGGATAATTAACAGGAATGAAGTAGATGTCAGCCGCAAGACGCACGCGCGCGAGTACGAACAACGCGAACGAAATAACCAACAGCACTTCACCACCCATCACCAACACGTCGGACAGAATGTCGCGGCTAGAATCGGCAGCTGACATCCTGCTTCGAGGCATGAAGATGACTTTGCACGCTACAGCAATCATCGCCACGATGGTTAGAATCAGAGGCCAGACGCTCATACCACTGCCAGACATATAGCCAGTTGTGGAAGTATAAACATATACGATCACACCCACCAATGCGGCAAGAACAGCAATACATTCAAGTACAGAACCCTTGAGCGAGAACGTCGAATCGGATGATTTTCCTGTCTCAATCGTTGCTTCCGTCATGACTTACTCCTTCCCTTTTGCGGGCTGCGCGTCGGCTACCGACGAGCTTTTCCTACGTACACAAACCATGACATAGCCGATGATGCCAATCAAGGTCACCAATGCGGTCACGACGATAGCTGCGATATACACCGCACGCCACCATGTAATGATTTCCTTGGTATGGGTGGTGGAGTTGACACCGTTCATGGCGTTGGAATTTGCAATCGCCCACAAGGCATAGTGCAAATCAGTCTGGATGGCCTTGACCATCTTCGGATCACTGCCCAGCGTATCGGCGTTCCAATAAGGCACACCCATGTTGCCAAACCCACAGAAGGCCATCGTCCCAGCAAGAATCGATTCCTTAGGCGCGGCCAGAGGCGCAACCGACGTGAAATCGGTGACGGCATATCCAGTGAAGCCCCATTCCTGGCGAAGGATGCTGTTGGAGACCGCATAATTCGCGCTCACCGGGACAGCGCCTCCACGATTGTAGGAAGTCATAATGCCCAATGCGCCTTGCTTGTAAGGAGCAACGGAGGATCCAACGATACCTTCCGGCAAGATGGTCTTTGCGCCGGCCTGCTTCAGTTGCTTCTCATTGCCCTTGAATGAGGCAGGCTCACCTTTAGCTTCAATGGCCTGCTCGAAATTACGCAGTTCCATTTCACGCGCACGCTGCTCACTCATAAACGGCGCGACACCGGAACGATTGATTTCCTGATCATTGAACGCGAAATGCTTTACATTGGCCATCGTGCCCTTGGACTGCTCGCCTTGAGTGACGGAACTTCCCATGAAACCAGAGAGAATCGGATCTTCGGAATAGTACTCGACTGCACGCGTATTGTAGGCATGACGATGCAGATTCATAGCCGGTCCAATGACGATAGGCAGATTGAAAATTAATCCGGTCTCGCCCAGGATGACTTGCCCGTTGCGGTATCCGAGTTCCTTGTTCCAGCTATAGGCCAGATTGGTGGGGGCAGGAGCCACGGTAGTTCCCTTGTTCGCATACTTGGGGTCTTTGGCATCTGGGAACGCCTTGCCTTGATATTTGCCTTCACTCAACGTGTGGGAATCCGAACCACCGGGGCCGTCATCAGTGGTCTGGTTCTGCAGGCCGACGGAGGGGATAGCACCAATGGCATGGAATGCCTTCTCGGCAAACTTCATGAATTCAGGTATGCTCACCTGACTGACCAATGCGCCCCAACGCTTGTCGTTGAACGAAGCGCCTTTGAGGTCACTGAGCTTGAGATGGCTTGACTTGTCACCCACCTTGTAAGCCGAAGTGTCTCCTTTGGTAAGCGGAACGAAGTCGTTGTTCAAAAGCTTGGTGAGCTTGGCGTCAGCAGACAGGCCAGAATAGGTCTTCGGGAAGGTTCCGCTCCAATCCGAACGAGTCAGATACTTTACGGTTCCCGGCTCAAACGCATTGAAATCAGTCGCGTAATCTCCCTTGGAAAGCTGATTGGTGATCTTCTTGCCATTGTCAGAAGTGGAGAAGGTACGTGCATCCACATTACCGTCCCACTTCCACGTATAGGTCTTGGACTTGTCCCCTGCAGCGGTCATGCCGTCAGAGGTGCTGTGGCCCTGGGCTGCAAGCACGTTGTTGAGAGCGTCATGTGCATCATCGCCAATCGCGAAATAATAACTGCCCGGATCAACAATGTAGGTCTTGGCGTGCTGGGAATCGTAGCTGGCAAGATTAGCCATATCAACGTTCATGCTGATGCTCTGGGATTCACCGGGCTTCAACGTCTTGGTCTTCTCAAAGTCCATCAACTGGATCGCGGATTTCTCAACACCATACTGCTTGTCATACTTGGTATATGGCACGGAAGCATAAAGCTGCACGACCGCCTTACCCGGAACGTTACCTGTATTGGTGGAAGTGACGGAGACCGTGGCGGCTTTCTTGTCACCGCGAATCTTGACGCCGTCGAGCTTCTGAGAGAACTTGGTGTAACTCAGGCCATAACCGAACGGATAGGAGACCTCATTGCCGTATTCCCAAGTGCCATCTGCTGTGGCAGGAGTACCGTCGGCATTGGCGTAGGTACCAGCCTTGGCCGTCTTGGCGCTCTGCGCAGCATCTCCGCCAGCTACGGTATCCGCATAACGAGTCTCGTAATAGCGATAACCGGTATAAATGCCTTCCGCTTCAATCAGATAGGAGTTGACATTGGCCGTCTTGGCGAACTTCGAAGCATTCTTCCAAGGAATATTGCCATAGTTGGCCATGGCAGGAGCCAAAGCAGAGTTCACAGCCATCACGTCGCCGAGATGGGCCGAAGGAGAGACAGTACCATTAAGCACGTCAGCGACACCGTAGAATCCATAGCATCCCGGATAGCCGATCCACATGATGGCATTGACCTTGGGGTCGCTTTTCAGATTCGCGATCTCCATCGGATGCACGGAATTGACCAGCACGATGACCTTCTTGAAATGAGCCTCGGCCTCATGGACCATGGCCATTTCATTGGTATCGAGGCTCAGAATATTGCCCGTGACGGTGTCCACGCCCTCAGCGCGACCAGCCTTGCCCGGAAGATAGCCATTGCCATTTTCTCCACCAGGACGGCCGACCACCACGATTGCGGCGTCATTGTACTGGTCGTACTGCGAAGCATATTGCGGATTAAGCTTGGCCAACTGGTCAAGACTCAATTCCGAAGGGTCGTTGTACTTGGTGATTTCTTCATACTCAGGCTTTGGACCGCCGCCGCCGAATTTGGGCTTGGCCCACTTCTTGCCACTGAAGAACTGTTGGTAGGCCTTCGTCATGGAAGGATTCAAATCGAAGCCACGTTCTTTAAAAGCATCAGTGATGCTTACCACGGACGCGCCATTGGACTGCGAGCCCATGGAGCTGCCATACACCGGTGCATAGCTGCGCACCCCGAACATGGTGATTTTGGCGTTCTTCGAGATGGGCAATGCACTCTTCTCATTCTTCAGCAACGCCATAGTCTCCTGAGATTCGTTGATAGCGAAGGACTTAAAGCCTTCGTAAGCACTCTTCGCCGTCTTGAATTCGGATTTATAGTTCCAGCTATCCGCCTTATCTGCGGAATGGTCGGTGATTTGCGCCTCGCTTCTCGTGCCAGTAAACGCATCCACCGAAGTACGGTAGGTTTCCAGAACCGTTCCGGCAATCATGGCAACCGATAACAGGAACGCACCGACGGTAAAAAGACCACGCCATTTTCGCAACGGTGCCGCGGAGCCTGCGAGAGCCTTATTGCCCTCATTTTGCGGAGCTCCGGACTGTGGAGCCCCTCCCGTTTTATTGTTCATCTTCCACTACTCCCTTGTGTAGAGCATAAAGAGCCTACAGTGGACTCTCCCTTTTAAGAGTAAAAAAGAGCGGCAAAACGAAACCCAACAAGCGTAAAACAACTTTTTGAAAGCGTAAACGACATTATTCTGCGCTATTCTCGATAGAAGAAGACGCACGTATAATATCAATAAATCGGCATGTACGCTATCATCGCTGGGATACGCTCAATTCGCGCCACGCAGCGCAATTGATTTGCACAGCCGCGAAAGGAAATTGCAAACATGTTGGTGACCGTCGCAGTGATCGAAGATGACCCTTCGGCGGCGAACCATCTAAAGAATTGTCTCAATCAATTCAGCGAAAATCCGGGAAACGAGGATATCGAATTCAAAGTCACTGAATTCACTGAGCCGACTGCCTTTCTCGACCCTTACAAAGCCTGTTATGACATTGTATTCATGGACATCGAGCTACCCAATATGGACGGGATGGAGGCCGCACGGCGCCTTCGGACCATAGATAAACACACCATCCTGATCTTCGTAACCAATATGTCGCAATTTGCCGCCAAAGGCTATGAGGTCGACGCTCTGGATTACATCATCAAACCCTTTTCCTACACCGATTTCGAACATAAACTTTCACGAGCCGTGAATCTGTGCCGCAAAAGCAGCCAAACCATCGCCATCACGCAAAGGAGCGATACGAGAATCATCCGGCTACAGGATCTGTCGTATATCGAGGTCAAAGGGCATACGTTGGTGTTCCATACCGAATCAGCTGACCTCACCGGCACCGGAAGCCTTACGGATATCGCCAAAAAGCTTGACGGACAAGGGTTCCTGCGCAACGGCAAATCCTATCTGGTCAATCAACGCTTCATCGAGCAAGTGCACGGATCCACCATCACTATGACCGGTGGGACACAACTACCCATAGGGCGTTCGTACCATAAGACATTCCTCACCCAACTTGCGCAAAGTCTCGGCAACGACCATGTTCTATGAAGCCGATCCCGTCACCTTAGGCGCAGCTCTGCCGCCACAGCCAATTATCGGACACATCCTGTGGTTTTTCAATGCCTGTGGGTTCCTCATCGAAATGTGCATCGCCATTGGAATGTTCACTTGGAAACTCGAGCGGAGGCCGCACTTTGCCAGACGTCTGATACTCTGCCTGCTACTGATGCTCTCTATCGGCTGCTGCTGGTCACTTTTCGTACCCACCAACGCCTGGACCCTCATCCTTCGATGCACAGTCTTCTATCTGATGTGCTATCTGAGCCTGTTTTGCTGTCTGAAACTGAACACACGGCAATCACTATTTTATCTGGTAGCAGGCATTGCTACACAACATCTCTGCTATTGCGCTGGCATCATTGTCACCTTGCTGATCAATCCGGGACATTTGACCATAGGAACATTATCGAATTCGCTGGTCTACCCGTTGACTCTCATTCCCTGTTTCATATTGTCTTATCTGGTATTTGCCAGACCGTTGGAAGGTAAAGCCCCAGATATTGCCTTCAATGCTCGAATCCTTCTACTACTTGTCGGAGTACTGTTGTGCGTCAACGTTTTCGCCTGTCTCTTCGACGATTTCGTAGCGAAAGTACCATTCCCCCACTTGCCTACATGATGTGCGTACTCACCCGGCTCGTGACCTGCTGTTTCCTTCTGGTACTTTTGCGAGAAATCTTAGACCGCAACGAGGCAGAACATGACAGCATCGTGCTCCAGCAACTGTTGAACCAGCAAAAATCACAAATGATAAGGGACAAGGAAACCGTTGACCTCATCAATATCAAAACGCACGATCTAAAAAAACAGTTATCCACATTCGGCAACCATCTAGAGGCCGACGAAATCAACGACCTGAAAAACCTAGCCGACGTCTACGATTCCTCTGTACGCACTGGCAACGAGACGTTAGACGTGCTATTGGCACAAAAATCTCTGATCTGTGAGCAACGCGGCATCCAGTTTGAACGACTCATTGACGGGAAAGCCATCGATTTTATGAAGCCCAGCGACATCTACGCCCTTTTCGGCAATGCCATGGACAATGCCATGGAGGCATTGAACAAAATCGACACCTCGTCCCCTCGTTTCATCCGCATGCAGGTAAAGACCGAAAAAGGGATGGCAGTGATTCACGTAAGCAATCCCTACAACGGCGAAATAACCCTCAACAACGGCCTGCCGATGACTACAAAAGACGATCAGCGCTACCACGGTTTCGGCCTTCGCTCCATGCAAATGGTAGCGGAACACTACCACGGGGCACTGAGCGTCGAGACACAAAATAATCTGTTCGTTCTCAATATTATTCTCTCGAAAGAATAAACGCTAGGTTTCAAATACCAGACCTGCAATTCGTGAATCCAAAACCGCGCTTCACGACGTTCGCGTTGTACAGAACCCTGAAATTAGAGCAGACTGATTATCAATACCCATACGTGTTCGGTTCATGGATGCCGCACACGTCTGCAGAACATAAAAGAAGGCTTGATGATCAACGATATCGCAAACCCGCGGGAGCAAAACCGATTTGAACGGTTCTTCGAACACGAATCCATCCGAACACGCATCACCAGCAGCACCGTAAAGCCCCCGGAAATGTTGTTGGGTTATCTTGTCGGGCCATTTTGCGCCATTATCTCCAACGCAATCTTCGCCTCATACCTCAATAGATATTATTCGGACGTTCTGGGTTGGACTAACACCGCAAAATTTGGAGGTTTTTCAGCAGCGCTGCCGATCGTGTCAGTGATTGCAGTTGTCATCGGCAATCTTGTGATCGGCCATTTCATCGACAACACACGAACCCGGCAGGGCAAAGCCAGGCCTTTCATGCTCCTGTCCACACCATTCCTGGTAGTGGCTATTGTTTTACTATTCCTTGACCCACGTAATACATCACCTCTGGTTCAAATGACATGGATCGCAATCTCCTATAACCTTTATTACGCGATTGCCTACCCTTTGTATTACACCTCGCATAGCTCCATGGTTGGGCTTTCCACACGCAACACTAGCCAGAGAGGGCTTTTAGCTACACTTTCCAATGCATCAAATGTCGCCGCCACCGGAATCGGGGCAAGTATTGTGGTGCCAATTGTGCTGCAAAGCTTCCTTTTCGTCCAAACCAACGGCAAAATCGACGTGGCCAAAAGCTACACTCACTGGCGCATCTTTGCCATCGGCCTGTGCGTACTGACCGCTTTGGGCATTCTCTGCGAGTATTATTTCACCCGCGAGCGCATCACTGAAGAGAATATGAATCTCAATATCAAGGAGGAAAAGCTCCCAGTCTCCACCCAAGCAAAGACCTGCATGTCCAACAGCTACTGGTGGATCATCATCATCTATTTCTTCTTGTTCCAGCTCTCTGGCATGATCAAAAACGGTTCGATGAGCTATTACAGCCGCTGGATGTTCTCCGGTATCAACACCGAAGCCAAAGCAGGTGCGGCTATGTCCGCACTTGGGCTAATCGGCGGCATCCCTACAGCCATCGGCATGCTGCTCGCCTGGCCCATCGCCAATAAAATCGGCAAACGCAATGCGGTCGGTATCGGCATGGTCATCGCCGTGATTGGCGGATGTGTAAGCTTCATCAACATCCACAGTTTTGTAGTGGTATGCATCGGCGTCGTACTCAAAGGCATAGGCTCCATACCAGCAATGTATGTTACTCTCGCCCTGCTTTCCGATGTGCTCGACCACCTCGAGGCAAAAAACGGATTCCGCTCCGACGGCTTCACCATGTCGGTTTACGGGGCGATCATGGTCGGCATGGCCGGACTCGGCAACGGCATAATCAATATGCTGCTGACTTCGGCCGGCTACAACCCTGCACTGACTGCCCAAAACACCGGAGTGCAGACCGTTCTGGTCGTTTGCTATCTGGGTGCCGAATTGGTGTGCTATACGCTGATTGCAGTTCTGATGGTGCCTCTTAATGTGGAGAAGCACATCGAGGAGGATCAGGCGGCTATTGTCGAGCATCAGAAACAGTCGGTTGAAGAGCAGGGTGGCACATGGGCCGCGCCAACGACATCGCAGCAATGATATAGAAACTTACGTTCACGACGCAGAATTCGCGTACTATTCGTATACCAGCAGAAAGCAGAAATCATGCAAGCCACACCATTCAACGATTCTTGGGCCTACAGGCATCTGAACAGCGAGGAAGCGTTCACACCGGTGACCTTGCCGCATGATGCCATGCTCTACGAGCCTCGTCTGGAGAACGCGCCGGGAGGCAGTAACACAGGGTGGTTCGACGGATGCGATTACGAATATATCCGACGCTTCAGGCCCGACGAAGACTTGCGCGGAGAAGCCATCATTCTGGAATTCGAAGGCGTTTACCGACTTGCTGAGGTCTTTGTCAACGGGCAAAAAGCCGGCTCATGCGACTACGGGTACACCGGGTTTACGGTCGACATCACCGATCTGGTCGCCATTGGCGAGGACAACGAAATCCGGGTGGTGGCGCATAACGCCGACCAGCCCAATTCCCGCTGGTATTCAGGGGCGGGCATTTATCGTCCGGTCACCCTTTGGACTGGGCCGCGCGAGCATATCGACGTTGACGGAATCGGCGTGCGCACACTATCTACAGATCCGACGGGCATCGAGGTCTCGTTGCAGACCACCGGGGCAGGCAAAGCGCATATTGAGATCTTCGAAAAGCAACAGAATGCCGATACGGCCACTTCAACACCGACATCCAAACGTATTACATCCAAGGTCGCTGGGCAGCTCCAGCAATCGTATCTGCAGACTGCGAAACCAACGAAGAAGGCAACGCAACCGTCACGTTGAATATCCCCGATGCTCAATTGTGGAGTCCGGAACATCCCAATCTTTATACTTGCCAAGTCAGTTATCAGGCCAATAGCCACGAACCTGCCATCGATATCACAGCCGACGGTGACGATACCGCTACCGTAGATACAAGCGACAACACTTCTGCCGACGTTACAAAGGCCCCCATCTTTGACGTTGCCAGCACAACATTCGGCGTGCGTACACTGGTCTGGGGCGATGACGGGTTCCTCATCAACGGCGAGCGCACCATTATGCAGGGCGCGTGCGTCCACCACACCAACGGCATACTGGGAGCCGCGGCATTCCCCGACGCCGAACGGCGGAAAGTCCAAGAGCTGAAGGCGCAAGGCTACAACGCTATACGTTCGGCCCATAACCCCTGCTCCAAGGCACTGCTCGAGGCGTGCGACGAACTGGGGATGCTCGTTCTGGACGAATACATTGACCATTGGTACATTCACAAAACCCTGTACGACTATGTCGATCACTTCCCAACCAACTGGCGCAACGATCTGAAGGGCATGGTGCTCAAAGACCGCAACCACCCCAGTGTCGTCATGTATTCGATCGGCAACGAGGTCAGCGAAACCGCCGAAAAGAAAGGCATTGAGCTGACCCGTTCCATGGTCGGACTGCTGCACACGCTCGACCCGAGCCGACCGGTGACCTGCGGAATCAACATCTTCTTCAATTTTCTCAGTTCTATCGGTTTCGGGGTTTATTCCGACGACAAGGCGCGCAAAGAGGCCAAATTGGCATCCAGCGAACGCACTCTCGAACGTTCGCGAAAGGGCCAGAACAATAGCGCCATCGTACCGGGAGCGTGCATGTCTTCCCGCCCTGAAGACGAAACGGCAAAGCCCAAACACAGAGCCGTGGGCAGCGAATTCTTCAACAATCTGGCAGGAATCATGGGCTCCGGCTTCATGAAAACCGGTGCCACATTGCACGCTTGCGACGTCAAGACCCGCGATGCCTTCGCACAGCTCGATATCGCCGGCTACAACTACGGCATCAAGCGCTACCAAAAGGACCTGCGCCGTTATCCACACCGCCTCATCCTCGGTTCCGAAACATTCTGCAGCGACGCCTACCAGTTCCGAGAACTGGCCAAACAGAATCCTCGCCTCATCGGAGATTTCGTATGGGCCGGCATGGATTACATGGGCGAAACCGGCGTTGGAGCCTGGGAATACGAGGATTACGCACCAGAGGAAAACGGTTTTGGTTGGCTCACCGCAGGATCCGGCCGTCTCGACCTGACCGGACGAGTGACTGGTGAGGCCTTGTACACCCGCGTCGCGCTCGAAAAGAGCCAAGGCCCTTATCTCGCCGTGCGTCCAGTGAATCATACGGGTGACAAACACTCCCCTAGTGCATGGAAAATGACCGACGCCATGCCTTCTTGGAGCTGGGAGAGCTGCGAAGGGCATAAGGCGAACGTGGAGGTCTATGCACGGGCGGTGAGCGCCGCTTTGCTATTGAACGGCCGGGAAATCGGGCGAAAACCGTTGCACGGCAACTGCTTGGCGCGTTTCAGCTGCAATTACGAACCCGGCATCCTTGAGGCCATTAGCTTCGATGAAGATGGCAAGGAAATCGGGCGATGCGCATTGACCAGCGCCCAAGGGCCGACACAGTTGACAGCTTCTCTGGAGCCTCAAGACGGGTTCGAGGAGTCGCAATCCGATTCGGCCGATGCTACTGCGCAGCAACATCGACAGGAGACAGAGGACCGCAGGGCCCACAACCGTAACACCTGCCGCTCCGGGCACTTAGCATACGTGCGCGTGCGCTATACCGACGCCAACGGCATTACCAAACCATTGGAACGCGGAACTTTACGCGCGACGGTCAGCGCCGGACGACTGGTCGCGTTCGGCAGCGCAGCACCATATAATCCGGGCAGTTTCGTCATCGGTCGCACCGACACCTACTACGGCGAAGCCCTCGCCATCATCGAAATGCCCGGCTCCGAGGACACTCCACAAACTAACGCCGGAACATCGCCGGTAATCCTAAGCATCACGGACGGCAATCTGAGCACCAGCCTCGCCATCACGGTGGCGTAACAGCCCATTCGTATCAATATCAAGATATTCAACCATCTGAACCGTTTCAGCCCCCACGCCCAAACAGGCTGCCGGCAACCATACAGCTGACTTCATCATTCAAATAAAAAGCGGCGGCCCGGCAGATACACAAAGTATCGCCGGGCCGCCGCTTTGATATTCAGTTATATGGTGTTGGTGTTCAGTTATATTCGCCCATCACTGGTCATTGCTGGTCGGCATCGGTATCATCGCCCGCATCGGCATCCGCTCCCGACACGACCTTGACCGTGGCCTCCTTGCGGCGACGCATGTAGCGCATGATGGTGATGACCTCAAGTCCGGCGACCGCAATCGCGGCGACAACCCAGACCACATACTGGCCGTACGCCAGATCGGAGTAGGCTCCTTGGGCTCGCCATTCTGGTAGACCCAGCTGTTGGCGACGGTGTAGAGCATGTTCTTCGAAGCCTGACGCATTGCGATCACCGAGGTGGCCGAATGGTCGGTGACGTTGTTGGTCACCTTGGTGGTGGCGAGCATCGTATCGCCGCCCGCGCGGATGATCTGGTCAGCGTTCTGGTAGCCGAAACCGCCGAAGTAATCGGTGATGACGAAGCCGTGGAAGCCCCATTCATCGCGCAGGACGCTCTTCAGCAACGCGGAGCTTGCACCCGAATACACCGGGCCGACATAGTTGAGCGCGCTCATCGCGGCAGTGGTGCCGCCAGTCTTGACACTGATCTCGAACGGCTTGAGGTAGACCTCGCGCAGCGCCTGCTCGTTGACCCATGTGCAGAGCATGCTGGTGCGGTTAGTTTCCTGATCGTTCAGCGCGAACTGCTTCATGAACGCGTAGACACCCTTGGACTTGGCGCCCTGAATCTGGCTTGCGGCCATGACTCCGGCGAGTTCGCCATCCTCCGAGAAGTACTCGAAGTTGCGGCCCGAGAAGGCGCTGCGATGCATATCCATGCCCGGGGCGTACCAGCCGTCCACGTGCATGTCATGCGCCATGTCGCCGATCATCTCGCCGAACTGGCGGTTGAGGTCCCTGCTCCAAGTGCACGCGAACGACGTGGTGGAGGGGAAGCCGATGGAACCGACCTTGGTGAAGATGTTGTTGAGCGCTGCGGGGCCGTCGGCGTCGGAGACCTGGACCTTGCCGATGGACTTCACGGCAGGAGTGCCGTAACCGCCGTTGGCGATCAGGTTATCCATGTCCTTGAAGGTCATCTCATCGAGCAGCTTGTTCCACTCCGGATCGTCATAGGACTTGCCACGCAGATCGGCCAAGCGCACGTTGTTCTTCGCACCCGTGGTCGGCATCTTGTCATTGGCATTGTCGTGATCAGTCGGCTTGTAGTTGCCGTTGTTGACCTGACGAACTCGGACTTCACCTTGTTGCTCATCTCCAGGCTTGCCGGGGCTGCGGTGGCCTGCGAATAGTTCGCAAAGTGGTTGGCGCGGGACAGGTAGGTCACATCGCCGGCGGTGTCGTCGAAGCGGTTGGTGGCCGGGGTCTTGTCGCCGCTGTGCGTGTTGTTCTTGGAGTTGTAGGCGACGGTCGAGGCGATATTCACCGGCGCATGGTCGAGAACCGTGTGAGAGTCAGCGTTGATGGAGACATCATAATCGCCTTTCTCCAGCACGTAGGCCTTCGCACCTTTGGAATCGTAGGAAGCCATGTCGGACTTCTTGAAGGAAATCCTCACCTTCTGCGACTCGTGGGGCTTGATCAGCTTGGTCTTCTCGAGCGCCACGAGGTTGGCGGAAGCCTTTTCGATGCCACCGTTGGTGTACGGCGGGTTGTAATAGGTCTCAACAACGTCCTTGCCGGCCTTGTTGCCGGTGTTCTTGACCGTGACATCGAAGCTCACCTTGTCGCCGGAATCGGAAATCGGGCCCATCGACTGTTTGAACTTCGTGTAGCTCAGGCCATAACCGAACGGATATTGGACGACGTCGTTGTAGTTGATGAGACCTTCTTTGGCGGCGGTCTCATAGAACTTGTAGCCCAGATAGATGCCTTCGGAATAGTTCACGAACGTCGGTTTGACGGTCGAGGTGCCACCCATCGGGCTCGGCACGGTTTGTGCGAATTCGTCAACATTGCTGTATTTGAAATCGCCGAAGTTGTTGTAGTTATTGGCCTTCTTGAGATCCTTGAGGAACGTGTCGGATGTGCGGCCGGAGGGGTTGACCTCGCCGCTCAGCACCTGGCCGAGGGCCGTGAAACCAGTCTGGCCGGCGGGCGGGCACCACAGCACGGACTTGATCTGCGGGTACTTGCTCAGGAAATCGAACTGCAAGGTATTCGCGCCGTTGTAGACCAAAGTGACATTCTGGAAGTTCTTGGTCACCATGTCGAGCATGTCCTGCTCGGTCTTGCTCAGCTGCAGGTAGGACTGTCCGCTCTGGAAATCCTGATAGCTCTTGGAATTGTCCTGGTAGATCGTGCCGGGCTTCTTCATATCCGTCGGCAGGTCGACGCCCTCGCCGCTCATGCGGGAGATGACCACGACGGCCTGATCGGAGAACTTCTTGGCACCGCTAATCACGTCGCTGGAATATTGGTTGGCCGGCACTTCGGGAAGCGTCCAATCCGCCTTGAAGATGTTGAACTCGGGACGGGTCTTGCGATAGTTGGTATACAGCTTCGAAAGCTGCGTGTTGGTCTGGATGCCGGCGTTCTTCATGCCCTGCAGCATCGAAACCTTCGGATACTGCGCGGAGATGGAACCCGAGCCGGAACCGCCGTAAATCGGATTGGTCGAAGCCCAGCCGAACACGTTGACCTTCTTGCTCTTCAACGGCAGATTGTCGCTGTCGTTCTGCAGCATCGTGACCGCTTCAGTCTGTACCTTCGCCGCCAACTTGTTGGCATGGTCCACGGTGCCTTGCGACAGTTCGTGCTTCTGCGCCGTTGCGTTGTTGAGCAGCGTCTGCACCGGGCCGGTCAGCATCATCGAAACCGCCACGACCATGGCCACCAGGACCACCAGCCAGGTCTCGCTGCGCACCAGTTTGCGCACCGCCGTATTCTGCACCGACTTTTTATTGACTGCGACGCTGATGACAATCGCCAACACCAAGATCACGCCGACGACCACAAGATAGGGCACCAGCGATTTCAGGACATTGATGACATCAGCCATGTTGATTTGCAGCATGTCGAGTCTCTCCTTTGTTCATCCTTGTATGAAGCGCATCGCTTCGACAACTTTGCCAAATGGAGTTACATGACCATCAAGCCGTCTTTGCTGCCAACGACAGAAATGTAGCTTCCTACGCTTCAGACTCATCACCATTGTGCGTCTAGCCGGTACACGCTCAACCGCCGATACTTATTCTGTAGCTTACTATGCATAATTTGCATAGCTTGCTACATAAGTGCAATAACCGCCGATATCTCACGCCTATTGCCAACCATTGCTTTCAAAATGACTGCGAGGCCACACACTCCGCCTATCTAGGTAGTATTAAAGTCATGAGCGACTTGAACGCGTTGGATTTGGAACCTGGAGAGATCGTCGGCGGATACACGCTGATCTCACGGCTGGGCGGCGGCGCGATGGGCTCGGTCTGGCGCGTGCGCGACGACGGTGGGCAGATTTACGCCATGAAGATTTTACGGGATTCGCTCAAGGACGACAGCGAAACCGACGAGCAGAATTACCAAAACACGGAAATGTCATCAGACGGCAATCCCGGGGACTATGGCAATGCGGACGCTTACAACGGCAACGATGCAGACGCCGATAATACAACTCATCATCACAGCCGCGACCCGCACGTTACGGCCCGCGAGCGCATGCGACGCGAGGCGGTGGCCATGCGCAAGGTGCACCATCCCGGAGTCTGCGCCATCGTCGATATGGAACTGATGATTCCCTCGCCTTCATTGTCACAGAACTGATCGAAGGCAAGAATCTGCGGGATGACGTGGCGGCAAACGGTCGGTACGTCGGCAACGATTTGCAACGCCTCGCTTCCAAACTCATCGACGCCGTGCGGGCGGTGCACGCGCAAGGCATCATCCATCGCGACATCAAACCCACCAACGTCATGATTTCGGCGTCAGGCCCGGTTCTGGTGGACTTTGGCATTGCGATGACGGAGGGCGAAAGCCACGTCACGCGAACCGGTCTGGTGATGGGCACGCCAGGTTTCATCGCTCCAGAAATCATCGACGGAGCGGAGAGCAACGAGGCCACCGACTGGTGGTCGCTGGCCAGCGTTATCGCCTTCGCCGCTACTGGCCGGCCTGTTTTCGGCAGCAAGCCAATGATGGCCGTGCTCGAACGTGAGGCGAGCGGCAACGCGAATCTCGCCGGCCTCCCACCCAATACGGTCGAGGCGCTGCGTAGCGCGCTCAACCCCGACCCCGCGAAACGTTGCAGCCCCGATCAGCTGCTGCAAGCCATCACACTTGATGCCCTGAATCCGTTCGAAAGCGGCGAGCTGGACGATGAAGATAACGGCAACATCCAAGGGGTGGTGCCCCCTTTTGGCCAAACGCCTCAGCCTGACTCGGCTCCCCGGACCGAGCAGCCAGTAATCCTCGAACCGCATGGACAGACGATGTTGTTCCTACGTCTGAGGCGCCAGTTGATACTGACCAATCCGAAAACGACGACCTCGCCACAGAGCCAATGACCCCACAAAGCCGCCAGTTGCGCGGTTCCACGAGGGCGATGCCATTAGTGTCAAACTCCGCAACTGCCGCGATAGCGCAAAGCCCAGAGCCGACGTCAGCGCTTCCCGCCGCGAATCTACGAGCCGCCGAGCAGGGCGAAGACGGTACCATGCCGCTTACGGTCGCGCCGGAAGCGCAGACGCAGCAGGCTTCCTTAGGCCAACAGATGCAACCGGCACCTTACGCGCCTTATCCATATGACCAAAACGCGCAACCGAACGTGCCCCTTCAACCGCCAGCACCGCCGATGAACCCAGCGAGCGTCAGACGTGACAAACTGATTTCACGTTCGACGCTGTTGCTATGGCTGGCAGCAATTCCGCTAGCGCTGCTTTCGGCCGCAGCCCCGATGGTCTCCATCTGTTGCGCCGCTGCCCTTCTGTGGCTTTTGCTTGCGGTTGGATACAGCGAAGAGGCTCAGCTGGAGCGCGAGGCCAAGCACGGTGGCGTCCGCAAGCGAGGCGACATATTTTTGCGCTTGGCCAGCCTGCCATGGCATATCCTCAAAGCCTTAGTTTTCACCATTCCCAGAACGTTGATCATGGCACTTATCGCCAGTGTGGGGCCAGTCGTGGTCAGCCTCGTCTCTGGCCTGCCCACACGAATGGTCGAGTTGACCATCGGCTCGTGGCACATCCCGCTTCCCCTATCGGCCGATCTTTCTCTCTCATATTCGAGCCTCCTGCTCGCGATATTCATGGCCGCAGCTTGGATCATCGCCGTCTTTGGCCCGAAAACGACATTGCTGGACATCGGCGCTGGCAAAGCTGCGCGGCTCAAAACCCAAATCCGGCACCGGTTCGGACGCCGCTACCAACAGGGCGACCGCCGCAACCGTCCCGTCACCAAACGGCGAATACGGCGGCTCCCAAATCAGCGAACCGAACGACGAAGAAGACACCGACACCAAAGAAACCGTCAAATCCAAGCGTCATTCGACTTGGCACTGGATCCTACTAATTACATGGCTTATCGTCACGGTGGCTGCTCTCACCTTGATACTTACGAATCATCAAATCGATTGGATTCCTCTGCCCAACCCACAACTCTGACTTTTCGCAATATCGCCACCCTCAGCTCTCGGAGATTCATCTACCCATACGAGCAAAATAAGAGAGCACTCATTTTTTTTTTTGAGTAACTTGTTGCTTTGGCCGCTCAAACCGCGTAAGTATTGAGGTTTGACGACACTCGGCTACGAGGTAACCACAAAGAAGGACATATGGCACAACAGAGCACTAACAAGTCGCAGAAACGTAAGGCCCGGGCTAGGCGCCAGGCCGAGCAAGAGGCGCTGGAACGCGCGCAGGCGGAAGCCGCCGCCAAGGAACGCAAGCAGCAGACCATTATCGGAGGCATTGTCGTCGCCGTCATCGTGGTGCTCGTTGCCGTCATCGCCATCGTCTCGCTCCGCTCCATCCATAAGAAGTCGGAAGCGAAGAAGGTAACGCCTGATGCTTCATACAGCGCCTTGCAGAAGGTAAAGGTCAAGCCCACCGTCGCCGATAAGAAGGGCGGCATCCTCATTTCAAGGATGGCTACGGCAAGAAGGTCGACAAGGCGCCTACGGTCGAGATCTACATGGATCCGCTGTGCCCCGGTTGCGGTTCACTGCACCGCCAGATCGACGGAGACCTTGACAAAATGGTCAACGCCGGCCAGATCAACCTGGTCTACCACCCCATGAACTTCCTCGATCAGGATTCCACCGACCAGTACTCCACCCGTGCCTCTGGCGCCATTCTCTATGTCGCCAGCAACGACCCGAACACCGAACACCTGATGAATTTCGTCAGCAACCTTTACAGCGAGGACTACCAGCCCTCCGAAGGCCCGGATTACAAGGCGACCGGCAACGACAAGATCAAGGCACAGGCGCTTAAGGCCGGTGTCCCCGAAGCGGTCATCGACAAGGCGTTCGACGGTCAGTACAACAAGTGGCTTACGGCCGTTTACAATTACACGGTCAGCCGCCCCGAGCTGCAGAACCAGTCCGGACAGAACAAGGGCAGTATGAGCACGCCTGCTGTCACCATCAACGGCACGCTCATCGACCAGACCGAAATCTCCCAGCTGCGACTTCCTCAGCAGCAAGCCCTACTGAAATCGCTGGGCCTCAAGGAATCCCAAGTCGGCCAGAAGGGTGTGCTGCCGAAGATCGGCAGCGCGGGAGCGCCTGAGTCCTTGCAGTAGTCACGGAGCCACGAGCATTCGGTATATCCCTGATGCAATCCGGCGGGCAGATACAGCGAGTATCTGCCCGCCGGTTTTTCATTTCCTCAGCGTCGAATTGACCCGCAACATGTCTGCCTAATCGAGCCTTACTGTTAAAGTAATGCTCTGTCTGGTTTCTGTCGGATACGATAGGAAGCCAACGCCTCCTTAGCTCAGATGGCCAGAGCAGCCGCCTTGTAAGCGGCAGGTCGTCGGTTCGATCCCGACAGGAGGCTCACCGGAGCAATGAAGCGGTGAGACGGAGAGAAACAAGCAGCAATTAGTAGTGCTGTGTTCGCGATTAAGGCAGGCAATATGCTTTGATCGTTATGTAGTTTGTAGTGATAACAGTGGCCCACGAGAGTGGGTTGCGTGCGTTGTGGCGACCGGGCATGTTGGTTGCCGCATTTCCAGCGTGAAAGGGGAGCTGGTCTTACTCTTAGCTCGAGTAAGTTAGCGTTGTCTTCTGGATGGAGACAACGTCCAAGGGCGAAACTTCCCCCAATTTGCTTCGTCCTTTAGGGGCGGGAACATCCCCTTCTCTCCCGCCCCTGTTCCCTCTTATCTTTTATTCATGGCTTTTGCCGGAATTGCATCGAGGCAATCAAATACCTTGGCCGTTCTCATATCATGCAAACTGTAATCCTGTATCGTCTTTGCAAAATCTTGACTCCATATTTTCTTTCCGTATTGCAGCCTTTAAGGTGAAGCCGCTAGACTGGACGGCAGATAGCAAGGCTAGGCATGCAAAACATGCCTGAACATTTCTTCAGGGGGCTTGGATGGCACGTCGATGGACTCCGCGACGCTTTGTGACGTTGCGTAGAATTCGCGTGGCGATTTGTGCGGCGGCGGTGACGCTCGCCAGCGTCGGTATGTTTGCAGTTACGGCTAGGAAAACGGTGGCACTGACCGTTAACGGCGAGACCAAAACCGTCGTCACCTATGCAACGAGCGTGCCCAGACTGCTTCAAGAGCAGGCGTCAAAACCAAATCTCACGATTTCATCGACTCCACCGACGACAGGGCTGGGCTGAAGGACCACGACGTGGTCACCGTGCGCAGCGCCTATCAAACCACCATCAACATCGAAGGCCAGGAAGTGCCTTTCTGGACCTACGCCACCAGCGCCGACCAGCTGCTCGGCTTCTTCAAAGCGAACGACAAGAACGCCGCAAAGGTATCGGTCAACGTCGGCAACGTCTACAACCAGCTCACCGGCGGGTTCGTCATCAACAAGGACGGCCCGGTCACGGTGATTGCCGACGGCAAGACCTCCGTCGCGCCCAACGGCAAGCTTACGGCTGCCTCGATTCTCGATTCCAAGAACATCACCATCGGTAAGGACGATCGTGTCAGCGTCAGCGAGGAAAACGGGCAGACCATCCTGCGCGTCCAGCGCGTCACCCACGGCCAGGAGACGAAGGACGTCAGTCTGCCCTTCTCTACGCGCACGGTGGTCGATTCAAACCTGCAACCCGGCCAGACCGAGATTCGCCAGGCTGGCCAGAACGGCAACAAACAGCAGGTTTATGACGTCACCTACGTCGACGGTCAGGCCGAAAGCTCGACGCTTAAGTCCGAAACCGTCACACAAGCAGCACTCGACCAAGTTGTGGCCGTCGGCCCGGCCGCACCGGCAGCCCCTGCTGCACCCAGCACACCCACCACGCCCGCGCCTTCGGGCGGCAACGGCAACGATAACGGCAGTGACACCGGAACAGGTACAGACAACGGGTCGAGCAGCAATAACGATTCCGGCAAAGACGACAACTCGAATGACAATTCAACTTCGTCTGTGCCAGCTCCTTCAACGCCCTCACAACCACAGCAGCCCAGTCAGCCGAGCACGCCTTCCGTTCCTGCGCAACAACCCAGCCAGCAACCACAACAGCCTCAGCAACCGCAGACCCCGCAACAGCCGAGCCCTGCACCGGCTCCGGCCCCCGCACCTTCAACGCCTGGGCATAACGGTTTGTGGCACGCTTCCGCAACAGTGGCACAGACCTACGCCTGCGCAATGGTGATGCAGCATAGCGGCTGGGGCTGGGGCCAAGGGGATTGCCAACCGCTCATCAACATATGGAACAAGGAATCTGGCTGGCGCTGGAATGCACAGTACTACAATAACGGCCGCGACGATCCATACAACAACGCCTATGGCATCCCGCAGTCATATCCCGGCCGCAAGATGGCCGATTTAGGCAACGATTGGCTGGACAACGCCGGAACCCAAATCGACTGGGGCCTGAACTACATTCACAACAAGTACGGCAGCCCAACAGGAGCTTGGCGCCACTGGCAACAAACCGGCAGCTACTGATACGCATGATTACCGGGACGGCAGAAATCCATGACTCGTGAGCTGAGGGTATGTTAAAAGCATGAACGAGCGAGCATCGAGGAACATGCCGGCCGAAGCCGGGGCACAGGAAATGGAAGACACGATAAAAGCCACATCAACTGAAACAGCACACACAGGCCACCTACTGGGGGCAGCGGATATCCGGCGGATTGCGGCCGAGGCTGGGATTAGCCCAACCAAGAAATTCGGGCAGAACTTTGTCATCGACCCCGGAACTGTGCGGCGCATTGTGCGCGAGGCCGGAGTAACCGCTGACACCCGCGTGCTTGAAGTCGGGCCGGGGCTGGGATCGCTTACCTTGGCATTGCTGGAAACCGGAGCTGCCGTTACCGCAGTAGAAATCGATCCGGCGCTGGCGGCACGGCTTCCTGAGACCGTGGCCGAATTTATGCCAGAAGCGGTCGATCGTCTTACGGTCATCAATGCTGACGCGATGAGCCTGAGTCCTGAGACTCTGCCAGAATTTGCTCCGAACAGGACCGCGGCGAGCAACGGCAACGATAACGTCTTGTCTACAGAAGCCAAGGAAAATTCCCGCGCAGATACCGCGAACGATAATGCGACACCATCCGCGACTGCATCCAACAACTCTTTTACACTCGTTTCCGACTGCCGCCATATAACGTGGCGACACCGATATTGCTGACACTGCTCGAACGATTTGAGAACCTCGATCATTTCCTCGTGATGGTGCAAAAGAAGTGGCCGACCGGCTCGCGGCTAAACCGGGTTCCAAGATCTACGGCACCCCGAGTGTGAAACTGGCGTGGTATGGCCGCGCCGAACGCGTCGGGCTTGTCGGCCGCAACGTTTTCTGGCCTGCACCGAACGTCGATTCTGCGCTGGTTTCGTTTACGCGTTACGCCGAAGAAAGCGACGGACACAATATAGCCTCAAAAGCCAATCGGCAGAAGGCATTCCAGCTCATTGACGCCGCTTTCGGCCAACGCCGCAAAACTTTGCATGCAGCCTTGAAAAAACTGGTACCAGATGAAGCGTTCGCAGCCGCCGGCATCGATCCAACGAGACGCGGCGAGACCCTCACCATTAACGAATTCGTTGCGCTAGACGCTGCTGTGGAAAGCTGACATACACTAGCTGCACTATCGCGCATTTGAAGGCCGTCCGAACCGAAAAACGTATGGGGCAGATGGATAAAAGATAGGCAAAATAGACTTTGACAACGGCTCCGACACCAGACTTCGCCGCGCGGCTCGGCACCGTTTCGCGCGTCACACTCTCACGGTAGAGTGAAAACGTCGATATTTCGCCAAACTTTCTGCGCGTCAAATGAATTTTATGCGCTTACGAGGAACGGGCACGGGTTGACAGGAACGAACAATGCAGCAATTTAGTGATGAACGCGAAGCACGCAAGCAATATGTGCATCACCGTCAGGTGCGTGTGTTTTCAACGCTTGCAGCCATCATGGTCGTCGCGCTGGTCATCTCGTTCTTCGTCTTTTTCCATACCATCGGCAAAAGCAACGCCGGGGTGCCGCAGGCCCAAACGAATTTCGGTTCAACTCTGGTCTGCGCTTCCAACGACCCGGACAAAAGCCCCGCGGTGTACATGCAAAACAGCGATGTCGAAGTCAATGTGCTCAACGGAACCAAATCGGTCGGTCTTGCCAAGGCAGTCGGTGACGCTTTGGAAAACCGCCATTTCAACGTGACCGCCGTCGGCAACTTCTCCTCTCGCAAAGAGGAACGGACGACCATCTACTACGGGATGAACAACATCTGGCAGGCCTACACGCTCTACGGCAACTTCACGGACGCGAAACTGGTGATGGACAGCAGGCAGGACGGGGTTGTCAGCGTGATTATCGGCTCGACCTTCACCGATCTGGCTCCCAAGGAATCAGCACCGATCTTCAATTCGAAAATCAAGAATATCCAAGGCTGCACTCTGCCGAGCAAAGTCGACCAGTCCAAGCTCCCCAAGGATTTCCGCCAGACCAATCAATAATTGCCCGAAATTGATTTCCCGCACATATCGCCAAAATCTAGAAACCTCGAGGCATCAGCCGGGTTTTTAAAGCTTCGCCTCGTTGGATTTCACCGGTAAGGCGGCCTATTACTTCGTCCTATATTAATTTGATTTGTGCGGGTCGTTGGCTTCAGTTAACGGCCCGCACAAGCTTTCTTTGCAGTTACTTAACGATTAAGCCCTCTTCGGCGGCCCAGCGCTTGAGCTCAGTGACGGCTGTGTCGTGGTCGGCGGGGCCGTGATCCAGGCGATAGTCGAGCATGTGCTTGTAGGCACGGCCGACCTCCGGGCCCGGCTTGATACCTAGGATTTCGATGATTTCGTTACCGTTGATGTCTGGACGAATCGCGTCGAAGTCCTCCTTCTCCTTGAGTTCCTTAACGCGCGCTTCCAGTTCATCCATCGCCTCGGAGAACACCAATGCCTTGCGCTTGTTCTGCGTGGTGGCATCGGCGCGTGTCAGGCGGTTCAGACGCTCATAAAGGTGTCCGGAATCCTTGACATACCGGCGCACAGCGGAGTCGGTCCACGGTTCATCGACGTAACCGTGGAAGCGCAGATGCAGGTTCACCAGCTCACTGACATCGGAAATGAGATGATGGTCGAAACGCAGCGCTTTCAGGCGTTTGCGCACCATTTTGGCGCCCACCGCGTCGTGATGATGGAAGCTCACCTTGCCGTGCGGCTCGAAACGGCGCGTGGCGGGCTTGCCGATGTCGTGCAGCAGCGCGGCCAGGCGCAGGGTCAGGTCAGGCGCGGGCACCGGGCCGTCAGGGCCAGTTTCCAGCGCAATCGCGCGGTCGAGCACCATCAGCGTGTGCTCGAAAACATCCTTATGGCGGTGATGTTCGTCAATCTCCAGCTTCAGTGCCGGAATCTCAGGCAAAACGATATCGGCCAAGCCGGAATCGACCAGTGCTTCGATGCCTTCGTGCGGGCGCTCGGACAGCAGCAGCTTGGTGATCTCGTCACGCACACGCTCGGCGGAAACGATGGAAATGCGGTCGACCATGTCGGTGATGGCCTCGGCGGTATCCGGCTCGATGCGGAAGCCGAGCTGGGCGACGAAACGCACCGCACGCATCATGCGCAGCGGGTCGTCTCAAAGGATTGGCGCGGATCGACCGGCGTGCGCAGGATGCCTTTCGACAAATCGCTGGCGCCACCAAACGGATCGACGAACTTCAAATCGGGCACGCTCAATGCCATCGCGTTGACGGTGAAATCGCGCCGCGAAAGGTCGCCCTCAAGCGAATCGCCATAGCTTACTTCGGGCTTGCGGGAATCGGGGTCGTACGTATCGGAGCGGTACGTGGTGACTTCAACCTTGACTTCGGTACCGTCCTTGCGGCGCCGCATCGCGCCCAACGTACCGAATTTGCGGCCCATGTCCCAGAAGCCATCATGGCCGAAACGCTTCAAAATCGGCTCAAACTGCTCGGGCCGCGCGGAAGTGCAGAAGTCGAGGTCATGGCTTTTACGATGCAGCAACAGGTCGCGCACAGGCCCGCCCACCAGCGAAAGCTCGTACCCCTGCTCTGCAAACATGTGCCCCAGCTCGATGGCCTCAGGCCACACCTCAAACTCCACGATTTGCCTCCAACATTCGAATTTCACGCGCTTTCCAGCATACCGTCACCGTTGCACGCACACACAGGAACCGAAAATTCAATCATCCATACAGCAATTCACAGCACTGAAGGATTCAAAGGCATCAGCACGGCTTCCGTGCTGCCCACGGTCATTCATCGAAAATACGATTCGCTGAAAACACGCCATTCTATATTTTTATACGCGCAGCCATCGCAGCAGGGAAGCAAGAAGCTGTCATAAAAACGGTTCCGTGCTGCAGATGCACGATAGTCGAAAATACGATTCGTTGGTATTCAGCCATTTCTCATTTCCAATAACGTAATACATGCAGCAGGGAACTCGTTGCGAACCTTAAACGGAATTCCGTGCTATGCCGCGCTGCAAATCCAGCATAACCTCACGGCTTATATAGAGATTGGCAACATGCCCGCCAAAAGCTGCCAACGAATTAGTATGGCCGTATCACAACGAAAAGCATTCCGTTACCCTACCTGCACATCCGTCTGAGTAAGCTGGGTTGTATGATAACGCCCGCAGACCTGGCTCGCATGATAGCCAATGCCTCGGGCGAGCATGCCCAAAATGACGACCAGCACGACAAGCTGCTGTATACCTCGGAATCTGAGGAGCGCATCGTCCGCTTCATCGAGCCGGACGGGGCGCCCACACCGAAGATGATGCCGCATCATCGTGCCGCCCACGGACCCACGAAATTCGCCACGCTCGACGCCCAGGAGCTGCCTGTCGCGCGCGAATATTCAGCCGGCGGCTTGATTTTCGACGAACACAACCGAGTCGCGCTCATCGCCCGGCATTCGCGCAGCGGCCACCTCGAATGGTGCCTGCCGAAAGGCCATATCGAAAAGGGCGAGACGCCGGAAGAGACCGCGGTTCGCGAGGTGCACGAGGAAACCGGAATTCTGGGCGAAGTCGTGGATTCCATCGCTACCATCGACTATTGGTTCACCGGCCAGTCCGAGCGCGTGCATAAGTTGGTCCATCACTTTGCGTTGCATCAGATCGGCGGAACGCTGACGGTGGAGGGCGACCCCGACCATGAGGCCGAAGACGCCATTTGGGTGGATTTCGACGATCTTGACAATGTGCTGAGTTATCCTAACGAACGTAAAATCGCATGGCTTTACGCCAAGAAACTGAACAGGCAGGCAGAAGGTTGAAACACTCGCACCCCTGCATCACCGCCGGCAATACGCGCGGCAAACGGCCAACCATATCCAAGCGTGTATCGGCATTTGTGGCCTCGGTGATTGCGATGCTGTGCGCTTTCGCGTTGGTTCTGCCTGCGGACATGGCCATGGCGGCCGATCCACCGGAAGCGAATTCACCTTCCGAAACCACGCCGCAACCCGATGAATCCGGGATTCCAGGCACTTCGACAGGCACACCGGACTCCAGCAGCAACCCCGGCAACAGCAACGAGCAGTCCAAGCCTGCCACGCCGGCACAGCCCGCACCTTCGACGCAGCCAACACAGCCGACGACACCGTCGCAAAACGGGTCTTCCAAATCATCATCATCCAACCGGCAAACGTCACCAACGACGCCACACGCTTCGAACCGTTCCTCGTCAACTTCGGGAAAATCGACGTCAAGCCAGAACGCCGCAACCAACGATTCGCAAGACGACACGGCGAGCACGAGCACGACCAGCAGCGACGACGATAAAACCGCCAAAATCACCATCGAATCCTCGACACCAGTAGTTACTTCGACCTCCGGCTATCACCTCACCGCCACCATCGAAAACACCGGCGATGCCACTATCGCCGCCGGCACGCTGACCGTGTCTGCCAACGATTCCTACACCTTCGCCTCACGCTCGAATCTGCAGCAGTGGGCGCAAGGAAATTCACGGATTCAGACGCCCAACCAGCTCGGTCAGGTCGCGGTTGCACAAATCGCCAAAGGCAGCAAGACGAGCGTCAACATCGACGCCGACCCTAATCAGCCAAGCCTCAAAAACATGACTTCCTGGGGGCCGAAGCCGGTACGCATCGATTACACGTTCCCCGCAAATCCGAACGACAACGGATCAGGTTCCGCGTCCTCATCGACGACGAGCACCAAAACCATCCACACCTTCCTAACCCGCTCCAACGATGGGCTCAGTAGCGCCAGCACCCCACCACTGAACATCACCATCGCCATGCCGCTGACCAGCAACAGCTGGCAGACAGACAACGACAAACTGACGCAATTCATGACCACCGGCGAGGGCGACACCGCCAAAATCGTCAATGCGGGCAAGCTGCCCCAAGCCACCGACCAGCTCATCAGCAAGCATCCGGGATTGCAGGTAATCACCGATCCGACGCTGGCGCAGAGCCTTTCCGTGCCACCTGCATCAAGCGGCATCATGCAGCCCGGCGACTTCGATATCACCACATATTCGGCCCTCAACGACGGCGCTGCCTACGAAAAGGCGGGTGTCACGGCCAAGGCATGGAATGCAGAAACCGGCGTGCAGGAATTCCGTTCAGCGCTCGGCGACACCAAAGCCAACCCAACCATTTACGCCTGGCCGGGCCGCGGGCAATGGACGATGGCATCACTGCAAACCGCCGTGCAACAAGGGTATTCCACCGTTATCGCGCTCGACACGTCCGCTGCCGGCAACAGCAACACCAATTCCACCATCCACACCGGCAAATACATCATCCATACCTCGGCAGGTGACGTCACCGTGCTCACCGCGCAGGACGTGCTCAGCACGCTCGCGCAAGGCAAGCCCACCGACAAAACGGTGGACGGCGAATCGAGCGCGGCGGGCAGGCTAGCCCGGTTCATGGCCCAAAGCGCCTTCTACCAGATGGAAAGCCCGTATGCCGACCGCAATCTGCTGGTCTGCTTCGACATCGGAACCGCCACTTCCGAGGACGCCGCGGAGGATGCGAGCACCTTGATGCAGACGGTGGAGCAGGCCCCTTGGCTCAAGCTGAGCAGTCTGAACGATCTCAACCAGAGCACGGCCTATCTTTCCGGCGAAAAGGCCGTCGCACTGGTGCCGAGTTCTCCGAATATCCACGTTTCCGTGCTGAACCGCATGCGGCAAACCCTTGCCGGACTTGCCGCCAGCAAAAACGACATCGATCGCTTCAGCACCTCCATTCTCGACGAATCCTCCGCCAAATCATCGACGGGAAGCGACGCGCAAAGCGGGCAGAGCGGCTCTTCGTCAGGCTCGGGATCGGGGTCAAATTCCGGCGCAAGTTCAGGTTCCGAATCAGGTGGAGCCGCCAGCGGAAAATCGAGCCAGTCGGCAGATTCCAACACCTCTTCCAGCGACGCGGACAAATCCGACAAATCGAATAAGTCCGACGCTTCCAGCAACGCGTCATCCTCAACGCTCGCAAACGGGACCAACAATGCCAACGGCGGCGGCAACGCCAGCAACAAGACCGATACCGGAGATGTACAGGCTCTGGCCCGCCAAGACGCCGATACGACGGCGAAACGTTCCAAGAACGGTTGCGACTGGATCACCGCCATCGCCACCATGCAAAACACCATGGCTCTACATGCGCTTTCCAGCGACAACGCCGTCGCCAAACGTATGACCGCGAGCGCCCAAAACCTCGCCAGCCAACTGATGAACGGCATCACCATCACCCCTTCGGAATCCATCACCGTACTGAGCGAGTCCGCGAAAATGCCGGTGACGGTGAGCAACAACCATCCCTACCCGGTCACGGTCAAGATTTCGTCGCTTTCCGATTCGATGGAGATCGTCACCACGCGCTTCGTCACGCTTTCCATCCCTGCCCGCAGCGAGGCCCAGACCACGTTCACCGTACGCGTCTCGACCTCCGGCACTGCCACGGCACATCTGTCGCTTATGGACCGCAACGGAGAGGAGTTCTCCACCCCGCAATCGACACGCATCACTAGTGCCTTGCGCCTGAGCGACATGAGCGGCATCATTTTCATAGCCATCGCGCTGGTCCTTGGGGTCATCGGCTTGTGGCGCCAATTCAATCGTAAGAAAGATCCTGACGAATGAGTTCTTCTGTAGGTCATAATTCCATGGTTATGGCCGTGGGCACGGCCGCGAGCCGCGTCACCGGCCAAGTTCGCACCATTTTGCTCGCCGCAGCCCTAGGCACCACCGGTCTTGCGGCGAACGCCTACCAGGCCGGCTCTACGATTCCGCAGGTCATCTTCACACTCGTCTCCGGCGGCATCTTCAACGCCGTTCTAGTTCCGCAAATCGTGCGCACGCTCAAGGCCAAGGACGCCGAAGACCGGCTCAACAAGCTCATCACCTTCGCCATCATCCTGCTTGCCGGCGTCACCATTTTGGTTGCGGCGCTCACCCCGCTGCTCATCCGGCTTTACGTCCACGCCGGGTCGGACATGCTCGCACTTTCCACCTCGTTCACCTTCTGGTGCGTCCCGCAGATCTTCTTCTACGGGCTTTACACGGTCATCGGCCAGATTCTAGCGGCGAAAGACCACTTCGGCACCTATGCCTGGAGCTCGGTGGGTGCCAACGTCATCAGCTGCATTGGCTTCACCATCTTTATCGTGCTGTTCGGCCGCTCGAGCCATCAGCCGCTCGGTTACTGGACCCCCGGCAAGATGGCGCTCACGGCAGGTACATGGACGCTCGGTGTGGCCTTCCAGGCGCTGATTCTGTTCGTCCCGCTCTTCCGCATCGGCATCCATTACCGCCCGAGCTGGGGCATCCGCGGCATCGGCCTGCGTTCGATGGGATCTGTGGCGGCGTGGAGCCTCGGCATCGTGGTGGCCGGGCAGATCTCGAACATCGTCAATACCCGCGTGCTCACCAGCATTCCCGAGAAAGCCGCCGCAGCGCAGCACCTGAGCCAGTTCGACGTCGCCGGTAACGCCTCGTACCAGAACGCCTACACCATTTACATCCTGCCGTATTCGCTCATCGCCGTCTCCGTGGCCACGGCAGTCTTTCCGAAAATCGCGCAATCCATCGCCGAGCACAACATCGATGCCGCGCGCGGCGATCGAGCGAATCCCTACGCAACGTGTGGCTGATGATGTGCTTCTTCACCGTCGCCTTCGTTGTGATGCCCACGCCGATTGCGCTGGCCCTGCTTCCTAGCGTCAGCGTCAAGGAAGCGGTGCTGATGGCCACGCCAATGAGCCTGCTCTCGCTGAGTCTGCCGATTTCCTCGGCCTACCTGCTCATTCAGCGCACGTTCTACGGCTTCGAGGACGGCTATCATCCCTTCCTGTTCGTCGTCATCCAAAATGTTATCCAAATCGGCATTCTGCTCGTTGGCTGCCTCTTCATCTCGCCCTCGAACTGGGCTTCGTTGCTGGCGTTCTCGAGCGCTGCCGGCTATATTCTTTCGTTCCCGACGTTGCTGGTGATGATCCGCAAACGCTTCAACGGTGACATCGACGGCAAGCGCATCACGGCGACCTACACCAAAGGCATCATCGCCACGCTGGTCGCGATCGCGGGCGGTCTGCTGCTGCGTTACCCGGTGTACGCGCTGTTCCGCGCGGATATCGAGCCGGGCTCGGGCGTACGCGGCGGACACATGAACTGGTTCCAGGCCGTCGGCGTCTGCTGCGTGCTGGCCATCGTCATCATCCTGCTTTATGTGGGCACGTTGTGGGTACTTCGTACACACGAATTAATGCCGATTGCACGCTCGTTGGCCGGCAAGTTCGGCATCAGGATTCCCGGCGGCAGCAATGCGGAAAATCATGGCGCCGCCAACGACATCGCCCAAGCCAACGAGAGCCGCGTCGACAGCGACATCGCCAATAGCGACATCACCAGCGGCGAGACTCCTTCGGATAGCAGCCAGGACGACGACTCCGCAGAAGCGGAGGAGATTGAAAACGCTGGCATTCCAGGCAATTACGGCATTCCCGACGAGCCTGAGCCAACAGTCGGCAGCGACGATGCGATTGCGAAAGCGCCGCGTCATCACGCAGCCGAGTAATCCTCCAGGCGCCTTTCGCGCGACAAAAATCGCAACACGGCGCTAAAACCGACACAAAACCTTGTCAGAAAAACTTTCTCTCCGGCTACGGCCATGGATAGAATGGAAGAGGCGCTTTGTCGCCTGACATCCGTTCATACTGGTTTTGCATCGTAGGGTCGAGGATATTATGAAGCCACAGCTGGGAGACATCATCATCAGCAGGTATACGTTGGTGTCGCCGCTGCGTAGCGTACCCGGCCTCGAGGCTTGGAAGGCCAACGATCGCATCCTCGCGCGCGACTGCCAACTCTTCATCGTCACCGACAAATCCGTCATTCCGACATTCGAAGCCATCGCGTCGACGCTCACGCTTTCGCGCAACCCGCATTTCACGCCGATCATTCAGATTCAGCACGTCGGCGACCTTCCCGTGCTCATCACCCATCTCGACCAAGGGCTATCGCTCAACAATTACCTCGGCCACGGCACGCACAAACTCGGCTACGAGGCCATGCGATCCATCATCGCGGAAACGGCTGATGGCCTGGAAACGCTGCTGCACGATGATCTGAAGGTGAGCGCCCTGAACACGGACATCATTCGTATTACATCAAAGGGCGTGCAAATCGCCGACGCCCCCATCGAGGCCATGTTCGCCGACACCTTGCACATGCCGCACATGGATCCTGAAATGCTGGCGGTGCATGAGCTGGCCGCGTTGCTCTACGCCATGATCACCGGCAAATGGACCTCGGAAATCAAGGGCTTCGACCTTTCTGCGTTGCCCGACGACGTACCCGAGGAGTTCCGGATTATCTGCGAGCGCGGCTTGAAAGTGCAGAACATGGACGGGCAATCCACCCTTTCCATGGTCTCGCTCTCCGAACTCGTCGCCCTGCTTGGTGACTGGAAGCCGCTTGCCAAGCTCCCGACCAGCGAGGTGAAGAGGCCCACCAGCGACGGCGAGGCTTCCATTCTGAGGCTTCCGCTTCGCGCCTCTCGCCATGGCAATCTGCTTGATTTCCCGCAGAATCTTTCGGCCAACCAGCTGCAGTTCAGGGCACGGCAGGCCGCCGGCGCAGGCAAACCGACGAAGGCCGGAAAAGCCAAGAAAGCGAATGCAACACAACAATCGGCGAACAAGGCCGCTTCGGCAGCTAAGGGCGCCGAAGCTGCGGCGGCTACTTCTGCATCAAAAGCCGCATCTGCAGCCGCAGCTTCCGGGTCCAATTCAAAGTCGGCAATGTCGGCCACTGCCAAGTCATCGACTTCTCAAACCAATCACGGCGCCAAGTCAGGTAGCGGCAAGCGTGGCAATGGCACGAATGCTGATGCCGCAAAAGCGAATGCCAACAAGAACGCAAAGGGCAACAAGAACACCGAATCGTCTTCCGTAAACGCAGCAAGCAATGGGAAAGCCAAGGCGACCCCGAATACTCCATCAACGCCAAAAACAGGCGCAAACACCGGCTCGTCCGCCAACGCTTCCAGCACTGCCAATACTGTTGACAGCACAGCAGCAAATGCCGCCGAATCAACCTCTGCCAAGCCGAATCCCGCCAAGCAAAGCGGCTCCGCTTCAAGCTCCGATCGACAAGAAAAGTCCCCCAACAAGTGGTGGCATCAACGCAACCGCACACGCAATGAGGAACAACAATCCAAGGCGGCTTCTGAAACGAACGAAGACGGCATCTTCCCCCACCTCGATTTGCACGATCTGACCGCCGCGGAAATGGCCGACGCCTTCAAATCCCTCGATTCGACCGCCGACGATTCCATCTTCCCGGACTTCGACCCGAGCGCCCCGCAGAACACGAATCCGACGATGCAATTCGACTTCGCGCTCAAGGCCAACGGAGGCATGTCCTCTGCCGAAGGCCCGATGAATCGGACCGAAGCGACAGGCCGCATCCCGCTGCTCGACACCAATGGCAACCTCATCGAGCCTGGTCACGAATCCGCGCAGGCACTCGAGGCTGAGCAAGAGGCCATCGAGGCCGCGAGCTCAACGGTCACGCCCCCAAGCTTCACCCCGCAGAAAAGCAACCAAGCGGCCGCACAATCCATCAATCCCACCGACGAGGATATTGCCGATACCCCGCTGTTTGGAAAATTCAAGACCAAGGTGGTCGCCATCGTCGCCGTGATCGTAGTAATCATCGCAGCGGCCGGAGTCGCGGCCTATGCGCTGGTCAGCCACAACGAAAACAAGCCGGGCGCCAGCACTTCGCAGCACTCCAGTTCCGACCCGTGGCCGGACATCGACGTCAACAAGGTGCCTTTCGGCTCCCAGGGCAACGGCGCTGAGGCTGAAAATGGCAACGGCGAATCCGATCAAAAAGCCGATGCCAACAAGCAAGGCGACTCTTCGGCCAAATCCGGAGAGAAGTCGGAGGCAGCACCCAAGGTCTCGAATGACGACAAAATCGCCCAAGCCGTGCCCGCACCTTCGATTCCGGTGAACAATACGCCGTTGACCATCGACAAGCAGGAGTTCTATCGCAGCCCGGCCGGTCAGAATGGCCTTGCCTATTACATGCACGTGAGCGAGCCCAGCACCGTCACCCGATTCGTGGTCCAGATCCGCACATCCGGCGGCACAGGCTACCTCATCGCCAACACTGCACAGGACCCGAACGCCGGCCAGCAGGTCGCGCAGTTCACCTTCGACGCGAGCGGCACCACCGACGTCAAGCTGCAAAAGCCCGTCAAGTCGCAGGACTTCCTGCTCTGGGTCCCCATGGACTCTCTGCCGAACCATTCCCTCTACATCAACCACGTCCAGCTGTACTAAAACTGCAAACGATGCGGGCTGTCCTTTGTGTCGGCCCGCATTGGCCACGTCCAGCGACTCCAAAAAGGACTCTCCGCATCGGCAGACGCAATCGATTCTTCCAAGAAGCGAGTAGTAGAAATTCCCCATCTACTATATGCAAAAATATCCGAAACTAATACAACGCGCTAATTTTGTATTGCAAATCTGCTATACTGGTTTGGTAAATGAATTTACGGGACGCCGCCTCTCGGCCGAGATGGTGCGTCCTATTATGTTCTAGGGTTAGGGTTTGGTCATGGGTTTTGTCATACGTATTGTTTCAACCGCATTGTGCATTACATTAACATCGAATATTCTACCCCCCGCAATTTCATGACAATTCAGTAGGTTCTCAGCCAACTTCCGCATCCGCCACCGCACCGTCGCAGCTGGCATCACGCAAATCCTCAGTTCAGGCCGTCCATCACAGCCAGTCTTCTTCCACTCCGGCGCCACAGCCCACCGTTTCCGACGTTCCTACCGCACAATCGGCTTCTTCCGACGCCCCAGCAGTCAAGCCGGCCATAGCCAAGCTTCGCACAGCACCGTCACCCATTACGGCTGCACATGGGGTCAAATCCGCAGATGCTATAAAATCCAACGATTCCACGCAGCTTGCGCAACCTGCTCAAATGCTCCGCTCCGGCCAGCCACGGCTCGAGTCTCCAGTTCTATTCGGCCCACGAAGTTTAAGATGCGCAAACTTGGATTGGCAACAATGGGGAAGCTCCAACGTTCAATGGAAGGTCAGCGACGACGGCGGGGGCAGCTGCACCCTCCACCTCACCGGCGGCACCGCACCAGCCGACACTAGACAAGGTTTCCCATGGCTACCTTTTTCCTACTATTACGAACCGAACAGAACCGCCATAGGGTACAGCGTTAATCGACTCGTTATCGAAGGCAACCTTACCATCAACAACGATTACACTCTTCCGTCAGAGCTCAGTAATGGCCACGTACTCTACAACAACGTAGGCGCCTTCAGCTGCATGAATCTCAACAGCTTCGAAATGCAAGGGCACACGCTTACTCTCACCGGCACCTCCGCGAAGAATTTATTTTATTCCAGTGCTGTCCAATCACACCCCAGAAGCATAGACACAAGCGGGTGGAACACCAGTCAGGTCACTGATATGAGCAACATGTTCCACTTGTGCTACAACCTCACCAGCCTTGACCTGAGCAACTTCGACACCAGCCACGTCACCAACATGAGCAACATGTTCAGTGATACCAGTCTCGCCAGCCTTGACCTGAGCAACTTCAATACCAGCCACGTCACCAACATGAACAGCATGTTCCAAGATTGCAGCAATCTCACCAGCCTTAACCTGAGCAACTTCAACACGAGCCTCGTCACTGACATGAGCTACATGTTCCAAAACACCGTACTCACCACACTTGACCTGAGCAACTTCGACACCAGCCACGTCACCTCAGACTACATGCGTTGGATGCTTCCCTTTGCCTTGAAAAAACTTACACTTGGCGCAAACACCATCATCCATGATTATCCCGATCCCTGGTTAAACCTTGGACTCGATGACAGCCACTGGTGGCGCAAGGTAGGTGATTACTGCACTCCCTTGTCTCCTCTGCAAATATTTGCACACTATCCAGCAACTTATATTCGCAACGACGTAACAGTGCCCGAGGATGTCTCCTGCGTTGTATTTGCCATTAACCCCAATTCACCCATTCCATTATCGGGTAATGGATACGGACAATATGGAGCATATATGACCTCAGCCGGATCAGGGTTCGACAGCACGAATACAGGAGGCACACTGACCGTCCCCTCAGCCAGCAACTTAGTCAATCCCCAATTTGGTATATTACGCAGTACTTATATCTATATCTTCACCGGCTGGAACACCGCACCAGACGGAACAGGCGATTCATACTCCTCCGCCCAAAAAACCTTCACCTACCCTCAAGGAACCAAGAAAACAATCACTTTCTATGCGCAATGGAAAAAAATTGCAGCAGCAACGTTCAATAGCATGAAAATACATGCATTGGCAGGTCAAGAACCGACTGCCGAAATCAAAATGAACTCCCCAAACGAGTTCTACGCTGGCGAGACAATCAGGGCAAAGAACAAAAGCTATACATACACAGCCAACGGCGGCGGTGGTATCATTACCATCTCCGGTATTAACTTTGACAGATCAACAATTTACAATACATCAATCGACACAAGTTATACAGATCCTGCCACTGGTAGATGGGTCTACGCAAGTGTTGACATGAATCAACCCATACCGTATGCGAAGCTGTCTTTTAATGCACACGACGGAATCGGCACAACGCCTAATCAGATACAATCGCCAATCGACACCGACAGCGCCACGGTCTCGTTCGCTATACCCGAAACCGTTGACTTGAAAAGACCAAACAAGGAAATCACCAAATGGACTTCTAACATCGATGGCAGCGGGGCCAGCGCCTCCCCCGGCGGGAACCTTACACTCGACCAAACACAGTACCAGCCTCAATACGACTCTGACCACACACTCGTGTGCTATGTCGCCACTGCTTACGCTCAATGGAAAACATTGCCGCCAAATTCAAAAGTGGTTTACAGCAGCGACAACGACCTCATCGAGGTCAGCGGCACCGCGCTGCAATACAACACAGTGAAGGTTTGCTTGAACGCAACCTATTGCGCAAATGCCTCTACGCCAGGGGATGAGATTTCCTTTAACCTGGGCGGCGATTTTGGCGTTGAAGGTGCTTTTGTCGACAATGACGACCCGGGCCACATAACAGCCAGGGGAATCATTACAGATAGTAGCGACCCTTCTTTTCATGGAGGAACACTGACATTTGTTGCTTGCCCTGCCGGGACAGACTACAGCAGAATTTCTCCCAGACTATGCGGATACCGACCCCAAAGTTACCAATTCCAGGAAATGATGGGTGGGCCAGGATATCCGGGATGCATCGACCCTCCAAACGGTCCGGGATGCTCAAACGGTAGAACGTGGCGCTGGCAGGCCGAAACTGACGATAACCAATTCGCCCAACTCGGCTTCAATCCTCCCGACACTAGCGTGCCGAACCAGCCAGGTTTATACGATCTCTATATCTGGTCCGAATCTTTCAACCATTCACAGCCCCAGCTTCTCAAAGCCAACTACGCTTACAGGACGAACTCCACCGCAATTTCCTCTTGGAGCACCTATTTCGCCATAGACCGATTCACGACTGTGTACCCAGTAGGCAGCCAGTATTCTATAAGCCTGACTGTTCAGCAAGAAAACGCTCTGGTTGACCCGAACACCGGCGAAATGGTGACAACGGCAACCATGGAAGGCACGCTTCCCTATACGACGATTTCCTTCTCTGATAACGGATCCAACAGCGGCAACCCGCCCGATCCCGTCAAAACATTCACCGATACCAGCAATAACAACACACGCGTCACTCTGCCCCTGCTCAAGACCACCGACAACGGCGGCATGGCTAAGGCTGGCGCCTTGATAAGCGGATGGGCCACTGCCGCCGGAGCTTCAGAGCCGTCCTATCGCATGGGAGACCCCGACTTCCGCAGGGTCACGGCAGCAGTCACCCAAGCCGAAACCAACGAACACGGGAATGCAGCTCTCACCCTCTACCCGGTATGGAAGGCTATCCCCGTACCCTCGATCAGTAGCGACGGCATACAGCGCAATTCCAGCACTTACAAGATCACCGTGAACGGCACCGCCAAACCGTCAGCCTCGGCCAATGGCATCCAAGTATGTCTTAAGCCAGACCCAGCCCCCGACGGCCAGTGCGAGACCGCCAGCTGGAACGATTCAGGAACCCCGCCGGCATGGGATGGATCGACCAACCACTCCTGGACACACACGTACAGCCGCAGCATTCTGCTTGATCATGCAGGTAGCTATACCGCCAAGGCTGCACTCATTGTTCCCGATCGTTGGAGAGAGACCACCAGCACTGCTGCATCCCTCTACGGTTCCAGTCCAAGCACACAGATCAACGGCTACTATCTCTTTGCCCTGCCGCTCACCGGCGGACGGCCACAACGCCTCGCAACGCTTCTTGCCTTCGCGTTCGGCACCCTGCTCCTTCTACTCACCACGGCCACCGCGCTGCGCGACCGCCGCCGAGCACACCGCAACAGATAGTCCATGGCGGTATGGTCCAGTCCGCAAGTTCAGACTGGACCATACTGTCCACCTCAATCCCCGCGCGAAAACCCACAACTCCCGCGCGGACAACAATCAAAGACTTCCCGCTTGGAACCCAACACCCTGGGCGGGAACACCAACCGGGGCGGACGCCAACATCAAACCCAACCAACCAACTGGCGCCCGCCCCACTCTTATCTTTCCCTCATCACACAGGCAATGAAGCCCCTACTCAACGCGAAGAATTTAAGACAATCCCAGTTATTGCACATTTTGCAACAACTACTATCGGCGGCAACACATACCAAGTCGTCTACGACAACGTCGGCATGATTTCTTCCGTAGATGCTATTTGAATCGCTATACCAAAAACGGAATGGATTGCATTTTATCATAATTTTGGTACCATAAATATACCTATCAGGTATCAAAGGAGTTATTATGGCCACCACTACTGCTTTTACTATGCGCATGGACAGCGACCTCAAACGACAGTTTGATGCCATAGCCAACGCCTTGGGACTTTCCGCAACAGCTGCGTTCAACGTTATGGCTAAGAAATTCGTCGAAGACCGAGGATTCCCGTTCTCCGTACGTCTACCAGAATCCTATGACCCCAATCAAACCACCATCGAAGCCATGCAATACGCACAAGAGCGAGCCAATGGCAAAACATCCGACGATTCACCGACGTTCACCAATGCCGCCGACACCATGGCTTACCTAAACCAAAAGGCCGATCATGTTTCAGATTAAAATCGACCCTCAGTTCGTCAAAGATTACGCAACATTCAGGCGACGATATCCGTATCTTGTTTCGGAATTGCAAGCTGCTATCGATGAACTGGCTCAGAATGGCGAGGTGTCACCCGGATATCGCCCACATCCGTTGAGCAATCCAGGCGGTAACTACAACGGGCACATTGATTTCCATCTTTCCGATGGAGAAGTCGATGTAGTCGTCCTGTACCTGCCCCACAAATCAAATCCGATTATTCGCCTCGTGCGCATAGGCGAGCACGCCCAGCTCTTTCAGGGCCCATTACAGTAGCCATCTTTAGCCAGCCGCACACCGCTCCCCCACGCCCGCGAACCGCCGGAAGCGTGTTGAAGCGGTGGTGTTTTTACTTGGGCGTTTACTCGGCGACGGATGGCGACTAAAGTCTTCTTTTATATTCTTAATCGCGTGATGTAACTGATTGACAGGCAACGGTCGGCCGACCCGACCGCAACCGAAGAAAGGCATGAAATCAATGTCTGAGTCCAAGAACATTTCCGGAAGCCCAAGCGAACCGAAAGCCACAAGCACGAAGGCCGCAGCCGCTGACGCGAAGGCCACCGAGCCGAAAGCCACGGAATCCAAGGTTTTCAAGAACGACCCGTGGTACGGCTCCTACGCGGCCCGCGCCGACAACATGCGCGCCTCCGAGATCCGCGCGCTCTTCGCCACGGCCTCGCGCCCGGACGTGGTCTCGCTGGCCGGCGGCATGCCCTACCTCGACTACCTGCCGTTCAAGGAACTTTCCGAGCTCATCGCCAAGATGCTCGTCGACAAGGGCGACGTGGCCTGGCAGTATGGCTCGGCGCAGGGCGACCCGCATCTGCGCGAGGACGTGCTGCAAATCATGGCACTCGAGGGCATCAAGGACGTCCAGCCCGACGACGTGGTGATTTCCAACGGTTCACAGAACGCCATCGATCTGGTCACGCGCATCATGTGCGACCCGGGCGACGTCGTAATTGCCGAAGCCCCGAATTACGTGGGTGCGCTCGGCGTCTTCTCGTCCTTCCAGGTCGAAGTAGTCAACGCGCAAACCGACGAAGACGGGCTCATTCCCGAATCGTTCGAGGAGACCATCAAAGCCCAGCTTGCAGCCGGCAAGAAGGTCAAGTTCCTCTACACTGTCCCCAATTTCCACAACCCCGCCGGCGTGACGATGAGCGTCGAGCGTCGTCCGAAAATCCTTGAAATCGCACGCAAATACCACGTCCTCGTCGTGGAAGACAACCCTTACGGTCTGCTCGGTTTCGACGGCCAGACCTACCCTGCGCTGCGCTCGATGGACGCCGAAAACGTGGTTTATCTTTCCAGCTTCTCCAAGATCATCGCGCCGGGCATGCGCATCGCGTGGATCGTGGCGCCTCCGGGAATCCGCAAGAAGCTCGTGCTGGCCAACGAGGCGTCAATCCTCTGCCCGCCGGCCATGAGCCAGATGACCATCACCACCTACCTCGATAACTTCGACTGGAAGAACCAGATCAGCCAGTACCGCGGCATGTACAAGGAACGTTGCGACACCATGGACGCGGCACTCAAGAAATACCTGCCGTATTGCTCGTGGAACAAGCCCAAGGGCGGCTTCTACATCTGGCTGAAGATTCCGGAAGGCCTCAATTCCAAGGAAATGCTGCCCCGCGCCATCACCGCGAAGGTCGCCTACGTGGCCGGCACCGGCTTCTACCTCGACGGTAGCGGCACGCACCATATGCGCCTTTCGTTCTGCTATCCGACTCCGGACAAGATTACGCTCGGCATCCAGCGGCTTGCAGGCGTGATGAACAACGAGCTCAAGACCGCCGAACTCTTCGGCACCGCCAAGGCCGACGCAGACGCACACTCTGCCGCCGGCACGGATAAGAAAGACTGAGCGCAACACCTCACTTTCGTCACCACTTCAAACCGTATATATAGCAATCATTGAAAGGCGATAGCATGGCACGTCATATCAAAGCCAGCAGCAACGCAAACGACGGCAAAGCTGCCAGTTCCGCCAAGTCCCCTTCAGATTCGGCGTCTATCAAAGCCCGTCACGGCAAACACAGCGCAGACCAGAACGATCCCATCGACCGCGCGGCGACCAAGGTACTCGTCATCTGCGGCGGCATGAGCCACGAGCGCGACGTTTCGCTCGCCAGCGGCCATCGCGTCGGCGGTTACCTTGAGGAGGCCGGCTGGAACGTCTCCATGCACGACATGGACAGCGAGCTGCTGCCGTATCTGAGCAATCCTGAGACCCGCCCTGACATCGTCTGGCCGCTACTGCACGGCGCCAACGGCGAAGACGGCTCAATCCGCGACATCCTCGAGATGGAAGGCCTGCCTTACATCGGCTCGCGCGCGAAGGCCTCACGCACGGCTTGGAGCAAGCCCATTGCCAAAAACGTGGTGCGCAAGCTTGGCGGCCTCTCCACCCCGACTTCGGTGGTGCTGCCTGAATCCATGTTCCGCGAACTCGGCGCGAAGAAAGTGGTCGATCTGCTCGTCAAATCGCTGAAACTGCCGCTTTTTGTCAAGCCCACCCAAGGCGGCTCGGCCATGGGTTGCACCCGCGTCGACAAGGCATCGGAGCTGCCGCAGGCGATGGTGAACAGCTTCGCGTATAGCGACGTCGCGCTCGTCGAGCAGGCCGTTACCGGTACCGAGGTTTCTGTCTCCGTCTTCGAAATCGACGGCGAACCACTCGTCCTCCCACCGCTGGAAGTGGCTACGCCCGACGGTGACTACGATTACGAGGCCCGCGTCACCCCCGGCCCTACAGATTTCTACGTTCCCGCACGCCTGCCCGAAGCCACGCTCAAGGCCCTTCAGGACGCGGCGCTGACCGCACACAACACCTTGAGCCTGCGCGACATCTCCCGCACCGACTTCATCGTCGACGAATCCGGCACCCCGCAGTTCCTCGAGTCGAACGTGGCCCCCGGCATGACCGCGACCTCGCAGCTCCCCCAGGCCGCCATCGCTGCAGGCTACAGCCTCTCCGACCTCTACTCGCGTTTGGTCGAGTCCGTCCTGCACCAGAATCGCGCCGATAAGTAGACGCTTTTACTGATCGACTCATTAAAAAATGTGCAACCTGACTATTCGGGTTGCACATTTTTGTATAGGCTTGTTGTCTTCATATAGGCTTGTTGCCGCCGATTTACGGCAGATTGAGCTGCCGCGCATACAACTCAACGTTCAGCATCCACGACGGGGTCAGAGCCACCGCCAAAGCGATCAGCAACACCGCGATAATCACGCCGTAAACCAGCATGCGCACCCACAGCGGACGGCGCCTCAGCGGGCGAATCCCGTCAAGCAGCAGCCAGGCCACAAGCAGCCCAATAATGAATCCGCCGACGTGGGCCTGCCACGCCACGTGCGGGATAAACAGCGGCATCGCGAAATTGATGACGATGCACACCACCATCGCGCGAATATCCGCATGCGTACGCCGGAAGACCAGAAGCAACACCGCAAAAAGGCCGAACAGTGCGCCGGAAGCGCCGTACCCGCCCGTCGCCCAATCGTGGGTGAAATAGCTGGATACAATCATACCGTCGGCCGCGCCGAGCCCGCAAAGCATGTAAACCGCAAGGAAGCACCAGTGCCCGAGCAGCCTCTCCAGATACGGCCCTATGGCAACTAACGTGAGCATATTGCCCAGCACATGCAGCACATTGGGGTCGTGCATGAACATCGACGTCAGCCACGTCCACGGCTTCAAAAGCGCCTGGCCGGGGATAAACGACCCGTTGTAGACCATCTCGTTGAACTGCTGCGGCGAACCGTAGTAGAAAAGCACTTCAAAGAGCCACACCGCCACACAGATGACGACAATCGCCCACGTAAACACCGGCCCGTCGGACTTCCAGTAATACCGCAGTTTCCGGAACCAGCGTTGCAAGTCATTGCTCTGATTGGTCATTGTTCCATGGTATCGGCGAACAGGTACAAGAACGCATCACACAATCTGCGATTTCGTTGCAATTCCAACAGATTTCCGAACCCACTCCCCTGGTTTTCAGCGTCAGGCGACCTTGAACTTTTTCGCTTTTCAAGGCTTTGCACTCAATTGTCACAAAATATCGGCTAGGATAGAAACAACGTTGGCTTGGATGCGCAAGCCGGCACTTAAGAAAGGAGCCGTCATGGAGAACAAGTCTTCTAACGGTTGGAAGTTCTTTGCACTGCTCTTCGGCGGTCTGCTCGCTGCAGTCGTCGGCCTGTATATGTACAAGCAGCAGAACCCCGACTATGATCCGTGGGAAGAGCCGTGGGAAAACAGCTCTTCGCCAGTCGATTTGGGTCTTGATAAGGAAGCCGATCCGAAGCCTGCAGAAGGCCCGGAAGCCGCTATCGCCTGACCCGTACTTATTCATCATCAAAACAGCCGCATTGCCTTGGGGGAGTGCGGCTGTTTTGCTTTGTCCATTTCCGTCCACGACACGAGGGACGATGACGCTATGGCAGCGATACGAGAACAAGATATTTCGAAGGGCATGGCAGCGCTCGATCAGTGGCGCAAAGCAACGGAAGCGCATCGTGGCGAACCGCTTGAGGCAAGGCTCACGTTTTCACCGAGCGGGATGCCGCGCAACACATGGGCCATGGCCGTGCGGTACTCGCTCTATCTCTTGGAAAACAAGGCGCCCGGCCCAGGCGTCGAAGTACGTGTGGCCCCTTGGGGAGCGGTGAAGATTCTCGACGGCCCAGCCTCGGACCCGCATAATCTCACTCCGCCGGACGTTATCGAGCTCGAACCGGATGTGTGGCTGCGTTTGGCGTGCGGCCTGACCAAATGGAGCGAGGAAAAGGACGCCGGACGTATCAGCGCAATAATAGGGGAGCGCGACGATTTGAGCGCGCTGCTGCCGTTGGATTAATGGTCCCTCAGGCCTGGCTGGGCTTCGGCTTGCGCAGGGCGCTGGGAACCGGCATGTGGATGGGCTTGTGCGGCTTAGACATCGCGGTCTTCTTGTCAGCGGACTTGGACTGGTCGCCGCTGGAAGCCTTGGCGGCAGCCTCAGCGGCCCACTTGGCGTAATCGTCCAAATCATCGTCGGCAACCGGCGAATCAATATGCTGATTAGCATCGCTCTCACGCACGTCTTCGTCGACTTTGCCGTGATTGCGGGAATATTCTTTTTCGACCTCGGTGAACGGATCTGCCGAACCGTTACCCGGTTCCTGAGAGCCGAGTTCTTTGGCCAGCTCGTCATAATCGGTGTCGGTTGTCAAATACTTAAGCTTACGGGCTATTTTCTTCTGTTTCGCCTTTTGACGTCCGCGGCCCATTTGACCCCCTGAATATCTTTTACTTGCAGTAATCCATCAGTTAGTAGAATACCACCCAATCTGTCACGTTTCATTGTCGGCTCAGACTTTTACGATAAAAACAAGATTTTCAAGGCATTTTCAACGAATGCGGTAAACGATTTGAGGGCAGGTCATGGCGGACGCACAGAACGGCGCAGAAAACGAACACGTAACAGCGGCGGGCAACGAAATCAGCGCGAGCTTCGTCGCCGCGAAGAAACGTTCGGACGCCGTTTCGGCCAAGCTTGAGAAGGATCCGAGCAAGTTCACCATGCTCACCGGAGACCGCCCGACCGGCCGTCTGCATCTTGGCCACTATTTCGGCTCGATTCGCGAGCGTGTGGAGATGCAGAACAAGGGCGTGCACACCAACGTGCTCATCGCCGATTATCAGGTCATCACCGACCGCGACACCACTGAGCACATCCAAGACAACACGCTCAACATGGTTTTGGATTATCTCGCGGCGGGCATCGATCCGAACAAGACCATGATCTTCGCGCATTCCGCAGTGCCGGCCGAGAACCAGCTGATGCTGCCGTTCCTTTCACTGGTCACCGAAGCCGAGCTGTTGCGCAACCCGACCGTCAAGGCCGAGGCCGAGGCAAGCGGCCATGCGCTGACCGGGCTTTTGCTGACCTATCCCGTTCATCAGGCCTGCGACATCCTCTTCTGCAAGGCGAACGTCGTGCCAATCGGCAAAGACAACCTGCCACACGTCGAAATCACGCGCACCATCGCGCGCCGCTTCAACGAGCGCTACGCCAAGAACAATCCCGTCTTCCCCGAGCCGACGGCCATCCTTTCCGATGCGCCTGAGATTCCGGGGCTCGACGGCCGCAAGATGAGCAAGTCCTACGGCAACTCCATCATGCTCGGCGCCACCGCCGAAGAGACTGCCAAGCTCATCAAGAAGAGCCCGACCGACTCCGAACGCCGCATCACCTTCGATCCGGTCAACCGCCCGCAGGTTTCAGCGCTGCTGACCACCGCCGGACTGGTGACCGACCGCGATCCGAAGGATATCGCCGAAGAGATCGGCGACGCCGGAGCAGGTGCCTTGAAGCAGTACGTCATCAAGTCCGTCAACGAATTCCTCGCCCCGCACCGCGAACGTCGTGCCGAACTGGCGCAGGACATGGACGCCATCCGCGACATCATCCACGACGGCAACAAGCGCGCCAACGAAATCGCCAACGAGACACTCGAGCAGGTCCGCGACGCCATGGGCATGAACTACTGAGTGAGTGCCGGCTTACTTCGGCCAGCGAAACCAGGCTTTTAGAATATGACCAGCAAGCAGTAGGTTCTACGAATTACGCTGGTCAGCATTTTGATAATCGGGGTTGTTCGAATTATGCGAATAACCCCGATTATTCGTATTATTTCTGTTACTCGCTTTATTCCTGCTGCTCGGGACACCAGCAATTTTGCCGAGTATCCAACAAACGATACCAAGGAAGATACCGCAATATACTGCTCCCTGAAGGAAGCCCATTCCCACGCTTGACTTTTGCCACATCCCAACGAAAATCACGACGATGACTTCCAGCACGCCAAAAGAGTATGCGTAATTCAGCATTGCTTGCCTAACCAGCTTGGCGAAGAAAACGGACTTGTTGGATTTCAGCTTCCGAATCTTCTTTCTTTCGTCATACCATTCGACACCAATATAAACAAGGAGAACGATCACCATGGCAACGGAAGTGAGCCAGGCTATTTTCAGTTCTTCCAGATCCGATGGGATGAAATCTAGATCGGCGAAATTGGAACCTTCCGGCGGAGCGCTACTACTGCTATAACCCGCATAACCAAGGGGGATTAAGGACAATCCGCCAGCAAATTTGCCGAGTCCCAACATCAGTGCATTCACGGCCGTCCTCGTTCCTATCCAATCAATCAATTATCGATAAAGACTTCATTTCATTATATAAATTATCTGACTAGCCTCACACGTCATAGCGCCAGGACTTGTCGGTGATGACGCGGGCCATTGCCAGGCCGATGGGCAGGCAGAGGATGACCATGAAGGCGCGGAAGGCCCAATCGAGGGCGTTCATGGTGTCGAACTGGCCGAGGTAGAACATCGCGCGGTACATATAAAGGCCAGGCACCATGATGACGATGGCCGGGACAGTCAGGCAGATGCGCGGGTAGCCAAGGTAGGGCGGCAGGAAGCCGTGACGCACCGCCGAACGCCAGAGCGAGGCGAGCAGGCCGGCAAGCATCGCGCCCAGGAACGCTGCGGCTTCCGGCGGCATGCCCATGTCGGCCACGGTCAAACGCAAGGTATCGGTGATCGCTCCGATGAAAGCGGCGGTGAAGCACATGCGCTGCGGCGAGTTGAAGAGGACCGAGAAGCCCCAGACCCCGCCGAACGCGGTGAGCGCGCGCAGGCCGGCGTTGACCCACGGGTTGAGGCCGAGCGGCTCGAAGCCCTGTGGATTGAGATGGACGATGGACGCCACCATCCAGCCGGCGAGCGTGGCCATCAAGATGAGCGACAACGTGTAGACCAGGCGCTGAATACCGCTCGGCAGATCCAATTTGGCGATGTCAAGACCGCCGGTAATCAGCGGAAAACCAGGGATGACGAAGAGCATTGCACCGATGTAGGCGGTGTCGTGGCGCAGCGCGACCGGATTGATGAACCCTATCAGCCGCAATGTGCCAATACAGGCGAACGCGGCTGCGGCGACGGCGACGAACGTGACGAAGAACTGGTTGAGATGGTGGGCGAACATCCGACGGCGAACCCACTGGCCGATACCCGCACCCACGAATGCGCCAATCATGTCGAACGGGCCACCGCCCAGCAGGAAGACGAAGCATGCACACGCCACGGCCGCCGCGAATCCGGAGAACCACGGAGCGTAAAGCGGCTTGCGGTGCTGGATGAGGCTCAGACGCTCGTGCGCCTGCCGCACGGTGATGCCGTGGTTGACCGACGGCTTTGAATCGCTTGCCTTTGTTGCAGCAGATTGCGTTGCGGCAGAAGGGTTGCCGGCTTTGGTGTTCTCAGTATTGCCGGATACCTTATTGTTCTTGCTCGCGACTTTATCGTTGCCGTCAACTTTGCCGGGGCGAATCGCAGAACTCGCAACTGCGGCATTCACTCGTGATTGATCGCCAACTTGGCCCGATGCCAGCGGAACATCAGCCTTGCCCCGCGCTTCGGCAGCCGCAACCTGCTCGGCGGCGACTTCCTCGCGAGTCTTGCCGATATGTTCGAAATGCTCGGCGTACTGGCCTTTCGGCGGGTGGTAACCGCGCTTTTTGACCCGCTGCATCGCCTTGTCGCGAACCCGCTGTCGCTTCTCAAACTCGCGATGCGCCTTCTGGGTGGCCAGCAACACCGAATGTCGAGCCTCTGGATTGTCAAGCTGCTGCACCACGGCCTGCGAAACGTCGGTCATGGCGTGGTAAGTCGTTCCCGACTCACCAATATTGACACTAAACCAGTCCGCAAAGTGCTCAAGCAGCCAAATACGCTCCGTATTGACTCCGGTTGTCGGCAAATCGACAACCTGCGTAATCCTGCTGACGCCGTCACTGCAGGAAGTCTCCATATCGGTCAGATTGACATTCGCACGAACGTGCACGCCGAGCGGGAAGCCGATGCGGTGCATCATCTCGTGAACACGAAAACTTCCGGTGCCTGCGCCGAGATCGAGCAAGCCGACGCGCACGATAATGCTCGCCTTCGCGGCGATACCCGCGTCGACCACCGGCGTATCCCAATCACGTTCGATGTCGGCGGTGTCCAACGGCATATAATGCGTCAGCCGATCGTGCACTTTGGCGCGTGTGTCGATGTGCGGATGGCGTTGCGCCTCGGAATCGTTCAATCCTCCATCGTTCCCAGCAGATTCGTTGCCGCTATTGACGTCGTTGCCGTCATCGTCCGGCATCCAAATGCCGCCGTCCTCATCGTCTACTGCCATAACGAACTTCCCCATTGCTCTCCGTCGTCTTCTCAGCGTCTCTCACGCCCGATAAACAGAATTCTCTGCACTCACGCTTCATCGGAATATAACAATATTGATAAATCACAAATTTTGACATATCTAATATTCCATTTTTAGCACTCTCACTCTAAGTTTCCGACCATGCCCAATCATTGGCGATGAATCCGTCCGGAATATGGCCATCGTGGTCTTTCCTTACCCAAATGTCGGTTAGGTCGCCCTACAATCGAACCGGACTCACCAAGCAATGGCTTTGGGTTCGCAACGGGTGGCACCACAACCGCGGAGGAGCCGCGGAATGCCAACAGATCGAACAACCGGATGCTTGGTTTGAAGGAGGTCTGAATGGCTAAGAGTACAAAAAAACAGCCAGATAACAATCAACCGATCACGCAGCCTGATGCCGCATTATTCACTTCCGGAGTAGGGACCAAAGGCCCCGAGGAACGTGATCTTCCCGAATCGCTCAAAGAAGATCTGGCACTCTGCCTTGAGATTCTGCGCACCGTGCTCGGGGAATACGACAAGGATCTGCTTTCCACATTCGACACCGTGCGCGACTATGCCGTCAAGGCCAGCGCCGAGCACTATGCGGAAACCATCGGAAACGAAAAGCCCAAGGAAGACAATCTTGAGAAGGCCGAAAAGGTCATCGATTCCCTGGACGTTCATCAAGCGCAGCTGCTTGCGCGAGCACTCACCACGTACTTCCATCTGGCGAATCTTTGCGAGGAAAACTATCGCGTCTCCGTGCTGCACCAGCGTGAGGCGAATGTGGACGAGGATGCAGCGACCGATCCGGTCAACGAACTGACCGGCGCCTACCACCAGCTCATCAATGAAATGGGCCCGGCCAAGGCCAAGAAGCTGCTGAACAAGCTCGAGTTCCACCCCGTGTTCACTGCGCACCCCACCGAAGCCCGCCGTAAGGCCGTTGAAGGTAAGATCCGCCGCATTGCCACGCTGCTGAGCGCCGGCAAGTACCTCGGCGGTTCCGACAAGAAGGAAAACTACCGTCGCCTTTACAACGAGATCGACGCGCTCTTCCGCACCTCGCCGATCGGCGCCAAGAAGCCGACACCGGTCGAGGAAGCCGACACCATCATCGACATTTTCGACAACACCTTGTTCGACACCATCCCGCAGGTCTACCGCCGCTTCGACGATTGGATTCTGGGGGACCAGGCCGGCATCGCTGAACCGCAATGCCCCGCGTTCTTCCACCCCGGTTCTTGGATTGGCACCGACCGCGACGGCAACCCGAACGTCACCGCCAAGGTCAGCCGCGCTGTGGCCCGAAAGTTCAGCGACCACGCCATCGAAGCGCTTGAAAAGGCGACCCGTACCGCCGGCACGAACCTCACGATGGAGGCCGTCACCACGCCTCCAAGCGACGAACTCGTCAATCTCTGGAGCCACCAGAAGGAAATGAGTGAGCGACTGACCGACAAGGCCGCCGCCACTTCCTCACACGAGCTGCACCGTGCGGCCATGCTGGTTATGGCCGACCGTTTGCATTACACCGTGGTGCGCGACGCCGACCTGATGTACAAGAGCTGCGATGACTTCATCGCTGACCTCAAGATCGTCCAGCGTTCGCTCGCGGCCGCCGGCGACAAGCGTGCGGCTTACGGCCCGATTCAAGACGTCATCTGGAAGGCACAGACCTTCGGATTCCACCTTGTGGAGACCGAGTTCCGCCAGCATTCGCTCGTTCATTCCCGCGCTCTGGAGGACATCCGCGAGCACGGCTTGCACGGCGAACGCGGCGAATTGCAGCCGATGACGCACGAGGTGCTCGACACCTTCCGCGCGCTCGGCGCTATCCAGAAGCGCAACGGCCAGAAGGCCGCCCGCCGCTACATCATCTCGTTCACCAAGTCCGCGCAGAACATCCGCGACGTCTATGAGCTCAACCGCATGGCGTTCTCGAACCCCGAAGATGTGCCGACCATCGACGTCATCCCGCTGTTCGAGCAGCTTGAGGATTTGGAGAACTGCGTCGACGTGCTCGACGAAATGATCAAGATCCCCGAGGTGCAGGCCCGCTTGAAGGCGACCGGCGGCAAGCTCGAGGTCATGCTCGGCTACTCGGATTCCTCCAAGGACGCCGGCCCGACCACCGCGACGCTCGCGCTGCATTCGGCGCAGGGACGCATCGCGGAATGGGCCAAGAAACACGACATCGACCTGACGCTCTTCCACGGACGCGGCGGCGCTGTTGGCCGTGGCGGCGGCCCGGCGAACCGCGCGGTACTCGCGCAACCTGCCGGTTCCGTCAACTGCCGCTTCAAGCTCACCGAACAGGGCGAAAGCATCTTCGCCCGCTACGGCAATCAGGCGCTGGCCATCCGCCACGTCGAGTCCGTTGCAGCCGCGACGCTCCTGCAGTCGGCTCCGAGCATGGAGAAGACGAACACCGAGATGACCAAGAAGTATGCGCCGATGACGCAGAAGCTCGACGAATCCGCGCACAAGCGCTTCCTCGACCTGCTCAATACGCCCGACTTCACGCCTTGGTTCTCCACGGTGACCCCGTTGACCGAGATCGGTCTGCTGCCTATCGGCTCCCGCCCGGCCAAGCGCGGCCTCGGCGCTAAGTCGCTCGACGATCTGCGCACGATTCCGTGGGTGTTCTCCTGGGCTCAGGCGCGCATCAACCTGGCTGCCTGGTACGGCCTCGGCACTGCATGCGAGGAATTCGGCGACCTTGAAACCCTGCGCGGGGCTTACAAGGAACTGCCGATGTTCTCGACGTTCATCGACAACATTGAAATGTCCCTGGCCAAGACCGACGAGCGCATCGCCAAGATGTATCTGGCGCTCGGCGACCGTGACGACCTGCGCGACAAGGTCTTGAACGAGATGGAGCTCACCCGCAAGTGGGTGCTCGCCATCGTCGGCGACCAGTGGCCGCTGCAGCACCGCCACGTGCTCGGCCAAGCCGTACGTGTGCGTTCGCCGTACGTCGACATCCTTTCCGTTATTCAGGTGCTTGCCCTGCGCGACCAGCGCAAACTGCAGAAGAAGCAGGATGCCGAAGCCGCTAAAGCAAAAGGCAACGGCAAGGTTTCTGCCAGTGCCGTCGCACCGAAGAAGACGGACAACGACGAGCTGGCCCGCGACCAACAGCGCGGCGGCTACACCTACCTCATCCTCTGCACGGTCTCCGGCGTCGCCGCCGGCCTGCAGAACACCGGCTGAGTTTGTAGCTGATTAAGCTAAGAAAGCGCCGCAGACATTTCAGAATCGTTATCGATCCGGCATTCGCCTGCGACGCTTTCTTATACCCTGATTTCGACTCAAATCAGTGAAAATGTGTAAGTCAGTGCCCAAAATAGCAGTGAAAGCGTGTACAAAAGTATCTAAAACTGCAGTGAAAGTGTGCATGAAAAGGCCCAAAATACTTGTGAAAATGTGTATGATAGAAATAGAAATGGGCATGAAAACGTGCGGCGCTACTCCAGAAAACGCAGAATAGAGCGGAAATACCATGAAACGACAACTGATGACAAAACTGGCTGATTGGAAAGATGACCCGCATCGTAAACCGCTGGTACTTGATGGTGCCCGACAAACCGGCAAGACCTGGCTGGCACAAGAGTTTGGCCGTACTCATTTCAAGCGTCTTGCCTACGTTTCGCTACAAGACAACGAAGCCATGCAAACGTTGTTCGAAGGCTCGCTGCTACCAGAACGCCTAATTCCCGGTATTGCACTGGCCGCTGGCACAAAAATTGATCCAAATGACACTTTGATCGTGCTCGACGAGGTGCAGGAAGTCCCGCGTGCAGTGGAATCCTTGAAATACTTCGCAGAGAATGCGCCCGAGTACCCAATCATCGCAACCGGCTCGACCCTTGGCATCACCATTCACCGCAACGTTTCATTCCCTGTCGGCAAAGTCGATATCTTGCGCCTCTACCCACTTACGTTCCGGGAGTTCCTAGACGCTTGCGGCCAAAGCGAACTACTGCAAATTCTCGACAATGCAAACACCGACATGATGACCGTATTCCATGAGAAATTCATGGAATACCTCAAGTACTATGCAGTGGTTGGCGGTATGCCTGAGGCCGTACAAACCTTTGTCAACACTTATCCCGGTGTTGACTTTGCAGGTATCACGCGCATCCAAGCTGCCATCGAACACGGCTATCGCAGTGATTTCTCGAAATACCCTGACGATATGCCGCAAGGCTTTCCACTACGTTTGGCGCAATTGTGGGACTCTCTGCCTCGCCAACTCTCGCATGAGAACAAGAAATTCGCATATAGCGCCATCAAGAAAGGCGCGCGTGGGCGTGAATACGACCTTGCGATCCAGCGCCTGCAGGATTCATCACTCGTCACGAAAATTCCGCGAGTACAAAACATCGAATACCCACTTGCGATGTTTGAAGACCAATCCGCCTTCAAACTTTTCGTGCTCGATGTGGGACTTCTGCGCGAGATGAGCGGCATCGCACCACAGGTCATCCTAAACGGCGATGAGGTATTTCGCACTGCCAAAGGCGCACTAGCCGAACAACTCATCTGCCAAGAACTCATCGCCGCCGGTTTCACGCCATATTATTGGACCGACACCAACGCCACTCACGAGCTAGACTTCATCATCCAGCTCGCCAGCAAAGTCGTCCCGATTGAGGTAAAGGCCGGCACCAACCTCAATGCCGCTAGCCTCAAATACGCCATGAAGAAGTTTGACCTACCATCCGCCGTACGCTTCTCATCCCTTGCCCCACGTCACGACGGCGTCATCTACGATTTGCCGCTGTATGCGGTAAACATGATTAGCTCAATTCTGCAGTAATAAAATTTGTAAAGCCATCTTAAAGAAAACTATCGATGAAGAAAGACTAAAATCAATGACGAATCAACTTATTATATTAGGTAATGGCTTTGATGTTGCATGCGGATTGAGTTCTTCTTATACCGACTTTTTCAGAGATCGTTATAGTCTACATAAATGGAATCCAGCAGAAGGCGCAAATCTCACTGACGAAGATACGAAACTCGCAAAGCATATGTTGCCTAATGACGGTAGCATCAATGCTGATTTTTGGAAAATCGATAATCCGAATTTTTGGGATTTAGTCTTTCTCACTGATTGCCAATACGGCTACAATTATGACGACGGTCATGACTCCGCGACAACTTGGCATGATGTTGAAACCCTTATCCAGCAAATTCTTGATTCCCTTATCGAAAATCAAGCAGCCAATTCTGACGGCCCAGAACTATGGACTATATCTGATTGGATTTCTTCTTGCATTAATAGATTAACATATTGCGATGCCCCTTTCCCTATAGAAAACCACTCTCAAACGCAATTTGAATTCTCTCTTGCGAGGTGTTTGGAAACATATCTTGACTATAGGAAAGTTAGCCCAACTGGTGATGCATACTATTCTAGTAATGCCTTTATCACTTTAAAATCAGAACTCAACAATCTTGAACAGGCGTTCAGTAAATATCTGAGTCAGGTTTGTGTTTTTGCCAAACATCCAGGTCAATATGCCGGGTCACATGCTTCTTGGAGAGAGAAAACAACACGGAATGAACAAGAGAAATATAGATATACGGCAAATAAATTATTAAACCTTATAAAAGGTGTAGATAACCAAGCAGGAGATTCTACTTCAATACTGTCGTTTAACTATACAACTCCATTTGGCAAGAACGAAACAACTCGCAATATTCACGGCACTACGGACAACGCTATTTTTGGTATAGATCCTGCTCTCACTAACGTAGATGATCTCGGGATTTCACCAGATGGAAGAAAGATTTTTACTAAGGATTTTCGTGTCCTCGAACTCCACACAAATCATCGCTATGAAAAAATATTGCATCCTGATGGGCATAAAGAGCATACTCTTGACTCTATTAAAGTTTTCGGGCATTCACTCGGAGATGCCGATTATTCGTACTTCCGTACGTTATTCGATGATGTAGATTTATACGACGGCGATACAGCATTGATTTTCCTTTATACTGCAGGAGCTAACGTCACTGAATTGAACAACAATGTCGCGCAGCTCATCGGGAAATATGCATTGACTCTTCCGGAAGAAAAGCAGCAAATAAACCTAATAACTAAACTGACCCTAGAAGGCAGGCTGAATATCAGATATATCCCAGAATCCGAGTTTAAGACAGAGACTTATCTCAAATAGTATGGCTACTTCTTACACCACAAGCTGAGCGGCGTCATCCAGCGTCAACCCTGTCCAAAACGGATGTTGAGGGCCTGGCTACCACCATATGCAACGATACGGGGCAGTGAGTCAATCGATAGCTTCATCGACTTTATCCAATCGGCTTATTTCCAACGATTATCGCCATCTATCCCACAATTAACATAAAAAGACCTCCGCCGGAATCAGCCGGGGAGGTCTTGAGAATGGTTCAAGCGAAGTCTAGAAAACGGCTCGAGTCAATCAACCAAACAGTCAGCTTTCGCCAATTGGTCGGCTCGAGCCGTTGGGCAATTATGCCTCGTCGATCAAGTCGAGCATTTGCGGGACCGTCTTCTTGCCGAATTCGACCTTTTGGGTGGTCTTGCCGGAGGCATCGGTCTTGTTGACGACGATGCAGGGGACACTCATCGCGCCGTACTGGCTCTGCAGTTCGGGGAAGTGCGAGATGTCGTACGCCTCGGCCTTCACCTTCGGGTTGTCGGAGGCGATGCGCTGGGCGGAAAGCACCGTGGTCGGGCACATCGTGCAGGTCAGCGAAACAAGCACCATCACATCGGTGGTGCCGCCGTCCGCGTCGAGCTTCTCGATGCGCTGCTGGGTGTCGTTGTCGACGGACTGGCCGGGGCCAGCCGCGTTGTAAAGCGCCAGCACGAACGAGTTGAACTCGTGGCCGCTCGGCACACCGTGGAACGCAAGACCCGTGGGCTGCAGCGAGCCGTCGGCGCCCGCCTTGCACAGACGCACGCACGGACGAGCCATCGGCATCACACCTGCAACGTCGAACTTGGCGCGGCCTTCCTCATCTTCCTCACCTTCACCAGGCTCAGGAGCGACAACCGAAGTCAGCTTGCTTGCCGCCGCTCAAAGAAACCAGCTCGTCGATGAAGCCCTTGAGCTCCTGCGAAAGCTTGGTCTTGTCGAGCGAAAGCTCGAGCACCAGCGGCTGGCTCATGCGGCCGAAGACCACATCGAGCTGCTTGCGGATGGCATCGTCGAAGAACCCGGAGGTCTTGGCAGGGCCGTTCTGAGTCGCAGAGGCTCCGGCCGTGGCCGCAGGAGCAGGGGAGGTGCCGGAATTGGCGGCCTTCCTAGCCTGTTCGGCCTCACGCTTCTCGTAATTCGAGCTGGTCGGGCGAGGCGGCACAAGGCCGGTCTTCTCGCTCAGATCCTTGGCGTAACGCTCGAGTTCCACGCCCGCGACAGCACCATCGGAAACGGCGGTGACCACCTGGCGCAGGTTCTTCTCGCGCAGGTCGCCGGCCGCGTAAACGCCGGCGGCGGAAGTCTCAAGATCGTCATGCGTGATGACGTATCCGCGGTCGTCGAGATCGAGAACGTCCTTCAAAATGCCGGTTTGTGGCACGTAGCCCGCGAAGACGAACACACCGAAGTTCTTGCTCTTGGTGGGCTTCCATTCGATATCCTCGCCGGTTTTACGGTTGTGGAAGATGGCGCTGACCAAACCGCCCTCGCCGGCGGAAACCGACTTCATCTCGGTGTTGTAGTGAATCTCGATATTGGGGTCGTGCTTGGCCTCATTGGAGACGGACGCGTCGCAGGTGAAATCATCGCCACGCACCAGAATCGTGACCTTGCTGGCGTACTTGGTGAGGAACACGGATTCCTCGGCCGCGGAGAAACCGCCGCCCACGACGACAACTTCCTTGCCGTTGAAGAATTCACCGTCACAGGTCGCGCAGTAAGAGATGCCACGGCCGGCATATTCGGCCTCGCCCTCGAACCCGATCTTGCGCGGGTTGGCACCGGTGGCCACCAAAATACCGAAAGTCTTGAGATCTCCGCGGTTGGTGTGCACGGTCTTGATGTCGCCCTCAACATCCAGCGACGTTGCGTCGGCCGCCATGAACTCGGCGCCGAAGTCCTCGGCCTGCTGGCGCATGGTCTCGGTGAGCGTACGGCCGTCAATCCGAGCGATGCCCGGGTAGTTGACTACCTCATTGGTGATGGTGATCTGACCGCCGAACTCTTCCTTCTCCAGGATAAGCACACGGTAGCGCGCACGCGCCAGATAGAGCCCGGCAGTAAGGCCCGCGGGGCCGCCGCCAATGACCACGACATCATACAAATCGTCTTGTTGTTTCATGATTTCCCTTAATCCATTCCATATCGCGCCGACGCACAGCCCATCGCACGTCAATCATCGACGCCGCTCGCCACGACAACGCGGAAACAAACATTTTCATACGCAAAAGTATGCACCAACAACCCATAAACAGGCAGTTTTCAATGTCGCTCTTCAGTGTGCGCAGAAAACGTCCATCGCGCAATCAAAGTGAACGTTTCCCGCATCCATTCACAGCGATGCCGAAAACGTTCACTCCATGACGCGAATCAAGCTATTGATCAGAGCTGGCCGACGAGGTCGAGGCTCGGGGCGATGGTCTCGTCGCCCGGCTCCCACTTCGCAGGGCAGACCTGGTCGCCGTGCTCATACACGAACTGCGAAGCTTCGACGCGGCGCAGGATCTCTTCGGCGTTGCGGCCGACGTTGGAGGAGATGACCTCATAGGCCACAACCTTGCCCTCGGGGCTCAGGATGAAATCGCCGCGCTCAGCCTGGCCGTTGACCTCGTCATAGCTGTCGAGATCGCGGGAAAGCTGGTTGGTGGGGTCGGCGACCATCGGGAACTGGATCTTCGCGATCTTCTCGTTGGCCTCGTGCCAAGCCTTGTGAACGAACTCGGTGTCGTGGGAGACACCGTAAATCTCGCAGCCGGCCTTCTTGAAGTCCTCATAGTGATCGGCGAGGTCTTCGAGCTCGGTGGGGCAGACGAAGCTGAAATCGTTGGGATAGAAGAAAACAAGGGACCAGTGGCCCAGCATATCGGCCTTGGTCAGCTTGCTGAACTCGTTGTTCTGATAGATATTGGCCGTGAAATCGGTGATCTCATGCTGAAGCATCGTCATAATGTGTACCTCTTTACCTCAATACTGTATTTGCCACCACGCGCGAACCGGCCCATATTGCTGTTCATCCCCGTCCAGCGTCCTGTTATGAACGCCCGAATCCTTAAAGTTTGACGCCTGGTCATTGACCTGCGGAACCGTTATCGTCGTGGAGTTTCCATGCTATCTCGATAACTTGTATTACCGACAATCAGCATGCGTTTGTAGGCACATCTTTTCGCGAACCGCAATACCTTTGCACATATCGGCATTCTTTAACAAATAAATACGAAATGAAGTGGTCTGAAAGCCAATTAACCTGTATTCCTTTCCGTTCTTTGGTTTTCCATTTTCCGATGTCAAAAGAGAGTAGAGTCGATTACATTATTCGCTATTTTCGTTGACTGAGCACTTTCATTCTGCGAAAGGAACCGACATGACAGACAACATTCAGCACGCCGACAACGCATCCGATAATCAAAACGAAGACGCGCAAAGCAAGAACCAGAATTCCGACGAATCCACGGCCAACGCGACCTGGAGCCGCATGCTGCAAGGCAACGCTCGCTTCGCCTCCGGGCAAGCCGAGCATCCTTGGCAGGACAAGGAGACACGGGAATCACTGATCGATGCACAGCACCCGGACGCGGCTGTGCTTTCCTGCTCAGATTCGCGCGTGCCGCCGGAGATTATCTTCGACCAAGGCTTGGGGAACATGTTCACCGTGCGCACGGCCGGGCAGACGCTGGATGACGCGGTCATCGCATCGCTCGAATACGCTGTGACGCACTTGGGCGTGAGCGTTCTGGTTGTACTCGGGCACGAACATTGCGGCGCGGTCGCGAGCGCCGTCGCCGAGCTCGACGCTCTCGCTTCCGAAGCCGGCATCGACTTGGGCGCAACCTTCGCCGCAGAAGTGACTGATTCCGAAATGATTGACCCCGCAGCGAGCGATACGGATAACGCCGACGACGTCTTCGACAAGATGGAAGAGCTAGTCGCCGCTTCCGAATCCATACTCGTGCGTTCGGTCGGCGCCTCTGTCCTGGCCGCTCAGGAGGCAGCGCTAAGCAACACCGACGATTTCGAGCGCGTCCACGTCGCCCGCACCATCGAGGCACTGGTCGACCGCTCGACCGTCATCCAGGAAGCCCTCGCTGCCCAACGTCTCACCATCGTCGGAGCCCGCTACCAGCTCACCAACGGCAAGGTCGAAGTACTCTCGTTCTAAACCACAGCGACCGAGATTTATTCCCAGCACAAAACTGTGTGGGCTACTGGAAATGACGCATCTACTGCCCTTATGACCGGCCGACAATCCGTCATCGACATAGCACTAAGGCCAAAACAAAAGGTCGTTGGTCCCTCAACGTAACTACTGGAAATACATGAGTTACGTTCAGATTCCAACGACCTTTTAGCCATGTAAACGGCTACTGCTTCACGACTTCGAAGATACGCTCCGTCTCGGGGCGACAACGCGGCATACGTACGCCGACCGTCATCAGGTATTGGCCGGAAACCGCCACATCACCCAGCGGGCCATAAGTGTCGAAGGACTCGAGCGGGGCGAAAAGCTGAGGAACAGCCGTCCAGCGAACCTTATATTGCGCATGCTCATCAAGCCCAGGAATGCGCAAGTAGACGCCACGATTCGAAAGCGACTCGTCATATTGCACGTGTTCGATGATGGCGCGCGAACCGTCGTCTGCAACCACGCCATATCCCAACACCGCGGGATCGGCAAGGTCCAAACGCACGAATTTTCCGGAATGCAGGAAATCGCGGTTGTTCTTATACCAAGCCACCCAAGCGGCTAGCTTCTTCAGATCGTCTTCGCCTGCTTGCGTCAAATCCCATTCGATGCCGAAGGCGAAGAACGCTGCGGTGGCGGCACGGAAATCGAGGCTTAGCGTGCGCTCAGTCTGCTGCGAGACCGGTTGCGAAATATGTGCTCCGATATATTCAGGCGCGACGGTCTGCACGGTCCAACGCTGAATCTTCTGTCGGCTCATGGCATCGGTCATGTCGGAACCCCAGAAACGCGACACCTTCTCCACGATTCCCGTATCAATGCGCCCGCCGCCGGATGCACAGGATTCCCATTCGATATTCGGGAATTCCGCGCGCAACTCATCGAGCAGACGATAGAACGCGTCGGTCTGCGCATGCACCGCCGGAGCGCCGCCACGCAGATTCGTGCCCGCCTCAAGCAGGAAACGATTGTGGTCCCACTTGATGTAGTCGACGCCGGTTTCCGCAATAACCTTGGAAATCGCATTGAATACGTAATCGAACGCCTGCGGATTCGTCAAATCGAGCACCAGCTGGTTGCGCTGTTCGATTGGTGTGCGACTGCCGGCCTGCATAATCCAGTCCGGGTGCTCGCGGTAAAGATCGGAATCGCGGTTAATCATCTCCAGCTCAATCCACAAACCGAACTCCATACCAAGCCCACGAACGTAATCGGAAAGCGGCTTGAGCCCATTCGGCCAAACGTCTGGGTCAATCCACCAATCGCCGAGACCAGCGTGGTCGTCGCGGCGCAGATGGAACCACCCGTCGTCGAGCACATACCGTTCAACGCCGATCTTGGCCGCAATCTCAGCCAGTTTCTTGAGCTTGGAGAAATCATGATTGAACATGACCGCTTCCCATACATTGAGCGTCATGGGCTGGGTCTTGGGATGCGCGGCCAGCGAGCGCTCCCAAGCGTGAACGCTTTGCGCGGCACCGTCCAAGCCTTCGTTCGAAGCCGTCACCATCACCCACGGCGTCGTATAGCTCTCACCTTTCGCCAGTACGACTTCGCCAGGCAACAGAAGCTCGCCGGCGTTGACGCCAGCGCTCTGTTCGTCGTCACGGTCGACGGCGATGGTGGAATTGCCGCTCCATGACACCTGAACCATCAAAACGGATCCGTTATGGAAATCAAATCCTTCGGTACCGGCCACAATTAGCGGGCCGGCATACCCCGGCTTGCCCTTGCGAAATTCGCGCAGCCACATCCCGTCAGCAACCTGATGCCGCTGCGGCTGGCGCTCACGCTCGTGACGCCCGCAAAAGTCCAAGAATTCGGTCATATCATCACCAAGCGGAACGTGAACGTCGAGGCCTTCCAACATATAGGAACCGGAAGCGACGTTGGTGAGCGTATGACGAATCCGCAACGAACCGCCTTTCAGCGCCCCCACTTCGGTCGCGAGCTCGAGTCCCGCATCGTCGTCGCGGGCCTCATAACGCAACGTATCGCCCGAAACTGCCGCCGGTTTACTTATCTTGAAGCGCGGCGACCAAGCACGGCCGACCTTAAGGCCATTGGCACCATCGGCATCGCCAGCAACATCAGCAACGTTCACAGCGCCACCGTCACTATCCGCTGAGCCGTCACCACTCACACGCTGCCCGCGCAGACCAGGGCGAGTAAACACATCCAAGGCATGCTCAACCAACATGCGTACGCGGTCGCGGATCCTGATCAACGGGCTGCCCGAACGCACTGGCATCACGACTCGAAAAAACGCCAATAACATTGGGCAGGTCGTCGCCGACGGAACTATCGGTCATGGCCAAACGGGTCAACGGCCACTGTGCAGAGGTGGCGGATGGGAACAACATAATTTTTCCTTTACTGAATGTTTTGAATAAATGTCAACTGCTTGTTATCGACTGTGCATCCCAATGTCACGCAGGCCGTCGAGGTCATTTTCCCAAAAAGCAATGCAATGACTTCGACGGCATACGCATGATGCCCGTCACTTCACCGAACCAGCAACCATGCCGGCGATGAAATACTTCTGCAGGAACATATAGGCCACGACCATAGGCACCGCGGCAATCAACGCAGCCGCAGCGGCAATTCCCAGATTGTTGGTGTTCGCCGAGAAGAACGAGGCCACGCGCGGGGCGATGGTTTGCTTGGCCGGATCGGTGAGGATGTAGCTGGAAAGCGCGTAATCGTTCCAGACCGTCGAGCCGGTCATGATGACCACGGTGGCCGTCACGGGCTTGAGCATCGGCAGGATAAGCCTGCCGAACACCTGCAGCTTGTTGGCGCCGTCGATGGTGCCTGCCTCGTCGATGGCCGGCGGAATCGCCTTGATGAACGCGGTGTACAGGAAGACGGAAAGCGGTAGGTTCGTGGCGGTGAGCACCAGAATGATGCCCCAATACGTGTTCGAGCCGTGGATATTGACGAGGAAGGTATAAAGCGGCACCAGGATGGACAGCGGCGGAATCATCATCATGGAGAGGATAAATGCCGACACCAGGCCATTGAACCGCGTCTGTCTTCTCGCCAATGGATACGCCGCGGCCGCACCAAGCACGCAGACCAGCAGCGTGGTGACAGCAGTGACGATGACACTGTTAAGCACCGACTTGAGGATGCCGCCTTCGTTGATGGCGGCGGTCCAGTTGCTCCAAGCCAGATTCGCCGTGCGAGGGATAAGCGCCGACGTCATGTCGTCCGCAGGCTTCAGTGAGGTGGTGATCGCCAGATAGAACGGCACCAGTTGGCAAACGATAACGATAGCCAAAAACAGGTAGATCGCCCAACGCCCACGCTGGTATTCCTTACGTTCCTTGCGCTGTTCGCGTTGCTCGCGCGTCTCATGAGCGCGTGAAACTTCGGATGCTGATATGGACTTCACTTGTGTTTTTCCGCTCATAATCACTCCCACTCCAACTTGGCTAGGCCTTTGTTCACAGCGAACGTGACCACCGCGATGATGATGAACAGCACCACACCGATCGCCGAAGCGTAGCCCGCAGCCTGGTTATCGAAGTAAACCGTGCCGATGTAGGTGGATAGCGAGTTGGTGGAATAGCCCGGGCCGCCGCCGGTCAGCACCTTGATGACGTCGTAGAGCTTCAGACCACCGATGAGGTTCAGGACCACGCTGGTGGTGAAGGAGGGTGCCAGAAGCGGCAATTGAACGTTCCAGAATTTCTTCCAGCCGTGCGCCCCGTCAACCTCGGCAGCTTCCAGCACTTCCTGGTCCATGGTCTGCAAGCCGGAAAGGTAGATAATCATCGAGACGCCGACGAACTGGATGGAGTTGACCAGCACAATAATCGCCACGGAGAAGTGCGCGTTGTTGAACCACGCCACCTTCGGCAGTCCCAGCCAGACCAGAATCTGGTTCAATGCACCCTGCTGGTACTGGAAGATGAAGTAGTACATGATGCCCATCACCACAGGCGCGACCAGCGCGGGAAGGTAGATGATGGCACGAATCAGCGTCTTACCATGAATCTTGGTGTTGAGCAGCAGAGCGAGCGCCAGGCCCAGAATCTGCTGAATCACCGTGCTGCCGATGCCATAGATGAACGTGTTGATGAGAATGGTGCCGAAATTATGGTCGGCAAAAATCTGGCGGTAATTGGCCAATCCGACGAAGGTTTTGGTGGCGTTGTATCCATCCCAGTTGGTCAGCGACAAGCCGATGCCGGAAATCAGGGGGTAAATGATGAACACCGTCAGAATGATGACGACGGGCAGATAGAAGAGATTGACAGCCGCTCCGTGGAACCGCCGCCGCGAACCGTTGTTTCGGCTCTTTGGCCTAGGCAACGGTTCAGCGGCGTCCGCAGGCGGACCAGCCATCTCAGCTTGCCGAGATTGTTCGCTAGTCACGATAGTCACTCCTCGAAATCAGGACTTCTGCCCGTACAGGCTGTTGAAGGAGGTCTTGACCTGCTCGGCCGCCGACTGCGGAGTCAGTTGACCGGTGATGAGGCCGTCGGTCGACTTGGCCAACGTGTTGTACATGCCATTGGGCAAGTAGGCGCGGTCGAAGAAGGGCACCGTGCGGGTCTTCTGATTGTTGACCCAGTAGTCGTAAGTGTCTTGGAATTGCCCCAAGGCCGAGTTGATGCCCTTGAGCGCGGAATCATTCATGCTGACGTTGACCAGTTTCTGCATGTTGGCGGGCTTGGCCATGAAATCGATGAACTTGAGAGCCTCGTCCTTGTTCTTGCTCGTCTTGGAGACGCCGAACGCCATGTCCTCGCCGGTGGAGAAGTAGGGCTTGCCGACCTGGGCCGGAACGGGGAACATACCCAGTTTGACGTTGGGATTGAAGGATTCCATGAGCTGGGCATTGCCATTGGCGCGCAGGAAGAACGCAGCCTGGTCGGAGGCCATCGCGCGGGCATCGTCATCCGCGCTGGCAGAGGTGTAGTCGACGTTGAAGTACTTGGCATCGGCCCACTTCTTGACCAACGAAGTGTACTGCTCGTAAACGCTGGTGTCGAACTTGCCCTTTTGAGGTCCTTCAGCTGAGCATCCGTATACATGCCTGGCAGGAGGTAATCGGCGATGTCGCCGTCGGCGCCGGGGTCCTTCGGATTGCTGACAATTGGCGTAAGGCCAGCAGCCTTGACCTTGGCGCATGCCTGATCGAACTCGTCCCATGTCGTAATGCTCTTGGGGTCGATGCCGACCTTTTGCAGCACAGTCTTGTTGTACATGACTCCCGAAACCTGAATATCTACAGGAAGCGCATAGAGATTGCCCTTGCCGTCCTTGAAGATGCTGTCGCCAAGAGGCTTCAGGTTCTTCGCCCAGGAACGATTCTGCAACGGCTCCAGGAAGTTGCCGTATCGATCGCGGGACCAGCCGTGCGTGGCCCAGATATCAGGCGGATTGTGCCCAGCCAGACGAACTTTGATGTCGTTTTCATTGCTATCGGTGCCCGGCAGCAGCTTGATATTGACACCGGGGTTTGCCTTTTCGAAATCCTTGGCAATGGTCTGCAATGCCTTGAGTTGCGGAGTTCCCGAAGACTGCATCGTCATAAATTCAATGGTTTTGGAATTCGACGAATTCGATCCACCGCCACAAGCCGAAAGACCGGTCAACGCCAAAGCCGCACTCACCACAGCGGCTCCGATTCGAAACTTTTTCATAACACACCTCTTCCGTTGAGTTAAAAAGAGAGAGCTAACAACCGTGTTGAGTTTCTCTCTAACAACAATTTTGAATACTACACGTGTAGATTTTAATTTGCAACTCTCATCGGCAACCAACGAGAAAATAATTCAAACGTCAGCCAACGGCCTCCTGCTAAAGCTTTGATAATTCAGCCTTGAATCTATACTGTAATAATCCGCTCGTTTCCATTAACTGCAAAGGATTCTCATGGCCAAGGCAACTCGCAATGATGTAGCTCGTTTAGCCAACGTTTCTACAGCAGTAGTTAGTTACGTTTTCAACAAGGGCCCACGCAACGTATCCGAAAAAACCACAAAACGAGTACTCCAAGCCGCACGAAAACTGAACTACCAACCAAATTCAATCGCTCGAGCGCTGCGCACCGGCAATTCCAATACACTCGGCGCCGTAATCAACGATATGACCAATCCTTTCAATGCCGGAGTCTATGAAGAACTGGAAATGCTCGCAGCCGAGCAAGGGTATTCGATGCTGTTCGCGGCTTCTCACGGCAGCCCGGAACGAGAGCACCTCGTCACCGAACAGCTCATCAACCGCAACGTCGAAGCGCTGTTTATCTCCCCTTGCGAAAACATTGAGCTTTCGCCGATTAATACTGAAAGCTGCAAATTCATTGTTTTCGATGTTGACAGAAAACTCGCCAACGCCACCACCATTTCAACGGACTATGCCAAAGCCGTGGAAACAGGCATGGCTCACCTTTTTGAACACGGCCACACCAACGTCGATATGATCATCGGCAATTCACTCAATGGAATCAGCGACGGACGCGTCAAAGGTTGGTATCACGCCTTCACGCAAAGGGGGATACCGGCCGGGCATATCGAATATACAAGCTTCACGCGCAATGGTGGGTATGAGGCCATGCTGCGCATCCTCGATGCCCCGGATCGCCCGACTGCCATATTCGCCGGTTCGGATCTCATTGCGCTGGGTGCGCTGAGAGCCATGCACGAACGGGGGATACGGGTCCCCGAGGAAATGGCCATTATCTCGTTCGACGGCACTGTCGATTCGCAATATACCTACCCGGAACTTACCGTGCTCGAGCAGGATCCCAAGGCCATCGCACGGCTTGCCCTGGAAACGGCAATCGACCCAGATTTCAAACCCAGTTTACATCTACTCGAGGCGAAACTAGTAATTAGACAGTCTTGCGGCTGCAACATGGAAACAAAATAAGCAATTACGAAATCCTATTGGTCTCACTGGCTCATATCTTGGTCGTATCTTAAATTCATCAAAATCCGCCGGTCGCTCATCTGATCCATGCCAAAAGCTCAGACCCCGGCATCCGTACTACCGCTCGACGGCATATCGCTTCAATAATCCACTGGCCAGAGCCGATACCAACGCGACCACGGCAAGCCCGCCGCGCCACCAATAAGCCCGGTCCGAAGCGCCGGTAAACGGAAGGTTTGAGGTCACAGGAATCCATCCTGCGTGCAGCGTCACATCCTTGGTCACCGGTGTATTCGTGAAATCGAACGTGTCTCCGACACCCGTTCCCGACGGATTCACTTGATCGTACCAACCGGTGAAACGGTATCCCACGCGCGTTGGAACGACAGTCGGAGTCTCAAGCTTGTAGCCGCTGTACACCTGCGCCGATGACGATTGCCCCGGCAACAACGCGTCCTCGCCAAGATCAAACGTAACCACGTGCTGCGCGACTTTGTAAGATCCGGTAATAGTACCCGAAAAGATGCCGGTGGTATTGGGCAACTGCACTGCAGCAGAGAACTCCTGAGTCAACGGTTCCGGGGAATCATCACTATTGAACGGCATCGGGCCAGCCCACGTCAGTTGCTGATGCTCGGCATCAAAATGGCCTGCGCTGGGCAAGACGGACGAATCGGACATTGGCTCGACAGCAGCGCCAGACACCGAACCATCGGTCGACGATTTCTGCAACGTCACCGCTGTGGGCATCGACAGCCCCGGATCAGCCGTCAACTGCGGCAACGTCACTTTTTGATTGTCGGCGCAGAAGTTGGAATTGCCGACATCGCAACTGTAGTTGGTGCCGCCACTCAAGTTTACGAGATTCTTCAGCGGTGAAATATCACGGATACAGTTGCTACCGATATAGAGTATGGTCAGCCCTGTCAGCCCCTCCAGTGGAGAGATATCCGAAACATTGTTATGATGCAGCCACAGTTTACTGAGACTGGTCATGCCACGCAAGGAACTGATGTCGCTGACATCGTTGCTGGATAATCCGAGCATGTTGAGATACGGGAAATTCGTATGGTTGATGACGCTGATGTCGCCGATGGTGTTGTCGTCCAAAGAAAGCGAGTACATTGCATGCAACGAGGCCAATTTATCAATGGAGGGAATCTTGTTGTGTTTCAGCCGTAGCGTATCCAACGCCTGCAGTTGGCTCAAAGGCGACACATCATCAATCTCGTTGTCGTCAAGATACAGACCTTTAAGGTTGGTCAATGGCGCAGTGCGCGGCGAAGCCAGACCGGAGAGATCGGAAATCTGATTGTCGGACAAGTCCAGAATCTGCAACTTCGACAAGCCGGAAAGACCGTCCAAACTAGAAACCTTGTTGTGGGACAGATACAGCGATTGCAGACTCGACAAGCCGGAAAGACCGCGTAAATCAGAAACCTTGTTGTTGGTCAGTTCCAGATTCGCCAAATTCGACAACCCGGAAAGACCGCTGACATCGGAAATGTTATTGTTCGACAGATATAGAATCGCCAAATTCGACAACCCGGAAAGCTTGCTGACATCAGTAATCCCGTCGCCGATCGCGAAAAGGTTCGAAAGCTTCGGCAAGTATTGCAACTGATGCAAATCATTGCTATGCGCATCAAGGATGTACCCCGGCGCGTCGCTGATATGCAATTCTCCTAAGCCTGTGAGCGTCTGCAGACCGTCCAGCTCGGAAATCTTCAGCTGGACATTTTCCGTCTCGTTGCCCGTACCCAAATTGAAGTTCAAATTCCCGAAGAACAACGCGTCACGTTGGGTCCATACATCCGAAACCTTGATACCAGCGGTCGCCTGCGCCGATTTGATCAATGTCTGCGCCAGCTCCTCATCGGGGAAGCATGTGGCCACCGTATCAACACCCATGATGCACTTGTGGTCATGCCCGTCCAACGTGTCCTCATAACCCCACATCGGCCACACCGTCTCGCTACCGGTGACCGGCACCGTCGCGTCGAACGGCACCATAACGCCCTCACCGCTGGTGTCCGTGCTGTCTTTGCTTACGCCCCAGCCCATGAAATTGAGCCCTTTATTATAGGTCTCCGGCGGCGTTGGAGTCGTGGGCAACTCATCTATATCCAGCTGCTCGGTCAACAGAGTCGGCGGAGTACTGGCAGCAATGCCGTCAGCATTCATCTGCGTCTTGAACGTCACCGTATAGACCTTCGTCCATACCGCATACACCGTTTGCCCGTCCGCCGACATCGTCATGGTATCCGTAACATGGGCCTTGGCATCTCGGAACGTGCTGAACGGAGTCAGTTTTGTCGTCGACCAGCCCATGAAACGATAGCCGTCCCAAGCCGGCTTGCTGGTCCAACAATCACCTGCATCTCCGGTCGTCAAAGAGACCGTCTCTCCGGAAGCATGCTGGGCCGAACAAGTGGTCTCATGCCCGGTGCCTGTTCCGGCCCAAAATAATCCTTCGCCCATGTTCGCGTCGTACGTCAGCGAATAGGCCGCTCGAAAATCAACATTACTGGCAGCATGATTCGGCTGATTAACGCCGCTAGATGAGGTACCGCCATTGGGCTGCGATGCCCGGTTCTCGGTCTGCCTCGTATATTTTGCTAAGGAATCGATACGGGAGGCTCTTTCGCTCTTCTGCGAGGCCGAAACCGATGACGCACACTTTGCAACCATGCCATTCACGTATCCGCCGAAAACAGGCTTCTGTTGGGAAATGGCAACAGCCACGCCGAGACATATAGCCAGTAGTATCAGAATCACGGCAATCCACAACCACTTACGCATCTGCGTCCGCACAATAACCCCTTTCCAGTGCCTTGAGGCACATTGCACCCCAATCGCGTCATCCAAACGCGAATTACAGCCGCAATGCCGCCTGCCCTGAAATCATGCAGTCATCAAATTTTTACCAACACAAAATACCCTATTGACGAATTATTGTATTATATGTAGACATAAATATACAACATTCACGTCAAATTTATTTAAATAATACATCATAAAGATTCTAGATATGTAAAAATGATGTCCTACGTTTTATTCTTCAATCGATTTACTTTGAGCGCAATCTGGCGCCCGACCGCCAAAGCGCCTCAGTTTGCCCCGCCGGTCTTCTAGACTGGAGTCATGTCATTGGCCTTGGATATCGTCTTCGTCTTTATTTTCCTGATCATCGGCGGCGTCTTTTCGTGCACCGAGCTCGCGCTGGTGAGCCTTCGCGGCTCACAACTCGATGAGATGGAGCAGGAGGATGCGCGCGGGCAGAAGGTCGCCCGAATCGCACGCGATCCAAATACCTTCCTTTCCACCGTGCAAATCGGCGTGACGCTTTCCGGCTTCTTCTCGGCGTCGTTCGGTGAATCCGCCATCGCACCCTGGGTCGAGCCGGTCGTCGAGAGCTGGGGCATTCCGCACCATATCGCGTCTCCTGGCACCACCATTGTGCTGACTTTGATCATTTCGTTCTGCGACATCGTCATCGCCGAAATGGTGCCGAAGCGTATCGCCATGCAGCGCACCGAGCAGATCGCCCGCGCCGCAGTGCCTGCCGTCGATATTTTCGCCAAAATCTGCCGGCCGATCATCTGGCTCATCGCCAGAAGCACCAACGGCATCGTGCGGCTCTTGGGCTTCGACCCGAGCCAGACCGAAACCGAGGTCAGCGACAAAGAGCTGCGCGTGCTGGTCAATTCCAACACGAACCTGAGCAAAGACGAGCGCACCATTCTCGACGACGTATTCGACGCCTCGGAAACCATTGTGGCCGAAGTGATGCGGCCGCGCGCCGACGTGGTTTTCTTGGAAGGTTCTCAGCCGATTGAAGAAGCCGCGAAATACGTACGCGAGATGCCATATTCCCGCTATCCGGTCACCGGTAAGGACTTTGACGACGTAATCGGCTTTGTGCACGTCCGCGATCTGCTTGACGTCCGCAACCCTGATGCGAAAACCGTGGCCGACGTGACCCGTGAAGGCATTTCGCTGCCCGGCACTTCAAAGCTTTTGCCGAGCCTCGCCCTGCTGCGTAAACGCGGGATTCACCTGGCGGTCGTCATCGACGAATACGGCGGAACTGACGGCATCGTCACATTGGAAGATATGACCGAAGAGCTCGTTGGTGACATCCGCGACGAATACGATCTGCCGGAAGACGGCAACGGCGGCGCAGCCAACGGCATCGGAGACGGCCGCAACGGCGAAACCGCATTCACAGACGGCGTGGCCACGGTCGACGGCGGCATGACCATCGAGGACTTCGCCGACCTCACCGGCATCGAGCTGGAAGACGGCCCGTACGAGACGGTCGCCGGCTACTTCCTTGCCCACACTGGCCGCATGGGCGAGGTAGGCGAAACCCTCCACTCCGACGACGGCTACGACATGGTCGTCACTAAGGTCGACGGCCGCCGCATCGAAACCATCGAAGTAAGGAAAAGCGGGAAAGAGAATTCAGATAACTAATAAATAAGATTATCGCATGTCTGTAATATCCCAAGATTCCAGCTTCTGGCCATAAGGAACTTGGTATTGACGAGCATGCGGATGCCGAGGACTACCATCAGCATTTTTCATTAGGCATTCAATCTTTACATCACCAAGCAACTGAATAACTTTACAAATTCTTTCTTTTGGCCGATTTCCTCCCCAACCTACGACAATGTGGTTAACTAATCCATCTCGGAATGCAGCTCCAAGCACACGAAATTGATGATCATTTTGCGGGCCGATAGGATATCCAAAAGCAGCGAGCTCTTCGGGATCAGAAGTTGTAAAGGCAAACAAATTCAGGATGATAATCCCGCCTGATTTGTCAGCTTTCCATTGTTGGGCATATTTTATACAACATTCAACAGTCGAGTCGTTCTTTTCTGCATCTGCAGTTGAAGGATTTAAAAGAATAAAGGCTGCTTTGGGAAGAGAGTCATCCCATGTTCTAGTGAGTAAATAACGATATCTATATACCTCATCCCCAAATTCAGCTGTACCTTCTATCTTTGTCATCGCTGACTCCAATCAATTAACGAATTTAAAAACACTGAAATAATTAAAATAATTTTAATCTACGTCTCTGCCTCATCAAACACTTTTCTGCATCATCTTGCTATAATATGATGCAGAAAAGTTATTAATGATGCAGAAAATGGTGCAGATAAAATGCATATTTTTGACTATGGGAAGTCCGGGCACGAATTGCTGATGCCGCATACCGTGAATTTGCTCAATGCGATTCACGAGGCTAAAGGGCGGCAGAATGCGCAACTGCAGATTAGTCCTGAGCTTGCGGAGCCACTGGTCAATGTCGCACGTGTTCAAAGTACTGATGCATCAAACCGCATTGAAGGGATTTCGACTACCAATAAACGTCTGGTCGGCATCGTCAGCGAGAAAGTAGCACCAAGGAATCGCGATGAGGAAGAAATTGCGGGCTATCGTGATGTACTTCAGACCATCCATGAAAACTATGCCTATATACCGCTGAAACCGAATATCATTCTGCAACTGCACCGCGATCTATTCCGCCATACACCACTTGCTTTCGCCGGCCATTGGAAAGACACCGACAACATGATTGTCGAATCGGACGGGACCGGGCATGCGAGAGTCAGGTTCACGCCGCCATCGTCGCTTCAGACGCCAGAGCTCATGGCTGCAGCATGCGACGATTACAACAAAACGAACGAAGCCGGCGACATTGATGCCTTATTGCTGACCTGCATGTTCGTTTTCGATTTCACTTGCATCCATCCGTTCAATGACGGCAACGGCCGCATGAGCCGGCTGCTGACGCTGCTTTTGCTCTATCGTTCCGGCTACGAAATCGGAAAATATATCAGCATCGAACACCTTATCGAGCAAAGCAGAGCCACCTATTACGAGGCTTTGGCCGCAAGTACTGTCGGCTGGAACGAAAATACCAACGATTATGCGCCATTCGTCAACTATCTACTTGGCATCATTTTGGCAGCCTATCGAGAGTTTGACGAACGAGCAGCAGCCATAAGGGTTCCGATTTCGCTACACCACGCAACAACCAAAAAGCAGCGCATCACCGATATTCTCAATCAAAGCCTCAGTCCGCTCTCCAAAGCCGATATCCAGCAAACGCTTCCCGATATCAGTACTTCGACCATCGAGCGCACGCTGAAAACCCTGCTCAACGAAGGCCAAATCCAAAAGCTCGGCGCAGGCCGATCCACCAGATACGTCAGTTTGCATCATTAAAAAGCGCTAAATTCAAAAAGCAAACGGACAACATTCAGGTTTGCAAATAGATAACAGTCGTTTAGTGAGGAAGCAATAACTCACCGCACGTTCGCTGTAACCTCAGAAAAGGCACGGCGCAACACACATTGGGGCACTGTGGAACACGACACAATTCGGGATGTTGCCCAACGTTGGGGCGGATAATCTTGCAGATGACGTGCCGAACCCTTCAATACACGCAAACTTTGATGACGATAAGCTGGCACAACCCGTCTTTTCTACCTCAGAAACCGCGATATTTCAACGTTTTCAGCAAAATTGGGCCAGAGATGAACCTATGTGAGCCACATCGCAAAACGCTAGAATAGAGGTAACGGATTTCGCAAAAGGAAGGAAATATTATGGCAGATGAATTTTTGAGCCCCGGCCTTGATCAGGCAACTTCGGACAAGGTCGTTTCGGTTCTGCAGAACCGCTTGGCACAGGAGGAAGAGGCTTCGCTGATCCTCAAGCATGCGCACTGGAACGTGGCTGGCCCGAGCTTCATCGGCGTGCACGAAATGCTCGATCCTGAGGTCGACGCCGTGCGCAACATGGCCGACGAGACCGCAGAGCGCATCGCGACCCTCGGCGGCAGCGCCGAAGGCACGCCCGAGTCCATCATCAGCAACCGCACCTGGCCTGAGTTCAAGCTTATGGGCCGCCAGAACACCCAGGATTACCTGAAGGCCCTGGTCGACTACTATGCCGACTTCATCGTCGCCGAGCGCAACGCCTACAAGGAACTCGACCCGATCGACATCATCAGCTCCAACATCATGCAGGACCATGTGCAGGAACTCGAGCACTTCAACTGGTTCATGAACAGCCACCTGATCGAAGAGCAGGCCCACGCCTGAGCTTCAGGGCTGTTCGGTTTACGGCAAATCGATTCATAGGTTTGCTTGAAACCTCAGTTGCAGTTTATTAATGCCTTGCCATTCACTCTCATCCTGAATGGCAAGGCATTTTCGTTGTCTGACGCCGTTTTATCGGCATCACTCACACAATAAGAACGTTGCGCCTTCACCCATCAGTCTGGGTGAAGGCGCAACGTTCGTTTTACTGCGAGAATTTGCTACGAGAAACCAAGCTCAGCTTTCGCGATAGACCCTCTGGGCAGAAGCCTGGGCACGCGGACGAACCACGAGCGAATCGATATCGACGGCGTCCGGCAAATCAACCGCCCACTCGATGCACTCGGCGATGTCGTCGGCGGTCAACGGGTTCGGCACGCCCTCATACACCGCGTCAGCCTTGGCCTGGTCGCCATGGAAACGATTCAGCGAAAACTCCTTGGTTTCCACCATGCCCGGCGAAACATCGATAACGCGCAATGGCTGGCCGACCTGCTCGAAACGCAACGTTTGGGCCAACACGCGCTCGGCCGATTTCGCCGCGCAATATCCGCCGCCGCCTTCGTAGGCCTCGATGCCGGCCACCGAAGAGATGAATACCACCGTGCCACCGCCCGGAGCCCGCTTCAGGGCCGGCAACAGCTTTTGCGTGATCCGCAAGGTACCAAGCACATTGACGTCGTACATTCTGCGCCAGTCCTCGATATTGCCCTCTTCGATGGTGTCCTGTCCGATTGCCCCACCAGCACTATTGATCAGCGCCTTGACTGGCCCGCCTCGCAGAATCCGATTGACCGCTGCCTGCGTCGAGACTTCATTGGTGAGGTCGCACACCACGTATTCGCACGCGTCGCCAAGCTGGTCGGAAAGCTCGATGAGCTTGTCACGGCGCCGCGCAAGCGCCACGACTTTCCAGCCGGCCGACGCCAACTGCAGCACCGTCGCACGCCCGATGCCACTGGACGCGCCTGTGACCACCGCGCGCTTGGACGTAACGGTGTTGCCAAGCCGAATCTCGGATTTACCTTCATTTTCCGCCGTATTGCCGGCCAATGTCCCCACCATCGAGAACCTCCTCGCCGCTCTTTCGAGCACATTTTCATCGCGTCGCCCACGTTGGCGATGCAGCAATCATTCAGTACTAACGCTACCGCAAATCATGTTGCTTGACTCTCGGCAAGGCACATAAAAATGCATAAATATTACGAAAATCCGTCACCACACCATTTCACGGTTGAGATCTCGCCGCAACCTGCGCCAATTCGGCAGATATTCATCCATGAGGCGCTGGAATTCGGCACCATGACCACTCGCCCAGAGATGCGTCATTTCATGGACCAGCACGTACTCAAGGAAGCGCGGATCCATCAGCCCAAGCTGCAAGTTGAGGCGGATGCGACCGGTCTTAGGCGTGCAGGACCCCCAACGCGAAGTCATCAGTCGCAACGTGATATGCGTCGGTTTACGCCCGATAATTGGCTCCCAGTGCTCCAATAGAGTCGGCAACTGCGCGTTGATATTGGCTTGCGCCAACTGTTTGCGCTCGTCCGTCCATTCGAAATCCGAGGCAGCACTTTTCTCGGCCATACGTTTTCTTTGCCGCTCAATCCAATCCCGACGTCCTCGTACGAACGCCGCGATTTCTGCGTCGCTCATTCTCGTCGGAGCGCTCACCTCGATCTTGCCAGCCCAGCGGTTTTGATACGCAAATACATATTCCGCATGATCTTGCGCGTCACGTTGATGTCCAAATCGTCGACACGCAACGTGACACGAGAGACGGTCTTGGCTTTTGGACGACGGCGATAAGGCATATCTGCATTGTCTCGCGTGCGATTGACCGAAATCACCCGATATCTTCAACAAACGTTCACGACACGCATGGCCGTTGAGTTGACTATCGGTATCTAGCTGGTAGACTATCTCCTTGTACGTCTTAAAGCGTGCTGATTGGGCCCGTAGCTCAGCTGGTTAGAGCGCATCCCTGATAAGGATGAGGTCGGAGGTTCAAGTCCTCCCGGGCCCACGCAATGTTCTCAAGTTCAAATCCCAAAGATTTCGGCTTAAGAATTGTTGTGTTTCTGGGGCTATGGCGCAGCTGGTAGCGCATCTGCTTTGCAAGCAGAGGGTCGCCGGTTCGAACCCGGCTAGCTCCACTTTTATCTCTATTAAATGCTGGCTATTCCAACATTCTGTTTGCAGCTTCCCGTCTCTCGACCAAAGATTTATTGAGATTTTCGAGAAAAATGCTTTACAACTAAGCGCGGAATAGCTATTCTCCGAAGTATGGCTGAATCGTTGCGAACCTGCCCACTTGGCGTGGATGTGGAAATATGCAGGATGGACTTCGAAGCTCGCAACCGCTTTAGGTTGAACGAGCTCGGGTTCCGCGTGCATGAGCCGATTCGCGTCATCCAAAAGGCGATGTTCGGCGGATGCGTGGTGGCGCACGGCGGCGAGCGCATCGCCATCGACGGGGCCACCGCACGCCACATTTTCGTGGCACCCCGAACGCAACGTTTATAATACCGATAGCATCACCGACGAGACCTGGCGGGCAAATTATGGACAAAAAGAGTACGGCCGCACTGCCTGCCGAACCTCTCAATAGCGGGACAACGGCTTATGGCAGCCACAGCGCACACAACGGTATCGACGACGATCTCAATGTCGGTAGGCCCAGCGACCCAGGCAATGCAAGCAATCCCAGCAAGCTTACTAACGGCAATGCAGGCAACGCCAACGATTCCGACAATGCCGGCGGAGTCAGCAGCACAAGTAATTCCGACAGAGCCAATAATTCCAACGACCCAGACCTGATGCCAGAACCAGCAGATTGCTGCGGCGGCAGAGGAATCAGTGGCCCTGAAGGTGGGCACGGCGCATGCGCCGAGTGTGAAAGCCATGCGGGGCACGGCGGCCACAGCGGTCATCATCATCGTCGTGGACTGGCAGTGCTGCTGCCGCAGCGTCACCATCATCATGACGAATCCGGCAACGGCCACATCAGCGAATCTAGACACGTGGCCGGCATGGAGGAAATGGCCGGAAAACCCGTGCATGCCAACCCGCGCATCGTTTTCGTCGGCAATCCCAACGTCGGTAAATCGACACTGTTCAATGCAGTGCTCGGCGCAAGCGCGACCGTGATGAATGCGCCTGGCACCACGGTTTTGGTGGAATCCGGCAGCCTGGAACGCGATGATGAGCGCTGGGACTTCATCGATACCCCTGGCACAGCTTCACTCGATGCCTACAGTCCAGACGAGCAGGTCGCGGGGGAGGCGGCGATGGGCCGCCGCAGCTATGCGAAGCCCGATGTCATCGTCTTTACGTTCAACGCAACCTCGCCTTCGAAATCGTATTATCTGTTAAGCCAGCTGATGGATCTGGGATTCCCAATTATTGTTGCGGTCACCATGCTCGACTTGGCGGAAAAGCAGGACTCACCGGTCACATTGAAACGACTCGAGCGCACGCTTCCAGGTATTCCGATGGTCCGTGTCGACGGCCGCACCGGCCAGGGCAAGGCCGAGCTGCTGGACACCATCGCGACCACGCTGACCGAAGTCAGAGCAGCGAAAGATGAGCAGCATGCCGAGCAAACTGCTCCATTGCATGATGAAATAACTAAGACAAACGCGATCAAGGACAACAAACAGACGCGAGAACCGGCGGAAACAGCTGGGAAAGCGGTATCCGAAGAGGCAGCCACAGAAATAGTAGTCGAAGCCGCACAAAAAGCTTCGGAAATCATGGAAACCACGCTGGCCAAGGCGGAAAATGCGACACCTGCATTGGATGAGGGCGGAGCGGCTGTTTCTCGCGAGATTCATGTGCAATTGACACCGACACCAGTCACCAGCATTCCTGCGCCTCCTTCGAGCGCAACGCAGGAGGAAGTCTCGCAATGGGTGCAAGAGACTTCGAACCAGCGGTTTGACTGGATTGCTGAGAAGCTGAAGGAAATCAACAAGGGGCTGCCGCAGGGCGCGGTGACCACAGCGAATCGCGAGACGTTCTCCGACAAGCTCGATCGTGTGCTGTTGCATCCGGCAATCGGCCTCGTGGTTTTCCTCGTCACCATGTTCCTTGTTTTCGAAGCGACCACCACGCTGGCCGGGCCTCTGCAGGATTGGTTCGACGTCACCTTGCGCGGCTGGTGCACGGACGGCATCGCCTGGATCTTCACCGCCATCGCCGGCAAGGGCTCGCTTGACGGGTGGCTTTACTCGCTTATCGTCGACGGGTTCCTCAACGGCGCAATCACGGTGTGCACGTTCATACCACCGATGGGCATCATGTTCATCATCCTCTCGCTTCTTGAGGATTCGGGCTACCTGGCACGTGCAGCGTTCGTGATGGACCGCGCGATGCGCATGGTCGGCCTCGACGGGCGGGCGTTCTTACCGCTGGTAGTCGGCTTCGGATGCAACCTGCCGGCGCTGGCCTCCACACGCACGCTGCCGGACTCCCGGCAACGTCTACTCACCGGCCTGCTAATCCCGTTCACGTCATGCTCAGCCCGTCTGAGCGTCTACGTGGTGCTGGCCTACGCGTTCTTCGGCAAGTTCGCCGGCCTCGCCATTTTCCTGATGTACGTCAGCTCCATCGCCATCATCCTGGCCGTCGGCTTCGCGCTGCGTAAGACGCAGTTCAAGGATCTCAAGACCCAGCCGTTTGCCATGGAACTGCCGCCCTATCAGATGCCGCGTCTGCTGCAGCTGCTGAAGTCCGTGCTGCAGCGTCTCTGGTCGTTCATCACCGGCGCGAGCTCAGTCATTGTCAGCATGCTCATCGTCGTGTGGGTGCTCTCCGCCATTCCGATTTCGGCGGGCGCGGCCGGCACCAACTCATTCGGCCATGTCGACGAGGTCGAAAATTCCGTGTTCGGCGCAGCCTCGTCGGCCATCGCACCCGTTTTCAAGCCGGCTGGTTTTGATGATTGGCACGCTTCGGCCGCACTCGTCACCGGTTTCGTGGCCAAAGAGGTCGTGGTCGGCTCGCTCTCGCAGAGCTACGCCATCAACGATTCCGGCGACCAATCCGAGCAGGCGCAAGGCCAGGGGAGCCTCGGCCAAGCTGTGCACCAGAGTTTTGAGAAGTCCAGCGAAGGCCACCCCAACGCCGCCGCAGCAGCCTTCATGATCTTCATCCTCGCTTATACGCCCTGCCTTGCAACAGTAGCCGAAATGAAGCGGCAATATGGCATGAAAACTGCGATGCAATCGGTGGCGACAGGACTGATAGTGGCATATATATTGGCCATTGTCGTCTTCCAAGTCGGGCGGTTGTTATGACAACCGCAGATATCAGCAATGATGGTTTCCGTAAAATCTCTGGCAATTCCCCTAACCTATCAAAACCCGATAATCGAACCTCTCTATCCACAGCCGAAAAGGTCATCGACGGCCTCACCCATGGCCAAACCCCACGCATGATTGCCACCAGCCTCAACCTGCCGTTGGATTTCATCGACCTCATTATCACACAGGAGCGCGCGGCCGGGCGCCTCAACATCTACGACCTACGTTCGTGCAACTCCAGCACCGGCGAAGGTTGCGACCCAGATCCGGAATCCTTGGTCTGTGCCGGTTGCCCCATTCTGCCAAAAGACATTCGTCAGCACCAGTCCGTCTTCGGCCGCCTCAAGGCGAAGTTGCAGCGATAGGGCTCCCAGCCCGCCAGCGTTATATCATTTCAATTAATCTAGATTGCAAACGTCAACCTGCTTGTATTCCCAGTTATTCAAGCGGCCGGCACCCCAAACCATTGCGCAATAGTTGCACAAACATTCTGCCCTCGACATGCAGCAAACAGCGATACAGGAAAAAATGTATCTCAAGACAAAGCTTTCATCGCCACCAGCTAGAAACCGCTTAAAAGTGGGGTTTTGAAGACGAACCATCCGGGAACAATCAATAAAAGCAACGTTGACCGTGATTTTCCACACATTTGATATATTTATGTCTATTTATTATGTTATAGTGAATATGTTCGTTGAATAAGTCTCTCTTCCGCGAAGCGGTTCTAGGCTCGTAAACGACCAGCAAGGTACACAGCACCGCAATAACTCCTTTGCCGCGGTTTGTGTGTCACAATTAAAGACTTCCCGCTTTGGTTTACTAACACCCAGCCAAGCGGGATCATTCCGGGTGCCGCATGGGAAAAAACCCAAACCAAACCCTCCCATGCGGCATCCTTCTCCTTTATCTCTGCAAATTAAACGGATACTTGCCAGCAATTCCTCATCGCCGAGGTTCCCGACACGCTCTCTTCATCTACAGCAGACAAACGACAGTATAACTAGGCATCTCCCCAAAATTGAAATACATTATCCATATTTCGTCTGACAATTTAAGAGACTTATAAGCGCAATGCCTATAAGTCTCTTATTTTCCCAAAGGTGCTTATTGTTTGTCGAACATGAGCACAAGCATGAATCACTCGACGGCACCTAGAAGCACAGCGACCTCCAGATCATGGAACCCTAATGCCTGCACCGTATCGGCAATACCGCTCTGCCGAACAGGTTCTCGCAGGGCAAGCGCACTCTGTATCTCAGCACGCTTGCCCACCTCAACGCGAGAGATCCAGTATAGGATCTCTACAGGGTGCGGCGATGCGAGGCACGACGGGTCCACTTTGAGAGTAGTAGACCCAGAGCCAGCATGGCGAGTGCGATAACTGCAATCACGACAACATCGGAACCGGTTTGCGAAAGCCGGGCGTTACGCGAATCCTTACCGCTGCGCTTGGCCGGAGCCGAAGGGCTTGCACCGAATCCGGATGCACCTTGTGCCATGGAAGCAGCTCCCGGCTTGGCACCTGACTGCGTTACCTGATTGCCCGAATCTGCGGGATCATGCTGCGTATGCAGACCACCTTGCGGGCCATGTGGTTTCGCGGGGCCATCGGCCGGACCGCCAGTAGGGCTACCAGTTGCAGGGCCATTGGCCGGGGCACCAGTCGGACCGCCAGTAGGGACACCAGCCGCAGGGCCGCTGCTGGGCGGCTTCAGTTGGACAGAACCACAGCCGGGACCACAGCTCACAGGATCGCCGTTTTCGAATATCGTCGACTTATGCAACCCGGCCTCGAGACCGGCGGGATCGTTAGGATCCAGCGTCAATTTCTGGGGCGCAGTAGGCAGGTAACCAGCGGGGGCTTGCGTCTCAGCAATCGTCCAGCCGCCCCAGCCATCGCCATTGACCTTGAACTTGCCCGGCGTCGGATCCTGATCCACGCCAGTGCACACTTCCGCGGTGCAGTCCGACACGTCAACTACTTCGCCCTTAGGGCCATGCAGCTGCCAATGCGAACCAGGAAGCAACGCGCCACTATATTGATCCAAACGCGACCATGCCAACGTTCCAGGCTCATCCACATCAACTATCGTGACCGTCTCATCAACGTCCTTCGGCACATCGAACGTGCCATCCGGGCCAATTGGAACCGGCGTCCCATCCGCAAGCTGAGCACTGATGCTCTCTTGCTGATAACCGCGGTTAATCGACTGCGCAATGAAATGCTTGCCACTCGGAACGTATCGCGACCGGCCGAGCGCGGCCTCATGGCCCGGGAAGCCCTGATAGCCAATCATGACATGCGATCCGTCGCACGCAGGCGTGCCGCCGTAATGATAATGGCGCACGCGTTTCACCGTCAGCTTCGGCCAATGAGTAGTGACCTTACGAACACCGGTCACGCTCTCGCCATCCCTCAACGCTTCCCTTACTTCGGACAGCAGTAGCGGGGCACGACGAGTCATATCGCCGTTTCGATAGTACAAAATATCGCCATCTTGCACATAGCCGTTCTTGAGGGAGCCGATGATGCCGGCGATATTACCAGCCGAGAAGTGCGGCACACCTTGCAGATAGACCTTCGGCTTGCTGCCACCGGACAGCTGCACAGTGAAGTTGAAGTCGATGGGCTTCGCATCGCCACGCTCCACTATCGTCTTCAGCGTCAATGTCGCCTTGCGAGGCGTCACCGTCTGTTCGCAGTTCACACTGTCACCGTTGGCAAGCGCCACCGTCGCGTTAGCCATGCTCACCGCAACGGGAGGCGTACCGACGGTGCAGCTCAGCGGGCTGGTGAGCTTGTAGCCTGGCCTATTGGACATATCCGTAGAAAGCTTGTAGGAACCCTGCCCGAGTGCCACCGGAGAGCTGTCAGGAACAGGCGTCGACGTGCCGTCGGCAGTTGAGGTCGCCGTCACCGGGAAATCGGAAGGTAGCGCCGACCCACCGTTGACGTGCGTGATGACTGTCAGCTTCGGGTTCGACCGCACCGACTCGACGAACGTGCATTGCACATTGGCGTCCGCCGGCATCGTGAACTTGCCGTTCGCATCGACCGCGACGGCGGTATGGCTGACCAGATCGACGCAGGAAAGACTGCTTTGGTAACGATTTGCACCACTGGCCGAACCCGGGGCGAGCGGAGCCGAGACGGTGTAATCGGTGCCAGGAGCATAGGGATGAGGCCCAATCTGCTGCGACTGCAAGCCGTTTGCATTGCCGGACGTGGTCGCGGAGCCGACACTGGTACCGCTCGAGTTCGCGGCGTTCAGGGCGAACTGATCGGTCGGATCTTGCCGGCCGCCGGGAAGGTTCACCAGTACGTGGAGCGTGGAAACGTGCACATCCACCGCGTAGTCCTCGACCTCGCCACCGGTGGTTGCACCAGTCGCGGGCAGCGATATCACACGGCCAGTTGAAGGATCGGTTTCGTTGGTAATGCGAAGACGTTCAAACGATTGCGACAATCCACTCTTACCTTTCACCGACGGCACGGCGTCGGCCGGGACATTCCACGTCAACGTGGCAGAACCCTGCGTGAATCCGCCGCCTGGAGCCGGGCTGGACCCGGTGCAATCCACCTGATCACTGGATTCAGTACGTTCGTCGAAGACTCCGTTGCGATTCCAGTCGATCCAGCCCCTGACCTGGGCCATGCCATCGGCCGCGCAACTCACGGTTTGCTGGAATGTATCGCCATTCGGAATGATGTCGACATTGCCGGACGTGCCATGCGGCGCCGCAGCCAATCCGTCCTCGTCGTTCTCATTAGCGCCATGGCCGGAAATCGGATGGGTGCTGTTGAGATCATCTCCGTTCGCGTTATCGGAGAAAATGGTCCGCTCTTCGGCGTCCTCATGCACGCCCAAACGCGGAGTCGGCTCGGTGAAACCAGCCAGCTTGGTGTTGTTGGTCGCGAAATCGTCCTTCGCCTGCGAAAGGTTGAACAGCGTGCCGCCCACCATGGTGTTGTCGGGATCGATCGGATCGCCGGTATAAGGCGTACCAGTGATGTCGGCACCCAACTCGCCGCCGTACCATTCCGGCTGGAACAGGGAGCTGGCCGCTCCGTAGCTTAACGGGGCATCGCCAAAGTCAGGCAACGCGATGCTTCCAAGCGCCACGGCCGTATTGCCGCCGCCCTTGAGCGTCACCCGCGCATGCTGCGAGCCCTGCAGGAACATCACCGATGAAGGGCCACTATAGGTGTTATATGGCTCCATATTGGAGCATTGCGCGCCATCGGAACGGAAACGCATGGTATCGTCCTTGAGCTCCGCCACCGAGTTCGTGGTGCAGCCGGGCGTGCGGTAGCTGTCCAGCAGACGCCACGTAGGGGTCTGGCCGGCAATACTGCTCTCAGGCCGTGCCTTGATGTATTCCTCCTGCTCATAGGAGCCGTCGGGATAACGAACCCAGTTGTTGGACTCGGCATCTGCGAAAATCAAGCCCTGCAACGGCACTTGCGTATACGCCGCGGTGGAAGTGCCTTCATTCAATGTGCCGGTAGGATCGGTCGGCGAATTGATCAGATAGGCTGCGCAACTGAAATCAAACGACACCTTTTCCGTGTCATTGTAGTTGCCAATCCCTGTCACCATGGTGTTGGAACGCACACCGCCCTTGTTGTAGAGATAGGGCAATCCGTCGCCGGGCCAATCCCCGGAACGATACGTCAGCATCGGATGTGTATCGGAAAGCGCTTCATCCGCACCGCCAGCGGAAACTATCGAGCATCTGGTAGCAGACCAATGGGTGGCGCCCACGCGAACAGGGGTAGTCCATACCACTTTGCCAGCGGTCAGCTCCTGTTCCTCTTTGCCCCACTGCACCCAGTTGATGGCTTCGCGAAACCTGCCTTGGCCGTCAGTGGCCAAAGTTCGCGTGCCGACTCCGGTCTCGGGGGCCGCCGACTCGGCGTTCGCTGTCCCCGACACCGCCATGCCAACCAGACTCATGGCAATCGCGCCAATCATACCGGCCAGCTTCACACCAACCTGCTTCACAACATTCTCATGCCCTCGCATCTTCGGCTCCTCTCATCGAACCTTCTGAAGATGAATATCGGTTCCGTAACTCATCACCGTTGAATAGCGGAACCAATACCATAATGTCACATTTATAATTAATTCAAATAATTAATCAGACAGTAGAACGTTTTGACGATCTATTAACAATATTTATAAATGGACAAAAGCGCTTAAATCGTTCGATATAAAGAACAGCCACTGGAATTACTTGCACTCGTCAGCATCAAGGCAAACGAAACGAGCGGAATCGCGGATCGAAGAACACCGCCTATAAGGTCACGAAGACATTTGAATTCGTAATATCTAATTTTCACATATTTATCACATATTGGCGCAACGATGAATCAACGGGCGACCGGTCAACAAAGCACAGCTCGAACACCATGGAAACGCCATTCAAGAGACAACACAGAAAACGGGCGATGAAGGATTACTACCTTCATCGCCCGTTTCTGTCGTTTGCCGTCTTACTACTGGCTGACGCTGCCGGAATCAACGTCAACCAGAGTATCCAGCTTCACCCCTTTTTACTCCTCGCGACGGCGCAGCATCGCACGAGTTCCAGCCGCAAGCGCGAACCCAAGTCCGAGCGTGCTGAAGGCGATCACCACGACGAGAGCAATATCGGTGCCGGTCTTGGAAAGACGCGGCCCGCCCTTCCGGCCATTCTGGCCGTTCAGGTTTGGATTGCCGATCGGGTTCGGCTTACCGTTCGGGTTATGGTTAGCAGTCGGATTCGGCTTAACAGTCAGACCCGGCTTACTAATCAGGTTCGGTTTGCCAGTCGGATTCGTGTTGCCGTTCGGCTTGACACCACCGTTAGGACCGGGCTGGGCGCCGGGTTCCTGACCGGGATTAGCACCCGGCGTGACATTGACCGACTTGCCGTCGTGGAACGCTCCAGTCTTCAGCAAGCCGTACTTGCCTTCGGCCGGATTCAGGGTCAGCTTGAGCGGCTTGGAGAGCTTGTGGCCGGCCGGGGCGACAGTCTCGGTGATGGTCCAATCGCCCCACTTGAGGCCGGTGACGCTGAACTTGCCGGGAGTCGGATCTTGATCAGCACCGGTGCACACTGCTGCGGTGCAGTCAGTGACATCAAGCGTCTGACCATTGGGGCCGGTGAGCCTCCACTGAGAGCCGGAGAGCAGCGTCTTCTCGTCACGATCGAAGCGGGACCATTGCAGCGTTCCAGGCTCGTCCACGTTCTTGAGCGTGACCACTACTTCGTCACCCAGGTTGACACCGAAGGAGCCATCGGCATTGAGCGTGACCGGAACCCCGTTCGCGGTGACCTGGATGTCGCTGAGCTTGTAGCCGGCCTTGAGGAACTGACGCACCGAGAAGGTGCCAGGGGACACATCCGTCTGAGTGTCAAGTGCCAAGTTGAAGGACGAGCCGCTCGGAGGATTGACGGTGATCTTGGAACCGTCGCCTTGAGCCGTGCCACCGTAACGGTAGTCGCGATCAAGATGAACCTTGATGCTCGTGGGCTTGACCTGACGCACACCGGTCACGCTACGGCCGTTGCGCAACGCCTGTTGGGCGTCGGCCAGACTCATCGGGTGGGCCCGGGCGGTGTCGTCGTTGGCGTAGTAGACGATGTCGCCAACCTGGGCGTAGCCCGCCTTGTTGGAACCGATCACCGTGAAGTTGGTGGAACCCGGAACCTTGGCTTTGCCTTGGGTGTAGGTCGTCGCAGAACCGCCTGCAGGCGTCACCGAGAAGTGGAAATCAGTCGGCTTGGCCTGGCCATTGCCGAGAACTTGGGTCTCGAAGGTCAGCGTCGGGCTGCCCTTCGGAGCCACGGTCTGCTCGCAGACTACATTCTGGCCGTTGATCAGAGCAACCTGACCATTGGTGACATTGACGGGAGCCGAGTTGTTGACCACACAGGCCAGCTTATCGGTGACTTGGTAACCAGGCTGGGCACTCATGTTCGTCGCGATGGTATACGTACCAGAAGCAACGTTCTTTGCAGTGTTGTCCGGCATTGAGGTCGTGGCGCCGGGACGGGTTGCCGTCACCGGGAAGTCGGCGGTTGTGGCGTTGCCACCACCTGCGATGTGGGTAGTAATCGTCAGGCTCACCGGGTTGGAACGCATCTTGCGCACGCCAGTGATGGACTTGCCCATATCGAGTGCCAGCTGCAACGCCATGCCGCTAAGCGGCGTATGCGTGGGATCGCTGTCATCGGTATAGATGATGTCGCCCACCTGAGAATAGCCGGGCTTGTCGGAACCAGACACCGTGTACTTGCCCGCGACGGCCGTCTGCTGATTGCCCTGCGTGTATATGACGCCGTCGGCGATGCTCTTGCCATCGGGAATCACGGTGAAGTTGAAGTCGGTCGATGTGGCCGTGCCGCCGTAGGTGTTGTCTACCACGGTCTTCAACGTCAGCTTGGCGGGGGAATCATGCAGCACGCGGGTGGCGGTGTAGTGATGATCGCGCACAAACGTGTACTTGCCGTCAACGCCGGGGTTCAGCACCACGGGAGCAGTAGGATTCGTGACATCGTAGTACACAATCGGATCTTCCGTGTATCCGGCCGGCAAAGGCGTCTTGTCGAACGTATAGGCGAAATCGGGATCGACGCTGTGCGAATCGCTGCCGGTGTCGCTCTGGTACGGATAGTTGTTGGTAGACGCACCGGAACCACTAACCCTAGTGCCGTTAGCGGTGAAGGTGAAGTCCTTCGCCTCGGCCGTGCCGCCGTTGTCGTTATGGACCTCGGTGACCAAGGTCACTGCCGGATCGCCCTCGGCGACCCTGGTGTAGGTGCATTGCACGTTGGCATCGAAGTCATCCGGCATCTGAATCTTGCCGTCGACGCCGTCAACATTGTGAGGAACCGTCAGACCGGTGGTCAGATCCACGCAGTCCAACCTCGTGTTGTAATCGGCATCGGTGCTGGTGCTGCCACCGCTGGTGATGAGATTCGAGCTCAGGAAATACTTGAAGTACGGGCCAACGCTCTTGGACCTGATGCCTTCCTGCTGAATGCCGCCGTCGTTGCCCGTCGTGGTCACGGGGCCGCCGTCAAGCACGCCACCGGGGGTGCCGTTGTCCCAGTTGTAGCTCATGTCGAACTGATCGCGGTCGTCACCGGACTTACGGGTGCCGCCGATGTTGGTGAGCACCGTGAGCGTCGGAGAATGCACGTCGGCCTTGTAGTCCTCAACCTCGCCGGAAGAGGTGGTCAGGCCGGTCGGTGGGATATCAATGATGCCGTGAGGGCCGCTGCCAGGCTCATCAGTGATGCGCAGGCGCATGTACGAAGACTTGGTCTCCGCGCTGACCTGACGCTTGGTGTCACCAGGAACAATCCACGTCAACGTGGCCGAACGGCCGGTAACGGTATCGCTGGGGTCAGCGGCGCATTGCACCTGGTCGCTGGCTTCGGCGTTAAGGTCACTGTTGGCCACCGCATGTGTGGGGTTAAAGACGCCGTCGTTGTTCCAATCAATCCAGCCGCGCACATCGCCGACACCGGCGCAACGCACCTTTGCGTGAACTTGTTGACCGTGCCGTCCCAGCTGGCCTTGACTTTTACGGCCTTTGTAGCGGTCGGGATGGCGACGCCGTCCTCATCGTTGATTTCGGGAGCGCCGACGGTGGTGTTCGAATCGCCGTTCTTGTCGTCCCAATCAGCGTTCTTCTGGAAGTCGGCCAGATCACCGGTTATGGCAGGATGCGAGCGCACCTCGGAATCTTCATGGGCGCCTAATCGGGGAGTGGGTTCGGCGAAGCTGGCGAGGGTCGAGGTGTTCGTGGCGAAACTATCCTTGGCCTGAGAAAGGTTGAACAGCGTGCCGCCGACCATGCTGGTATCCGGGTCGAGCGAATCGCCGTTATAGGTCGTGCCGGTCACATTCGTGCCCAGCAGGCCGCCTTGCCACTGCGGCTGAAGCAGAGACCCTGCCACGCCGTAGCTCAACGGCGCATCGCCGAAATCGGTAGCTGCGATGCTGCCCAATGCCACGGCCGTCTTACCACCGCCCTTGAGCGTCACGCGAGCGCTTTCGGAATTCTGCAGGAACATGACCGAGGACGGACCCGTGCCGCCTGAGTTGCCGCACTGCCCGTTATCGGAACGGAAGCGGACGGTATTGCCCTTCTTTTCCGCGACGGAGTTGGTGGTGCAACCCGCGGTGCGTTCACTGTCGAGCACGCGCCAGTTCGGGGTCGTGCCGGGGATGCTGCTCTGCGGCGTGGCCTTGATGTATTCCTGCTGGTAGTAAGTCCAGTTGTTGGACTCGGCGTCAGCAAAGACGAGGCCCTGAAGCTTGATATTGGTGAACGAAGTGAGATTGGTCGTCGCATCGAGCGTGCTGCTCGGGTCCGTGGACGAAGGAATCTTATAGGCGGCGCAGGTGAAATCGAACGTCACCTTTCCACCGTCGTCCTTGTTGGCCAGGCCGATCTTCATATCGTTGCCGTAGCCACTGCCCCCAACGTAATACATTTGGGCGAGGCCGTCGCCGTACCAGCTGCCCGGCTTGTAGACCGTCAGCGCATGAGCGGCCGAAAGCGAATCGCTGTCGCCGGCCACCGGCTTGATGTTGCACCTGGTGGACAGCCAGGTGTTGTCGCCTGCAGGCACCGGGGTGGTCCACGCCACTCTCTCGCTATTGACTTCAGCGCCTGCGGTGTTCCCCCACTGCACCCAGTTGATGCTGGTACTCATACGACCGTTGCCATCGGTGGCGGAAACGGCATTGGCGGTGTTGGTGAACGTTATCGCTCCGGTCAGAGCCATGGCGGCTGCGGCCACGATGCCGGCCACCTTTGCCGGGCCTTTATGTCTGAACATCATCGTCTCCTCTCGTTGAGACTTCCAGCGAAAAGTGAGTTATTGCCGCACCACAGGCAACTCACCCTTAAATCCCTGAAATACTACTTAAATAATGCCACAAATTGATAGCGTTTTGTCAATTATGCAAATGATGAAACTTTTTGACGCCCTAGTCGGATATCGAAACGAATAGGATAAATCGTTATAATTCACCTGAAACTTAGATATCGAAACGGAGTTTGACACAATAGGCAAACGAAACAAGAAAATCGAAAATCTAAAGCAGTCGATATTGGCCGCTGGACAATAAAATATTCGAGGCTATAATATGTCGTCGGTTTTCCGCAGCCTTACTCTTCACTGCAGTCTTCCATCTCCTCATGCAGCTTCAGCGCACGACGAAGGGACGAAACGGAGCCGAACCCGCAGCGGTCGCCGATTTCGACCAGAGTGAGCGAGGGCTGGCTTTTGCGCAACTCGAGAGCCGCTTCGGTGCGGGCTCTGCGAACCAGTGCGGTGAAATTGGTATCCGCTTCCTGCAACGCCAGTTGGACCGTACGCACAGAAACATTTTCATGCTCAGCCGTTTTGGTGACGCTCAATGCGGAATCGGTGTAGTTCTCGGCGACGTATTTGCGCACACGCTCGATCAGCGGCATCACGCTCATGCCCTGGCCGAAGCAGGCTATCAGCAGCGAGCGCGCCACATCGTTGGCCACGGTTTCCAACGTGTCAACCATCTGCGACTGCGAGTTATTCAGGTTGCAGGCACTCACCACGAAGGCAAGCAACGGCTGCAACGAGACCACGTCAAGCTTGGAATTCTGCCCCATCATCGAATAGGTCTTGTAATCCGGCAGAATCGTGGCGAACAGGCGCGAGGAAAGGCTCACGCCGATCAGCTCGTTGGTCGGGGCCGAGGTCTTGAACACGACATCGCCGGTTTCCGGCGGGATGAGAAAGACGCCCGGACGACGTTTCAGGATCTTGTTGTCGGCCGTGCTGATTTCGACGTGGCCGTGGAGCAGGAAGATCATCGTGGCCATTTTCGCCGTGGACCCCTCGCGTTTCCAGTCCATCACCGTGGCCGGCAAAGTCATGTGGGAGAAGGTGACTTCGGGGAAATCCGCCGAGCGTGACACCATCCTGCCGCGCTCGGGCATGGTGCGAAAATGGGCGTTGCCGATAGCATGCGGGTCGCCGGTGGATTGGCCGGGCTGAGCGGGTTGAGCGGACTGATCGGAAGACGAATAGCCGGCGGCATTCCGACCGTCGCCTTGCAACGGATCGTTGTCCGACTTGACGAAACGCACGTTCTTAAGCTTTCCGTCGTTCAGCAACTCGTTGCGGTCAAACATTTCCGAACCCTACCCCTTTCACTCAATCATCCCATGATAACTAAGCAGTAATCTTCTCAAACCCAGCATAGTAGCCATCCGCGCTAATGGACAGCTTATTTTTTGATATCGGCAGTGGTAAAACCGCCAGCCATGGTCCGTTCGAATCATGACCTCGCCATGCTTATTTGTTCCATCATGATCGTCCGTTTCGTCATCAGTAGCTAACCTATCGCCCGTTCTGCCATCGACCGCCGGACCGACGCCCGTTTCGCACTAAAACCATGGCGTAGCTACCATTCCGACTTACTCTTTAGCCTCGGATTTGTTGCCATCTTCGATTTTGCCAACGCCCTTGATGTCCTTGAGCTCGTCGGCGATCTGCTGCAGCAGTTCAACGGTCTGCTGGTCGGTGCTGATCTCCTTTTTCTCGTCCTCGTCGTCCTCTTTCTTGAAAATCGCCTCGGACATGTCGCGGAACTTGTTAATCGGCACGAGGATGCAGAAGTAAACGGCGATGGCGATGAGCAGGAAGTTGAGCAAAGCGCCGAGAATCGCGCCAAACGAGATGGTGGAATGGTTGAAGGTGAAGGTCAGCAGGTTGTTCATGTTCGGCTTGCCGAAGATCATGGCGATCAGCGGGTTGATGAGATTGTTGACGATCGAGTTGACCACGGCGGTCACCGCAGCGCCCATAACCACGCCGACGGCCATGTCAATCATGTTGCCGCGCGAGATGAATTTCTTGAACCCTTTGAACATCGTGACCTCCTTGGTCAGTGTGCCTTACTTCCATCCTAGACGTGAAAGCCCTCCGCTGCTGGCATTCCAGCCGGTAATCGCGCATCGCGGAAATCGGCATGGCGAACATATCATCGGCCATTGTTATTTATGTTTCCATTCCGTTAACGAGACGAAAAAACATAAAGATTTTTTGAACTCGCCCTTTCACCAAATCCACAAGATTCTTACAATAAAAACGGCAATACCAACTCAACAATGGAGTATCAATGCTGAAGAACGAATATGTGAAGCGCGTCTATGCGCAGGTTGAGAAGCGCGATGGTGACCAGCCGGAATTCCTGCAGGCCGTCCGCGAGGTTTTCGAGACTTTGGAACCGGTTGTAGAGAAGCACCCTGAGCACGAGAAGAACGGCATCCTCGAGCGCTTGGTCGAGCCTGAGCGCGCCATCAAGTTCCGCGTCGCCTGGGTCGACGACGAGGGCAAGGTGCAGGTCAACCGCGGCTACCGCATCCAGTTCAACTCTGCCATCGGACCCTACAAGGGCGGCCTTCGCCTGCACCCGACCGTCACCGAATCCGTCGTCAAGTTCCTCGGCTTCGAGCAGGTTTTGAAGAACTCCCTGACCGGCCTGCCTATGGGCGGCGCCAAGGGCGGTTCCGACTTCGATCCGCGCGGTCGCAGCGACGGTGAGGTCATGCGCTTCTGCCAGGCCTTCATGACCGAGCTGCAACGCCACATCGGCCAGTTCACTGACGTTCCCGCCGGTGATATCAACGTGGGCGCGCGCGAGATCGGCTACATGTTCGGCCAGTACAAGCGCATCCGCAACGAGTATTCCGGCGTTCTGACCGGCAAGGGCCTTGAGTTCGGCGGCTCGCTCGCTCGCACCGAGGCCACCGGTTACGGCCTCTGCTACTACACGCAGGCTGCGATGCGCACACTCAAGAACGATTCGTTCGAAGGCAAGACCGTCGTCATCTCCGGTTCCGGTAACGTGGCCATCTTCGCCATCGAAAAGGCGCAGGAACTGGGCGCGAAGGTCGTCACCTGCTCCGATTCCAACGGCTACATCTACGATCCGAACGGCATCCAGCTCGACGTGGTCAAGGACATCAAGCTCGGTCATCGCGGCCGTATCAAGGAATACGCCGACCGTGTGGCCGGCTCCGAATACCACGAGGGCAGCAAGGGCGTCTGGACGGTTCCTTGCGACATCGCGCTGCCTTGCGCCACCCAGAACGAGGTCGACGGCGAATCCGCGGCCACGCTGGTTGGTAACGGCTGCAAGGTCGTCTGCGAGGGTGCGAACATGCCGTCCACGCCTGAAGCGATTTCGACCTATCAGAAGGCCGGCCTGCTTTACGGCCCCGCCAAGGCTTCCAACGCCGGCGGCGTCGCCGTTTCCGGCCTCGAGATGAGCCAGAATTCGTATCGTCTTTCCTGGACCTTCGAAGAGGTCGATGCCAAGCTCAAGGACATCATGGAGAACATCGTCGCCAACTCCCTGGCCGCCGCCAAGGAATACGGCCACGAGGGCGATCTGATGCTCGGCGCCAACGCCGCCGGCTTCGTCAAGGTCGCCGACGCCATGGTTGCCCAAGGCGTTTGCTGAGCGCTTCTGCATAACGATAAAATCGAAACCCGCCACTGGTCTCGCACCGGTCGGCGGGTTTCTTGTTACTGATGCAAAAACATGCACTTAAGACGTCCTAAAGCACTCTTTTCTGACACCCCGTCAAAAGAGAACACATCAGGCTCCGTTAAACGCACTTCTTTAACACTGGTATCAAAAACATGCATATCACCCAAGCTAAAGTGCACATTTCCGGCATAAGTTCAGAATCTCGCTGCATCAACCGGAATAATTGATGTAGCTTCCGCCGCCACGACGGTTGCCACGATTGCCGTTTTGCGGGGCATAGGTCGGGTAAATCTTTGTAGCATCGTCGACATAACCGCCAGGATTGCCTGCTGCACCATAGCCACTGGCGTTGCCGACATTGCCATAACCGTCATATCTGTCGTCACCCTGTCCATCACCGAAATCGTCGTAATAGCCGGCATCCCAATCACGGCCGGGGATGAGGTCGTAGGGCATTTGGCGGGCGAAAATCCAGAAGATGACCAAGAAGACCACGACAATGACGCCGAGCTGACGGGTGGGTTCGGCGAGCAGCATCGTACCGAGCATCAGCACCACGAGGCGAATCACATAGAATACCGCGCGAGCGCCGCCGTGCCGCTCCTTGGTCTCACAGCTCATGTGCGTGAACATGCCACCGAGCGTCTGCCCGCGATGAGTCACGGGGATGAGCAGCTCGAAGATGACGAACGACAGCAGGGTGAAGAACTGAGCCATGCCGTCCGACACCCCGGTGCCAAAGGCGTGCCCAAGGAACAGATACGTCCCGTTGGGAAGGTATTTCGAGGACTTTTGGAAGAGATAAATCGAGCCCAAGGTCAGCGAGCCGTCAAGAACGACGATAAAGACCAGATCGATCATCAACGCAACAGCCCGATGGACCAGCCCTGGCTTTTCAACGACTTCGCGGCGGTCTTCGACTTGGCGCACCGGTACCAAAGCGCCGTAAATCCACGCGATGAAACAGCCGATAATCGCGCCCAACGTATTGGTGAGCAGATCGTCGACGTCGAACTGGCGGTAGGCGCAGGGATAGATGTCCCAGACGCCGGTGAGCTGCGAGGTCTCGATGAACAGGGAGACCAGGAATCCCGTGGGAATCACGGCGTAGAACTTCCAACGCGCCCAGCGGGAAAGCACGAAACCAAGGGGAACGAAGAAGGCGACATTGAGCAGCAGCTGCAACGCGGCGTTCTTGCCGCCGGTTGCGAGATCGGTCATGAATCGCATGACATTCAGCTGCGGATGGTGCGCATGCGTCAGGCAGTATTTTGCCGGGTCGTCGGGCATGGGGTACAGCGTAAAGGTGACCAGTCCGAGCACGTATAGCACGCACAGATAGGACGTCAGCACCGCGGTGGAGCGCAAACGGTGATATCGGTGATACATCATCGCGAGAATCGGCAGTGTCAACAGGGCCGAGAGGAACGGCCAAATCGTCATCGCGAGGATGAATGAGGTGCTGAAATTCCTGATGTAGGCAATCACATCGGCCACTCTAGCGGACGCGGGTTACGAATGGCGCAACGCAAACGAACAACCTGCGAAATACCGGATTATGGAATGCCGCAATCCACTATCGTCGCCATCCATCATCTACTGAACCCTTCCCAACTAGGTTCTGAAACAAAAATGCCCGTGGCCATTAAAGCCACAGGCAATACTATTCTGCAACAGTTGCGTATCAGTCGTCGCCAAGGGTGACGTGCACGCCGCCGACCAGCTGGCTGACGACGTTGTAAAGCGCGGCGATAATGACGGCGAACAGCGTAGCCACCACAACCTCGACGATGGAAAGAATGGTGACAGCACTCAGCACCGTGCCTAACGAGAAGATGCTGGCGAGGTTGAAACCGCCGGTGTCAAGGCCGGTCGAGGAGACGATCTGCGTGACCTGATCGAAGACGCCGACCACATTCAGCAGGGCCCAAATCAGCGCAACCGCAACGATTTGGATGATGCCTCCGGCTACGGAGAGCAAGAACGTCACCTTGGCCACCGACCATGCGTCAAGGCGGGTGAGCGAAAGGCTCATACGACGGGCACGCGGAGCACGTTGACTCGGGCGTTTGACAGTGCCGGCCTTGCCTAGCGGCCACGATGAGGATTTTGCCGAATCCGCAGACCCCTGGCTGTTGCTTTCCCCGAAAACGGAACGCGCGACACGGGGGAACGGTCGGACTGCACCGCATCGCCACCCGCGTTTTTGGCTTGACGCGGCTCGTTGTCGTCAACGTTTTCGTTCATCGTTTCTCCTTGATCTGCCGCACAAAACAAGCATCAATAACCCGATTTCGCGCGATATACCTGCTATGAGGCTACCAGTCTTCGGGGACGAGACAGCGCAGGAATATATTCGTCATAATGGCTGATTTCGAACAAAAACAGTATGGCCGCCGATACCCGAAAGTATCAGCGACCATAACCGCATTTACTAACCTGTCTGCTGATAGCAGCGCTTCAGTATTGCTTACTGATTACTTATTCCTCGGCACTGCCTTCGTCACTGGCTTCCGTGGCTGAATCATCGGCTGCGGAATCTGTTGCGTTGGCTTCCTTGGAATCGGCGGAATCGTTATTCGCGTCAGCATCCTCGGCGTTCTCGTCATCTTCGTCATCGTCCGTATCGGTGTTACGTGCGATGGAGAGAATCTCGTCGCCCTTGTCGGGCTTGGCGAGCGTCACGCCTTGCGTATTGCGGCCGGTGCGCTTGACTTCGTTGACGTCGGAGCGGATGACCTTGCCGGACTTCATGATGGCGAGGATCTGGTCGGAATCGGCCACGATGACCGCACCCACCAGCTCGCCGCGGCCTTCGGTCAGTTGCAGTGCCTTGACGCCAAAGCCGTTGCGGCCCTGGAGGCGGTACTGGCTGATGGAGGTGCGCTTGGCGAAGCCCTCGTTGGTGACCACGAGCAGGCTCAGGTCATCTTCCATGTCGGCACGGACCACGTCCATTGCCAGCAGCTCATCGCCGTCGCGGAACTTCATACCCTGCACACCGGCGGTCTGGCGACCCATCGGGCGCAGTTGCTCGTCGTCGGCCTTGAACTTGAGGCTCATGCCGTGCTTGGAGACGAGAATGATGTCATCTTCCGCGTTGCACAGCGTCGCGCCAATCAGCTCGTCGGCCGGCTCGCCGGTTTCCGGGTCTTCCATCAGGCGCACGGCGATGAGGCCGCCCTGACGGGTGGAATCGTACTGCGCCAGCGGGGTCTTCTTGACCTTGCCGGAGCGGGTAGCGAGCACGAGGTACTTGGCGACTTCGTAATCGGGAATCGAAAGCACGGCCTGAATGCTCTCGTCGGGGAGAGCTGCAGCAGGTTGGCCACGTGCTGCCCCCCTTGGAATCGCGGGAACCTTCCGGCAGCTCGTAGGCCTTGAGCCTGAAGACGCGGCCGCGGTTGGTGAAGAAGAGGATCCAATTGTGCGTGGAAGTGAGGAAGAAGTGGTCAACCACGTCGTCCTGACGCAACTTGGCACCCTTGATGCCTTTGCCACCGCGGTGCTGGGCGCGGTATTCGTCGGCCTTGGTGCGCTTGACAAAGCCGGAGTGCGTCACGGTGACGACCACGTTTTCGTCAGCGATAAGATCTTCGTCGCTCATTTCGCCGGAGAACGGCAAAATCTTGGTGCGGCGTTCGTCGCCATACTTGGCCACGATCTCATCGAGCTCGTCGCCCACGATCTTGCGTTCGCGTTCGGGGCTGGCGAGGATGTCGTTGTAATCGGCGATCTTCTTCATCAGCTCGTTGTGCTCGTCGACGATCTTCTGACGTTCCAGAGCGGCGAGACGGCGCAGCTGCATGGCCAGAATCGCGTCGGCCTGCACGTCATCGACATCAAGCAGGTCTTCGAGGCCGGTACGGGCGGTTTCGACGTCCTTGGATGCACGAATGAGGGCGATAACCTCGTCGATCATGTCGAGGGCTTTCAGATAGCCTTGCAGAATGTGGTCGCGATCCTCGGCCTCGCGCTTCAAATAACGGGTACGGCGATCGATGACTTCTATCTGGTGGTCAACCCAGTGGCTGACGAAGGCGTCGAGCGAAAGCGTGCGCGGCACGTTGTCGACCAAGGCGAGCATGTTCGCACCGAACGTCTCCTGCAGCTGGGTGTGCTTATAGAGGTTGTTGAGCACGACCTTCGGCACGGCGTCGCGCTTGAGGATGAGTACGAGGCGCTGGCCGGTGCGGCCGGAAGTCTCATCGCGCATGTCGGCGATGCCCTGAATCTTGCCGTCGCGCACCGCGTCGCGAATCGAGGCGGCGAGGCGGTCGGGGTTGACCTGATACGGCAGCTCGGTGACCACGAGGCACATGCGCCCCTTGATCTCTTCGGTGTTGACCACGGCGCGCATGGTGATGAGGCCACGGCCGGTGCGGTAGGCCTTCTCGATGCCCTTGTGGCCGAGAATCGTGGCGCCGGTGGGGAAGTCCGGGCCCTTGATGCGCTGCAGGAGCGCCTCAAGCAACTCTTCCTTGGTGGCATCCGGGTGATCGAGTGCCCAGTGCACGCCATCGGCCACCTCGCGCATGTTGTGCGGAGGAATATTGGTGGCCATGCCCACGGCGATGCCGGAGGAGCCGTTGACCAGAAGGTTCGGGAAGCGGGCAGGAAGCACGGTCGGCTCCTGCGTCTTGCCGTCGTAGTTCGGCACGAAATCGACAGTGTCCTTGTCGATGTCACGCACCATTTCCATCGCGAGCGGCGCCATGCGGCACTCGGTGTAACGCATTGCAGCTGCGGGGTCGTCGCCCGGGGAGCCGAAGTTGCCCTGGCCGTCAACGAGCATGTAGCGCATCGACCACGACTGGGCCATACGCACCAAGGTGTCGTAAATGGCGGAATCGCCGTGCGGGTGGTACTTGCCCATGACGTCGCCGACGACGCGAGAGCACTTGTTGTAGCCGCGGTCGGGGCGATAGCCGCCATCGTACATCGCGTAGATCACGCGGCGATGCACCGGCTTCATGCCGTCGCGCACGTCGGGGAGCGCACGTTCGACAATCACGGAGAGGGAATAGGCGAGGTAGGACTCGCGCATTTCCTGGCCGAGGTCGATACGCTGGATACGTTCGCCGGTCATCAGGCCGTAATCAGTGTTGTCGGCCTCCTGCGGGCTCAACGGTTCGAGTGCACCACCGGGGATGTACTCGTCATCGCCGTCGTCATTGTTGGTATTGTTTTCGTCTGCCACTGTAAATCCTTATGTTTATTGATTCACTAAGTCTGTTATGCCGTTTATACCGAATGGGACTATGATTCATTCTTTGATATCAACAGCCACATTCGATATACGTATCAAGCGTCGATGAACTTCGCACTCGGGGCGTTGCGCTGAATGAACTCGCGGCGCGGCCCCACTTCGTCGCCCATCAGCATCGAGAAGGTCTCGTCGGCCTGGGCCGCGTCCTCAATCTCAACCTGCTTCAGGATGCGGTGCTCAGGATCCATGGTGGTGCCCCACAGCTCCTGATAGCTCATCTCGCCCAAGCCCTTGTAGCGCTGGATACCTTCGCCCTTCGGCAGTTGGCGTCCGGCCTCCTTGCCTTCCTTGAGCACGCGATCGCGCTCGGCGTCGGTGTAGACGAAGCTGTGCGCGCCCTTGGTCCACTTGATTCGGTAGAGCGGCGGCATGGCGACGTAAACGTAACCGGCGTAAATCATCGGCCGCATATAGCGGAAGAAGAGCGTCAGGTTGAGCGTTGCGATATGTGCGCCGTCGACATCTGCATCAGCCATGATGATGACTTTGTGGTAACGCACCTTGTTCAGGTCGAATTCCTCGCCGTATCCGCCGCCGACGGCCGTAATCAAGGCCTCGATGGTGTCGGACTTCATGATGCGGTCGATGGAGGCGCGCTCGGTGTTCAGAATCTTGCCACGAAGCGGCAGGATGGCCTGCGTGATCGGGTTGCGACCCTGAATGGCGGAGCCGCCTGCGGAATCGCCCTCGACGATGAACAGTTCGCATTCCTCGGGGTTGTTGGACTGGCAGTCCTTCAGCTTGTCGGGCATGCCGGCGGTTTCGAAAACGGACTTGCGACGCGTGTTCTCGCGGGCCTTCTTGGCGGCGATACGCGCGTGCGAGGCTTCGAGCGCCTTCTGAATGATGTTCTTGGCATCACTGGGGTGGGCATCGAACCAGTCGCCAAGGCGGTCGGTCATCACACGCTGCACGAAGGTCTTGGCTTCGGAGTTGCCGAGCTTGGTCTTGGTCTGGCCTTCGAACTGCGGGTTGGTGAGCTTGACGGACACGACGGCCGTAAGGCCTTCGCGAACATCGTCGCCGGAAAGGTTGTCGTCTTTCTCTTTCAGCAGGTTCTTATCGCGCGCATAGCGGTTGACCAGGCTGGTCAGCGCGGCGCGGAAGCCTTCTTCATGGGTGCCGCCCTCGGTGGTGGAGATCGTGTTGGCGAAGGTGTGCACGGCCTCGGAGTAGGCGGTGGTCCACTGCAACGCGATTTCGGCGGAAATGCCGAGCTCCAGGTCTTCGGCCTCAAGGTCGATGACGTCTTCCTCGATCGGCGTGGCCTTGCGAGACTTCACCAGATACTCGACGTAGTCCTTGATACCGTTCTGGTAGCAATAAGAAACGGTTTCCGGCTTTTCTTCGGTGGCGTCATTCTCGCCCGCGACTTCGTCACCGGCGACATTGTGCTGACGCTCATCGGTCAGCGAGATGCGCAGGCCCTTGTTGAGGAAGGCCATCTGCTGGAAACGCGAGCGCAGAGTCTCGAAATCGTAGATGGTGGTCTCGAAGATGGCGGGATCGGCCCAGAACGTCACGGACGTGCCGGTCGATTCGTCTTCGCCCATCGGCGCACCCTGCTGGAGCGGGGCGGTAGCCTTCTGGTTCTTGAAGCTTTGCGTCCAATGGAAGCCCTGACGGCGCACTTCCACGTCGATTTCGGTGGAAAGCGCGTTGACCACGGAGATGCCGACACCGTGCAGGCCGCCGGAGACCGCATAACCGCCGCCGCCGAACTTGCCGCCGGCGTGCAGCTTGGTCATCACCGTCTCTACGCCGGAGACGCCCTCGCCGGGCACCTCGTCGACAGGAATGCCGCGGCCGTTGTCGACCACGCGCACGCCGTTGTCCGGCAGAATAGTGACTTCGATATGCGTGGCATAGCCCGCGAGCGCCTCATCGACGGAGTTGTCGACAATCTCGTAGACCAGGTGGTGCAGGCCGCGCGGACCGGTGGAGCCGATGTACATACCCGGACGGATGCGCACGGCCTCCAGGCCTTCCAACACCCTCAGATCGCTGGCGTCATAATGTTCGGGCGCGAGCGAATCGTCAAGCTGGGCGTCTTCCAAAGCGTCGGTTTCCGCAGCGATTTGTGCAGCGGTCTTAGGTTCGTTGTCACCATCGTCGGCGGCATTGGTGTTCTCAGTATTTACTTCAGAGTCTGCCACAAGGTTCCTTCCTGGATTTTCCTGCGCACGAAAGGCTTCTTACGCGGGCGATACACTCTAGAAAGCAAATAACGGGGTCTTCTAGAGGCTTAACCATATAGTGGCCATTTTACTCGAATATGGGGACTTTCAAGGCATTACCCCCAAAAGTTAAAATTTTGGTAGATTGAATATCATCAAACCGTGATAGCAGGCAGATATAGTCGGGCACTTCATCTGATGTCCTAATTTTTCACAATGAATATTGAATACGTGGTCGTATCGTTCAGTCGCGGATTTCAGCGCCGCATATAGCGGTTGGGATATCGCCGGCCACCGGGCCCGCGCCTGAAGTTGTGCGATTGCGGGCCGGTGACGCGGATTTCGCGGATTTCCAAGCCTTTGAGCCGCTGACGAATGGTCGTGGTGAGCTGGGGAATGAGGTAGGTCAGCTGTGTGGCCCATGCGTTGGATTCGGTATTGATGGTGAGCACGCCGTCGCGGAAATCGGTGACCACGGAGTGGCCGGCGATAGCCGGACCGACCACTTGGTCCCAATGGTTGCGCAGCTGCGCGAGCTTCAGATGCGGGGTCCAGTCGCCGTCTGTGGCAATCGCGGACATGATTCCGCCGAGCTTGCCCGGATCGCGCCCGGGTTTACCGAAGTTGTTCCATGCACTCTCTTCGCGCGCTTTCCAATCCCTGCGAGCTCCTGCACGGGAAGACAGCCGATTAAAGACTTCGGCCGGCAGTTTGCGCTGATCAAGATGCAGTTGTTCGGCAATAGGCGGCTTCATGATCGCACCTCAACGGAGTCATCGCCTTCACATGCTGCATCATGAACGTTTTGGCTGTTTCCAGCACCAATGGATTCGCCGGATTGCCGAGAATCCGAGGGAGCATCGGCAATCGTTGTGCTCTTTTCCCGAGCGGCCTGTAGTTGAGCAACCAAATCGGCGTTTTCGTCTTCCGCTCCGGATTTCAGCTCGGCCACATCGACAATCGTTGCTTTTCCGGCTTCTGCTGCATTCAGTGGGATATCGCTGGCCGCTGCCACCGTGATAAGTACCTGATCCTGCTGCATGGCAAAATCGAGAATCTGCCGGCGCCTGGTTTCATCAAGCTGCGCGAAAACATCATCCAGGATGACAATGGGCTTGATTCCCTGAACCTGTGCGATTTCATCGAACAACGCCATTTTCAACGCGAGCGCCATGGTCCACATCTCGCCGTTCGAGGCGAATTCGCGGGCTGGCATGCCGTCGAGCGTCAAAGTCATATCGTCGCGATGCGGACCGATCAGGTTGCGTCCGCGTGCGATTTCGCCGGCATACAGCCGTTGGTAGTGCTTGCTAATCTCCGGTTCCGGCTGCTCAAAATTCAGCACCTCCTCGAACGAAGGGGCGTATTCCAATCCTGCGTGCTGGGGTTTGCCTGCCAGTTCATCGTAAATGCTCGAGAACGGCCCGGCCAGACGCTCAATCAATCCGGCACGGGCTCTGGTCAAAGCGACGCCGACACCAATAAACTGACCGGTCCATATTTCCAGCCCATTGAGAGCAGCGTTCTGGGCATCCACCGGCTCGCTGCGTTGCCCGAGCTGTTTCAAAAGCGCGGCACGTTGCTTGGCGATTTTATTGGCATTGGAAAGTTCAGCGGCATAGCCGGGAATTAACAACGACCCAGCCTGATCCAGGAATCCACGCCTGGTAGCCGGATCTCCCGCCACCAGCCGCTGGTCGTCAGGAGTAAACGAGACACTGGGCACTTTGCTGACGATATCGCGCATATACAGCGAATTGCCGCCGTTGATACGCCCACGATTGGCTCCTCGTGCCGCAATGGTTACTTCGTAAGTGGTTTCGTGGCTCACATCTTCGGCAACAGGAATCTCATTTTCAGCATCTAAATGGATTCCACCGGTTTCCTCGCTCATACCAGCGTTGTCAGCATCATTTCCGGTCTCTTCAAGGACCGGTTTACCCCCGCATCATCAGCATTCTCATTGACATTGGCACGAATGGTAGCTTTGGCTTCGCCACGTTCAATCAGCGGCAGCGAGCTGGAGACACGGTGGCTCGAGCCGGTGGAAAGCACTTCGATGGCTTCGACGATATTGGTTTTGCCAAGCCCGTTGGCGCCTTTGAGAATGGTCACCCCGGGCGTGAAATCCACGACAAGGTGCGGCCACGAACGGAAATGGTCAAGCGCCAGCCGCGAGATATACACGCGAACCCCTTACTTTATATAGATGAATAATAATAAATCTAAAAAGAAAAATATCTTACGGTGTATGGATAAATTAATGAACACCGTAAGATAAATTTCGTATTCTGACAATCAGTTGAAGCGCATCGGTACGAGCAGATAGCGATAATCCATCGATTCGTCGGAATCGGCTTCCTGCTGCCCATTGAACTCAACCGGCTTGACGGCCGTGGTCATCTTCATACGCACGAACGGCTCGGTGATGGCACTCAATCCCTCAATCAAGTATGACGGATTGAAAGCAACAGTGATGTTCTCGCCGTCCATGTCGATGTCGAGCACTTCCTTGGCCTGGGATTCGTCAGCAGTTCCGGCGGACAGTGTCAACGTCTGACCTTCGAAGACCATACGAATCGGCGCATTACGTTCCGCGACCAAAGCCACACGCTTGATGGCACCAAGCAATGCTTCCTTGGAAATCACGGCTTCGATCGGATATTCGTCGGCAAAAAGCCGATCAACCGCGGGGAATTCGCCATCAATTAGCTGCGAGGTTGAAACGCGTCCGGCATTTTCAAAACCAAGCAATGACGGGCTTTCAGGATTGAAATCGATAACCACGTTCTGGTGTTCGTCAACGGCGCGGGCCACATCTCGTAACAGCGAGCCGCGAACCAAGGTTTCGGTTTCGAGGTTGTTGTCCTGCGGCGTCCATTTGAAGCTGGAACGGGAAAGACGGAAGCGATCGGTGGAAGTCATGACGACTTTTTCGCCGTTGAACTGGATGCGCACGCCCGTTAGTACCGGCCGATTTTCCTCGCGAGAGACGGCGACCGAAGCCTGTGATACAGCCTGCATAAACGTCGGCGCATCGACCTGGCCCAACATGGCCGGCGCTTCGGGCAAATCCGGATATTCCGACTCGGGCATGAGCTGCAGGTTGAATGTTGATTTTCCGGAAGTGATGGTCATCGTGGTGTCGGAGGTGGAAAGGTAAGCTTTTTCCTGCGGCAATGCTTTGGTGATGTCGGCCAGCAGTTTGCCTTGTACGAGAACGCTTCCGGCTTCGTCGACACCGGCTTCGATGTGGTGACGAGCGGAAATTTCGTAATTGAAGGCTGAAAGTTGCAAAGTACCGTCAGCCGCTTCAAGTTTGATGCCGGCGAGAATTGGGTTGGCGGGACGTGCGTCGATGACGCGAGTGGTCCAGGCAACTGCGTCCGCTAAGGCCGTGGAGTTGATTTCGACTTTCATAAGGCTCCTACTTTGGTGATTAACTGATTTCTATTCTAGTTGCTTTTTGTTCATCGTGAGATGCAGATTCAACTTGCCCACTTTGCTGATGACAATGAAACGTAAGGTTATCTAGTAATCAGGGTAATAAGCACGGTGAATATGTGGATAACTGCTAAAACCACTTACGAACAGCGTTTTCCACAGCCCGAGACTATGTGGATAACTAAGCGATGAATTGTGGATAAAACACCAAGTTATCCACCGCCACGGCTTTATTCTTTTTCTATCCACAATTTTTGAATGATCATCCACGACTTTTCCACTGCTTTTATCGTGGGTATCCACGGTTTATCCGCCGAGTTTACCCCCATTTGTGAATAACTATGTGGATAAATTTTTAAATTTTTCTTCCACCACCGGTGTGTCGTAACGTGGATAACTCTGAACTTAGCCAAATTCGTTCGTCAAAATCGTTATCGTGAATAACAAGAAACGTCATTAACCCCGCGAAATGTATTACACAAAACGTTTCACCATAGACTACAGTCCCATATTTCAACAAGAAAAAATGATTCCGTGCGGTTAAAACGGCAGCCTAATAGGCCCGTCAAAGACAGCGCACGACGGACCTGAAATGTATGAAATCAGCCTTCCGGATGCTGTTTCAGCCGAACGGTGAGCTCCATGACGTAGTTGTAGATTTCCTGCTTCTCCTGCATTTCGTTGGAGATGCGGGTATAGGCGTGCATCACGGTGGTGTGGTCGCGTCCGCCGAAGACCTCGCCGATGTCCACGAGGCTCATGCTGGTCATCTCTCGGGCCAGATACATGGCGATTTGCCGTGCCAGAGCGACGTTCTTGGTGCGCGCACGGCCTACGAGGTCGTCGAACGTGAGGTGGAAGTACTTGGCCACCTGGCCGATGATGTCGGTCGGTTTGATTTCCACGTCGGTGGTGAAGAAGTCCTGCAGGGTCTGCTCGGCCAAAGCGCGCGAAACCGGCTGGTTGCTGAGCGACGCCACGGCAGTGACGCGGGTCAGCGCCCCTTCGAGCTCGCGAATGTTCTCCGTGAAGCGTTCGGCGATGAGGTCGAGCACGTCGTTGGGGATGTTGGAATGGTTCATCGAGGCCATCATGCGCAGGATGGCGATGCGGGTCTCGAGATCCGGTGGCTTGACGTCGACGGTCAGGCCCGATTCGAAGCGGGAAATGAGACGTGCCTCGAAGCCCTTCAGGTTCTTAGGAGCGACATCTGAGGCGATGACGATGCGCTTGCCGGCCTGGTAGAGCGCGTTGAAGGTGTGGAAGAACTGCTCAAGCGTGGCTTCTTTGCCGCCCAGGAACTGAATGTCGTCGATCAGGAGCACGTCAACCTCGCGGTAGCGGCGGTTGAACGCGGCGATCTGGCCTTGGCTCTGGTTCGGGGTCTGCAGCGCCTCGATGAACTCGTTGGTGAATTCCTCGCTGGTGACGTAGCGCACCTTGAGCGTATTGTCCTTGACCAGCGCGTAGTTGCCGATGGCGTTCAGGAGGTGGGTTTTGCCCAATCCCGAGCCACCATATATACACAATGGGTTGAAGTCCTTGCCGCTGCCCTCGGCCACCGCGAGCGCCACGGTGCGTGCGAAACGGTTGGAGTCGCCGGGTACGAAAGTGTCGAACGTCGCGTTCTTGTTGAGGTGCGTCTCCGGGTCGCGCGCGGTCTTCTGGTCGTCCACCTCGAAAGCCGGAGCTGAGTCCGGTGCCGGCGCGGAACCAGCCTGTGCCGCCGATCCTCTCTGTGTCTGTTGTGCCCGCGACAGTTGTGACGACTGCGGTGATGGTGCAGATTGGCGGGATTGCGTCATCGCAGCTGATGTCATGGGAACTTGAGGCTGTCCCTGCGAAGTTTGGGACTCCGGATTTACGGGTTGCGCAGGCTGCCATGCTGGTTGGGCCGGTTGCGTTTCGCGCTGCGTTGCTGCGAATTCGCCGTTCCAAGCATTCGTGTACCCGTTCTCGTTGCTGCGCTCGCGAGTGCCGGTATATTCCATTTCATCAGGCACGTCAAAGCTCAGTTGCGAGGCTTGGGCCGGCTTGGCCTTGTGCGCGTAGCCATGGTTGTAGGCATTGCCATTACCGGTCTGACCGTGTACGTTGCCGCCTGCGGTCATCCCAGATTCCAGACGGTTCCCGTTTTCGGCGCCCGTTTCGTTGTTGACAGCGTTGCCGTTATAGCCGGAATTTCCTGTGAATTCCGCATCGTCTGCGGCATCAATATTGCCGAAATTACCGTCGGCTTCGTGGCTGTTCTCAGCGGTCGTGCTCTCGTTTTCTGGTGTGGCGATCTTGAACGCCGGGAACATGTCGTGCCCGGTCGCAAGTTTCAGCGCCCCGAGCAGCGCCTGGTTGAGCTCACCTTGCAACGCCTGCTGGGTCGCCGCATTGGCCACGCATAAGACGATGGTCGGTCCGAAAACGCCTTCTGGCTGTACGCCCTCGAGCCAGCCCTTGCTGCGCGGGGTGATCGAAGTGTCCTGCCGCAGCACCGCCAATGCGTCATCCCAGATGCGCACGGCTTGGGTTATCGGGTCGTTTGACTCATCTGCCATGGTGGCCCTTTCTTCAATCGTTCCATAAGTTTCCGGCATCGTC